>OZ244207.1:4800000-8264643 GCA_965216875.1 Rubripirellula sp.
TCGGAAAAATCGAAGCGTCGTAAACGTAGTCGTTTTCAGCAAGCACGCTCAAAACGTCGTCGGGGCAACTGAAACCTGGGCCACGAAATCCGAGCGGGCGTCGCCCCAGGACTTCAACAATCCGTTGCCCGGTCACGTTGATTTCGTCAGCGATTTCCTCGCTCGACATCGTGTGCATCCACGGCAGATGATTGAGCGAATGGTTGGCCGGCTCCCAACGATCCAGACGATCAAACGACGCAATCGCATCGCAATCACTCGACTCGACCAAATCACGTCCCACGATGAAGACGGTCAGAGGCAAATCCAACTCACCAAGCACTTCGACGATTCGATCAACGGCAAGTTGCAAATAGCCATCGCGGTCCATCCAGTCGTCGCGACCGGCGGCGCGCAGGTAGGCCCACTTGTTGTCGAGATCAAGTGACAAGCTCGCAACACTCATTTCGCACCTCGCGGACGTCTTGAATGCTCTGGCTCTTGGTTCATGACATATCGGATTGCATCAACCGCTCCGCTTGCCGCCCACTCTGGCGTTCGGTCGGAAATCGACTCGCGACAAGCTTCTCGCATCTCGGCGATCGATTCGGACGATGCGTCCAAATAGGAATCGATGCTCCTGGCAAGTGACCCGGACACCGTTGGATCGAACTGCCAACCGTTAACGTCGTCGTCGATCAGCGTCGTCACCGCTTGAGCATGAACGCTTCCAATGACCGGCAATCCAGCTTGCAGCGCCTCGTTGACGACAACCAACCACTCATCCGCGAGTGTGGGAGCAATCAACGCACCACTTCGGCTCATCCGCTCGCTCAACTGCGCTGGCGAAAGATTGCCGAGCATGTTGAGCGTCAGGTTTTCTGGCACGTCAAAGGTCTCGATCGAGTCCCGCAGTGGCCCTTCGCCGGCAAAAGCGAGTTGCAACTGGCGGTCCGGACGTTGACGGCAATAGGCCGCGACCTGCTCAAGCATCGGCAACACACCCTTGCGCTCGCTCAATTGCCCAACGCACAACAGTCGACTTCGCGTTTCGTCATCCTGGCGCGTTACCGGAGCAGCGCTCGCCGAACGATCGTCGGCAGCATAAGGCAGGTGGAAAAGTTTGTTTGGATCAGTGTCAAACGATTCGAGGTACTCGCGGCACGATGGACCGTTGTAGGTCACCGCGTCGGCCGAGCGAATCAATCGCTTTCGCAACTTGCTGCGGAGCCAACCGCGCCCCTGTTCGGTCCGTTGAGACATGTAGGTGCAAAGGACAAGTTTGCAATCCCGATTGCGTTGGCAATAGAGCGAGGCACCGGCCGAACGCGCACCGAGCTCGAGCGACATCACGACATCGGGCTTGAGCGATTTCAGTTGCCGTGTGGTGTCGTAAGGAATGTGCACATAAAGCGGATCCTCGAAGCCAGCCGACCGATGCCGCCAGCTTTGACGCATCGTCCAGGTGTTTTGAACCGTCACGTTGAGGTCGGCCCAATCGAGTTCGAAGTCACGATTCGGCTCGATCGGCGTGCTAAGCAAGACATGAAAGTCGCGTACCGAGCGCGCGATCGACTGCAAGACACGAACCTGATAAAGCGGGATGTAGTGCGTTAGAAAAACGACACGCGCATCAATCACGTCATCAGTCAAATCGCTCGACGAAGATTGTTCGGTCACGAGCACTATTCGCCACCTCGTCCCATCAGCGGCACCACGATTGTCTGGGCGATGAGCGTTAGATCTTTGAAAAACCCGTGTTCGTCGATGTAACGCAGGTCGAGCCGCATCCAATCGTCAAACGTTTTAGCGCGAGACTTGTTGACTTGCCAGTAGCAGGTCAATCCCGGCCGCACGTCCAATCGTCGTCGATGCCACGGTTGGCAGGCGCGAGATTCATGCCAGGGAAGGGGACGTGGTCCGACGAGTGACATTTCACCTCGAATCACATTCCAAAGCTGAGGCAATTCGTCGATGCATGTCTTGCGCAAAAGATTGCCCACCCGCGTGACGCGAGGATCCTTGTCCATCTTGAACGCAGGCCCGTCGCGGTGGTTCTGATCTCGCAGCTCATGCTGGACCTGGTCTGCATTGACCACCATCGTGCGCAATTTGTAGATCGTGAAAGGCTGACCCATGAAACCTTCGCGGGTCTGCTTGTACATCACAGGCCCTTTGTCAGTCAGCTTGATCGCAAGCATCCCGCCAACGATGAACGGACTGGTCAAAACCAGTCCTACCGAACCGCCAACGATGTCGACCGCGCGTTTGAGCGACATTTTTGCAATTGGTCGCTCGACCAATGGATCTTCGGAACTGACTTGGACGTCGGCGCCTTCGACGCGGTAGGTGTCGGCACTCTGGGGTGCGCCACGGTCACTACTACGCCGTCGGGAACGGTTCGATTTGGACGAAAACGAATCTCCATCCGATGAGGAATCATCATCGGGCTCGAAACCTTCGGGATCGTGCACACGCAGCTGCAAGGTCGCCTTCAGGTTGTGCTGCTCGGTCAATCGGGTCAGACGCTCGAGAGCCGACCGGCCGCCCATTTCTGGAGTGTCGACGAGAAGGACGGCAAGTTTTGATGGCCCAATCAAACCTTTGTGATCGGTCACCCGCACATTGCGTTCGAGCAGCCGTGCCAACATCCGAGCGCGGCGGCGTCGGTGCGAGTTGCCAGTCAATTCGATCGTGATCAAGCAGAAGGGAATCGATCGACGAGTGGCGCGAATACGTTCGCGCGCAACTTCATGATTGAAATCGGCTGCGGAAAGGAACAATGATCCTTGCCGCGTTCTCGCCGACCTTCGATCGATCACTTTGTTGATGAATGCTCCGAGCACTTGGTGCAACCCCATGTTGCGAAACCAGTCGACCATCCGTGTCGCGGTATCGATGATGCAGTACTAAGTTGTCTTGGCTGGACGGTTCCAGCCCCAATGGTCACGCGCCACTTAGCGTGGCAGCGTTGCGACTTGCGAATCACCCGATGTCGCATAGTCGTCTTCGTCAATTCGGTTCTGTTCCCCGTCAATGTCGTTGTCCCCGGCAACGTCGCCAGCTCCGCCGAATTCACTCGACCCTGGCCGCATGCCGGCGGTGTCTCGCAACAACGCTTGCAGCACGCCCAACGCCAGTCCCAACAAGCTTCCAAGTGACAGCAGAAGTAGTCGTGGAGGCCCCACCTTTTTGAGATTCAGTGAAGCGGTCTGAATCACGCTCACATCGGAGAGGTTTTGGTTGTCCAATTCGTGGACCACCCGCGCGTGTTCAAAACTCTTTGCGTGCTCGAGGTAGTTCTTTTCGGCAATGTCGGCGGCCCAGCCGAGCTGAGACAATTCGATCGCGTCTTCGTTGAGACGCTGCAAATCGGCCTCGGCTTCTTCGAGGCTGGCAACCAACGAGTCGCGGCGACTCTTCAAGCCAACACTCTTGGCCCGCGCTTTTTGATACTCCGTCTCGAGTTCTTGGCGAACTGGATTGAGTGCTTCGCGTGTGATTTCGCGGTCGGCGCCCTCGTTTGAAACGATCGCTTCACCCTCGTCGAGATTCGCCTTCAAACGTTGGTAGCGAGGATGATTGGGCGTCACCTTCAACAGCTCTTCGCCTTTCTCCATCTGTTCGCCGTAGAGCGCGGTGCGCATCGAATCCTTGGCGTTGTTGGCAAGCCCCTTGGTCACTTCCATCGGAACCCAACTATCGACCGTCGCAAGCTGCTCGGCCAACGACTTGGCGTGACTTTCCGCGTCGGCGAAACTGCTTTCGGCCGAATCGAGCGAAAGTTCAAGATTGACGATTCGTTCCTGAAGGGTCGCCTCGGCCGAATCAACGCTGAGCCAACCTGACTTGTTGCGAGCCTCCTGCAGACGCCGTCGTGCTTCGATCGCGGCCTGCTCGCTCTTGTAAATCTGTTCTTTAAAGAAGCTCAAGGAACCTTGCGCACGATGGGCATCAACGTGGTAACGCTGGTACTGAGACATCACCGCCTCAACGATGTCTTGCGCCAAAAGTGGGTCGCTCCCGCGGGAAACAACCGACACGGTGTACCCATTGCGTGGAATTGAAATCTCTAGCGATTTGCTGACCCTCTTGATCGCCTCTTCTTTGGCTAATTGAGCCGAGACTTCCTCCGCATCGAGATCCGTTTCCGCAACGCCTCCCGAGATCGCAAGGCTCTGACCTATTCGATCCAGCCATGTGCGCGGTCGATTGATCTCCTCGACACCAACGATCTCAACGGCCCGTTCGGCAATCGCACGACTGCCGACCATTTCGGCGACGCTCACGACCTCGGCTGCGCGGCTCTCTTGTAATGAAATCGACTTCGATGGAAGCGTTGTTGGGTCGAGCGAAACCGCGCCGCGACCAAGGCGGACATACATCAATCCGTCACTGCTGTAGCGGTTGGGCCATACCAACAACGTCCCCGCTACAATCACACCCACAACCACCGTTGTCACCACAATCGATCGCCACTGGCGCATCACCGAGCGCATCAAATCGGATGGCGTGACCGAAGCCCAAGCTTCTGCGGTGTAGCGGTCCATTGATGGAAGCTCTGATTGAGTAACGAAGTCGTGCCCACCCCGATGGCGGTTGACCAGATGCGGCCAAGCGCAACATTGAAGAAGTGACCGATCGTCCCGAACGTTGTCAGCTCTAGGCTATTCACGCTTTCAAACTAGGACAAATAGGTTATTTCGGGGCCTAAGTTGTAATTTGAAAAAAGGGCAAAGTATAGCAATTAGGCGCAATTTAATGCCAAAGCCCTCCCGCTAACCTCAATCCCCGCCGCAGGGGTGACTTGGTGAACATTAATCCAGACCAAGAAGCGGCGGTCTGCACACCCCCTCGATTAGCTACCTGAAACAACTCGCGCGATTGCTCAGCTGTCCAGAGCTTGTCGCGCGAAGTCAAATTCATCACGACCGTCCCAACCTGCGCATCCCGGTGCCAACGGAGTCCCCTCGCATGCCACTTTCACGAACACCTGAACCACCGATGCCCGATGCGAGCGTCGAGGCGTTCGAGTACCAGCAGATGGACCACAGCGAGGTGAACCGCAAATTCATCGACGAGCTATTGGCGGGTGGCGAAACCGGGTTCGAAGTGATTGATCTCGGATGCGGTCCTGCCCAAATTGCAATTGAGCTTTGCCGACGCGATGCGTCCTACCGAGTGATGGGCATCGACGCCGAAATCGAGATGCTCGAACTGGCCAAAATGGAAATTGACATGGCCGGGATGCTCGACCAGATCACTCTGGCGCACGCAGACGCCACGTCGATGGACGAGTTCGAGGACGAAATGGCC
Organism: Rubripirellula sp.; assembly: GCA_965216875.1. Taxonomy (GTDB): domain Bacteria; phylum Planctomycetota; class Planctomycetia; order Pirellulales; family Pirellulaceae; genus CBDCUW01. Next base: position 4,805,296 of record OZ244207.1, read on the forward strand.
GATTTGGTCATGAGCAACAGCCTGATTCATCACCTCGATGATCCGATCGAAGGGCTGAAGTCCTGCGTCCGGCTGGTTCGTCCCGGTGGGCGGCTTTTCGTTCGGGACTTGGCACGGCCCGATTCGGAAGCGGAAGTCGAGTCGCTGGTGAAGGCCTATACCGAGGGGGAATCGGAATTCGCCACTCAACTGTTTCGCCAATCCCTGCACGCGTCGCTGACGGCAGATGAAATCCGTAGCCTCATCGGGGGCCTTGGCATCGCGGGCGATCACGTTCAAATGTCAAGCGATCGACACTGGACGCTCGATTGGCGAAAGTGAACCAACACGCTCAACGCGAGACGCTGCATGCGCACTTACCTGCAACTACTCGACGAAGTCTTGACTCATGGAATTGACCGCGAAGACCGCACGGGCGTGGGCACGCGTGGCTTGTTTGGTCGCCAAATCCGGTTTGACCTCTCGGAAGGCTTTCCGCTGCTGACCACCAAAGAAGTGCATGTTCGCTCGGTCATTTACGAACTGCTTTGGTTCCTGCGTGGCGACACCAACGTTAGCTGGTTGAAAGAGAACGGCGTGTCGATTTGGGACGAATGGGCCGATGAAAACGGCAACCTGGGACCTGTCTACGGACACCAGTGGAGGTCATGGGAAACACCTGGTGGGGAAACGATCGACCAAATCAAGGACGTCGAAAACGAGATTCGCACCAACCCAAAATCACGCCGCCTGATCGTCTCGGCTTGGAATGTGGCCGACGTGCAACGTATGAAGCTGCCGCCGTGCCATTTGTTGTTTCAGTTCTACGTCGCGGGCGATCGGCTGTCGTGCCAGCTTTACCAACGCAGCGCCGATCTCTTTTTGGGCGTTCCCTTCAACATCGCCAGCTACGCACTCTTGACGATGATGATGGCCAAGGTCACCGGGCTGAAACCGGGCGACTTTGTTCACACGTTTGGCGACTTGCACCTGTACCGCAACCATTTCCAACAGGCCCGCGAGCAGCTTTCTCGGCACCCCAAGCCGCTGCCGACGATGAACATCTTGTCGAGCCCCGAGTCGGTCACCGACTTCAACTTCGAAGATTTTCAAATCGTCGACTACGACCCACACCCACGAATCAAAGCCCCAGTCGCGGTTTGAGCCGCACAACGAAGTAGGCCGGATCGTTTGGTTCGTAGTCACGCCTTTAGGCGGTCTGCGATAAGATTCCGGCTGAAGCCGCCCGACCTTCTTCTACCCCGTTCCACCAATCCCACGCTCTGGCGAGCGTAGCTACGCCAACAAGACATGCCCCAGGACGACTTTCAAAAGAGACTTACTGGGCCAGAAAGCCTGACTTGCGTTGTTGCCATGACGCCAACCGGTGTGATCGGTCGAGATGGCGACATGCCTTGGCGTCTGAGCAGCGACCTGCGTCGGTTCAAGAAGATGACGATGGGCGGCACGCTGTTGATGGGGCGACGCACCTACGATTCGATCGGCCGACCGCTACCTGGACGGCGAACGATCGTGATCACGCGCAACGCCGACTGGTCGGCTGACGGAGTCGATCGGGCCAGCAGCCCTGAGGCAGCGGTCGAGATGATCGGCGACAACCGCGGGTTCGTGGTCGGCGGAGCAGAAATCTATCGACTGCTGCTCCCGCAGTGCCAGTACCTTTGGCTAACCCGCGTCTGGTCCTCGGTCGAAGGGGACACGGTGCTCGACCTCGACCTGGCTCCCTTTGAAGTCATTTCGTCGATGCGGATCCCAGCATCCCCTCGCGATGACGTGCCGACAGAGTTTTTCCAGATGAAACGAAGAACAGACCTGGGAGATTCTTGAGAAGATGGGTAGGATTCTGCCCAATCGCACTCCAATCAGGCGAAATGGACGGGTTGAAGCCAATCCGATTGAGCTCGAACCGGCACAATTTACCTGAACGACTCAGAGTGCAGTCCACATCAGCGTCCTCACCAAGTGACGCTTGATGCACAACGAAACAACCGAGCGCCGCGTCAGAAAAATCCTGAGAAAATGGTGTTATGTCCCCATTGAGCAAAAAGGGGGCCAGTCGCTATATTTCGGGATTCTTACCCGAAGGGTCTGCACGCATGTAGGCCCAAATTCCGAAAGCAGGCCAGCTTTTGGACGTGCCGCAACGCTGACAAGACGATTCCAGGAGTCCCGTTATGCCCCGTTTGATGGGCGTTGATATCCCCAACGACAAGCAAATCCAGTATTCACTGACCTATTTGTATGGGATCGGTTTGTATACAGCGCGAGAGGTCTGCGAAAAGCTGGGGATCGACCCAACTCGTCCGGCACGTGACATCCACGAGGATGAACTCGGTCGTATCGCTGCTCTTTTGGAGCGTGATTACACGGTCGAAGGTCCGCTGCGACGTCAAATCACGCAGAACATCAGCCGACTTCGCGAAGTCAAGGCGTACCGCGGCATTCGTCACCGCGTTGGATTGCCTGTTCGCGGACAACGCACCAAGACCAACGCTCGCACGCGAAAAGGTCCTCGTAAGACGGTTGCCGGTAAGAAAGGGGTCAAGGACTTGCGTTAGTCGTTTCCGATCGTCGCCTTTGGACGATCGCAATCGCCGCCGGGCCTTGAACCGTTTGCACGAAACTCAATCCAACAAAATTCACCAGCAGAGACTTTGCAGTGGCAAAGACCAACAAGAAAAAACGAATTCGGCGCAATGTCAGCAACGGGATCGCTCACATTCACGCCACATTCAACAACACAACTGTGACCATCACCGATGCCAAGGGCGACACGCTCTGCTGGGCAAGTGCTGGCACGAGTGGATTCAAGGGAAGCCGCAAGAGCACCCCGTTCGCAGGACAATGTGCTGCCCAGCAAGCCGCTGAAAAGGCAACCAAGTTCGGCATGCGAGATGTTGAAGTCCGCGTGAAGGGACCTGGCTCGGGCCGCGAAAGTGCAATCACTTCGCTGCAATCGGCTGGTTTGAATGTCAAGTTGATCGAAGACGTTACCCCGATCCCACACAACGGGTGTCGCCCTCGCAAAAAGCGACGCGTGTAGTCCTCGACTTTCACCACCGCCGTCGCACTTGCTCGAATGCCTGGGAAAGGCAGACTCGGCAAACCACTGCGGCGGACTGCGTAAATTTTGGCCAGGCATTGAGTGACGCACGAGACGTCCACCAACGCTGTCCCTTTCTTTGAATAAACACACTCACCTCCACATCCAATCACGAGGTTTGATCACGATGCATATTCGTTGGCGCGGCATGGAGCTCCCGAGCACCCTGGAAGTCGATCGTGATTCGCTAACTGCGACCTACGGCAAGTTCACGGCCGAACCGTTCGAACGTGGCTTTGGTGCCAGCGTGGGCAACAGCCTGCGACGCGTTCTGCTCAGCAGCCTGGTCGGTAGCGCCGTCACCCAAATCAAAATCCGTGGCGCTCAGCACGAATTCACCACGATCCCCGGTGTACTCGAAGACGTCACCCAAATCGTCCTTAACGTCAAAAGCTTGGTCGTTCGCAACCACAGCGAAGCGACCCGCGTGATCGCTGTCGAACGCGACACCGCTGGCGTCATCACCGGTGCCGACATCCAAACTGATTCCGATGTCGAGATCATCAACAAAGATCACGTGATCGCAACGCTCACCGATGACGTTCCATTCATGATGGAAATGGTTGTCGAAAACGGTCGCGGTTACGTCCCAAGCACCGAGCACAGCACGGTCGATCACGAGATCGGCATCATTCCAATCGATGCCGTGTTCAGCCCGATCACTCGCGTCCGCTACTTCGTTGAAGAGACTCGTGTTGGTCAAAAGACCAACTTCGACAAGCTCAACTTGGAAATCTGGACCGACGGCTCGATCAACCCCGAACTGGCTTTGGTCGAATCGGCAAAGATCCTTCGCAAGCACCTCAACCCATTCGTGCAGTACCGCGAGTTGGGACCGAGCATCTTCTCGGCTGCCCGCGGTGGTGCCGGTTCGCCTGAAGCTCAACTCGAAGCCAAGTTGAACATGACTTTGGCCGAGCTACGCTTGTCGGTGCGAGCCAACAACTGCTTGGAAAGCGAAAACATCCAAACGGTTCGTGACCTTGTTCAACGAACCGAAGACCAGTTGCTTGAAGTGCGTAACTTCGGCGACACCACGCTCAATGAAGTGCGTGAAAAGTTGTCACAGTACGGATTGCACCTCGGTATGCGAGTTCCCAACCAGCCAATGTTCTAGTTGGCAGCCAATGTTCTCGTTGGCAGCCGATGGTCGGCTTTTGGGAATCGCCCAGTTACTTCATTCACCTAACGTTTTTTGACACGGATCCACCGCCATGCGTCACCGACGACGAGGCCGCACGCTCGGACGAAGCCCGAGCCATCGCAAGGCGCTGCTTAAGAACCTCGCCAGCGCGCTCTTTTTGACTGAGCGTGATGCGAGCTTGGACGACAACGCTCCCAAGGTCGCAGGCCGAATCACGACCACCTTGCACAAAGCCAAAGAGGTTCGCCCTCTGGTTGAAAAGTGCATCACCATCGCCAAGAAATCGATTCCCGCCGCCGAAGAAGCTGCCAAGCTTGAATCGTCGGCCGAGCGTGGAAGCGACGAATGGAAGAAGTGGCGCAAGAGCGAACAGTGGCGTGAATGGGCCGATGCCCGCGCTCCTGTTGTTGCTGCACAGCGCCGCGTCGTCCAACTGATTGGCGACAAAGAAGCTGCTCGCATCCTGTTCGACACCATCGCCGAGCGTTACGTCGATCGTCCAGGCGGATACACTCGCATCTTGCGATTGGCCACGCCACGTTTGGGCGACGCTGGCGAACGAGCGATCCTCGAGCTGGTCGGCAAGAATGATCGCGTCAAGCGTTCGGCCGAACGACCATCGTTCGATGATGATGCTCCAGCAGCAGTCGAAGACGAAGTCGCGACCGAAGAAGCTGTCGCCGAAGAGACCACCAGCGAAGAAAAGAGCGACGGCGAAGAGTGATTCGCCTGAGCTTGTAACTCGCCTTAGAAAAATCAAAGCTCGGCAGGAGCCCCGCCATCCCCAACGGATAGCTGAGGCTTCTGCCGAGTTTTTCGTTAGGTCTATTCAACTTACCTCGTTCCCACGGTCCCCGTGGGAACGCAATCTGCGGACGCTCCGCGTCCTCTTTGTAGGTCATGCTCCGCATGACAACGCATTCACATTGCGTGTCGCGGGGTGCAAGGTCCGGACTCAGCAAGGCCCGACGCTAGCGCATTCGGCTCACAAAAAACGACAGCGCCGCGTTAGAGAAATCAGCCTGACATGCCCTGTGCCATGCGCCAGGCTCGCTGCTGCTTTTCGAGACCGACCTCTCGGCTGATTGCAGCCCAACGATCTCTCACGCCTTCAAGGGCCGCGGCCGGTTCCGCATCACCGCTCACGCAACGCAGCACTGCCTCGTCGAGCGCGACATAGTACTGGTCCGCAGCATTCATTTTGATCGTCGGCAAGACATTCGAAACCGCTAGTGCCTCGCGGACAACGCTGGCGTAACCGACGTCGGCCGCCCCGTCGCCACCTCCGGTGCGTCGATTCAACGTCATCGCGGCAACCTCGCGGCGGGCGAGCTCACTCCCCTCGCCGCCCGCTAGCCATCGCACAAACAACTTCGACACGTCTGACTGTCGGCATCGATCTGCAAGTGAGGCGACCAGCGAGTAAGGGTCAAGGACGACTTTGGGAAGCGAGGTGGCCGGAATCGCTGCGAAGCTATAGTCCTGGTCGGTCGTCACATCGCCCGAAGAGAATCCGATGGCGCCCTTCAAGCGACCGTCGCCAAGAGCTTCCCAAATCTGATTTGGATTGCTCGGCTCAACTGGACTTCGCTGGACGGTCGTACGCATTTGAGTCAAAACGTCGACGAACGGTTGGTCGGCAATCTTGGGTTCAAAATTCTGCAAACCGAACAACCAACCGCGGGAGAGTGTCGATGCTGCGCGCCAAAGGAACATCGTTCCCGCCCACCCATCGGCAAGTGGTTCGGCGACCGCTCCGCCCAGCGATTCGCCCCACTGATCATATTCCTGCCACGTCGCCGGACTCGCCGCTTCGTCTGCTGAGATGACCGAAGGCTGTCGCCCTCCAAGCGGCAGCCCAACGATCGAACTACCGTGACGCATCACGCCATTTCTAAGCGAGGCCAGAAAGGCGCCACCACTTTGTTCGGCAAGCTTCACTTCGCTTTCGGCCAGGTCATAGATCCGGCCTTTTCCCTCGAGCTCCGTGACGGCCATCAGGGGGTAAATCAGGACGTCTTGTTTCTCACTTGCCTCGATCAATTTGTCGATCGTGTCGGTCCCCGTCCTGGACTCCTCGATCAACGTGAACTCCAACGCCTGTGGACTGATCGATGTCCATGCGCGAGCGATCGCATCCTGGTCCGCCTGAGAACCCCACAGCATCACGCGAAGCGGGACGTCGCTGAATTCGAATTCTGCCTCGCCCGATTCCGACTCCTCGTCTTTCGACTTCGAGCAACCGGCAAGGCCAACGCCGCTGACCAGGGCTGCCGATCCGGCGGCAAGAACTTGGCGGCGGCTGAATTGATGAACCGATCGATCCGACACGATGAATCTCTTGTTGGGTTAACGTTGGCGCGTTCCGGGAGCGCGGGTTTGACACATCTGATCTTTTTACGCAATGGGGCGGTCGCCAGTTCATCCCTTTGGCGGCTAAAATCCCGGCTCAAACATGACAGCGGCGTAAAATCTGAATCCCGATTGAAAACAGGCTGAGCGAGAGAACATGAGCTACTACCTCGGAATCGATATTGGCACTAGCGGAACGAAAACCCTGCTCATCGACCAAGCAGGCAATGTGCTGGCCGAGGCAAACGCTGAATACCCGCTGCATCAGCCCAAGCCTGGCTGGACCGAGCAAGACCCCGAGGATTGGTGGAAAGCGACCGTCAAGACGGTTCGTGCGGTCGTCAAAAAAGCGAAGCTCAAACCAACCGACGTGCGTGCGATTGGACTCAGTGGCCAAATGCACGGCAGCGTCTTCCTGGACAAGAACGACAAAGTGATTCGGCCCGCGCTGCTGTGGAATGATCAACGGACCGCTGCCGAATGCGATGAAATCACTTCGGCAGCCGGCGGTCGCAAAGCGCTGATAAAGATGGTCGCCAATCCAGCGTTGACCGGATTCCAGGCTCCCAAGATCCTCTGGCTGCGCAACAACGAGAAACGCAACTTCGATCGACTCGCCAAGGTCCTGCTTCCCAAAGACGATATTCGACGTCGACTCACTGGCGATTATGTCACCGAGGTGAGTGATGCCAGCGGAACATTGCTGCTTGATGTCGTTCGTCGCAACTGGTCCAAGAAACTGCTCTCAAAGATTGGCCTCGACACCGACTTGCTTCCAAGCGTGGTCGAAAGTGACGAAGTCACCGGAACGCTAACGCCAGCAGCCGCGAAAGCACTTGGCCTTTCGACCGAGTGCAAAGTCGTCGGCGGTGCAGGGGACTGTGCCGCGGGCGCCGTCGGTAACGGCGTCGTGAAGAAAGGGGTCCTCAGCACATCGATCGGCACCAGCGGCGTGATGTTCGTTCACAGTGACGAACCACAGTACGATGCTTCCGGCCGACTGCATACGTTCTGTCACGCGGTCAACGGCAAGTGGCACATGATGGGCGTCAACTTGACCAGCGGCGGGTCGCTGCAATGGTGGGTTGATTCAGTCATCCAGGGTCTGACCGGGTTCTCGGCAAAGAACCGCTACGAAGCGGCCACTGCGGAAGCGGCCAAGATTGCCGCCGGAAGTGATGGCCTTGTCTTCTTGCCCTACCTCAACGGCGAACGTACTCCACATGCCGACCCCAACGCGCGTGGCGCTTTTGTTGGGATGAACCTAACTCACCAGCGCGGACACATGACAAGAAGCGTGATGGAAGGCATCACCTTTGCACTGCGTGACAGCCTCGAAATCATCACGTCACTCGGCGTTCCCGTTCGCCAAATCCGCGCTTCGGGCGGCGGCAGCAAGAATCCACTTTGGCGTCAAATGCAAGCCGATGTCTTCGGCAAAAAGATCACCACCTTGGAAGTCGAGCAGGGCCCAGCCTTTGGTGTCGCTCTGCTCGCAGCGGTCGGCGACGGAGCCTACAAGAATGTCGAAGCAGCGTGCAAAGCAACCATCAAAGTTGCCGATGAAACACCCGCTGATCGAGCAGCCGTCAAGAAATACAACCAACTATTCCCTGTCTACCGCGACCTCTACGGCAAGCTGAGCGAATCGATGCATCAACTTGCCGATCTTCAGTCGTGAGCCGAACGCGCTAGCGTCGGGCCTTACAGGGGAAGTACCGGCTAGCCGCGATCGCGTAAGCGGCCGGACTTTCCACTCCGACCATCAGCCGCAACGCGATAGTGTGCGGTTCCTTCAGTCAGCCAATCATCGAAAACCACGAGCGATCGCTCGACGGCTGATGTTGCCGCTTGTAGTACCGAGCTTTAGCCGGAATCTTCAGGCGTTTCCACCTTAGGACGCCTGAAGACAGTACTACGAACCGACCACAATCCGACGACGCGTTTAGCCGAGCTTCTTAGCGACTCGCTCGAGCAACGCTTTGGTCTTTTTGATTCCCTCAAATTCACCGACCTTGCCGCCTTCGTACTCGATGCCCACGTAGCCGTTGTAGCCGTGCTTGAGCACGATGCCCATCATCTTTTCATAGTCGGTATGAATCTCGTTGCCATCGTCGTCAAAGTCGTGTGACTTGGCGCTGACCGCCTTGGCAAACGGCATCAACTCGTCAACGCCCTTGTAGCGATCGTAGGTTTCACCGTTACCGATTCGGAAGTTTCCAAAGTCGGGCAGCGTGCCGCAGTTATCCATGCCAACTTTCTTGATGACGCTGGCAAGCCATTGCCCATTGCTGCTTAGGCCGCCGTGGTTTTCGACGATCACGTTCAAACCATGCGGCTTTGCGAACTCGCTCAGGCGTCCCAAGCCATCGGCCGCACGCTCGAGTTGTTCGTCGTAACTGCCTGCCGAACCGGCGTTGACTCGAATCGAGTGGCAACCGAGGAACTTAGCAGCTTCAACCCACTGGTAATGGTTTTCAACCGCCTTGGTTCGCTTGGCTTCGTCTGGATCGCCCAACCGGCCTTCACCGTCGACCATGATCAGCAGGCTCTTAACCCCTTCGCCTTCACATCGCCCTTTGAGGTCAGCCAGGTACTTCTCGTCCTTCGCCTTGTCCTTGAAGAACTGATTGACATACTCGATGGCATCGATGCCAAACTCTTGCTTGGAAACGCGTGGAAAGTCGAGGTTGGTCAAGTTCTTGGACGGATCACGCAAAGTGCGATGCAGCGACCATTCTGCCAACGAGATCTTGTAGGGTGTTTCGTGATGGTCGGCCCACAACGACTGGGGCGAAACAACGGTTGCTGCTGCCGCTGCGGCAGCACTGACTTGCAAGAACTGACGACGACTTGGACGGTGACTGCTGGACATGAATCAAATCCTATAACGAGCGAATTCAATCCCACGAATGGCATCTCGCCGTGACGTGGGACGTGGGTGGGTAAGCTGGGAAGGAAGGTCAAATTGTAACCGGTCGCTATCCGGTATCCACCTCGCCAAAAGTCGTGTCAGGCAAATTCTCTTCTTCATTCGCGTAGGGGGTGTGAGCTTGCATGCACCATCGATTTTGGCCGCTCTCACATGATCCAAACGCTACTCGATGCCGGTGTAGATCGCCTTGAACAACTCTTGAGCGAGCTGTGGCTGGGTCGGGACACGTTGGCGAATCACAATTTGAAACATGCGTTCGTCCGGGACTACGCAAAAGTCTGTCGTCGCATAACCAGCCCACGAATATTGCTTGGCCTCTTTCACGTTCTCGCCATCGCCGATTCGCACATCTTTGATCGCGAACCCTAAACCAAATTTGAATCCTCCAGCGACTCCGTCAAGCTGGTCGGCAAACATCATGTCCAGCGTTTCTAGTTTGAGAATCTGGTTGCCTTCAAACTCGCCTCCATCGACGAGCATTTGGCAAAAATGCGCGTAATCGTCGATTGTCGAAACGAGGCCACCGCCACCGGATAGAAACTCAAAGCCACCGTTAAACGGACTTGTCGTCGCCTTGTCGATCACAACCAACTTGCCATCTTTCATTGTGTGACACGATGCAAAGCGGCCACGTTTCGGTTCAGGAACAGCGAATCCAGTGTCAACCATACCCAGCGGCTCGAAAATGGCTTGCTGCATGTATTGGTCGAGCGGTTTACCCGACCAGATCTCGATCAACCGGCCCAGCACATCGGTGTTGAGTCCATAGGTAAACCGTTCGCCGGGATGGTGCATCGCTGGGATTCTTGCCAACGCTTCGGACAACTCTTCGATAGACATCGACGGTGGCATCATTCCCGCGGGAGGTTGATAGATGATCCCTTCTTCGCGATACCGTTTCTTCAAGACTTCGCTGATACCACCGTCGTATGCGTAACCGGTGGTGTGTCGAAAAAGGTCGCGCACCGTCAATGGACGACGCGGAGCAACCAGCTCGTATTTCTCGCCAACTTTCTCGTAGGCCTTCGAGTCCGCAAACGCAGGAATGTACTTTGACAAAGGATCGTCGAGTTTGAACTTGTCCTTGTCGAACAACGTCATCGCAGCAACCGACGTGATCGGTTTGGTCATCGAGTACATCCTGACGATCGTGTCGCGTTGCATCGGCAACGCGTCCTCGACATCACGCTCTCCAATGACCTGGAAGTGAACTTCTTTTCCGTCACGTACGACCAAGTGCATTGCACCGGCAACGCGTCCTTGACGAACCTCCTTTTCGAGTTTCGCACTGGCTTCTGCGAACGGTTTGGGTTCAATCGTTTGACCAAAAGAAGAAGTGCAAACGGTTGCCATCAAGCAACAACTCAACAAGCAGCTCATTCCGCGGTTCATCGCTAACCTATCTTTTTTGGGCTTCGAGAGGATTTTCGTAGGTGACGGACAATCGGTCACCCAAGTGGTGATGGCGGCAGGGTGATGACAAACCGAGCACCGCCGATGGGTGCCGTATCGACGGCTACCGTGCCGCCATGCTTGCGAATGATTCGCTCCACCAAAGCAAGTCCCAATCCTGTTCCGGTTTCGTTGTTGCCTTCTAGTCGCACAAAAGGCTGAAAGACCCGATCGCGGTCTTCATCCGAGATGCCTGGCCCGTCGTCATCGACAACGACGCGGGTCACTTGCCCCTGTTGCTCGACAAACACCTCGACTCGCGATTTGGCGAAGCGGGCGCCATTGCGAAGCAGGTTACTCACCGCACGCGCAATCCCAATGCGGTCACCCACGACTTCCAATGCCTTTTCTTGCTGAGTTTGTTCGATCGCAACATTGGGAAAAAGTGGTTGATTGACCTCGACAAGCTCATTGACCATCTCATTGATTGCCAAAGACTCGACATGCTGGCTCACGTCGTTCGATTCGGCGCGGACATAGGTCAACAATTCGCCGACAAGATCATCAAGCTGCTGTGTCGCATCGTCGACCGCATCGAGTCGCTGACGCCGTTCTTCGTCCGACTTTGCAGCTTCGATCAAATCCGCTGCAAAGCGAATGCGTGCAAGCGGCGTGCGCAATTCGTGTGATACCGCCTGCAACAACTCACGTTGTGACCGAATCAGCGCCTCCGTCCGTTCGGCCATGAAGTTGAACGAATGCGCGAGCGGACGCACCGCTTGGACATGAGTTTCGGTCACGCGAGCTTCGAGGTCACCGTCGGCAATCGAAATTGCAGCTTCTTCGACATGTCGCAACTGTCTCGCCACCGGGCGCAGCAAGAGTGCGATTGCGAGTGCTGCAGGCAGCAACACGAGCGCCAAGGTCGTGGCTGCCGCTCGTTGCTCAATTCGCTGGAAGTTTGGAAACGGTCCAAACCGCAATGCGTTGGATTCGGATTCAAGCGACGTCGCCGCGTAGTACTGCTCGCCACTTCCATCAAGTGACCCGTTGAAAAACGCGACACGAGCACCGCGCGCCAGGCGACCGGAAACAGGCGGGGGCAACTCGGACCGTGCCACCACGTCGACCGGGATCTCAAACATCGAGCGAACCGCCTCAAGTTTGTTGGGATCCACCTCGCCTTCGACTTCGGTTTCGACCGCCGCCAACCTCATCCAACCACTGATCGAATCTTCGATTTCACGTTGCCGATAAGACGGAAACGGCCCTAACCAAACACACGATTCTTCCGCTTCGAAATCAGACTCGATTCGGGCTACCACAAAATGTTGGTCGCCAACGCGTTGGTACGCCACACTTTTTCCAGCCCGAAACGCCTGCTCGACTTCCGGCGAAATGCCAGCGACTGGGCGGACGCCAACCGGATAATCGAATTGCTGGTTGATCCGTTTAAGGGACTTTTGTCTTGCCTCCTGGTCTTCGACCACAGCAAGCTCGCTAGCGACCAGCCGAGCGCCGCCCGAATGCGCTTCGAGAATAACCCGAGCCAAGTCTGCGTCGCTACGTTGTTGATGAACGACGCCGTGGATGTACCATGCCAGCGAAAGAACCGCCAACACACCCAAATAGATTCGTATGAAGAGCCAGGTCATGATCGGAAGAAGGGTTGATGTCGCGCGCGTCCACCAGGCGTGAACCAATTCACATTCTAACTTGCGAATTGCTCACCATCGCCCGCAGGGGATCGATCGCGTTACCATCCGATACAGGTAAATCAGGAAGCTGGAGGCTCCGCGATGTAAATCATCGACTCAGGATGATCGTGACGCCATTTTCGAAGCGGAACTCTCGTGAACGGAACGTCCTTGAGCGGCAATGCCTTTGAAGTCTGCCCATAGCGTTTGCCATTGAAAACCATGACCATTTGCTGGTCGATATCGATACCACCCACGCCTAGTGAAAGCAGTCCTTCATTTTCGTCATCACTCAACACCCGAACACAATCGCGTGCGTCGCAGTACGTGACTGACAACGGCTGATGATTCAAAACGAAGTTTGCGATGTGGCGCTGTGGCGAACACATTGACTCAATCACAAACGCATACGCTTCGCCATCGATATCAACCCCAATCACCTCGGTCGACTCGGGAAGCTCGACGTCGTCAACGGGTACGAGCGCTGGTTGGTCAACGCCCGGAAAGTCGACGAGGATTTCGAGTGGCCGATAGTGCTCACCGCCGTCCATGATATCCACGAGACGCCGATGCTCCGCTTTTTCAGCAGCGATCTGTGCCGCCGTCAACGGACGCACTCGATGACTCGACGTCCAATGATCACGCGCACTCAACTCATGGTCGGCTGCCCAATAGACACCCAACGCAACAAGAAGAGCAGCAATCAATACTCGGTGATACCGTTGCATCTATCGTTTTTTGTGAACCGTGAAAGTAGAACAGGCTCGCCTCGAAGGTGAGCCGTTTGAACCCCAATTCATCCCTGTGGTATTCGTTTTCTGAGCGATAATCTTGCGAGTTACTCTCACATCGCAAATTGCAGCCCGACCACATGACGGGAGCAGCCTTCCCCCACATATAGATTATGGGACGCCGCCAACCCTAGGGAGAGAATAATTACTCCTCAGAAGGCCGTTTAGCCGAAACCATAGCACCAACGAGAAAGATTGCCATGGTGCCTATCACAATCGTCATTTGGGCGTGAAATGGATTACGCAGAGCGGCGGGCAGCGACTGGAGTTTTGGCGAAAGCGTCATCCAGCCGATCACCATCACACCCACCGCCACGGCAATCATCGCTTCGGCACCGCGCGTCCGTCGAGAGGCGATTCCCAACAGAAACAATCCGAGCATCCCGCCCGCGAAGATCCCTTGGAACATCCACCAGGTATCGAGGACGCTTTTCTGGCCAATGATCGCCAGCGCCACGAGCGTCCCGATGCAGCCGATCGTAATCGTGGCCCATCGCAGAACCCCCATCGCGCGCCGCTCGGAAACCTCAGGATCGATGTACCTTTGGTAAAGATCCTTCAACACAACCGTTGCTGATGAATTGAGCGAAGTATCGATGCTGCTCATAGCGGCAGCAAAGATGGCAGCAATCAACAGACCAGCCACACCGGGCGGAAGATTGTTTGCGATGAAGTACGGTAAGACTTTGTCGCCAATGTCCGCATCGGTAAGTGTCTCGACATCGACCTCTTTCTCGATCGCAACAGCCGCACGCACTTCGTCGAGCGCGGCCGGCTGCGTGCTGTAGTAAGAAAACAGCGCTGCACCGATGGCAAAGAACAGAAGCGACACGGGAACGTAAAGCAGCGCGCCCAACCAAACCGATCGCTTCGCTGCGTGCTCACTCTTAGCGGTGTGGTATCGCTGGACGAAACTTTGGTCGATCCCAAAGTTCGTCAGATTGATAAACAATCCGAACAGCAACACGACCCACACGGTGCTCGTTGTCAAATCGAATTCCCAGCTGCCGAGGCTTGTCTTTCCGGCTTCGTAAGCGATCGAAAGTGATTCGGTCGGACCGCCTTCGATGGAAAACAACAACATTCCAAAGATCAAAATGGCTCCCGCCATCAAGACAAACGACTGAATGACGTCGGTCCAGATCACCGCTTCAATTCCACCCAGCAGAGTGTACAGCGTGACCATCACGCCGGTCGCGACAATGATCCCGGCCATGTTCCAACCGGTCAGAGCGTGTAACCCGAGGGCAACGCCGAACATGATCGTTCCCATCCGCGCAACCTGCGTCAGCAGGTAGCAGACCATTGCGTACGTTCGCGCCCAAAGCCCGAACCGGGCTTCGAAATGGTGGTACGCCGAGAGTTCGCCCGATCGACGGTAAAACGGCACGAAATACTTCGCTGCGACCCAGGCGGCCAGTGGCAAAGACAATGCAAAGACATAGCCATTGAAGTTGCCGCCATACGCCTTGCCCGGATTGCCCAGGAAGGTGTTGCTACTTAAGTAGGTGCCGAAAATCGACATCCCGACAGCCCATCCTGGTAAGGCTCCGCCGGCCGCCATGAATTCCTTTGTCGTTCCACTGCGCACGACAAAGAAGCAACCAAGGGCAACCACTGCGGCCAGGTAAACCACCAAGACGACAATATCGAGTGAGCTGAGTGAGATGGCTTGATCCTCTCGCCTGGGATTCGGACGCCTAGCGACCCACTGGAGGCAAATGGTCAACCATCGCCGCATCCGTTCGACGCAATTCGTCAATCGTTGCCGCTCGCATTTTGGTCAAACGTCTCCGATGATTCGGGTCGAGTGCCAAGTTGTTCAGCTCGTCGGGGTCGCTGTCGAAGTGGTAAAGCTCTTCGACTTCCCCCGGAACAAGATTGCGAATGTACTTGTACTCTTCGTCGGCAAGCATGACGTACCAGGGCACGCCTGGCCCGTGAAAGAGTCGCGGATCATCGATCCCCGGAACAACGGCGGTGTCGGAACCATATTGTGCAGCGGTGTGCACCAGCATCGCGGGATGTTTCCAACGAGCGGGCTCTTCGGCCAACAACGGGCTCAAGTCGTGCCCGTGCATTTTCCAGGGCAAATCGATCCCCGCTTGGGCGAAAAAGGTCGGAACCAAATCCGCGCCACTGACGGGCTGATCGACCACACGGCCGGCACACCGATCGGCATCGCGCGCCGGCAGCCGAATGATCAACGGTGCCCGAACCGTTGCGTCATAAGGAGCAACCTTGGACTTGAAACCATGCTGTCCCCACGCAAAGCCCTGGTCCGACGTGTAGACAATCAAAGTCTCTTCGTCTTGACCTGACTGCTGCAACGCACGCATCAGACGGCCGACGTTTTCGTCAATGGCCAGCACGCCTTCGTGATACTGGTGAACCCAGTCGGCGAGTGGACGCCCCGGCACATCCTTCATACCGACGGGACTTTGTTCGCGTACCTTGCGTTCCACCGGTTGGCCCGACTTTCCAGGCTCCCAAAACTCCATTTCACGAATGTACTTTGGCTTGCCAGGGCGCGGCGGGTACACATCCTTGGGAACGGGTACGGGTTTCGAGGCGTATTGGCCACGATGCCGATCGGCCGGCGTGAACGGTCCATGAACGGCTCCATAACAAAGCCACAAGTACCACGGTTTGTTTGCGTCGCGTCCTTCGCCGTTGATGTAGTCGATCGCCCAGTCGGTGTACTTGTCGGTCGTGTACCCCTGAACGCGTTTAGGATCGCCGCCATTTTTGACAATGATCTGATCGTCGTAGTAGTTCGGAGCGTTCTCCACAAACCGCGGACGGTTCCAAATGATTTGATGATCCCAATCTCGGCCGTACCCATCATCAACACCCGTGTGCCATTTGCCGATGTGTGCGGTTGCGTATCCCTCGCGGCGAAAAACGCTGGGCCAGAACGGGCACTTTTGCGGATCATACAAACTGCCTGGATACTTGCCTTCCATCCGCATCGACTCGACACCATGCTGATGATGCCCAGTCAACAGCGTTGCACGCGAGGGCATGCACCACGAGCCGATATAGGCTCGCTTGAATCGAACACCTTGCTTTGCAAGTGCATCGATGTTTGGTGTTTGGACCCAATCGAACGATTCGGGATAGCAGCCGACCGTGCGATGAGATTGGTCGTCCGTGTAGATCAAGAGAATGTTCGGTCGTGATCGACCCGATTCGTTGGTGTCCGCGCGGGCAACAGCAGCAAAGATGCCGCTGCCTAACAACGCGACCAGGACGCAAACCAAGCGTGCAGACACTGTTGACCTTCCAAAATGGTGGAATGAGGATTCCGGGGTGGGGTCAACAGTGTAAACGATGCAATGTGCCGCGTGCCGATCAGCGAGCCAATCCCGCGTGAACGACTAGGCGTCGACTCCGATCAAATCACATGCCTCGCGGTATCCGGGCGCGGGCGTCCCGTATTCGCTTGCCGAAACACGAGCCAACGCGATCAACTGTCGCCATTGATAGTTTTCACGAGTGTTGGCGAATTCTTCGGTCGCCGTGCGGAAATACTTTTCAGCATGTAGCGCGCCGTCTTCGCTGGTCGCAAACCTCAGCAACACGTCAAACGCTTCGCGTGGCCGCCCACCAGCATCGCCGAATTGTGCGATCGCAGCAGCCGCACGGGCTTGATTGCGATCACGCACCGCCTCATCGGCAGCACGTAAGAGGGTCGAATGATCTTGAACCGAGCGCAGGTCGTCTTGCCCATAATCCCAGGGCTCGCGGCGCACGCGCGGACTTTGCCCGGCCGAGTGATAGGCTCCTAGCAAGACGCTGACGATCGCATTTCGCTGATCGCTCACCCGAGCGATGTTGCGCCACGCGTTCGCTGCATCGCAGGCATGAACGCCAACCGACGCACCGTGAACGCTGCCTTTGACCTTGTCACCATCTCCATCTTTTGATCGACCCGGATCATGCAAAAGCAATCGGTTTGCGGCGATGGATGTCGCTTCGCCAATCTGGTCCGGTGAATAGCCATCGGCCAGTGCTTGTGCGGCAGCCTCGGCGGCCTGAGCACGATTGCTCTGGAAAATCGTCCAAGACAGGTCTTCGACCCAAGCGTCGTCACCTTTGCGAGTTCCCGGTGCCTTCCCGGCCAATCCATGTTGATCCAAGAGTTTTGGAATCAACTTCCAAACCTCGGGGTCGGGGCGGCCTTTGCGAATACGCGTCTGCGATGAATCAAGACAGAAACGAACCGACTGGCGAAGCAACGTATTGGCATGCTGTTCACCCACAAGATCAATCGCGACCCATGCGCGCCAGGCCAACACGACGCGATGCACATTGGTCTCGTCCTGGACCGGGTATTGAACATGGTTGAACTGATTGCCAGGTGCGTTTCCAGCAATCGATGCCATGATCGCTTCGGCCGACTTGGTATCGGCGCGACGTGTTGACTGTTGAAGCTCGATTCCCACATGCTTCACGCCATCATGCTTGGCTTGATCCTGTCGCAATAAGCGTTCACGACTCGAACCGCCGAATTGATGAATCCGATCTGTGTTGCGATACAGCACCTTCAACACCGGAAGCACTCGTCGCTCCGTCGGCAGCTCACGCGACATCTCGAGCGACGGAGTGAGCGCCATGAAGGTGTGGTAACCGATGTAGTCATGACCGCCGAACGTTCTTGCATTTGCAAGGCATCCCGCCGCAACGAGCGTCTCGAGGTCAGTGCCTTGATTGATCTTCTTCAACAACAACGGCTGAAGCTTTGAAAGCGGCGTGTCCTGCATCATCGCGACCAGCGGTTCCATGTCGCCAAACGTCAAACGCTGTGGCTCTTCGGACGCCAGTGCCGTGTTGATTCCCAGATCACTTGCCAGCGATGTCCCCAACGTTCCAACCAGCATGCCCGTGCCAACGTTGGACAAGAATTCGCGACGATTGCGTTGCATCGTTCTGACTCCCGAGATGAAGCGGTAAGAATGGATCTAACTTCCCGAACGCCCCGCCGTTACACCGCCCGATAACGCCTCCTCACACGGCCCGGCCAACCACGCATTCTAAGGCTTGATACGGACCAAACTCAAAGATTTTGGCCGTTCTCGAATTGCCTCAATCAACCAAATCGCCCAGTTGCTGCCGCAAACGCTTGAGCACCCTCGATTTTGCGACCCGAACGGTCCCCGGACGCATCCCCAGCGATTCGGCGACTTCGGATGCCGACTTTCCTTCGATCGCAACGCCCCAGAAGGCTTCCCAGGTTTGTGGCTTGAATTCTTCGCGGATCATCTCAATGGCGCGGCGATACAGTTCATGTTCGGCACGCAAATCGTCTTCATCATGAATCAACTCATCATCACAGTCCTCAGCTTGACCGAGCCGAAGCTGAGCCTCTGTCCCACCCGCCGCGGCAGGTTGGCGACCGAGGCGGCGAAAGTGATCCGTGATTTTGTTGCGAGTGATCGTTCGCAACCAACCTCGAAACGTGTCACTGGGGCGGTCTTTGTGAAACGATTCGATGCTGCCAATCACCGATCGAAAGACCTCTTGGTTGATGTCCGCGCAATCTTGACTGGCCAAACCCGCCTTCTGGCACCAATAGAAGATCAGGGGCGAATAGAGGTGCACGAGATCTTTCCAAGCCGGAGTCTCGTTGCGTTTGAGTCGTTCAATCAAACTAAGCGATGTTGCTCCGGCCGATGCACCCGCTGATGCGCTTGCGGCACCGCCAGATGCACTGGTGCACTCTGAAGCATTGGCGGGCGACGATTCGTTTTCACCACTCTGCTTCATGGGCGCGCTGCCCCATCGAATGGACGTCCTGAATTGCGATCACCTCGATAGGCAAACAACAATCCAAACGCCGTCATCACCCCCGCGATCACCATGACCAAGATCGACGCGCCACGAAATCCACTTCGCGTACGTGCAATGTCTCGATCGAGTGGCCGAGTCAGACGCAAGACGCCTGCCAAGTCTCCGGTCTTCCAATCGGTCTTGGGCGTCTGCTCATGGGTGTTGTGACACTGGATGCAACTCTGTTTCATCAGTTGGCCACGCGCATACTTTAGGTACGAACGATCACCGATCGTCACGAACTCAAAGTGTTCCAGCGCCGCCTCACTCTCTTGCCCCAACTGGCGACTTCGTCGAATCACTTCGTCGAACTCGTCGAGCGTTTCATGCTCGAACCGTTCATCCGGTCGCAGCTCTTCACGAAACGAATAAGGACTGAAGATACGAACCTTCACCCCCGTTTCGCGGCGGCTGATCCGTTCGGCCACCTCGATTTGCAGCGTCGCGGGCAACGGCGGCGGCACTTTCCCAGTATCCTCGCCATGCCCAAAGAACTGTCCTCGCGCATCGCTGTACGAAGCGTTGAACTCCTCAAGCATGTCACAGTAAAGCCGCGCGTTGTCGAGCGCCATCTCCTGGACGAACCACGTGTTGAGCGATTTGAGGTAGGCGAAACCCGCCATCGATCCGACCAACACACCGATGAACATCGCTGCTGCGAACGGGTATCGCCGGCACCAACGCCACAGTCGCTCGCGATAACCGATCGGTCGGGCAAGGATGGGAGTCCCCGCCAGAAAACGTCGCAAGTCCTCGGCCATCGCGCGAGCCGATTCGTAGCGCCGTGCGGGTGACTTGGACATCGCCTTTTGACAGATCACTTCCAAGTCTCTTGGTATGGAATCATCCAATTGCCGCGGCGGACGAGGCTCGTCTTCCAAAACCTGAAGCAACAACAGCCGTTTCGTTCCCTGGAAAGGACGTTGCCCGGTCAGCATCTCGTACAGGATCACGCCAAGACTGTAGACGTCGCTTCGCGCGTCGGCATGATGGGCAGCACCACTAGCGTGCTCGGGAGACATGTAGGCGGGCGTGCCCATGATCCGCCCGTCGGAGGTCATCGACGCGTCGACGGCATCCCGTTTGGCCAAACCAAAATCGGTGATGTGCGGATGCCCGTCGGCGTCGATCAAGACGTTCGAAGGCTTCACGTCTCGATGCACCACGCCATGTTCGTGAGCGTATTGCAGCGCGTCGGCAATCTCGGCAATCAGACCGGCCGCTCTCTGGTGCCCCGATCGTCCCGCTTGCAGTCGAGCCTCAAGCGTTTCACCTTCAACGAATTCAGTGACGAGAAAACAGACTCCATCTTCGGTCTGCCCGGTGTCATGAAGTGAAACGATCGACGGATGCGAAAGGGGCGCCGCACTCCTTGCTTCACGCAGAAACCGCTGCGCCTCTTCTTCGGTCGCAACGCTGCCGGCGCGTTGAATCTTGACGGCGACAATGCGATCAAGTTCAGTATCTTTGGCGCGAAACACGTGACCAAAGGAACCAACGCCGATCTCCTCGACCAGTTCAAAACGTCCGAGCCGACATGTTCCCTCGCGCAAAAGACGCGAATAGTAACGTCCCGCATCAAAGGGAACGTCGACCGAAGAACCGTCATCCAAAGTACGGATGATCGCGTCGGCACTTTTCTTGACGACTTCTTGGGGAACGCCGCTTTGACCGTTGCTCGCGACTTCGGAAAGACTGCGAAGTCCCGAAACCAAATCGTCGCCACCGCCTGACTCGAGGGCCTCGAGTGAGGCTTCGCACCGCTGACATTGATCGACGTGTGTCGCCACACGTTCAAACTCAGTCGAAGACAAACTTCCAACCGCAAAAGCGGCGAGCTGTTCGGAATCGGGGCAGGGGTCTTTCATCGGATCACTTTGATGGCTCTCGCCGTCAACAAAACGCAACGACACGCTTCACAGAACGTCATTGCGTTACATCCTTTCGCGATTCACATCGTTACCATTTTTCCATCCACACAAGGTTGCTCCACCAACCCGTGTCGTTTGACTGCGGTTTGCCGGGGGTGCTTCGGCCATTGCGGATGATGCCGCTAATCGATTCGACAAGTCGCTTTTCGATCTTCGGATGCGACGACAAGACGTTGCGTTTTTCGCTTGGATCCTCGGCAAGGTTGTACAACTCGCGTTTCTGCTTGCCACCCTCCATCACCAGTTTCCAATCACCATCACGAATCGCAAACCCGCCGCCAGAACTGTGATGAATCATCGGCGGCCGAGTGGAATCGACCGAACGCGTCGATTGCGACAACGCATCGTAAAAACTGTGGCTGTCTTCGCCTGCGTGATCAGGCAATTCAACGTCAAGCATTTCGGCAAGTGTCGCGAGCAAGTCCGTTTGGCAAACAGGTGATTCGTGAGTGGTGCCGCCGCGGACATGGTTCGGCCAGCGGACAAAGAAGGGCACGCGATGGCCGCCTTCGTAGATCGAACGTTTGCCCTCGCGATAGATTCCATTGCTGTGGTGCCCGAATTTGGGAATCCGTTTCTTCCATGTCGTCTCAGGTCCGTTGTCACTCGAAAAGACGATCATCGTGTCGTCGGCCAAATCCAGATCATCGAGAACCTTCAAGATCCGCCCGACATGCCAATCGGTTTCGAGTATGAAATCGCCGTAGGCACCGGCATCACTCTTGCCGCGAAATCTCTCGATTGGAATCACCGGCTTATGTGGTGAAGTGTAGGGGAGGTACAAAAAGAAAGGCTTCCCCGATTTTGCATCGTCCGCCTTGCCTTTGATCCAACCGATCGCTTGGTCGGTGAAACGCGTCAAACACTCCGAATCAACAAAGTCGGGAGCCACTTCGAGTTGGCCACGCACCACCCCAAGCTCGTTGGTCGTCCCTGGCTTGTTAAGTTTCGTGTCATAAGGTGGCTTGATGCGGTAGTCATCAATGGCAATCCCGTTGGGCTTCTTTTGCGTGTACTGCGTCGGTGGCACTTTTGCGTAGCGCCCTTCGAACCACGCCAAAACACCGTAATTCATTGACGCGGGAATGCCCCAAAAGTAGTCGAAGCCTTTATCCAGCGGCATGTCACGGACCGGCTGGCTCCAATCACGATCCTTTCGGTCTCCGGGAAAGCCCATTCCCAAATGCCACTTGCCCACCATCGCGGTGTGATAACCGTTGTCCCTAAGAAGTGACGCCAACGTCATACGACCGTCGGCGATCAAGCAAGCTTTCTCCGCACCGTAGACACCGCGTTTCAGAGTCGTCCGCCAACTGTAGCGTCCCGTCAGCAGGCCATATCGCGACGGGGTACAGACCGTATCGCTGCAATGGGCGTCGGTGAACGTCATCCCCTCGGCGGCCAAACGATCGAGTGCCGGTGTCTTGAATTTCGAATTTGGGTTCAGACAACTGGCATCGCCGTAACCTTGATCGTCGGTATAGATCACGATCACATTCGGCTTTTCCGCTGCCTCCAAAGCACCGGCGGTGACCAGGACACCATGGAGCATGGTCAATAAGATGGCTGCTCGACTTAATCGGAGCTGTTGGCGGCACATTGTTGAATCCAACCTTGAGTCAATGATCAATCACACGCACCATCCGTCCAGAGGTTCAATCCGTTCGCATGGTCCGAAGACACCGATTCTATTCGAAACCGATCGGCGAGTTTGCACGTCATCAGGGCGACGCCAAGGACCATGGAACGCCATCGAGCGACTCGTGAAAAACCACACACTGCGGCAACATCGCTTGAAGCTTTTCGGCCCCCGCAGCCGTGATTGCGGTGTCACCAATGTGCAAAGTTCGCAGGCTCTTCAAATTCCCAAGTTCGGCAACCGCACCATCATCGATGCTGGTTCCGTCAAGTTGCAGGTAGCGAAGTTGAGTGAGATTCGCAAGTTTTGCCGCGCATTTGTTGGTCACACCGTCGCAAGCACTTAGCACTAGGGTACGCAGACCGCGACTTTTACTTAAGTGCTCAACCGCATCATCGGTGATCGCGTTTTGAGCCAGATCGAGAAACCAAAGGCTTTGCATCTCGCTGAGAAACTCCAGCATTGCGTCATTTAGCCCGGGACATTGCTTCAGCGCGAGTGATTCAAGCTGATTCGCGTTCGCTATCTCAGCGATCTCGTCCTGACCCCGAATCATTGAATAGGACAGAGTCAAACTTCGGAGCGTTGGCAGATGGCGTAAAACACGGAGCTCCGCTTTGGGATCTGCCATCTTGAACCAAGTCAATGATTCAAGCGCATGCACGTCTTCGAGGGCCTCCGCCCCTTTGATTTTTGCCAAGCCACCGTCTAAGGAGATGCTCTTCACTGCAAACGCTGAATCTGGCTTTGCCACAATGTTTGCCAACTCACTGTGGGAACCAACCACGCCGTCGTACTTCAGCGTCCACTCGACGGCCCTTACTTCGCCCGCATCGGGTGCGAGCGTATCGTAGATGACAACACAATTGGGCAGAGCTTTTTGCAGCTGGAGCAATGCTGGCACTTCACCTTCGTGTTCCGTCAAACAGGAGATTTGCAGCATGCGCAATGACGTGAGTTTGCTGAGCTGTGCGACCAGCTTGTCGTCAATTTGTTTTGACCATGCAAGGTGCAGAGAGATGAGCGAAGGGTATTCTTGCAATCGCGCGAGGTCGGACGCTTCGATCAACCCTCGTCCCCCAATCGTCAACGAACGGAGATGCGGCAACTCAGCGAGGCGATCAAGCCCCTCGCCGGTGATCCCCGTGTTGTACAGGTTAAGCTTGCGAAGTTCTTTTAGCTTTGCGATGTCGATGCAAGCTTGATCATAAAGCCCCGGATTGGAGTAAAACGTTGCATCACGCAGCTCTTTAAGTTCGGCCAGAGCAGCGGCGTTCTTGCCCGACAGGCTACCAGAAGAAACTTGCAACTCTCGCACCGTCGTCATTCCCGAAAGGACTTCAAACGGGATAGGGGTGCCTCTGCAAACAAAGCGATCAAGCGAAGGGATTTCGGCGAGGGCGTTCCACTCCTTTTCGGAGAGGGTCGCCGATGCAATCGTAATCTGCGTGATCGCCGTTCGCCGACCGCTTTCCACGTTAAGTCCACCACTGAAGCCTTCGACGGTGCCCAGTTGCACACCGCCGCTATTCCGGACGATTATCTCGGAGACATACCGATGCGGGTCATCCGCTACCGTCGCGACCGGGGCCTCAAGAGGCTCCAGTGTCACCTTGATCGTCTGCTTGCTTCCAGTTTCAAAAGTGAACTCCTTGGTAAAGGTCTTGAACCCTGCGATGGCAACCTCCAACTCGTGCCGCTTTGCATCTGGCGAAATCTCCAGGGTCTGTTCACCAACTCCATCTTTGATCGTGACTTTGTGTTTTCCATCAACAGAAACGATGGCCCCCTTCAACTCGGGCTGGTCGGTCACGATCACTATCGTGCCTGCAGCCGTTTGAATCCTCATCAAATCAGTCAAACCGAACATCGCGGCGCCTCCGGCGAGGAGTGCAATCAACCACACGATGGTTGCTCGGCGCCAAAACCAAGTCCTTTGATTCGGTGTGCCACCATTGATCGTGGCCGCGGCTGTCTCAGCCAGCGGAGGAGTTGCCGATGCTTGGGTTGGAGCCGCCTGCTGTGCGAGGACATCGGTCACGGGAGACTCGCTATGAATGATCGTCTCGAAATCTTGGTCGACCGGAAACGTTCCCGGCTCTGTCATCGAAGTCGATCCCGCGTTCACACCAATTTCTTCCAACTCGGTCAAGACTTCAGTCATGGTTTGCTGCCTGGCGTTAGGGTCTTTGGCCACCATCTTTTGAAAGACGGCATCAACTTGAGCGGACACGTCCTCCCGACTCGCTGCGAGCGACGGAATCGGATGATCTCGGTGAGCGAGAATCTGCTGAACCAGCGTCGTGGCGCTGTAAATCGGTTTACCGGTGAGTAGAAAGTAAAACAGGCAACCCAAACTGTAGACATCGCTTCTTGCGTCCGCCGCCCGACTATCGTTGGCTTGCTCGGGCGGCATGAATTCAACCGTCCCCATTAGCATGCCCGACCGCGTCAACCCTTCTACTGATGCCTCCTCTTCACCAACGCCTACTCGAGCCAATCCAAGATCGAGAATCTTGACGATGCATTTTTTGTCAAGCAAGACATTGGCTGGCTTGATATCTCGGTGGATCACTCCTTCGCCATGAGCGTAGGCAAGTCCATGCGCGACCTGCCAAACAATGCAGAGCGTTTGATCGACCGACAACGGCCCGTAATGGTTGATAAGTTTGGACAGATCGATTCCGTCGATACACTCCATGACGAAAAAGAACTGCCCATCTTCCTCGCCCGCATCATACGCCGTCACGATGTTCGGATGATCAAGCTTGGCAACCGCGCGTACTTCGCGGCGAAAGCGTTGGACCGTGGGCTGGTCCTTGGCGACCGCAGCCGGCAACGTCTTCAATGCAACACGGCGCCCCATGTGACGATGCTCGGCCAAGTAAACTTGCCCCATCCCGCCAGCACCAATTGCACCCAGGATCAGATAGTCGCAAATCAGTAGCTCGCTCGAGTTGCCCTGGCTGATCAATTGCGCTTGATATTCGGTCAGCTTGTTGGTTTGAACCAACGCCGTCACCAGCTCATTGGACGACAGCTTCTCGTTTTCATCGAGAAACGCTCGAATCTCATTTTCCGACATCACGCCGCAGTGCGAGATATCGCGGATGAGCTGCTTGACCGTGAGCGACAATCGAGTCCTCGTTCTGTTTTGACATTCTGGGGCGGACGACGACGATCCGGACAACCAGAGACGATTGTAACCAGAAAGGACTGGCTCGTTATCCTTCTTGCCAGGGGTCGCAAGAAACGAAGCACAAATCGCTCGCCCCGGTATCGCTCAACTGCCCCCGCACTATTTGTGCAGCTTGCGTTCTTGCTGAACGGTGCGGCGATACTCGCTCGGGGGAACACCGACGAGTTTGCGAAAGGCGACCGTCAAATACTCGACGTGCTGATAGCCGGTGCGATCGGCGATCACTTGAAGTGACAAACCGGTTTCCGAAAGCAACTGTTTGACGCGATCGATCTTCAGCCGTGTGATCTCCTGGTGCGGAGTGCGTCCGAGGTACTTTTGAAATCGGCTCTCCAACACGCGGCGAGATAACGGAACATTTCGCAAGACATCGGCGACGTTGATCCCGCTACATGCATGATGGCGAATGAACTGCACCGCCGACGCAACGTATTGGTCATCGATCGCAAGGATGTCAGTCGAACGCCTCGTTTCAACCCCGAGTGGCTCCACCAAGAGTGCGTCGGGCTTGACGTCTTGCCCCGACATCATCTGATCGAGCAATTGTGCCGCTTCATAACCCGCCCGCTTGCTGTTGGGGATCACACTCGTCAACGGCGGCTCAGAGAGTTCACATAACAGTCGATCGTTGTCCGCCCCGATCACGGCAACCTGTTCCGGCACCGCCAGATTGACTTCGCGACAAACATCAAGCAACTGCTGAGCTTTGATGTCGTAACAAGCCATGATGCCGATTGGTGTGGGAAGTGACTTGAGCCACTTCATCAAGCCTCGCTTTTCCTTTTGCCATGTGTAGGCCTGCGATAAACGCGACAGTGATTGGTGACAGGAGTACTCGCATCCCGCTTCGGTAACCGCTTCGCGAAAATACTGCTCCCGCCACTTGGACCAATTGAATCCTGGATCGCCACAATAGCCGATGTTCTTGAAGCCACGCTCGAGCAGATGTTCAGCCGCAAGTTTTGCGATCGCACGATCATCCGTCTCGACCCACGGAATGTTCGGGACGAGGCGAGCGGCGCTCACGTCGACCACCGGCAACATCGTCCGACTGACCGCCTTGGCGACCTCATCCGTTTCGATCCGCGCGATGATCCCGTCGCCTTTCCAACGGGCAAGCCAACTTGGTGGCGGCGCCGTCCGATCCTGTTCCGGCAAGACGATCGACCAACGATCGTGCTGGCGAACATAGCTCGCAACGCCATCCAAAATGCCGCGGGCGTAGGCATTGGACGATTCGATCAACAGAGCGACGGAGCGCCGAGACTTCATGACCGGGGAAATTATTCAAGCGCGAAATGGAAACTCACCGATCGCAACAGCGTAACGCAAAGGCTGAGCAAAAACCAACACATTCCACACCGTGAAATATCTCATCCCAAAGAGCGCACAATCTCATGGACGCGGCCTTGCGAAGACTCCACAATGTTTCGACAACCTCTAAAGTGACCTCCCTCACCCAAAAACCTGCTGCCCACAGACGAGTGCCCGAAGCGAGCGGACGATGAGCAAAACGATTAATGTCGCAATGATTGGTCTTGGATTCGGCGCCGAGTTCATTCCGATCTACCAAGCCCACCCCAACACCAATGTGCTCGCCATCTGCCGCCGCAACGAAGCGGAGATGAACAAAACCGGCGATCAATTCGGGATCGCAAAACGATACACCAGCTATGACGACGTGCTTGCCGATCCCGAGATCGACTTTGTGCACATCAATAGCCCCATCAACGACCATGCCTGGATGTCGCTCAAAGCCCTCGACGCGGGCAAGCACGTCATGTGTACCGTTCCCATGGCAACCACAATCGATGAGTGCCGACAGATTGTTGAAAAGGTCAATGAGACGGGGCTGAAATACATGATGGCGGAAACCGTGGTCTACAGCCGCGAGTTTCTGTTCATCAAAGACCTTTACGAAAAAGGGGAACTTGGCAAGATCCAACACCTTGCCGCATCGCACCCTCAAGACATGGACGGCTGGCCCGAGTATTGGGAAAGCATGATCCCGATGCATTACGCGACCCATGTCGTCTCGCCATGCCTTGGCCTTGTCAACGGTTTGGCCGAATACGTGAGCTGCTTCGGCTCGGGAACCGTCCGCGAAGACATCGCCAAAAAGTCAGGCAATCCCTTTGCCGTTCAATCGTGCCACATCAAAGTCAAAGACAGCGACGTCACCGCACACATCTGGCGTTTCTTGTACGACGTCGCGCGACAATACCGCGAGAGCTTCGATGTTTACGGCACGAAGAAGAGTTTTGAGTGGACGCTGATCGAAAACGAACCTCACGTCATCCACACGGCAAAGAAACCGGAACCGGAAATCCCCGAAAAGGTCGAAGTGCCGGACTTTGCACACCTGCTGCCAGCCGAGATTCAGAAGTTCACGCTGCCCCAAGAAATCCACGACGCCGATCACCTCTCGTTCATCCAGGGCGGTGGCCACGGCGGCTCTCACCCACACTTGGTCAATGAATTCACCAATGCATTGTTGGAGGATCGTGATCCTTGGCCCAACGCCGTCACCAGTGCCAACTGGACATGCGTCGGGATTTGCGCACATGAATCGGCAATGAAGGGCGGCGAAAAAGTCGCTCTCCCCGATTTCACTCAGGCCTGACCTGAACACCGCGAACGTTAGCGTCGCCGCCTTTCGCTCCGCCGAAAGGTGAGCTCGAGGCTAACCGTTACGCCGATCACGCTGAACAAACAGTAAACAACCTTCGTTTTCCGTAACTTTCGACGGGGCGAAAGGCGACTCGGTCCGCCCGTGCGCTGACGTCGGGGCAAACACCTTCCTTCCTCAATCTTGCCACCACCCACCAGGACAAAACCATGTCCAACTTGCTTCGAGCTGCGATCGTTTCCAGTGCAGTCGTCTTGCTGACAAGCCATCTCTCCTATGCCGCCCAGCGAGACAAATTGAATGTCTTGTTCCTTGGTGATTCGGGGCACCACCAGCCGCGCGCTCGATTCGAACAATTCGCGCCGGTCATGGCGCGACGCGGTATCGACGTCCAATACACCGATCGCATGTCCGATCTGAACGCCAACCGCCTTGCGGCCTTCGACGCCCTCATCGTGTTTGCCAACATCGATCGAATCGAACCGGACCAAGAGAAGGCGTTGCTCGAATACGTTGCCGGCGGAGGCGGTTTCGTACCCTTGCACTGCGCTTCGTATTGCTTCCGCAATTCCGATGCAGTCGTCGCGCTGATGGGCGCTCAGTTCCAGCGTCATGGCACGGGAACGTTTCGAACCTCTATCGCTTCCGAACAATCCGACCACCCCATCATGCGCGGGTTCGGAGGTTTCGAGAGCTGGGATGAAACCTACGTCCATCACCTACACAACGAAGAAAACCGCACCGTCCTTTCTTACCGTGTCGACCAAAACGGACGCGAACCATGGACGTGGATCCGAACGCATGGCGATGGCCGAGTCTTTTACACCGCCTGGGGTCACGACCAACGAACTTGGGGGAACGCAGGATTTCAAAACCTTGTCGAACGCGGCATCCGCTGGGCCGCGGGCGATGATGTTTCACAAGTACCCGACTATTTATCCGACCAGCCCTTTCCGACGCCGAAGATGACCGAACTTCGGAAGGATGTCGCTCCTTTCGAATTTGCGGATGTCGGAAACAAGATCCCGAATTACACGCCTGGCGAAAACTGGGGCACTCAGGGCGATGCACGCTCGCTCATGCAAAAACCGCTTGCGGCCAACGAATCGATCAAACACTTTGTTGTGCCTGAAGGTTTTCGCGTCGAACTCTTTGCCAGCGAACCTGACATCGGCGGCAAACCCATCGCGATGGCATGGGACGAACGTGGACGTCTGTGGGTCGCCGAAACGTATGACTATCCCAACGAACTTCAGCCCGAAGGCAAAGGACGCGACCGCATTCGAATCCTCGAAGACACCGACGGCGATTGGAAAGCGGATAAGTTCACGGTCTTTGCCGACAAGCTAAGCATCCCAACAAGCATTGCATTCTACCGTGGGGGCGCGATCGTCCACGACGGTAAACGGACGCTCTACTTGAAAGACACAAACGGCGATGACGTTGCCGACGAGCGGAGCGTTTTGATCTCGGGTTGGAACCAAGGCGACACGCACGGTGGTGTGAGCAACTTCCAATACGGCTTAGACAACTGGATTTGGGCGATGCAGGGTTACAACAACTCGGCCCCCGAAACGGATGGAACCAAACAACAATCGTTCCGGCAAGGTTTCTTTCGATTCCGCCCCGACGGCAGCGAAGTTGAGTTTCTTCGTTCGACCAATAACAACACATGGGGGCTGGGACTTAGCGAAGAAGGCCTGGTTTTTGGATCGACGGCCAACCGCAATCCAAGTGTCTTTATGCCGATTCCCAATCGGTACTACGAACGCGTGCGTGGCTGGGCACCTTCGTTGCGTCTGGGGACCATCGCCGACACTCATTTGTTTGACCCCATCACCGAAAACATTCGCCAAGTCGATCAACATGGCGGCTACACCGCGGCGGCAGGTCACGCGTTGTACACCGCACGCCAATATCCTCGTGAGTATTGGAACCGCACTTCGTTTGTTGCCGGACCAACAGGCCACTTGGTGGGGACGTTCGTCCTGAGCGCAACCGGTGATGACTTCAAGTCGACCAGCCCATTCAACTTGATCGCGAGCGACGACGAATGGTCCGCGCCGATCATGGCCGAAGTCGGTCCTGACGGCAACGTTTGGGTCATCGACTGGTACAACTACATCGTCCAGCACAACCCAACACCACGCGGTTTCGAAACGGGCAAGGGCAATGCTTACGAAACCGACCTGCGAGACAAAAAGCACGGTCGAATCTACCGTGTCGTCTACGAAGGCAAGGCTCAATCCAAACCCTTCACGCTCAAGGACGCTTCGGGCGACCAGTTGATCCAAACGCTCTCGCACCCCACGATGCTGTGGCGAAAACATGCCCAACGACTGCTCGTCGAACGTGGTGACACAAGTGTTGTCGATGCATTGATTGCGCTCGTTGAAGATGATTCGGCCGATGCAATCGGACTTAACGTCGGTGCCATCCACGCCCTCTGGACGCTTCACGGTCTCGGGCAACTCGATGGTTCCAACGAGAAAGCGTTTGCCGCAAACGTGTCGGCCCTTGGCCATCGATCGGCCGGCGTCCGGCGCAACGCTTTGCAAGTCCTACCGCCAGTGAGTCGTTCGACCGAAGCCGTGCTCGCGACCGAATCGCTCTTTGACGACCATCCGCAAGTCCGGCTCGCCGCGATGTTAGCGTTGTCGGACCTACCGCCATCGACCGAAGCTGGCGCGGCGATCGCTCGTTTTGTCACCTCGGGCATCAGCGATGGTGATCGTTGGATCCACGACGCCGCTGTCAGTGCCGCCGCAAACAACGCGGCCGGATTCCTGCCGGCACTGGCCACGTCGCAACAAGCTCCTCAAGGTCGAGCACTCGAAACACTCAAACTCGTCGCTGGCCACTACGGACGCACCGGACCAACCGAATCGATTGCCACCGTGCTTTCGTATTTGTCAGACGCCGACCCAACCGTTGCCGATGCAGTGCTTGCCGGCATCGCCTCAGGCTGGCCCGCTGACAAATCGCCAAAATTGACAAATCAACTCGAAGAAAACCTGATCGGGTTGATGAATCGTTTGCCCAAGGCAAGTGGCGGTCGACTGGTCAAACTTGCCCGTCGCTGGGGCAGCGAATCCTTCGAAGCTTACGCAAAAGAAGTCTCTGATTCGTTGCTGGATCAGATTGACGATGAAGACAACTCAAACGCAGTGCGACAAGCGGCGGCGCGAGAGCTTGTCGCATTCCGCTCGCTCGAAGCATCGGTTGTCGATGACCTACTCGACCGAGTCACCCCGCAGACCTCACCCGAGCTTGCCGTCGCGATCGTGAAGGCGATCGCGGCGAGCGAAGCTCCCAAGGCTGGCGCTGCCATTGCCGAGCGACTTGATGATTTGACTCCGGCACCTCGAACCGCCGCGATCGGCGTGTTGCTTGCGCGTCCCGAATCGACGTCCGTCCTGCTGTCAACGATTGACAAGGGTGACGTGCTGCTGGCGGAACTAAGCCTTGACCAGAAACAGGCACTCATGGATCACCCCGATCAAGCGTTGCGAAAACGGGCAAGAGAAATCCTTAACCGCGGCGGCGCGATTCCCAACGCCGATCGTCAAGCAGTGCTCAATAGCATGATCGCGGCCACCAAACGCAGTGGCAATGTCACGGCGGGCAAAGCGGTCTTCAAAAAGAACTGTGCCAACTGCCATGTGCTCAGCGGCGAAGGCAAACGCGTCGGTCCTGACCTGACCGGCATGGCGGTGCACCCCAAACAAGAACTACTCACCCATATCCTCGATCCCAATCGTGATGTCGAAGGGAACTATCGGGTCTATTCCGTGCTGACCGTCGATGGCTTGGCAGTCAACGGCTTGCTCGCTTCCGAGTCCAAGACCGCGATCGAGATGATTGACGCCGAGGGCAAGAAACAAACGATTCTTCGTGAGGATGTGGAACGTTTGCGAGCTTCGAACAAATCGCTTATGCCCGAAGGATTCGAAAAACAGATCCCCGAATCAGACATGACCGACTTGCTGGAATTCCTGACTGCACGTGGTCAATACACGCCGATCGACATGGCTCGTGTCGGGACGATCGCAAGCGACCGCGGCATGTTTCTCAGCAAAGAAGCTGATGTCGAACGTTTGATCTTCGCCGACTGGTCACCCAAAAAGTTCAACAAGGTCGACTTCCATCTCACCGACCCACAAGACGGCAGCGTTGCCAACGCCATCCTTCTCAACGGACCGCTCGGGGACATCACGCGGCAAATGCCTCAGTCCGTCACCGTGCCGTGCAATGGATCGGCGCGTGCCATCCACCTACTCAGTGGTGTGAGCGGCTGGGGCTTCCCCTACAGCCGCGAGAAAACGGTTTCGATGATCGTTCGACTTCGCTACGCTGATGGTCAAGTCGAAGACCACCCGCTAATCAACGGCGAACACTTTGCCGACTACATCCGGCGAGTCGACGTACCCGGTTCCGAGTTTGCGTTCGCATTGCGTGGACAACAAATTCGCTATTTGGCGGTTTACCCCAAGCGTTCCGAATCGATCGCGAACATCGAATTGGTCAAGGGACCAGACAAGTCGGCTCCCGTCGTGATGGCCATCACAATCGAGTCGGCAGGCACCAGCCACTAGGGCAGCATGCGATACCAAATCAAGCAAAAGGCTTTCTCGCTGGGCGATCAATACATGATCCGCGACGCTCAGGGCGAACCGGCGTTCAAGGTCGAAGGGAAAGTCTTTAGCTGGGGCGACTCACTTAGTTTCCGCACCGCGGCGGGAGCGGAACTCGCACGCATCGAACAAAAGCTGTTCAGCTGGAAACCGACCTACCGCATTCATCGTGACGGCGAGCTCTTTGCCGAAGTGATCAAAGAATGGACTTGGCTGTATAAACAGTTCACACTCGATGTCCCCGGGCCAAATGATTACACCATCGATGGCAGTTTCTGGGAACACGAATATGCGTTCACGCGCGGTGGTCGGCAAGTCGCAGCGGTCTCGAAAAAGTTTTGGTCTTGGGCTGATACCTACGGCGTCGACATTATCGACGGCGAAGATGATCAAGCGATCCTAGCGACATGCATTGTGATCGACCTCGTGCTTCACGACCCAGACAACGACTGATGCCGATCCACGTAGGGTGTGTGCTTGCACGTACCCAAACGCGCACAAGCACACCCGATGCGTTTCACAATCACTCTCCGGCCGCCCGTTTGCGGGCGGCCGCTTGCACCTTCGCTTTCTCTTTCAGCAACCGCTCCGGCCATACGAAGGTGGGCGAGTCTTTCGGTTTGTAGCCTTCCATATGTCCCGACAAACGTGTGACCGGCTTTGTGTACACAAGCTTGGTGTCGCCAAACACCTCTTCACAGAGCGCCGCCAAACCTGGGTCGTATTCTTTCAGCTCTTCGCGTGTGTCAACGTGATTGTGATCGTGATCCGGCTTTCGATTGTTGTCGAACCATGACTGCACGCCTTCGGCAAAGTACTCGGCGTGATTGGTCGCCGCATACTTCGTCTTCCACAACCCAGCATTCATCGCACGTTCGTACGTTGCCTTGAGCCGATCGTCAAAGGTCGAATCGACGCGTGCAAGTCCGACGAGATGGATGTTGTGGGCGAATTCATGAATCAAAATATTCTCGGTCGAATAGGGATCGCCGTCGTATCCGAGCAGGTTTTCCTCGCCACAAGAACAGACCGGGCTATGCTTGCTGCCACCAAGACCTCGCGCACGCACATCCCAAAAGTCCTTTGGGGTCATCTCAGAATGCTCGGGGACATCCGTCGTGTATTCATCGTGCGCCATCACGATCAATCGCGAACCACCGGCAATCATCGCTTGCCTCAAATCCGGTCGATGGGCAAGCAACATGTCGATCAGGTGCGCCGCTTCTTTGAGCGCGTAGTCGTTGACCTTTGGCGAACTGACGACCGGATAGCCGCTGGCGCTGACGTACTTCGCATAGAACTCTGGCAAGCCGAGCGTCTCTGGTGGTGCGAGGACCTCGTAATCCTGAATGGGCTGGTCGGGCGTAGCGTCTTCAGCCACGACGAGGTTGAAACTGAAGATCAAGCAACTGATCAGCGGAATGAGTTTCGCGTGAATCGAGGATTTCATGGCAGGCGTGTGGTGGAAGGGGCTGAATCGCGGGCAGTTCACTCTTGCATGAAAACGTCCGTCTCAGCGGGCAAGGATGGAACCGCCCCAAGACATTGGCGCGGTGTATGATGTGCACCGCGATCTTCGTGCCTTCCCAACCTCGAGTCAACTCTTTCCACCACAGCCATCCTCATCATGACTAGCAAGCCAATCGTCCGAACCCTACCTCGGTGGGACTCCCTCGTGCTGGCCATCCTTGTTTCTTCAACCAGCCTATTCTCGACCAACGCGTTGGCAGAACGTGACCCGATCCGCCTCACGCACGGCCCAATGCTCGGTCACGTCACCGACAATTCCGTCGTTGTTTGGGGACGCACCTCCGACGCGGGCACTTTTTCAGTGCGTTACGGCAAGGACTCTCGGAAGCTGGACGAACAGAGTAAAGTCGCAGCCACTGCCCTTGACCGCGACAACACCGGCACGGTGACCTTGAAAAACCTCGATGCCGACACCGTTTATCACTATCAGCTTTGGGTCAATGAGCGACCGCACGGGCTTCCGGGAACCTTTCGTACGTTGCCGAGCGTCGAAGGCTCAAGAAATGCCGAGCACAATCCCGACGGACTCTTCAACTTTCGATTTCAGATCGGATCGTGCGCAAACCAAAACCCGTTGCATGGAAACGGTCATCGCGCGACCACCTACGAACATCTCAACGAAGATTGGTCCGATCGCGTTCACTTTCACATCATGAACGGCGACTGGCTGTACGAAGAGTTACGCATGTTCTCGCCCGAAGCTTGGCGACTCACGCAGGGTCTCAAGGAATACCCGCTGACCGTTCAAGTGATGCCAACGATCGTTGGTGTTTGGGAAAACTACAAGCTGTACCTCAGTCGCGGTGTTGATCTTGCGAAATGGCATCGCAATGTCCCCAGCTATTTCACCTTTGATGATCACGAACTGGTCAACGACATTTGGGGATCGGCCGAAACGGGCAAACGTCATCGTCGCACCGTGTTTCGTGACATTGGGACCCAAGCTTGGCATGACTATCTGGGTTGGGCCAACCCGATGGAGCACAAGCATCCGATTCACTTTGGCAAAGCATCGATGCAGGCGGGAAGTGACCTGCTGGTCGACACCCAAGCCGATTTCACGAAGCTGCCTCTCGACGAAATGTTAAACCTGCACGTGCACTGGGGAACGCCCGAAGCCGGTGTCAACGACATGCGTTACGACAACGACGCGGGGAACAAGAACTCGTACGTCTATGACATCGTCGAAGTTGTCGACCGCCACACGTTGCGTCTACACATGCCCGCCAAGGTGGACGACCCAAGTTTGAGCTACTCGATTGGCCGTCGAAGCTACGGAAAGTTCCGCGTTTCCAATTGCGAGTTCTACCTGATCGACACGCGTGGTGATCGCGACATGCATGATGTCCAACAACGGGACAAACCAGGTGTTTCCATGCTCGGCAAACCACAGCGAGATTGGTTGCTGAAATCCATGCGGGAAAGTGATGCCGATTTCTTTTTCGTCATTTCGACGGTGCCCTTCATGATTCCCCATTCGGGTGCAGGTGGCTTTGAAGCGGACGCAGCAAATAAGGAGGAAGCTTGGACCGGTTTCTTTGACGAACGCGAGATGCTGATCAATGCCTGGGAAGAGCTGGGCAAGAAAGTTTTTGTGATGACAGGTGACTTGCACAACAGTTTCGCGATCAAGGTAACCGACAACGTTTGGGAGTTCTGCTGTGGACCTCACAACAGCGTCAATCACGTTCCCAAGAATGACGAATCGGACCGCCCCGCGACCGGCAAGTTCAAGTTTGGGCCTCGCGAGTGCGATATCCGCTGGAGCAGCTATATCTTGCCCGACCTACCTCGTCTGGAGCGTCTCTACCCGCACTATTGCGTTGTGCAGGTCAACAACGTCTTCAACATGCCCAAGCAACTCGGCGGCAAGCGGTTGGTGGCCTACCCGCACCCGCAGGTCATTTTCCAGTACTACGACGGCCGCACAGGCGAACTGGCTTACGCCGAATCCGTCTCGGTCGACCGATGAAGCTGCACGAATGAGGCGTGTTCTTCTACCACGACCGTGTCTCTGGCCTGTAACATAGTACCTCTACGGTAGTCCTGTTCTATCGGAGCGTTTGGCGGTACGACCGTATCGCCTCACACCCCAGTAGTCATCTCCACCGTCGCATGCTACTCGGAGACTCATCGTGACTGAAAGTTCGTCCGCTCGCCGAACCGCATTGACCGGCGCATCGGATGGATTTCGTCGTCCCGAGTCGGGGCTTTCAACGGCGGGCGTGCTCACCCCCGTCGCTGGCGATTCTGGCGTCCAGCCAACGCGGATTAAATCGACGGACTTTGTGATCGGGCGTGCCGAGGAACTCGACGGAAGCGGCCTGCAGCTTGCCGACGAAAATGTTTCGCGGAAACATGCTCGCATCACGCGTGTTGGCGAACAGTTCTTGATCGAAGACCTCAACAGCCGAAACGGCACATTTGTCGACGGTGTACCGGTCGAGTTCGCACTGCTGCACGATGGCGACACGATTCAGATCGGAAAAAGCACGCTCTACTTTGACCAACTCTACGAATTTGCGGTGAGCTCTTCCAGCTCCTCAAGGGCCGCGTCGATTTCGATGGAGCAGTGGTACAAGCGACATCGCGCGGAAGTCGAGCAAGCATCCATGTCGCTTCGTTTTTGGGGAACGCGTGGTTCCCTTCCGACGCCCGGAGCCGAGACGCGCAAGTACGGAGGCAATACAACCTGTGTCGAACTGCGAATGGGCGACACGATTATCGTGCTTGATGCTGGCAGCGGAATTCGCCAGATGAGTCGCGCCTGGGCTGACGAGTTTGGTCAGTCGCCAATTACAGCCAGCCTTTGCTTCACACATTTGCACTGGGATCACATCCAAGGGTTTCCCTTCTTTGGACCGGCCTACCAGCCCGACAACCACATTCGCATCTACGGTGCCCAGCGTGAATCGGGCACAACCAAAGAGCTGCTGTCGGCGCAAATGGCCGGCGACTACTTTCCCGTTCCACTTTCGGCGATGAAAGCCAACCTGCAATTTGATGCAACCGATTCGAAGTTTGCGATCGGCGATGTGCAGGTCGAGACCTTTGACCTTCCGCATCCGAGCGGCAGCCTCGGTTATCGTTTTTGCAGTGGTGACTCTGTCTTTGTGATGGCGACCGATAGCGAAGTCGACCAAGTCGCTTTGAATCGAGATCAGTTGGCCGATGACTTCTTTGCTCCGCGTGAATTCGCGCCCGAGTTTTTGGCGCCGATGCGAGATGCCGATCTGTTGCTGATCGACTGCCAATATGCTGACGAAGAGTACCAACAAAAAGCGGGCTGGGGGCACAATTCACTTGCCGCGGTTGTCGACCTCTGCCGCCAAGTGCGGCCGAAAATGGTTGCACTTTCCCATCATGATCCGATGTGCAACGATGTCACCGTGTCGGACCGCGTGAAAGAGGCATCCGATCGCCTTCGCGCTCTCGGATTGCACGATATCCTGGTGTTCGGTGGTCGCGAGCAGATCGCGATCTCTGTGCAAACACCTAAATGCCCGATGTCTTCTCGGGCCTGAAGACCAGGATCGACGCTTTACCATGTCACGACTGAAAACGGGGATCGATGGCCTCGACGAACTCTTGGGCGGTGGCCTGCTTCCCGGAACATTGACCGTCGTCATGGGCGCGACCGGCATTGGAAAAACCCAACTTGGGCTGTCCTTTGCCAACAACGGCATGAACCAAGAAGGCGAACGTGGCATCCTGTTCGACCTGACTGCCCGGGGCGATTCGCAAAACCACTCGGACTATGCCAAACGGCTTTGCGACTGGGAAATCCAAGCCCAAACCAGTGACCGCATCACGGTCGACCAAATCTGGGATCGCGACAAGGTCCGACGCGACTACCTGCACCTGTTCCAGCACAGCGGTCGACGAGTGACCGCGAGTGACATGGACGCCGACCAGTGGCGAGAGTGGAAGTACGAACAGGCAAAAAAACTCGACCAAGCGATTGCGTATTTCTATGGCAATTTCGTTCATGGTGTACGCCGCTGTGTGATTGATGGCGTTGAACCGTCCGATCGAGCGTCTGATTCGATTCAATTCGAAATGTTCGAGTACATCTACCATCAAATCATGCGCAAAGAACACGATTGGGTCGCGCGTGACTTGTTCCGAGTCGCCTTTCGCGAAAACGCCGAGCGAATCGAATCGCATGCCTACGATCACAACGACATCGGTTGCTTGCTGTTGTACACCAGTCACGAAGTGATGCTCGATGACCTGTTAACTCGGCGCATCGAGAGTGGTGATGTTCTGTCCAATGCCAACACGATCATCTACATGGGAAAGACGCGTGATGGCAATCGGATGGGCCGAGCGTTGAACGTGGCTAAACACCGCGGCAGTGCCTGTGATGACTCCATTGTCCCCTACCAGATCACCGATTCGGGTTTGCAGATCGAGAATCCTTAGCGACGCGATGGTGTGTGCGCGCATAGGGGTCTGCGAGTGAACGCGATCCACCAACAGTGTGGACCTGACGATTGAGATCGAACGTCAGTTGAGATCAAACGTCAATCTTCCCGACGGCCCGATGATTCGGTGTATCATCAGGAACACCGTCGATCCGACAGCGGTCGATTGGATGCCCACCACAATCTCTCCACAGGCGTCTTTCCCATGATGTCGATTCGATGGCTGACCTCCGTTGCGATCGCTTGCTTGTGCACAATAGCGCACGCTGCCGACAAGCCGAACTTTCTTTTCGTCATTGCCGATGACTGTACATTCCGCGACATCGGCTGTTACGGCGGCCAAGCCCACACGCCCAACATCGACAGGCTTGCCACCGAGGGGATGAAGTTCACGCATTGTTTTCAATGTGCCCCCATGTGCTCACCAACGCGGCACAACATCTACACCGGTCAGTATCCGGTCAAAACGGGTGCCTACCCGAACCACACCGCGACCTACGATCACGTCAAAAACATCATTCATTACCTTCGCCCTCACGGCTATCGGGTTGCACTTTCAGGCAAGACTCATATCGGGCCACGTCCTGTGTTCGACTTTGAATACAGTGGAAAAAGCAATCCCGACATGAATGCGATTGACCAACTGTTCGATGAGTGTTCGTCAAACGACACGCCCTTTTGTTTGTTCGCGTGTAGCAATGAACCGCATACGCCATGGAACAAAGGGGACGCGTCACGATACCCACCAAGCGAAATCAAACTGCCACCCTACATCGCGGACACACCCGAAGTCCGTGAGGGATACAGCCGATACCTGGCCGAAATCACCTACTATGACGATCAAGTCGGCCAACTTCTTGAGTTGCTCGACCAACACCAGCTTGCCGACAACACATTGGTCATGGTGGTGTCGGAACAGGGCAATTCCATGCCCTTTGCCAAATGGACGTGTTATGACAACGGCCTGCAGTCCGCGATGATTGTTCGCTGGCCAGGCAAAGTGAAAGAGGGAGCAGTTTCCGATGCCATGGTCGAATACGTCGATGTGACGCCAACCTTTGTCGATGCAGCCGGACTCGAACCGGCCAGCGACTTTGACGGGCGTAGCTTTGTTGACGTGCTGGCTGGGAAAGCGGACCAACACAAAGAGTTTGTGTTTGGCGCAATGACGACCCGAGGCATCATCAACGGAAACGACTGCTACCCGATTCGGTCGATTCGATCTCGAACACACAAGTTGATCGTCAATCTCCAACACGATCAAAAATTCACCAACGCCTGCACGAAGTCAGACGAATTCGTATCGATGGCCCAAGCAGCCAGCGACGGCAACCAACACGCCGCCGAATTGGTCAAGCGATACCACTATCGACCAGAAATCGAGTTCTATGACCTTGCCGTCGACCCGCTCGAAATGAACAATCTGGCCGACGATCCGAAATACGCCGATCGAATCGCAAGTATGCGCAAACGATTGGGCGTCTGGATGGATCAGCAGGGAGATCGCGGGGTGGAAACCGAGCTCGTGGCCAACCACCACAAAAAGCCGAAGAAGAAAAGCGGAAGCCAGAAGCAACGCCCCAAAAAGAAAAAGTAACCCTAACGGCTTCTCTTGCTCGAAGGGTGACGTATGCCGGTGAACCGTAGCGAGGGCTCAGGCCTTTTTGGCTCACGCAGTCGTGTGAAAGAAACGGCCGCTTACGAAAACCCCGATTCACGTGACATCACGGCATCATCGTGTTGCTTCTTCTTCGTACTCTCGCTGTAAATCATCAATGACGACTCTTTCGAGATCGCCTCGATGAACCACCAAACGGTAACGCAAAACCGTCGGCTCGTTCATTGAAAGCGGCACCGGTTTGCGTCCAGGATAGACCGCATTCTGCATGCTCCGTTTCTGCCTCAGAATCCATCGCTTCTGTGGCGTTGGATTTGCCGCATGCGACAGCACGGCCAATCCAAATTCCGGACGCGTGACATTCATCCAACGCCCCGCATCCAAGGCGAGCTTCTGAGGCTGGACCTTCCCGCCAACCGACTGAAACTGAGTTGCTGGGTCGAGTTTGATTCGCGGTGAAAAGCCTCCGTATCCCTTCTCGTCGTCACTACCACCAATACGAACGTCACCTGTCGCGGCGAGCAGAGAAAGTTCGAAGTCGATCAATCGATAGTCCCGTTGGGAGGCATGAACGGTGATGGCGGTGTGGCTTCTCACGATCGGCAGCATCGCTCCCGTCGCGTCGGTCCAACCAGGCGACTTCCAGATCACCTTGGCGTCGATCCGCGCGAACTGGTCTGTTGATCGAGTTTCGACATCGGTCACATCCCAAACAAAATCCTTGCACAGCCATGCGTCGCCGATCGATTGGTCGCCAACAAGCACTTGATGCCAAGCCCAAAAGAGTCCGCGGTGGTGCAGATGATCGGCCGGAAAATCCTCGGTGATCACTTCGCGCCCCTCGAGATCGT
Organism: Rubripirellula sp.; assembly: GCA_965216875.1. Taxonomy (GTDB): domain Bacteria; phylum Planctomycetota; class Planctomycetia; order Pirellulales; family Pirellulaceae; genus CBDCUW01. The sequence goes on from OZ244207.1 coordinate 4,847,000, forward strand.
AAAGCGGGTGAACGTAATCGGCGCGTGGCGATTTCCCGTCGAGTGTTTTGGTCGCTCGCTGGTACCGCAAGACCTGCACGCCACGCTGGAAGACCGTCACACCGTCGCGATCATGCTGGACGTGCATTCGCGTCGACTGAGCATTTGCCGATGTCGAAAAGTTACAAACGAGCGTGACAAAAGCTACAAACAGGTGGAACGGTTTCGGCTGGAAAGCGTGCATAACGCGGGAGTCGACAAGCGAATTGTGGGAAGGAAAGAAGCGGGGCGATCTATCTTAATCGCAACGCCGGTCCAAAGAGGCCGCGGTTGTCTCCGAGCTTCGCCACCGAATCTCCGTGCGTTGGGCGAAATCGTTTGGCGCTAGTCGATTTCGCTTGCTCGATCAGTCACAATGGCGTCGCCCCTTGCAATCGATCCATCGGTTGCCCCCACCACACTACGAGGCCCAACATGCTTGCGCGTCTATGCGTTTTCTCCTGCCTGTTCTTGGCAGCTGCCGTTTCTCTTCACGCCGACACCGGTTCTTTGGCCGGTTCGAAACCAAACATCATTTTGGTCATGACCGATGACCAAGGCATGGGCGACTTGTCCTGCATGGGAAACCAAGTCCTGCGAACGCCGAACCTTGATCAGTTCTACGAACGCTCAACACGGTTTACGGATTTTCACGTCAGCCCAACGTGTGCGCCAACGCGATCAGCAATCTTCAGCGGTCGACATGAATTTCGAAACGGCGTCACGCACACGATCCGCGAACGCGAACGCATGGCCCTGAGCACGACAACGTTCCCTCAACTGCTACAAAAGGCGGGTTACGCGACCGGCATCTTTGGCAAGTGGCATTTGGGCGATGAAGACGCCTACCAACCCTACAACCGAGGTTTCAGCAAAACATTCATTCACGGGGCCGGCGGCATTGGCCAATCCTATCCAGGCAGCTGTGCCGACTTCCCACCCAACCGAACCGACAAGTATTTCGATTGCGTCATTTTGGATGACGACACGATTGTGCAAACCAAGGGATTCTGCACCGACGTTTTCTTCACCGCCGCACTTGGCTGGACCAAACAACAACTCGATGCCGGCAAGCCCTTCTTCACCTACCTGACACTCAACGCGCCGCACGGTCCGATGATTGCCCCCGACAAATACAAGAAGCGTTTCTTGGACATGGGCTACGACGGAAGCACGGCGGGACGGTATGGCATGATCGAGAATATCGACGACAACTTTGGTCTGCTTGTCAAAAAGCTTGACCAGTGGAACGCCTGGGAAAATACGTTGGTGATTTTCATGACCGACAACGGACAAGCTGGTCGCAACGCAAAGCTCAACGGTAAGCGGACGCCAATCTTCACGGCAGGCTTCAAGTCGGGCAAAGGCTCACCCTATGAAGGTGGCACGCACGTTCCCGCGTTTTGGCGATGGAAAGGTGTGCTCGGCGAAGGCGTCGACATCAACGGACTGACCGCACACATCGATCTGTACAAAACGTTTTGCGATTTAGCCGGTGTCTCAATCCCCGATGACATCCAACAGATCGACGGCCGAACGCTGATTCCACTGCTCGCCGACGCCTCGGCCCAGTGGCCCGATCGGTATTTATTCACGCACCAAGGGCGCTGGGACAAAGGTGCCGACCCGAACGATTCGAAATTCAAGAACTGTGCCGTGCGGACGCAGCGTTGGCGATTCGTCAACAACAAAGAACTCTATGACATCTCTCGTGACCCCTACGAAAAAGTCAATGTCATCGACGATCACGCCGACATCGTTACCGAACTTCAGGAGGCCTACGACAAATGGTGGACCGATACGTTGCCTTTGATGGTCAACGAGGACGTCCCGTATGCACCGCATCAACCTCAAGCGGTTCGATACGAAAAACAAAAAGCGGAACGTGGCATTCCCGACTGGACGCCCCCGACCTTGTAACACCGTCTCAGTCTCACGTCCCACTGGCCACTTTGTCACGCGCTACCGAACATGAAATTCCTGAATCAGTTGTTCTTTGGACTTGCCGTTTGTCTTCTGCTTGCTGAAACGCGAGCGGACGACCGCCCCAACGTTGTCTTCTTGCTTGCCGACGATCAATGCACCTATTCGATGGGATGCTACGGCACGCCAGGTGTCGAAACGCCCAACATGGATGCACTTGCGCGCGACGGCATCGTCTTTGACAACCACTACGACACCACCGCCATTTGCATGGCCAGCCGCGCAAATGTGATGACGGGAATGTACGAATACAAAACGGGCTGCAACTTCGAACATGGCGCATTGATGAAAGAGCACTGGGAAAAGACCTACCCAATGCTCTTGCGTGAAGCCGGTTACAAGACAGCCTTTGCCGGCAAGTTCGGTTTCGAAGTCACCGACACGCCCGAGAAGAAAGGCGTGTTGCCAGAATCCGACTTTGATCGCTGGGGTGGCGGCCCAGGCCAAACGTCTTACCAAACGCGAAAAAACAAATCGATGGTTGCCTATGCCAATCAATACCCACATTCCACCCTCTCCTATGGCGCCTTTGGCCGTGATTTCATCACCGACGCAGCCAAGGGTGAACAACCGTTTTGTTTGTCGATCAGCTTCAAAGCGCCGCACAAACCAGCGACTCCCGATCCGTTGTTCGCGGATGTCTATCGCGGCAAGACTTTTACCAAACCCGCCAACTATGGGCGCCAATACGGAGCACACTTCTCGGAACAAAGCCGGGGTGGCCGTCAGTTCGAACGTTTCCACAGCTGGAACTACAGCGACAAATATGATGAAGTGATGGCAACCTACTATCAACAGATCTACGCGATCGACGTCGCGTTAGGGATGGTCCGCGAGGCACTCAAAAAGTCAGGCACCGCAAAGAACACCGTCATCATTTACACATCGGACAATGGATTTCTTTGTGGGTCACACGGCTATGGCTCGAAGGTCTTGCCGTACGAAGAAGCATCACGCGTGCCGCTGATCATGTTCGACCCGAGACACCCCAACAGCGGCAAGGGATTGCGGTGCGAAGCTCTTACCGGCAACGTCGATTTTGCGCCGACAATCCTCGAACTTGCCGGCCTGCCACAGCCAGCAAACATGGATGGAATCAGCCTCCTGTCACTTTACGACAACCCAAAGTCAGCAACGCATCAGTCACTGCCCCTGATCAACGTCTGGGGTCCCAAACAGGTGCACAGCTATTCGGTCGTGACGAAGGACTGGAAGTACATCTACTGGCCGTACAGCGACAAAAAGATGAAACCGACCGAAGAGCTTTACCATCTCGCTCAAGATCCCCTTGAGTTGACGAACCTCGTTGAAGACGCGTCAAAATCGGCGGACTTGGATCGAATGCGTGCGACCTACGATCGCGCCGTCGAGGATTGGAAAGAGCATGCCGTGCCCTACCACAATTACCAACCCTTCGGAAAACTGTTTCAGCGAAGTCTTTAGCATCATCCGTCAGCCCAAATGACTGGGCTGAGACGCTCAGAACGGGATGAGTGCTACGGATTGCAATTGCGATTCCACCAGCAGACACAACGGAGCCGCGATCGCGTAAGCGGCCGGGCCTTAATCGCCCTCAAACTCGCTGCGCGTCGGCAAGGGCCCGCGGCCTGACGGCCAGCGGCTCAAAGGCACTGCGCAAGAAGTTGCTCTGGTGGCAACAAGATTGCAATCTGCTGCATTAGAAGCCGGCGGTCACCGCTTCCCACGATGTTCCTATTCGCAATTCATCGACGAACCACGCCCCCTTCGATCCGGAGGTGATCCGGACTGAAGTGATGTCGAGCAATGCGCCCGCTTGATTATTGTGGACGGTCCACGTGTCGGGTTCACTCAAGTCGACGTCTTCGCCGTTGCGATACAAACGCAATGACGCTGACCTTGCTTCAGCAGAGATCTTCAGGACGAGCAACAACACATCGTCCTCTGCGATGGATGTAGCGGTCTTTACAACACTTCCCGCGGCGTTGACATAGGGGAATGCTTCTTCGTTGATTCCGAAGTGAATCGTCTTGCGCAACCGGCGCCGACCCAACACATCGGGTTCCAATGAAATCCGAAGCGAAGAATCCAAGACCGGTTCTCCTAAATCGCTCTGCGTGGCTTCAGGACCTTCCGCGGCGTCTCTTGCAACGATCATGCTGAGAAAGCAATCATCCCCACCGCTCAAAACCACCGGAGTTTCCAGATTCCGTCTCAAGTCATCGCCGTTTGCAACAGCCAGCATCCTTCGCCCCAGCCTGTTACTTCCAAAGACCATTCCGCTTGGAGCGTCTACCACCTGGGCCACTCGACCGCGAACTCTCCCTGCGGGTTGCCATCCGTCCGCAAAACCGAATCCGCTTCGCCCTCGTCGTAATCGGCCGGCGATGTTCTCGAAACCGTCATACGCCAAGAGAGACTGGCCAGCGTTTTGTTTGATTGTCGCTTCAAGGTCACGCACAAACTTGCGTTGTCCAAAGGGTACGAATCCAGATCGTCTTGGATCAGATCTCGAGTAGCTTTTGGCTTCACCCGAGTTGATCCGCTCGCGAAATTCATTCTCACCGCCATCGACCACCCAAAAAACACTGCCGTCGAAAACATGCACTTCCGTCTGCGTTGACGCGAGAGCGACAGCGTACTCCGTTCCCTCATCAACGATTGTGGCCTCGGGCGTTTGCATGACGAAACCGCTGGAGACGTCCGATACGTTGACGTAGACGCTACCGGCCAACAGCTTCGCTGAATCGCTGGCGATGACATCCACCGAGCAGGGGCCCTGCAGCACAAGATCCGTCCCCGACCGAAAATTGAGCTTTGCAACTCCCGATTCAAGCTCCAATCTACCAACGCCAAATCGATTGTTTACAAGAGCCGGCGATTCTTTCCAAACACACTCCTGCTGTCGAACGACACCAACGTCGGTGAGTTCGGGATCAACGACTTGCACCGCCGCTGTGTCACGCTCATCTTGCCTTGAGGATCGGACCACAAAGGGAATCAACACAAGCATCAAGGTCGCCGCGATCGCCATCCACCACTTCGCGGAAGTCGCCATACCATCGCGTTGACGCGATTCCAAACCGGGTTCTTCCTGCGCCCAACTACGCAGCCCAGCCTCTAAGTCGATCCGAGCGCGAAACAGCCACCTCGCCTCGGCATTGGCCTTCAACTCCGTCTGCAGCTTCTCATGCTCATCGGGTGTAAGTTGGTTGGTCACGAGGCGATCAACCAATTGCATGAGTTCATCCGACTTCATCGACCACCTCCCTGCGTTGCAAGTCGCGTATCGATGCAGTGATGCAGTTTGTCCTTCAAACGCGCCAGCTGCTTGTAGAGTGCACTTCGCTGACGGCCAATCGATTCGGCCACGTCGGTAATCGAGCCTGATTCCATATAGCAGCGTCGCAGGATTTCTTGCTGGCGATCGGAAAGACTCTCCATGCAATGCTGTAGCGCCGAGAGACGAGCTTCAGTGAGCTCGCACTCCTCTTGGGCTTCTTCGGCCAGTAGGCATGTCAGTTCGTCATCGAAATGAACTTTGCTTCGCCGATTGACCGCGAGAAAGTTGCGTACTTCGTTGAAAGCGACACCACACGCCCAATGAAAGAAACTGCCTTCAGCGTCGAAGTCGTCCATCTTCTTCCAGAGAATGACGCTCGTCTTCTGGAAGACGTCTTCGGCGTCCGCGGGATTCACCAATTGTTTAGCGATAAATGCATAGACTGCATGTCGATGTTGCATCAACAAGGCAACAAACTCGTCGGCGGATCGATCGTTGGGCTTAGGACTCTTCGGTACCATCTATCGTTAGTCGTCAGTCAAAGGGTTTCCCTTGTCGCTCTCATTTTCGGGCGGGGCCGGTTTCAGAGTCGGCTGAACGTCGCGTTCGTTTCGACTCGCCGGATTGGCTTGAGCATCTTGGCCGAATCTTCCTTGGCCGAATCTTCCTTGGCCGAATCTTCCTTGGCCCAATCCACCTCGGCCAGTACCGCCGCGCGCTCCCCCTGGTGCTGAACCAGCGTCAAGTCCTTGCCCGAAGCCCCGGCCTCGCCCGAAGCCGCGTCCCCGCCCCATACCTTGGCCACGGACGCCACCCGCATCTTCATCGGTTTGTTTCGTACCAACACCTTGTCCACCAAATCGCCCTCTCGGTCCAGCAGCGTCACCAGCCGCCACCTCACCTGCTTCCGAAGCTGTGACATTGCCATCTTTATCCAAATCAAGACGCTTTAAAGCAATGATCGCTTTGGAGATTTCATCGCTCGACAGGACGTTGTTGCCATCCAAATCGATCGCGACGAAAAGCTTGCTCGTCGGTGACGCCGGTTGGCTCGTCCGTCCACGTCCGCGCTGAGCCAAAGCGTCGTCGAACGATACGATCGTGGCGAACAGGACGGCCAAGGCGAGCAGCAGGCTTCGGGTTGGCATCAGCGACTCCGCTTTTGAACAAGTCGATGGATAGATGATCGGTCCAGACGTACTTCGATAGTACTCGTATGCTCGGGCAAAGATTGGACGCGCCATTCCGGTTTTTTCTCGGAAAGTGTTTTTCACGAAATCGATCCAGATTCTCCGTCCGATTTGGGCGTCGCCATACGACCACTTACAAAATCACTCGCCCAAACTCTGATTTGCAGGTCATCGATGCACCGCATCCTTGCCGCTCTGGTTGCCTTTGCGTCCATGTCGCTTCCGGCCATCGCCGAAGAAACCTTTGTGACCATTTACAAGGTTTCCGGCAATCGAATCACTTTTTCACAGACCCCCAGTGCCGGACGTGGACGCGGTATGCGAGGCAACGCAGCTGGCGCAGCGCCGGGGCAGGGCAGGGGCCGTCGCGGCGGCTTTGGCATGTCCAGCGCCGCGCAACCGGCTGCGATCACAATCGCGATTCCGGCCACGACGAAAATCACCGCTGCCATGCGCGAGCGACGAACGTTCGAATTCCGCGTCGGTGTTGAACTGGCCGGTGGACTGCGTCACCCAATCTTTACTCGGATGCAGAAACCACTCTCCGCAAGAATTGTCACCCAATCGAACCGAATCACCGAACTGAACGTCATTTCAGACGACACCGACATCAATCAACTCAATACGGATTCGTCTGGTCAAGCCGTGATTGCAGTTCGCCCGAAACGTCCGCCAAGCAAATGAAGCCGGGTCGAGCATGAAGACAATGAAGTTTCTGAGTTCCAGCTTGCAACGCTTGGCATGCGAGACGGCCAATCTCTGCCGGTACGGATCCATTCTTTTCCTGTCGTTCTTGCCTTGCATTTGCGTTCAAGCCCAACAGCGAAGCAACGATTTCTTTGAAACAAAGATTCGGCCGATTCTGGTCAAACATTGCTACGAGTGCCATTCCGACGAATCAGGAAAAGCACGCGGAGGTTTGAAGGTCGACAGCCGAGATGCGATTCGGCGCGGTGGCGAGTCGGGGCCCGCGATCACACTGCGTGCTGCCGATCGCAGCTTGCTGTACCAATCGATCACTTACCAGGGTGACTATCAAATGCCACCCAAAGGAAAGCTGCCGGACCAGGTGATTGCCGATTTTCGCAGCTGGATCGAGATGGGAGCCCCCGACCCGCGAAAGACTCAGCCCACCGCTCGAGTCGCGACGGAGATCGACATTGATCAAGGCCGCCAGTATTGGGCATACAGGCAAAGGTCAAATCCAACGCCACCCAAACCAAAGCGAGTCGATTGGGCGTACAACGACATCGATCGATTTGTGCTCGCCAAACTCGAATCTCACGATATCGCTCCTTCGGCCGATGCCAATGCTGAAGTGTTGGTCCGGCGTCTTTTCTTTGTCATCACTGGTTTGCCTCCGACGCCCGAATCAGTCAAACGTTGGACAAGTCAACTCAATCAAACCGGCGGCACAGGCATTGACCAGAAAGCACTCGGTCATCTGATTGAAGGCCTTCTTGAAACACGCTTTTATGGTGAACGCTGGGGTCGCCATTGGTTGGATGTTGCTCGCTTCGCTGAATCAACAGGGGGAGATGCAAACAATGTCTACCAACATGCTTGGCGATATCGCGACTATGTGATCGATTCCTTCAACGAGGACAAGCCATTCGATCGCTTTGTGAGTGAACAGCTTGCTGGCGACCTCCTCCCCATCAGCAACGATGAAGAGTGGGCAGAGAATCTAATCGCAACCGGCTTTCTGGCTGTTGGGCAAAAGCTGGTCGGAGAAGAGGATCAGCAAAAGTTCTTTGCCGACTTGGTTGACGAACAAATCGATGCGACCACCCGTGCCTTTCTTGCGACGAGCGTTGCATGCGCACGATGTCACGATCATAAGTTCGACCCGATCCCGCAATCGGATTACTACGCCCTCGCTGGGATCTTTCGAGCAACGGAAACGCATTATGGGTTGATCAAAGCACAAGCGAGACAGTCGGCAACGCTGATTGACATCACTGGCATGGGGCCACCGCCGGGCAAAGAGAAACTATCGCAAACCGAATACGGAAAGTTGGTGCAAGCACGCGACGACGCCAAGCAAGCGGTCGATGATGCGATGCGGAGAATCCGAAATGGCGAAAGTGTCTTTCGAGGCACGTTGCGTCGTATTCGCAGCGATCGAGATGAAACCGAGGCGGCCTTGCAATCCTATGACCGACGCGGCAACCCTCGCGTCTTTGCGATGGGGACGCAAGATCGTGACTATCCGTTGCCAACACGTTTGTTGCTACGGGGCGAATTGGACAAGCCAGCGCAATTGGTCCCGCGTGGATTTGTGCAGGTCCTCGCACAACCCGGTCGGCACGTGATCGAGAAGCGTGCACGTGGAAGCGGACGCGTCGAGTTGGCCAAGTGGATTTCGAGCGATTCCCATCCGTTGACCGCACGAGTGATGGCTAACCGCATCTGGTACTGGATGTTTGGCCAAGGCATCGTGCGCACGGTGGACGACTTTGGAAGCTCTGGCGAAATGCCGTCGCATCCCGAACTGCTTGACCATCTTGCCCAAAAACTGGTCCATAACCGTTGGTCCATCAAATCTCTGATTCGCGAGATTGCGATGTCCCGAACGTGGCAACAATCGTCGCAATTCGATGAATCGCACTTTGCAATGGATCCCGACAACCGATTGCTTTGGCGAATGAACAAACGACGACTCGAGGCCGAAGCTGTTCGCGATGCCATGCTCGCCTGCGCAGGCAATCTTGACGTCAAACGCCCACTGGGGACCACTCTTCGCTCGGTCGGCGAAGGCTCGGTTGGACAAAATGTTTTCGAACCGGTCATTCGAGCGATCGATTCAAACCACCGCTCGGTGTATTTGCCGCGGGTTCGAAGTGTGTTGCCAGAGTTTCTCGAACTGTTCGATGCCCCGGACGCTGGCAGCGTCGATGGGATGCGTAGTGCGACCGCGAGCCCACTTCAATCGTTGTACATGATGAACAACCCGTTCGTTTGGAACCAATCAAAAAGTTTGGCCACGAGAGTGCAATCTCGTCCTGCCAGCGAGAGAGTTGACTACCTCTACCAACTGACCCTGGGCCGCTATCCCACCAACGAAGAACGGACTTTTGCGTTCGAATTCATGGAACGACTTGGCAGTGACGAATCGCTTGGCAAAAGCGAAAAGATGGCTGCTTATTGCCAAGTCATGATGTGCACAAGTGAATTCAGCGTCATCGATTAGACCAATAAGTGTGAAAAACAAAATGACTCTTCAGCGCGTTCCCGTCACCTCGCGGCGATCCGTTTTGCAAAGCATCTCGGCAGGCTTTGGATATCTCGCCTTTCGCGCAATGGCTGCCGACCAAGCGTTCGCGGACCCAAACGCATCTTTGCTGAGCCCCAGACAACCACCTCTGCCTCCCAAAGCGAAACGCGTGATCTTCCTGTGCATGCGTGGCGGCCCCTCACATGTCGATACCTTTGACTACAGACCACAACTCGCGCGCGACCACGGTCGCCCATCGAACTACGGGACTCCTTGGTGCAAATCACGCTGGAAGTTCCAGCAGCGTGGCGAAAGCGGTCTCTGGATCTCGGACCTATTCCCCGAGCTTGCAAGACAAGCCGATGATCTTTGTCTGCTGCGTGGAATGCACTGTGACCAACCCGCGCACGCCCAAGCGATGTTGCAATTGCATACCGGCAATTTCCAACAAGTGCGTCCGTCCATGGGCGCGTGGACGCTTTATGGTCTCGGTACCGAGAACCAGAACCTTCCCGGGTTCATCACAATCAACCCACCAACCAGCGTCGGTGGCGCACAGAACTTTGGCTCGGCATTCCTGCCGGCAGCCTTTCAAGGAACAAAACTCTCTGTCCAAGACAGCAGCGCTCGCAATCGCCGTATCGACCGCATGCGTCGCGGCGAAGTGAATCCCTATGGAATCAACAATGCCAAGAACGAGCAATTCAGCAAATCAACGCAGCGCGCACAACTGGATCTTCTGGCACAACTGAATCGTGAGAAACTCGCTCGCGATGATCACAATCCGCTCGTCGAAGGGGCAATTGAAAACTACGAACTTGCGTTCCGAATGCAAGACGCCGTACCGAGAATCATGAATACGTCGGATGAGTCCGAAGAAACGTTGCGGCTTTACGGAATTGGCGAAGACCCGACGGACGGCTTCGGTCGCCAATGTTTGCTTGCCCGCCGATTTGCGGAAGCGGGAGTGCGCTTTATCGAGTTGGGACACGGCAGTTGGGATCAACACAGCAACCTCCCCACGGCGCTTGCCGACAACTGTGCCGAGACCGACAAGCCGATCGCAGGGCTGCTTGCGGACCTAAAACGGCGTGGCCTTTTGAAAGACACCTTGGTGCTTTGGGGTGGCGAGTTCGGCCGCACTCCCTATTCTCCCGACGGGAACGGCCGGGACCACAACCACAAAGGGTTCACAATGTGGATGGCAGGTGGCGGAGTCAAAGGTGGCTGGAGCCACGGGAGTACCGACGAACACGGGTACGAAGCTGTCGAAGGAAAAGTCCACATCAATGATTGGCACGCAACGATACTTCACCTGCTCGGCTTCGACCACGAGCAACTCACCTTTCGTCATGCTGGACGCGAAATGCGATTGACCGATTTGGCTGGAAGCGTTGTCGAAGAAGTGATCGCGTGAGCTCAATAGCGATCCGGTGACATGAGGCCAAGACCGTCGATCCCTTCGATTGGTTTGTGGTCGACAAGATCCGCAACCATCTGGCCGGAAACGAGTGCGAGGCTGATTCCCATCATTGCATGCCCCGTTGAAACGATCAGGTTTTTGAAGCGACGGGTACGACCAAGATAGGGAAGCCCGTCTGGTGAACAGGGACGCAGGCCAACCCATGGCGTGAGTCCAGCAAAGTCATTTGGCGAAAACCGTGGATAATAATCCGAAACGGAATGGATGATGCCTTTGACACGCGAGTCGCTGATCGATTCATCGTTGCCAACAATTTCCATCGTCCCACCAAACCGAAGCGCCGTCCCGATCGGAGTCACCGCAACACGAGCCTCGGTCAGAATCGAACAAACGGTCGGAAGCTGCGCGGGCTGCGAAAGGGTCAGGCTGTAGCCCTTTCCCGCCTGCATTGGCAACGAAAGACCACACTGCCGCAAAAGCTCCGAACTCCAAACGCCTCCGCTGACAACAAACTCGTCGCTCTCGATGTCGCCCTCGGTCGTCGCAACAGCCTCCACGACGCCCCCGTTTTCGCGTAAGCCCGTCACCTCTGCGTTCCATACGAACTCGCAACCCGAGTCTTCGAGCCGAGTTTGCAATCCATCCATCAAACGATTGGGAGAGAGATGACAATCCTTTGGGAAGTAAACTCCTCCATAGGCACTCATCTCGATGTTGGGGTCGAGCCGCGCGAGCGCCGTTGAATCGAGAACCTCGGCGGGAATACCAAGTTTGTTTGACAGCTCGGCAACATGAGCTTCTTCTTCGAGAGCCTCCTCCGTCCGGCACAGCATGACGAGTCCCTTCTCGATCAGTCCAAACCCGTTATCCGACTCACCATTGAGCGCCCACTCACTTTCAAGTGCCGCGTAGCAACTTCGACTGCGAAGGTGAAGGTCGCGAAGAAGCGGCGCGGCTGCGGCGACTCTTTTCTTTGAACAGGCGCTGCGAAACTTCAGCAGCCACCCCAGCAATTCCATCGAGAGACGTGGACGGATGTAGAAAGGGGACTGAGAGCTAAGCATCCACTTCAATCCAAGCCGGATCATTCCCGGAGCGGCCAATGGAACGAAATGACTTGGAACGATCATTCCCGCATTGCCATACGAGCACCCGTTTCGACTCGAGTCGCCTCGATCGATGACCGTGACGTCAAATCCTTGTTTGCGGCAGTACCATGCAGCCGCCAAGCCGATCACGCCACCGCCGATGATCGTGACTCGTTTGCTCATAGCCCAAACCGAAATGGGTCATTATCGTCAAGAATCAGCTGCGACTCGGCGGTCACATGGGCTTCCCCAACAATGGTTGGAAAGATGCTTTGCTTTTGTTTGTCCGCCCATTCAAAGCGTCCTCGAAATTCCGTTCCCAAGACTCCGCGCTGCACCCAACTGGCACCTTCTTGCAACTTGCCATCTGCAGCGAGACAAGCGAGCTTTGCGCTGGTTCCCGTTCCACAAGGCGAACGGTCGTATTCCAAGCCTGGGCACAACACAAAGTTGCGCCGATCACCTGCCACGCCAGAGCTTCCGAACAGTTCAATGTGGTCGACTTCGGGATAGCCGGCCGCGGCAACGGCGCGGCGAACATCACTTGCGATCTGCTGGAGCTGACCGACGTTGTCCAAGCAGATGGGCGTCTGGTCGTACTCGGCCAAAAAGAACCAGTTGCCGCCCCAAGCCACATCACCTCGGATCTTACCCACGCCATCGATCTGAACAACAACGTCCGTCGCAGCGCGATAACTTTCGACGTTCTCGAAGGTGACGCTTCCGTCATCATTGGCCTGAACCGAAACAACGCCAACGGGTGTCTCAATACAATGGTTTCCCTCGGTGATGCGTCCCAGGTGCTTGAGCGTTTCGACGACGCCAATCAACCCGTGGCCACACATTCCTAGAAAGCCGACGTTGTTAAAGAAAATCACCCCTGTCAGGCACTTGGGATCTTGAGTTGGGCAAAGCATGGCACCAACCAACACATCGTGACCGCGTGGTTCGGTGACCACGGCCCTGCGAAGAGGGTCAAAGTCCGACTTGAATCGCGCGAGTTGGTCGGCGACCGTGCCACTTCCGAGCTCAGGACCGCCGGCAACGATTACCCGCGTCGGCTCTCCGGCGGTGTGGGAATCAACAACATGAATGCGCTGCGTCATGCGATGGCAACTCCATGATTTGGAATCGCCCAACACAGTAAGGTAGATGGCATCATCAAAGCGGCTCGGCAGGTTCTCTGTGGTGGCCAACAACAAGAGAACCAGCCTCTCGTTGAGCCTCACAAGAGTAATGGCGCCCGCCTCGATCCGCAACGCACTGTTGGTCGCTGTGCGGCCGGTCCGCGGCCCGTGGCTACCTTCGCCAGAAGGCGGTTTTCACCGGTAGATCGCTATTCACAATCACCACGCTCTGGCGAGCGTAGCTACGTCGAGTGCAGGGACCGGCTTGCAAACCAAGCCGGATCCGCGGCACGATCGCTCCTTAATCCGCCTACGCCATTCTAGGCGGCGGCTGGCTCGGCCGGCTCGTTTTCGAACTTGGTAAAGGTTCGGAAGCCGAAGATCGCGATCACGACGAAACAAATCATCGGCAAGAAGAACGATCCGCGAACACCGAGCTGGTCGATGAAGTAGCCCTGGGCCAATGGCAACAACGCACCACCAACGATCGCCATGATCAAACCAGCAGAACCAAGCTTGGCTTCTTCGGCGGGCAACCCTTTCAAGGCAATCCCGTAGATCGTTGGGAACATCAGCGACATGCACGCCGAGATCGCCACCAAGCAGATCAAGCCAACCTTGCCGGGCAAGACGATCACACCCAAAGTCAAAGCAATCGCTGCGACGGCAAGCGTCATGAGCAGGCGGCCTGGACTGATGAATTTGAGCATGAAGGTACAAATGAAACGACTCGCAAGGAAAATCGCCATCGCAGCGATATTCCAGTTCTGCGCCTCGGCCAGCGACAAGTTCACAAGCTCCATGCCGTAGTGAATGATGAACGTCCAGCAGGTGATCTGGGCTCCGACGTAAAAGGCCTGCGCGACAACACCTTCTCGATAGTGCGCCTTGCCCAACAGCTTGCCGGTCAACTCGCCAACCGGGGCGTCGGGTTCATCCGACGAAAACGAGGGCATCTTGGTGATGGCAAACAGAAGCAAGAAACCGATCACCACACACGCGATCACCACATAAGGTGTGCGAACGACGGCCAAGTCATGCTGCTGCATCGCTTCGAACTCGGACGCGTCATTGGCTTTCATGTTCGCCAATCCGGTACTCACGGCCTTGTCGAGTGCGCCAAACTCGGCATCAAAATCGGGAAGTCCATCGGGGTAATCTGCCTCGACATACTTAACCACTTCGGGCGACTTATCCTTCATCTGTCCACGAAACTCACCCACATCCAAATTGGGCGCGATCAACGTTGAGGCGATGACCATCCCTGTCAGCGATCCGATTGGGTTAAACGCCTGGGCCAGATTCAATCGCTGCGTCGCTGTCTCGGGCGACCCCATCGCCAAGATGTAGGGGTTGCAACTGGTTTCCAAGAATGCCAAGCCAAAGGTCAGCACATAGAACCCGATGATGAAGATCCAAAAGTTGGTCATCAAGCTCGCCGGGATGCTAAGCAAAGCGCCAGCCGCGTAAAGTGCAAAACCAACCATGATCGCAGTCTTGTAGGAGTACTTGCGAATGAAGAAGGCTGCGGGCAAAGCCATCGTGAAATAGCCGCCATAGAACGCAAATTGCACGAGCGAACTTTGCGTGTTGCTGATCTGAAAGACCTCCTTGAACACCTTCACCAACGGGTTAGTGATGTCGTTGGCGAACCCCCACAGCGCGAAGCAGCAAGTGGTCAATACGAACGCCAACAAAAACTGGCGTGGAACAACGCCTTGCCCCATGGACGGATCGGCGCTGGATTCCGCTGAGCCCGATTCCGATGAATCGGGATTGTTGGTGTTCGTCTCCGACATAACTTGCTCTCGCGAATCTTTCGAGTGAGGAGGGATGAGAGAGGAGGATCGTGGCGTGAGCGTCAGCTCACATTCAAATAGGGATAATGGCGTTCGATCATTCCCGCAGAAATCATAGCGGACCAAAACTCGGCTGGCGGCGCACTATCCATCAGGGAAACATTTTCGCCAATCCGTTCCGGCCGACTGCTGTTCAAAGCCATCGCAACCACACCGGGCGGTGACATACCAAACGCAACACAGGCAGCAGCGGGCTGCACACCATGAGCCTGGCATAGTTCAAAGAACTGGTCACGCCAAAGGGTCACGCGGCGATCGCTTTCGCTCTCTCCCGTGACAAGGCGATAGTCAAAATGGTCGCCACCGGTCAGGAATCCACCGTGGAATACCGCCGAGTTGATCACCGCAACCTTGCGTTGACGCAACGTCTCAACGAATTCCAGCAGTTCAGGCGGATGGGTGTAGATCGTCAGGCTCGTCGCCAACATCACCCAATCCAAGTCACAGACTTCGGCAAGTTGTTTGGAAACCTTCCAATCTTTCGATCCGACGCCGACCGCGGCGACTTCACCGCTGTCACGCAGTTCGACCAATGCACGGTAGGCTTCGATCAGATCATCCCAACGTCGCTTCCAATCGGATTCGTCAGACGCAGCGTTGAGGTATTCATCTGGATCGTGAACCGAAACCAATTGCGCACGATAGGGCGCGAGCTGTTCGGCGCCCTGACGGTAGCAACGCAAGATCCCGTCGTAACTGATGTCTTGGACTGCATCGTATTGCAAGTCCTTCCAAACGCCTGGCTCGAACGTCGGCTCAGGTGTTTCCAATGGTACTCGGCGCCAACCAAGCTTGTTGCTGATCACGATCTTTGACGGATCAACTTCAAGTTCGGTGAGCGCTTTTGCAAGCGATTCAAGCGCAAGTCCTGCGCCGTACTTACCAGCCGAATCAGCGGCAACAAGACCACCCGAATGCTCGAACCACTGCGAAACAATGGTTCGTTTGGTCTTGTCGTCGAGCGACTGGTAGAGATTGCCAAGCGCGCTGGTGCCAAATACCAATCGTGGAATTTGCACGCCAGCAGCGCCTAAAGGTGGCGTGATTGCTGAGGTTTGCATGAGTGTCCTAAAAGCTATTTCGTTACCTTCAGGACATATGCGTACTTCGATGCCTTCCCGGCGGGAAGTTGAACCGTCAGCCCCTTTTCATCACGAGACCATTTCACGGGCTGATCCGATCCCAACAGAGAGATCGATGCGATCTTTTCAGGATAGTGCTCACTACCCTTGGCCAAAGTTTTCACCACAGCCTTTCCGTTCTCAGGCCACTTCAAACCGGTGACATACAGGTTGTCGCCATTGACGGTGAAACGGAAATCTTCGACGCCAAATGGCTTGTCTTTCGATTCTGAGACGTGTCCGGTGGAAACGGCCGTTGGCCCTTCACCAAAGGTGTGCCAATAGGTGGTGTCGTAAATCGATTCGCCGTTGACCTTTAGCCAAGCACCGATCGCCTTCAAGATCGCGGTGTCTTCTTCTGGAATCGTGCCATCCGCACGTGGGCCAACGTTCAACAACAAGCAACCGTTCTTGCTAACGATGTCAACCAAATCGTTGACCAGACGTTCCGGCGTCTTGTAGCGTTGGTTTTGCGTGTAACCCCATGAACTCGAGCTGACTGCCGTATCGGTTTGCCAGAATGGCTTACGAATCTCGGCCATCTTCGATCGTTCTTTGTCGAGGACCGCAGCGCCCTCGGGAAACGCTTTCCATTTGTAGTTGATGATGCCGATTCCATCGCCCGATTTTGACGATTGGTTGTAGTAGTAAGCAGCGAATTGCTTGAGGTGATCGGCGTAGGGGTTTTCGTCGTAATTCTGCTCACGCAAACCAGGCGTGATCCCAAAGTCGAACCAGAACACGTCGGGTTGATACTTGTCGACCAATTCACAAGTTCGTGCCAACCAATCATCTTTGAACTGCTTGTCTTGGGGGACAAACTTCTCTTGGTAATTCCAAGCGTCCTTTTCGAAAAGGAATGGCATCGGACGACCATAAAGCCGAGCCCATTTCGGGTTCGAGTTGTCGTACTCTTTGCTACGAACGTAGAACATCCAATTGAAGGCACGGTGGCTGCTGACGCCAAATTTCAATCCTTCGTTGCGAACCGCACTAGCGAGTTCTGCGATCACATCTCGCTTTGGCCCCATCTCCGACGCGTCCCACTCGGTGAACGAACAGTCGTACATTGGGAATCCGTCGTGATGCTCGGCAACAGGAATCACGTAGCGAGCGCCGGTGTCCTTAAAAAGCTTGGCCCACTCGGCCGCATCAAACTTCTCGGCTTTGAATTGTGGAATGAAATCCTTATATCCAAAGTCCTTTTGCTTGCCGTATTTGTCGACATGGTGTTGAAAGAAGTTGTCGCCACGACGGTCAAGGTCGATGTACATTTGGCGCGGATACCATTCACTGCCGAAAGCAGGAACGCTGTAGGCACCCCAGTGAATGAAGATTCCGAACTTGGCATCTTTGTACCACTGCGGAATTTCATACTTTTCAAGTGAGTCCCAAGCGGGCTTGTAGGGACCGTGGTCAACCGCGTGTTGAATCTTCTCGAGCGCTGGAGCAACGGCAGGATGTGGTTTCAGTGGATCGGCGGCCGAGGCCGTCGAATTTTGCGTCGCGACTTGAAGCATCAAGACCGCTGACAGCGTCAAAACATGGAACGTTTTGGAGAACATGAATATTGGCCGCACGATGAGTTGGTTGGATAACAGGTTGGATGGTTTGAGGCTGGAGACGTGTGCTTTTCGGGCAATGAGCCCTGGAATTGGCAAACTCTCCAACGTTGTGAAGCTGGTTTTGGGAGAGCGATGAGCGGTACCCAGAAAACACGGCTTTTTCCGGAGATTTCCCTCCTTCGTATTCTGGTTTATGAGAATTCGAATCCCATAGCCAAGGTTACTCGCTGATAGCCATTGTTAACCGACTCGAAAAAAGCGAACCAACCAGTGTGCAAATGTAACTACTCGGCAAACCGAAAAGCTTCTTGGCCCTGCACAATCACGTAGTGGCCACCTGGGCGAACGCCAACCTCTTGGATGTCGCCATTGGGCCATGCGATCGACATTTCAATCGGCGTCTCGTCATTGGCAAAATTGCCGAGACCAAAGTGCAGCATCCGCTGGTTGGCACAGTAGAACCCGTCACCGGATACCAAAGGTGCAGTCTTCTTTTTGCCACCGGCGGTCAATTGCACTGTCGCACCGATGGGATCGCGCGTATCCGAAACACCAACAAGCTCGACGCGAAGCCAACCGTGCTCGGTTTCCGTTCGATTCATGAGCAGGGCAAAGGGCTCGCCCTGATGCGTGATCGCCATATCGTTTCGGCCATCACGGTCTGCATCCATCCACCAAAGACCGCGGCCGACATGAGGACGACTCAAGTAGCCCTTCGATGCCGAGAGATCAAACAATTCATAGCGTTTGTCGCCGGCGCGGCGGATGATCTGCATCTTTTGTTTGTAGGTGATCGGCGGCTCGACATCCTTGTAGACGTGCCCATTCGCGATCGCGACTTCTAGATTCGAATCATTGTCGAAATCGATTGCTTGGCAGCCGAATCCAAGCAGTGAAAAGCTGGCTTGCATCAACCCGAGTGCCTGGGTCGTGTCGGTCCACACTCCTTGATGCGTTTGCTCATAGAACGTGTTGTGCTCTTCTTCAAAATTGGTGACGAAGAAATCGATGTCGCCATCATCATCCAGGTCTGCCGTCGCCACGCCCATGCATGCTTGAGGACGTCCGCGAGCCTCGAATGCAAGCCCGCGCAGCGTCGCTGATTCGACGAGCGAAAACTCGTCGTTTCCAGAGGGGCTCCAGAAGTGGTTGGCAGTCATGTCGTTTGCAACAAAGACATCCAATCCGGGCCGGGTATCAAGTGCACCGATCACCACACCTAACCCGCGCCCCATTTGTCCGGGCACGGCCGACCATGCGTCGGTCACTTCGCGAAAGCCACCTTCAGGTGTGCCAACGTAAAACGAATCTCGTTCAGCGGCAAACTTGGTCGGCAGGCAGGGGCTGACTTCATTGGTTTCAGGATCGTGACAGGGAATCTCAACCGCATTCATTCCCGCACAATATTTCAGGCAGACAAAATCGGTGATCCCATCCTGATTGATGTCGGCAAGCGCGCCACTTGTCGACCACGAAACGTCCGCGCCGGTATCGAGCCACTGGCTTCGATCCGAAAACGTCCCATCGCCGTTGTTGATCAACAATCGATCCTTGCCATAGTTCATCACCACGATGTCGTGAAAACCATCCTCGTTGACATCTCCGAAGGTGACACCTTGGGCGAATCCTTGATCGAAAGCCCCGGCGAGGTCGGTCACCTCGGCAAAGTGGCCATGCAGATTTCGAAACAGCTGATTCGGCCGGGAATTATTTTCCCCGGGCTTGCCACCTGGGTAGGCGATGTAGATATCGGGCCAACCATCCAGGTCGTAGTCAACGGCGCAGCCGCCCGATTCCATCTGCGCATAAAGCGGAATGCCCTCAATCGACGTCGCCTGGCTTGAACTGACATTCTTGACCAATCCACGCTCTTGCGCTTCATCAACGAGCACGGGCGTGACCGAGGGAGCTGAAAAGCCACTCTCAACGAGGGCGTCTTGGCTTGATTCAATTCGGGGAACGGGAAACCCGCTCAAGTCGAGCGACACCACCGGATGCCCCGCCTCGAGCTGCCAAGGCGTTTCGGAGGTTAGAAGTTTGACAACTTCGCCGCGGTACGCTTGCACCTTTGCGACATCGTCATCCGGTATGGTCATTGCGAACGCCAGCCATGCCTCGGCTTCCCAAAGACGCCCCAGCTCAACAAGCGACCTTGCAACATCGACGACGATCGCATTGGACGTGTTGCCAAGTTTGTAGAACCGTTCTTTGTCTTGCATGAACCGCACGAGCAGTTCGGCTCGCGCGTTGACCGCTTCCACATCGCTAGGATTGATTGCTTCACCCTCTTGTTGAAGGATCAGCATGCTACGACCAAGTCGTGTGAAAATCTCGCCGTGATCGAGATTCCTTCGCGCAGCTTCCCAATACGCTCGCACGGCTTCTTTGTGCTGTGACCTGTGACTGGCATAGTCACCGAGGGTTGCCCAATACTGCCATGTATCTTTGGCTTCTTCGCCAACAATGCCGCTCCATTTATCGAGCCGATCATATTGGCCGGACGCAATCAAATACTGGCCGAACAACAATTGGGCCGCAACGTTGTCGGGATACTGCTTCAGGATTTCGTCGAGCGGTTCTTCGATCCCATCCCACAGCCCTCGATCAAAGCGTGTCCTCACTTCCGCGATCCTCAATCGACAATCACTTGGATTGCGTTTGTGAAGCGTCGCCATCGAGCCAGCTTCGAGGTCGCGTTGTTCGTAGGTGCTTAGCGAAAACAAAAGGACGCGGTCGAACTGGCGTTGTCGCACCAGATAGCGTCCATGAGGCGTTGCCCGATGACTCTCTTCGATATTGACAAGAAAATCGAAGAGGTATCGTCGCAGCGCATGACGCTCGGGGTACTTCTCAACAATGGGCTCGAGAAACTTGATCGCGTCGTAGAGGCGACCGAGCGTGATCAAACCAATGACCGCTCGATTGGCCAGGGTTTCATTCTTGAACTGATCACTCGTGCTTGCTTCGACCATCAAGTCGACCGCTTCGCTTGCACGATTGTTTGCGAAGGCGATGTCTGCAGCGATCTGCAAGACTTCCACATCGCTTGGATTGGCGGCCAGAAGTTTGCGAACAAGAACGTCCGCGTCGGCATACCGTTCTTGAGAAACGGCAATTTGAACCTGTTCAAGCGGCGAAACGCCGCCCTGATCCGAGGGCGGCGTTTCTGCTTGTTCGCTTGGCTTACTACAAGAGACCAGAACTCCCATTCCAAGGACCAAAGCCAAGGTCAGGAGTATCGAAAATGGCCGATGTTTCATCGACGTCTAAGACCCAAACCTAGTTTGAGAATTCTTTATCGGCTTTCTGAGCCTCTTCTGCCTGCATGAAGCCCTTGTTGGACTCAGCTTGCAGCTGCTTGTACTCATCAATGGCTTCCTGAGACGCGCCGTCCACCGTATTGGTTGGCTCGCTACTGCATCCAATAAAGGTCAGGCAGGGAACCAAAGCGAGCAGGGCAAACAATTTTTTCATTGAATCGGAAATGGTTGAGTTGTGTTGGGTAGATATAAAAACAGCCGCATGCCAACCCGAAGGCTGACATGCGGCTACTCGTTCAGGATCGCTATTGATTCAGCTCTTCCTCGATTTGCTCTTTGTTAGCTCGAGTTCCCAGAGCTCCCCACAATCCGTAGGGGCTTTGTTCACCCGGGCCACGCCAGCGATGACGACCACCACAGACGGCGAGGTCGCCACACTCAACGGCACCAGCTTCGATCGAGTCAGTCATGAAGATCACAGCACCATCGGCCATCAGCACGTGAACACCACCTTGGTGACGGCTCGATGCGGTGTACCAACCTGAGTTACCAGCGTTCTGCTCGGTGCAGATTTCGCGGTTAGGTGGCAGTGCGGTGAAGAAACCACTGAAGTTAGGACGATGCGATGCCCAACGGAAACCACGTCCGTCACCAGCACCAACAACTGCTTGGCCAGGAGCCCAGAATTGTGGACGCTCTGGGTCAACCAAAGGCTGACATTCGGTTGGCAACATGTTACGCACAAATGACCAACCACGTGAGGTTGCGATGGTTCGCTTGTCGCGGTCACCCAAGTCGGTTGCGATTTCACCAGCCATGACGGTGTTGGAAAGACCATCAAGGATGTCACGGAACTTCATGTGCTTGTGCACAACGAAGACACCGCGGCCAGCTGCGCGAATTTCGATCGCGAGGTTCTGGCTGATGTTCGGCGGAACACCAAGTGGTGCTGTGCCGTTGGACCAGTCACCCGATTGAGCTCGCTCGGGCGAGTCACCAAGGCAACATGCGTAGTTGGTTCGACCCAAAGAAGGCAAACCCGTTCCTGGATCGCTTGGGCAGCGGAACGTTGGGACTTGAGTCGCCCAAGGTGTGTAACCGATTTCGCCAGGAGTTGGACCCATTGGTGGGAAAGGTGCGCCACTTGCGCGAGTTGCTTGTGCGCCACCGTTTCCACTTGGATCAGGAGGGCTGTTTCCGAACGCGTCTGTGTTCAGCGGATTCGAAATGGTTTCCCACAACGCTTGTTGCTCGCAGAACGGAAGCAAACCAACCAAGTAGCTCAACTGGCCATTGTTGGAGATTTCCGATGGACGCCAAACGTGTTGCGTGATTTGGTCAGTCGTACCACCGCCATAAACTGGCAACTGCTTGTAAGCAGAGTGGTAGTTGTGAGCAGCCAAACCAATTTGCTTGAAGTTGTTACTGCAGCTCATTCGACGAGCGGCTTCACGTGCAGCTTGAACCGCAGGAAGCAACAGGCCAACAAGCACACCAATGATCGCGATGACGACCAGCAGTTCGACCAGAGTAAAACCTGATCGCGCCGACTTTTTCAACGGCATTTTCTAGACCTCTCAGAAAAAGAAAAATTGAACAATGCTTATTGCTCCGAGATCCAGAAAACCATTTGACGTGCACCCGGTTTTTCCGGAAAACATGCCGAATAGCGAGCAGAATGTAACCACTGGTTCGGAGCTTGCGTGTTAAATCTTAACTCAGGCGTTAAAGTGAGCCATAGCCAGAGATAAACGCAACATAGCCATTATTACCCTTGTGCACACTTGGCAGTGCGCTGGATTCCCACCTTAATTGAGCGAGATCTTGAGCAGCGACCCGTACTTTATTTCGCGACAAACTTTCGACGCGAGACGCTTTTACTTGGACCTCAATCCACCACGCGACCAACCACTCGTTGTGGTGTGTGGGGGGGTTGAACGAACCCATCCCGATTACGTTGTTGAACGTTCGGATTTCCCGTATTTCGGCATCGAACTAGTCACAGAGGGTAATGGTCACCTAACCCTGTCAGACGAGCACTTTCGTTTGCAGCGCGGTGTCGTATTTGCCTACGGACCTGGCATCGAACATCGCATCGAAAATAAATCATCCGATGGGATGAGAAAGTATTTCCTTGACTTCGTTGGGACCGATGGTGAGTCACTTTTGAAAGCGGCTGGACTGTTGGATGGCAAACCAATCCTTGCAAGCGGCATAATCGAATTTACCGATCTTTGGAACGCCATCGATCGCGAAGCGCGCGAGAAGAGCGACGTCTCACGAGAGATCTGCCAATCCCTTGCACGCATCCTGTTGCTCAAGATCCAACAGCGGCGCGTCAACGACGGAACGCACGCACCGACGGCGTTTCGCACCTACGAAACGGTCCGACAGTTCATCGAAGAGAACTACATGAAGGTCTCCACCGTGGAACAAGTGGCGGAAGCCTGTGGCATCAGCCCGGTCTACGTCTCAAGACTCTTCAAACGTTACTCCGCTACCGGCGCCTATCAGTTCCTATTGCGTCTACGAATGAACCACGCGGCCGACTTGCTGATGAAACATGGCCTGCTTGTTCGCGAAGTCGCAGACTCACTCGGCTTTGCTGATGCGTTTCAGTTCTCGCGCGCATTTAAACGCGTTTACGGAGTTGCCCCCAGCTCGCTCGTCGATTCGCGCCAAAGAGGCAATGGAGGCGTGGGATAGGCGACTTACAGGCAGCTGACGCGATGCAGGAAACACTCTGACGGCACATGACCGACGCAGTTCTTTTTCTCAAAGAATTCATTGCGGCCCGATGCGAAATCTGTCGCAGATCTCTTTGCAGGTCAATGCATGGACTTGCGTGTTTTTCACACCGCAACCGGGGGAACGGACATGCAAATTCGAATCAATCAAGCGCGCCAACAACTTGCCAAAGCCGGCATCACTCTGGGAACGGCACAGCCTCAGCCGGAATCGCCAGACACGTTGCATTTCGAAGCACTGACACCACTCGGAACTCGCATGCTTTTGGCCGGCAGAGACATCGTCGCCCTGCTGAAAGACCTCGGAATGATCGAGCCTGCGAAAAGGCAACACGCGATCGAGAATCGATCAGGAATGAGCCGCACGCGTTAGCGTCGGGCCTTACATTCTTTTTGATTTCGCAGGGCCCGACGCTAGCGCGTTCGGCTCACATAAGACTCAGACCTCCATGACACTGCAGCGGGGCGGTAAAGTAGGTCCTTGGGTTGGACCTCCCCAACCGAACCAACGACGCGCCCTCAAGCCTTCAACAAAGTGACCGAACTTCTCCGGCAACATCAAACGCTGATTTGGTGGATTGCTGCAATCTCGGCAGTCGCATTCGTTGCAAGCTTGGTTCTTGTGCCGCTGCTCGCTGTACGGATCCCAAGCGATTACTTTGCTAGTCGCAAGAAGCCGCGATCCAAACTCGCTGAGAACCATCCGCTGCTTCGCTTGATGATCGTCGTTTCCAAGAACGTTGCCGGCATTGCTCTGCTGTTATCGGGCATCGCAATGCTGCTGCTTCCCGGGCAAGGCTTGCTAACGATTGCGATTGGCCTGTTGCTCATGGACTTTCCTGGCAAACATCGCCTCGAGCGCCGCGTTGCCAAGTCACGTCCCGTGCGACGTTCAATCAACTGGATTCGAAAGAAACGAAACGTGCCACCGCTTCAGTTCGAAGTCGACACCCCGATCGACAACACGTCCGCTGCGATGACATCCTCGCGCACCAAAACGCAAGACGAACTTTAAGAGACGACTTGTTGTGGTGCGGCCTTGGGCGCGTCAACAAGCGGAAGCGTGAAGCTAAAGATGGTGCCACACGGTTGGTTGGGCGCCGCCGAGATTGCTCCGCCATGGTCTTCGATAATCGTGCGGCTAATCGCCAACCCCATACCCAAGCCTGATTCCTTCGTGGTATTGAAGGGTTCAAACAACGCGACACCACTTGGAATTCCTGATCCCAGGTCGGCAACGGACGTTCTCAAGAACTGGTCATCGGCGTGCACGGTTAAGGTGATTTCGCGTTGTTCCAAAGGCACATCGCTCATGGAATCACAGGCGTTGTGAATCAAATTCACAACCACTTGCTGGATTTGAACCGGATTGACGAGCACGTCTGGCAGCGACATGTCCGCATCGAAAATCACGCGTACACTGCGTGAGCGCGTTTCAAAGCGAACCAGTTCAATCGAGTCACGA
The DNA here is from genome assembly GCA_965216875.1 of Rubripirellula sp. GTDB lineage: Bacteria > Planctomycetota > Planctomycetia > Pirellulales > Pirellulaceae > CBDCUW01. Next base: position 4,872,325 of record OZ244207.1, read on the forward strand.
ATCAATTCATCAACGCACCGCAATTCGCGTTCGCCCGGAGAACGTTCGGCAAACCCACGCAACCCGCGAATGATGTCCGATGCCGAGACCGTCGCTTCCGAGATCTTTGCCAGGTAGTCGAGTGCCGTCGCTGGGTCACAATCCCCCTCTTGAGACAACAAGTTCCTTGCGGCCGATGCATAGTTCATGATCACCGCCAACGGTTGCTTCACTTCATGAGCGATCCCTGCCACCATCTCGCCCATGAACGACAGGCGTCCGATGTGATTGAGTTCGCGTTGCTTATCGCGCAGCGTCTCATCCGCTTCGACTTGGTCGGTAATATCTTCTTGGACACCAATAAAATGCGAGGCTTGGCCATTGGGGCCCGTGACTGGCGAGATCGTCAATCGATTCCAAAACATCGATCCGTCTTTGCGATAGTTTCGCAACGTCACCTGACACGATTTGCAGTCGCGCAGTGCTTCGCGAACAATCTCGAGCGCCGGTTGGCTACGGTCATCGCCGGATAGGAACCGACAGTTCGTGCCCAGCACTTCCGCGGCTGAATAGCCAGTCATCTCTTCGAATGCACGGTTGCAATAAACCAGCTGCTGGTCGTGGTCTGCGAGCGAGATGGTGATGCCGTTTGACGCCGAATCGAGCGCACGCCCCCGAATCCGCAGTTCCGATTGTGCTTGATTGAGCTCGTCAAGACGTCGCTGAAGATCGGAGTTGGCGCGTTCAAGCTCCGCAACTTTGGCTTCCAACTTTTGGTTCAAGACTCGCGAATAATTGCGCAGGTACTCTTTCTCGTCCAACACCGCAGCGTCGCCACCATTGCGTTTCTCGTTGGCGTCGAGCACTGCACTTAGTCGCTGGACAAGTTGTTCAACGCCGATCGGCTTTTCGATAAAGTCGGCTGCTCCGATGTCGAGCGCCAAACGCCGATCATCTTCCGAATCAAAAACGGCACTGTAAAAAACAAAGGGAATGTGTTGAAGCGCCGGGTCCGTTTTCCATTGACGGCAAAACGCGTAGCCGTCGGTGCCCGGCATCAAAATATCAGACACAACGAGATCGGGCGGATTACCTCGAGCCAACTCGAGTGCAGAGGCAGCCGTATCGGTTGTCGACACCTGGAAACCATTGGACGTCAACAACGTCTCCAGCATGTAAAGGTTCTTTGCCTCGTCATCGACAACCAGCACGTGCCTCATTTGTTGACTCTCCCTATTTCAAACCCAAATGCCGCTCGATCTCATCGCCAAACGAATCGGGCTGGATGGGCTTTTCGATGTAAGCCACGCACCCCGCTTCGATCGAACGTTCGCGATCACCTGGCATCGCATGCGATGTCACCGCGATGATGGGGACCCCGTCGAGTGTTTCGATTGCCGTCAGCTCTTGGGCAACTTCATAGCCACTCATTCCAGGCAATTGGATATCCAAGAGAATGAGGTCCGGTGGGTTCTCCTGGGCCAGGCGAATCCCTTCGGCACCATCACGGGCTTCAACAACCTTTAACCCGCGATCGCGCAAGATGTAACTGACCAAATAGGCATTGGCCTCGTTGTCTTCGATGATCAGAACGGTCTTGCTCATCGCACGTTACTCTTGCCCCCCGCACTTGGCGATTCATCCGTCGAACAAGGAACGGTGAAAGTGAACTCCGTTCCTTTACCGACTTGGCTCTTTACCTCGATGCTGCCGCCCATCATCTCGGCCAACCGATGGGAGATGGCCAGTCCCAATCCCGTACCTTCGCTGCGGCGGTTCAGACCGCAGTCGAGCTGGCGAAAGGGCTGAAAGATCGTTGCCAAATCATCCTGCCCGATCCCGATGCCCGTGTCGGCAACACTCGTCACTAAAGCGTCACCTTCCCGGCGACAAAGGACAACCACCTCACCTGAGGGGGTGAACTTGATTGCGTTGCTAAGCAGGTTCAACAAGATCTGTCGAAAGCGGCCACGATCAGTTGCTAGCTGCGCCCGATCATCGGGCAACGTGACGCTCAAGGAGAGTCCTTTGCGAGCCGATTCGGTGCGGACCATCGCCACAGCCTGTTCGATCACCTCGCACGGATCAAACTCCGTCGCACGCAATCTCAGCTCTCCTGCATCGATCTTGGAAATATCCAAAACGTCGTTAATCAACTCGAGTAGGTGGCGTGAGCTATCGGCCACCATCGAGAGCTGCGTCTTTTGCTCGGCGTTGAGCGGCCCGACGATCCCCTGCAGAAGAATCCCTGTGAATCCGATGATCGAATTGAGCGGAGTCCGCAACTCATGAGACATCGTCGCCAGGAACACACTTTTGACGCGGTCCGCTGACTCAGCTGCCTCCTTCGCCTCGCGCATTTTGAGCATCGCTTCACGATACTGAGTGACGTTTCGCGCGACCCCTTCGATACGAATGACCTTTCCGCTGGAATCGACAACCGGTCGTTGCCGGAACTCCAACGTGCACCAGTGGCCAGTAATTCGATTGCGCATCCGCAATTCATAGGGCTCGGGCGTGATCCCCGCGATACACTTCTCGATCGCATCAAGACCTTTGTCCAGTGAATCAGCTGGAGCGATGAAATCTCGCCAGCTGTGACCGACCACTTGGTCCGAAGAAACGCCAAGCAAGTGGTCGCAAGCGCTGGTGAATTGAACGATGCGGTCCACGCCGACCTCAAAGACGACGTAGTCGGGGTCAACGTCACCAACCAAGCGCTGGTAGCGTTCCTGGCTTTCCCGTAGCCGACGTTCGGTTTCCTTCTGGTCGCTGATGTCGACCGCTTCGGGAATCAACAGCCTAACGTGACCATCACGATCTCGAACGGGCGAGATCGAAAAGACGCTACTTCGAAAACGTCCGTCGGGAGCGTGATAGGGGATGTCATCGCGAACATAGGCTCCGCGTGCTGCCTCCTGAACCATGTTCCGCACACGATCCCGCGTGATGTCGTCCATCCACCAAGGCGCATCCCAAATGGCCAGGCCTTGCATCGACTGTTCCGTGGCACCGGCGGCGCGAGCCATCGCTTGATTCACGCGCAACAACTTTCCAGTGGGCAACATCATGCCAACCATCAATGTCGTGTTGTTCAAGATCGCGTTGAGTGTTCGTTCACTTTCCTCGATCCTTCGCAGCGCCGCCGATAGCTCCTCGGTTCGTTTGGCGACTCGCAATTCGAGGTCCTGGTGCGCCTCGCGGAGCGCTTTGTCGGCACGACGTTGTTCGGTGACATCCGGAAAGACCACCACCGCCGCAGTGACATCACCATTCTTGTTCTTGACCGGCGCGGCATTGCCAAGCACCCAACGAGTTTCGCCGCCTTGACGGCGAATCAACACATCAACGTTGCGGACGGTTTCGCCGTTGAGCAGTGCTCGAGACAATGGCAAGTCTTCGGGGCGATACTCGCTTCCGTCTGGGTGAAAACACTGCCACTTTGCCGGATGATTCTCGATGGGGATTTCGGTAAGCGGCTCGCTTGTGTCCCCTCGGATTCCAAACGCGGCGCTGTTTGCGATTCGGATATGACCACTTGGCGCATCAGCAACAAGAATCCCGGCGGGCGAACTTTGGATCGCTGCCATCAACAACGAACGCGTTCGCTCAAGTTCCGTTTCTTCCTCCGCGCGGTCGATGCGACGATGCGCGATCGCCAGCGTTGCATTGACACCTTGAAACAAGAAAGGAGTTTGTACCATCGTCAGTGTGACCGAGGCACCGTTGTCGCGCGTCCGGCAGTGAACGACACCATCGGAAGGCCAGGTCCGAACGGGCAACGCTTCTTCAGGCTTGCGAGCTTGCTCTGGATCGTCGTACTGAAAGAGGTCTGACAACCGCTGGCCACGGAGCGACTCACCCTCCGGCCGCTGCACCAGCGCGACGGCAGCTGCGTTTGCGAACTGAATCTGTCCACCCTGGTGAACAAAGATGGGGTTCACTGACGACTCAAACTGCCCGACTTGTGAGTCAGCCTTGGCAGCATCTGAAAGCTGTGTCTCCGACATGCACCTCGCATCCTGGTGAGGCTCGAACGCCTTTCATTCCAACGAAAGGAGCGAACGAGTAGTGGCGGTGAGTGTGAGAATCATTGTTGGCGATCCGACTCCCCCGATCAAGGCGACGTTACCCCCTGATCGATGGCCTCGGCAATTTCCTAGTGGCCGCTACCACTCTCCGTAGTCGGCAAGGACTTCACCTTCAGCCTTGGTAATCAAAGACGCATACAACTCGATGTCGATTTCGGCTGAAACAAACCTTGCACTTCCGTCGGCAAGGTTGATCACCATTCCGCCCGGATGAAACGCGTAGGCTTCGTTGTTGTTGGTCACGTTCATCACCTTGGGTCCAACGCAGCGCAAACCGTCTTCAGTAAAGCCATGCACGGGCACCATGTTGGCTGGATTCGCCCAGCCGCCGCCGCGGGTTCGACCGTTCACGACGTTGAAATTGCTGCACCCATTGTTGTTGGTCATTGGGCCGAGTCGCCCTTGCACCCAGTACTCGGGGCGCCCCGCACACTCGACCAACAACAGCGTGTTGGACAAACCGTCGCTAACGTCCCGAAAACGTGTGATGCGTTTATTGATCAAACCCGTGCGATCGCGACGCTCCTTTACGAAGCCCCCGGCAATGATCTCGCGGGTCAAATCACCATGCGGGACGTAGTCGGTTGTCGCTGTCACAACACCTTGGCGCACTTGATCCAAGTAGTCTCCCTTGGGCGACGATGGACACAGCAGTGTTTCAATCTTGCTCGCGATTGCATCGCTATTCTCTTGATGATCCCAGCGATAATTGAAGTCGTAGATCTCCTGCACGGCGCCGCGCTCGATGTACGGCAAGATCGCTGCGGCCCACGTGTGGCCAAGCCTGGGCAATGATTGACGCGGAAACTGCTTGAATGTGCCGTGATAATTGTGCGCAGCAAGACCGATTTGGCGCAAGTTGTTCGAGCAAGACATCCGCCGCGCCGCTTCCCGCGCCGCCTGAACCGCTGGCAATAGCAAACCAACTAAGATCGCGATGATCGCGATGACCACAAGGAGCTCAACAAGAGTAAAACCGCAACGCCGCCCAATGAAAGGGTGGCGCCCGATTTGACTCGGTTGGATAAGCAAGGAACGCATCGCGATCCCTCAGCGCCGAAGGTGAAAAGCTGAATTTCAGATTCACCATCATAGGGCCTGCGATCGCGCGTTGCGAATTCAAGAACGTTCGATCAAGGCGTTTTCACAAAACCAATCGTCGACTGAAAAATCCTGTGAGAACGATTCTCATGGGCTTCCGAAAGGTCGGCGTCGGCAATGTCTTCCCAGTTTGCCTTGCAATAGTTGCAGCCAATGTCGTTGACGTGAAACGACACATACTGCTGCCAGGGGCTGTCCAATATCCCCAGCTGAGCCTTACCCAATGTGGTGCGTTTCGGACAACTTGGTCGATCACGTTCCCAAATCTTGCTCAGCAAGTCCGAACCCAACTCACTTTCACTAGACAGCTGTCCATCAGAGTTTGCACTGACGTTTTCTTTCATCCGAGCGAGCAAGCGATGCCGAATCACTGCAATGCGGCCTTCCGCAACATCGATTAACTTCGACAACTCGCGATTTGATACGGCTGCGTAGAAAACGCCTTCAAGGATCATCAAATCGCGAAGGTTGCCTTTCGCTTTCAGTTGGTCGATCACGTGGTGCAGTGCATCGCACAAGGTACGTTCAAGCTCACTTGCGTTTTCTTCGTTCTGCAGATGCACACTTGGAGACGCTTGAGGATCTGCAAACGACTCAACTGGATCATCACCCGAATCTCGTCGCCACCCACACGCATTGACTTCTTTGCTGCTGCCACGCGATCGATAAAGATCGATGATGCGTCGACGCAGGATGCGAAACAAGCACGCTTCAATGCGTGTGCGTTCGCCAAACACCCCGTCATCCTGCACACGATCAATCGACCGCAAGAATCCAATGAACGCCTCTTGCACCAAGTCTTCGGCATCACTCACCGAACTCGTTTGACTTCGGGCAAAGGCAATCATTCGTCCCTGATAGCGAGCAACGAACTGCGCCCATCCATCAGGGTCGCGCTGACGAACGAGTTGAAGCAGGTACTCTTCGGCTGGCGAATCAGAATGAGTCAAGGTGCCACGTCAAAGACAATGGGAAATGGTTTTCTTGGAACGACTTGCTTTCACCGACAAGTGTGCATCTCGCCAATCATCGCCGCAATGCCGCTACGTTTGCGAATCGGCGACACTACGCAAAGTTAAGCATCACGACGACCAACACAAAAAATGCGATTCCGGCAACCGAACAAGTCGCCACCAATCGCGTCTTCTCGTGGGTCAGCCCGATCAACATCCAGCCCAACAAGCACGCCACGACAACCATGCCGACGAACCCTGCCAGACGAGACCGCCACTGGGAAGGTTGTTCGTCAGCGACCTTGGCGGGTGCTCTGTAATACAATGCCGAGGCAAGACGGTCCGCAGAAAAATCCAACAGTATGGCCTCGCGAAAACGATCGCCATCGGGCGTCGACAGCTTCTGTATGAATCGATCGACCTCGAGTGCATCACTTTCAATTGCCGAGTTGACTTGAGCATTCAGAGCGCCACTCTTGCTCAATTGGGTGCGGACATGATTGATTGCGTCACGATGCGCCTCTTCGGCGTCGGGCATGAGATTGCCTGAAAACCCAGCAAGATAGTTTCCAGATTGTGAGTGATTGAATTCTTGAACCGACGCGAGCCAGGGTTTCACATCAAACGACACCTCACGCATGCGAACATTTCCAGCATGATGCACCGTCGCTTTCAAGTTGGCGTATCGCTCTGCAATGCGATCGGTTGATTTCCGACTGCCACTCGTTCCAAGTCCAAAATCGATCACAATCGTCGCGTCCGATTCGGCACCTGCATTCGTGACTTTGGCGTCGTCAAAAGCGGTGCGCAAACATTCACGAAACCGTTTTTCGTTCTCGCCGACAAGCTCGCGGAAATGTCTGCTTTGCGAAGACTTGACCAGGAACGAGATTTCATCCGATTCGCTGCTTTGGATCGCTTCGTTCAAAACGGGGCGCAACGTTTCACACAACGCCTCGACCGCGATCGCCGCGTTGGAATAGCGATCAGCGTCATATTGAAGCTCTGGCTGCGTGTCCCAAACAACGACTTTGGCATCTTGTTGTGACTGCTTTACTTGGGCGGCAACCGCATCACTCATCGCCCTCGACAAATCCCGGCGCGCCGATTCATGCAGATCGTTGCTGACGGAAACTTGTCGGTAAGAAACCAAACTTCCAGCGACAACAAAGATCCCCAACACCCCGAACAGGCAGAGACCAGCAACGATCCACGCGCCCGACACATTGCGCGCGATGACGTAGATCATCCAGGGGATCAAGGCGAACAGAAGCACACCCACGATCGCGACGATGAACAACGCGCTGAACCTGAATCCGACGACATCCATATTCATGCCGGCGTCGGAACCAGCGGCTTCGGCAACTTGTGCGAGAATCATCTTCACCTACCTATTTTGCCGGCTGAACGTGACTGACTTGAACTTGAGGGGCCGGTGGACGGGACGGCGGAACGGGTTTGCTGAACGTTCCTGCGACCAGTAGGACACCACCACCCACCAAAACGAAAACGACTGCGGCGACGGCAACGATGATGCGATAATAGCCGCGAGTTAACAGATTCAAAATCAAATACAACAGCGACGCAATGACAACGACGGCAACCAATCCAAGCACACGTACGCCAAGCGAACCAGCCTTTTGGGCACGTTGAACGTCGGCTTGATGCAGCAGGCTGTCAATCCGTTCTGGCGTGACCTCGATCAACATCGCTTCGCGATAGACATCACCGTACGGGCGCGACAGTCGTTGAGTGAAGTAGTCGGCCACCAAATCGCCGGAGCGAACCGCATTGGGGAGGGTGTCCTCGATGTCGGCGGAGACCAACATTCGCTCGGCGTCGGCAAACGCTTGGGCTCGCGCGTCAGCTGCGGATGGGGCAAGCTTCGCTGAACGGGCAACGATCCATTTGCGCCCGTCGTCATTCCATGCGGTGAAGTCCGCAAGTGAGTGCACCCATGCTTTTTGTACGAATTTGGCAACAAAACGATGGGAGCGATCCGACTGGCGCAACGCCAACTCAATCGTTCCACGTTGGTCATCTGGTCCGTTATCTGCCCACTCGGCGAGCCTCAATTGCAACGTGGCCTTCGGGGCATCCTCGCTATCTCCAGAAGAGGGTTCATCAACGATCGATAGCTTGGAATGCCTCAACCGCAGCTCTTTCCGAACCTGTTCCATCATCAACAACGTATCCATGCCCGATGATTTTTCAGGAGCCGGTGACGGAAATGTCCCGACGACCGAAACGACCAATGGCTCGTCAGCGGTCTCGAGTTGAAGTGCTGCCTGCTTCGCTAACTTGGTTGTCGCGGCGAGTGCTGAAGAATAAACGTCCGCTTCAAATTCCTCATCAACCTCGACTGTCCAAGCGGGCGATTGGCTGGTTTGAAAACGGATCTCGGGCGTTCCCCGATCCTGAGGTGCTGAGGGTTCGTTTACAGAGGGGCCACCTCGCAATTCGGGAGCACTTGGTCGAGGTACCGGTGGCGGGACAAACCCATCAACGCGCACCTCAACGGGAGCCGAATGTTCGCTGATTTCAACGTGCGAGGCAGTGCGGACGAGCGTCAAACTGGCGATCAACAAAACAGGCGAGCAAATTCCGAACGCCAACAAACACCAACCGAAAACGCGCACCACCGAATTCTCGCTGCGCACCATCACAATCACCGCTACCACTCCGAGAGCGGCGACGACGACAAGGACGAGCATCATCAAGATCAAGACAATGGGAACCGTGGCCACGATGTTGTTACTCCGCTGCAACAAGAAGATTGGATTTGTGAAGGGTTTCGGCAGGCTCCGGCACCGAATCAACTTTCGGTTGATCGCTTACCGCCAAGCCGGCGTTTCCGCGGTCATTGCCCCTGTCGCCTTGGCCCGAACCAGCGGTGCCATTTGACGCCTGGAAAGCGGAAGCGACCTGCAGAGCGAAACCGGCTCCGACCATCACGGCAACCGCGAGCATCGAATTGCCGCCCAGCATTTCGGCCACAACAAAGGCCACCGCCGAAGCAAACAAGACAGGAGCAAGTCGAATTCGCTGTGGACGACGCGGTGCCGACAAGAGACTCCAGTTTTGAATCAACAGCGGCACAGCGACGGGAATCAAATTCGCATAAGAAAACACAGCAAGCGAAACGTCAAACATTGAAATGAAGGCAATCACCATCGCACCGGCCACAAAGACATGAGTGAGACGGGCGGCAAAACCGTTGCGACCAAGATTGCCGCGACGCATCATCATTCGCACAACCAATCCGCTCAGGAAAACGCCAACCGACATCGCCAGAATGCCGATCATTTCATCAACACCAATCGGCTCCGGCCCGACAAGGCTGCCGAAGACGCGAGGCGATGAACCGGTGCCCACCAATTCGGTCAGGTTGGTTCCAACGATGGTCATCAACGGTAGGGTCGCGATCGCAAGGATCCATCGCCAAATCGGCGACAGCGGGTCGCGGACCAATGTTGATTCACTCGCCACGCGGCTGTCAAAAACAGCGGCGTGGTAGCCGAACAATCCCAAGTCGCGTCCCCATTGACGCATCGGATTGGGCTCGACCTGTTCGGCCAACAATGGTTCACGCTGCGTTGATGTCAGCGCCGCGTCAACGCGGTCGGTCGCAACTTCACTTTCCTGACGCGACTTTCGCGCCGCGTGATCGGCAACCATCGACAAACTGGCTGGACCAAACCCAGTCATCGACTCGGCAACCCCGTCGACTCCCTTGAGTGCGGCAGCCATCTCTTCGGCCGACTGATAGCGATCAGCGGGATCACGCTGCATCGCCTTGCGAATCACAGTCGCGAAGGGTTCGTCAATGTTCGACACATCGGGTTCTGCCGACAAATGTTTCATCAAGACTTCGCCCATGCTGTCGCCACAGTAGGGCGGGGCACCGGTCAGCATTTCATAGAGCATGACCCCGAGTGCATAGATGTCGACCGTCTTGTCATAGCGCCCCATGGAAATCTCGGGAGCCATGTAGTGAACCGTTCCAACGGTCATCGTATGACCGCTACGGTGACTCGCCGTGATCACTTTGCTAAGGCTATAGTCGCCAATCTTGACAACGCCTTCCTCGAAGAAAACGTTGTGCGGTTTCAAGTCACGGTGAACCACACCCGCACCATGCAAATACGTCAGCCCTTTGGCAAGTTCACAAACGAAGTAGCTTGCCTTTTCGGGACCGAGTCCACCGGGGGATTCATCCAGAATGTCACGCAGCGACGGTCCGGAAACGAACTCCATGATCACCCACGGCATTCCGTCGTCGCCATGTTTGACGTCGAAGATCGAGACCAAGTGTTGCGACTTCAAGTTCATGCAATGGCTAATGCCACGAAGTTCAATCTCTTCGTAGTTTTGCACGCTCTTGAGCGCAACTTGTCGCCCCGCATCACTGACGGCAAAGTAAACTTCGCCAAATCCGCCGCGTCCAAGTGCGTACTCAATGGTGTAGCCATCAAGTGGGCGGTCACCGTCTTGAAAGTGAAACTTGCTCATGCCCAATCTCCCTGCAAGCCATCGTCCTTCGCAATTCGAGAGGAACCAGCGGACACAGTATCAACCTTCAACATCAAACGCACATCATCAAATGAAACCGACTGTCCAGGCGTGAGGTTGACGGGCTCATTGCCCATAGCCATAGCGCCGACGCCGCCGCCTGCCGGCGAGTCCAAACGCCGCACCGCCAACGCGTCTCCCACCCGGTAGATCACGCACCGGCTCGACAGCCCGCCGACAGATAAATGACAGTTCGCATCCGAACCAATGATGATCGAATCAGCCATCAATACCACTCGGCGGATATCGGATCGCGGCATCGACGCCCCAGCAAACTCCAAACAGGCCGTTGCACTCGCGGCGACAGGTTTGCAGAAACGCACCCGACCACGACGCCCGACGCGAATCACATCGTCGCCTTGCAGCAGGCGTTGTCGCGTCTTCTTTCCGTTGATGTCGACCTCACCATCACTCGAAAGCATGTAGTCGCCTCCGTCACGCTGGATGCGTACGTTGCCCTCGATGCCTTCTGTCATGATCGGAACATCGACGCCACCTGCCCGCGACGCGGGACCGACGGTCACGCAGTCTTGAGGAAGCAACAGCACGCTCCCCAGGCCATCCACCTGCAACAAGAGCCGTTGTCCACCGTGACTGGGAGCCGCCGGAATCTCACGCAACTTGTTCGGAATGTGCAGTGCCGTTTCGGCAAGCGGCGGTGGCAGCGGACAATCGCCAACGAGACCGAGCGGTCCGCGCTGAAGTTGTCCCAAGTTTTGTTGTATGGTTTGCAATGCGTCGATTGCCTGCTTGATCCAATTCGTCTCGCCAATCGTCTGTGCGATCAGACTTAGCTGACGATCCGCATCGATGTAGTCTTTTTCTTCAAGAGCTTGACTGGTGCGGATCAGTCGGTCGATCACTTCAACCAACTCGCGGGCATCACTCGAGCGTCCGGCAACGACGGCAAGCGATTCGCGCCAAGTCACCACTCGATCAACGCGGCCGTTGGCCAAGTCTCGGTGAATGTTCTCAAGAACACCAGGCAAGATTTCGCCGATGTCGCGGCGCGCCGGTTCAAGTTCGGGTTGCGATCGAATCAGTTCGACCAAACTCTTGAGTGCACGCTCGCAGTCGCCCTCCTCGACTGCGAGCCGTGCGCGTTGAAGCGCCGCATCGTTCAACTCTCGCTGCACGTCCATGCGATCGGCCAAGTCTTTGGCTTCGCGCTGGCCCGTTGCGGCAAGGTCCAAGATCCGGCGACCGACCGTTCCCACACCGCGGTCGATCTGTTGCCGTGCGACGCGAACGATCTCTTGATCACGACGTCGCTTCTGGCTTTGGTCGGACTTGGTTTGATGCACTGCTTCAAAGAGTTCGACGACAGAGGGTTGTTGCCCACCTAATTCGACCGCTTTGGCTGCGTCCGAGGCGGCGGCCGCCACACGCCCGCCAGAAAGATGTTCGTTGCCACGTTCGACCAACGCGTTGACAAGCCTGGTTGCAAACAACTGCCCCGGTCGCGTCGATCGCACGTCCGACGATCGTACGAGCGAAAACGCCTCATCGAGCTGGCCGTTGGCCAAGGCTGTTTCGGCTTGCTTGAGGGGCAGGTTTAACACTTTCAATGACTCGCAACGTTAAAGGCAGTGACAACAGAACCAATTCGCAGCAGACCAATCTCAGCGAACTTACTGCTGAGCAACCAATTGGCTGGCCTCTTCGCCTCCGAAGTAGTCATCAAACTCCGAAAGGAGTTCCGTTTCGTCAACTTGACCTTCGTCCAATTGTATCTCCTGCAGGTCCGATTCATGAGCCAAAACGCGTTGCGAAACGTCCAAGCGTCGTTGAATCTGGGCCAACAGTTGATCAGCCCGGTTCAGCTTGCCGCCATCAACATCGACCTGACTGCCGATCGACGAAGACTGAACCAAGCGATGCTGGGCAACGAGTGACTCGATCTTTTGCTCAAGCTGTAGCTTCTGGTGCTTTGCACGCTCGTGCATTTGCAGTGCGTTTGCCAGCGATTGCTTGCGTGTTTCGAGGAGCCGTTCTTTGCTTCCCTGAATCAACTCGGCTTCACGATAGCGATCGAATTCGTTTGACAGTTGCTGAGTGAGGTGCTCGCGTGAAATGTCTCGGCTGCCGATTTCGTAGGAAACCTGTTGGACGCGCATTTTCTTTCGAAGCGATGCCAGCTTGCGTTGCCGATCGTCGAGTGCGATGCGGCCTTTCTCGATGTCTTTTTCCAGCGTCGCAATCTCCACCTCGTCTTCGGCGATCATTCGCACATTGGCTTGGAGCTGGGGCAGGATGTCGTCGACCATATCGCGAGCACGCTGCAGCTCGAATTCAACAGAAACGCTGTCCTGGGCTGCCTTTTGGACGACGCGGCCCGACGTTCGGACGTAACTCAGAAAATTGGCTCCGAACAGGAAGAAGCCGACCAGCACGACCCCGACCGCGAACAAGGCGGCCGGTTTGATCATCTTGGATACCATGAAATTGACTCCGCTTTGATTGGCCAAAACAACATGCGGTTTTGGCGACAGGTTGGGGGTTCGATCTTGCGAGCCGCCCAAAACCGGCCCGACAACCATGCAGTCGTAGGTCGGCGGAGAGTATTTCAAAGAATCAGAAAGAAAATCGAAAAGATCGTTCTGCGGCCGCTGGTCGGCCCCACCTCCACCTCCCACCTCGTTCCCACGCTCCTGCGTGGGAACGCACTCTCCGGACGCTCCGCGTCCCCTTCGTAGCATCCTCCTCGTAGGTCATGCTCCGCATGACAGGCGTTCGCATCCAGTGAATTCCCGTGAACCGCCCCGCCGCTTACGCGATCGCGGCTCAAGAGGGTGGTTTCCATCGGAGACCACTTACCAACGCCCCACGCTCTGGCGTTTGTCGTCCCGCCTTCAGGCGGAAGAAAGCGAAGATTCCGGCTAAAGCTCGGTACTACGAACCTCCTCAAGCTCGCCAGAAGTTGTTCGCGTTGCTTTACCGCTCTCCACAACCACTCGGTTTGTCCAACCAGTGCGCCGAACGCAGATCGCAATTCACCCAATGGGCGGGAAGCCGACACGACTGGCGAAGCATTCAAGCGTCGCTGGGAAGTGAGGGGCAAAGCCCCGATCATTTGCCCCAGACAAATGGCCGGGCCGTTGGCCCTAAGTCATTCTTGAATACGTTAACCCAGTCCGTTGGACTGGGCTAGACAAACCACTGAGCCTTCGGCCTGAAGAGTGTGGCAAAATGATCACCGATAAGCCAAAACAATTCGTCACCATCACTCTCAGGCCCGGTGAGGGGCACCTCGAACGGCCCTCCCCGGGCTTTAGCGCCCGACCCTCCCACAAGTGGGAGGGTAATTTCTGTTGAAGCAGTGCATGACACTTAGAGATAGATCAACCACTACTTGGACTGTAGTGCTCTTAGGATGGCGTCGACGTTTTCTTTGGCGTCGCCGAACAACATGTGGGTGTTGTCTTTGTAGAACAGCGGGTTGTCGACGCCGGCGTAGCCGGTTGCCATGCCTCGTTTCATGACCACGCACGTCTTGGCGGTCCAAACTTCAATCACCGGCATCCCTGCAATCGGGCTGTTGGGATCTTCCAACGCGGCTGGATTGACGATGTCGTTGGCGCCAATGACGAGAATCGCATCGGTGTCGGACATGTCCTCGTTGATCTCATCCATTTCAAGAACAATGTCGTACGGCACGTTCGCTTCGGCCAACAACACGTTCATGTGACCTGGCAATCGCCCGGCAACTGGGTGAATCGCGAAGCGAACTTCCTTATTTTTCTTCAGCAAGATTTTCACCACTTCGGCCAGCGAATGCTGAGCCTGCGCGACCGCCATTCCGTAGCCCGGAACGATGATCACACTCTGGGCTTCATCGAGCATGTCCACAGTGTCATCAACACTAAACTCGGTCACCGTCCCATCGACCTCAGCCGCTGGCCCACCGCCCGAAGTACCGAACCCACCAAGGATCACGCTAATGAAACTGCGATTCATTGCGGCACACATGATGTACGAAAGGATCGCGCCCGAGCTGCCGACCAAAGCCCCCGTGATGATCAGCAAATGGTTCTTCAACATGAATCCAGCCGCGGCTGCCGCCCAACCGGAATACGAATTGAGCATCGAAACGACCACCGGCATGTCAGCACCGCCGATCGCAACGACCATGTGCACACCCAGAAACGATGCGATCGCCGTCATGATCAACAGCGGAGTCATCGCCGCGTTGGCGTCGCCTTCACGGCAAAACCAAACACCAAGCCCAACACAGAAAACCACAAGCGCAAGATTGAGCAGGTGCCGGCCAGGCACCGTGATCGGTTTGCCACTTATCGATCCGCGCAGCTTCAAGAAAGCGAGAATCGAACCAGTGAAGGTGATCGCGCCAATGAAAACACCAACGAATATCTCAATCTCATGAACCAGCATTTCACTTGCTGGTACGTCAACACCTGGCTGCAGATGACTCGAGATCCCAACGAGCACGGCGGCCAAACCGACGAAGCTGTGCAACATCGCGACCAGCTCGGGCATCCCCGTCATGGGCACGCGTGCGGCAAGCACAGCACCAATCGCGACGGCAGGCACGATCGCGATCGCCATCGATGAAAAACCGCCAGTCATCATGCCGAAGATGGTCGCGCCGATCGCAAGCAGCATGCCGACGATGCCAAGCATGTTGCCGCGCCGCGCGGTCGTTTGGTGAGACAAACCGGCCAGCGAAAAAATAAACAACACACCGGCGACGATGTACGCGACCGTCGCCATCGATTGATTCAAACCCATCGATTCACTAGCAAGCTCAATCGACTCTTCGTTGGCTAGCAGTGAGCGTCCTAACAACATGGGAGCTCCAGACAGCATCGTTTCGATCATCGTATCCTTAAGCACGTTGCAGAAACTCGCTACTTACGAAACATCTTCAGCATGCGCTGGGTGACCAGGAAGCCGCCCGCGATGTTGATCGTCGCAAAAAAGATGGCGATCGCCCCGAGGATTGCCGCTGGGCCGCTCGACACGCCCACTTGAACCATCCCGCCAACGATGATGATTCCCGAAATCGCGTTCGTCACACTCATCAACGGCGTGTGTAGCGCAGCGGTCACATTCCAAATCACTTGCCAGCCCACGATGCAAGCCAAGATGAAAACCGTAAAGTCGGTGATGAAGCCGGGGTTCTGAGTGAATCCGATTCCAATCAGGACGACGATGCAAAGGACAGCCATCACGGCGCCCCACGCGCTAAAGTCCTTTTCGGCCTTGGTGATGGCCGCCTCCACTTCCGGTGTTTCGTTCGCCTTGGGTGCAGCCGAAACGGAAACGGGAGGTGGTGGCCACGTGACCGCACCTTCTTTGACCACCGTTGCGCTGCGGATCACTTCGTCGTCCATGTTGACGTCAAAGTTTTCCGATCCGCCGAGCTCATCGAGTAGGTGATAGAGGTTTGTCCCATAAAGCTGGCTCGACGTGTGTGCGAGCCGACTGGCAAGGTCGCTGTAGCCAACGATGTGCACACCGCGGTGCTGGGTCACTTGATCGGGCACCGTCACTTCACAGTTGCCGCCTTGTTCGGCCGCCAAGTCGACCACCACGGAACCGGGCCGCATCGATTCGACCATCTCACGGGTGATCAGTTTCGGTGCTGGTTTTCCTGGGATCAACGCGGTCGTGATGATGATGTCGACTTCTTTTGCCTGGGCTGCAAAGAGCGCCATTTCCGCCTCGATGAACTCTTTGCTCATCGTTTTCGCATAGCCACCCGCGGTGCCACCATCTTCGTCCTGCTCGAACTCGAGCATCAGGAAGTCGGCGCCCATGCTTTTGACTTGGTCGGCCACTTCAGGGCGAACGTCAAAGGCGCGAACAATCGCGCCGAGGCCGCGTGCCGTTCCGATCGCAGCCAAGCCGGCCACCCCGGCACCAATGACGAGCACTTTCGCTGGCGGCACCTTTCCAGCAGCCGTGATCTGGCCGGTAAAGAATCGGCCAAACAAACCGGCTGCTTCGACCACCGCGCGATAGCCGGCAATGTTCGCCATCGAACTGAGCGCGTCAAGTTTTTGAGCCCGACTGATCCGCGGCACGGCATCGATCGAGAGCGCCGTCGCTCCGCGGGCCGCGATCTGCTCGAGCAACTCACCGTTTTGTGCGGGCGCCAAGAAGCTAATCAACGTCTGGCTCTCGCGGATCATCGCGATCTCGCCCGCGTCGGGTCCGCGAACCTTCAGGACGACATCTGCGTTTTGCCAAACGTCTGCTGTATCGACGATTTCGCATCCAACTTGCGAATACAAATCATCGGGAAAACTGGCCGATTCGCCCGCTCCCGTTTCCACCACCACTTCGAAACCAAGCTTTTCGATCAGGCGGCGCGCTGTTTCGGGGGTTGCCGCAACGCGACGTTCTCCCGGAAACCGCTCCTTTGTTATTCCGACCTTCATCTTCAGGTGCGATGCCTCCCGCTGGAACTCGTGAAGCGAAGATGTTACGCCAGACAGCCTGACGCTGCCACCAGCGGACGATTTCGTCGTGAAAACGGGATGGTTCTGAGCTCAGATTGACTAAACGCGGGCTTTCTCGACATCGCCCAGCGCATCGAGGTCGGATTGATGCTGGTCGAGCGCCTGCTGAATCGAATCGATTGATGCCTGGTCGAGCGTCCGATCCCCCGCCAAAGCGGTCTCGGCGATCTGCTCGGGACTCCGCGCTCCGACAATGGCCGACGTCACTTCCTCGCGACGCAAAACCCAAGCAATCGCAACTTCGGCCACCGTCCAGCCAAGATCCTGTGCGATCGATTCGATTCGAGCGACGAAAGCAAGATTGACCTCCAATTGCGGAGACTGGAAACGCGGATCGCGACTGCGATGATCCTTTTCCGAAAGAGACGCGGCCCGCTCGGCCGTGAACCGACCGGTTAGCAACCCCTTGCCCATTGGGCTGTAGCAAACGACACCGATGCCGTTTTCGCCACAGTAGGGCAAGAGCTCACTTTCGCACTCACGCGTCAACATGCTGTAGGGAGGCTGTAGCGAAGCGACCGGATGAATCGCCGCAAGACGCTTGAGCTGATCGGCACTGTGGTTGGAAACACCAATGTGCCGCACTTTGCCTTGTTCCTTCAGCTCGACGAGTGTTTGCCAGCCCTCTTCGATCTGCTCGTCAGGTTCTGGCCAATGCACTTGGTAGAGATCGATGCAGTCGACATCCAGACGCTGCAAACTCTCTTCACACTCAGCGATCACGCTGTCCCGTTTAAGCGATTTGCCGATCTCGCCACCGCCCAGGTTCGTGCGTCCGCACTTGGTCGCAATCAATGGCCGATCGGCCGCGGGAATCTCCTTCAACGCTTTGCCGACCAACACTTCGCTGTGGCCAAAGCCGTAGACCGCTGCGGTATCGATCCAATTGATGCCCACTTCAACCGCTTTGCGAATACAAGCGATTGCGGCTGAATCATCTTGATCGCCCCAACCAAACTTCCACTCACCACCACCGATCGCCCACGTGCCAAGGCCGATCACGCTCAAGTTCAAATCGGTCGTACCAAGGGTTCGATGCAGCATCTTTTTGTTCTCGCGTTTTCGGAAGTGGGATGGTTCGTCGTCATTGCATTGACCGGACAACGCAATCCCGTTTGCAGGTCGTGCAGTTTAACAACTCGTTCGTCGTCCCGCCTTCAGGCAGCCTCGGGCAAGATTCCGGCTAAAGCTCGGTACTACGAACCGGCGGTGAACTTGAATGACAACGCTCGTGAGATATGTAGCTACCTTCGCCAGAAGGTGGACCCTGCAAAAGGCGGCACTCCACCACTCCACGCTCTGGCGAGCGTAGCTACGACCAAGTGCAGGCTCCAACAAGGCAGCCCCTCTCAAAACTTATGTCGCCCTTGCTTTGCCGCTTTGTGCGCTTCGCGGGTATCGAGTGGCACGCCCGGATCTCGTTGGTATTCCATCCAACGGTCAAGCTCGGCACTCAGTTCCTTCTTGATCGCTGCATAGGTCACATCGTCGGCCAGGTTGTTGAGCTCTTCCGGATCGGTCGCCGTGTGATAGAGCTGTTCGGCGGGGCGTTTCATGTACCGCTTGACCATCCGCTCCGTCCAAGGGTTTTCGTAAGTTTGAAACACCCAGGTCGACCAGTACGGGTTGTTTAGCTTTGCATCGCCGCGCATCCCCATGAGGTGTTTTTCTATGTAGATTTCATCCGGCGTCAGGTTCCGAATGTAGCGGTACTCGCCGTTGGTCACCGTTCGAATCGGATAGGAAGGACCTTCGGGAATGTTGTTGTGGATCCCGTAGGCATACTCGCGATGCTGTTTCGTCGAATCGAACAGGCAGCTTGCGAAACTTCCGCCGTCATAAGGAAAGTCTGTGGCGTCTCCACCGGCAAGTTCCACCAACGTCGGGGCCACATCGGCGTATTGCACGATTGCATCGGTCCGCTTTTCGGCCGCGATCTTTCCAGGCCAACGTGCAATCAAGCCCGTGTGCAGACCGCTGTCCCAATTGGTCCATTTGCATCCGGGAAACTGCGAGCCTTGCTCGGAAGTAAACAACACCAAAGTGTCATCTGCTTTGCCGCTCAATTCGAGCATGTGCAAGATTTCGCCGACCTGACCGTCCATGTAAGTGATTTCGGCGAGGTATCGAGAAAAAGCCTCTCGCGTCACTTCGGTATCGGCCAAATACTTTGGCAATTTAATCTTCTCGGGTGGGTACGCCGACGCGTCTCCCATCACCCATGGCACGTGCGGCTCGACTAAAGCAACCACCAAACAGAACGGATCGTCACTACGTGAAACGAATTCCGCCGCGGGCGCCAACTCATGCGCGGTCGTTGGATCACGAACACAACTGGGGTCAAATCCGCCAACGTTTTCGAAGGGGAACGCTTTGCGTGGCGTGACATGTTTTTTGCCAGCGATTCCAACGCGGTATCCAAACTTGCCAAGGTGCTGCGGCAAACTTGTCGTGTCGGCTCGGCTACCCGAGTGATTCCACGCCGCACCGTTTCGCATCGGATGTTGCCCGGTGTACAGCTCACTGCGACACGGCTGACACATCGCTTCGCTCACGTAGGCTCGATTGAAAACCAAGCCTTGCGAGGCGAGCTGATCCAAATTCGGCGTCTTCGCATTCTTACCACCGTAGAGCGGCAAATCGGAATGCGTGCAATCATCAGCCATGATGATCAGGAAGTTTGGCTTCGAGTCATCGGCGGTGGCAACAGAACTCACCGCGCCGACAACGAAACTCAGAAGCAACAAAAAGCCAACAACGCTCGTTCGAATTCCGATCCTATTCACGCTAAAAAACCTTGCTCAGAGGAAGTGGTGGTGGCTGCGAACAATCGGAGCAGGTGTCGCGCTCAGATCGTATCACTTTCTGTTTGGATCAACACTCTCGATGTACGAAAGGATCTCGAAGATTTCATCTTTCGTGTATTGATCAAGTAGAGCCTTGGGCATCATCGAAACCGAAGAAGGAACCATCGCGTCGATATCGTCCTGAGGAATGACCACGGGCTCCGCCTCGGCGTTGGCCAACAAGGTGATGTTGTCGTCATCCTCTTTGACCAGCACACCGGAATAGGTCTGACCATCGAAGGTCAACACCTTTTGCATTGCGTACTTCGCATCCACTTTGTGGGAGGGGTCAAGGATTTCACGCAAGACACCAACGCGATCGCCTTTCCAACGTGTCATCGTTTCGGTCAGGTCGGGACCGATCACGCCACCTTCGCCTTGCACCTTATGGCACCCAGCGCACGACGCTTCGGCAAACAATCGCTTGCCAATGTCGGGCGTGCGGCCGCGCAGACCGGCGTCCAATTCGCCTTTCAACTCGTCGACCGTCCACTTCTGCACAAACGTCCGGTTGCTCCCGATCGGGTTGGCTGGCTCGACCGGGTCTTTCAACCAAGCGTCCAAATCTTCGACCACCACCATCACGCCATACATGCGGTACCAGTGTTGGGGGAAAGTGCAAACGTAGGGGTATTCACCCGGTTCTTTGGGCGCCTTGAAAGTCAAGGCTTCCTGTTTGTCGGCAGCGACCATTTGGGTTGCGAACAGAACCTTGTCCGATTCGGGAACATACTGCAGCCCTTTCCAACCGTTGTTGGGTCCGACTTGCAAGCCAAGTTGCGCGACCTCTTTCAACGCACCTGGCGTCGTGAAGACAAGGTTGTGCGGCATCAAGTCGTGATTTTCTAAGACGACTTGAACCGAGCGCCCCGCTTCGACGGCAAAGTAGGGAATGTCGTAACGCATCTCTTCTTCGACGGTCTTGATGCGAACGACGCGCACCGTGACTTCGCCAAGTCGCTTGCGATAGTTGCGTGCGTCTTTGGTTGGCAATCGCGCCAACAATTGGTCAGCCAATTGCATCGCATCGATAAACTGAGTCGAAGTGCGGTCTTTCGCCGGTGTCTCTTCGGCATGCTTGACGAGCACTTCGACCAACTCACCACTAAGCGTTTCGTCGCGGTCGTTCGACGGCACTTTCAACAGCGTGCGAACCGCCGCGGTGCGAAGTTTGGGTTGGGAGACAAAGGGAGCAAGCAACTTGAATGTTTCCGCTTGCTTGGAAGGGATATGGGCAAGCGTCTCAATCGCCGCGACACGCTGTTCCACAGATGTCTTGATGCCAACCGCCGTCACGACGACATCCCTCAACTCGGAACGTTGCTCTTGAGAGGGGACGAGCGGAATGGCACGCAACCAGTCCAATCCCAAATCATCATCAAACTTGCTCACACGAAGAACTGACTGTTCGGCCTTTCCCGCGGTAATCATCGCAGCGAATCCGGCTGTGCGGACGGCGGCGTTGTCGGAATCGACCGCTTCCCACAAAGTCTCCAGACGTTCTTCGAGGCTTTTCGCGTCCAGCTTGACCAGCATCGCCGTCAACTGCCGTGCCGCTCGACGTTCTTGCGGATCATCAAGGTCAAACTTGTCGAGCGCGCCGAGCAACACGGCAACGGCATTGGAATCCTGCAGCTCAACCAGCGCCTCGACAGCTTCTTCGCGGAACTTCGGTGACATCCCAACCCTGGTCAGAATCGCTTGGTAGACCGGAATGTACTTGGCATCGTCTGCCTTCCGCTCCACGAGCAACAGACGCTGGTTATCCAAACGCTTCAGCTGGTACTCAACGATCCTTGGACTCTTGTCCAAGAAGACTTTGGGACGCTGAACGGGCTCTTTCGCCGCACTTTCACCATGAGAATGATCTTGCGCAATCGCCTGAAAAACGTTCAAAAGGAGTAGCGACAACAATGCAAAGGAAACGCGAGGAATAAGCATCGAATTTTCGATTAGTTATGCGATGGATGGAACGCGGTGAATTGAAAGCAGGTTGCGTGCGGAACGCACGCAACCTGGTTGTGGGTTTCGTTGACACCGAAAACAACGGTGCCCATTGATCGAGCTACTGTTCGAGACGACGCATCGTTTCGTCGAGCGTGTACTGCAAGTAGTCATCAACGTCGTTTTCGAGGACGCCAAGCGCTAACTCGATTGCATCATCGCCGGACAAGAAACTGACCGCACGCACGCCTTCCAAACGGACGCGAGGATGTTTGTCGGCGATACACTTCTCGAGCAGTTCTTTGTGGTTGGGAATGTCATCCAACCAGAACGACAGGACTCGAGTCGCTGCAGCGCGAGCACGATGATCTTTCGATGACAACATTCGCTCGAGCAATGATTGGTTGACCACATTGTGAGTCTGGTACATCCAAAGCCCTTCGAGCATGTGGTGCTCGTAGTCTTTGCCCGACTCATCCAGCGACTTCATCCACTGATCCACTGCAGCAAGCACCTTGTCGCTATCACGCTCGGCCAACTCTCGCTTGGCTCGATAACGCGTCCGGTCTTCAACAACTTCCAACAGCTTGACAAGCTTCTCGATCGGCTCGCCATCGATTTTTGCTGGCTGTACAAGCGGTCGCGTTTTATGAGTGATACGCCAAATACGACCGTGGCTATGGTCACGATTGGGCTCGCGAAGGTTGTGCTGGAGATGGCCAATCAGAGCGTTGTGCCAGTCGACGATATAGAGTGATCCATCGGGTGCAAATTGGATATCCACGGGACGGAAGTTGCCGTCTCGGCACATCACAATGGGTTCAACTTCTTTCCCGACGAAACCACTTTCCGTCTCGCGGACTTCGTGGTTAAGCACCCCACGATCACCAATCACGTTGGTCACCAAAAAGTTGCCCTGGACTTCAGGCGGGAAGTGACTGCTGGAAACCATCGCACAACCGGAAAGCGGGCGAATCCGCTTGGGGTAAAAGGTGGGGAACTTGAACTTTGGATCACCACCGGCGATCGCGGCGATGCGACGATGCTGACTTCCACCGGGATGCTTCAAAGGATGATCAATCCGGCCGCTAATGGGCGCCGCCCAGTAGCTGTTTCCTGGTGACGCATCGCCGATAAAGTTCTGTCCCCAACGATCGAACACGTGTCCCCAAGGGTTGGCGAACGCAAAGTTACAGAAGACTCCTGTCTTTTGACTCTTCGGATGAAAACGCCAGATTCCTGCTTCGCTAAGTCGTGTCAGTCCGTAGGGACTTTCGACTTGTGAAAATTTGAACGTCCCTTCCTGGAAGTACAGGTTGCCGCCTGGTCCCCATTCGAATGCAGCGATTCCATGGTGCGAGTCGGCCGAACAAAAGCCGACCAAGTGCCGAACACGCTCGTCCTCTTTGTCGTCACCATCGGTGTCCTTGATAAACAGCACGTCAGGTTGCTGGGCAACGTAGACACCACCATTTCCGATTTCGAAGCCGGTCGGCTGGTGGAGTCCGCCAGCAAAGACTTTGCACTCGTCCGCTTTCCCGTCCTTGTCGTGGTCTTCGAAGACAAGCAGCTTGTCGTCCATCTTCGTTTTTGGCTTCCAGTGCGGATACGACTGCATCGTGGCGACCCACAAGCGTCCTTTGTTGTCAAAGTTCAATGCGACGGGGTTGGCCAGTTCTGGAAACTCTTCTTCCGAAGCGACCAGTTGAATTTGATAACCTTCGCCGAGGTCAAAGTATTTCAACTGTTCTTCGGCGTTCATGTAGTCGAGTGAACCGAGCTTGCCACGTTTTGCATTCGGATCGTCCGCTCCACCAACGTTCGTCTTGGGATTGATGAAGGGCAGAGTGTTGGAGTCATCGATCGGCCCCGAAACCGCTTCGCCTTTTGCAATCGCCCAAATGCGTTGGTCGCGATTGGCTGCCATTTGATCAAGGATCGCACGTTCGCGTTCCATCACGTCGGTGTTGTTGTAGGTTCCGTCGCTACCCGCGCGGCCGCGAGCGCCGTAGATCGAGTAACCGTTGACGGCGCGGTATCGATGCCACCAATGAAAGTTCTTGTCATCAACAGCAGCGACCACTGCTGGATCAACCTTGGTCGGTCCACCTTTGCCAAACAGGCCTTCGTTCAAGATTGGCGCCAGCGCGGCGTAGCCTGCGGCGTTCAAGTGCGCTCCGTTGAGCGTCAACCTCGCCTCGCTCTTTTCGAACAATGCCTTGGTTGGCGAAAAGATGTCGACGAACACCACGTCCGTTTCTTCGGCAACTGCCTTCAGGGCATCACTGTAGAGTGCAAGGTTGGCGTTTTCTTTCACGCCGTCGGGCAAGTTTCGATCACCGGTTGCTTCAAACGCGATCGGCGAAACGAGCACGACTTGGGGATTACCCTTTCCGTAGTCGTTGGCTTTGGTTTGTTCGACCAATTTCTTCAAGTCGGTCGAAAACCGCCGCAACCCTTTCTTGCCGCCAAACGATTCGTTGAAGCCAAAGAAGTAGACGACGACCGAGGCCTTGCTGTGTGACAAGTGTTTGTCGGGATCGCCAAAGTTCTGTGAACGAATTCGATTGTTTGGCTCGTCGCCAGGAAAGCAGAGATTGCGGACGGTCAGTTCCAGCTCGGGAAAACGCTGATGCAACAACGATTCCCATTGATTCTGGTGCTGCAACCGTTCGCCAAGGGCATTGCCGACCAAACAAATGTGGTCGCCCTTTTTGAGTTCCAATTCGGCTGCGTCGGTGACGGACACAGCGATAGACAACACTGTGCAAAGCGCACAGAGATAGAGTCGTAAATGCATTGGTTTGCGTGACTACGAAGTTGGGGTGGGGATAGAAGGAGGGAGTACCAGCGCGATTGTGGTGGCTAATCGGACGGCCCCTCGAGCCATGTGAGTTCTCAGGATACCCAAAAGTCGCCGTTTGACACTGGTAGCGAACCAAGTTGTCGCAGAGAAGTTTCGAATCAGCCCCGATTCCAACGTCCCAATGCCAAAATCTTCGGCAAATCCGCAAGGATTTGCAGCGCACGCCCGGTCGCCATTGTCTAAGGGTTTTCCACGTGAGCCGAACGCGCTAGCGTCGGGCCTTTCGAGTACCGGGCCTTTCGAGCGTAGCTACGCTCGCCAGAGCGTGGTGATCGTGGACGCCGGTCTGCCAATGGGAACCACCTTCTGGCGAAGGTAGCTACGGGCCGTGCCGTCCGAGTGAGCCGAACGCGCCTCGGGCCAGTTCCTCGTACCGAGCTTTAGCAGGAATCTTCTCACAAACCACCCTCAAGGCTGGACTTCAAACGCCGCTACTTTCGCGGAGCGAAAGGCGACATTGGCTGGATCAACGAGATTGATTGGCAATGCAGTAGAGATTCTTGTCAGACCGAATCAGCAATCGATCACCCACGATCGCAGGCGTCGCGTTAAACCGCTCTTCCTCGTCACCTAGGTGGTTGATTGCCAATTCCTTGTATTCGGGCTGATCGGCAAGCACCAGAACGCCAGCGTCTCGGGTGGTCAGAAAGAGTTTTTTGCCATCGCCAACGATCGACGCATAGACGCGTCCGCGTGTCGGCATTCGCTCACGAAACATTTCCTCGCCATCGCTCGCTCGCAAGCAAAGCGCAATCCCTTTGTCGTGAGACCAATAGAGATACCCGTTGGAAAGGAGCGGTGATGTCACGTTCGCGCCACGGGAAACAGACCAAATCAAATGTGATTCGGAGACGTCACCGCGTCCGCCCGCTTTGACGACAAAGGTCTTGTTGCTGCGACCACCGCTGCAATAGAGCGTCTCTCCATCGACCACCACACAGGGAACGATATAGTCCTGAATCGCATCGCAAGACCAAAGCCGATCGCCCGTGGCGGGATCGAGCCCGAGGATCGCTTCCTTTTGATTGAGAATGAGTTCCGTCGTCCCGCTGCTAAGAGTGACGAGTGTGGGCGTGGTCCAAGCACGCAGGATTTCATCGGTGCGCCAACGGATTTCGCCCGTCGCTTTCTCGATTCCATAGACCGCGCCGTCTTCGATCGACGCGTTCATGATGACCAAGTCCTCGAAAAGAATCGGACTCGCCGCCGCACCAAACCCAGCCGTCTTGGTCCCCACCGAACGTCGCCAAACCATTTCGCCATCGTGGGTGACAGCGATCACGCCTGATGGCCCAAACGACGCATAAACTCGATCACGATCAACACAAGGCGTTGGCGATGCGTATCCATGGTCGGCGACACGTTTACTGGCTTCTTGTTCCTCGGGTGCGGGATCGAATGCTTTGTCCCAAAGCACGTCCCCACTGGAGAGCGAAAGGCAAACGATGTGCAACTGGAGCGACGATCGATCGCCCGGCTCTTCGGCGCTCATCCCGTAACCCGAGTAGGCCGTCAAAAAGATCTTGTCGCCAAACACCACGGGGCTGCTCGAACCTTTCCCCGGCAACGCGCTCTTCCAGGCCACGTTCTCTTTGTCGCTCCACCGCGTTGGAATGCCATGTCCGGCGACGCCCGATGCTTGGTCGCCGCGAAACCGGCTCCATCCCACGTCCGCCGCAAGACAGTTCCCTAGAGACACGAGCGCAGCGAGAGACCAGACGGCAAGAAAGCGTTGCATGACAAAGACCGGGGCAGGGCAGGGTGGTGGCGAGCGGCTGGGGCGAAGCCCCTGGTTGGGGCAAGGTCCAGAGCAAAGAGTCTATTGGAAGCACCCGGTGCAGTCCCGCTGTTCGACGGAAAAGCCAAAAAAATTTCGGCGAAAGCCCGGCGCGATGAACAGGCGACACGCCGAGAAAACGCGGGCTCTTGGCGAGCAAAGCGATCGCGACTAACGCACGAGTGCTCGTTGGGCCGCTTGCGTTAAACGCGTCTTGAGTTCCATCCGTTTTTGGTGCGACGGATCGGTTGATTCCGAAACGTCGGCGACTTGCGACAACGTTTGTAGTGCCATGTTTGGATTGCGAAGTTCTTTGAGTTGGATGTGGGCGATTCGCAAACGCGCGTCATCGGCAGCTTGTCCTTGATGGGCGACGATGATGCTAAGCGGACGCAACGATTCGACCCACTTTTTCTGGGCCGACAGCATGGTGACGTACCGCATCAGTGATTTGTCGCCCAAACCGATCGCAATCTGGATGTGGTCCATCCGCTGAAACTGTTGCATGGCAGCGGCCAAGTTTTGCGATTCAAGCGATTGTCGAAAGGCAAATGACATGCGGTTGAATTCGGGATGCGAAGAGACGTCTGGCGTCTGTGCTTCGGCTTGTTCTTCCCGTCGTCGCTGCTCCTTGACGCGTTCCGGCTCAAAAAAGTCCTGCAATCGATTGAAGGCGGTTCTTTTTTTCTGCTTCGGCGCGTCGGCTTCCGGGGTGGCATTGGTTCCGATGGGAGCGTACGCGACCGGAATGGCTCCCTGACTTTGCGTTGGTTGCGGTCGCGCCCCCGGCGTCGAGTGGCCGAGCACGGCCGTCACCGGATCATGAACTTCGCGTTCTTTTTGCCGCAGTCGCTTTCGCTGTTTGGGGGAACAGAAGAGGTCATTGTCTTGCAGGAATTCGTTTCGCGAAACGAGATCCCATCCTTCGCAATCGACCATATCTTGTCGAAGCATGAAGAAGGCGATCGGCGCTCCAATCACCACACCCACCATGTGCAACATTTCCGACGACATCTGAAAGCCGCCGATAAACAGAAAAAAGATCTGCAGGAAGATGTAAAAGGCGCCCAGGCTGACCAGCCGGATTTCAACCGTGCCGAAGAAAAAGAGAAACCAAAAGAAACAGTCCATCTCGTTTTCGGGCGCCCAGATCACGGCCATCGTCAGGAGTGCAAAGATCACCCCCGACGCGCCAAGGGCACCCGAGTCCGAGCCAATCACAAACATTGGCAACTGAACCATCGCACCATCGATCAGTGCGATGATCGCATAGAGTGCGACAAATCGAAGACTGCCAATCTTTCCTTCGACGACCAAGCCGAACGCCCACAGGAAGATCATGTTCCCAATCAAATGAAAAGGATCCGCGTGCATGAATGCCGAGGTAATCCACTGCACCGGGTTGATGGTATCGAACTCGAGCATCAACCACTCGATCGATTCGATTTCCATGTTGCCCAGCAGGACTTGGAAACAGGTCAAGAAGTAGATAATGGTGTTGATCACGATGATCGCCACCGTCGCAACCGGCCAATGGTAAATTGGCGCATCGGTGTTGTACGGGACGAGCATCATTGCGACCGAACCTCCAGGCCGGCACTTGCATCAATCAACGGCATCCCCTCAGGGCACCAAACTTCTCCATTTCTGTCGCGCCACCAAGCAAAAAGTTTCAACACTCGATGACTTCAGCAAATATAGACACCGTCCGCGTCGATTACAGCAATCCCTCACATTGCCGCGACCTTTGCCGGCTGCTGGTCGAATACGCTCGCTACGAAACCGATGACGCCGAATCGATCGCCGATGACGCGTTTGACGATCTACCTGAACGCCTGAGCAACTTCCCGACCGCATTCAGCATCCTCGCCTACCGAGGTCAGAAGGCTGTTGGTTTGACCAACTGCTTTTTCGGGTTTTCGACCTTCAACAAGCGGCGTCTGGTCAATATCCACGATGTGATGGTGACCGAATCGGAACGTGGCAAAGGGGTGGCCAGCTTCCTGCTTGCCAAAGTGGAAGAGATCGCTAGAGAAAACGATTGTTGCCGATTGACCCTCGAAGTCCTCGACGACAACGCGAGGGCACGCCGAGCGTACGAAAAAGAAGGCTTCGGCCGCACCCCCTACCACCCCGACAACGAAACGTTGTTCTTGCAGAAGAAACTGGGGGCATGAGGTAGGTCATGATCTGCATGACACCACCTTCTAGCGAAGGTAGCTACATATCGCAATCGTCATGCGGAGCATGACCTACATTTCGCAATCGTCATGCGGAGCATGACCTACATTTCGCAATCGTCATGCGGAGCATGACCACCGTTAGTCCTTGCGAACGACGGCCAACCAATCTTCGTTTGCGTCGGCTGGTGGCTGCCCAAGATCGACGCTGCCGCCACCTGAAACGCGAGCGACCGATCCGTTTTGCAAGTCGCCACCCGATCGCGGATTG
This sequence comes from Rubripirellula sp., assembly GCA_965216875.1. Classification (GTDB taxonomy): domain Bacteria; phylum Planctomycetota; class Planctomycetia; order Pirellulales; family Pirellulaceae; genus CBDCUW01. Next base: position 4,901,390 of record OZ244207.1, read on the forward strand.
AACCAGCGAACGGAAAACTCGCCCTTGGCACCCGAAAGATCCAACTTCGACGCTCCGCCTTCGGGGAGGTAGACCAGGTAGGTGTCATCCGGTTTTGCAAAGCAGAACTTCCCAGCATGATGCTCGGGATTGCCAACCAGAGCATCCGCATTGGTCATTTCCCAGAAGGGAACTTCGTTGTCGTGGAAGAAGCCAATTGCGATTCGGCAGTAGTCCCAACTTTGATCACGACTGCGCCAGTCTTGGCAAACGATGTCGTTCTCGGCGAACTTGTAGCCAAAGTAGTACTCGTTGCCTGCACCACCGGCCATCAACGTTCCCCACAACGTCTTCTTTCGAACATCGTGTTGCGTGTGAGCCATCTTGCCGTCGGCATCGCGACCATCAAATCCGCGGTAGCCAAGGTCAGGACATTGCGCGTGGGCGGCGCTTCCCGATTCATCAAAGGCAACCACCCAAGGCCGGCCCGCTTCCGCGGATGCCTTGACCCATTTAAGGGTGTGAGCGTGAGTGGTGCCGAGGCTGCTGTTTTGCAACGATGCCCCGGTCAGCTTTGAACGATCGCCGAGCAACTTCGAATACACCTTGTCCTGCTGGTCCGGGTAGGTGTGAATGACGATGTTGTGCCCATACGAATCGACGTCATCGATGTAGTCGATCATTGCGATCTGTTGCTCGGTCGATTGAGTGTTCTCTTCGCCGAGGTTCCAGTTGAGCGCCAGGTTGTGGCCGAAGCGTGCGATCAGTTCGCGACAATAAAGTTTGCGTTGCGGACCAAGGTTGCCTCCATCCAAACACTCCGGCACTCCGGTAAAGCCACCCCGGTGACCTTTCTTGTGGTCGTCGTTTTCGGTCTCTTGCATTTTGAAGTGCAAGTACATTCCTTTTGCTGTGCCGTGATCAAAGACGATGCCCCACTGATCGAGCTTGCTGCAGTCGTAGTGCATCTTGTCGTCGCGGTGAATGAACGGCCAAACGTTGTCGCCATCGCCGCCAGCGTTGTAGGTCAAGAAGGAAAACGCGTTACAACCTTTTCCTGACAGGTAGTTGATCGCGCCAATCAATCCCTTGCCTTTCCCGCCGGCCCAAGTTGGATCGCCCGATGTCCAATCCTTGACGTGGGGCGCCCAGGTCTTGATCGGGGCTTTCTTGGGGCTGCCAGCGATCGTGTTGTCAAAGTCTTTGAACGCGAGCAACGTTTCGGGTGCATCGGCACCGACTTTCAAAAAGTACTTTTTCGTTCCGGCGAATTGCAGGTAGTGCTTACCAACATATTGAAGCCGTCCGTGGCCTCGGAAGTCACGTCCTTGTTTGTCACTTGCTGCGATTTCGATCGATCCACTCGCGCCATCGAACTTCGCCAACGGTGCCGATTTTGCATCATGATCAAGAGCAGCGTCCTTACCGGCCGCGAACGAAACTTTGTAAGACCACTTACCGGTGCGGTCAGGGGCGAAGTGAGCACGCCAAACCGTTCCCGATTCGGCACCTGAATTTCCAGCGTCGCCATCGGCGGCGAAGTAGCCAGGAATCGAGTACTCAGTCCCGTCGGAGTGTTTGAAGTTGACCGTCATCGCATAGTCGGTGAACGGGTTGGGCTTGTTGTCTTTTTCGTGGGCGTAGGGCCCGGCAAGATCAAGCGTGACTTTGTGCCATTGCTTGGTTTCACCGCTGATCGAAACCGATCCATCACCATCGGCTTGACGAGGCTGTTGGAGCGGGTCGCTACTGACCGGACGCGTGGGACTCGACTTGGGTGCAGCCGATGCACTGTGGACCGGCTCGGGCTGAGCGGCCATACGAGCCAAAATGGGGCCGAGTGCCTTGGTGGTAGCTTGGTCAGCGGGAGCAAACGCGATGGCGCTCCAACGGGCGCGACTGTACTCCTTGCCATCCTTGCTGCCGATGCTCGACGAGACTTTGATCTGAGCTCCCTCGGTCACACTGATGTTTTTCCAAGTCTTGTGGTACTTGGCTCCTTCCTCAAACATCGCGTGTGAAAGGGGCGCGGTGTGCTCGCCAAGTTTGTCATCGTCGATCATGACGGCGTACGACGACTGACCATCGTTCTCACCGACGGCCTTGAGCGTGATGTTGTATCGTCCCGATGGGAACGGAAAGGTACGTTCGGCGAGCCCTTGGCGATGCTTGTCAGGATGCACTGCGAGCCATTTGCCTTGATCGACGTAGTAGTTGGTCAAACTGCTTTCAGCAAACATCTTGGCATTCATTTCAACCGATGCAGGAACGCCTTCGGCGGCCGGCGCCGGTGGAGCTGCGACCAACTTGAACGGCTTGGGGGCCTTGCCACTACCAACATTCGATGCGGGGCCAACACCGTCAGGGCGAGCGAATTCTCGCTCCGTCGTCATCAGCCATTTATCGAACTCGAACCCGTCTTCACGCATCGAAAAGTGAATGACGTGACGACCGGGCTCGTCGATGTCGAGATAGATTTTGTAGGGTTCGCCACAGTGGTTCTTGTTGGTGCGTTGCTTACTTTCCCAACGCCACGTTTTCTTGCCTTGGCACCACTGCAAGCGTTGACCTGTTTCAGGCCACTGGCCGTCGATTCCAACATGCAACCCGTTGTCTTCGCTGCCGGTCGAATAGCATCGGACCCAGACGTAATAGCGGCCCGGTGTCTTGATGTTGACGTTGTAATGCAACACCGCCATCTTGCCGGGCTCGGGCGAAAAGTTCACGCCCGTGATTAGTTTGTCGCCATGCGTGCGGCGCGTGTCGGGCAAGATTTCCACATACGCACCACCACTGGCACCACCAACGTGCGACGGATCACCATCAGGTGTCACGCTCGGGGTCCGATCGGAATGAGTCAGGTAGAAGGCGCGCTTGTCAGTCTTCGTTTGCTTGAAAAAGTGCTCCGCTTCAACTGCCAACAGCCCATCCTTTTCAGCGAAGACGACATCCTCTCCAACCATCGGTTCCTTAGCAGCGATCGGTCCGGCAAGAAGGCATCCCAGCAAGAGGGATCCAAGGAGTGACGGCAAGATCCCGGTGGACCGTTGAAGCAAATGAGACATCAGTTCTCTCGTGGAGGGGATGGAAAGGAGACGATTTCAGTCGTGGTGGATGGACGAGCGGAGAGGTGATCGGGCCAACACAGTAGTCTCGCCTTGACCAACGGACAAAGCCACCAAGGGTTCGCCACCAATTTTCAGCCGAAAGGCGGGCGCCGAATCGGAACCAGCGATGGGGTGGGCCATGCATGGCGGTGTCACCCTGTCGTCGGGTGACACCGCCCCACACATGAAGAGCTTTCTCAACTCGATTGTGAATTGTAACTGCGAGTGTCGTTCGATAAAATAAAACAAATCGAAAACATTGTTTCACCACACTTTACGAACATTTACCGGCCACGCCACCGCTCGCCGCAAAATCCACGCCCCGCCCGACATGCCGAGTTCTCCAGAAATCACGATCGCCCAACTCCGCACGTTCCAACAGGTCATCCAGGCTGGTGGCTATGCGGCAGCCGCAAGAACATCACACCTGACCGTCCCGTCGATCTGGCAACACATCCAAGCGCTCGAAAAAGCCTATGACGTGCGTCTTTTCGAGCGAGTCGGACGCCAAGTGGTCCCGACCGAAGCGGCGGTCAGGCTGCACCAGCAGATCGACCCGTTGTTGGTTCAGCTCGATTCAACCTTCGACACCGTTTCCTCCTCTGCGGGCGGCCAGACCATTCGCTTGGTCACCGGCGTGCGGATGATGTTGGAAGAACTTGCCGAGCCACTTTCTCGGTTCCGCTCGCGCCACTCCAACCGTTTAGTCATTCGAAACGGCAATGACTATCGCGCCGAACAATTGCTGCTGGACGATGAGGCTGACCTCGCACTGACGCTGCAACCCGACCTCAAAGAAACCTCATCGCGGATCCATTACGAACCGGCCTACACCGTCGAGTTCTTAGCCGCCTGCAAGAAGAACCACCCGTTCGCCAAGTCAAAACAACAAGGCCTGCACGAACTTGCCAAGCACGAGTTAGTTGTCTCCGCCGAGGGAACGCACGGTCGCGACGCGCTCGATCAGGCGTTTCACCGTGAAGACCTGAAAGCCAATATCGTTGCAGAAACCGACAACAGTGCCTTCACGATCGCCTGCGTCCGCGCGGGAATGGGCGTCGGAATCGTCGCCGGTCGTATCGAAGGCAACCTGGCACGAAACCTGGCGGTTTGTTCGCTGAGCAAGCTGCTCGGGCAACGAAAGATCGTGCTGATGTGGCGAAAGGGAAGAACGCTCACGGCTCCCATGCGAGACCTGATCGACGAGATCAAGCGACTCTGAGCTGTCGCATGGGAGTTTGCCGGATCCGCGTCGCGGTCACTCCTTGATCCGGCCTACCTGGGTAATTGGACGAAAACCGCATCTTTTTGTTCAAAAAGGTCGGCAGGCCCTATGGAGGCGGGGAATAGGGCGGTGCAGGGACAGAACCCTTCTCTTTCACCCTAGGAATCGCGATGACACCAAGCCGACGAACTGTCTTGAAAGGCTTTGGTGGCGCACTTTCGCTCCCCTTTCTCGAATCAGGCGTGACGGCGGCGGCTAGCGACTCGACAGTTCCGACTCGATTCTTGGTGGTGGGTAACCCGTTTGGAGCTCATCCCGAGCACTTCTTTCCGACCGATTTCGGAAAGGACTTCACGATCTCGCCGACGCTGCGTTCACTCGATTGGCTTAAAGATCGTCTGACGATCATCTCGCATACCGACCACAACATGGTCAGCGGTCATGGCCGAGAGATTTCCTTTCTGAGTGGTGTGCTGCCAACGCAAGCCGGCGCGTACCCTGAAAAGAACATGTCGCTTGATCAATTGATGGCGCGACATGTTGGCAGCCAAGTGCGTTACCCGTCGGTGGGCGCTGCACTCGATTCTGGCATCCGCATGAGCTGGACCGCCAACGGTGTCGAAAAGCATCCGATCACGAACCCACAAGCGCTCTACGATCACCTGTTTCTGAACCTGAGCCAAAAAGAAAAGCAAGCCAAGCACGAGATGCTGCGTCGCAACGGCAGCATCCTTGATACGGTCGGCGGCCAACTCGCCGCGCAGACAAAAACGTCGTCGCACAACGACCGCCAACGAATCGATCAATTCCAAACGTCGGTCCGCGAGCTGGAGTCGACCCTTTCGAGTCGGATGAACTGGCTGCATCGCGACAAGCCCAATTACAACTACCGCAAGAACTACGGCTCATCGGGCGTTGCGATCGAAAACGACTATGACGCAATCTTTGACATGATCGCGTATGCGTTTCAAACCGACCTGACGCGAGTTGCCAGCGTTGAATTTCCGGCGACCGTGAAATACGCCGAACTTGATGGCGTCAATCGTAGCTACCACGGCTGCACACATAACGGCAAAAAAGAAAACGTCACCTCCGAATTGGTTGCGATCGAGACCTTCCAGGTTGATCGCCTGTCGCGTTGCCTTAAGAAGCTCGATGCGATCAAGGAACCGGGCGGTCAAGGCAGCATGCTCGACAACACCATCGTGCTTTTTGGTAGCGGCATGGGTTATGGCGGAACGCACTCCAACCGAAACCTTCCTGTCTTCGTGGCCGGGGGTGGGTTCAACCACCGCGGGCACGTCGACGCCCGCGATGCGAGCGGTCGAAACATGCCGCTCTGCAATCTTTACGTTTCCTTGATGCAGCGATTCGGCATCGAAAGAGACCACTTCAACACAAGCACGGGAACATTTGAGCTGACTTCGTGACCAAGCCGCCACCACAGCTAGTCACGCCACCACAGCTCTGTTCCCCCCTTACATCCCTCCCGTCCGTTCCTCTCTTCGTTGGCAAACGCTTCGTCTGATGCGAATCCTTTCGATTGCGTCCCTGTTGTGTGCCGCGTTGGTCGTCACATCGGCCACCGCCGATGCGAATCCGACGCTCATCAAAAAGCACTGCTCGGCATGCCATAACGACGAAGACGCGGAAGGCGATTTCGCGCTCAGCCTTCTTGGTGCTCACCCGACCGACGAAAGCCTCGAGTTTTGGCTGACTTCTCTCGATCGCGTCACCGCCGATGAAATGCCGCCCGAGGAAGAGAGCCATCTTTCGGCCAAGGAACGGCAGAAAATCATTGAGTTCTTTAAGGCGCGACTCGCAAAATTCGATGCGAGGCAAATCGAAGCGACACCGACACGGCGTCTGAACAATCGCGAGTTCGAAAACAGTGTGCGTGATGCGTTGATGATCGAAGATGTCGGCACGCATCAACCGACCGACAATTTGCTTGGCGATTCACTGCACCACGGCTTCGACACCCACGCCGACACGCTTGGTTTCAGCAAGTTTCACCTCGAGCAATACATCCTTGCCGTTCGCAAGATTGTCGACGCAACGATTCTGTCCGGACCGCAACCCGAATCGAAACAGCTCGTCATCAGTTCGCAAGAGATCCTTTCCGAACACACGCGAGCCAACACGACGCGTCCCGAACGCCGTGGCCTCGCAAAAGGCTTTGACTTTCTTGACCCACGGCAATTGGCCTATTTCGAGAGCTTCAAAACCGTTCCCGAGTCGGGCTGGTATCGAATCCGAATCAAGTGCACCGGCAAAGACCGCGGCCGCTACAACTGGCGTGAGACGGGAGTCTACGATGACGACCCCATTCGCATGACCGTCAAGATGGGCAATCGCCAGCGAGTCTTTGAACTACCCGATGAAGAACCGGAAACCATCGAAGTGGTCGAATGGTTGGCAGCGGGCTCGCGTTTTCGACTGCAACACCCAACCGACGGTTTGAAGATGCGAGGCAACGGCAACTTCAAATTTCAAAATTCGATCACGGGAAGCTACCTGAAAGAGCATGACCCGAAACGATACCAAACCGTCCTCGCCAAACTGTCGAAAAACAACTCCGTCCGGAAACGGCAACCACTTGATTGGCACAACTGGGTCGATCACTGGATGGGACCGAGACCACGGATCTACAGTGCCGAAATCGAAGGACCGCGGTATTCGACCTGGCCACCCAAACGACAAGTCGAACTGATTGGCCGCGCCCCCAAAGCAGCAAATGCAAAAGCGATTTTAGAACCGATCGCCGAGCGTGCGTGGCGGCGTCCGATCGGCGAGGGCGAACTCGATCCAATCGTTACGTTGGTGCAGTCGCGTGCAGAGAGCCTCGGTGAAATCGAAGCGATCAAAGAAGGCATCGTTGCCGTGCTTGTTTCACCGCAGTTCTTGTTGCTGCATCAAGAAGACACAACCAACGGGCAGAAGTTTGCTTCGAAAATCAGCTACTTCTTCGCGAGCACGCTGCCGGACAACTCTCTTCGCAAAGCCGTCAACGATGGAGAGCTCGATTCGTTTGCCTCTATTCAACGTGAAGTTCATCGCCGTCTCAAATTGCCAGAGTCCGATGCTTTTTTGAAGGCGTTCCCACACGCCTGGCTTGAGTTGAATGACATCAACTTCATGGCCCCTGATCCGGACCAATATCGGCACTACCACCGAAAAGATGTCAGCGAAGACATGGTGGCCGAAGTGTTGCATTTCTTTAAGCACGCCGTTGAAAACAACGTCCCCATCCCCGAGCTGTTGTCTGCCGATTACAGCTTCATCAACGCCGACTTGGCCCAGGTCTACGGGCTCGAAGACGTACCGCTTGATTCGACGTTCCGCAAATACACCTTCACCAACGGTCGACGTGGGGGGCTGCTCGGAATGGGTGCGTTCTTGACGTCGACCGCTGACAGTCTTTCCACTTCGCCGATTCATCGCGCCGTCTACGTCATGGAGAACTTCCTTGGCATCCACCCCGCGCCACCACCGCCCGATGTTGAAATCACCGAACCAGATGTTCGCGAAGCAAAGACCATCAAAGAACTCTTGAATCGGCACCGATCCGATTCAGCCTGTGCGGCTTGCCACCAAACGATCGACCCCTTTGGCTACGCCTTTGAGAATTTTGATCCAACCGGCGCCTGGCGTGACGTCTACACCATCGAGAACGTCGCTGAGGCTCCTAGTAGCAAGTCCAAGAAAAAGCAACGCGCGCCCAAGATGGTCACCATCCCCATCGACGCCAGCGCCAGTTTTTTGAGCGGAGCGGACTACCAAGACATTACCGGCTACCGACGCGAACTGCTAAGCGACGCCAATCGTGATCGCTTCGTCCGCTGTTTCATTTCGAAACTGTTGACCTATGCCAATGGCGACGCGCCCGATCCGTCGCACTTCGCCGAAATCGACAAGATCGTCGCAAAGTCGAAGGAACACGAATACCGAATCGTTGACACCATCGCAGCGGTCGTCGACAGCCCACTGTTTAGAAACTAGACACAGCAGTGCTCATTGCGCCACCACAGCTGCTGTTTTCTTTTTTCGACCGTAGGCATTCACTCATGATCGATCATCGGCCACCGCGTTTCAAATCGTCTTCGCTGTTTCTCTTTGCTGCGCTCGCACTCACGATTTTTGCCTCGGCGAATCTGGTCGAAACACAGGCCGGTGAGTTCCCCAATGTTGTCATCATCTATGCCGATGACATGGGGTTCGGTGACTTGGCCGTTCAAAACGAAGACTCGAAGATCCCGACGCCCAACCTCGATCGTCTGGCGGCTGAAGGGATGCGGTTTACAGACGCTCATAGTTCATCAGGCATTTGCACGCCAAGCCGCTATGCGTTGCTGACCGGACGTTACCACTGGCGAAAATTCCACAGCATCGTTTCTTCTTGGGGCGACTCGGTCTTTGCCGAGGAGCGATTGACGTTGCCCGAAATGTTGAAGCAGCGTGGCTATCGAACGGCCTGTATCGGTAAGTGGCACCTTGGTTTTGACTGGTCCGCGATCCGTAAGCCCGGTGCGAAACCTAAGAAAGAAGGCCGCAGGGTGGTCTGGACGGCGGACGACTTTGATTGGTCCAAGCCGATCCCAAACGGCCCGCTTGCACACGGCTTTGACGAGTACTTCGGTGACGACGTCCCCAATTTCCCGCCGTACGCGTGGATCGAAAACGATCGCATCGTCGATCCCCCAACGACCCCATACAAACCGAATCCCATTCCACCTGAAGGCAATCCCGAGGGGCGTCCTGGGCCGATGGTCCAAGGCTGGAAACAGGACGCTGTGATGCCAACGCTCACCGAGCGTGCATGCCAGTGGATCGAACAGCAAAAAGACTCACAACAACCGTTCTTTCTGTATTGGCCTTGGACGAGCCCTCACGCTCCCATCGTGCCAGTTCGTTCATGGCAAGGCAAAACCAAAGGCGGTCCGTACGGAGACTTTGTGGCGCAAAGCGATCATCATGCCGGACAATTGCTTGACGCATTGGACAAGCATGGATTTCGTGACAACACCATCGTGATCTTCACTTCCGACAACGGCCCAGAGAAGTACGCTTTCGAACGCGTCCGTCAGCGTGACCACAACAGTTCAGGACCGCTGCGTGGACTCAAACGTGACATTTGGGAAGGCGGACACCGCGTGCCAATGCTGGTTCGTTGGCCGGGCGTGATCCAACCGCAATCGGTGACGGGTGAATTGATCAGCCAGATCGACATCATGGCAACGCTTGCCGAGGTGATTCAATTTGAACTCCCGCGAGACGCCGCGGAAGACAGTCACAGCCAACTTGCGCTCTGGAAAGGCGGCAAGTCCGCTCGCCACTCCATCGTCCACAACACGAAAGCGAATCACTACGCCGTGCGCCAAGGTGATTGGGTTTTGATTGATGCCCCAAGCGGAAGTGTGTCTGGCGTTCCTGAGTGGTTCCGAGAACGGAAGGGTTATCCAAAGAACAAGAGCAAGACCGCACTCTATGACCTCAGCATAGACATCGGCCAGATGAATAACCTGGCCGATCAAGAAGCTGCAAGAGTCAAACAACTACAAGCACTGTTGGAACGAACCAGGAGCCAAGGGGAAGTGCGCGGCCGCTTGTAGTCCCGCCTTCTGGCGGAATCCGAGAAGATTCCGGCTAAAGCCGGTACTACGAACGGCAGCTTGTAGAAAACCACAGCGACTCCCGTAGCTACCTTCGCCAGAAGGTAGATCACCACGCTCTGGCGAGCGTAGCTACGGTGCGTGTAAGGCAGTGCAAGGCCCGACGCTAGCTAGCGCGTTCGGCTCACTCAGATCACCGTTCTTCGCCAACAACATCGTCTACAGCGAACGAGACGTACATGATTTTGTTGTAACCCTTGGCCGATTTGTCACCTGCTTCGAATAGCAATCCGACGCGGTCACCGCCGAGGGGCACCAATCCGCTGTAGGCTGCGGGCCCTTCGTGGATCAGGGCACCGGTTTGCCAGGTCTTCGATTCATCGGTCGAATAGCGAATTCGCATATCCGATCGTCCTTGACCACTTGGACCATCACTGTCGGGCCCCGAGAAGAGTAGCAATCCGCCTGGGCCGTAACTCTTCAGCTCTGGCAATCGCAACACACAGCACTGCACGACAGGTGGATCGAGCGCATCGGCGGCAGGCTTGAAGTACTTGTACTTTGCGCTGTCGGTGACCGCGAAGCTTTCTCCGCCATCGCGGCTGAACCCTTCCCCGCGAGTTCCGGGGGCGTCGCCGTTTTGATCGCGTGTGTTGAAGTAGATCGAGCCATCGGAAAGTTCGGTGCAGGTCGTCTCGTTGGCGTTCAAGCCGTCGTCGTACGTTTCGTCCAGTGCACCGATGCGCCAAGACTCGCCGTGATCGTCACTGATGATGGCGTGGGCACCAAGCTTGCCGCGGTCCTTGCCACGGTCGCCAATGCGATGGTCACACGGCACAACGATCCGCCCGCGGTACTTTGACGACTGCAGTTGAATCGATTGGCAAGGGCCGGTGGCATACCATCCCCACGCGGGCTTGCGCACATCGTCGGTCAACTCGCGAGCCTTTGACCAAGTCTTGCCGTGGTCGTCGCTGTGGGTCAGGAACACGCGATCGTTTTCGACGGTAAAGGGCAACAGAATTCGGTCCGGATGTTCTTTGCTCAAACGATCGACGACCGGCGCAGGATTGCCGACCGAAATACTGCGTCCTTCTTCATACAAACTGACGTAGTCATCACTTTCGCAAATGATAGAAAGTGGCCCCCAAGTTTTGCCGTCATCGGCGGAGCGTTTCACGACGAGATCGATCTCGCTCGCATCGCCACCCGAGCGTGCCTCGCAAAACGCGAGCAGGTCACCATTGCCTGCCTTGATGATCGCGGGAATGCGAAAGTGGTTGTAGCCTTCCTTGCCATTTTCGAACAACGTCACGGGTGCAAACGAGCGTTGTGCCGTGGGTTGGGCGGCGTTGGAATGCTGTAGCGACAAACTCAACGAGGAAGCAACGATTGAAATCAGGGCGAGAGAACGCAGCATCACTTTGACGTCCGATGGGAAGGCGGGAGCCATTGAGGCGGGACAATTGCCAGGCAGGGCAATGGAGGGAAGCCCTAGATGATACCTGCAATGGTGCCGACATGTCCTTGCAGCAAGCGGTGGATATCGAGCAAAAATTTGACTTGCGCGCCTTGAACGAACAAGCTAGACGCCTGGTATCTGTCCACCCTCAACCAATATGCCCAAAGCAAAGCCACCACAAAGCTTATGGTCACTCCGATCTTTTCCAGCCGTCTGTTGCGATGTCTCGCCTTTCTATGCTTCTTACTGTGCTTCGGCGCCGTGACAACGCCCCACGCGTTTTGTGCCGAGCCTGACACGCGCCCCAATATCGTCGTGATCATGGCCGACGACTTGGGTTACTCCGACCTGGGCTGCTACGGCAGCGAAATCGAAACACCCCATTTGGACGCGTTGGCCAAATCGGGAGTGCGGATGACTCAGTTTTACAACACGGCGAAATGCCATTCGTCGCGAGTCGCCCTCCTGACCGGTTTGTATTGCGACCAAGCCGGTTCAACCAAACTTTCTCGTTGTACCACGATCGCTCGCGAGTTAAAGAAGGCGGGGTACTTCACCGCGATGGCCGGCAAATGGCACCTCGATGATGAACCGACCGACCATGGTTTCCAGCGTTACTTCGGTCACCTCAGTGGAGCAACCAACTTCTTTACCGGCGACAACACGTTTCGGCTTAACGGAAAACCCTTCAACGATTTCGGCGAGGGGTTTTATACAACGATCGCAAACACCGACTACGCAATGGGGTTCGTTGACGAAGCGATTGAAAAGGAAAAACCGTTCTTGCTTTACGTGGCTCACAATGCGCCGCACTATCCGTTGCATGTCCTCAAGAAGGACTACGAAAAGTACCGCGGCCAGTACGACGTCGGCTGGGATGAAATCCGACGTCGTCGATACGAAAAACAAAAGGCACTTGGCCTAGTCGATCCGGCCGTCGCCAAACTGAGTGAGCGCCCCGCACACGTGCCCGCTTGGGATTCGCTTGATGCCGAAGACCAGCGTTGGGAATCGAACCGCATGGCCGCCTACGCCGGCATGGTCGATTGCTTGGACCGCGAAATCGGGCGACTCGTCGGACACCTCAAACAAACGGGCAAGTTCGACAACACGGTCTTCCTGTTTGTCAGCGACAACGGAGCTTGTCCGTTTGAACGAACCAAGGGTAAAGAGCTCGAACCTTTCGATCCCAAGAGCTACTGGACCTACGACACCGGATGGGCGCACGTTGGTAACACGCCGTTTCGGTATTACAAACAAAACAGTCATGAAGGCGGGATCTCGTCGCCTGCGATCTTACATTGGCCCGACGGCATGAAGGCAGCGGCCGGTTCGTTCGATTCGCAACCGGCCCATCTGATCGACATCATGGCAACCTGTCTCGATCTCGCTGGCGCAAACTATCCTGAAAAAGTTGGCAACCGAACGATCGAACCGCTAATGGGACGTTCGCTGAAACCGATCTTGCTTGGACAAACGCGCAGCCCGCATCCCTACCTCTACTTTCAGTTTGGTCCGAACCGAGGTTTGAGAGTGGGTGACTGGAAGATCGTTTCGTATCGAAGTGGTCCTTGGGAGTTGTTCAACCTCAAAGAAGATCGCAGTGAAACAAACGACCTGGTCAAACAGCAACCCGAACGCGCTGAACGATTGAGAAAACAATGGTTCACGATTGCCGAAGAAGTTGACCGGCTGCCCAAGAATCACCTCAAACCGGTCAAGAACAAGTCGTCAGCTAGCTCGCAGAAGTTTCGCTAGACTGCGGACATTGCGCCGATGCGTTGGCGCGGCGACACGGCGACCGGGTTAAAACGGGGCACAACCACAACACGAGACGCCATGTCCAGCAACAATCCCTTTCCCCCAGATCCCAATCAAGGACCTTACATCGACGGACCACCCGGGCCCTACCATGGGTCGCAAGGACCCTACCACGCCCCGACTCCACCTCCCGTCGTTCAGCCATACGGACACGGCCAAAGCCCGATCCCGAAACCGGATAGCTATTTGGGACCGGCGATCCTTGTCACGATGTTCTGCTTCTTGCCGTTTGGAATTGTCGGGATCGTCTACGCTTGTCAGGTTGATTCAAAGTGGGCCGTGGGCGATTGGGCGGGTGCTGAGATGTCGGCCAAATCGGCTCAAACATGGACGAAGATCGGCTTTTTCTGTGGGCTGATCCCCGTTCTGATCGCGGTCTTGTTCTGGGCCTTTATCATGCTGCAGATGTTTTTGGTGTTCTTGGGAGTGGTGGCCTCGGCCCAACAGTGACACGCCCGTTGCCGACAAGTCGGCAGCCTCTGTTAAGATCGACGCGGAAGCCAGCCGAAACTCTCTGAAACAAAGTCGGCGAAACTACTCCCGTGCACATGCATTGCGCTTTACCCGCGCGCGCCAGGGCCGTATCCTTTTGTTGGCGTTTCGTACGAGAGAAACCAACTTCGCCAAGACTACCTGAGGACGGATAGACATGTCGGACGCAAATCCCTTTCAAACTCCAGCGGCGGGACCACCAGCCGGTCAAAAGCCTGACAACTACTTGATTCAATCGATTCTTGTCACGCTCTGCTGCTGCTTGCCGCTGGGAATCGTCGGAATCATTTTCGCTGCACAAGTCGATTCGAAATGGAACGCTGGCGACCAAGCGGGCGCCATCTCTGCTGCCGAAAACGCCAAAAAATGGACCATGATTGGCCTGATTTGCGGCGTCATCTTGAACCTGGTGGTGTTTGGAATTCAGATTCTGGCTGTCATGGGCGCCGCAGCCGGTGCGAACGCAGGTGGCGGCGGTGGTTTCTAACCAAACGATCACTGCTCCTGATCTAGCGCAGTCGGTTTTCGACAGCTGTGACTGAAAACACCAACAAGCGAAAACGCTTTTGGTTGATGCCTACGATTGCCCTGTCCGTTCTGGCCGGGGCATTCATCTTGTGGCGTTTTGAGCCAACAGAAACGAGTTGGCTGCCGAAGTGTATCCTTCATCACTGGACCGGGCTGCATTGCCCAGGTTGTGGCACCACGCGCGCTTTGCACAGTGTGCTGCATGGCGAATTGTTGTGGGCCATCAAGTACAACCCACTGCTCATCATTGGCGGCCCGATCATTGCCGTCATCATCTGGTACCAGCGACGACACGAACGCCTCACCCGTGAAGCGATTCCACGATTGAGCTGGATGCTCTTTATCGTCGTCACCCTCTACTTCGTCGCGAGAAACCTTCCCTCGCCAACGACCAGCCCACTGGCACCGCCAGTGAAAACTAACGAATTCCAGCAGGTCGATCGCGTGGAATGAGATTCCAATTCTCATTGCGAATATGCCGAACAACTGTCTTGCGAATGTACTTATCAAGATCGACCAGTTCTTCATGTATTCCGATTAGTTTGGTTTTCGACCGCCTGTCAGCACAGGCTTTGACCGCCATCCGCATATACCCGATCGACGAACGCACAAGGCGGTGTGAATTCAGCGTGAAAAAGCCCTCCGAGTGTGAGCGATTGACACAAAATCGATTTTGATAGGTCTGCAGCCAATCTCCGTTTCCGCGCCATTGATGTCGAACATACTCGAGCACTCGAATCTCAGTCGTGATCGCGCGACGGATCCAAAGCAACACATCACTTGCCATTTCCGGTGTCACGACGCCACGTTCAAAATGAAGGTGATCGCGGTCGGTTGATTCGTCGAAACCAACGTTGTGCTGGAGCAGTTGAGACACGAAATTGAACATTACGCCAGTTTGCTCGAGCAGTCGCGACGCGCGGTCAGTGATCAGCACCATGTCTGAGGGCTTTGCTGATGACTTGCCCGAGTGGATCTGCCGAAACCTTGTGATTTCCACGAATCCGCTATGGCGCACTTGCCGACCCTGGATCAACGACGTCACATACTCGGTGACATGTTGCTCGGAAAAGCCCAACATCTTGCATCGATCGCATACCAATTGAAGCTTCGCCTTGCTTCGCCAACGATACTCCAGCGAGTTCCCGCAGGCGTTGTAGATTGCGGTCAGCACGAACTGGGGCAACAACATCTCCATGAACTGCGGGTTCACGCTGTCCAAATCAGGATTAAAGAAATACCTGCCATCTCCGTCTTCTTGCCACCCCCCTTCATCAACCCAGGCAACGGGATTGAAGAGAGTGACGTCGTAGACGCTCGGCATTGAGGCGACTACCGATTGCGACCCAAGCCACCGATAGTAGAGAGATTTGATTGCCGCCCTTCGCCGGATAGCATTGTTCCTGTCTCCACCGGTTCCGCCGAGTCGGTTCCAATCAAGCCTAAGATCCTCAACCACGTATTCCACAAAGTTAGCAATCGACGCAAGCATGTCGCGACGATTTCCATTGGCGAGCATCTGGGCGTCACGATTGACCGATTTGATCTGTCGAATCTCATGACAGGCGTTCGCGACCGTACGAACGTCCTGAGGATCAACACCAGGAATCTGCTTGCCCTCAGCGAGGCTCGCTAGAAAATTTAGGCGTAGTTGATGGATCCGATCATCAAATGCCTCGCGGTTTCGAAGCACTTCCGAATCAGCAAATTCGTCATCGGCGATATCCTCCTCGTCGATGAATCGCCCCCTTTCAAGGCGAGCAAACTCTTCGATTGTCTCGCTGGCAACCTCGCCTGGGTCAAGCGAAAGCTTCATTGCTACAGATGCGAATTCTCCAAACAGCGGCGGCTCGTCAGCGCCAGATTCAGCATCGCCAATAACGTTGCGTGGCAGAAACGCATCTTCGTTTTCCGGTCTGAGGCACATTAAGAAAAGCACCGCCGAACTTAGAGTCTGTGACTCCGTGCTCATCCAGTGTTTGATTCCTTCACGTACGCGGATATCTTCGACACTATCGAGGTTATCAAACAGAACGACTACGCGACGTCGTGGTTTATCGTTCCTTAGTCGATTGAATTCGGTGATCGCATACAGCTTTTCTGTGATTGACAGATGCTGCCCCAATTCGAGCATAAGGTCGACGACTCTAGGATCATGATCGTTCGACGACGGACTACCAACCGATGCGAGCCAATCAACCAGCCCGACCTCCGTACCGCGCTGTGCGATCTTCCAGCGATCACGTATTTGACTCGCGATCCGTGTCGCTTCACCGGGAGTCAGTGCTGTCACGTTGTCGTCGGCGAGGAAGATCATCGCCATGTCAAACGCCGTCAGCGCAGAATCATTTACGAACCGGTAGATCTCCTTCTCCAACATGTTGCGTAGCCAGCGATCCAACAACTCAGGATCGTGTTCGTGGCAATCATGCGCCTTAAAATCAACCACTATGAATGGCAGATCATATTCTTGTGAGTATGCACGCAATACTTTGTATGCAATAGTCGTTTTGCCAACACCTACCGAGCCGATTAGCCAAGTCGACATCGCGTTGCTTTCTATGATCCGCCGAATCCTCTTCTCGTCATCTGGTCGGCTCACATAGAGCTTATTGAAGAACTTCTCGATATCCAAACCACAATCGTAGGCGTAGCCAGATAGCGGCCCGTTCTCAGTTGCATCAACGCCGAAAGTCGCGACAAACGCGTAAGCACCAAATGCTTCCTTCAAACGATCCGTCGTTGTCTTCCCTGTCATAGAAACAATGCCCGTCTTTTTGCGTGAAACGTTTAGAGCAGATTCCGTCAAAGATATCGCGTTATGTTTTCGGAATCTTATGTGTTAGATGACCGGTGAGCAAAAGCATGTGGCTCAAGAGCTGCGACGTGTTCACCATATCGGCGGTTGAACTTCTCGGAAAAACGTGGCGTGATTCTGCGACTCACCTCCTTTTCTGCTCGATGAATCGAGCCCAACGATTTCTTTTTTCGATCACGTAGACACATTCGCGTTACCAACACGCGACCAATGAACAAAAGTCCACAGACGGCCTCGGTATCTGTGACTTTTTCACAGTTTATGATTGACACCAGCCGCGATGTGTGAAAAAACCACAGTTGCTTCCACTCCAGAGACCTGTGATGCAACTCAAAGAAAACGAACTTGAAGTGCTGCGACTGCTGTGGCGCAAGTCGCCGCTGAAGCCGAGCGAAATCCAAGATTCCTTTGGCTGGGAAATCGACAACGGAACCCTGCGAAGCGTGCTCGTCGCGATGGTCGACGACGGCTTGCTGCGACGACGCAAGGAGGGCAAGGCGTTTGTCTATTCGGTTCGCGTTCGTCGCGAGACACTCCTCAAACGCATGGTCGGGCGGATCGCCGAAGTCTTCTCCGAAGGGTCGACAGGGAAACTGCTCATGGAACTGGCCAGCCAAGAGCACCTCTCTGCGGATGAGATTGCCGAACTGCAACAAATTGCAACCGAATCGGAGGACGAATGATGCTCGAGTCTTTCAACGCAATCGACTGGCTGCCGATTCTGTTTCGGATTACAGCCTTGCTTGCCGCCGGATGGATGGGATTGATCATTCTCCGAAAGCGTCAACCAGCTGCCGCGATCACGATAGCGCGCGTCATGTTGATGGTCGTCTGGATCATGACGCCCGTCCTGGCGTTTGGCTGGCTGATTCCCGTGCCTGTGGTTGCCTTACGCGCGCCCGCAACATCCGCGCCGACTCCACAGCCAATTGCCGAGCCTGTTCCATCGCAACGACCATCACCACCGAGCACACTGAAACCGGAAGCTACCGACGCTGCCTCGATCAATGCGGTGCAAACGCCAATGGTCAGCCCAACGCCGCCTTCCGTATCGATGGAAGCCAAACTCGCTCCGCTACAGGTGTCTCCGTCGCTCGAGCCCGACAACGGACCACCAACGCTAGGAGTAGCGTCCCGCCCATTTCCCGCGGCTCAACTGCTGGGGCTCACTTGGGTCTTGATCAGCAGCATCTTGTTGTTGCGGATGGTGATCGGGCAAGCACGAACGCGGCGATTGGTTGCAGGTGCAAATGACGTTGACGACGACGTCTGTGAACTCGCCGGGTCGTTGCTGGACGAAAAATACACTCGACCACGCATGATGTTCTCCCAATCGGTTGCCGGACCGTGCACGGCAGGTTTCTTTCGCCCCACCATCTTGTTGCCTCGTGAATGGTTTTCGCAACTCACACAGGAACAACAACGGATGGTGCTCGCCCACGAACTCTCACATGCCATCGGCGCCGACGCGCGATGGGACGTGGTTGCCCAGATCACTCGGTCCGTCTTTTGGTTCCATCCGCTGCTACTGGGAATCGTCCGCTCACACCGCTTGGCGTGCGAACATCGTTGTGATCATGCCGCATCGCGGCAATGCGACCAGCCGCAAGACTACCGCCGCCAACTCGCCGCTTGGGCTTTAGATTTTCATCAGGGCACAAGACATCCCTCCAACGCGCTCGCGATGGCGGAACGTTCCTTGATGATCCGACGTCTGCGGTGGCTTAAGCAGACGCGGGGCAACACGCCGCTCACGAAACCCCGAAAAGCAGCACTTGCGTTGTCAATCATTGCAGCCGTCACCGTGGGACTCGTCGCGCCGACCTATGTTGCCTCGGCGAGCCCCGATGATCCGCCGAAAACGAAACAGGAAGGAACGACCGACAAGGAAGAACCGGCCACAAAGTTCTTCCCAATCGTCTGGGGCGAGGCCCCGCTCAAGGTCGACCTGAAGGTGGCCGTCGACTTGAAGGTCAAGGTTGTCGATCAACAAAACGTTCCGGTAAAAGACGCCGAAGTCTTCTTGAGTATTGTCCGCGATAGCGCCGGAACGAGTGCATCGATGCCAATGACGTCGGGTTACCTTTCGGATGCCGATGGAATCGCTCGCGTCAAAATCCCGAAAGGGAGCGCACGGGTCAGTCTCTCAACCAAAGCCGAGGGATTCGCCAAACACAGCGGTGACTTCAGTCCGGGCGGGGCCGCCGAGATTCGACTACAGCGTGGACGCATCATCAAAGTCCGATCCGTTGATGAAGACGGCAAACTGCTCGAGGACGCGTTCCCGATCCTGCAGAGTTCCAACATCATGGGGCGTGAATTCGTCAAACAAGACGACGGCAGCCATCATTCGCCCGTTGTCAAAGACGAACGCACGCTGATGCAGGTCGCCGCTTCGGTACCCGATCGACCGATGTTGTTTAGTGGCTTGATCGATACTTCCGATCCTTCGCTTGCTGGCGAGGATGACGTGATCGAATTGACCCTCAAACCAGGCGTCAAAATCGAGGGCGAACTGGACGAGAGCGTTCCGCGCCCCATCAAAGGGGGCTTTGTGGAATTGCTTGTTGTCGAAGGCAAGGACCAGAAGATTGAACGCCGTGGCATCCAGTGGCAAGACACCGTTCCCATTCGCCCCGACGGCCGGTTCGTCTTTCCTTCGGTCCCGCCGGGAGGCCACGCTCAGTTGTTCGTGCTTGGCGATGGATTTCAATCCACCAATCCAACCGAGCAAGAACTTCGCGACTATTTCAAAGAGCATGATGCGGGCGGCGAGGCGATGATTACCGGAGCGCTCAATCGGCCCGACATCTTGCCTCGATTGGTTCGGCTCACTCCCAACGATGGCGAAAACACCGTTCGCGTCAAATTGCCTTGTCGCGAAACGGCAAGCTTGGATGTTCGTGTGATCGATCCAGCGGGAAATCCGATTGCGGGCGCGGTCGGTTCCATGAATCCGAACGGCTACTTCCTTTCCGGCGAACTCTTCATTCCTGGCACCGAATACTCAACCAGGCAAATGGTTAGTGGCAGTAATGCGTTCATGATGGTCGCAGGGCTTGTCGGAAACTCACCTCGCGATTTCGTGACCAAGAGTTTCTTGCAAGTGAAATCGGATGAAAAGGGAATCGTTCGTTTTCGCAATATCCCGTCACGACGCGACTCGTACGAAATCGAAGCCGACGGTTACGTCATGGCTGCGCATCCAACGTCTTCGATCGACGATCCAGGACGGTACGCCCTGATCCAATTGGCCGATGGCGAACAAGCAACGCGCACCATCACCATGGAACGCGACCTGCCACGAAAATTCCGCGAAGTGACTGTGGTCTATCACGATGGACGGCCGCTAGACGACACCGAAGTCACGGTCACCGAAATCACGACCAGCGACAACAACTCGGATTGGCAACAATGGTCGGTTCAACGTCTCGGCCCGCTTAGCAAAGGCAAGACCGACGAAAACGGTCGAATCGTCCTTTCGTATCCGGAAAAGCTCGAAGGCCAGCCCGTCAATGCACTCCGACTGCACCTGCGAGGACATCCAGAGCGAGACGTTTCGTATCGCACTTATGTTTCGATTCCAGCGGAATCAGATTCGCGCGTCGTGAAGATTCAACCCGCCAAGGCGCCGCGTTCTCCTGGAGCGTTGCGAATCGCCAGCGCGGTCTACGAAGCACTCAAGAGTGATGCGCCACCCTCGGAGCTCCTTAAAAGACTGACAAAAAAGCCGAGTGTCGTCGGGCTGCAGGAACTTCTCAATCTGAATGAGTACGATGCCGCGACGGTGCTTGAACTCAAGGCCGAACGCAACATTGTACGGATGGAGGAGTCGGCGGCGGTCGAAGCGATCGAGACGTCGGATGGAAACCGAACGGTCGTTCTAGCTTCGGTTCGCCCCAAGGGTGCGACTTGGATCGATCGACCTGAATTGCGTTTCCCGCCGGAGGTTGGTTTCATCTTTGATGAGGACGGAAAACTGGTATCGGTCGTCGGCGGGAACAAATCGGCATCCGGCGACCTGGAAGACATCATGTTGACGGACCTTGGAGGCACACGTGATTACTTTTTGGTTTCTACGGCATTCGAATCGCATCCGCCCTACAAGTACTACAGCAAGTGGTATCACATCGGGTCGGAATCCAAACCGGCGCTGACGGTTCATCACTTTGCGAATTCGCGAGCGTGGTCGGGACGTAACGGCCGGAGCGTTCCACGATCGGAATTCGGGTACATGGAATACGAATTCAACGGCCGCGATATCGATCACCAATTGCCGGGCACCATGCCCAACGGTGTCGATGTCCCGCGCAAAATCATGTGGGACCGCGCTCGCCAAACCTTTGTGGGGGCGACGACCCAGGCGTTCAACGGAGAATCGCTCTACAGGGTTGTCGAAGCAGAGTCGTCTGAATTTGAAGGGATTGCCCCCGAAAAGAATTCGATCATTTCGATGGGTGGGCGACGTGATTTCGACAACTGGCATCATTGGCTTGTCATGATTCCCGACGACAAGCAATACGCGCTTCGCCTTTTCATTCGAGAGGACTCTGGCGAAATCATTCGGGAATTTGATGAGCGTGACATTTCAGCGGGCATGCATAGCCTGCAACTGCATTTCGCCGACACTCAAAACGACAAAGTTAGCAAGCTGAAGATCACCGTCGATGTTGCGGCCAACAAGAAGACGGACGAGCATTTGTCGTCCCATATTCCCGTCGATGCTTCGCCAACGGTGAAAGGGCAGGGTGTTGTCGCGATTGCCGAAGGAACGTTGCGACTGTTTGACAAGAAGCTCGATTACGAACAGCAATCGTTGGTTTGGATGGTGGAAGCGAAGAAGTAGGTCATGCTCCGCATGACACATTTCTATCTTCGTGATCGCCCGTGAGCCGTACGCGCTAGCGTCGGGCCTTATCACTCCCTTAAGTCTCGCAAAACCCGACGCTAGCGCGTTCGGCTCAGGACTTGTCATGCACAGCATGACCTACAAAAAAAATCGCTCTCACGTGCGATTCACGCGAGAGCGATTCGTTAGACGGCTTGCGTCATGTCCATTTCCTTGGCCAGTCGCTTACGAGCAACGTGCAAACGTCGCTTGATCGTACCGACAGGAGCGTCGAATTCGTCGCTCATTTCGACCAACGTCTTGCTGTGCAAGTAGAACGCCTTGAGCGTTTGCTGGTCGAGTGCACCGAGTCGATCGATGCTATCGCGGATCGCAGCGGCTTGCTCTCGATCCTCGGCAACCGTCTCCGGGTTACCCTCAGCCAGGCAAGTTGCCTCGAGGGTTTCCGGATCGCATGCCAACGCGTTTCGCGTTCGGGTCATGCGGTTGATTGCCATGCGATGAACGATTCGTCGCAACCAACCACCGAATGCCTCAGGAACTCGAAGCTGGTCAATCTTCTGCATCGCTTGGATGAAGACGTCTTGAGCCAGTTCTTCGGCTTCGTCAGCGTTTCGGACGCGTCGCATTGCCAGTGCAACGATGCTTGGTCGGTATCGCTCGAACAGTTCGCCAAAAGCTTCTTGGTTTCCAGCTTGTGCAGCTCGAACCAATTCAGCAACGGTCAAAGATTCGAAGTTCAGGATGTTGTTTTCGGTGAAGTTCATTTTTCGGTTCCTCTTCGTTTGAGGTCCAACCTGAAATCGCATCTCCGTGCGTCTCTGTTCAGATTGGTATGACCGCTGCGTGACACTTTCGGTCGCGCGATCAATGGTTTTTGTTTCGTGAGATTCAGGTCTTTGGGTTGGCTTGCAACAGACCCCGCGAAGGGGAAACCACATAAGGAACCACGAAGGGTTACTTGGGTTGGGTGCAGGCCAAAATCAACGAGTCGCGAAAAACTTGGCAAACGTATGCATCAACACATGCAAAGTTGATGCTGGGCTTGCAGTCACGCGGGTCGTCAGCTTTACCGGTCGATGCTCTCGTTCTGCTCAGCCAATTTTTTGGCTTCGCTCGGGAGCGGCTCGACCGTGGGAGTCACTAAGGCTTTATGAACTAGTGAGTCCCGCTGGCGTGCCAGCGGTCACCATTGCGAGTGGTGACGGCTTGCTTCTGCCGCGTTTACAGCCGGGCCCTGGATTACTTGGACCCGCATCACTTAATGACAGCAGGGCTGAATCCGGATAGCTCGACATTCCCAGAGACGTCCGTAGCTGCCAACAATGGAGGTGCATTGCGGTGGCGAACGACTCGACGACCTTAATCTCACGTGCGACGGCAACTGCCAAACGTGCGACGGTAGCGATTGTTTGTTCGATACGCATTTCAACCTCCCGGGCGCCTTCAAAAGCGACGCAGCTACGGGTGTAAGAAAAAACCAAAAATTGAACTGGGACACGTGACCGGCCAACGAATGGGCAAGTCAGGTGTCTACTCTCCGCTTCAAAGGTATACCAGAAGCGGCCATGAGGCCAGTGAAAACACCCACCTCATGGGTTATTGATCGTATAGACGGTCTCGATAATCCAAGGTTCGCCGAGATTTAGGTTTTATTTGCAAATATTCCCTGACCACGCCCAAAATGAGCCTCACCGCACCCGGGCAATGGTGCGTTTTCGCGGCAAAACAGGCAGGGTTTTAGCGAAATGCCTTCAAAGACAGTTCTTTTTCTAGGCGACCAGGGGCTGATGGTTTGTCAGTCCTTGGCCGACCTTTTGTTTCCACCGGTCTGTTGCCTGTGCAACGAACCGGTCGCCGAGCCGGGCTTTTGCGTCCCCTGTTTGACCCGGCTGACTCTTAGCCAAACTCAGATGGAATCCGCCTGCCGACGGTGCGGAATCCCTCGGCCGGTCGCCGCTGGGGTCGATCCGAACGCCAGTCCAAGGTGCGTCCATTGTCGTGACAAGGACTATCAGTTTGATGAGGTGATTCCTCTGTGGTCTTACCAGGATTCGGTTTGCGACGCGGTGGTGGCGGCCAAATTCGCAAGCCGGGCATCCCTGGGCGACGAGCTTGGCAGGCGGCTGGCCGAGCGTGTGAGGATGCGACTTGGCAAGGAATCCCCCGATGTCGTCACCTACATCCCGAGTCATTTCACTCGCCAGATCCACCGAGGGGGTTCGGGCAACCAGGTGATCGCGACGCGTCTGGCGAGAGTGTTGGGAAGCCGATGTTTGTCAGCGCTGCGACTGACGCGGCGAATCGCCAAGCAGGCCTGGCTCGATGACCAGCAACGTCTCGAAAATGTACGCGGTGCGTTTTCGCTTAAAAAGAGCTATGCTTTGCTGAGACCACAAAGAATCGCCAACCAGCACATCTTGCTGGTTGATGACGTTCTAACGACAGGAGCGACCGCAAACGAGGTGGCTCGTGTACTTCGGGAAAATGGCGCCCGACGTGTGACTTTGGCGGTAGTTGCCAGAGCGTTGCGTTCGTGACGGTCTTTTGCATTCGGCACATGCTGGCCGGAAACCATTTTGACGGTCGTTGCGTCTGTATCAAATGCAGAAGCTGAAACGGTCAGGCCAAGTGTGGTGTTCCAGAAAGGTTGAGGCTGTGTCGCGTCGTTGCGCGTCCGAATTCGATAGATACGATGAACTCGAACTCAGATACCCCTTCAAACGAACCTTCGCGGGTCGCTGGATTCCGGCGAGCCGTCTTGCGTGGGCTGGGTGTTGTCCTGCCGCCGCTGCTGACGATTGTCGTGCTGCTTTGGGCATGGAACACGATCGAGAGCTACGTTCTGCGGCCGATCGAAACCATGATCCGCCATGCGATCGTCTTGAGTATCGAAGAGACCTACGCCGAAGTGCCCGATGGCGCAACTCGCGTGCCCGGAGCTCGGCGCCTTGATGGGTTCACCTACGACGGTACGCGGTTTGTCCCCGATCCGACCGGTCGACGATTCATTCCCGAATACGTCAAGAAGATCGTCGACGAAAAGGCTGACTACTTTGGCCCCAATGCGCCCGCACCCGCCAGTGCCAAAGCGTATTGGCATCGTTATGTCGAAGTGGAGTACATGCCACGTTCGATCGTGCTGCCAGTCTTTTTGATTGTCTTCACCACCGCTCTCTATTTCCTTGGACGACTCTTTACCTTTGGACTCGGTCGCTGGTTCGTCCGCAGCTTCGATGCCGCGATCCTTCGGATCCCCGTCGTCAACAAGGTCTACGGGAGCGTCAAACAGGTAACCGACTTTGCGTTCAGCGAACGCGAGATCGAGTTCAATCGCGTCGTTGCCATTCAATACCCGCGTGAAGGGATTTGGTCACTCGGGTTCGTTACCGGTAACAGCATGAAAGAGATCACCGAAGCGACCGGTGAACCAATGCTGAGCGTCTTGATGCCAACCAGCCCGATGCCGATGACCGGCTTTACCGTGACTGTCAAAAAGAGCGAAGCGATCGACTTGAACCTGACGATCGACGAGGCGATTCAGTTTGTCGTCAGCTGCGGTGTCGTCGTTCCTGCGCATCAGAGGATGGAGCTGACCATTGATGCATCGCCCAAAAGCACTCCGCCGCCCGCCCTCTCAACCGGCGAAGGCAAAGCGTGACTGATCGAACGTAAGTAACGTCGTGCCGTTCGATGTTTTGAGCCGCGATCGCGGAAGCGGCCGCGCCTTGCAAACAGGCTGTGACTTTCCTGAGCCGAACGCGTTAGCGTCGGGCCTTACAAACAGGTTGTCACTTTCCTGAGCCGAACCCGCTAGCTTCGGGCCTTACACTCGCCCGACGCGTATGCGCACGACTGTCATGCGGAGCATGACCTACGAAGAGGACGCGGAGCGTCCAAGAGTGCGTTACCACGCGGAGCGGGGTAACGAGGGAGGTTCCGCGTAGGGGCGGGACGACAAACGCATGACCTACTTCTTGACCAGCGACCAGTCGCGGCGTTGACGACTGCTGGGGATTCCCATCCGCTTGCGGTACTTGGTGACCGTTCGACGGGCGACAGCCATGCCCGCTTTTTTGAGCTCATCGACGAGTTTTTCGTCGCTGTGTGGGTCGCTCTTGTCTTCCTTGTCGATCAACTCTTGCAGCTTCAATCGAATGGTGTCCCAAGCGACGTCTTCGCCATCTTCGGTTTGCGTCCCGCCAACAAAGAAACGTTTCAGAGGCAGAATACCCCGAGGGGTTTGAATCCACTTGTCATCGACCGCGCGAGAGACCGTGGTGACGTGAACACCAACCTTGTCAGCGATCTGTTGCATCTTCAATGGCTCGATCGCCTCGGGGCCTTCGTCAAGGAACCGCTTTTGGTGTTCGACAATCGCCTGTGCCACTTTGGTCAATGTACTGCGTCGCTGTTCGATCGAATCGATCAACCACTGAGCGCTGTTGATTTTGTTTTTGATGAACTCGCGTTCTTCCGGCGTGCTGTTCGGATCTTGTAGCCGGCGGCGGTAATAGTCGCTGATGAAAAGCGTGGGCACGCGATCGTCATCAAGTCGAACGCTGTACTGACCCGTTTCATCCTGCTCGAGAATGATGTCGGGGGTGACATTGGGCACGTACGTTTCCATGAACGCGGCACCCGGCCATGGATTCAACGCTCGCATTTCATCGCGAACCGTTTGTATCAGTTCAATGGAGTAGCCGGTCTTTTTCGCGATCTGTGGCAAACGGTTTTCGGCCAAGTCGTCCATATGCGACTTGATCAACGTCCGCATCTCTTCAAAGTGCGGGAAGTCAGGCTTCATCTGCTTGAGCAAACACTCGCTCAGGTCACGCGCCGCGATCCCGGCTGGCTCGAGCGATTGGACGACGTCCAATGCGACCTTTGCAAGTTCGAGGTCTTCATCGGTGCTGCCGGCGGGCAACAGGTCGGCCAGTGGCGTTCGCAAGCGGCCGCCATCACGTGCATCGAGCGTGCTGATGATTCGCTCGGCGATCTGTTCGACGCGATCGTCGATGTCCATCTCGGAGAGTTGGTGCAACAGAAAATCGTTCAGCGATTCGGGCCGCGACTGGGCATTAGCCATCAGGTCGTGGCGTCGGTCAGCATCTTCTTGGATGCGGTTGGCCGATCGACGAAACGAATCGTCAAAGGTGTTGGGCATCTCCGAGAGCATGTTTTGCAAACGCTCGAAGTCCTCTTGGTTGTCATGGTCGTTGTCGACAACCAATTCCTTTTCGTCTTCGCTGCGGGTGTCCTTGGTCGCTTCTTCGGTTCGCTCTTCGGGCGCCAGCGGATCGACGTCCTGCTGTTCCAGCAACGGGTTCTCGTTCATCTCCTGTTCGATGCGTTCCTGCAGCGCAAGCATGGGCAGCTGCAAAATCTCCATCGACTGGATCATTCGCGGCGCAAGCTTTTGCGTTTGGATTTGTCGGGCCTGGAGGCCCATCGACATTCGCATGACAGCGATCTCGTGAAAAAGCGAAACTTCCTTGACGTCTAGACACCCTTTAGAAGCGTCTAGTGAATCATAGGTCGCAGTCGGGTCGGAAATAGGTGCGAAAAACACCGCGTTTCACGGAAAAACTGGCATTCTCCCGGCTGACCCGCAACGACTCTGCGAATTCCGTTCCATTTATTATAGTTTTTGCCGCCCCGTCAATGCGTCCGCGATCATTTCGCGGTTGGCATACTCCAGAACACTGCCGGCGGTGATTCCCCGGGCCAGCCGGGTGATTTCGACCGGAAACTCGCTCAAAAGGTTGCTGATATAGAGCGAAGTGCCGTCGCCTTCGACCGTCGGATTGGTCGCCATAATGACTTCGACAAAATTTCCGGTTCTGACCCGATCGACCAGCGGATCGATGGTCAGTTGGTCAGGGCCGATGCCATCGAGGGGTGCAATTCGGCCAAGCAGGACGTGGTAAAGCCCCTTGAAAACGCCAGCCTGCTCGAGGCTCATCAGATCGCGCGGCTGTTCGACCACACACAACCGGGTGGTGTCCCGCGCCGGGTCCGAGCAGATCGCACAGGTTTCGCTCTCGGACAGATTGAAACAGCTGGCGCAGTAGCGAACGTCCTGGCGGACACGGCGGATCGACTCGGCAAGCGCCAACGCTTCCTGTTCGCTCACACGAAGAATGTGAAACGCGAGACGCTCGGCACTTTTGCGCCCGATCCCAGGCAGCCGCCCAAGCTGTTCGACTAATTCAGCAACCGCCCCGGCATGTTCGCTCATCAACCGCCACCAGTCAGGTTGGTCAACATCTTGTCGATGCCGGGCATGTTCAAATCCATGTCGGCAACCATTTGACGAATCGATTCGGCATAGAGCGCCTTGGCCGCAGCACCTGCCGCGTTGGTCGCTTCCAAAACCGCTTGTTCCAATTCGTGGCCTTCGATTCCTTCGGAAATGGTCACCGACTCGACATGCCCTACGCCATTCATGACGATCTGAACACGGCTGCATCCCGAGCTGGCACTGACCGTTTCGCCTTTCATGCGGTCGTTAAGCTCTTGCAGCTTTTCCGGCATTGCCTGAACTTGGCCCATGATCGAAGCGATATTGCCAAGGTTACCCAATCCTTTGAACATTGGATCGATTCCTATTCCGTGTCAATTGTTTGTGAGGAACGTGTCTGGTTTATCGTAGCGATGAGGGCTTCAAATCACTATCGCGGCTTGTCGATCCGCACAATCTCAGCTTCGAAGATCTCGATGCAAGATCGCACCGCCGGGTTGGATTCAATCTCACGCATCCGCTGCATGCGTGATGGCCGCTGAGCGGTCGGTTCTTTGGCCACAGCCTTGGCCTTGGGCGCGGCCATGTCGAGCTCCAAGGTGATTGCTCGACCTGCGACCTGAGAGACCGAATTGGCGATCGCCGTACGATGCTCCGGCAAATCACAACGACTCATCGCCAGCTTCGACTCGGCCGGAAAAACCAACTTCAACTTGTCACTGCCAACGGGCACAACCGACTCGACTGAAAGTGCCAACGATTCGGTGATCGCTTCCAGTTGGCTGATTGCACTCTTCCAAACCTTTTGCACCGTCGGCGGATCCCAACGGTCGATCGAACGGCCAGAGGAGGGTGGAGCAAGCGTAGCAACAGACGCGGACTGTGTTGCAACGGGCGCGGACTGTGTTGCGGCAGGCTGCGGTGTGGATTGCGACGGAGGGTGTGTTGATCCCGAAGTGGCTGGCGCTGAACTGGCTGCCCCAGCCGAAGGTTGCGGGTGGGCGGGGACAGACGCCGAGGAAACAGGCGAGGTCGGTGCAGATATGACCGGCGCTGATTGGGTTGGCGCGGTTGAGCCCGATTCAGACGCAGGCTTAGGCGCTACCCTGTTTTTTTTTTCGCCCGACGCTGCCGAGCCTGCTGCGGCCGCCAAGTCGGCGATGTTTTGCAAATCGGGGAGATTGCAGATTTGAATCAGCGTCGCTTCCAACAGCACTCGGCCGTAAACACTGTGTCGAATGCGGACGAGCGTTTGGTCCACCAACCCGACAACGGCCAACACCGTTTGTAATCCCCACTGATCACCGAGCGTCTTGAGTTCTTCGGCCAACGAAGCGGAGGTGTGCCGCTGCATCGATGCATCGCATCCGACGGTCACCGCCATCAAGTCTCGAAAGTACCCGAGCAATTGTTCGGCCAATCGTCCCGCATCGACTCCGGCATCGATCGCGGCGTCGAGTTGTTTCATTGCAGCCGATGCGTCGCGACCGGCCATTGATTTGGCAAGTGCATGAAGCCGTTCGTCGTCGGCGGTTCCCAACATTTGGTGAACCTGATCCGACGTCAGTTTGCCGTCACTAAAACTGAGGACCTGTTCGAGCAGCGATTGGCTGTCTCGCATGGAACCGGCGGCGCGACGTGCGATCAATTCAAGCGCGGCGTCTTCTGCTTCGGCCGATTCCGCCGTCACGATCTCGCGCAATCGCCCGACGATCTTTGTCACCTCGACGGGAGCGAAATCGAATCGCTGACAACGACTCAGCACGGTGATCGGAATCTTTTCCGGATCGGTCGTGCAGAAGATGAACTTCACATGTTCGGGTGGTTCTTCAAGCGTCTTCAAAAGCGCGTTGAAGGCCGGCGCGGTCAACATGTGGACTTCGTCGATGATGTAAATCTTGAACCGCGATCGACTCGGCCGAACACCAACGTTGGCGCGAAGACTTCGAATCTCGTCGATACCCCGATTACTGGCACCGTCGATTTCGATCACATCAACGTCTTCGCCCGCGTCGATCGCCTGGGCGACGTCGCTGCTGCCGTCCGGATCGGCCGTTGGCCCGCCTGGATCATTGAGCGCTTTGGCAAAGATCCGCGCCGTGCTTGTCTTGCCGACTCCGCGAGCACCGGTGAAGAGATAGGCGTGCCCGACGCGACTGGTTTCAATCGCGTTCTTGAGTGCGCGGCCGACGTGCTCTTGTCCAACCAGTTCATCGAAACCGCGCGGACGATAACGCCGCGCGACGACAACGTAGTTGCCATCTTTGGAGGAGGGATCGGGAGTGCCAGGAGAGTCAGTCATCAGACGGGCCGTATCACTCCGATCTCACAAAATCGGCAATCTCCGTCTTGTTCGGGGGTGGTACCCCTTACACAAAGCTACGCCGCTTATGGCTGCTCCAGTTAAGGCCTGACCAGGTTCACGACTCACAGTCGCAAGAGGCACCACCTCCGAACAAGCGGGGGGCGGGAGAATTTCCGCGGAGATTTCCCCCCTGTCGTTTCATTGGGACCGAACAGTCTACGGCAATCGTCGCTTGCCGAAAAGCCTCTGGTCCCGATTGAATCGCCGAGACGATTCACTGGCAGTTTTGGCCCAGGAATGCTGGGCCAAAACAACCGAAAAGTCTCGTCGGGTCTACGATCGGCGTTTACCGCCGCGACCGCGTCCGCCACCTTTTGACTTCTTGTGGTTCTCGATGTTGTTGTCGACCAACATCGAAACCGTGTCGAGCCAAGTGGGAACGTTGCCACGTTTGGAATCGTCGCCATCGCGGCTATCACGTCCACGCCGACCTCGACGCGAACGCGAGCGTGGTTCGTCATCATCGTCGTCGTCACGTGAGCGTCGCGAACGATCTTCGGCATAGCCGCGATCGTCGTCATCACGATCGC
The DNA here is from genome assembly GCA_965216875.1 of Rubripirellula sp. Lineage (GTDB taxonomy): Bacteria > Planctomycetota > Planctomycetia > Pirellulales > Pirellulaceae > CBDCUW01. The sequence goes on from OZ244207.1 coordinate 4,932,422, forward strand.
GATCACGCCCTCGCGATCGACCGCGTCGTCCGCGGCGAATCACTTCGGCTTCGACATCATCTTCATGGTCATCATCGAACGCAGACGAATCGTCGTAGCTCTTTTCTGAATCGGAATCCGAATCGCGGCGTGCGTCCGAGTCACCTCGGCCTCGCCCGCGTCCGCCACGGCGTCCGCGTCGGCGCGAACGTCGCGGTTGCTCTTCGTCTTGCGAGTCGTCGCCGTCATCGTCGCGGCGCGAAACCAAGACTTCGTCATCAACCTCGTCGGCGCGATCCTCGTCATCGCGTCGATCGCGGTCATCCCGACGACCTCGACGACGTCCGCGCGGTTGTTCGTCGCGATCACGCTCAGCTCGCGCTTCGCCGCGTCGCGAACGACCTCGTCCACGCGACTCTTCACCCGAATTGTCTTCATCGCGATCAGCGGAAGCTCGCGCCGACCGGTCACGCTCGGGCGATCGTTCTCGGTCAGATCGTGCACGATCGCCGGAACGTCCTCGACCGCGTCCATCACGGTCCGCGCGTTCTTTGCGTGGACGACGTTCCTCTTCCCGATCACCACTTTCTTGATCACCACTTTCGGCGCGATCGAGATCTTCTTCGCTCATGCGTTGACGCTGACCACGTCGGCCGCGTCGGCTTCGGCCGCCACGCGAATCACGATCTTCGTCCCCTTCCTCACGTGAACGACGTCGGCGAGGTTGCTCTTCTTTGTCTTCCTCGCCTGAATCGCTTCGATCGCGAGAGCGTCCGCTTGGCTTGTCATCGCGCGAACGATCGTCGTCGCGTGAGCGTCGTTCATCGCGGCGGCCACGGCGTCGTCGCGGTCGCTCTTTGGCATCGTCATCGCTACGGGAAACCGCTTCGGCAGCGGAACCTGATTCGTCCTCACCCGACGGTTCTAGGGTAGCCGCCTCTTCGATCACTTCCGCGTCGTCGCTTTCGTCCACTGGTTCGGGGCCAAGGTCCAAACCCAAACCGTCGCCAAAGCCTGAAGCTTTGCGTTTCTTGGTGGGCTTGGCCGATTTTTCCTGCTTCGACTTTGCGGGCTTCTTGAGAGCCTCGGTCACGACTGGAGATTCGCTTCGCGCCGGTGGCGCCGCAGGCTCAACGCCCAACTCGGCAGCCAAACCACCCCAAGCAGCATCAAGCTCGGAATCGTCTTCGGCGTTTTCCTCAGCAACCGGCTCGGCCTCTTCAGCCGGCTGAAAACCGGGCAACAACTTCTTGGGCACAACCGTCTTGAGAGCATCAAGAACGCTGCTTTCGGACTTCACCTCGCCGTCGCTGGCTTCCGCTTCATCAGATGCTGCGGCTTCGACAGGTTCGGCAGTTTGTTTGGGATCGTTATCCTCGGTCGCTTCAGGCGGCGTGTCGTCTTGCTCGGCTGATTCGGACGCTTTGGCTTGGGCGTTGGCTTCTTTCGAATCTTCCTTAGGCGGATCTGCCGGGCCTGGGGTGCCCAGCAAATTGGCCAGGAAGTTCCAGTGGTCGGATTTCATAAATGTCGTGTGGATGAGAGGGTGGTTACGCGGGACCCGATCGCGAAAGCGTAGGGGCGTCTAGCGAGGGAGCGACGTGCGAAGGGGGATGCAAAAGGGCATCACAACCGGAAACATCGCCGTCGTGTCATCAAATTGGTCGCGTAGAAATTCGTCCAACCGGTGCCGTCGCGTCAGGTCAGTATTTAATAGGATCAGAGCTGTCTTTTTTGCTCTGTGGGCTCTCGTGCTTTGACTATATGTATAGCTCGCGACGTTTTTTCCCCCAAGGCCAAGCAGCTTTTCTCAGCAGGGGCAAACGCGGATTCGGCCCCCCGTCCTGCTCGCAGAGAGCCACCTGATTGTGGCTTCGCTTGCGTCAGCCCCAGCGAATCGGGGACTTTCGGCCGGTTTTGGCGTTTCGAGTCGGCCCACTCCGACAAGCAACTTCGCGGCAAAGTTTTTTCACCTTCTTCATCTTTTTGTGACCCGTTCTGCCCCCATGGCTGATTCCGCTGCTCGTCCCGTTCGACCTCTGATTGTTTTGGGCACCCGCCCCGAAGCGGTCAAACTTTCGCCAGTCATCCTTGAATGCCAAAAGCGAGCGGGAATTGCCCCGATTGTCTGTAGCACCGGCCAGCACCGCGAAATGCTCGCTCAGGTCCTGGGGTATTTCGGAATCGAACCTGAAATCGACCTTGGTTTGATGAAGCCTGGGCAGACGCTCGCGGGCTTGACCGCCAGTTGTATGACGGCGGTCGATCACGTGATTTCCGAGCAACAACCCGATTGCGTTGTCGTCCAAGGTGACACGACCACCGTGATGGTCGCTGCCATGGCCGCGTTCTACCACCAGCTTCCGGTCGTCCATGTCGAGGCCGGACTGCGAACCGGCGACTTGCTTGCTCCTTGGCCCGAGGAATTTAATCGCCGAGTGGCGGGGATCGTGACGGACCTGCACTGCGCCCCGACACAACGGGCAGCGGACGCGTTGCTAGCCGAGTCGGTCGATCCGGCTCACGTTCGCGTCACTGGAAACACCGTCATCGACGCTCTCCTGTTTACCGTCGAAAAGGAGAGGCAAGATGACTCGAGGTGGCGAGAGAAATACCCCATGGCCACCGGCGACTCGGTCGTCTTGATCACGGGACATCGTCGCGAGAATTTCGGTGGCGGCCTGCAGCAGACTTGTGGGGCGATTGCCGACCTTGCTCGTCTGCACTCGGACACCGAGTTCATCTACCCGGTCCACCTCAACCCGAACGTCAAAGGCCCCGTTCACGAGTTGCTCTCTGGGCTGGCCAACGTCCACCTCGTGCCACCGGCGGACTACAACGAATTCGTTTGGCTGATGGACCGCGCGGACGTTGTTCTGACTGATAGCGGAGGCGTCCAGGAAGAGGCTCCTTCACTCGGAAGCGCCGTGCTCGTGACTCGCGAAAAGACCGAACGACCCGAAGCGCTCGAAGCCGGCTTGGCTGAATTGGTAGGCACCGACCGCGAATTGATCGTCAAGCGAGTCAGTGAGTCGCTTGCTGCAAAGGCTGACAAAACTGATGAGCAAGCATCAGTCGTCAACAACCCCTACGGCGACGGAAAAGCGTCTCAGCGGATCGCCGACTGGATCATCGAAGCTTACCGAACACAGACCTAACAGCGTCGCGAGCATTTGCCTCCAACAAACTGGCGGTTGAAAGCAAAACTGGTGCTCTGTCCCCGCCAGCGTCAGCCAGGGGACAGGCACTCGATGGGGGCAGCCAAAATGTCCGCGTTGGGTGCGCTATCCGCTCAAGCGTTCGTGGTGCTCTGTCCCCGCCAAGAGCATTCGCAGACAGAGGACAGGCATAGGCAATGTGGCAGAAGGTGGTCTGTCCCTGTGTCGAGGCGGGCCAAGACTCGATGGCACCTACCGTTTCGGCCAGAGAGACTCTGAGCTCGGGTTCTTCGATTCGGCGGGCGGGCTCGAAAGCGAAAAGGGCTCAAACCGCGGCTGGGTATCGGACCGACATTCGCTCACGGTCGCCGAATCGGCTTCGGGCAAACGCGGAGCAACGCTGCTGGGCGCGTAGGGATCCACAGCGATCTGCGGTGAAGCAACTTTGTGCGACACCCTTTTGATCACAGACTCATCTTGGTGCTCTGTCCCCGCGGCCACACGTGGGTGCTCTGTCCCCGCGGCTTGGTGCTCTGTCCCCACATCGGGGCTTGGCCCCACATCGGGGCTCGAAGGTTGTTCGAGCACACCGCCAGCCTGGCGATTCCAACCGAGACCGCTGCAACCAGCCACCGCGATGGTCGTCGCAGCGGCGATCAAGAGTGTGCATGAACGAGCTTGCATGGTCGTTTCATCGGCGCCCTACCAGGCTCAAGACCCGAATGTTTGATTCCAGCCGAACGACCGTTGTGACCCGACAGACCGGCAAAACGCGAACAATTGGAAGGACCGAATCGACCACTACAACCGGTAATCTTTGCCATCAACCTTCCAATAGGGGACAGGCACTCAAAAGGGGACAGGCACCTTCAAATTCATGACCCAACGACGGAAACCTGCATTGTTCCTGTGCTCTGTCCCCGGCGACGAGATATTGGCGCTCTGTCCCCAGGCGAAGCTCGAGCAAATGGACGGGTACCAAGGGGACAGGCACCTACAAATGCATGCCCCATCCCCGGAAGCCTGTTGCTTTGTTTCACGAACGTTCCAAGGCGAGGAGACTGGGCAAACCGCGGATGAACACTGATCGACGCAGATGCCAGCACCGCTGATCTGCGTTCATGGGCGTTCATCTGCGGTTTCCTTGCCTGTCCCCGGGCGAGGCTCGGTGCCCGGGCGAAGCTCGGTGAGATGTGCTCTGTCCCCGAGATGACAATTGGTGCTCTGTCCCCGGGCTGTGAGATTGGGTGGTTGCTAGCAAAAAACCGGCGGAAAAATCGGCTTCAACTGCGGCTGCTACGTTTGACAAGCCTGCGACAATCAATACGATTTCGCCCCAGGGAATTCAAACATCAAGGATTCCCCATCTTCGCTGATCCGGATGACCCGTATTAGCGAACGATGCGATTCGGCAATGTCAAAGGGAAAAGACCTGTTTCGGTGACGCGGGTATCCAACACCAGCTCTCATCGATTTCGGGAAGCCGGATCAACGACCACGGGACCAAGATCACCAGGGAAAGAAGGAGTTTGGTATGACCCGCATTCCACTGAGCCGCGCGGAAGAAGAAGCTCGCTTGCGTCGTGAGCGTCTCGACTTGAGCATCGCCGAAATGGGCTTGAGCGTTCGCACCACAAACTGCTTGGAAGAAACAGGCATTTTGACCGTCCGCGACCTGCTCAACGCGACGCCACGCCGCCTCTTGGCAATCTCGAACTTCGGCGAAAAGACGCTCGAGGAAGTCTACATCGCCCTGGAAAAGCTGGGCTTCTACCGCCCTAGTCGCGAGGCAGTTGCCTCCTAGTCCAGACGGCAATTGCCTTCCATCTGCCACCGCCAGCAATTGGCATCGTTCCTGCGGGCGCTGTCGGGCTGACCGTACCGACGTGACTCGGTTATGGCCAGTCGATTGCTTGCGTTAAGATGTCCCTTTGCCCACGCCGCGGCGGCTGACGACGCGGGAATTGTCGATGGGCGACGGTTTCAGTCCAACTCCGCTCGAAAGCATCGATGCCTCGTTTTCCAAGACCATGGAGCAAGAAACGGGGCGAGCGAATCGCTGCCGGAGCGCTGAGTGGAATCGCGGGTGAATTCGCTTTTTACGCGAGTCTGTTAATGGCTGGCGTCTTTGGCATCTCGCTGATCATCATCAACCAGCTCGCACCCGAACGGGCCCTCAGTGTCGCGTCAGGTGCTCTCGAAACGAGCTTGAGCAGCTGGATTTTCGGTGTTTTGTCGGTCGCCTCCATCGCGACTGGCTGCGGTGGCCTGATTTTCCGATTGGTTCGAGCCGGCGCCAGCAGCGAACGGCGCAGTGTGCTGGCCAGTCGCGCTGGTTCGATCGAAATCGTTGGCCCCATCCCGGAAGACAACCCAAAACTGCCTTCCGTTCCCCGTGGCCGGTCGCTGACCGATAGCCCGGGCGAACACCAAACTTATCGGCTCGCCCCCGAAACGGGAGCGGCCGGCGGATTGGTTGGCCCCGCCGTCCTGGCGCTGCTGTGGAACGCGGTTTGGTTCGTTCTGTTGGCGGTTGCCGTGTCAGGATTCTGGTACGGTCGCCCCCGCTACATCCTCGCCGGGCTGCTCGTTCCATTCGGCTGCATAGGAATTTGGTCGTTCCGCTATTTCCTGTCCCAGCTGCGTCAACACGCCGGTGTGGGACCGAGCATCGTCGAAATCAGCGCCCATCCACTTTGCCCAGGCGGAACCTACCAAGTCCACGTCGCCCAAATGGGGCGGTTGAAGCTAAAGCGGCTGAAAGTCCAGCTGACATGCGAAGAAGAGACGTTTTATCGCCAAGGAACGGACGTTCGCGTCGAAAGGTATGTGGCCTTTACCCAGGTTCTGCACAAAGAACGCGATGTAGACGTTGACCCGCAGCAGCCTTGGGAACAACAATTAACCTTCGATCTCCCCGAAAACGTGATGCATTCGTTTGTCGGTTCACACAATGCGATTCGGTGGAAGATTGAAGTGATCGGAGAGTCCCGTCCGTGGCCATCGTTCTGCCGAAGTTTTCCCGTCGTCGTCCATCCACCGGGCTTGCCGCTGAAACGCAGCCTGCGGTGAATGTATCGCTATGCCGTGACGATGGGCTTTACGAAGCTGGCGGCGAGATGACGGTCAAGTGGCGCGTGTCTCGTGTTCCCATCGACGAACTTCAGGGAATTGAGATCTCGGTGCTCTGGCACACCGAAGGCAAAGGGGACGAAGACCTTCACGTCCACCACTTCCATCGCCTGGTCGAAAACCAGATTCGGCGCGCCGGTTTGGCTGACGAGCAATCCTTTTCCTGCGACCTGCCCGTCACCCCACTCAGCTATCACGGCCGTTTGATCAGCGTCCTGTGGTGCATTCGTCTTCGCCTGTTCCTCGGTGGATCACGCGAAATCGTTGCTGAACAACCCTTCCACCTGGTCGCCCCAGGGTCTCGGCGACACGTCACGGTTGCAGCCACCGCAACCGAAGCCGCTGGCAGTCCCGGCACATCGACCAACGTGGCGTCGGCCAGCTAGTGTCGGCGATCCCATCCAATCCGTTCAGCACGCGGTTTGTTGCTCCCGGCGCGATCCCCTTCCGCTTTCACGCCAACGCCAATCCTCTTGGTGCCCACAGTGCCGAAACCATTGTCGATCAACTCACACGCGTCCGCTTTGGTGTGATTGTCGGTCCACATGGCTCGGGCAAATCGACCCTCCTCAAGTCAATGGAGCCGCTCGCCCGCAGTCGATTCAAGCAGCTCTCCCAAATCCAAACACATGCCTGTGAGTCATCGGGCTGGCGAGCATCGAGTCGACATCGGGCGACCGTTTGGCGAAGCGTGCGCCACAAACTCAACCAACTTGGCGACGGCGGATTGCTGATTGTTGACGGCCTGGAACAGTTGTCGCGTTTTGATCGATGGCGTTTGGTCGCGCGTGCGAAAGCCCGCGGCCTTTCGATTCTTGCTACCAGCCACAGTGAATCGGTCCACTTTGCGACACTCTACCGAACCGAGATCACCCGCGAGTTGGTTCAATCGCTTGCGGAAGAGCTCCTTGAGGATGCACCGCCAAAGATCCGCCAAGCGGTGGCCGAAGAATTAGATGCACGAGACTTGGCGAGCATCAACGATGTTCGCCAATTATGGTTTGACCTCTACGATAGCGTGCAAAGCGAATTGATCGCCGCCAACGATTCGTCGTCCAAGGCCCTACGCGTCTGACAACTCTGCTCCGCTGAAACGTGCTTGGCCGAATTAATACTTGGCCGAGAAACCTGCCCACCGCACTTCGTTAAAGAACACCCAATGGCTCAACGCTTGTCTGTCGTGATGGTGCATTCGCCGCCTGCTTCGCTTGCCGCCAGCCAATTGGCCGAAGCGATCGTCGGTGAGCTGATTGGATTGCGCGAAATCGACCTGACGCTCATCGGACCGATCGACCAACTAGCGGAGGGATCGAGTGATCGGCTGTCGCTCGAGTCACTCTCTGGAGACGTAGCGCTTTTGGATTGGCAACCACCGTCGGCAATCATCAAGTCACTCGCAACGCTCAACTTCGTCGGCAGCCGCTCTCCTCATGCCAGCGATCCTCATGCTGGCGAAGCCGCCTCATCGCAGAAACACGCACCGCCCCAACCGTCAACGCGTCGTATTTATGCGTTCGACCTTTCTCAGTTTTCACAACCCAAGGCGGTTTGCGATGCGCTCGTTCGACTCAAAGGGACCCGTCAGGTGCGCACCTTTGACTTGGCGCCAACGCTGGGCGGAAAGACGTCGCCCATTGGAGGAAACGAAGGCTCGCAGCGTCCCGGGGCGTTGCCGGTAACCCAAGCTCCAACTTCCCAAGCTTCAACATCCGGAGCCCAGTCTCCTCCGACCGGGGCGTCACAAAACCAGTCTCCCCCTGAAGCTGGGAACGAAATGGCGGAACCGAAGTCGGCAACCCGATTCCAGCAGAAACCCGGCCAAAAGAGTGAAACGCCCGCTGGCTCCGATTCGCCTTCACAGGTCAAGCAACCGGATCAACTGGACGCCCTGATTGACCAACTCGATCAACTCGACCCTTAATCTCGGGCAACGAATTGCCATCGCAGGCTGGGGGTGATAATCTAGGATCGTGCGCCGAGCGATGCGGATGAACCGCCTCGGGACCTTTTTTATTTTCGGAACTTATTTATGGCGGCCATCACCACACAAACAACTGGCGAGATTTTGGTCGTAGGCTTCACCGACAGCAAAATCCTCGATAGCCAACGCATCGAGCAGGTGGGCAAGGAACTGCAAGACGCGGTGCCACAAGCGATTCACAAAAAGATGCTCCTCAACTTCCGTGGCGTCTCGTTCATGTCATCGGCGATGATCACCAAGTTGGTCATGCTCAACAAAGGCTGTACGGCTCAAGGTGTTGCCCTCAAATTCTGTGAGGTTTCGCCGAACGTTTTGGAAGTCTTCAAAATCACCAAGCTGAACAAGTTGTTCGATATTCAAGAAGGTGAAGAAAAAGCCGTCGCGAGTTTCGACAAGAAGGGCTGGTTCGGCTGATTCGCAACTCGGACGACGAGCGGCTTACAGTGGACCCACGACATGACCAAACCGCTCGTTTGATCGAAAATGAACGTGCGCAGATTGGGCACGAGATTCATGATGGCCTGCTGCCTTTGATCTTTGCAGCCTCCGCAGGCCTCGGCGCTTTGATCGATGATCTCGCCACCGGTGGCGAAGAAGAAACGCCGCGATTGCAAAGGGCTCGCCAAGTCGCCGGATGGCTGGACGAAGCGATGCAATCGGGACGCCGCATTCTGACCGGCGTCTATCCACCAGAACTCAGCGATGGTTCGTGGACACACGCCGCGACCGCCTGTGTCGAACGACTGCTCGGTGACAAAGCGTCCTGTGTTCAGTGGAACCTCGACCCCGCGGTCAACGAACTCGATGCCGGCGATGCGTTGGCTGCGTATCGCATCGTGATCGAAGCGATCCGAAATGCCATCAGCCACGGTGGTGCAACCCTAGTCGACGTGGTTGCTGCCAAGAGCGAAGCGGATGATTGGGTCATCTCAATCACCGACAACGGCTCGGGGTTTGAGCCGAGTGAGATCCCGAAAGACCGGTTCGGTTGCCGAGCGATGGCAGGTCGCGCCGAACTCGTCGGCGGTACATTTGATCTGGAGTCTCGGCCAGGCGGTCCCACCAAAGTGACACTCACCCTGATCCCAGTGAGCGACACGCGTTAGCGTCGGGCCTTGTGATTGTCGCCTTTCGCTCCGCGAAAGCAGCGCCATCAAACGCAACTTTTGCGGAGCAAAAGGCGACGATGCCAGAAGGCGGTTTCAATCACCACGCTCAGGCGAGCGTAGCGACGTTGAGTTCATGGCCCGAGTTCATGGCCCGGCCGCTTATGCGATCGCGGCTCACGAGATTCGGCTGGCGAATCAGGAGGTCGTCGTGTCCATTTCCTTGAGCGACTTGCCCAAGCGTTTGCGTCCGCCGGTGTTCTTGCGCGACTTGGATTTGGTTCCTGTGTCACCCATGATCAACGCGGCGACATTGGGATGAAGCTCATCGGAATCGGCTGGCGTGCCAATCTGCTCGATCGCATCGCTGACGCCCAACAAAACGGATTGCCGTACGCCGTCGCGAAGCCACTCAAAGAAATTCACGTTCACGGGATCCATCCCTCATCGTGTATTGGTTCGACGCTTGCCCCAACACTGCGCTGTTTGGCAAACCTAAAACTAGCCTAATAGTCATCGGTTCGCTGACGCGTCTAGATTGACTTTTATTCCGTCGCAGGAAAACGGTCGCATTCCAGCAAACACCCTCCCGCTTGCGGGAGGGTCGGACGCTAAAGTCCGGGGAGGGAAGGAGCAAGGGAGAGTGTTTTTGACACTAGCTTGGATCACGCTTCGTTGTACCCATCCGTGAAACAGCAGCAAACTCATCGGAAGACTCGTCGACCCAATCGATTTGCTCGCTCGATTCGACCTGAGTTTCATCCTGACGCTGCCCCTCGGCGACGGCAATCGTGGCTGGCCGCTCCCAATCGGCATCCTCAAAATTTGAGTCCTCGCCAGCAACGAACATCCCTGTCGAACAGGCATCCGCATCGCCAGCCGATGACATGATCACGGTCAACGACAATAGGTCGCCAGCAGGATACCCCGTCCTTGGGTCAATCACGTGACCGTAGCGTTTGCCGCGATAGTGAAAAAACTGCTTTCCACTTCCGCTCGTCGCCAGAGCCGCGTCGCGCAGCCATATCCCACCAAGACGGCGGTTGGGCTTGGTCGGATGCCCGATCCCCACGGCCCAACCTTTGCCAGACCCAGCCACTTGATCGCCTGCCGCAATCACACTGCTGGCCCCACCGTGAAACAGAAAGTCGGTCACACCAGCATCATGCAGCCGACGGGCAACCCGATCGATCGCATCCCCTTTGCCGATGCCACCCATATTCAACGACATTCCTGGGGTGGTGAACGCAATGGTCGAAGCGCCCGCGTCGAGCGACAGTTTGTGCGATCCCACCCGCTGTCGAGCCGCTTCGATTTCTTCCGAAGTCGGCTTTCGTCCACTGCGACTGAGAAAGCCCCAAACCTCGACGAGCGGACCGGCGGTGATATCAAACGCGCCGTCGGTCCGTTGGCTCCACAAGACCGCCCGCTCGATCAACTCGAAGGTCGACCGTGACACGCGAACCGGTTGCTCATCGGCGACGAGATTGACGCGCGAGATTTCGCTGGCTGCATCGTAGACGGTGAGGCGTTTTTCGATTTCGTCGAGCTCGTCCATTGCTGCCACCGCCGCCTCGACCGCGCCGGCATGCTGTGGTGGAAGCAGCACGACAAACTCCGTTGCCATCGCCCGGTGGGTGACCTGAGTCACCATGTCGTTTTGTGGCGGAGTTGGTGTCATGAAATCGCGGGCTGCTTCCGATAAATAGGATTCTGGTCAACAGAGACGATGTGGAAAGCCAGCCTAACTCATGGTCGCGGTTCCCCCAATCGGCGAACCCGACGGGGCGATCCCGAGTCCATGATGTCGTTCCCATGACTTGCCAAATCACAGAACTGGCTGGTACCCGTTTTTGGCATGATGGGCCACGGCAGGGGGGTGCCGCCCAAATGAGGGCTACGGATCCAACGCCAACAGACCAGAGACGAGCAAAAAAGCCCCGAAACGAGGTTTTGGACCTGAAACGGGGCAAAATAGGGTGCTCATGTGCGGATTGGGTTGCGTGAATCAGTACGATCCCACACAATCTTCGCTTCGGCGTCGACAGGTAACTGTCGCCCACCGAGGTTGAAGCAAAAGGAGCGGTGGCTGAGTGGTCGAAAGCGCCGGTTTGCTAAATCGGTGAACCGGGAAACCGGTTCCGCAGGTTCGAATCCTGTCCGCTCCGCTTTGACAACCTACTACGCTTGGATAAGCAAAACAAAAGACAACACCATCGCGAATTAGATCCCGATCCAGACAACACCTGAGCCGCTCGCCAAGCTTCACCCGGCGACACATTCGACGGTGTTACAAATCCAATCTGGTTTCGGTTACCGCATGGTCGAGGGTGTAGCTCAGTCGGTAGAGCAACGGACTTTTAATCCGTAGGTCCAGGGTTCGAGCCCCTGCACCCTCACTTCTTTTCTTTCTCGCGGTCGCGAGTCACCTTCACCATCAAAGTGTCGGTTATCAAAGGCATGCAGAGCGACAAACCGATCCAGTCGCTATAACCGGAACCGACTTTGCGGGCTGCCTTTGCCCGCTTCAACTTCCACTTGGCAGCGTTCGATTTCCAGAGGTGTGTTCCTCCCTCTCAAGGCGCTGGCTCAATGGGTTTCCTGCATCGCGTTCGACAGCTCGCTATCGCGATTGCTTTCTGCGCGGTGATCGCTGGGAAAGGCGTCTCGCTGGCCCAATCACCGGCAACAAACGATGCCGGGAACGTCGCTACCAACAACCAAATGGGTAGCAACTCAAATGGCAACAAGGTACGACAACTCGGCAATGTCCCCGAAGATGTTGGCTACCAACTTCAAGAATCCAACCAGCGGATCGACGCTCTCTTTCAGCGCGCCCCGCTCGATCCCTTGCACGAGATTTGGGACCGCTTGAACGAGCGAACCAAAACGGGCTGCAACCTCGATATGGGTGTCAACTACACCGCAATCTATCAATGGGCCGACACGACCGTTTCAGGGCCGAAGAGTGCCGGAGATGGAGACCTCGATTTCTTTGGCCGTTGGACACCCTTTGGATGCGATCGCTGCTCCAATCAAGCAATCGTCTTCACAAGCGAATGGCGTCACAAATACTCACGCATCGCGCCAGACCAGTTGAATACGGGAACGGTTGGTGGAACGATCGTCGGCTTTGACGTCCAAGACTTTTCACTTATCCAACTCTACTGGGAATCAGGCAAATACGAGGATGGCTTCATCACGCGCGCGGGCAAGATGGATCCTGCGTTGATCTACGATGGCGGCCGCTTCGTCAGTTCCAACTACGCGTTTTTCAGCCCCGCCTTTTCCGACACACTTACTGCGGCCTTGCCCGATGCGGGACTTGGTATTGCGGGGGCAATCTACCCTACGGACGCCACCTACGTGCTCGGTGGGATCCACGATGCCAACGCCAAACGCAGCACGACTGGCTTCAATACGTTCTTCGGCGAAGGTGAACTGTTCAGCGCCTTGGAGTTGGGTTGGTATCCCAACGAGGGGAAAGTCGACGAAGGGATGTACCACATCACGTTCTGGCATTCCGACCCGCGCCGCAAAGCGAACCGCCGTGGCGATCGTGGCATCGCGTTGACAGCCGAACAACAGATCGGATGCGATGGCAAGATTGTTCCATTTCTGCGTTACTCATACGCCCATCGTGGACTCAACAACGTTCGCCAGAACCTTTCACTTGGCGTTGGCGTCGAAGAGGTCTTTGGCCAGAACTTTGACATCGCTGGCGTTGCCTGGTCGTGGCAAGAGCCCTCCAACAAAACGCTTCGCGATCAATATGTCTTTGAAACGTTCTATCGCTTTCACCTCACGCCGCACACGCACCTCTCGCCCGACATCCAAGTGATCATCGACCCTGCTAATGCACCCACCAAGGACTCGGTGACCGTCCTTGGCCTGCGGTTAAGAACGCTCTACTAGAGACTTTGCTCGTGCAGTTCCTTACCAGTCGAAAGAGAGACCGAAAGATGAGGGACAGAGAATCGCGAGGGGCCGACGCGTGAAACCAATGAAAGGGACGAAAGTTTCACCCAATCGGGTTGAGCGTTCGGAAACTCCGAACGCTTGCCCAAAGCCTTAGAATGGAATTCTCTTCAGCACCAATCGCCCCTCCAGGAGAAACGCAACATGCTCCGCAAACTCTTCGCACTCTCCTTGGTCTTGTTTGTCGCCGCTCCGCAATCCTTCGGAGGTGAAGAAAGCAAGACTTGGCCTGCTTCTGACAAAGCCAAACAGTTTGTTGATGACACGATTGTGATCGGGTTCTTCGCGAGCCCGTGGGGAACGGGCTGGACGAAAGACGAACACTTTCACGATTACCTCAAGCGTTCGCGTGCCGCTGGCATCACTGGGCATGACATGACGCTGGCCGCTGGCGGTTACACGTTCGATCAGTTTCTAAAAGAGCACCAAAAGTACCGCAACACGATGGCTCAAACGCCAGGCAAGTATGCCTTCGTTCGTAATATCCGCGACATCGAACATGCTCACGTGACTGGCAAGACGGCCGTCATTTGGAACTCGCAGACCGCGACGATCATCGATGGCGACTTGAACAAGATCGCGACCCTCAAAGAAATGGGCATCGCGAGCATCATCTTGGCTTACAACGATCTGTTCCGCACCGGCTCGGGTAGTCTTGCCGAATTCAATGGATCAACCGTCGGTGTGACGCCTTGGGGAATCTCGGTCATCGACGAAATGGTCAAGCACCAAATCATCGTGGACCTCAGCCACATGGGTCCAAAGATGACCATGGGAATCATGGATCACATGGAGAAAAACCATCCTGGCGTACCCGTCATCTTTTCGCATTCACTACCCGCAGGGCTTTATGGCGAAACCGCCGAAGCGACCGAGCGGGGATGCTATCGCAACATCAGTGATGAAGAAGCCGTTCGCTGTGCCAAGAGTGGCGGGTTTGTCTCACCCACATTCACCGAATGGATGTTGGACGGCATCTGGCCGGACGACATCACGCCCCAGCAATGTGCGGACATGATTCACTATTACGTCAAACTGGTCGGGGTCGATCACGTGGGGATCGCGTCGGACGACATGTTCACAACCAAGCCAACGATGAACTTCGTCAAGGCCAACCCCAACCTCTACGCCGATGGCGGCTACATGGTCAACGCCTTCAATCGAGGCGCCGATGGCTGCGGTGAACTTGCAAAGATTCTCCCCGCCGTGACCGACGAACTTTGGAAACGAGGGTACAGCAACGAAGATCTGGAAAAGATCTACGGAGGCAACAAGATGCGCGTCTATCGAATGGTTTGGGAGAACGTCGCTCCGAAAGACGAGCTGATCGATGTGAAGAAGCGTCGAGAGATGGTCAACGAGCTGCGTCAAAAGTGGCAAAGCCGGTAAGGATGACGCATTCGGTCATTTCATTCGACGAGAATCGCATCACCCGTATCAATCTGCGACGGCCGTGACCTGGCCCCGCCGAGCGTGCTGGTAAGTGGCCTCGCAATATCGACACAACTAGGTTGCGCAACTGAAAACTCAACCGACCGTCGCTTGTTTCCGACACCAGAAATATGAAAGTGTCGATTGGATTTCGGAAACTCATAATCGCTTGGGCGATCATCGCCTTGGCATCGCTGCTGCCTGAGCAATCGGCTTGGTCGCAAACAGTCGCTGCTCCGACCGACACACAAACATCAATCTACGACGACGTTTTGCAGTTCGGTGGTCCCAGCAGTGTCGCTGGCCAGCTTGCTGAAGACACCACCGGCGCCCCCGAGTTTCGTCTGCAGCGACTTCAAGACCTTGCCGCACCGTGGTACGACTTCAAAGAGCGACTTAATCAACGCGCGGGACTGCAGTTTGGAATCGACGACTCGATTCTGTATCAAGTTGCAACCGATAGCCTCGGCGAGACGGACGCCGCAAGTGGGTTGGTACGCGTTTTTGGTCAATGGGAACTTGTCGGACGCGGCAGTGGCAATCCTGGCTTGCTCGTGTTCAAAGGTGAAGACCGACATCGAATCGGCACCTCGTTGACTCCTTTTGATCTCGGCTTCGAAGCAGGGTCGGTGGTTCCAACGGGCACGTTCTTTTCCCAATTCAATTTCTCTGTGACGAACCTGTTTTGGAAGCAGTACCTTTTTGATCGCCAAATGGCCATCATCGTCGGCCGCATCGATGTGACCGACTTCATCGACATCTATGCGATGACCAACCCGTTGACCCACTTTTTGAATCTCTCGTTCTCGCTCAATCCAACGATCGCCGCACCGAACCAGGGGCTCGGGGTGGCCGCCGGTGCGATGTTGACCGAGCACCTCTACGCGCAAGGTGGGTTTAGCGATGCCAACGGCCAACCAACACGAGCCGGCTTTGACACCTTCTTTGACGATGCCGAGTTCTTTAGCTACGTCGAGTTCGGTGTGACTTCGGCGCAAGATCGGATCCACCTCGACAACGTTCACTTGACGCTTTGGCACACCGATGCGCGAACGGATGCCGGAACACCGTCAAGCTGGGGCGTCGCCTTCACAGCCCAAGAATTCGTTTGCGACAAGTGGTTGCCGTTTTTCCGAGCCGGGTACAGCGACGGCGGCGCCGCGCTCATGCAAGCCACGGTGTCGACGGGATTGGGCTACCAACGCGAAAATCGAGATGTCGCCGCGTTCGGATTCAGCTGGGGAAAACCGGCCACCGGAGCGCTGCGAGATCAATACACGCTCGAGACCTTTTATCGGTTTCAGATGACGGAGTACCTGGCGGTCACGCCCGACGTTCAACTGGTCATCGACCCAGCTCTCAATTCAAGCGTCGATGCGTTAGCCTTCTTCGGTCTCCGACTTCGCACCGCGTTCTAGCTCACCCCATCACTCGAGCAACGCTTCATCCCTGCTGCCTCCTCTCACACACCTCTTCTCTCACGCATCCTCTTACGCCCGCTTTTTTCTGTCCCCCATCTTTCTGTCCCTCTTCCATCCTTCTTTCTGCCCACCTTTTTTCTGCCATTCTTTTCTCCTCCTAGTCCTGCGGACTGATTGCCGTCGTGTCGCTATCCCATTGGAAACGGGTTTCAACACTCTGATGGAAAGGGGAAATGGGCGATGGCTTACGTGTTCTTGGCGACCACGTTGCTTTTTGCTGGCTCGACCACTTTCCTTGCCATTGCGTTGTGTCGTCGCTCAACCGGGCTGAGAAAGACGAGCCAGAAGCAAGAGATGGCCGACCGGCAACTTCGTGCAACTCGACTTGAGTACGAGAAATACGCGGCTCATACCGGACGGCTGAAATCGATCACCGAGCTCGACCGCTACATCGCTTCGCTGAAGGAGCTGGTCGGTCGGTTTGAATCCATTCAGTCTCTCGACCATCTCCTCGTTCAGCGGAAGTCGGACCTACAGCAAGCGGAAAAGCTACTGGACGAGCTTCGTGGAGATGCGATTTGTTGCAATGATCACACAAAGGGGCTGCCAAATGGCGGAGTTCGATCGCATTCAGACTGATGACAAACTTGCCGATCCGACTCCCGACTGGGAGGGGTTTCGTCGGTCGAATTGGGTTGGTCTGCAAAGAAGTTTTTTGACTTGACGAACCGGTATAAACCGACCAACGTATACCTCAGCTGTCCTTGATTGGACAAAAGGCCACCTTCCCCACTTGCTTTTAGCGTCTTCATGGCCCCGGCAGCCCGCCACATTATTGTCAGCCTCCTGTGCGGCATGATCGCTTTCGGTCATGCTCCCGCTTGGCTGCATGTTGCAGGTTGTGAGCACGGAAATCACCTCGTCGAGGCTTCGACCTATCGCCCACAAGACGACGCTTGCTGTTGCCACCATGGCCATGACCACCAAGCCTCGGAAGCGGAAGAGGGTGAGCCGAATCCAGCGTCCCGGGGTCATCAACATCCTCATGGGCACGATTCAGACACCTGCGCAATTTGCCAATCGCTTGTAGCTCCGACTGGCGTCAAGCTTGATCTTGATCCCGTCGTGCATGATGAAGGCTTGGTTGCGGTTGCTGCGATTGCTGAACTTTCAGCACCGGCCCCAACACTTCGCTCCATCCCTCAGCCTCGTGGACCGCCTGCGCTCAACGCGTAGAGCCTCTGGTCACGATCGATGAGCTCCCTTGATGCGTTAAAGCGAAAGGGTGCTCACCGACTTTGCCTGGACTATTGAACCAATTGGTCCCGCCTCGCGCGGTTCTGTTGGTCACGGTCCGACCAAACCCGATCAGCTGTTCCCGCGTGGCGGGGCTCTTTTGCCAACCTGAAGCTTGAATCACACGCTTCAGTTCGGTGTTGTGGGGCGTGCGATCCGTCGGATGAGACGTTCGCAAAAAGAAGGAAACAATTCGAGGGTGGGTGATCAATGTGTCATAGCTTGTTGCTTCGACATGGCGAATCATCCGAATCGCTTTCGACTTCGCGCAGTCTTTGCTGGCCGCTGCTGCGTGGGGAACTTGGTCAGGCGGCTAATTCAACTCCAACTCGTTTTTCCCATAAGTGAGAAACAACTATGCGTAAGATGCTTCGCAACAAGAAGGGTCAAGGTCTTGTCGAGTACGGTCTGATCATCGCCGGTGTTGCACTGATTTGTGCAGCTGCCGTTTCGGTTTTCGGACACAAAACCAGCGATTTGATCGGTGCCGTCGCAACGATCCTGCCTGGTGCCCATGCAGATGACAACGGCCCAGTTGTTAGCGGCAAGCTGATCGAAACCACCGGTGCTGACACCGGCGCAATCGCTCTGGACGCTGCGACCATCCTTGCAAACACCGACACCGGTCGTTTGGACAACAACGTCTTCGGTGCAGCAACTGCTGCTGGTGGCGACGGATTCGGCGGCTTGATCCTCGAGCCGTAAGCCTGACCCATTTGCCAAGATTCGCAAGCCACGCACGGGGGACAACCACCGTGCGTGGCGATTGCGTTTCTGGCGAAGCGTTTTCAGTCAATGATGTTCTACGCGATTTCGGTCATCGTTCTGCTACTTCTTGCGTTTGCCACCTTCTGTGACTTTCGCACGAGGGAGATCCCGGATTGGATCTCGATTGCGATCGCATTGGTCGCGATCGTCAGCTCCGCGATGGGGTACCTCGGGCTCTCCTTGCCATTGGCCCTCACCGGTGGCGTTCTTGGGCTCCTGGTCGGCTATCTCCTGTTTCGATATGCCCAACTTGGCGGGGGTGACGCGAAACTGATTGCAGCACTTGGACTGGTTGTAGGGCCCGTCGGGATCCTCATTGTCCTGTTTGGAATGGCCCTTGCTGGCGGCGTTTTGTCGTTGGTTGCGATGCTTCGCGGTCAACGTGACTACGCCTATGTCCCAGCCATCACCGTCGGTTTTGTAGGATACATCGGTCTGGTTTCCCAGATATGAATTCGCTTCCGTTCTCCAGATGGATGACTAAGATGTCAAAGAACCTCATTGCTTTGCCGATCGCCTGCATCACCCTCGTCGCAACCGCCTTGGCTCCGACCGCCAACGCGGACGACCACGCTGGCATGAAAAAGGAGCACCAAGCGGCTCATCGGCAACACGATCAGTGGGCTGCCGAGCATGCCAAATGGCGTGCTGAACATATGCGTGCCCTGGCACTGATTGCAAAATTACAGGCACGTATCTACGAGCATGAGGCAGAGCTGATTGAGCATGACGAAGAGATTCGCGCTCATGAAGATCATGCCATGCACCATGGCGAAGAGATCGAAGCTCACGAAAAGCACGGCCACGATCACGATCACAACGCGCTCGAGAAAGAGCACGCTGATTTTAAGGCGAAGCATAAGGCAATGGCTCAAAAACATGACTCCGTCAAATCGGGTCACGAAGAGCTACACCAGTTGCTAAGCAAGTTGACGAAGTTCTTGAAGGCCGAGAAATGAACCCCCGCTTTGGACGCATCCGTCGCGGTCAATCGCTTGTCGAATTCGCCGTCGTTGCTCTCGTCTTGTACATGATCCTGGCAGCGATCTTGACATTCGGACATGCGATCTATGCCGCGCAAGGCTTACAAACCGCGGCGGATCTGGCGGCCAAAGAAGACACACATGCTCCGCTGCCTACGGATGATTCAATCGAATCGGCGGCAAGCTCTCAGGGCAACGCGACGGCGTCTTATGTCACAACGATGGTCGCCGCGAAACACCAACGCTCCTATCACTAACGATTCAATTCACGCGGCATGGAGGCGAGCACCGTTCACAAGGAAGTAGTCAAACAAAAACGATCAGTACGATGGCACAACGAAACTACCGCAACTCTCGTCGCTCGCGATTGCCAGGTCTGCTACTTGCCGGCGGCGGCTTGTTTGCGCTAACCCTGTTCGGAATTGTCGGAACACTCTGGCTTGCGGGCGTTCCCCTAAACCCATTCGCTGCATCGCAAAAGGAAGATCCGTACATGGTTCGGATCCCAATCAATGCGCGACCGATTCCCGCTTACAGTCGCGTCGATCGAACGCACTTGCTCAATCCCGCAGACCGAAGCTTGATGTTCCAACGTATTCCACCGCGGGCAGCCCTGGGGATGGCAGTCGTTGGTGTCGACCAAAGCGGATCTCATGTCGAAGATCGTGTTGTTGATGTAAAAAACGTCAATGACGAAGTGGTCTTTGTCGTTGCTGGCGGTCGCGAAGTGCGTCAAGCACAAACCTTCACCCTTGGTGGCGCCATTCTGAACATCAATGCGATCATTGGTCGAGTTGTAAAAGCAGACAAACGTGCCGGTCTCGGATTCCAAGAAAGCACGTTCTTTCCGCAAGGCACACCCGAGGGACTCGCCGGTGCGACCCCAGAAGGAATGCGCGCGATCACGCTCGATGCAACTCGCTTGACCGGTGTCCACTCACTCAACGCGGGCGACATGATCGACTTGTTGGCCAGTGTTCCAACAGATGACGTTGATAACGACGACGAGTCAAACGAAAGCGAAGTCGAACTGCTCGCCCAAAACGCTCACGTGCTACGTCCGGTCTATGTACGCAACGAAGTGACTTCATCGGCATCGCTGATGAACGGACAAACAACGCAAAACCTGCCCAAGTACGAAGTGGCGATTGCCGTGGCGGCAGACGATGTGATTCGATTGCAGACGGCATTGAACCAAAGTTTGTCGATCACTTGTGTCGCCCACTCCATGAAACCAACGGACGGCAGCGAACAAAAGCCACCAGCCCCGGATCATCTCGTTCGTGTACCTGTCACGGTGCGCCCGATTCTGGCTTATCAAGTTGTCTCGCGCGATGCGTTTGTGAGCCCTGCCACTCGTTCACTAAAGACTGCAACGATTCCGCGTCAATTGGCCGATCGACTCGGTGCGATCACATCCGTCGATCAGGCGATTGGTGCGATCACCCGCCAAGACATCCCCGCCGGTCGCTATCTCCGCCAATCGGACCTGCTCAAAGGGCCTCCCACAAACCAGCAATCGGCCGACAACATGGTTGAATCCAGCTTGGACGGATTCAACCAATCTGCCGACGGCAAACGATTTGTCGCAATGGTCCAGCAACCACAACAGCCGGCACCGGCAGCCACGGCGGTTGGCGACCGACCTGCGATCAGCCGCTTCATCCCCGCCGGTCGCACCGCGTTTGCGATCCCACTCAATCGTGTTTACGGCGCCGAGCATCTTCAAATCGGCGATTCGATCGATCTTCTGGCGAGCTTTTCTCTCGAACGACTACGAGATGAAGAAGAAACGGAAACGCGCCCCGACGGGACGGTCATCGTTCGCAAGTCCGAATCACTGACTCCCCGCACGACGCGTCGTAGCTGGGAAGAATCCTTTGGCAATCGAGCCGAACCTTGGTTTGTGGCAACCGGCGCGATCGTCGTCGCACCCGTCGGTTTTCCGGCACCGGCGGCCGCACTTCGTGCGATCGAGTCGGATACGGAAGTGTCGCGACCCTCCCAGCGAGACAAAACCTTTGAAGGCCCACCCGTCATCATTGCGGTAGAAAACCGCGATGTTGAAACCGTCGCCACCGCACTGGCGACGCGTGATGCACTGTTCACGGTTGCGTTCCATGCGGACGAGAACAACGTCGCGAGGCCGCAAGACAAGACCATCGCCATCGCCTCGGAACCGATGGATGCGTACAGCCCACTCAGTGAAACCTCGTGGCAAGGTAACCGCCGCCGTGTCGCAACGCGCGTCGTCTCGTCAGGCAACCCGCGATTCCAAGACGCTTTGACGCCCCAACAGTTGCAGAGCTATTTCGGCCGCACGTTGAGTGTCGAAAAGAACAACGGCGACTTCTTTACACCCGCTGACTTTATGCCTGAAGGGGCAGGGCAGGGGATCGGAGCCTCCGTTCGCCAAGGGTACACCTTGCTACCCGTAGCAGATCGCGATATTGAAGGAATTGATTCGTTCATAAGAAACGACACCGTCACGATCATGATCCGTGCCGTTTTCAAATCGCAACTCGCCCGCCAAGTCAATGCCGAAGATGGCGTCGCCGCCTCTTTTGTGGTCGCCGAAACGGTCCGAGTCGTTCGTGAATCGGTTGGTGGCCAATCGATCATCGAAGTTCAAAACAAAGACCTCGCAAAACTTCAAGCTGCGATGGCACGATCGCTCACCGATCGAGAAGAAATGCGAGATCGATCGCACTTGGTCGCCGTCGGTTCCGTTCCCACCAACGACACCACAAGTTCCGATTCGAAGATCGCTCCGTTTGACCCACTGACTGGCGTCAAAACGACTCAGATCATCATCGGTGGCGAGCGGAGCGTGAAGGTCTTTGGAGGTCAATGATGATGAGTGCATCGAATCATCCGAGACGCATTCACCAGTCTGTGATCGAACTCCGAATTCGGCGGGCAACACCGAATCCACTTTTTGATTTCCGCCACGTGAACGTTCTTGAAGGAGCAGAGAATGAATAAGCGCCGCAAAGGCCAAGCTTTGGTTGAGTTCGCTCTTGTTGGTTTTGCGTTAACGGCTCTCCTAATGGGCATTATCGGTATCGGTACGATGCTGATTCAGTCGACGGCTACCGCGTCGGCTTCGATTTCGGCGAGCATGATTTTTGACCTTCAGGTGGAAAAAGAAGACGTCAACAACGTCGAAGAGGTCTATGCCGCACTTCGAACGCTCAACCTCTACAACGATGCTCACTTGATTCTGGAGCCAGCCGATTACTTTGCCGAGACGTTCAACGGTGGTCCACTGGCAAGCCTTAACCGGCGGATGTTGCCGCTGTACCAATTCGATCGAGACCGAAACGTCTACCGGTACCCTGGGGCACCTGCGTCGTACAACAACGGAAATGCAGTTTTAATCCCCCGCACGGCTCGTGACACAAGCGAGACCATCACGGCTTGGTATCGACCCGTTGAAATTGAATTCGATCCGAACGTCACCGATCAGACCGTTTTGAACGTAACACTCAACATGGCGTCGCAACCCGCGACCCTGCTTTCCTATCCGACCGACGCACTGGGCAGGACGGTTGGGCTCCCACTGGTTGCCGATGATGGGACGGTCAACGTTCAAGCCAACCTCCCGGATGGATTTAATTTGCAGGGAGCGGGCGTGGTGAACTCGCCCTTCGCATCGACCAATCGGGGGCAATTCGGACTTGGCGAAATGAAGAACTTCGGCACGAATGTTCGGCCGTTTCGACGTGTTTTCTTTCACCGAGGGACGTTCCGACTGAAGCCTGTTGAGGAACAAAATGGAACTCAACCTTAGCGGTCATTCACCCTTTTTGCGGGCACCGCATCCATCGCTCCGAGATCAGGCGCGAGCTCAAAACAACGATATCGACGGTGGCCTCTTGGTTGCCGTGAACAGGTGAAGAGAGATGTCAATCACGGCAAACATTTTGGTCTTTAGTGCGGACGCGAAGATCGCCGAAGAAGCGAACTTGGCGTTCAACGCGCTGCCTCAAACATCGGCTCGCTATCGAATCGTTGAAAACACAACGGCCTTGTTCGAAGCCCTTCGCAACCGACCTGTGTCACTGGTGCTTGCGGAGTTTCCCGAGGATCCGCGTGAGCTTCTTGAATGGGTACGACAGATTCAATCAGTCTCACCCAAAACGAAGATCGCCGCGATCTTGCCGCAAGAGGGCTTTTCCGAACAAAACAACGAATCGGCGCTGTTGATCGATGCGATGCGGTGTGGCGTTTGCGACTTCCTGAAACGCCCCTTCTCGACAGCAGATCTGCAGCGGCTAATTCAGATCGACGCGGACAATCAAACCACCGCCGCACAGGCGGGCTCACCTGGCGCTGGCCGCGTGGTTTCGTTCATCAGCAATAAAGGAGGCGTCGGCAAATCGACCCTGGCAACGAACACGGGTGTCGCGATTGCAAGACGCGGTCAACAAAGTGTTCTGTTGATCGACGGCTCGATTCAAATGGGCGTCGCCGCAGCGCTACTTGACCTGCAACCCGAAGCCACTCTGACCGACGTCGCGCGCGAAGTCGATCGGCTTGACCCCACGATGATTCGACAAACGGCCGCCGTCCATTCAAGCGGGCTGCACTTGATTGCCGCGCCCGCCGATGCCGTCGAAGCGATGGAAATCGACGACCTGTTGATGGCTCGCATTTTGACAGTCGCACGGCAAACCTATGACGTCGTGATTGTCGACACCTTTCCAATGTTCGACCGCGTCGTGATCGCGGCTCTCGACCTAAGCGATCGTGTGTACGTGGTCCTCGAAAACGTCGTCCCCACTTTGCTTGGTGGCGTCAAGCTGCTTAGCGTTCTCGATCGAATCGGCTATCCGGCTGCCCGACAATCGATCGTGCTGAACCGTCAACAACGTGTCACCGGAAGCTTGTCGGTCGATGATGTTGCCGATCGGATGGGACGCGACATTGATCATGTCTTGCCTTTTGACAAAAAGGTGGTCGCTGCTGCCAACTGTGGCGTCCCCATCGCGATGGCTCCGATCCGCCTGGGCGGGTTCAGCCGAGCGCTTGCGGGACTCGCCGATGATGTTGCAGGCACGGTCGATTCCACGGCATCGCGCGTGGAAATGAACGAATCGAGCCTGCTTGCACCGGACGAATCGCCATTGGAAGCCACCTCGTTGGAGGACAACCAGTGACCGATTCGAATCGTGATCCCAAATCAACTCGCTCGGCTCGCGAACTGTTTGCACACGCAAGTTTGCGTTTGCCAGAAAACCGAGTCCGACGAGAAACGAGTCGCTCGGGAAGCAAACCGTTTTCAGACTCCTCGTCGCTTGACGCGCGACCAGGCAGCGCATCGTTTGCATCGGTCAAAACGGCGATGCACACGCAACTGCTTGAAGATCTCGACCGTCGCGATCGCATCACCGCAACCGAAGAAGAATTGACGGACCTGGTGCGTGACTTTGTTGCGGATGCTCTTGAAACTCAAGACTGGCCGCTCAACGACCTTGAACGTCGACAACTCGTTGACGATTTGATCGAAGAAACAATCGGCGTCGGTCCGCTCGCTCCACTGCTTGCCGACCCGGCCGTGACCGACATTTTGGTCAATGGCCCCTACACAGTATTCGTCGAACGGTTCGGACAACTCGAAGAAACCGATGTGCGTTTTCGGGATGACGAACACCTTGTGCGCATCATTGGCCGCATCGCCGCTCGCGTCGGTCGCCGAGTCGATGAAAGCTCGCCGATGGTCGACGCTCGATTGCCCGATGGCAGCCGCGTCAACGCCACGCTTCCGCCGGTCACAATTGATGGGCCAACACTTTCGATTCGGCGTTTTGGTCGACGGCGATTGCGCTGCGATGACCTGATGCGATTGGGAATGTTCTCGCCTGCCATGCACACGTTCTTGCAGCTCGCCATTCGCGGCCGCGTGAACATGATCGTATCGGGCGGAACGGGCTCCGGAAAATCGACTCTCTTGGGCGCCATCGCGGAAGCCATCTCGGATAGCGAACGGATCATCACGATCGAAGACGCTGCCGAATTGCAACTCGACCAGCGTCATGTCGTACGAATGGAAACGCGTCCCCCCAACATCGAAGGGCAAGGGCAAATCGTTGCGCGCGACCTCGTCGTCAACGCGCTTCGGATGCGACCGGACCGGATCATCGTGGGTGAAGTTCGCGCCGCCGAAGCACTCGACATGATGCAAGCGATGAACACTGGACATGACGGGTCGCTGACGACGATTCATGCCAACAGCCCTCGCGATGCGGTCTCGCGACTCGAAACCATGGTGCTGATGGCTGGGCTGGAACTTCCCAGCCGCGCGATTCGCGAACAAGCTGTTTCGGCGATCGACATCATTGTGCAAGTTCGCCGCTACGAAGATGGCGTTCGACGCGTCCAATCGGTCTCGGAACTCGTCGGCATGGAAGGCGACACTCCGCAACTTCAAGAGATCTTTCGCTTTGTCTCGACGGGCAAGACCAAGCGACGTATCTCTGGTGAATACGTGGCAACGGGCGTGGTCCCGCGAATCGCTACACGGCTGCGTGAAAACCATGTCGATGTGCCCATGGAATTGTTCCAGTCCGGTCCACGGTCCTTAGCTGGCACAGGTTTCGACCCAGACGATCGAGGCGTCGATGATTCGGAGCGCGACGTTCGATGGTGATCCTAAGTGTGATCGCACTCTGGTCTGTCATCGGATTGGTTGCGATCGGAACCTACCGACTGCACGTCAGTCGCCAACAAACGCTCGATCGATTCGTCGAAGCGACAGAGAGTTGGGCCGGCGGCGCTGGCACAAACGCGACCGCAAGAGAAGAGGAAGCGCCAACAGCATATTCCGCGCGTCGGCTATCTCGGCCCTGGATCTGGGCCCCTTGGGCAATCGGCGTCGGCATCGGTGTTTCCGCGTGGTGGATCTTTGGCTGGCCAGGCCAATACGTCTTGGCCATCGGCGCGGTCGTATCACTTCTGCTTAGCCAGGTTGAAGGTTTCTTATACATCCGTCACATCGCCAAACTCGAACGGCAGCTCGCCGACGCAATCGATATCATGGTCGGCGCGGTCAGTGCGGGTGCGGCTGTAGGACCAGCGATCGATTCAGCAACCGTTGAAACCGACAAACCTCTGAAACCTTACCTGCAAGAACTCTCGGGTAGGATCCGCTTAGGCGATGACCCGATTGCTGTCTTCCGTTCGCTTGCCGATCGCGTCCCACTCGAAACGTTCATGCTCTTTTCGGCGTCGATGTCCGTTCACTATGAAGTGGGCGGACGCTTGGCGCCAACGCTCGCCACGGTCGGGCGCACAATTCGCGACCGAATTGAAATCGCAAGACGCATCCAATCGAACATCGCGCAGTCACAATTCAGCACCATTGCCATCTTGGGTTTGATCTATCTGATCGCCGTGATCGTCTGGCGCAACGGCCCCGAGCCGATGGAGGATTTTGTGACGTCGACGGTCGGTAGCTGGGCTGTTGCCGGATCGATCGTGTTTCAAGCGGTAGGAATCGTTTGGATGAACCTCATTTCGAAACCAAAGTTCTAGATCGGATCCGTTTCGGTGACACTCCTGACCCAGTTATTGCTATTCGCCGCAGTGATGATCACGCTGCTGTGCCTTGCGGCATGGGCGGTGATTCATTTACTGGGGCAACAACGCACTTTGGACCGTTGGTTTCGCGACCACGACTCAAATCCGTCCGACAACGGAAACGAATCACCTCGTGGCTGGATCGGCAGATGGCTTTTTCTAGCTGGATACCGAACACAAATAGCACCGATCGTCTTCGTGATCACAACGATCGCGTGCATTGTCATCGGCATCGGATCGGCATCGCTTTTTGTCGCCTCAGGACTGCAATCGGTGATGGAAGAGACCGTCGTGCTCGTACCAGGTGGTGTGGGCGAGACCTTCTTGCCCGTCGTCTGGGTCGCGCCTTGGATCATCGCCATCTTGCTGATTTGCTTGCCGCTGACGATCGTGCGTTCAGCGCGACGTCGACGCGTCGCAATGATCGAACAAGACCTGCCGCTGGCGATGGAATTGATGGCGACCTTGAGCGAAGCGGGACTCAGTTTCGATTCGGCTTTGCTGCGGGTTTTGAAAACGCGTTTGTCAGGCCGACCACTGGCTGACGAACTTCAGATCTATCAGGCCGATCTGCTTTCGGGCAGACCACGAATTGAATCCCTTCGCCGCTTGAGTAGTCGCATTCGCGTCGGCTCCGTATCGATTCTTGTCTCAGCGCTCGTGCAAGCGGAACAAATGGGGATGGGTATCTCTCGTGTCTTGCGAACACAAGCCGATGATATTCGTGCCCGCCGAAGAGAAAAGGCGATCGCGTTTGCCAACTCGCTGCCAGTGAAGCGTCTCTTCCCGTTGGTGATTTGCTTTTTGCCAGGGCTCTTCATTTGGACACTCGGTCCAGCATTTATTCAGCTCTTCAAATTGACCGAAACCTTCACTCGTGGCGGCGGGCTTTGATGGCATCTCTCATCGATGAGGAAACGGGGCAAGTCCTTTGGAACGACTTGCTGCTTGCTGATAACTTTGCCCGTCGCGCGGTTGGATTGCTGGGCAAGAAGTCGCTGGAGTCTGATCAAGCGATCCTGATCCGGCCCTGCAGTTCCATCCATACGATCGGAATGCGAATGACGATCGGCGTCGCGTTCTGTGACGCCGATGGCAACGTCTTGCGAGTCACACCCGCGGTTCGCCCATGGCGCCTTCAATTTGGACCACGAGGCTCGAAATTCGTCATCGAGTGGTCTTCCGACCACTCGCCCATGATCGATGTCGGCCAGCGTGTACGAGTCGTCAATCGTCCCTAGCCAAGTTCGTAGTACCGGCTTCAGCCGGAATCGTGCACAAGAGAACAGACAGACTTCCGCCTGAAGGCGGGACTACAAACGACAGCGACCAAATCAGTTCGTAGTACCGCCGGAAATTCATTTGATGTTATTGACACTGAGGTATCGCGTGAGTCCACTGCGCATTCATTGGCGTACAAACGATGAGGGGCAGCCGCATTATGTACGAATACCGCAAGTGGACCGAAGAACAACAGTCAAACGCGTTACTTGAGCGTGTCGCTCATGGACTTCCGCAGCACAGCCCGCCTCACGTCCCACAACCCCATGCGTTTCGCCTCATTACCGGCGTTTGTTTTGAACACAAACCCATTCTCCGCTCAGCGCAGAGAATGAACTGGTTCGAGCAAGAACTGCTTCAACATCTCCGTCAGCAGTCTCTCGACGTCTCAGCATGGGTTGTTCTTCCAAATCACTACCACGTGCTCGTAAAGATCCCGGACATCGAGTTGT
This sequence comes from Rubripirellula sp., assembly GCA_965216875.1. Classification (GTDB taxonomy): domain Bacteria; phylum Planctomycetota; class Planctomycetia; order Pirellulales; family Pirellulaceae; genus CBDCUW01. Next base: position 4,960,969 of record OZ244207.1, read on the forward strand.
TCGCGAAATCGCAGGGCCGGCTTCATGGTCGAACATCATTCTTAATCAACAAGGAAGACTGCAAACAGGGTCGCCAGGTTTGGTTTCGGTTCTCTGACCGCGTGATGCGCAGCGAGAGGCACTATTTCACTACGCTGAACTACATTCACAACAATCCTGTCAAACACTGTTACGTCGACAAATGGGGTGAGTGGGCGTTTTCGAGCTATCACTGGTATTTGCAAGAGAGGGGCAGGGCCTGGTTGGTTGATCTTTGGCGTGAATTTCCAGTTCTCAACTACGGCGATACCTGGGACTCCTTGTAGCCCTTGACAGACTTCCGCCTAAAGGCGGGATTACGAACGGCGGCAGCCAAATCAGTTCGTAGTACCGGCTTTAGCCGGAATCGAGCGCAACAGAACAGACAGACTTCCGCCTGAAGGCGGGATTACGAACGGCGGCGGCCAAATCAGTTCGTAGTACCGGCTTTAGCCGGAATCGAGCGCAACAGAACAGACAGACTTCCGCCTGAAGGCGGGACTACAAACGGCGGCGACCAAATCAGTTCGTAGTACCGGCTTCAGCCGGAATCGAACGCAACAGAACAGACAGACTTCCGCCTAAAGGCGGGACTACAAACGGCGGTCAGACTTCTGGGCTGGGAAAATGTAGCGATTGCGGGCTAAAGTCGGAGCTAAATCGTGCCGATTACAACGGTTGTTCCATGGTCGGACCAATTCCGGTTGATGGTGCGCCGTTCGGGCAGGCCGCAGCGGGATTCCACAATCATCCGCTCACACGATTGCTCATGATGTCACCCGTACATCAATTCATTCGACTCACCGCTATGCGATGCGCCGCGGTGATGCTTGGATTGCTGCCACTCGTAGCGATTGCCCAAGATCGCAGTCGCCTCCCTGAAATCTCAGGGGGTGGCCAACAACCAAACGCAAGTGCGCCCGCCTCCCGTCTCCAAGCCGGCTTTCCTCGCGAGTTGATCTTGCCGGAACCAAGCCAGGAGGCGAAGGACCGCGCAAGCAGGTTCGTTCCTACCACAATCGACCCGGAATTGCCGCTTCGATTGGTGGTGGGCCGTCCCAAAGTGCTGCAACTCGCCGACACGCCAAAGCGGATCTACACCCCCACTGACTCGATCATTCGCACCGAAGTGATTGACGAACAAAGTGGCAAAGAGATCGCCGTTACGGGCCTGGAAACGGGAGCGACAACGCTGATTCTTTGGTTCGATGACCCTACTGCTGATGGTGGACAGGTCTCGATCGCGTACGAAGTCCAAGTGTTTGCTGACCCACTTTACGCTCGTCCAGTCGAAGACATTCAAGGCGAACTGAATCAGAAATTCCCCAACAGCTACATCGAACTTGATGAGATCGCCAACCGCTTGATCATTCGGGGTCAGGTGCCCGACGTGATCGAGATGTCGCAAATCCTCAATGTGTTGCTGGGCACACGCAACAATCGCCGCGGTAATCGTCAAGGACCGCCCGAGCAATCGATCAACATTGACAATGCGAGCCGGTTTGAACGCACAGGGGCTCGCCTCGACGCCGAGCGTGATAACGAATTCGCAAATCGCCTGATTGACCCGCAAGCGCTCGCTGCCGCCGGCATCATCAATCAACTCAAGGTCGTTGGCGAACAACAGGTCATGTTGAAAGTGACTGTCGCAGAGGTCAACCGCAGTGCAGCTCGCAGCATTGGTTTGAACTTTGGTGTTGAGAATAGCGCTGGCGACACCGTCTTTCAAACGCTAACTGGCAATTTGATCCAGAACCTTGGCAACAACAATGCCGGCCAAACCGGTGCCAACATCCTTGCATCGTTTGACATGGGGCAAGTTCAGTTGGCAATCGAGGCGTTGCGTCAACTGAATCTCTCGCGCACACTCGCAGAGCCAAACCTTGTCACCATGAATGGCGAACCGGCCGACTTCCAGGCTGGCGGGCAATTCCCAATTCCTGTGATCAGCAGCGGTGGCGTTGGCAACAACCTGCAAGGCGTTTCTTTCGTCCCATTCGGCGTCCAGCTTCAATTTACCCCGTTCATCCAAGAACGTGACGTGATTCGGTTGCAGATGAATGCGGAAGTAAGTACACGCGACGAATCGCTCGGCACCAGTATTGGTGGCGGCGGTGGCGGAACACAGGTATCTGGCCTTAACAGTCGCAACTTTTCAACCACCGTCCAACTTCGTAGCGGACAAACGGTGGCCGTCGCAGGCCTGCTGCAAACCAACTACGGTGCAAGTACGGAACGCGTCCCCTTTTGGGGCGATCTTCCGATCATCGGTGCGACCGGTGGGGTTAATCGCTCAAGTAGCGGCGAACAGGAACTCGTCATCTTGGTAACGCCGCACTTGGTAGCGCCCGTTGATGCTTGCCAGGGACCGGCGATTCCCGGCGGCGACCTCTACGAGCCAACGGACATCGAATTCTACATCTCGAACCGATTAGAAAGCCGACGCTCAAAAGACTATCGCGCATCCGTTCGCACGGACTACGGACGCCAATCACGCGCCGAACATTGCTGCCCTGAACGATTCTTGATCGGTGACATCGGCCCCACCGATCGTTGCTGCCCGCGACCGTTCTCAGCACCTCACCAAGCCGTCCCCCAAACTCGTCCAAACACGAGTGCTGGCGGAGCAACCCATCAGCAGTTGAGCGACTACATCGAGGGCCATACTGGTGAATAAACGAATTCAACAAACACACTTTGCGGTCGCGATTGCCACCGTCCTTTCCATCGCGGGTTGTTCACATCACAAAGGCGTGCTCAACGTCGACGCATGTGCGGACATCCCTTGTGGAGCCATTCCGGAGCCGCCTGGTTCAAAGATCTGCGCATGGGAAACGATCCAGGCAACCCAGGCTGCAGCCGATCAATCAGTCCTTTACATCTCAGATTTCGTCGGCACAACGACACAGTTATCACCTGCCGCGACCCAGCGAATCGGGCGGCTTGTTCAAGCCGGTGCGGCCGAAAATTTGCCATGGGTCATCGAGTCCTCGGACGACTCGGATCTTGATGCAACACGCGCCAATGCGTTAGTCGAAGCACTTGCCGAACTCGGTGTGGCGCCCATCGATGTAACCATCGGAACGCCGGCGGCTCTTGGACTGCGAGGCCCGCAAGCCGAGCGAATCGCTGGCAACGCTGGCAGAAACCGAAACTCGATCTCCAATTCACGAGCACGTACCGGCGGTCGCAATGGCGGTTTTGGCTTCGGTGGATTTGGGAGGGGATTCTAGTGAGCATGCAAATGACTCTTGCGAAGACGCTCACACTGGCTGGCTGTCTTTGCGTATCGGTCGGAGTCGGATGTCGGAGCATCGACAATCCCGTGCGTCCATCGTCATTGCTTTCGCTTGACGCCAAGTCGCCAAGTAATGCACCGCCACTGGACAATCGTTACAACGAACGTCTCGTCTGTATCAAGACAGCGAAAACGGTCGCCGAAAAAGGTTATTCCGGCGAAGCGATCCAACTCTACGAGAAGGCTGAAAAGCTCGACGCAAGCGAACCGGCACTCGATCTTGAGTTGGCGCCCCTTTATGCGGAATCTGGCCAATCGGAAAAAGCGATCGCTCGCTACCGCAAGGTGATTGCCGCTGGTAACGCTGCGGCCGATGTCTACAACAACCTTGCCTGGACACTTCTCGAGAACGGCTTGCACAACGATGCTCTGCAAACATGCCAGCAAGGTTTGGCTCGCTGGGCTGACGACAAGCGTCTGCAGACGACTAACGCAGTGACTCATTATCACCTTGGCAACCGAGATCAGTCACTCGAAGCCTTCACGAGTCTCTACGGCACTTCCGCAGCGCATCACAACCTCGCCATCCTCGACACCGACGCAGGTAACCTTGACATGGCTCTTCGGCATGCCGTCGCCGCTGCGGAGCTTCCCAATTGCGCCACCGAATCGATTGAGCTTCGCGACTCGCTTCGAACTCAGATCGCTTCGATCCAATCGCAAACGCTCAAACGCTAGCCCACCGAGTCGACGAAAACCGCCTACAATGATCGCTTTCAAAGCGACTGGGTGGCGTGTTGGACCGACTCAAGACAATCGTCGAGCAACCTGAAACGAAGTGGGGACGTGCGTTCGCACTCTCGATTCAGTTTCTGATCGTCCTTTCGCTCATCACGTTTTCGCTCGAAACACTTCCTGACCTTTCGCCCAAAGTGCGTCTGCTGCTTCGAACAGTGGAAGTGGTCACGGTTGTCATTTTCACGGTCGAATACCTGTTGCGACTTTGGGTTGCCGATCATCGGCTGCGTTTTGCCACCAGTTTCTTTGGCATCATCGATCTGTTGGCAATTGCTCCGTTCTACCTCTCGCTTGGTGTCGACCTCCGCACGGTACGAGCGTTTCGACTGCTACGTCTCTTTCGCATCTTCAAACTCGCTCGTTACAGCCGGGCGGCTCGACGTTTTCATCGAGCACTGGTGATCGCGAGGGAAGAACTCATCTTGTTCGGGTTTGTCGCGTTGATCGTGGTCTATTTGGCGGCGGTAGGAATCTATTACTTCGAACGCGACGCTCAACCTGACAAGTTTGCGTCGGTGATCCACAGTTTGTGGTGGGCTATGGTGACGCTCACAACGGTTGGCTATGGAGATGTTTATCCCATCACCGCCGGCGGCAGGTTTTTCACGTTCATCGTGCTGATCGCGGGACTCGGAATCGTGTCCGTCCCCGCAGGACTGCTCGCCTCGGCACTCTCGAAAGCGCGAGAGTTGGACATGCAAGAGAATGAAGACGCCTAGCAGAACGCGCTGCGTCGACAATCATTCGCCGTCCACCGAAACGCCAGCTTTGGCTGCACGTTTTTTCCAGCGATCACGCGCAAACTCTTGCAGGTCGACTTGCAGGTCTTGCTCGTCAACGATTTCGAGTCCTAGCAGTGTTTCGACAACATCCTCGAGTGTCACGACGCCAACAACGCTGCCGTATTGATCGTTCACCACTGCGATATGTGTCCGGTCCTGCAAGAGCTGTTCGGAAAGCTTAGGAAGTTTCCAGTCCGCGCCCACTATCAACACTTGGCGACGAAAATCGGCGAGCGTGCGATCGTTTTCGCCACGAGCATGGGCAAGCAAGAGTTCATCCTTGAGCACAAAGCCCGTGGTGTCATCGAGTTTGCCGTTGTAAACCGGCAACCGCGAAAGTGGAATCACGTCGTGCTCGGCAAACAATTCGCCAACCGTTTTCGATTCGTCAAACGCCATTGTCACGACGCGCGGCGTCATGATGTCCTTGACACTCAATTCTGGGAATCGGATCAGGGCGTTGAAGATCCCCAATTCGCCTTCATCCAGCGCACCCTGTTTCGCGCCGATCGCAACGGTCGCGGCGAGCTCCTCGCGTGAAAGCGAATGATGCGACTTGCCGCCAGACAAGATCCGTGTCAGTCGTTCGCTGAACCATACCAACGGGTACAACAACAGAATCAACCACTCGACCGTCGTTCCGATCATCGGTCCAAGACGTCGCCAATAGAGGGCACCAATTGTCTTGGGAATGATCTCGCTGAAAACCAAAATCAAAAGCGTCAGCACACCACTGACCACTCCCAAGTGGACGCTCTCAAGTGCGATTTTCGCTTGCGCCCCCACGCCAGCAGCACCGACGGTGTGAGCGATCGTGTTCAAGCTCAAGATCGCGGCAAGCGGCCGGTCGATGTTGCTTTTGAGTCGGTCGAGTTTGTCAGCAGCAGCGGGTCGTTTGTCGCGTAGCGTGGCGATAAACGAAGGCGTGATCGACAGCAGCACCGCTTCAGCAATCGAACAATAGAACGAAAAGCCAATAGCGACACAAAGGTAGACGATCAACAGAACCATAATGTTTTTCCCTTACCACCACGATCTCGAGCCAGAGATTCGCCTCAAACACGCCGTCGGCAAATCCACTGGACGGGTGAGTGGAAATGATACTCGCAGCGGATCGAAAAGCACACGCCGCGTCAAACGCAAAAAGGCACGGACGAAGGAGGGGGATGCTCCTTCGTCCGTGCCGATGATTCTACCTGCTAGACCGCTTCAGCTCACTGAGCTGGAATCGGTTGTGGCAAGTCGTCGGTCTTGATTTCGACCGGAGCAGGTGCCGCGTCGAGTTCGCGGTATTCCATCGGTGCGCTGGTGTAGGGCGTTGCACCGTCGCAGCAACCCGCGTCGCAACCGGAATCGCAGCAACCCGAACCGCAACCCACTTTCTCGGCATTCCACGAGTACTTGCACTCAGGGCACTTGTACTTCTTGCTCTTGAGGACCTTGATCGTGCGAGTCTTTGCTCCGTTGTGCACGCAGTTGGTGCAGCCAGCGCCGTCGCAAGAGTCACAGCTGTCGCAGCAGCCACGAGCCTTTTTCTTTTGCCAAGGGAAGACAACGCGTGGAATGCAAATCACTTTGCACTCGATCTCGAAGCACTTCTTCTCGACGTCGACCTGTTCGGCTTCCAGATTGCAGCAGTGGCCGCATGCGGGGCACAAGCCATCACAACCGGTTTGGTTGAGCAGTTTGAAATTCTTGCCACCTGCTTCGGCGGTGTTGGTCTGGAACACTTGACCGAGAGCAGCGACGACCAGTGCGGCCATCAGCACTCGCGAAATCGTTTTCATTGACATGGGAAACTTCCTTGTAGTTGCCGGCCCCAACTGCAAGGTTCGAAAACCGAATTCTCCAATTCGATGTATCGACCGTTGGGACCAGCCAAAATGATTTGCTTACACTCAATAACAGTCTGTTGAACGCGAGCCGAACCGTTTGCCGAGTCGACTCGCGTCGCATTGAACACATCGGCTTAGAAGTCGATCATGGCTCGCAAGCCATAGATGTTGTAGTTACCCGATTCGATGCCGGCACCGGCATCGCGGTTTTCGATCTTGCCGGTGATGTAGTTGAACTGCATCCGAGCGTTTGCGGTCCAGTACCAGTTCGCCCCGAAGGTGAATGCTTCGCCTTCGCCACCAAAGATGTCCTTGTTGCTGTAGTCGGCCTTTGAGTAGCGGCCAGCAATCTGCCATGCACCCCAGCCACCGCCGCGGCAACCGTTGCACATGTCAACCAAGAAGAAGTTCTGGAATGGCACGGGACGACCGAGCGTACCGCTCTTGCGGCTCCATGGCATGTGTTCGCCGGTCAGGAAGTAGCTGAGGTAGACGTAACCACCATCGAAGCGAGTCGTTGGAAGTGCTTCGCGGTTGACCCAAACGCTTTGGTACTCAGCCACAACTTGGACTGCACCGACGTTCACAACACCTTCCAAGCCAATCAAGTCTTGGTAGTCAGCACCTGCGATGCGTCCGGTGTCGATCCAGCGATTGCTCGAACGACCTTCTGGACGCGTTCGGTAACGAGCTTCGTTGCCGTTTTGCGTACGCTCGGTTGCATCAGCGTGGCTGCCGGAGATCGCCCAGTGAGCGTATCCGCGACCGCCAGAGATGTCGTCGTACCAAATGGTGTTTGCCAAACGACCGGTGACTTCCAGTTGAAGGTGGTCGTCGATGTAGTTACCAAGCGATTGAACATTGCGTTGGTTGTAAACACCGTAACGCCAGTTCCAACGTTGGTCTTTCGAAACGCTATAGGCGGCGATACCGAGACGACGAGCATCTTGGTTGTTCGCTTCGATCACGAACGGACGCTCGATGAAAACGTTGTATCGTGAACTGTTCAGGTGGTCCAAACCATAAGGACGTTTTTGGTTACCGACCAGGATGGTTTGCACCACGGGCAGGTCATTCCATCCCAACCAAACGTCACGAAACTCGCTGCGATTACCGCCAGCGAATTCCATTTCGATTCGGTATTCCATGTTGTCCTTGACCTTTCCGCGAACGCCAAAACGAACGCGGCGGAAGCCGAGGCGATTCTGTGGATCAAGCGGGTTTCCGCCTGAGTCCTGGTTGAACCGAGAAATGCTCGGATCGTTGCCAGTGTCAAATCCCCACGCGTCAGCGTGAACACGACCGACGATCTTCATCGTCGACTTGCTCGTTCCGCTCTTAACGATCGTGGGATCGCTGGCCTTTTCAGAAACCTTGTCCAGCGAGGTTTCGAAGCTATCCAGTTTGTCGTGGAAACTGGCGAACTTCTCCTCGATGGAAAGTTCCTTTTCCCCTTCCGCCAAAGCGTTGAAGGAAACTTGTTGGATCTCGCTGTCAGTCTCTACGGTCGATGGAAGACGCAGAGCGCGAAGCAGGGCTGGATCTTCGGCGGCTTGGGTGACAGAAAGGTTAGTGAAGGTCGTCGCGGCAATACCGAGCGCGACCAGCAAGGCGCGCCGCGCCTTCTGCGTGATGCGAGTCATGAGAAATCTTCCGTGATCTCTATGGAATATTTCGATTCCGACCAAGCGAGGGTCGGAGTCGGGCCTCTTGCCCAACATTAAGATGAGGAGAAATCATCCGCCTCGTAAGCACGTTTCGGAACGCTTGGCAAACGAATCTCATTAAGATTCCTTCATCAAAGGGCATGCCGCAGTGAGCCACCCGGCATAACCGGATCAACCATCGTTACGCGCAATCCGCGGACATGATGGTAGGAGCAACCGATACAACCCCTACCATCGGATCTGTCACAGTGTGCCCGAACAAGGGAACCTTGGCTAAGCTAGGGGCGAGAATTTTGAAGATTTGATTCATGCGTGGGCCCGCAAAAGGCGATAGCGAGTGCTCTTTAACAGCTACACCTTCCTGGCCTTCTACGCGATTGTCTTTGCGAGCTACTTCGCGCTGCGCCGCTCGTTAAGGGCCCAGAACGGATTGCTGCTCATCGCCAGCTATGCGTTCTACAGTGCCTGGGACTATCGCTTCCTGGCTTTGATCCTTCTCTCGACAGTCGTCGATTTCGTCGTCGCTCGAAAGATTGAGCACCACCGGGACAAGGGTGGCGCCGCGAAAGGGCGCGGTCGCCGCTGGTTGATCCTCAGTCTGGTCGTCAACCTCGGCTCGCTGGCAATCTTCAAGTACCTGAACTTTGCGGTGGACTCGTTTTGTGCGTTGTCCGAGATGGTCGGCCTGCCTCTTTCGGTTACGGTGGGCAAGATCATCCTTCCGGTAGGCATCAGCTTCTTCACCTTCCAAACGCTCAGCTACACCATCGATGTCTACCGCGGTCGTGTCAAAGCGTGTCGCGACCCGTTGGCTTTCGCCGTCTACGTTGCGTTCTTTCCTCAATTGGTTGCCGGCCCGATTGAAAGGGCAACGCACTTTCTACCGCAAGTCCTCCGCTCGCGTTCGCTTCGCCGAGTCGATTTCGCGATCGGCACGCAATTCGTCCTCTATGGCTACTTTCTTAAAGTCGTCCTGGCCGACTCGATCGCCCCGCTCGTGGATCAATACTATGCCGACCCTGCGCGGTACGGAGGCTCGATTGCGTGGATTGCCAATTTAGGATTCGCGGTTCAAATCTACGGCGACTTTTGCGGCTACAGCCTGATTGCACGCGGCATCTCGCGATGGATGGGTTTTCGGTTAATGTCCAACTTCCGCCAACCGTACCTGGCGACCAGTCCCCGCGACTTCTGGACGCGTTGGCACCGTTCCCTTTCGCTTTGGTTACGGCGGTACCTCTACTTTGAACTGGGCGGCAGCCGACATGGTATGACCAGAACCGTTCGCAATTTAATGATCACGATGGCCTTGGGCGGACTCTGGCACGGCGCCTCTTGGAACTTCGTGCTATGGGGAATCTTTCATGGGCTTTTGCTTGCCTGCGAACATTGGTGGATCGCCGCGAGGCCGTTTCGTACACAGTCGGCGGGACGGGCTTGGAAACCGCTTCAACGAGTTGCAACTTTCTCGATCATGATCATTGGATGGACGCTCTTTCGATGCGAGTCCACTGACGAACTGTCGACCGTGTTCACGTCGATGTTTGCCGGCCCCTTTGCGGACCATCGCGCGTTTGCCTTTCTTCAACCTGTCGCCGTGGCACTCGCCATCCTATTGGCAGTTGATGTTTGGAAAGAGACGAAATCGCATGAGCTCGTTTTCCTGCGTGCCCACCCAATGGTCCGCACCAGCCTGTACGTGTTCTTCGTGATCGCAGTGATGGCGGTCGGGTTTCGCCCCACCAGTTTTATCTATTTCCAGTTCTGAGGATCTCGCTGTGAAACGAACGACATCCTCGCCGGTCCGCTTGATCGCACAATTGGTTGCCGGCATTGTGATCGGATGCGTGTTGTGTGAAGGTCTATTGCGCGTGCTCGTGCCGCAAACGACCTATTACTCAAGCTGGTTCACGCCGGGCGCCCATCAACTTGACCCCGAGTTGGGTTTCGCTTTTCGCCCAGGCTTTTCTGGCGACATGAGGAACGCCGACAAAGTCTGGCTCGAACCGATTCGGCTTGATGATCATGGCTTTCGCTTACCCGCCACCAACTTTGGCGTGGCTTCCGATGCGGATCAGGAGGACGTCAGCGATATCATCATGTTGGGCGGCGCTTCGATGGCCTTCTGTTATGGCCTTTCTGACGCAGAAACGATTCATCATCAAGTCGCCGATCGCATCGCCGCCCCGGTTGAAATCTCGCTCGTTTCCTGGCCTGGCTTCACACTTGCTCAAGACATCCAGAAACTGCGTCGCCTAGACAGCATCAAGCCAGGCACGCTTGCAGTGGTGTTTGCCTATGGCGTGGAGGACTACGCCCCGGTCGATCAACGCAATGATCCGCCACGCGAGATTCGGCTCGTTCGCTCCGTTGCGATGCCCAACGATCCGGCGGCGTCCTGGGGCGGATCGCTGTATTATGAAAGCTACGTCGTCGCCGGGGTCTGTCGAACGATGGACGTGGTGTCTCAAATCATCAACCGATTGACCAGTCGGTTCAGCAGAGAAGCGGTCGCAGCCGACGCCGCGGAACCGAATTCGGCACCACTCGAAAACAGAGGACGCCGCCAGATTGACTTTGCCGTCGACCAGCTAGCCGGCATGGGCCTCGAGAACGTGGTCGTTGTAGCGCTCCCGCACCAATCGCAGTGGGTTGGTCCCGAAACGTTGACGGTTGACGGCGCCCGCGTCATCGACCTGCGAGCCCTGCCACAATCACAAGCATTCGACTGGATCGCCTTTGGCCACTACGGACGACGATCGGCCGAGCACGTTGCCGAGCCCATTGCCGCCCAAATTGCCGAAGTCATTGGCGATGGCAGCGTTCGGGGCGCGTCGGAGTGAGCGTTTTGGCGCGCTCATGCGACCGTTAAAGAGTTCCGCGCCGCGCACTTCCGCACACTCGCGGCGATGGACACCCTGAAATCCCGTCGAAGTCCCGTTTGGAACGCCGCTTGCTCTCTACGTCCTCCGTTGGCCGCCGTGAATGGACCACGACGTGAGTCGACGACGCTAGCCGCGAGCCACTGGAGAAACGGCTGCACCCTGTTTTTGTTTGCTTGGGGCTGGCGTCGTCGTCTCACTCACCTGTACATCGGGTGTGTGCTTGCACGCAACGCGGTCCCGCAACAATGCCGGATCCGTGTCGCTGTCGCTCCTTGATCCGGCCTACAGACATCGTAGGGTGTTTGCTTGCACGCACCACATGCTTCTTCATCACCGGTGCGTGCAAGCACACACCCTACGAACGAAGAACACTCTCAAAGGGGTCCAACGATGATCTCGACGCTGCCAACTTCTGACCTCCAGGTACAAGATGTGATGACGCGCAACATCGTACGTGTTGCGCCATCGACCACCGTCGGGGAGGCCTTGAACCTGATGTTCGAGGCGAAGGTTTCGGCCTTGCCCGTTGTCGACGAAGGCGACCGCTGCTTTGGAATCGTCACCGCAACCGATTTGGTGGACCTGTTGAGGTCGACCGAACAAGCTCTCAAAAGCGACTTGCTTCACAACGACGATGCTCGTCAGGCGATCGAGGTTGTCCAACAGAAGTTTGACACTTCGCCAATTCGAGAAATCATGACGGAGTTGATCGTGACCGTTGCCCCGGACGTCAGCCTCCAACGCGCCGCGAAAACGATGACGACAGAAAACGTGCATCACTTGCCCGTACTGGCCGATCGAAAACTCGTCGGTTTTCTTTCCTCGGCTGACATCGTGCGCGCGGTAGCATCAAATGAACCCAATTCACCGTAGCGATGCTCGCCAGAGCGTTGTTTCGCGTCAGGCAAGTTTCGATAGAGTCGCTTTCTGCTCCGCAAAAGTTGCGTTTGCCGGCGCCACTTTCGCGGAGCGATAGGCGACTAAGTGCGAATAGCGCGAACCGGACTCGGTCACTGCGCATCCTTGTCTTCTGCTTCGCGCGAATCCGACGGAGTGTCTTGCAGGTGGTGGAATAGTTAACGCCCCCGCCCAAATTGACCAGAGGCACCCCACACCAAGACCCTCAAATGAGCGGTTTTCTTCGGAAGCGAGCCACTTTTTAATCGTTTGGATGCGAGAAGGTGCAGCGAGGAAAAGTTTGCAATTCGCAATCTTTTCTTAGCCGTGTTTTTGAGACCTTCTATAATCGAACTTGGGTAAAACTTCTTTCCAGGCTGAGCGATCGTCACGTCTATGCCAGGTTAGGCAAGCGACTGCACCAATGATTTTCGGCTGGGCAAAGAAGCCCCGTGCGAGCGAACGAAACGCAAACATTGGGCGAGAGCGATGACTGGTAACCAACACGACATTCTGCAGCTCTACAGCGAAATCTATGAAAAAGATAAGCAGGTCACCTACTCTTTAAAGGAGTACCTGCAAGCTGCGAGCAACGACCCGAACCTTTACGCTTCGACTGCCGAGCGTATGGTTCAAGCGATCGGCGAACCCGAGTTCATCGACACGTCGAACGATTCGCGCCTCGGTCGTATCTTCATGAATCGCACGATCAAGACGTACCGTGCCTTTGAAGATTTCTATGGTCTCGAAGAAACCATCGAACGGATCGTTGGTTTTTTTCGTCACGCTGCGCAAGGGCTCGAGGAACGCAAGCAGATCCTCTATTTGCTGGGGCCCGTTGGTGGCGGGAAGAGTTCGCTCGCTGATGCGTTGAAGACGCTGATTCAACATCGCCCCGTCTACGTCCTTGCCGCTGGCGATGAAGTCTCGCCGATCTATGAAAGCCCACTCGGGCTCTTCAATCCCGACAGTATGGGAATGATGCTCGAGGAAGAGTACGGCATTCCGCGACGACGTCTTCCCGGATACATGTCGCCATGGGCGATCAAACGTCTTGACGAATTTGGCGGCGACATTTCAAAGTTCTCGGTCGTTCGCGTCGTGCCCTCGGAACAACGTCGCGTGTGCGTCGCAAAAACCGAACCGGGTGACGAAAACAATCAAGACATCTCCTCGCTGGTCGGCAAAGTCGACATTCGAAAACTGGAGCACTTTGGACAAGACGACGCCGATGCCTATTCCTACAGCGGCGGTCTCAATCGAACCACGCAAGGTTTGCTCGAATTCGTCGAGATGTTCAAAGCCCCGCTAAAAATGTTGCACCCGCTTTTAACGGCAACCCAAGACGGCACCTACGTCGGCACCGAGAATGTGGGGGCGATGCCCTACCAAGGGATCATTGTTGCCCACTCGAATGAATCGGAATGGGAATCTTTTAAGGCCAACCGCAACAATGAAGCCTTCCTTGATCGCATCTGCGTGGTGAAGGTTCCCTATTGCTTGCGTGTCACCGAAGAAAAGCAGATCTACGACAAACTGATCCTGAACTCGGAACTGGGCGCCGCGCCGTGCGCGCCAGACACACTTGAAATGATGTCGCGTTTCACCGTCCTGACGCGAATGAAGGATCACGAAAACTCGAGTCTCTATTCCAAGATGCGAGTTTATGACGGCGAGTCGCTCAAAGACACCGACCCGCACGCGCGTACGGTCCAAGAATACCGCGACGCCGCCGGGGTGACCGAAGGCATGGATGGCATGTCAACTCGTTTCGCCTACAAGATCCTGTCAGAAACGTTCAACTTTGACACGCGAGAAGTTGCTGCGGACCCTGTGCACCTGATGTACGTGCTTGAAAAGGCAATTCGACGCGAGCAGCTTCCCGAAGAAACGGAACAGCGGTACCTGGAATTCGTCAAAGAGGAGCTTGCCACGCGTTACGCCGAGTTCATCGGCAACGAGATTCGCAAAGCCTATCTCGAATCGTATCACAGCTACGGCCAAAACCTCTTCGATCGCTACATCGCCTACGCGGATGCTTGGATCGATGACCAAGACTACAAAGACCCCGACACCGGCCAGTTGATGGATCGCGACATCCTCAATGAAGAGCTGGAGAAAATTGAACATCCAGCGGGAATCTCGAACGCGAAAGACTTCCGCTACGAAGTCGTCAAATTTGCCCTGCGAGCACGTGCAAAGAACGAAGGGAAGAACCCCGAATGGACTTCGTATGAAAAGATCCGTGATGTGATCGAAAAACGAATGTTCGGTCAAATCGAAGAACTGCTTCCGGTCATTAGCTTTGACGCCAAAAAAGATAGCGAGGCCGAACAGAAACACACCGAGTTTGTACAGCGCATGACGCAACGTGGTTACACCAAACGGCAAGTCCGACGCCTGGTCGATTGGTATATGCGCGTCAGCAAATCAAGTTGACCCCGCCCGCCGGCGAATTCAGTGCCGCCCGCCAGCGGATTCAGTGCCCCCGCCAGCGGATTCAGTGCTGATGTGCAGCCCGTCATCACGGCCACGCAACCAATCGAGATTCGCAATGCATGTTATCGACCGCCGTCGTAACCCGACGTCCAAAAACCTTGGCAATCGACAGCGGTTTGTCCGTCGCGTCAAGTCACACATTCGCAAAGCGGTAAGTGACTCGATTCGCAAACGCAAAGTCGCCGACCTTGAGGGTGGCCAAGAGATCTCAATTGACGCCAAAGACATTCGTGAACCCGCCTTTGGTTATGACCGCGCCGTGGGAAACCGCGACTATGTATTGCCCGGAAACAAGCGATACCAACGCGGGGACCAGATCCAAAAACCTGGATCGGGCGGAGGCAGCGGAAGCAACGGCAGCCCTGATGGTGAGGGCGAAGACAACTTCGTCTTCGCGCTCACGAGCGACGAGTTCCTGGACCTCTTCTTCGAGGACCTCCAGCTGCCCAATCTGGCGAAGCGAAAACTCAAGTCGATGGCCACGCCGGCATGGTCGCGGGCAGGCTACACAAGCGATGGCGCACCTCAACGACTGAACACTTCCGAGACGATGCGGCGTTCGCTCGCCCGTCGCATCGCCATGCGACGCCCACGACTGTCCGATCGCGAAGAACTCGAGGAGAGACTAGCCAAAGCCGAAGAGGAAGGTGACGAAGATCAGATCGCGCGCATCCGCGAGGAACTTGCCACGGTCAAGAAACGCATGAGCTCGGTCGCGTTTATCGACAACGTTGACCTTCGATACAACCGATTCGATCGCACACCACGCCCAACCACCCAAGCGGTGATGTTCTGCTTGATGGACACTTCAGCATCGATGACCGAGGAACTCAAGGACCTTGCCAAACGCTTCTACATGCTGCTGCATCTGTTTCTGAAGCGTCACTATCGCTCAGTCGATATAGTTTTCATTCGTCACACCTACACCGCATCCGAGGTGGACGAGGAAACGTTCTTCTACGGGCGAGAAACCGGCGGCACCATCGTGTCATCAGCACTCCTCGAAATGAAACGCATCGTTCAAGAACGTTACCCGATCGATGACTGGAACATTTACGCCGCCCAAGCGTCGGATGGACACAATTTTGACCATGACATGCCGTTGACGCTCAATTTGCTCGAACAGAGCATTTTGCCGATGTGTCAGTACTATGCCTACATCGAAGTGGGTGACGAAGATCCGTCGTTCGACAGCCTGTTGTGGCAAGGTTACGAATCGCTCGTCGTTCGTCACGAACAGTTTGCCCGCGCGATGGTTCAAGCCCCCGAAGATATCTTCCCCGTCTTTCACGATCTATTCACAAGTAAGTCCACGCACGCGTAAGGGAGCAATCCATGGCTGGCAAGTTGCTCTACAGCGGTTCCGAGTGGGATTTCGAAACGATCCAGCGGGTATACGAAGCTGTCGAACAGGTCGCTATCGAAAACCTGGGACTTGACGTCTACCGCAACCAAATTGAGGTGATCACTTCCGAGCAGATGCTCGATGCCTACGCGGCGATCGGTATGCCGCTGATGTACCGGCACTGGTCCTTTGGGAAGAAGTTTGCGCGAGAAGAGCTGCTCTATCGCAAAGGGGCTCAAGCACTGGCCTACGAACTTGTGATCAACTCCGATCCGTGCGTCTCGTACGTGATGGAAGAAAACTCGATGACGATGCAAACGCTCGTCATCGCGCACGCGGCCTTTGGACACAACCACTTCTTCAAGAACAACCACTTGTTTCAGCAGTGGACGCGAGCTGATCGCGTGCTCGACCACCTCGCTTATGCAAAGGAGTTCATTGCCGGATGCGAACGCAAACACGGACTCGATGCAGTTGAGAGCTTGCTCGATTCGGCACACGCACTCATGACACAAGGCGTGAGTCGGTATCAACCCAACCAATCGAAAAGCCAGGCTGATGAGTTGGCCAAATCACTCGCGCGACATGAGCACCACCAACAGACCTTCAACGACCTTTGGCGGACGGTCCCAACGCTCAAACAGGAAGACGAGCTGAGTGAGACGGAAAAACACAAAGAAGCCGAAACGCGAGCGATTCAACAAAAGCTTGACCTTCCCGAGGAAAACCTGCTTCGTTTTCTCGCCGAACACGCTCCGAAGCTCGCCGACTGGCAACGCGAAATCCTGAACATCGTGAGCGGGCTCGCTCAATACTTTTACCCGCAGCGCCAAACCAAGCTGATGAATGAAGGCTGCGCGACCTTCACTCACTACCAGATCATGAATCAGCTCTACGACGATGGCCGGATCGACGAGGGGGCGATGCTCGAGTTTTTGCACATGCATTCGGCCGTGGTGACTCAACCCAGATTCAACAGCCGGCGATTCTCGGGCATCAATCCGTACGCGCTCGGATTTGCCATGATGCGAGACATCGAACGAATCTGCACGGCACCGACCGACGAGGACAAAGATTGGTTTCCCGAAATCGCCGGAAACCAGCGTCCGCGAGAAACGCTGCGGGATGCTTGGGCCGAATACCGGGACGAGAGTTTCGTCTTGCAATTCCTAAGCCCCACGCTGATTCGCGAGATGCACTTGTTTGCCGTCGATGACGAATCGGAATCACATTACTTATCCGTATCAGCGATTCACGATGAAGCAGGTTATCGCGAGATCCGCCGTCGACTTGCCGCGCAATATGATCTGCTTCGGCAAGAACCGAAAATCGAAGTTACCAACGCCGACCTTGCCGGCAATCGTCGCCTGGTTCTGACACACCGTGTCCGCGAGGAGCGTGTCTTGGAAAAAGAGGAATGCAATCGCACGCTGCGCCATGTCGCCAACCTATGGGGATACCGTGTGCGACTCGTCGAAGTCGACGATGAAACCGGCAAGACATTGAACGAATACGATTCAGTCCCCATGCCGTAGCACTCACGGCCCGTGCCCCACATCTGCACACGGCGGACAGCCCCGACTGAAAACAGAGAGAACCACTAATCTCCTCAAATCGCCACTAATCTTTGTACTACTCATCTTCCCACTCTCTGATCAGTGTTCGATCAGCGGAGATGAGTGTTCCGCCCCCGAGCCTGACGAACCGTGTGTTGTGAGAATGCCGTTAGCAAGTAACAACGCTGACACCCAAAAACGTCAGCTGAGAACCACTGATCGCCTCTAATCGCCACTCATCTTCCCACTCTCTGATCAGTGTTCGATCAGCGAAGATAAGTGTTCCCGCCTTGCGTACGTTACGAACTGTGTAAGGATTGCAATCGAGGCTAGCTTCCAAAGTTGGAACGGAACGCGGCGAAGTCAAAGAGGTTCACCGCTCCATTGCCATCGTTGTCGAATTCGGGAAGAAATGCAGGGTCGGCGGCGGGTTTGTTGTAGGTCCCGCGGAAGGCTGCAAAATCAAACAGGTCGACGATCCCGTTGCCGTTCCGATCGCCATATTTGCGATAGAAATTGTCGGCCGCAATCTCACCAAACACTCGGTCATCGCCATTAGCGCCATCACCGTTTCCGTCCAGGGACGCGCCACCACGGGAAATCCGTGATGCATCAATGGTCAATTGATAGTCCCCATCCAACAACGTCCCGGAGGCATGGACCGATGGGCCCGTTGTGAACGTGAAGCGAACCACCGTCTTGCCGTCAACGATGCTTACAACTGGCACATCAGCAACAGCTTGGCCCGTGCCTTTGTTGATGAAACGGAACGGATCGCCGTTCGAATCGTCAATATCAACGTGCGAATCAAAAGAAACGGTCACTGAATCGACTCGGGATCGTTGGGTTGCGCCATCATTGACTGTGATCGTTTCCACAGTTGGGGCAGCACCGATCGATACGCTGTAGTCTTCGACTTCCCCGTCGCCGGCTAGCCGCGTGGGCAAAAGGTTCCCGCTGGATGAGATCCGGATCCGCATGGCCGTGTCGCCTGACACTGCGCTAGCTGGCACGTTGATCCCCAGATCATTGCTGCCTGCATCGACTGCGATTGACGTGCCACCGTCGAGGTGTTCGGCGGGATGGTCAAACAGGCCGTTGCCGTCAAAGTCGATCCAAGCGTCGACCAACGCGGGTTCTGACGCAGTGATCGTGGCGGACGCAGTCGCGCCCGCCATCAAAGTGCCGATCGTCACGAGGCCATCTTCATCATCGCCACCGTCCGCGTCGTCACCCTGAGCGTTGGAGGTAGGCTGGCCATCCGCGTCCGCATCCACTGCGATCCCCAAGACTGGGCCCCCCACCAGAATATGGTGCGGACCAGAAGAAGCTTGCAGTGTCCCAAAACTATCCTCGGCGTCGCCGTAATCCACCGGCACATGGGTCACAACGAACTGATCAAATCGATCAAAGGTGGCGCCGGTGTTCCCAGTATCGACTAACAATTGATAGAGAAGCGGAAGGTCGTTGATATCAACGAGCCCATCGCCGTTGAAATCGGCGGCTGGATTGAACAAATCGTTTTCTGAGAGATAGATCGCTTCGAAGGCAGCCATGTCATCTGGATCGACGTCACCATCGACATCGAGGTCACCCAAGCCCGCTCCAAAGATCGTCGACGTGAATTGCCCTGGGAACCTTTGAACATTGACGTTGCCCGACATCTCGAACGTCACGGTTGTGATCACATGATTACCGTGCGTCAGGCCACCGAAGTCTTTGGTGAACAGATCACGATCGACTTTGTTGGCTTGACTATTCCCATCAAGCATTGCGATCACTTCTGCGTCGGACAAACCGGCCGGCAAATTGAGGAATGCATGAATGTTGTCGCCCGTTAAATCGTGCCGCACTTCCAGACGGCGGTCTTGATTGATCCCCGCAACGATCGGATCAAAACGAACCAACTGTGATTCGGGCGGGAGTCGATCGACATAGATGGACTTTTTGAATGAACTATAGATCGCGTCACCTTCGCCAGGTTCACGATGGCGAAATGCGCGAACTTCCAAAAAGTGCATGCCTTCACTAAGCGTGGTTGCATCGATTGTTTGTCGGTAGGTGCCGTTGCCGTCAGCTTCAAAGAATCCAGGCTCCTTCTGCGTGACAAACTCTTCGAATCCTGTCGAGACACCGCCGCCGCCAACAAAGTCAACGAAACCGTTGCCGTTCAAGTCGATGCCTGAATCAAGCTTAAGGAGCGCGTTGTCGCCGTCGGCAAACTGATCACGCACCGAACCAAGATGATTGACGGCAAACGTGTCAAGTTGAACATCAAACGCATCGGCGCTGATCACATCAATGCCGGCGACACGCGTCGTCCCGTTGGTTTCTGGTGTTCCGGAAGAGCCGTTCAAAGTGGCGGACACGTTTGTCAGGCTCAGTGCGCCCTGGGGTCCGGAGGGACCATAGATGAAATAGCCGGTATCGTGGTGCGTGCCGTTTGGTGCAACGTTTCGTGGCACGCGAAGGTTGACGGTGCCGTCTTGGTTGACCACCAATACTTCCGGGAAGTCGTTGAACGGATCGATCGTGCCATTGGCGGCATTGCCCGTCAGATCAACCAGCGGTGTGCCTGGAGCGAAATTCGTCTGAATCGTCCGACTGTCAAAACCGGCGTCGAGCCGATTGCTCAACACGACCAGCGACGACGCGTCACGCTCGAAGATCAACATCTCCTTCTCGTCGGCTCCCGGCGTTCGATCAATGTAGTTGCCGCGACCGTGGGTGTTGCGAATGCCAACGAGCTTGGTAATCGTTTCACCGAACTGGCCGCCAACCGCATCACCGCGACCATCCTTGGGAAAGTCTCGCCCGTCGCCAAATTGTTCTGCATTGAAATAGACGATTGCGTTGCCTGGCCGCATCAAGACGTACGCATGAGCGACGTTGCTTAGATGGGCACCCTCTTCGTCGTGACTGTTTACGAAGGCAACCCCTTGACTGCCGTTGTTGGCGAGTCCGTCGTCCTGGACATCTTGGCTGGCGTTCTTGATGTCGCGCCAATCGTTAACGATACCGTTGCCGGTCAGGTTGTCGCGCATTGCAAAGAACAAAGGGAAGTCCAACGCGTCGCGGTTACCGCCAATCCGGCCTGGATCATTCGGGTTGATGTCCTTTCGAATCAGATTTTGAATCGCCGCCTTATCACTCGAGAAGATCTCCGAAAACATGAATGTGTGTTCGGTGCTGCCATCGAGCAGTGGTGTTTGGATCGCCCGATAGACCGCCCGGTCCAAAAAGTTCAACACCCAATCGGGAAAGTGTTTGGCGGCATCCAACCGAAAACCATCCACGCCGATCTCTTGGATCATCCACTGGGCATTTCGCATGATCAGCCCGAGAGCGTTTTCCGGAATCGGATCGCCAGCGCCAGGGTCTGATGTATTGAAGGGATAGACCGGGATGTCCGATTCGCCAGTGGTCGGGTCGAACAACATGATCGGATCAAGATCGCGATCGGGATAAAACTGTGTGTTCGATGGATCGGGTTGATTTGCGATCGTCCCCGCAGGCAAGTTTCGATTGTCAGCCGGATCGACAGGATGCCGGATCAGTTGGTAGTTCTTTTCCTGAGCAATGTCGTTCAAGCCAGCCAAGCGGCCTTCGAGATCGCCGCCAGAAAAGACACTGTGAAAGTCACCATCAATGTCGTCGTAGCCCTGTGAGTTGTTCCCTGCATTGAGCGTTAGTGCAAAGCCGGGATAGCCGCCTTGGGCAACAAAGTCAGGAGTGCTTAGGTCACGAAAGCCGTTGTGGTTGGGAATGAAGTCGGCGTAGACATTGAAGTCGGCATCATGCAACACATCGACCAGCGTCTTGAGCCCTGTTTCTGTTCCATACAGCGTTGGATTGCCCGGGCCACCCAAGTCGAATCGATCGTAGACATCGTAGCCGACAGAGAAATTGCCTGAGTCGGCACGGCCAGTCGGAGGAATCCAAACCGCACCGTATCCAGCGTGGAAAAGATCCGCCGCGCGCTGCTCGGTGTTTTCGTACGTGCTTTCGAAAATCTGCAGGATCGCTGGGGCGGAAGCATCGAGCATCTTTCGCTGCTCGAGTGGTTCGCACATCAATGCGCGAAACAGTCGACGCCGAGAGGGCGACAAACAAGAACTTGGTTTGCGGTGGGCTCGGTTCACAAGTCTGAGACGATTGGCGGGCTAAGTAGGTGGTAATGAAGCCACTCAGTTTACTTAGTCGCAACCGCCGCTTGGCGATTCCCCCCCGGTAGGCCAAAGATGTTGGTTTCCCAGGAATCTGCGGCAAATGCCGCTGTCATCTCATGCGCACTCAGGCCGCTTTGGCCCTGGTCGCAATTTGCTGATCACGCTCAATCACAGCCATGATGCTGTGACCACGGAGCTTGGTCTTGTTGGGGTAGAGTTTGAACGCCGACTTCACCAAGGGCTTGACGATCGCACGTCGAACCGACCGCCGCGGCAAATGCTCAATCAAACTATTGGCGTAACTGCTGTGATGATACTTCGCCAAAGGTTCGAATCGCACGTCGCGAAGCGAAAGCCCCAGCAACTTGCAGGTCTGTTCGTAAGACTGTTGGTCCAACCGACTCATGTGATGCGGAGGCATGTCCAACAAGTGCCAGTGAACACGTTTGAAAAAGGAATCGGCATTGGGTGTGCAGAGAATCAAACGACCCTTGTCAGTCAAGACGCGCGACGCTTGGCGAACAAAGTCGACCGGATCGGGTACGTGCTCAAGAACTTGAAACGCACAAACGATGTCGTAGCGACGATCGGTTTCTGCAACATGTTCGATTCGTGAATCGGTAACATCGAGCCCCTTGTCGCGGCAGATTTTTAACGCTTCTTCGTTGAACTCGATGCCCGACAGATTGTTGTATCCCGCATCACGGCACCGATCGAGAAAGCCACCGCCACCACAACCGATGTCCAAGATGGCTGCATCCTTGGAAAGCCCGCTGGGAAAACAATGGATCGCTTCCTGATACTCCCACTTTTCTTCCATGTAGTAGAAGTCGTTCTGGGCGAGCTGTTCGTAGAAGTTGCCCGACCCTGGCTGACAACCATCAAAACGCAAAATACCGCTCTCCGGGTCTCGCGCCAGGACAACTTGGTCGCCCTGAATGAACTGCTCAATGTTGATACTGAAACTGTCTTGGTAACGCTTGACGAGTTCGTCCGAGTTCCAGGTAATCGATTCGGTCATGGAATAGCCTGAAGGCCAAAGAGTACGTGCGGAAGGAATTGCCCGTACCTCTTAGGAAAAATGCCCCCATGGCGTCAACATTGATGCGATCTGGATGCTGTTTCATCCGGCGTCAAAGCAACTTACCAATGGCTGCGACGATCGCATCCTCACTTGGAAACTCGCCAGTCGCGAGCTTGGAATAGATCAGCTCACCGTCTACCGACACTTCAAAACAGCCACCACTCGCCGGTTGAAGCTCAAGTCCGTCGAGCCGCTGTTTGTACTTCGTCAGAATCTTGGTCGCCAAACTGACGGCCTGCGGTTCGTAATTTCACGCTGCGCAATAACGCAAGTGGATCTTCATTTCGGCTTCCCGTTTCACTTGTGTTGTCCACACCCGTCGCCAGCAAAGAAGTTTAGCCGAGTTGCTTGCATTTAGCAGCATCCGAGCGAGCGGGGCTTCGACAGGCAGTATTGTGACCCAATTCGCATTTTGATAACCCGTCATTGTGACGGCACACGCACTTCCGCAATCAATTGCTAGCAGAACGCCTCCGCCAAGCAACCATCATGTCAAAACTCTCTGACCTTAGTCGCAAACTACTGACGCGCGTGGGATTCCGTTCATCGGGATGGTTGCCGCAGACCATGCGGGCAGACGACGTATTCATTGTTGGCTATCCGAAATCAGGTAGCACTTGGATGCGTTTTCAGATTGCCAATCTATTGCGAGAACCTGAAGGCGAAGAGATCGACTTTCACAACTATCGATTCCACGTCCCGGCGGTTGGTTCTGAGCACGAAGAAGTCGCTGGCGATGGACCACGTGTCCTCTCGACGCACGCTCCCTATCAACGGCAGATGAAGAAGGTGATTTACATCGTGCGAGACGGCCGCGATGTTTATGTTTCGTTCTATCATCACCTCAAGAGAACGCTACCACCGGGAACAACCTTCAGTGAATTCCTTGCTCAAAAACAGTGGCCCTGCCGTTGGTCCGAGCACGTCAACGGTTGGCTCGACAACGCCAGGTTGGATCAACTGTTGCTGGTTCGGTATGAGGACATGTTCACCGATGGTGTTGAGCAGCTTGCGAGGGTCGCCGAATTCGCAGGCTTGGATCGCAGTCGTGATCAAATTGCCGATGCCGTCGCACGATCAAGTTTCGATCGCATGAAACGAACCGAAACCGAAAAGGGTCGGTACAACAGCGAAGAAGGCCCCAAGAACTTTGTACGCAAAGGGGTCGCGGGCGATTGGACGACCACCTTCTCGCCAGCCGACATCGAACTCTTCAACGATTTGGAAGGATCGGGAATGAATCGTATGGGTTACCGGCTAATCGCTTCGAATCAACAAGCGGCCTAAGTTTGTGGTAGCAACACCGCACTGTCCGTAGCTCGCAACGGCGAATCGCGGCTATCCAATGTCATGCGGAGCATGACCTACAACCCTGCATCACGTTTATCGAGCTTGCCAAATTCTGGCTTGGTCGGTTTGTAGGGTTTCATCTCGCCGTCGCGCGACATCAAAAATGTATGTTCGCCGTAGCGAATCAGATGATGGCGGCGCACCATGTCCATGTTCCATTGAATCGGCGCCTCAAAAAGATTCATCGGACGAGCTTCGTCAGGCACGCCCACGGCAACAAGTGCTTCAATGCTGCTTTGCCAATTCGGTGAACTCGGCAGCGTTTCACTCCGCGACGGAGCGAGCTTGATCCACCCCACTGTGATTTGCCGGCTTCCTCGAATCCAGTTGATGGACGAGATGTACCCGATTTCGAGATGACGACCGCTGCGGCGCACGAAGCAATCACGAAGCTCTTTGTCGCCGAGCTTCGGGGGCGCCGGGAACAGGCTGCCGGTCAGGTGGATGTAACCATCATCCGCCGTCGCCACGCCGCTGCGATGCTCGGGTTCGACGTTGGCAACGGATGTTGAAACATCGCCGAGCGTTTTAAAGCCCGTCTTTTGCTTTTGATGGTCGATCCAGCGATAGTCTCCTGTCCAACACTGCCCGCCGCCCGCATCGAGAATCACACAGCTTCCATCGGCACGAAACGAAATCCCAAACGTTGGATCCGATCCGTCCGCCGCAACTTCGATCCAATCACCGATCACTTCCTGTCGGTCCATTCCTGTCGGCCATACCCAATAGGTGACGCCAACGATGGCCAACACAAACAATCCACCAACAAGCACATCGGCACGTATCCTGATCGACTTTTTTGGTTTCCCCCGTCGCAAATCGGTACGAAGCTGTTCGCTGTAGTCTTCGAGACTTGGATCTTCTTCCAGTTCCTCGATCGGCCCAGCGAATTCATCAGCAATGTCGGCGGCTCGACTTGCCGGCGCGTTGGTTGCGTTTGGCGACTCCGACACGGGGCTCGATTGGACAACCGCCACCTGTGCGATTTGACTCTCCACCGGTGCTTCCGTTCTTCGCTCGCCGCGCCAACGCGAGTGGACCGGATGTGATGGGTCAACGCGTTGTGGGTGCGGCGCTGTGTTGGCAGCGGCAAGCCGCCCTTCCAAACATGCCGCCAACACGTTGATACGTGTCACGGTGATCCATGGGTTTTGGTCACTGGTCGTTTCGGTACTCGGCGGAGGCTGACCATTGATCACTTGAACGAGTGCATCTTCGGGCAACATGCCGCGAACGGCGAACCCAATGAGTTCGCGAAGCTTGAAAGGACCGTCAAACGAATCGTTGACCCCAGTCAATCGAAACTCGGGAACATGCGTGCCGGCGGGATGGGGCAGGGGAGTCTGTTTTTGAGAAAACAGACCGATGTCGCCGGCACGCATCCACGGTCCATTTTCGGAACCGCCGACCTGGGTCGCGGGAAGAACGATTCGTGCCAAGGCGGCTTCGCGCAATTCGATCCCCGTGAAAGGGCCGCAGACAGCGCGTTCGGTCTTGATGTAGAAATCAGTCATCAACCACGGGCGACGGTAGCGAAACGGGGCGTTCCCAGAAATCCGCCCCACGTCGCATTGTAGCCGACACGTTCACAGCAGTCGCTGTGCCATTTCCTGAGCCGTGATCGCCGTAGCGACGCTCGCCCGAGCGTGGAAGTAGCGGCACCGACCTTTCATCAGAAACATCGTCGCCTTTCGCTCCGCGAAAGGCGCGTAGGGTGACGCAACTTTCGCGGAGCGAAAGGCGACGATCAAGAATCACAGCCATCAGCCAGAGTGCCATCGGCACACGTGTCATGCACAGCATGACCTACGTTCACCCTATCGTGACTTGACGTCGTAGACCAACAACACGCTTTGATCGCGCAGGTACATTTTCCCGTTGGCGATCACAGGGTGAGCCCAAGCCCGTTCATCAGTCCGAGAGGGCTGATCAAAGTGACTCACTTCGATCATGTCATCTGTGGTCGCTTTGATCAAAGCGATCGGTCCCGATTCACTTCGCAGATAGAAGTGGCCATCAGCGTAAACCGTCGCTCCCTTGCCAATGCTTCGGGCATTGAAGTTCAACTCGCCCGATTCAATTTCGAGGCATCGAAACGTACCACCGCTCGATCCAAAGACATGATCGCCGAGCAGCAGGACACCACCGTGGTGATTGGCAATCGCTTTGCTGGCGTAAATCTCTTCGGTCGACCAGTCAGATCCGATTCGAAAACCGTTACACCCGACGCCGTACGATGAGGTGACAAATACGATGTCGCCTGAAACGACCGGTGTTGCAACGACTGCCGTCTTGCCTTCGCGATCGGCTTTCCAAATCAGCTTGCCTGTGTCGGGTTCGATCCCCGCAACACTTCGGCCGGTCAATTGTACATATTGCCGCTTGCCATGAATGGTGGCGACAATCACTGAAGAATAAGCTGCCGTGTCCGTCCACTCGGTGGTGCGCCAAAGCGTTTCGCCACTCTTACGATCAAGCGCGACGACCGTACCTTTGTTGCCGCCAGGGGTGCAGATCACTTTGTTGCCATCGACGAGTGGCGATTCACTGTAGCGCCACCCCGACATCATCTTGCCACCAAGATCGTCTTCGAGTTCGACCGACCAAAGCAGGTCACCACCCTCACGTTGCACACACGCGATGGTGCCATGTTGATTGAGCGTAAAGATTTGGTCGCCATCCACCGTCGGTGTACTGCGTGGTCCTTTGTAGCGTTTGTGACCGCCGCGCTCGCCGATCTTGGTCTTCCACGCAATCTGGCCATCGTCGTCCGAGAGCGCGATCAGGTAACAGCCGTCTTCGAGATCCCCGAGCGTGTAAACGTAGCCATTGGCCACCGCAACGCTCGAATAACCTTCGCCAAGTCCGTCAGCCTTCCACTGCATCGCTGGACCGCCCTCGGGCCACTCTTTAAGCAGACCGGTTTCCTTTGAAAGTCCATCCCGATTGGGACCACGCCACTGTGGCCAATCTTCGGCGACAACACTACTAGACAAAAACAGCGTAGCCGCAACGAATGACAGACACGCTCGGCGCGATAGGCGATCGACTTGCATGAGGATTGCTCGGTCGGTGGGAAGGGAGCAGCGTTCGACAACGACCGCCGCGGTAGGCATTGACGCAACATTCTAGCCTATCCGCGTCGGCCAAACCGCAACCCATCCCTCCGGCCGGGAACTAGTGTGCCCGATGCGGGATCAACATCGCCACGTTTTCAGCCTCATGATCCTCATGTTGCTCCAGCGCGGCAACAAACGATTCCACTTCATTGATCGCCGATTGCCACGACTCGAAGGGTGGCTCAAGTTCATCAAGCCGATCCACCAAATCGTTCAACCGATCAAGCAACACTCGATGGTCGCGGATTGCCTGGCGCCGCGTTGCGCTGACCGCAACGCACTCAGGCGAGTATAAACCGGAGAGCTGGTTGGTGATCTCGTTCTCGCGTTGGAAGTGTTTGGCGAGTTGCCGCCGCAGCGACTTTAGCCGCAATGCGGTTTCGCCAAATCGTGGGATGCCTAGCTGACTCACGTCACTCATCCAATGTCGGACATCATCAAACTCTTCTTCGATTCTTCGGTCTTCGACCTTCCATTGACCGAAAAGGGTTTGGAGCCTTTCTTCGTAAATCACGTTCATCGTTCGACTCACAGGGATGCCTCGGCAGTCCCGACGGGCTCAGCCGAGAGGGTAGATGCTTCTCGTCATCTTCTCTTATTAGGTGTGTCCGAGGTGAATTAAACAACTACTGTGCAGGTGAGATGCCAAAGTGACCCGAATCCGAACAAGCGGTCTCAACTTTTTGAAAACGATCGATAACGGCCCCGTTTGCGTTCAGAACCGATACAAGCAATACGCTGGGCGTGGCGTTTTGCCTCGGTTTTTCCCCGAGATTCGCGTGAATCTCCCTGGGTGGCTCAACGATTGGGCACAATCTCGTGCGCGGTATCGCCCACCAATGATCGCCGGCGACCACTTTTTGAAAAGGTCCACCCGATTCGCGGTCAACAGCGCCCCGTCCCCACTTCCTTGACGCCCCTACTGTTGAGCACTATCGTCGGCAACTTCTCCGAACCAATGATTGTCTATTCCATCAAGTGTTCGCTCGAACCCAATCCAAACTAGGGACGGTTTTGATGGCACGTTCTCCCGCAGGACTGGTTGAACTCTTTGCTCCTCGTAGCGATTTGCTTCAAGACTTTTCGTTCGCAGATTTCCCATCGCGATTGTTGGGCTGGCATGGTCCGACGATCGATCTCGATGCGGGCGCAACCCACTATGGGTACATCGCAAGCGGCAATGCCGAAATCGAGTTTGGCGATTATCGATACCCACTTTCCGCTGGCATGTATTTTTGTGTTCCGCATGCCATGCGATTGGTCGGAAATGGAACGGGCTTTATCGCGTCGCGAATCGACTACCGCGGACTGTTTCAGCTTGGCGGCCCCGTCGAATCGACCGGACGACTGAGGTACATCGATGGTTGTCGCGACACCCTGTTGATCGGACCGCCGGTCATCGGCGATCCGTGCTTGAACTTGCTTCACATCCCACCGGACACGCGACAAACGTCGCACACCCATCCGTCCGAGCGTCTCGGGATGATCGCGGCGGGGCGAGGCGTTTGCAAAACGTTATCCGGAGACCTTCAACTCGAACCGGGCATGATCTTTTCGATCGAATCGGAGGGAGTGCATAGCTTCAACACAAACGATGAGTCACTGCTTGTCATTGCGTGGCACCCCGACAGTGATTGTGGCCCGTCCCACGAAGACCACCCCATGATCAATCGCACGATCATCGACGGGATTTCGGCTTCAACGCTTGCGACCAAAGGAGAGTTGAATCGATGAAGTGTCCGAAGTGCGGCCACAACCATCCGGCAAAGCAGGGCATGAAATGCTCGAGCTGTCGCTATCAGTTTACTTTCAACCCAAAGTCATGGTCGTCACCGGGAATCACGGACGGAAAGTTTCTCTCGTACATTCGCGGCGCGAGCGCAAACGACACGGTCTACTTCACGCGGAATCACTTGTATTCGGTCTACTGCCGAAAACAACGTCCTGCTCGTGGCTTTTGGATCGTTGCTGCCGTGATCGCAGCTGTCATGAGCGCGGCATGGTTGTTGGATGAAGATCCCGCCTACGTTCGTGGCGTTCTCGCTCTCCTGTTTTGTGGTTTCATGATCTGGCGAGCCTTCGTCGTCCGGGCCAAGTGCGTGAAGAAAAAGAAGTTCTTCAAGTGGATCGATCAGTGGCAAGCGAAAGGTCACTTGATCGAAAAACTGATCGAAGCCCCAACGCTTCATCAGCCGCC
This sequence comes from Rubripirellula sp., assembly GCA_965216875.1. Taxonomy (GTDB): domain Bacteria; phylum Planctomycetota; class Planctomycetia; order Pirellulales; family Pirellulaceae; genus CBDCUW01. The sequence continues at coordinate 4,990,408 of OZ244207.1, forward strand.
GCCGCACTGGAAAGAGTCCGACATCTACGACTACGGTGTCGAGAAAATCGTGATCGTCGAGCGCGACATCTTGGTCGATTGGATGGTGCTTAACAATGCTCACGCTCAGCAAAAGGCGCTCGTCATCAGCGAGAGCGGGTACCCAAGTTATCTAATGCCCATCGCCGAAAAGTTGCTGCGCGAGAATCCAACACTCCCGATCCATTTGCTGCATGACGCAACCCAAAACGGATTGCAGATGGAAGCCCGCATCCGGCAAATGAACTTGCCCATCGCGGGACACCCGATCACCGATTTGGGAATGAAACCCGACGATTTCAAACGCATTCGCCGCATCCGCAATGTTCATGACAGCGATGGAGGAGAACTGGAGATCGACTTGCTCGGATTCGGAATGCTCGCTGGCGGAATGGTGCTCTGCACGGAATTGGGGCTCGAGATTTCCGGTCTTCTGGATGGATCGGACGGGGCGGACGACGTCGGTGACTTTGGTTAATCGCCCTCGACAACGAGACTGCAACCTTGATTGATGCCATTGTCGGTTCTGTTGGTGCCAGCAGCGAAGAGCGATTGCGATCCATGGCGCAATCCATTGCGCATCGCGGACGCTGGCGTGACGACCAATTTCGACAATCTTCTCATTGGTCGATCGCACGCATCGCTCATCCATGCACCACAACGATTGGGATCCCCACAGGATCGCGTTTTGCGACCGACCGCGATTTGACGGTCGCCTTTTGTGGCTACTGCACGAGCACGTCTTTCTCTGGCCGCAAGGATGATCGTCCATTCTTGCAATTGATCGCCGATGAATATCGCAAGCACGGACTCGATTTCGCCAAGCCGGTTCGAGGGTCCTATTTGATCCTCGTGGCCGACCATGAATCGGGAAAAGTTCATATTGCTCGTGACGGAGCCGGGGGACGAACCCTGTTTTATGGCAAAGCGGGCGACCAATGGCTCTTTTCATGTGAACCAAAGTCGATCACCTCGCAGAGCGCCTTCTCAGCCAAAATCCGACCGGCGGCGCTTGCCCAGTACCTTTCGTTCAGCTTCACGCCAGGTGCCGGCACCATGCTGGAAAACCTGTACGAATTGCAATGCGGTCACGTGGTCACTCTCGAAGCGGGCCAAACGCCCAAGCTTCACAACTTCTTCCCGTTCGAACAGTTCGAATGGGATGGCGAACAACCGGACATCAGCGACCAACAATGGGTCGATCGCACTCGCGACGCCGTCGCGAGTGCGGTCACACAACGTCTTCCTCAAAGTGGCGAACCCGTTGGCGTCTTTCTTTCCGGCGGGCTCGACTCGAGCATCATCGCAGCGGAAGTCGCAAGGCAACATCAAGGTCCGGTCTATTCGTACGCATTGCACTTCGGTCCCAACTATCCGAACGAACTCTCCTTTGCCAAGTCAGTCGCTGATCGCGTAGGAACGAAACACCACGAGATTTTGATCGAACCAAAGAACTTCGTTTCGCGGATGCGCCAGATGGTTTGGCATCTCGATGAACCGATTGGCGATCCCATCACACAACCCAACTTCGAATTGGCACGTCGCGTTGCCGACGATGTTTGCGTCGTGTTCAATGGCGAAGGTGGCGATCCGCTGTTTGGTGGCCCCAAAAACATTCCCATGATGATGCAGCATTGGTACGGAGTTCCACGAGAGAAAAACTTCCGCGAAAAAGCGTACCTGGCATCCTATCGCCGCGCTTATGAAGAATGGTCGCGTGTGTTGCATCCCAACATACGCGAGCAAATTGATCCCCAGCGCGACTTGGAAGCGATTCTTCAACCCTACTTCGAAACCGACGCGCTGAATTCGTTTCTCAACAAACTGATGGCGATCAACATTCGTTTGAAAGGGGCGCACTTGATACAGCCAAAAGTCGAACGAATGCTCGCCGCATCAGGCCTGGTCCCACTCGCACCGTTGTTTGACGAGGATTTGATTGAACTCAGTTTTCAGATGCCGCCCACGATGAAACTGCGCCAGGGGATTGAAAAGTGGGCTCTCAAACGTGCCTACGATGATGCCTTACCGAGCGGAATCATCGAGCGTCCCAAGAGCGGCATGCGAGTGCCGGTGCATTACTGGTTCCAGCGTGAAATGCGTCGCGTTGCCAAGAAAACGTTGTCTCGTCGCCGTCTCAAGTCCGCCGAACTGTTCGATCCCGCACGCGTCCGCCAACTGCTGGCCTACGATGTCGAAGAATCGTCCGGCCGTTATGGCATGCGGCTTTGGATGTTGATGACCTTCGAGCTTTGGCGAGAGCAACTGGTCGAACGATCAGCCGCTTAGGTGCAGGACTTTTCCGCGATCCGCGCATCCAACCCTCGCGTACGGTCTCTTCATAGTCGGGGCCTCTTCATAGTCGGGGCCTCTTCATGGTCGGGGCCTCTTCATAGTCGGGGCAACGAGACGCCTGTTCGTTTGAAAGTCATTCACTGCGAGAGCCACGATGAGCTACGGCGCTGGGCCGCTTTTCGGCTTCTTTCTGTTTTGGTTCTGCATCTTTGTTGTGCCGCCAATTGTGATCATTGGCCTTCACAGCCCAATCAAGAACGGGCACCTCGTTCCCTCTGAGAACAGGCTACTGATCCGCTTCCTCACGATCGTGGGCACGCTCTTGGTTTCATTGACCGCGGTCTTCATGCTCTTCTTTATTCGACACGTGGCGGCAATTGCCGGATAAGACGACGTTCAAACTTGGGCCCCGCGTCGCCTCGTACTCTCATCGAGTGTGATTGGTTGAATGCCGCCTTTCGCTCCGCGATAGCTGCATCCGCTAACGCAAGTCTTGCTGAGCAAAAGGCGACTTTTTTGAGACTCGCTCCCAAATGATCGCGGCCTCGCAGAGACCACTGCATCACAGACGCTGGTCAAGTATCTTGAATACAGTCCATTGCCTATTGGCTGGACCGATGACATGCCGGTTTCCCCCTCCGCTCAACCTTCCGCATGAAACCTCTCTACGCTTGGACCATCCTCTTGGTCCTCATAACGCACAACGTTCACGCAGACTTTCAGGTTGCTGCCGGATTGTCGCTTCGCAAAGTCGCGGGTGATGATCTTGTTCCCGACTGCACTTGCATCACCGTCACACCCGACAATCGTGTCGTTGCGTCCGGGCCGGGCTACATTCGGATTTTGGAAGACGTCGATGGTGATGGAGGATTCGATCGATTTCGAACGATTGTGGACCGTCCAAGCCGCGGCGCGCACGGTCTATTCGTCGACGAAGAACAACTCCTCTTTGTCGGCGACGGTGGTGTCTGGAAAATCGATGATGTGGACTCAAACGGCACCTTCAAGGGCGAGCCATCCCAAGTCCTGAGAATCAAGACGGGCGGCGAGCATGATGCGCATGCGATTCGCAAAGGCTTTGACAACCATTGGTATTTGATCTGCGGAAACGGAGTTCCCGATCCGGCCCAGCTTCAAAACCGCCTCCAGCCCCTCATCGAGCGTCCGCGGGCTGGAGTGATCTGGCGAATCACAGCCGATTGGTCACGTAGGGAAGTGTTTGCCCACGGTTTCCGAAACGCCTATGACTTCGACTTTGGACCTGGCAAAACAATCGACACCTTTGACAGCGATGGCGAGAGAGACGTTTCGCTGCCGTGGTACCGCCCAACACGCGTCTTTCGAGTGCGTCACGGAGACGACGCCGGCTGGATCTCGCGAAGCTGGAAGCGTCCCAACACCGATCCGCAGATGCCGCAGGTGCTTGCAGAATTTGGCCGCGGTTCGCCAACGGGAGTGGCACGTTATCGGCATGGCCGGTTTCCCGATCGGTTTCATCATGGCGTTTTCGTTGCCGATTGGACATTTGGACGCCTGCTTTTTGTCGGTGACGATGGCCGTCGCGAAGTCATCGTCGAGCCTGATGGCACCACCGGCTTTGCCATCACTGACGTCGAATGCACTCAAGATGGAAAGCTCGCCATCAGCGTTGGCGGGCGAGGCTCGCAGGGAGCCCTTTATTTGCTCGATGCGAAACGACCACGAGCCGGCGCGCCGCAACCACATCCCTGGTCGACCGCGTTTCAAACGCGAGGCCCCTCCGAAGCGGCGGCGCGAGTCGTCGCACTTCGGTCCGCTCAGCCAATCAATGGCGACGTCGATGCCGCCAACCAAGCCATCGTGATCCTCCGCAATGGTCGATCAGCATTGCGACAGACTGGTCGAGACAGCGCAAATGAAGATCTCTTTGAAGCTTGCGCCCTGTTGATTGAAAGTGTTGGCAGCCTCGGCCCCGGGGATCCCAAAGACGCAAGAGGAAAGGAACAAGCCGCTGCTGTCTTTGACGGTTATCGTGGACCGTCGCGTCCCAAGCTGCCCAAGCTCGTGCACCAAGCGGCAACGGACGCTTTGGTGAATCTCATTACATCAAACCAGCCGCGTTTGGTTCGAGATGAAGCGGTTCGCGCCCTTGCCGTACTCGAGCCTGAGTCCGGCACAGCGTTGGCCGCGCTGATCGATGATATTGCACGCGTCAAAAGCCCAACGGCAAAGCTTCATCGATTGATCGCGAGCGCTCGATTGCCGGTCCGTCACAACGACATCACCACGGAACAGATCGTGGAGGCCATGATCGAGATTCCGATCCTCGTTGACTCCAGCGGGTTCAACATCGACCGCAATTGGGCACCACGTCTGGCCGAATTGCATGACGCACTTCAACGCAACGATTCGTTGTTGACGAGTCGCTTAGTCACCAATCCCAAATTTGGTCATCCTTCGCACCTCGTTTGGACGCTCCGGATGGATCCCGAGAACCTCGAGCGGTTCCGCGTTCGCTTGCTTGGCGATCCTAAACGACGCCGTGACCCGAAACTCGCGAGATTCATCGCCGAGGGCAACGACGCTATCCGTCGTAGCGTGATCAAAGATTGGTTGGAGAATGCTGAAACACGGCCCGCCGCTTGGCTCGCGATCGCGAATCATCCCAACGCCAATGACGTCGCGACTCTAACCACAGCCTATCGGTCACTCGACCCCGCCATACACGCTGCCGCGGCTCAGGCGTTGCAAAAGCTCGGTGTCGATCCGCCGCAACCGAGAGAAGCTGCCGAATCCGTGAAAAACTGGCTTGCGCGTGGCGAGGCGATCTTTGCCCTCTCACCGAACCGCGAAAAAGGCAAGCAGCTCTATATCGAAAAGTCTTGCGCAACCTGCCATCAAGGTACCAAGACGCTTGGACCACGACTCGAAGGGGTTTCCAAACGGTTCAGCCAAAGCGACGTGCTGCGTGCAACGGTTGACCCGAATCATCACATTCCCGATCGTTTCCGGGCGAAACAAGTTTTGACAAGCGATGGACAGGTCGTCGTCGGCATGAAAATCTATGAGAGCGTCGACGGCTTGACCCTGATGACCGCCGAGGGCAAAACCGTCCGCATCAACGCACCTGAGATCGAAGAGTCTCGGCCGGCTGCAAAGTCGCTGATGCCAGAAGGTTTGCTCGAAGGAATGAGCAACCAACAGGCCGCTGATCTGATCGACTACGTCCGCTCGATGTAGAAGTCCTCAACACTGGACGGGCAAGTTGCTGCCGGGTTTCTACACGGATTTGGCGTCAACATGCAAGACAACCGGCAGCCACTCGACCATGATGTCGGGGTCATCTTGTCCTTGAAGTCCAAATGTCTGAAGTCCACATGTTTTATCGCAGCCTCCTCTTTGCCGCGTCGTTGGTTGGCCTCGTTGCCGGCCCCGTCGCGAACTCGGCCGAAACCGACCATCCAATCGTGATCGTTCACGGTGCGTGGGGCGGCTCGCACCATTGGAAGGCCGTCGCCGACGAGTTGACTCAAAAACACGGGCACACCGTCCGTCGTGTTTCATTGACGGGACTCGGTCCCAAACAACATTTGGCAACGCCAGACGTCGATCTCGACACACACATTCAAGATGTTGTCAATGCGATCGAATTTGATGAACTGAAGGACGTGATCGTGATCGCGCACAGTTATGGTGGTGTCGTCGCGTCGGGTGTTGCCCACAAGATCCCAGCGCGTCTTGCGCACGTTTACTATTTGGATTCGCACCTGCTTGAAGACGGCGAGTGCTACTTAACGCATCATGCTGACGCGCGAGAGCAACTCACCAAACGAGCCGCTGAAGCGGGCGACGGCTGGCTGATTCCAGTCGATTGGCCCAATCACGTTCGCGACGTACCACATCCGCTGGCGACGTTGACCCAAGCGCTCAAGCTTGATCACTCCGACGGTGCATCGGTCGCGGCATCCTATTGGCTGTTTGCTGACGGTAGGCCGGCCGAGCAAGATAGCCGCCATCGGTATCTCGAACGAGCCAAAACGCGTGGCTACACAACCCGAGTTCTGGATTGGAATCACAACCCACAACGGGAACGCCCAACGGACGTGGCAACGGCCATCGACAAAGCGATCGACACACTTCAACACTGAGCGCCTGTGATATCGGCGGCTAGCGTTTGTTCGTAGTACCGAGCTTTAGCCGGAATCTTTAGGCTCTGCCGCCTGAAGGCGGGACGACGAACAAGAAGCGTCCGAGCGACTGTGATTCTCCGTGAGCCGAACGCGCTAGCGTCGGGCCTTGCAACATCGGCCTTGCTTGGTGCGTTGTGATACCGGCGGCTAGCGTTTGTTCGTAGTACCGAGCTTTAGCCGGAATCTTCAGGCTCTGCCGCCTGAAGGCGGGACGACGGACAAGAGGCATTCGAACGACTGAGGTTTTCCGTGAGCCGAACGCGCCAGCGCGTACGGCTCATCGATGAGTGGCAAGGCGACCTACAAACCCGTGCACAAGTTTTTTGTTCCCGATCTGTTAAGCACTCCAAGCTTCTACGGTTAGAGACGCTGTTTCGAGGCGGCGACACTCGCTCGTCTCGATCATCGAACGTGTTTCGAGTGCGCCAAAATGACTGATCAACAAACGCCAAGCGGCACTGCGCCGCTTTCTTGGTTCTGTGTCTCTGCGCCCGTAGGGCAGCGAAGCTATGCCTTGGTCGGAATCTCGCTAGGGGCCTTCAAGTACATCGTTGAAGGCACGTTCGTGTTCCTGATGACGGGCGATTGGTACACACCGATCGATTTTGTGAACCCCTGGCTAAGCAGTCGCGCCCCGTTTCTGGCCGACATTCCGGCCGCCGCAACCGTTTGGCTGATCTTTACGATTCCGTTCGTTTGGATCGCGATCGCCATGAGCGTTCGCCGCGCCGCTGACATCGGCATCTCGCCGTGGTGGGGCCTGTTGATGCTCATTCCGCTCTTGAACCTGCTCATCATGCTCATGCTCGCGGTGCTTCCGAGCGGCTTGTTGAAATTGACTCCCGATGAAGTCAAAGCGTCCCAGCGTCGCCGTAGTGAAATGGCAGCCGCTTTTGGACCGCCAGCCGACGAGGAGGAGACGCCGCGATCGCGGCCCTTGCCCCGCGATGATTCTCCACTGGCGGCCGCCTTAGCCGCCATGACCGTCGGAGCGGTCACTCAGGTTGGCATTGGCATGTTCAGCGTCTGGGCCTTTCAACTTTACGGGCTCATCCTCTTTTTCGCGGCGCCCGTGATCGCGGGTGCCGCATCGGGGTTTGTCTTCAATCAACACCATCAACGTGGTGGCTTCACAACGATTGGAATCGTCACCGGAATGAATGTCGCTTCGATGTTCGCAATGTTGGGCGTCGGTCTTGATGGAGCGATCTGCTTGATGATGGCCTACCCGCTTCTCTTTCCGCTGACCATCATTGGCGCGCTCGTTGGCCGATCGATCGCATTGTCAGGCTTGCGGCCAGGCATGAATGAAAAGAAAGGGATGATCGGAACCATCATCATGCTGCCGCTTTGCCTGGCACTTGAATCGCTTGATGATCGCAGCCCCGTTCATGCGGTGACCACGTCGGTTGAAATCGACGCACCCCCTTCGGTGGTTTGGAACAACGTCATCAGCTTCCCCGACATCGAATCGGACATGGCATGGTATTTCCGCGCTGGCATCGCCGCTCCTCTGCGCGCACGCATCGATGGCGAAGGGGTTGGTGCGGTGCGGCACTGCGAATTCACAACCGGAACCTTCGTCGAGCCGATCACCGTCTGGAACGAACCAGAGCACCTTGCTTTTGACGTTGCCTCGCAACCGAAGCCGATGACCGAGTGGACGCCGTTTGCGCACCTGCATCCGCCGCACCTCGACACCGGCTTCGTCAGTCACCGCGGTGAATTCCGACTCGAAGCTCTGCCGGACGGAAGAACACGTCTGCATGGCACGACTTGGTATTCACTTGATGTACGCCCGCGTCTTTACTGGAAAGGTTTGGCTGACCCGATGCTGCACTCGATTCACTACCGCGTACTTGAACACATCGCTACCCAAGCGGAACGCGATTCACAAAGTTGATTAGGCACTGCGCACGTGAGTTGTAGGCCGGATCAAGGAGCGACAGCGAAACAGATCCGGGATGTTTCGATGAGCGTCCCCATCCGCCTACACAAACTCAACAATAACATCGAGCGAACACGCTTTAGCCAACCCCTAACACACGTTAGGAACATTGTTCGCACGCAAACGTTGACAAGGCCTCGGTTTGCCCCATACTCGTCCTACCAAATGGCCGGTACCACATGGTTCGTACCACATGTCTGGTACCACATGGTGCGGGGCGATCCCGTTGAAAGCAGCCACCACAAACGGCTCGCCCCGTTTCACCATTCATCCGACACCCTCTTTCTCTTTCGAATAGCAACTTTCGTTTCGCGCCGCTTTGCGTGAAGCGACAACCGAATAGGACGCGCAGCGTGACGTGCGTCCTTCGCCGCGAACCTTGTGGTGAGAGCCCTCGCCACAAGGTTCTTTTTGATCCTGCGGCGTTCTTTTTGATCCTGCGGCGCAATGTCCCCTTCGAGCCTGGAACGTATTCGGGCCAGCGAAACGTGCTGGTAATACGCTAGACTGTCGCCTTTGACCAGAATCAGAATCTGTCTTCAGGGCGCGGCATGGACGCAGCAAACTCACCGCACATCGTGATCGTCGGCGCCGGTATGAGTGGGCTTTGCTTGGCGATTCAGTTGAAGCGTGCCGGCTTTCACAACATCACTCTGTTGGAAGCCTCCAGCGAAGTTGGCGGCACATGGAACAAGAACACGTACCCCAACGCGGGTTGCGACGTTCCTTCGTACCTCTATTCCTATTCGTTTGCGTCGAATCATTGCTGGTCGATGAAGTACGCGCGCCAGCCCGAGATCCTTGACTATTTCCGGCAATGCGCCGAGCGATTCGATGTCCGGCGATCTATAAGATTCGAGACGATGGTCGAATCGGCGACCTTTGATGAAGCGACGGGACGTTGGAAAGTACGGACCGATGCAGGCGACGAAATTGTGGCTGACGTCTTCGTGAGTGCCGTTGGCCAACTCAACCGTCCCGCGATTCCGTCGTTTCAATCGGCAGACGTGTTTGAGGGCGAAGCGTGGCACAGTGCCCAATGGAATCACGACTACGAGCTTGCAGGCAAGAACGTTGCCGTGGTCGGAAACGGTGCCAGCGCCATTCAATTCATGCCAATCATCGCCGAGCAATGCAAGAAAGTGGTGTTGTTTCAACGCACCGCAAGCTGGATCCATCCACTCCACAACTACCGTTACCCCAAGTGGGCGCAGCGATGTATGCGGTGGATACCCTTTGCGGCCAAATTACACCGACTCTCTATCTTCCTGAGTTGCGAGTGGCGAATCGTTGCGTTCCGCGAAGGGAGCAAATTGAACAAGGAATACGCGCGTTGGTTGCGCCGCCAAATGCGAAGACGACTGCCCAATGAAGATTGGGAAAAACTGATTCCCACCTATGCACCAGGGTGCAAACGCATCCTCTTGTCGAGCGACTACCTCGAAACACTTTCTCGCGACGATGTCGAAGTCGTCCTCGATCCGATTACCGGTTTCACCAAAGACCAGATTGTGACCGGTGAATCGAGTTACGATGTCGATGCGGTGATCTACGCAACAGGATTTCGCGCGACCGAATTCTTGCAACCCATGACCATCCGCGGCCGCGGCGGCAAAACACTCGAGCAAGAATGGAAAGCCCGGCCCAAGGCATACCTCGGTCTTGCTGTGCCGGAGTTCCCGAACCTGTTCATGTTGTACGGTCCCAACACGAACCTCGGGCACAACTCGATCATCTATATGGTCGAGCAACAAGTCAACTTCATCATCAAGTGCCTCAAACGCATGCGAAACCGATCGGCCAACACGATCGAAGTTCGCCGCGAAGCACTTGATCAATACGATGCTCAGGTGCAGTCGGAACTTGCCTCATCGGTTTGGGCCGGCGACTGCACGAACTGGTACAAGTCAGCCGATGGAACGATCCCCAATAACTGGTGGGGATCGGCGATGGCCTATCGCCGCCGACTCAAGCGTCCTCGGTTCGATAACTTCAAGTTTGGAACAGCAAAGGACGCTGCCGCCAGCGGCGAGGGTTAGGGCAGTAGGAACCTTATCGGCGAGTCACTTGATCTCAACCGTCTGGCGAAGCTGAGCTGGGGGCAAACAAAAGGTGTCACGACACACTTCGTAGTCGACCAAGACACGCAACCTCGTTGTCGCGGCAACGTCATCAACCCGGACTTTCCGACTGAATTGCGCGATCGCTTGGTAGATCTTTTCTTGTGGATTTTGCCTCGAAGGCTGGCCCTTTGAACGGGTCCACTTTCCCAGCGGTGCGACACCGCCTGGCAAGTCGAACTTCAGTCGCACTGGAACATGGGCGCCGCCTTCAGGAACTTCCGAGTAAAGGTGCCATCCCGGTTTGATGGAGATCGTCACCTTCACGTCGTAGACGCCCGGCTGATCCTCAACCGGATCGGCGACCGTCACCATGCTTAACTGGTCCGTCGAAACCTTGTCGTCAGTCTCGAAGGTGTCCACCTTTTCTTCAGGCTTGACGTCTTTCTCAGGCTTTGCGTCCGGTGATTCTGCCGCTGAGCCCGCGGACGAAACCGCGTGCTTGGGCGCATCTGGATTCCGTCGGAAGTACCAAACTTGACTGATACGAGATTCCTTTTCGATGAACTCTTTGTTCCGCTCGCTCAGCTTTTCGAACCTACCTTGAAATGGCTTCATCGCCTCTTCGAAGGCCTCTTGATCGTAGTCCCCGGCCTCAAACTTCTTGGCAAACTCTTTTTGTACCGCTTGGCTTTCCGCCGTCAGGGCTTCAATCGCCTGCCGCACTTCTTCCTGGGCGACTTTTTCTTCGTCGGTCATCTCGCGCAGGTGATAGACGTCTGAGTAGTCGCCAACGATCAAGTCGAGCCAACCATCGTTGTCATAGTCAACAACGCAGATCTGGCTTCGAACGCCCAGTGCCGCTTCGTCGTCCTTGCCAAGGTATTGCATCTTGAACTTTGATTCCGAACCAGCTGCGATCAGTGGTCGGTACGCTTCGAACTTTGGCTCACCTGTTGAACCTTGCGTCACGTTGCGATACCAGCCAACTGCGCCGTCACCCGAACCGACGACCAAGTCCCATTTGCCGTCGTTGTCCCAATCAGCAGCAACGGGCGCAGCGTGCATGTTGACGTGCAAGGGTTCCTCACCAACGTTCACTTGGATCGCGTCGACCGAGTACTTCGGTGTTTCGCGCGTGCCGATGTTCGTGCGCAAAAACAAGTCGCCCGAGAACGAACCTATCAAAACGTCGAGATCGCCGTCGCCATCCCAATCGACGGTCGTCGGCCAGCTTCCAAAGGTCGCGACTCGCAACGTGATTGAATCGGTATCACCAGAGTTCTGCTTCTCTTCGTCAAGCTCATTCCACTTGGCAAGCTCGACCGGATGGTGGACCAGTTCGATTCCTGACTCGTCACGAATCTTTTCGACTTCGGCATACTTGCCATCACCCAAACCGCGAAACAGATAGATGTCGCCGGGGTCGTACGAACCGCTGATCATGTCGAGCGTGCCGTCGTTGTCGTAGTCCACAAACTGTGGACTTGACGCGATGCATCAGTAAACCGGTGTCTTGGCATCGACACCACCTGCTTGAAGTTTGCCTTTGGACGTGTACTCAGGCTTTTCGTCGTTGGCCGTGTTTTCGAAGAACCAAAAGAAGCCTGGAAAATCCCCCACCAACAGATCGCGGTCACCATCACCATCGACGTCCGCCACGCAGGGTCCAGCGTGAGCAATGTTTGACAATTGACCGATGTCGATCGGCTTGCCGTCCGCTTGGATGCGAACTCCTTTGTCTAGATCGCCGACCACTCGATCTTTCGTCAAGTCCTGCTCGCCGGCGATCGCCGTTGGAAGCGCCAGCAGCCCCATCAACAGCGTGCATGAACCACGCCCCACCTTCCTCAATAACCGACAACACATTTAGGTCATCTCCCACGTGCGTGTTGCAAGAAACGGAATTCCCACCAGAAGAAATTGTACCGGGCGCACGGCCAGCACGCTCGAATCGCTAGGAGCGACCCACTCCGATCTCGAGTACGCGGTTTTCGGAGGCCGAGGTCTCGATCAGCGCGGCGACTTGGGTCGCCAAATGGACATCGCCCCAGGTGATGGGGAAGGGTGTTCCGGCGAGGATTGCTTTGGCAAATTCGTGCAAAAGAGAATCCTCGGCATGCTCATCGTCGCCATTCGATGCGGCGAGCTCAGGTCCCGTCTTGCCCGGAACGTTTTGCCCCTGAACCTTTTGACCCTGTCCTTTTTCATCAAAGAGTTGGAAACGACGTTGGCTATCGACTTGAGCCGTAGCCTGAGTGCCCACCAGCGTGAGCGAATTGCATGCTTCGCCCGGAAACTTTGTGCAGGTGTCGATCAATGCCGTCGCCCCCGATGCAAAATCGAGATGTGCCTGAGCCAACCCATCTCGCAAAACGCCATAGACGCTCGAGGGTACAGAGCCGATCAACCACATCACCAAATCGAGTTGCTCAGCCAACCCTTGTTTCGGAGATTGTTGAGTGTTCGCCCATGCGTGAATCCGGATCAAGCGAGGTTCGCCGAGCTCGCCCATAAGGAGTGCCTTTTTGAGCTGAACCATCGCCGGCTCAAACCGCAACATCATCGCCGGCATCGAACGACCACTCGAGCCCATCACGGAGATCATGTCTGGCTCAACCAGAAAGGGATCGATTGTCAATTGATGCCCGCCTCGTTGAATCATTCCCAAGTGTTCCAGCGGCGATTCCGTGACAACCGCTCGAGCCGAATCGAGATCGGTCTGAGCAGCGATCAAGCGATTCGTTGCCGCGGCCTTTTGGAGTCGTTCGCCACGATCATCTTGAACGCCAACCCAGATCGCAACTTGGCGAGTTGGATTCGAAGCGTGTTGCATTTCCCTGGGATCCATCTCGCTCAATGGTGCTCGCGAAAAGTGAAGGCGACCGCTTGATGAATGCGGCGGGAGCTTATCTTACTTCAAGGTAGGGATTGATGGTTTGCGCCTTTTCGACGCCCTTGGACGTGACCTGATACCGCCCCACTTGGATGGAAACATAGCGCAGGCTCGCACACTTCGCGAGCTCGAACAAACCTTCGTCCGTGACGTTGGGCGATTCGATAATGAGGGTCTCAAGTTTTGGGGATTGGCCGAGGTGCTTGAGCCCTTCGTCACTCACCGCCACTTTGCCCAGGTAGAGTGAGGTCAGCGAGGGAATCCTGGACAAATGCAAACACGCTTGATCACCGAGTGATGGCGTATTGCGTATTTTGAGTTCTTTGAGTTCGGGCAGTTTCTGCAGGTGGATGAGGTATCGCCCCTTGATCGCTTCGGAGATCAACTCCACTTCTTTCAGCTCGGGGCAATGGGCCAGGTAAGGCAACCCCGAGCCGGTCATCAATTCCGATTGAAAATTGAGTCGCTGTAAATTCGGCAAGGCTTCAAACGCTTGCATGCCGTGATCCGTAATCGTTGACTTTCGTGTCAGCAGGTACTCGAGTTGTGGGAACTGATTCAGTTTTTGAAATTGTCGATCGTCAAGTGACGCTGAGACAGATTCGAATGCCGTGACATTCGGCAGCGGCTCATCAAGTTTCCAGATCGGAGCGTGGGCGACCTTGCCACGAACGGAGATGCTTTTCAACTTGGTGAGTGCTTGCAGAGGCGTCAGGTCCAAGGTGCGCTGAATCGCTTCAATCTGAACGGTTTCCAGTTGAGGCATCGACAGCATGTCGGTGATCGACCCTTGCCCCGAAAAGGGCGTTTGCCAGCGAGTGTCATTGTCAAACAGGCTGCCATGACCGTTGACGCGCATCGAAACGCCGGGATAGCGAGCCTGCAGTTGGGCAAGACCACCGCGAGTCACGGGGCAGGGCGTGATGACCAAACGCCTGAAACCCGCCGGCAACTTGAGGCCAACAAGCTCATCATCAGACAATTTCGGATCATCGACAATGAGCTCTTTCAATCCGCTCAACTCTGCAATGCGACCAAGCTGATGCGGTGCGATACGTTCGAGCCACAAGCCTTCGATTCCGCGGAGCGCGGCGACTTCGTCCAAATCCCACGACACCTTTCCTGACGATTCAAGCTCAGGCATCACCGACGGTGGACCAGCGGTGTGCAGGTCGTACATTCGACCACGCGTGCCCAACGGTGTGAGATGAAGGTCCGCGATCTGACCTGGCCAATGAAGCACGGGTCTGAGTCGATTGGAAAAAAACGGTCGAAGGAAAAGAAGGGGCACGACGGACAAGTTCCGAAGCTTGGCAGCTTCGATCGCCTGGGCTTGAGTTGGCGACAACTCGGTGCGAATCGTCAACTCCAAGTCAGGACGTGCCTTCGCCAAACGCTCAATCGCCTCTTTGCTAAACCGACCCGATAGCTCAACGCGTCTTAGCGGCTGCTTTGCATTGCCCACAACTTCGAGCGAGCGATCCGTCAAATTACCACTTAGCGTGATCGATTCGATCGAGTTCATTTGCGTCAGCGACTGCGTCGCTTGATCCGAAATTCCCGAACCAATCAGATTGACCTCTTGTAACTTTCGACATCGGGCAATGCTTTCAGCGTCCTCATCACTCGCGCCAACAAATCGCGAAGCAAACAACTCGAGGTTTGGTAGAGTCGGCAGCACATCCACGAGACGCGAGGGCAAGTCGTCGGCATAGGTCAACTTTGAAACCGGACATCCATCCAGACGATGAAACTGGTCGTAGTACACGCCGGACCGAGACAAGTCGAGCTGTTGGAGGTTGGGGAGTTTCGAAACGTCACCTAGCCCCGGACCGAGCACCCCCGAACCGAGCGTCAATTCACGCAGCGAAGGTATCTTCAACAGGTGTGCAAGTCCGGCATCCGAAACACCTGTCTCATGAATATCCAATGCCACCAGTTGTTTGCAGTTGGCAAGCGGAACGAGCCCATCGTCGGTAAGGTGCGTTCGCCAAAGTGATAAGCGTTCAAGTTGTTCCAAACGAGCGATGTACTTCATCCCCTCGTCGCCAAGATGGGAACGATTGAAGTAGGCGCGTTTCAAGTTTGACAGGTGAGTGATCGGCGCAATCGAATCGTCATTGAGCATTGGCGATCCGGCGCGAATCTGAACGGCCAAGACGAATCGCTCGGGATCGAGCTTGGCAATCCAACTTGGTCGGACGCCGATCGTTTGAATCTCGGCACCCTTTTCGGCCAGCTGTAGACTCGCCTCATGCTGGCGATAGTAGAAGACGTAGAAGTGAAGCCAGACCGCCAGCAGGATGGCTAGAAAGGTAACCATCACCAGCAGCGTACGTAGCCGCCAGCGCAGCCCCCACTTTTTCGAGTTTGCCTTGATGTCGTGCCCCGGCACCTGCTCACTCACGTTGTCTGTTCATCCCTCGATGCGAGATCGCGCATCAATCACACCACCTTTATACTCCGGCGAGAACGACGATGCGCTGTCACTACCTTCGGCCAGACAGCGGGGCCTCGCCCATGTCCCCAGCCGGTCAACGTCCCGACGGGGTCACCCGTCCCTGACTTTGAAATGCCGTCCGATGCCGCAAATCAGTGGCGGAAGGACTGCCAAACAGGCGATTTGTCATTGAAGTGACGGCTGTCCCGTTCGGCCGCCGACCGCGGGTGAAGTGTAAGCTCGTCCACGTGATGAGGCTATTTCACCTACGCAATGGGTGGTCGCCGGGCTAACCTGTCACCAGTCAACGTTAGTTATCCTTCCTCTTAACACGCGAGGAGTTTCATTCAATGAAACGATCGTCTTTACTGCTGCCCATCGCGATGCTGGTCGCGATCGGCTGTTCGGCCGAACCTGAGGCAACGGTTGATTCCAATGCCACAGAGTCGACCCAAACCGTACAAACTCCAGCTGGAACCGATTCCGAGGCTGTCACCTTTGTCAGTCTCAAAGTTCCCAACATGGTCTGAGGAGGCTGTGCCGCTTCGGTCCGAAGCGATCTGTCCAAAATCGCAGGTGTCAGCGATATCAAAACCGACATCCCCAACAAGACCTGTTCGTTCAAGATCTCTGATCCTAACGTTGACTACGAGGCGGAACTGAAGAAGTACGCCGAAACGAACACGCACTTGGCTGAATACACCATTCAGTAGTCCATCCAACCGAATTGCGAAGTGAAACGGGCCCGTGAAACTCTCACGGGCCCGTTTTTTATTGATCGAAAAGAAAACGGAGATTTCTTTCCCCGCGGTGTAATCCTGGAGGCCGTTGTGCCCTTTGTCTAATGTCAACACGAGACAAACGAACAAAACACAAGGCAAACCAACTCAAGGAGCCAGGACAATGAAAACCTCATGGAAGTCAATCGTAGCAGCAGGAACGGTCGTCGCCGCTTTGGGACTTTGCGTTCCGCAAACGGCAAGTGCACAGGGCACCGTGTACGTTTCGACCCCAACCGTCGTCAACGCAACTGTGGGCTACACCGTCGAACAACGCGGATTGCTCGGACGACGAACGGTTGTCCGCCCCGTGGTCGCCCCAGTGGTGACAAACACCGTGGTCGCCCGACCTGTCATCACAACGCCTGTGGTGACAACCCCCGTGGTCCCAGCACCTGTCGTTCAAACCCGCGTGGTCACGCCAGTCGTCACTCCACCAGCACCTGTCACGGTGGCTCGCCCTGTTTACACCGCAGCCCCCACAACCGTCGTGCAACCCGTCGCTCCGGTGACCTACTACACGCCCCCTGTGCTGACGGCATGGTGAAAACACGCTGAAAAGCGCAACAAAAAACCTCGGCTTCCTTAAGGAATCCGAGGTTTTTTTATTGTTCTCTAGTTTGCGTGCGAGCCGCTCATTAGCGAACGATGGTGCGACCAAACTTGGTGATCACGACTTCGACGCTGTGGTCGCAGCCTGGGAACTTGTAGGTCAGGACCTTGCGACCGAAGAAACCAGATCGGCATCCGCAGTACACAGGAGGAACTTCTGCACAGCAGGCTGGCACGCATGCCGACACTTCATAGGTGCAGCATGGGTTGCATGGATCTGCAACGCACCATGAAACCTTCACCGGTGGTGGAGGGCATGGGGTGCAGCAAACAGGTGCTGGCTTGCAGCATGGATCAAGGCAACCAGCGTCGGCCGGCGCTGCCATTGCAACCAAAGCGGCTACCATGCACCCGGCGATCAAACCACGTAAACGAAACATCTCTTCTCTCTCTTGTTGAAGTTCGTGGGAAATCGAGGCGTTTCCCTAGTCTTGTTGTTCAACGCAAACTGAGCAAGCGACAAGGTTGCCCCTGTCCTCGCATTCAACGCAGGCGTGCCAGTATAGCCGATGTAATCAGATCAACCACGCCCCCTCGAGTGTGTCGTCTGCGTGGTCGCGCAATCGGGTGGTGCGCAATGACGCTCCCCAATCCTGCCCGCCGCCCGTTTGCTGTACCGAGCTTTCGCCGGAATCTTCATGCTCTTCCGCCCAAAAGGCGGGACGACAAACTGAGCAAGTCGCCGAAACCTCGCTAAAATGTGAGTCACGAGCTCGTTTTCGCCGCAAACCCGTACATTCTTCGCCCCATCAATGACCAACGAAACGCAACTCAGCCTCCTCGGACGGGTCCAGCAAACGCAGGTCGGCAACTCCTGGCTCGAGTTTTCCGACATGTACGACCGTATGATCCAGGGCTGGCTCTTTCGACAGGGCGTTCAGGCCCAGGATGCGGATGATATTCGCCAGGAGGTGATGACCATCGTCCTGCGTGAAATCGGCAAGTTCGAGCACAATGGGCGGACAGGGGCCTTTCGGGCTTGGCTCAAGGCGATCACGAGCAATTGCCTGCGTGACTTTTGGCGGCGCAGCAAACGGCGAGCGGCCTCTGGAAGCCCCGATTTGGCCGAAATGGCTGCCCAGCTCGAGGACGAAAGCAGTCGTCAGAGCATGATGTGGAACGCCGAGCACGACCGATATGTAATCGACCATCTGCTCGAAAAGATCGGCGAGCGACTCTCGCCCAAGAGCGTCAGCGTGTTTCGCCGGATCGTGATCGACCAGGAAGAGGCCGAGTCGGTCGCCGAAGACCTGGGCATGACCCTAGGAGCCGCCCGAGTTGCCCAACATCGCGTCCTGAAGGCTCTCAAAGAGTCGGGAATGGGTCTGGTCGATTGTTGATCCGCCCATCAGCCAAAACGCAATGGCGTGCAGTTCTTCCGGCATCGGTCGCGCAGGAACCGCGAGCTATCGCTCTGCGGCTGATGCCTTGTTGATTTCACTCATCAGCCGCAACGCGATAGCGTGCGGTTCGCATGGCATTGATTTGCGCAGGAACAGCGAGCTATCGCTCTGCGTCTGATGCCTCGTTGATTTCACTCATCAGCCGCAACGCGATAGCGTGCGGTTCCCATACCATCGGCGCGCACAAAAAAACGCGGCCGATTGGCCGCGTTTTGCATGGTTTTGGCGATGATCGTTAGGCGTCGCTCTTGGCGATACGTCGGGCTTCGCTGGCGATCGCGATTCGGGCAACACCCGTGGTCAGCATGTGAACGCCGGCCAAAATTCCGATCGCCCACAACGAGCTGGTTGGCAATCCGGCGAGGATGATCATGCCGCAGGCGAGTGTTGCAATCCCGCCAGCCATAATCCATCCCCATCCCGATTCTCTCCTCGCACCCGCCGACAGCGCGATTCGGGTCACACCGTCGATCATCAACAGGACTGCCAGGAGGACCGTCAGCGAGACCATGCTGCCAACAGGGTAGAACGCGATGACTGCGGCAAGCAGGACCTGCATCACCCCGACGCAGAACGATTCCAATTTGAGCCCGCGAGGTGCGAAGAAGGCTCCAGCCAGGTTGAAGGCTCCAACCACAACCAGCGTGACGGCAATCACCATTGCGACTGCGGCGGTGGCGAGTACGGGTGCCATGATCGCCAACATCCCCGCGATGACCGACACGATGCCGGCTGCCATCAACCAGCCCCAATCCTTGGCGAGGGCTTTCACTGCTGCGGCAGGATTGAATCCGATGGTGACTTGGTCGATCTGGTGAAGATTGTTGTTGGTTTGGTTGGTAGGGGTTGCGGTCGACATGACGGGCTCCTTCGAGATTTGCCTTTTTGAGTTTTTGATTGCGTTTGCGTTTGATTTCGCTCTTTGCCTGGTGAATGGCACGAGGTGACCGCGAGATTTCACCTGACGGAGTTTTTTTTCCGAAAAACCTTCCGCCATCGCCACAGCCGCCCGGTTTCGCACAACCGGCCAAACGGCATTCGGCCGATCCTGGACCGCCCCATCGCCCGATGAAAGAAGGTGACGCAGTGCATCGAGGCACGGTCAAACCAACTCCGATGGCATGGATGTCCTCACACGCGCATATGGTCTGTCCATCCATCCGTCGTGACGTCACGTCCAGCTAGCTTCCGCCCACTCTCCTTTGCCGTCGCGATGGTCGCGTTGACGTGCAGCGGTTGCTTAGTGACCCGAGTGAAATGGCACGAGCCGGTCTTTGCCAAACCGGCCAACGTGGACGCGTCCGATCCTTCGGCGATTGCACAGAGCGAACGCAGCTACGCCCGAGCGGTGGAACTGGAAGAGCAGGGGAGTGCGGCTTGCGTTGACCACTATTTTCAAGTGGCGGTCGCAACCGAAAAGCACGATCACTGCGGACATGACGATTGCCGAGCATGCGAGCTGCACAAGAGCGCGCTGATGAAGGTCGTCACAACCGGTCAACGATTCGGGCGGCTTGATCGAAACGTCGGTTTGACCATCAAGCTTGACGGGATCTGTCATGTCATCCCGATCGATCATCGCGGATTCGTTTGGAAGCCTGATGACTTTCGCAAACTCATCCCGGTCGGGCACTACCGCACCAACGCCATGTCACGCGAGCACCAATGTGATGGCGTTGGCATCCCGCTTGTCGTGCGCACGTGCCATCCCTGCGACAACGATTTCATTCCCGATCATGTTCATTTCGCTGCCACACTGCGGCTCAATGTTTGCGCCTGTGCCGATCCCTCGAGTGAAGACAACGCCCAAGAATTCTCCGGCGAATCGATTAGCGCCAAACGTTGTCAACTTCAACTCTATGATCCCTTGCGAGTCTGTTGTGCGACCGTCGATGGGATCCAACGCCCACTCGCGAAAGACACGTCGGCCCCGTTGGTCTATGCGTTGCGAAACAACCCGCGAACTTACCTGACAGGATTCCTTACTCCCGATTCATCCAACGAAAACGATGGCGAGCTCTACATGCTCGAGCCCTACCAACCGGGCAAAATTCCGGTGGTGCTGATCCACGGCCTCCTTTCCGATCCCTACACGTGGCTTGAATTCGTCAACGAGATGCGAGCCTGCCGAGGGTTTGTCGAACACTTCCAACTTTGGGTCTTTGAATACTCAACCGGCGAAGTTTTTCTCTCGAGCGCCACGGAATTGCGGCAGCAACTCAAGAGCATTCGCAACAAGTTCGATTCGCTCCATCACGACCCACAACTTTCCAACATGGTGTTGGTGGGTCACAGCATGGGCGGGTTGATTGCAAAGCTGCAGGTCACTCAAAGTGGTGATGACCTCTGGAATTCGGTCTCGTTTCGGCCCTTCCATCAGATTCGAATGCGGAGCGAGCTGCGTCAGGAAATTGCCGCGTCATTCTTCTTTGAACCCACCAACGATGTCTCGCGTGTGATCTTCATCGGCACACCCCACAAGGGCTCCAATTATTCGCGGCGGATTGCGGGACGCTTGGGATCGGCACTTGTGCGTCGTCCGGAACAGCAGCGGCAAGAACACGAACAACTCATGCGGGCCAACCCCGACGCGTTCTCGCCCGAGGTCCGCAAGCGGATTCCAACCAGCATTGACTTGCTGGACACCGAAAGCTGCCTGCTCAAAGCCATCGACCGCATTCCGATACGACAAGACGTTTGTCTGCATTCAATCATCGGCGACCATTTCGGAGGGGTGATTCACGAGCGAACCGACGGCGTGGTCCCGGTCTACAGCGCTCGGCATCCGCAAGCGATCTCGGAAAAGCTCGTGCCCACCAACCACGCCAATCTGAACAAGCATCGCACGGCGATCGAGGAAACCGTTCGCATCCTCAACGAACATCTTCGTCAGCACCAGCCCTCTTTTGTGAGGCCGGCAATCTAGGTGGTGATTAGACTGTGGGGAACTAGGCTGTAGGGGTTTAGCAAAGAGGTCAGCAACCGTTCTCGGGCTACCTCAATCCCGATACCCTCTGCACCAACCGCCCCTCCCTCAGCGAAAGCCCGATGGATTCTGAACTCAAACCGATGAGCACCAAAGAGCTCACACAAGCCGTCGCAACGCTGCTCGAGCGAG
Source organism: Rubripirellula sp. (assembly GCA_965216875.1). Lineage (GTDB taxonomy): Bacteria > Planctomycetota > Planctomycetia > Pirellulales > Pirellulaceae > CBDCUW01. The sequence goes on from OZ244207.1 coordinate 5,012,146, forward strand.
AGGAACGCCGCGAACAGCTTCGGGAGAAGCGACGCAAAAAGAAAGTCGTCGAGGAAAGACAACGGTTGCAGGCGAGCGTCGATCAGTTGGCTGCCTCTGTCAATGTGATCAAGTGGTGCGTGGTCGGAATCGCGTCGGTGATGGCCGTCGCGTTGTTGGTCCTGATCCTGGTGATCGTCGAAGTCGAGCGAGAAGTGGAACGCGTCAAACTCGAAGCCGAAAAGATCGTTGGTCGCGTCCACGAAATTGAAGCGGAAGCCGAAAAGATCCGCGAGAAGATTCGCCACCCACTCGAAACTCTCGGCGGCAGCCTCGGACGTAGTCTCGAATCAAAGATTTTCGATGCGCTCACCGAATAGGCTCAGCCACCTTTGAGCTGCCGGCATTGACATAACGATTGCCGAGCCGGGAAGAGACAACCACCGATGACACGAATAACACGGATAGTTGACCGGCTTTGGCGCTGTTTTCCAACAGAACGAGTCAAAGCCCAATCACCTCAACTGAGCCGTGATCGCGTAAGCGGCCGGGCCTTACACCCATGGTGCATGGGGCCGGCTGAGGCCTCAAAGCCAACGGCACACAGACACTGCGGCATTACTCACGACGTGCCATCCGTCTAGAAGCCGCCATCCGTTTAGAAGCCATTGATAAGAGGCACGACAGGAGGAGCGTAGTAGGCTCGAACCGGTGCCACGACAACCGGTCTGGCCACGGTCACCGGTGCAACAACCGGTCGGGCGACCACGACGGGGGCCGCCACAACGGGAGTCGTCAAAACGGGGCGGGCCACCGTGACCACCGGAGCCGAAACGACGGGCCGCGCGACGCTCACCACGGGTGCCGCTGGCGCGACGGGAGCGACGGGGACAACCGGCGCGGCCACAGGTGCAACGACCGGACGGTAAACGACTCGGCGACGGAACAGACCACGACGCTCGGCCGTGTAACCGACCACTGCTGGGACAACCGGTTGCACCGCTACGGGATATTGAGCCTGGGCATCGCTGCTGCAAGCCAATACGGCAATCGTCGCAACGATCGCAACTGAAAGGGTTCGGCGAAGGGTCAGCACGGGTCAACTCCTAGGGTTTTGTCCGCTTTAGATTCCTGGTGAATCGAGTTTGGCGTATCTGCCAAGCGAGCGGAATTTGTTTTGAGCGGGATGCCGAACAGGCAACGGCGGTTTCGGTCCCCCTTACGATAGTCATTCGTCGATCTCCGTGGGTCGAAAATGGGCATTTGAATTGCCAATTCGCCTGACGCTTCTCGCCGTGAAACTCGTAAATCGTGGTCCAGTTCGACGTCGAGGCAGTCGACGGCAAAATGCCTGCCCCTACCGGACACTTCGGGCGCCGCAACAAACCGGATCACTCGGTCGCCCGCTCGCGCGTGCTCGCCTGGCCGCAAAAAGATTCGCGAAAAAACCGCGCAGCTGTAATCATGACGTGGTGGCGCCCCTTTTACTTGTGAAGCCGCAAGAAATTGCGTCCTTCACAAGGCTAAACTGACTCACATCAAAACGAGGCAAGAACGATGTCCACAACGAGCACTCACCTGGAAAACTTGATTTCGACACTCAAGCAAGAACGTGACGAACTGAAACTCAGGATGCATCTGGCCAGCATGGAGGCCCAGCAAGAGTACGAAAAAGTCTCCGAGCAGCTCGACAAGCTCTCGGATGAGTGTGAACCGGTCACGTCGGCTGTTGGTGAAACAGCCGACAACGTTCTCTCGGCACTGGGGCTGGCTGCCGAAGAGCTGCGCGACGGCCTGACGCGTGTCCGCGATGCGGTGATTGAAAAGGTTGATTCCTAGCCTTACGTTTCCTGCTTCCACTTCCCACCTTGAAAGAGCTCCACTGTTTTGGAAGTCAGCGACCTACCACGATTGATGCGCAATGCGAGCCGGTTCCACGAAGTGGTCGGCGTGCTCATGAAATACGGATTGGCTCCGTGGCTTGGCGGTGTTCAAGCCGAGTGGGTGCAAAAGCACCTGCGGAGCCACGATGGGCAACAGATCTCGCAACTCCCCGATGATGTTCGCACCCGAAACGCGCTCACCGAACTTGGAACGACCTTTATCAAGCTCGGTCAAATCCTGAGCACGCGTGCCGATTTGGTCGGCCCGGAACTCGCCGCCGAATTGTCCGAATTGCAATCGAGCACGCCGGCTGATGATCCGGAACAAGTCATCGAGACGATCACCAATGAACTCGGAGATCATCCCGACAAGCTCTTTAAGGCATTCGATTCGCAAGCCATCGCATCGGCTTCCATTGGCCAAGTTCACCGAGCAACGCTGCATGACGGAACCGACGTGGTCGTCAAAGTGCAACATGCCGGGATCGAAGATCGGGTCAAGAACGACATCGAAATCCTGATCGAAATCGCCAAACTCGCCGAAACCTATTCAAACGAAATCGCTCAGTACAATCCCGTGGCCACCGCTCGGGAATTCCAAAAGACCCTGCTGGATGAGTTGGACTTTACGCGCGAACAACGAAACCTAGCGCGATTCTCGGCAAACTTTCGCGAAGACCCCAAGATTCGATTCCCCGAGCCTCACGCTGAATTCTGTAGCCGTCGTGTTCTGACGATGGACGCTCTGGATGGAATCAGCGTGTCGGATCGCGATGCATTGGTCGACTCGGGATATGACTTGACCGATGTTGCCCGCCGCGGCGCCAACATGTTTCTGAAGATGGTCTTTCGGGACGGCTTCTACCACGCCGACCCCCATCCCGGAAACCTCATGGTCCTTGCCGACGAAGCAATCGGCGTTCTCGACTGTGGGATGGTCGGTCGAGTCGACGAAGACTTGCGCGAACAGGTCGAAGATCTGTTGATGTCGGCCGTCGACCGGGACGCCAATCGTTTGCTCGACGCCGTCGTGTTGCTGGGCGAAGTCCCCGCCGACTTTGACCGCGGCCAACTCAAGGGCGATCTTGTCGAATTCATCGACGAATACGGTTCGCAAGCGATTGACCAGTTTGACCTCAGTGGTGCGCTCAACCGAATGACCGACATCATTCGTCGGCACCATATCCTTTTGCCGTCTCGCGTCAGCCTGTTGATCAAAATGTTGGTGATGCTCGAAGGCACGGCCCAGCAACTCAATCCAGCCTTCAACATTGTCGAACTGCTTGAACCTTACCGGCACGAGGCGATCAAACGCAGGCTTTCACCCGAGCGAATGTGGCGCAAGCTTCAAAACACTCATCGCGATTGGAGCCGTCTGGTCGAATCCTTGCCTGCTGACATTTCGGATATTGTCAATCGAGTGCGACGCGGCAGCTTTGATGTCCATCTCGAACATCGACGACTCGACTCGATCGTCAACCGTATGGTGATGGGGCTCCTTGCGTCGGCGCTGTTCGTTGGATCGGCGTCGATGCTCAGCAACCAAGTTCGTCCGCTGCTCTTTGACACCTCGGTGCCAGGCGCGGTCGGGTGTTTGGTTGCCATGTTCTACGCGTTCACTTTGATGCGCGCCATCAGGCGATCTGGCAATATCTGATCACTGGTTTTCACGAATCAGCTTGATCGCTTCGTTGGCCAAACGCAGGCCGAAGGTCTTGTAGCCCTCGGCCGAATAGTGCAAGTCGTCTTTGATCTCTTTGCCTTTGCGGTTGAGGCCGTCGTTGAGGTCATCGGTGTCGACCCACCCGCCGCGAGGATGTTTCTCTGCAACCGCGACTTGCACTTCACGAATCTTGGTCCAATGCGGATAGCGTTTGTTGGCCATATCGAAATCGCTCAAACGCCCAATCACCAAATTCACATCGTCCCGTTTCAAATCATTCGAAAGCTGTTTGTGGAGTCCCAACAAACTGTCGCCGTAGACGTCACCATGCTTTTCGCGGGCATCACGTTCACCTTGCATCCAAAGAAAGGTGACTGAAGCAATCTCTTTGCCTTTGATCGCGGGCGAAACTTTTCCCATCAATCGATCATAGAGGTCACCAGTCTCAGCAGGCTTTTTGCCGTCGCCCGACTTCCAATCGCGATACCAACGTCGAATCGGTTGGCCACCGTGGGCGTCGAAAACAACGATCACGTTTTCTTTTCCAAAGGCTTCTTGGACGGTTGGCACAAACGACTCACTGGGCCTCAGTCCGGCCATATTCGATTGCCCCGAAAGCACGAACAGATGCTGGTCCGCAAAGGCGTTGCCATGAATCAACAACGCGCCGAGTAGCAAGAAGGCAAACCGCATGACGGGAATCCTCGTGGTGGGTAGGTAGGCAAACAAGCAGGCGGGAATTGATTCTACTGTAGCTACCGTCACACGGCGGTGGGAGCATCCAACCAAATCTGTAGGCCGGATCAAGAAGCGACAGCGACGCAGATCCGGCATGACGATGGTATCGAGGCGATCCAGACAGTAAGCCTAACGTGCCAGAGCCAGACCCCAAGGAAACAGACGCCCAACCAATCCCAGCCTCTTGCATAGAGAACGGCGATCGAGCTGTGAGTGTCATGCACAGCATGACCTACGTGTGCTAGATCGCTTCGTTGCCGCGTTCGCCCGTTCGAATCCGGATGCAATCGTCCATCGGCAGAACAAAAATCTTGCCGTCGCCAATTTCACCCGAATCGCCAGAGCGACCGCCTTCAAGGATCGCATCGACCGTCGGTTGCACGAATTCTTCGTTGACGGCGATTTGAAGCTGAACCTTACGCAATAGGTTCACACTGAATTCGTGCCCGCGGTAGACTCCCGTTTGCCCTTTCTGTCGACCGAATCCCTGACAATCCATCACCGTCAATCGAAAGACTTCAACCTTGGTTAAAGCTTCTTTGACCGCTTCCAATTTGGCGGGCTGGATGATGGCGATGATCAGCTTCACGGGACGCACAACGGAATCGGGGAACGAAATACGAGAGTACTACGTTAGCGAATCCTGGCGTCAGGAAAAGATGCCCAAAAAAGAGAAGCCGGCCTCGCGATGAGACCGGCTCCTGCAAAACAAACTCGATTCCTACCTGGTTCAAAAGACCCTGCCCCCAACAAGCGAGGCGGACACCTGTTGGGGATCAGGGCGTCTTCTGGCCCAGGCAAGAGCCGAGAAGCTCGATGTAGAAAGGAGATCGCATCCCGCCGGTTGCTCCGCCATCGGCCGTGGACAGCCGACGACGGAGCTGCGGTGGGTAGATCATTGATGAATGCTCTCGAAAGACGGCTTCCTTGCGTGCTTGATTTCTAGCGTGCTTGATTTCTAGCGAGCTTCATTCCTAGCGTGCGGGCATCCTTGTCAGATCAGCTGGATAAGCGTGCATTCCGTGTTCGGAGACGTCCAAACCTGCCTGCTCCTCTTGAGGAGAAACGCGAAGCAAGCCTGCGAACTTGAGCCCCACAAAGACGACCGTCATCATTGCGAATGCCCAGCCACAAATGGCGGCCGTTCCGATCAGCTGAGTCATGAAGCTTGTCGCCCCCGACGCCAAATGTGTGTTCGGCAAAATCCCGATCGCCATGCATCCCCAAACACCGCAGAGACCGTGAACGGGCCAAGCACCGACGGGATCATCAATTTTCAGTTTGTCGAGCAACAAGATTCCGGCGATCACAAGAATGCCGGCGACGCCGCCAACGGCGATCGCCCAAACATTGCTGAAACAGTCACAGCAGGCCGTGATCCCCACCAGTCCGCCAAGCGCACCGTTGAGGCTCATCGAAAGATCTGGTTTCGAAAACAGCCCCCAACTGACCAGGGTTGCCGTCACCACTCCAGCCGCTGCGGCAAGTGTCGTGTTGACTGCGATCAAGACAAAGGCGTCGATGTCGCCGGTCCCTTGAAACGCAAGTTGGCTGCCGGGGTTAAAGCCGTACCAACCGACCCAAAGGATGAAGACTCCAAGGGCGGCAAAGGTGATGTTGTGCCCCGGCATCGGAATCGACTTACCATCGGAAGTGAAGCGTCCAAGTCTCGGTCCGAGAATGAGTGCACCGGCGAGGCCAGCGAATCCGCCTACGCCGTGGACAACCGCCGAACCGGCAAAGTCCTGAAAGCCCATGTCAGCGAGCCAACCGCCGCCCCACTTCCAGTACCCGCTGATCGGATAAATCAAACCAGTCAGTAGCGCGCTGTAGATCAGGTAAGCTGAAAACTTCATGCGACCAGCAACGGCACCGGAGACAATGGTCGCGGCTGTCGCGGCAAACACCGCCTGAAAAAACCAATCCGCTTGTGGAGAAAACGTTCGGTCGGCACCTGCTTCGTAGATGCCGGTGCCCCCGAACGCGATGTACTGGTTAGCCGCCTCGGCTTCGGCTTCGGACATGTAGTTGCCCGGGTACATCAACCCGAAACCGATGATGAAGAACAACAATGCACCCACCGAAAGGTCCATCACGTTCTTGTAGAGAATGTTGACGGTGTTCTTGGCCGAATTGAGTCCTGTTTCAACCATCGCAAACCCGGCTTGCATGAACAACACAAGCACGGCGCAGATAAACAGCACAGCGTTGTCAAAGGCATAGCCGACACCCAGGTCTTCCGAGACAGATTCGGCAGCAACCTCTTCGGTTTGCGCCAAACATTCGGGGGCCACGCACACGCTCGCCAGCGCGAAAAGACCAAACAGCAACGGTACCCGCAGCAGCGGGACACGCAGGGAAAGTTGATTCATTGGAATTGGGGCCTTCTCGGTAGCCACAACGTGTTAGGGAGGATTCGATGATGGAGGCGACAATGCGACTTTCCATCCACTCATGCCCGGGCCATCAAGCTTCGCTCGAAAGGTGATGAAAAAGGAAGCGTTCGCTCAGAGGATCAGCACGATGCAACCGCCGGGCCAAAACGCTTTCAATTCCGCATCGGCGTGAAGAGAACGCAGCGATTTGCGGCACGAATTTTTTTTATCCCCATCGAGGCGGCCTGGCGTGCCCGAAAAGCTTGCACGCCGCAGAGGCATCGACGCCTAATCAACGTGCAAGCGTGCAGGCCGAATCAAGGAGCGACAGCGACACGAATCCGGCATGGTCAAGCCTCAACGTCGTCGCCTTTTGCTCCGCAAGAGTTGCGTTGCGGACGCTGAGTTTCCGGGCGCTACTTTCGCGGAGCGAAAGGCGACAATTCCAGCGCAAAAAAAAGCCGGGCTCGTGTTGAGCCCGGCTTGATGAATTGCCAATCGTGTCCAACTCGTTTCCTAGTAAAGGAAGATCGTGTCGATACCGAAGGTCGTTTGACGCTCTTCGTTGCCTTCAAGCAGGGTGATGTCGGCGATCGCCAAGTTGGTGTTGCTTCCGTCAACCCAGTCCCAACGAATTTCGGGACGGATCATGACGTTTGCGTGAGGCTTGTAGTTCAAGCCGAGGGTCAACGCAAAGATGTCGTAGTCGCCCGTTGCGGTGTTGACCAATCCCGGAGGCGCTGCGGGGCCATAGTAGCCTTGGCTTCTCGCATCGAGGTTCCAGTATTCGAAGCGAGCACCCAGAGCCCAGCAGTCGTTGATGGTGTGCAACAAGTATTGGTTGATACCAAACGTCTCACGCCAGGTTTGTCCGGTTGCATCTTCGGTGTCGAGGATGTCGTTTTGGAAGATGTAGGTCAGCTTGTCGGTCAACGAAACATCGAACAACAAGGTGTGCATCCAACCACGCTCGTTGCCACCGGCGTTGTCGGCAAAGCGACCTGCAACGAGAGTCGATACCATGGTGATGTCTTCGCACAAGTCGATCGAAGCACCGCCAAGATAGGCATCGCCATTGTCTTCAAAGCCGCTGTCCCAACCGAGGACCCAACCGCCGTAGACGTCCATATGGTCAGCGACTGCCAGCGTTCCCAGAGCACCGGTGTGCGTGAAGGGCTCGCTGTTGTACATCGTGTACGCGTGGCTGTAGAAGAAGTTGTCGGGGGCGGTCACGACTTCGTAGCCGATGATCGTGAAGAACTTACCGACCTTGAAAGTCAGTTCGCCGTAACCCGCTTCGAGGTAAGCCTGTGGGATGGCGTGACCATAGTCTGGACCATGATCCCATGGGTTGTCCCAGTGATGGTTATCAATCCCGAAGGCTTGAGTGTCTTGTGCGTCGGTACCGTAGACATAGTCAACTCGGCCGCCGATGTCGAAACCGCATGAGGTGTCGATCGCTTGTTCGGCGTAAACCCAAGCTTGGTGAAGTTGGTACTCGTATTTGCGGCTGTTGAACAAAGGCAGGTTGGCGCTGTGGTAGCCCAATTGAGCCCAACCGCCGATTGAGAAGCCACAGTGTTCACCGAACAGCGACAGTGGGTCGCCCAAGCAGCATTCGCCACCGAGGCTGCCGTCGAAGATACCGCCGAAGCCGTTTGCCGTTCCGCAGCCGCCACAGTCGTTGCAGCCGCTGTCGCAGCCATCACAACTGATGTCGCAGCCCGTGTCACAGGTCACGTCATCGCAGCAGGAAACTTGCGCGATTTGCCCACGATCCAAATCGCCTGCGTAATATGCGGCGTTTTCAACGCCCTGAGCCGAGACCATCGCTCCGACTCCGAGCGAGGCCATTAGTGCCAATCCCAAACGATACATTTGCTGGACTCCATGCCTGATGTGCGGCCATCCCTGATGCGTGGCCAACGCCGATTGATTTTTTCTTGCGACAGTTCTTGTCGAGTCTGGTCGCACCGCAAGCATCCGATGAGGCGCGTCAGGTTCGTTGAAACCATGAGTTCCGTTAGCGACAGTTCAATTGCCTGCTTTTGCGTATCGGATACGACCGGCACCAGAATCCAGCTTGACCGCATTGTCGAAGACACCGCAAACCGCCCATCTTTACACCGGCTGTTAAACTTTGCGGCCTGCGCAAGAATCGCCTGAAATCGGGCCTGAAACGGGTCGCCGCTGGCGCATGAAAAAACCTGGCGTCTCCTACGAGACGCCAGGTTTCACGTTGTTTTTCAGACCGACCTCGGTCGAGACGAGCACCTCTTAGAAGGTAAAGATCGTGTCGATGCCGAAGGTGGTTTGGTCGTCGCCGTTTTCAACGACTTGGTTACCGGCAGCCAGAACGGCGGTGTTGTTCTCAACCCAGTCGAAGCGAACTTCGGGGCGAACGATCACGTTGGCGTGTGGCTTGTAGTTCAAGCCCAAGGTCAGCTGGTAGATGTCAGCTTCTTGCCCAACGTTGGTGTACACACCTTCGTTTTGGTACCACTCAAAGCGGCTACCAACGGCCCAGCAATCATTGATCGTGTAGATCAAGTAGTTGTTGATACCGATGGTGTCACGAAACGTAGTGTTCGTGTTGTCTTCGGTGTCGAGGTAATCGCTTTGGAAGATGTACTGCAAGTTGTCGGTCAGAGCGACATCGGCAACGATCGAGTGCATGTAACCCTTTTCAACACCGTTGAAACGAGCTTCGCCGAAGCGACCGAAAACGGTTGCGTAGGTCAGCGTGATGTCGCAGGTCAGTGCTGCAGAGAAACCACCGAGGAACGAGTCCCCGTTGTCATCAAAGCCGCTGTCCCAACCGAGGGTGTATCCGCCGAAGACGTCGATGTCATCCGACAGATCGTAGGTCGCCAAGAAACCGGTGTGGGTAAATGGCTCACTGTTGTACATCGTGTACGCGTGGCTGTAGAAGAAGTTGTCCGGAGCGGTCACCACTTCCCATCCGATGATGGTGTAGAAATGACCGACTTTTACGGACAAATCGCCGTATCCAGCTTCCAGGTAAACCTGTGGCAACGCGTGACCGTAGTCCGCACCGTGGTCCCAGCTGTTGTCCCAACCACGAGGGTCGGTGCCAAAGGCTTGGGTATCGGGAGCGTCGGTACCGTAGACGTAATCGATACGTCCACCGATGTCGAAGCCACAGCTGGTGTCGATGGCCTTTTCGGCCCACAACCAAGCTTGGTGAAGTTGGAAGTTATCGCGACGGCTGTTGAACAAAGAGTTAGCTTTGTTGTGGTAGCCGAGTTGGACCCAACCGCCGGCCGAGTAGCCGCATGCTTCGCCAAACAAGGCAAAGGGGTCGCCCAGATCACAATCCAAACATCCTTCCAGTGGGCAACCGGCGTCACAGCAACCCGAGTCGCAGCAACCCGAGTCACATCCTGAATCGCAACTGGTATCGCAGCAGTCAGCCACTGGCTCACAACCGCAGACGGCTTCACCACAATCGCAGTACCCAACCTGGGCAACTTCTCCCGGGTAGGTAGGGGTCTCTGCTTGAACGGCAACCGCCATTCCCAAGCAGCATAAAGAGGCCAAAATGGCCGACTTTGAAAGTCTCATTTTCCTGAACTCCGGAAGATCGCTACTTAATGCAAGCGTGTGTTTCGGACGGGTCAATCGTGCAGCGTTGGAGTCAAAGGGCTACGGACCGCCGTATGTAGATCCCAAATAACCCGCGCACTTTATGTGTTCTGCAACATCGGTTTCACGAGCGGTCCGATTGACCAGCAGAACGCCAAAAACCGTCTCAAATTGCTAGGACGACACTCCATTTGGCAAGCTTTGGCGATTAGCTCGACTTCTCCGCGCTTCGGCGGCTCCGTTGCCCCCACAACAGAAAAAAGCCCAGCCACCTCATTAGAGGTGGCTGGGCTCAAATGCTTTCAATTGCTTTGTTCGCCTCGATCCGTGGGAACCGAGGCGAGAACTCAGCTCGAAATCACCTTAGAAGGTGAAGATCGTGTCGATACCGAAGGTGGTTTGGTCGTTGCCGTTTTCGACAACTTGGTTACCAGCGGCCAAGACAGCTGCGTTGTTGTCAACCCAGTCGAAGCGAACTTCGGGGCGAACAACGACGTTGGCGTGTGGGCGGTAGTTCAAGCCCAAAGTCAACGCGTAGATGTCAGCTTCTTGTCCAATGTTGGTGTAAACACCTTCATTGTTGTACCACTCGAAGCGACCGCCGAATGCCAAGCAATCGTTGACGGTGTAGATCAAGTAGTTGTTCAGACCGAAGGTATCGCGAACTTTGACGTTTGCGTTGTTTTCGGTGTCGAGGTAATCGCTCTGCAGGATGTACTGCAGGTTATCGGTCAACGCCATGTCAGCGACGATCGAGTGCATGTAACCCTTTTCAACGCCATTGAAGCGAGCTTCGCCGAAGCGGCCGAAGACGGTAGCGTAAGTCAGGGTGATGTCTTCGGTCAGAGCAGCTGAGATACCACCGAGGAACGAGTCCCCGTTGTCATCAAATCCGCTGTCCCAACCCATGGTGTAACCACCGTAGACGTCAATGTCATCCGAAACGTCGTAGGTTGCCAAGAACCCGGTGTGGGTAAATGGCTCGCTGTTGTACATGGTGTACGCGTGGCTGTAGAAGAAGTTGTCGGGAGCGGCAACAACTTCGTACCCGATCAGGGTGAAGAAGTGACCTGCTTTGACCGTCAAATCGCCGTAGCCAGCTTCGACGTAAACTTGTGGCAGTGCGTGACCGTAGTCTGCACCGTGATCCCAGCTGTTGTCCCAACCGCGTGGGTCAGTACCAAAAGCTTGGGTGTCAGGTCCGTCCGTACCGTAGACGTAATCGATACGTCCACCGATGTCGAATCCACAAGTGGTGTCGATGGCTTTCTCAGCGAACAACCAAGCTTGGTGAAGTTGGACGTTGTCGCGTCGGCTGTTGAACAAAGAGTTTGCTTTGTTGTGGTAGCCGATTTGAACCCAACCGCCAGCCGAGTAGCCGCAGTGCTCACCAAAGAGGGTGAAGGGGTCGCCCAAGCAGCAGTCGCCCATCAGGCCACAGCTGGGGAGCGAGAATCCACATCCGCTGTCACAGCAAGAGTCGCAACCGGAGTCGCAACAATCAGTGTCACAGCACTCTGTGTCGCATGCGTCGCCGCATGGTTCACATCCACATACTGGTTCGCCACAGTCGCAAGCAGCTGCTGCGCAGTGGGAAACCAAATTGATATCGTTCAGTTGATCGGCCGAAGCATCGCTTGCGTACGTTCCACAAGCAATCGCGGCGATCAGAGCTAATTTGCTAAGCTTCATATGCTTTATTAACTCCCAAGGTTCCATTCGGGTGATCTTGCAAGGCACCAGCGCGGATCCGAGCGACCGAAATAGTCGACGTCGGAATACGCGGACCAAAAATTAATCCACGGCCGGTCGCTCATGGCGTAGTCTGCCGCCAAACCCTGTGGGGAGTTGGCATGGCGACTTACCGTCCGCGCCCAGTCATCAGGGTCAGATATCGACCCGTGAATTGAGAAAAGAGCCTCGAAGCGGGGAAGAAGCGGACAATCACGGAGAATGCGCGCCGCAGATGTGCGTCGCGGAAACCCTTCGCATGACTCTGCTTGCATGCATTGCAACCATTCTTGCGGTTCTGACGGTTAGACCGGTCGTAACGATTGCCCGGCCTCACTGAAGCTCCTGGCGTTGATTTGCCCCCAAGCCGGCCACGACGCTTGCGATGCCAACCGAAGTTGGGGGGACCGCTATCGGCCGCCTATCGGGATTGCCGCTCTTGGTGCAAAATCTTGGTGTTCATCTCGCCCTCACCGGCAAACCTTTCCAACCATTTCACCTCCACTCCTCCAAACCAAACTCACCACGATGGCGTTTTGGCGCAAGAAACAACCTGCTCAACCAACCGAACCACCTGCAGAGACGCCCAGTGAGTCCGCGACAAGTGAATCCGCCTCGGTTGTCCAATCGGAAACGCCAGCCCCTGAGGGCGACGGCTCGGTAGCGCCAACACCAACGACACCTCCACCCGCAGCAAAGCCGCAACCTGAAGCGAAGCCCAAAGGTCTCTTTGCAAAAATGCGCGCCGGGTTGACCAAAACCCGCGAAACGCTCAACACCGACATCCGAGACCTGTTCAAGGCAGAAGGGCGGCTGGTTGATGACGAGTTCCTTGATGAACTGTTTGCACGACTGATCCGCACCGACATGGGTGTCGAACCGGCCGAGACGATTCGTGACGACGTGGGCACGCGACTTCGCGCACGCCGCGTTCAATTCGAAGAAGTCCTGTCGACCATCACGACTCAAACTCAGTCGATGCTCGAACAGGAATCGGCCGAGCTCAACGTGGCGGACTCTGGCCCAACGGTGATCCTGGTCGTTGGAGTCAACGGAAGTGGCAAAACAACTTCCATCGGTAAACTCGCCAACTACCTGACCAAGTCGGGCAAACGCGTCGTCCTCGGTGCCGGCGATACCTTTCGCGCCGCCGCCGTGGAGCAGCTGACTGTTTGGGCAGGACGCATCGGCTGCGAGATCGTCACGGGCAAACCGGAAGCCGATCCTGCCAGCGTTGCCTACCAGACGGTGGAAAAGGCCGTCGAGATCGGAGCCGATATTGCCATCGTCGACACCGCTGGTCGGTTGCAGACTCAAGTCAACTTGATGCAACAGCTCGAGAAGATCCGCCGGGTCGTCGGCAAGAAAATCGAAGGCAGCCCGCACGAAGTGCTGTTGGTGCTCGACGCAACCGCCGGTCAGAACGCGATCAGCCAGGCTCGAGGTTTCAGCGACGCGGCAGGTTGCACCGGAATCGTGTTGGCCAAACTCGATGGCTCGGCCAAAGGTGGCGTGATCCTTCCCATCCGGCAACAGTTTCAACTGCCAGTGAAATATGTCGGGCTTGGCGAGGGGATCGACGACCTTGCCCAATTCGATGCCGCGATGTTTGCCAAAGCGTTGTTTGCGGAATAGTACTCGTTTCCTTCCGACATCATGCTCCACCTGCAATCCGAATCGACCACCCGCTGGCTCAATCAAGTCGACCAATCACTCGATGAAGTCTTGATCGACCACGCTCATTGCGAACGCAAAGCGGCGTCGACCGCGATGAATTTGATGAATGCCTACACCGACCACCGCGAGCTGTGTCGGGAAATGAAACGCATCATCGAAGAAGAACTGGAGCACTTTGAAATGGTGCTCGAGATCCTTGATCGCCGCGGTGTCGAATTCCGCCGACTCGCATCCGGCCCCTATGGCCGCGAACTCAATCGTCTGGTTTCGCAGAGCGAACCAGACCGAGCCGTCGACCGGCTGCTCGTCGCATCGCTGATCGAAGCGAGAAGCTGCGAGCGTTTCAGTTTGCTAGCCGAACACATCCGACCACGCGAACCCGAGCTGGCCGAATTCTACGCCAGCCTCTTTGAAAGCGAGGCGCGGCACCACACCACCTACGTCAAACTCGCGGAAACGTTTACCGACCGCGAGCAGGTCCGCATCCGCTTGGACCAACTGTCCGCCAAAGAAAGCGAGATCATCGCAGCTGGCAGCGAGCTGCCACGAATGCACAGCTAGGCATGTTTCACAACGCGTGCCTTTGTTTTGTAGTGGACGAGGCCACAAGTCCCTCTGTGTCGTAGTGGACGAGGCTACGAGTCCCTCTCTTCTCGTACCCCATTCAATCACCTCTCGCACTCCCGCAGGAATAAGGACTCGTAGCCTCGTCCACTACAAAATTGCGCTCGTGTTTCACGATCGCATGGTCCGGCTGGTGGGTCCCTCTTGAGCGATCGTCACAATTGCTTCGACTCGACAAGTCGCTAACCTTCCGTTGTCGCGAGCAACGATGCGTTCACCCGCCGCTTGCGACTCCTTTCCATGACGGAACGGCAGGCTCACGCGAACTTCGCGTCGTGGGCAGACCGGAGGATCCGGGCGCGCCACCCATTCGGCGCATTTTGGTTGAGTCTTGGCATGCAGCCGAGATCTTCGTTTGTCAAAGGGGAGGACACATCATGGCTACCATTCGTTCGTGCGCGGCATTCTTTCTACTTCTGCTTCCAGCTTCGACGGTCCTTGCTGACGGCCGCAGCGTCCACTTTGATCTTCCGCCAACCGCCCCCGCGAGTCTGTTGGAATCAGACGACCCGTCAACGGTCACCATCGAGCTCAAGCTTTCGTCACTGATCGTCGACCCCGAAATGCCTAAGGTCGATCAATGGCTTGTACAGTGCCAACCGCGTGACAAATCGGTGCGTGTGGTCGACTATTGGCCCCGTACGGAAGTTGCCAGTGACGTCGACGGGAACATCCAAGTCAAGAAAACCAACGAAGCCTCACGAGCGATGGGAGCCTCACTCGATGGCGCGTATGGACATTTCAGTCATTTGCACGCGGGATTTGACAAGGGCGAAAAGGAAATCGACAGTTTGCAAATGAACCGCTTGGCCCCCGTTCAAGCCGTCACGGCTTCGGGAACCATTCGACGCGGCCTCGGTGTCTACTTCAAACTGCGTTGGACAGCACGCCAAGTCCTTGAAGGTGAAAAGACTTTCCGGCTAACGCTTCAGGTCCCACCGGGCTGGCGTGGCGGTTTGATCGACGTGTCGGTCACGGCGCAGGGAGAAGAGAAGACGCTAGGTGGTTTCGACAGTGTGACCAAGACGCACGGCAGTGCAAACTTTGTGGTTGCAAGCTATCGGGCTGGCGACAGGGTCGCCGCGGCGCAAGCGCAACGTCTGGTCGAAGCGGAGTTCGCTCTGCGTGATCTTGCCAGCGACCATCAATCGCGTCCACGCCAAGCATCGTTGACCTCGATGGTCCGATTGATCGCCTCGAAATTTGACAGCGACGAAAAGGGCGGCGGCATCGACTGGATCGATCGACTGTTGCTTTGTCAGGCCGACCCACACTTTGACAAAGAGATTCGACGGCTGCCAATGCCCGTTCGAGTCGCGGTGATCGAATACGTCGACTGCCGCGACAACTTCTTGATGATGAACGAGCGTCGTCTCGTAGAAAACTAGTCGTCTGCAAACCGACGAAAGATCGTAGGGTGTGTGCTTGCACGCACCACGAATCGAAAGTCCTCGTCGGCGCCACGTTGCCAGTACGGTTTGTCGTCCCACCTTTTGGCGGAATCCGAGAAGATTCCGGCTAAAGCTCGGTACTACGAACAGCGTGTTCGACTCACACTCTCAGTCAATGAACAACGGTCGTCAGTTGTTGCTGAAGCCAAGTGCCAACATGGTGTCGCGGCCAAGCGGATTCTTTAAGAATTGGCGATGGCATTCGGGGCAAAGATCGTAACGTCCACGATGACTCGACTCGTCAGGGTCACTTACCAAGTCTTCGTCGGCGATTCCTTCAAGGATCTGATGCAACTCAGTTAGCTGATCAATGTCGTCGTCCATCTCAACGGCGGTCGGACATTCCGCGGCCGATTGGATTTCGATTTGAACGACGTAGCGTGTTTGATCAGAGGGGTCTATCTGTCGTTTACAGCGATCGCAGGTGTAGTGGATCATCAATCAAGTGTCCAACTGCGAGAGGAAGGAGGTCTCTCGACGGCGACCGTGCACGAGCACGATCAGAAAAGGAATGAATAATGAAACATCGTGAGACAACTTTATGTTAGTGACGGTCCTCGGGCGCTCGCAAGGCAAATAACTGACACTTTTCTCACGAATCACAGCCTCTCTTGACAGCGCCGACAAAACCGCGCATGCAACTTGCCACCCGTTTTTTGATCACGATCGAACAATCGAAACAGCCATGATGGCCTGCCGCGCGTTGACTCACTCAAAACGCTGACACCGATTGCGGATTGCCATTTGAACTTTCGGCAACTCACATCGACCACACGCTTGCGGTAAAGATTCTGCCTTCCAACCACACACGACGCCGAATCATTCGGCCATGCACCTGTCTACTCTTGGGCGGGCTCTTCTTGTGAATCTTCTTCTTTCGTTTCTTCGACCGACTTGAATTCGCCTCCTGACACGATGGTCTTGGTCAAAGGCGGGCGCAACTCGACCAACATCCCCGGCAAGAAATCGGTGTCCAACGCATCCAGATCTCGGTCATCCAAAACCTTGACCACGTAGTTCCGCTTTTCCGCTTCGCTGATCAATCGCTTGATGGCCGGCACATGCCCGTACGAGAGAAGACACCTGCCCCCAGGGTTAAGCCGCTCGGGTAACCCATCGAGGATCGAATCCATCAGTGCAAAGTTCGGATCGTAAAAGGCATGATCAGCCGGCTTGGCAACGACACCATCTTCCCATGGCGGGTTAGAGATGACCAAATCAAACTTCTCGACTGGTGCCAACACCGAGAAGGCGCCCGGATCGTCTTGATCGACCAGACGCACGTCCAAGTCTTCGTGTTCGACCAACACAGCGCCGTTGTACCTTGCGTTGGCGACTGCGGCCGGGTTGATGTCGGTTGCAACGACTTTGGTCGCATCATTCTGTAAACACAGAATGGCAATCAGCCCTGTGCCCGTTCCGATCTCTAAAACGTCGCGCCCGTTGCAAATCGCATCTTCGACAATCAACTTGCGCAGCGACACGGTGTCATCAATTTGCCAAAAGACCGTTTCGAATTGAACGATCTCACCGAACTGCAAATCTTCAACGGGCCGCAACTCTTGCACGGCGTAGTTGTAGTCGAGTTCGTCGTGGTACTTTCGGCACCCATTGGCGACCGCGACCACACCGAAAAGAGAGAGTACGAAGACAAGGAATCGCGACATGGAGACTTCAATCGTTCGCGCGGCGAATGTGCTGAAGGTCCTATTGTATCGCGAACGGGAGCGAGAGGCTTCGTCGGGAGGGTGAGGCTCCCGCCGAACTTCACGTGCGGCTCCGCAGGAGCGTCGCCCTCCCAAATGGTTGCAGGAGCGTCGCCCTCCCAAATGGTTGCAGGAGCGTCGCCGTCCCAAATTGTCGCCAGAGAATCATGCCGGATCGGTGTCGCTGTCGCTCCTTGATCCGGCCTACGGCGGTTGGACCAATCGGCAGCACTAGCGTACTTTGCACTCGAACCGGATCGTGACGCTTTCGCCAACCTTCAACTCGTCAGTGAGCTTCCACTGGAGTTTGAGCGATTGACCCTCGTTCGGCGTCGCCGTGAATTCGGCGTTGCCGCCTTCGACCTTTTCGCTGCCTTGGACGTACTCCAATCGAGTCGTCAAGTTGTCAGCAACGACGACATCGGTCACAGCAGAATCGCCGACGTTTTCGATCTTCAAAGCGAATGTCACGGTTTCGCCAGGCAGGGCGTCGCCGCGATCCGCAAGCTTGATGATCCTGAGCCGTCCCGCATCGGGGAATTCGTAGATCGTGAACGCCTCGAGCGTTTGATCCCGAGTCAGCGTTGGCGGTTTCAGGTCGGCAATCGCGACTTCAAGCGACTCGTCGATTGTCCAAGGCACTGCTGCCTGAGCAAGGCGTTTGATCACCGCCAAATCGGCATCAATCAACTCGCCAAGGTCATACAGACGCAAGGCTGCCAAGGCGGCCATGACATCGGATGCTTGCTCGAGTTGCTGGACGGCATCGACTGGCACACCGCGATTGCGGTCTCGCATCGCATCGATACGACGAGCCACTTCGGCGTGTGCCAATTCGGTCGAATCAGCCACAACCAAACCAGGAAGTTCGTGATTGATACCCACTGGACCGACTGGCGTGTCCATGGCGTTGAGCGTCACGGCGCGGCCACCCGATTCGGCAGCCGTCATGTGACGGACCGAAGTAAAACGGGGCGCGTAGATGCAGGTTCGATTGCTCGATTGAAAATGAATGTTTCGGTCGCCCGTCGTGTAGTGGACGACCGTGTCTTCTAAACCGAGGTTACGAATCGAATCGTCTTTTCTCAACATCGCTTGTGGACTGCGGTCGCCACCGTCGCACAAGAACTCTTGCGGGTCGATCCCGTAAGCATTCCAACCTTGTGGTGTGTGCATCACGTAACCCTGCGGTGCGCAGCATTCGCCACAGTTGCCGGATTGGCAACCACCGCATCCACCGGGTCCACAATTGCCAGCGCCACAACCGCCAGCGGTCGAACAGCCGCAGCTGGCCGGGTCGGCTTGGCCAAACGATTCATCCAGAATGGCCGGCGCGTAATGCACGGGCATCGCTTGGATTCCCGATACCTGCATGTGTTGCGGTTGCACCTGTTGGCCGACTTGATGCGCCGGGAACGCTGGTTGCGCGGTAGGCACCTGATAACTGACTTGCTCTGTCACAGGCGTTTGAGCGGCCATCGTTTGCGCAGGCAAAGTTTGAGCGGTTGAATCCGCTACGGTTTGTTGCGTTGCTGGCGTTGAGGCCAGTTTTGCCTTTGGCGGCATGTTGTACTGAGGCGTGATACACCCCGTCGCCCACAACAGGGTGGCCGACGCCAACGCAGTGGTGATCCCTTTACGATGCAATTCGATTCTCATGGCTTTGCGGATGCGTCTTGAGGGTTAACCACCGACGAAGGTCGATTGTTGGACGGGAGTCGATTGTGCTGGTGTCAGTTCTGCAGCAGTTTGCTGAATCGCGCTAGCGGACTGATTGGCGGGCTGATTGGCCGGTTCTTGAACGGGGACCCAGGAGGGGCTTCCGAAGAAGAACTGTGGCATCAATGCAGGTGCGGTCGGCGGCGAGACCGACCCGATCCGCACGATGGCGACGGGGCGGCCCAAACGATCGGCTGTTTCGAGTGCGTCTTGATGAGGCGCAATATCGATTGCGGTCGACGATGTTGTTTCTTGAGGCAGTGGTGATGCCGTTTGTGGATCTTCCAGCACGATCACGCGGGTGACCATCTTGCCCTCGAGTGCGGCTTCCAAGTCCTCGAGATCCAAATTGATCGGGATCGGGTACTTCGTTGCCAAGCCCGGCGGCGGGTAGGTACGGTCAATCACTTCCACGGTCGGGAAGAGCTCGGCGCCTGGTGCGCGAGGAATGTTGGTGATTCGAAAACGGTAAACCGCTCCGACCAACATGCCTGCGGACAGACGTTTTTCGTCGGGACCAAACGCGTTTCCAATGGGCAACGCGAAGCGAGTCTCTTCGGGGCCGCTAAAGGCAACCGGCTGCAAGTAGCCTGCGATGGGACCGCGGCCACGCAAACGTGCCTGACCGATGCTTCCTGGCGGCATGTAACCCTGAAAGAGTCGATGTTGCCCTTGGTTGCCCAAGTATTGTGCGGGCGATTGGGCACTCAACGAACTTGAAGAGGCAACCAAGCAGACCGCGGCGCCCAAGACGGCCAATGGAGTGCGTGCAGCCAATTGGACGATCGACGTTGGTAGGCGTCTGGCAATGACGATGAAAGAGCTCGACACAGTACTACGCTCGATGTTGCTGAGTTGCCGAAAAAAGAAACGCGGTGAGAGAAAACCCGCACCGCGTTTCGCTTACTCTCTATCTTGATTTCGAATCTTCGAATCAGTTGCAGTTCGGATCAACCTGTTGGCTGTGCAAGCGATGCACGCCCGGTCCGAAAGGAACACCAGGATGGATGTTCTGTTCGGTGATCTTCACGCGGCTGACAGGATTCGGATAGCTGAAGCCTGGGTTCATGCGAACGCCGATCTTCATCTTTTCCACAGGTCGTGGGATGTGCATCGGGGTGTGATTCTTGATCACGTGCTTCTTCAAGCTCGCCTGATGTCCCAGTGGAATGTGTGGCGGTCCTGGCAATCCGATCGGAGTTCCCGACATGGTCATTCCGTATTGCGGAGCGGTCACACCAGCGATCATGCCTGGCAGTGCCGGTGGCATTGCCGATCCGCTGCAGCCACAACCTTCGGTCATCGCAGGAGCGAACGGAGCAGGCAATCCAGCAACCGGTGGAGCCATTCCAGCACCAGCTCCGCCAGCACCAGCCATTTCGATGTCTTTGTCACCCAAGCGAATGATCGCAAGGATCGAACCACGACGGTCGGCTTCGACAATTGGGTCGATGCCTGGATCGAGGCGAGTGCTGACCAAAGTGTCGATACCTGCCAAAGCTGGACCCGAGAAGTCCGGATCTGGAAGGTAGATGACTTTGGTGACGAAGTTACCGGTCAAGACTTGGTCGAAGTCTTCTTCGGTGAACTGGATTGGCACCGAGTTGTGAGCCAAGTAGGCACCGGTGCGAGGATTGGCGTAGGCCAATTCGATGGTTGGGTAAAGTTCAACACCTTCGCGAGCGGGGATGTTGGTCAACTTGACGCGATACAAACCACCTTGTGGGAAGTTTTGCTTCGCAGGCAAGATCAACGGCTCGCTGTCGAACATGCCCGATCCGGTCGAATCGTAGCGGACTTGCATGCCTTCGGGTTGGCCGAACGTGACTTGCACGGTCGGCGGAACACCAGGAAGCATGTTCATGTTGTGTAGGACTCCGCCGCCGGCTGGGATCGTTGATCCTCCCGAGATGCAGCTTTGGCATCCGTTGTAGTTGACCAAGTCAACTCCGTTGCCATCAGTGCTTGCCACAGGAGCAACGGGTGCAGCAGGCGTTGGCATTGGGGCCGCACCGGGTCCCATTCCGCCAGCTCCCATCATTCCGCCAGCTCCCATCATTCCGCCCGCACCCATCATGGGCATTGCACCGCCCATTCCGGGATGCATTGCAGGTGGAGCCAAAACACCGGGGCCGGGACCTCCGACGCCAGGACCTGGTTCCATTAAGCGTTGCTCTGGCGGCAGATTGTGGCGAACCGGTGCACACCCGGTGGCGATTATCGCCGTGGCCGCCAGTAGCGACATATGAGTGACGATTCGTTTCATCTTTCCCCCCGTTCCTTCGGTTCTGGCCATCGGTGGCGGCCGATCGGGCGTCAGGCCCACTCTCACGGCTTACTGACGCCGTTCATCTAGGTCTGAACTATGTAGTGAAATGTTGCATTCGATCTGGGTGGACTCGCACCGCCCTGGGACTCTACGATCCCGCGGGCAGCGATGGTCCGTTTGGCTTCGGCCGTCGGTCATCAATTCCTGTGACATCCGTTCACGGGAATCCATGCACAAGCCGGGCCAGACCCTGTTCGTAGTTGGTCATCGGCACGTTACACGCGGTATCTTTGCAAAAACCGTCACAACCGGATCATGAAGATCGATCGTCACAAGCCGGTCTGCGAAACAAAGGACGTGAAACTCACAGTCCTCGGGTGCCTCGTGTTGTTTCTGGCTTGCACTCTCGCCGGCTGTGGTAAGAGCTCGCAAGACGTTGCGTCCCGCAATTCAGGTGGTCCCGAAGCCAAACGCAACCAGGTCAAAGCCCAACCAGTTTCACAAAAGACTGCTCTTGAGGTGACCGCTGCGAGTGCCGAGTTGCCGGCGGAAAAAAAATCTCCTGAAACGAACTCGCCGCGATCTGCCATAGCCTCGCCACGCTCGCAGCCTCAGGCCATCGCTCTGCTGCAACAAGTCCTGCATCAATTTGCCAATGGCCCTGCGTTTGATGCCAAGATTCGCGAAACGGTTTGGACCAGCGGCCGTGAAGTCCGCGGTGTCGGTTCCTACAAACAGGCGGGCGAAGGCAGCGGGCAATTCAATCTGCAAATGACGATGCATGACGGTCATGGCCAACACCGATTGCAACAAATCAGTGACGGCCGGTTGTTTTGGACGCGCAGCGAAGTGGCTGGCAAAGTCAAACTGCGTCGCGTCGACGTCAGCCGGCTCGAAGAGTGGGTTCGCAATAGCCTGACCGGTTCCGAGCTCTCACCCCGTCTGAAAATCGGCGGCTGGACCGAGATGCTCGACATGATCCAACGAGACCACACCCTGCGTGTCGATGCCGCAAGCTTGCAAGGCGAACCGGTTTGGGTGTTGACCGGAATGCTGAAACCATCGCGTCGGAAAGAGATTCTTAAAGAATCTGGCCGTTCCGAATGGCCGCAGCTCTATCCAACCAAGGTTTGCATCGCGATTCGCTCGCAACCCGAGCCAGAGTCGGGGTTTGGTCGATTGCTACCGGCTCGGATCGAGTTTTGGAGCGATCCGGTGCAAGACGTTGCCTCGGACGCCCCCCGCCAAGAGCGTGGGCGGCTGATCACTCTGATCGAGATTTACTCGGTCTACGCGATCAATCGGCCCGCCATCGAGCAGTTTCGATTCGAAAACCTCGATGCCGAGGTCAACTTCACCAACGAGACCGAACGGTACGTCGAGCAATACGGTGTGGAAATCACCGATAGCCAACGCCGACTCTTGAGACGATAAGAGATTCACAGATCTCCAGACGATTCGGCATCTCTGTGCTAATCTAGGGCCGTCGTCTTTTCTCGCCCACCGTCAGATCTCTTCTTGCGAACCGTTGTCCAACTCTCCTGAAACGTCTCAACCAGACAGCTCCCAATCGAGCACGCTCTACGATTGGTGTCAGCTGATTCGATTGCCCAACGTCTTTACCATCTTGGCCGATGTCAGCGCCGCGTTTCTGCTGACCGCTCAAGGTCCGCAGCCAATCGCAAGGTTCGCTTTGATCGTTGGTGCCGGCGTGGCGCTCTATTGGGCGGGCATGGTCTTAAACGACGTGTTTGATATCAAGCGTGATCGCGAAGAACGTCCGAAGCGGCCGATCGCCTCGGGTGCCGTCCCGCTAAGTCATGCCAAGACCGCTGGGTGGGGCTTGCTGGTGATCGGTGTTGGTTTGGCAGCGGCCAGTGGTCAGGTAGCATCGTCGGATCAACATGCGGCGACGTGGATGCCGCTGGCTGTCGCCGTCATCCTTGCGATCATGATCGTTGCTTATGACGGACCACTGAAGCGAACCCCTCTAGCACCCGCGGCGATGGGCAGTTGTCGTTTCCTCAGTTTCTTGCTCGGCGCCTCTCCCTTGATCGTCAGTCAATGGAACGAAGGGTTGCCGATACCAACCCACTTGATTGCCATCGCACTTGGCTTTGGAATCTACATTACCGGGATCACCACCATGGCTCGCAACGAAGCCACCGGTGGCCGCAGCCCACTTTTGCAACAAGGCTTGATGTTGATCATCATCGGTTGCGCGGTGTTGGCATTCGCACCACGAACCGCCGATCAGTTTGTGTGGCACATGGATCCACTGACAAAGTTCCCGATCATGATTGGCCTGGTCGCCTTTCCCGTCATCATGCGCGGTGTCCGAGCCGTCAGCGATCCAAGCCCTGTCAAAATACAAACGACCATTCGTGTGGGCATCTTGTCGATCATTCCCTTTTCAGCTGCTTATGCATTTCTCGGCGCCGGACCTGTCTGGGGTTTGGCAGTCTTTGCTCTGGCCGTTCCTTCGCTCGCGCTGGCGAGTCGATTTCGTGTGACTTGAGGGAACGGATAGCACCATGAAGTTTGGCGGTCACCTCGGAAGCTTGCTACATCATGACCAAACCAGTGTCATCGGTGAGGTCGCCTCGATTGGTTACCAAGTGGTTGCCGTCCGCCCACGTCCGGCGCTGCTCGATCCGGCCAGTGATGCCTTCAGCAAGCAGATTCTTCAACTCGGCGAAGCAGCTCGGCAATCAGGTGTCGGCGTGGTCGTGGACGCCGATGCGATGTTCATGCCCGACCCGCATCTGTGTGACAGCCGATCGCTTGCCGATCCATCCAAAGCGCGCCAGGCAATCGAATGGCTGAAGGTTTGGATCAATGCAGCAGAAGATCTCAACGCCAAGTGGATTACGTTTCGCAGTGGCGTGTCCGAGGATGATGTGCACGCCGAGGAACATCTCGAGTTGCTCGCCAGTCACCTCAATGAGCTTGTCGCACATGCTCGTGGACGCGATGTCCATCTAGCGCTTCGACCACAGCATGGCGACGCGATTGCGACGGTTGCTCAATTTGAACGGCTTGCACAATGGCTGATTGATCCGGACCCCATCCGTCTGGCCGCGGATATCGGTGAGATGTTGTTGGGACACGAAATCCCGTTGGGCGACCGTTTGGCACGGAACATCGACTCCCTTTCCTGTGTCTACCTGTGCGATCGAACGACAGGCGTGGCTTGCGATCAGCGTTTCGGCCAGGGACACGTCGCGATTTCGCGCATCGTGCAGACACTCCAGGAAAGTGGTTTTGACGGCCCCGCGATCGTGCGGGTCGATGGCCACAGCGAATGTGGCATCGATCTACTTCGCGAAGCCTGGGCGATCGTCAAGGTCTGAGAGCGAGCCGGTTTCACGCGTGAAACCGGAAAAACCGTGATTTGCGTCTCTAAATTGCTGGACCGATCCAGGTGGACACGCCTATCATTCGGTTACCGCGGGGGCGGAAAGGACGAACCGCTTGTGAGTTCCAAAGGCGACCCCGCGTCTCACAGCGTGAAGGCGACACATTGCCTTGCCAATGCCGGTGAGAATTCTCAGGGAAGAGTGGTGTGGTCAAGCATGACCGCAGGCATGCATGCCTAAAACCCGCGTCGTATTGATCGCGGAAAGTTTGACGACCGACACCCCCATACCCAACCGATCAAGCGGTTATGCCAGATCTCACATCCGCTCCTGTCCTGCAGACTGGCGCTTTGTTGCTGATCCTGTGCGTCTTGATCGCTGTTGCGTTTTATCTTGTGTCAAGCTTTCGCGACTACGCCGCTCAAGACACGGAAGACGCCCAAGAGGCCCTCGCAAACTTGCAAGAAATGCACCGCAAAGGTGACATCAGCGACGAGGAATTCCGAACAATACAAGCGAACACCCATCGACAACCTGTTCGAGAGGTGGTCATCGACTCGGCACCTATGGGTGACGAGTCACCAGAGTCCTGAGTACGACCCGGAAAACGAAGGCAATCGTTTTCAGCGGTCTAGTCGTCACACGGCAACTAGGTTCGCAGCAAACGGTCTTCGACTTGTGACGACAAACGTTGTGGCATCGTTGCTCACCCGGCAATGACTAGAACGGCCTGTCCAACTTGGTCGAGCTCAACTCCCCGGACAATGGTCGCGGATGATCCATCGTTTTGACGCAGCAACCTTGGTGGGATAACCGTTCCGAGAACTTGCCCTCCCATATCCATGCGGGCATGCATTCGGAAACCATAAATCGTTTTTGAATTTGTTACCACGATCAGCTCGAGCTTCGAGGATACGGATGACCCTCCCGGTGATCCCGCCTCCTCAAATACCCATTTCGCCCTATTTTCGGGACGAACGGGGTGGACGAGGCTTCGCCGGGAAATGCTTACGCATGGCGGGGATGTTCGAGTCGTGGCCCGAATCGTTTGAAAAGCGATGACTGAATCGACCTGGGTCGGTCTAAAATGGGTGGTGAGCCATACGGCTCGCAGCCACCCAAATTGGATCGCTCCGGCGCCCAGTCTTCGCAAGTCCAGGAGTCGTGTATGCCCTCGAAGGATAACCCAAGCTCGCGTCGTGGAAGCTCGCCGAACAAGAAGAATGCCTTCTGTTCTTTTTGTCGCAAAAGCTACCGCGATGTCGGACCTCTGGTCGAAGGTCCCGGTGACGTCTACATCTGTGGAGAGTGTATTGAGCTTTGCCAATCCATTCTCGATCAGGAGCAGCGTAAACGTGGCCCGTCCAAGTCATTGTTCGAGGAGATTCCGTCTCCACGCAGCATTGTCGAACATCTCGATCAGTACGTGATCGGCCAATCAGCAGCCAAACGCGTTTTGGCGGTTGCCGTGCACAATCACTACAAACGCCTTTCCAGTGAATGGGACGGCGGATCGGAAGTCGAAATCGAAAAGAGCAACATCTTGCTTGCTGGACCAACCGGCAGCGGCAAAACTTTGTTGGCTCGATCTTTGGCTCGGATGTTGAACGTTCCGTTCGCGATCGGCGATGCAACCACGTTGACCGAAGCCGGCTATGTCGGTGAGGATGTTGAAAACCTGTTGCTCAAGCTGTTGCACGCAGCTGACTTTGACGTCGATGCCGCCCAACGGGGCATCCTCTACATCGACGAAGTCGACAAGATTGGCAAGACAAGTGCCAATGTGTCGATCACTCGTGACGTCTCTGGCGAAGGTGTGCAACAAAGCTTGCTGAAAATGCTCGAAGGGACCGTCGCGAACGTTCCACCGCAAGGTGGACGGAAGCATCCCGAACAGCAATACATCCAGATGGACACCAGCAACATTCTGTTCATCGTTGGCGGCACCTTTGTCGGCATCGAAGACATCATCCGACAACGCCTCGGTCACAAGACTCTCGGGTTCGGCTCAGACGGTAATCAGCGTAACGAGCAATCGACAAGTGAACTGTTAACCCAGGTTCAAACCGAAGACATTCTTCAATTCGGTTTGATCCCGGAACTGGTGGGACGTTTGCCGGTTGTCAGTTACCTGCAACCTTTGGACGAAGACGCTTTGGTACGCGTGATGAAAGAGCCCAAGAACGCTCTGACAAAGCAGTACAAAGCACTCTTCAACATGGAAAACTGTGATCTGGAATTCACTGACGACGCCTTGCACTATGTAGCCAACAAGGCTCTGGAAAAAGGTGTCGGTGCCCGCGGTCTGCGTGGCATTCTCGAAGAGATCATGCTCGACATCATGTACGACCTGCCGGAACAAGAAGAAGGCACGATGTTCAAGATTGACGAAGAAGTGATCTCGGGATCGCAGAGTCTTTTCCAAATGCCTAAGTCCAAGAGCGCCTAGTCCGCTCCTTGCTCAGCTGATTTCTTGATACGCCGAGATCGCAAGTCGATCTCGGCGTTTTTTCGTGAGCCGAACGCGCTAGCATCGGGCCCTACACCTAACGTCGCTACGCTCGCCAGAGCGAGGTGATCGCGGAAAGCGGCACCATGAAAACCACCTTCTGGCGAAGGGTGCTACGGGCGGTGGAGGGGACGCGGAGCGTCCGAAAAGTGCGTTACCACGCGGAGCGGAGGGAGGAGGAAGGTTCGTAGTACCGAGCTTTAGCCGGAATCTTCAGGCTCCTCCGTGAGCCGAACGCGCTAGCGTCGGGCCCTACACCTAACGTCGCTACGCTCGCCAAAGCGTCGTGATCGCGGAAAGCGGCACCATGTAAACCACCTTCTGGCGAAGGTAGCTACGGGCGGTGGAGGGGACGCGGAGCGTCCGAAGACTGCGTTACCACGCGGAGCGGGGTAACGAGGACGGGGGCGGGGTAACGAGGACGGGGCGGGGTAACGAGGGACGGGGTAGGCACCACCTACGACTCCATCCCAAAATCCTTCTTGGCCTTCTCGTAGAACTTCGTGATATCGACCCCGCCACGGCGTTCTTCTTCCATCAACTTGATGCGGGATTCCAAACGCTCGACACGACGCGCCAATTGTGGGATCAGCTCGTGTGTTTCGTCGGGCGGAACAGGGCGGGGCACCTCAGGGTAACCAAGATGTCGCTGCATCCCACCGAATAGGAACAATGGTTCGCGACGGCGGTTGCCAAAGGCGATTCGGCCCACCTTTTCGTCGAACAGGAACGGCCCCTTGCCTTCGGGAGATTCCCCCGCTGCTTCAAGCCGTGTCTTGTACTCCACGCTCGAAAGGAAAAGCAGGTCGGCCAGATCGACAAGCCCCACTTGGGCGCGCAACATCAGGATCCACTTCTTCCATTGGGTGTCGTAATAGGGATCGTTGCTGATCGCCGTCAGCCCTTTGTCGTAGTTGAGCCGATTGCGACACAAGGCTTCGAACTGATAGAAAAACAAACCGGCTGGCGTCGTTTCTTCGGCCCGATATTTCGCCTCGCCCTCCATGATCAACAGGGCGATTTCCATTGTGAATCGCCCCGCTTCTCGTTCCGCCTGCTCGACAAGGTAGGCCTGAAAGGGAGTGAAGTAATGGGCCAGCTTGTACATCGCCGGGAACATTTGCCCTGAATGCTTCAGCTCGGTCAGCAGATACTCCACCGCCATCGGCAAGCGAGTCGTCGCGAGCAATTCGTACTGAATCTGCTCGAGCAACTCCTGCATCGGCATTTCCTGGTCCGTCCGTTCGCGCAGCAATTGGAACAGGTAACCCTGTTCAACGTATTCAGCGCGATCGAGCGAACCGGATGGTTGGGACGCCATCTCAGTCGCAGCTTTAAAGAGAAGTCAACAAGCGTGATTATCTCAGCGAAGTTTGCCGAGAACGATACATGCATTATGGCCGCCAAAGCCAAAGCTGTTGCTCATCGCGACGTTGACATCGGCAGTTTTTGCCGAATTCGGCGTATAGTCCAAATCGCACTCTGGATCGGGCGTTTGGTAATTGATCGTTGGTGCGATCGTTCCGCTTTCGATTGTTTTGCAACAAATCACCGCTTCGATACCGCCACTGGCACCGAGCGAGTGCCCAAGTGCACTCTTGGTGCTGCTGATCGATACGTCTTTTGCATGTTCGCCAAAGACACGTTTGATCGCTTGCGTCTCGGCTTTGTCACCGAGTGGCGTGCTGGTGCCGTGGGCATTGATGTAGTCAACGTCCGCGGGTGTGACGCCGGCGTCATCAAGAGCCGCTTGCATCGCCGCCGACGCGCCGGTGCCTTCGGGATCAGGTGCGGTGATGTGACCAGCGTCGCTTGTGGTTCCGTACCCAAGCACTTCCGAATAGATTCTTGCGCCGCGCGCCTGGGCATGCTCGAGTTCTTCGAAGACAAGCAAACCGGCACCTTCGCCGAGCACGAAGCCGTCGCGATCGGCGTCAAACGGCCGGCTCGCAGCAGGTGGGTCTTCGTTACGTGTCGAGAGTGCTTTCATGTTTTGGAACGCAGCCAATCCCATTCGGGTGATTGCCGCTTCTGTTCCGCCGGTGATCACCAAATCGGTTTCACCCATCCGAATGCTACGCAGTGCATCGCCCATGGCATTGGTTGCGCTGGCACATGCCGTGGCGACGGCATAGTTGGGACCCTTGAGTCCGTATGCGATTGAGAGATTCCCGCCAGCCGCGTTGAGCATCATCTTCGGGACGGTAAAGGGGCTGACACGATCCGGGCCCTTGGTCAGCATCTTTTCAATCTGAGCTTCGATCTCCCAAAGACCGCCGATCCCCGAGCCGAGAATGACGCCGCCCTTGGTCTTGTCGACTGTATCAAAGTCGATGCTGGCGTCTTCGACAGCTTGGCCACCGGCATGCACGGCAAACTGAGTGAAGCGATCGAGACGCTTGGCTTCACGCTTGTCGACATACTTGCTGACATCAAAGTCAGGGATGTCACCACCAAAGTGAACCTTGTATTGGGTCGTGTCGGGCTGAGAGAGTTGGTGGATGCCGCTTTCGCCAGCAATCAATTTTTCCCAGAACGTTGCTACTTCACAGGCCAAGGGTGTGACGACACCAATTCCTGTAACCACAACTCGTCGTGAGGATCCCTGTTGCATCAATACGCCTACGCTTCGACTTTGGGCGTGCTAGTTCGTTTGTCCAGAAAGAACGGACAAATCTACCGATAAAACAAATGCCGCCCCATCAAACACCGAGTTCACCATAGAGAACTGCGGTTTTGCAAGGGCGGCAAAAAAAATGGATGGACAGTGCGAGTGGTTTGGTCGCGATGGTTGCGGCCAAACAAGACTCAGCTGTCGCCCCCTTTGGCTCGCTCGATAAAGTCGACCGCTTCGCCGACCTTTTGAATCTTTTCAGCCGACTCATCGGGGATGCTGATATCGAATTCTTCTTCGAGCTCCATCACCAACTCTACGGTGTCCAACGAGTCGGCACCGAGGTCGTTTACGAAGGAGGTTTCTCGAGTGATTTTGTCTTTGTCGACGCCGAGTTGTTCAGACACGATATCGATCACGCGTTCTTCGACGCTAGCCATGGGCTGTCTCCAAGTATTGTCAGCAAGCTAAGTGTGATTGAATTTTGATATTTGTTCGATGGGTGCTGTCGGCCAGAAAATGTGCCGATCCCAATGCTTTCAGCCGATCAATTCGGCCAAAGCCAAGGGTTAGAGCCCGACAACTAGATCCGCTTTCGCCGAAAAGATAGGTGAAACAAGCAAAACACGTCAATACACCGATACCCATCGGGTTGTGCGAATCACGAACCAACAGGCAAGAAAATCACTCTCTTGCCCATGAAACTCTAATAATGCAGCCGTACACCACTGCCGGAGGGGTCGTCGCCGACTCCTCAAATGCCCCATTTTTCCGGCCCTAGCCGGTGATTCCACCATCCACGACGATGGTTTGGCCCGAAATGTATCCAGCATCTTTCGACGCCAAGTACAACACAGCCGCGGCAACATCTTCGGGAGCTCCGAGGCGTTTGGCGGGAATCCGCTTTTTCGCTTCCTCGAGCACAACATCACCCATTTCTTTGGTCATGTCACTCTCAATAAAGCCAGGGGCGACCGCGTTAACGGTCACGCCGCGATTGATCAGCTCTTTGCTGAGCGTACGAGTCAAACCGATCATCCCCGCCTTGCTGGCCGAGTAATTGGCTTGTCCGGGGTTGCCCATCAAACCTGAAATGCTGGCCATGTTAATGATCCGGCCATACTTTGCTCGACGCATGATCCCGGCGGCCGCACGACAGCAGACGAAGCAGCTTGTGAGGTTCGTTGCGATCACCGAATCCCACTCCTCATCGGACATCCCACGCATCAACTTGTCGCGGGTGATCCCAGCATTGTTGACCAGAATGTCGAGTCGGCCGTGGTTGTCTTTGGCACCGTTGATCGCCGCAGCCGCTGCCTCGCGGTCCGTGACGTCACAAACGACCGCTTCGGCAGTCCCGCCAGCGGCTTCGATCTCGGCCACCGTCGCCTGGATCTTCTCGGCGTTTCGAGCGACGCAGAGGACCTTGGCACCGTTGGCAGCGAGGGCCTGGGCGACGGCTTTGCCCAAACCTTGCGATGCGCCGGTGACGATCGCAACCTGATCTTTCAGATCAGCAGTAATGGAAAGTTGCATGATGTTTCTCTTGTCTGGTTCGCTCAACCGTCACCGAAACCGTCGGCGGGTGTTTTGCGATTGATTCGTTTCAACGTGCCGCGTAGCACGCGTCCAGTACCCAATTCCAGAAAACCTTCGATCCCGTCGTCCATCATGTTGCGGATCGATGCTTCCCAAAGCACACGATTAACCACCTGCTTGCTAAGCAGGCTTTTGATTTCGGTCGCCGATTGATGCGTCTTTGCATCGACGTTGCTGTACACAGGAATTCGCGTGTCAGCGATTGGCATTTCTTCGAGGGCAGCCGAAAGCTTCTCGACCGCTGGCGACATTAGCGACGTATGAAATGCCCCGGCGACGCTCAAGCGGACGACTTTCATCGCACCTTCTTCCAGCGCGATCGGCTCGAGACGACTCAGAGCCGAGAGGTGTCCCGAAACGGCAATGTTTCCAGGGCAGAGCAGGTTGGCTGGCTCAAGCACTTCGCCTTCTTCGCGAACCTGATCGCAGATTTCAGTCAATCGATCGAGATCCAAGCCAAGCACACTTGCCATGCCACTTTCGACCTGGTCGGCGGCAGCCTGCATTGCTTCGCCGCGACGACGGACCAGCTCGAGCCCGCTGGCGAAATCGAGACCACCCGCAAAACAAACCGCGGTGTACTCTCCAAGACTCAAACCTGCGACGGCTTTCACCGCAGCCATGTCGTCAGCGTTCTCTTCAGCCCAAACGGTCGCTGCGGCCATCCCCACCGTAAACAGGGCGGGCTGGCTGTATTGAGTCGCGTCGAGCTTTTCTTTGGGGCCTTCGAAACAGAGCTGGCTAAGGTCGTAACCAAGCAGGTCGTTGGCTTGTTCAAAAAGCGCCTTCGCAGACGGATGGTTTTCGTACAACCATCGTCCCATGTTGACGTCTTGTGCACCCTGTCCGGGGAAGAGGATTCCAACCGAATCCACTCCGAGTGATTTCACGTTTCCCGACACGATAATTCCTCGATTCGTCAGGCGCTCGATACGGCGAGCGCTGGGTCATGCAGGGGGAAGGTAGGCATCCAGAAGTCGCACCGGCGGCCACCAAGCAATCGGGCCGTCCAAAATCGGGTGCGAAAAGCCTACCCCAGAGATCTACTCGTCGTTCTGCTCGACTACGATTCGGCCCTGGTAGTAGCCGCATTTCGGGCAAACAGCGTGAGTCGGAACGGGGGCACTGCATTGGGGGCAGTACGCGATTTGACGCTTTTTCACGCGGTCGTGCGAGCGTCGTTTGCCAGTTCGGCTGTTGGAGTGTTTACGTTTTGGGACAGCCATCGTCGGGGGTCCGTGTGGTATTTCAAAAAAATATTGGTTTGGCGAGCCGCGTATCCTAGGAACTAGCGCCCATTTTCGTCAACGCAGCCGGGGATGGTTTTTGCCAATTTTTCGATGCGGGCCCGGATTTCTGACGCGACACACGTCTCCACTCCGGTTGGTAGATGGCACTCTCCCTTGGGAGAGTCGGGCTCTCAGGCCCGGAGAGGGTCTCCTCATAGACGCCCTCCCCGGGCCTTAGCGCCCGACCCTCCCGCAAGCGGGAGGGTGAATTCGGTACAAGTGCATGGCTACCCCTTAACCCCCACGGCGATGCCCAAATTCAGGGGGGTCGCAGCCAAAAAGGCGAATTGAACCTGCTGGAGACCAAATTCCCGCAAAAGGGCCTGAGTCTCCTCGAGGTCTCGCATTCGCCCGCCCTCGGTTCCCAAATTGAGCCTCAACGCTTCGACCGCCTCCGATACCCCCGGCCGCGCGGGGCTGCGGAAGAGATCGATCACAACGACCTTGCCCCCCGGTTTCGCCGCAGCAATGGCCCGCTCCAGCAACTTCTTGCTGGCGTCATCGTCGAGTGAATGGAGACGCTGCGCCATCAGCACCAAGTCAAACTGGTCGGCCGGAAGCTCGACCGAAAAGGGATCTCCCTCGATTGTCGACAGTCGCTCACCCAGTCCAATCGAGCTGGCCGTGTTCTCGGCAGCCGCCAGCGCGTTGGGGTAATCGACCAACGTGAGCGTCGACTTGGGATCGCGATGCGCCATCGCACAGCTCCAGACCGCCGATCCACAGCCGATGTCCAGAATACTCACACCCTCGACTTCGCCCTCGCCGCCAACATCCAGGATCTCGGCAGCCTGCATCGCTGCCGGAGTATGAATCCACTCGGTTGCGGCAAGCTGGTCGTAGTGGTGTTGGTCTTCGAGCTGATCGGGACGCCCACCACCCTTGGCATGTTCGACAACACGTTGCCAATGTTGGTCACCAAGATCGTGGTCGTATTGGCAAAGCAAACGAGCGGCCTGGCTGATCGCAAAGTCATCGGCATATTGCTCGACGATTCCAATCGCAAC
Organism: Rubripirellula sp.; assembly: GCA_965216875.1. Lineage (GTDB taxonomy): Bacteria > Planctomycetota > Planctomycetia > Pirellulales > Pirellulaceae > CBDCUW01. The sequence goes on from OZ244207.1 coordinate 5,045,944, forward strand.
CAAGGCATCCAACAACAACTCGGTGCGGCCTCGATCAAGTGACAAGGCTTCGCACAATTGCTCGAGCGTTCGCTGGCCTTGTTCCAGTTCGCCATAGACGCCCAGCTCACGAGCGGCGCGGATCAGATGCGCAACCGCATTGATCTGCATCCACTGATGGTACTGCTGGAGCGTTCGATCTTGGGCTGATTTAACGGAGTTTTCTGTCATCGGATCATCATTGCGTTGCAATCCCGAGCATCAATGGATGCTGAGCATCACTGAACCCCGAGCATCACTCGACACTGCGGACTGCTTCCAAAACGGCCTTACACCGACGCATGGTGTCGTTGAAATCATCGAACGTCAACGACTGGTACCCATCGCTCATCGCCGAGCTTGGATCGGGGTGAACCTCAATGATCAATCCGTCTGCGCCAGCCGCGACCGAAGCGACCGACAGATCGGGCACCATGTAAGTGTGCCCCGTTCCGTGACTCGGATCGATGATCACCGGCAAGTGAGTTTTCTTGTGCAGGTAGGGGACACTTGCAAGCGGCAGTGTGAACCGCGTGTGACCTTCGAAGGTGCGAATCCCCCGTTCGCACAACATCACGTTTTCGTTGCCTTCGTTAAGGATGTACTCGGCGGCAAGCAGGAACTCGTCCATCGTTGCCGAGGGACCTCGCTTGAGCAGCACGGGTAAACCCGACTTGCCGACCGCTTCGAGAAGGCGGTAGTTCTGCATGTTTCGTGCACCGACCTGCAACACGTCCGCATATTTTGCGACCAGGTCGACGTCGGCCGTCCCCATCACCTCGGTGAAGATCGCCAAATTGGTTTCGTCCCGAGCAGCAGCCAAGAGCTTCAAGCCCTCTTCTTTGAGCCCCTGGAAACTGTAAGGACTCGTGCGTGGCTTGAACGCCCCACCGCGCAAGCCTGTCGCGCCAGCTGCTTTCACAGCGCGAGCGGTCTGCAGGATCTGATCTTCGTCTTCGACGCTGCATGGCCCCGCAATGATGCCGACCTTTCCCGCACCCGCTTCGAAATCGCGAACGCGAATACAACTCGGCTCTTCGCGCACCTCGCGGCTGGCCATCTTGTAGGGTGCCACGATCGGAACCACCGAGGAAACGCCGGCACCACTTTCGAGTGACTCCTTAAAGTGCTCGCGTTTGTCTCCGATCGCTGCGACGACGGTTCGTTCCGTTCCGACAATCACATTGGCCTTCAAACCAAGGCCCTCAACCCGTTTGACGGTCTCAGCAATCTGCTCGTCCGTCGCACTCGGTTCCATCACGACAATCATGTTTGCACCAACAACGTGGGTGGATCAAAGAAAAAACGCGGGCTGGTATCCGGCGCTCACGCCGAATCATCAGCCCGACAGACATTATTGAGCCCCACAGAGAGATTGAAAACGTGGGGCACGCGTAGGCCAGATCAAGAAGCGACAGCGACGCAGACCCGGCATGCCAAGTCCCGACCGCTTGCGCGAGATGCTGTGATTCCTTGAGCAGCCCGTACCAAGCGACTGCCAAAACCTTCCGCTCATCCGCCTAGAGGCGGGACGACAAACGGTGTCCGAACCGTATCAGCCGCCGCGGGCGTACTTGAGCCATTGGCCGACAAAGGCTTCGGCTGGCATCCTAAAGGATTGCATAAAGGCTTGGTCAAACGGGGCGCCTTCCTGCAGACTGCGGAGCAACCCATCGAAGCTGCGACGGTAACTGCGATCGAGCATCGACGCGGCGATCGCTGTCGCCACCCGATCGCTCTGCTCGGGCGAGAGCTTGCCATCCAAGAACTGTTTGGCGTTGTTGACCGACGCGAGTGCCTCGGACAATTCGGCTTCCTGCCGAGCCTTTTCGTTGCGATCGCGACTGTTGCCGCCTTGCCGAGCCGCAGTCACCCGACCAACTCCCTCGGCCAACCATCGCGGCAAACCTTGACCACGAGTGGCCACGGCCAAACTGACCACCGGCGCAGAAAGACGCGCTGCGATCGCCTCCTCTTCATCGCGGTCGGAAGCGACCATCGCGATGTAGGCGTCGATTCCGTCAAATCCCCAGTGGCTGGTCCATGCACTTGGAATGCCTCGGCCTTCAACCATTTTGGCGAACTCGCTGTAGTCGTATCGCCGCGGCATCACAAAGATCGTCGCGCGACCTCGGTAAAAGCCTTCACCCGAATCGGTTCTCACCACACTTTCGGCAAGCTTCATGTTTGCTTCGGCTTCCTTCGCGACCAGATCGATCGTGCCTTGCGAAGCAGCTCCCATCACCAAGAAGTGATCGGTTTCTTTTGTCTTGACGTCTCCGCTTCCGCCGAGCACAAGCCGCATGTTTTTGCCAGCCAACTCTTTTCGGCGGCTACTCATCTCTTCCGGCGTCGCGGCCGCAGCCCATGCGAGTTGGCTCATCACACGAAGCGGTTGATTCTCACTGGCACCATCAAGGGTGGCACCTTCGTCGATCCAAGTCGAAATCAACTTGATCGATTCTTCTGACAGCGCGGGACGTCCACCAGCTGGCATTCTTTGACCGACTTGGCCACGCAACTTTTGCACCAGCAAACTCTGTTCACCGCGGCCTGGAACGATCACATCGCCACTGTCGCCGCCACGCAGCATTTGAGCGAACGTGTCCATCCGCAATCCACCTCGTGTTTGCATCGCATCGATATGACAACCGTTGCAGTTATCCACCAACAGCGGCGCGATGTCCGACGCAAAACTCACCGTTTCTTTGCCAGTCGAGCGCCGTACCATCGGACGCGTTCGATTTGGCGTCGCGGCGGGTGCAGCACCACCGCCGATGGGAGCCTTGGGATCTTCGCCGTCAAACTTGGCCCCCTGAATGATCCAGTCCTTGAGGAGTTTCAGTTCCGCTGGCGAGACACGGCCACCACCGCGAGGCATGTCGCCGGTTTCGATGGTTTCGATCAATCGACTGCCGACCGTATCGCCCGCGAAAATCACAACACCTTCCGGTGGCCCTTTCATCAGCGATTCGAAGGTCGCCAGGTTAAAGCCGCCTCGCGATTGCGTCGTATGGCAGTTGCCACACTTGCCGGCCAAGATCGGCGCCACCTGTTTTGAAAAGCTGATCATGTTCGGATCCATCGGCGCATCGCCAGGCGTCGGCTTCGGATCAACTTTTGGTTCAGGTCGTTTTGGCGTGCGAAACGGTGGCAGCGAAACACCTTCAAACTCAAGCATCGTGTGTGCTTTTCCAATCCGCTGCATCGATGGCAAGAGCGCATCGTAGAGATCGGGCGATCCCGCACCGACGGCATTGTGGATGCGCCGCATCGCCTCGGAAATCGTCTTGCCCGACTCGTCGTACTTTCCTTCCTGAAAGCTACGGCCAGCCTTCGTGATCAATCCGTTGATGGATTTGATGATGGCGCGATCGCGCGACGTCAAATCGGCCGAAACGATACCGTTACTGGTCAGGCAAATCGCCAACAGGAGAGCCAGGATACGCATGGAGTTTCAATCAGTGAAAACGGGAGAAATCGGGCCCAGCGGTTGGCCCCACGACCGACGAGACGAGGCTTCTGTGCAGAAACCGAACGCAACGAATCATTATAAAGTACCCATCCAATGTTGCTGCGGGCGACCGCCGTGGCCCCTGGGATTCCTGGCCTCGAGGTACGGTTAGACCGCCAATAACGGCGATAACGCACCAACCCGAAGACGGCCGTAGGCCGGCATCAAGGATGCGACAGCGACACAGATCCGGCATGGATCCCCTTTCTGCGCTCCCCATGCCCTGGCGAGCGTCGCTACGTTGAAATCGCAAGCTCGAGCGAGCTCGCTACCGATTCCTCACGAGGACGCGTACCCGTTGGGGTGCCCCTGGTGCCATTTCCATGCGGTTTCGACGATCGATCGAACGTCGGTGTAAGCCGGAGTCCACCCCAAGATCTCTTTGGCCAATCTCGCGTCGGCGATCAACTTCGACGGGTCCCCGGCGCGTCGTTGCCCCATGACCTCAGGAATTGGATGGCCAGTCACTTCGCGGCAGGCTTCGATGATCTCGCGAACACTCGTGCCTTGCCCTGTGCCCAGGTTAACGCAAATCCCTTTGCCTTCTTCCAACCTTTCCATCGCACGCAGGTGAGCGTCGCCCAAGTCGTCGATGTGAATGTAGTCGCGCACGCACGTCCCGTCGGGCGTGTCGTAGTCGTCGCCGAAAACGGTGATCTTGTCGCGTTGCCCCAGTGCCACCTGCAACACGATTGGGATCAGGTGGGTTTCCGGATCGTGGTCTTCGCCGATCGACCCGTCGGGACGTGCACCAGCGGCATTGAAGTAACGAAGTGCTGCGTAGGCAAACCCATAGGCGGCCGCATAGTCGGCCAAAGCCTGTTCGATCACCAGCTTCGTAAAGCCGTAGGGGTTGATCGGTTGCTGCGGCGTGGTTTCAGGAATGGGCACAATGTCGGGTTCGCCATAGGTCGCCGTCGTACTGCTAAAGACGATGCGTTTGACGCCCGTCTCGCGCATGGCTTCGAGCAACTCGAGTGCCGCGATCACGTTGTTGTGATAGTAAAGCGAAGGATCGTTGACCGATTCATTGACCAATGCGAAAGCGGCGAAATGCATCACCGCATCGATCTTCTTCTCACCCAACGTTTCGACCAGCCGGCGTCGATCGGTCAAATCGCCTTCGACCAGCGCGCCGTCAGGGACCGCCTGGCGATGCCCGCGCGAAAGGTTGTCATAGACCCAAACGGTGTGCCCAGCATCGGCAAGGATGCGTACCGCGTGAGATCCGATGTAGCCTGCGCCACCTACAACCAAGACATTCATAACACACCGGATTTCAGCAAGTTCTCGTTCGTTTTCAGAATTCCACACTGCAACTATCGGCAGTCGTCTCAAGTTTATCGCCTCAAATTGCCGATGTTCGAAGTAGATCAATCTCTTTGTATTCGCCCGACCCCGAGGAAAACTTGGCGCGGACAACGAAACTCCAACAGCTCCGCAAAGGCGGCTCGCCCGCAAAATCGGCTCCCGCGACCGATTCGGTTTTCAAAGACTTTCTTCAGTACCTGCGGAGTGAGTGCCACTTGGCGGACAACACCGTCAGCGCCTACAGCCGCGACATGAAACGGTTTGTCGCATGGCTGGAAGGACGAAGTCTGCGAAAGCTGAAAATCGGCGACTTGGTTGACTATGTCGAATGCCTGTACCAAGAGGAGCTCGCGCCCGCGTCGATCTCGAGAAATGTCGTGGCCCTGCGGACGTTCTTCAAATACCTTCAACTCGAAGGCGTCGTGCGGGACAACCCGGCCGAATTGTTGGCGACACAAAAGATGTGGCAGCGTGTTCCAGGCACGCTCTCGCGCCGGCAAGTCGATGCGTTTTTAGCTGCACCAAAGAAGAGTGACCGCTACTGGCAACGTGACAAAGCAATTCTCGAAGTGCTGTACGCGACCGGCTGTCGCGCCTCTGAAGTCTGTTCGCTGAGACTCCAAGACGTCTCACTCGATCAACGCCAAATTCGTTGCGAAGGCAAGGGCGGCAAACAACGCATCGTTCCGCTCGGCGGCCAAGCGATCGTCGCCATCAAACGCTACCTCAGCGAATTGCGTGGCGATCTCTTTGGCAAAGGCAGTGGGTCGGAACAACTTTTTCTTTCACGTTCAGGCAACCCGCTTGATCGAGTCCAGCTGTGGCGTCTGGTCAAGCAATACGCACTGAGAGCCGGAATCGACAAAGACATCAGTCCACATAGCCTGCGACACAGTTTCGCGACACACCTGCTTGCCGGCGGAGCTGATTTGAGACTTGTCCAAGAAATGCTCGGACATGCGAGTATTCAAACCACGCAAATCTACACCCACGTCGAGCACTCGCGGCTAAAGAAGATTCACAAGCAGTTTCATCCGCGCGCGTAGGTCATGCTCCGCATGACAAATCAAACACGAACGCGTAGGTGATGCTCCGCATGACAACTCAAACCAGTCATGCACAGCATGACCTACTCGGCGGGCCAATCGGGGTCGGCGATCTGGCGCGTCATCGTTGCCAAACGAGCTTGTGTGTCGAGCAGCCGTTGCCAGGCTGACAATTTTAAGATGACTTCCTGGTTGTTCTCTTCGGTCCGCGCCGATTCGATCAATCGGTGGAGCCGGTTTTGCAGGTAGTCGAGAATTTCGCAGAGCTGCGCTTTCTGGCCGGGCGAGAGGTCATCGGGAATCGATGGGACCTCGGGGATCTTCATCACCTCGGCCGGATAGGGTGACTTCGGTTCGTGGTTGAGTTCAACAACGATCGAACTTTCCGAAGAAGACATTTCCCGCGAGACAGTTGGGTTTTCGCCACCCATCGCCGCCAGTCGCGCTGCGATCTGCGACTCTGACCCAACGAGCATCAAACTGCGTCCGACGGCAATCAGATCACCGTGACGCAAGATCTTGAGCTGGCATTCGATGCCGTTGACCTTGGTGCCATTGGTGCTGTCCAAATCGGTCAGGACGAGGCGATCGTTGTCCCGTTGAACTTTGAAATGACAGCGTGAGACACGCTCGTCGTTGAGCTGAATGTCGTTCCCTTCCTCACGACCAATCGTCAACGGTGGGTCAAGGTTCTCGTAAACCTTGCCACGATCAGCGCCGTGAAGAATCTTCAGGGTGACGCCCGACATTGGGCACTCCAGATAAGTTCAGTTGCGGGATGCACATCCAGCGAGTGGACGAGAATAGTATAGACAAGTCGGCTGGACTCGTCATTGCTCCTTTTTTGTGGCCTCCCAAGCATTCGGCCCAGCGCTACCAAGCGATCGGCGGAGGGAGCGAAGTGTGCTCGAATTGGTAACGAAAAGAGGCCATGGGACGCTCCAGGCTACATCACCTGAGCTATCACGCACTTAAGGTAATCACTTTCCGGGCACGAAATGGCGACCGGGTGATCGGGAGCCGGCCCGCGATTCTCGAGCATCACCAAGTCCCGACGCCGACGACGACCAACGTCAAGCAACATGTTCAGGAAGTCCGAACGCGAGACGCGGCCCGAACAGCTGCACGTTACCAACACCCCGCCAGGGGGAAGCAAGTCGACGGCCGACGCATTGAGCCGGTGGTAGGCTCGAAGGGCCGAATCAATCTGGTGACGCGATCCAGCAAATCGCGGCGGGTCAAGCACGATAGCGTCGAAACTCTCGCCCGCTTCGCCGAGTCGCTTGAGTTCGTCAAAACAATCGGCCTGAGTGAAATCGACCGAGGTGAGTCCATTGGCCTGGGCCGTTTCTTTGGCCGCGTTTAGCGCCGCTTCGCTGCTGTCGATCGCTTGCACATGCGTCGCTCCCGCCTTGGCGGCCACCAATCCAAAGCCGCCGTTGTAGCAACACACATCGAGAATCCGCTTGCCCACCATGTACTTGGCGGCCGCCTCGTGATTGAGACGCTGGTCCAAGTAGCCACCCGTCTTTTGTCCGCCTTGAAGGTCAACCGTCCACTCGAGACCATTTTGTTGGTACGCCACACGCCCCTCGACACCACCGACGTGCCAACGACTCTCAGGCTCGATCCCTTCGTGTTTTGCGACCTTTTGATCGATGCGAACAATCACATGGTTGCACCCCGAGGATTGTTGCAATTGCTCCAGGATCGGCTGCTGCCACCGAAGCAGGCAAGCGGCGGTGAACTGCACGCTCAAGCAGTCGGCGTACCGATCGACAATCAGACCGCTGATCAAATCCGACTCGCTGAAGACCAGTCGTTCGGCCGATTGCAGGTCAGCGGGTTGGCTCAACCGCCGCCGCGCAACGGACGCCTCGATGCGACTTCGAAACAGCGATTCGGAAACTTCAATCGATGAATCAAAAGCGTAGAGCCGAATTCGCAGCCGGCTGTTCGGATTGATCACCCCGCGAGCGACGAAGTTGCCATCGTGATCATGCAGGTCAACGACTTGCCCAGGATCGAGGTCGCGCCCATCCTCGGCCAACGAATGGGCATGCACCCAGGGATGCCGGGCGAAAAACGGAAAGTGACGCTGCGGTTTGAGGCGAAGCGGGACGGGCTGGTCGGCAAATGTCACAGGTCGATGCACAGGTCGGGAACTCGAAACTTGTCTCGGATCGCCTAGCGTAGCGGCCAAGCACAAAATACGGGAGGCAGTGGAGACATTGAGCCGCGATCGCGTAAGCGGCCGGGCATTGTTCCGGGATCCTCGTTTTGCAGCTTGCCGGATCTGCGTCGCTGTCGCTCCTTGATCCGGCCTACGACCGCGTGCGAGGCCCGCCGCTGTTGAAACTAAGAATCGTTCGCAACAAGCAGCTTAATAAAAGCCGGCTGGCCAACGAACTTTTCCGATCCACCGGCTGTCTTGGCTTACTGGACTTCCTGAGCCGTTCACTTTCACAACCTCCGGCCGTGCGTTGGGCGGAAGTTGCGAATTCCGATTGCAGACGGACGGTTGTCCGACCGATATATTTATGGCAGAAATGGGGTCCGAGGTCCGCTTTTTGCGCTCACTGTAACGCCGGACCTTCGAGACTTAGTAAAGAAGAAAGGTTGACACCCATGACTCACGTCGTTGCCGAACCGTGCAAAGGATGCAAATACACTGATTGCGTTGTCGTCTGCCCCGTCCAGTGTTTTTACGAGGGCGAAGACATGCTTTACATCCATCCCGAAGAATGCATCGACTGTGAAGCCTGCGTTCCCGAATGTCCCGTCGAAGCGATCTTCCACGAGGACAACCTGCCAGAAGAAATGCAGAGCTACTTGGAACTCAACGCCAAGATGTCGGAAGAGTGCGAAGTGATCACCGACAAGAAAGAGCCTCTCGCGGATCAGTAAGCCGCCGAGCGCTAAGGTTTCCAAGATCGGCAGAGGTTTCGTTTGTATCCTCGCCGTCGCGATCGAACGCAACGAGACAACGACAACCGTCCAACAAGAACAGCCCAGTGAAGTGAACTTCACTGGGCTGTTTTTTTGTAGATCAACAAAGGTTCATTAACCAGCTGCTGGCAAGAACGTCTTCCAGCATTCGTACCGCGGGTCCTGGACCGATTGAACCAGCAGCGGGTTGACGCGTGGCTTGGCTGGACGTGAGAGCAACTTCATCCGTGCCTGCTTTGGCGTCCGTCCACCCTTGCGACTGTTGCAGCGCAAGCAGCAGCAAACGATGTTTTCCCACGTCGTTGGTCCACCATGTGAACGTGGGATCACGTGGTCCAAGCTCAACTGGTGCGACGGCTCGTGTCGACCGCAGTACTGGCATCGGTGCTCGTCACGCGCGAACAGGTTCTTTCGATTGAAGCGAACCGATTGAACAGGCATGCGATCGAACCGCGTCAGACGAACGATACGAGGGACGCGCAGATCGAAACCGACCGCGCGAATGAACTCGTCATTGGGCTGCTTCTCCATCGAAGCCAACTGACTCAGCTCGCACCAACTTTCGAAGTCGTAGCTGACGTATTGATCGTTATCGTGATCGATCACTTCGGCGCACTCGCGGTACAACAGCGTGAACGCACGCCGAACATTGACGACACGTATCGCCATGTAAAAGCGGTTCAGCACAAGGACGTTTGTATCAAGCAAACTCTGTGACATTTTCTCTTTTGGTCCTTTCCGTCATCACTGAATGCGGAAGCACGGTCCACGAAATCGCCTAGGGAGCCTTGTTGCAAGTGACCAACTTATTCTAGTGGCGCGGGCCGAGGCTACCGAATTTCGCCTGACCCCTCAAAATTCCCACCTAACACCGTTGGGCACCCGTCAAGTCGATGATGAGGCCGCCTTGATGACTTTTGCCGGAAAATACGGTGCGAATCGGACACATGATCAGTTCTCAACTTTGCTGACACTTTGCCAGCGGTTGCCGAGATCCCGACACTTCTCCCTGTTTCCTTGCTGTCACCGACACGAATTTTGGCCGCTCAGGTTCGCGTTCGACGCTCCTTCGACATCAACCTGACCAGGTTTTTACCGACTCGATTTGCCGCCACCGGCCAAGATCACCAGCCCAAGTTCGAACAGTGTGCGCCAACAAGAGAGAGTCGCCGGTCGGCAAGCACTGGCTGGCAAACAGCACTGGCTGGCAAACAGGCGACTCGCAAGGCATCATTAACCAAACCTTCATCGCGGACCCCAGAGACTTCACGGTCTCTAGACCCCAACCCGCCGCTTCAACCAAACCTACTCCGCTCGATCCAACAGGGAGATGCAAGCCATCTTGATGTCAACACTGATGCTTCTCGCGCAAGACGATGCCATCGCCGAGACCTCGTCGTGGTGGGCTTGGGTCGAACCGACGACAAGCGTCACCATTGCGCTCTTGTTGATCGTCGGCTGCGTGATCGCCTGGGGACTGAACATCATCGCGTTGCCAGGCAATTGGATCGCCGTTGCCATCATTGCGCTTTACACATGGCTTGGGCCCGCCGAAGGCCGCACGTCAGTCGGGTGGCTGGTTCTTGTCGGCGCGGTCGTGTGCGCTGCGATCGGCGAATTGGTCGAGTTCCTTGCCAGCGCACTCGGTGCTCAAAAAGCGGGCGCCAGCCGCAAGGCAACCGTCTACGCCGTCATCGGTTCGATGCTCGGCGCCATCGGCGGCGCCTTCATCGGAGTGCCTGTCCCCATTGTCGGCAGCATCATTGCCGCAATCTTGTTTGGAGGCCTCGGTGCGACCGCCGGTGCGATGTATGGCGAATGGAGCAACGGCAAGACAATCAAAGAAAGCTGGGGCATCGGCCATGCCGCCTTCTGGGGCCGGACCTTCGGAACGGTCGGAAAAATCGCCTGCGGCTTCGGCATCATCATCTTTGCCGTCGCCGGCGTCGTTTTGATGTAGCCAAGAGCCACGCGGCTCCGCAGGAGCGTCGCCCTCCCATCCACCCTCGTTCCCACGGTCTCTCACCCTCGTTCCCACGGTCTCCGTGGGAACGCACTCTTCGGACGCTCCGCGTCCACCAACCGCTCAACCATGCGGCTCCGCCCTCCCATCGTTCCAAGCATCAGCCGCCGAGCGATCGCGCGGTTTTCGATCATCGGCTCTCCGCTGCAACCGCACGCTATCGCGCTCCCGGCTGATGACTCCATCGGGGCGACTTGCTAGCAACGAAATCGGTTGACCCGACTCGGCGCGATTTCGTACCGTCGGCCACAGTCTCTGGATGAGCTCAAACGGGTTTCCGATGACGCACAGTCGACGCACGAACGATCGCCGGCGACGAGTCCTCTATTCGACTCACCAAGCCGACAACTCCCCCACGACAGCAGCTAGCCGTCGACAGGCTGAACGTCTGCGCGAAGCGCGGCGGCCGACGGCTGCCTACGGCATTCGCGTTCAACGTCGACTGCGTGGTCGCTGGTTCTCGCTAGTGCCTGTTCGTCGCCGAGCCATGGTGACCGTTTGCAGCGTCCTGTTTGGCCTCGCCGCGCTGCTCTGCCTCGCTCATTACGCGGCAATCACTTGGCCTTCGATCGCCTACCGACCTGAGATCGCGCGCCCTCTGCGGCTTGATCGTTCTGACAGTTTTGGGCAATACATGACTTGCGCGATGCTGGCCGGGTGTGCGGGCGCATCGCTGATGATTTACCAACTGCGACGCTACCGCATCGATGACTATCAAGGACGGTATCGGCTTTGGCGATTAGTGTTGGTCATCCTCGGATTGTCCAGCTTCAATGCACTTGTTTCGATGATCGACTGGTTGGGTGCGATCATGGAAGTTGGCTTTGGCCAACGTGTTGCTCTAACCGGTGGCGACTGGATTCGTTTGGTTGTGGGAATTGGCGGCGCCATCCTGTGGCTCCGCTTGATCGCCGAGATGCGTCGGTGTCGCTTTGCTCTCGGCACGTTGATCGCATCAGGTCTGTTCTTCGCGGCGCCCGAAGCAGCTCGCTGGAATATCCTGCCAACCGACACCGTCCCGACCTGGATACTCGTTACCTCCGCTCCGCTACTTGCGGCAACCACATTGATGGTCTCCTTGGGCAGCTACCTTCGCATGCTCTACCGCGAAGTGCGTGAGATCGAAGATTCCGAGTCGCTCGTCGAGCGTATGCAAAAGATCAAGTTACGTCTCTTCACTCGCGACGAAGACGACTACGACGAGCAAGAAGACGAATCGGACGAAGACGAGAGTGAAGTCTACGCCGAGGACGAAGAACCTTCACGCAAGCGTCGCTGGTGGCGACGACGCAAGCGAACCGCCGTCGCCGATGAAGCCGATGACGAGTCAGATGAAGAAGCGTACGAAGAGGAAGAAGAGGAGTACGAAGAGGACGAGGTCGCCGAGCAGGAAGAGGAACAGGACGCGCGCCCACGCCGTCGCTGGTTCGGCCTGAGGAAAGCCAAAGCCCAGTCGCAAGAAGACGACGCAGTGGGCGACCCAGTGGACGACGACGATGAGGAAGAACCGGAAGCAAGCGAAGAAGCCGAAACTCCGAAGAAGAAAAAACGCCGATTCTCACTCCGCCTAAAACCACCGAAACCGGCAAGCGAAGACGAAGGTGAAAGCGAACCGGACGCCAGCCAAGACGATGCCGACGGTGAAGAAGAACCGAGCGGCAAAAAACGACGCGGACTCGGTGGTTGGCTCCGAAGTAAAAAATCAGCCGCGCCATCGGAGTCCGAGGACGAAGTCACCTTCGAAGAGGTGGGTGAACCCGCAGCCTCTCGAACGTCTCCTTCTGAAGACGAGGAAGAAGAGATCAATCCCGACGAGATCGACTGGAGCAAAATGAGCAAGTCGGAACGCCGCCGGCTGAGGAAGAAGCTCAAACGCCAGGGCAAAGCCGCGTAGCAGAACGTCAAAACGGCTCCTCCTCGTTCCCACGGTCTCCGTGGGAACGCACCCCTCATTCTCTCCTCGTTCCCGCGGTCTCCGTGGGAATGCACCTTTCGGACGCTCCGCGTCCCCTTCGTAGGTCATGCTCCGCATGACAACCGCTCGCCTTGCGGGCTGTTGAGTGCAAGGCCCAACGCAAGGCCCGACGCAAGCGCGTTCGGCTCACGATGCCCACGTGAGAAAACTGGGTGCCTGTTAGTCCGATGGCCGAATCGTGTATCTTGCTCGACGGTCGTTTTATCCCTTTCCCACTACGTTGACGTTCCCTTCCATGTCTCGCACTCGATTTGCGCCCAGCCCTACCGGTTACCTTCACATCGGTGGCGTTCGCACGGCTCTGTTCAATTGGCTATTGGCCAAACAAGACGGCCAGTTCATCTTGCGTATCGACGACACCGATTCGAAACGCAACGTCAGTGAAGCCTTGCAACCGATCCTCGATGGGTTCCGTTGGCTCGGAATGACATGGGATGAAGGCCCCGACGTCGACGGCCCCCATGCACCGTACTATCAATCACAACGGTCCGACCGCTACGACGCGGCCGTCCAACAGTTGCTCGACAGCGGCCACGCTTATCGCGACTACTCCAAACCGGCTGAGTACGCCGCCCAACGTGAAGCAGCGGAGAAGGCTGGCCAAGGCTTTCAGTACGATCGAGCCTGGATGGCCGAAGACGATGCGGCCGCCGAGAAGTTTGAAGCCGAGGGACGCTCCGCCGTGGTTCGCTTGAAAATGCCGCGTGACGGAGAGTGCGTCATCGATGATCTGGTGCGTGGGGAAGTCCGCTTCGAATGGGGACTCGAACAAGACACCGTCATTCAGCGTGCCGATGGGCGGTGCACCTATCACTTGGCCTCGGTCGTCGATGATCACGACTACCAAATCACTCACGTCGTGCGCGCCGAAGAGCATCTTTCCAACACGCCGCGACAAGTCTTTATCTTCGAATCACTCGGCTATGAACGCCCAGCGTTTGCACACGTTCCCGCGGTGGCGGAACCGGGCGGAACGGCGAAACTGAGTAAACGGAAACTTGACAGGTACAAAAACAACAAAGACTTTGCGCAGCTACTAGCCTCTGGCCAGTCGATTGCCGCGCGCTGTGGCATCGCGACTTCGGACGACACCTTCAATCCAGTCATCATCGACTTCTATCGCGAGATCGGTTTTGATCCCGAGCCGATACTGAATTACCTGGTGTTGCTCGGTTGGTCACTTGATGGTGAAACCGAAAAGTTCACGGTCGACGAAATGATCGAAAACTTCTCGCTCGGCCGCGTCAACAAAGCATCCTCATCTTTCGACCCCAAGAAACTGGTGGCGTTCCAGGGCGACTACTTCGCCGCGCTCCCGCTGGACGATCGTATCGCGCGGGTGAAGCCATTCGCCGAACGCGGCGGACTGCTTGCCGGTGAAGGTGCTGACGCGTTACTGCGAACGGTTGTCGAATCGGCCGGTGATCGCTTGAAAATGGGCGGCGACATTTTCGATTTCGATTACTGCTTTATCGACCAATTTGAATACGACGACAAAGCCTTCAACAAGCGGATTCTCAAACCCGAAGACGCTTGCGAGCTGCTTGCAAAACTGAGCGAGCACCTTGGCGGGTGTGATGCGTTTGACGCCGAAGCCGTCGAAGCCTCAGTCAACGCCTTCTGCGAAGCCAACGAGATCAAGCTTGGGCAGATCATTCACGCACTGCGCGTTGCCACAACGGGGCGGCCCGCCGGATTTGGCATGTTTGAAACGCTCGCCGTTCTCGGTAAAGAGAAAGTCATCGAGCGAATCGGCAAAGCGGTCGAGCGAGCTGCCGAAGTCACTGGCTGAGGCCGGTCCGAATCGCTCGTTGATGCGACAATCTGTGTGGCTGCGAAAAAACGTTACTCACGATACGATTGGGGGTAGAGAGCTCCCATTTTGCGTCCTTTTGGTGACAGAATGACCCCAAAATCCCTGTTTCGTGCGACCTTCCTTCCCACCTTGGTCGCCGCAAGTCTGGTCCTGATCGGTTGTAGCCCCAAAGAATTCCCCGTCGAATTCGAAGCGAACCTCGTTCACTCGATGAAATACGAGTTGAAGGAAGGTTTCTCGATGCAACAGGCAAGCGACGACGCGATGTGGGTGACCGAATACATGTTCGGCACCGCTAACGATCCGAAGATCCCTGACTTCATCACCGAAGACGACAAACGCAACTCGATCGTGTCACTCGAGCGATTGGTTGCCGCTTCGGGCGCCGCCGATGAGGCCGGAAGAGGCCTGTTCCGAAAACACTGTGTGGTTTGCCATGGCGTAACAGGCGACGGGCGTGGGCCAACCGCCGCTGTGCAAACTCCTTACCCACGCGATTACCGCATGGGCGTTTTTAAATTCAAATCGACTCCGCGGGGTGTCAAACCGACCCGAGAGGATTTGTCCCGTGTCGTGCGTGAGGGCATCGCGGGCACGGCGATGAAAAAGATCCCAGAGCTGAGCGAAGATGACATTCAAGCGCTCGTCGATTACGTCATCTACCTTTCTTGGCGTGGCGAGTTCGAACGCACATTGATCGATGTGGGCGTTCGCGACTGGGACCTTGAAGGTGGCGACCGGGTCACAAACGTCGACCTTGCAAAGCGATTGTTCTCAAACGAAGCGTTGCGTGAAGAACTCGAAACGCTCAGTGACGAAATCGACGGTGATGACCTCGCCGACTACGGCAGGTACATCGCTTTCCAAAAACGACTCAGCAGTGAGCCTGGATTCAAAGGTCGCTTGGAAGCCGAGGAAGATCCTGAGGACCTCGACGACGAAGCAAAAGATCTGCTCAAGAAAGAGCGTAAGGCATACAAGGACTACAACAAGTTCGCCAAGAAGCTCGAGAAAGATCCAGAAATGGAAACGGAGATGATGAACGCTTTGACGAAGGTTCAAAACGCCGACGACATCGAGCAATTTGAAATCTTCAACGAGATGTGGGAATACAACATCGAATACGTCCAGGACATCGCCGACGAATGGCTTGAAGCCAAAGAGGACGCCGTCGAAGTGCCCGAGCCTCCAGCCGGTTTGCCATTGGCAAATTCATACGAAGAGTATCAGCAGCTCGCAAAGGGTGACCAAGCGACCCAACTCGCCGCGTCCGTTGAACGCGGTCGCGAACTGTTCACCGGCAAGATCGCCTCGTGCAGCAAGTGCCATGGCGAGAAAGGACTCGGTAACGGTCAAACCAACGACTATGACGACTGGACCAAAGACTGGACGACACGATTCGACTTCAAGCCAGAAGATCGCGATTCGCTGGTTCCCATGCTTGCTCGTGGAGCCCTTCCACCGGTGAACGCGATCCCACGGAACTTCCAAGAAGGCATTTTCCGTGGTGGGTCGACATCTGCCGATCTTTACCTGCGAATCACCCAAGGGATCGATGGCACGCCGATGCCGGCGGCGACCTTTGTGCCTGAGCAATTCGAAAAAGACGAAGTTTGGCACATCATCAACTTCATCCGCTCGCTGCAAACGACCGACGCCGAAGCCGAATCGGAACCGAAAAAGGTCGAGAAGGAAGCGTAGGCCGGATCAGCGTAGGCCGGATCAAGGAGCGACAGCGACGCGGATCCGGCGTAGCTACCTTCGCCAGAAGGTGGGACGTTAGCAAGCCGTCCTCCACCGCCCACGCTCTGGCGAGCGTAGCTACGGCGAAGAATGAAAGGCCCAACAGTGTGTAGGGCCCGACGCTAGCGCGTTTGGCTCACGGGGTTCACACAATCCGCCTAAAGGCGGGACTACAAACGACTTGGCTCGAACTAGAAGCTTCCGCCTCCTCCGAGACCGGAAGCACCGCCAGGATTCGAAACAGCTGGTTGGCTTTTCTCGATCGCTTTGAGCCCCTCACCTTGAGCTTCAAGCACCTTCAAGAAACGCTCGAGTTTGCGGTGCACGAGGTAGGTATTGGAAACGACGATTCCGGCTGCATTGTCGGACGCCTGCACCAAACCGATCGTTCCGGGACCTCCAAGGTTTTCCCAACTATCAGGCGCGATGGTCTGCTGGATCATCTTGATTGCCGACTCATCGAACTCGAGCCCCTTGGATTTCCCCCAATAGACACGGAGCGTCGGATTCTGCTCGGCAACATCAATGGTGGTGACCAGCATGACTTCGTTGTTCACATCGACCGTCAAGTCGAGGTCTCTCAGCATCAAGTTCAACGCGGACTCGAGCGTCACGTCTTTGACGTCAATGTTGACGGGTTGATCTGGGGAAAGACCGATCTCTTCGATTGCTCGACGGTCGATGATCACTTGCAGATCGTGCATCTCGCTAATCGTTTTCACTGCTTCCTCAAGCGGCAACTCGATGTAGGTCATCTGAGTCATGTCATTGAGTTTGGCATCGATCTGGGTGATTGCATTTGCATTGGCAGAGAGCCAACCGAGCCCGTTGTCCACCGATGCCCTGCCGGCCGCATTCGCAGCTGGTGAAGCCGCGGATGTCTTGGCTACCGACGCTGGCACTCGAATCTTTGCCGGCGCACCGCCACCAAACGGGTCACTGCCGAACGGGTCCGCACCCGACGAATCAGGCGTTTCACTAAACGGATCCATCTTGACCACAGCGTTACCGCCACCGAATGGATCGGATCCGTTTGAACCTTTGTTTTGACCACCTTGTGCATAGGCAAGTCCTGCAATACCGATCGCCCCAGCAGCAACCATTGAACAGAGAGACAACTTCGACAGCATGATTGGCTCCTTAGCCAGAAGAGGAGAAAAGTCGACGGGTGTGGAAACGCCCCCACTGGCGTCCACAGCAAGTGAAGTTGTTTGAGAGATCAAATCCGACGCGACGGCCGGACGCGAATCGACCATCGACAACACGGCAACCGAAGCCGAAAAAGCAACCCCGCGACGAATCAGTCGCCGCTGCAGTTCCTTTTTCGCTCGCTGCAACCGTCCGCGAATCGCTCCTTCGCTCGTCCCCAATGTGTCCGCCGTCTGCTGACACGAATGCCCGAGGTAGTAGTGCAAGACGACCGCCTTGCGGTACTTCTCGGGCAGGCCACTAAGCTCTTCATCGAGCGCGCGCAGCTGATGATGCTTCGCGATCGATTCGAGAGGGTTCGACGTTTGCATCGGTTCCTCAGAAAGGGGTTGAGCGTTCACCTTGCGATCGCGAGCACGACATGCCGTGCGATAGGCAACTCGATGCAGCCAAGAAGCAAGTCCGCCGACGTCTCGAATCTTGTCCGCGTCGCGAGCCAAGATCATGAACGTCGCTTGAAATGCATCCTCGGCATCCTCTCGCGTCCGACACTGACCGACGCAAACCCCCATCACCAGTCGGCTGTAGCGTCCGACCAATTGCTCGAGCGCCTCGGAATCACGGTGTGATTTCCAAGCGTCCAAAAGGAGCAAATCGCTCGCCTGATCGGTGCCCAAGTCGTCCGGTGGCGGATTCACGACAGATAGTTTTGCTGCATCACTCAATGGGTTTCCCTCAAACAACAGTCTAATAGTGCAAACCTCCCCCCAACACGCGCGCAAATTCCGAAAAAAAAGCCTCCCCGGACGTCCCAGCCACTTACTCCCTTGCCCGATTCCTCTGGCTAACGCCGCTACGGCATTCAGGCACCCCTAACCTGTCGATGACGGAAACGGAGCGAAGGTGGCCGGCAATCCCTCTCGTCAGCGAAGGGGTTCTGTCCTACGATTCAGGCGAATTCGACAGGTTTTTCCTGTCCCAACGCCCTTCGCGGAATAGTGAAACGATGAGTGAAGAAGCCGAAGAGAAACGCGAAACCAAGAACTTCGTCGAGCAAGCGATCGAGGCCGACTTGGCCGATGGGCGTTTTCAAGGTGTCTTCACCCGATTTCCCCCCGAACCCAACGGCTACCTCCACATCGGACACGCCAAAAGCATCTGCCTGAATTTTGGACTCGCCCAAAAATACGACGGCACCTGCAACCTGCGCTTCGACGATACCAATCCTTCCAAAGAAGAAACCGAGTACGTCGAATCAATCCAGGAAGACATTCGCTGGCTCGGTTTCGAGTGGGACAACCTGCACTTTGCCAGCGACTACTTTGACCAGCTCTATCAGTGGGCTGAAAAACTGATTCAAAGTGGTGATGCCTACGTCTGTGATCTAACCGGCGAGCAAACACGCGAGTATCGCGGCACGCTGACCGAACCGGGCAAGAACAGTCCCTTCCGAGATCGCTCGCCGGAAGAGAACCTTGACCTGTTTCGCCAAATGCGCGACGGCAAGTTTGAAGATGGCTCGCGAACACTACGAGCCAAGATCGACATGGCTTCGCCCAACTTGAACCTGCGCGATCCGGTGATGTACCGAATCCTTCGCGCAACGCATCACCGCACCGGCGACAAGTGGTGCATCTATCCCATGTATGATTGGGCACACGGACAAAGCGATTCGATCGAGAACATTTCCTTTTCGATCTGCACTCTCGAGTTTGAAAACCATCGCCCACTCTACGATTGGTTCTGTCAAAAACTCGAAATCCATCACCCACGTCAGATGGAGTTCGCGCGGCTCAACCTGAACTACACCGTGATGAGCAAACGAAAGTTGCTCCAACTGGTCAAAGAAGATCGCGTCTCGGGATGGGATGACCCGCGGATGCCAACGATCTCTGGCTTAAGACGACGCGGGTACACACCTGAATCGATTCGCAACTTTGCCACCGACGTTGGTGTTGCCAAATTCAACAGCACGATCGACATCATTCGCTTGGAAAACTCGGTTCGCGAACATCTGAACAAAGTCGCGTTGCGACGGATGGCTGTGCTTGATCCCGTCAAATTGACGATCACGAATTGGCCGGAAGACAATACCGAGATGACCGAGGCAATCAACAACCCCGAAGATCCTCAGGCGGGTAAACGCGAAGTTCCTTTCTCGCGAAATCTGTTGATCGAGCGAGCCGACTTTCGCGAAGAGGCACCGCGCAAGTACTTCCGACTCAAAAAGGGCGGGGCAGTGCGGTTGCGAGCCGGCTACATCATCGACTGCCAAGACGTCGTCAAAGATGACGATGGCAACATCATCGAAATCCTTTGCACCTACGACCCCGAAACCAAGAGCGGTTCAGACACTTCTGGACGCAAGGTCAAAGGCACGATCCACTGGGTCAGTGCCGACCACGCTGCCGAAGTCGAAGTGCGTACCTACGACCGATTGTTCGGCGTCGAAAATCCAAACAACACCGAGGAAGGCCAGACCTTCCTTGACCACCTGAACCCAAACTCACTTTCTGTTGAAACCGCCTACGTCGAACCGGCACTTGGCCAGGCGAAGGTCGACGACCGCGTTCAGTTCGAACGCCTTGGCTATTACGTTGTCGACAAGGACAGCAGCGACGACAAACTCGTCTTCAACCGCATCGTGCCACTACGCGACAGCTGGGGCAAAATGGAAGCGAAAGGCAAAACCAACTAAGGAAGCTTGGTGGCAAACCAGTAAAGCCTCGCCCTCACGCGCAGAGGCTCACGCCATCAAACGCCGAATACGCTGCCGCCAACCCTTCCGGCGAGCGGATTTGCGTCCGGACGGCCGGTACTTGAGACGGTACATCGCTTCGGCCAAAGACTCCGCCTGAGGTGCTGCTAGAGTCATCGTCGATCCCGAATTGGAATGCTTGGCCGGCGGTGATTTCAGAACATTGACCAATGCGTTGTGCATCTCGGCCGCACTTCGAAACCGTTGCGAAGGGTCCTTGGCCATCGCGCGAAGACAGAGGGTGTCCAGTCGCGGGTCGAGCCCCTGACGGATCTCGGTCGGCGCCTCAGGCGTTTGCAAAAGCACGTGCGAGTAGATCTCGGGAACCGCGCCACCAAACGGGCGGCAACCGGTGAGCATCTGGTAAAGAATCGTGCCCAGACCATAAACGTCGGTCGCCGGTCCAATCTGATTGACCGCACCACGCACTTGCTCGGGAGCCATGTAGGCGGGTGAACCGAGCAACCGCGGTCGTTGGTCGTTCCAAATCCGATCGCCCACGCGTTTGGCCAAGCCAAAGTCGGTGATAACGGGGTCGGCATCGGCTCGCATCAAGATATTCGCTGGCTTCAGATCGCGATGGACAACGCCCGCTCGGTGCGCTGCGGTCAAAGCGGCCGCGACTCGGATGGCGACACGAATCGCTTTTTCAGGTGGCAAGCCATTGCCCGAAATCTGCTGGTCCAGTGTTTCGCCAGCGATGTACTGCATCACGATAAAGGGACGACCATTGTCCGAATCAACATCGTAAAGAGGGCAGATGTGGGCGTGAGTCACTGCCGCCGCGGCGCGTGCTTCTCGATAGATTCGACTCCGATCGGCATCGCTTGATGCGCGGTGAGGAATCTTCAATGCGACGCGTCGATCCAACGCCGAATCGTGCGCAAGGTAGACCGTTCCCATGCCGCCGCGCCCAAGCGGACGGACCAATTCATAGCGTCCGATCCAACCTGGAAAGGCCGCATCTTCACCAAAGGGAAGAACGTCAGGCGTCTCGAGTGAAAGAAGCTTGCTCCAATCCGAACCTTGTTTGATGGGTTGAACCACAACCTACGCTCCTTCCTTCCGAGTGTACGCAATCAACGCCTGATGAAACTCCGAAGCCGACGCGAAACGTCCTTGGTCGGCCGGTGCCAGGCCGCGATCAATCACTTCACATAATCCCGCCGGCAAATCACTTCGGCGTCGAGAGATGGAAATGGGCTGTCCCTCAATCACCCGTGACAGTGGTGTGGGCGTCAGCTGCGATTCCTGATGTGGATGCATCCCCGTCAAGTAGAAATAGAGCACGGCCGCGGTCGAATAGAGATCACACGCGGTGGTCGCGTCCCTCGAGTTGCGAAGTTGCTCGGGCGACATGAATGCGATCGTGCCACGCATCTCACCCTCATGCGTGATGCCGCTGAGTCCGGCTTGTCGAACATCTTTCGAGATTCCAAAATCGGCCAACTTGATTCCGATTTTGTGATCCTGCCTCGCGTTTCGATAAACCAACACATTCGCCGGCTTGATGTCGCGGTGCACGATGCTCTGACCATGAGCATGGTCGAGCGCCTCCAAGATGTAGCAGCCAATCCCGCAAACGAGCCGTATCTGTTGCTTGGCCGGACATTCGACGAGCTCACGTCGCAGGTCGATTGTCTTGACGTACTCCATCGCCATAAACAACTGACCGTCGATGCTTCCGAAGTCGCGCACTCGAATGATCCGTGAATGATTCAAACGGCTAAGGATCGACATCTCGCGCAGGAAGAAGTTGCGATCTTTTTCATGGGAACGGGTCGGATCGCATCGACGGACCAGTTTCAGTGCAACCTTTTCTCCGGTCGCTTCGTTGAAGGCACAAAAGACATCCCCCATCGAGCCGCTCGCGATGGGGTGAAGGATCCGGTACGAACCAACGCGCGGAGGCTCGGCGGGGACCACTGCGTCGACCGTATCGTAGGGATCGGTCGTTTCACTACTGGCCGCCGAAGGGGTGGACGCCGCGCCAGGAGATGCATGAAAAGGTGAGTCGAAAACCTGCATGCGATCCTCCGGACGTTGCTGGCGATTCATTGCGAGCTAAAGGGTTTTGGTTGCAAACGGCGCGTTGAGGGCCTGTGTCCCCCTCTCGTTTTTCAAGGGCGTTCAAGGCTGCAGAGTCGTAAACGCCTGCCAAGAGATCGAATCCACAGGGCACGTCCCTTTGGGGCAACTTTTTTCCTGCCGCGCAACGGTTTTCACCCCCGTGCCCCCGCAAGGCGTCGCCACCTACGCCAGAAGGTGGGGTTGCGCAGAGTTCGTAGTACCGAGCTTCAGCCGGAATCTTCAGGCCCTTCCGCCTAAAGGCGGGACTACAAACAACGTGAGCCCACCGTATGTCATGCCCGACGCTAGCGCGTTCGGCTCACTGGTTTTTCGCTGAGAGATCGATTCGCCAGTAACTTCCCGACGCATCGATCACATGCCGAGCGAGATTGAACCAGCGCGCGGCCGAATCGAGGATCTGGCTGTCGGCGGACACGACGATTTCTGGCGACACCTTCAAGTCGGCATCAGGGTCGGACACTAGCTGGGCATCCCAATTCCATCCATTGGCCTCGGCCACTTCGCGTAGCATCGTCTTGAGACGACCGCTGTTGGAGACCGGTTGATCGAGAAGCCAATGACAACCGCTC
Source organism: Rubripirellula sp. (assembly GCA_965216875.1). GTDB lineage: Bacteria > Planctomycetota > Planctomycetia > Pirellulales > Pirellulaceae > CBDCUW01. The sequence goes on from OZ244207.1 coordinate 5,068,906, forward strand.
GCGCCAAAACGCTCCGCCATACGACCAATCATCTCAATCGACGCCAACGTTTCATCCACGCGTTTGTAGGTTCCATGCATGCTGGCCATGTCTCGAAAGCTGCCATCGCGTCCTACAAGGATCACCCCACCAGACAACGCTGCTTCGACGGTCGTCAGGAGGTTGAAGCCGTCGATCCAGAGCGTATGTCCCACAAGGTCATCTGCCTCGAGTTCCGTCGATTTGCGTTGTTCGCGTTGATCATCACTGCAGGCGGACCGGGCGACCGCAATTCGCTGGCGCGCGTCGAGGTTGTACCGATCGCCAACCAACTTCAACGACGAGGTGACGGCGTAGCCGTGCGACAAGAGCCAACTCAAATCGTCCGTGGCCGACTGAATCCGCGGTACCTGATCCTTTGCAAAGAGGCGATCGTCTTCGGGATGGGGCCCGCGGTGTCGACGTTGGTCTGGCACAATCTTCCTTTGGCTTGTTCGATGCTTCCACGGTCAGTTTTGGACGGCCGGAGTCCGACACGGTTTGTCGCACTTTCTGTTTCGATCGTCATTCGGTTCGTGCGATCCACTAAAATGCAATCGAAGGCCGAATGCGAGTGTTAACACGACAACCTCAACACTCGCATGTGCTCACCGCAGTGGCGTACCACCACACCAGAGACGCATTCCCGCAACCGTGTTCAGAGTAAACCTGTCATGAAATTGATCGTCAAGCGAATTTGCGTGCCAACCGACTTTAGCGAAGCGGCCGACCATGCTGTCCATTACGCCGCAGCATTGGCCGAGATGCATGGCGCCGCGTTGCATCTGCTGCACGTGATCGAGCATGCCGGCCCACTCGTCCATCACCCTGACTTTACAGGTGGTGGTGAAATCGCGCGTGCCTATTTCAACCAGCTCGACCAGGCGGCGGCGGACGCCGAGAAGAGTGGCGAGGAAAAACCGATTCCCGAATTACTTCAAACGATCGCCTCAGGCGCCTCGGGCAGTATGGAATCGCTGGGGAAACCCTGGTGGGAAAACCTGACCATCCACCGAGATATTCGCTACGGAAACGCTGCGAAGGAGATCAATCACTACGTCGAAAAGCACGAGATTGATTTGGTTGTGATGGGAACACACGGGCATTCCAAACTTGCCACCGTGCTGCTTGGAAGCGTTACCGAACGAACCGTACGCACCTGCAGTTGCCCAGTGACGGTGATCCGCCATCCCGAACACCAATACGAAGTGACCGAAGAATAGGGCGTGGTTTTTGCTCGGGACGCGGAGCGTCCGCAAGTGGTTACCACGCAGAGCGGGGTAACGAGGGCAGAGAGCGGGGCTACAAACGGCATCAGCCGCTACGCGATAGCGTGCGGTTCTCCTATCGAGCCGTTCGAAAACCGCGAGCTATCGCTCTTCATAGTCGCCTTTCGCTCCGCGAAAGTAGCGCCCACAAACGCAACTTTCGCGGAGCGAAAGGCGACTATCCAATACTGACCGCGCAACAAAAATGGGCTAACACCCAAGGGCTGATGCTGCCTAATTCATCAGCCGCGTGGTGTTAGCCCTTCGTTGGTAGTTCGATCGACTGTGTTAGCTGTTGGGAATCTCCGCCGTTTCAGCATCTTCCTCAACTGGTTCAGCTTCGACTTCTTCCGGCGCGGCCAAACCGCCAGCGACCAACACCTTCTGGCGGATCTCTTCAGCGACGTCGGTATTTTCGATCAAGAAGTTTCGAGCCTTCTCTTTGCCCTGGCCGAGGTACGTTTCGCCGTACTTGAACCATGAACCGCTGCGCGAAACGACTTTGTGCGTTGTCCCGAGATCCAACAAGTCACCTTCGTAACTGATCCCGTTACTGTGCATCATGTCGAACTCGGCGATGCGGAACGGAGGCGCCACTTTGTTCTTGACGATCTTCGATTTGACTCGTTGGCCAACTTGCTCTTCGCCATCTTTAAGTGCACCAATTCGGCGTACATCAATCCGGCAAGAACTGTAGAACTTCAACGCACGACCACCCGGAGTCGTTTCGGGGCTGCCGAACATCACACCCACTTTTTCACGAATCTGGTTGATGAAGATCACGGAACATTTGCTCTTGGCAATTGCACCGGTCAGCTTTCGCATCGCTTGACTCATCAGACGAGCTTGCAAACCAACGTGGCTGTCACCAATTTCGCCTTCGAGTTCTTTCTTTGGCACCAAGGCAGCAACGGAGTCGACGACAATCACGTCGACCGCATTACTCTTGACCAACATTTCGCAAATCTGCATCGCCTCTTCGCCAGAACCAGGTTGGCTGACCAGAAGTGTGTCGAGTTCAACACCCAGTTTCTTGGCCCAACTCGGGTCGAACGCGTGTTCTGCGTCGATGATCGCCGCGATTCCACCGTCCTTTTGTGCTTCCCCACAAACGTGAAGCGCCAAAGTGGTTTTACCGCTCGATTCAGGTCCATAAATTTCGATGATGCGGCCGCGCGGAATACCTTGACCGCCCAGTGCCATGTCGAGACTGAGACTGCCTGTGGAAATGCCATCAATCGATAGCTGCTGGGAAGCTCCCAAAGGCATGATCGACCCGTCACCAAAGGTCTTTTCGATCTGCTGGAGGGTCGTTTTGAGTCCAGGCTCGCGTTTGAGCACTTCCTCAAGACCTGGATCCACCTTCTCTTTTGCCGCCGATTTCGTTGATTTCTTGGCCATTCCCTCTGTTCCTCTTCCTGAAATACGGTTTCAAGGTCTCACCAAACTGTCATCCAATCGACGCAGCCACAATGGTGAACATACATATATTACCGATCGAGTGGGTCCGTCACAACCAAGGTTTTTCATTTCAGTCCAGACGGGCAACCAACTTGAACAATGTAAGTATTGGCAGTGCCCAGGACACGTCTGGTCAAAGGCGGAAAGAGCTTTTTTTCGTCGCTACCTCACCCTGAGCTGAACGCGAGTGCTACAGGCTGCGATTGCGTTAGGCTTCGAAAACACTCTCCCTTGGGAGAGTCGGGCTCTAAGGCCCGGAGAGGGTCTTTTGCAACGGTTATTCCCTCCCCGGACTTTGCGTCCGACCCTCCCGCAAGCGGGAGGGTGATTGTTGGAGCGCGCGTTGCGCGACACCATCAGCCGCAGAGCGATAGCTCGCGGTTTTGATGATTGGCGGACGGCAGCAACCGCACGCTATCGCGTTGCGGCTGAGGGTTGATCGCGGCTCACAGGTGAGCGGCTAGGCGCTAGCCGGTATTCCTAATGGCCAATCCAGCAAGGCCCGACGCTAGCGCGCTAGGCTCACATTGCGCCTTCTTTGATCAACTGGATTAGGTCTTCGGTTTCCATGCGGGCCGCGCGATCGGTTCCGTCGAGAACACCGGCAACGAGTTCACGTTTGTCGGCATGCAGACTCAGGATCTGTTCTTCGATCGTGCCTTCGGCCACGAGGCGATAAACGGTCACGGGTCGTTGTTGGCCGATTCGATGAGCGCGGTCGGTCGCTTGATCTTCCACGGCGGGATTCCACCACGGATCGAGATGGATCACATAGTCGGCTGCGGTCAAATTCAAACCGGTTCCGCCCGCTTTGAGTGAAATCAGGAACAGGTCACCTTCGCCTTCTTGGAAAGCGTCGACTCGTCGTTGTCGTTCCTTTGCCGGCGTTGAACCATCAAGGTACTGGTACTGGATACCGTTCTCATCAAGGGTCTCGCGAATCACTTCGAGGTGCTTGACGAATTGGCTAAACACCAAAGCGCGGTGATCGCCTTCACGCAGTTCATCGATCAGTTCCATCAACAGGTCAAGCTTCGCCGAACTCTTCTTCCACGTTTTGTCGACCAACCGCGGATGGCAAGCCAATTGGCGGAGTTGCGTCAGCCACGCGAGCGTGCGAATTCGCTTCTGGCCTTTTTGTTGATCATCACCGGCACCACTTAGCTCGGCCAAGGCAGCAATCCGAGCGTCTTCGTATCGCTTGCGTTCCGCTTTGCTGAGCTCGGCCTGCAACGTGATTTCGGTGCGCGATGGCAACTCTTTGAGCACGTTGTTTTTTGTTCGACGCAAGATGAACGGACGCACCAAACGTGCCAGCGATTGGCGGCGGTCGTCGTCCTTGTGACGTTCGATTGGATCGGCAAAACGATTTCGAAAACGATCCCACGAACCGAGCAAACCGGGGCTGATCGTGCGAAACAAACTCCAAAGTTCACCGAGGTGATTTTCGAGCGGTGTCCCCGACAACCCTAAACGCCAGTTGGCTTCGAGTTTGCGAATCGCTTGTGAAGTTTTGGTTTGCGAGTTCTTGATGAACTGAGCTTCGTCCAGAACCAACGTATTCCACTCTCGAGAAGCAAATCGCTTCGCATCGCGCTGCAGCAGTTGGTAACTGACAACAACCAAGTCACCAGGCCCGGCGGACTTGACCAACGCTTCGCGATCAGAGTCGCGATAGAGCATCGCGTTGAGCTCCGGCGCAAACCGCTGAGTCTCACGCACCCAGTTTTCGCCAACGCTTGTTGGGGCGACCACGAGCGCGGGCCCCTCAGCAGCACGGTCGATCAACACGCCAAGAGCTTGAACGGTTTTTCCGAGTCCCATGTCATCGGCCAAAACACCACCGACTCCCCAGGAAGCCAAGCGTGCCAACCAGCGGTAACCATCGACCTGGTAATCACGCAACTCTGCGTCCAATGTCTCCGGTTGCTCGGGCGTCCAATCCGCCAGCGAATCGAGTCGCTGAATCGATTGATGCCAACGCGCAGTCGCCTCAAGGGAAACGTCTTCGCCGATCAATTCCGACACGGCGGGGACGGCTGCGTCCGCAATCTTCATCGATCCGCGGTCGTTGACGACCGAATCGCCAAGTTGCTCGAGTCGCTTTCGGAACGTTTCGCTGATTTTGGCAAACTCACGGTCACCAACACGTACCAGCGCGCGGTTTTCGCGAACGGCGGCCAACAGCTCGGCCAAGGGGACATCGTGTCCATCAAGGTTCACGCTCCCGCTGAGCCCAAACCAATCGCGGCGATCATCAATCTGAACTCGAAGTGCTGATGGCGTGATTTCGCCGCGCACGCGAATCGTTTCACCTTCGGGCCAGATCAATCGCGGAGTGGAATCACCACCGCCGTAGAGCCTGGCCAACAGGTCGAGAGCGATTTCGTCACTCTCGGCCACCCAGCTGTAAATCGACTCGTGCGACAACCTTGTGAGCTCAAACTCCTCGACGACTTGGTCCGCGTGCATCGTTTCGGCCGTCAGATCGCGTTGCAATCGCACGGGACCTTGTTCGGTCAAACAGGCAACGATCTGGGGCGCGTGACCTGGAACTTGTTCCTCGCGAAAACGGGAATCGTGCATCACCAATGCAACATACAAGCCAGCGCCAGCGCGTGGTCGCAGCTCGAAGACCAGCTCCGCCGAGATCGGTTCGATTGGACCGGCCAATTGAGGCGGAAGATCGACCTTCATCAAATTGTCGACCGATGCGCTCGCCACCGACAATCGTCCCGCGGTTTCAGGATCAAGGACAATGTCCGAGAAATCCATCTCCAACAGGTATTCCGTTAACCGAGCGGCCTTAGGGTTGCGCAGCGAGCAAACGATCAGACGATTCCATTGGTAGTCGGCGATCAACACCACGGGTTCGACAGGACTCGCGTAGCCAAAGGTGACTTCACACTCGTCAAAATTGACCGTCAATCCTGACACGTTGACTTCGGGCCGAAAGCAAGTCAGCGGTTCATCATCGGGATTGGGCTCGGCTTCCGCTTCATCGCTCTTGGCCGATTCGTCTTCGCGTTCCACGGGAACCAACGACAAAGCAAGTTCTGCCGACAGCACTTCGACTGGTGTCGCGTCGCCATCGTCCCAAGCGACCGCTTGATGACCGACCAATGCCTGCAGCGCTCGGAACTCCGAGAAATGATCTTCATTGATGCTGTAGCTTGGTGAAGCGGCGAGCGCAGCGACTTGCCCATCGACCGGGTTGGACGCAAAGTCTCGCTGCAACAGATCGTAGCCACGGATCTCACGCCCCTTCGTCCAACCTTTGCCGTTCTTGCGCGGACGCTGTTCGTACGGCGTGATCATGATTGGGCAGTAGTATCGCGACGTCGACAGTCCGATACGCCATTGCAACCGCGTGACTTCTTCTTCGGTCGGCTTGTCGGCCTGATCGGCAATGGCGAGCAACGAGTCAACCAGATCGCGACCGGCGGCGACCGAATCGACTTCGAGTGTGCTAAAGAACTCGACGACTTCGGCGATGCCGCGCCGCGTCAATTGTTCCTGCAACCACCATGCGGCCGCGAGGGAATGGCTGCAACGTCCGTCGCGTTGAAATTCCGTACATTCACAATGAGGCGTCGAGATGAGTTCGATGTCGAACGGTGCGCCGTCAAAATCATCGTCCTCTTCGGCTTGATTCGGAGCGATTGCAATGACCGTCGCAACAGGCTGTTGCCGATTGCCGACAATGCGAAACTCGAACCGCAGCTCAGGACCATTGGATGAAAAAGACGGCGACTCGACCGTCATCATCGCTGCGCGTTTATCAAGTGATCCGTCGTGAGAGTCGACCAACCGTTCGGCTGCTTCGGCGACCAATAGGCCAAACGCACCCACAGCTTCACTGGACATCAAATCCATATTTTGCTTTTCCACCCGCAGCAGATTCCTGAGTTCCTTGTTTGTCGAGCCCCAGGGTCCGAACCCTGAATGCCTCACAGCTGCAGCACTCACACCTGAGCCGCCGAGTTGGTCAATCCAACCAACTTCGTTCCCTGCTTTAGCACCTCGACAAGGGTTGGCCACATTTTTTAGTCTGGGCCAATCCGCTATTTTATCAGGCCAGAGAGGAAAGGCGATGCCACATCACCATCTTTCATAACTTTGAATGTCTCGTTTTTCCCAGGTGAACTCGCCCACAATCTCTTTCTACACGTATTTTTAACGAGCCGAAGATCGGAGTCTCCGCGATGCCCAAATTGACCGTCAAAGACGTTGGTGAATTCGAAGTCCCTGCAGGCAAACGGCTTGTACAAGCACTCGTTGACGATGCTGGCACCGATCAATTGCACGCTTGCGGCGGATTTGCTCGCTGCACGACCTGCCGCGTCAAAATCACCGAAGGTGAGCCGGACAAGATGACCGAGGCGGAAAAGGAGACGCTCCGAGCTCGCGAAGTGACCGAGCCGGGCGTTCGCCTGAGCTGCCAAATCGCTTGCGATGCTGACATGTCCGTCGAGGTGATCAGTCGTCTCGAGGGGAGCGGCCGCAAAGATCAAGGATCGGCCGTTGCGGACAGCATCGAACCCGAACCAGTATGGACCACCAAGTGATCGACGCAGATTCGGTGGCTAGAACTGCTTGAACCACTCGAGCATCACTTGGTCCATCCAATACTGGCGACCTCGTCCAATGAAGCCGACGTGCCCCCCTTTGGGTGACACAACCAATTGCGTGCTGTCGGGCCACGCGACTTCGCCATCGGTGAAACACGCGATGGGGACCATCGGGTCATCGGCCGACGTCAACACGAGCACGGGCACTTTCGTCTCGGCAGCGACATGTTTGGCCGATGCAAAGTCATAGTACTCTGCCGCATCGGCAAACCCGCTCAGCGGAGCGGTGAACCAATCATCAAGCTCCCGAAGCGTCCTTGGCTTGGAACGTCTGACGATTTCTTGAAAGTCCTCGCGTTCTCGCACGCGTTTGGGTGCGCGTGACAACAAGATGCGTATGAAGTACGCGTTGTACGGCCTGAGAATCGCCCGTTCCATATTCGAACTGCACCGTTTCAAATCGATGGGGGGCGCAACGACCGCTACCCGCTCAAGTCGATTCATCCACTCGGGCGTCGCTTCAGCACCTGATCCGATACGGCCAACCGCTCGCAAGAGTTGGTTGCCCCCAAGCGACACGCCGGTTGCCCCCAACTTGCCGTCTTTGGTCAGGTTGGCAACAAAACCAATGGCTTGGATCACATCCTCGCTGCGACCGGCATGGGTGAGCTGCGCGGCAAGCTCCGAGGCCGCGCCACACCCTCGCATGTCGACGCGAAAGGCACGCACGCCCCGTCGAAAAAAAGCGTCCGCCAAACGCATCATATAGGGAGATCCGTGACAGCCGCATAAGCCATGAAACAGGACGATCGACGAATCGCCCGGCTTCCAATCGACCGGACAATCATCGTGCACGACGATCGAGTCGCCGCCGGAAACATCGACGACATGTTGGGTCGTCGGCAACTCGATCCCACTGACGGCCCTGACCGAAGCGATCGTTTGCAGGTGTCCGCCGCGAAACAGCAGATGTTGACGAAAAGGGGGTGGCTGAAAATGACTCATGTTTCAGTGTACGATTCACCCATGCAAACCATTCGATCCTTTATCGCTGTCCCGCTGGCCGACGACGTCTCACGCAGTGCCGTCAACCTGATCGAACGTATCAGGCAACCAAATGATGGTATCAAGTGGGTGCCAACCGACAATCTGCATCTGACTCTAAAATTCCTAGGGGACGTCGATAACGTCGAAGTTCCCGACGTTTGTGCTGCGGTGCAAAAGGTCGCAGCCGAGTTTGACCCATTTGAGTTGGTCTTTTCCGGCACGGGCGGATTCCCCAGTCTCGATCGCCCACGCATTCTGTACGCAGGCATACAGGACGAATCGGGTCGGCTCGTTGAACTGGTCAGCCGGCTGGAAGAAGAGCTCGCCGATTTGAGGTTCAAACCTGAACCACGAGACTACCGGCCTCACCTGACCATCGGTCGCACTCGCAGCAATCGAGGACTTGCCGAGTCGGCAGTGGTCGATCGTCTAAAAGAAAACGCCGAGACCGAGCTCGGCGTCATGGCTGTCGACACGATTCAAATGTTCGCCAGCTTTCTGGACAAAGGTGGCCCGACCTATCAGGTCATGGACACGATCTATCTGTAGGTAGGGACCTACTTCGTCGCGATCTCAAGCGGGATGCTGGCTTGCCCGTACTTTTTGCCGCCGACATCTTCCATCGTCAACTGCAACCGATAGGTACCGGGTTCCAGTTGAGCAGGTAGGTGCATTTGGTAGGCGATGAAGTAGTCACGCAAGTAGTTTGCCGATGTTTGAACATCCGCCGGCAACAGTTGGCTGACGACCTTTTCGTTCTTGTCGTTGAAGATGTCGTAGCTACCCTGCAAGTTGGTTTCAAAACCTTCCGCCGTTTTCGCAACGGTAAAGTTCTCGACTTCGCAGTACAGAATGACTTGCTGCCCTGGTTCGAATCGATTGCCGGGAAAGGTCTTGATCTGACCATACGATTCGATCGCAGTACAAAAGGCGAGCGAACGCACATCAAGTGAATCGGTCGCAGCAGCGGCGAATTTCGTTGCCTCGCGTAGTTGCGGAAGCGCTGTGGTGAATCGCCGGCTAGGAACGGGATGACCTTCCGGGTCAACCATCGTCCAGAGCCCCAACAGTTGGTGACGCAAGTATTCTTGTTCGTGATTCGAAAGGTGCGAGACCTTTTCGACAGCGCCGTCGGGGTCGCCAGCCAACACCAACAGGTGACGCTGTTTGATCAAACGAGCAGCTCGTTGTGCCTCGGTTTCGCCCGGCGCGGCTTTGGACAAACGTTCGAGCAATTCGGTGTAGAGTGCCTGGTCCGTCATCTCTCCGACAGCGGGCAAATCAGCCGATGGCGAAGCAACACTTGCTTGTGCGACCATGGCGGCTTGATCGTCCGATCGTGCAGCCGAGGCGGGCTGGATGGTTCCTTCAGGCGACGCGTCACTGATCGATTGAACGACCACCGCTTCAAGATCGGAATCGTTTTCACTTGCCGTCTTGCCATCACCAAGTGCGTCACTCAAACGTGCTTGGGCGGGCTTCTCGGGTTGGATCGATGCCATCTTTTTCTCGACGGCATTGGCCATTTGCTCGTTTCCGGTAGCCTCTTTGTCCGCTGCGGCCTTTGCGTCCGAAGCAATCCGCTGCGCCGGTGGTTTGGCATCCTTCGCGGTGGGTTCGGGCAGATTCGGAAGACTGTTGACCGATTCGGCGATCGCGCCATCAACTGGCTTTGGTTGGAACGACTTTTCGGCGTCCGCTTGCATCGACGCCATCAACTGACGCATCGCCAGCCGCTTGACTTCCTCGGGCTGGTTTTCAAACGCCTTGGACATGTCGTCGGGAGTCATCTCCTCGATCGGTTTGTCCGGCAGCGCCGCGGTTTCTTTTGCCGACGCTTTCTTTGCTGTCGCTTTCTTGCTCGAAGCCAACTGCGTCATCGGATTCTTATGCGATGGAAAATTCGCGGCGATGGTGTCGCTGTCCGGTCGTCGGCGCGGTGACGTTGGTTTGGCATTACTTGCCGTTTTCGCAACGTGCGGGTTGTCGTCTTGTTTTTGCCCACGTCCAGTCAGTCCGCCCAGCTTGCTTCGCAAACTCGCTGCTGCCGACGCTTTCTCTTGTTCGGTCGGGGAATCAGCTTGAGGCTTGTTGACCGCTAATCGCTGCTTCGGTGCTTCGACTTCCGGCAAACCTGCTTCATCGGGAGTCTTGGACATCTTGACCAAGTTGCCAAGTGGTCGAGTCCCCCGGCATCCAGCCATGGTCGTCGTTGCGGCGACAACAGTGATGATCATCCAGTGATAACGGCGAGCGTGCATCCTTGCCTCGCGATTTCTTCTTGCTTGGTCCAATTGCCTAAGTGCGACAAAGATCGAAAGCGGCATGCTTGCTCTCTCGATGGCGTTGCGGATTGCTTGGCCAGTCGCAATAGCGGGCGACATTACGAAATGTCCCACCCCGACCACAACGGCAAACGGTCTTTTGCTAGCTTTGTTTTTGATTGCGGGTAGGCGAAGGAAGTTGGACTTGGTTTGAAAGCCTTTGAAGGTTTACGATCGCCCAGTTCGCGGCACTCTTCTGTGCCCCATGAACCTGCTGCCGCCTTATCGAACCAGCGCAAGGAAGCGTGATGCCTGCCGCCACCTCATCGCCTCGACCAAGATTGATCATTGCCGACGACAATATTCGCGACATCGGTGGTCACTTTTTTGAACTTGCCACGCTGTTGCTCCGCGGTGGCACGCAACTTGGTTACCAAGGGATTCTGGCGACCAACCAATCGTTCAATGAACAACAGGCCGTTGATCCCTCGATCACTCTGTTGCCCACTTTCCAAACTCGACGTTTGGTGCATTGGTCGATGGGTGTCGACGGGAATTCCAAGTGGCAGCGTGACATCGCTGGCAATCAAATTGGTGGCCCTCATCTTCAAAAGCAGTGGTCGAACTTGAAGGACCGATTGCGGCCAAAAAAATGTCCACAAACAATGCTGGCACAGTGGTCCGACGACTTGGCGGGTTTGATCAACAAAGCCAAACCGACGCCAAACGACACGCTCTTGATCAACACCGGTGACGACTTCGCTCTGTTGGCACTCGCGGCTGCCATGCAAAAGGTCGAGACGCCGCCGCTGCGGATCGATGTGATCTTTCACTTCGCACTCTACGAGTCTGCTCAAACCGATCGTAAAGAACGTCTGCGTGAGATCGGACGTCAACTACGAGCCTCGTTGAAAAGCCTCTCCAAGCACGACATTCATTTGCACGCCACAACCCGCAAACTTGCTTCTCAGCTACGCGAAACCGAATGCGGTCATCACATCACAGCCGTTCCGTATCCGACACGACCACGAAAGGTTTGCGTGGGACGCCCAACCGAACCGTACAAGGCCGTGCTTGCCGGTTTGCCACGAGCAGAGAAGGGGAGGGCAGCGATTGTTGACCTGCTGTCTGCGATCGAGGGGACGCACCTCAAGAACGGGCGGTACCAAGTCTCGATGCAAATGCCGGCGCAACGTTGGCAATCGATGATCCCGCCAACACTCCACCGCACCTACACTCGTGCGGTCGAGGGTTCGACCAAAGAACCCCTCGAGGTGATGACAAGCAACCTGACCACCGAGCAATACCACCAATGGCTCGACACGGCTGACATCGGATTGTTCCTGTACGATGCCGATCGCTACGTCGCGCGATGCAGCGGCGTGCTTCTGGAGATGATGATTCGAGGCGTCCCGGTCATCGTCCCTGATGGATGTTGGCTTGCGGATCAGGTTCGTGTCGCGGGTGGCCACCGTTCGATCGGGTTCATTTACCAAGATCGAAGTGAGATCCCCGACTTGATGAGTCAATTCATTCGGCATCGCGATCGCATCCGCAGCCGCTGCGTGGAGCACGCGGCCGAGATCGCCAAACGCCACGACGGCGCCAACACGTTGATCAAAATGGGGCACGCGCCTCTCGAGGCGGCCAAAGTCGCCTAGGGCGATCCATCTCAAAGTGGGCTCTTGCGACTGCCCATGCATCAGTCGTTTGCACTGAACGCACCAAACGGGCGTTCGAACCAAACGGGCTCTCGAACCGAACTGGCTCGGGCTCCGTAATGCAAGCGACTTATCAAACGAGCCGGAGACAACGTGATGTCGGAAGCGGACAAGAACGCCAATCAACCGCCCAACGTTTCCGACTCCGCGGCACCGCAGCCGGAAGAGTCTGCGCAACCGGCGATTCAGTTCCAGCTGTCGACGATCTTCGTGCTGGTTTTGATCTCGGGCATCATGGCGGCGTTCCTTCAATCGCGGGGTGAAGAGAACATTCCTGCTGCGTTGGCAACCGTGACCGTGATCGCCATTTTTGCGATCGCCGTTGGCTCGTTTCGCCCGCCGCTGACGGACCGACTTTTTTGGGGCATCGTCGTCACTGCGATGATGCAAGCGATCTCCGCAGAGGTGGTGTTGCTCGACCGATTTGGTGTCCTCGGTTGGCCCATCTGCGCTGGAATTGCTGCAGTCTGTGCCGCTGGCCGCACTACGCTTTACCCTCGGATGATCATTGGAGCGATTCCGGCGGGCATCGCGATGGCGATCTATTCGTTGACCTTTGAAGCCCCGGTTCATGCCAAGGCAATGAATGTCGTTTCGGCATCGATCGGCGGCGCGCTCTTGGGCATGTTGATCGAACTGATTCTCTGGGTCCAAAGTAAACGGATCGTGCCGCAACCAGCGATCGGACTCGCACTCGTCCTTGGCGGCATCGTCTTTGCCGTGACCGCGCCGAAAATCATCCCCGGCTGGTAGATCGCGTCGGTACGTGCAAGCACAGCCAAAGTAGGGTGCCGTGCTTGCACGCACCTGACCTACCAATTGCGGCCAGACTCTAGACGTCGGTTCCGATAGTCAAGATTGGTGCGTGCAAGCACACACCCTACATGCCAATGTGAGCGGCAAGGCGTTAGCCGCCGGTTTCTTTTGTTCGGTGATGATCTAGCAAACGTACCATCGCAAGACCGATTGGAACTAAGCGCTGTACGTGGAAGCACAGTCAAAGTAGGGTGCCGTGCTTGCACGCACCTGACCTACCAAGCGCGGCCAGACTCTTGACATCGGTTCCGATAGTCAGGATCGGTGCGTGCAAGCACACACCCTACGGAAAGAGAGGGCAACCGCGCGAGGTGTTTCAGCTACACTATGACGTCCCGTTGTTGCACCCCGTTGCTTGATGATGCCCAGGATTTGAATGACGCATCTTGCTCCTGAAGTTCGGATGGCGATCATTTTCGTCTTTGTCGCACTCTGCACATCAAGCATTTCGTCGATTGCGCTGCAGCGATTTCGGCCCAACCACGATTACAGCGAACTTCGGTTTCGGGTTCGGACCTGGTGGGTCATCGTTGGCCTCTTCATCGTCTCGCTGGCGATTTCAGAGGGGATGGCGATTTGCTTTTTGGGATTCGTCAGCTACCTGGCGCTGAAAGAATTCCTTTCAATGGTGCCGACTCGCCGAGCGGATCGTCGTGTCTTGTTCTATGCCTACTTAGCGGTGATCGGCCAGTACTACTTTGCAGCGACCGCTTGGTACGAACTGTTCCTCATGTTCATCCCGGTGTTGATGTTCATCTGGTTGCCCACGCGGATGTGGATGATCGGGCACACCGACGGCTTTCTCCGAGCCTGTGGGACGTTGCATTGGGCGTTGATGATTTCAGTCTTCAGCTTGTCCCATGCGGCATTTTTGTTGGTCTTTCCGATTGGCGACGACCCGCGACTGGTGCCGATGTTTCCATCCGCGATCGGAAAAAACCATCCTGGTCCCGGCTTGCTGATGTTCTTGATCTTGATCACCGAACTGAACGACATCTTCCAATTCCTGGCGGGCAAGACCCTCGGCAAGCGACGTGTTGCACCAAACGTCAGCCCCGGCAAAACCTACGCTGGATTCTTGGGTGGGCTGTTCGGTTCGATTGCCGTCGCCGGATGGATTGGTCCCAAGTTGACGTTCCTCGACTTGCCGACGTCGCTGACGGCCGGCTTGATCATTGCTCTGGCCGGTTTTGCCGGTGACCTTTGCATGTCGGCGTTGAAGCGAGATCTAAAGATCAAGGACTTTGGGGCAACGCTTCCCGGTCATGGCGGCGTGCTGGATCGAGTCGATTCGCTCGTCTTTACCGCCCCGTTGTTCTTTCACTTTGTGTCATTCTGTTACGGCTGATGAACCACTTTCTTCGCACACTCTTTTTCGCCTTGATCGTTCGGCCGCTGATGATCGTCGTGCTCGGCACGAACGTTCGTCGCGTCGAGCAATTGCCCGAAGAAGGTCCAGCGATCATCGTGGCCAATCACAACAGCCACCTTGATGTCTTTGCCTTGATGAACGTGCTGGGATTGAAACGCCTGCGTCACGTTCGCCCTGTCGCCGCCGCCGACTATTTCCTGACACGCCCTCTGCGCAGTTGGTTTGCGACTCGCATCGTGGGGATCATCCCGATCGACCGCAAGAAGACGCGGCGGGAAGATGGCAAACATCCGCTCGAACCCATTTCCGATGTTCTTCGAGAGGGTGGCATCGTGCTGCTATTTCCCGAAGGCACTCGCGGCGAACCGGAACAACGCGAGTCGTTTCAAACCGGTGTTGCCCACTTGGCCAAGCGTCACCCCGACGTGCCCATCACTCCCGTCTTCATTCACGGCGCAGGCAAAGCCCTGCCCAAGGGCGAAGGACTGCTGGTCCCTTTCTTTTGCGATCTCTTTGTTGGCGAGCCGATTGAATCTGGCTTGGGCAAGAAAGAGTTTATGGAACGTTTGACCGAGTCCATGGACGCACTCGAATCAGAACTTCCTGTGCAGACCTGGACGGACTAGTCACCGCTGCTCGATCAAGGCTGATCGATGGCGTAAGCTTCCACCTCGAACGGGTTTTCACGATATGCATCGCGTCCTCGGACAAACAACACGGCCGAGGCAAGCAAGTAGGCGGGGATGAAGAAAACGCCCCAGCGCTCATATTGCCGAACGTGAACGCGCTCATGCTCGCGCGTGATGTCGAGAGCAGCTTTGGTTTGGCCAAAGACGACGTGCCCAATGGTCATCGCGAGCGCAGGCACTGGAAATCGTCGCAGCCCTTCGGCAACCCAAGGGCCATGAATCTCGATCACACCATCAACGAGCCGGAATCGTCCAACGAGCAGCAAGCCGACGGCGACCGCCATGAGTGTGTTCGGCAGTGCCCAGAGGTACGCAACCGTTCGTGTCACCCATTTCATTCGTAGCACTCCAAAACCGAGAACAGCCTGGAAACGGACACGCGATATTTCGCGTCACCGAACCCAGGCTGTCCTGTTATTCGTCGTGTGTCAACTCGTTTTCTGGCAAGCTCTCCTTTGAACCTGCCAGATTCCGTTTGTTTACTCAGCAGCGAGTTCTGCTTCTTCGTCTTCGCCTTCGAGATCGAAATCAGCTTCGTCATCGAACTCACCGACTTGCAATTCAGCCAGTTGCTCTTCGCTCAATTTGACATAACCAAGGCCGCGAATCACTTCCAAGACCTCGCTGCAAGTTGGGAACATGCGTCCCGAATCTCGCTTGTAGTCGTCCATTGCACGCATGAATTCGATTTCGTCGTTGTTGTAATCGCGTTCGCAAGTGGTCGGATCGATATGACGACGGCGTTGTTTCTTACGGCGAGCCGGGGCCGCATCACCTTCGTTTTGAACATCGTTATCACCTGCTCGACGATCGCTTCGACGACGGTCGATGGTGATGACGTTTTCTTCTACGGCTTGGTCTGCGGTGTTCGAAACGGCCATGCTTTTTATCCTTGGAAAGGTGGGAGAGTGTTGCTGGTGTGACGACTCTAGAAGGGTGGCAAAAAAACCTAGCACACCGATTGCGCAAACCCTGGCAATCACGGCCTCTTTCGGGAACAGAAAAAGCGAAACCGTTAGGCAAGATATCCGGCTGTACCGGTTATGCCGCTCACCTGCAGCCAACCCCCGTGATTTACGCCAACAAACAGCTGTGAGCCGTACGCGCTAGCGTCGGGCCTCACATCATCAGCGCCGTTTGTAGTCCCGCCTTGAGGCGGAAGGGTCCGAAGATTCCGGCTAAAGCCGGGACCACGAACGTTGTGGCCCGAACGCGATAGACAATTGAGCCGCGAGCGCGTAAGCGGCCGGGCCTTACTCGCCTTCAACCTAGCTGCGCGTCGACAAGGGCCCGAGGCCTCACGGCCAGCGGCTCACGGGCACTGCCCAAACTGCGCGTGGTGTGATCGGAAGCCGCCACCGAGCGAATCCCACCTTCTGGCGAAGGTAGCTACGGGGCGGACACGAGAGCGAGAGATATGCTAGAACGCGGCGCGCAGTTCTTTCACAAAACGACTGACGGCGCTGGCCGCCGCCTCTTTGCCGTCGGCTTCGGCAACCCGCCGGACAATCGCGGAGCCGACGATCAAACCGTCTGCGACAGGCGCGAGCCGCTTTGCTGTCTCGACGCCTGAGATTCCAAAACCGATGCAAATCGGCAAATCAGTCTCACCGCGCAACCACGAAACACTGTCGACCAAATCGGGTGGCAATTTGGTTCGTTCCCCCGTGATCCCGGTAACGGAAACGTAGTAGAGAAAGCCAGACGATGAGTTTGCGATTTCGACTTGCCGCTCACGTGGCGTGGTCGGCGTGACCAGTTGGATCAAACTGAAATCTTGGTCTCGACAGATCGCTGACATCTCGCCAGCTTCCTCAACCAAGAGGTCGGGCACAATCGCACCGGCATAACCGGCTGCTTTGGCCCGGCGAACGTATTCTTCCAACCCAACTCGATAGATGATCGCATAACTGACCATCGTCACCATTGGCATTTTGACTTCGCCCGAAAGCGAAGTCCCCATGTCAAACATCTGTTGCAGCTTGAATCCAGCATCCAGCGATCGTTGGTACGACGATTGGATCACCGGCCCATCAGCAACGGGATCGCTGTAGGGGACACCCACTTCGCACAGACTCGCGCCGGCCGCTTCGGACTGACGAATCAGTTCAGCGGTCGTGTCGATATCTGGGTCGCCAGCGGTAAAGAAAGGCATCAACGCCTTCTTCCCTTCGGCACGCAAATCAGCGAAGAGTTGATCGACTGCAGACATAAGCTTGACAAATTACTTGGGGAAAGCCGGACTCGTTGCCTCGTCCACTACGAAAACCGGGACTCGTTGCCTCGTCCACTACCTACTTTAGCTGCGGCCAAGATTCGTGTTCATGTTCTTCTTGTACTGCTCGACGCCGGGCTGCCCGTAGGGATTCACGCCAAGCAATCGGCCTTCGATCACGGTCGCGATCATCAGCATTTGGAACAGTTGGCCAAGCACATGAGTATCGATCTGAGGCAACACGATGTCGGTCGTCGGACGACCATCCGCGTGCAATGCGTCGTTGGTGCCCTTGATCGCCGCACTCATGATATCGGGAAGTGTCTTGTCAGCGATGTCGTTGAGCGTGTCTTGGTTACGTTCACTGGAACCGACTGCCAACGCATCGGTGCGATACGATTCGACAATCACATTGTTGAAGACCTTGTCGTTGGCACCTTGCTGATGCTGTTGATGACGACTGTGAAGGTCACGCGTGTTGACGGTGGTCAGCGGCGTGACGCCGAGTCCCTCTTTGCCATTGGATTCGGCGAGCAATTGGTCGTACCAGAGTCCAACCGCTTCGAGTGCTTTGGACCAAACGCTCATCACACGGATACTCTTGCCACGGTTTTGGGCGAGCAAGTGATTGACGGCAACGTATTGCAAGACAACGTTGTCGGCGTAATCCGCAGTTTTGAAGTGCTCGTTCATTGCAACCGCACCTTCAAGGAGCTTCATGCAATCGAGCCCGAGAAAGGCAGCTGGCATCAGTCCAACGGACGACAAAACGCTGAAGCGTCCGCCAACGCCATCGGGAACGCTGAAGATCTCTTCACATCCGATTGCGGTAGCCAATTCATGAAGCTTGCCACATTCCCCGGTCACGGGAATGACCAAGCGGCCAAGTTGCTCGGAAGCCTCATCGCCGAGGGAGCTCTCGAGCGAAGCCAAGAATTGTCGGAAGGCAACCGCGGTCTCCATCGTGCCGCCGCTCTTGCTGATCACGACGATTGCGTATTTCTTTTCCGCCGCCGAATCACCGTAACCGCCGGCAGCCAATCGCTCGAGCAGCGATGCACTGGCGTCGTTGTCGACGTTGTTTCCCTCGAAGTAGACCCGTGGCTTACTCCCACGAGCTCCCCGTGACAACTCGTTGTGGTAAGGGTCACAGCAAGCATCCATCATCGCACGAGCGCCCATGTAGGATCCGCCAATCCCGAGCACTGCGACTGCGTCGATTTCACTGTGAAGTCCATTCGCCACCTTGAAGATTCGTCCAAGCTCAGACGCTTCGCGGTCCTTTTCGTACTCGGCAAGTAGCTCTTCGGGCAGCCAAAAGAACCGAGCGTCCAGGGGCTGTTTGTCCGCTGGGATGTCGCCACTGCTGTATTGTTCGGGGTCGACCTCGACCATCTCTTGGCGAAGGGCAGTCAGTTGCTCGCCCAGATCATCGATCTGCTGCTGAGTGACGCCGAAATCGTCATTAATGCTGCCGGAAGGGTCGAAACGTAACAGGCTCATCGGGGGTCTCATATTGAGTTGATGGAATTGGGAATGGCGGACAAACCGTAGCCTAACTCATTCATCTCGATCCTCGTAGCGGAGGCAGTTTGGCGGGATGTTCGGCATTCCGAACTCCCTAGCGGTGGTCGCTGCGGGCAAATCATCAACAGGCTGGAAGAGACCTCTTCGGTTGCTAGAATCAGCAGCAAATCTGCATCCCAATCACCATTCAATTTGAGTAGTCCGTTGACTGAAGTTCGCCGCAAACCTGTCGTCCTGATCGTCCGTGATGGCTGGGGTGAAAACCCCTATCCCGAATGGAATCACGCCAACGCGGTTCATCTGGCCAAGACACCCGTCGCCGATGCGTTGATGGAAAAGTACCCCACCGTTCTGATCCACACCTCTGGCGAAGATGTCGGCCTGCCCGCTGGCGTGATGGGCAATAGCGAAGTGGGGCACCAGAACATCGGTGCTGGGCGGATTGTCGACCAAGAAGTGATGCGAATCACCCGTTCGATTCGCGACGAGTCTTTCTTCGCCAACAAGGTCCTCGGCGAAGCAGTCGAGCATGTCAAATCGACCGGCGGCACGCTGCACCTGCTTGGCTTGATGTCCGACGGTCGTGTCCACAGCGACCTTGACCACGCATTGGCGATCGTCGAACTTGTCAAACGCTCGGGACTCGACGCCGACAAGTTTGCCGTTCACGCCATCACCGACGGCCGCGACACCTCACCGACCGGTGGAATCAATTACGTCAAAACGCTCGAAGACAAACTGACCGATGCTGGCGTCGGACGAATGGCGAGTGTCATCGGACGCTTCTACGCCATGGATCGCGACTTGCGATGGGAACGCGTCGAAGCAGCCTACAAGATGATGACTCAGGGCGCTGACGAGTCGGCCGACACCGCCGGCGAAGCCATTCAACGCTACTACGACAACCCAACCGAAAGCAGCCGCAAAGGCGACGAGTTCATCACGGCGACGACCATCAACGGATCGTCAAACGGCTTGGTCAAAGATGGCGATGCCGTCATCTTCTTGAATTACCGCGGTGACCGTACACGTGAAATCACCAAAGCGTTTGTCCTTGATGACGAAGCCTGGTCCAACATCGATGGCGGCGGCTTCGATCGCGGCAAAAAGATCGACAACCTCTACTTTGCAACGATGACCGGCTACGAATCTGGCCTGCCGGTAAACGTGATCTTCGAAAAGCGACCCAAGATGCCAAACATCCTTGGCGAATACGTCACGTCGCTTGGGTTGAATCAATTCCGATGTGCGGAAACGGAAAAGTACCCCCACGTCACCTTCTTCTTTAACGACTATCGCGACGATCCGTTCCCGGGCGAGCAGCGAGAAATGGCCCCGTCCCGTCGCGACGTTTCCACCTACGACCAAGTCCCAGCGATGTCGGCCGAAGAGATCACCGAAAAAGTACTCGCCGCAATCTCTGACGACACTTGTGAGTTGATCGTGGTCAACTACGCCAACGGAGATATGGTCGGCCACACCGGAAGCCTGCAAGCCGCCATTGACGCCGTCGAAACGGTGGACGCTTGCGTGGGACGTGTTGTCGACGCCGCTTTGGAAAAAGGCGGTTCGCTTGTCGTCACCGCGGACCACGGAAACTGCGAACAGATGACCGACCCCGAGACGGGTGGACCGCACACCGCACACACCACCTATGACGTGCCGTTGATTGTGGTCGAACCAGGTTTGGAAGGTGTCGAACTTCGCACTGGCGGACGACTCGCCGACATCGCACCGACCGTCTTGGAGCTGATGGGAGTTCCCGTCCCCGAGGAAATGACCGGTGAGCCGCTATTAAGTGTCCCCGCCAAAGCGTGATGCCACCTCCCACCTCGTTACCACGCTCTGCGTGGTAACGCACTCTTGGACGCTCCGCGTCCCTAGGCACCTGAGCCGTACGCGCTAGCGTCGGGCCCTACGAGAGACGCAAAAAGAGCACAAGGCCCGACGCTGGCGCGTTCGGCTCACTACTTTGGCTTGCTTCTTGCTTCTTTCGCTTTGCGGCGGCGTTCGACCAATCGCTTGATCTTCTCTTCGCGTTTCTTTAGTCGCTCAACACGCTGGCGGTACTTCTGTTCGCGCTCCTTCAATCGCCTCGATTTCTCTTTCACACGGCGACTCGCTTTTCGAACGCGTTCTTCGCGTTCGGTGAGCGATCGCTCGGATGTGGAACCTTCCGATTGCTGCTGCGCCTTCTGAGCATCGGTGGTCACTTCGGAAACGTCTTCGGGCTCCGCCGACGCCTCAGGCGTTTCTTCGGATTGCCTGCGTCCTAGTTTCGCCGCAATCCAGTCAGGGCTGACAAAAATCATATTGGCCCCGATCATCATCACGCCAAAGGTGATCATGCCCAGGAACAATGCGATCCCACCGTGGACGGCGACGGCGACTGCCAAAACGATCGGACGCGTCAGACGTGGCCAAACGAGCGCGCAGTAAAAGACTTCCCAAAACAGCGTCGCGTGGGTCATCGCCGAGAAGAGCCACGGGTAATGCGCCATCCAGGTCATGTTCATCGACTGGTATTCGTAGTTGCCAACGGAATACCAAACCGCCGTACCATCCCACCACGTTTGCCCACGTGCTTTAGACAAGCCGCCAAAGAGATAGATGACGCAAAGATGAAGTTGCAGCAGTCGAGTCGCAACGTTCGCACCGACACTTGGCGAATCATCCGGAAACAGAATACGAAACCAACGTTTGTCGCTGAGTTTTGATGCGAGCTTCTTGCGCAGCACCGCGTCAACCGACAGACAGCTTCCGCAGGGCGAGAGCATCAAATACATCGTGCTGTATGTGACAATCTGATCGAGTCCGAAAAGGTGTCCTGTCAGACGATGCAAGTACATCAACTGAAAAAAGAGCGCAAGCGGCACCGTGATGCGGGTCAGCAAACCTGCTGCAAACATGGCAGTGACGAGGATCGTCAACGCATGATGAGCCCAAAGAAGTCCCGCGCTGTCGATGTGCCACAGGTAGCTGCGTGCCGCATCAGCATCAAAGAAGGATCCGTCGTGTAACTTGAGGGCGGTTTCGTTGTTGATCCAAGCCGTTTCGCCAAGAAACGAAGTCAGGTCGGTTGCCAACACAAGGTGCGAATACAGCAGCATCGATCCAGCGATGATGCGCAAGATGCAAAGTGTGTGCGGCAGACGCGGCGCGAACCAAAAACGATCCCAAGCGGCAACATACCCGGCTCCCCACTGTTTCAATGACGCGGTCAACGCACTCATGGCGAATCCTCCACTGAGGATTCGCCCGAAACTCCCTCGCTGCTACCAGCGACTAAATCGTCGGCGGCTGTGCGCGTTGCGTCTTCGGAGTCGTTTTCGTCTTGGGCAGCCGGCAGGGTCTCGTTGGCTGGCGAACCTTGTGCACCTTCGACCGCTGGAACCGGAGCACCCTCGGCAGCTGGAAGCGGAATGGCTTCGGTCGCAACGGGGGCACCGATGTCGACCGGATCATCAAGCAGGACGCGGTAAAGACGCTGGTCATCGAGAGGGATGGGGTCGTTTTGGTAGTCGATCACGTTGGGGATCAAATGCTCGACACGGCGAATGGCAACTTCGCTGCCCGGGTTTTCGTGCTCAAGGTGCTCGGTGACCGAAAGCCGAACTTGCGTATACCGATCGCGAGCGCGCCGCCACAGCTCAGCCGTTTCGGGTTCGAGCTCAATCATGTCGGCCGGAGGACCTGGCGGCTGATAGATTTCTTCCAAATACTCGGTCAGCATGAAATGACGGTGGTACATCAACCGCGGCCATTGGTCGTTGCGGTCGGGATACATTCGCTCGGAGGTTTGGCCGTTGGTGGTGACCGCTACTTGAACCAGATGACTGGGACCTGGATCGGGAGCGAAGAAGGCATAGCCACGGTTGATGTAAAGGAACTGGCCATACGCATCGACGGGGCGCAAGACGGAATTGACCGAAGGTGATGTCCCCAGCGGGCCGCGCGCTTGAAACGCCAGTGGCGGGGCCACTACAGCAACCAAGTGCCAGACGATCAACAGGCTAAAGACGATTCGCAGTGAGCGTTTGATGGGTGCGGTCATCGAAGTCGATTGGACGCAGGTCGAAAGAAAAGTCCTTGGAGCGTCTCCATCGCTCTACGGTAACTCGACCAACTGCGATGTACAGAAGGAATGTTGTGTTGAGTCGGTTCGGGGTAGCGCTACAAGCCTGCACGTTTTAACACTCTCCCTCGGGAGAGTCGGGCTCTAAGGCCCGGTGAGGGTTTGTATGGACGATTCGCTCCCCGGACTTTGCGTCCGACCCTCCCGCACGCGGGGAGGGTGATTGTTGTCTAGCGCAAAAAGAAAACGCATTCGCTTTCACGAACGCGTTTTCCATCTAAGTTCCATTTCGATGCTAGTGAACTAGCGTCGAGCAATTTCGTCAGGATTGAAATCGAAAGTCAATTCCGTGGTGCTTCCTGCTTCCACGTTGACAGTGCGTTCTTTGCTGACGGTTTCGCCGTTGATTTGCGACGAGACGCGAATCGTGTAACCGGCCCATTTCTCACCAGCTTTGAGTTGCTTGGTGCGGAAGACGCGCGTCGCGCCCTTTCCGGCGGTGTCGTTGCCGGCAAGGTTAACCTTCGCGTTCTCTGGAACGTGCAAGCGAACCACGGTCACCAAGTCTTCTTCGACGACTGGCTTGACTTCTTCAGCTTCCTGTGGCTCAGGAGCGTCGAAGGTCATGCTTTGCTTGTCGCCAGGACGAAGCTTGACCGACTTGCTTTCGGTTTTGGCTTCACCATCGACGTCGTAGGTGACGTTCACAACGTAGGTGTAAACGAATCCGGTCTTCAAACCCTTCGACATGAACTGACGAGTCATGCCGCCACTCTTGGTTTCGTGTCCGTTCACGGTCACGCGTGCCGAGTCAAAGGGAACGTTGACGGTCAGCGTTGCCGAATCGTCAATGTCAAGCGAAGGACGTGCAACTTTGTAAGCGCCATCCAATTTTGGCTGTTGTGGTTTGCTTTGAGCAACCACGCGGCTCGACGAAGTCGAAGCGACGCGTGATGATTCGTAACGCGTGGTGGCACCAAGCGAAACGGAGTGCACAACGTTGCTCGAGTAAGAGACGGAGCCAGTGCTTCCGCCCGACGATCCACCACTGCTGCCATAGCTGGTGACGTAACCACCGCTGCTGCCGCCTGAGGATCCGCCACTGCTGCCGTGACGCGCTGCGCGACGAGCGCGGATCTTGGCCATCATGCGTTTGAGAGGTCCAACACGACCTCCGCTGCTGCCGCCCGAGGATCCACCGCTGCTGCCGTGCGAGCTGTGCGAAACGACGCCGCCAGAAGAACCGCCAGACGATCCGCCCGAGGATCCCCAAGAGCCGCCTCCGCTGCTACCACCGGACGATCCACTGTGACGGGCGGCGATGCGAGCACGCATGTTGCTAAACAATCCACCGCCACTGCTTCCACCCGATGACGACCAACCACCGGACGATCCGCCCGATGAGCCCCCGGAGGAGCCACCCCACGAGTTGGCCTCAGCAAGGCCTCCCGTCGTGGCAAAGAAGGCCAGCACCGCAGTGCAGGTCAGAAAACGAAAATACGTCATGGCTGCCTGTTCCTCTCCTGCAAATATTCTTCAAAGCATGTTTCCACTCATGCCGTCCCCGTTTGAGGGTGCCAACGGCAGCCAGTAGCTTAGCGGCATAAATGCGCGAAACAAGCAGGTTCGGCAAAATTTGCGGCCTGCGAAAGCGAGAAAAAACAGAGAAGATTGGCCCCCTGGATTCGGATCAACGCCGACTCACTCAGGGGACCTGCAAATCTCAACCTTGAAGCGACTTTTTGCCACAACGTGGCTGCCGACGCGCAGTGGTGTTTCGGAACCGCGCATCGTTCAAAGCCCGGCCGCTTACGCCGTAGGCCGGATCAAGGAGCGACAGCGACGCAGATCCGGCAAGCTCCAAAACGACGTTCCCGAAACAAAGCCCGGCCGCTGACGCGATCGCGGCTCACAAATCAGTCAACAACTTCGATCGCAACTTCGTCGAAATCGGCCGTTCCGGTGGCGCCGAAGAGTCCAATCCGCAAGATCGCCTCGCGTGTGTCGAGGGGAACGCGAATCAAACGACTCGGATCCTTCCACGTTCGCGTGCCTCGAAAAGGCCCCAACCAAAACGTGCCCAAATCGCGTCGGAGCTCGTCGTAAAGGCTGATGGCAATCATTGGCAACGCTTCGACGTTGGGCCCTTTCTTGACATCCTCGACCCGCACGCGACCCTTCAAGCGGATCATCGAAACTTCACGTCCATCGATGGCAATCCCTTGAAGCAGATGCGAGTTGAGTCCTGGTGTCTTATTGGTGAACCGCGCAAACGCCTTGCCTTCGGCGGCCGAACCAAACCGCCCGCTCGAGAGCATGCGGCGGACTTGTCGGCCGTAGTACCAACCGGGCACAAAATCGACGAGCTTCTTCTCGTCGTCACTCGGCGGCGTCTCGAACGTTCCATTGACGACGCTCGGATTCGCACCGTCGGGAAGTCGCTGGCGATTGTCTTCGGCTTCGCCGGTCATCGGTACAAAGAGTGTTGGCCGCAACGCTTCGCGTTCGAGCTTGCCGTTCTTTTTGGTCATTCGGTAGAGCGTTTGTTGATAGCGCTCGCCAACCGGAATGATCAGCTGGCCGCCTTCTCGCAACTGATCGACGAGTGGCTTGGGTACCGATTCAGGGCTGCAGGTCACGATGATCTTGTCGAACGGTGCGGCGTCGGGCCAACCGAGGAAGCCGTCGCCAATCCGCGTCGAAACGTTCTCGTAGCCAAGTCGACTGAGCGTGCGTGCGGCTTGTTCGCCCAAATCAACCACGATCTCGATCGAATAAACATGCTCCACCAGCGGACTGAGCACGGCCGCCTGGTAACCACTGCCAGTTCCAATTTCGAGCACCTTGTCGGTCGGCTGCGGGTCAAGTGCTTCGGTCATCGAAGCAACAATGAACGGGCTACTGATCGTTTGAGATTCGCCAATCGGCAGCGCCATATCCATATAGGCCTGGTCCCTCAGTGCGTCGGGGACAAACTCGTGACGGAGCGTGTTTCGAATGGAGTCAAGCACACGTTTGTCTCGCACCCCTGCGGTCGCGATTCGATCTCGCACCAAGCGGTGTCGCGCATCTTCGAACCGATCGTTCGCGTTCGCATCACAGGGCGCCAACGAGACCAACAGAATGGCAAGGACCGCGATGGCGGGTCGTTTCAGAAACATGGTCTTCCAACCTCTACGCTTCATCTTCGGGCTGATCTAACAATGATAACTGACTGGCAGGCTTTGGCGGCCAAGGGACGTTGAATCGGTGGTCGGGATTGCCTTGTGCAAATCGGTCGGCAAAACGTCTGGCGAACGTTGGTGCGAGGGCATCGTCGGGTGCGTGCGCAAAGATGAATGGCTGCAAACCATCATTGATCCATCGTCCTACAATCGGAACCCACTGATCAACAAATCGATCGGCCATCGGCAACGTGTTGCGTCCCACCAAACGCAGGACGGGGTGTTTCCCGGTGATTGTCTGCCGCACCGGTGTTTGTGGCTTGCGGCGTTGCGATTCGGTTTCGATTTCGTCGTCCGGTGGCGATTGAAAAAGCGCTCGGCTATCGAACAGCACTTTGTCGACGTGATGTCGTGTCAACAGATCGTTAAGGCGGTGTTCGTTGTCAGACGAGTCGAACCAACCTGGGTGCCGAAGTTCGACGGCCCAGGCGAGGTCGCGCGGCAAGAGATGCAAGAAATGGGCCAGGACCTTCAATTGATCGGGGCCGAAATGGGGTGAAAGCTGCAAAAAGGTCGGCCCCAATCGGTCGGCTTCGGCAAGCGGTTCGATCGCGCCGAGAAACGCGGACAACTCGGCATCCGATCCCACGAGTTGTTGGTCGTGCGAAATCACTCGCGGTAGCTTCAAGACGAACTTGAATCCAGGTTCAGTTTGCTCGGCCCAGCGCCGCGTCGTTTCGACGGTCGGCGTCGCGTAGAACGTGCTGTTACCCTCGACCGTGTTGAAGGTGCGACTGTACCAACGAAGCCACTCGCGGCGTGGCGTGCGTGGCGGATAGACTTGGTCGGCCCACTTGTCGCACGACCAAATCGGACAACCGAGGTGAATCGGCCAGGAAGGGGATCCCGCCTGCATCGCTAGCGGCCCGGTCGTAACAGGACCGGCAATCCGAAGATATCGCGGAACAATCCCGAGTTCTCACGCATCGAGATCTGTTCGAGCGAAACATCGTCAACGCCCGGCACATTGATTGCCAAGCGTTTGCCTTCACGCACACATTCGATTTCGCGAATGCGCCCGCTACGCGTGTCATCAAGCGAGATAGCGAGTCGCAAAATGGCAGCCAATTTCGAAACCACAACGCGTTCTTCCTGTGGCAACGTTCCGTATCCATCATGCGATGGCTGCGGGTAGGCGCGGCGATGGTACCGCACCACGAGGCCAACGTTCAGAAGCTCAGCACGAGACAAACCAAACAGTTCACTGTTTCGAATCAAGTAAAGCGCGTGTTTGTGATTGCTGCGAGTGTTGACGATCAACCCGATCTCGTGAAGCAACGCAGCCACAAACAGAATCACTTCGTGGCGACTATCAAGGCCATGTTCGTCGCGCAATTGGTCGAAAAGTTTATGAGCAAGTTCGGCAACGTTGCGGGCGTGGTTTTCGTCAAAATCAAATTTACGGCCAAGCGTCAGTGCGGAACGCACGATTTGATTGCGAAACTCTTCAGTCCAACTGCCGCCGACCGCCATGTCGTGCAACAAACCGTCACGCAAGTTCGTGTCGCAGACATAGACGTGTGGCAAATCAAAATGCTGTGCCAGCATCGTGTAGGCAAGAATCGCCGGTGCCAACGTTTCCGCTTCGATAAAGCTTGCCCCATACTTTTTGACGATCCCATCATCATCGAGCGACAAGACTTCATCAGTGAACCGGGCCAGTTTTTCGGTTGGGAGCTCGGCGAGCGATGCGCCGTCCCAATCGCGCAACAAACGACGAGCAGCCAAGCGAACATCACCGCCAAGGGCAACCAAGTGGATGGGCGTGCTGCGATCGACAAACGCACCAATCTGGACGAGCGTTCGGCGAATGTGACTTTCAAGCATCGATCGGCGACGCGTTCGATTCGTGCGAGCGGAATCGAGCGTCTTCAACAATCGCAACGATCCAAGCCGAAACGTTTGGCTGTGCAACACATTGCCGCCGCGGATCACCAACAGTTCCGTGCTGCCGCCACCCACCTCGACGACCACCGCTTTGCCGTCAGCCAATTCGTCATGGCCAAGCAAATGGGGCGTGACGCCCATGTAGGTGACACGGTTGACTTCCGCTTCATCAATGGGATCGACGTTGAAGCCCGTTGCGATGAACACCCGGTCGGCAAACGCCAAACGGTTACTCGCTTCGCGCACGGCCGATGTCGCGACCACTCGCACGTCTTCGGACGAAGTGATTCCGTATTCCTGCAGCACCCGTCGGTAGCGCTGCAGAACACCAATCGCTTTTTCGATGCTCTTGCGAGACAAGCGACGCGTCTCAAATGCCTCGCGTCCCAAATCGACCGACTGCACCAAGGTGTCAAGCGTGCGAACTTCACCGCCAGCATGGATTTCGGCGATTTCCATTCGAATGCTCGTCGCGCCAATATCGATCACCGCCACGACTCGCGGGCCAACCGATGCGGTCGAGGAAAGAGAGGGATGCGGAATGGACTGCGACATTGATTCTCGCGCGTGAACAGTTCGTAAATGAATCGAGTGAGATTGGCCGACCAGGACCTTTCATCATATCGGCTTACGGCTCCGAACCCCAAGACAGGATTAGCTCCAGAATCGCCGGTTTCACGCGAATCGGCGGTAAATATCGGCATCCCGGCAATCGGTGCAGGGCGAATTAAGGAGCGTCAGCGACGCGGATCCGGCAGGATCCATGGCGGTGAGCCGCTGGCCGTCAGGCCTCGGGCCCTGCGCTGGTCCAAATCGCTCAAGGCCCGGCCGCTAACGCGATCACGGCTCACACAGAATCGCAGCCTCTGCCGGCTACGTCGAAGGGGCCGAATTCCGTGACCAATAAACTGCCAACATCGTTCCCGTCAGCATGCAACCGAAGGTGTAGGCCGCGGTCGGAATGGTTGCGACCGTGTCGGGTCCGTGAAGCGAAACCGCCAATGCCGTTCCTAGCCCGGCGTTCTGCATCCCAACTTCAAGTGTCAACGCACGCTGGTAACGCTCCGGCAATCCGGCACCGCGCGCCACGAGGTTGCCAGCCAAGTACCCGATGAGGTTGATCATCAACAACGCCAACAACATCACCAAAGCGACTTCGAACAATCGGTCGCGATTGCCAGCGACAACGCCAGCGATGATCCAAAGCAGCGCGACCGAGGCGATCGCCGGCGACAGTTTGTCGGAAAGGGACCGCAGTCGCTGTGTCCGCTTGGCGAGAAAATAGCCCGCGATGGTTGGCACAACCACACAAAGAAAAAGCCGCAGTGAAATCCACCACAGCGGTTTGTCAGCGGTTTGCGACGTCACCACCCACAGAACGCTCGGAACGGTGATGGGCGAAAGGATGGTCGCCACCGCAGTCAGACTCACCGAATAGGCAACGCTGCCGCCAGCCGTATGCGTCAACACGTTCGAAGCCATCGCGCCCGGCACGCAACCGACCAAGATCACTCCCGAGGCGAGTTCGGGCGACATCGGAACGACTTGAACAACGATCCAAGCTGCCGCAGGCATCGCCAAGACTTGTGCGAAAACACCCAACACAACCCACCAAGGATGGCGTCGAAGCGGTTGCAACTCTTCCGAACGGACAAGTGTGCCAAGCGAAAACATGGTCACCACAATCAACGACCAGAGCAGAGCAGGGGAGGTGCGAAAGGGATCCACCCCAAACCGCTCGGTCGGCCAAAGCAGTGCCGCTCCCGAGGAAACGATCAACAGCAACAAGAGCCAATACGATTTCATCTCTTGTTGAACCCGCTAAACCGCCACGGGAAAACCGAATTGATCGAGCGCTCGATCGGCTTGTTCGCCACCGAAGCATTCCACCGCATGCCATCCACGCTGCTTGGCTGCTGCCACGTTTTCGGGTTTGTCATCCAGAAACAAAATGGCCGGGGCTTGTTTTCCGGTCACGCGGGCTGCCTCCGCTTCGGCGAATGCATAGATGCCGCCGTCAGGCTTCATCGACTTGACCTCGCAGCTTAGCACGACCGACTGAAAGTCTCCCTGCATCACACCGTACGATTGTCGCTGAATCCAATCCCAATGCGCAAAGCATGTGTTCGACAAAACTCCCACCGCTCGCCCCGAGCGACGAACGCGGTCAATCGTGTCGGCCATCGATTCGATCGGTGTGAACATGGCACTGATCGCATCAAGAATCTGCGCGTCGGCAATTTGCGACGCGTCGATACCAAACCGCTCACGTACTGCCCGTGCGTATTCGTCGCCGGTGACATGCCCGGTTTCAAAACGATCCTGCAATCCACTTTCGTAGATCGCCGCTTTCGCCCCTTCGACCGTGATGTCGCAACAAGCTGCCAGATTCCGACACGCGATCTCGGGATCAAACGCAACCAACAAGTTGCCCAGATCAAAGTAGACAAAATCGATCGCGATCTCCTGGTCCTCCACCGACATCTCTCCTTGAGGTTTCTCGTTTGTTATCTCGTCGAGCGGCTTCTGCCGAGTTAACCGCTTTCCGTAGCTACCTTCGCCAGACGGTGGGACGCGCACAGTGACCGCCACCGTCACACCACGCTCTGGCGAGCGTAGCTACAACGTCTCGGCACGACGAACTGATTCAAAGTTTGCGAATTCGAAGATTGCGATACCAAGCTTCCGCTGGTTTGCCGCTATGAATCTGCAAGCCGATGATGCCGGTGGCCGGAATAGATTCGTCCTCTTCGACATATTCGACCGTCCGCTCGCCGTTGACGTAGACCTCAAGCCGATTCCCCTTGCAGATCAATCGCATTTGATTCCAGCCGTCTTGCTTGACGAGTTTGAGGGCATGTTCTTTATTCGGTTCCACCAGCATCTTGCGGCGGCGCGATTCGTCGTAAATCGCTCCCCAGACCGGCCGATCCCACGCCATCCCGATATCCATCTGATAGCCCGACACTTCGCTGCTGTCGGGAATGCGTTTGGAACGGAATTGGACGCCCGCGTTCTTTCCTTCGCCAACGAGCTTGGCTTCGAGCCTCAATTCAAAGTCACCGAACTGCTCTTTGGTGCACAGAAACTCGTTGTGGGGAATCTTTTTTTCGAGCGAACCAGCGACGATCGCACCATCCTGGACCCGGAACCAGTCGTCGTTCCCCTCCCACCCCTCAAGCGATTTGCCGTCGAACAGGCTCACCGCGTGTTTGTCAAAATCGTCTGAATAGGCAGTTGCGGCAACGGCGACCACCATCAAGCTGGCAAGAATTGGTCGAAACATCTCGATCCTTTTTTTCGAAAAACCGTGTTCAGTCACGAACATCATGCGGCCGAAATACCTCCGGTGCTGGTGGTTGCCCCAAGCGTTTTTTGACAACGCGACGTGTGTCAAAGGTGCCTGGGATATTCCAAACCGCGCCGCACGATCATAATCATTCCCGATTCCTCTCGCCCCCTCCTGGGTTCGAATCGAATAGCCCCCCGCCGAAATGAATTGTCGATGAACCAGCCACTGAACAAATACAGCAGCAAAATCACCCAACCGAAAAGCCAAGGTGCCTCGCAGGCCATGCTTTATGCCACCGGGATGACCCCCGAGGACATGGACAAGGCCCAGGTCGGAATCGCCAGCGTCTGGTACGAGGGAAATAGCTGCAACATGCACCTGTTGGACTTGGCCGGCGAAGTCAAAAAGGGCGTCACCGAGTCAGGCTTGGTCGGAATGCGGTTCAACACCATCGGCGTCAGCGACGGCATCTCGATGGGCACCGACGGGATGAGCTACTCGTTGCAGAGTCGTGACCTGATCGCCGATTCGATCGAAACGATCATGGGTGCCCAATGGTACGACGGACTGATCACGTTGCCCGGCTGTGACAAAAACATGCCCGGCTGTTTGATTGCGATGGGCCGTCTGAACCGTCCTGCCTTGATGGTCTACGGCGGCACGATCAAACCGGGCAGCTACCGCGACGAAAAACTTGATATCGTCAGCGCGTTCCAATGCTACGGCCAATTCATCGCGGGTCAGATCAGCGAAGAGGAACGCCAAGAAATCGTTCGGCGCAGTTGCCCCGGCGCTGGAGCCTGTGGCGGGATGTACACCGCCAATACGATGGCGACCGCGATTGAAGCCCTGGGCATGGCGCTGCCTTATTCGGCGAGTATTCCCGCCGAAGACCCTGACAAAGTGAATGAATGCCATCGGGCCGGCGCCGCGATCCTTGAACTATTGAAAGCCGACATCAAACCTCGCGACATCATGACGCGAACCGCATTCGAGAATGCAATGGTGACCGTGATGGCACTTGGTGGCAGCACCAACGCCGTGCTGCACTTGATTGCGATGGCCCGCGCCGTCGATGTCGACCTCGGCATCGAAGACTTCCAATCGGTCAGCGACCGTATCCCGTATTTGGCCGACCTCAAGCCAAGCGGAAAGTTTGTCCAAGAAGACTTGCACTCGATCGGCGGAACGCCTGCCGTGATGAAGTACTTGCTCGAAAACGGACTGATGGACGGTTCCTGTTTGACGGTGACCGGCAAAACGCTCGCCGAAAACTTGGAAGCGGTCCCAGGATTGAAAGAAGGACAATCGATCGTTCAACCGATCGACAAACCAATCAAATCATCGGGTCACATTCGCATCCTCAAAGGATCGCTTGCCCCCGAAGGTGCCGTTGCAAAGATCACCGGCAAAGAAGGTCTTCAATTCACCGGCCCCGCGCGTTGTTTCGATAGCGAAGAAGACATGCTCGCGGCTCTCGAGCAAAAGAAGATTCAAAAGGGCGACGTCGTGGTCATCCGCTACGAAGGCCCCAAAGGCGGCCCAGGCATGCCTGAAATGTTGACCCCCACCAGCGCGATCATGGGCGCAGGCCTTGGCTCGGATGTGGCGATGTTGACCGATGGCCGATTCTCGGGTGGCAGTCATGGATTCATCGTCGGCCACATCACACCCGAAGCCCAAGTCGGCGGACCGCTCGGGTTGCTGCAAGATGGCGACATGGTCACGATCGACGCCGAAACCAACCGGCTTGATGTCGACGTCAGCGAAGCGGACTTGAATGCTCGTCAAGCGAACTGGACCGCACCGCCTCTGAAGGCGACCAAAGGCACGCTTTACAAGTACATCAAGAACGTCAAGAGCGCAAGCGAAGGCTGCGTGACCGACGAGTGATTCGGCATTGCCCGTGAGCCGCTGGCCGTAAGGCCTCGGTCCTTTACCGGCAACTAGGTTTAGGCCCAATCGCTTACCGGTTGGTGCTTTGCCTCGAATCGTAAAGCGGACGTAGCCTGTTACGCCAGAAGATCTTTGACCACGTGGCCGTGCACATCGGTAAGTCGATAGTCGCGGCCTTGGAATCGGTAGGTCAACCGTTCGTGGTCGAAGCCCAACAGGTGCATGATCGTGGCTTGCAAGTCATGAACGTGAACCGGTTTTTCCGCAACGTTGAAACCGAGTTCATCGGAGCTGCCATATTCGAATCCGCCTTTGACGCCGCCACCGGCCATCCACATCGTGAACGCGTCGGGGTAGTGGTCGCGGCCCAGCACTTTGCTTTTTGCAGTGCGGCCTTCGCGGAAAGGCGTGCGTCCGAATTCGCCGCCCCAAACGATCAAGGTGTCTTCAAACAAACCGCGGTCTTTCAAGTCTTGAATCAAAGCGGCAATCGGCTTGTCCATCGACGCACACTTTTGCGTCAGCCCGTCGGTGATGCCAGTGTTCGGGTTGGTCCCATGGAAGTCCCAGCCCCAATCGAACAACTGAACAAAGCGAACGCCTGATTCGACCAAACGTCGCGCGAGCAAACAGTTGTTGGCGAGGCTCGATCCGCCCGGCGTCGCACCATACGCTTCGATCGTCTTTTGTGACTCTTGTGAAATGTCCATCACTTCAGGAACAGCGGTCTGCATGCGGAACGCAAGCTCGTACTGACTGATGCGGGTCAGCGTTTCTGGGTGTCCCATCTCATCGGCTTGGATCTCGTTAAGATCCTTCAGCGCATCCAGGCTCATCCGGCGCAAGTCGCGGTTCATGCCGGGCGGGTCGGACGAATAAAGGACGGGGTCTCCCTTCGATCGACACTGAACACCCTGGTAGACCGACGGCAGGAATCCACTTCCGAAGGAGTTCTTTCCGCCGTTGGGTTGAACGCCACTTGAAATCAGCACAACAAAGCCCGGCAGATTCTCATTTTCGCTGCCAAGCCCATACGTCACCCAAGATCCCATCGAGGGGCGTCCCGATCGAGGCGAACCGGTGTAAACCAACAACTCGGCCGGTGCGTGATTGAATTGATCGGTGTGCATCGAATGCACCAAACACATGTCATCGGCGATCTTGTGAAAGTTCGGAACCGCATCCGACATCCACATTCCGCTTTCGCCATGTTGTGACCATTTACGGGGCGAGCCCATCAACTTGGGCGTTCCGCTGGTGAAGGCAAACTCACGCCCCGCGATGAATTCGTCGGGACATTCTTGATCGCTTCGCTTCACCAATTCCGGTTTGTAATCGAACATGTCCAGGTTCGGCGGCGAACCGGTCATGTGCAAGTAGATCACACGTTTCGCTTTCGGCGCAAAGTGCGGTGGTTGTGGCGCAAGGGGATTCGCCATCGTTCTGTCCGATTCGCCCGCGCGGGTTGAATCGGCAAGCAAACTACCCAAGGCAACGCCACCGATACCGGCAGTCGTTTGCTTGAGGAAGTGACGGCGAGTGTTCCAGCGGAGCTGTTCAAGTTTCAAGTTCATCGCACTCACCGTTTCATAAAGACTTCGTCGAGATTCAAGATCACGTTTCCAACGACCGTCCACGCGGCCGCTTCGGAAACATCCGTTCCATCGGGAAGATCGCCAATCGGATCGGTCGCCATTTTCATGGCGGCTTCACGATCGGCTTGGAAGTGTTTGGTTACGTTCTGGACCAACCGAGCCAATCGTTGCTTTTCTTTGTCGTTGGGGTCTCGCACCAAACAGACGCGGTAGCCAGCTGTGATTCGCGCTTCGGCCGAATCTCCGCTTGCCATCATGTGGCGGGCGAGCGACTGGGCCGCTTCGACATAGACGGGGTCATTCATCGTCACCAACGCCTGCAGCGGAGTGTTGGTGCGAATGCGACGCACCGTGCAAACTTCGCGATTGGGCGCATCGAATTGAGCCATCGATGGATAGGGGCTCGAACGCCGCCAATTGGTGTAAATCCCGCGTCGGTAACGATCTTCGCCAGAACTGGTTTTCCAGTCGGTCGCCGACCCGAAAGCCGCCTTCAAGCCGAGTTCAGGTTGGGGTGGTTTGACGGGCGGACCGTACATCTTGTCGCTTAGCAAACCCGATACGAACAACGCCTGATCGCGAACCATCTCGGCCGAAATACGGAACCGTGGACCACGAGCAAAGAAACGATTGAACGGGTCGTCTGCCAACATTTCGTGGCTTGCAACGCTGCTTTGTCGGTAGGTCGCCGACATCACCATTTGCTTCAACATCGCCTTCAGGTTCCAACCGTTTTCCTGAAGATCAACGGCCAGGTAATCGAGCAGCATTGGGTGCGAGGGCAACTCGCCCTGCGAACCGAATTCTTCACTCGTTTCGACGATCCCGACACCGAACATCTGTTCCCAATGCCGGTTCGCGATCACACGAGCCGTCAGCGGGTTTTCTTCATCAACGAGCCATTTTGCCAGGGCCATGCGGTCGGGTCGTTCATTCTTCGGTAACGAGTGAAACGCAGCGGGAGTCCCTTCATCCACTTCGTCGCCGGTGCTCAAGTAGTTGCCACGAAGCTGAACTTTCGTCACGCGATGTTGATCCGCTGGAAGGTCTCGCATCACCGGCACGGTGGTCGATGGCTTCATTTGCTGAAGCTTCTTCTGGTAGCCTTCAAGTTCGCTGCGAGTCGCGTCGAGTTCGGGTGCGATCGATCGGTAGTACGCGGCAAGCTTGTTGCGTTGCATCTCGTTGAGTTGATTCTTGTCCGTGCGAGCAATCTTTCGGATCGCCGCTGGCATCCGAACCCATTGAGCCGCATCTTCGTCAGCAGTCGCGGACAAGCGAAAGCGATCGAGCAAGTGTTCGCCATGCACCGAGTTCTGCTCGAGGCGAATGGTCAGCGTGCCCTCGTCAAAGTCTTGCACGTTTTGCATCAGCAACGTGAGCTCATGTGGCTTGCCGACTTGTCCGGCGACAGCCCAACCCTTTTTCAGGTCGGGTTTCGTTGCCACCACGGATTGAGCTGGAAAGCCAGATTGTTCGTAATCGGCAAAGGCAGCTTCAAAGTGCAAAGTGCGAATACCATTGAGAGCGAACGCTTCGCTCGGCTCGGGAACGTCTTCGGGCTCTTGCTCCCAAACGACTTCGCGATTGGCATCAAGCAACTGAACGCGGTAGCCCAACAACCGTGCTGGAATCGCAGCCGAACTGTCGGTTCGATTCCAAATGACAACCTTGTCGATGGCCTTGCTTGAACCGAAGTCGATCTCGATCCACGGGTCATTCTCTTTCTTGGTGTGCGATGTCTTGTTGGCGTTGAAATCGCCATCGGTGATTCCGTCGTTGACGAATTCCGCTTTACCACCGTAGTCTTCAGAGATCTGTTTGGCCGTTCCCTCGAGTGCGACGTTCTTGCCGTCACTGAAGGCCTCGATCTCGGCGAGGTGAAGGAACTTCCCTGAACCGGGCAGTTCCACACGCACAAACTTTGCGTCGATACTCGTTCGACTCTTCGGCTTCCAGGATGCCGAAGCATGAGTCACGACGAAGTTGCTCGCCTGCTCCGCTCCAACATCAAGCTTCACACCAAGGAGTTTGCTTTTGGTTGTTGGAATCTCGATTGTGTAGACATCGGTCTTGGCCTTTTCACCTTCGGCGTGAATCCAACCGTCATCTCCGATGACAAGCTTACGTCCTTTTGCGTTGGCGACCGAAGGCTTGAGCGAATTCCAGGTTGGCTCGCGTTGCAATTTCTTTGTCCAACTCGCCTGAGCCGCTTCGAGCTCGGGAGTTGAAGTGTTCAGGATCTTTTTGTGAGCAGCGATGAGCTCGGCGAGTTCAGCCTTTTCGGCATTTTGATCGTCCGTCCAAAGCGAAATGAATGGGCGTTCGTCTTTTTTGTCGGTGTCTTCTGTACTGTTAAAGAAGGCAAAGAACTTGAAGTACTCTTCCTGAGTGATCGGGTCGTACTTGTGCGTGTGACACTGGGCACACGCCATGGTCGTGCCCATCCAAACGGCCATGGTCGTATTGACCCGATCGACAACCGCCACATTGCGAAACTCTTCGTCGTTCGTGCCACCTTCGTTGTTGGTCAACGTGTTGCGATGGAACGCGGTCGCGATCAGCTGTTCTTCGGTCGGGTTGTCGTACAAGTCACCCGCGATCTGTTCAATCGTGAATTGATCAAACGGCTTGTTGCTGTTGAGCGAACGAATCACATAGTCGCGGAATGACCAAATCGTGCGAGGCGGGTCGTCGGCGTACCCGGCGCTGTCGGCGTAGCGAGCGAGGTCCAACCAAACGCGTGCCCAGCGTTCACCAAACGCGTTCTTGCCAAGCATCTTGTCAACGTAGCGTTCATAGGCGTCTTCGCGTTCGTCGTTGACAAAGGCCATCGCTTCAGCCCAGGTCGGCGGCAAACCGGTCAGGTCGAGTGCAACGCGTCGGGCAAGCACCAAACGATCGGCTTCAGGGGACGGCGTTAGCCCGCGTGCCTCGAGACGCGCCAAGACGAAATGGTCGATGGCGTTTTTTGGCCACGCGGTTTGTTTGACCTTGGGCAACGGTGGACGAATCGGCTTTTCATACGACCAGTGCTTTGCATAGTTGCCGCCCTGCTTGATCCACCGTCGAATCAGATCGATCTCTTCCTCGTTGAACCGCCGCCCCTTTCCGGCTGGCGGCATGCGAAGGTCTTCGTCATCGGACGTCAAACGAAGCATCAACTCGCTGTCGTCTGGGTCACCTGGATTGATCGCGGCATAACCACCAAGGTCTTCGCGCGAGCCTTCTTGAGTATCAAGACGCAGACCGGCTGCTCGCTCGGCTTCATCCGGGCCGTGGCAGGCAACACAACTGCTTGAAATCAGTGGGCGAATGTCACGGTTAAAGTCGATCGTCGGTTCATCCGCATGGATAGCGGTAACCAACAACGCGACAACGGCAAACGCTATCGGAACTTGGAATCGCAGCATTGAGAGCTAGGAACGTCTGGGGGAGGGCAGGGGAGGGGGAGACGTGGAGTGTTGAGCCATTTTGGCCCAAAAAACCCAGCTTCACTCAGTGTAGCAGAAGGCCCACGTATCCCAAGACTCATCTATGAACCTGCCAATGAACCGAAAATCTGCCTCAGAAATGACAAATAATTTGCAAAAACGCGTCGGCGCCCCGCACGTCCGGCAATCATCGGCCGAAAGTGGGCCTAGCCTCGTTTTTCCGGAATCGGCTCCAAAACCCACCGCTTGTTGAACCAAAAGTATTGGCTTGGGTTCTCACGGATCACCTCCTCGAGCGGCACCAACGCTTCCCGCATGATTCGCTCGGCATCTTCGTTGCGGTCGAGGCCGGGATCTGGGTGAATCACCGAGGCGATCCGCCAGAGATGTTTGCCATCGGCAGTACGCGTGACCTGACCAGGAACGACAGGGCATTTGGCCAGATGAGCCATCAATCCCAAACCGCGGCCAAGATCGGCTGGATGCCCCAGAAACGGCAGTTTCAGGTCGGGTTGTCGGGCCCGCAGGTCGACCAGGATGGCGATAACATTTCCAGCGCGAAGCGAGCGAATCACCTTCCGAACGAGCATTGGGTCATCCCGTTCAATCGCCTCGCTACCGAGGTGCTCGCGCATCTTGTTGAGATGCTTGTCAAAGAGTGGGTTTTTCTGCTCGCGAAAAATGAAGTTGACGGGATAGCCGAGTTGCTGGAGCCCGATTCCTGCGAGATCCCAATTGCCAACATGGGCGACGGCAATGATCACACCTCGGTTCATCGCGAGAGCTTCGTCGAGCCGCCCTTTGTCCTCGGCGGAAAACACACAGTTCTTCTCGACCCACGGCCGGGTTAGCTTTGGTGTGCGCAACACCTCGATGGTGTGCCAAACCAATTCTCGAAACGCCTCGCGAGCAATTCGCGAGACTTCGCTGTCGGACAATTCGTCGCCCATCACCTGGCGAATCCGACGTTCCCCTTCTTTCCGCGTTGACTTCAAGAACGGAAAGACGGTCGCGGCAAACAAGCTGCCAAGCCCAAGAGCGATTCGCCCCGGCAACACGTTGACGGTGGCCGACACACATCGAATCAGCAGATACTCGGCGATGTGTTTTGGCCGGTGCATAGAAGGCGAAACAGCGTGGTGGTCAGTTCAGCGGGACGGTCAATGAGACGGGGCGTGGGGACGATGTATAGGCCATGCGTGGCCGCTGCGAAAGACGAGCTGGACCGCCATCGCTCGTCGGGCAAGACAAATCCGCGAGGTCAGGCACCTTCGAGCTCTTCCCAGCGGACATAGGCCTGATCGAGTTCCGACTGCAACTCTTCGAGTTCCGCCGTTTTGGCCGCAATCTCTTCGCCGCCACTTTGATAAAAGCTGGGATCCGCCATCACTTCATGCAGCTGCCCGATCTTGGTTTCAAGCCCCTCGATCTGGTCTGGCAATTGATCGAGCTCACGCTGGTCTTTGTACGAAAGCTTCTTGGGCTGAGACGCGTCGCGACTTTGGCTCGAATCCGACTTTGCCGGTTTGCCTTTGGCAGCCGGCTTGGCTGGTTTGCTCTCCGACTCGGCTCGCCGCTCGACCGCCGCGCGCCAGTCGTCATACCCACCAACGTACTCCCGAACGCCGTCACCTTCGAAAACGATCGTGCTGGTTACCACGTTGTTCAAAAACGTTCGATCGTGGCTGACCATCAACAGCGTTCCTGAAAACTCGACCAGTTGCTCTTCAAGCAACTCAAGCGTTTCGCTGTCGAGGTCGTTGGTCGGTTCGTCCAAGATGATCACGTTGGCCGGCTTGGTCATCAAACGCGCAAGGAGCGCGCGATTACGTTCCCCACCCGAAAGGAATCGCACCTCGGTACGCGCGCGTTCGGGAGTGAAGAGAAAATCCTGCAAGTAACCGACAATGTGCTTGGTCTTGTCGCCGATCTTGATGCGATCGGTTCCGTCGCCCACGTTCTCTTCAACGGTCTTGTTCGGATCAAGCGTGTCGCGAAGCTGATCAAAATAGGCGATCTCTAGGTTGGTCCCCAGTTTGACTTTGCCGCTGTTGGGTTCCAATTGCCCAAGCAACAACTTCAGCAACGTCGACTTGCCTGCGCCATTGGGCCCGATGATGCCAACCTTGTCACCGCGCATCAGCGTCGTCGAGAAATCTTGCACGATCGGTGTCTCGCCGTAGGCGAACGTCACCTCCTCGACGCGTGCGACAAGTGCACCGCTGCGTTGGGCATCCTGCAGGTTGAGTTTTGCCGTTCCCTCGCCCTTGCGTCGCTCACGACGCTCGACACGCATCGCTTTGAGTGCTCGAACACGCCCTTCGTTTCGCGTTCGCCGCGCTTTGATGCCTTGCCGGATCCAAGCCTCTTCCTCGGCAAGCTTTTTATCAAACAATGCGTTCTGTTTTTCTTCCGCTTCGATCGCCTGTGCTTTGCGAGTCAAGAAGGTGTTGTAGTCGCATGACCAATCAAAAATGCGTCCTCGATCGATTTCCCAGATTCGCGTCGCAATGTTTTGAAGGAACGTCCGATCGTGCGTGACGAAGATCAACGTCTGCTTCCAACCCTTCAGGAAGTTTTCCAACCACAGGATCGCTTCGATATCCAAATGGTTGGTCGGTTCGTCGAGCAACAACACCTCTGGATTGCTCGCGATCGAACGGGCCAACAGCACCCGGCGTTTCATGCCACTGGAAAGCGTCTCGAATCCAACGTCGGGATCGAGTTCCATGCGTGACAACGTCGAATCCACACCATGCTCGATCTGCCATGCCTGCTCGGGGTCATCGGTGGATGACTGACCATCAAGCACGACGGACTTGATTGAACCGGTGATGTCGCTGGGAACCTCTTGAGTCAACCTCGAGATATTTACGCCAGGCGAAACGACGATGTTGCCGTGGTCCGGAACGACTTTTCCATCAAGCATCCTTAACAGCGTGGTTTTGCCAGCGCCGTTGCGGCCGAGCAAGCCAATCTTTTGGCCCGCATCGATCTTGGCCGAAACGTTGTCCAATAATGCTGGACCGCGAAAGCCAATACTCAGTTCTTCAATTGATATCTGCGGCATCATGCACTCACGAAGGCTGTAGCGCCTCGGACTTTTCGTTTGATTCGCGGAACAGTTTCGCGATCACATCTTCAAGCGGCAGATCCTCGACCGCGATGTCCTCGATAGGGTAGTCTCGCAAGATATCGGCAAGCGCTCGGGGGACTTCGCTTCTTGCGATCCGGATCCGAGCTTTTGGCCAGTTCTCTTCGAGCACTTCGCCGAACGACGACAGGTTCTCGGGATGATGCCCATCAGCAAACTGAAGCGTCACGATCTTGTAACCCGAGAACTGATCAATGATGCCCGAGAGCGACCCATCGTATTCGATACGACCACCCGCAATGATCACAACGCGTTTGCAAAGCGCCGCGACATCCTTCATGTAGTGACTTGTCAACAGAATCGTGATCTTGCGTTTCTCTTGGTAGTAACGCAGAAACTGTTGAATGTTGTGCTGGGCGATCACATCGAGACCGATCGTCGGCTCATCCAGAAAGAGGACTTCCGGACTGTGCAGGAGTGCCGCGATCAACTCCATCTTCATCCGCTCGCCGAGCGATAGCTCACGTACCGGTTGCGACAGGAGTTTGCCGACGTCCAGCAAATCGGTCAGCTCAGCAAGTGTCGAATCAAACGACTCACTCGGGATACCGTAGATCTGCTGGTGCAGTCGGTACGATTCCTGTGCGGGCAGATCCCACCAGAGCTGGTTCTTTTGTCCCATCACCAACGCGAACCGTCGCCGGTATTCGTTCTTGCGTTGCCAGGGAACGTAACCCATCACGGTGGCGCTGCCGCCGGTCGGGTTGATCACACCGCTAAGCAGTTTCAGCGTCGTCGTCTTCCCAGCTCCGTTGGGGCCCAGGAATGCGACGAACTCGCCTTGCTGGACGTCCAAGTCGATCCCGCGAACTGCGTCAACTTCGGAATACTCGCGGTGAAAGAGCCCGCGGATGCTGTCGCCCAACCCCTCGCGTTTTTTGTAAACGCGATAGGACTTGGTCAGATTGCGGACTTCGATAATGGACATAGACCTGCCAGTGAGGTTTGGCGTCGATAATTCTTCGTACGGTGTGTGCTCGCACGCACCAAAATCTTCGTACGGTGTTTGCTCGCACACACCGATTCTTCGTGGGCTGTGCGCTGGCACGCACCAAGATCATGGGTTGGATTGGGGCGTTCAAGCACACACCCTACATCCTGGGACGCGTTGCCTCGTCCACTCCATCGCTGTGCGGTATTGTAAGTCTCCTCGAAAATCGTGTTAGGCGTCTTTGCACAGGTGTGACGTGAACAACAATTTGCCCCCTTTTCGTGTTGGATTGGGCTACGACTCGCATCGCCTCGGCAACGGCGGCCCGCTGCGAGTGGGTGGAATCGACATCGATGGCGAAGTCCATGCGATCGGGCACAGCGACGCCGATGTGCTGCTTCACGCGATCACCGACGCGCTCTTGGGCTCGGTCGCCGAACCCGATATTGGCCGATTGTTTCCAGATAATGCGGCGGAAAACCGCGACCGAGACAGCCGCGATTTTTTGGCCGAGGCGATTCGCCGCGTGCGTCACCACGGGATGGATATCGTCAATCTCGACTGCGTGGTCCTTGCCGAACGCCCCAAGATGGCCCCCCACATCGACGCCATGCGGGCGACCATTGCTGATCTGCTCGATTTGACCATCGACCGCGTCAACGTGAAGGCAAAAACGGGCGAAGGGATCGGGACGATCGGAACCGGCGCCGCGATCGCATCGCGGGTCGTCGTCCTGGTTGCGCAAATCTGAAACGTGCTGATTCCCGCGTTCTGGACCGCACAAAACCGGTCTCTTACAGATCAGCCTGTCCCCCTATAATCTCCGAATTGACAAAAACACCATCGCCACGGATGTCACACGATGAGTACTGCCGCAGCCCCCGAAAGCGCCGCAACCTCGGCTTCGACCATGCCTGAAATCCGCGTCTACAACACGCTCAGCAAGACCAAGGAAAAGTTCCAACCCCTGCACCCCCCGAAGGTTGGCATCTATTTGTGCGGCCCCACCGTCTATGCCGAAAGCCACATTGGCCACATGGTCGGCCCGGTCATCTTTGACACGATCAAACGCCACCTGGTCTACAGCGGCTACGACGTCACTTGGGTCGTGAACATCACCGACGTCGACGACAAGTTGATCAAAAAGAGCAACGAACGTGGTATTCCGATTGACCAAATCGCCAGCGAAATGACGGCGGACTACCTGGCCAACCTCAAAGAACTTGGGGTCAACCAGATCAATCAATTGCCGCGTGCAACCGACCACATGGCCCAGATCATCGCGTTCATCCAATCATTGGAAGAGAAAGGCCACGCTTACGCGGTCGATGGCGACGTCTTCTTTGACGTCACCAAAGACCCGAACTACGGACAACTTTCCAACCGCAGTGTTGATGCCCAACAAGGCGAAGGTGGCGAAGCTGCTGCGAAGAAACGCTCTCCTGGCGACTTTGCCCTTTGGAAATCGGCCAAAGAGGACGAGATTGCATGGGACAGCCCGTGGGGCAGAGGTCGGCCCGGCTGGCATATCGAGTGCTCGGCGATGAGCCACGAGATTCTGGGCGACACATTCGACATCCATGGTGGCGGTTTGG
This sequence comes from Rubripirellula sp., assembly GCA_965216875.1. Taxonomy (GTDB): domain Bacteria; phylum Planctomycetota; class Planctomycetia; order Pirellulales; family Pirellulaceae; genus CBDCUW01. The sequence goes on from OZ244207.1 coordinate 5,112,958, forward strand.
ATTTGCTGTTCCCGCACCACGAAAACGAACGCGCCCAAAGCAGCTGCTGCCACAATGCACCGATGGTCAAGTATTGGATGCACAACGGCTTGATGCGAGCCGGCGAAAAAGGCAAAGTCGGTGGCAAGAGCGACCGCGAAGATTCGGCCAAGATCAGCAAGAGCGAACAGGAGTCCGTTGAAGAAGCGGCCGCCGGAAAAATCAGCCGCAGCAAAGGCGGCGGTGGTCTTGCCGAACTGATTCGTCGACACACCGGCGAACGTATCCGCTTCTTCCTGCTACGGTCTCACTATCGTTCGACGATCGTCTACGGCGAAGAGGGTTTGCTTGAAGCAGGCACGTCCCTTGAAGGTTTTTATCGCTTCTTTGACCGCTTCGATGAAATCACTCAAGGTACCGCGTCGTTTTATGAGCTGCCGCTGTCGCGTACTCGCATCGAGGGCGACTTCGAGCCAGGCGATGACCCACTGATGAACGAAGTCCACGGTCAACGCGAAAAGTTTCTTGCCGCGATGGACGACGACTTCAACACCGGCGTCGCAACCAGCGTGCTATTCGATTCGCTGCGAATGCTCAATCGTCACATCGACCAAAACGACCTGTCAAAGAACTCGGACCCAGCCGGCGAAGCAACGCAAAAGTTGATCAAGGCTACGACCGTGATTCGCGAATTGGCCGGCCTTTTGGGGCTGTTTGCCAAACCCGTCCAGTCGGCTGGCGGCGACGAAGGCGATGAACAATTGCTCGACGACGTCGTGAAGTTGCTGATCGACCTTCGCAAAGAAGCTCGCGAGCGCAAAGACTACGCCACGGGCGACGCGATCCGTGATCGCCTTGGCGAACTCGGCGTCGCTCTGCTGGATAAGAAAGAAGGCACCTCCTGGGAACGCTCCTCTTGATCCCAACAACCGTCCTGGGAATCGATCCAGGATTAAATGTGACTGGCTACGGGGTCGTCAAAAACAGCGGCGGCAAGATGTCGATCTGCGAAGCCGGGGTGATCCGTAGCCGCGCAAAGGCCACGATCGAACAACGTGTTCGTGAGATTCACGAAGGCGTGAGCGAAGTGATCCAAGAACACAGCCCCGAGCTGCTTGCGTTGGAACAACTCTTTTCGCATTACGATCGTCCGCGAACGGCAATCTTGATGGGACATGCTCGTGGCGTGATCTGTCTCGCAGCCGGTCAGGCTGACATCCCCGTCAGTCACTTTGAACCCACACGCGTCAAGAAATCTTTGACCGGCAACGGTCGCGCCCCAAAACAACAGATTCAGCAAGCCGTCAAAATCCAGCTCGGTCTATCAAGTCTTCCCGAACCGGCCGACGTCGCCGATGCTTTGGCGATCGCCATTTGTGGCCACCACTTCGCCGTCGAACAAGACCAGCAACCGCTGACGAAGTGATCAACAACCTGGCGCTGACGACCTTTTGGGCGAAGGTCTCGACGAAGCAAAACCAACTGAAAGGATTCACCTCATGATCGTCACCATCTCTGGAAAATTGGTTCACGCAGGCGAGGCCGCGGTGACAATCGAATCGTCACCCTTTGAATACGAAGTCCTTGTCGGCGATTTCACGCGGCGACAACTTCAGAGCAAGATCGGCGAGCAAGTTCGTTTGCACACTCTCGACTACATCGAAGGGAATGCTCAAGGCGGCGGGCGACTGACACCCAGACTCGTCGGGTTTCTGACCGACCCGGAACGACAGTTTTTCGATCTCTTTTGCAGCGTGGATGGCGTCGGAGTCAAGAAAGCGCTGCGAGCAATGGTGCGCCCAGTCAACGAGATGGCGGTGCTGATCGAGGAACAGGACTCGAAAGCGCTCTCAGCGCTTCCGGGAATTGGTCCGGCGACCAGCGAACGGATCATCGCCAAACTGCGGCGCAAAATGCCTCGCTTTGCACTCATGGTCCAACGCGAAGGAATCGCTGAATCGGCCGGTCCTGCTGCCTCCGAGGTCGCCACGGAAACCTTTGACGCCTTGCTCGCCTTGGGCCACAGCGAATCGGACGCGAGAAAACTGGTCGACGAAGCGGTCGCCACGGGCAAAAAGTTCAAAGATACCGAGGCGCTGCTGACCGTGATTTACCAGCGAAACCAATAGAGACCGCGGCCAATCCCCCCGGCAGTGCAATATTGCCTCGCAGCCTCATCCTCCCTAGCTTGCGCATCTTTGAATGATTCACTGATGCTTCGCAATCGTGGGAGAATGCCGTGAACCGACTCATGGTGGCCTTGGGATTTGGAACCTTCTTGCTCGTTTTTCCTTGCTCAGAACTACGAGCCGAACCGCCCGAAGTGGCGATGCGTGCAGCCGACGGAACGCTGGTCCGCTCGTCGGTTTCGGGCCCAAACGTTCAGTGGCACGAAGATCTCAAGACTGGCTGGGCCGAATCGCGTCGCCGCAATGTCCCGATGGTCATCTTCATCACAAGCGACCATTGCCACTACTGTGACGCGATGAAACGCGATACTTGGTGCAACGAATCGGTTCGCAGTCGGTTGTCCAACGACTTTGTCGCCATCCGGCTCGACCCCACTCGCAACGCCGCGACACTTGGTCGCATCAAGATCAAGATGTACCCCACGACGCTCATCGGACATCCGAAAGGAAAGGTCACCGATCATCGGTTGGGGTACCAATCTGCAAGCGCCATCCACGGACTCTTGAGTCAGGCGAAGGTGGACTGAGCCGCGATCGCATTACCGGCCGGGCAGCAATTCTCCATCACCACCTTCTGGCGTAGTTCACTACGGCCGGGTAGCGCGCCGGTGCAACGGCGCATTGTGACTTTCTTGTGACATCCCTATGTCCTGAATTTGCATTTCTGGACCATAATGCCACCATTAACGGGACAGTCCTTGCCACTGAGCAAACTTCCGTGTTCGTACTCCCGTGTCGAGAAAGGAACTCCACCGTGGCCCGGAAACTTTGGAATCACTCTCTAGTATCAGCCTCCGAAACACAACACGCTTCAACACAACGCCGTTTTTGGCCAACCCTTCTTTTTCTTTTTGCTTTCTCACTTCCGCTGCTTGGACCGCCTCAAACCGCACTGGCATGGCAGGACGGTGATACGGCGGAAGTCGAAACAGAAGCCCAAACAGAAGCGACACCGCCCGAGGAAAGTGCAGCGGAAACCTCTCCCGCACCCGATCTCTCCGATTCTGGATCGGGAGGTGGCGGGGGCGTTCCGATGATCGCCTACTTGATCCCAATTCTTGGCGCCGCGGGGCTCGCCTTTACGTTTTGGAAATCGTCTTGGGTCGCCCAGCAGGAAGTTGGCACCGAAAAAATGGCGGGCATCGCAGCCAACATCACTGAAGGTGCGATGTCGTTCTTGAAAGCCGAATACACGATCCTCGCGTTGTTCGTGGTCACCGTCGCACTGCTGCTGGGTTACGGCGGGTCAACACAAGGCGATGCTTCGTCGCCTCTGATCGCGATGTCGTTTGGACTAGGCGCGATCTGCTCGGCGCTGGCCGGTTTCGTCGGCATGAAAGTGGCAACCAAAGCCAACGTGCGAACGACCAACGCAGCCCGCACGGGACTCGGCCAAGCGCTCGAAGTCGCCTTTGCTGGCGGTTCGGTGATGGGGATGGGAGTGGTCGGATTGGGCGTCTTGGGGCTAAGTGTCCTCTTCATCGTCTACGGGAACATGTTTGGCCTTGATTCGGCCAGCAACATCACACGTGTGATCACCGTGCTCACGGGCTTCTCCTTTGGAGCTTCTTCGATCGCCTTGTTCGCACGCGTTGGCGGCGGCATTTACACCAAGGCCGCCGACGTTGGTGCCGACTTGGTCGGTAAAGTTGAAGCGGGTATCCCCGAGGACCATCCGCTCAACCCCGCAACGATCGCCGACAACGTGGGTGATAACGTTGGCGATGTCGCCGGCATGGGCGCCGACCTGTTCGAGTCCTACGTCGGATCGATCATCGGAACGATGGTGCTTGGCGCCGCCTTCTATGGCATCTTCAGCGCCGGCGACATGGACAACTTTGGTGGCCTTTCGGCAGTGTTGTTGCCATTGGTATTGGCCGGTGTCGGCATCGTCACTTCGATCGTGGGTACCTTCTTTGTGAAAGTCAAAGAGGGTGGTGACCCGCATCACGCTTTGAACATTGGCGAGTTCGGTTCCGCCGGCATCCTATTACTGCTGACCTATGCGATCATCAAATTCATGTTGCCCGCGTCGTGGACCTTTGGCGACATCGAATACACGAGCAACGGTGTCTTCTTTGCAATCCTGTTCGGACTTGCGGCCGGTTTGGCGATCGGCAAAGTCACGGAGTTCTACACCGGCACAGGAACACCACCGGTCAAGTCGATCGTTCGCCAATCGGTGACCGGATCGGCGACCACGATCATCTCGGGCGTCGGCGTTGGCATGATGTCGACCGCAATCCCCATCCTGATCATCGCCGCAGCCATCATTGGTGCCTATTCGTTCGCGGGACTGTACGGGATCGCGATCGCTGCGGTGGGCATGTTAAGCAACACTGGGATCCAGCTTGCGGTTGATGCCTACGGTCCCATTTCCGACAACGCCGGCGGGATCGCGGAAATGGCAGAACTGCCGAGCGAAGTTCGTGAGCGAACCGACAAGTTGGACGCAGTGGGCAACACGACCGCGGCGATCGGAAAAGGCTTCGCGATTGGCTCGGCCGCACTCACGGCGCTCGCTTTGTTCGCCGCCTTCATCACATCCTACAACGCCACGCATGCGGCCGAACTTCAGATCACCGCGATCAGCATCACCAATCCCTATGTGATGGCGTCGCTGTTTGTCGGTGGCATGCTGCCCTTCCTGTTCTCGGCGTTGTCGATGAATGCGGTCGGTCGCGCGGCGATGTCGATGATCGAAGAAGTGCGTCGGCAATTCAAAGACATTCCTGAACTCAGGGGTGCCCTCGACGCGATGAACCGTAACGAAGGGAAAGAAATCGAAGATTGGCCACAAGCGGACCAAGATGCATTTCACGCGGCGGACGGAAAAGCCGAATATGGAAAATGTGTGGCGATCAGCACCCGCGCATCGATCCGAGAGATGATTGTCCCGGGTTTAGTCGCTGTCCTGGTGCCCGTCGCATTCGGTTTCCTTCCCAAGCTCTTCGGACTCGAAGGCAACACCAACGCGCTGATGCTCGGTGGCCTGCTCGCCGGCGTCACCGTCAGCGGTGTGTTGATGGCCCTGTTCCAATCGAACGCGGGCGGCGCTTGGGACAACGCCAAAAAGATGATCGAAGAAGGGTTTGAAGTGAACGGTCAAAAACTGACCAAAGGCAGCGAAGCTCACAAAGCGGCTGTCGTTGGCGACACGGTTGGCGACCCGTTCAAAGATACTTCCGGCCCCTCCTTGAACATTTTGCTCAAGTTGATGAGTGTAGTGGCGTTGGTGATCGCTTCTTTGATTTAGAACAAGTGCATGACTGGACGCATCTCGGGGATTTTGACCCCTAACATCACGCCCGTCGATTCGTCGGGCCGTGTCGACGAAGAACGACTGCGCGGCTACGTCGATTGGCTCATCGAACGTGGTGTCGATGGCCTTTACCCCAACGGCAGCACGGGTGAATTCGTTCGCTTCACTGCCCAGGAACGTCGCCGCATCGTCCAGGTCGTCGTCGAACAGACGGCCGGGCGTGTTCCGATCCTTGCCGGCGCTGCGGAAGCGAACGTCAAAGAAACGATCGAGGCATGTGAAGCCTACGGCGCGATGGGGGTTCGCGCGGTCGCCATCGTCGCACCGTTCTACTACCGCTTGAGCGCCGATGGCGTTTACGCGTACTTTCGCGAAATCGCCGACCACGTCTCGGTCGATGTCACGCTTTACAACATCCCTCTGTTTGCCTCGCCGATCGACGTCGACACCGTCGTTCGCTTGGCATCGGAATGCCCGCGCGTGATCGGTATCAAGGATTCGTCAGGCGACCTACCCAACATGCTTCGGATGATCGCTGCCATCCGCCCGATCCGCGAGGAGTTTACGTTCCTGACCGGCTGGGACGCGGCACTCGCGCCGATGTTGATCGCCGGTGCCGACGGCGGAACCAATGCAACCAGTGGGGTGGTGCCTGAGTTGACCCGAGCGATTCATCGCGCCGTGGTCGCGGGCAACACCGCCGAAGCGATGCGTCTTCAGTTTCAATTGTTGCCACTGTTTGATGCCATGATTTCCTTGGGTGAATTTCCCGAAGGATTCCGCGCAGGTGCTCGATCACGCGGATGGCATCTCGGTTGTGGGCGTGTCCCTCTCTCGCCGCAACAACAAGAAACGGTCGCGCGGACTCAGCGCGAAATCGATGCCTTGGTCGCCGAAGTCGCCGACCTGAACGAACCGATGGCAATGCCACCCGAGACGATCGAGAAGATCGTTCAACGGGTGATGCGGCAACTCGGAAACTAACGCCGGGTTCTTGTGAGGCCGAACGTGCTAGCGTCGTGCCTTTCACCCCTCTTTGCGCAATGCAGCGCTCACCGTAGCTACGCTCGCCAGAGCGTGGGTGTGTTGGTGGCCGGTCTACCGAAGAAAACCACCTTCTGGCGAAGGTAGCTACGGGCTGTGGACGTGTGGGATGAGGTTGAGGCTACGGAAACAGATAACGCAAGAAATTCCGGAAGCGCTGGCCGGGAACGTAGGCTACCGGCTGACCAACGATCCCTTGCCCAATCTGAACGGGCTTGCGGTCCTGACCAAAACTGACCAGTGATCTCAATCGACCGTCATAGGTTGGAATCGTGGGCGGCGCCACCGTGGCTGCCGGCGCGACAACGGTCGCCCCCGCTGGCGGCAACACCACTGGTGCTGCAATCTCGTTTGGTGGCGGCACGTAAGGTTGCTGCTGAGCCGGTGCCGCGTAGGCAACGGGCGTCGCACACCCGGCCATCACGGCCGTGTAGCCGCTCGGAGGCGAAATGCAGTTGCAGTTATCGAGTGTCGCGTAGTCGTTGAGTTGTGGTTGGGCGATCGGTGCATAGTCACTCGGGCTGGCTGGCGCGACCTGAGGCTGGACGGGAGCCGGTGGCAGACCGGATGGCAAATTCGCTGGTGCACTGGGTAATCCACGCGGGGGCAGCCCACGCGGAGCGACGATCGATTGCCCGGAATTGCTCGCTGGTGGCGAGACGGCCGGGCCGGTTGGCAGACTGGGCGCCGACGGGGGTGGAACCTGCGTTGGCGCGATTTGCGACTCGGCTCCACCGGTTGGAAACTGGAAACCGCCTTGCTGCCACATCGCAACCTGCTGCACAGCGTCTTGCTGGGGTGCGGCTTGCGAGGCATTGGGAGCGGGCTGGAGCAGCACATTCCCGGCGGCCGGAGCTAGCTGGTGCGCTGTCTCGTGGAGCGTTGGCGTTTGCCGGAATTGATCGACGGCACTCGGAGCACCGAGGGGTCGAAACCGCGACGAGGGAACCTGTCCCACGGCGGACGAGGCCAAGGAAAACGTGCCCGCGATCAACAAAACACGTGCCAGCAACATCGATGCAACTCCAGAATCAACAAACAGGATTGTTCAATCTGGATGTACGAAGAGCAGCCGAGGCATGTCAAGCTGGGTAGGGCTCCGCCGGCTACCAGGCTGCCAAACTGCGCGTCTCGAAAACACTCTCCCTTGGGAGAGTAGGCCCTAAGGCCCGGAGAGGGCTTGTCTCATCAAGAGTATTTCCCTCGCCCGACTTTGCGTCCGACCCTCCCGCAAGTGGGAGGGTAATTGCTCCCGCCTTTTCTTAGGCGGAAGAGCCAAGAGGACCGCCTGAAGACGGTACTACGAACAAGAGAGCGTTCGTCGCAACTAGCGACCGAGAACGGGTGGGACGAGGAAGCTGTCATCGTCCCGAGCGGGGGCATTTTGAAGGGCCTGGTCGTTACTCAAACTCTCAACCTGCTCATCGGCTCGCCAGCGATTGTCGACGTCCAGCGCGGTCGTCATCGGCTCGACCTCTTCGGTATCGAGCTCGGAGAGCTGTTTGACAAAGCCTAGAATGCTATCAAGCTGCGGGCCCATTGTGGAAATCTCTTCGTCGGAGAGCTCCAGTCGGGCCAACAGGGCGAGGTTTCGAACGTCGTTTTCTGAAAGCGACACAGAAATCTCTCGTGGTTAGCTATTTGGCGCCACTGACGTCGAACGGCTTCACTTTGACCGTTTTGCGAACGGCACCGCTGCGAATGCACTGAGTGCAGACGCGCATGGTCTTGTTTTCGCCGTTGGGCATGGTGACGTGGACGCGTTGCAGGTTCGGGACAAATTTGCGGCGCGTGATTCCAGTGATCTTGGTACCGACCCCTCCGAGGTATTTTGCCTTACCGCGGGTTTCGACTCGGTTGCCCATCTGGACTTTTTTTCCACAGACTTCGCACTGTCGTGCCATCGGATTTCTCGTCTGATCAGGTGTATTTCTGCTTGGTTTTCTGTGTGGGAAGCCCGGCAATATACAGACCACGTCGCAAATCTGGAACCGCTACTGAGCAATTTCTGCAACTTAACAATCCGGCTCGCGAAAACGGGGCCCGGACGCTTTTTCGCCCTGGTTGCTGCGGTCACTTGAAGCGAGTCCCCGACTCCCTTTTCGTTTGCTCACCCCCCTGCGGGGCAGCGGTTAAGTCAAAGTTAGGCGAATGAGCTCAAGTTGCTCGCCAGAAACGACGATGGACCGAACATTCCTCCTAATCGTCAAACTTTGACAGCCGCTACCTTCCACCAAGCGCACTGCCATGTCCCCGATTTCCAAACGCCTCGCCCAACTCGTCGTCCTCTCGATGCTGGCCATCGGTTCGACGGGCTGCCAAACGTTCAACCTGGACAAGGCCTTTTCGCTTCACGGCAATGACGAGCGGTATGTGGGGCTCGAACCCGCCTTCGCCGGTGACCAAGCCGAAGAGATCTATCACAAGGTCCGGCAAGCGGCCGCTTCCAACTCGATCGTGCTGAACGTGATCGGGGACAGCGAAGTCCGTGTCCTGCCACTGCCACCGGGGCAAAAGTCGGTCTTCGTCAGCAACCTGCTCAAGGACACCGGCGTGCTGAAGAAACTCGGAACGATCGACGCGGTCATGTACCGACACTCCAAAGACACGATCGGCGGCATCCGGATGAACGTCCAGATGACCAACGACAAACGCACGGTCCGCCCAGAGAGCGACTACGCGCTCAAACCGGGTGATCGGCTTGAGGTTCGCAAGGCAACCCATCCGACGATCGACAAGTTGATCGAAATGGCGATCGGAGTTTAGCCAACAAAAAACCGCACCGTCCGAAACGAACGATGCGGCCTCGTTGTCTTTGATGACCGTCTCTGATGGCCTCAGGGCCAACCTCAGTCGAGAGGCTTCACGCGAAGGTTGCGGAAGTAGACCTTGCTTTCGGGGTCGTGAGCTTGCAAGGCGAATGTGCCTTCACCGATCAAGCGTTGGAAGCCACCCTGGGCAGGTTGCTGGCCGTCGGGTTCGGTGTAATCGACCATCGTCTTACCGTTGAGGATCAACTTGACGTTCTTGCCTTTGACGATGATTTCCTGGGTGTACCATTCGTTGTCTTTGACACCCGGATCGGCCACGTTGATGACGCCGTAAAGGCTGCTCGTTTTCTTGGGGTCTTTGTGCGACACATTGACCTGGCACTCAAAACCTTGCTTGGGCCAGTTTTCAGCTTGGTACTTGGTGTGGAAATAGATGCCAGCGTTGCTGCCAGGCGTTGTCATCACTTCAGCTTTGAAGTGAAAGTTCTTGAGAGGTGCGAGGTCACCATCGTAGAAAAGGTGACATCGCGGGCCATCGCAGACGAGCATTCCGTCGACGACCTTCCAGCTTTCGGGATTCTCTTCGGCCTTCTTCCAGCCATCGAGCGACTTGCCGTCAAAGAGTGCGACAAAACCATCTTCGGTTGCTGGCTTGTCAGCAGCAGCAGGAACAGCAACGACGGCTGCAACGAGAGCCAACAGGGTGCAAAGGATCTTGTTCATAGGGAGGTGTTTCGTTGTGGTGGGTGTTGTGGGGTGGGAAAAGAAAACCGCTTGCTGACACAGGGCCGGCAAGCGGTTTTCAGTATTCAAATGCAAGCCACTTGATTCAAACGCTAGCCACTGGGACTTAGCCGTCCAAACCAGCGTCGGTCGCAGGCAGTTCGCCCGCTTTGATCTTTTCGCCGAAGGTCTTGCCGTCCGAGCTCTTCATCTCGTTGGTCTTCTTGATGCCTTCCAAGATCTTCTTCTTTGCTTCTTCTGGATTCTCCTTCACCCAATCTTTGGGGAAGTCTTTCGAGTCCAGGAACTTGTGCATGGCTTTGCCATACTCGTTGCGAGCTTCGTCTTTCTTCTTGCCTTTGACGTGGCAGATATAACAGCCAGCCTTGCGACCCTTCTTTTTGAATTCGTCGCTGGCTTCCTCGCCCAAGTACTCGTTCTTCCATTGCTTGCTGAACTCGCTGATACCCATCGCAGGTGTCGCGAACAACAGAAGACAGCCCAACAGCATTGCCAATCGTTTCATTAATCTCTCCGGGGGTGATTAAAGCATCCCCGCTCCAGCAACCGGGCGAACGGGGTCATTTCAGGTGGGTGGGTAGACTCGTAGGAATCAACCTCACAGGGGGATCACTCGGACCTACGAATCCATGGCGAATCGGCAGACATCTCACGCGTTTGGTCGACGGCGAGTCCGATTGAATCGTCCAATCGGCGTCCTAGCCTCGATCGCTCTACCCCCAATTAAGTCTCACCGAGGTCGAAAAGTCAAATCAGCTTCACAATTCCCTTGGTAAAACCGAACCGTCCGAGACCGTTGCGTTTGCTCCCGATCCCAGCCCAATTGCTTCCATATTCGGCAAAATCGGCAGCAAAGCCTCCGAAAATCCACCTCTCACCGCCCCATCGAGCCTGTAATCGGACGGAGCCAATTGGTTGGGAGACGCGTCAGAAAGCCGCCGTGAGAGCCAATAAACTTTCCACCGCGGCGACACTTCGTCGGGCCATCGTTGCGACAAATCGTTGAATCGAGCCAGTTCTTCACCCTGGGTGTCCCGAATCACCATCAGCGGGGCGGCGAGCGTCGCGTCGGTGTCATACGAGTTGCTCGAGCCACGCAACTGCAGCAATGACGAATCGAGTGCGAACAGGTCGGGCGCGACAAACTCAAAGTGAGGCTCGTCCCGCTCGACAACAAAAACACAATCCTGAGCGAATCGATCGACGGCCACCGGAAACGCTCCGTTGGCTCGCAACCACATCCGCAGGATTCCCTTGCCGGTGTGCGAGGTCAACCGAGTGAACTGCAATTGAATCGGTGGTGATGTCGGCGAAAGTTCGACGTTGGCTCCGGTCGTGTCGATCATCAAGTCCGAAATCGCGAGCAGGCCGTTGTCCCACGAAACCTGCAAGGCAACAGCGGGCTCCATCCGAATCATCCCCGCCTGACCGCGAATGATGACGTTGTTGAGTTCGATACCAACAAGCGGTAGGCCTCGATCTTCCGATTCGTCAGCGTCTTCCGACCCAAGGATTTCAAACGCGTAGACCTGCTCACGCTGGGCGGGATTGTCAATCGTGACACTGCAATCTGTCATTCGAACTGACGGTGAATACCCCACTTCAAAGAGCGTTCCGCCAGTGCTTTGCCCGCTCGGGACTCGCCACACAAAGTGCAGATCTTCTAACTCGATGCGGTGATCACCAAGGTTGAGCATCGACAATCGGTCACCATCGATCGACTCTTCCGGTTGAAACACGATCACGCTCCCACCGGCTACCGACGAGGTGACACGGTGATTCTCACGAAACACCGTCGATGCCTCACAGTAGAGGACCGGAACGGCGATTTCGATGTGATCAACGCCGTACTGATCGGCCAATTCAAACGCGTCGGCGAGTTTTGTCGCCAAGACGGCGCCATCCGAGTCGCGGCCCCCGCCAAACGTCACTTCCGAAGCGACCACTCGGATCGCGGGTGGCCGAACCGTTTCGAACGGATCAAGCATCACCGAGCCGTCGTTGTCGCTCGCTTCGTCTTGCGCAAACGCTGGACCTTGCTCGACGGTTTCTTGGTCGCCGGTCGCTCCGCCATTGGTTTCTTCCCTGACCTCTGGCGCGGCGGGCGGCTCTTGGACGCCATTCGGACTCGACTCGTTGCCTTCCTCGTTGCGGTCAGCTGCGCCGTTGGCTGGCCGCCCTGTGTTTGTGACTTCGTCAGTGCCCTGGGCCGAGGGCTGATCGCCCTCGGATGATGAAGCAGGGATCGGTGGTGGAGGTGGAACGGTTTTCGTTGACTTCTCGAGCTTGACCGCCGTATCGGGAACGGTCAATTCTTGTTGCGACGCAAGCGAATCGAGATGCAACCATCCGACGGTCGCCAGCAACAAAGTCAGCGCCACCACCCACGGAGCGTGAGTTTCCAACCACTCGACAATCGGATTGGGTTGGCGAATCGCGACGGGGCCAATCGCTTGACTGCGAGTCAATCCATCGAGAAACGCCACTTCTCGCAAGTCGGCGATCAGATCGTCAGCCGTTTGATAACGATCGGCCGGGTTTTTGGCGAGCATCTTCTGGATCACCGCCATCAGTTCGTCGCTCACCTCGCCACGAAGTTCGCGCGCGTCTGGTGGCGGAGCGTTTCCGTGACTGAGTAGTTTTTGCAGCATCGTTCCGCCCGGATAAGGCGGACGCCCGGTCAACATGAAATAGAGCGTGCAACCGAGCGAGTAAATGTCGCTTCGCAAATCAGCATCGCGCGGATCGCGTGCCTGTTCGGGCGAGATGTAGTCGAACGTCCCGAGCGTGACGCCACTGGCCGTCATGTCCTCGCTGATCTCAAAGTTCTCGGAACGAGCCAAGCCCATGTCCACGAGCTTGATCTTGTCTTCGTCACCGATCAACACGTTCGATGGTTTGATGTCGCGGTGCACGATGCCGCGATCCGACGCATGTTGCAACGCCGCGGCAAGCTGACAGGTGTAAAAGACCGCGTCATCAATTGGCAGCACGCCGCCATTGATCACCATGTCACGAATGTTCGTTCCGCGAATGTACTCGAAAACGATGTAGTGCCATTCACCATCGTTGCCGACATCGAACACACGCGCAATGCGTGGGTGGTCAAGCTTCGCCGCACTTTGCGCTTCATTCCGAAACCGACGCTGCAAGTCGGGGTCATCACCGACAAACGGAATCACCTTAATCGCAACGACACGATCAAGCTGTTCATCGCGGGCGCGAAACACGGCGCCCATGCCACCGCCACCAATCAACTCTTCCAAGTAGAAATGGTTCAGACGCTGACCAAGCAATACCTTTGCCACCGTGGCAGGCGAACGTTCCACATGGTCGCCTGCACGTTTGATCGCGCGAGACGACCCACGAATCACCGTCTTGGCTTGCTCAAGCTGCTGATCTTCGAGCTGGTCTTTGATGGCGCTGCCGCCGCTGCGTTGACTGTCCGATTCGCCCGAGGCCCCGCTGGCAGAGCCCGGTGTCCCGCTGGCAGAACCCGGTGTCGCCTCGGATGAGGCAGGAGTCGATTCGCGGCGCGCGGTTTCATCGTCGCTACCCAAGCCAGCAGCGTCAGGACTTCGGTGCACCGTCGAAGCTTCAGGTCGGATCGAATCGTCTTCGGACGCCATCACAGAAAACACATCACCGAAGTGAGGTGTTCATTCCATAGCTCGCTTTGTCAAAGAAAAGAAAGGTCTACCCAATACCGAGCTCAAACCAACGGCTGCGCGATGTGCGAGTGCGTTGTCTGAACCTGTTCTGGGCGGGTCGCGGCCACGCCATCAGTCTAGTTTCATCGTAAAACACGGTCAACAAATCCGCACGGTTGCAGGTAACATGTGCGGTGAATCGCACGTCGCTTCCTCACCACTCCCACCTGTATCAATCGTGACGATTATCCCCACCCTCTGCTCACGAATCCTGTTCGTTCTCTCCACCACTTTCTTGGCGTTTGGAGCACCAATCGAAGGGGCCGAGCCGACTGCGGCCAGCCCATCGCAGAACATCCTCTTGATCATCGTCGACGATCTGGGTTTTGGTGATTTGTCATGCCAGGGTGCCGAGGATCTCAAGACGCCCCACCTCGACAACCTCATTGCTGACTCTCTCAAGCTCAATCGGCTCTACGCAAACTGCCCCGTTTGTTCGCCCACCCGTGCATCCGTCATCACAGGCTGCTACCCCGACCGCGTGGGTGTACCGGGCGTCATTCGAACACACGACACCAATAGTTGGGGATACTTTCAACCGGGCGCCGCCACACTGCCGCAGCAGCTTGATGACCTGAACTACAAGACAGGCGCGATCGGCAAGTGGCATCTCGGCCTACGAGAAGAAAACCACCCACTGCATCGCGGTTTCGATTTCTTCAAGGGTTTTCTCGGCGACATGATGGACGACTACTACCATCATCGTCGCCACAACGTGAACTACATGCGGGAAGGCCACAAGACGATCGAGCCCAAAGGTCACGCGACTGACCTCTTTTCTGATTGGGCGATCGACTTTGTTCAATCCAACCGATCGAACGAACAGCCATGGTTCCTGTACCTCGCCTACAACGCTCCGCACACGCCCATTCAACCGCCCGAGGATTGGCTCGCAAAAGTCAAGAAACGTCAACCTGAGATCAGCGACCAACGCGCGAAATTGGTTGCCTTGATTGAGCACATGGACGCGGGAATTGGTCGAGTCATCGATGCGCTGCATTCATCGGACCAATACAACGAGACGATGATCGTCTTCACCAGCGACAACGGTGGCCAAGTCAATGTTGGCGCTAACAACGGACCGCTTCGTGATGGCAAGCAATCGATGTACGAGGGAGGCCTTCGTATCCCCGGCAGTATCCGGATCCCAGGCCGAACTCAAAGCGGATCATCAACCGATGATGTCTGCGCAACCATGGACTTTTTGCCAACGCTTGTCGAAGCCGCCGGCGGAAAACCGACCGGTGACCTCGACGGACGCTCGCTGTTGCCTCTAGTAGACGATCCAACGGCAACGCTCCCGCTACGCGAACTCTACTTCGTTCGCCGTGAAGGCGGCACACGCTACGCTGGCATGACGATCGAAGCTTTGCTCTATGACAACTTCAAACTCGTCCACAACCTGCCCACTCAAGAACTCGAGTTGTTTCATCTCGGCGACGATCCGATGGAAACAAACAATCTGGCCACCAAGCAACCCAAAGTCTTTCGCGAAATGGTTCGCCAGATGCAACGGCACATCCAACGGGGCGGCCGCGTGAGCTGGCAGAAGTGACGGAGCGTTAGAGGACCTCTGACCGACTCACCGTAGCTACCTTCGCCAGAAGGTGGTTCCACGCTCTGGCGAGCGTAGCTACAAAGACATAGGTCCCGATGCAATTTGGCGCGTTCGGCTCACAAACGCCAGCCATCCTCATTGTGCCTGCAACAACTCGTCCTCGAGGAGATGGCAATACGCGTCGTAACGCCGCGCATCGATGCGACCGTCGGCCACCGCGTCTTTGACGGCACAATCGTCTTCAGTCAAATGCAAACAATCGGGATAGCGACACTGATTGACGTAAGGCCGCACGTCCCGCATCAGGCCAGCAACTTCGTTGGCCGCGATGTCCCACAACTGAAACTGGCGGATGCCCGGCGTGTCAAAGACAGCCCCGCCTCCTTCGGTCGGAATCAGCTGCGCCGCCGTTGTGGTATGTCGGCCCTTATTGTTGTCACGGCTCACTTCCGCCACGGCCAAACCCAAACCAGGTTGAATCGCATTGAGCAAACTGCTCTTGCCAACACCACTCTGGCCGGCAAGTGCCGTTTGTTTCCCGTCAAGCAACGCGCGAAGGTATTCGACGTTGGTGCCCGTCTCGGCGGACGTCGTCAGGACGCGGTATCCCATACTTGCGTAGACACCAAGCATTGGTTGTAGCGCCACAGGATCGACCAAATCGACTTTGTTGATGACCACAACAGGCTGAACTTCGCACTGCTCGGCGGTCAACAAGAATCGGTCGATCAAACCGAGTTTGAGAGAGGGTTGTTGAGCGCTGGCGATGATCAATAAGTAATCGACATTCGCCACGATGACGTGTTGTCGACCGCGACTCGCACGGCAGATCAGTCCATGACGTGGCTCGATCTGTTCGATCATTCCGTCACGCGGCGATTCGGCACGCAACTTCACGCGGTCGCCCGCGACAACCACGTTGCGCTGCTCGATCGAAAGCGACTTGAGAACCTGCCTCACAGCACAGTCGTACATTTCGCCATCGTCGCCAAGAACGCGGCTTTTCAGCCCATGAACACTGATGACACGTCCGGTGATGAGTGGCGAATCAGACGAATTGCCGCCGTTGGCAGCGGTCGATTCATCGTTTTCGACGACCGTCCGTTTTCGAGTCAGCTCGCCTTTGCCACTGACTCGTTCACCCTGCGAGATGTCGGCCAAGTCATCTTGGTCGCCACCAGTGAATTGACGCGTCAGGTCTCCTTTACGAACGCGCCCTTGGTACTTCTTTCGAAAGTCAGCGCGTCGTTTCGAGCCTTTCTTTTTCCCCATGCTTTACGATGGGTCGTTGACGACCGGCTCTTCCGATTCCGATGGACTGGCTTCCTCGTCACTTGTCGGCTCCGACTCTTTCTCGGCTGCCTGTTTGGCTTGGATCGACAGTCCAATCAAGTCGGTCAACTCGGCTTCGCCAAGCTCTTCGTGTTCGAGCAACGACCGCGTGATCTTTTCGAGATCTTCACGATGTTCTCGAAGCAGTTGCTCGGCTTTTTGATCCGCTTCAAGCAAAATGCGAGCCACCTCTTCGTCGATCAACTCTTGCGTGTGCTCGCTGAATTGACGCGACTGATGAATCTCCCGTCCCAAGAACGGATCTTCGTCGCTCGTTTTGTAGCTGACCGGGCCGATCTTGGGACTCATGCCCCAGTGAGTGACCATGCGTCGCGCGATGCTGGTCGCCCGCTCAAGGTCATTCTCAGCACCAACGCAGGTCTCGGTGTAGACAATTTTTTCTGCCGCACGTCCGCCAAGCAGCACAATCAACTGGTGCTCAAGCTCGCGTTTGCTGATGCTCAATCGGTCTTCGTTGGGAACATATTGAGTCACACCAAGGGCGCGACCGCGCGGAATGATCGTGACCTTGTGGACAACATGAGCACCATCGAGGTGCCAGGCGGTCAAAGTGTGTCCCGCTTCGTGATAGGCCGTCTTTTCCTTCTCGCTATCCTGCAAGACCTCTTCGCGTTTGGCACCCATCAAGATCTTGTCGCGTGCGTGATCAAAATCACTCATGTCGACGATTTTCTTGTCATGTCGAGCTGCCCACAATGCAGCTTCGTTGACCATGTTTCGAATATCGGCACCTGTCAGACCGACGGTCCCGGCGGCAAGCCGCTTGAGGTCGACATTGTCCGACAGCGGTACGTCGCGGACGTGCACTTTGAAGATCGCTTCACGACCTTTCATCGTTGGCCGCCCAACCGTGATGTGGCGATCGAATCGACCGGGTCGAAGCAGCGCTGGGTCAAGAACATCGGGACGGTTGGTCGCGGCAACCACGATCACTGCTTGGCTTCCCGTAAAACCATCCATCTCGCCAAGGATTTGGTTCAACGTCTGTTCACGTTCGTCATGACCGCCGCCCAAGCCGGCGCCACGCTGTCGCCCAACCGCATCGATCTCGTCGATGAAGATGATCGCTGGGCTTTGTTCCTTGGCCGTCTTGAACAGGTCGCGAACACGGCTGGCACCCACACCGACAAACATCTGGATGAACTCACTGCCGTTGACCGAAAAGAACGGCACTTCGGCTTCGCCGGCAATGGCGCGAGCCAAGAGCGTCTTTCCGGTTCCGGGAGGTCCATTGAGCAACACGCCCTTGGGAACTCGCCCGCCAAGCTTTTGGAACTTCTCAGGCGTTTTGAGGAAGTCGACGATCTCTTGAAGGTCTGCTTTGACGCCTTCCAAACCGGCAACATCACCAAAGGTGACCATCTTCTCGCTCGCTTCGAATCGCTTCGCAGGGCTCTTGCTGAACCCTGAGAGGAAACCTCCGCCCATGATGTCGCTACGCGTTCGCCGCAGCATCATGAATAGGAAGAAGAGAATCGCGAGCGGCAAAATAATGAACGCGATCAGACTGATAATCGTCTGAGTGTTATCAGGATCGAGCTGGTTGAAGGAAACGTTCGCTTTTTCGAGGCGGGCTTCGAGCTGCGCGGCCGCCTCAGGGCCAACCGCACGATTGAAGACGAATTCCTTCTTGAATTGTTTGGGCTCGCCATTGTCGTCGAGCTGCGGCTTTTTGACCCCATCGACGTACACGGGCGGCATGTTCGGTGGAACTTTGAAGCTGCCGTAAACTCGGCGTTCACCGATTTTGACCATCTCGACATTGTCGAGCTCCAGCTGCTCGTAAAAGAAACTGGTCGCAATTGGCGAGCGGTCGTCGTCGCTTCGATAGAACAGCAATGCCACCAGACCCGCGACGATCAAAGCGATCAGAAGCGAATTGTTATTCCGTCTGGGTTGGTTATCCGGTCCCGAAGGCCCGTTTGCGTCCGACTTATTGTCCATGAATTGTGCCGATCAAGTACTTTCCCGTGGCTCAAATACCACGTATTGGCTGAGACTGCTGACATTCCTTGCGAGCAAGCCTAGCACGCTAAATTCACTGTAGTTGGCCGTCAAAGCGACGAATCGTCACCGGCAAGGTGGGCCACCTGACCGCCTTGGCGTCCCGGTTTGGACCCCCAACGACCAAATGGTTCCCCAGATTGTACCGGCTGACCTCGAAAGTGACTAACCGCGATTGACACCCGGCAATCACCTATTCTTGGTCCGCTGGCGCTGTCCGCCTCGGTCCCCGCTGACGCTGTCCGCATGGTGCCCGCAGGCGCTGTCCACCTCGGTGCCCGCAGACTGCCCGCGGCCCGGCCAACGATCAGGGCTACGCCGAGCACCGAGTGCTACCGGCCCTCACTGGCAAGGCTGGCGACCGCCGCCTCGATTCTGCGACGACTCTCCTCATTGACCACCCAGTCGGACTGGACCGGATAGCCTGCTTCGGCTGCCGACACCAAATCGCCGACAAGCTGCCGATCATCGATTCGACGAATCAATAACACTTGATGCTGCGAATAGCCATCCCGCAGCAAACGCCATGTCCAATAGTAGGACGCGTCCGCCACGCCATCGCTCGCATTGCTGAAAGACGCATCAGCGAGGGCTACCTCGTCCTCTTCCAACATGCCAGAACTTTCCGTCGCGAGCGACTCGTCTTGATCACCGGCAAGGCCATCGTCGGAATCGGCATCAAGTACCTCTCCGACAGAAGACTCAACCGTCGCCTCTTGTTCCGATTGCTGAAGGGTGGCCGCCACGAGGGCCAAAATGTCTTCGCCGTACTGCTCGATGGTCGCCGCACCGATCCCCGAGACCGCCGCCAATTCTTCACAATTAGCTGGTTCGGCTTCCGCGACACGATCGATCGTGGCATTGGTCAAAACTCGGTAGGCAGGAATACCGAACGCCGCCGAGGTCTTGTGACGCCAACGTTTCAACTTGGCCACCAACTCTGCGTTGATCCCCGACTCCTGATCCGATTCTCCCGAGGAAGCGTCTGACTGCTTTGGCTGATCATCCGGCTCGACACTTCGCCCCGCGGCGGCAAGTCGTTTGGCGAGTGTTTTCGGCAATTGAATGAAATCAGGCATCGGGTCATGTTCGTGCATCACCCGACGTCCCACATCAGTAATGTGAATCGTTGGCCGACGCTCATCCACTTCCTTCTGTTCCAACAAACCGGCTTCGATCAACACATCCATGACTTGACCGACTTCGGTTTGGCGAAGCCCCGACATCATGCCGTAAGTACTTAGACGATGAAGTTTCCACTGCTGTAGCTTCTTGTTCTTGGAACCGCACAGCATTTGCGAAACCATGATCTTGCCAAAGCGGCCGTGCATTCGAGTGACGCCGCTCAGCACAACGCGAATGCCGCGGGTGAAGGCGTCGCGGTCGATCCCGTCGAGATGATTGACGCTGACCTCGTCGCCGCTCTTCACACTGCTTGCGCCGATCGCATCACATCGGTCGCATGTCCCGCAGCTCTCTTTGGAATCATCGCCAAAGTAATTTAGAATCACTCGCTGTCGGCACATGGCGGTGCGTGCGAACGCGATGACCGCCTCAAGCTTCTCGTATTCCGACTTCTTGCGGCGTTCCAATTCGTCAAAGTCGATTTCGAGTTCGTTGAAGGGAACATCACGCCTTGAAATATGGATCGCTCGGCCGCGAAAGGGTGGGACGTAGTCGAATGCCTTCAGCTTTTTCAGTTCGCGGAGCGTTCGTGAGAGTTGCTCACGATCAACATCGGCCAGTTCCATCAATCGCTTTGGCCGCACAAAAACGTCATCGCCACGTCGCTCGCCGACAACGCGTTCGACGGCCTGCATCACTCGGCGACGCAGCTTGGCTTCTTTGGGCAGGTAATCGAGCAGCGTGGGCGCGTCGCTATCGATCCGCAGCATTGCGTGATTCGAGTTGCTGTCCATTCGCTTCAGCACGCCGGCACGAGCGAGCAACGTTTCCGCCGTTCCAATCGCCTCGCTGCCATCTTTGACGTTGATCGCTTGCCGCACTTCTTCGAGCGTCAATTCGATCGGATCTTGCTCGAGCCCCAGCAGGTATTCATAGACGCTCTTTACCGTCTCGCGGGACGGATAGCGATTCTCGATAAAGAACTCTTGGATGTATCGGTCGCTGTACGAAAACAGCAACACGCAATCGCTGTTATCGCCGTCGCGCCCGGCGCGACCAGCTTCCTGGTAGTAAGCTTCGAGACTGCCAGGCATGTTGTAGTGCACGACATAGCGAATGTCGGACTTGTCGATCCCCATCCCAAACGCGTTGGTTGCGACAATCGCGCTCAATTTGCCCGACATGAAATCGTCTTGCACTTGCTTGCGTTGGTGTGGCTCGAGACCCGCATGATAAACACCGATCGGGCGTCCAAGACGTTGGGGCAACCACTCGGCAAGCTCTTCGCAACGTTTTCGAGTCGCCGCGTAAATGATGCCGGCACCTGTCTGCGCCGACAAATACGTTTGCAGTTGCTCTTCCTTGTCGCGATCCGAATTCGCGTGCAGCACTTTGAACCGCAGGTTCTTTCGCGCAAACCCCGTCACAAAGACGTGCGGCTTCTTCAACCCCAACAATTGGCCAATGTCGTCGCGAACCAACGGTGTCGCGGTGGCCGTGAGCGCAATGGTTTGAACGTTTTGCAGGTACCGCTCGCGAAACAGCCCCAGCCGCGAATAGTCCGGGCGAAAGTCGTGTCCCCATTCGCTCACGCAGTGCGCTTCGTCAACCGCAAGCAGAGTGACCTTGGCATCGGCGACCGCTTGCAGGAAACGGTTGTTCCGCAAGCGCTCCGGCGCGACGTAGACCATTTGCAGTTGGCCGGCCGCCATCTCGTTCATCACTTCCGCTTGCTCGCCGGCCGAAAGACTGCTGTTGATCAGTTTTGCCGAAATACCAAGTTGTTGCAGCGCATCCACTTGGTCCTTCATCAATGCGATCAAGGGCGAAACGACAATCGTGACGCCCTCGCGAGCCAAACTGGGAAGCTGGTAACAAAGACTCTTGCCACCCCCAGTCGGCATCACGCACATCACGTCTTCGCCCGACGCAACGCTTTCGACAACGTCGCGTTGACCAGGCCGAAAATCCTTGAGCCCAAATCGCGAGAGCAGTGATGTAAGGTCAGCTACCGAGCCAGACATGATTTTTCAAAGAGACTGATGGGCCCGTAAACCGATAGGCCCGTGAAAAGACTGTCGTTATAAGAAGTACGCTTCCGCCCGGGCAGTATACGATGGCGGGTGGCAATTTTGAAACGGCCAACTTTTGGTCGCCGATCGCCAAAGCGCAGTCCCACTCACACTCAAACGGACTCGCTTAAAACGCCCAATCAAACGACGGCCCTGACTTCATGGATGCAATCAAACTTCAAGACAGCCACGTTTCTTTTTGCAAAAACCAGCCAATCCCGACGCCAGCCGATGACGAGGTCTTGGTTGAGGTGCTGCAAGCGGGGATCTGCGAAACCGATCTACAACTTGCCCGCGGGTACATGGGATTCCAAGGAGTGCTGGGGCACGAATTCGTTGGTGTCGCCCAATCGGGGCGATTCTCGGGTCGACGCGTCGTCGGCGAAATCAATTGCAACTGCCGGCAGTGCCCGCGCTGCGCGTCCGGCCTAGGAAACCACTGCCCCAATCGGACGGTCATCGGCATCGACAAACACGATGGTGCGTTTGCCCAGTTCGTCAGCGTCCCCGAACATTGCCTCCACCCCGTTCCTGAATCGATCAGCAATGACCAAGCCGTTTTGGTTGAACCGCTTGCCGCTGGCTTCCAGATCCTCAGTCAGGTTTCATTCACGAGCGAGACCTCCGTGCTGATCCTTGGTGACGGCCGGCTCGCCTACATGTCGGCGCAAGCTTTACTGACCGTCGTCGCACCGGAAAACTTGTCGATCGTTGGCAAGCATTCAGCCAAGCTGGCTCGGTTTGATCGCTGGTCCATCACGACCCACCCGCTCAACCAACTTGAAAGCGTTGAAACCAAGTCGTTCGATGTCGTGATCGACTGCACAGGATCAAAGACCGGCTTACCGCTGGCACTCCAGATGGTTCGACCGCGAGGTACCGTGGTCCTCAAGACGACCGTCGCGGGGCATCACGATCTTTCATTGGCCGCGATCGTGATCGACGAAATCAACATTGTTGGTTCTCGATGCGGTCCCTTCGCCAAAGCAATCGAAGCGTAAGAAAACGGCCAAGTCAACGTCGACGGACTTGTCACCCACCGCTATCGACTCGACCAAGCCGATGACGCTTTTCGGAAAGCGACCGACCCGGAAGCCTTCAAAGTCGTCTTCACTGTGGCCAACTAAGTCGAGGGTAGCATCGTCCACATCCGCGATAGGTTCGCTCAATCGGCAGAGGCCGGCACGACGAACCAGCGGGCCGGTACGACGAACTGACCTTTTCGATCAGGGAAGGTGTCGCTGTCATATCGATAATCGTTGCAACCGGTACGAGATCTTCTGCTCGCCCCCCCGTTTTTGTGGATCGCCATCGGACTGAGGACTATCTTTTACTGTCCTGAAGCCGCCCCTTTCGACCACATATCAAGGCGATTGTTCCATGCCCAGGCCGCTGACGTTTCAGCTTGGCGAGTGCGAGTTCACTGGCACTCTCAAAAAAGTCGACCGCTCGAAGCTGTACGGCTACAAAGAAGTTCAAGCGTTGGATGACGAGAATGACACGTGTGATCTCGCCACGCTCGCCGGTGATGGACGCACATTGATTGGACGCGGTGGCACAGGTCTTGGTTGGCTCGATGCCGACGGATGTTGGCAAGAAAAGTCCGACTTGAAACCCGTCGACAAAGACGGCAAAGAAATCGAACCGGTTGCGAGTTCATTTAGTGCGCCGGTCAAACTCTTCGACACTGCAACGACCGAAGACTACCTCGACCATAACGTTCGACTTGTCTACGCCATGGACCTTGATGGCGACCTTGACGATGTGGTCGCCGAATTGAAACGAGGGACGATTTTCAAGTTCCCGTACAGCTATCGCGGCGGCCTCGAAGCCGACACCGCCTTTCTACTGACCAACGAAGCTGGCGAAATCATGATGGCTGTCGGCGATCCGGCAAGGATCGAATACATCGGCATGCAAAAGACCGCCGCAACCGTTGTCGAAGAAGACAGCGAGGAAGAAGGCGGGCTGATGGACTTTGACATGATCTAACGGTCGGCATCTTCTTGTCCCCATTCCATTGCAAGTGAGATTCACGTGGGCGAAATCAACCTCAGCAACAGTGCTGGACGCGATGCGGTCGTTTCAACCGATAGCGTCTCAAGCTCGAAACAAACGCGTTGGCTCGATCAACAAAGCCGACAAGCGTCAAGTGTTCGTATCGCAAAGTCGACGGTCGAGCACGATATCGATTCGCTTCTGGAAAAACATGGCGACCTCTCGGCTCTTGCCGACGCTCTCGTTGTGTCGGACCCCGAAATCGATTTCGAAAACACCGGCCGCTTCTTGAGCGAAACGTCGCGCGTCTACATCGGCCAAGATCGAAAGATCGTCCGCAACGTTCGTTTCATGGAAATCGTCAAGAACGCCGATGGCTCGGTTCGCGAAGAACGGCCGCGTGTGCTTGCCGATACGAATGTCGCAGGCGAGTCGCCGCTGAAATGGTCCGGCGTCTACATCCCGAAAGACAAGGCGATTCGCAAGTTCGTCTTCTCAGGCAAAGTGCAATTGCATCACGTCAACGGCCTGACTTTCGACTTCCTGTTTGGGATGGCCAAGGAACTTCAGCAGCGCAATTGCTTGATGCTATTGGGCGCCGGATCGAAATCGAACCAACCTCTGATCCTTCGTCGCGGTGGCACGCCTTATCGCGGCTTCCTCGAAGGCCGAATTGAAGGGGACGAGTATTGCTTGTTGCTGCATTTCTCGAACCTCGAACTGAAACTTCCTGAACCTGGCGAAGAAGACTGACTGCGGGAGAACCAATATGAGCACTGCGACTGATCTGTTGGACCGCCAGCGGTTCGAAATCAAGATGGGCGACTATGGCGTGGGTACCTCACACGCTGTCGCCGATTCGAACATTCTTGCCAAGACGCAAGACTATCGTCGACAAGCCGGTTCACGGATGATCCCGCTGGGAAAATCGGACATCCGAGGAAAAATCCCAGCATCGGATTATCACGTCTCACGAAAAGTCGACGGTGAGTTTACGGTTTTGGTGTACCGCGACGGCGAGATCTTTTCGATCAACCCTGGCGGAACTGTTCGCATCGGTCTGCCATGGCAAGCCGAAGCCGCCAAAGCACTCAAGAAAGCGAACATCAACGAAGCGATGATCGCTGGCGAGCTTTACGTTCACAATGAAGAACGTCGCCCGCGCGTCCATGATGTGAGCCAAGTCGCCAGGCAACCTGACAGCGAAGCCGACCTCCAACTTCTTTGCTTTGCCGTCTTCGATGTGATTTCCATCGATCAGCAGCCCGCAAGCGAAGCCTACGCGAGCACTTGGCAAACCATCGAAAGCCTGTTTGGTGGCGGCGATCTCGTTCACCCCGTTGAAACTCGAATCATCGCCGACACCGGTGGCATCGAACAGCTGTTTGATAAATGGGTCGAGGGAGAAGATGCCGAAGGCTTGGTCGTGCGCAGCGACAGTGCGGGATCGTTCAAAGTCAAACCTCGCCACACCGTTGATGCGGTGGTGGTCGGATTCACCGAATCGACCGACGACCGTCAAGGCATGCTCCATGACTTACTCGTCGCCGTGATGCGCGAAGACGGAACGTTTCAGATCCTTTGCCGAGTGGGCGGTGGCTTTGATGAAGACGAACGCCGGTCATTACTTAGCGACCTGAAAGACATGGTCGTGCCAAGCGAATACGCCGAAGTCAATTCCGATTACGTCGCTTACCAAATGGTGCGTCCCAATTGGGTCATCGAGATCAGCTGCCTTGACATGATTTCGCAGACGACCCGTGGCGGCAACATCAACCGCATGGTGCTCGACTTCGACGCCGACGACACAGGCGGCTACAAAGTCGTCCGACGCCTTCCACTTGCAACCGTGATTTCACCCCAGTTCGTTCGCATTCGCGAAGACAAACAGGTGCATCCCAAAGATGTGCGTCTTGCTCAGGTGAGTGACCGTGTTGAAGTGGCGATGACCGAGCTGGACGCCAAGAACTTTAAGCTCCCCAAAACCGAAATCTTGCACCGCGAGGTCTACACGAAAGAATCGAAGGGCCAAACGATGGTCCGAAAATTCGTTGTGCTCAAGACAAACAAAGAAGAAGAAACCGAAGAATACCCAGCGTTCGTGCTCCATTACACGGACTTCAGCCCGAACCGCAAGGATCCTTTGTCACGCGACGTTGCGGTCAGCGATTCGAAGGAACAGATCGAGGCACTTCTGCAGACCTGCAAAGACGAGAACATCAAAAAGGGTTGGAACGCGGTAGGGGAGGGGAGTGCGGACGCGCAAGCGGTCGCCGTCGAGGAAGCCCCGAAAAAGACCGCGAAGAAGAAGGTGACCAAAAAGAAAGTCGCCAAGAAAAAAACGGCAACCGCTGAAAAAACCGACGCGGCACCGAAGAAAAAACGAGCCACCAAGAAAAAGAAGGCGAAGTAGCCGTCCTCGTCACCACGCTCCCGCGTGGTGACGCACTCTTCGGACGCTCCGCGTCCTCTGCGGACGTCATGCTCCGCATGACAATCGCTCGAATCGTAGCTACCTTCGCCAGAAGGTGGTTTCCATTGGCAGACCGCTTCCCAACACCCCACGCTCTGGCGAGCGTAGCTACGGCGAGCGTTTGTTGTCATGCACAGCATGACCTACTAGACGGAGTGTTACCGAACGATGGTCCGAGCCGATGTCGGGACCAACGTTGTGCTGGACGCACTGGAGGTCGGTGCTGATCATCCCGTGATCAAGCACCAGCCCAAAGGCTGGGTTCGCAAACCGGGCGTACCAAGTCGGCTGCATCCCACTTGATGCACGCCTCAAGTGCGACCGACGCTCGAAGTCGCCAAAAAGCGGAGACCAAGGCGTCAAGTTCAAGTCGCCTACAAGGATCGTCGGCATCGTGTCACGATTCCTTTCCCGCGAGATCCTATCAGCAAGCTGCTTCAAGTGGTCGTTGCGTCTATCAAATCCTCTCTTTCCCATAGGCGGAAGCGGATGAGTTGCAATCACTCGGTACTGCTTTGATTCCTTTTCAATCGTTGCTGCAATGGTGAGGATGCGATCGACGTTTAATTCAAAGCTTTGGCAATCGGTTATCGGAAACCGGCTGTAGAGTCCGATCCCGAAATTACTGTCATCCATTGGGAATGGCTGTCGGAATGGGTACCGTTGACCAAATTCGCTGACGATCCGATCCCCCAACGATGTACTCAATTCCAACACAGCAAAAACATCGGGACTCCTTTCGGAGATATCATCGATGATCGCCTCATGATTCCTGTTCGCCGTGTTAACGTTGGTCACCATCACTACGATCTCATTGCCGCCGGCAAGCTCAACATTTGCCGGGAGCATTGATCGAAAGAAAGACAGGTGGATCGTGATCAAGGTCGCACCGAACAAGGCCCAGCGCCATTTGCGGTAGCAGACTGACACCATCGAAACGCCCAGCAACCCGATCACTTGCTGCACGCGCAGGTTCGCAACGATGTCGGCGACCCAATGTTGCCGAGCGAAGAAAGCGGCGAGTGTCGTCACTGTGCCAATCGCAAGGCAGACAACGACTAACGACCAAATCCGTTCAGCGGCCCATTTCAGTAGGCCCGACGATTCGGTGGGCGATGAAGACGAATCGTGATCATTCATCCTCAAACGCACGCTTCTGCAATCCTCGGCCCTGCAAGTAATCGCTAATGGGCCTGGGGCAGCCTTGAAGACGTCCCTCGTCGTGCATGCGGAGATAGAAATCCCAGTAGCTGCGAACGCTGTGTTGCGAGACCAAGTATTCGATGAAGGTCTCACCAATGCAGTACAACCGGTCGTAAACCGCCGGGCAGTATTCAATGACCGGACGGTTGAGCACAAGCAGCCCGCCTTCGAGACTTGCCGTTCGCTCAAGGGTCCACTCAGCGAGATCACCACAGGTTTCGAAACGCACGTTGAAATGACAACGCTCAGACCGAGTCAGCGTCAACGTCGCTCCATCATCATGCACGTACCGAGCCCAGCGTCCGATGACATCCCGTTCCCCATCGCTCGATTGATAAACGTTGACTCCATAGTCACGCAGCAACGGGCGCAGGTCCTCGCTATCCATCGGCCGGCGTTGAAGACGCAGATCGAGGTCACGCTCGATTTCGCGATTCCGATCAGTATCCACCATCTCTGCATTCATGGTCACTTCACCTGAGTTTGCTGGAACGAACCTTGTTCATGGTATCCCATTTTTCATTTCGGTCGACGCAGTCGACTCATCGCGTCTTTGCATCCACCAACCAACTGCCGGGAATTGCAACCAGAACGAAAAGTAAAAGAAGGTCAGGTACCAATAGGGAACCACGAATCCGATCCCCAGGCCCTTGTACCAGGCAAGGAGAAGGTAGTCATAAACAAACAGTGGCAACGTCAGGTAGAAAGCCAGCCAACACGAATTGCCAAGGTGCCTGCCGTCGGACCAATACCGATCGAGCGTGTAACGTGTGACCGGGAAGTAAATGAGCGTGACGAGAATCACAATCACCACCTTCGCCCAGTCATACCACTGCTGGTAATACTCGGGCAGCCCGATGATGTAAAAGCTGAGCCAAGTGACGAAACTGTAGACCAACAGCTCGAGGTGTTTTTTAGCGGTCATATTCATTCGAGGTCGTGCCAGCAAACGGGGCCAACGCCCTGTCAGCTTAAGCGATTCTCGACCCGTCGGTGACCTTGCCTGTGGGAGACAACAAGACTGTGCCGTCAGCACCCGTCGACGCCAAGACCAAGACTTCGGACTTGATCCCTGCGATGCGTTTCGGTGCGAAGTTGGTCACCGCAACGATTTGCAGGCCGACGAGGTCATCCGTCGAATAGTGCTCGGTGATTTGCGCCGATGAAGTCTTGATTCCGAGCGTTCCGAAATCAATCTTCAAGATGTAGGCTGGCTGACGCGCTTTTGCATTCACCGTCGCCTCCAAGATCGTACCCACACGTATCTCGACCTTGGTGAAGTCTTCGAATTCGATCATCGATTATTCGCTCACAGTCATCCGTAGAGTGTGTGCTTGAACGCACCAAACCCCTGCGAGCGTAGTACCGGATGGATCAATCGGTCAACCGCGCGATTGCTTTTCGGATGTCGGCGGCGACTGCCGCGTCTTCATCGTCCTTTAATCTGTCGAGCAGTGTGAGCGCCGAATGGTCGCAGTTTTCACTCGCCAACCGGGCCGCCGTTCGTCTTGAATGCGCGTCTTGTTTCGACTCGTCACTCAATACAAAGGCCAACAACGGAATCGCTCCCGGTGCGCCAAGTGTACGGATCTGTTCCTCGTGCATTCGCGTTGCCTTGGTCCGGCCAATCGGAGCGAGGATCGGTTTGAGGACGGCGGACAATTCGGATTGCTGAGCATGCTCGAGTGCAATCAGCGGCAACTGCCAGGCTTTCGCGCCTGTGAGGGGAAACGAACTGCGATGGATTTGTTCATCGGGCCCAATGACCACCGTTTCCCCCGGCTCGATTTGGCAGGAATCCGAGCCGAGTTGCCATTGGGTTGGTTGTGAAGCGAGCAACTCTGTCGTCGTTTTCGTCTGGCCGACGGTCACTTGAATCTCCGACGCCGTTGGACAGGTCATCGCCCAGCTCGGCTCATCGGCTCCGATCGCCCCTGCCGGCGTGTCGATCTTGAGTGATTGGTCACTGGGCGTTTTGCACCAGATCTTGCCTTTGGTTAGTTCAATGCGATCCTCTTCGTGCAAAATCAATTCCGCATCTCGGTCCATTCGAATCGTACATTGCCTTGATGTTGTCAGTTCACAGAGCGCATCGGCAGAAGTTCGCACGCGTCTTCCTTCGGCGACCGTCGCCCCGGCGACTTCCTCGATCAATTGCCACGAAGGCTCGTCGGGTCCCTTCACCTCGATCTCGCCAGTTGCTGCGACAAGGGTTGCCGCAATGGGCGATTCCACCACCGCAACAGGTGTTTGCGCTTCGATGTCCACCTCGTCATCCTTGATGCTCCATGCAACGACCGCCAAAAGGGAAGCGGCAACTGCGAACGCGATCGCCCAACCGCGCCAATGCTGTGGGCGCAATGATTCCTCGGACGCCTTGGACGTTTCCTGCGTCGCGGCCGCTTCATTCATCGACGCGTGAATGTGGTCTGCCAATCCAACGGGAACGGCCAGCCTCGAAAAATGCGAATCGACCTCCTTGAGCGACGCGAGTTCTGCGGCGCATGCTTCGCACGTTGAGAGATGCTGCTCGACCGCGCTATGGGTCGCCTGCTCAAGTTCATTGTCCAAATAGGGACTCAAGAGTTCGACGACTTCTTCACACTTCATCGGCACACCTCGCATGTCGACTCAGTTCGGTTCGTAGCAATCTTCTCGCTTTCGAAAGCCGCTCGTTGACGGTCGAGCGCGCAACGCCGATCCAGTTTGCAATCTGGTCGTACGTCAGCTCCTCGTAGTAATGCAACAAGACCACTTCACGTAGCGGTTCGGGCAATTGGTGAACCATGGCCAGCAAGCGGCGTTGTTGTTCCTCTGCCTCGACGGCAACTTGTGGTCTTTGATCGGCAGTGGATGCAGGCACCTCGTCAACGTGCTGCGTTTTGCGAACCTCGTTGCGGCGAATCGTATCGACGCAGACGTGATGAGCGATCCCGCGAAGCCAAGCGCCCAGCGCGTCGTCTGACTTGAGCTGACCGAATTGTTGAACGCTTCGCATAAAGGTCTCTTGCGTTGCATCTTCGGCGTCGGCCGATGAGATCAACCGAGCCTGGCAATGCGCGTACACTCGCCGATACCAGCAGTTGACAATCTGCTGGATCGCTTGCGGGTCGCCCGTCTTGGCCTTTGCGACCAATTGCGTCTCGTCAGCTTCCGACATCACGCCGCCGGTTTTGTCGCTGCGGGGCGTGGCACCAGATTCAGAGGCTCTGTCACGGTGATCAACAACGCTGGAGTGTTGGTTAGTAATCGGTTTGTCGCATGACCGTTATTGTGAGACCGGCAAAAAATCGGCGCGCAGCGAAAATTGTAAAAAAATCCTCTTTCTGCCGGCCTTCCTAGCTCTTCCGCACGACATCCTCTCAGCCAATCGGCAAACTACGAGTTGTTCCCGCGTCTGCAAGGAAAAGGGTCATGAGAAAGTCGATCAAGTTCACGGTATTGTCGACCTGTGTGTTGGCCATCAGCGCGATGTCGCTGATTTCGGCCGAAGAATCGCGTTCGGAAAACAAAGGGCTGACGTCTTCCAAACCGGGCGTCGCTGAATCAAGTGAGCAAGTCCAAGGTGAGTTCGTTGTCCACGAGTGGGGTACGTTCACAACTTTCTCGGGCTCGGACGGCTTGTTCCTTGATTTTCGCCCTCTCGCTAATGAGGCGAGCGACCTGCCGTCGTTTGTTCTCGATCGAGCCAATGGCAACTCACTGCATCGGCTTAAACGCAATCTGCGTGGTCGCGTTCGCATGGAAACACCTGTGACCTACTTTTACACCGACCGCATTCGGCAGATCGATGTGAGTGTCGACTTCCCCAAAGGCCTGCTCACCGAGTTTTATCCACCCGTTCGAGAGATGCTGCCCAAATTCGATCCCAAAGTCGCGTACAAGGAAGGCGAACCTCTTGGCAACTCACGACTCAACTGGGGCAAGGTCACGCTGCTGCCGATCAAATCGTTAGCACCAAAAGTGGATGATGAAAAATTGGGTTTGGAAATCGCTCATCACATCGCTCACTCAGCCGTACCGCGAGCCATCAACGACAACCACTACATCCAAGCGCGGGCAACCGATTCGGCGCTCGTTTACATGAACCCAAGTGGCGACGCTGGCGTTCCACCCTGGATCGCTCCGCAAGGACACCTCGAAAAGTTTCTCTTTTATCGAGGTGTTGGCGACTTCCAATTGCCATTCCAAACTCATTTCGATGACGACGGCAAAATCGTTGTCTCCAACAATGGGCACTTGCCAATGAACTCGGCAATCCTGGTCCATGTCGAAGGGGACAAGATCATGACCGCATCGATCGACCAAATTGACGCGGGCAAATCGAAAACGTTTGGCTCACCGAAACATGTGTCGGCCAACGATCTTGCGAAGATTGTGCGTGCGGCGCTCGAACGAGAAGGTCTGTACGACAAAGAAGCTTCGTCAATGGTCGCGACATGGCGGCAATCATGGTTCACCGAGGAGGGAACACGAGTGCTCTACATGGTGCCTCAACCAATGACCGATGAGCTTTTGCCGCTTCACGTCAGCCCCGCGCCGAACGCCACACTGCGCGTGCTTGTTGGGCGAATGGAAATCATGTCGCCTGATAAAGAGGAACAGCTGCTCAAGGCCGTTACTGCCAGCAAGAGGACGCGTGCTCAATACATCAAGCAAGCCGAAAAGAGTCAAAAGAAGCAGCAAGCCTACAAGATCCCCGACTCGATTTCGCAAATGGGGCGTCTGGCCGAACCGGCTTTGGTACGAGTCGCCAAGATCAGCAGCGACGCGTCCCTTCGAACCGAAGCGGAACTGCTGATCCAACAACTTCGCAAGCAGTAGTTGCGAAGTTGCAGTCTTGACGCATGACGGTGGCGGCTTATAGTCGCCACCGTTTTCTTTTTTGCCAACGACGGTTGGCATCAACCTGTGAATGGACTGGTTTGGTGAAAGTTTCGGTTTCCCTGTTTCCTGACAAAGACGCCATTGCCCCGGAAACCGACTTTGCTGTGGTCATTGACGTTCTTCGCGCCACGTCAGTGATGGCCACAGCGCTCGAGCAAGGTGCTAGCTCGATCGTGACCTGCAGCGAAATCGAACAGGCCAGGGAAGTGGGGGCGGCGTTTGATGATCGCCCTCTTCTTTGCGGCGAACGAGGATGCAAACCGATCGATGGCTTCGATCTGGGCAACTCACCCGCTGAATATGGCAGCGACGTTGTGGCGGACAAGACGCTTGTGCTGACGACCACCAACGGAACCCGCGCCATCGCTGCTGCGGATGCGGTGCCCAATTTGATCACCTCGAGCTTCTTGAATTTCACCTCGACGATTGATCGCCTCTGCGGTGCAAAAGCCGTTCACTTGGTCTGCGCTGGCACCAACGGTGTGATCACAGCCGAAGACGCTCTGCTGGCCGGTGCGTTGACCAACCGACTTGCTGGCGACCATCGGGCGACCCTTGGCAACGACGAAGCAACGATCGCGCGGCAGCTTTGGTTGTCCTGGTTTGGTTCCGACGCCATGCCATCGACGAGTGACCTTGCTGGGAAACTGCGTGAAACTCAGGGCGGCCGCAATTTGGTCGATGTCGGGTACGCGGCCGATCTTGATCGTTGCGCGTCGATTGATGCTTGCAAGGTCGTGCCATGGCGAGTGGAGAGTTCACCGGTTCGGTTTGTCGCAAAGTGACCGTCAAACCGCCCGATTTCCGACGCGGCCTCCGTTTGATCTTGTGATCTGACGCCCCGATTTGCTAATCGCCAGCGTGGAAAGGAGCCATTGCGTTGGCGGACGAAGACGAACCTGAAATCGTTGAGCAGACCGGAGTGCGCGGTGACCGTTTGGTAACCGTGCTGATGATGATTGCAGCAACCACTGCGATTGGCGGTTTCGGTGCGCTCTTTTCGATGTGGTGGCAATCAGGAATCACCGACCCTCATGAAGTCTTGCGGATCGCTTCGCAAGAATACGTTGGTGGTCGCCCCATCGTCGCTGGCGAACTGGCCGAAACCGTCGACCTTGGCGAGGAACCGGAAAAGCCCGAGGAGATGGAGGAACCCGCTCCTGATGCCCCCGAGCCGACCGAAGAAGAAAAGGCTGCCAAAGCTGAAAAGGAGCAATGGCGACAACTACGCGACTTCCTGATCGGTGCCGGCAAAGTTGCTCGAGCCGGGCAAGAACAAGACGCGCGCGAACGACGCAATATTCACTACGAAGCGATTCCGTTTCTGGAAAAGTCACGTGAGACAGGATTTCGGCAAGGACGCCAAGCCGAAGGTTACCGCCTGCTCGGCGAAACGCTGTTCAAAGTGGGACGGTTCGACGACGCCATCGAATCGCTGACCGCTGCGATTGAGCAGGACCCGGTCTTGAAACGCGACCTGCTTCCAATTCTTGCGGAGGCCCAGCTCAATTCGCTGCAACCGACCACCGAGGCGTCACTCGCGACGATCGAACACTTTCTCAACACGCTGAATCTGGAAACCGAGCAACGACGGCGAGGCGAGCTGATTCGCATTCGAGCATTGCGTGAATTGAAACAATGGTCGGCTGCGCAACGCGTGATCGACAAAGCGCGCCAATACAAAGCAAGCAACGAGATCGAGCAAGAGAATACTGAAGCAGAATACCGTGATAGCTTGCGTCTGCAGCAGGCCATCCTGAAGGTCCAACAGGCTCAGGAGCAGTTCGGTGCCCGGCCTCAAGACGAATTTGACGACCGCACTGCGGCGACAGAGTACCTTACCGAGACGATGCAGACGCTCGCGTCACTGCAACGCGAAGCGGCACCGCAAACTGCCTCTCAAGCGCGTCTTTGGGCTGCACGCGCCTACTTGGTCCAAGGCATGCACAACGATGCGCTCAACGAGTTGACCATCGTGCGACAGCAACGTCCTTTCGGAGCCGAGGGGATTGTCGGTGGTCTCGAGGAAATTGAACTCCTTGCCGAACAGGGGCGTGGCATCGAAGTGCTACAAACCACTCGCTACATCATGCGAGAACTCGGCGACGCGCAGGCCTTTGATGCCACACTAATCCCCTTCGCAGAGTTCCAGCGGCGGTTGCAAGATTCCATCGATCAACTCCGCGGTCACGGAAAATTCGAACAAGCCATCGACACGGCGCGAAGCCTGCCACCCGTCTTTCCGCGCAGTGCTGCCTTGATGCAGGAAGGTATGGGCTACTCCGAATGGGCAAAGTCCACGATCGAAGATGGCACCGACATCGGTGGCGAACTCGCTCGCAGCGCCTCGATGCTCGCGCGGAGTCGCTTTCGAGCCGCTGGCGACGCGTTCTCGGAAGCGGCACAACTCGAATTCAACACTTCGCAATACCTCTCGCTGCAATGGTCTGCGATCGAAGCGTACCAATCCGGTCGACATTTCACTCACAGTATTGAACTGCTTGAGCCCTATTTGCGGTACGAACAACGTAGACGACAACCGCGAGGTCTGGTCGCGTATGGACGAGCGCTGTTGGCGGTTGGACAACCGAAGAAGGCAATCGGTGCTCTGACAAACTGCATCGTCGAATTCCCACGAGATCCACTCCGATACGATGCCAGATTGCTTGCCGCGCTCGGTCACGCCGAGTTGGGCGATCTCGACAATTCGCGCCAGTTGTTAATGGACAACCTGCAAGACGGCGAACTGACACCCCAAAGCCGCGCGTGGCGTGAATCACTGTTGACGCTCGGCGAATTGCTTTACCGTCGTGGCTACGAGAATCACCTCAGGGCAGAGCAGGCCAAACCTCAAGACAAAGTCCAACTGCTGCGCGCCAATCAACCCATTCTCGAAGAAGCCGTTCGCCGACTCGATGAAGCGGTCACTCGTTATTGGCCAATGCCTCGGGCGGTTTCGGCAGCCTACCTGTCTGCTCGAGCCCACGTACTCGCTTCGCATTGGCCAAGGGTTGAAGCGTTGTCGCCTGAGATCTTGGACGCTGCCAAACGAACACTGCGGGCCCAAACCGAACAAGAGCTTCAAACCGCCCTTGATGGCTTTGGTTTGCTGCGAAAACACTTGTCCGAGCGTGAAGAGGAACATCGCCTTCCCGATTCAGAACAGTCGATGCTCCGAAACTGCTTCTTGGCCGAAGCTGATACGCTTCGCGAGCTGTCAGAGGTCGATGAAGCGAGGGAAACGGAACGTTTGGAAAACGCGGCGGCAGCCTATCGTGCTGTCTCGCTGCGCTACATGAACGAACCTCCTGCGCTCGAAGCCATCCTAGGACAGGCGAGGTGCGCGCAGAAATTAGGCCGAGATCGCGAATCCGAACTGTTGATTCGCCAAGCCAGCGTGGTGCTGCAACGTATTCCAAACGAGTGGAATGGGCGTTTCGAGGAAACCACTCGGTTTGACCGCAACGGCTGGGAAAAACTGCTCACTTGGATGACCAATCGCCTCGGCAACGTGTCGGGTGTTTGATTTTGGTGCGTGCAAGCACACACCCTACGTTTGATTTTGGTGCGTGGAAGCACGCACCAAGCGAAACCACCAAGAAACGCAATGGACAGCTGGCCACGTTTCGTTTATCGCTAGGTAGCTCGCGTCTCCCCACGACCTAGCAGGCCAAACCATGGATGGTTCCACCCTCGCCGAACTGATCAGCCGACGTCACCGTTTGCTCACACATCTGCTGGACCTCAGCGCCAAGCAGATCGAGGTAATCAAGAGTGGTCGCATGTCTGAATTGATGGCATTGCTTGCCGATAAACAGACTCCGCTGGTGGAGTTGGGGCAGATTTCGGATCAGCTTCGTGAAGCGGCCGGTGATGATCCCAAAACGCGGTCCTGGCCGAGTGAATCGCTCCGTGAACGTTGCCGGCAGGAACAAGAAGAATGCGAGCAAATGCACATCGAGTTGCTTGCAATTGAAGCTGAGAGCGAGACGTCGCTGGTAGAGAGTCGCGAGTCGCTCCAAAAGCGGCTCGAGCGGATTGATTCGGCGAATCAGGCAGCGACGAAATACGTGGGAAGCGACTCGATTCCGACAACGGGGAACCGTCTCGACCTCTCGAGCGATTGATTCTGGGACATTCGTCTTGCGTCGAGAGCAATTGCGCCGTTATCAGCGAAATTGAAACTCGTTCCGGAATCCCGATTTTGTCGGAAACCTATCATGTCACATCCATGGATCGATCCAAACGCCTGCCAATCTTTAGCCGTATTGGTGGAATCTGTCATTTCTCCATTGTTGATCGAACACACCTCGGCCGTCTGTCTTGAAGTCGACATCGACACGGACTTGGGCGTTCCGGCGGATGCGGAAAAGACAGTCGACTTGATCCGTGCTTTGGTCAACCAATCGCTTGATGAGATGGTCGACGGCGGAGACTTGACCGTTACCGCTTGCGAAACTCCGACGGGCGTTGAATTGGAATTGGCGGACACGGGTTGCCCGATCGAAGCGCGCGCAACGCGATTGCCACTTGCGGCTGCAGCCATCGGCGCGACCGTGCAGTGGCAGAACTGCCCACAGGGCGGTGCGGCGGCGACGATCTTTTTCCGACGCAGCAGTGGCAGCAACCGAATCGCTGCTTAGTCACGACACCGTTTGTCTCCATGGGCGAGAAGACCGATGCTGGGGATTTTTAACAAGACCACCATTCCGGCGCTCGAGCAATCATTGCTGTTTGCCGAAAAGCGTCACGAACTGTTGGCCGGCAACGTGGCCAATATGGACACGCCCGACTACCGCGCTGCGGACCTGTCGGTTGCCGACTTTCAAAACGCATTAGCCGAATCGATTCAAACGGCGCGCACCACGGCACCGTCGGATGCCATTTCGCCAACGACGCGCGACGACATTTATTCGGGACCACGATCAGCGACGGAACAGGTCGTCTTTCACGACGGCAGCGACGTCTCGATGGAACATCAAATCACCGAAATCGCAAAGAACCAACACTTGCACGGGCTTGCCGTAACAACGATGCGAAGCCAGTTCGCGCTACTGCAAGCGGCGATCACCGAACGCGCGTAATGCGGATCGGAATCGAGATTGCCAGGTTACAACTAAGAAAACCACCACGTCACTTTCCTTTTACAGAGAGACATTGCCATGCTTCGAGCCATCGACATCAGCACGTCCGCTTTGGTCGCCCAACGTGTGCGGTTGAATGCCGTCTCGGGAAACATCGCAAACATCTCGACGTTGAAAGATGAAAACGGCGAGGCCAACCCTTACCAGGCTCGTGAAGTGGTGTTTGAATCCGACCCCTCGGTTTCGACCACTGGTGCATCGGGAGTCAAAGTCGCTGAAATCAATTCGAGCGATGCCGAACCACGTTATCGCTACGATCCCTCGCATCCGCTGGCGATTGAATCGGGCGAAAAGAAAGGCTACGTCGCTTATCCGAACATCGACTTGACCACCGAAATGGTCAACGCACTCGAGTCGACTCGTGCCTACGAAGCCAACGTGGGGGTGATGGAGATCACCAAGAACTTAAGCCGAGAAACGCTGACGATTCTGGCCTAACTGAAATG
Source organism: Rubripirellula sp. (assembly GCA_965216875.1). GTDB lineage: Bacteria > Planctomycetota > Planctomycetia > Pirellulales > Pirellulaceae > CBDCUW01. The sequence goes on from OZ244207.1 coordinate 5,150,920, forward strand.
GGGCCCACACAAATCGGGTCTGACTCGATTGGCGCCCCAATCCATACGGAATCAAGCCGGCCGTCCAAATTGACCGCCTCCAACGACCATGAAACCAATCGGGATCCAGCCGCCGCAACCGCCCCTTTCGCCTTTTGACGCCACCGCGCGTTCGAAGTCGGCCGGTGGTAAAGAAGGCATCGACCTGTTTTCCGATCTGTTGGTCAATCAGGTCGAAAACGTCAACACCATGCAGAACAACGCCGATGGCATGGTGCATTCGATGTTGACCGGTGGTGACGTTAACGAAGCCGAAGTGTTGACCGCAGTTCAAAAGGCTGACCTTGCCTTTCGCATGCTGCTGCAAGTTCGAAACAAACTGATTGAAGCCTACCGCGAGATCCAGCAAATCCAAGTCTGACCCGCTCACTTGATGTTCGCCAACCGAAGGACGCGCCGCTGGCCGTAAGTCACCCATGAACTTGTTTCGACAATCCACCGATCAGGCTCGCGAAGCCTTTACCGCCATGCCAATGCAATCACGGATCATTTCCGTGATGCTGGCTGCGGCAATCGCTATTGGCCTGGCGTTCTTGGTTCGAGGCGAAAGTGGTGGCGGCAAGGAGTATTTGTTCGGTGGACGGTCGCTGAGTGAGCAGGAACAGATCGCCGTCGAACTTGCGTTTGGCAATGCGGGCCTAAACGACTGGGTGCCCGAAGGACACCGCATCAAGATTCCGAGCGAATCCCGCGGCGAGTACCTTGCTGCCTTGGAAGCTTCCAGTGCGCTACCGATGTCGCTTCATACGAGTGTTCAAGAAGCATTTGATAAAGCGAGTGTCTTTGAACCCAATGAGCTTCGGCGCGAACGTCAAGACCACGCCAAAGAACTCGACCTGGGAACAAAAATCGGCTTCTTTGCCGATGTCCGTTGGGCAACGGTCGAATACGACCAAGGGGATCGCTACGGTCTCGATCGATCACGTCCTCAATCGGCCAGCGTTGTCGTCAACCCAATCGGCACAACGCCGCTCAGCAGAGATCGTATCCGCCAGATCCAGGAGATGATCCGCAGTTCCTATGCGGGCATGAAAAGCGAAGATGTCGTCGTCATCGACACCAACTCCAGCACGGCGCCGGGCGCCGCGGACGAGGACGACCCATTACTTGCAAAGCAGCGTGAAGCGGAAGCGCGCATCGAACAAAAGATTCGTGCGTTGCTTGTCGGTTACCCCGCCCGTGTCGCGGTTTCCGCCGAGATTGATCCAACGATGGACATCTCCAAAACGACGCTCAAATACGATGCCGAACCGACCAACCTGTCCACCAAATCACGCAAAACAGAAAACACCAGCAGCCGTCCTGCCAATCGTGGTGTTCCAGGGGCCGGTCCGAATGGGTTGGCGGTGAACCGAGCCGTAAGCATCGAAGACAATCTGGAAACCACCAAAACAAAGGCAGACGAACGGGAAAGCAGCGGTGTGGCTGGCCAGCAATACGAGCAATCACGAATGGCGTCGCTGCAAGTCAAACAGGTTCGCGTGTCGGTCGGATTGCCTGATAGCTACTTTCCCTCCGTTTTCTTGCGAGATTTCCTGGCCAAGAACCCCGGCAAAAGCGAATCGGATGCCCCAGCGCTTGACGACACCACCCTTGAACAACTTCGCGCAGACACCAGGGAGAGCATTCAATCCGCCATCACGGTGTTGCTTCCCGAAGTCGCAGCGGGCGAAGACAAATTCCCGTTGGTGAACGTTTGGCATTACCCTGACTTGCCAGGACCGGCTGAAGACGAAACGGATGCAGCAAAGGTTGCTTTGACCTGGCTGGCCGACTCGTGGCACTCGATTGCTCTGGTCATGCTCGGTCTATTCGCATTGATGGTTGCTCGCGGCGCAGCCAAAGGTGGTGGAGACAAACCGCCAGCGGAATTCTCGGAAGGGTTTGGACTCGAATTGCCCGCCCCGGCTATCGAGGGGGAAGAGGATATCGATGAGGATTCCGAGCAAATGACGATCACCGGTGGCTCGCTGAAAGAAGAGCTAACGACTCTTGTCGAGCGCAACCCCGAAGTCGCGGCCAACGTCATCCGTGGCTGGGTCGGCGACGCGGCCTAAATCATGACGCGACGACCGCCCGTGAGCCGCTGGCCGTAAGGCCTCGGGCCTTGAGGCAATTGGACCGATGGGACCAAGCAGAAGGGTGTAGTGCCCGGCCGCTTACGCGATCACGGCTCAAGGTGTGAGCCGCTCGGTCCGAGCGTTGTTACTCCCTCTTTCCTTTGCTCAATGGTTTGCGTTAGCAGCCACTAATCTCTCTTCCAATTTCGCCCCCGGTTTCTCTAAAAGAGAACTTGAGTGAAATCGAATGGGTTAGGGAGATTTTTTCGATGGCGCATGGTCAACAATCTGGTTCCCAACGCGATGCTGCGCTTCGGCGAGTGGCGATTGTGTTGAGTAGCCTGCCGCCGTCCGCAGCCTCCGTGCTACTGGGGTCCATGGAACCCGAATCGAAACAACTGCTCCGCCGCACGATGGCGACGCTGTCCGATGTCGATCCACTCGAACGGCAACGCGCTTTGCAAGCCTTCAAGGGCTCGCTAACCAACCCGGTTCAAGAGAGTCCGTCGGCGGGTGCAGACCGTAGCGGCGATGTGACCGATGAGATTTCGATCGGCGGCGAAGCGGGGGCGAAAGTCGTTTCCACGCGGATCAGCAGCGACCAGGTTTCCACTGCGACGGCCTCGCCCTTTGGCTTCCTAGGTGAGGTGGGTGATGACACGCTGGTGAAATTGATGGGAGGCGAACACCCTCAAACGATTGCGTTGGTCCTTGCATCGATCGCCGCAGATCAAGCGGCACGCATCCTGCCAAGGCTCGACGCGAAACTCCAAGCCGATGCGTTGTCTCGAATCGGTCGCTTGGGGGAAACGCCCAACGACGTTGTCACCGAAATCGCAAACCACTTGCGTCAACGCATTGAATCCGAACAACAATCGGCGACCAGTGAAAGCGGATTCCGCGCTCTGCAAGCCATCCTCGCCGCGATGCCAAACGCAGCGGCACAGGCACCGGTCGCCCCCCAGACTCCATCGTCACCCTTTCAACAAAGTGCTGTCCAAGTTCCCGAAGCGATCGCAAATCGACTGGCCTCGCAGCCGACCCCCATCCCATCTGGCAACGGGCCATCTGGCAACGTATCCGACTCGGGTCACGTCGACGGACCGATCGGGTTTTCCAAGGACGATCTTTCAGCAGTCGACCAAACGCATCGACTGCGGCTGGTCGCGGAAACCGAGTTGGACGAGTCGCCCGCATCGCCCGCCGGTAGTGACCCCGACGCCGGTCAAGAACCGCCGCAGACCCTTCCCTTTGCAGCGCCACAGCGTCCCAGTTTCGGATCAACCGATTCGATCAATGAGCACTTGGTGAACTTACCTAGCGACGTCCTGTGCGAAGCCCTTGGGCGCGTCTCAACTCGTGAAATGATGCTCGCTCTATGCGGCCTACCGAACGACGTTGGCGAAGCGGCACTGGCGATTCTTCCCCGCGCCCACGCGCGCAAGGTTCGCCGCGGTATCGCGTCACTGCAATCGTTGCAGCTGCGAGAAATCGACAAGGCCAAAGAAGCGGTCGCCCTTGCTTCGCTGGAAATCGACGAAGACGAAGGCGAACAGCCGCTTGAGTCTCCAGTCCGGATGGCTGCCTGATACGCCGCCCAATTGATCGCTGCCCAACGAAACCAGAGACATAGAGAAACTCGAGACACCTCATGGCTGTCGTCCTCAAATCAGAATCTCCCGACGAGAAAGAACCTGCGGCGCGCGATATTTCCGGGCTGGCCGGTTTCAACCTTAGCGATCTGGCCGACGAAGGTCGCGTCCGCATCGATCAATGCCGCCAGCAAGTCCAACAGATGCTGCAAGATGCTAAGCAGCAAGCCGACCAACTCTTTGAGAAGGCGAAAGCCGAAGGCTACCAAGAAGGATTGAAACAAGCCGCGGTCGACGCAGACAAGAAGCTTCACCAAGAAGCGGAAAAGCGTTCCAAAGATAGCCTCAAATTGATCAACGCCGCCGTCGGACAACTTCGAAACACGCATCAGCAATGGATGCAGCAGTACGCCGAAACGCTCTCTTCGATTGCGTTGGCTGCTTCAGAAAAAGTGATTCGCCAAAAACTGACCAACGAACCGCAGTTGCTTGTCACCTGGGCCGAAGACGCCGTTCGCAGCACGCGGAGCGCCACGCAATTGACGCTTGCCGTTCACCCCGAAACGCTCGCTCAACTCGGTCAAGCGCTCGATGAATTGTTGGCGGCACCCGATCTGCCCGAAAAGGCTCACGTTGAACCCGATGAATCGCTCCCGCCCGGTGAAGTGGTGGTGAGACAGAATGGTGGTGAAATCCAAGCTGGGCTGCAGGCGCAACTCGATCGCCTTCAGGAGATCCTGTCGTGAGTCAGCTTCAACTCGACACACCGCCACTGCCCAACATTGACGCCACGGTCGATCACATTCGTCGTAGCGTGACCTATCAAATCACTGGCAGCGTCGCATCGATCACTGGCGAGACGGTCGAGATCGCGGGAATGACCGCGCCGCTCGGTGCAATCTGCGAAGTCTATCCTCAAGGCGGCCAAACCTGCCTTGCGCGAGTGATCGGATTCGATGGCGTGCGTCCAATCCTTGCTCCACTGCAACGACTACAGGGCGTTGCCGCAGGAGACCGGGTGCGACTGGTTGACGTTTCCGCAACGGTCAAAGTGGGCCCCGGACTCTGCGGACGCGTGATCGACGCGTTAGGCAATCCAATCGATGGCAAGCCACTTCCGGATGGCCTGTTCACCGCCGACACCGACCACCCCGCGCCCGAATCGCTGGACCGACCACCGATCGATCAACCGCTGCAAACAGGTGTGCGAGCGATCGACACAATACTGACGTGTGGCAATGGCCAACGCGTCGGGATCTTCGCTGGTTCTGGCGTCGGCAAAAGCACACTGTTGGGAATGCTTGCTCGCGGCTCGAGTGCGGATAGGATCGTGATCGGTTTGGTTGGCGAACGGGGACGCGAAGTCCAGGAGTTCATTGATCGCTGTCTTGGCCCGGAGGGTTTGGCACGAAGTGTCGTTGTCGTCGCAACCAGCGATCGACCCGCCGCGCAACGCGTTGCAGCAGCTTGGACGGCAACTTCGGTCGCAGAAGCCTTCCGCGACCAGGGCGAAAACGTTTTGCTGCTGCTCGATTCCGTCACTCGCTTTGCGATGGCACAGCGTGAACTCGGACTTGCCGCTGGCGAACCACCCACCACACGGGGCTATCCGCCAAGCGTCTTCAACATGCTGCCCCGATTGGTCGAACGCACCGGTCGAACGAGTAAGGGATCAATCACCGCGTTCTACTCGGTCCTTGTCGAGGGTGACGACAACAACGAACCGATCGCTGACACGCTGCGTGGCTTGCTCGACGGACACGTCGTGCTCAACCGAAAGCTCGCTTCCGAAGCACACTGGCCTCCGATCGATGTCTTGGAAAGTCTCAGTCGATTGCAGCCCCATCTGGTGGCTCCCGAAGTCGCCGAAGCAGCCAACCTGGCGCGCGGCCATCTGAGCCAATACCGCCAAAACGCTGACTTGATTTCGATTGGCGCCTACCGGCAAGGCAGCGACCCCGCCATCGATGCCGCGATCGCCATGCGTGAACCACTCAAGTTGCTGCTCACGCAAACATCGCACGAATGCACTCCCATCGATCAGGCCCAAGCCGCAATGGTCACGCTGATGCGGCAACCCATTCCAACGCAACAACCGCCCCCCGGACAACAGGCCCACGGACAACAGGCCCCCGGACAGACGCCAGGAGCTCATCCGAACAAAGTCGCAGAACAGGCGGCCGCCCAACAACAAGCCGCCCAGCAACAAGCCGCTCAACCCTAAGCAACCAACTCACAAACCGACAAACAGCCCGTTTGTAGTACCGAGCTTTAGCCGGAATCTTCAAGCTCTTCCGCCTAAAGGCGGGACGACAAACGGACTCGTAGCCTCGTCCACTACGACAACCTACTGCACTTCATGTCATTCAAGTTTCGATTCGAAGCGATCCTCCAACTTCGCCGCCGCGAGCGCGACGAAGCGGGGGCCGATGTGGGCCAAGCGATAGCGGCAATCGCAAAGGTCGACGCACAGATCGCTGAAATCGAACAAACGCGTCAGTCCCTTCGGCAAGCCGACCAAGCCGAGCGGGTTGGCAACGTTTCGGTGGACAGCCTGCTGTCTTCGGGACGCTACGACATGCAGCTGCAAGCCGACATCGGCTCACTCCAGGAAACACGACAAAAGCTGACCGCCGAGCTTCAACGTCGCCAAGACCTTCTGGTCTTGGCGGAGGCGGAAATGAAAAAGTACGAAAAGCTTGAAGAGAAGCAACGGCAAGAACACGACGAGAACTTGCGCAAACAGGAACAAGCCGAAGCTGACGAAGCGACTTCACGACAATATGCCATCGCACTGCGGAAAATGTCATGATCTCAAAACTGCTCAACGCATTTGCAGCTTTCTGCACCGCCACGGTGATTACCCAAATCATCATGCTTGGCTATTTCCTTAGCCAAGGCACCCTCAATGGTGACACCACGACCAAAGTCATCGCGTTGCTTAACGGCATCGACATCACGGGCAACCGGCTTCAACAGGTGCTGCGTCAAAGCGAAGACCGCGAGCAACCCGACTTTGACGAGATTCTTTCGGCAAGAAAAATGGACAGTCTCGATATGGACATGCGGTTGCGCAGTCAAAACGAGATGCGCGACGAGATCTCAAAAATGCTAGCAGACTTGACTGTTAACGTAGAGCGTTTTGATGAACGGCGCAAAGCGTTTGATCGTCGTTTGGCTGAACTGGCGCAAGGTGCGCAAGAAGAGGGATTAAAGGATTTGCAACGCATCCTTCAGTCACTTGATGCGGCTCAGGCAAAACAGCAACTTCTGAGAATGTATGACGATGAAAGAATTGATGATGTCGTGAATATTGTTGAAGCCATGTCCACAGAAAAACGAAAAGACATATTAGCCGAGTTCGTCACAAAAGATGAAGAAGACAAACTTGGCGAAATCCTTCGCCGCATTGGTGAAGGATCACCAATGACGAACGTGATCAATCAGGCACGCAGCGAACTGTAAGTTGTTGGCTCGAACCCTCGAGCAATAGCAAGCAATCGCGCGGGGGGAGCCACATGAATGATCTGAAGACGACGGGTGCGCAGTCACAAAACCAAGCACCCATCTCGCCGCTTGCGCAAGGGAAGTTGCGATCGCTATCGGCCGCTGGATCCGTTGCAGCCGAACAAGAGGGGATGCTCGACGCATTCTCCGAAGTCTTTGCAGCGATGGCAGCAGCAACCGACTCGCAAGAGTTGAATGTTGACCAAGGCGCCGAAGTCGAAGTCTCGTCAAACAATGACGAGAATGCATCCGAAGAGGTCGAGGCGAACTCCGAGACCGATGACTCGGACGACGTGAAACTCACCTCTGATGACCAGCATCACAAAGAAGAAGCGGTCGAGGCAACGGCGGTCGAAACGACGGACACGGCCGAGTCAATCTCTGACGACGACCAATCGGAACACGACCACGAAGACGTTTACGTGCCGGTCGCCGAAGAGGCTGACCAGGGCGAACAGGTCGCAGTGAAAGGGGATGAAGGCGCCACGGTCGGCGATGGCACCGAGCTTGTCGATGAAACACCGCTCTTCACCATCGACGACGGCGACAAAGGAAAAAACCGCCGCGGCAACGAGCAACAAGCTCAACAAGCCGAAGGCCCCGAGATCGTCCAGCGCACCGACAACACTCAGTCCTCGGGCGACGACGCTGGCAAGAACCAAACCGAAGCCGATCTCGCCGCGGTGACCGCTCAAACGTCCGATGACGGATCGGAGCAAGACGGTGACGGGCGGCGGCGGAAAAAATCACGTGGCCGTGATGGTGTTGCGGGTGCCAATGCACTCAAGGACGCCCAAGCAAAGCCTACCGCGCAGCAGTCCCAGGATTTCGCGGTTTCCCAGACGGAAGCCGAGCCCACGACGCCTGCGCCGCAAGAAAACGCGACTCCTCAAGCGAGTCCCGCGGCTCGCCGTGCTGCAGTTGCTGCGGTCACCGGCGCACCGTCGGCCAACAACGCGGCGAACACAAATAGCCAATCGGGCGCCAACCGCGCCGCCAGTTCGGTCGAACCGATCGCGGAAGCGGGAAACACCAAGGCTGACAACAAGCCTGCCGCCACCGGAAAGAAAGGCAAGTCCGCAACGAGTAATCCGAGCGATGCCGTGAACCGAGCAAAGTTGGTCCAACGGGTCAGCAAAGCGTTTCAACACCTCGGACCGGATGGGGGTGTGGTTCGTTTGCGATTGGCACCCGCGGAACTGGGATCGGTTCGTGTCGAAATGCGGATCAATGGCCGCAACATGAACGCTCGCGTTGTTGCCGAAACGGAAGCGGCAAGTTCAATGCTTCGCGAACACCTTGGTGATCTCCGCCAACGGCTCGAATCCTACGGGATGCAAATTGAAAGCATCCAAGTGGAAACCGATTCCGGCGAATCCAACCTGGACGGGCGATTCCAAAACCAACACGAGGCAACCGACTCGTGGAATCAGCAACGCAATCGCCAACCTCGCCAGCAAGTAAACCTTCGTGACCAAACGTCGGTTTCACAAGACGTTTCACCCGCACCGCGCGTCTCGTCGTCGGTTGGATGGGTGAGTTCCGCAGGTGTCGACCTTCACGCCTGATTGACCTCGCGTTGCGAAGCGTTGCAAAGCTACAAACGGTCGAGGATTGATTCCGTTTTCACGCGAGACAAGAACCATGTCACAAATCGGACAAACAGGCGGCGCCGACTTCACCGCGCAACAATCTGCGGGCCAGGCTGGCGGATCGAGTGATAGTTACAACGATTTGGACATCGATTCGTTCCTGAAGTTGTTGATCAGCGAGCTGCAAAACCAAGACCCGCTCGATCCGATGGACAACAGCGAAATGGTCCAGCAGATCGGCCAGATCCGAGAAATCGGGGCCACCGACCAGCTGACTCAAACGCTATCAAACCTTTCCGCAAGCCAGGAATTGGTCACCGCCAGCGGGCTGATTGGCCGCGAAGTTAACGGGCTTGCGGACGACACAAGCGTGGTCGATGGAGTGGTCGACCGCATCACTGTGGAAACTGACAGCGAGAACAATTCACGTTCGGTCAAAGTTCATGTGGGTCAACAGACGATGGATATAAAGAACATCCGGGAAATTCAAACTGGGTAGACTTTAACGACCATCGGCTGCTCGCCAGGTACGGGTATGGTGCCTTCGTACGGTGAGCCAACGATTGGGATCGAAAGTCTTTCCGATCACATCGTTGGAGTGCAAAGCCGATGGGCCTAACATCCGCATTGACCACCGCCCTGACTGGGTTGAGTGCTGCCGAAACGCAAATTGACGTCATCGGTAACAATCTGGCCAACTCTCAAACGGTCGGTTTCAAGTCGTCGGACGTCATTTTTGGCACGCAGTTTCTGCAGACCCTCTCGCTTGGTGCCGGTCCAACCGACAACAACGGCGGTAACAACCCCCGCCAGATTGGTCTTGGTGTCCAGGTTGCTGAAATCGCGGCCAACCATAACCAAGGCACGATCGAGATCAGCAGTAGTGCGTCGGACCTCGCGATCCAGGGGGACGGTTTCTTCATTGTTGAAGGTGCCGACTCAGAACGTCTTTACACGCGAAACGGCATTTTCAAGCTCAACAGTAACGCCGAGCTGGTCAATGCGACCGGACAACGATTGCTCGGTTACGGCGTTGACGATCAATTCCGTTTGCAAGAATCGACCCTCGTTCCACTGCGTGTTCCACTCGGAACCGAGAGTGTCGCAAAGGCAACCGAAAATGTGACCTTCGAAGGCACGCTCACGCCCGAGGGTGATGTCGCAACCGTTTCGCAGGTGATCGAGTCGATTCGTCTAGGTGACGGACAAATTCCTCGCCCCGATGCGGCGGGTGTCAACATCGGCATCGCGCCCCTTTCAGACACCAATACAATCACGCTCGACAATTCGGGCGTTGGCACGCTGCCGGGCGGAACCTTCCAATACCGTGTTGCGCTGGTCGACTCGGCCGGAAACGAGTCGACACCAAGTAACGCAATGTCGATCGACTCGGTCAGCGGGCGAATCGACTTGAACAACCTTCCATCGGATCCGTCGGGCGATTTCCCAACGGTCAACGTCTATCGTACCGGCCCGAATGGTTCCGACTTCTTCTTCCTTGGCACTTCAGCCGCGGGTGGCACCTTCGTCGATGATGGATCAACGCCGCTGTCTGGCATTCCGCTTGACGACGAAGTCCTGACCGGCAACTACACCTACATGGTGACTTATCACCGCAGTGGCGAAGTCGAAAGCCGGCCAAGTGTTTTGATCGGCCCCCAAAATGTTGCCAACGGCCGCATCACGCTTTCCAACTTCCCGGCACCACCGGTGCCCGGTCCGGGCGACAGTTTCCCGCCCTACGACGAAGTTCGAATCTATCGAAACCTATCCAATGACCAAAACAACTTCTATTTGGTCGACACCGTACCTCCTGGATCGGTCTACACCGATTCCAAGAGCGACGCCGAAATCGCCGACTTGACCGACGTCAACAACAAGTTGATCGACCTCGACGGCCCAACGATCAACAGTAGCACGCTGTTGACCGATGTCCTTCGCCGCGACGGCAACGTTTATCAGAACGCATTCGAAATCGGCACGCTCAGCTACACCGGCCGTAAGGGCGGTCGAGCGCTGGGCGAAAAGGACTTTCAGATTACGGCCACGACCACCGTCCAAGACTTTATTGACTTCATCGAATCGGCATCGGGTGTGCAAGCCTTGCAGCTTGACTCACAAAATCCGATCCTCGCGTCGGAAAACAACATCGAAGGTGAATCGGGGATCCTCGTTCCCGGTGGCTACATCGAAGACGGAGCGATTCGATTCGTCAGTAACACCGGCGAATTGAACGCACTCGAAATCGACCTTTCGGCGTTCCGGATCGAAACGGACATTGGTGCTGTTTCAACTCCTAACTTGGGTTTCGGAGTCGTCCAGGAAGGGCAGGGACAAAGTGCCGCCAGTGACTTCATCGTTTACGATTCGCTGGGTGTGCCGATCAACGTTCGCGTTACCGCCACGCTTGAAAGCCGAACTGACGAAGAAACCGTCTATCGCTGGTACGCAGACAGCCCCGACAACCAACCCCTTACCGGCGTTGACGTTGCTGTCGGAACGGGTCTGCTGCGATTCGACGGCAACGGTAACTTTATCACCGCGACCAACGATAGCATCGCGATCAATCGAACCGGTGTTCCAAGTGTGTCGCCGTTGCAATTCGATCTCGACTTCAGCTTGGTCTCTGGATTGGCGACTCAAGAAGCCAATTTGGCCGCAACGCGACAAGACGGTAGTGAACCGGGTGTTTTGAATAGTTTTGTGGTTGGTGAAAACGGCACCATCCGTGGTGTGTTCAGCAACGGTGTGACCCGTGACCTCGGTGCACTGCAATTGGCTCGCTTTGCCAACCCGGTTGGTCTGGAAGCACGCGGATTGAACCTGTTCGCCAAAGGCATCAACACCGGCCTGCCGGTTCAAGGTGCACCGGGCGAAAACGGCATCGGAAGTATCATCGGTGGTGCCTTGGAACTGAGTAATACCGACATCGGCCGAGACCTTGTCGAACTGGTCCTCGCCAGCACCCAGTACCGCGGAAACAGCCGTGTGATCACGACCAGCCAACAGTTGCTTGACGAGCTTCTGAACCTGCGTCGATAACGCGGTTGATGAGCTTGTCCTCTCGGCCGAGCTCGATCGCAAGGTGAGCTCCGACCCGACCCATGCTGTCTCTTTTTCGCCGACAAGGCTAAAACTTTGTCGGCGATTGCTTTTGATGCTCCCTGGACGAGTCGTCAAAGCTCCGTTTTTCATGCCCTGTTTCGTTGGTTCCAGCGTTACTCCATCCCCCATCCGACCAATGGCCAAAGCACCCAAGACCGCGATTAGCCCGACCCGCAACGAAGATTATCCCGAATGGTACCAGCAGGTGATTCGGTCATCGGACCTGGCCGAGAACTCGCCGGTTCGCGGTTGCATGGTGATCAAGCCTTGGGGCTACCGACTTTGGGAAAACATGCAACGCGCACTGGACGACATGTTCAAAGCGACCGGGCACCAAAACGCATACTTCCCTTTGTTCATTCCAATGAGCTTCCTCGAAAAGGAAGCCGAACACGTCGAAGGGTTTGCCAAGGAGTGCGCCGTTGTCACTCACCATCGACTCGAGCCGGATCCCGAGGGTGGCCTTCGTCCCGCCGGTAAATTGGAAGAACCACTCATCGTTCGTCCGACCAGCGAAACCATCATCGGTGCAACCTACGCCAAGTGGGTGCAAAGCCATCGTGACTTGCCAATCTTGATCAACCAATGGGCAAACGTTGTCCGTTGGGAAATGCGCACGCGCATGTTCCTTCGCACGGCCGAGTTCCTCTGGCAGGAAGGGCATACGGTTCACGCAACCGAAAAAGAAGCGGTCGAAGAAACCGAGCAAATGATCGACGTCTACGCCGACTTTGCCGAGAACTGGATGGCGATGCCTGTGATCATCGGCAGCAAGACGCCTGCCGAACGATTCCCCGGCGCTGTCGAGACCCTTTCAATCGAAGCGATGATGCAAGATCGCAAAGCGTTGCAAGCTGGCACCAGCCACTTCCTCGGCCAGAACTTCTCACGTGCTCAAGAAATTGTCTTCCAAGCCGAAAGCGGCGAACGCGAATACGCGTGGACAACAAGTTGGGGCGTCTCCACGCGTTTGGTGGGCGCTCTGATCATGAGCCACAGCGACGACGATGGGTTGATCATTCCGCCACGACTCGCGCCCGCTCACATCGTGATCCTGCCGATCTATCGGGACGATGAAAGCCGTGGCAAAGTGATGGAGTATGTCGATTCACTTCGGGCGGAACTCGCAGCACAGCAATACGCGGGCGCACCTGTTCGCGTTGAAATCGACGACCGTGACATCCGTGGTGGCGAAAAGAAATGGCATCACGTCAAACGGGGCGTCCCAATCCGATTGGAAGTCGGGCCCAAAGACATTGACAAGAACTCCGTCTTCATGGGACGCCGTGACCAACCCAAGAGCGTCGGCATTGGGCGCGATGAATTGGTCGGCTCGATTGGCAAGATTCTCGAAGAGATGCAAACGGGGCTGTTCGATCGCGCCGTCGCGCTTCGTCAAGAGAACAGCAAAGAGATTACCACCGAGGCGGATTTCCGCGATTTCTTTTCGGCCGAGAATGAAAACGAGATTCACGGCGGTTTCGCCCACTGCCACTTCGCAAGCGAAGACGAATTGGAACCGCTGTTGAAGGAACTCAAGGTGACCATTCGCTGCGTCCCACGCGACAACAACGACGAACCTGGCACATGCTTCTTCAGCGGGAAACCGGCCGAAAAGAAAGCGATCTTCGCCAAAGCCTATTAGGCCTGATTCGTAGGGTGTGTGCTCGCACGCACCCACTCCGTAAACGCTCTGTGGTGCGTGCAAGCACACACGCCACATTGGATTTTGAGCCAGTTCGTCCTGCCGGCTTTGGCCGGAATCTTCGCGTCCTTCCGCGAATTGGCAGGACTATTAGCGGATACTGGTGATGCTCTGCGTGCCAGCACAACGTCCCAACATTGGCTAGACTGGTTCCGGTGCCGCGATTCAACCTCCGCACACAGGAACCTCCCTATGCTCCGAAAACCATTGGGTCATTTTCCGTTGCTGGCTCTCTTCGCGCTGGCACCAACGCTCGCTCTTGCAGACGACGACCAATCCAAGGCGGACGCCCTTCGAGAACAAATTGACGCTTCGAACACAAAGATCGAAGCGGCGATGACAGAGTTTCGCGACATCGTCTGCAAACGGGCGCTCAACTTTGGCGACGAACTCCAAGATCGAGCAATCGACATCGCACAGGACTCTAAGTTTGTTGACGTACGCTTCGATGATGTGATTCGCAAGAACCTCAAGAGTGCATCCAAGCCAAACAACTGGAACACTGAGAGAATCGAAACCACACTGCATCTGATCCCACTCAGCACGCTTGGGGCACAAGAACAAGTCGAACTCGCGTTCAAGTGTTACCTTCAATGCGACGGCAAATCCTCTCAAGACCGCAGTGTCGTCCGATCCCTGGTCTCGTTGCTTGGTAAGACGCCCGACGAAACCAGTCGTGTTCTCCACAAGCATCTACAAGAAGCTCCCCTGACCAGCGAATTGCTTTCCCTGTGCGTCATCGCGGGTGAAGCCACCGAAGAGATTTTACCGATCGTGGTTGCTGCAGCAGAATCGAGTGATGCCGATGTGGCCGAGGCAGCCATGCGCACGGCCCCCGACATGATCACGCTCCTGCGCCGGAAACAAAGACAACTTCAAAGCGAAGCTTCTGCGTTGGCCGAGGGAGTTTCCGAAATCGATTCCAAAATGGTTTCTTATGCCAAACGGATCATTTCGCGGTACGACAAGAACGATGACTCAGTGCTAACGCCCAATGAGTATGGTTCGATGCTGATCTCGCCCGTTACTGCCGACACGGACGGCAATGGCAAGATCACGGTACGCGAGTACGCGGTCTACATGGAAAAACGCAGCAGGCGTTAGGGGATGCCCGATATGCGTCTTCGTAGCTACGCTCGCCAGAGCGTGGTGAAAGCGGAGACCGGCCCAACGATGGAAACCGCCTTCTGGCGAAGGTAGCTACATTCTCGTGAGCCGAACGCGCTAGCGTCGGGCCTCTGCACAACGTAGCTACGCTCGCCAGAGCGTGGGGCAGACACTGTAAATCGATCGTTCGTAGTACCAAGCTTTAGCCGGAATCTTCAGCCTTTTCCGCCTAAAGGCGGGACTACGAACAGTGCTCAACGCCGGGCTCAAGTCTTGATGGGCGGAGCGTCCGCCGAATGCCCAATCCTGCGTTCGCGATCGGTTGTGACGGTTGTGTGGGCTGGCGGCCCTTTTCAGATCGCTTCGGTGTGTTGGTTCGTTTCGAGCCACGGGATTTGTGAACTAGGTTTTTGATGCCGACCAGACTTGGTCAGGCGTTCGCCGCGTCGAAACGACGCGTTGCAACCTCCTCGTCTCACTCCCGAATTCACAGCACCGGGCACCTTCCATGACACGACCACTGCAAGCTTCGGTCTTCTTCGCACTGGCCATCACCTCTGCCTGTCTTGCCACCTCTGGCTGCGGCAAGGTCGCCAAAGTCGTTGCCAAGGGAGCCATCGAACAAGTGGCCAGCGACGTCGCCGATGGCGGACTTTCGGAACAAGACATTCGTCAGATGTTCGAGCAGGTGAATGCCGCGTGCCCACGCCAAACAGATCAATACACGACCCTTGAAAGTGTCAAAATGATCGACGATCGGCGTGTCGAGTATCGTTACAAGGTGACCCGAGAGGGGAAGAATATCCTGCGCCGGATCGACAAAGAAGTGTTGCGCAAAGCAGCAGTTGATCACACAAAAGGCAATGCGATGGCGGTTGCGATCGCGGAACGCGACCTTACCGTCGAACACGTCTACGAAGACGCCTTTGGTTCGCACGTGTTGTCGTACACCATCAACAAGCAGGTCCTCGCAGGAAACTACTACCCGCTTGGGGAAGAGAAGGGGAATCCATTCGCAACCTCTACGGTCAAGGCTGATCCTAGCCAACAGGTCGTTGTCAAAACCGAGACCGCGCCGAGCACCGGCGAAACGCAACCAAGCGAGCAAGAAACTCCAACTGCACCCGAACAAACAATCCCCGAAACGGTAACGGAACCAGAACCGAAGGTCGAAAAACCCTCGCTGCCAACTCAGTATCGCTCCCAGCAACGTTCCACCGTCAATCCAGCCGGCGTTCAGTCCAATCCGTTCTTCGATTGATCCGATTTTTCTGGTGAGCCGAACGCACCCTGCGCATCGTAGCTACGCTCGCCAGAGCGTGGTGAAAGCGGAGACCGGCCAAACGATGGAAACCACCTTCTGGTGAAGGTAGCTACATCTCGTGAGCCGAACGCGCTAGCGTCGGGCCTTACACTCTTCTGGACTTCACGCGCAAGCACGTCATGCGGAGCATGACCTACGCAATGATGTCTCGTCGGTTTTGGACGTAATCCCAAACCACAAAACGGTCGAGGTCGCGGCCGCTGGTAAAGAAGACGCGGCCTTGCGTCGTCTCAGCCAATCGATGCGCAAAGCGGATGTCTTCTTCGCTTTGAGACCAACTAGGGATCAGAAAGATATTGATCGTGATTCCTTCCTTCTTACAGAGCGCACCCTCGCGCATCGTGGCCGCTTCGGTTCGCGGATGCGGAGGATAGAGCATGTACAGCGTCTCCTCCTCGAAGTGTGCTGTTGGTAATCCATCGGTGATCAACACGATTTGCCGATTCGGCGTGTCACAGTTGGCCAAATTCTGACGAGCGATTTGGAGCGAGTGTTGAATGTTGGTGAAGTGCGGTGGCAACATCGACTCGCCAATGTCAGGGTCGCTCAAGTCCGCTGCCAGTTGGACAACCGGGTCATGGATTGTCACCGGCTTGGGCATCAACTTGATGATCTCGCCGGGCGAACGCATTTTGCCAAAGGTGTACATCTCGATGAATTTCAAAAAGTCACCGGGATACTCGGACTGAATCAGTCCTTGCAGCGCAAGTGCCATCCGTTTGACGTTCACATATTGACCGTCGTACCGCATCGACCCACTCATATCCATCACGACGGCCGTTGCACATTTGGGATGGTTACGCGTCTTGTGGACCTCGATATCATCGCTGCGCAAACGCAGCGGACGTTGGTCGCCCTGCCGCAGCAGCGCATTGATCACCGTTTGCGGCAAGTCGATGTGAGCCACGCTGTCACCAAACTCATAAGGCTTGGTCTGCTGTAGCTCGACGGCGCCTTCGCCCACAACGTCACCTTGATGTCGACCGCTTCGCGACGGCGCAAGCTGGCTGAAGATTCGTTCAAGCAACCGACCTTGGAAGATCTTGTAGGCTTTGGGAGTCAGACGAAATCCGCCGTCGCGATCCGACTCCAAACCTTGTCGCTCGGCTTGCTCGCGAAGCATGTTTTCAATCTGCCGGCGCATCTCCTCGAGCTGTTCCATGTCACCGGCATCCGCAAATTCGCTCAGCATCTCCATATCGATGATGCCGATCTGAGCGTTTTCTGCCGCCTCTTCCAGCTGCTTGAGCAACTCGTCGATCTTCTCGAGCTCCTCCTTCACCTCAAGTGCCTTGGCAACACTCATCGATTCGTTGCCAGTGAACTCATACTTACTCGCAAGCTCTTCGATGTTGTGCTTGTCAGCCATCCGTTGGCCGACCTGCAATAAGCCACGAGCGAGTTGCCCCGAATCATCGCCGGCACGGTACCAAAGATGCTCGATCAAATAGGGCTGTTCTTGATTGACCGCGCGTCGGAACGGTTTCTCCATGTCACGCGGCACGCTCAGATTTTTTGCCGCATTGTGAAAAGCCTTGCGAGCCCGCTTTTGAACAGTACGAGCTTCGTAGGTTGCTAAGATCTTGCGTTTGCGTTCCTCGAGCATGGCGCGGAGCATGTCGAGACTCGGACCAAGACCAGCGATCTGTTTCGGGTCCAAACGTATCGCGCGAGCCAACCCCTCTTCGGTAAGCTCCTGGTAGTCGCCATACATCAACGCCTGCTCAAACGCCGGCGACACCAAATCGGGCGGTGGCTGCGTTGGAGGCGGAAATTGAGCCGGATCGTACTTTTGGTAGGCGTGAATGACGCCGCCCGGCCTATACTTTTTCTCAGGCTTCATCGAACGCTACAACTCGTATTCCATCTTGCCATAACGTTGTGAACGACTGATTCGATCCATGCTGTAGAGACCTGCAAGAACGAACTCGACGCAACTCGCACGGACCGCTTCGTTTTCACTCGCATTGACTTCGAACGCGAGATCCCAAGCGGGCGGCACGCTCTTGAGTCGCTCGGCGTAGTCACTGCTGGGAAGCAGATCGCCGACTTCGATGCGGACGCCACTACGAAAGATCTCTGCGATCTCCGCCAGCCCGTGTTGCTCAACATACTCGGCAAAGACCACCTGAATCGCCTCGGCGACCACTGCATCAAGCACTTGCCGTTCACTCATCTGATGAGTGCCCATCAAGTCAAGCTCGAGTTTACCGAGCGAGCTCGCGTACAGGTGTCCTAAGTCGCTGATCCGCGGCACGGCTGGTTTTTCGCCATGAACCACACCACGTTGCCTGGCCGATGCGATGACCGTTCGAAAGTTGGCTAGTGACAGGCGTGCCGACACACCCGAATCTTGATCGATGTATTTGCTTTGACGTGCTTGGTTGGTGATCTCCTCGACCACTTGGTACATGAAATAGGGGACTTGCACCGGATATTCCCCGTTGCACTCCTCGGCAACTTCTTGCTTGAGGATCTCGATGCCCTGGTCACGTTCGCGCGGATAATGCGTTTGGACGATCGTTCCGATGCGATCCTTCAACTGCGGAATGACTTTTCCACTTCGGTTGTAGGTCGACGGGTTGGCCGAGAAGAGGATGAAGATGTCGAGATCAAATTGGATGGGATAGCCGCGGATTTGAACATCGCGTTCTTCCAAGATGTTGAACAACCCAACTTGAACCAAGTCGTCCAACTCAGGCAATTCGTTCATCGCGAAAATGCCTCGATGCATTCGCGGAATCAGACCAAACGACAACGCCTCTTCGGCACTCATGCTGACGCCGCCAGTCAATTTTGCCGGGTCAATTTCTCCGATGATGTCCGCAAACTTGGTTCCGGGACTAAGCCTCTCGGCGTAACGCTGATCGCGATGCCACCAAGCAATCTTGATGTCTTCGGGTTCGTGCTCGGCGACCAATCGTTTGCCGAGCGACGTTATAGGCTGGCTTGGATCTTCGTGAATCGGAAGGTCGGGATGATCGATGTACGGAATGTACTCGTCCAAAAATCGCGTCAACATCCGCATGATGCGGCTCTTCGCTTGCCCCTTTTCGCCGAGGAACAGCATGTCGTGTCCGGCGAGGAGAGCCAAGTTGATTTCGGGAATCACGGTGTCGTCGTAACCAACGATTCCAGGGAAGAGCTCTTCGCCTGCCGCCAACATTCGAGTGAAATTGTCGCGAATCTCTTGCTTGACAGTTTTGGAGACCCAACCGCTGCGATTCAATTCAGCCAAAGTGGCCGGTAATGGCGTTGCCGTGATGGCATTCATACAAAGACGATCCAGATACCTAATGGAAGTTGTAACTGGGTCTATTGTAGAGGCACGGCCAGAGGGTGGAAGCTTTGCTGCGAGTGAGTCAGCCAACAATCATTCTGGCAATGCGTCAGTTGGTGGTCGAGTCGATCGAATCTTGATCGTGCCACGGACAGAGCCAACTTCCGGGGGCGTACCGACGACCGCAACGGGCTGGCCACTTTCGACGTTAACCACATTCAAGAAGACCGTCGTCGCCTTGCCGAGCTCAAATCGCCAACGAAGTTCGTGCGTGCCCGCGGGGACCGTGGTCGCGGCCGAGCGTCCGGTTGGATCAAAAACAACGGGATCGTCATCCAACCAAATGGTTTGCTTGATGTCGCCAATCGCCGAGTGAAGCTGCAAGCTCACATCCGATTCGAATTCCACCTTGCCCCACAGTTCAACGGTCACCTGTTCCAACTGCTGATTCAACGCGCCATTGATGCGGGCAAGCAGATCGGGGTTGATCACGGCCCCCATCCCATATTCCACAGCAATCCATTGCGAGTTCGGTTCGATTGCAATGGCACCCGACATCTCGCTCGTTTTTGCGGAGGCTGCATCCGATGGGATGTTTGCGTCGGGCCCCTCTTGATCGCTTGCATCGACCTTCGATGCGTCCGCATCCGTTTCATTGACACCAACAAGGTACGTTGGTAGCGCAGCCTCGATTTCGTCAATCGTCTTTTCAAGTTCAAGTTGCCGAACGTCGGTCACATCATCCAGCGACGCCTGGATCATTGTCAGTGCATGCAGCTTGATCGATTGACCGGCGCGACCGGCATGGCGGTCCGCCAAACTCAACCAGGCATTCGCCAGAGCGATTCGTTTACCTGCCGGTGCATCATCGGCGAGTTCAAGTTCACGTTTGGCCAGATTTGCAAGTCGCACGTTGGGCGCGACAGCCAACCACTTCAAGCCAACGTCCCATTTCCTAAGGAACAAACAGTAATAGCGTCCGGCAACACTTGCATTCCGCACAGCAGACAAGTCGGTCGCATCCAAGTCTGCCTCGGCGACCGTTTTTGACATCCGGCGCATTTGCCGAACCGATTCGTCAAACAGATCAAGCTGGCGTTGTGCGTCGTCATCGCGAAGCTTCTCTGCCAATTCGCGACAGTGCTTCGTCGCGTTCTTACAATCGACAAACGCCTCTTCAACCAGCATCGCATCACACAGGGCCATGCCCTTTTCCAGCAGGCGTGCTCGGGTTTGTTCGTCGACAGCAGATTCGGTGGCCGCATCAAAGCTCGATACCAACACGGCATCTTCATCGGTTTCGTAGAGATGCGTCCAATCGGCCCTTCGGTCGAGCGTTTCCATGGACTCCAGTGTCCATGCGGTTTCCAACGCCATCATGGACACGACCCAGTACGGCTGACTGCCAGGTTTGAGCTTGGATGCGACCGACTTGAGGAGCGTCAAACGCGACACCGCATTTCGAAGCGAAAGCGGTTCGCTCAACGACGGATGTTCCGCGAACAGCTGTTGCTCCAGACGGTCAATGCTCGCCATCGTCGGTGGCGCAGCACGATTCGGCGTTGCGATGGGTGTCGTCTCTTCCTGATTCTCGGCGGTCCGAGTCTCTTCCAAAGCCTGCTCGAATGGGTCGGGCAAGAAACCGTTGTCGGAAGGATCGACCTTCGCCATCGCGTCTTCAGCCGCGCCCATCTGCTCGGCAGCATCCGTTCGCGCGACTTCCTCCTCTTGCTCGATCGCAGGTGGCGTTTGCTCGATCGCAGGTGGCGACACTGATTCCGTCAACTCTTCCTTTGCGACCATTGGCGTCGTAGGCAGTTCGACGTCAACCTTTGCATCAAGATCAACCGGTTCCACCGTGGCCTCGGCTTCGGAATCGCGGAATGTTTCCAGCGGAATGGATTCGGTGCGGGGCAGGGCAGGGGAGACTTCGGCCGAAGCAGGTGTCACCTTGGGCGGCTCGATCGAAACCTCCTGAACCGGCTCGACCGGCTGAACTTCAGCGGTCTCCACCTCTTCGCCGAGTTTTAGCGGCGCAGGATCCGGGTCTGCATTCCAGGTCGCCAACGAGTACATCACCAACACGACCAATCCGACGAGCGACGCGATCAACCAGGGATGATGAATCTCACTGATGAAGTGTCGTGCTTGTCGAACCAGCGGACTGCTGTTTCGCAAATCTTCGTCGTCAAGACTCGTCGCCCATGAGGGCCCCGGTCCAATCGGCTCAGGATTCAGCTGCAGCATCTCGATCAGCTGCATATCACTCGCGTGCTTCGGATCGATCGTACTTTCAGGATCGCCGGCGCGCGACTTGTCGCCGTCGTGAAAGTTACTTGGACTCGCGTAGGCGATAGCATTGGGCAGGATTCGACCCACATGAGCGCGGTGGTGCGAATCATGGCGCTGGCGTGGGTCAAGCAACCGATAAGCCGACGTGGCAACGCGCGAGAGCTGGAGTGCTACTTGTTCGTTCGGCTCTTCAAGCTGTCGCTCGGCCAACGTTTTCGCACTGCGCGTCGCCGCATTCCGAATCACCGTCAAACGGTATTCGTTGGGACGCACCCCGAGCCTTCGAAAATCTTCGTGGTCGAGGTTCATCGCGGTGGGCGATTGGGAGGGCATTGCGCCGGCGCGTTGGGTCGGTTGATTGTTGAAGGAAACCATGTCGTTTACTTGGACACGGCTCGGCTTCCCAGGTTCCCCCACCACAGGCATTCACAGAATCAATCGCACAGGCCTTAAGCCTGCACGTCACAGATTACTCGTGATTTCAAACGTCGCAAACCTGAAACGCTTGTTCCAAGGAAGCGACTGGATCGTCTGCGGTAGGAATGAATTCCTGAGCGACAAAGCCTTTGTATCCGGTCTCTATTATCGCACGCATCACTGCGGGATAGTTGATTTCTTGGTTATCGTCCAGCTCGCCCCGCCCCGGATTCCCGGCGGTGTGATAGTGCCCCACAATGTCGCTGTAACGGCGAATATTCCGGATCAGATCTCCGTTCATGATTTGCACGTGATAGACATCAAATAGCAACTGGAAACTTGGTGAACCGACTGCCTTGACCAGGTCAGCACAGAGGTGCAAATCGTCACCCCAATAACCTGGATGTCCTTTCATTGGGTGCGAATCGTCCTCGCTATTGAGGTGCTCAAGGACCAATCCAATCCCTTTCTCTTCGGCGTAGGGAATCACACGTTTCCAACATTCAACGCAATTGCGGAGAGACGCTTCTTCGCTAATGCCTTTGGTTTGCATCCCTGTAAAAGTGATCACGTTTGGGGCGCCATATTTGACAGCCAAATCGATGCCATCGCGCAGCTTCTTTTCGACCATGGCATGGTTATCGGGGTTGATCGGACCATCCTTGAACCCATGACTTCCAACCAGGGAGATCTTCAGTCCCATTTTCGTTACGGCGTCGTAGTGCTCTGATCCAATCCCTTCGATCGCTTCGAGACCGATTCGCTTGCAGTGCTTTGCAAGCGTGATCGCATCCATCGGACGAAAACACCAACCCATCACCGACTGACGAATGCGACCCTTGGGTTTTGCATCCTCACCTGCTGCGTCTGCCTGAGCGGCGGCTGCGGTGTGGGCACCCGCGGCCAAGGTGGTTCCTGCAATCACGGCGTTGGCTGCTAAAAAGTCTCGTCGTTTCATCTCTCGCATCTTTCTCAGGTCAGGTTCCTTTTCTGGGCCTGCGAAGTGATCGCAGAAGGCCGGAAACGGCACCGAAGTGGGCAAAACACCAGCCAAATATTGTAGACCCCAACCTAAGAAACATGTGGTTTATTCGTTCAAACCAATGGACCGGCGTTCGTGCCCAGGCAAATCGGCCACCGGGCGGAGTTTTTCTCCGAAGAAACCTGCTCCGGCGTGCCCGAACCGAAGATTTGCATGCCGGTGCGAACAAGCTGCAAAATGGCGTTTGTTGCGGTGAGAAAACTCGCGACGACGAACCAACTTTTCATTTCGAATAGGGATCGACACTATGTCTGGTTCACCAACCCCATTGGTATTGGCACCCTTCAAATTGGCATTGGCGTCATTCCTGCTCTTTACTGGGCTCTTTCCCGTGGCTGCCCAGGCGCAAGGCTTGCTGATCTCGGGTGAAGAAACCCATCGCCACCGGCTCCCGCGTCCCATGCCGCGGCCGACTCCCCGAGGTCCAGGATTCCTCTACGACATCGCCAAACTCGAAATTGACACCTCGATTCGTGGGCAAGTCGCCGAAGTACAGGTTGCACAAACCTTCAAAAACTGCTCCAGCAACACGTTGCAAGTGAAATTTGTCTTTCCACTTCCCTACGACGGTGCCATCGATCAGATGACCTTCATGGTCGACGGAGAAGAGCTTGAAGGACGTTTGCTCGAAGCTGACAAAGCCCGCGACATCTATCAATCTTACGTTCGTCGAAGCCAAGACCCCGCGCTCGTTCAGTGGATCGGAACGGGCATGTTTCAGACGCAAGTCTTCCCCGTACCCGCGGGGGCCGAACGCACCGTTTCCCTTCGCTACACACAACTTTGCAGACGCACAGGTTCGCTGAACGATTGGTTGCTTCCCCTATCGCCAACTCAATTCACAACGCGCCCGATTGGACAGGTCGAAATTCGCGGACGCATCCGAAGTGAAACCAAAATCGGAAACGTCTATAGCCCGTCGCATGATGTCGAGATTGATCGCGACGGTGACAAAGTTGCCAAGTTCAAATACTCAGCAAGATCCAAAATCCCACAACGCGACTTCCGCATGCTCTGGGATGCTGGGGAAAGCCCCGTGCAACTTTCGGTCGTCGCGCATCGCCCCGACCCCAAACAAGACGGCTATTTCATGTTGATGATTCAGCCACAGCTTCCAAAGCCATCAGCCGATTACGAAAAATCGGGTAAAAACGTCATCCTGGTGCTCGACAAGAGCGGCAGCATGCGTGGCGAGAAAATCGATCAAGCGCGACGCGCAGCTTCGTACGTTGTCGAACGCCTCAAGGGACGCGATCGATTCACGCTGATCAACTACGACAGCAACGTCGAAACCTTCCGAAGCGAGTTAACCTCGGCCGACAAGGAGACGCGCAATGATGCCAAGGAATACATCGATTCCATGCTCGCTGGTGGCAGCACAAACATCGACGAAGCCCTAAAGGAAGCCCTCGCCGCAGCCTCTCATGCCGATGGCCCTTGCTACGTCGTCTTCATGACCGATGGTCGTCCAACGGTCGGCGAGCGCAACGCGATGCAGATCGCGGCAAACGCAAAGAAGCAACTTCAAGAAGGAACGCGACTGTTCAGTCTTGGTGTTGGCCCCGACGTCAATAGTCGCCTGCTCGACAAACTGGCAAGCATCTGCCTGGGACAAACCACCTATGTCCGACCAGGCGAGCCTCTTGATGATGTCATCAGCGCGCTCTACGACCGTGTTGGCGCTCCGGCACTGACCGATGCAAAACTGAAGATCACCGTCGATGGCAAAGAAGGTCGTACGCGCAGCCTGTATCCCAACGAGATGTATGACCTCTTCTCGGGCGATCAACTTGTGATCGTAGGCCGATATCGAAAGCCAGGTGCTCTGAAGATCAAACTGTCGGGTGACTTTCTAGGCAAACGACAACAATACGTGTTCGAAGATGAATTGCCGGACGAAACGGGCAGTGGAAAAGACGTCTTTGTCGAGCGCCTTTGGGCAACGCGACGCATCGGCCAAATCATCGACGAAATCGACTTAGCTGGCGAAAACAAGGAACTCGTTGATGAATTGATCATCTTGTCCAAGCGACACGGAATCTTGACCCCTTACACCGCCTACTTGGCCGAAGAACGCACCGACCTCAACGACATGTCGCGTGGACGCCGTGTGGCACAAAGCAACCTATCGCGACTGCAAGCCGAATCGGGCCGCGACGCTTTCTTTCAACGATCGCTCAAGAGCCGACTCCGCTCGACCAATCGCGCCGCGGAACTCTCGGACGGCATGATGATGGAAGAGGAAATGATGATGGCGATGGACGCACCGACCTCCCGTCCCGCCCTCGGTCGCGTCAGTGGCTCCGCTCGGACAGCTGCGCCAGCAGCCGGTTTTGGCGGCGGACGCATCGTTGGTGACTTTGCCGTCGCAGCCCCCGTCGATGGCGAAGGCAAACTCAAACGCGAAGTGGACCGATTGAGGCAACAACTCGTCAAACGAATCGGCGCCAAGACCTTCTTCCGCAAAGCGAATCGGTATGTCGACTCCGATGCCTCCAAGAAACAGATCGCGGAAGCGAAGAAGGTCGTGCAATTCAGCGACGAGTACTTTGACTTGCTGAAACAACTCGGCGATGAAGCCAAAGATTACTTGGCCGAAGAAACCGAGGTGCTCGTCGTGATCAAAGGGAAAGCCTATCTGATCACGCCACCAAGTCAGTCCGACAAGGAACCTGCCAAAGAGTAGCCTGGATCTCCCTGCACTCTGTCGAATTCACTGCCGTCCTGTGACTCACTCAAACGCGACTCGCATGACGGCGGTTTCGGCTTCATACTGAGGTTGCCCCGCTTGGGCAGCCTCGGCATCGGCGATCGTTTCTTCTTGGTCGACAAAACGGCAAAGCGTCACCGTGATATTGTCACGACCACCGGCCTGTTTCGCCATCTCGACCAACGTTCGACAACTCTCTTCGGCCGAGCGACACGAACCCAGCACATCGGCGATCGCTTGCTCGGAAACATGTCCGGTCAATCCATCGGTGCACATCAACAACTGATCGCCCAGCTGTAGATTCGTCTTGCCGTACAGAGGCTCCATCTGGCTGCTACATCCAAGCGCACTGACCAAGACATGCGAGTAGCGATGGCTTTCCACCGCCGATGGCGGGATCATTCCGTTGTCCGCCAATGCTTGAGCCAACGTCTGGTCGTGGGAGAGAAGCTGCAATTGTTGGTCGCGGAACAAGTACGCTCGGCTGTCGCCAACATGGATCATGTAGGCGTACGGCCAAACCATCCAACCCAGCGTCAACGTGGTTCCCATCTTGGATTGCTCGGGAATCACCTGGGCAACACTTTGAATCTTCGATTGCGAAAACTCGAGCGCCGACTTGAGCCCGTCAAAGAATCGATGCTCGTGGCTCTTTGAACAATAGAGTGGCCAATGCAAGTTGGTCAGCAGGTACTGCACGATCCCCTCGATCGCCATGCAGCTGGCCCGTTCACCGCCGGTATGGCCCCCCATTCCGTCAGCCACCATCATCAACTTGGCGCGCGGAGCACCGAGCCATTCACATTGGCCCTCGAATCCCAGGCTGGTGTGTTCGATCACGGCGGTCTTGCAAAGATCCGCGATCAAGAACTGGTCCTGATTCGATTCTCGAACGCACCCAATATCGGTCAGCCCAAAGCTGTCGACCGTCCCTCGCATGACGCCCTCACAACGCAATTCTGTGCCGGAATGAATCCTGTTTGGATCAACAACCAAAACTAGAACAGGCAATTAAAGACATCAAGGTCCGATTTAACGCAAAGGGGCGGGCGCATTGACGCAGGGCCCACAATTATTTGAGCCGGGCTGCTCGTTGTACCGAGCTTTAGCCGGAATCTTCTCACGCAAGCCGCCAAAAGGCCGAGAAATTTTGTGAGCCGCTGGCCGTGAGGCCTCGGGCCCTTGCCTCGTGTGCGAGGCCCGGCCGTTAACGCGCGCTCCAACAATCACCCTCCCGCTTGCGGGAGGGTCGGACGCAAAGTCCGGGGAGGGAATGACCTCTAACTAACGCCCCCTCTCCGGGCCTTAGAGCCCGACTCTCCCAAGGGAGAGTGTTAAGACGCGCAGCTTCGAAGCCTAGTGGAAGCGAAATTGCAATCCGCAGCGCTAACGCAGCGTTTCTTCGATCCAGAAGGGACGCTTCCTCTCGGCGCGCCGACGTGCGTCTTCAAGCATCACGTCGATGCTGCCGTTGAAATCGATCGACCTTGGGCGACTGCCGTAGCGGACCACGATTCGCTCGTACATGTCGATGCCTGGCTGCGGACGGAGGCATAGCTTGATGCGGTCGCTTGGACCACGAACACGAATCTGATTGCCATCGCCGATCGTTCCTGTAACAGGCGCGGCACGAATGCGTTTGTTTTCTTCATTCCACAGAACAGGATCAATCACCAAGTCGGGCTTCAAGTCCTCCAACTCAACCCACCAGAAAAACTGATCGCCGCTCCGCATGGTGGCAACTTCAAAATCACGTGGCGGGTCTTTCCGCTTGTGGGCGGCCAATCGCATCCAATCAAAGATACGAGGCATCTCGTCATAGAAGTACTCCCGACCACGTCCGCGGTACATCACGATCATCGCGTCATGCTTGAAGGTCATGTAGTCGTTGATCAGCGTGCCCGCGGGTTTATTCGCATCGCGATCTCCCATGACGATGTACATCGGGACAAACTCTGAGTTGTCCTTGTAGTGGGGAACCGTCCGTGTCACCGACGGCGAACCGCTAAGCGAGATCATGCCGGCCCAAATATCGGGGTGAGAAAGAGCGATGTCCCAAGCGGCCGTGCCGCCTTCACCATGACCTGCAATGAAGACACGGTCTGAATCAATCGCTGTCCGCCGCATCGCGTCGCGCAGACAGACCAGCACGCGTTGGTGTTCTTTAGGCGTGTACTCATAGCGACGTTGGTTTGGTCGTGTCCAAACGGGTGCAACGACGATGAAACCGTAACGCGAAGCATAGCCAACGCGTGATTGGAGCTTTTGACTGAATTGGTTGCCCGCCCACCAATCGATTTGCGACTGTGGCGAAGCGGTCGATTCATGCAACGCGAGGACGCAAGGATACTGACGCAGCGGGTCGTACTCGGGCGGCAACTGAACGACATACTTCTGCTCACCGACAGTCATCATGAACATTCCCGCAATCTCCTCGCTCTCGGCCGATTCGGGCAAGGGCAGGGGAGGGGGAAGGAGTGGCAGGATTCGGTCGACGTATTCCGCTTCGGCACCTTCAAGGTTTCGCAATTGATCAAGAATCGATTGCCGCCGCAGAGGATCCGATTCACCGAGATACTCGGCGACCAAGTCACGAACTTTGATCAGCGACGTGACCACGGTCAGGTTCTGCTCGCCGGAACCGCTTCCCAGCAACCAACCGGCGATCGCAAGCGCGATGCGGTTGTCGATGGGCAAGTTGTCGACATTGGACTTGAGCGAATAGTCACTCAGACGAGGCAGAGTTGCCGACGACAAGCCTGCTTCCATTTCATCAACAATTCCTTGCAGCTGGCCGGCTCGGTTTTTGTCGAGCGTCGCGATTTGTGCTCGCAATCGCTTGATCATTTCGGCACCATCGTCACGCGACTTGTTCAACTCAGCGAGCGCGTCGTCCACTTTGATCCGCATCACTCGGCTCACCGCACCACGCGGGAACTCATTCAACATGTTGCGAGCCAACTGCGGTTGCCCCACTTCGGCCCGCAACTGTGCTTCGGTCAATAGCTGTTCGGCTTGCTGTTCGGTGAGTGCTGCGAGTTGTGGCTTCAGATCTACCTCTTCGGGAAAGTCATCAATCACATCAGACAACAATTGCCACGCATCTTCGTACCGCTGAGCCGAAATGAAAAACCGCACCACTTGCAAACGGCCATCCATGTCGTTGCGTGCGACTTTGTGCTCAAAGATTCTCTTTAGAGTCAACGAGTCGATCGAGCTGGTCGCGACACGCATGTCCCACATCAGACTCGGCTTGCCTTTAAGTGCGCGAACACGTGCGTAGCGAGAATTCAGTTCAGTGATTCCCTGATGCAACTGAAACGGACCATCTTTCGAACGAATCGTGACACTTCGTCGGCCGATCTTGTTGAATTGTGAAAGCTGCAGCACATCCCCCAAAGCCGAGACGGCTTTACCGCCAAGCGGAACGGGTTGCCACAATTCGATCGTCGATTCCAAATCAGCAACTTCGACCGGGTTGCCCACGCCCATCCCCTGGCCATGAACAAAAATGCGGCGCAAGCCGTCATCAATCACCCAGATGGGACGGACAGCAACATCGCCAGCTGCGGCTGCACCAAACCCATCCTTCAGCGTGGGGATCTCATTCTTGAGTCCGCGCACCACCAAGCCATTCTTGAAGCGGAACAGCTGCTCCGCCTGAAGCGTTGGACTTGCAGTGATCGCTACAAGGAAGACAAGGGAGAGTTTAAGCAGACGATTGGGCACCAACGAACGCAAAGATTGGCTCATGTGTGTTGGTCTCCGCCCCCAATGGTAAGAATCGTAACGGCCTGAAGAAGTGAACGTCCAAGCGGTGCCATTCCTTTTCGAACATTGCGAACGGCTGGCATCGTTTGGGCAACCCAATCGCCCCCTTCGGCAGCCCACCAATCAGCGGCCTCCGATTGAGCGAGAAGCGACTCAATGTCACGATCGGTCGCGGCGTCCGCATTGGACGGCTGCTGGGCAACGATCGTCGTTTTCGATGGGTCGGTATCCGACTTTGCAAACTGCCAACCAACGGTGAACAGCAATGCCGCCGCAACGGTTGCATAAGCGATCCATTTCGACCGCCGATTCACGCTCGGCGCGGTCACTTTCGGTCGCGTGACTTTCGGCGTGACCACTGAATGGATACGTCGCCACGCAATCATCCGGTCACAACACTGCGCACATTCCGCCGCGTGCTCGCTAATCAATTGATCGGAATCAACGTCGACACGTTGGTCGATCAAGTCCTGAAGTCGGTCATGGAAGTCGGCACATTTCATCGCTGAACCTCCATCGTTGGCAAAGGGGACTCACTCTTTTCGGACGGAACGACATCACGATCGCGTAACTGTTCCATCAATTTGGTTCGGGCTCGGTGAACCCAAGTCTTTACTGTCCCGACCGGACATGCGAGCTCTTTCGCGATTTCGGCGTAATTCAACCCGCGCCGGTGAAACAACTCGAACGCTTGGCGCTGTTTTTCCGGCAACAGCTGCAGCGCCAACATCACTTCTTCCTCAAGTGAATCAGCCGCCATTTGCTCGGTCGTCCGTTGGGTCACCGGCTCGCTCACGCCGGTCAGCGACTGGTGGACGCGACGTCGGGCAAGGAAGGTTCGGCAACGATTTCCAGCAATCGCAATCAACCAAGGCTCGAGAGGCCGCTTGGGGTCCCAACGATCGAGGTACTTGGCCATTCGCGAAAACGTTTCTTGGGTCACGTCCTCGGCATCTTGTTGGTGCCCAAGAATCCGCATACATACGCGGAAGACGAGCTGCTGGTGACGACGCACCAACTTCGAAAAGGCACGTTCGTCGTTCTGACGAAACTGCTCGGCGAGGGCAGCGTTGGACTCATTCATCAATCGCCCCCACGGGAAGGTGGCTGATGTGGAGAGCTGGAAACGCGCGAGCGGCCGAGCTCTCTGAGCCAGCTCGTGGTTTTCTCTGGGGCGTCATAGCGAGATCAGGCGAGATCACTCGCTTGCGCATCGGGCTCGTATTGCACATTGGATTGGTCAACAAAATGAAATGAACAATCGAAGATGCTGCCCGGCGTTTTAACCAGCATCCGGTTTTGTTAGCGTCCGCTGAAGAAGCGTTTCAACGCATCGTCAGCAGCTTCGCGCGAATCCTCAGTCATTGATTGTTGGAAGTTTTTGGGAAGCTTTCCAGGCTCTTTTTTCTTCTTTCGTGCTTCTGCTGCTTCTTTTGACGATGCGGTGGAATCGTCCACGGACAGTTCCGTGCTGTCGGTTCCGCTGTCTTCTCCGGTTCCTCGATCTTCGGCCCGCTCAGCTGCCGCAGCCTCATCGAGCCGGAATTGGCGGGTTTCTGGGTCGGACAGTTTGCGAACGCGATCGATCTGGTCCGCCTCGTCCAACCACGCACTCACGTCCACCGCTTCAAAACGGCTATCGGTGGATCCAGCTTCTACCGTGCGAGCGGCGGCATCGCCCATGTCGGCGACTTCGGGTTTTTTGGTGCCTTGCAATCCATGCTCGATCACCATCTCAAACATCAGCTTACCGATACGCAACTGGTCGCCCGGACGCAGCACCTTCGCCTTATCGGAGGGAAGTCGCTTGTCATTGACGTAGGTACCGTTGCGACTCTTCAGATCCTGAATCAGCACTTTGTTGTCGCGAATCACAATGATGCAGTGCTTGCGACTGACCGATTCGCTCTTGGGTCGTAACTGACACGATTCACTGCGACCAACCAGAAACTTATCGGCAGTGATCCCGATCTCTTTGCCTTCGTGAGTGCCAGTAAGGACCTTGAGCTTCACTTGCATAGATCACCTATCTTCCGACCTACGAAAACAGGGGCAAGCGATCTTCGCTGGCGGCCCTGTCGTTGTTTGTTTTGAAAAGCCCGAATCATCGAAAAGTCCGCCGCTGCCTTGAGGCAGAGGCGGCAAACCGCAGCAACCTGCATCATCGCAGGCATCAATTCACCGCACCGCTTATCAGTTGCCGTCACGTGAGTTGATTCTTTCAGCTTACCGACCGGTCGAGATTTGGATTTGATGATTCTAAGCAGAATTGCAGCCGCGAGAATGCCGGTATCGCTCATTTAGCGACACTTCTTTAACCTTAGCGGCTGTTTTGGAGGTACAAACCACCCGCGGGAAGTATTAGGTGGAATGATTCTACCTTCGTCCCAGCCAATTCGGGTTGGCGAATCGCTCGCTGGAAATCTCCGCTGCCCGTGCCCTCTCAGAATCACTAATCACCCCAGAACGCCATCGCGAAACACCGATTTGGCCAGCGACCCGATCAGGCAAACGATCACAGATTTGCTCCAACGACATCCCTCTGGCGGCCAGATTGTTGATCCCGGGAAGCTGCGGGGCAAACCGTGAGGCGGACAGCAACAAACTGCCATGCTGGAGCACCGCGTGTTTGGTACGGCGCTGAGCGCTGCCTAAGATTTTGTACCCCGATAGAACCAGGTCCTCGTCGGTGCGGCGCTGAAAACAGAGGAAGGGATCTGCCTGATCAGGTTGCTGCTCAAGAGCAAGCCAACGGTACGGGGTCGCAACGATACCGGCCTCGACAAGCGTTTCGATCACTGCGCCGTGCATGCGTCGATAAAGATCGTCGCGCCCAAAGCCTAAGTCCGCGATCGGCATCGCAATGCTGTAGGTCAACTCATGGTGATGCACGATCGCACCGCCGCCGGTCGCGCGTCGTACGCACTCCGCCAGCTGGCTTTCCTGATGATCGTTTCGCGAGTCAAGCTTTTGGAAGTAGCCGAGCGAAAGCGTTGGCTCGCTCCAACCGTAAAGTCGAAGCGTCATCGGGCCACCCGATTCCACCGATTCCAACAACGCTTGATCGATCGCCATATTCAACGGCGCGTCGTTGCGTGCATAGGGAATCAGCCGGCCGCCAACTTCACTCATCAGTTATCGATTCTCAGAATCCGAAGGTTCCCAGCGCAGCACTGGTTTGCGTGCCGCCGTCACATCGTCCGGGCGGCTAATACGAGTGGTGTGCGGTGCATCGTGAAGGAAGTCACCCGATTCTTCGGTGATTCGGAACATCGCTTCGGCAAACGCATCGAGTGTCTCTTTGCTCTCCGTTTCGGTCGGCTCCACCATAATCGCTTCTTCAACGACCAAAGGAAAATAGACCGTCGGTGCGTGGAAACCAAAATCAAGAATCCGCTTCGCAAAGTCCATCGCGGTAAGCTTGCCTTCCTTCTTCAACTTCGCAGCGGAAGCAACGAATTCGTGCATGCAACGATCACCATGCGGAACATCCAAGATGTGCTTGATCTTGCTTAGCAAGTAGTTGGCGCCGAGCAGCGCGTCCTCGCTGACTTGCCGTAGACCGTCGCGTCCATAGGTGCGGATGTAAATGTAGGCTCGCACCAGGATGCCAACATTGCCAAAGAAGCTTCGCACACGTCCGATCGACTGAGGCGACGGGCTGACCAACTTGTACTCATCACCCTCCTGCTTGACGATCGGCGACGGCAAGTACTTCCCTAGAAACTCGCGAACGCAGATTGGACCGGCTCCGGGTCCACCACCACCATGAGGACCTGAGAACGTTTTGTGGGGGTTGAAGTGCATCAGGTCGGCGCCAAAGTCGCCCGGCCGAGTGACTCCGAGAATCGCATTCATGTTGGCACCATCGAGGTAGATGAGCGCACCAGCATCATGAACCAGTGCCGCAATCTCCTCAATCTGCGAATCAAACAACCCAAGCGTGTTCGGGTTGGTCAGCATGAACACCGCGGTGTTGTCATCAAGCTTCGCAGCCAAGTCTTCCATATCGACCAAGCCATCAGCATTGCTCTTGACCGCCTTGGTCGAAAAACCAGCCATTTGCGCGCTGGCTGGATTCGTCCCGTGTGCGGAATCAGCGGTCAAGACGACCGTGCGATTCTCACCTCGTTCTTCAAAGTAGGCGGCCGCGACAAACAACGCCGTCAACTCACCATGAGCACCGGCGGCTGGCTGCAACGACACTGCTGGCAACCCGCTGATTTCGCCGAGCATTTCTTGCAGTTCATACATCATCTGCAACATGCCCTGGATCGACTCTTGCCGTTGAAGCGGATGGATGTCGACCATTCCCGGCATACTCGCCATGCGTTCGTTCCGCTTTGGGTTGTACTTCATCGTGCACGAACCGAGCGGGTAGAAGTGAGTGTCAACACTCATGTTCTGTGTGGACAGGTTGACGTAATGGCGAACCACATCTCCTTCGGCAAGCTCCGGAAGCGGTGGCGGCTCGTCAGCCAAGTAGTCGGCAGGGATGTCGCAATCGATTGCTGCTTGACCACCAACGGTGGGCAAGTCAACCGCCGGCAAGCGATGAGCGCGCCGTCCGGGGCGACTCAATTCAAACAACAGTTGTGTGGCTTGTTGGTTTCTCATTCGATCAAACTCGTAAGGGCTGTGGCGTGGCCGGGTGACTCAGCAAGGTATGACGAAAATAACTAGACGGTGATGGTTGACGGCGAGTGCTCAAGCACAGAAATCAGCGTGTCGATGTCAGCTTGAGTTCGCTTTTCGGTCACCGCAACGACGAAACAATCACCGAGCTCCGAATCCATCCCGGCTAGCGGCACACCAGCAAGCACACCTTGGCTTTCAGCATGTCGCAAAAGTCCCTCGACATCGCCGGCCATGTCGCGAACAACAAACTCTTTGAAGACCGGTCCCTCGTGCACCAGTTCAAAGCGATCAACCTGAGCAAAACGGCCGCGAGCGTATTGAGTCTTCGCTAGGCAATGCTCAGCAGTTTCCTTTAACCCCTGTGGCCCAAGCAGGCTCAAGTAGACCGTCGCCCGCAGCGCCAAGAGCGTTTGGTTGCTGCAGATATTGCTCGTCGCTTTTTCTCGGCGAATGTGTTGCTCACGCGTTTGCAGCGTCAAAACCCAACAGCGTTTGCCACGACGGTCAACGGTTTGGCCCGCAATCCGCCCCGGCAATCGTCGCACGAGATCTTTGCTACATGCCATCACACCGAGGTAGGGCCCGCCGAAGGCAAGTGGGTTGCCAAGACATTGCCCCTCGGCGATCGCGATATCGACACCAAGATCACCGGGGCGTTTGATCAGTCCCAAACTGATCGGATCAAACGATTGAATCACCAGCGCGCCGACCGAATGCGCCTTTTCGACGATCGCCTTCACATCTTCAAGTCGACCGTAGAAGTTGGGATGTTGGATCAACACACAAGCTGTATCGTCGTCGATCGCATCAAGCACACTTTCGCTTGTGCCCGCTTCCGATGCCGGCGTGACGACCAATTCCGCGTCGATATTTTTTAAGTAGGCTTCGACGATTTCGCGGTATTCAGGATGAACCGCATTGCTGGTCACCACCCGGTTCTTTTTCTTGCTCGCCGCCAGCGCCATCAAGACCGCTTCGGTCGCCGCCGAACCACCGTCGTAAAGGCTGGCGTTACTGACATCCAATCCGGTCAACTGCGTGATCAACGTTTCGTACTCGAACATTGCCTGCAAGTTGCCTTGGCTCACTTCGGCCTGGTAGGGCGTGTACGAGGTGTAGTACTCACCTCGCGATGCAATCTCATCAACGACCGCCGGAATGAAGTGGTCGTAGGCACCACATCCCATGAAACAAAGATGACTCGACGCCGACGCGTTCTTGCCAGCAAGTTGTCGCACGAATCGCTCGAGTGACAACTCATCCAATGCTTCGGGAAGGTCAAGTGGTCGGTCCATTTGGACGGACTTGGGGACTTGGTCATCGATGATCTGTTGAACGGAGTCAACGCCGATCGACGCCAACATTTCTCGGCGATCTTCTTCGGTGTGGTACAGGTATCCGGCCAATTCAGTCTGCTCGTTTGTAATGGAGTGGTGGTGGTTTCTGAAATTACCGATGCCGCAAACGCTTACCCTGCTTCAGCACATTGTTTTTCGTAAGCGGCGTGATCCAGCAGCGACGCGAGTGCTGATTCGTCAGTCAATTTGACTTTGATGATCCATCCGTAGTCATAGGGATCGTCATTCAATTGATCCAAGTTATCGGGTAGCTCCTCATGGACTTCGACAACCGTGCCGGTGACCGGGCTGTAAAGCGGGCTGACCGCCTTGACCGATTCCACCTCGCCAAACTCCTCGCCAGCGGTCACTTCTTTGCCTGCTTCGGGCAAGTCCATGAAGACGAGGTCATTCAATTGCTCGATCGCAAACGCTGAAATTCCAACCGTGGCGATCTTGTCGCCACCAACTTCGGCGACCTCGACCCACTCGTGAGTTTCGGCATAGACCAATGCTGCGGGATCACGTGACATCTTCAAAGAATCCTTTACGACTTGGGCCGCTTATAGAACGGGATGGATGTGGGACTAGCTGCGGCCAATTTGCCGCGAATATCAATTTGGAAGGAAGGGTCGCCAGCATGCTTGGCGTCGACCAGCGCCATCGCAATTGGATGCCCTAGGGTCGGCGAAGGACCGCCGCTGGTGACGACGCCAATCTCTCTTCCGTCGGCATCGAGCACGGGACATCCTTCGCGAGCTGGTCGTTTGCCTTCGGGGATCAATCCGATACGCGAGCGTGCGGGGCCCGTTTTTGCGATCTCTCGCAAGGCAACATCGCCAATGAAGGAACGATCTTCGAGGTTGCATGCGAAATTGAGACCGGCGGTGATCGGATCAATGGCCTCACTCAACTCGTGCCCATATAGCGGCATCCCCGCTTCCATCCGCAATGTGTCCCGAGCGCCGAGCCCGGCGGCATCAAAGCCTTCGTCGCGACCGGCAAGCAACACGTTCTCCCAAACACGTTTGGCCTCTTCGGCCCTGACAACCATTTCGAAACCATCTTCGCCCGTGTAGCCCGTTCGGCTCACGATGACCGGTTTGGAAAACTGGTCTGTGATCGTCGCACGATAATATTTCAGTTTACTGGGGTCACACCGGAACAGACGTTTGCAGACGTCCATCGCCTTGGGACCTTGCACGGCAATCATCGCCGTCAGTTCCGTGCGGTCCGAGACCGTCACCGTTGGGAAATCGGCCAGATGCGGCGTGATCCACTTGAGGATCTTTTCACGATTGGACGCGTTGACAACCAACAAGTGAAAGCGGCCGCCCGAAGGTGTCTCGAGATTCGACACCAAGACATCGTCCAGCACGCCGCCTTCGGCGTTGCACATCAGTCCGTAGCGGACCCGGCCGATTGGCATGTCGACAACACGTCGAGTCAAGAGATGGTCGAGCAGTTGCTCGCTGCCAGCACCTTCGAACTTGAGACGCCCCATGTGTGAAACGTCAAACAGGGCTGCAGTAGACCGACATCTGTTGTGCTCATCGACAATCGACGAGTACTGAATCGGCATTTCATAGCCCGCAAAGGGAACCATCTTCGCACCGGCAGAGCGGTGCCAATCGTCCAGCGGAGTTGTGGCTAGCTGCGTACTCGTCATGAGACCACTCGGGGATAGCGAGTGCCTACACAAGTCCAGCGCCGCCGAACGCATCTGCTACGCGAGATGGTCAGCGTCGTGGTGGTCGGCCGTGATGTCAACGATCAGTGTGCACGCCGAGATCCATGTCTCGAGCGCGACGTCCCAAGTCTAGCCAACAAGGGTCCGCATCGAAAACCCCTCGCCGAGCCGGAAAGTCAAAGAGGTTCTGAAACGGCGGAATTCTCGACCTAATCGGAAATCACGTGAGCCGTGCGTGCTCGCGTCGGGCCGACCAACCCCGATCGTCAATCACGGATAACCCGTTACCGAGTTGATAGGCTAGCGCAACACCTCAACATCGTCCTGCAAAACACGTAGTGGACGAGGCAACGAGTCCCTCCCTCTCACGCTCTTTGATCGAAAAGACGGTTGGAGCGTTTGTTGAGCAGTCTCGGGTGGGTGAGTTAGCCACGAAAAACACGAGAAGGCACAAAAAGAAGAACAGCGGCGAAGGTGTCGAGTGCCCGAAGTGGCTCGCGGGATGGATTTCATCTCTCAGTAACGAATTCTCAGGCGTGCCTTTTTGTGGCCTTTCTCTTTGCCAAGCGGTCGCCAGGAGGTTGTCGCGCGGAGGGACTCGTGGCCTCGTCCACTACTTGGTTTGCGCTGTTGTAGGTGCTGGCAATGCTAACCCGTGAGGCCTCGGGCCCTCGCCAACGCGCAGCTAGGATGAAGGTCACTCGCGTCTTGCCGCTCACTACGGCAAAGGCTTACCGCCTCCGTCGTTTCTTTTTGTCCCGGCGGTCCTTTTGACGCTTCGCCTTATAGATCGACTTCGGCTGCTTCGATTTCTTCTTTCCGCCACCGGCAGCTTTCTCGATTCGCGCCGTGTGATTTCGGATCACTTCGAGATACAGTTGACGATCTTGCAAATCGACTTTCGAAACGCGAACGGTCAACATATCGCCAAGTCGAAAACGATTACCGTCCTTAAAGCCCGACAACACCTGCCCGCGGCGTTCGAACCGGTACTTGTCACTCGGCAAGGTTGTCACCGGAATGAAACCGTCAACGGGAAGCTTAACGCACCGAGCATGGATGCCATCGGCGAACACGCGACTGATCACCGCCTCCATCGTTTCGCCAACATGCTTCTTCAAGAAGTGCAGCAACTTCAATTCGATCAAATCACGCTCGGCCTGAGCCGCATTGCGTTCCATGTCACTGCAGTGGTGCCCAAGCTTCAGCAGTGACGGATAAGGATCGTCAGGCGTCTTTTTGGCATCGATGATGTTTTGAATCAAACGATGGACCGTCAGGTCGGGGTAGCGCCGGATCGGACTGGTGAAGTGGCAATAATGTTCCATGTCGAGGGCGTAGTGCCCTTCGCGCTGTGGCGAATAGATCGCCTTGTTCATGCTCTTGAGCACCGCGTAATTCACCGCATGCTCAAGCGGCGTTCCTACGACCTTGTCGAGAACGCCCTGGATTTCAAAGCGACTCTCGACTTGCCCGACATCGATCCCCAAGTCTTTGACAAACGTGCCAAGCTGTCGAAGCTTGCGACGATCCGGTGGTGGATGAACACGATGCAGGAAACCAAGTTCTAAATCATCTAGCCATGTCGCGACCGCTTGATTTGCGGCCAACATGAACTCTTCGATGATCTGGTGACTTTCCGTGTGTTCAACTAAATGCGCCGCTTTGACTTTGCCACTCTTGTCAAAGTCCAGTTTGATATCGGGCAAATCCATCGACAGCGAACCGCCTTTGAATCGCTTCTTGCGAATCTTCATTGCCAGCTCGTGCATACGCGTGAGTAGATCGCACGCTTGGTCACCCCACTTTTCTCGCAACAGTTCAGGCGAACTGAGAAACTGGTCAACTTGTTCGTAATTGAACCGCTTGTCACTGCGGATTGCGGCGTTGTAGACCTCGACGTTCGTAATCGTCAGGTCATCAAGCATTTCGATTTCGCACGTTTTGACGAGTCGAACCTTTTCCGGCTGCAAACTCGCCAAGTGATTGCTGATGATTTCGGGAATCATCGGGATGACGCGGTCAGGCAAATAGACGCTGGTTGCTCGGCGACGAGCCTCCTCGTCGAGCGGACTCCCCGGTGTCACGAAATGGCTGACATCCGCGATGTGCACCCACAATCGCCACCGGCCTTCTTCGCGCTCGAGCGAAATTGCATCGTCAAAGTCGCGCGCGTCAAAGGGGTCGATCGTAATCGTCAAAAGGTCGGTCAAGTCGCGACGACCTTCGGGTACAGCCCCATCTTCAAACGCATCAGCTTGCTTGCGAGCGTCGTTCAAGACGTCATCTTTAAACGCGTCCGGCAACGCATACTGACGCATGATGGTCAGCGTATCGATGGCCGGGTTCTTACTGCTGCCCAGTCGCTCAAGGATGACCGCTTCGCCGCCTTCCCCATCGTCGTCTGGATAGTCGACGACTTCGACAAACACCTTGTCGTCGTTTTCCAGGGGCAAACCGCGAATGTCACCAACCGAAAGGGGCTGGTCGTAGGGTGTTCCATCCAGGAAGACGACCGGCGATCCGTTCATGGTGCGAAACGTGCCAGTGAACTGCCGCCGAGCACGTTCGACAATCTCGGAAATGTAGCCTTCGTTTCCACCTTTGCGACTTGGCCGCACGCGGACTTCTACCAGGTCACCCTCAAGAGCGCCGCCGGTTGCCCCGGGCGGGATGAACACGTCCTCCTTGACATCGGTATCGTCGGTGCCACTGTTGGGGCGAACAAAACCAAAACCGCCGCCCATCGCGCGGCGAAACGTGCCGCGTAGCACGTCGCTGGGACCACCGATCGCGCCAGTGCTGATCACAAGGTGATTGCTTCCATAGAGCAACCGCCCCTCTTTGACCAATTGTTTGATCACGCGACGAACTTCGCGATACTCGTCCGGATTAACCTTCAACTGAGCAGCGATCTGCTTCGGTTTGCAGGGACGGTAGTCGGGTGAGACGACCAATCGCATCACGCGATCGGCCAGTTGTTGTGAAATTTCCATAGTTCAAGAAGATATCCGATTGGAATCGTTTTGGGACATGGCAAGAAAGCCAGCAAATTTGGTCCCAACGATTCAAAAAGTGACTCGCAGATCCGCGAAGTCGCTGCTATCCGATCGAGGATAGTCGAGAGAGAGCCGATCGGAACACGGCTCGAATGGATAAAATTGGCATCATCGATGAGAATGAGATGCCATCGTTGCGAGTAGGACCCGGCAACCGCCAAACAGGTTCGCATCGATCCTTGGTCGCTAAAACCAGCTTGAGGTTTTTTCGTCCCAAGAAACGCTATCGGTTCTACGTTCGGCTCTTTGCGTCCTCGCGTCTCTGCGTTCTCGCTCTCCGTCATGGTCGTATGATGTCGGGCACGCTATCTCTGGAGCCGTCGACGTCTACCTGAAGCAAACACGATCAATAATTGGGCCTACTTTGTCAACGCAAAGGCGCGAAGTCGCAAGGACGCAAGCGGGATTCGATCGGAGACCCAAGAAACGCTTGCGGTTCTGCGGTCGTCTCTTTGCGGCATTGCGCCCTCGCGTCTCTGCGTTCTCGCTCTCCGTCATGGTCGTATGATGTCGGGCACGCTATCTCTGGAGCCGTCGACGTCTACCTGAAGCAAACACGATCAATAATTGGGCCTACTTTGTCAACACAAAGGCGCGAAGTCGCAAGGACGCAAGCGGGATTCGATCGGAGACCCAAGAAGCGCTTTCGGTTCTGCGGTCGTCTCTTTGCGGCATTGCGCCCTCGCGCCTCTGCGTTCTCGCTCTCCGCCATGGTCGTATAATGTCAGGCACCCTATGTCTGGAGCTGCAGCCGCAAACGCGATCAATAATTGGGCCGACTTTGTCAACGCAAAGGCGCGAAGTCGCAAGGACGCAAGGGGATTCGATTTATGGAGACCTCTTTGCCCAACTACGCGTCCTTGGTCGCTAAACCAAGCTTAAGGTTCTTTCGTCCCAAGAAACGCTTTCGGTTCTGCGTTCGCCTCTTTGCGGCATTGCGCCCTCGCGCCTCTGCGTTCTCGCTCTCCGCCATGGTCGTATAATGTCAGGCACCCTATGTCTGGAGCTGCAGCCGCAAACGCGATCAATAATTGGGCCGACTTTGTCAACGCAAAGGCGCGAAGTCGCAAGGACGCAAGGGGATTCGATTTATGGAGACCTCTTTGCCCAACTACGCGTCCTTGGTCGCTAAACCAAGCTTAAGGTTCTTTCGTCCCAAGAAACGCTTTCGGTTCTGCGTTCGCCTCTTTGCGGCATTGCGCCCTCGCGCCTCTGCGTCTCGCTCTCCGTCATGGTCATATAATGTTGGGCACCCGATGTCTGGAGCCGTCGACGTCCAAAAGAACAAACTCAAAGGAAGTACGTTCGTGGACATTCCATCCTCGTAGCTGGATAAGTAATCAGGCGAAGTATGCATGCAAAGTTTGAACCACTTCGGCTACGGCTTGATCGAAAACGTACTCGATCCATCGGAGTGTGACGATGTTCGTGAGCAGATTGATTCTGTCTTTGCCTCCGGCGACGATGCGACGATCGAATCGGCCGGGCATGTCGTCGGCTCACGTAACCTGATTGACCTCTGGCATGGTTGGCAACGTATCGTCGAAAAGTCTGCAGTCGCCGACTTGATTCGCACCGCTGTCGGTGAAAACGCGGGGCTGGTGCGAATTTTGTTCTTCAACAAGCCGCCCGGACAGGGTTGGTCGCTTTCGATGCACCGTGACCAATCGATCGCGGTCAAAACGCACGTCGAACCAGCAGCACCGTTCTCAAAACCCACACTCAAAGGCGGCGTGCCTCATGTCGTCGCCAACGATGAACTCTTGAGCCGAATGCTAACTCTGCGTTTGCACTTGGACGCGATGCACGATGGAAACGGGCCGCTGGTTGTGATCCCCAAGTCGCACGCGACGCGCGACAACGACGTCGCCGAGTCAACGATGAACGTCATTCATTGCAACGCTGGCGATTTGTTCGTAATGCGTCCGCTCTTGATGCATGCCAGCCGCGATCGCGAACCGGGCAACACAAACCATCGCCGCGTCATCCATCTCGAAATCGCCCCCGATCCCAACCTGCCAGGCGAATACACCTGGCATCGCTTCCTACCGATCAAGCCGCTTTCTTCGTAATGGACGAGGCCACTACGAAATCAGGGACTCGTCCACCGTTTTTAGTTCGGAGACACAGCTAACGAAGTGACTGCAATTCCCGCACGAGTTGTTCGAGTTCTCGCATGGCCGGTTGCCCTTGCCGAACGGCATACTGGCCCGGTCTTGGGGTGTTTAACTTAAGTTCACCCTCGCCACCGAGTACGTTCCAACAGTCGGGCGCGACACAACACTCAACGACGTACCTCACCCGATTAGCATCTCGCATTGGCCCTTGGCGGATGGAGAACCGCTGCATGGCAAGATTCGACAATGCGTCCTCCTCGGTCATCACGACCAACTTCCCTGGTTGCTCCACCCAAGTGCAATCGTGCTGGCCGAGCACCAGATCAAGTGCATCTTTGACAGAGACGCCATTCAGATGGATGTCGATCGCATGCCGTTTGCTTTCCAAGTCAAGGCCCACATCACGAAGCCCAGCCGAGGGTTCAATGGTCAGATCTATCTGCTTACTGACGAACGCAAGGATGTCCGCAATCGGCGCGTTGTCCATTGAGATCGAAATCGACTGCGTGTCGAACCGATGTCCGTATTGACGAGGGAGAGGTTGACGATTGAGGTCCCTGGCCAACTGGCGATGAACCTCGGGTGATTGTCGAATCACATAAACGGAACCGAACGGTTGAACGACCCCAATGCCTCCCATGGACTCCCATGAATCAGGAGCAACTCGTCGCTCGATTTGCGTCTTGACACCATCGAAATTGCGATTGGGTGTCGCAAAGCGATAAATCCGAGTCTCTACAAAACGGTTCTCCAAAGCCTCGTGGGACGTCAACACCAGCACGGTCTGCGTGGTGCACCAAGACATATCGACCGCCGCGAGCGTTGCATCGAGCTGCTGAGCCAGGTTCTTGTGCCCAGCGGAAAGTGTGACAGGCGTGCGTACATTCAAGCCCAATCGATCGGCGGCTTTGACATCGACAAAGACGGGAAGCTGCAAGAGCTTGTGGAGCTCGCCGAGTGTCGTTTCTGCTGGCGTTAGAGGTGGTCCAGCAAGCTTCGAAGCGATCCGCTTATTTGTCGCACTCGGCGTCACACTCTTGGAGGTTTGACCGTTTCGTTTTCGAAGAAACGCGCGATCGGCAACGCTCAGCTTGTCGATCGGTACCGAGATTCGCTTTCCCTGTTTCGTGCGCAAGGTAACCAAAGCACCATCGGACTCGAGAAGCTTGGCGACCACCGAGAAACTACCTGAAGCATCACGCCAAATGCGCTCGTGTGATTCCTGTGCGATCGCTGTGGTCTGATTGAGCGAAACGCAACTGCCAACCACAATCAAGAAAGCGGCGACGGCGCTCAGTCTCGGTAGACGCCGAGTGCGGTAGTTCGTTCTGTTTGAAAACACTTGCATGTTGATGACGAGCGTGAGTTCGAATGCGATCCATTGGGTGAACGGCTGTCGAGGCACATCGAGGCAGTCTGTTCTTGATCCACTTCCGCACATAGTTTCCTGAACCGAAGGGCGACGAACGCGACAGGTTTTCTTGCAAATTTTGCATCACGGATTCAAAATGGCGAAATGCCCGAGCAAGAAATACTTGAGTCGACCGCCACCGAGCCAAAATCAAATGCGGAAACCTCGCGAAATTGGCACGCACTACTGGGTGAGTGGATCACCCAATCGTGTCGACATGGGTTTTCGAAATTCCCCCATCTAAGACGTTGGGAAATGACGGGCGATGTCGCGCAGTTGGCAACTCTTTCGCTGCTTGACGCCATTGATTCGAAGAAAGTGGACCCAACGTCGGACGAACACTTGCGACGAATCGTAACACTGCATGTGAAATGGACGTTCCTGACCCTTTCTCGGCAGCATCGCCGGTCGATTCGATCGACACATGCAACGCCTTTCGTGGATGAAGCCAGACGCAGGCCAGAG
The DNA here is from genome assembly GCA_965216875.1 of Rubripirellula sp. Lineage (GTDB taxonomy): Bacteria > Planctomycetota > Planctomycetia > Pirellulales > Pirellulaceae > CBDCUW01. The sequence goes on from OZ244207.1 coordinate 5,195,180, forward strand.
GAATCACTGGCGGCAGAGTTCACACCTTTGAAGCAGAGAGTCGATTGGCTGCAGTTTCACTTCGCCGTCGACGCGCTGCCCGATCTGCAGCGCGAGGTGTTTCGCAAGGTGTGGTACGACGAAATGAAAAAGTCGGAAATTGCCCTGCAACTTGAGATCAGCCTGCGAACCGTCCAGCGAAACTACCGACTTGCCTGCGAGCGACTCATGGGAACGTTGGGCGAATTCAGTTGACCAGCATTCACTAGTTGCTGCTTTTCCGCTGGTAGCTACGCTCGCCAATGTGCGGGGCAAAGCTGAGCGGCTTGCAAGAGAAATCCACCCTCTGACATAGGTAGCTAGTTGTCTTGCGGCTTGCGAAGCGATCTGAGCTGCGATTCAATTCATTGAATGAGTGCGTCACAAGAAGACAATCCGAGTGAGCTGCAGGACCCGAAGGTGGGTGAACTGCTCGACGAGTTTCTGCTTGCTGAGGAATCAGGTACTCCCTTCACGCCGGAAGAACTCTGTGGTGACGACCTTGAGTTGCTCGCGGCTTTGCGCCGCGCGATTGACCGCCAGCGTCGCTTCGAAGCACTGAAAGACGATTCCGATCAGTTGCCCCTGGTTTATGGTGCCTACGACGTTGTCGAAACTCTCGGCAAGGGTGGTTGCGGAACGGTTTTTCGAGCCAAGCATCGGCATCTGCAACGCGATGCAGCCGTGAAGGTTGTTGTGTTGTCGGAGAACAATCCTCTCGCGGAGGCACATTTCATTCGTGAGATCGAGGTTGTCAGAGAGTTCGAACACGATCGGGTTGCAACGATCTTTGACAGTGGAGTTCTTAACCATGGGACAACCACCATCGGCTGGCTAGCGATGGAGTACATGCCTGGTGGCCAGATCGACAAATATGTTTCGAACACCGGACGAACAGAACGAGACGTTCTTTCATTGATTCGGTCTGTCGTCTCAACCCTAAGAGATGCTCATCAGTCAGGGATTCTCCATCACGACATCAAGCCTGGAAACATATTGATGTCCGAGCATGGTGAGCCGCACCTTACCGACTTTGGTTTGGCGAGAATCGCCGGCAGCAATCCTTCCACGAATCTGGTCGGTCCCGTTGGTACACCTGGGTACATTGCGCCCGAACTCAAAGACGGCAATCACCGCCCGGGAGTGACGTCCGAGATCTATAGCCTTGGGGTCGTGCTCGGCAAACTGCTGTGCCAATCGGCTAGTAGGGAAACAACTGTCGACCAAAAGCCAACTGCCGATGAATCCCCAACGGTCGTTGACAGCCAAACTGTCGACACCAGCGAACACTCGTCGCGCAAACGAAAACAATATCGTGTCCCTGGCGGACGACGGTCGCGTGACCTCAATGCGGTCCTTGATCGGATGACTGCAGTGGTGCCAGAGCAGCGTTATTCATCGTTCGTTCAACTCTTGGCAGAGATCGACCGGCTCCTCGATGGTGATTTGGTTGCGGCTCGCCCCGTCTCATTGGCGGAAAAGGGGATCCGATGGATTCACCGCAATCCCTCTCGGGCACTTCTGTGGAGCTTCTTCGGAGCAACGCTGATAACGATCCTTGGGCTCGTCGTCGCCAACGTCGCTGCGCGGTATGACCACGCACGAGAAGTCGACAAAAAGAATCACGCACTCCTGGCTCGGGAGGAGCAACTGCACAGGGCGACGGTGAGTTCGCGGCTCCGATCGATTCAGCCGCTTCTGAATCACAATCGAATCGTAGTGCAGAAGCAACTCGAGGATGAAACACTCTTCCCGCCTGCGTTTCGGGGTTTTGCCTGGAATTACCTCCGCGCAGAAGCGGCGGTTGATACGTTCGACCTTTCAAATGTGGGCGAAGGATTCGAATCGATCCATCAGATCAAGTTTTCGCCCGATAACCGAAAACTTGCCGTCTGCAGCAAGCCGAATTGTCTTTCTCTAATCGACATATCAAACGGCCAGCGACAAATTGTCTCTCGTGCCGCTTGGCCCGTTGGGACGGTGCTATCGGCTCCTGGAATGGCAACGTTCTTCTGCCAGGAATCAAACGGAAACCTGCTTGAGGTTTCCTGGGAGTCTGGCGAGGTGATAAGACGCATCCCACTCCCCGCGCCGGTGAGAGCAAGAACCGCATTGAACTCGCAAGGCGATCGGGTTTATGGGCTCACGAAGCAAGGCCAGCCATTCAGGATGGACCTGGCATCGGAAGAAACGAAGCTTGGCAAGGATCACATCGAAGGAATTCCGGCTGGCCTGTGGCTGACACCCGACGACCAAGTCTTGCATTGCGTGACCCGACAAGGGCTCTGGCAAAGATGGAATGCAGATACACTCGAAGAAGTGCAACAGCAGAACCTTTTTGATTTCCTTCCCCCTGAATTCTTTCAGTTCAGTTCATCGGACGTGACGCTGAGGGCAGTCGAGGCGTGCTATGAAACGAGTTTCGGTCTTTGCATTGCATTGGGGTTTAACAATCGAATCACAACCGTCGTGTGGCCCGAATCGAAGCGCAGCTATTCAGTGATGGCTCGCTCTTCAATCCTAACGAACCATTTTGCCTTCCGACCGAGTTTCCAATGTGTTGTTCCGGACGGAAAGGGCGGGCTCTTGTTCTCCGTCTTCGACTCAAGAGATCAGCAGGCGATCGGCCCAGTGACGGACAGCGTCATTGCTGCAGCCGTTTCGACCGATCAGACGTGGATCGCGACCGGGGGAAGCAAGGGAAAGCTCTTCGTGAGGCGATTCCTCAATGCGTCCGAAAGAGCGATGAAAATGCACACGTTCCGAGGAGAGGATCTTGGATTCGGACCTCCGGTGCGAACGATTCCATTAGGATCGTCTGGTGAAACGCTTGTCTGTCATCGTGAAGGTTGGTGTGCGGTGATCAATACCGACACGGGCCAAATGCTCGAAGGGTTTCAGATGAACGAATCCCAGTTTTCGACGAGTGCTCATGCGGCAAAGAGCGAGTTGGTTGCACTTGGTTTTCGTGAACCCAACAGCCGGATCGTGGCGCTGCAAATCGAAGGTGGTCGACTCTGCCAAGGGCAACCATCGTCACCGCGACAATCGTCCCCTGAAACACCTTTATTCCTTCCGCCAAAGCCATTGTTTGAGATTGATTGTGATGCGAACGTTACTGCGGTGTCTTTCACCAAGAACGAAAACGATCTAGTCGTTGCCCTGCGTAACGGCGACTTATTCACGGTCGACGTTGCTTCCGGAAGAATCGTGCGACGTTGGAACAAGTTCAATGCCTCATCGGCTTGCCTTTCGATGTCGGCAATCGGCGAGGACATGCTGTGCGGGTGCGCCGATGGTTGGATTCACCGACTTGACATCAATAACGGAACGATCAGAAATTCGTGGAAAGCCGGGAACAGCCGCGTCTATTCGCTGGTCACGATTCGGGATGCTTCCCGAATCGTCAGCGGGATGGCATCCGGAGCCATGCGAGTTTTTGACACGCAAGGCACGCTGCTCGGACAAATGTCGGGGCACCAGGGGCGAGTCGTTTCGTTGGCAGTCAGCTCAGACGGCCAAACACTGGCCAGCGGAAGTGCGGATCGCAAGATCGCGATCTGGGACACGCTGAGTGGCGAGATGCAACTGCTGCTCGAACGCCATACCGACTCCGTAACGGATTTGTGTTTTCACGGTGATGCCAGCGAACTTTGGTCGACATCCGTAGACGGGGCGATCTACAGGTGGACCGTTCACAACGCGGCTTCAAAGGGGCACGCCCGTTTGTTGCAAGACGCTGATCATCCGCAACCCGATGGATAACGACAGGTCGTTTGGCCAACACCGTTAGCACGCGCGGTATTGGTGAACTCCGTTTGCCTTTTCTTTCATCAACACACAGAATCGAGTGTCATGAGCAGCGAGCCATCAGACGAATCGATCGACTTCCCCGCGTTTCTCGCGCGTTTGGAGGCGGGTGATTCCGACGCGACGAAAAAGCTATTTGACGATTACTCGCGCAAGCTCATTCAACTCGCTGCGAACAACATCCATCCCGCCCTATTGAAACGCTTCGATGGTGAGGATGTGGTCCAGTCCGTCTTTCGAAGTTTCTATCGGCGCCAGGAGGAAGGCAAGTTCCAGATTGAACATTCACAGCAACTTTGGCAGTTGTTGGTGACGTTGACGTTGTGCAAGACGCGATCGCACGCACGAAAACACACGGCCGAGCAACGGGATGCAACCGCTGACCAAGCGCTCGCGCATGAGAATCAGATACTTGCTCAACAGCCATCTTCAGTCGAAGCGATCGCCCTGTGGGAAGAAATCAGCGTGGTCCTCGACGGACTTCCGGAACGCACTGCGGAGATCATTTCGATGCGTTTGGAAGGGAGGACAAGGTCAGAGATCGCGAGCCAACTCGACCTGTCACGACAATCGATTCATCGGATTTTGAAACTGGTCCAGGAGCGTTTGGAAAAGCGTTTTGACCGGTTTTCGTCGCCAGGAACGGAAAACTCAAAAAATCCGACGGAATCTGATTGACACTTTTCGTCGCCATCGCGATGAGTCCGTTAGAACGAGAATCGATCAAAAACCCTCTCACTCGCACTAGCGACGGGAGCCCTCATGTCATCCCCTGATCCGCTGGCCGTCCTCGAGATTGCGGCACGTAATGAACTCGAGTTGATGCTGCTGGAGTTTGATGAATCGTGGAAACAAGACTCACTCGATCAGTATGGCGAACGACTCGTTTCACACCCCGACAAGAATTATCAGAGTCTCGCCCTGGCCGAATTGGTGAAGATCGACCTACAGCGATGCTGGGCGACGGGAAATGGGCGACTGATCGAGGAATACTTGCGTCAGTTCCCGCTGCTGGGAAACGCCGAGTCGATCAGCGTCGATTTGATTGCTGCGGAATATGACGCCAGAAACGGTATCGACCCGAACTTTTCCTTGGCCAGCTATGAGCCGCGATTCCCCAAACAGTTCGAACAAGTCGAGCAACTCGCAGCCCGCCCCATGGACTCGGGCGCAACGGCATCAACACCAACAAAACATGCCGCGGAACTACAAGCATCAATCGACACCAGCCGTATCGAGCAAATTCTTGATACGAAAGATGGCAAGCGTGGCGACAGACTTGACGAGCTTCCGATTGAATTTGGGCGTTATCGAATTCTAAAGGAACTCGGCGCGGGAGCGATGGGTAAGGTCTACCTAGCTCACGACAGCCAACTTGATCGCCAGGTCGCGCTGAAGACTCCCAGTTTCAGCGGCTCCGATAATGATGACTTGGTGACTCGGTTTTACCGCGAAGCCCGCGCAGCGGCCAAGTTACAACATCGCAACATCTGTCCAATCTACGACGTTGGCGAAATCGACGGACGGCATTTTATTTCAATGGCCTTTGTCAAAGGCCGTTGCATGTCCGACTTCATCGGACTCGACAAACTGCCGCCGCAGCGAACCTCAGCAATCCTCGTCCAACGACTCGCCGTTGCGTTGAGCGAGGCACACAAGCACAACGTCATTCACCGTGACTTGAAACCAGCCAACATCATGATCGATCTGAAAAAAGAACCGATCGTGATGGATTTCGGGTTGGCCCGGCAAACGGACGTCGAAAGCCGCGTAACGCAAAGCGGAATGGCTGTCGGCACACCCGCCTACATGTCGCCCGAACAAGTGCGAGGAGAGTTGGACGAAGTTGGCGCCGGAGCTGACATCTATGCGCTCGGCGTGATCTTGTACGAACTGCTAACCGGTCGCCTGCCCTTTCGTGGGCCCATCGCCAAAGTTGTTTATGGGATCGTGAATGAAGAGCCGCCCCCTCCATCGTCCATTCGGAAAGAGATCGATTCCGAACTCGAATCGATCTGTGCCAAGATGATGGCCAAGGACAGTGCGGTTCGTTTCCAGTCGATGGACGATGTCGCTCACGCATTGAAGACCTATGTTCGGGGCGGCAAAGAAACCGGAAAACCGAAAGCCTCATTGACAGCTAACGATACCGATTCCCCGTCTTCAACATCGAGCTCGGAAACGCTGACCGAAACGGGAGCTTTGAACGCTTTCTTTGCGGCCCATGCAGAAGCAACGGCAAGCGGCACACAGATCGAACCCTCGCGTCCCTTGGTTCGCACCGAAGATCCAAAACCAGAGCCCCCGTCAGCGCGAACAAGCCCCTCGCGAAACGGCAACGGTCGCCGCCCACGCGGGCTTTTCATCGCCACCGGTTTTGCGGGCGGCTTTTTGCTTCTTCTTGGTGTTGTGATCTACTTCAAGGGTGGCAAGATCGAATTGGATGATGACTCCGACGCAGTCGTCCACGTCGACCCGCATGGCAACGTCGCCGTGGAAAAAGGACGCAGTGTTGACTCCTCGCAGTCAAAGACGGTGCCCCACACCCAATCTCCGCTGGTAACGACCACCCCAACGAACGTGGATTCGAAGATTGACCTCGAGCCTGGTTTTGTTCCGCTGTTCAACGCCAACAACTTGGACGGCTGGAACGGTTTGGCCGATCGCTGGGACATTCGCGACGGCGAGATCCAAGGCACAGCACCCGCAGGAATCAAGCTGAAATCGAATACGGTGCTTTGCAGCGAAAAAGAGTATGAGAACTTTGAACTTCGATTCGAATCAATGCTCTCGGGTGACGCTCGTAAAGATGGGCCCAACAGCGGCGTTCAGTTTCGCAGCGAGCTCGTCAACCGAACCGAGTACAGGGTCGCTGGTCCGCAACTTGACATTGGTGGTCGCTTTTGGGCAGGCCTTTGGGGCGAAGGTACGACGGGATTGATGTATCAGTCCAACCAAGCCTTGGTCGCCAGTGTCGCTGATGCTCGCGATTGGAATCGCTATCGGTTGCGTGTCGAAGGCGATCGAGTGACCATTCACCTTAACGAGACGCAAATCGTTGACAAGTCGTTTGCGGGGATGCCTAAGTCCGGGATGATCGGATTTCAACTGCACCGCGGCAAAGTCATGACTGTGCGGTTTCGTAATGTGCGAATCAAGGAGTTGGAAGCGAAATCATCCGTGGAGCCATCCGCGATTGAACCCCCAAACACGCTTCAAGCTGCGGCTCGTCCTTTGGTCGATCGCAAGATCGAGCTTTTGAATGAGTGGGCGCACGGTGGCCAGGATTCACCCGATTGGCACTTGGCAAGTCTTTCGCCCGACGGCCGTCGCGTTGCTTTTCGCTTCGGCGACGGGCCGCTGCAAATTTCCAACACGGACTCAGCGGAAAGACTCGACATTCCTGCGGAAATGCAAGACGCAATCTCACTCGCTTTTTCATCCGATGGGCGTTTGATCGCTACCGGACACGGCAACAAAAAGATTCGGCTCTGGGACGCCCATTCATTCGCCCCGGTCGGCGAACCGTTCGAATCGCCGATCGAGCAGAAGGTGTTATGGGTGCACCTATCCGCGGACGGAACGAAGCTGATCGCGATGGGCAATGATCACGACAAGCTCCGACAGAAGTCGACGTTTCACACGTGGGAGATTGAATCGCGAAAGTTGATCAGCCGGTTTCAAGTGAACATCGATACTCAACGCTGGGCCACAAGCGTCGATGCCTCGGCCGATGGCACTCTGGTCGCCGTCATTGGTCATCGCGCTGGCCCAACACTCTGGAACACGACAACCGGCAAACAAGTTCCCGTCGATTTTGAGTTTGATTCTCGAGTTGCGAGCATGATGCGGATCACCGGAATGGATCTTTCCAGTGATGGATCGCGATTGGCATACGGGACACTCTGGGGTGGCCCTTCTTACGCAGCAGTCTTGGATACAGCAACGGGTAAGGAGATCTGGAATAGCGGTAGGCAAAATGGCCGTGTTCACTGTGTGCAATTCTCAAGCAATGGCAAACGGCTGGCTACAACGGCAGGGCGTTCCAAGGCACATCAAGTGAGCTTGTGGGAGGTCGCCACAGGAGACGAAATCGAACGTTGGGAATACCAATACGATTCGGACACCGATAAAGCGTCGATAGTCAAGTTCCTATCATTCGCGAATGACGAATCCAAACTGCTGCTCGCTGGTGGATACATGCCGGTCGTCGTGTGGAGCCTCTTCAACAACGCGACCGAGAAGCCACAGTAGACCAAGAGCACGACCTTGAACGGGGCGGTGCGGCGCTGATTCCTTGAACGTCGCCCCCTCGGACAACCAACGAAAAAACGAACGTTGCTGGCGAACGATTTAACGATTGGAACAGTGATGAACCGAGAATCAGCAAGCGAAACGGAAAACGAACCGGTGATCCAGACCGTCGCGGAACCGCTCCAACAATACCTCAAGGAGGCACAACCGACGGCTCCTGCTCGACAGCAGGAGAGACCCGATTTGCCACTGCCCTACCGTCCCGCCAATCGTCAACCGCTTGCGCTGCTGACCGTCTTGGACGATGGAAGTCGCGAGGAAGGCGAAACCATTCGCATCCGAGATTCGAAGTTTGTGATTGGGCGAGAAAAAGGAGACTTATCGATTCCTTTCGATGCCGATCTGTCTGGCCTTCACGCTGAACTGCGGTGTCAAAAACAGAAAGGACGCTTTCGTTGGTTCTTGATTGACCGAAGAAGCACCAATGGGTCCTTTGTTCGAGCGGTCCGCGCTTCGCTGTCGCGTGAAACCGAGTTGATCATTGGCGGCCGACGCTATCTGTTTCAATTGCCTGAACCTGGCAAAGAAGTCGCCGACACCGACGTGCTGCAGACTCAGGCCTATCGTGCGCCTACACGAACGATGCTTGAACAATTCGTCCCACAACTGATCGAAACAGGAGTTTCGGGTGAAGCCGCGGCAACGTTTTCCATCGGAGGCGAAGTGTTTATCGGCGGAGACTCTCGTTGCCAAGTCCCGATCAAGGATGACCCATTCATCAATCCAAAACACGCTCGCCTGTACCAAGACGAAACAGAACGCTGGATGATCGAGGACCAAAAGTCCTTGAACGGAGTTTGGATCCGTGTCAAGAAATTTGCGATGGACAAGCAAACTGAATTTCAACTGGGTCAGCAACGATTCGTGTTTCGCCCCAATGCCGGCTAAAGCACCCGAGCCTCAAAGCAACCCATCATGCCAGAAAACTCTTGGACAATCGGATCGGATTCCTCCTGCGATCTCGTTGTGGACAGCAACACGGTCTCGGGACATCACTGCCGCCTTACACGTGATGGAAACGAATGGTCTTTGACCGATCTCAATTCGACCAATGGAACGTACATCAACGGTCAACAATTAGTCGGCTCGCGCAACATCAAAGCGACCGACACGATCACACTTGGTCAAACGCTGCCGATGCCGTGGCCAGCGCAGGTCGACACGCCCGCAAATTTGGAGTTAGCCGAGAATGCACTGGCGAAGAGGAAAGACACGTCTGCGACGACCCTCGACATTGGTCGTGGATCCGAAAACGATATCGTCCTGAGTGATTCCAACGTTTCAACGAATCACGCGCGGTTGATCATCGACGGAAGCGAAATCGTTATTGAGGATCTCGGTTCCACCAACGGAACGTCCATCAATAAGGTCGAGAACAAAATCAGCCGCAGTGCGGTCATTCGAACGGATACGGTCTTCTTTGGCTCGACACCCTACCTTGTCTCGGACTTACTTCATCGATCGACGCCCAGCGATGCCGCAACGAGAATCGAGCCCGGCAACGTAGCACGATCCGACACGGCATCGGCCAGCCGCCTGATCACGATGACCGTCAGTGGCATTGGACTACTGATGACGATCTGGGGGATCTGGTTCTTCTCGCAAAAACCTGATGCCACTTCAACCACACAGGTCAACCAATCCAACCAAGCCGAAGCAACCGATTCTGTTCGCACCCCTCCGGAACCTGAGGTCCCTGCACGTAAGCAGCAAGCCGTCCCCGTCGACACGCCGCAAAACTTGACGGAAACCAACACGATCACGACCGCAATGTCGCCAGAAGATGCATTTGCTCGAGCCGTCTTTTTGATCGTATGCGCCGACGACAAACGTGAGACACCGTTTCGCGTGGGCACCGGTTTTGCGATTGATGCCAACACGATTGTCACCACCGCATCGGTCATTCGCGCGATGCGCAGTTTGCAACAAAACGGGTATCCAACGACGTTCTTGTTCTCGCCAGCAGACGGGAATGAGTTCGATCTCGGGTCGGTGGTTATTCATCCGCAGTTTGAAGTCGCGGAGCAACGAGCGAGCAAGGCGCGACGGGCGCATGATGCGATCTACGATCAACTCGAATCGCAACCTCCCGAGCCCGAAACGTTCGAATCCGTGAAGGATCGCATGGTCGCCGCGCGCGTTGAAGCGATGGAAGCAATGGACCAGCAGGCGAGTTTTGACGTCGCGATCATCAACACAACGAAATCAATTCAACATTGGTTACCTGGCGCGTCACCGGATGCGAGCTTGCGTCCCAAACAGAAAATCACCGTGACCGGATACGCATTTGACGTCGAGGATCCGTTTTTTGATCGCGATGTTCCGTTTGAACTGTCAACGATGGCCAGCCGTGTCGGCAAAGTTGTCCGCGGCCCCGAATCCCCCGGCCGAATGTTGGCTCAGGGAAACGCTGAACAGTACGAGTACGCCTACCTTGGAAGTCCTGTACTCAATACGCAAGGGCAAGTTGTTGGCGTCTACTCGCGTCCCACGCCACCAGAGATTGAGACGGAAGCGAACCCCGAAACCCTGTTTGACGCGGCGTTATTCAAACGCGTGCTTGAGTGTCGCCGCCCCTAGCATCGACGACTCTGGCGCTGACTCACTGAGAGCCCCAACCGAGAATTCAAATCATGAATAAGGCGATCGCGGCCCTATTGATCAGTTTCGCAATGTTCGAAACCTGCCTGGCTCAAAACGTCGTCGTTGTCGATCGCGCCTATCGTTATCCAACACGATTGCGATGGTCGCTTTACGATCCCTACTATGCCATCACGTCGCGAATCTATGCGCAAGCCGACCTGATTCGAGCACGGGGCGACGCTGCAGTCGATTTTGCTTACGCGCGCAACCTGCATGCGGAAGCCTATAGCAAGGAACTCGACAATTGGAAAAAAGAGCTCCGGATCTATTGGGAGCGTAAAACGCTCGCCGAGCAAAAGAAGCTTGAACTTGATCACGTGCAACAGATTGCGCGGATCAAGTACTTGAATGACCAAAAGTGGCAAAATAGTCGCGTATGGGATCGTCTAAAGAATCATCCCGAACTCACCGTTACCAAAATTCGAAATGGTAGCGCGCTCAACTTTATGCTCGCGCGGCTTGCCGCATCCTCGCTGCCCTATCGCTTCGACCGCGCATCTTCTCGCTATGGTGACGAGGCGCTCGACCAGCTTGACCTTGCAGAGAACCTGTTAAGCAACGTGACGCTCACGCAAGGCCCTTTCAAGTTCACCGCCAGCCAGACTGTCGATGGAACGATCAGTCTATGGCCTTACATTCTAAGATGGGATGAGTTTGAAGCGTCGCGGATCGCGTTTGAGAATGCTCGCACTGAGGTGACAAGAGAATCACAGGAGACGGGGCAAGCCTCCGTCGCCAGCATTCAACGAATGGAGTCGGCACTGATGACGCTCACCGGTGAATTCCACGGCTCGACGACGGTGTCTCAGTGGGTCAAGCAACGTCATCGCTACGCACACTTCTATGCCAGCGATCGATTCTTGCAAAATCTCGACCGCGAGATCATGCAGCTGGAAAAGTCGGGTGACATTCGCCCGTTTCGTGGACAAAGCGGCTACGACCCCAAGTCGGATGGCGAGCACCTGGTAAGTCTACTTTGTTTCATGAATCGAAATGGAGTCGAGTTCGCTCCGTCCAACCCAGGTAGCGAGTTCGCATATCACAATCTTTTCGTCCTCATGCGCGGACTCTATTTGACCATCGCGGAAGAAGACGAATCAATCAAGCCAAAGAACCTCGGCGAGCTCGCCAAGTAAATTCTTTCCATAGCGAACGCCCAATCGCCCTCGTCCAGTTGGTGCTATCCCGGGAAGGAACGGTGCATGCAGCGTCCCCAACAAGCTGGGGGCTACGGTGCGTGCTCGGCGAGTCGTTTTTGCTTGGCTTCGATCTGCTTTTTGACTTGGTTGATCGCGATGCCAGCGATGACGACCGAGATGATTCCAAACAGCGCCAATGCTGTTCCGATCACTCCGCTGAGAATCGCAAACAGGGGATAGCCGTTGACCCCGAAAGCGATCGAACCGGAGATCGCGATTGCCAAGCCTGGGATCAAGACAAAGAAGATCCGCAGTAGCAGTGAAACGACACGTTGGGACATGACGCCTTCGAGTGTGCGAATCTCTTCACGCCAACTCTCAACCCAATCCGGTTCGCTCGGCTCGATCACTTCCGCCGCGATCGGGGCCTCAGGAAGTGGCCGGGGCATCGACGAGCCACAGAAGTTACACAGCAAAGTCTCGTTGTCACCATTGGGATGAATTGGCGCGTTACAAGTCGAGCACTTATACGCGACAGTTTCTTGCGTGACACTCATCGACCGCCTGCTTGCTATGTGATCACTGGGCTCATTCAGGACTGGCTCATTCTGGTTCGTAAGCCAAGTTTGGTGACAACCAACGCTCCGTCTCTTCGACCGACTGGCCTTTTCGTTTCGCGTACGATTCGATTTGATCCTTCGTCATTCGATCGACCGCAAAGTAGCGAGCATCGGGGTGTGCAAAGTACAAACCGCTAACGCTGGCTGCTGGAGTCATCGCAAAACTGGTTGTCAATTCTACACCCGTGTTCGCCTCGGCATCCAAAAGATCGAACAAGGCCCGCTTCTCCGTATGGTCTGGGCAAGCTGGATAGCCAGCCGCTGGCCGAATTCCGCGATAACGCTCCTGGATCAGTTCGTCGTTGGTAAGGTTCTCTTCTTGGCCAAATCCCCACTCGTTGCGGGCGCGTTGATGCATCAATTCTGCAAAAGCTTCGGCCAAACGGTCGGCAACGGCTTGGACCATGATCGCCGAATAGTCGTCAACCTCTTTCTTGAATTGATTGGCAAGCTCTTCGGCGCCCACGCCAGCCGTTACGACAAACCCGCCCACGAAATCTTCGCGGCCACTATCGACCGGCGCGACGTAATCGGCGAGTGAACGAAAATCTTTCTGGCCAACTCGCTCCCACTGCTGACGAAGGCAATGAAGACGCTTCAGCTCGGTTGAACGCGAATCATCGGTGTAAAGGATGATGTCGTCGCCATCGCTGGCCGCTGGCCAGAAACCATAGGCTGCGTTGGCAGTCAACAGTTTCTCATCGACGATTCGATCGAGCAGCTTGTTGGCGTCGTCAAAAAGTTCTTTGGCTTGCTCACCAACCGTCGCGTCATCAAAGATCTTTGGATACTTTCCTTTGAGCTCCCAAGTCATGAAGAAGGGCGACCAATCGATGAATGGACGAATCTCGGCGATCGAAAAGTCCTCTAGCTTCTGAACACCGGTAAAACTTGGGCGATCGATTCGGACGTTCTGCCAATCGGTCGCGAATCGCTTTTCGAGTGCTTCGGCGTAAGGCACTAGCTTCTGCTGACGTTTCTGATAGCTCGCCACGAGCTGTTCTTGTAGTTGGTCATTTTCGGCAACGAACTTCTTTCGACCTTCTTCGCTGATCAATTGCTCGACCACGTTCACGCTGCGACTTGCGTCAAGCACGTGAACGATCGGCCCGTCGTACGCAGGTGCAATTTTCACCGCGGTGTGTTTCGCACTGGTCGTCGCGCCACCGATCAGCAAAGGCATGTCCAACCCCTTGCGTTTGGCTTCACGGGCGACGTGAACCATTTCGTCAAGGCTTGGCGTGATCAGTCCACTGAGGCCGATCATGTCGGCGCCTTGCTTTTCGGCTTCTTCGAGAATCGTTTCACTCGCGACCATCACGCCGAGGTCGATCACTTCGTAGTTGTTGCACTGCAAAACCACCCCAACGATGTTCTTGCCGATATCGTGCACGTCACCTTTGACGGTCGCAATCAGGAATTTGCCACGTGCGGCCGCGCCCTCGAGTCCCGCTGCCTTTTTTTCTTCTTCCATGAACGGTTCGAGATAGGCAACCGCCTTTTTCATCACGCGAGCCGATTTAACGACTTGCGGAAGGAACATCTTGCCTTCGCCAAACAGGTCGCCAACCACCTTCATGCCGTCCATCAACGGGCCTTCGATCACTTGCAAGCAGCGATCAAAGTGTTGTCGCGCTTCTTCGGTGTCTTCGACGATGTATTTGTCGATGCCTTTGATCAGCGCGTGCTTCATCCGATCGGCGACAGGATCTTTTCGCCACGCTTCGTCTTCGACAGCCTTTTTCTTGCCCGTTCCTTTAACCGTTTCGGCAAACTCAAGCATCCGGTCGGTCGCGTCGTCACGACGATTCAAGAGCACATCTTCGACGTGCTCGAGCAGATCTTTGGGGATCTCTTCGTAGACTTCGAGCTGGCCCGCATTGACGATGCCCATGTCGAGTCCCGCTTTGACGGCGTGGAACAAGAATGCGCTGTGCATCGCTTCGCGAACTCGGTCGTTTCCTCGGAATGAGAAACTGATATTGCTGACACCGCCGCTGGTTTTGGCACCAGGGCATTCTTCCTTGATGCGGCGAACGGCGTTGATGAAGTCGACCGCGTAGTTGTTGTGCTCTTCAATCCCGGTTGCGACGGTCAGGATATTGGGGTCAAAGATGATGTCTTCGGGTGGGAATCCAACTTCGTTGACCAGCAGGTCGTAGGCACGCTTACAGATTCGAACTTTGTTTTCTTCGTCTGCCGCTTGGCCTTCTTCATCGAATGCCATCACGACGGTCGCAGCACCATATTGGCGAACCAGACGCGCGCGACGTAGGAACTCTTCCTCGCCATCCTTTAGCGAGATCGAGTTGACGATCGCTTTGCCTTGAACATTTTGCAGACCCGCTTCGATCACTTCCCAACGGCTACTGTCGATCATCACCGGCACCGCAGCGACGGTGTCTTCGGCCGAGATCAGACGCAAGTAACGCGTCATCGCTTCGACGCCGTCAAGAAGTGCGTCATCGAAGTTGATATCGATGATCGTTGCACCGTTTTGAACCTGTTGCCGCGCGACCTCAATCGCTTCTTCGTACAACTCCTCACGAATCAACCGAGCGAACTTGCGACTGCCTGTTACGTTGGTTCGTTCACCGACCATCGTAAAGGGGATCTCGGGACGCATGACCATCGGCAATTGTCCCGACAGTCGCGTGTAGACCGGGCCAACGTGATCCTGTTTTGGCTTGCGCCCTTCGATGCGCTGGGCAATCGCGCGGATGTGATCAGGCGTCGTTCCACAACATCCGCCCAAGATGTTGACCCAACCGTTATCGGCATACTCACCAACGATGTCGGCCATCGCTTTGGGGCCGAGATCGAACTGGCCCATTTCATTCGGCAGGCCAGCATTGGGGTGACACGAAACAGGAATGCCGGCAACTTGCGACAACTCTTCGATGTGAGGCCGCATCACATCGGGTCCGAGTGCACAGTTCATCCCAACGGTCAAAAGTGGGAAGTGAGAGATCGATGTCCAAAACGCTTCAATGTTTTGAGCACTGACGAATGTGCGGCCACCATCGGCAAAGGTACCGCTGGCCATCACGGGAACGGAACGGCCGCTGTCGACGAAATACGCTTGGATTGCATACAGACACGATTTCAGATTCAACGTGTCGATCGCGGTTTCGGGCAAGAGAATATCGACGCCCGCTTCAACCAACGATTTGACTTGAGCGTAGTAGCTATCGGCCATTTCGTGAAACGTCGCCGCTCGGTGCGCCGGATCATCTTCAGTACTGATCGCAAGCTGCCGGGTGGTCGGTCCAATCGATCCCGCGACAAAGCGGGGTTTGTCGGGTGTGCGCTCGGTCCATTCATCTGCGGCTTTGCGAGCACAGGCGACGGCGGCATGGTTGATCTCGTCGACCAGCTCGAGCGGTAGGTCAAACTCGACCATCCCAACCGGCGAAGCACCGAACGAATTGGTTTCGACGATGTCACTTCCGGCTTCGTAATAGGCCCGGTGAATGTCGGTGATCTTTTCGGGATGGGTCAGACAGAGGATGTCCGAAAAGTTCTTGAGGTCTTTGTGGTGGTCCGCGAACCGGTCGCCTCGAACACCCGCCTCATCAAGCGCGAGACGCTGGATCATCGTCCCCATGGCCCCATCGAGCATCAAGATTCGCTCGCGGATGAGGTGAGACAGTTGCGACTCGGTCGTATTTGGCTGGAGCATTTTCGAAAGGGATCTGTCAGTAAGGCCAACTTCGCGTAAACCGCCCAAACCGCCAATCCAAGGATGAAGGACTGGCCTGGCGCATTCAGAATCGCCTAATCATCCTTCCATGACCCGAAATCGACAAGCCGAAGCTCGCAATTTGCGAGGTTTTCACGGTATTCGGGGCTTATTTGAAGATCCTTCGGCGGGACTTGGCGAAGACACCGCGGGGGCTGCCGATGTTCGCTAGCCCCCCAAGCTCTGGCATCCTGAACCAGCCAGGGTGGCCGCGATCCGCGTCAATGCGCAATCAATGTGAGCCAAAGCCGCATTCAATCTTGCCGAAGCGGCTCAGTTTAGCTATTCCGCAAATACCTAAAGAACCATTTGACCGATACCGATTTAACAGAGGTGGATGCCTGGAGATTTTCTCATGGGCGCCTCCTCCCACTTCCACGACCACGGAACCTTCGCATGACTGTCTCGCCACGGCGGGTCCAAGACGGCAGTCGCCATACGCCCGACGAACCATCCGGTTTCGAAAAGCAAGAACCTGCAACGCCACCGACCTTGTTCGAGTTGCGGAATCTTGGCAAACGCGCCGACAACGATGCGCAACCGACAACATGCGAGACGACGAAAGATGTCTCGCCCACGGTCGATCCGGTAAACGATGCGCCCGATGAAACGCCGCGAAGCAGCCGACGGGCGTCGCTCATCGAACAGGCGGAGTCCAAAGCGGAAGCCGAACAAGCTTTGCCCCAGCTGACTAAAGATGTCCAGCCGACCAATGACCGTGGGACATCCAAAGCGTCCACGCCGCCGGCACCAGCACCGCCGAACGATACGATCCTCGAACCGCTCGATCAACTGCCCGCGGGCCGGACGTGGATGGAAAAGATCGGTTCGCACGCCCTCGTGCTGGCCATGTTGTTGATCGTCGTTGCTGCAGCCTTCTTAACGGGCAATGGCAAAGACAACCAGCAATACGATGATTCGGTTGCCGACACGATCACGGAACTCGATTTTGATTTGGGCGAAAACGCAGAGCTGCCCATTCCCGAACATGATCACGGCGCACCAAGTTCTGACATTACCGTGGCCGAAGCCGAGTCCGATTCGCTTTCACAAATCGGCAACAGCAATGTGATGGCGGCGAACGAACTCGATTCCGCAGTCGCGTTAAGCGAACCTGTGATCGATGTCGACTTGGACGTGGAAACCAATCTGCCCGAAGCGACCGACGCATTGAAATCAGAACGAACCGAAGCCGTTGCGGTCTCCAATCGGTTGGACGCTTCAACGATTCCGACACT
Source organism: Rubripirellula sp. (assembly GCA_965216875.1). GTDB lineage: Bacteria > Planctomycetota > Planctomycetia > Pirellulales > Pirellulaceae > CBDCUW01. The sequence continues at coordinate 5,212,704 of OZ244207.1, forward strand.
CGAAGACTTGGAATCGACGGGAGTGGTCGAAGTGGCCAAACCCGCTACAAGCAACGCGTCTGCCTTCAAAGGTCCTGCGTTTTCCAAGACTCCGTTTGGGATTTCGTTTGAGCTGGAAGCAGCGCTACAAACGCTGGACAGCTTCCAGACGGTTGGCACCGAAGCTGTCGACGCCCCCAACCCGCAAAACTAGCACCTAGGCAGAAGTGTCATGAGTTCATCGGACCAAACATTCGTCAAAGCCTTTTCACGACGCAAACGTGCGGCGGAATCGCACCCAAACGCTTCTTCCATGCCCACGGGGCAACCGGCCGCAGGTGAGCATGTGAACTCGGACATGCCTTCGAGTGCTGCTGGTCCACAAAAAGAGTCAGACGGGCAATCCGAGTCGAACCTTCAACCTGGCGAGCTGCACGTCGATCCAAGTGTCGCCCAATCCGCCTCGGTTTGGGTCGACCCAATCGAGAACGAGATGGCCCGCGTCGATCCTGGCGTGAACGAGTTGCCCAAGCCACACGTCGACACCAGCCCGCCATCGATCAAGAGCGCTCTGCCTGAAGAGTTCACAACGCTCGACCAGCGGATTGAGGAACTGCAACAACACATTCACACCGCCTACGCGACGGCATCGTTCACGACCGACACTTACGATGCGGCTCAGGATGCAATGGATGCGGACGCGATCGCCAACGCTGAATTGCCGGCAGGGCTGGATTCGATCGATATCATCGAAGACGCCCACGAAGCCTCAGTAGACTCGCCTGGTTCATCGGAACCCAAGTCGCCGCGAGAGTCTGCCGAGCCCGTGCCGATTGTGCAGACGCGCATCGATCCACCTGAAACCTCACCGCTGGATCTTCACAAACCACACAGCAAACCACACAGCAAACCAACGGCGAAACAATCGGCTCCGCCCGAACCAAGCGACGTTGGCCCCGAACCTGACTCGAAGCCAGCCGAAGACGCGCAGCCAGACGGTAACGCGCAGCCAATCACTGAGGACATGCTCGCTTCGGCTGCAGCCAGCGTGTCGGCCGCTGCCACGACAACGCCGATCGAATCCAATCCCACTGCGAAGGCTGCTCCGATTGAACCCTTCCGGGCTGCTTGGGAAGTCGATGTCTTTGACATTCCCAACACGGTTGCGGATCTGTTCTTCGAGGGCGTGCTGTTCCAACAGATCGCCGAGCGAATGATGGATGTCGTCGCTTCGGGCCTTGGCAGTATGATGATCACCAGCCATCAATCGGGTGAAGGTCGCAGCACGGTCGCGATCGGAATCGCGATGGCGGCCTCGGCAGCGGGTATTCGCGTCGCACTGATTGACGGCGACACCGAAGCTCCGACATTGATCGAAGATCTACGCTTGGATTTGCAACATGGATGGGTCGACAACGTACGCGGCGGATTGCCGTTAAAGGAAATCGCCATCCACGCGGTGGAAGATGGCCTGACACTGATTCCGTTGACGCCACCAACGTATCCAAGTGCAGCGGCGAGCCCCTATGAAATCAGCGAAGTGGTCAAGGCGCTTCGCGATCGCTTCGACTTGGTGGTGATGGACGGTGGCTGCGGTGCAACACCCGCGGTGTGCCAAACGGCATCCGCTTTCGACAGTGTGGTGATCGTCCGCGACCAGAAAAAGACCGATGACGAAACCATCCATCAGTTCGCCAAGAAGCTAACCGACGCGGGTGTGCCAGGCGTCGGCTTGGTCGAAAATTTTCGCTAACGAGCCGCCCGTAGCTACCTTCGCCAGAAGGTGGTTTGTGTTGGTAGACCGACGCAAGTCATGTAGGAGGCCCGACGCTGGCGCGTACGGCTCACGATCAGTTTGTAGTACCGCCTTTAGGCGGATCGCATGGAGTTTCCGGCGAATGCTCGGTACTACGAACCATCGTTACGAAATCTTGCTTTGGCCGACTCAGCAGCAGCCATCGGTGCCGCAACAATCCGCGGTCGGTAGCGATGTTTTCTTGTAGCCTGGGCCTTTGGTTACTCTTGGTGGGCGTTCCTCGCTCGCCTGTGGGCATTCAAAGGGCTTCGCATCTTGGGGATCAATCGCCTCGTTTGGCTCGATGCCAATGAACTGGTCCCCGTAAGGCTCGCGGGTCATGATTTCGAACGTCTTTCGACAGACGGCTGTTCGCTTGCCACGTTCAAAGCAATGTCCGTTGTCGTCGTACACGCGGCTAAATGGGCCCTGATACATCACCGCTTCGTTGTGCTCGAAACAGGGTCCCTCGATTCCCTTGTAGGCGATGACGGTTGCCGAACGAAACTCGATTCCCTCGACGATTTGCCACGGCTCTTGCTGCAAAACCGACATTTCGATTCCGTAGAATCCGGCCTCTTCAAAGGCCTGTAGGAACGCCTTTTCTTGGAAGGCTCCCGAAATACAACCGCTCCACAGTTCGCCGTCTTGTTGCATGTGATACGGCACATCTTCATCCGACACGATGTCGCTAATGACGGCTCGGCCACCCCGGCGCAGCACACGATAGATTTCACGAAACAACTGTGCCTTTTCAGCCGGATCGACAAGGTTCAACACACAGTTGCTTACGACCACGTCAACGGACTCGTCCGGAATCATCGGCGACTCGGTTCGCATGTTGCCGATGAATCGCTCAAGCTCCTGCAAATCTGCTTCGCTTGTGATTGGCTTTTCTTTCAAGTAGGCGTCGACCGCATCACGATCGATCGCCATGTCTTGAATCTTGCCTTTGCGGAAGACGACGTTGTCATAGCCGATCTTCTCAGCAACTTTCTTCTGGCTCGTTCGAGCGAGGGCGAGCATCGAATCATTCATGTCGACACCGATCACCTGGCCTTCGGCGCCGACCACTTGCGAGGCGATGAAGCAGATCTTGCCACCGCCACTACCCAAATCCAAAACGGTCTCACCGGGACGCACGTATTTCGATGGATCACCACACCCGTAATCTCGATCGATCACTTCTTGAGGGATCACTTTCAGATATTGGGTGTCGTAGTCGACAGGGCAACAGAGTTGTGGTTCCTGAGCTTCGGCGGCTGCCGCGTATCGCTCGCGAACAGCACTTTCGGTGTCGAGTGTATTTGCCATTTCGATCGTCTTCATTCTCTTATTCGGACACCACCGCGCCGCCGCAACTGCTGCCTGCTCCCGCAGTGCAACCGTAGCAGTGATCAGCAACGGTGATTCTTTGGTTCAAAAACGTTTCCAATGAACCGACGGACCAAACGGTGGTGCCATCGGATTGCGCAATGTCGTCCGTCGTCACGGCAGGCATTTCGAGCATCTGGTTAAAATCGCAGTCATAGATCTTGCCATCCCAGCCAATCGACAAAAGTGATTTGCACATCACGCGCTCGGCTGCGACGGGATTGAAGTTGTCGGCAAGCAGCCGCATGTAGTCATCAAGCTTTCCCTTCTTGAGCAAGTACCGAGCGTACCGTTTGATTGGGATGTTCGTGATGGCAAGCAAGTGATCGAATTCGATACCAAAGCGAGCTCGCAATTCGCGGTGATAGTCGGCTTCGAGTTTGGCCTGGTCGGGTGGAAGCGATGGACCGGTCGGGTTAAAGACCAAATCGAGCCGCAAGTTAGTCTCTCGTCCGTAGCCAAGTTCGTTCAGTTTCAAGAGCCCATCGATGCTGCGGCCAAAAACACCTTTGCCGCGTTGCCCATCGACGTTGTCTTCCAAATAGCAGGGCAGGGAAGCGACCACATCGACTTGATGATCCGCCAGGAAGTTCGCGACCCACTCGTAACCTGGTTCGGACAGGATGGTCAAATTGCAGCGGTCGATGATTCGCAATCCGCGTTTCCGGAATGCTTCGACCAGTCGACGAAAATGAGGATTCATCTCGGGCGCGCCGCCTGTCAAATCGACGGTCGTCAACGTATCGCACGATTCAGAAAGTTCGAGGATGCGGTCCGCCGTTTTGGCGTCCATGTTTTCGCGTGTCTTTGTCGGTCCCGCTTCGACATGACAATGTGTGCACGTCTGATTGCAGAGCTTTCCAAGATTGATTTGCAGATCGGTCAGACTCGTTCGAACCAACGGGCCGCCTTGCCGAGTCACCCGAGATGCAAAAGCCTCGACCACCCCAGTGGGCAGACCTGCGTCGATGACCGGCAACAATGAAGACATGAACTGGCAACCAAAGAAGTGGCTCGTGAACTGAAGACGACCGATTGTAACGCAATGGAAATCCTCGCGGATGTGATGCCCAAATCGATCGCGTACCCGCCAGAGTTTTCGTGAGCCGAACGCCGTTTGTAGTACCGAGCTTTAGCCGGAATCTTCACGCAATCCGCCCAAAGGCGGTACGACAGACTCGTTTTACCGCAGCTAGTGCTGCGGATTGCAATTGCGTTTCCATCAGCAGAAATCCTTGCCCAAGTTGACACAACTGAGCCGCGATCGCGTAAGCGGCCGGGCCTTGCTCGCCTTCACTCTAGCTCCGCGGTGGCAAGGGCCCGAGGCCTGACGGCCAGCGGCTCACGCGCCCAAGACTGCGTTGACCACTCAGAAAGAGCGCGTCAACTAAAACAGCACACCGGCGTAGCCCACCACCCGGTCACGATCGCCGGTGATGTCACCCGATGTGCAATAGGCGATTTTTTCGTACTCGGGAGTTTGCCCCAACTCGGCAAGGGTCATCAAGACAAGTGCTGCGGGAACACGACCGCACATGCTGATGCTCTGTTCGTCGCAAACGCGAAGTAGCGATTTAGGATCATTCTTTTCAACAAGCTCGAGCGCGATCGCGTCGCGGCGGCGATTCTCTTCGTCATCGGCAAAGTGATTCATATCACTGCTGATCACTAACAGCGGTGGATCTTCGAGGCCGCGGATCCAATCGGCCATCGCTTTGGCAACCGGCACGAGTTCGGTGTAGCTTGCGTGGCCCATCGCGATTGCGGCGATCCGCGTTTGGGGCGCCAGACGATGCAGGATCGGCAATTGAACTTCAATCCCGTGTTCGGCTCGATGGGCGATCGCGTCCAGTTGCATACCGGGAATCTGGTCGGCAATTTGAGACGCCAAGTCGGCAGCGCCCTCGAGTTGCGTTGTCTCGGAAAGTTGCCAAACATCATGAGGCGCGACTGCCCAATCGACGCCATCACGCGTGTGCTTTGGTCCGATGATCAACACGTTATTGGGAATCTCAATCCGTCGCCAAACATCGGCTGCCACTTTACCCGAAAACATCAAACCGGCATGCGGTACCATTGCGGCACGCACTTTTCGAGGCTTGATGTCTTCATCGTCAAGGAACTTATCAACGAGTTCTTCGCGTTGCTTGTCTCCAGCTGGATAGAAACGTCCGGCAACACCAGGGGAACGGGTCGACGTAACGGTCTCGCCACGTGGACCACTCGCCATTGCGATCTTTGAAACGTTACAATCACAAACCGCCGAAAAGATTGGGGTCACTCCCCGATGAAACGGTTCGGCCTCGATCACGTTTTGCATCAACTCATTTGGCTCGCCCGATCGGTCGTACTGGAACGACCACCGCGCACCATCCACAGCCAAGATCCCGCGGCGTTTGCAATCAAGCGAAGCCACATCCGCTTGAGCATCGACGCCATGTTGAACAATGCTCGATAGGACGCCAATTCGCACTTGCCAATCGGCCACATGACCAACTCCGTTGAGTTCGGCCGCAATTCGCTGAGTCATGTGGTACAGCGTTGACTGAAGCGGTACACCATCGCGAATCGTGAATTGCATCAAACTCGATGGGCGTTGATTGGGATCAAAAGCCACTTGCAGCGCAATGCCGGGAACGGTCGCGTCCGCAACGCTGTTGGCATAAAACATCGGTGTCGCGCCAGTTTGAAAGGCAACGATGTTTTGATGAACCCAGCGACAGAGTTGTTCGATCTGGTCCGGTGCAATCAAACCAACCTCTTGGATGTCATCCAAACGCACCAACTCGGCGAGCGATCGTCCGAAATCAACTCCATCAAAGACAGACACGTTAACGTTTTCGCCTCTCCATGTTGCTTCGCTGAGCCCTGCCTTGCGACACACGGCGTCTAGGAATTGACGACCATCCCAATCGCGTTCTCGAGCCACCGAGGGCAACAACAACCCAGCACGACCGTTGTGCTCGATGCGCAGTCCCTGTTTGCCGATTTCGACGGCGTTGATTCGATCATCTCCCTCGACCTCAATGGGACGTGCAGGACCAATCATCGAAACGGACAAATGCAGATCCTTGAGTTCGACCGCCGACACCGGTGGCATCCGGGGATCATGAAGTGCCGTGCGCCCCGCCGAGTTGACCAGCGCATCCACTAAACGGTACGCCTCACCCTGGACGCCACAACAGCCTCGTAACACCTCGCCTCGCTTTAACGTCACATAGACGCCGGCGATCGGGCGGTTTGCTGTGTCACCTAACAAATCATGAACGCCCGCTGGCTGGGTGCGAAAAACGGAACCACAAACAACACGAGCGGCCGCCTGCATGATGCGCTGTTGCTCATCCTCGCTGAATTCCAGCCGATTTTTCTTTACGTTTTCTTCCATGGTTCTTTCCTGGGCGTCGGTTGAATGCGACTCGCGGTCTCGGCGCGGCTGACTCTCGGTTGCTGAGTTGGCAGCCGGGGCAGGGCAGGGGGACTGGGAAACGGGTTCGATCCGAATGGGCTGTCGTCGTTGCCCCCAATTGCCAGGCGCCGCTTCAAAGTGTCCTGCAACTTCGAATTGGCAATGCCGGCAACGGTTCCCTTCCATTGCGTAGTGACCAATTTGGTGCCAGTCTCTCTCGATCAACAGCTGCCGACAAGACGGACAATACGTGCTCTGCCGCGCAACGTCGTGGACATTGCCAACGTAGACATAGCGCAGTCCGGCTTGGTTGGCGATGTCGTAAGCTCGGATCAGTGTGTCGTGCGATGTCCGGGGGCGATCGGTCATTCGGAAATCGGGATGGAATGCCGTGAAGTGCACGGGCACGTCGCTTCCCACGGCCTCGAGAATCCAATCGACCATCTTTCGAAGCTCGTCGTCGCCGTCGTTGGCGTCGGGAATGATCAGATTGGTGAGTTCCACCCAACAGGATGTCTCACGACAAACGTAGGCAATCGTGTCGAGCACGTTTTGGAGGTGGGCACCGGTCAGGCCAAAGTAGAACTCCTCACTAAACCCCTTCAGGTCGATGTTGGCGGCGTCCATCGAATCAAAGAACTCGCCGCGAGCTTGTTCGGTGATGTATCCGGCGGTCACAGCGACAGACTTGATTCCGACGGCTCGACAAGCCGCTGCGGTGTCGATCGCATACTCGGCCCAGATCACCGGGTCGTTGTAAGTGAAGGCGACGCTCCGGCATCCCGATTTCTGTGCCGCAGCCGCGATCGCATCGGGAGTCGCCACGTTGCTCAGCCGTGCCACCTCGCGACTTTTTGAGATATCCCAATTCTGGCAGAACTTGCAGCCAAGATTGCAACCAGCCGTTCCAAAACTCAGGATGGGCGTACCCGGCAAGAAATGGTTGAGCGGCTTCTTTTCGATCGGGTCAATGCAAAACCCTGTGCTGCGTCCATACGTATCGAGCACCATCTGTCCGTCGACGTTGGTGCGGACGAAACAAAAACCACGATCACCCGGCTTCAGACGGCAGGCACGTGGGCAGAGTGTGCAGAGGATGCGGCCGTCGTCTTCCTCGTGCCACCACCGTCCTAGAGCGTGCCCTTGGTCATCAAAATCGACGATCGGAAGAACACTCATCGCCTGTCCCTCATCTGGCCCCGAAGCGTACGCGTGATCTGGCCCCAACGCGTACGCGTGATCTGGCCCCAACGCGCACGCGTGCCAATCCTAACCGGCCCAAACAACGCGGATAACTCCTGTAATCGGAATTTACGTATGGCGACTGGGCAGAGCACTTCAGTGGCGTCGTTGAATCGAGTTGCACATGACGACCATACTAGACCGATTGACGCCATTATCGGCACTGGTGCGCTGAGACAACAGTCGCATTGGTCTCAAAATCCACGACGAGGCGGTCGGTGAGACACTTCATTACGTTCGTTCTACTGTTGCTTGTGATCGCGAAAGTCATCGCGGTCCTCGCCGGCGGACCGGTCGCACTTGAGTACGATTCGATGTCTTATTGGCGTCTCAGTTCGATCGTCATGTCGGGCGATGTGCTGCTGCTGAGCGATCCGATCGCTTATCGCACGCCGCTGTTTCCGTATTTCATCGCCATCATTCGCAGTCTTGCCGGGCCCTGGTCAATGGCGGCGATCGCGGCCTGTCAGGGTTTGATGTGGATTGCATCGATCTTGATCGCCAGTCGCATTGCGGCCAGGATGACCAAGCTTCCTTGGGCGATGCCGCTCACCCTGCTTGCATCCCTTCCCGCCGTTTCCGCACTCACCTTTTCGGCGGCCGTCCTTTCGGAATCATTGTTTGTCTTTTTCTTGATGTTGCATCTCCTTGCTGCGATGGACTACGCCAAGCACAGCAACAAGAAATCGGCGATCTGGTTTGCGATCACCTTTAGCCTCGCATTGCTGACTCGGCCGATCGTGATCTTGTTGTGGATCCCGCACTTGCTGTTCTTGCTTTGGATCCATATTCGACGACACGCGCGTTTGAAGAAAGATGGTTTGCAGTCAGCCGTCAAACTTCATCATCGCGTCGGCCACTTGATTCTTGCCGGGGCGATCGTTGTCACCATGGCAGCTCCCTGGCTGGCGCGCAACCATCACCTCTTTGGCAGTCCTTTCCTTACCGAGTTTGTGGGCCGCAACATTTGGATCGTCACCTTCCAAGAGGGCTCCGGAACAGGACTCGATATTCTTGAGACGCCCGAAGGAAACCAACTCAAGCGTCGACTGGCCAACGTCAGTGCCTCGGAAGATTGGCGAACCACATGGAAAGTCTCCGACGCGTTGGTCAAGTCGGGACTCGATGACGCGCAAGCTGACCGGTTAATGAAGACGGTCTCGATCCAAGCCATTGAGGCCAACCAAGAAGCCTTCGGCGAAAAAGCGTTTCGGCGGATCGTCAACTATTGGCGGTGTGCGGCCACCGATCTCCCAATCCAATTGACCACGGGCGACTATCAAGACCAACAGACTTGGGGCTGGGTGATGCCGCCGATCGAAATGGCGATCGAACATCGAGCGAGCCAACTTGTCTGGGCCAACACGCTACTTGCGGCCGTACTCGGACTTTCAGTGCTCGTCCTGTTGGTCAACGGCCCCACCCGACCTTACGGTCTTTGGCTGCTGTTGATCTTCAGCTACTTTGCCGTCGTCACGGGAACATTAGAAATCCCAGACTATCGATATCGAATTATCGTCGAGCCGCTAATCTCACTTTCCATTGGTGCGGCTGCGGCTGTGCTCCTGTCACGCCGCAGCAAGCCGGCCAAAACGATCAAATCAAGTAAACAAACCACGCCGGAGCCTGCTAAATGAGCGATGACGATCTTGAATTGTCGGTCGTCATGCCTTGCTTGAACGAAGCCGACACCGTTGGAATCTGTGTCGAGAAAGCGATACGTGCCATGCGCGAGGCAGAGATCCAAGGCGAGGTTGTTCTCGCCGACAACGGCAGCACGGACGACTCGAAAAAGATTGCCGAATCTCTTGGTGCTCGTACCATCGATGTCACCGAGCGTGGTTATGGCGCTGCGTTGATGCATGGCATCGAATCCAGCAAAGGCAAGTTTGTCATCATGGGCGATGCCGATGACAGCTACGATTTCTTGGAGATTCCCAAGTTTGTCGATCGGCTCCGCGAAGAATTTGACTTGGTTCAAGGATGCCGTTTGCCACGCGGTGGCGGTCGTGTGATGCCCGGTGCGATGCCCTTTCTTCATCGCTGGATCGGCAACCCGATGCTGTCGTGGCTCGTGCGACAAATGTTCCGTATTCCCATCAACGATGTCTACTGCGGGATGCGTGGGTTTCGACGCGAGCACTACGATCGGCTTGACATGCGATCACCTGGAATGGAATTCGCGACCGAAATGATCATCAAGAGTGGCCTGTACGGCGCGACGATGTCGCAGGTTCCTATCACGCTGCACCCCGATGGCCGTAAGGTTCATGGGCCACACCTGCGTACGTTTCGCGATGGCTGGCGCACGTTGCGTCTGTTCTTGGTATTCAGTCCGAAGTGGACCTTTTTCATTCCCGGATTGGTTTTGATCGCGCTTGCCGCGCTCGGTTACTTGCTCGCGATCCCGCAAGTTGCGATCTTCGGCGCGGCGCTCGACGTACACACCTTGCTGATTGCGAGTCTCGCCGGACTGATGGGCTGGCAATGCATTTTGCTCGCCACGCTGGCGCGCATTTTCGCCGGACGCGAGGGGATGATGCCGCCGCATGAAAAACTCGAGAAGCTGACAGTCGAAAAAGGGCTCATCTTCGGTTCTGCTGCCGCCGTCATTGGCGTTGGACTCGTCGCTGCAGTCGTCTACCAGTGGTGGCAAACGGACTTTGGTCGGCTCGACTATCCCGTCACCATGCGTTTGGTCGTCCCAGGCGTGACCTTGGTCGCGATCGGTTTCCAAACGTCGATGGCTGCGCTGATGGCAGGTGTCCTCAAAATGCACCGTCGGACTCGGCAAACCAATCCGATCGAATCTGCATCCGAGGCGGCTACCGAATGACCATTTCGTGGTTGCACCAAAGGTATGTCCATCAACGCCGCATCGAAGTCCTCGCGTCGCACCTTGGAGACATGCTTGTCGAAAACGCTCGTGTCTTGGATGTTGGTTGCGGTGACGGACAACTCGCGTCCATACTTTCAAACAAACGTCCGGACATTCACATTCGCGGGATTGATGTGCTGGTTCGTGAGCAAACTGCGATCCCCGTCGAACCGTTTGACGGCCAAACGATTCCTGCCCAAGACGATGCATTTGACGCAGTCGTCTTTGTCGATGTCCTACATCACACGGACGATCCTCAACCACTGCTAGCCGAGGCGAAACGTGTCTCCAAGCAACAGATCCTGCTGAAAGACCACTACCGCAACGGCATCGCTGCGCAGCAAACCTTGGCCTTTATGGACAACGTAGGCAACAAGCGACATGGCGTTGAAATCCCCTGCAACTACCTGTCGCGATCGGAATGGGACGAACTGTTCGACGCGCTGGAGCTAACAGTGAACGCCTGCCGCGAAAAATTAGGGCTTTATCCGCCACCACTTAGCTGGGCTTTCGAACGGGGACTCCACTTCATCGCCGCACTCTCCAGCAAACCACAAAACTGATGTCCAACGCGAACGCCACTCCAAACATTGTTCGGCACATCGATGCGGGCGAAGTCTGCTGCGATCCCCAGTGGGAAGATGCGTATCGACGTTTTGAAACGGCCGAGGAAGAGATCGCAAAGTTCGTTTCACGACTAAAGCGATTCGGATTCGAAAGGCTTCCCAAAGAGGCACCAACGGTCGAACTTTTTTGCGGTCGTGGCGGCGGGTTGGTCGCCTTGGAAAGACTAGGATTTCAAAACATTGCGGGTGTCGATCTTTCCGACACGCTTCTTGCCCAGTACCGCGGCCCAGCCCAATTGCATCTTGCCGATTGCCGCGAACTTCCGTTTGAGGACGACGCATGGGAGATTGCGATTGTCCAAGGAGGACTGCATCACTTGCCGACGCTACCCGATGACCTTGACAAGGTACTGTCGGAAGTGCGCCGAGTTTTGAAACCAACCGGTACGTTTTACGTCGTCGAACCTTGGCTGACTCCGTTTCTTCGTTTCGTGCATGCCGTGGTCAGCCAGCCAATGGTTCGCAAAGTCTATGCCAAAGGCGATGCGTTGGCGGCCATGATTGACCACGAGCGTGAAACGTACGAACAATGGCTCGCTCAACCCGACGTTTTACTGAAAGTGTTCCACCAACACTTTGAACCATCGGTGCAACAAACCTCGTGGGGAAAACTGGTCTTTGCCGGAGTTCCGCGCGGCGGTTGAAAACCGTAGTGGATATGGCAAGGAGTGCGTTCAGGGACTCGTGGCCTCGTCCACTACAGGGCCTGGGACTCGTAGCCTCGTCCACTACGTTGTGTCCCTAGGGTTCTTGATGTGGCAAGTCGAAGGCTTTCGCGACGGCGGCGTTGGTCACTTTTCCGCGATGCACATTGATCGCATCGCGAAGCGGGCCCGAAGCCTCGATGGAACCGTCGACACCAATGTCGGCCAGTCGCATCACCCAGGGAAGTGTCGCATTGCAAAGGGCAAACGTGCTCGTCCGGCCAACCGCTCCGGGCATGTTGGCGACACAGTAGTGGACCACTTCATCGACGATGTAAGTCGGGTCACTATGCGTGGTCGGTCGGCTTGTCTCAATACACCCTCCTTGGTCGACGGCAACATCGATCACAACGCTACCGTGCTTCATCAGCCGCAGGTCTTCTTTGCGAACAAGTTGCGGTGCCTTTCCACCTGGAATCAAAACGGATCCAACCACAAGGTCGGCTCGCTGGATCTGTTCCAACACCGTGTGTCGGTCACAGTAAAGCATGTTCACATTGGCCGGCATGATATCGTCGAGATACCGCAAGCGATCAAGATTGACGTCAAGGATCGCGACGTCCGCTTGAAAACCAGCGGCAATCTTTGCAGCATTTGCCCCCACGACGCCGCCGCCAAGAATCGTGATGTGTGCTGGGGGCACACCCGGGACGCCTCCGAGTAGAATCCCACGCCCCATCTGTGGCTTCTCGAGAAACTTCGCACCCTCCTGAATGCTCATCCGCCCCGCCACTTCGCTCATCGGCGTCAGTAGCGGTAGCCGTCCTCGATCGTCTCGAAGTGTTTCATAAGCAAAGCATGAAGCACCGCTTTCAATCATCGCGGTAGTCAAATTCAAGCTCGCGGCAAAGTGAAAGTAGGTGAAGACAATCTGACCGGGTCGAATCAGCGCGTACTCTTCCTCTTGCGGCTCTTTGACTTTGACGATCATGTCCGCCCGAGCGAACACGTCTTCGGCCGAGGCGGACAATTCTGCACCAGCCCGGAGGTACTCGTGATCAGGCAACCCCGACCCCAGGCCGGCCCCCGATTGGACCAACAGCGTGTGTCCACGACTAACCAACTCTTCGACACCAACGGGCAACATCGCGACGCGGTATTCGTCTGTCTTCACCTCGGTCGGCACACCAATGATCATCTTTTTTCGTCCCTCGATTCAGTCTCAAAAACGCGGCTGTCACGATGCGCACCAGAAAGCGTGTTCCGGTCAGCGAAGCATGCAAAAGTTGAGCGAAGTTTATGGTATACGATTCGCCCGAACGGCGAACAAATCGGAGACTTCGCCTCTAGCTCTTGAACGGACGCGCTTCGCCTGACAACCTCGTGAGCATCGCAGAGAGTTGCGTCGAGAGTTGCTCCATCAACGGATCGGCTTGCCCTCGAGGCGCACGTTCGGTTGGAACCTTGATCGCCTCGTCAAACTCAATCACAACCTTCAGCGGCACCGAAACGTCTGCCTTGCCGTACAGCGTCTCCTGCATCCGCTGGATCGTTTCGACAATCCTTGTGTCGGTCACTTCATCGGGAAGCAGGTAACAGTCAGGGTACGAAAGTAATTCTTGAGCCAAATCGGCGGCAATCACATCGTTGCGTAACCGTGTCGTCTCGCCAGAGTCTTTGGAAGCACCACCATCGAAATAGCGTTTTACAACTTCCGACCGAATCGAACGCACGCGAGCGCGGATATCGGGATCAGAAGGGTCCATTGTTAGTCGGTCCTCGGTGCGCTCGAGCAGATGCTCGATCAAACCATCGCGTCGCTCAGGAAGCTCTCCAGAACGTGAGCTACCAAAGTACTGGACTTCTTTAAGCGACAACAATGCTTCGGCCAAACAAACGGTTCGCTGCAGCAACGACTGGTCGGTAGGCCTGTGCCACCCAAGGCTTTTTTCAATGCGCGTCAGCTGCTGATCAATCCACGGCGAGACATCGTCGTCAACGCACAAGTATTTCATGCCAACAGGATGCACCACTACATTGCCGCCATCATTCTTGCTTCGCTTGCGCGCTGCCGAACGGGCAATGAAGGCGACGCCATCAAGCAACGGCTTCAAAACATCGTTGGTTCGGTTGGTAGTCCCTTCAGGAAACAAAATCAACGGGCGCGTTGCGTTGACCAAGATATCGATTGCCGTTTCCAGGCTTTGCCGATCGCTCCCTTCGCGGTTAATACTGAAGCCGCCCATTTTTTGAATGGCAAAGCTATCAAACCACCCCTCATTGAACAGATGCCAGGATGCCATCGCGAAGACATGCGTCCCGGCCTCCCGAGCGGGCCACCCGAGCGCAAGCGGATCGGCATAGCGACAATGATTCGGGGCCAAGAGAATGCCATCACCTCGGTCGAGCGAATCACGCAGTCGATCCAAGTGGCGACATTCGCGTCCCACCACGCCTTCTTTGGACTTGAGGTGTCGATCAACCAGGCGAAACGTTTGAATGAACGACGGCCACAGGTTTCCCCGATGCGCCGGCACAAACTCGTAGGGTCGTTCAAAAACGACAGTCATCGAAACTCTCTTATGGGGCCAGTAGGGGCAATTTCCGAAAGGATCCCAACACCCCAAAGACGCGCCGAGGGAGAGATCAGCTTCCGGTCACACGTGCCAGGAAGAAACCTAGCGCGACGGCGACAATGAATAGAGCGAGGATCAACGCGCCTAGCAACATCGGGTCGATTCCCTTTTTCTGTTGCCGTGACGACCGCGACTTGCGAGAGCCATAGATGTCGGATTCGTCGCCGATTTGCACATCGGATTGGCTCGACGAATCAGGACGTGCTGCCACCGGCCCCTCTTTTGCCCGCGCAGCAGGATCAGCGCTGGCGCGATAGCCCGATTCCAATTGCAGGTCTAAGAAGCTGCCTTCAATCAAATCGGGCCGTTGTTTGATGTCGACAAGTCGGCCACTGTCGCTCGCGCTCAAGCCTTTACCACGGACTAACTCTCGCTTGCTTGTCAGCGTGTCGTCATTCTTGTTGGTCACCGTGTCGCCCGGGACAGACGAGCGATCACCTTCATCGAGAGAGATGGACGACGAACCGTCGTCTACCTCAAAATCCGGCGACGCGCCCAATCCGGAGGTCACCTTTTGTCCCTTGGGCACTGCATTGACAAACTTCTCCATCACCTCAGCAACATCTTTTGCTGTTTGGTAACGGTAGGCCGGGTCCTTTTGGATCATCTTGACACAGATGCCTTCAAGTTCGCCTGGACAATCGGGACGCAATTGTCGAATGGGCGTTGGCATCTCCGTTTGATGCTTGGCGATCCGCTGTGCCAACGTCCCGTCGCTGAACGGTGGCTTGCCTGTCAACAAAAAGTAAAGCGTGCAACCGAGGCCATAGATGTCGGCTCGATGATCCACC
The DNA here is from genome assembly GCA_965216875.1 of Rubripirellula sp. Taxonomy (GTDB): domain Bacteria; phylum Planctomycetota; class Planctomycetia; order Pirellulales; family Pirellulaceae; genus CBDCUW01. The sequence goes on from OZ244207.1 coordinate 5,228,075, forward strand.
GTATGGCTGTTGAGTGCCTGCTCGGGCGCCAGATAGTCGGCGGTGCCCAAAACGTTTTCGTTGTTCGCAACGGTCAGCGATTCTTCATCGTCAGAATTGACGAGAGCTAACCCCATATCGAGCAAGCGGACAATGTTGTCTTGATCAATCAGCAGATTGGCCGGTTTCACATCACGATGAATCACGCCCTTGCTGTGAGCATGTTCCAAACCGCGAGCCGCTTGGCCAATCACTTCGGCCGCGGTTGAACAATCGAGCGCTCCGTCTCGCTTGACGAGCATCTGCAAATCGAGACCGTCGACATACTCCATCACGATGTAGTGAACATCGCCTTCATTATCGATGTCGTACGCCAAGACAATGTTGGGATGGTTGAGTGTCGCGATCGCTTTGGCTTCGAGCTGGAAGCGAGCCAAATAGGTTGCATCATCGACACGCTTTTTGGGAAGCACCTTGATCGCCCGGCGGTCACCCATCTTGGTGTGCTGGGCCAGGTAAACACTGCTCATGCCGCCAGTGCCGATGTGCCCAAGCAACTTGTACTTGCCCAGGAAGAAGCCCTTGTATTTTCCGGTCAGCAACTTTTCGATGTGCCAATCGGTCAACAAATCTTCGCGTTTGAACAACGCGGCGAGTTTCTTGGGCGAGGTGGGCAGGCCGTCGTACTTCGCACGGATCTTCTCCACCAAGCGATCTTGAGCCTTGGCGTCGACGAGGCCGCTTTTTGCGACCATATCGAGAAATCGTTCCGAAGTGAGCTGCGACATGGGCTGCCGGCCGTGACCCCATGGAGAATGTGGTGGTGGTGTGAGAAGATAACAGGTTTGTAACGGGTGGTTAACCGTTCGGTCCACAATCGACGATTTTCGGACTTGGGACCGAACCGGTAGGGCACTACCCGAATTGGCGCATTTCCCATCAACTTCCCGTCACGGCTCCCTAATTTAATCGGGATCCTTTTGGTCGCGACGGGATTCATGCCCCCGAACACGCTGTCTTCTGCCTAGCTCCTTGAATTCGCCCTCCAATTCCCCCCAATCCGATTCTTCGGACGCCCCAACGCCCCCGAAAAGCCGCCATGTCCTGGGGCTAATGACCAAATTCTGGGATCCGGGCAGGGTCAAAACTCGCCTCGGTGAGTCCATTGGAATGGGTCAATCCGCGCTCCTGCACCAAGCTTTCACGACCCATCTTTGCCGGCAACTCCATGCGGCAGGCGATGCTCGGGAAATCTGCTTCGCGCCCGATTCGGGCCAGCAAGCCTTCGAGGCCTGGCTGACGCAACTCGCAATCCGCCAAGGACCAGGACGAGAAAGCGAATCGGACCAACGCGGCTGGGGACTGTGGCCTCAAGGAAAGGGGGATTTGGGAGAGCGAATGTCACGCTGGTTTCGCCGGCACTTGGTTGCCCCCAATGCCGACGATGCAATCGAAGCCAAAAATGCAATCAACACGCCAACCGATGTGCTCCGTGAAGGAAATGACGTCCCCGCCCCCAATGCGACACCTGACCAAGCGGTGCGAGCCGTGCTGATCGGCGCCGACCTACCGACGCTAGGCGAATCCGTGATCGCGGATGCCTTCGCCAAACTCGCCGATCACGACGTCGTGCTCGGCCCGGCCGCCGATGGCGGGTACTACCTGATCGGGTTGGCTGGCCCCTGGACGCAGCCATTGGAGACTCTGTTTCGAGACATCCCCTGGAGCGAGAGTGAAGTCTTCGCGACCACCTGCGACAGAATCACTCACGCCAACCTTTCGCTTGCCATCTTGCCGATCGCAGAAGATATCGACACGATCACGGAACTCGAGCATCTGATCTCGAAACTGGGCCAAAAGGCCTCCTCGGGCGACGAGACCGCGGCAAGTCTGCTCGGTCAGATCAATCACGTGATCGAATGATCTCGACACGCCAACCTTCATCACCGACGACGAAACCACCAACCATCTTGAGCGATCGAATCCTAATCATCGGCGGCGGTGCCATCGGTCTTTCCACCGCGTGGGAACTCGCGCGTCGTGGATGCGCCGTCACTCTGCTCGAACGCAATCAAAGTGTTGGCCGCGCAACGTCATGGTCAGCCGCTGGGATTCTGCCGCCAGCCAATTTCGAGACCGCAACGGACCCCATCGATCGACTCCGCGGGCTTAGTCACAACCTCTTTCCCGAGTGGGTCGCCAACCTACAAGCGACCACTGGAATCGACCCAGGACTACGGCGATGTGGTGGTTGGTACCTTGCGAACACGCCTGGCGAAAAAGCCAGCATGATTGGCATGACCGACTATTGGCAAAGTCTCGAAATCGAATGCCAACCCATTTCAAGTGACGAACTTGCCAAGCAAGAACCGGCGTTATCAAACGCCATCGTCGAAACGGCGGCGGCCTGGTGGGTGCCCGACGAATACCAATTGCGATGCCCCGATCATCTCAAAGCGCTCGAGACGGCGTGTCAGATCGCAGGCGTAGAAATCAAAACTGACGCCAAAGTCACGGACTTGCGTTGGAACGCCGACTCGGTCTCGGCCCAGTGCGATGACGTCTGGCTCGACGCGGACCATGTTGTGGTTTGTGGCGGCGCATGGACGGGATTGGTTGCCGATGAGCTTGGTCTCGAATCGAGTCTGATTCCCGTTCGCGGACAAATCATGCTCTTTCAAACCGACACGCCTCTTCTTCGTGGCATCGTCAACGTTGGGCATCGGTATGTTTTGTGCCGCGACGATGGCAACACACTGGTTGGGTCGTGCGAGGAAGAAGTCGGCTTCCAACTTGGCACAACCGAAGTAATGCTAGAGACTCTGCGACAGTTTGCGGTCGAGTTGGTACCTGAACTCGAAGGGGCCACGATCGCCAAGTCATGGTCAGGACTGCGACCGTTGACCTTTGATGGCTTCCCGATGATCGGTCCGATCCCGCAGTGCAACCGTGTGCACATCGCAGCAGGTCATTTTCGAAGTGGCATCCATTTATCGCCTGCGACCGCAACCGTGATCGCCGACAACATCCTGGGCGTTCCCCCCAAAGTCGACCTCGACCCGTTCCGCGTCGGCAAGCAACAACATCAACCCATCACACAACCAAACTCTTTTTCCAACCTATGAGCGAGATCACTTACGAGGACGACCTAACGCTTGACCCACCAGGTTCGATTGCAATCATCGGCGCCGGTCCACTTGGCATCGAAGCAGCACTTTACGGCCGGTTCCTCGGGTACGACATCACCCTCTTTGAAGCGAATGAGATTGCAAATTCTCTGCAAGCTCGACGCGACGAGCCGCTGCCGATGCTACCCGACCGCGTCCTTTCTCCACTCGCGCTTTCGGCGCTGGCGGCCCAAATCGAATCGGATCAACTCACCCTACCGACAACGTGCGGCGAATGGATCGACAAGGCGCTCGTGCCGCTGACGGAAACCGATCTACTCGCAGGCCGTGTTCGCGTTCCCGATGAAGTGACCTCCATCACCACGGTCCCCATCGAACTGGAAGAGGGCGACGAAGAAGAAGACGTCGCAGACATTCCAGCCGACTTTCAGTTGTCATCGACCCAGGGCGAAGCATCAACCTTCGAAGCGGTCATCGTCGCGACGGGAACAGCTGATGTCGACCTCGACTTTTCGCTCCCCACGCCCTACTTCTTCCGCATCGGCAGCACGGAACTTGAGTCGGAAGAGGAGACGCTCGATGCAGGCCGCAAAGCGATTGTCACCCTCTTTGCAACCCTCGCGGGCCGCAAAGACCTCGATCTGTATCGCCCTAGACGCGGCTAAGTCTTCGCTGCTCGCTATTCCACCTTCAGCGGAATCTGCACGTTGAAGGTGCGAACACGTTCTTTGTTGGTGGCGGCGGCACAACTGAGCGCCACCGGCTTGCCATCCACCACAAGGATTTGAGGTCGCTCGAGTGCGGACATCTTTTCAATGCCACCCTCTTCCCAATTGATTTGCAGCGTCGAAACCAATGGCGACTTGGCACGCTTCCAATCAAGTCCATCGGTTGACTCGAACAACGCCATCGAAACTCCGGCGCCGGTAAAGTAACCGCGCATGTCTTTGACGATCGCCCAGTACCGATCGTCGCCTCGCCAAATATAAGGGTCTTCGGCGGCAAAGTTTTGACCGGGAACGGTGAATGCTTCCTTGTACGTTTTCTTGAACGGGCCGGTGGGACTGTCGGCAATCGCGACGAGATGCGAGACGGGCCCACCAAACGGAAGTGGCTTCTCTTTTCCGACGCACTTGTAGACCATCAACACACCACCATCTGGTCGAAACGCGACCGATGGATTCGAAACGCAAAGCGAGTCCGGCTTTTCGGCGTCAACGCTGATGTCGATCACCGGCTGATCAAATCGCTTCCAAGGGCCGCTAGGAGAATCTGCCACAGCGACGCCGATCCGCTGCAGGTTTCGGTGTTCCCAATTGAGAGGTGTCTCGACGACGTTGTTGCCGCGATTGCCCATGTAGTAGAGGTAGTACTTCTTACCGCGTTTCAAAACGGTCGGGTTGTGCGTACAGGATCCATCCCAAAACTCTCCGCCTCGAGCTGGCAACGCGACATCAACGTGCTTCCATGGTCCCGTCGGCGAATCGCTGACGGCATGAGCGATTTCGGAGTGCGTGACCCACGCCCAGTGACTGAGTTTTCGTGGCCAGCGCGAGTAGAACATGTGGTACTTGCCGTCGTCCCCTTTCACCGGCGCACCACCCCAAATCTCATATTCGTCATCGATGAATTTTGCCGTCGCAGGCACCGGCTGCATCATCTTAGAAAAGTCGTACTCAATGGATTGAGCAGCAACTTCGGAGCTCGGCGTACCAAGGGAAGCAAAAAGCAGGACGGCGGCAAAAAGTAGTCGTATCACAGCGGAAGTTCATCGAGTGGGCGTGGAGTTTTAGATCCCGCATTGTAGATCAAATCCGCAAAACGAAAACGCGTGACGAACGAACGCGCAGTTGCTGAGTCGCGTCCGCTTGTAGTACCGAGCTTTGGCCGGAATCTTCAGGCCCTTCCGCCTAAAAGCGGGACTACGAACGCCTAGGAGCTCGCACTCCGGTAGCTTAGGAGCGCCTTTTTGAAGACCCAGCGACTCGCGGCAACACTCATCACCGTTGCAACGACCGCCCAAAGCACCAACATCCATTCCCAATCCTCGCGAGGATTCAGCGGCCGAGCGATGAGCCTTGCTGGAACATTGACAACCAACAAGACAGGCACGACGAATGTGAAGAACCCAAACAGTGGCTTCCCCCAACCGCGATTGTAAATCTCCATCGGGTAACGGCTGAAGTTGGTGATGTAAAACCAGAAGTTGTACAGGGATTGGTTGCGTCCCAACCAAATGCTTGTGGCGCTAAGGCTGATCATCAAGCTGTACATGATGGCAACGCCACAGAGCAGGAAGATGAGGTACAGCACCAACGAAAGGGCGGTGGGAACCATCGCATCGACTTCGCGGTTTGCGAGCGTGTGCAAACAGACCGCGGCGATGATCAGGCCTGCTGCAAAATTCGACAGCGCACTCCAATCGATCCGACGGAACGAGATAAGAAACTGAGTGTCGATTGGTTTGAGCAGCGCAAAATCGAGCCCACCGGTGCGAATCAGTTCGCTGAACTCTTGTGCGTTGGGCATAAAGAACGCCTGCACCATCGAGTTGATGAACCAAGTGGTCGCGATGAACAAAAAGAACTTCTCGCGGTCCCACCCGCTGTCCTGGCCGATCGTGTTGGTGTACTGAAAGATGATCAGATAGAAGCCAACATTCATCAACGTCCAGCCGATGCTGCTAACGCATTGCATGATGAAGTTCGTTCGAAAGGTCATGTCACGCACAATGCTGTTACGTGCGAAGGTTAAGAAAACCTTCCAATACTTGGGCCTTGCCCTCGAGCCCTGTTCGATTTGCGTTTCGTCGATCGTTGCTGACATCGCCTAGCCTCCGAATCCGCTATACCGCCGAACGCCACGGTTATAGGCGAATCGACAAACGACGATGAAGAAAAGCAACCACGCAGCTTCGACCGCCATTTCCAAAGGCAACTCTTCCTCGGGAATCTTTTGCAAAAAGATCGCTGCCGGAAAATATGCCAAGTACTTGAACGGCAAAAAGTTGACCACCGACTCGATGCCGTCGGGCAGCAGCGTCAGCGGAAACATATGTCCGGAGAGAAAAAAGCTGAACAACATAAAGACGAACAGCAACGACGAGACTTCGAGGAACCAGAATCCGATCATCCCAATCGCCGCTTCCAAAAAGAAGCCGATCAAAAAGCCCATGATCAACGACGCAACAAAGGCGACAAACACTTCCGGTGGTGGAAAGCCTGCGACGAAGTAGTCGCGACACAGGAAGAAGACGAGCGCAAACGGCAGTACGGCAATCGCATAGTAAGCCAACTTGTGCGCCACTCGCGTCAGCAACAGAAACCCGATCAAATCGAGCGGTTGAATCAGATACTTTTTGATCTCGCCATCACGAATTTGCGTCGCGATGCCTGATGCCAAACCGGGCATACTCGAAAAGGCGCGGCCAATCATGGTTAACAGGTAGTACGCGACCATGTCGTTGAAGCCGAATCCACCAATCGTCTTTTCATCATTCCCGGACGATTCGATCGACTCGAAGACGGCCCACCACAAAAAGATCTGGGTCACGATCGGCAAGAAACGCATGAGAGTGCCGAGCGCAAAATCGCCTCGATACACAAGTCGCTCGCCGAGCGCGGTCTTCAGGATCATCCACCAGACCGCCATCCGCTGACGCAGACCTGTTTGGTGGATCACTGCTGGAGGATCTGTTGTCGCTGTCGACACAGTTATCTTCTGTCCCATTCGTTCTCGCAAAACGGCGTGCCAAAACCCATGGCGGGACGCCAAGCCGAGCAAAATGTGGTTTGAGTAACAAAAAGCGCGCCTGCGACGCGACTTTCTGGAACCTGAAATCTAGCGCGTCAACGAGTTCCTGGCGAGGCGGGTAGGCATGCGCGTTTCACTCGCGTCGTGGCAATGGCGTTTCGATGCCGCTGTCCGACGTCACCTTTCCGCTGTCAGGCCACCTTGCCAGGCCACATCGAAATCTCGATTTTCGTATTGCACGCCGCTGAGACATACTGTCTGTTGTTAATGGGAAACACTGGGGATCAATTCGAGGCACAATGCGCAATTGTTGCCCACAAACGCTCCGGTCTACGTATCCTGGTACTTACGGTTCCTGACGGGAAAGCCTTCGACCTTTGGCCTATCTGAACGCAATCCAAAGCGAGCGAGGCAGTGTGAACGCAATCTCCACACATCGGTTTGTGAAGCAATTAACTCTTCTTTTCAAAGGGATAACGGGGTCATGAAATCGAGATCATCGATTTGGACGTGTACTGGCATGGGGCTCGTCTGGAGCCTGTTGGCCGTCACCGTGATGAGCAGCTTTTCTGCCGCTGCAGAGAGTGATTCGAAAACCAAAAAATCGGACCAACTGCAATCACCAACTCACCGGCAAGTCCGGATGATCACGCCCAAGGTGAAGGGTAATCCGGTCGAACTGCATACCATGGCAACCAATGCCGATGGGTTGATCGTGGCCGGCGTTTCATCGGGCTCGCAGGGCATGGTGCTGTTGATCGATTCCGAAGGCGAAACCAAATCCCAGTGGAACCTCGAGTTGACTCCAACCGGCGTCACCGTCGCGCCGGACGGAACCATCTTTGTTGCGGGCAGTGGCCGAATTGCTGAACTTGGCCAAGACGGCGAAGTTACAAAGATGATCGATTCGCCTCACGTCGGTGACATTGACGAACTCAAAAAGAAGACGGCCGACGCGATTCGTCAAAGCCGCAAACAGATGAGCGCATCGTTCGGAAAGCAGATTGAAATGCTGAAAGAACGGATTGCCGACATCGAAAAGAAAGAGGAAGCCGATCGCAGCAAGCTCGAGACGGCCCAGCTTGACGCGTTCGAGCAACAACTCGAGATGATCGAAGCCTATGCGGCACCCGAAGACGCTGACATTCCGGACGAGTATTTGAATTCAGCGATTCAACAGTCGTTGAACGTCACGTCGATGGCTGCTTCGGACAAGGATGTCTTCTTGTGTGCGATGGATCCTGGCGGTGGCGGCTATTCCGTATGGCGAGTTGGCCGAGACCTCGACACCGAATCGGCAGAGATGATCATGGACGGCCTGCGCGGTTGCTGCGGCCAAATGGACATTCAATGCTGCAACGGGCAACTTGTCGTCAGTGAAAACACCAACTTCAAAATTGCAGTCTACGATCGCAACGGACGAGCCCAAAACACCTTTGGTCGTCGTGACCGAACCAGTCGAGGCGGTTTCGGAAGCTGTTGCAATCCAATGAACTCACTTCCCATGGCCGATGGCACCGTCCTGACGGCCGAGTCGTCGATTGGACACATCAAACGATTTGACATGGACGGCAACCTCGTCGCGTATATCGGAAAAGCATCGATTGGCGGTGGCTGCAAACACTGTGCACTTGGGTACGACGAAGAAAATGACTTGTACTACATGATGTACGAAGACAAGAACGCAATCTGCGTGCTTGCCAACAACGCTGACACTCCGATGTCGGTTGCCGAACAAGAACTCGAACAACGTCGCATCGACTTTCTGGCGCAAGCGGCTGGCAAATGGGATGTGGACGAAGGCAAGGCGGACGAAAGTTCGACCGGCGGTCTGTTGAGTCTGTTCGGTGGTGGTCGCGGTGGGTCATCACAACACCCCGTGACATCACTGCAAATCGAATCCAATGGCAACGCCAAAATCCTCGACGGGATGTACAAGGCTTACGGTGATGTCGCCGGCCTTGAATTGATGCAATCGGATTCGGAAGAGGAATTCGCTTTCGCACTGGCAATCGACCAAGTCCGCTTCCTCGAAGGCACTTGGAAGTTTGAAAGTGATGATTCGGCAACGGTCTCGTTCCAGGGTCTCACCAGCGTGAAGATGAAACGTGACGCTGCAGCAGACAAGAAGTGTGCCGGCGCAAACTGCAACGACGAAAAATGCGCCGACGAGGATTGTCCCAATCACAACAAACCTGCCGAAGCGGATGTCGCGGACATTGTCGTCGCCATCGACTCGGTCGAAGAGGCGATGGAGGATTTCGACGGCTCGTTTGACCAAGCCTACGAGTTCTCCTCGACCGCTTTGACGCCCAAGTTTGAATACAAACTGGTCGGCAGCGGAAAACTTGGCGACGAGCCCGAATCCGCACTCAATGAGCTTGGTGCCGATGGCTGGGAATACTGCGGCCGCTTGGGCAAAAAACTGATGTTCAAACGTGCCGTTTATGAAACCGGCGCATTGCTCGGCCTTACCGATCTTTCAGTCGAAGAATGATGCGAACGTTCGCCAGTCTTTTCGCCGCGATCGCGATGATCGCGGCGTCCGTCCCCGCATTCGCTGACCCGTTTGTCTTGGTGGTCATGGACCCATTAAGCAAGCCACTGTCATGCGATTGTGTTCAAGGATACGCCCAGCGCGAGTACAAACTACTCGGCAAACACCTCGAGGCTGAATTAGGTCGCGAAGTAAAAGTCGTTTGGTATGAGTCGCTTGCCGAAGCACTCGATGAAACCGATGGCCACGCTGACTTGGTGATCGGAAAACACTCGGTCGTGTTGGCCGATGAGAAATCGACGGGACATCAAGTCAAACCGATTGCTCGCTTGACGGGCAAGGATGGGGAAGTCGATCAAAAAGGTCTGATCGTCGTTCGCCGAGAGGATTCGGCAACGTCACTGAGCGACTTGCAGGACTATCGAATTCTGTTTGGCCCAACCGACGCCGAAGAGAAATCATCGGCACCCGAGGCCGCTCTTGTCGCCGCCGGTATCGAGCTCTCGAAGAAACGAGAACGATTCGGAGCATGCAGCGAGGCGGCGACTGCATTGTTGAAACTGCCCGCGGACACCGACGCGGCTGCAGTGATCAGCAGTTATGCCGAACCACTGCTCGAAGGCTGTGGTTCGATCAAGAAAGGGGATCTTCGGGTTGTTGGCGAAACGCAGCCCGTTCCGTTCATCACCGCGTTTGTCGCCGAGGACATGCCGAGCGACCTTTGTGCTCAAGTTGAAATCGCATTGGTAAAGGCTGGCACGAAACCAGAGTTGCTGCTCGGCCTGGAAACACTTGCCGGGTTCCTAACTTGGGAAACCAGCAAGCCAGCACCAAAAAAAAAAGTGACCACAGCAAACCTTCGATAACCAACGCTGCGGATTGGTCTCAGTTTCGTGGCTCGGATCGATCGGGCCGTGTCGCGCATCTTCCTGACCGACTTCCGACCGAACAGGACTTGGTTTGGGAAGTTACCTTGCCAAGCCCCGGCGTTGGTGGCCTGATGGTTGCCGATGGAATGGTCATTGTCAGCGGCCGTGATGCTACCGATCGCAAAGACCGATTCACTGCATTCGACCTGCAATCGGGCGACCAACGTTGGGTGTTTCAATACGATGCTCCAACCGACCTCGACTATGGCAACACACCGCGAGCAACACCGGTTTGGGTCGACGGTTTGTTGATCACACTTGGTGCCACCGGAATGCTGTCGGGGTTGGATGGACAATCGGGGGTGCCGCTTTGGCGGATTGATTTGGCACAAGAATTTGCTGCCTCCGTGCCAACCTGGGGATTCAGTGCGTCGCCGCTTGTCGTCGGCGATCACCTCTTTGTACAAGTCTCAGGCGATGCCTCCCTGGTCGCGATCGACATGATCAACGGCCAGACCCAATGGCAGGTCAAGGGCGCCGAACCGGCGTACGCTTCGATGATGTTGGACATCGACGGCAAGACGATCCTTGGCGTCGACCAAGACGGCTACTTCGCACGTTCGAGCAAAGGCGGCGAGTTGCTTTGGTCACTCGAACCAGAGATTTCGGGTGACTTCGGCGTCCCGTCTCCAGTCGTCTTCGATGCAGGTGTGGTGTTCACTGGCGAAAACAACGGCGTTCAATTGATTGGCCGACAGGGCGATTCGTTAGCGAAATCCCGCGCGGCTCTGAACGACCTTTTGATTCCTGATTCACACACCCCGGTTTTGGTCGACGAGACACTTCTTGTCGCTTACGACGGTTTGCACGGACTCGATGTCACCGACGACTTGGCAGAGCGTTGGTCGATTGGCGAGTCGATCATCACGACCTATGCATCCATCATTGCATCGCCAAATCGTGTACTCGTGATGACCGAGGAAGGGGTATTGGCTCTCTTCGAATTTGACGACCACAAAGCGAAGTTGCTCGACAAACAAACCATCGCCTCGTCCAAATCGGCTGTCCTGTCGCACCCCGTCGTGGTCGGTGATCGGCTTCTGGTTCGACTTGGCAACGTGGTCCGTTGTTTCAGGCTGTAGCAGATTGGGCCTTTGATTCCGTATGAAGTTACCAACCCGCTACCCACTGATCCAAGATCTCGGCTACCCCGATGGCGTGCCCGAAGCACGCCGCCGCTGGGTTGCTGATGCCAAAATGCGTCGACGTTGGCAACATCTCGGCCCCATCATTGCTGCGCTCGTGGTCACGATGACGTTTTCGATGTTTGGCGTCCTGCCATGGGCTCTTCGACGTGTTGCATCGCCGCAACAACTGGCCAACCAGCTCAATGCGCCGATGCCAATGGGCAACGCTCATCTCGGCGCCGAGTATTACAACATCGCTTCGGCGATGGTCGACGGTCGCGGGTTTGCAGACCCTTTTGTGATCGAAACGGGTCCTACCGCGTGGATGCCACCGCTGCTGGTTTGGCTGCAAGCCGCTCTCATCTCCGTGCTTGGTGGCGATCGTTTTCTTGTCATGCTTGCGGTGGTCTTATTGAAAACGATCGTGCTGGCAAGCTGCGCGGTCCTGATCGTTCGACAAGGCAATCGATCGCTCACAGGCTGGGCAGCCTTTGGCGTGATCTGCCTGTACTTCGTCTCCGAGCACCATGACTGTTTCGCATTCACTCATGACAGTTGGCTGATTCTTGGATCAGTCACCGGTACCCTTTGTGGGTTGGTCTGGGTCGATGGCAACCTTCGCCGTGGAACCTGGACGCTCGGCAAAACGATCGCTTGGGGATGTTTCGGCGGAATCGTCGCGTTGTCGAGTCCTGTGGCCGGTTTCGCCTGGGCCGTCGGCACGACCTGTTGCATGTCAGTTCGCGCGCCGAAGGCTTGGATCGCAGCAGGGATCATTTCGATGGCTGTGATTACACCATGGGGGATTCGAAACAAGGTCGTGCTGGGAAAATTCGTCCCGATCAAAAGCAACGTCTTTTTCGAGTTTGATCAATCGATGGCCGTTGATAACGACGGCCTGCTTGATTGGTCCACCTTTGCAACGCACCCTTACCACGAGAATGCCGAACGCAAGAAATATGCACAGATGGGTGAGATCGCCTACTTGGAAACGAAGAAGGAACGGTTCTTTGACCAAGTCGCCGCCAACCCTCGTAAGTACGCCAATCGCGTTAGCCTTCGACTGTTTGCAACAACCGTCTTGCCGATTGGATTCAGTGGCTACAAACAGGGCAGTTGTTCGCTTCCGCTGCGTTGGTTGATCTACCCACTGCCACTGATCGCAATCATCGTTTTGGTCGGGTTCTGTCGGCCGCTGACACCGATCCAAAAGTGGGCGATCGTTCTGTACGCCGCGTATCTATTTCCTTACGTCCTTTGTTCCTACTATCCGCGGTACGGCTTCCCCCTGATCGCAATTAAGATGCTGCTCTGTTTTTGGGTGATCGAGGCGATTGTGCTCCGATCGCGTAAGTCGCAATCAGGCGTGGTATAACCTGCAAGTGATTCCTGCCAGCCAATCCTCCCGAGATCCCCGCAGCCATGATGCCGTTTCGATTCGCACTCGCCCTCTGTTTCGTCACTCTGACTTCCACACTTTTTGGACAAGCACCTGAGCGGACGACATTGCCACTCTGGCCCGATGTTCCTCCCGGAACCACTGCCAATGGCGAGGGTGATCGCCCCAGCCTGATCCTTACAAAGGTTGCTTCGGATTCGCCGACTGCCGCGGTGGTGATTCTTCCGGGTGGCGGCTACCACGGCCACGCGATGGACCACGAGGGTGTTCAATTTGCCGACTGGTTCCACTCACTTGGAATCACATCGGTCATATGCGACTATCGATTGCGTGGCAAAGGAAACGATGGCAAGGGCTACGGCCATCCCGCTCCAATGCTCGACGCGTCACGAGCGATCCAAACGCTTCGTGCCCGCGCCGCGGAATGGAACATTGATCCCAATCGAATTGGCGTGATTGGTTTTTCGGCTGGCGGACATCTTTGCTCGACCGTCTCGACCAAGTTCGCCACAGGTGACCCCGATTCGGAGGATCCGATTGCCCGTGTTTCTTCGCGTCCCGACTTCAGCATCCTGTGCTATCCCGTGATCGCCTTTGATCAACCACACACGCACAAAGGCAGCCAGCGCAACCTGCTCGGCAGCGATCCAACCGAAGAGTTGCTGCGGTCACTGTCAAACGAAAAGCAGGTCTCGGAAAAGACGCCACCAACGTTTCTCTTTCACACCGCTGCAGACAAGCCGGTCCCCGTGCAGAACGCGATCGACTACTTCGTTGCCTGCCAAAAACAGGGTGTTCCCGCCGAGATGCATATCTTTCCCGAAGGCCATCATGGACTGGGGCTTGCGCAAAAGCAGGAAGGTGCCGCCCAGTGGCCGGAACTCTGCGCCAATTGGCTTCGTCGTCTGGGCATGGTCGACTAGCAGCGGGCGGGCGTTGCGGAACGAGTGGCCCACGACTCACCCGCGTTGCTCACTGTAGTAGTGCGCACCGCGTTCCCGCATCGCCGTCGATCTCTAAGAAGGCTCGTCGCTCTTCGCTTCGGCAGACTTGGCCCAACGCAACGCGATGAATACCAAGACGGCCACGATCGCCGAAACGGCGAGTGCTGATGCGGCCAGCGGCACTCGTTCCAACACTAACAGGGGCAGGGCAATGGTGATGATGCCCCCGCCAACAAAAGGTGACGAAAGGGGTGCGGCCAGGGCATAGTCTTCTGCCGCACCCGATTCCAACTCCGGATCAACAACTCTTAGCAAGACGAACCCCGTCGCGGTCGTTCCAGTCGACATGCCGTAGTTGATCAGCCCAAGGGGAAACCAGTAACGCTTGGGCAGAATTCGCTTTGCCAGGACGAGCAAACAGACGCCTGCCCAAATCGCGCCGGCGACAAACAGGATGCTGAAGGGCACGAGTAGACTGGCGACAGCTTCCAAATTGAGTGACGTGATCGCCGCAACCACCAACACGTCCATTGCGGTCGCCGTGATCCGATTGACGGTCTCGCGATCCACCGCCCGTTCATGCCCGAAAAGGGCGAGCGATTTGCGAACGATCAAGCCGCCGAACAACGCATAGATGAACAACGGAAAGTCAAGCACTTGCGATGCGGACAACTTGCTTGAAAGCACTTCACGCGCTTCGTCGACTTGCGGATCAGCAACCAGCCACGCATCGACGCCGCCCGCAAACCACGCGACTGCCGTCTTCATCACCACGCCGACGCCAACGGCAAGGAATAGCCAAACGAGTTGCAGCAATAGCGGGTCAATCGTTTCGCTGCCCACCTTGGCATAGCCAATCGGTGGTTCCTCGTTCGCCGGTCCCCGATCGTCGGCCATCTCGCGTTCAGCAGCAGGTTGAACCCAACCTCTACGAACGGCGAGGTTGATCCAAAAGATCCCCGTGACGACGCCATAGACCAATCCGCCAGTAGCCATCAGCGTGCCCAGGTCCATGCCGCTGGGGAAGTCAATTCCCTCACTGGCGTAGACCTTTCCCATTGCGGCTGCGGTTGAATGCCCACCAGCGAATCCTGTTTCGATCAACATGCCGATCGAATTGGGGACGTCGAAATAGGGTTTGATCAGTAACCAGGTTGCAACAAGCCCGACAGCTGTCTGACCAAGAACGATGATCCACACCATCAAGCCTTGTCGCCCGACTTGTCCCACGCTGTCTCGCATCGGGCTCGGCTTTCGTTCGAGCAACATGCCGGCGAAAACAAACGCGATCAGCACTTTAGGCCACTCGCGCAGCGTGCCTGTTATCTCGGTCAGCGAGGTTTGAACGTTCTCGGGATAGTAGCCGATGCCTTGAACGACAAGTAAACCGATTCCACCAGCGATCACCGAGGCAGGGATGTACAGCCAATGAAAAACGCGAAACTGCAGCCGCAAGATGACTCCGGCGAGCAACAACACCGCGACGAAAAGCAAAGCTGACATAGGCAACCAGCACCCAAAAAAATCACGACAGCGGATTCAAACAGCACGTGATGTTACTTTGCCAGACCGTTGCTGGTCACTGTGGGGTGCGAAACAGAGCTGCCCAGGCCGTGATTTCCACGTGAGCCGCGATCGACGATCAGCCGCAACACCATAGCGTGCGGTTCCCGTCGTCGGGCAATCGTCGTAACCGCGAGCTATTGTGTTGCGGCTCGTGAGCCGAATGCGCTAGCGTCGGGCCTTGAACGCTACACGGTATACGAACGCCTGTCATGCAGAGCATGACCTACGACGCTGCTTTTGCGGAGCGAAAGGCGACTCTAAGCAATCTCAGCTAGAGGTGATTGCTTTCTCTATGCGGTTGCGAACAGACGGCCGCGGCTCCGCTGTTCCGACTTGGCCTCGGTGCCGGTGAATCCACCGTTGACCGGTTCTTGCTCGATCGACTTGAGTGTTGTCGCAAACGTTTCACCCGATTTCCCAAGACAGCTGGCCGTTAGTGCGCGGACTTCTTCGGGATCGGTGATTTCGGAGAGAGGATGAATCCCAGTGGCGGTTTTTGCCAGCACGAGAATTCGATTCCCGCATCGCAACATCGTCACGGTGGTTCGGCCGTCGAGTGATGTGCTGCCGAGACTTTGCATCACTTCGCGCGGAATCGCTCCACCACCTCCAACACCTTTGCTGCCGAACTTCCGCGTCGCCCAGACGAGCGCCGCGAATAGGCCAAGCACAACGGCGAGGCTTGAAGTCACCGTCACGAGTGGCCCGGTAGTCGATTCCTTTTCAGGACGTGTCTCGTCTGCGGTCTCATTCAGTCCGCCTGTCGCAAGACTGGGGAATTCGGCAGCGTCCAGCGAGGTATGGTTCGATTGCGTATCGTTTTGAGCAAGTAGCGGTGTCGACTGGCCGGTGTACGGTTCCGAAATCACCGTCGGTTGTTTGACCCAGCGCGTGGGTTCGGTACTCGGTTGCTGTGCGGTGGCGGTCGCGAAACAACAGACGGACGCGACAAAGGTTGAGATTACGGCGGACGACTTCATGTTTGCACCTTTCGTTTGGTGACAGCTCAAGCTCCTGGTGACAGCTTAGGCCCCAGGTGACAACTCAGGCTCCGACCAATTCCGTCACACGAATGCAGAAGTTGTCATTCATCACCAACACTTCGCCGCGTGCGATGAGTCGTCCGTTGACGAACACATCGACGGGGTCACCTGCAAGTTTGTCGAGCGCGACGACGGAACCACCTCGAAGCTGCAACACTTCATCCAGTCGCATTTCGGTGCGTCCTAGCTCGATCCGCAAATCCATTTCGACTTCGCCCAGGAGGTCGATGGGTTGGCGTTCGGCAGATTCCGATTCGGGTGTCAGATCACCCAAACTGTAGGGAGCGGGTTCGGCCGATGTTGAGACTTCGTTCCCGGCGGCTTGATCAAGCGATGCGGAAGCTTGATCGAGCAGCTTTTCGATGTCGTCGGTATTGAGACGGCCATCCTCATCCGGCGTGATTTCGTCCGCAGCCGCATTGATTGCTGCGGCGCGTTCTTCTTCAGGCGTTTGAGTTGGTTCGTCTGGCGTATCGGCCACGAGTGACGTCCTTCCTTGGACGGAACGTTTCACGCGTGAGTTTCACGCGTTGGGTCTATTCTTCGGTCAGCTGATAGCTATTGAAACCAATACCTAGCAACAGATCCTCATCCAGTAAGTGGTTACATTTCGTCAAAATGCGGCGTTCCAGCAACCCCAATTGGTTCTCTTTCAACTCCGCGAGCTCGCTATTTCGGATTCTCATCCGAATTGCGTGCCGTAACCGGCCCTCTTTGGCTGTGAACTCGGTCTTCATTTTTTCCAAGTTTTTCTTACGAACGAGCCCGTAGAGGTTCAATTCGACGCGAAACGTCCGCTCCGTATCGATCGGGCTGAACGTCTCGCCGTACATGCCCAATTTGAACTCTTCGACCTTGTTTTCGTCCGAAGCCTGCTCCTCGGCAGCCTCTTCGCCTTCCTGGACCGACTTGATCAGCTTCGCTTCGGCCAATGCCGAAACCTCTTCAGCGCTCGGCACGAGGAAGAAGAACATCAGGGTTTCCATCAGCACCACGACGCCGACAAACGCGATGATCATCGCGCGACTGCCGCCGCCCTTGGGAGCCTCTTGGACCTCTTCGCCACCTTCTGGATTGTCTTGTTCGTCAGCCATATCAATTCTCCGAGTTTCCGTCGGACGTCGTGATGTTTTCTGAGTTTCGTTCGTCTGCCGTTCCGCGCAAGTCTTCGACGGTCTCGTCGAGCAGGAAGACTTCCACGCGTGGGTTCTTCGCCAAAGCGTTGCCGCGTCCACTGCGACTCATCGGTTCGCTATCGCTAGCAGACGAAATGCGAAACCGCGATTCCTTGATTCCCTCACGTTCAACCAGAATCCGTCGTACGGCAGCGGCTCGGCGGAAGCCCAGCATGACCGCTTCGTCGGTCCCTTCGGTTCGTGCCGCGAATTCACTCGACACGTGCCCGCGTACTTCGATCTTTTGTGGTTTGCCGCGAAGTTGTTCGGCAACGTTTTTCAACACGCCATCAGCAGCTTTGGTGATTTCGTCGCTTCCAAATTCGAAGAAAACGACGCTACCGACAGCCGTCAATTGTCCGGGTCGCACGATACGCACAACCGGCTCTTCACCGGTCGGCGCTTTTTCAGGCACGCCACCTTTGGCAGTATCCTTCTTCTTGGCGCGCCCGGTCGTCGCCAACACGCTGAACTCGGTGCTTCGCGGTCGTGAATCACCAGGTGTAAGTGCGTCGAGCGTTCGTGTGTATCCGAATTGTCGCTGCATCGAATCGACCAGCGCCTGGTAGGTCTCTTCCTCTTTAATCTCGCTAAGCGAAACCAACATGATGAAGAACGTCAGCAACAGACTCATCATGTCGCCGAACGTGACAACCCATTCGGGAATGCCCATTTCTTCTGGTTCGTCGTCCATCGTTCTTCTTGTTGGTTAGGTTGGAAAAATGTCTTGTCGGCGATGGGCCAAAGCAGCGCCGGTCCGCTTCTCATTCCGCATCGCGTTGTTTTGGCGGCAGGAACGTGCGTAGTTTTTGGTCGATCGCGCGCGGACTTTCGCCCGATTGAATCGCCATCACACCACGAATCGCAATCTCAAGGCTGACCATCTCGTTGCGGCTGATCAGTCCCAGCTTTTCAGCGAAGGGCGAAAAGAAAACGTTCGCCACAATCGCCCCGTACAACGTTGTGATCAGCGCGACCGCCATACCAGCACCAATCCCGGAGGGATCGCTCATGTCTTGAAGCATCATGATCAGACCCATCAGCGTCCCGATCATCCCGTACGCAGGTGCGAAACGTCCGAGCTGGTCCATGATGCTCTTGCCTTCACGATGCCGCGTTGCAATCGCTTCGACTTCGGTACGCAGAACTTCTTCGACAACCTCGGGTGTGCTGCCGTCGACTGCCATCTGAATCCCGGTCTTGACCAAGGGGTTTTCGATGTCACCCACCTTCGATTCGAGAGCCAACAAACCATCGCGACGTGCGGTTTCGGCCAACTCAACGATCTGCTTGATCAATCCAAGGCGATCTTCACCTTTGTTCAACAGAACTTTTAGTGCGATCATTGGCGACTTGAGCATGCTGCCGAGTGGGAAACAGATCAACGCAGCTGCAATCGCACCCCCGACCACAACCAAGAGCGACGGGATGTCGATAAAGGCAGAGAAGGGCGCATTACCAAGCGCGATCGATGCGATGATCAGGCCGAGAGCGAGGATCAACCCTACGAGGCTGGCAATATCCATGTTTGTTTCTTTTCGTCGTTGTCGTGTTTACCGATTTCGGTTGCTAGGCCCTTACGCCTGCGACGATCCCATCGTCTGTCCAACACGGCTCGTCGCCGGAGGTGGAGGCATGAAGTGCTTTTGCTGTTGGTAAGCAACGGCCCGATCGATGACGTCTTCCATCGTTTCGCTGACGACGATGCGGTCGCCCGAAGTCAATGTCACGAAAGTGTCCGGTCGACACTCGACGTAACGGATCAGTTCAGCGTTGAGTACAAACGGCTCGCCGTCGATTCGCGTTAACTTGATCATGGAAGAATGCCCCCGTCAGAGCCCGTGCTTATCTTTCTGTTGAAGCGTCGTGGCGCAAGCATCCTTGGACGCTGCGCCTAGAAAACGCCTCTGAAAGTTAGGTCACGGTGACGCAACGAGACGGGTGTGGCAAAAAAGAAACATCGCCCATTTGGGTTGCCTGATCCGAACAATCGGAACAACCGGGACGATTGATTCGCGATCAAGAGGATGGAAGCCGGACGAAGGGGCGACAGCAACGCAAATCCGAAGTGCTCGTCCTCGACCTCGTTACCCCGCTCCGCGTGGTAACGCACTCTTCGGACGCTCCGCGTCCTCTTCGTAGGTCATGCTCCGCATGACGGGCGTTCGGATTGCGTGGAGCGGAGTGCAAGGCCCAACGCGAGCGCGTTCGGCTCACGAGTTGGCGTGGCTCATCAATCGATTCACTTGCTCTCGATCTTTTCGAGCAGCTTGTCTGCCGCTTCTTCGGCTTCGGCGAGCGGGAGACCTGGCTTAACGCCCGGTCGTTTGTGTCCAACTTCGCTGAGCCAGGCGTCGTGCATCACTTTGTGACGCTGTGACACGAGCTTGTACAAGTCTTTGTCAATGTCGCCGGAGTCATCAACATCCCACGCGTCGAGGATTGCGGCGGCCAGAACAACGTGGCCTTCGTGAAAAACATGCACACCGTCGGGAGACATCACATACTCGGGATCAGCCTTGCGTTTGTTAGCCAGATAGACTGTGACCGGCGTGTAGAGATCGATCACCATTTCGACCTCGTCGCTTTTTGATTTCACGTAGGCCGCAAACTCGGACATCACGTCGTTGTAATTCTCGTAGATCTGATTCCACGAGTACTTCGGTGCGCCGCTGGGAAGCAGTTTGCCTTTCTTTCGAAATGGCAGCGGATCGTAAGCGGGCGGTGTCATCAGGATCAGCTTCGCTCCCGATGCGTGCACCTTTTTGATGATGCCGTCGATACCCTTCTTGTAGGCATCAAGTCGCTCTTTGCTTGGCGGATAGTAGATGCCGTCGTTCATGCCATAACAGGCAACAACGACATCGGGCTTCATCTTTTCGAGTGCGCGCTCGAGTCGTTCGTGGACGTTCGGACGTGGGAACGGATGGTCTGGTTCGGACATTCCGTTGCAGGTCTCACTGGGCAAACCCATGTTGATCAGCTCGGGAACTTCCTTGCCGGCCATCCGAAGGCGCGTTTCAACCACCGAAATGTAGTCGCCCGCGTTAGTGATCGAGTCACCGAAGAACACAATCCGTTTACCTTGCAATGGAAATTGCTGTTCGGATTGAGCGGTGTTGCAGACTACAAGTGACAGCAGCAAAGTGGTGGCGGCCGAAAGCAAGCTCGTTCTCATGGATTCATCTCTTCTCGGACAATTGCGAGTGACTTGTTGTGCACGATTATGCAGCGCCAATGCCGGCCAACCAGACCAGGAGGCTGATGATCACGACACATACTAGACAGGCCGCGACGAAACCGACCACATCTTTGGTCGTCGGCCAAACAAATTCCCAATCACTTTGGGGCATGATCTTGCGAGATGCCGCTTGCTGGGGATTCTGGTAGGCGGCCTCGATCGCCGCTTGGTCTTCCTTGGGGTCTGCCAAAACGGGTGTGTTCATTTTTGCAAAATACTGGTCGAGCGCCTGCTTGCTGCCGCGCGGCGTGATGTAGCTGAGCAACACGAGCACAAGGAACGGCGTGAGCACGCGGGCGGGCAAACGCAACGTTTCCAACGTCGCCTTCGATGCTCCGCTCAAGTCGATCCCGACAGCTGAATAAAGCAGCATGTCGATATTGAGCGAGCCTTGCCCCGTTTGATCGCCCACGCGACGTTGCCGCTGAATTGTCGCGCCGTCAACCGTCTCAGTGCCGATCTCTTCGTATTTCGGCTCGGCGGCGTCTATCTTGTCCGGAGACTCAGCAACCGGCATCACGCCGCCGCGCCAAAAGATCGACTTATCACCCGATGTCGATTCGATCTTGGCTTCTTCGCCTTCGACTGCCGCTGGCGGTTTGGGACCGAGCAACTTTTTCTTTGCTTCGTACGCTTTGGTTGCGTCGGGATCGTCATTACTTTCAGCCAGTCCCGCTTCGATCACGCTGGATGCCTCAACCCAGGCTTCGTACCGCGCGACGTCTGCTGCCGTTGCAACTCGCGTGAACGTCTTGGTAACCCGATCGGTGGTGGTTGCGAGCGATTGGTTGTTTCGAATCTGGGGCATCATCATCGGCAATGCCCATGGCACGACGAAGAACGTGATTGCTGAAACCAAGATCGTTCCCCAGACCGCAGTCCGATTGGCGCGTCGCCAGTACATTCCGATCCAGAACGGAGCAGCAAACAGGATTGGCAATTCAACAGCCAGCTTGAACTGCCCAAACACGTCACCGACCACCAACGCGACAACCGAGGCGCCGACAATGATCACCAAGCCAGTCAAGCGACCAACCAATACGTATCGCTTTTCACTCGCGTTCGAATCGATGTAGGGCTTGTAGACATTTCGCACAACCAGCGCCGATGTGACGATCATGTAAGTGTCAGCCGAACTCATCATTGCCGCGAGCAGACAGGCGAGCATCAAACCAACCAGGCCAAGATTCAACGGTCCCAAAATCTCGCGTGCGGCCACGCCCCAAACCCAATCGGGGTCCGACGCGATGTCAACGTTCCCGGCAAGAAGTGCAAGGGCGATCAAGGCGGTCAGAGCCCAACCGACCGTGCAAAGCCGTTTTAAGAAGTTACCGACCACCAATCCGATACGCGCTTCGTCTTCGGTCTTGGCCGAGCCACCGCCGGTTGCAATGAAGTGCGGCTGGACAACGATGCCGACCATCGCCAGGATCGAGAGCGACACAATGTATTGGAGATTAAATTCACCACTACTCGGGCCGGAAAAGAGGCTGAAGTAATCGGCGGAAACACGCTCGTGCATGATCCGAAACCCGTCCATCATCGTCTGTTGTCCCGGGTCACCAAACTTCTCGGCGATCGCCCACAAGCCGTAGGGGATCAGGAGGACGGACAACAAAATGATGAAGAGACCTTGAATCAGGTCGGTCCAATATGCGGCGGTCAGACCACCCAAAACGCCATAAACAATCACAACGCCAGCGATCGCGGGAATCAAAACGTATTTCAGTTCGACCTCAAGCCAAGGCACCGTTTCGACGTTCATCAGCGGCACAGCGAATTTTGCAATCGCCGACAACATCGTCGAGAGATAAAACATGTAGAACACAATCGCAAACAGCGTGTAGGCGACGCCAAGGGCGCGCGATTCATAGCGTTCGACGAACCAGTCACCAAGTGTCAAGTGACGCATGCGGCGATACCACACCGCGGTGATCCAATAGACCGGCGTGACGAACAACCACATCAGCGCCGACCAGACTCCGCTGAGTCCGCTTGTCCACCCCGTGCGGCCAACCTGGACCGGTTCGTGGGCCCCCGTGCCGGCACCGAAGGCTGCAAATGTTTGCAGGAGTTTTCCGAAACCGCGTCCGCCCATGAAGTAATCTTCTTGGTCGGAAACGCGTCGCATCGCCCAAAGACCGATCGCGACCATCACCACGAAATAGGTGATCAAGACGACATAGTCGATCAAAGTCATGGTGTGCCCTGAGTAGGAGGGGGGAGGGGGAAGATACCGGCAAAACCGCGGTTTCTTCGTTGCGTGGTGGGAACAACAGCGTAACCGAAATCACACCGTCGGTTGTCGATCGGGCGGATGCCGACTACGAATAGACTCATGACATCGCATTCAAGCCGACAACGTTTTACCGACTACCGCCAAGAAGTCCGCGAGCGAAACGCGCGCGGCGAAGTCCCCGCGCCTCATGGTCGCGGCGATCGCAATCCCAAGAAACTCGGTGAACGCGACCGAAGCTTTTGGGAGTTATTTCGGTCCTTCCTTGGATTGATCCACGGTCATCGCGGGACGATCGCGATCGCTCTTTCCATGCTGACGGTCAGCATTGGGCTGCGGCTTGTTCCACCCATCGGGACCAAGCTTGCCATCGACGTCGCGTTGACCGATCCTCCCAAGCCCATGCCCGAGTGGTTGGATACGCTTGCCCTGCCAACGTCGCCGATGTCACTTCTGTGGTCGATCGCGGCGATTGTTGTCGCTGTGACACTTGTGGCCACGTTCATCCATTTGACCAGTCGCTGGATGGCGACCAAAGCGGTCAACAAGACCCAGGTCTCGATCCGCCGCGAAGTCTTTGATCACGCGATCAAAATGCCACTTCATAATGTGCACGACATGAAGAGTGGCGGCGCAGCGAGTTTGCTGAGAGAAGATGCCGGCGGTGTTGCCGATCTGATCTTCAGCATGCTGTACAACCCTTGGCGAGCCATCGTTCAGTTTATCGGTTCGCTGATCATCCTGATGCTCGTCGATTGGAAGTTGATGGCGGGTGGACTCTTGCTGTTGCCAATCGTTTGGGTCACCCATCGAACATGGATCAACCGCATCCGTCCTCTCTACCGCGATATCCGCAAGCAGCGACAGCGCATCGATTCAAACGCGACGGAAACGTTTGGTGGTATTCGCGTGGTGCGAACCTTTTCGCGTGGACGAAGTGAATCGACTCGTTTTGTGCGCGAAGGCGATTTCCTCGTCCGACAACAACTCTTCACATGGTGGTGGACTCGGATCATCGAGACGATTTGGGAAGTCGTGATCCCATTGGCGTCGACCGGCCTGTTGCTTTATGGCGGTTACCAAATCATCGGTGGTGAACTGACCCTTGGTGATTTGATGATGTTCTTGGTCTACCTGACGATGCTGCTTGATCCGCTTGCGACGATCGCGGCAAGCGCGGTTGGTTTTCAAAACAACCTCGCAGGCCTTGATCGAATTCTCGATGTCTTGGAAATCGACGAAGAACTGCCGAGTACCGAAACCGCCGTGGAACTCAAACGCGGCGAAGTCGAAGGGGCCATTTCGATCCGAGACGTTTCGTTTTCGTATCCAAGTAGCGACGCGGTCGTTTTGCACGGGATCGATCTTGAAATCGAAGCAGGACAAACGGTCGCGTTGGTTGGGCGTAGCGGCGCCGGAAAAACCACACTCACCAACCTGGTCGCTCGGTTCTATGACCCGGCATCGGGATCGATCTCGCTGGACGGTCGAAACCTGCGCGACATCAAACTAGATAGTTACCGGCAACTCTTGGGCATGGTCGAACAAGATGTCTTTTTGTTTGACGGCACGATTCGCGACAACATCGCTTATGCCCAGCGACGAGCGACGGACGAAGCGGTCGTGAAGGCGGCCGAAGCTGCAGCGGCCGACGAATTCATTCGAAAACTCCCCGATGGCTACGATTCGGTGATCGGCGAGCGGGGCGTCAAACTTTCGGGTGGGCAACGACAACGCATTGCCATTGCCCGCGCGATCCTTGCCGACCCCAAGATCTTGATTCTCGATGAAGCGACCAGCAACCTCGACAGTGAAAGTGAGCGGCTGATTCAAGAGAGCTTGGCTGAACTTCTAGAAGACCGAACCGCGTTCGTGATCGCTCATCGGCTGAGCACGATTGCAGGAGCTGACAAGATCGTGGTGCTCGACGAGGGTCGGATCATCGAGGTCGGCACTCACGAGGAACTTTTACAGAGGGACGGTGTTTACCGGGACATGGTGCAATTGCAGATGAGCGATTCCGTGCCCGTACGAAGCTAACCTTGCGACGTCGTGGACGCGGTAGAATCGTGACCTCACCCCTTCCGCAGCCCGCCTTACCCTTTACTGCAGCAACGACGAGCCCATGAACCGATCACTTCTGCCATCCCAACTCGCCCTCATTGTGTTCTGCGTTACAGTCTCGCTGGGCCCAGTCGCTCTTTGTAACGAAACCGATTGGGCACAGTGGCGTGGCCCTGATCGCGACGGACACGCCGCAGATCAATCGTTGCTGAAAAGCTGGCCCGAAGGTGGGCCGAAACTGAAGTGGACGTTTTCCGATTCGGGCGTGGGTTATTCTTCGGTCGCGATCTCAGACGGGTTCCTGTACACGATGGGCTCGGACAAAGAGAACTGCTATGTCATTTGTGTCGATGCCAAGACCGGTACGGAGTCATGGCGTCAATCGATTTCACGTGCTGGCGTCAACGGCGACTACTTGGGTGGTTGGGGCGTTGGGCCACGAAGCACGCCAACCATCGATGGCGGACAAGTCTTTGCATTGAGTGATGTTGGCACGCTCGCCTGTTTGACACTCAAAGGTGACATCACTTGGAGCGTCGACTTGGTCGCTGATTATGGCGGATCGATTCCCAAATGGGGTTACAGTGAGTCGCCACTGATTGATGGCAACCGTGTTGTGGTCACGCCAGGCGGAGACAACTTCATGATTGCCCTCGACCGCAAGTCGGGCGATAAGATTTGGGGCAGCTCGGGCGACACACCGGTCGCCGAGTACGTTTCGGTGATGAAGGGCAGGGTAGGGGAGACCAATTACTACGTGACAGCCAGTACGCCAGGTCTCCTTGCCTTTGACTGCGAAAGTGGCAAACAACTCTTCAGCGATGAAGCCACCGGCAATCCGACCGCTGTCATCCCAACGCCGATCATCACCGGTGACCTGCTGTACCACACCAGCGACTACGGCGCGGGCAACACGCTGTTGAAACTCTCATCAAATAGCGAGGGTATCGACGCGGAATCGGTCTACGCTCTGCAAGGCAAGACAATGCTGAATCATCACGGCGGCGTGGTGTTGGTCGACGGAACCATTTACGGATTCAGCAAAATGAATGGCGGCGTTTGGATGGCGCAAGATCTTGAGTCGGGTGACCTGCTTTGGAACGAAAAGATTGGGCGTAACCGAAGCGGTTCGATCTGTTACGCCGACGGCATGCTCTATTGCTACAACGACAAAGACGGCAGTGTCCATTTGACCGAAGCAAGCCGAGATGGTTGGTCTTCCAAAGGAAGCGTTACGCTACCCAAGCAAACGGACATTCCCCGTGACCGCGGTGCCATCTGGGCTCATCCGATCGTTGCCAATCAAATGTTGATCATTCGCGACCAGGATTTGATCTACGCCTTCGACATTGCCGGCGACTGAGTGGACGAGCTCTGAAACGTCAGCATGGTCGTCGCCCGACTCATCGTGGTGGGACCTACAATGGCACTCTTCCGGTAAAGGTAGCGACGAGGAGATTGTCATGAGCGTTGAATTGTTGACTCAGTTCCTGATGTGGTGTTCGATCATCAATGTGGGGCTGCTGTTGTTTTGGACCGCCGTTCTCTCGGCGGCGCCCGATTTCGCATACAAACTCCAGCGTCGTTGGTTCCCGCTTTCTCAGGAATCTTGGTCGACGGTGATGTACGGTTTTTTGGGATTGTTCAAGATTTTCGTGATCATCTTCAACATCGTTCCGTACATCGCGATGCTAATCGTCACGTGATTTGCGACGGTTTAGGGTGCTCCCGTTGGCTGGCGCAATTGAAGTTCGTCAGCTGAGACCGACTTGGTAGAATGAGAGGTCGGTCAAGCTAGCGGGCCGTTCCCCATGGCCCGTTCCCCACCGAATGCCTTCCCTTGCAGGTGCCAACATGGATTCCAAAATCTCACGAAGAAACTGGATTCGCCAAGCGGCCGCAGTTTCTGCCATCGGTGCCTATGGCTTGGCCGGGGCGCGGCAAGCGAGCGCGTATCCGCAGGCTGCCGATGGATCGGATCGGCGCACGCGATGGAACGAATCGATCAGCAAAGGACTCAATTGGCTCGCGAAAACTCAATCGTCACGCGGACAGTGGAACACTCAGGTCTATCCGACGGCAATGGCCGCGTTGGCTGGCACGGCGATGATCGCCAGCGGAAGCACAACCACGCAAGGGCCGTACGCGCGTGAGATTGGTCGCGCGTGCGATTACTTGATCAGTAAGAGTCGTGACAATGGATTGATCGGTGACCCTCAAACCGATTCACGCTACACCTACGGGCACGGCTTTTCGATGCTGTTCCTTTCGCAGGTGCTCGGCGAGGAGGGGTTGCTTGATCGTCGCGAAGAATTGGTCGAAGTGCTCACCAAAGCGGTCGAGTTCAGCGGGAACGCTCAAACGGATGCTGGCGGTTGGGGCTACGTCTCGGCTCGCGAAGGAAACGACTTTGACGAAGGCTCGACGACCATCACTCAAGTGCAAGGTCTCCGTGGTTGTCGCAACGCTGGCATTCCTGTCAGCGGCACGGTGATCACCAAAGCGAAAGAATACATCTACGGATGCAAGAATCCCGACGGTGGCATCAGCTACAGCAGTCGACAAAAGGGAAGTAGCCGACCCGCGATCACGGCCGCGGCGCTCGCGGCACTTTACAACGCTGGCGACTACGACAGCGAGCACGTTCCCGAAATGTGGAAGTATGCCAAGGAAGAACTGCACGACATCAGCGACGGCACGCGCGCTTTCGGACACTGGCACTACACCTACCTGTACTACAGCCAAGTGGTTTACCGCCAAGGTGATGAGCTTTGGAAACCCTTCCGCGATCGCCTGTACGATCGCATCGTCAGCCAACAACGGCCCGACGGGTTTTGGGAAGGACAAATCCACCCGGTCTACGTGACCGCATGCAATCTGGTCATGATGCAACTCGACCGCGGATACCTACCGATCTATCAGCGGTAGTGGTCATATGAGTGTCTGCCGACGTTTGTAGTCCCGCCTTTAGGCGGAATGCGTGAGCCGCTGGCCGTCAGGCCTCGGGCCTTTGTCGAACGCGAAATAGAACAAAGAAAGCCCGGCCGCTTACGCGATCGCGGCTCACAGGTGAGCGGCAAGGTCCTAGCCGCCGGATCTGCGTCGCTGTCGCTCCTTGTTCCGGCCTACGCTTCTTTTTCCGGCCTACGCGATTGTCTCATGCAATCCGGTCTTGCGTTGACAGACGGGGCAGAAAAAGGTGCTTCGCTGTGCTTGGACGATTCGTCGAACGTCCGCTTCGTCACATCGCGGGCATCTCATGTCGGCGCGATCGTAGACGCGATGGTAATTCTGATAGCCGCCGGGATCATTGAGCGCGTTTCGGTAGGTCCCGTCACTGAGCGTGCTCCCTTCGTGCCGGATCGCTTCGCCGAGCACTTCCTTGGTCGCATCCGCAATTCGTTCCCACTGGGCTTTCGACAATCGGTCACAGCGTGTGCGAGGGTCGACGCCAGCAACAAACAACAGTTCGGACGCGTACAGGTTCCCGATCCCTGCAACCGCGGCCTGGTCGAGCAGGGCGACCTTCACCGCTCGTCGACTTTTCCCGAGCGCCGATCGCAGCGACGGCCCGGTCACATTGAGAGCATCCTCACCAAGTTTTCCATCAATGAGTGTCTCAACCTCCTTGGGAAAAAGCAGGCGAACCGTCCCCAGCCCGCGGCGGTCCCAGAACAAGAGTTGCTTTGGCCCCCCATCGCCTGCCCCTCCAGCGCCGAGATGTAATCGAAGCCGCAGGTGCTCGTCGCCCGGTGGGTCGGCAAGCAGCACCAGTCCGGTCATCCGCGGCTCGATCACGATCGTTTGTCCGTCTTCAATACGAATCATCACCCGTTTGCCGCGGCGATCGACCGCATCGATTCTCTTGCCTTGAACACGTTGATTGAACGAATCGATTCGCGGTTTAAAGAGGATCGGCTTCCGTTTACAGGGAGGCCGCTCGACCTCGCGAATCCGGCAACCGACGATTTCGAGGACACCGCGTCGCATCGTTTCGACTTCAGGAAGTTCTGGCATCAGTCATCGCTTGGGAAAACCAGGTGGCACGTGGGAAAACCGGATGTCGGGCCGTTAGATCGATTCGAGCCGTTCCCGATGGCCTGCGTTGACCTGGAATGAGACTGTGGTGAGAATCTAGACGGATCATACAACGATTAGCCCGGACAGGCAGTTTGCCCCGCAGTTTGCCTGTCCCAATCCCCTCGACACCCTGCTTTTTTGAACCCGCTGTCCATGAGTACCACCCCGAGCCCATCCAACGCCACCGCCTCCGTTCCCGACGAGCGTGGCCGATTCGGAGGTTTTGGCGGCCGCTTCGTTCCCGAAACGCTCACACGTGCCCTGGACCAGCTTTCTGAAGAGTACGACCGAGCCAAGACCGACCCCCAATTCCAGCGTGACCTGAATGAGCTGCTCAAAACGTTCATCGGTCGGCCGAGTCCCCTCTACCACGCCAAGCGGCTGACCGAAGCGGTTGGAGGCGCCCAAATCTGGCTCAAGCGTGAAGACGTCAATCACACCGGCGCCCACAAGATCAACAATACCGTCGGCCAAGCGTTGCTGACGCTGCGAATGGGCAAGACACGCGTGATCGCCGAAACGGGCGCGGGCCAACACGGCGTTGCCACTGCCACCGCCTGTGCCCACTTCGGATTGCCTTGCACCGTCTACATGGGCAGCGAAGACATCCGCCGTCAAAAGCCAAACGTTTTCAGCATGAAATTGCTCGGCGCCGAAATTTGTCCCGTCGAAAGTGGCTCCAAAACGCTCCGCGATGCCGTCAACGAAGCGATGCGGGACTGGATGGCCTCGGTTGAAGACACCCACTACATCATCGGCAGCGTGATCGGACCACACCCCTTTCCGATGATGGTTCGCGACTTTCAATCGGTGATCGGACGCGAGACGCGCGAACAATGTCGCGATTCGTTCGAGCGGCTTCCCGATTGCGTGGTCGCATGCGTCGGCGGCGGCAGCAACGCCGCGGGTATGTTCTATCCCTTTATCGAAGATGATGGCGTTCGCTTGGTCGGCGTCGAAGCGGGCGGCCGAGGACACACTCCTGGCGACCACGCATCGCCGCTGACCTACGGAAGCCCCGGCGTGTTGCACGGCAGCTACAGCTATGTCATGCAAGACGAAGACGGCCAAACGTGTGACGTTCATTCGATGAGCGCCGGATTGGACTACCCAGGCGTCGGTCCCGAACACAGCTATTGGAAAGAGACCGGGCGCGTTGACTACGAAGAATGTGGTGACGACGCGGCAATGGCGGCATTTGATAAACTCGCTCGCACCGAAGGGATCATTGCGGCACTCGAGTCGAGTCACGCGATTGCCAAAGCGATGGCCGTCGCCGCCGAGATGCCTTCCGATCAACACTTGGTCGTCTGCTTGTCTGGCCGCGGTGACAAAGACGCCATGGAAATCGCCCGTCTGCGTGGCGAGTCCTGGTAAAGTCGATTCGTTGGCAGCCAACCTTTCGACATCTCGTCCAAACTTCAAGTTCTAAGGAAAGAGCAATGACGCGTTTGACATGGTTATCCCACGGAAGTTGGCTTATCAAGACGGGTGACGCACGCATCCTGCTCGACCCCTTTTTGACCGACAATCCCGCCGCAACGGCAAAGGCTGACGAGTTTGATTCGATCGACCACGTTTTGATTTCGCACGGTCACTTTGACCACGTTGCCGACGCCGCTGCGATCACGAACCGCAACGGCGCCACGTTGATCGGATCGTTCGAAATCGCTCAATGGTTTTCAGCCAACCATGATGTCCAGTCGACGATTGGGATGAACCTCGGGGGTGCGACAACGCTGCCCTGGGGCACAGTCAAGATGATCCCGGCTCTTCACAGCAATTCGCTTCCCGACGGGAGTTATGGTGGCGACCCCGCAGGTTACCTGCTGACCATCGAGGGCAAACGAATCTACTTTGCTTGTGACACAGCCCTTTTCAGTGACATGCGGCTTTACGCTCACCAAGTCGACCTCGCAATCCTGCCGATTGGTGATCTGTTCACGATGGGGATCGAAGACAGTGTGGCAGCGACCAAATTGATTGAACCAAAGAAAGTCATGCCGGCCCACTACGGAACCTGGCCGCCGATCGAGCAAGATGCCAATGCGTGGGCCGAGAAGATCAAAGCGGAAACGAGCGCCGAACCGATCGTCATGAAGGTTGGCGAGGCAATCGAGGTGTGAAGCGTCGACCTGTGAGCCGTTTGTAGTACCGCCTTCAGGCGGAATCTCCGTGGGCCGCTGGCCGTCAGGCCGTGGGCCCTTGCTGCGGGCAAAAGAGTTCAAGGCCCGACGCTAGCGCGTTCGGCTCACTAGAGACTACTCAGCGACACGAACCATCACGTCTTCGCCTTCGATTTTGACTTCAAAGCAATCGACTTTGACCTTGGGGTTGTCTTCCCAACTGCCGTCTTTCATGCAGAAACGCCAAGCGTGCCAGGGACAGGTGACCGTTTTGTCGTCGACGTAACCTTCTGCCAACGAGGCCCCCATGTGAGGGCAGAGGTCGTCGATTGCAAACCACTCGTCACCTTGTTTGAAGACGGCGACCATTCGGCCATCGACGGGGACGGCTCGTCCTTGCCCCTCCTCGAAATCGCTCACTTTGCCGACCGTCTCAAAATCACTCACTGCCATTCTCACTTGTTTTGGGGCGGGCGTACCTGAATTAGTCGTACTTCGCTCAGGATTCCCTTGCACATTTTGCGTCGCTCTTGTCACACTTTACCGTGGAAATCGAGTTTGCCCAGCTAGCCGGCAGATTGCACCGTCACAATCGCGCGTGTGGCAATCCCATACCGCACCAAAGCTCGCTTGTCCGCGAATCACTGACCACCAGATACCAATCGCCCCAGTAACCTACCGTCCATGATCAATCATCAGCGACGTCGTCTGCTCGAATCTCGCATTTGGCCTCACGTTCAAACCCCCGCCCAGTACGTCGGTGGCGAACGGAACATCGTGGTCAAAGATCACCGCAACGTGCGCGGCAAAGTCTGTCTCGGTTTCCCCGATGCTTACACGATCGGAATGAGCCACCATGGGCTTCAGGTGCTCTATTCGCTGATGAACCGCCGCGAGGACTGGTGCGCCGAACGTGTCTTCACGCCCTGGCCAGACATGGAAGCGTTGCTTCGCAAGCACGAGATTCCACTCTACAGCCTCGAGACGTTCACGGCGCTGAGTGAATTCGACGTGATTGGGTTGAGCTTGCAGTACGAGATCAGCTCGCCCAACGTGCTGACGATGATCGATCTCGGCGGCATCCCACTGGAAGCGGCCGATCGAACGATGGCCGATCCGCTGGTCTTGGGTGGCGGTCCCTGCTGCCAAAACCCGGAGCCGATGGCCGAGTATTTTGACGTCATGATCACCGGCGACGGTGAACCGGTCCTGCCTTTGGTCTGTGACCTTTGGTTGGAACTGAAGAATAAAGTGCGGCTCGAAGATGGTTCCTTTGCCACCGGCGAAGTCGGCCGCAAGCAACGCGAAGACGCCTTGGCCATCGTTGCCCAAAAGATTGAATCGGCGTACGTCCCACGATTCTATCAACCCGAATACGCCGGTGGGCGAATCGCTGCACTCAATCGAACACGCACCGACGTTCCCGAAACGATCGCGCCAAGTGTGATCAGCGACTTGGATGGAATTCCGCTGCCGACCAAGCCAATCGTGCCTTACATCGAATGCGTCCACGACCGTATCGCGGTCGAAATCATGCGCGGTTGCCCACACCTTTGCCGCTTTTGTCAAAGCACGGTCATCAAACGACCGCTTCGGATTCGCGAAGTCGACACGATTGTCGACGCGGCCATCGAAAGCTATCGAAACACTGGCTACAACGAGATCAGCATCCTGTCACTCTCCAGTAGCGATTACCCTCACTTCGAACCACTCGTGCGGCGATTGCATGAAGTCTTCAAGCCGCTCGGGGTCAACATTTCCGTCCCGAGTTTGCGAGTCAACGACCAACTTCGCTCGCTGCCACAATTGATTGGCACCGATCGCCGCAGTTCACTGACACTCGCACCCGAAGTCGCTCGCGACGACATGCGAGAACAGATCCGAAAGAAGATCAAAAACAGCGACTTGATCGAGGGCTGCCGCGCAGCGTTCAAGCACAACTTCGAAAGCGTCAAGCTCTACTTCATGTGCGGCTTGCCCGGCGAACGTCCCGTTGACTTGGATGGGATCGTCGACCTCGCCGAAGAGATTGCAACGGTTGGCAAGGAAGTCAAAGGCCGGTACGTGCGGGTGACGGCGAGCGTTTCCAACTTTGTTCCCAAAGCTCACACGCCTTACCAATGGAACGGAATGCAGCGCCGCGAGTATTTCAAATGGGCTCACAAATACATGTGG
Organism: Rubripirellula sp.; assembly: GCA_965216875.1. GTDB lineage: Bacteria > Planctomycetota > Planctomycetia > Pirellulales > Pirellulaceae > CBDCUW01. Next base: position 5,261,537 of record OZ244207.1, read on the forward strand.
AACCGCCGCAAGATTCGCAGTGTGAACATCAAGTGCCACGACATCGAAACGAGTTTGCTGGAAGGTGTGCTCAGCCGCGGTGATCGACGTACCGGTAAAGCGATTCGCCTGGCTTGGGAACGCGGCGCCCGAATGGACGGTTGGACCGAACACCTCGATCCCGAGCGTTGGTGGACGTCACTGGCTGATGCTGGCATCGACATCGAAAGCCAGGTCCATGAAAAGTACGAAATGATGGACAAGCTTCCTTGGGATCACGTCAACGTCAAGTTTGGACGTGCGTACCTCGAGAAAGAGCAGGGCAGGGCAACGGTGCAACTCGCCGCCATGGCCGACGCTGAGTAGCAGGCTGGCTCGTGAGCCGGGCACTTGATGCGCGTAAAAGAGAATGCAGGGCCCGACGCTAGCGTTCGGCTCTCCGTTCGCGGTACCGCCTTCAGGCTACCCCAATTGAATCTGTCGCCCTCCGGGCTTCGCAGTGAGCGAACCAGCATACCGGCGGCTGACGCCGCCAGCTGTGATTTGCCGCCCTCCGGGCTAAGCGGGATTTTGAAACTGTAGCCCGGAGGGCGATATATCCTTGCCGGTGGCGTAACTCCAATCCGCTACGGGAGCGAGTTCGGACACCGTTCGTAGCACCGCCTTCAGGGGGATTCCCCGTGAGCCGCTGGCCGTCAGGCCTCGGACCCTTGTCGCGCGCCAAAAGAGAGAATGCAGGGCCCGACGCTAGCGAGTTCGGCTCACTTGCGCGCCTAATCAACGAACTCGTGTTGTTCGATGTACGGTTCGATATGCACGTGCACGTCTCGGACGCGCGGCATCGATTCGAGCAGTTCGTCTTTGACTTGGTGGCCGATGCGATGACCTTCGTCGACCGTTAGCTTTCCGTTGACTTGAATGTGGATCTCGATGAAGTACTCGAGTCCACTTTTGCGAACGCGCAACTTTTCGACCTCAGTCACACCCGCGACCGAAGCGGCGCTGTCGCGGATCGCCAAGACCGTTTCTTCGTCGGCTTGTTGGTCCATCAACTCCGTTGCCGTCGACATGAAGATGCGCAGCCCCATGATCACCAACAACGTGCACACTCCCATGGCGGCCACCGGATCGACGTAGGGCGCGAACGTGCCGGTGTAGGGTGCAACGAGCAGCGAGATCGCGACGACGGCCGATGCGAGGGCGTCGCTGCGATGGTCCCACGCAACGGCGTGCAGCGCCGAGGAACCGAGGTTTTTGGCGACGCGACGCGTGTACTGATAGACGACTTCTTTGACAACTGCACAGACGATTGCGATCACCCCCGCAGCCATCGCTGGGACTTCGAGTGTCTCGCGAAACCGACGAATCGTTTCGAGTCCCAGGATGCCGGCACTGAAGGCAACCAGCAGGGCGACGCAGAGTCCGGCAATCGATTCCGCTTTGGTATGACCGTACGGATGATCGTCGTCTTCTTTGAGCTGAGCGACTGCCAGTGCCCCGCGCACGGCAAGCGCGCTGGCCACGTCACCAATCGAGTTGACCGCATCCGCGATCAGCGCGGACGAACCGGTCAGGATGCCACCGACAAGCTTGGCGACCATCAAACAAATGTTGACGCCGAGTCCCCAAACCGCTGCGCGTCCCGCTTCACGGTAGACCTGATCGCGCCGCGCAAGCGTCGATTCGTCTCGTGGCGGGCTGATCGACAAAGAATTGCTCGGCGAAAAGGGATGCGTTTGCCTGGGTCCATTGGAATTCTAGTTCATGAGGCGGCTATGCCGTAGCGACGTTCGCAAGAACGTGGGCAACACTTGACCTTTGGTGGACCACCGTCTGGCGAAGGTAGCAACGGACTTGTCTCATTCGACGTTTCCGCACTGGTGCAAAGTGTGACCTACGCTTTTGCGAGAACTCTCGCGCTAACCCTCAGGCCTCATAAATGTCACACGCCGCATCATCGGACCAGGCAACGGTCACCCCCGCATCACGTCCCATGTTTTGGTTCGCGGCCACGACCCTCTTGGGTGCGTTTCTGGTTTTCCAAGTTCAACCGGTGATCAGCAAGTGTGTGCTGCCATGGTTTGGCGGGACGCCTGCCGTTTGGACAACCTGCATGTTGTTCTTCCAGATCCTGTTGTTTGGCGGCTACCTGTACGCGCATGTGCTGCGGAGCTGTTTTCGCCCGGGAATTCAAGCGGCCATTCACTTGGCGCTGCTTTCGGCTGCCGCGTTACTGTTGCCAATCGAACCTTCGGCCGAGTGGAAACCAACCGGTGCCGAATCACCGATGTTGCACCTGCTTTGGATGTTGGCCGCTCACGTCGGGCTTCCCTACTTTGTCCTTTCCAGCACCGGTCCTTTGATCCAAGCGTGGTTGAGCTACCAAGACAACAGCGACCGCGTTTATCGCCTCTATGCGTTGTCCAATGCGGGTTCGCTGGTGGCTTTGTTGAGCTATCCGTTTGTGGTCGAACCCGTGTTGTCGGTCTCGAATCAATCGGTTGTCTGGTCGCTGATGTTCTGCCTGTTTGTGCTGGCTCAGGGCATCGTGGCCACGGGACTCTTTGGGCGCCGCTTATCGACAGACAAAGCCGTCACGGGCGCAACGAACAGCAACGAACAAACCACCGCTTGGAGCATCAAAGCCACTTGGATCGCTCTGCCGGCTTTGGCGTCGACATCGCTGCTTGTGGTCACCAACCACGTCTGCCAAGACATCGCTGTGATTCCATTCATGTGGGTGCTTCCGCTAAGTCTCTACTTGATCAGCTTCATCGTTTGCTTCGACTCACCCCAGTGGTATCGCCCTAAGCCGATCGCGGCAACGACACTCGTTGCGATCCTGACGATTCAAGCCAAACACCTGCTGCCAGGCCCAGTGCAACTGATCGCCGAAGCATCCTGCTACTTGGTCACGCTGTTGGGTGTCTGCTTGCTGTGCCACGGTGAAGTTGTCCGGTTGAAACCGGCTGCCAGCAAACTGACCCAGTACTACGCGATGCTGTCGGCCGGCGGCGCCGTGGGCGGCATCATCGTCGCCATCGTCTGCCCAATCTTGTTTGACAGCTTCCTTGAGTTGCCACTTACGTTGGGCGTCGTCACCGCATTGACCTGCATTTTGTACTTCGCGTGCTTGGGCTGGAAAGAAACGACTTACGATTGGTCTGCCGCGAAGCGTTTGCAAGTGCCAGCGATCGCATTGATGATTGCTCCGATTTTGACTGTCACGCTCGCGCCACAAGACGAAACGATTGCATCGGAGCGAAACTTCTTTGGCGTTCTGGCAGTGCTTAAGAACGACGAGGGCGTTCGATTGGTCCACGGCAGCACCATCCACGGAATGCAGCGACTTGGTGAACATGCGGCTGAGCCGACCACGTACTACGGCCGCGAAAGTGGTGTTGGCCTGGTGCTCGGTCACATGCAATCCGAAAAGGACTCGCTTGACGTTGGCGTCGTCGGATTGGGATGCGGCGTGCTCGCAACCTACGGACGCCCCGAGGATCGTTTCGACATGATCGAAATCAATCCGGCGGTGATCGATATCGCGCAAACCCACTTCACCTTTTTGTCGGACAGCCGAGGTCAGATCGAACATCACATCGGCGATGGTCGATTGGTTCTCGAGCGGATGACCGAAAAGCGGTTCGATGTCCTAGTGCTCGACGCATTCAGCAGCGATGCCATTCCGGCCCACCTGCTGACTCGCGAAGCCATCGCGTTGTACCAACAGCGGTTGGCCGAGGGTGGCGTCTTGGCGGTCCACGTCTCAAACAATCACCTCGATCTTGCTCCGCTTGTCCATCGCCTTGCCGATGAAGCAGGTCTGCACAGCCGCTTGGTGCTGGGAGCGGGGGACGACGCGGCGGGCATCCACCCCTCGCTGTGGGTGATCTGTGGCGACCCGTCGAACTCGGTCTGGGGCGAGACAACGATTGCTGAGGCCTCGAAACCGACGCCGACCGAGCTGGAAACGGCCCCCATCTGGACCGACCAACAGCACAATTTGGTCAGTGTCCTGCGCCTTTGGTAATGTGGCAAATCCAACAAAATCGCCACTTTGACTCAAGCCTGCGCGATTGCTCTTGCTGACTGTTTCACGCCTTTGCTACGGTCGCGAAGTCCCTGTTTTCAGGAAGTCTGGCAGTTGATTTGCATTTGGGCTGGAGAAGGCAGCGGGATCAGTCGATAAGCGTACTGTTTCCGCCATTTTGCGCTCAAAAGTCTCTAATCGCTGACGGATTGCATCCTGGGACAAGGATAGCGGCGCTAACGACCAACGCGGAAACACTTCAAATTTGATGGTCTCGGACGACCACGAGTTTGATAAGGTCACATGCGCTTTCCATGCCACGATGCCTTTACCAGGCCGCGAATTGCGGTCTCGGAGGGGTGTTTGTGGTGGTTCCAGTCCCACACGGGAGCAATTCGACAATGCAGATTTACGGTCCATACCGGGTTTCGACCACTCAATCCAACTCCGGACCTCAGCGCGCCCAGTCTCAACCACCGGCCGAACAGCCGAAGAAGAGCACGCCCACCGATCAACTTGATCTTTCCAGTGGCGTGAATCGTCTCGAGACCACCTCGCCTGTGGCGGGAAGCGGTGAAATTCGCATCGATCGCGTCGCCGAGATCCGTCGTCAAATCGCCGATGGCAGCTACGAGACCCCCGAAAAGCTCGACGCAGCACTCGATCGACTGCTCGACCAATACGCCTAAACGGCTAGACACCCTGACGCCTTGACGCCCAAACGCTCGAGTCGTGGGTCAGGTCTCCTCCGCAGATGACCGATGACGCGGCAGCCAATCTTCGTGGTTGCCGCGCGGTTTTGACGCTCAAAAGGGACGTCAATTCGGCACAGCGACTGCCCAAAACTGGACGGTTGAATATATTGTGGGGAAGAAGAAGCGTTGATCTGACGGCCTCCCATGGCCCGATTCGGTTTCCGCTTCCAATCACCCAATACCCATTGCATGCTCTGGTCACCCCACTGTGAATGCTCCCTCGCTGAAACCACTCGACGTTTCGCTATCGCCTCAAGAGCGATTCGAGGAGTATTTGCAGACCCGTGGGTTGCGGCAAACGAGTCAACGCAAATTCCTGATCGCGGAAGTCTTTAGCAGCCACGATCACTTTGACGCTGACGAACTGATCGATCGGCTGCCCCGTCGTGGCGAAGAGAACTACGTCAGCCCGGCGACTGTCTATCGAACGCTACGCGACTTGGTTGACGCTGGGTTGTTGCGAGATTTTCAGCTCGATGGCCGAACGGTTTACGAACACGACTACGGCTACCCCCAACACGATCACCTCTACTGCACTCGCTGCCGAAAGTTGATCGAGTTTCAAAGTGACGAGATCCTCGAACTGCGAGACAAGGTTGCCGCCGAACAAGGTTTCCGCGTCACCGGTCACCGGTTGATCATTCAAGGCGTTTGCCGTGAATGCAGCCGCAGCCGGCGCAAGAAACGCAAACAAGACCTCGTGTAAACGCGTTCGTAGTACCGCCTTTAGGCGGAATCGCCGCCGGCCGTCCAGTACGCCCCGGAGAGGCCCGACGCTAGCTAGCGCGTTCGGCTCACGAGGATACCGTAGCTACCTTCGCCAGAAGGTGGTCGTGCTGGTAGGCGGCTCTCCACGACACCACGCTCTGGCGAGCGTAGCTACGGAATAGGCTAGGCAGCTGACCCGATTCACGGCTCAAACGGCTTCGCGGATCTGTTTCAGAATCGCGCCGAGAACGGGTTGGTTCTCGTCAAAGTCTCGGCTCTCGGTTTGAAACTGCACGAGGTATCGGTCCGCTCCGATATTCATCAGGATCAACCGCGACACGATCACCAGGTCGAGGTAGTAGAAGCGGAAGTCGACGATTCGCTCGCCTTCCTCCCCAGGCACATCCTCACGCTCGAGCTCCGAATACTCTTCCGCCAACATGTTGGCCACCTCTTCGATCAACTCATCGTCGAGCGATCCGTCTCGATTGCGTTCGAGCGAAAAGAACCCACCTGAGGGCATTTCGAGCGTCACTCCTTGCTCGGCGTCGTCTTCATCGCGAAGCACGACTTGCCAATTATCGGGATAAAGAAATTTGAGTCCAAACGATTCAAAGGTTGCTGGCATGATGACGACATTGCGGGGTTTTCGAGTTCTCGAGGCTCCATGATGGCCTGTCGAGAAAGATTGGGGAAGTGAGTCAAGCCGCCCCGGCGGCAATCCGAAACGACAAATGGGCCAACCATTTATTGCTTTTTGCATCGGGCTTTTGATAAGACCGCAAAGACTCATCACCTCTTATGGGCCCCCGAATGGAATCGTTTGCCAGCAAAAAACTGCTGACACTCCTCGCCCTCGCGCAGCTTCTAGCTGTCGCGAGTGGATGTCGAGCGATCCGTCGGTTCGGTGACAGCCACCAAACGATCGCAGCCCGCCGACTCTCGGGCCAGGGGTTTCAGGCGATGCACGATGGTCGCTGGGAAGTGGCCGAGTCGCTGTTCAATGACGCATTGGATGTGTCCAAAGCGAATGACCGCGCCCATTGGGGACTGGCCGAATCGCATTGGCAGCGCGGCGAACGCGAAACCGCGATCGAACACATGGAACATGCCGTTCGCCTGAGTGCCGACGACCCGCGGATGGTCCAACGGCTCGGCCGCATGTACCTGGAAACGGGCCGATTGAAGGACGCCGATGCGCACAGCCTCTGGGCACTCGAATTGCAACGCGACTCGGAAGAAGCTTGGGCGCTTCGAGGCGATTGTTTGAAAGCGGCCGGTTATGGTGTCGAAGCACTCGAAGCCTATCATCGCGCTTTAGCGATGCGTCCTGACTTTCCCGAAGTGCAATTGGAAGCCGCCGAAATCTATCGCGCCGGCGGTCAATTCGATCGCGTCCTCGCGACACTCAACCAGTTGCAAGACGGTGTCGGAATCGAAGACGCCCCGGCGCGAGCCGACATGTTGCAAGGCATCGCGATGAAACACCTAGGGCGAACCAACGAAGCGAGACGCTGCTTCTCACGAGCCGCAACCAAGAGCCCCGAGGACGCAGCACCCCATTTGGAACTCGCGGCGCTCGCTCTGGAAAGCGGCGAAGTTCAACAGGCCCAAGAATCACTCAGCACCGCCATGCGTTTGGCCCCCGGGACACTTCAACAGTCCGAACTGATGCGGCAACTGCAAGGATCCTCCGAGAGATTAGCGATCGACCCCAACGACGCCACGCCCGAATTGCGATAACGGATCAGCAATCACCCTCCCGCTTGCGGGAGGGTCGGGCGCTAAAGCCCGGGGAGGGCCGTTCGAGGTGCCCCTCTCCGGGCCTGAGAGCCCGACTCTCCCAAGGGAGCGTGCCAGCCGGATGCATGACATTTTGAGCTAGACCGACCACTACGAAGAGGACGCGGAGCGTCCATGAGTGCGTTACCACGCGGAGCGTGGTAACGAGGCGGAACGGCGGGACCGTTTCCGATCCTAACGATTGTTCCGTTAACTCTGTTGGTTGTGCGTGGCAGCGAGAGGTTGTCAGTTTTCCGTTTATTCCAAGCTGAAATCTTTGCTGAGGGCGGAATGCGGGAATGTTTCACCTTGTTGGGGAAATCCAGCAAGAATCTGACGCCACCTACAAATTCTTGACGTAAGTTTCGTTCGTACACTGTCTATGAACGTGCGCGCTCATAGGCCTGTGGAACTGGCATGCATGGGTACAAATCTTCAATCGGCATGCCCAAGCACTTTTCCGTGAAGCGAGAAGCAACTTATGTCCCAAAACGAAGTCACTCCTGGCATCGCCAACCCTGCGACGGGCATGGCCAATGCGGCGGCAGCCAACTTTTCGGTCGGCCCTGGTTCGAGCGAGTTCGTGGATCGACGTAGTTCCGGTGGAACCTCACGTGGACAAGGTGAACGGCGCCAATTCGGCAGCTCGCACACTGGCCTGTCCGATGAAGGTCGCGAACTTGCAGCGGCAATCGACCAGTACAAAATTGAACACCATCGCCGCTACCTGACCTGTGACGAAATGCTGGTTGTGCTTGGCGATCTCGGATACAGCAAGAGCTAAGTACGAATCGTCTGATCCAAGTGATTCACTTGATCAGCGGCTGCAAGAGTTGTCGACGCGTGACAACTCCTTGCCGCTCGCCCTTCTCATCGACCAAAACGGCAACCTCGCTGCGTGCATCGTAAAGTCGAAGCAGCAATCCGAGGTGTCGATCGGTCGTTTCCCCAACGATCACATCGCGTGGGTTGAGGTTGGGTTCTTTCAAACAAAGGTCGGCATAGCGTAGAAACCCGATAATCTTGTCGTCACGGCGAACAAGCACGATCGGATGGTTTCGGCGTCGCGCTTCGCGGCGAGCCAACTTGGGATCGACCGGTTCGTCCACCGTCGCAAGCCGATCTGCGGGAACGCCAAACGCCATCGCCGGTTGTTCACCGACGTCAAACAGATTGGTAGCGAGCGTCCGCTGTTTTGCAGCCAAGATGCCTGCCTCGTGACCATCACGTAGCACTTGATCAAGCTCATCACGCGCCATCACCAGTCGCAGACGAAACGGGGTTTCACCAGTGATCAATTGCAACACGCTGCCCAGCAATCCCAGCACCAACGAAACGGGTGCGAACAACACCGTCGCGACCAACAAAAACGGGCGGGCGGCTCCGATCAAGCGATAGGGCGCGTGGTAGAAAAGGTACTTCGGTAGCAATTCGCCAAAGACGAACACCAAAGGCGTCAACAAGATTGGCCCTAGCAGATCAGCACTCGTTCCGGGACCGAACATTGACGCAACGGCCATCACGATCGCAAAACTCGTCAGGTAGTTCGCGACGTTGTTACCAACGAGTGTTGTGGCGACAAAAATGGCCGGGCGATTCAAGAGCCATACGATTCCTTTGGCGGCTGTCGATCCACTCAAGCCATCCATGATCAAACGTGTGCGTGACACACGGTACAGACCGGTTTCGCTTCCGCTGAAAAAGGCGCTGAGCATCAACCCGACGAAGAACAGGATCACGGCGAGGGTCATCGCAGTTCCTCCTTTTGCTCGATGCGTTGCACCTCGACCCACGTTTCCCGGGGACTCTGTTCGACGATCGCGAGCAAGAACGTCCCGAGCTCGGCCGCATCTCCCACGCGTGGCAAACGCTCGTTGTTGCGTTGAATGAAACCAACCACCGTGGTGACCGATTCATCAGGCGTCTCCATCCCCAAACGCTTGGCCAATCGCCGCAAGCTCATCGAACCGAGCACACGAAAGCGGCCGGGAGCGATCTCTTGGAATGCCGCCTCTTCGATCGATTCGTCGGCTGCGCGGCGTGGGTCGAGCCCGCGACGCAAGATGTCGTCGATCGAAAGTGCGCCGACCACTTCGCCAAATTCATTGACCACCGCAGCGACCGAACGATTCTCGCGGATCAATTGATCGAGCACTTGCGAAACAAGCGCCGACCAGGGGACGTAGATGACCGGTTCACAATTGCCAGCGAGATCATCCATCTGACTTGGTCGCAACATGGTGATCGCAACGGAGCCCGTGATGGCGCCACCTTGATCGGTGACCATCAAGTAGCCGCCAGGCGGTGTCCCGTCGGCGATCGCGTCGATGCTGACATCGGCCGAGACCATGGTCAGCTTGCTGCGTGGACGCATCAGTTCACCGACGCGGGTTTCGGCAAACTCGACCAAACCCTTGAGCACTTCCTTTTCGCGTTGGATCATCACCGCGTCGTCCGTCCCCAACTCGATCGCGCGTTCGATGTCTGCCAGATCGATCTCGGTCTCGGGCTGAAACCCGGGCCAAATCAATCGACTTGCCAACAAGTTCGCTGCGCGCACCACAGGCAAGATTGGGCTGACCAAGCGAACGGCCAACGAGAGTGGTGGGCCAACCATCATTGACAAACGCACCGGCGCGAGGACCGCGACACTCTTTGGCAACATCTCACTAAAGAAGATGATCGTCAGCAGGCTGACGATCGTAAAAACGATCGCCGCCGACGGTCCGGCTTCGGGGTCCGCTTCCAACTTTGCACCGATGATCGCGGCGATTGCAAAGTAAAGCATGTTGATCAGCAGATTCCAAAACAGGATCGCTGAAAGGAGACGTTCTGGATCATCGAGCAGACGCAGCGCGATGCGGCCGCTAACGCCACCGCGCGCCAGTAGGGCGCGTCCACGTTTCTGGAGTGAAAAAAGTGCGGCCTCACTGCCGCTAAACAGGGCGCTAAAAAGAGTCAGCACCCCCATCGCTAAAAGCCAAAGCCATGCGTCAGCGATCCAGGTCAACCGCCGTCTCCACCAGCCCCGCGATCACGCTCGAGCGAGACATCGAATTCGCTCAGCGCGGGCACCATCATGGCTGCTGTGGTGAACCCATAGCCGACAATCAAAGGAAAGACGACCAACAGATGGTCGGTCTGCAGCAAGAACTGGGTGATCACATAAAACGTCACCAGCGGCAACATAAAGGAGGCCGCAAAAATGGCGGACGACGGATTACGCCAACCGAGCGATGCAAACAACGCCGCACCGCCACCCAAAATCATGACCAAGAAGGGCGCCAACTGGTACTGAAACGCACCGCGAAAGCTGACCATGATCGTCATGCAAATCGCGATGCCAACGCACAAGAAAAAGACCGTCCCGAGACTGGCCAACGTCGCCGTGCGTCCCGCGGCATAATTCAATCCCGAGTGAATGCCCAACATCGAAACGAAGATGTAAAGCATCGCCCCGCCAACGATCGTGTAGCACATATTCTCGAACGTCATCACATTGGCCTGCCCCAAATACAGGACCAACAGCAACGGCAGGATGATCATTTCTTTGGCAACGTAAAGCACGCCCAGCAATTTGCCAAAAACAAATTCGCTCGGTCGCAGATCCGTGACCAGCAATAGATCGAGTGCTAAACCATCTCGCTCGCCGGTCACCGCGTTGACAGCGAGTGCATTGACCAACACCAGGCTGATCACACCGATCATCGCCAGCGGAAGCGTTGCCGAGGGCAGGGCACGTCCGATCCGCGCGGCAGGTTCAAATGCGACTCCCGTCTGAACTTGGTAGTAGACGATCGCTGCAACCAAAGCGAACAACAATGCAAAGGCGACGCGGATCACGACCACTTTGCGGCCGTAGGCCCAGGTCCGAATCTCGCGCCAAAGGATGGGATTGTTCCAAACCGGACGTGGCGCGCGTACTTTCCAGCTCGTCGGCGTTGCCTCTGATTCGGCCTCTTCACCCGTTTCGGGCTCGGGCGCTTTCATGCGAACTTCGCGCGACGGGTTCCAAACTCGCACCCGCGCCACACCAAGGGCCACGACAAGAATCGCCAGCGTGACGGTAACGCCCACGAACATACTGACGGCCGTTGCCACTTCCGCGTTCAAACTTGCCATCGGCGAAGCCACGGCGAACAAAGCTCCCGCGGGGCTAAGAACCAAACGCAAAGCTGCTGGTACCGCATCGATACGACTGACCACCTCGCCGACCACGACGTACATCAACAGCAGCAATACGGTCAACGCGATCGCTTGGAACGTTTTCTCACGCCACATGCCCACGACCGTTCCAATCGACCCGGCAAAGACGACCGTTGCTGCGGTGACCGCGTAAACCCCGAGCACTTGGCCTGGCGAAACGCCGCCGAACAGTGGCAGCGTCAACATGAGCGGCAAGCTGCAGACCAACAGCGATAGAGGCGCAAGCAGCGTTGCGGTTAGTTTTCCGGCAACGACTTCGAATCCGGAGAGCCGAGTCAGCAACAGCAAGATCAGCGTTCGACGATCCTTTTCCTGAGCCACACTGCTGGCCGCCCCGACGGCCGCGAGACTGCTCAGGATCAACAGCTGGAGTGGGGCGAGGATCGTAAACATCCACCCACCGAATCTTGCCGCATCCGAGGCGGTTGCAAGTGAGCGGGCACCATCGAGCACCAGGTAACCGGTGGCCAAAAGAGTGAAAAGCGAAAGCACGTAAACCGCACGAGCCAAGTAGGTCTTTGGCCGTTTGGGGACGATGATCGCCTCACGGTTGAAAATCGGTCCAAGCATCGATGTCTGCCGTGATTGGGCGGTATTTCGCTGAGGGTATTGCCGGGGGGTTTGGTCGACTCTGCCAATCCGGACGGCGCGGCTGAGACGTCGATATGACTAATAGGGTACCCAGAACGGTTTGGTTCATCACCCGGTCCACCGAAGTACCGCAATGCCCCTTTTTTTTCTCCAACCGCTACAAACCGAACAACGATCATCCCAGAGGGTGGTATCAGAGCGAAGTGACGTCATTTGTGCCGCATTGCGGCGTTTCACACCGCCGGCGCACTATGGTTCCAGTACGGGGACGTTCTGCGTCATGCACCCAACACCGTGCATCGTCACGTTGCAACTCGGGTCATCGACGGGGGAACACAAACGCCCGGGATCAGAACAACGCGGAACCTCACACGCCACAGCTGTCCCACCAAAGCAACCACAATGTTCAAACCATCCTTTGCCCGAACGATCGAGTTCTTTCAAGAAGAAGATGCTGCAACCGCCGTCGAGTACGCGGTCATGTTGGCATTGATCATCGTTGTCTGTGCTGCGTCGGTCACCACGTTGGCGACTCGCACCAAGGAGAGCTTTGATACCTCAGGAGCCGCCATCTCGGGCGCGTGGGGCAACTGATGCTCACAGCTTGGAAGCAAGCTTCCAAGACGGAATGGATCGATCCAGGGGGGATCATCAATGGTACTGCTGCGACACAAACTGTTCGTCGATGGTGACATCCAAGGCCTGCTGCTAAGACGCGTCGGCCTCTATGGCTTTGCGTGCAGTCTCTATTTCGCGATCATCCTGTTGCTTGCCGAGTCGATGGCGCACCCGGACGAACCTTGGCTCGATGGTGTGTTTCGAGCGTTCGATGAAGCAATCTACTGGGTCCCAGGGCTCGCCGTCCTCGCCCCGATCATTGCTTACGACCTGTTACGCGTCAGCAACCGGTTTGTGGGCCCGATGTTCCGCCTTCGCCGCGAACTACGTCGACTGGCCAAAGGGGAATCGGTTGAAAACCTGACCTTCCGAGAGGACGACTACTGGTGCGAAATGGCAGACCTGTTCAACCAAGTACGCGGCGAAATGGAACAGCTGCGCACTTTGCAAAAGGCCCTTGAATCCGTACCAGCAGACGACAACGCCACCGAAGAGAGTGTGCCGACCCAAAGTCGCCTTTTTCACACCGACGAGGACGACGCGCCAAACTTCTTGGCCGCCAACGAAGCCTAGTCGTCGCAAGCGGTAGACAGCCACAGGGTTCCCGCTGGGCCGCCACTGCGTTTTTTTCTTATCAACTGCGTGCGGTGGCCCCTCAACTGACCACGCAAAGACAAGCGATTCCCCGCTATACTCTTGCTGCTTGAGCCGAGAGCCACCCCCATGGCGAGCCGGCGAAAGCAGATTGGCCTATGGATTGGTTAGTGATGGCGTGCACTGGATGAGGGTCATCTTGTCGTGAAGTTTTTGTTTGAATCGGTTTCCGAAGGCAGCTGTCTGCTGAATCTTGACGCGAGGGAAATGGATGAAATCATCCAAGCCTCGGTCGATTTTCTCGTGCAAACGGGTCGCCTGCCGGAAGAACAGCGTGATCATGTCCTCGAAGGGATTTTGGAACGAGAACGAACCGTGCCCACCGTCATCGGGCATGCCTTCGCCGTCCCTCACTTCTACGACGATACCATCGAAAAACCGGCGTTGGTTTTTGTTCGGTTGCGGCACGCGGTCAATCTGGGCGCTCCCGACGGCATCGCCACCCGATACGTCTTCTTGATGATCGGCTCTCGGGCACAGACACAACAGCATCTCGATCTGTTGTCGTCGATCGCCCGATTGATGTCCGACAACGTCTTTCATTTCGAAGCGACCTACGCCAAGACTCAACAAGACGTCCTCGATGCGATCGAGCGGCACGTCAACCGCAACGTGTTGGCGGCTCCGCCCAAACCGCGGACGGTCAGCGAAGGCTTGCAGGCTGAAGCCAAGCCGCTTTCCGGGATTGTCGGCGACTTGAGGAGGCGATTGCCTCACCTTGTCGATGACTTCCGCAGCGGACTGCAGGGAAAATGCGTCGCCTCGATCATCTTCCTTTTCTTTGCCTGCCTCGCCCCAGCGATCACCTTTGGCGGGATCATGGGGATCGCGACCGGGGGCCAAATCGGCGCCTCGGAGATGCTGCTCGCTTCTGCTGCGTGCGGGATCCTGTATGCGATTTTCGCTGGTCAGCCGCTCATCATCCTGGGCGGGATCGGGCCGTTGCTGATCTTCACCATCATCCTGTACAGGTTATGCGGTGACTTCGGGCTCGAGAACCAGTTCCTGGGGGTCTACGGCTGGGTCGGGATCTGGACGTCCGTCTTGACCGTTGTGCTTGGCATCACCAACGCCAGCAATCTGATGCGGTTCTTTACTCGGTTTACCGATGAAATCTTTTCGGTACTGATGTCGCTGATCTTTATCTATGAAGCCTTCAAAGCGATCGTCATCAGCTTTCAAGAAACCAAAGAGCTCGACTATGAAAGTGCGTTCCTCGCACTGATCCTGGCCCTTGGCACGTTCTACATCGCGATGACGCTGGCGGGGATTCGCCGCAGTAATTACCTGTTCCCGTGGATGCGTGAGTTCCTGGCCGACTTTGGACCGTCGATCGCCCTGGTCTGCATGGCTCTTGTCGCGTTCTTCTTCAGCGACGGTGTCGACCTGAAAACACTCGAAGTGGGTGCAGGAGGCATCGGCACCACAAGCGGCCGGCCTTGGCTGGTCGATCTGGGGAGCGTGCCGGTTTGGGTGCGGTTCGCAGCCATCGGGCCCGCGGCTCTGGCGACCGTGCTGGTCTTCCTTTCACAGAACATCTCCGCCCGATTGGTCAACAGTCCACAGAACAAGTTGGTCAAAGGCGAATCCTATCACTGGGACCTGACCCTGGTCGGACTCTTGATTGGTGGTTGCTCGTTCTTTGGGTTTCCTTGGCTGGTTGCGGCGACCGTCCGCTCACTCGCCCATGTTCGGGCACTCGCCGACGTAGAAGAAATCATCGACGGTGGCGGCAACAAACGTGAACAGATCATTCACGTGACCGAGAACCGCGTCACAGGTCTCGCGATTCATCTCTTGATTGCGGCAGCCCTGTTCGTGTTACCGCTATTGAAATACGTCCCGATGGCGGCCCTGTACGGCATCTTCCTGTACATGGGCTTTGTATCGCTGCGTGGCGTTCAGTTCGTCGAACGGTTGGGACTTTGGATCACCGACTCGTCGATGTACCCGCTGAATCACTACACACGGCGCGTTCCGATCAAGACGATCCACCTGTTTACGTTCATACAGTTCGTCTGCCTTGCGATCCTTTGCGTGATCAATGTCAGCCCGTTTAAGCCAGTCCAGATTCTCTTCCCGGTCTTCATCGCATTGCTTGTCCCGGTGCGATGGTGGATCACTCGCTTCTTCGAGTCCGACCATCTGGCATTCCTCGACGCCGACGAAGAACCCGAAGCCGAAGAATCGCACTGGTTCTAAGAAAGTAGGGTGTGTGCTTGCACGCACCACCCACTCAAGAAACGAGGATGGCCACAAAAAGCACAAAAGAACACGAAAAGAAGGTTGCAGGTCTTTTCGTGACTTCTTGTGTTTTTCGTGGCTCACATCGGCAGTCGTTTCCCGGCACGCCGCAACTGCGAAACGCGCGAACGCTACTTTCGGCGGAGCGATCGGCGAGAATGGTCCATCGGGTGCGTGCTTGCACGCTCCCGACGAAAACTGGCACAGCTTCCTGGTGGCTATTTCTTGCGACGGCGGTACCAGACAACGGCGCCGCCGAGCAAAGCGAGAACACCTAGGCTACCTGGCTCAGGCACGCGGGCGGCCTCGAATTGAATGTCGTCGATCGCCACGTAGGTTGGCGTGTTGATGCCGAACGACCCAACGTCGGTGCTGGTGAATTCAATCCCAATGCGGGTTGCTTCGCCCAGCGATGTCAGGTCGACCCGTTGCCAATCCTCGACAATGAAATCGTTCGCAGGGTCGGCAAAACGATAGTCAGCCAAAATGTGCTCGACGAATCCGCCACCACCCGGTGTGAGGTCATTGAATCGCACCGTAAACAGGTCGGGCTCAGCTCCAGTGGGACCACCAAACGGATCCGCAAAGGCGTTGCCAAATTCCAAGATGAAGGCAGCGGTCGCTGTGTTGGTAACCCACAACGAGTCGAAGAACATCCCGCTCGGTGCTTCCATCACCGCCGTGTTGGGACTGAACGAGTTTGCGACGGCCCAAGTGGACGAACCACCAACGCCGGCGCGCGGCTCCGAGGTCGTATCGTTGTCGTCGTTGAATTCCGCAAAGCCACCCGATGCATGCGACGTGCGGTTGGAGTAGGCGAAGCCGTTCCAACTCTGAAAGGTGGGATCGTAATTGTTGTTGAAGCTGGCGCCATTCTCACTGAAACCGCCAGCGGCGTCGGCACCCACGTAGGCACTATCAGGTGAAAGGCCGGCGCCGAGCGTTTCGAAATCGACCACGGTGGTCGACCAACCGATCGGTTGGATCAAAAGAACGCCTAGCACCATCAAAAAGATCCGAGGCATGGTTTATGAACTCCCATTAAGGACTTGAAGCAAATCGTGTTGTGTTTGTGGTTAGAACGTGTCGGCCGGAATGACTTCGTGGCCAGCACGCGTAATTAATTGTCCGAGCACTTGAGTATCGATCGACTCGTTAAGCAAATGTGTCGACCCATCAAGCAACAGCACCATCGCGCCGGCCGGATGAAGTGATCGGATTTCGTTGTCGCCGATCCAGACGTTCTTGTCGTTGATCGGATGCGCCTGAACAAAAACGTTGCCGCCGTTGATCCATTGGCTTTCCAAACTGAGCATGTCTTCGCCAGTCGCCATCGTGTTCGACAGGCCATCGATGCAATCGCGAAAGGCAATCTCTTTGTCGTAAAGGAAGACGCCGTCATCGGGGCGACGGTCGACCAGGCGTTCGCCGAACAGGCCACCATAGGTGATTTCGCCACGCGGCCCGTCCTTTGGAATCGCGGTGGGACAAAGGTAGGCCTCGACGGGCGTCGCGGCCGCTTCGGCGTTGTCGGGATGGTCGTAGGCGAGATCAAAATCGACCGCTTCGTACAACGGTTGGTGCCCCATTTGAGGCAAGATCTGGGCCGACCAAGCGATCTGCTTGCGCGTGTCGGGTTGGCCCCAACCGCGTCGCTCGATGCACCCGATCGGCAGCGTGCGATGCAAGTTGTGATACGCGTGAAGTGCCAAACCAATTTGATGCTGGTTGTTGCGACAGCTGGTTTGCCGAGCCGATTCGCGCGCAAACTGAACCGCCGGCAGGAGCAATCCGACCAGGATGCCGATGATCGCGATCGAAACGAGTAGTTCGACCAACGTAAATGCGGTGCGGTGACCTCTTTGGCCCATGAATCAACCCGGCAGTGAAAATTGCGCAGGATCAATCGGTAACAAACTAGAATCGTAAGTTCGCACGGAATGCACGATTCGTGACGCCGACCTCGCCCAAGAAGGTCACTTGCGTCCGATGAGAGGTAGGTCTTCTGACTCTCGATGCACTAAGTGATTCGCCTTCTCGCCCAGGATTCCTGACCCGGAGCAATGGCCAAAAGAGTGAATCATTAGTTGGAAGCCCCGGTCGGGTTGCCAACGGCTGGCAGCCTAGCAATTGGGGATTTCCGCATCGAATACAGCGGCCGGGCCGTCCCGGAATTTCACCGGAGTTCCCTGTTCACGCGAAGAAAAGTCCTTCATTCGCGTCACCACTCATCGTTGGCGTGGAACTTAGCAATCGAGTCACGCACTGTCAAACGCCGATAGAGAGAGCATGCCGGTTCGACAAAGGGTGTAATCATGATCTCCTTTTCCCGTGTTTCCGATTCGCGAGCGAGGACGGTTGTCCGCGAAATCGCCGTTGGCTCTCAAGCTCGCGGTCGTTTTTTTGTGATGCTGGTCACCGCCTCGATGATCGCGGCCTTCGGATTGTTAGCAAATAGCACCGCCGTGATTATCGGGGCGATGCTCGTTTCGCCTCTAATGACCCCCATTTTTGGGATCGCCCTGGGAATGCTCCGGGGGAACACCCGGCTGTGGTGGAGTGCCTTAGCGAGCGAATCGCTTGGCGTGGTACTGGCCGTGGGTTCATCCTTCCTGGTCGGGCTCGCACCCTACCTAGCGACGGGGGATGCCACAGATGAGATGCTGATTCGGACCCAGCCCAACCTGATCGACCTGTTCGTTGCCATCTTCGCCGGATTCGCAGGTGCCTATGCCTTGTTGGACGAGCGAGTTAGTCCGGCCATGCCAGGAGTTGCGATTGCAACCGCCATCGTGCCACCACTTTCGACCTGCGGCCTTTGTCTGGCGTTCGGGTCGTGGTCAGGTGCTTTTGGCGCGATGTTGCTGTTTCTTGCCAACTTCGTTGCGATCCTGTTGGTTGCGATTTTGACCTTTTGGGCTGGCGGTTTGGCGCGTGGGCGTCGCAGCATGCGTCACATCGCAGCGCGCCTGGGTCCGACCATTGTTGGTTTCATCGTGATCGCATCGATCCTGACCAATTCTCTGCTGCGCATCGCCCACACCACTTCCATCGAACGCAGCATCCAAATCACGCTCAGCGAGACACTCGCCGAAACCTACGGCGCCTCGTTGATGGATGTCACGTATGCGGAAACCAATGAAAGCGTCCAAGTGCTCGCGACCGTTCGCTCCTACCGCACCATTTCGCCCGCTTGGGTCACTGCGATTCAAACCAAGTTGCGTGCTTCCATCGACCAACCGGTCGACTTGGCGGTACGCACGATTCGCTCGCGAGATGTTTATCCGCTCGGTTCGGCATATCAAATTGTCCAGCCGGATCTGAACGGCCGCTTGATCGAAAAAGTGCCCAGCACCAACGTGTCGCGCGAATCGCTCGCCTCGCAGGTGATTCGCGAATACTTCGATGACGAACCGGGATTCGAACTGACGCGAATCGAGCATGGGTCAATCACCGATGACTCGACCGTCGTGGTCGCGTACGTCAATGCGATACGGCGGATCAGTGCGGAAGAGATGTTTGCGGTTGAAACGCTGCTCAGAGACCGACTGCAATCACCCGGGCTTCGCTTTTTGATCCGCGTCAACTCGGCGACATTGCACGGACGCGAGGGAGATGTGCTGACCGAATGGACCAACTTCACGATGGCTGGAAAAGATCGGGTGCCGGACGTCCCAAAGCTCGATGCAAAGATTCGCTCGGCGATTAGCAAAATCGAGGGACTCGTCCTGCTTCAGAACCACTTTCATTGGTCGGGCAAGGGATGGCGAGTCCTTTCGGCCGTCGCGGGCCCCTCTTCAGCCGACGCCTCGATCGTCAAGCAAATCGAAGACTCACTGGGGGAGACGAACGATCCCGTCGAAGTCCTGTTGTGGAAACAGAACGACTACATCATTGCCCACGACGGCATCACGACCTACGACCAGTTGACCGCTCCGCTGATCAACGATCGCCGAGCCTACCTGCGGCGTTTCTTTCAATCAAACGTCGAAGCGAGCTCGGACCGTTTTGAAACAGCAGGCTTGGAAACGAACGCAAATTCCGCGAAAATAATCGACTTACAGGACCGTCCATCCTCAACGGAATGAGTCGCCAATGACGCGTTGCCAAATCGTCATCCCCGCCAGACTTGCCTCAACGCGTTTGCCAGAAAAACTGCTGCTCAAAGCTGGCGGCAAGTCCGTCTTGCAACACACCTACGAAGCCGCCTGCAAAGTCACGGTCGCGGAAGGGGTGATCGTCGCTGTCGATCACGAACGATTGGCCGAAGAAGTGGAGCGGTTTGGCGGCCGGTCGATCATGACCAGCCCCGACTGTGCCAGTGGCACCGACCGGATTGCCGAAGTCGCATCGGCATTGCCGGACATCGACATCTTTGTGAACGTCCAAGGCGATGAACCAGAAATTGAACCGAGTGCGATTGAGCTGGTTGCGAAAACGCTAGACGAACATCCTGGCGCCGACATCGCGACCATTGCCACGCCCATTCGCGATCCCGGACGCTTGGACGACCCGGCGTGCGTCAAAATCGTGATGGCACCGACCGACGCCGATGCAACGGGGCACGCTGATGCAATGGGGCAGGGGAGGGCGGTTTATTTTTCTCGCTCGCCCGTGCCTCATCCGCGTGGCGGAATCGACGACGTTCTGTTGCAGGCCGAGCCACCCCATTTTTGGCACCACCTGGGACTGTACGCCTATCGGCGTGATTTCCTCGATTGGTTCACCAACCAACCTGCCAGTCCGCTGGAAAAAATCGAAGGTCTCGAGCAGTTGAGAGCGCTCGAAGCGGGAAAAGCAATCGTGGTCGCAAGAGTGGAACGTGCGGCCCCCGGAATCGACACCAAAGGAGATTTCGACGCCTTTCAGTCACGCGTCGAACAAAATTCTTAGCGGCACGAGCCTGGAAAAACCGTTCTGCGTCTGCAAACCGCAGACGCGAGAGGGGAAACCGTCACTTTCACAATCGAACCGGCGCGGTATGATTCGTTTCCATGACGAAACACATCTTTGTTACCGGCGGCGTAGTTAGTTCTCTTGGCAAGGGGCTCACCAGCGCCTCCATCGGCATGTTGCTCGAAAGCCGCGGCTTGCGGGTCCGAATGCAGAAGCTGGACCCCTATATCAACGTCGACCCAGGGACGATGAGTCCCTATCAGCACGGCGAAGTCTACGTCCTCGACGATGGTTCCGAGACCGACTTGGACCTCGGACACTACGAGCGATTCACTTCCGGCGCGCTGACGCGCGACTGCAACTACACGACGGGTCAAATTTATCTGTCGGTCATCGAAAAGGAACGAAAGGGCCAGTTCCTCGGCAAGACCGTGCAGGTCATCCCGCACATCACCAACGAGATCAAGTCGGTGGTCAAACGGATGGGTGGTGATGATGTCGATGTGGTGATCACCGAAATCGGCGGCACAGTGGGCGACATCGAAAGCCTTCCGTTCCTCGAAGCCATTCGACAGTTCTCGTTGGATGTCGGACGCGAAAACGTCTTGTACATGCACCTGACGCTGGTGCCCTATCTCAAGGCGGCCGACGAACTGAAAACCAAGCCGACCCAACACTCGGTAGGCCAACTTCGTGAGATCGGGATTCAACCCGATATCCTGGTATGTCGCTGCGAACACTCGATCAGTCGCGAAGATCGCGAAAAGATCGCGTTGTTCTGCAACGTGCCTTCCGAGGCGGTGATCGAAGAAAAAGACAAAGACTTCTCAATCTACGAAGTCCCCCTTTCGCTGGTCGACAACAAGCTGGACGAATTGATCGTCAAACGTCTCGGACTGTCGACGGCAAAAAGCTTGGACATCACGCCGTGGACCGATTTGCTGCACCGGCTCCGCAACCCTCGCCACGAGCTGTCGATTGCAGTCGTCGGCAAGTACGCCGAGCACAAAGATGCGTACAAGTCGATCTACGAAGCGATCGACCATGCGGGGATGCACCACCAAACACAGATTCGCATCGGTCGTATTCAAAGCAGCGACATCGAACGCGAAGGTGCCGAACGCCTGCTCAGTGGCTACGACGGAATCCTGGTGCCCGGCGGTTTCGGTGAACGCGGCATCGAGGGCAAAGTGCAAGCGATTCGATTTGCTCGTGAGCGAGGCATTCCGTTCTTCGGCATTTGCTTGGGCATGCAATGCGCCGTGATCGAGTATGGCCGCAGCGTGGTGGGTCTCGATGGGGCTCACAGCAGCGAGTTTGACAAAGACACCCGTCATCCCGTGATCTGCTTGTTGGACGAACAACAAAACGTCACGCAAATGGGCGGCACAATGCGGCTGGGCACCCAGCCCTGCAAACTCGACCGACACTCCCACTCGCGAAAAGCCTATGAGTGCGACGATGTCGACGAAAGACACCGTCACCGATACGAATTCAACAACCAATATCGCCAGCAGTTTGAAGCCAACGGGATGCGGTTCGCCGGAACGAGCCCTGACGGCGGATTGGTCGAGATTGTCGAACTACCTGATCACCCCTGGTTTGTTGCGGTACAATTTCACCCGGAATTCAAAAGTAAACCGCTCGCAGCACACCCACTCTTTTCTGGGTTTGTCGAGGCGGCGATTGGGCGGCACAAAAAGAAAACCGATCGTGACCAACCGGTTGTCAGCCAACGTTAGCGGTTCGGCCAACCGTAGTGGACGAGGCCACGAGTCCCTTCTAAGGGACTTCACCAACTCATCGACTGCGACAGTTTTTTCATCGCTGTTTGAAAGTTGACAACATGAGCGAGTCTGAAAAAGACAACGATCAGGAAGAACCCAAGATCATCGTCGATGATGATTGGAAAGAGCAGGTCGCCAAAGAAAAAGAGGCTGCCAGCCAGAGCGAATCGGAAGACGATTTGACGCCAGCCGATCCGCCGTCGGACGACGCAGCGGCAGACGACATGCCGCCGCCTCCACCGGCGACTTTCGACGTCTTGATCTCGATGCTCTTTACCCAGGCAATGGCGATGCTCGGCCAAATGCCTGACCCCACAACCGGCGAGCCGAAGGTCAACAAGGCCTACGCCAAACACTACATCGATACACTCGATATGCTGTCCGAAAAAACGGAAGGCAACTTGAGTGACGACGAGAAGAAGATGCTCTCCGAAGCACTTCACGCCCTGCGCATGATGTACGTCAATGTCAAAGGTTGAGCCTTCAGGCCTTGCAGGTTTGGTGCATTGAAAAACCGGCGGCCGCTCACCTGTGAGCCGAACGCGCTAGCGTCGGGCCTTTGCTCGTAGCTACGCTCGCCAGAGCGTGGTGATGATGGAAAGCAATCTACCGATGGAATCCACCTTCTGACGAAGGTAGCTACAAGCAAAAGCCCGAGACCTGACGGCGGCTCACGGACCGCCTTCAAGTTTCACCGTCTCGGCGCGGAGTCGCTCGAGGGCGCGGACCCACAGCATTCGCACGGCTCCTTCACTGCGATTCATCTTTTCAGCCACTTCGGCATGGGAAAGCTCTTGCAGATTCCGCAGCACAATCACTTGCCGGTATTCGGGCGGCAAGCGTTGCAAGATGCTTGCCACTTGCACGTGCCGCTCTTCGGTCATCAACTGGGCACTCGGCGAAGTGGCATCGGCGGGCAACAGTCTCCCGAGTTGCATCGACGACTGCGCGAGTGATTGCTCGATCGACACTTCGCGTTTCACATCGCGTTTCTGTGTCCCCGCGTATCGGCGCGCAAGATGCGCGAGTTGGTGCGCGAGAATCTTGCGCAGCCAAGCGAGACGTTGCGGGTGATCGGTCGCCCTGCATCCTTCCCAACCACGCCAGGCCTCCATCAGCGTTTGCTGCACTGCATCCGAAGGCGAAAACTTGCCCTGAAAGCGACTGTCGATTTCCATCCGAGCCAACAGCTGCAACCACGACTCCTGCTCCAGCAACCATTCGGTTTTGGGATCCCCATCCTGGAAGGCATCGCCGACTTGATGATCCTTGGTTGAGTCGTCTGTCATACCGCCACCCTCGCTGGCCGCCGCCAACGACGAACCGTGCCGATCAAGCCCTGGATCATCAATAGGAAGAACATGCCCCAGCTCACCAGAATCGCTGCTGGGAACCCAAACCGGTAAACCCCGGGATAGGAATATCGCTCGCCTGGAATGGGATGATGGCTCGATGCGATCGATGGGCCGACAACGAACATCACGATCAGAACTCCCGTCACGATCACGGTCACACCGAGCGTGATCGCCAATCGGCGCCAACGTTGTTGCAGCACCCACCATAGAAGCAGCAACGTGATCACCGTCGGCGGCGTTGCAAAGAACGCCAACATCAGCCGCATCACGAGCGTCCGGACTTCGCCGTTGGGCCCCGTCTGTGACAGTCCAAAAACGAAGATCGACAACACGACCGGTGCTAGCAACAACGACCGCAGCCCGAACTGTCGATTCCAAACCAAGTAGAGAACGAACCCGAGTGGGATGATCATCAGCGTCACGCTGTAGAGCGCCATCCACAGAAACCCACGGACTTCACGCCATCGCAATTCCCCTGGCATCCCCGGCAGCGGACGCACCAGTCGCGGATCAACTTGATCGGTCGCAGCCACCGGGTCGGTGACTTCCTCGATTCCCCGGGCCGCCCTGCCAACGATCGCCCCCGTCGCGTGATCCGAAAAACGCACGATCGGGACGCCACTCGGTTTCGCTTGGCCTGCAGCCCGATGGCCGCTTAGGAGGTCGATCCCGGCGATGTTGCTCGGATCGACTTTGGGTCCGTCACAATGCCAAAGCAGACGTCCCGTTTTCAAGTCAATCGCCTCGCAGCGATTCGTCTTTTGCGTTCGCCGAAAGAGCGTTTTCGAATCGACTCCGAAGACTTGGTCAAACAAGCTCTCGGAAGTGATCGCGTACTCCCAGAGGTGCGTCGACGGATCGTTCGGGGAAACCGCGACGAGCTTATTGCCCGTTGGAAAGATCAACTCCTCACCATCGCCACCGTCAACATCGGCTGTCCATAGACGGATACGCCGCTGAGCGCGGTCGGTGAACTGAATCGGAACGGAGGCAAGTTTCTTGAGATCCGTGCCAAGAACTTCGATGCTCGAAGTGTGATCGTGATGACGGACCACAATCGCAACCGCGTCGCTGCCCGCATGCTTCATCGCTTCAAGACGCGGTCGTGTGGTGCGATACCATGAATAGCCATAGCCGCTTGAGTTCGCATAGCCATGTTCGATCTGGTAGTCATGCTGGGCGAGTTCTTGACCGCTGGTCGCATCGATCGCATACAACCTGAGCTGCTCTTTTCCGGTGCCAAATTGGCCACAGACAGGTTGCACTAACACCGGCCGACCATCTTTGTCGCTCACTAGCGCGCCGTGAAGCCACGTCGCAAACGAACGTGATGGGTCGCTGGTTCGAGGCAAGCCGAAGGCCCACATTTGCTCGCCACTTCGACCATCGAGTGCACGCAACTCGAGATGCGAGCCCTGCTTCTCAGGATCGCTGGAATCACCTGGCAAGACGAGATCAAGAACGCCGTCACGATTGGCATCAAGCCAAATCGGCTCAAGCGTGGCGGTTTGGAATCGATAGGAAGTCATTGTCGATTGGTCGAAGGCCGGCGTGAGCGGTTTGGCCCAGCGAACGCGCCCCGATCGGGACGACAGGACGAGGCACCAAAGTTGTTTGTCGGCGCTACTGATCGACTGGTCGTCGGGATAGAGGTAATCCATCGATGCAACCATCACCACTTCATGACGATCATCACCGTCGAGATCACGCATTTCCAACCAGACAAGCTGGTCCATGTTGGAACACTGAACCGGCGAGATCCACAGCAAGCGACCTTCGCGTCCCGAGATCGCAATCAGCAAATCTTGGTTTTGACGACTGGCACGTGAAACGCCAACCACCAAGTCGTTGAAACCATCCCCGTTGATGTCGATGGCGGCCGGTCCGTTTCCGAGCAAATGCAAGTCGTCGCCCGACTCGGTCAACAATGATGAGTCGGCCGAAGCAACGACCAACTCGGACGAAACGTCTCGTGGCAGGTCGGTTTCCCAAAGTGGATCACCCGTTGCTCCCGAGTAGGCGTTCAGAGTTCCACCTTGCTTGGAGATCAGATCGCGCACGTCATCGCCATCAAGATCAGCGACGGCGATTGTGGAGGGTTGAAGACGACGCCAGCGTTCACCGGTGACACCCTGGTAGATCGACAGTTTTCCGCCAGCATCTCGCCCCAGGTTCTCGCCAGCCTTTTCGACGATCGCAAGTTCTTCGACCCCATCACGATCCAGGTCGGACAAGATCGTCTCGTCGGCATTGCGAACCACATTTGCGAATCGACAAGTCCGCGGTTCGACCATCCAACACCATCGAAAATCTCCGGCGTGCCTTGGTGCCGCCGAGATCATTAGCTGTGGCACGTCCCCGCCGCCGCGCCACCAACCAATCCGATCGAGAACGTACTCGCGACCGCTACGACGATTGCGACGTAGCGAGGTCTTTCCAAACTGCACGGTTGCCCCATCGGCTCCACTCAAACAATCGGCATAGAGTTCGTATTCGGGGCCCCAAAGGGTTGCTGCGTAAATCTCTTTCGCACCATCGCCATCGACGTCGGGGCCAATCGCGAGGTGTTCGACACACTGGTCCATGTTCGGCAACATGCGATTCCAAATTGGTTTTCCGGTTTTGCCATCGACCAGCTCAACCCCACCCCACGGCAGCGCGCTGTAGTTGCCTTTTTCTGATGTCCCGTTGGGAACAATCACGTCACAGCATCCGTCACCGTCGATGTCGTCAAGCATCAACCAGTCGGGCGGATCGATCGTCCAGGAATCGCGTCGCTGAGGTCGTGTGGTGATTTCATGCTGCCACAACATCTTGTTTGTCGCGACCGACCACGCGGTGACCCGCGATCGCGGCACCGAAACGTTTCGCGGCGGATAGCCCGCCATCGCCATCTGTTTTCCAAGATCTTCCAGAACAATTGCATCGCGTCTGCCATCGCCATCGACATCGCCCCACTTGACGCTGCTGGACGGGTTCACGTGCAAGTCGACCTTCGTTTTGACTTGGCCATTGCTTGAATCAATGGAAACAATCTGCTGGCCAGCGAGACAAACGATGTCACCGTCGACTCGGCGAGGGCGGTCGGGCATGTAACGGTGTTCGCCACCTCGATAGCTTCTGCTGCTGCGTTCGCGTTTCAAGACACCTCGTGAAATCGAACTACTACCACCGCCGCCCGAACTGACCGACCCCATCCCTTTCACGAACCACCGAAATTTATACGGCACCTCGACGCCAGGAAGCATCGCAAACGAGTCTTCGCTAAAGTCGTGTCGCCAAAGCGTGTCCCCGCTCGCACCCGAAATCGCCTCGGCCCACAACGTCACCTTGGCCGGAGGCAACTTACTCAGAAACGTTGTGTCGAGAACGGGCGCGGAATTGCCTGGTTGGCCTTGGTCCGAAATATCACCAAAGATTGCGCACCAGTCTTCGACGCCATCTCCATCGAGATCGCCCAGCGAAATCGGCTCGTAGAGTGTCGCGCTAAGCACTTGTTGCCGTGGTGGATTCGCCTTCTCGAGGTCGGCGCCTCGCGGAGCAAACCAGAGCACGCTCATGTCTTTGCCAGACAATGCCAACAACCACGCTTGATGCTGGCCAGCCAAAACAAAATCAGCAACTCCGTCGTCGTTGATATCCGTGGCTAAGGTTTGGTCGTCCGAATACTCATCGGCCTGCCCGACCACGAACGGTCGCATGTCGAATTTTCCGTAGCCCGTGTGTGACGAGCTGTAGACCGCTTGATCAGTCCACCAGCGAAATCCGGGAGAGTCGGCCACCCACTGGGGAGCGTCCTCGGGATTTTTGAGGTCGTTTTGACTTGGAATCGCACAGACTTGCATCACCGATTCGTTTGCATTGCCATCACGGAGCAGTCGGTCAAGCTGGACTCCTGTTTTGTCAAAGCGGATTGCAAATGCAGTGTGTTGTTGCGGCCCCTCGAGTGTTCCTTTGCAACGAACGACTCGCATTGCACGATCGAACTGGATCTGTTTGCCGATCGCGATATCTTGCAGATTGACTTGAAAGTCACGCCATTGGCCCGCAATCAAACTTGTTCTGAACGTCTGACTAAGCTTTCCGTCGCCGGAAACTTGTAGTCGAACGTCTCCGGATGGCACTTCGATCGGTTGTTGCATCGGGATCGTGAACGGACCGACGACAACGTTGTCGTCGGCGTCAACCAATTCGCCCACAAGTGGCGGTGTGTCCGTTTGGATTTGCAACTCGGCGAGTTGGGCCTGTTGGATCCCAAAGTAACTAAAGAGGCTCGCCGTGATCAGAAGCGTCGTGACCGCAACGCTACCAAGAGCCAACTTGAAGCTCTGTTTTTGTCGTTTGATCGAGCGAACCAGCAGCTCAATCGGGCTCGGACGGCGAGCGCGAATCGGACGCATTTCGGCAAAGGCTCGAAGATCATCGGCTAGCTCTTGCGCCGTTTCGTACCGATCCTCGGGATCTTTCGCCAAGCAGGTCATCACGATCGTTTCGAGATCACGAGAAATGGCGGGACGCACAGCGCTGATCGGCTTGGGCCTGTCCGACAGAATCTGTTGCAACACACCATGCGGCGTGTCCGATTCAAACACCGGTTGCCTTGTTAGCAGTTCATAAAGCGTCGCCCCGAGACTGTAGATATCGGTCCGATGATCGATGCTGCGGAGCTTCGAGACCGACGCTTGCTCGGGGCTCATGTAACGGGGCGTTCCGAGCAACGCACCGGTCATGCTGAGGGAAACATCGTCGAGCCGTTTGGCCAACCCAAAGTCAGTCAGCCAAACTCGATGGTCATCATCAAGAATCAAGTTGGACGGTTTTACATCGCGATGAATCACGTTGCGACGGTGAGCATGTTCCAATGCTTCGGCCGCCTGCAATCCCCAATCGGCAATCGTGTCATCATCGAGTCGGCGCGACGCGCGCGTCTTGTCTTCGGAAACGTCTTTGCGCAACACGCGATCGAGGCTCTCGCCTTCGATGTATTGCATCGCGTAGTAGTTGACACCTTTGTCGGTGCCGACCGAAAAGATCGGAACAATATTCGTATGGTGAAGGTTGGCGACCGTTTCGGCTTCGCGCTGAAATCGGTCGACTGCGTCGGAATCGCTGCCGCCGCCGTAGCGCATGATCTTCAGCGCAACGCGCCGACCGAGAGAGACTTGGTTCGCCTCGTAAACCGCCCCCATGCCGCCACGCCCGATTTCACGGCCGATTTCAAAGTCGCCAATGCGTTTGGGTTCAGCTTGTGACTCGCGCCCATGCAACTCGGGCCCATGCAAGAACTCGATCCCGGCCAAACATGCCTCCAACCGATCGGCCAAATCGGGATGCTCGGCAAGGAGCTGCTCGCGCGAGACTGCTTTTCCGGCGGCCTGGTCAGCGACGTACTTGTCCAGAATCTCGACCAGTCGCACCGCCTCGGCGTCAGCTGCAAAATCGTCGGTCGTCGCCAGTCCATCGCTCGGCAGTCCATCGCTCGGCAGTCCATTACTGGGCTCGGGCGGGGGGTCGGTCGATTGGGGCTGCTCGGCCATCTCGGTGTTCTTTCACTCGTCACATCGGTCGCGGCGCTGCGGCGATGCAGCGTTCCACTGTACCAAGTGCCGAGTCTGATCGGTTCGTTACTGAGATTCTCGAGAATTTCGAAGACAATGCGTGAGACGCCGTGTTTTATCGACTAACCTGCACGCGGCCATCGTAGTGGATCGCCTTTTGGCGCCCGGCGACCATGTCCCAATCCATTCGGTGCGGCGGATGGAGGTAGTGACGGTACGCCACCGCCATCTGCCGAGCCACCTCGGAATAAGCCACCCCACCGAATCCAGCGCCCATCGCAGGAAAAACAACGGTGCCGATCTGATCGGGGTTGGCAACCTTGTGTTGGTAAACCGCAATCAAAGATGCCCATGTCGCGGCATAGACCTTGTCCGTCCCCGCGATCGAACCAGGGACACGCATCGTCGGCGAGTGTGCGATGAACGGATAATCCGCAGTGCCGGTTGACTCGATAAACGAAGTGCCGATCGGTTGTTCACCAAGGTATTCGTTCAACACTCGATGCTGCACGCGAGCCATCAAGTCTTCGCCGTGAAACCGAACAACGGCCGCGTCGATACCGGCATTCATGATGCCAAAGGAGTTGGCCGCCGTCACAAAACAGTCGTGTGGCGGCAAGTCCTCAAAACGGCTTTCAATCACCGTCACATTCGGCAATCCCTCGAAGCGTTGACGAAACGCATCGCACATTTCAGGCTCGGGATGAATAAGCCATAGATCAATTGGCAGTGCCATAGGGTTTTGGAAGTCTCCGTTTACTGAACGACCATCGTAGCCGATCAACTTCGGGAAACCAAATCCGAAAGCGTCCTAGGCCTGCCGTTGACTCGCTGCGACCGCATCGATGATCGCATCGAGATCTTTGGTCGGGGCGTAGCCAATCGCTTCGCGAATGCGCGTCAGGTCAGGGACGCGGCGACGAATGTCTTCGAACGATTCATCGTAGGCATCCGCGTAGCTCTGGAATTCGACCTTCGCCTCGGGATTCACTCGTTCGATCACTCGCTCTGCCAATTCGAGAATCGACACGGGCACATCCGAGCCAATGTTGTAAACACGTCCGGCGGCCGCTGGCGTTTCAACCAACGTGACAACCGCATTGATCACATCAGCCACATGCGCGAAACAGCGAACCTGCGCACCGTCGTCGTGCACCACAAGCGACTTGCCTTGGATCGCGGCATCAACGAATCGCGGCAGCACCATGCCGTAGGCGCCGGTTTGGCGTGGGCCGACGACGTTAAAGAAGCGGCCAACCACCACGGGCAATTGTTTCTCTTTGTGAAACGCGAGCGCAAGAAACTCGTCGATCGCTTTGGAAACACCGTAGCTCCACCGCGGCTTGGTCGTTGCACCAAAGACCAAGTCGTCTTCTTCGGTCCAAGTCTCCTTCGGGTTTTTTCCATAGACTTCGCTGGTACTTGCGATAAAGCAGGGAACGAAGTCGCCCTTTTCGGCGCGCTGGCCAAGTCGATCCAAAATCAGCTGCGTTGGATAGACGTTGCGCTCGATCGTTTGAATCGGCTGCTTTGCGATCAGGGCAACGCCGACAGCGGCCGCAAGGTGATAAACACGGTCGGCGCGATCCACCACATCGGCCACCAGCTGCTCGTCCTCAACTGTCCCTTCGACATATTCCAATCGCTCGTGGGAAATAATGTCCTTGAGGTTGCCTTTTTGGCCGGTCGACAAATCATCAACAATGATGACTCGGTGTCCGTCATCCAACAGACGCGAAGCCAGATGCGATCCGATAAAACCAGCCCCACCGGTAATCAGACAAGTTTGTGATGTCACAACAATTCAGACGAGTATCAAGGAATGGTGATCAAGGCCAGCGTTATGCCCGGTCGTTCACTGCCGTGGACCTGCGGCCGCCCGCCAATCCATGGCGGCTTGTGGCAACAGGGTAGTGGGGAGAGTCGATGGAGCACCAGTGGGCGATGTTAGGGGAGAAAAGCCCTCCGTAGAGGGAACGTACGTGAGACGACAAGTGACAGTTCAGCTGGTTCGTCTCGATCGGTGCAAATGACCGCAAAATCCAGTGTTGGGCAGAGTTTAACGAATGGGTAAGGTGAACGGACGAACTATCAAGTCTTTTCAACCACCGCTAAACTAATTGGTTCTTTCGGGTCCGCGACTGGCAACGCGAAGGTTGTTTGATCGTGTGGAAACATGTCCTCTTTTTGTCTCCTCTGGAGTGTTCGTGTGATAAGGCAGATCGCGTGCCTTGAAAGTCGCCCTAACTCAATCCCCGCCGGCCGCTGCTGGCTAGGTCTTTGGGCGTTGGTCGTTTTGTCTTTTTGCAGTACCGAAGTACGCGCACAGCAAGATCAAGGCAAATCGAGCGAAGAAGCGATGGCGGCTTATGCCGATGCCGCCAACTTCCAAACCAACGGTGCCATCGCTCTAGCGATTGATGCATGGGATGACTATTTGGACAAATACCCAGATGACCCGATGGCATCGATGGCTGCGCATTACTTGGGCGTCTGCCACATGCAAAAAGAGTCACCCGATCTGGTTGCTGCCGCCAACGCGTTCGCTCGCGCGCTCAAAGACCCCGACTACGATCTCCGCGAAGAGAGTCTCGCCAACCATGGCTGGTGCCTGTACTCATCCGCTGGCGAAGGCCAACAGCGCGACGCCGGTCGCTTGCAGCAAGCGCTCGCGGTTTTCACCAAGCTCAAGCAAGAGTCGCCCGAGAGTCCCTACCTTGATCGAGCCCTCTTTTACAGCGGGGAAGCTTCGTACGGTCTTGGCAAGGCGAGCGACGCGATTGAATTCTACAACGACTTCCTAGCGCTCAAAGACGCAAAGGACTCGCCACTTCGCTGCGATGCCTTTTACGCGCGCGGTGTTGCTCAGGAAGAGTTGAAGCAGTTCGACAAAGCGGTCAACTCCTACAAGCAACTTCTTGACGTTTGCGACGATCGACCTGGGCTTGTCACGGATGTCCACATCCGAATGGGTGACCTTGCGATCCTGCAAAAAAAATACGACGAGGCGATCACTGCATTTGGCTCCGCGATTGAATCGACCGAATCGCCCGACGATCAAGCCTACGCAATGTTCCGCCAAGCCTATGCGTTGGTCCAAAACGGAAAACCGGGCCAAGCCTCTGCGATGTACGACTCCCTAGTCAGTCAGTACCCCAAATCACCGTATGCAGCAAACGCCACGCTTGCGTCGGCGCAAAGTTCCTATCGCAGCGGCGACCTTGATCGTGCCGCAGATCGATTTCGCCAAGTCTTGAAACAAAACAACGCCGAAGCGGCAACCGAAGCAGCGCACTGGATCGCGCGGATCGAGTTCTCTCGCGGCAAACCAACCGAAGCCGAAAAAGTAGCCAAACAACAGCTCGATTCGGGTGCAACCGGCCCCTACAC
Organism: Rubripirellula sp.; assembly: GCA_965216875.1. Lineage (GTDB taxonomy): Bacteria > Planctomycetota > Planctomycetia > Pirellulales > Pirellulaceae > CBDCUW01. The sequence continues at coordinate 5,294,093 of OZ244207.1, forward strand.
GATGGCATTGAATCTCGATCTGGCAGAAGCCTATTCGATGGATCCAGCCAAAGTCGAACAATCGATCACGCTTTTCGAAAAAGCCTATCGGCAAAGCCCACGCGACCCGCTGGCGCCTCGCGCACTCTACAACGCAGCCTTCTCGGCATTGCAAACAGGCAAGTCGGAACAGGCACTTAAACTCGCTACGGAGTTCATCCGTGCCTTTCCGAGTGACACACTTGTTCCGGACGTCCGCTTCGTTGCGGCCGAAAGCCAGCTGCTAACGGGCAACCCGTCTGACGCAGCCGACACCTACAAGCAGCTACTCAATACCACCCAAGCATCCAACAGCCAGCGTCCGATGTGGTTGCTTCGCGCCGCAGCTGCTTGTAATTCGGCGCGAAAGTTCGACGACACGATCAAACTGATTCGTGACAACCGCCAAACACTCAAACAACCTGCGCAGCGCGCCGAAGCCCAGTTCATGCTTGGCCAGGCCTTGCTGTATTCGAACCGCGCCTCCGAAGCAGTCAATGCGTTTCAAGCGAGTCGCAATGCCGACTCCTCTTGGGCTCGATCCGACGAAGCGGCACTCATGACAGGCCAAGCTCAACTTACCTCTGGCGATGCCGCTGCCGCGCAAACGACATGGACGTCCCTGGTCAAGCAATCGCCAACAACCGCCGCAGCCGATCAGGCACGCTATCGATTGGCTCAGCGAGCCAACGCAAGCGGGCGGTTCGCCGACGCGGTGAGCTACTACGACCAGATCCTGCAATCACGCAAATCCGCTGGGACCGTTCCCTTTGCTCTATACGGCAAGGGTTGGTCGCTCATCCAAATCGGCAGACACCGCGACGCATTGAAGCCACTTAACGAAGTGCTTGATCAATACCAACAACACTCCGTTCGCAACGACGCAACACTCGCTCGCGGCATCGCACTTCGAAACCTCGATCAACTTGATCAAGCGAAACTCGACCTCGAAAACTACCTCGCGATTCCACCGCAAGGTACCAATCTCGGGCATGCTCTTTACGAACTTGCTTTGATCGACCAACAACAAGATTCGCCTGGCAGCGCCGCGAAACGGCTCAAACGACTCGTCAATGAAGTCCCCGACTATCCTGGACTTGAAAAAGTGTTGTATGAACTCGGATGGTCGCTCAAGGAGAGTGGCGATGCCGAAGGCGCGATCGAGCAGTTCGATGTTTTGATTTCTCGCTACGGCGAGTCACCCTTGGCGTCGGAAGCTGCCTACTTCGTTGGCCAACGACAATACTCAGAAAGCCAATGGCAAGAAGCCGCCAAGAGCTTCCAGGTCGCGGCAAGCTATACCGACGATGCCACCCTTTCTGAAAAAGCGCTCTATCGGCTCGGCTGGTCGCACTTCAAGTCGGGTGACTTTGATGCGGCAAGCAATGCGTTCCAACAACAGTCGTCCAAACATCCCGATGGAAAGCTGACGCTCGATGCGTTGATGATGGTGGGCGAATGCCAATTCAAACAAGCAAACTACCAAGCCGCCCTTGCAGCGTTTGTTCCGGCGAGACAGCGTATCCGAGCGGCGGGTGACAACTCGAAAACGATTCGTGATTCGGCCGAACGCCAAGTCCGCGAACTGATTCTGCTACACGGTGGCCAAAGCGCCGGACAACTCAAACAATGGCAAGACGCGATCGGTTGGTTTGACGAACTGAGAGAGCGTTTTCCGGCAACCGTCTATTTGCCGCAAACATTCTACGAAACCGGCTTTGCCTATCAGCAAAAAGGGGACGACGAAAACGCCCTCAAGTTCTTTGGCGAAGTCGCCGCCAATTACCGCAACGAAGTGGCGGCGCGGGCGAGATTCATGATGGGCGAAATCCATTTCGGCCAACAAGCGTTTGACAAGGCGATCCCCGAATTCCAACGGGTCATGTACGGCTTTGGTGCCGACAAGGCTCCCGATTCCATCAAGAACTGGCAAGCAAAAAGCGGCTTTGAAGCCGGTCGGTGCAGCGAATTGCTCGTCCAGCAAGCAACCAACAAACAACGCCAACAAAAAGCGATCAACATCGCGAAGGGCTTCTTTGAATACGTGATCGAAAAACACCCTAACCATGAATTGGTCGACAAGTCTCGCCAACGCCTGGAGGCTTTGACGAAGCAGTGAAACCGATGACGCCATACCTTCGAAAACCGTCGAAAACAACTTTTACGATGATGCGCTGTGCAATCCTGTGCATCTGCGCCGCGTCGATTGCGATGACGTTGTGGGTCCAACCGTCCGCAGCGCAGGATGGTCCACAACCAATCAACGCAGCCGACATCCAAGACATTGTCCAACAGGATCCCGTGGACGAGGCTAGCGCGCCGCCTCCAAGCGGCATCGATCTACTGACGCTGATCGCACGCGGCGGCAGCTTCATGATCCCGATTGGACTGATGAGCTTCCTGGTCGTCGCCCTTGCCGCCGAGCGCATGATCAGCCTTCGGCTTAACAAAGTGATGCCGAAAGGCTTGGTAGATGAATTGGAAGAATGCGCCGATCCCATTGACCGCTTCAATCCAAGTCGCGCCTATCAAGCATGCCTCAATTATCCGTCGTCGGCCTCTCGAGTGATCACGTCGATGCTGATGCGAACGGGGCAACCACTCGGCGAAATCGAACGGACCGCCAATGAATCGATTCAACGCGAAGCCGACCAACAATCCTCGGCCATTCGCTGGTTAACCCTGGCCGCGGCCGCCACGCCGCTAATGGGTTTGCTGGGAACAGTGTGGGGCATGATCGTTGCCTTCCACGAGGCAACCTCACTCACGCCCGACCGCAGTCGCAGCGAGCAGCTTAGCGAAGGGATTTACACGGCGCTCGTCACCACCTTGGCCGGACTCGTCGTCGCCATCCCCGCGGCGATCCTCGCGTTGTACCTGGAAAACCGTCTTTCCAAGTTGTTCCACCATGTCGAACAACTCGCCTTTGACATCGCACCGGGACTCGACCGATTCACGGGGCGTCGTCGATTGGATGCCGAAGGAACGATGCACTCGATCGAAAGCGCGGCGGCGTCAAAAGCACCGCCGCCTGTCAATTCAGGTGCCCCTCAGCCTCCACCACCTCCGCCCGTCCCATCGAACAAGTCACGCGGTGGCGCAAAGGCAGGGTAGCGATGGCTGTCAAAATCAAACGCTCGAGCGTCGCAAGTACGCTCAGCTTGACACCGCTGATCGACGTCGTCTTCTTGCTGTTGATTTTCTTTCTGGTCACCAGCGAGTTCGAAGAGGAAGAACGCCGACTCGACATCGTGTTGCCCACGGCAACCAGTGCTGCGCCGATGGTCAACAAGCCTCGCGAAATCGTTGTCGACATCGATTCAGAAGGCCAGACTTATCTGGGCGGACAACCCACCAGCCTGGGTGAACTGCAGAAGCTGCTACAAAATGCGGTAGCAAGCAATCCAACAAACCAAACGGTGGTGATTCGAGCGGATCACACCACAACGTTTCAGCCTGTCGTCAACGTCATGGATCTTTGCAACAAGACGGGTGTCAGCGACTATTCCGTCACGACACAAGAAGGTCCCGAAGGCTAAAAGCACACAGGCTAGACAGCACGAAGGCCCGACAACACGCAGGTTCCAAAGCGTGCAGGTAAAAGAGCCCGAAGCTTAGTAAGTCCCAGGGTTATCAAACCGTCACGATTGATCACAAACCATGCCCCGTTCATCGCCACCACCGAAAGCAACGCGTTCGAATGAACCCGAGCGTATGTGGGCGCTTGATACGTGCTTGGTCACGCTCTCGGGCTTGGTTCTTTACCTGATCATCACGCGGCTGAGCTTCGAGGACCCGCGTTGGTTGTACAACGCGTGGACCTACGCCGTCGCTGTACCTGCGATCGCGATCCTGCTGGCAATTTCCTTGCGAGCCTTCGCGAATCGTTTCGTTCAAAAGTCGGTGCAAATCGGCTTTTTATTCAGTGTCTGTCTGCACTTGGTTTTGTTGATCTTGGCGATCAATGTCGTGATCTTCGCAAAGTACTTTCCCGACGCGTTCGCGGGTGTGAAGCCAGAGCGGTCTCCGATTCACAAAACCGTTCCCGAACACATCTTCAAGTCACCACGTGAGACCGCGACGGCGCCCGATTGGTCCGAACCTGTCGAATCTCAAACCGCTTCGCGGGTGATGCCAGAAGAGCAAAGGCAACTCCCACCGCTCGAGCAGACGCGTCCGCGTTTGGAAATGCCCAAGCCACAACCTCAGCGACAACGCATTATCAAGCGAACCTTGATGCGACGCGTTCGGCCCGCGCAGACAAGACCGCAGCCAGCCAATACGCCATCGATGCGTGCACGCCAGCAAGCCAATGACAGCCAGCAGGCGCAACCGCTTGAAGCTCCCAATGCTCCCGTCGTTCCGATTCAAGCGCAGGCCCAAGCGAGAAGCGTTGAGCGCGAGTTGACTCGCAGCGACCGCCGGCAAGCTTCATCCAACGCCGCGGCAATGCGATCGATGATGGCCGATCCATCACCTTCATCGATGTCGCTTCGCGTCCCCAACACAACGCCACTTTCAGAAGCTCGCAGCCGAACAACCGAATTACCCCAGGTCGGCGAAGTCGGCTTGAGTCAACAGCGTCGCCAACGAACACGAGCCAACCAAATGCAACCGGCCGGCGCTGCCCCATCGCCACAAACGGTTGCGGTCGCGCGCTCCGACGCCTCGGCCGAGCGGATGCTCTCGCCCGTCGAAGTCCCGATGACTCAGCGTGGTCGCACTGCGGGAGCACAATTGCTCGCAGGAGAGAATGCAAGCTCCATGCTTGAATCGACAAGTGTGGCAACGAGCGGCGCAGACCTCGCACGGAACAACGTTGCTGCACGAGCAGGCATCCCTAGTATCAGCGCGGGTGACGCAATGCGCGCGCCAGGACGCAGCCCGCGAGCGTCAACAGGAATTGGTTTTGCGCCAGCCGGCACACCAACGCCGGGAAGCTTGGCAAGCAACGCCAGCGGTGACGCGGCCATCGGAAATCAAGGCACCGGCAACCAGGCCACGGGGCAAGCGACATCGCAAGATTCAATGGGAACCGGTGACGTCGCAATCCAAGATCGCACCGGCAGCGGCGATCTGGATGCCAGTCGAAGTGCTCGACGTGGCGGCCGTGGTGCTTCACCCAATCTTTCGGATGTGGTCGCGGCCGGTCCCGCATTCGAAATCGACGCTCCCCTTGGGATGGCCGGCATCGGTAATCGTGTCAGTCCCACGGCCGGGTTGATGCCCGCACCTGACATTCCGGACGTCACGGCGATGGAACTGAGCGATGCGCCCCGACCTCGACGCGAAGTCGGTGGACCAGCAGTCCCCGCCGGCACCGAAATCGCCGCTGTGGAATCGTTCAATCGCCGCATGATGCGGACACAAGGCGGCGCGCTCCCGACCCCCGCTGGCAAAGTCTTGCCGCCAACCGAGCAAGCGATCGAGCGTGGACTCGCCTATCTGGCAAGCACACAAAACGACGATGGAAGCTGGTCCCTCCAAGGTCATGGTGAGGAGGTATTGCTGCAAAGTGATACCGCCGCGACCGGACTCTGTTTGCTTGCCTTCCAAGGCGCTGGCTACACGCACCGTCAACATCAGTACGCCGATACCGTTAGCAAAGGGCTGCGTTTCCTTTTAAAGAACCAGCGCACGACCGGTGACTTGTTCCGCCCCGAAAACGCGTTGAGCAATCGAAACGTCGCACTCTACAGCCACGGGATCGCCGCCTTGGCCCTTTCCGAAGCGTATGGGATGACCCAGGATCCTGAGCTGAAACCTGCCGCACAACTCGCACTCGATTTCATTGCTGAAACGCAACACCCACAGCGCGGCGGTTGGCGTTACACGCCGGGCATCAGCTCGGACACGAGTGTGAGTGGGTGGATGATGATGTCGCTCAAAAGTGGTGAACTCGCCGGTTTGGAAGTTCCGCCACAAACTTATGATGGCGTCAACGATTGGTTGGCGCTTGCACAAAGCCCCGATCGCCCGGACCGGTATCGGTACAACCCGTTCGCTCCCAACACACCTTCACAGCGTCACGGTCGGATCCCAACTCCTACGATGACAGCCGTTGGGATGTTGATGCGGATGTACTCGGGGTGGCGACGCGAGCGCGAAGAGATGCAGTCGGCCGCCGACTATCTGCTCGACTTCCGTCCCAGTCTCGGCGACACCGATGATCCCAAGCGGGACGGCTACTATTGGTACTACGCTACCCAAGTGATGTTCCACATGGGCGGCGATCATTGGGAAAAGTGGAACGAAGCGCTCAATCCGCTGCTGATCGAAGGCCAAATCCGCGACGGCGCGATGGCTGGAAGCTGGGATCCCGTTCGCCCCGTTCCTGACCGCTGGAGCCCACACGCCGGACGTTTGTACGTCACGACGATGAACCTGCTCAACCTCGAAGTCTTCTATCGGCATCTGCCAATCTACGACGACACCGCCGAGTGATTTCAACGTCGCGTGTGTACTTGAACGCACCGCGGGAGGGCGAGGCTCCCGCCGAGCTGTAGGGTGTGTGCTTGCACGCACCAAGAACAAATTCCCCCACGTGAGTTCGGTGCGTACACGTCTACTTCGACAGTGCACTCACGAGATCGCGAAGCGCTGACTGCTTCTGTTGGCCGTCATGAAAATCGAACGCGCGATAGTAGCGTAGATCGAGTCGCTTGTCCGCAACGTCTTTTGCGATGATCTGGCCGAGATATCCCGCCGCATTGGGCGTCCGAGCGCGCCAGATGATGTCTCGCCCCGCTGGCGAATCCCAGTCTTCACCCACGGTTTCGAGCCACGCGTCCAAACACTCGGACCAACGATGTTCGGCTGCGATACCGAGCGCCTCGAGGTACCATCGGTCTTGGCCGTCATGTGCCTGAGCAAGACTTGCCCATACCTTCGGCATCTCGGCCGACGTGTCATGTCGCAATGCGATCGCGGCCTCACGTCGAACCTGGGCTGATCCGTCACTGGCGAGCATCTTCGCTACCGGCAAGCCATTACCGAACTGACTTGCCATGCGAACACCCACACAGCGAATGTCCACATCGTCATCGCTAACGGCGAGTGCCACGGCCGCCGACGCGTCCACTTTAGAAAGAACCCAAAGCAATCGAGCCTTGTATCGCTCGTTGGTGGCACGTCGAATCTTTTGCAAGAGAACAAGCTTGGCAGAGTCGCCCATGTTCGTCACCGCGCGTCGAGCCAGAAATCGGGTGGCGAGGTTGGGACTTTCCAACGCTGCGACCGCACCTTCGGGTGACGCCAGATCGAGTTCGCCAACGTCGTACCCGCGATGAGATGTCGGAACAATTCGAAAGATTCGACCGCGCGACAGATCGCCCATCCGATGACCGCCCACGCCCGGATCATACCAGTCGGCAACAAATAGCGATCCATCGGGCCCCACGCAAACGTCCGACGGTCGAAACCATTTATCAGCTACCCCAACCAACAACGGTTCGATACTCGCCTCGTAGCCCGCACCCGACTTGGTGGACGGATAGGCACGAACAACGTTTGGCCCTGCATCACAATGGACGACTTGATTGCGAAAACGCTCGGGAAGCAACGTTCCTTCGTAGACAGTGATTCCCGTTGGGGACCCAGCGCCGGTTTGCAGCAAATTGGGAACGACACCCGGATCATTCAAATGCCAATGACGACGCGAAACGTCCTCAATCGCTCCGGTCCGTGCGGCACGCCATCCCGCGCCGTTGATCTCACTTTGGTACCCATAATTTCCATAAGGCATCACGTAATTGATTCGGACGGCACGGTTGCCATCGTCATCGTTATCTGACTGCCACATCGTCCCAAAGGAATCGACGCAAACTTCCCAGTTGTTGCGGAAGTTCCAACCAAGCGTTTCAACTTCGCTGCCGTCCAAGTTGCAGCGAAAGACCATACCTTGTCGGTAAGCCGCGGAACCTTCGGCGACAACGTTGCCAGCTTGATCGATGACGGGCTTTCCATCAGCGTCACAGAGCTGCTTGCCTTCGTTTCCAAAGTTGAAATAGAGCTTGCCGTCGGGCCCAGCGTTGAAGGCGTGGATCCCATGATCGTGCTGGACGCCACCAATCCCTGAAAAGAGCACACGTTTTTCATCGGCTTTCAAGTCTCCGTCTCTATCGGTAAAGACGAAAACGTTGCTTCCCGCAGAGACGATCACCTGGTCGCCTAGAACGCAAACGCCATGTGGCGAATCGATATCGCGTCCCTGATAGAAGACGGTTGATGTCTCGGCACGTCCGTCCCCATCACGGTCTTCGAGGACGAGGATCCGGTCTCCCTCTTCGCGAATCTTGTTGTACGGATTTCGAAAATTTCGGTAGTTGACTGCCTCACAAACCCAAACACGTCCCTTTGCATCGACGTCGATGCTCGTCGGGCTATGCATCATCGGTTCGGCAGCGAACAACTGAACCTCGGTCCCCTCCGCGGCCTGCAGACCAGCGACGGCAGACTCAACCGATCGCTGATCGCCGACTTTGGCCGTCTCGTTCGCCGCAATCTGATGAAACGCGGTTTGATCGGGACTCTTTAGAAGTACCAAGTAGTCGATCAAATCCAACAACTGTTGCACGGACAGGTTTGAGTGCAAGTTCTCGGGCATCAATGAGATCGACTGCTTCGCCAACACATCGACATCGTCCGACGCGACATTCTTGTCGATTCCCTCGGCCGTGCGCAGGTGTACCTCGTCATCCGTCTTGCTGATCAACAACCCCGAGATGACGACACCGTCCAACGTAAGCAGCTGGTAGGTTTCGTAGTTGTGACTGATGCCTGCGCTCGGATCGAGGATTGCGGTGTAGAGTGCTTCGCGCGAAAGCTTGCTGCCAATCTCTGAAAGGTCTGGTCCGACGTTCTTACCCTTGCCTTTGACTTGGTGGCAATTCGCGCAGGTTCCGACAGTATCAAAAACCTTCTTGCCAGCTTTGCCATCACCGCGCCGGCGGACAAGTTGGGAAATCGGAGGAAGCGGCTCGCTCTTGCCAGCCTGCGGGCGTTTGATGACCTGAGCTGCCTCGTCACGAATCTTTGCGTCCGCCGAACCGAGCAGCGCATTGGCTGCTGCAAATTGCACCTCCTCGGGCAGCTTTCCTTCGCGAGCAAGTGACAAGAGATAACGCTGTGAATCGAGCGAATGGCCAAGTGCCGCGGTTGCCGTTCGTTTGACCGACCGCGGTGCGGATGTCGACGTAACGAGCGGCTTCAACAGCTCGATCGATTGGCGATCGCGGACTCGACTCATCGCTTGCACAACCGCGAGGACGACCTTGGGATCATCCGCTTGAAGCAAGGCTCTGAGGCGTCCTGGCTGGGTTTTTAATAACCGGCGGGCGGCCGCCGTGCCCAGTGTGGATTCGGGATCGGCAAGCATCAATTGTTCCAACTGGTCGCCGCGATCGCGCACGTCAAAACGCTCGATCAGATCAACATACGCATCGGTTCCGACGATCGAATCGAGATATCGATCCATCGCCTCGGCCACAGCGGCATTCTCAGCCAGCTCAAAACCTGGAATTCGGGTGATCGCTTCGACGATCGCCTGGTCTGCCGGATCTGGCGTCGAAGGCTCGTTGGCAGTAACAAACCGACTACCCATCGTGAAGCAAGAGAAAGCGGTTGCAGCGCAGAAGGCCAACCGGCACGCGCGGCGTAGGAAGTGGACCATCGAGTCCCTTTCAATCTTGGTGGTGGAGGTAAGATCCGACACATCGCCGCAAACGTGTCGCCCACCATCTTATACAGGCCGCCACACTTTCCTAGTGACGGGCACTTTCCTAGTGACGGGCACTTTCCGAGTGACCTTGTCGGCTGGCCGCCGCGCTCACCAGAGCGTGGATCCGAACCGCAGTTTGCAGTCACAAGCTCTGGCGGAATCTTCAAGCCCTTCCAACGAAAGCCGGGCCGGCAAACGGGAACCCGCCCCCTGTATCGGGTAGGATGTTTGTTCTCATACCCGAACGATCTCCCCACCTCGCGACCGTGACATCCAATGCGTTTCATGCCATTGATTTTGCTTGCGACCAGCTCTTGGTTGGTAGGCGTCCCCGCCGCTTACGTGTCGGCAAAACAACCCTCCTTTGCCGAACAGTTTGCACCCACGATTTCGCTGCTCGCCGATGAAAGCCGCCCTGTTAGCTTGAAGGGGAACATCAAAGTCGAAATTGATGGCAAGCCACAATCGGTCACGCTCGATTTCAGTCGGTTCGACGACCAACAATTCGACTTGAAGTTGGCTCATCCCGATTACGCGGTATCGATTGTTCGTCGAAACGATTTCACTGCGATGCTATTGCCGCTACACAAATCGGCATTTGTCGGTAGCGGAGCCGTCGATCCGAAGGACCACATCGCCCCACAAAAAGCACTCGAGCGTTTGATCAGCAGCGGGTCGTCCGTTGCAACCTATGCTCCCCTGTTTAGTCCCGAAAATGCTTCTGGGATCGCGGCACTTGCGGAAACGTTATTGAGTTTAAAACGGGATGAATCGTCCAACGCTTGGCATGGAAAAGAGGGCCTGTCGTTGTCGTTCGATACTGGCCAATCGCTCCACATCGAAACGCAAGGATGCTCCGTCGCATTAAAAATCGATGCCGCGACAAAGCTCGAGCAACCCGATTTCCAAGGGATGAACGTCTACGAGCTTCCACGCGCTGAGATTGAACGGCAGCTTTGTCGTGGTGTGCGCCGAACGCTCGAAATATTCACACCGTCGCGTTTGCTCACCCATCCGCTTCGCAAGGAAAAGATCGTCGACGGCGGCAAGTTACAGTGGATCGGCCATGCCCGCGTCGTCCAACTTCATGGCACACCCGAGCAGATTGGTTTCGCTCACGGTGAACTCCTTCGCGACGAAGCGACACGTTGTATCGACTCGGTCTTGTATGCGTTTGGCACGGTCCAAACAATCCGCACTGGAAAATGGTTCCGCAAAGACCTCGAAGCGGCTTACGCGAGGTTGCAACAACACATCCCCGAAAACCACAAAATCGAAACGCGCGCGCTCGCCGACGCGTTGGGCATGGATCGCGACTTGGTCGAGTGCTTGAACGTCTTTCCCGAGTTGTTTCACTGCAGCGGCTTTGCCGTTTTCGACAGCGCCACCAAAGATGGAAAACTCTATCACGGTCGAGTCCTCGACTACATGACAACGATTGGATTGCAAGATTCGGCAACCGCCTTCATCGTGGCTCCCAACGGCAAGATCCCTTTTGCCAATGTTGGCTACGCCGGCTTCATTGGCAGTGTGACGGGCATGAACGCCAAGGCGATTTCGCTTGGTGAAATGGGGGGTGGCGGAGAAGGGCAGTGGGATGGCGTTCCGATGGCAACCTTGATGCGAAGAGCACTTGAGGAATGTAACACGCTTGACGAAGTCAAAACACTCTGGCAGTCGAGCCCAAGGACCTGCGAGTACTACTATGTGTTTGCCGATGGAAAGACGAACGAAGCCGTCGGTGTTGCCGCGTTGCCCGAGTCCATTGAATTCATCGCCCCTGGACAATCGCACCCGCGTCTGGGCGAAGGAATTGAGGATGCCGTTGTCCTCTCAGCTGGCGATCGACTGGCGAAATTGCGCGAGCGCGTTCAGACGCGGCATGGTTCGATCGACGCCGACATTGGCATGTGGCTGATGAGCCGCCCGGTGGCCATGGAATCGAACCTACACAACGTGTTGTTCGTCCCAGCCGATGGTGTCATGTACGTCGCCAACGCCACGCACGACCAGCCAGCCGCTGAGACCGAGTACGTCCGCATCAACATCAACGAGCTGCTGAAATCGATGCCGTGATCATCGCCCCGTTTGTAGTACCGAGCTTTAGCCGGAATCTTCAGTCTTTCCCGCCAAAAGGCTGTCCTACAAACGTGATTGCAACTAGCGGCTCGCGAAACGATTCGAGTCAGTCGTCTCCGCCACAGGGACTTTTTCCTCTGCCGAATGCAGTCCGTTCACGTCCAATTCTTCGGGCAGTGAGCGCGGCACAAACGGCTCGAATAGATCTCGCGCTGCGACCCACAGGAGTTTTCCGGCTGCGATCACCACGGCAATCAAGAGCGCAACCAGAAAGGCGTCGACCAACCCGAATCGTGCCGTTTTCACGATCGCGAAGTAGACCGCCGCGATTCCGACGAAACCGCACAGCCGCGCGATGCTGAATCGCCTAAGCCGCTTGATCAATCGAGGCTCGAAGATCACCTTCAAATCGCCAGCCGTGTCACGGACCGATACGAAAAGGTAAATCGCCGCGAACGCCGCTAGGATGACTGCTAAGACGAGCCTCGCCAATGGATGTCTCCTCGATCGTGAATGCCTTCTCTCAAGGTCGAAAACTCAACCTCATGAGGGCGCACAAAAAACGACCGAACGCATCGCGGCGTCCGGTCGAAGTGTAACGCTTCACGGGCGAACTAGACGCGGTCGATGTATTTGTTGACCACGCTCTCGAGCAATTCTTGGCGGCCGCTTTTGTTTGCGTCGACTTCGCCTTTTTCAAGCATGTAGGCTTCGAGTTCTTTGAAGCCCACTTCGCCCGCTTCGATCTTGGCACCGATGCCACTATCAAAACTGCTGTATCGCTCGGAAACAAAGCCTTCGAGCGCGTTGTCAGCACGAATCGCGGCGGCAATTTTCAAGCCTTTGGCAAACGCGTCGATGCTGCCGATGTGAGCGTGGAACAAATCGATTGGCTCGAATGACTCACGACGAACCTTGGCGTCGAAGTTGACCCCACCGCTGCCGAGACCACCGTGCTTGAGGATGTAATACATCATCTGGGTTGTCAGGTAGTAGTCGGTTCCGAACTGGTCAGTGTCCCAACCCAACAGCATGTCACCAGTATTTGCGTCGATGCTGCCAAGTGCACCCTGTGAGCCTGCGTAGTCAAGCTCGTGCATCATGGTGTGACCGGCCAAAGTGGCGTGGTTCGTTTCGAGGTTCAACTTGAAGTGATCGGTCAAGTCGTAAGCACGCAAGAAGTTCAAGCACGCCGCAGCGTCGCTGTCGTATTGGTGCTTGGTTGGCTCCTTTGGCTTTGGCTCGATCAGGAACTGACCGGTGAATCCGATCTCTTTGGCATAGTCGACCGCCATGTGAAAGAACTTGGCCAAGTGGTCGAGTTCTCGTTTCATGTCAGTGTTGTAAAGGTTTTGGTAACCTTCGCGGCCACCCCAAAAGACGTAGTTCTCGCCACCAAGTCGCTTGGTGACTTCCATGGCTTTCTTAACTTGAGCGGCTGAGTAAGCGAACACGTCCGCATTGCAACTTGTTGCTGCACCGTGCATGAAGCGAGGGTTGCTGAACATGTTGGCGGTACCCCAAAGCAGCTTCACGCCACTTCGGTTTTGCTCTTCTTCCAACACGTCGGCAACCGCGTCAAAGTTGCTGTGTGACTCGGCCAGCGTTGCACCCTCGGGAGCGACGTCGCGATCGTGAAACGCATAGTAGGGAGCTTGCAGTTTTTCGAAGAGTTCGAATGCGGCACGCGCGCGGTTCTGAGCATTTTCTACCGACTCGGTGCCATCGTCCCATGGGCGGACCATTGTGCCCGCACCAAAAGGGTCCGCTCCGGTGCCACGGAATGTGTGCCAGTAGACGATCGAAAAGCGGAAGTGATCCTTCATCGACTTGCCTTCGATCATTTCGTCGGGGTTGTACCAACGAAAAGCAAGGGGGTTGTCGCTGCTGGGGCCTTCGTACTTGATGACAGGAACGTCAGGGAATGCACTCATCGTGGGCGCGTCCAATCTCTCTATATCTATTGGTTCGGTCAGTGGAATGTGCCCGTAGTATCCGGCGGATTCAAAACATCGACAAGCGGTCGTCAATTGAGAATGAGCCGCAAAACTTTGAGATCTGTCACCACAAATTGGGGCATTTCCCTCGTTACGCCGCTCCGGCCGCGTACGCGATCGTGGCCCACAGGAGCGCGCATCCGTAGCTACCTTCGCCAGAAGGTGGGATGTGCTGAGAAAGGCGATCGACCACACCACGCTCGGACCGAGCGTAACGACGTTGGGTGCAAGGCTAGCGCGTTCGGCTCACAGGTGGGCAACACGGCGCCAAACCCTGAGGCCACTCAACTATGATGATTCTCCTCTCCCTCCAAACTGCCCCACCGACCGAGACCCACTCCTCATGCTGCGTTCCGCTCTCTTTGCGTTTCTCGCCCTGTTGTCAGCACCTGCCTTGTCGGTAGCCAATCCGACATCGCATCCGCAAGACACTCGTCCCAACTTTGTCGTCATCTTTTGCGACGATCTGGGCTGGGGCGATCTCTCCTGTTACGGGCATCCGACCATCGCAACTCCGCACTTGGACGCGATGGCCGCCGAGGGAATGAAGATGACCCAATTCTATGTGGCTTCAAGCGTCTGCACGCCAAGCCGCGCGGCGTTGTTGACGGGACGCTATCCCGCTCGAACGGGCATGTGCGGCAGGCGTCGCGTCCTGTTTCCCGACTCGGTGGGTGGGATTCAAAAGAGCGAACTCACGATCGCGGAAATGCTCCAATCCAATGGCTACCGCACGGGAATGGTCGGCAAATGGCACCTCGGCCACCTGCCCGAGTTTTTGCCCACCGAACATGGATTCGACAGTTACTACGGAATCCCCTACAGCAACGACATGGACAACGTTGCGCCGAAATCAAAACGTGGCCGAGCCGTTTTCATCGACCCTGACTTTCGACATTTCAATGTTCCGCTTCTGAAAGGCATCCGTGGCAAAGAGGTCCAACAAATTGAACGTCCGACCGACCAGCGCACGATCACTCGCCGATATGCCAACGAAGCGGTCGACTTCATCCGTGACGCGGCCGATTCGAAACAACCCTTCTTCCTTTACTTGGCTCACTCGTTGCCTCACGTTCCGCTGTTTCGCCACGAGGACTTTGCTGGTCATTCGCGCGCAGGCCTCTATGGCGATGTGATCGAAGAGATCGATTGGAGTGTTGGACAAATTCTTGATGAATTACGTGATCGAAACCTGGCTGAAAACACTCTTGTCGTTTTCACGAGTGACAATGGACCTTGGTTGACGTTCGGCGACCAAGGCGGTTCGGCCGGCCCTCTCCGCAATGGCAAAGGAACAACCTTCGAAGGCGGCATGCGCGTGCCGGGAATCTTTTGGATGCCAGGTACTGTTCCGACCGGCGCAACGAACACCGAACTCGCCAGCACACTTGATTTGTTGCCCACGTTCGCGGCGATGAGCAGCACAAACCTTCCCAGTGACTTGGTGCTCGATGGTTTCGATTTGTCAGCGATGTTGTCCGGAAATGCGCCAAGCCCGCGCAAGTCAATGTTCTTCTATCGCGACTACAGACTAATGGCGATCCGGCACGGACGTTTCAAGGCGCACTACATCACGCAAGACAGTTACGTCCCGGGGGCAAACAAAGCGACCAATCACCAGCCGCCTCTTCTGTACGACTTGGAGATTGATCTTGGTGAAAAACGAAACCTGGCCAAGACCAAACTCGACGTGCTTGCCGACATCGAACGGGTCCGCACCGAGCATCAATCGCAGATGAAGTTTGCAGACAGTCAACTCGACCGCAAACCGTAAGTTGATTCGAGAAAGAGTCCTGAAGCCAGTTTCGGCTAAGACTCTTTTGACGAGGTGAATTTCAGCAGCAACCAATCGCCAAGCTTGGGAACTGCGTGGCCCAGCGCGATCAGCAATCGCATATGTCGAGGCAAGACCAGGTCGGGCAGCCGTCGTGTGGCGGCGCGATACACGGCATCGGCCACGACCTGCGGATCGAGCCCTTTGATGGTCGTTCCACCGCCTGGTTGTGACGCCTGTGCTGGAAGCGATTCGTCCATCTGCTTCTGGTAGCGATTACCCGCGTCATCGCGACGAATCGGACCTGGGCTAACCAGGCCGACGTGAACGCCTTTGGGTTTCAATTCCAATCGCATCTGCTGACTCAAACCAGCAATCGCGTGCTTGGCTGCTGCGTATCCGCCGATGTAGCGTGCCCCAACCTTGGAAGCGAGCGATCCAATGTTGATGATCGCGCCGCGGCTCTTTTCCAAAAGTGGAAGTGCAGCCTGGGAACAGAGCAGGGCAGTGGTGACGTTTTGCGTAAACAACTCTTGCAGCCGCTCGGGCGACAGCGTCTCGCCAAGACCGCGATCACTCATGCCCACGCAATTGACCAGAACATCGATACGCCCCCACTCGTCGTGAATCTGCTCGAACAGACGCACGACCTCGGCATTGATCGCCAAGTCACCGACGACGGCAAGAACGTCGCGGTCGCTTCGACCTTCGACCAGATGATCCCTGGCTTCGGATAGCCGAACGGAATCGCGACCGGTCACCACCACACGATACGAGTTCCGCAAAAAGGTCTCAGCGATGACCAGTCCCAATCCAGCTGAGCTACCGGTCACCACGGCGACTGGCTGCGGCGACGAGGCTGGGGGGGCAGAATCCGATTGCATTCGTATCGTGAGAATTGAAATGGACGCGAGGGGAGAAATCCGAACAATGAAAGTTTAGCGAGATCTCCTATTGGCAACCAACAGGCCTCGCATCTGACAACGAACTTCGTACATTCAGCGTAGGAATCGACACTTTCCATTGGCGGCAGACAGTGCGCGGCACCTAGGGCTCTTAATGCCCCCTTATCACCAAAGCCCCCTCATTGGTTGACAAGTCACGTATGCCAAGACCTTCATTACTAGAAGCATGTACAAAAATCGTTGCTACCGTCGGACCGGCGTGTAGCTCACCCGAGCAACTGGCGGAGCTCATCCTGGCCGGTGCCGATATCTTCCGCATCAACACGGCCCATGGCACTCGCGACGAGCACGAGGTAACACTCGCCAACATTCGCCAAGCATCCAAGGCGACAGGCTTCCCGGTGGGCGTCCTTCTCGATTTGGCCGGCCCCAAGATTCGTCTTGGTCAACTGGTCGACGACGAACTGCACTGCAACATCGGCATGAAGGTCCGGTTCATCCGGGGCGATGAATCGAACGATCCATGCGACCTGACAAGTTCCTATTCGAAATTGGTTGACGAACTTAGCGTTGAAGATCGCGTCCTGTTAGCCGACGGTGCGGTCACTTTGAAAGTCACCGCTGTCTCCGACGACTGTGCCGAGTGCGAAGTGGTTGCAAAGGGACGCATCAAGAGTCGCCAGGGAATCAACCTTCCCGACGTGCAACTATCGGTCTCGTCGATGTTGCCTCGCGACGTTGACAACGCAATTTGGGCCGCGAACAACGATGTTGATTTCATCAGTTTGTCGTTCGTTCGCTCGGCCGAAGATGTCCAGGCACTCAAGAAGCTGCTCGTCAGCTACGAATCGGATGCTCTGGTAATCGCCAAGATCGAAAAGCCAGAAGCGATCCGCAATCTTGAGTCCATCGTTGATGCGACCGACGGCGTGATGGTCGCGCGCGGTGACCTTGGCGTCGAAATCGATGTTGCCGAAACCGCTGTCGCACAGAAGCGAATCATTCGCGTTTGCAAAGAAAAAATGAAGCCGGTGATCGTGGCGACCCAGATGCTCGAATCGATGCATCAGAGTGTTCGTCCGACCCGAGCGGAAGTCAGTGACGTCTCCAATGCAATCTTGGATGGAACAGACGCCTGCATGTTGAGCGGCGAAACCGCGGTGGGCGAGCATCCGGCCAAGGCTGTCGAAACCATGAACCGCATCATGCGGATCACCGAACGCGAAATGCTCGAGCATCGTCGCGAAGACATTCGGCGATCGAGCCGCGTCCACCCGATCACGAGTGCCGTCACCATCGCCGGTACAAATATCGCAGAATCGATCGGTGCAAAACTGATCGTGATCATGACGCGAAGCGGCAACACCGCCTGGATCAAAAGCTCGACACGCAGCCTGATCCCAACGGTCGGCGTCAGTGACTCCGATTCAACGCTTCGCCGGATGAACCTGTTGTGGGGGATCAAGCCGATCACATCAACGCAGTTTTCCGACCCCGAAAACCTGATCGACGAAGTCGACCAATGGGGCCGCAAGCATGCCGAGCTCGTCTCGGGCGATCATGTCGTCTTCGTGACCGGAACGGGCGTCGTCAAGAAAGCCCACAACCAACTGCTCATCCACACCGTCGAGTAGCGTTGGGCACACAGTCGAGTAGCCCACAGTTGACTGGGCACAGGGTCGAGTAACGACAGACGCGTCCAGGAGCGGCGACGCGTCTCCGATCAGGTTTCGATTTGCAGAGTCACTTCGCCACTCAAGCGTGCCGGCGAGTCGGTGCCTCCCGCGAGTGTGATGGCAAGCACATTGTGAAGCTCGAGATGTGGGGTGATCTCAGCGCGCAGTGGGCGTTTGTCATCATGCTCAATCACGTTGTCGTTGATCGCAATCTGCTCAAGCTTCCCTTCCCAATCGGAGATGGTGATCGAGACTCGATCTTGCCCGGTGAGTCCCGTCGGTCGGTTGAAGTTGCGTTTGTAGGTCGCACTCTCGCCGAGACCGTCACCGTGCTGAGTCTCGGGAACGGTCACGCGAGTCGCTGTCGAATCCGAACCTTCGACTTTTTGCCACGGGCCTCGTAGTCGAATCGTATGCATCTGTTCTCGGCCTCCTCACGCCTGATCACCTGCCGTTGGTGCTACAACAAGGAAGGCTAGACAAAAAGATGGGAGGACAAAAGAGAAGGTCGATCAGAGCTCAGCGTTCTCGCAAAGCATCGAAGAAAGCCGCGACCACTCTCGAGCGGTCGCGGCGGTACCGATTGGCCTTAGGCTGTATCGCTCTCCTGCTGAACGGCATCCTTGAATTCGCGGATACTCTCGCCGAGTGACCTGGCCCGTTTGGGCAAACAGGACCCGAACAGCAACAGGGCAACCAATCCAACGACCATCATTTCCATCGGACCAAAACCAAACATCTCTCGCTCCATTTGGGAGAAGTGGAAAAACCACAATTGGCGAGAGCATCGCGGTCACCAAGCGTCGGCACCGGCTGAACCAATTGAATGAACATTCAATGGTCCCAACCTAACGGCTCCTGTAGGCTGAAGCAATGGAAACTGCGACGAGAGGAAGCCACCACGAAAAAAGGCCTCAGCAGTGAATGCCGAGGCCTGTTGAGTTTTCGATCGAGGATCGGGCTTCGACTAGTCGTCGAGATCGATCACACCGGCGTCACGAGCGGCTGCGATCGTGTCGAGGTACTCGGGAAATTCGCCCGACAATCCGCTGCTGACATCGTGGAAGTCGAGGTCATCGATTCCGCCGAAGAACTGGACGCCAAAGCCGTCGCCATTGGCAACAACAAAGTCGTCGGCCGACAGGCGAGCCGTTCGCACGGTGTTCTCTTCGACAATCGTCAACAGTGCTGCATCGCGATCTTCGTTGAGCACGAGCTCGGCGAAGTCAACGCCTTCGAATCCAGCACCCAGAATAATGAAGTTCTGGCTGCCATCGGATGCCAGCGAAACCAAGCCGCCTTCGCGGCCACCATCCGAGATGGTGTTCATGTCTTGGTTGGTACGCAGGTAGCTGCTGGCCAAGATGTCGACGGTGTTCAGAGCGTTGCCTGCCGTGCCCAGCAGCGGGAAGTTCAAGCCGCTGATGTTCTCGCCACCGTTGGTGCCGATGTCAACGTGGAAGCTTCCGCCGCCAAGGTAGATCACTTTTTCCGAGTGGTTCAGTGGCGAACCATCAATCATCGGCATGACGGTGTAGTCGCCTGGGGCGATACCGTCGACGTTGAAGCTACCGTGTGAGTTGGTCCAGGTCACGAGGTTAATGTCTTCGCCAGTGACGTTTTCCGCTGCAGGCGAAAAGACGTGAACTTCGACCCCACCAACACCAGGTTCATCGCTGTCGTGGATACCATTTCGAATTGGATCCGCACCGCCAAGCAGGTCGCTCAGGTTTTCGATGTGATCGATGAAGATCGAACCACCGATGCTTGATGGATTGAAGTCTTGGACGTTGACGCTAGCGACAGCCGAATCTTCCAAACCTTGAGCGTCACGAATGGTGTAAGTGAAGCTGGTTGGTCCAGAGAACCCTGGATCAGGCGTGAAGGAGATGGTGTTGTCGGCGTTGACCGAAACGGTCGCATTTCCATCATCGGAAGTGACCGAGACCACCGAGAAACTCTGTCCCGATTCGTCTTCCCCAGCATCATCGTTTCCGATCACGCTCAGGTTCTGGGTGATGTCGACAAAGGCGATCAAGCCACTGTCGTCGTTGGCTCGTGGCGCGTCATTGACGCCATTGATCGTGATCGTGACGGTTGCACTGACAGGATCATTGACGCTGTCGGTCACGGTGTAGGTGTAAACCGACTGAGCCGCGTCGCCGTCGGTCAAAGCTCCGACAGCCGCACTGCGTGGGTCGACGGTCACAGTGGTGCCGTCAACGGTAACACCCAAACCAGGCCCTGAGACGAGCACAGGTGAGGAGGCAACAGTGACGGTGTCGCCACTATTGGAATCGCTCACGTTTTGCAGCAGGTTGACCGTCGCACTTTGGTCACCTTCGGTGTAGGAGACCGAAAGTGGTGTCGCGGTCGGTGGCACGTTCACTTCACTGATCGTGATCGAGATCGTGCCGGTGTCGCTGCCGGTCGAGTTGGATGCGGTGTAGACCAGGGTGTCGCTACCAGGACCTTGAGCGTTGTAGGTCAACGTCGTGCCGGAGATCGACGCGGAACCCGAAGCCGGGTCGGTCGTGATCGTCAGCGAGTCAGGAGTTCCTCCCGAAAGCAAAGTCGAAAGATCGATTTGCCCGCTGCTGTTTTGCGAAACCAGCAAGCTTCCGTCAGCCGCAACCGGTGCGATTTCGTTGACCGTGATGGTCACGGTCGCAGTATCGGTGTCGGTACCGTCGCTGAGCGTGTAGGTGAAGGTGTCGTTACCGGTGTAGCCAGGTTCTGGCGTGTAGGTGACGACTCCATTGAGGCTTGTCGATGCGTTCGGATTGTTTGGTTGACTGACGCTCACGATCGTCAACGTGTCGGCCTCATTCGCCGCACCCGTCGTGTCGCCGTCCAACAGGTCGGCAAGCGAAATCGTCAGCGTCGTGTTTTGATCGGCGCTGAAGCTGTCGTCATCTGCTACCGGTGGATCGTTCACAGCAGCAACGCTCACGGTGATCGTTCCCGTATCGCTGCCACCGTTGTTCGATGCGGTGTAGACAATCGTGTCGCTACCGTTTTCGTCAGCGTTAGGCGTGTAAGTCAGGATCGTGCCAGAAATGCTTGCCGAACCAATCGAACCGTTGGTGGTGACCGAAAGTGTGTCGGTGGCACCGCCCGAAAGAAGCGTTGCCAAATCAATCGTGTTGGCGATGTCTTCGGTCACGCTCAAGTTCGCGTTGCCAGCAACAGGCGAGGGCTGGACGCCAATGTTGACCGTGACGGTTGCCGAGCCTTCGTCGCTGCCATCACCGATGGTGTAGGTGAAGGTATCGGTGCCGGTGAATCCAGATGGTGGCGTGTAGGTGACCACACCGTTCAAATCGGTCGTCGCACCGGCTTGGGTTGGATCACCAATGCTGTTGACCATCAACGAATCAGCTTCGTTGGCTGCACCGGTCGAAGCTCCTTCGAGCAGATCGGCAAGCTGGATGGTTAGCGTTTGATCTTGAATGATGCTGAAGTTCTTGTTGACCGGAACGGGTGGGTCGTTGACCGCAGCAATGTCGATTGTGATCGTCCCGGTGTCAGAACCGAATGTGTTTGACGCCGTATAGACGATCGTGTCGGCACCAAATTCATCCGCCGCTGGCGTGTAGGTCAACGTCGTTCCCGAAATCGAAGCGCTGCCGCGCGAACCATTGGTCGTCACCGTCAAAGAATCAGGTGTGCCGCCAGAAAGCAGCGAAGCAAGATCGAGTGTGTTGGCGATGTCTTCGGTGACCGCAAGCGATGCGTTATCAGCAACGGGTGGCTCAGGCTGCGCGGTCACGTTGAAGGTGACCCGGGCGTCTTCGTCGATCAGTACCTGAGCTTGGTCAATCGGATTGTCACGACCATAAAGCAGGATATGTTCCTCGATTTCACCTGGATTGACATCGACGACAAAGTCGGACGCCGGCTCGGTGAACTGCACCAAAATGCTGAACGAATCGAACGGCGTGATAAATCCGCCATCGTCGGTCAATTGAGGCACACCGCCGCCTTCGGCTGGCACCAAGCCGAGACCACCAACTGTGGTAAAGCCATCAACGGGATCAAACTCACCGCGGTTTTGGCCAGAGAAGAACTGTTCGTTGTTGTTGAAGGTGCGACTAAAGCTATTGATGTTGAATCGCATCGCGTCGGAATTGGCGCTACCATCCGGATTGCGTGGATTAAACGGAATCGTTTGCGTCGGGAAATCGACGGGAGCGCTGTCTCCATCAACAATGTTATTCGTGATCATGATGTCCGGCAAATTGACATCACGAAACGCTGCGTCCTTGAAGAAGACCTGGAACCCGATGTCATCGTTTCCGAAATCGAGTGGATCAAGGTCGTATTGATCCGACGTAAACCCAAACGCGTCGAGAGCGTTCCTTATTTCGTTATTGGTGTTGGTCGCAAAGTCGGCCCACTGCGAAACGTAGGTCCCAAATCCGTCCATCGTGAAGGTGAAGTTACCAGAGAACGAGCCGATATCGGGGCGAGAAATTGAGTCACCACCAATGATCAACCGTTGAGCTTCGTTAAGAACTGGCTCGAGGTTGTTCCCTTCGCTCACACCCAAGTCGGAATAGATTTGGAAGACGCCCAAACGATCGTTGAACAACCGAAGTTCGTTGTAACTCACTTCAAGGAAGAACGGCTCGTCCACACCGATGCTGATGCTGCCGTCGGGCTCTGGAGTGATCAGTTCGTCGTTAAGGTCACGCGCGTTCAGGGTCAATTCGACCAGCTCGCCAACGCCCTCAACTCGGTTCAATGCATTGATGACGCTCAATGCATCCGCAGCTGAAATCCGATGGTCCGCGTTGACGTCGTAGAACATCTCCGGCTGTTCGGAGTTGGCAGTGTCCCCAACCGCTTGCGAGCGATTGAGATAGTTGATCACTGCAAGTGCGTCACGTGCGGTGACCTTCTGGTCATCGTTCACGTCGGCGCCATGCCAATAATTGTGATTGGAAGCGAGCACGTCCCCGGCCAACAATTCGCGCTTTTCCAACGCTTCATTACTGAGGCGACGCGAGACATTCGTGCGGCAAGAATTCTCAGAGCGTCCACGCCGCTTATTGGAGCTTTGCGAGCCGGAGCGACGAAGCAATTGACGCAGATTTTTCATCTGTACTCTCGGGAATGATGCAGTGGACTTCGTGGGGAATGGTTCGCCGATCAAATCGACGCTGCTATGACCCAAACGGGGGAATTAGCGGTAATGGGTTTGGGTGTCCGGGATTCCGGTAATCTGGGTCGGAATTCGAACGATCCAAAAAATGCGAGTAGTGGCCCTATCTTATCTGGTCTTCCCGCTTTATCAATCTTCTGGCGAGAATGATAACCAAACGGGATTGCTGCCGGCGGTTAGACCACCGATCAGGCTAAAGGTTCCTGTAATTCGCTTTGGAATGGTTGGAACGATTGTGCCAAATCTCTCGCATTGACCTCACTTTCGGATTTCGTTTGATGGGAATCAGGTTGTGAATCGATGGAAAATACCGAAAAAACAGGTGTTTTTGCCGCAATCACTGCCCCTACAGACGGCATGCCTTTCCTATCGGCACCAAATGTACTGTTGCTTTCATCAGGGGTATCCTGACCCGCAGAGTCCAACAATTGGAACTGCTCGGGCTCAGGAAGTCTTGCGAGTGGGTGTGCGGTTGTATCGTGGTTCGCCTCGCCTTGGCCGAAGATGGCTCCAATGGCTTGGTCGGTCGCTTGTTCGTTGCCATCGGCCGGCTGACTTGCCGTCTCGGGTGTGCTGGCTGCGAAGACCAATTCGCCTTCGACGGGGGGCTGGCGATTGAGCGAATTGATCACCAGAAGAGCGTCCAGAGCCGTGGCCGAACCGTCGTTATTGACGTCAACATCGAAGCCGGTCGTCTCATCGGGACCCAGGATCCTGGTATCAAATCGAGTGATGTCGTTGATGATGACCAGAGCATCGCGGGCGGTCACGATTCCGTCTCCGTTGGCGTCCTCGGCGATCACCAAGTTGTGGCGCGGACTATCGACCACTTGGGCAGCGGCTGCAACGAAATCGCTGACCCCACCGACGACGCTAAATGGAATCTCGCTCTGGTCATATTGATGGATCAGCCGCTGTGGCGTGAGCTCGGCAACGTATTGACCATCGGGCAGATTCGGCAGGGACCAGGCCCCGGTTGCATCGATCGTGGTCGTCGTCACGAATCCAAACTCGACTCGGCTCACCGCGATTCCGGTGACCGTATGCCCCAGACCGAAGGCACGAATCGACCGAATCGAGCTCGTGGGATCTTGGACAACGAGAGTCGCGACATCGCGAAAGCGAACAATTTCCGTGACGCGAGTGACGAGGTTGCCATGTTCGTCGAGCGCCTCAACGCGTGCGTAGCTTTCGTCGTTCAAACCGATGACGTCGACACTCACTTGCCCGACGGCTTGGTCGAAGTTGGCGATGAACTTGCGTTCGTACCATCGCTCACGGGCGGCACCTTCGATCCCATTGTCGATTTCTTGAGCGAAAAAGACATTCCGGTTTCCTGCTGCCGATGAATTCAGTGCCCGCAATTGATCATCATATTCGGGACCGATTTCCATCTCGGGAACTTCGAGTGTCAGAGTGACTCCGTCCAGGTTTTCAACGACTCCGTCGAGATCCGCGGCGTCGACAACGCCACCAAACATCGCCTCGTTGTCGGCGCGTCGAACGACGACCTCCGTTGTGGCCAACGCACTCTCACCAAGATCGCGTTGGCCGTTGGCGTTGTCGTCAAGGAAGGAAAGACCACGATGACTCGAAACAGACATCGCGGGGGTTGTCCGAGTCCCTTCGACGAGATTACTTGTAATGCCCGTCGCTGCATCAACAGCGCGCCACCGAATCGTCTCGAACGGGCTGGCTAGCGTGATCGTTAGATCCACATCAACCACTTGCTGATCAGGACTAGCCGCCGTCACCCACGGTCCATCGTCCAAACTGTACTGCAATTGGCTGATTCGGTTCAGCGTGATGTCGGAATTCGTGCCGGTGATGCTGGGGTGTTCGCCATACGAATTCAGGTTTGGCAGAGCGACCGCCTGGGCAGTGCCTTGCAAACGGTAGGTCGATGAAGATGAATCGAACGAGCCGACGACGTTCAAGTCCAGTGGCACATCAAGCACGTCAAAGACGCCATCACCATCCGAATCTTGCCAACCGACCAGTGCCAGTGTTGAAGCAGGACTGGTCAGATCATCGTAGGCCTCCGCGAGCGGCGCCCCACCGAGCATGATGCTGTTTTCTTGCTGGCTGATATCGGGATGGTTATCGGTCGCGTTGAAGTTTTGCGTGTCGTAGTAGCCACGTTTCGCTTGGTAGGGACTTCCGCCTGGGTATTCGTCAAACGCCCAGAAGATGTGCCCCATTTCGTGGGCCACGGTCGATGCCGACCGGCTTGTCGGGACGACCATATAGAGGCCACCGCTCAGTGCAAACGCACCAGGCAACCCGCCATTGAAGAGTCCGTCGGGATCATCCGACGCATCGACGACAAAGATCGTGAATCCCCAATCGGCTTCTTCTCTCAAACGGAGCGCATGATTGTATTCCCAGACCGCGTCTTCAAGACTCGATGCCCCCGTGAATCCCTGTGCAGCGAGGAATTCGCTGATGTAGAGATGATGTCCGTGTACGGGATCGGTACTTGGGCGATCGATCGGTTCGTATCGCGTCTCGAACGGTTGCTCGGCAAAGGTCGTGTCAAAGACGAACTCAAGCTCATGAACCGAATTGAGCGTGTCAAGCAAGTCGCCCCACCAGTTCACACCTTCCTTGACCTTTTCAATCTCCGAGTCGATCTCGGCTGGCGTCCAGTTCTGGCTCTGCGGATCAAGTTGGCCATTGCTTTCGAAAAAGACCACCTGGACGGCGACCTTGCCCAACAAGTACTCGCCGGTGTCTTTCCAAGTCGCCCCGAGCGGTGCCGCCGCGAGCAGTTGCCGCGTTTCAAGCTGCTCAAGCATGGAATGCCGGCGCATGCGATCGCGGAAACCTCGCGATGGCTTGGCTGACTTGCGTTTGGAAGAGCGGCGAAACATGCAGTCCTACGGCAGAGGATGAATGGTGGTCCGGTTGCACGGGATTTCTGTCGTGCCGTGCATCGGGCTATCGCTTAGACTCCGAAACCCCAGAAAAGTCCCCCAGTTGGAGGACAATTGACTCAGGTAACCGATGCGCGATCGGGATGACCACACCCTATACGCGGATTTGCCTAACGATTGACGTCCTGCTTTATCTCAATCGGAATCAATCCTTTTTATAGGCGCTGGATGCCTATCTCCCCTAGATAGGGGCAATTCCGATCCGAAAGCGCACGGTATATCGGTTCGCCAGGGGCGATGATGCCAGAATGCATCATCCACCCCCCCGAGATTTCGTAGTCCTGGGCGGACATTCCTACTAGAGGCGGAACGTCGAACCAGTTCGTCGTACCGAGCTTCAGCCGGAATCTTCAGGCATTCCGGCTGAGGGCGGAACGACGAACGGTGTCTGGACTCGCGGGGTCTACAGCGATGCGAACAGCTGATCGAGTGCAGACGTTTCGTCATCGTCACTCGCGTTGGCGGTATCTTCGGCAATTGCATCCACGACAGAATCGAGAGCTTGCACGGCCGGATGATCAAAGACGCTAACTTGATCCTCTTGCTCACCGTCGATGGTCGAAACCTCATCCTCGGGCTGATCGTTTTCAGCAAGAGCTTCGTTGATCAGCACATCGCCAACCACCGTTGCACTCGAGGCGAAGACTCCACCAGTCGCTTCAACGAACCCGGTAATCAGCTCCGGACTTGGGGTGCTCACGATGTTGTTGAGGCGTCCAAGTTCGGTGATGACCTGTGAAGCGTCGTTGATGGTCACCATGCTGTTGCCATCGACGTCGGGGAACGCTGGCAAGTTTGGTGGCAACGGCGGATCGGCAAGGTCGATGCCAAAGGCGTTCGGGTTACCGTTGTTTTGGAACCGCGTGATCGCATTGATGATCTGCAGTGCATCAATCGCCGAAACGAATCCACTGTTGTTCACGTCGTGACGCAAGTCGGGGTTCTGGAACGGGTTGTTGTTGATCACCAAACGCACGTCTTCGACTTCGCCGCTGGAAGCATCACCAACAGGACCAAGGTTTGCCTGTTCGCTCAATCGGAAGCGAGCGTAGACTTCGCCCAAAGCAGCGTCGTCAGGAACGTTCACGCCAATAAGAGCGCCGGTGTTGTCAAGCAATCCAAGTGAGTTGCCTCCTGGCAGTGCACGTGCGGCTGCCGAACCAAATCGTTGGACCTGTTCGAATTCACCGTCACCATTCCAGTCAAACCAAGCATCCAGATAGAAGACGCTACGAGCCAGATCGGTGTTGGTGATTCGGACGTCGAAGTTGGCCAAGAAACCTCGGTTCAAGGCATCGTGAGTGATGCCATCGCCATCGTCGCCATCTGGGATGATCGCGTCGGACTCTGGCGAGACGACACTGCCGATCGCGAAGGTCGAATCGACACGATGGCGTGGCCCACCGTCAAAGTCGGTGGTCACATAAGGTGCAGGTGCGTCACCATAGTCGAATCCGCCACCAATAAAGATGACCAACTCGGTACGGCCGTTGGGCTGGTTGCTTTGCAATTGGTTTCCGACTTCATCCGAAATCGTCACCAACTCAACCGCTCCGACACCTGAGACGCCGCCAGTGCCTTCGACAAAGACGCGCGTGTCGACCACAGTGGTCAGCACACCTGGAAGGGCTGCGTCATCGATCGATTGGGCAATTGCTCGTGCGACGAGGTCTGCCGACTCGTC
The DNA here is from genome assembly GCA_965216875.1 of Rubripirellula sp. GTDB lineage: Bacteria > Planctomycetota > Planctomycetia > Pirellulales > Pirellulaceae > CBDCUW01. The sequence goes on from OZ244207.1 coordinate 5,322,047, forward strand.
GATGTTCACTGGAATCGCGACGGTCGGATCATCGCCGGGAACACCAATCTGAGTCAGCGTGCTGCCGGTCAGGTCCATGCTGTAGGTGATGTCGCCGCCGATAAAGACACGACCTTCGCCAACGTTTTCGGGGCTCAAGCCAAGTCCGGCTCCACCCACGGCACGAACGATCGCGTCGGCAATGTCATCGAGTGTGGCATTGAATGGAATCCCCACGGCGACAGCGTTGTCGTTTTCGAGGAAGCCATCGACGTCGATTTCGAAGAGCACTTCTTGGATCGCACCGCGTCGAACGATGAAGGTATCACCGTCGTCAATCGATGCATCTGGGCGAGCACCATCGGCAGGGATTTGGATTCCGTATCCGATCGATGTTCCCACTTGACCTTCAATCGTGACGAACTGGTTGTTCGTTTCTGCAAAGGCCAGCGAATTAGTGCCTTGAAGCTGAACCACATTTCCGGAAACGTTGACATCCAGATTCAACGCTGGGATGGAAGCGATGGCGTCGCGAACCGCCTGGGCGATTTCGTCAGCCGTGCCGATCTCGGGAATCTCGATCGCGATGCGATCGGGGTCCGAATCGCCGGTGTTGTCGAGTTCGAACTCGACCAACGCCGCACCGTCAAAGATATCGAGCGTGATGCCGTCGGCGAACTGACCATTCAGGCTTTCGCTGAAGCTGATCGTCACGCCGGTATCGTATTCGAACGGCGTGCTCTCACCGGCTTGGTCAACAATGTTGACGCGAGTTGCATCGGTGTAGCTAACACCTTCGCTCGCTGCGATGATCGCATCTGTGTCATCGATCATGCGGATCAAGTAGGTCGAGTCGGTTTCCCAAACACCTGCGATCGGCGTCAAGCGAATCACGTTAGTGCTTGGGTTGTAGCCGAATCGATAATCAATGCCCTCGACCAACGCGACGTTGTCTTTCAACAACAGGATCGAGCTACTGAGGACGGTTTGGTCATCCAAGCCGGTGCCTGGCGTGACGTCAGCGGGTGCAATTCCGTCAATCAGTTGAATTTCGAAGAACGCGGGTGCGTCGCCAAAGACGCTCACCACACCGGCGTCCGTTCCAATGTTCGGAGCCATCGGCGACAGTAGTACCGCACGCGGTCCTTCCAAATCGCCGCGGTCCGAAGCCCCGCGATCCTTGAAGACTCGTTCACCGAGACCACTTGGCGTTTCAACGTTCGGATCGTCAACACGAAGCTGACCATTGACGTCGAGACGTGGTGCCAAGATCGGCGACGGAGGCAGTCCAAGTGGATTCTTGACCGTGGTCAAACTTGGGCGATCTTCCAACGAGTCGATCGAGCTGTCGATGATGCTTGCACCGGCTGATGGTGCGAAGACCAATTGGGCCGGAGCGGTGAAGACCGATTCCGAGTCTGCAAGAATCTGCGAGAACTCGCCAAGCGGCACACCCTGGGAAACATCGTTGGTGTTTCGGTAGTAGCTGTTACCACCAAGCACCAAGTTTGCGACATCGTTATTCGGATCGACTGCCAAACCCGTGTCGGAGTTGGCAATGACATTGTTCAACAACGCAGGTGCTGCGTTGCCGTTAATCGTGATGGCGTTTCCGCCAGGCGTGAAGATGTCAACAGGAACGGTGCTGAGTGCACCGACTGCGTCAATATCGGCACCGAGCGATGCTCCGGCGTTGCCACCTTGGCCAACGTCCGTCAGCCGGACAAAGGCGAAGCGATCTTGTTGGTCAAACCCAGCAGCATCGATATCCAACAGAGCGGTCAAGCCGCCGATGATACCGACTTCGAAGAACGACAAGCCGTCACGGCTAACTTCAACTCGCACCGATTCGACGGCACCGGTTTCGAAGATCGCCAAGTCAGGCCGGGCGTCGCCGCTGCCGGTCAACAAGTTATCGGTGAACTGAACCGTAATCGATCCGCGAATACCAAGCGAAACTTCGGTGGTTCCATCAATGGGCTCGGGCCCACGTCCCACACCATCGGGTGCTCCCAGCGCCGAGTCAGGCGTTTGATGCACAAGCGTCGGTGCCGCCCCGCCTGCGTCTGGCAGGTAGGAGGCGATCGCGTCAGCGAATGACAACTGACCATGCTCGAACAAGATTCCTTCGAACGTTGCTGCTGGGCTTGTGGTACCCGGCTGGACGCTGCCACCGATGAAGGTGTTGTTGACGATCCGCTCGAATGGAACAGGGTCGTTACCCGATTCTTGGAGGTTCGGATCGAAACCGGACACCTGCAGGCCACCGGTGCCGTTGAAGGAGAAGACGTTGCTTTGCACGACAACGCCTGGCTTCAAGCTCTCGGTGTTCAGTTCAACAAGGTTGCGAGCGTATCGCACGGCCGAAGGTGTGGTGACACCATCAACCACCGCGTTTACATCGTGTGAAATGTCGAGACCGAAGTTCTCGTTGAACAAGAACCGGCTGTTTTCAACCAGGATAATGCCTTGGCTTTCGCGTTCGCGGTTATCGTCCCCGCGAAGCGAATTGCGTTGGACGTCCGCAAGGGCATCCGTCGCATCTTCGATCAAGACATCCGCAAACAAGTTGATGGTCGCGTCAGTCGATCCGTCCACGCCGCTGCGTCGCAGTGCAGGAACTTCGATCACCAACTGGACATCTTCGCGGTTGATCGAGTCCACGATGGTCTGAGCAACTTCAGGTGCCGTTTGCGGTCGAATCGTTCCCGATCCTGGCACAATCTCGCCGGTGATCGGATCGATTTGTTCGCTACCGGGCTCGAGAGCCTGCAGCGTGAATGGAATCCGGACGTTTCCTGGGGTCACACCCGTTCCCGATTCAACCAAGTCGAACTCGAACGTCACCGTTGAGCGACCGTCATTGATCGAGAAGGTTTGGCCGTCACGAATCTGATCCGCCGAACGAGCAACGATCGTTCGCGATTCGGTCATTCGCTCGTTGGTATCAAACGTGCGGAATGGCGTGTTCGCAAGTGAGTCGATGTACTCACTACCGTCACGAATCTCGACCTGATAAGCACCGGTCAACAGGTTGCTGGTCGGATCCGCAGGCACTGGGAACTGTGGACTCAAATCGGTGGTGAACGGTTGGTCAACCACGTTCGAGTCGGTCGCGATTTCACCACGCTCGGCAAAGCCGATGATGAAGTCGTCGAGGTAGATCCCTTCAAAGTTGTTGTCGGCAACACCCGAAAGCGGGCCGCCACCGAACAATTCACCATAGCGGTCGGCTTCGTTTGCAAACGGTCCGGAATCGTCCAATTGCAAGCCTGGCAGTCGGATCGAAGATCCACTGGTTGGAATCTTCTCCAGCACACCGCCCGTAAAGCGAGTCGCAATGACGTGTTGGGCCTGGGCAGCAACTTCATCGGCAGTCATGAAGCGACTGACGCGAATCGGCAGCCCTTCAATGTTGCCTTGAGCCGAGGTGCTGAACAGGTTCGAAGGCGTCGCGACAATCTGGGTCAACCCGCTGACTTCAACGATGTTGCTATCCGACATCACGCTGACAGGCTGGTTGATTGCGATCGACGCGGTGTAGCTATCGGTTTGGCCGATCACTGCCGAACCAGGAACGCGAGGATCATAATTGTCGTTCAACGTGCCGCTGATACCGATGAAGATCGGGCCATCAACGGTCGCGGTGTATTGCAACATTCCAGTGGTGATATTGACGACTGGATTCACTTCATCGCCAAGAGCGTCGAAGAAGCGAATCACAGGTTCCAACGCACCGACGTTGTCGAACGTTGCGTTGATACCCACTGTCGTGCCACGAGCAACATTGACTCGCAACAGGTCGACATCATCCAAGTTGGTCTGTACACCAAACTCGTCGATCGATCCGACACGACCACTGCCGTTGATCGTCAGGTTACCGGTGCCGTCGTACGGCAACTCAGTTGCTTCGAAGATCAAATCGTTGCGTTGATCCAAGCCGTTGGGGTCATCCGAAGGATCGGAGAAGCTGACACCCGAGATGGTCGGATTGGTTGGCGGGTTCAATCGCACCGCTTCTGCCAACGAAACGGCGACCTGGTCAGCGGTCAAATCACTGAGAGTGATTCCGATACCCACATTGGCCAGCAGGTCGATCTCGACATGTCCCGGTGGGATCTGGCGTGTGCCGTCGTTGAAGGTATAGGCTTGGCCATCGATATTGATCGTTGCCAGGGCGTTAGGATCTTGGAACAGCTGATCAAGTTCGACACCTGATGGCACAGTAACCGTCGGTGCCAAGTCGATCGTGAACGCCTCGCCGTTGATCACCAACTGCTCGCCTTCAACCAACAGATCGCCTGGAAGAGCACGAACTGAATCAGACGAACTGTTTGTCGAACCACCGGTCGAGTACTCGACGCGAATCATCAGGCCTTCTTCGCCTGCGAATTCGTCAAGTGGAATGCGAGCTTGACGCCACGAACCGGTGTTGTCGAACAACTGTTGCACGTCGACATCGATTTCGTCGTTGTACACGCCCGCTTGTGCTGGATCATCAAACTCGTCGTCCGAGTCGGTGATTCCGCGTCGGGTTGTATTGGAGGCAACCAGATGCTCGACGCCGTTTTCGGTGATGACGTAAACACGTAACCGGTCGTTGTCACCGTCGTTTTCGGCAAAGTAGTTGAAGTACATCGTTGGTTGGTCGTCGGAACCGAAACCAACAAGGCTGAATGGGTTACTTTGAACAACACCCTTGGAACCACCAGGATTGTTGAACGTGTCTTCGACACCCTGACCATCGACACGTGGCGAGAACGTCGGACGCTCGACAACCGATGGGTAGTTGCCGTTGAAGGCACTGGCCTCGTAGCTAAAGGCAAGGCTGTTGCCACCCTCTGACCCGGGACGAGCACCATGGTGCAATGCGTTGATGCCGTGGCCTGGATCCGCACCACGCTGGCCGGTCACGTGCCACAGGTTGAAGTCCATCGTGCTGAAGTCCAAACCTTGGGCTCCAGCGATTCCTGTGGAAATAACGGAACGATTGCCGGCGAAGACAGGCTGAAGTTCACCACGTGTGTTGAACGCATAGATGTCGCCGTTGCCGGTGATACCGAACAGCAGGTTCTGGAGCGAACCGTCTTCAACACTCACTGGACCGGCTCGCAAACCGGTGAAGTTGATGCCGACCAAGTCGGTTGCCGTACGAACGTACTGGCCAACTTGACGGTTGCCATTGCTATCGAGTTCCGATGCGTTGACAACAAACATGCCACCACGGTTGGTGACTGCGTAAAGCTGGCTGTTGATCAGCTCGATACCGGTCACAATCGGAATGTCACCATTGCCAATGTTTGGCGAAACACCACCCGCAACCAGGTTACCGGTCGCTTGAGAAATGATGCCGTTGGTGATTCGCAATGAATGCCCATCAGGGATCGCGGCGACATCAGGCAAGTTGCCCGCATCATCTTCCGCTTGAACCGCAGTCGTGATGCGTTGCGCGATGATGTCGACGGTGTCCGTTGGCAGCAACAGGATCGGCACATTGCTGCCCGTGACTCCTGGCGTACCGCTCAATGTCAGTGGCGCGATATCCGGATCGGTGACAGGGTCTGGTGAAACCCGAACCGAGGATGCGGTTGGCAAGGCAAGCTGAGTTCCCTTAGCCGAAACGGGGATGCCAGCGCCACGCATTGCCGCAGCCAATCGGGCGATCAGCAGCTCAGGTGCGATGTCTTCGCTGACATCAATTCCAATCGCTCCTGCGTTCAGCAACGTGTTATCACCTTCGATGGTGACGCCAGCTCCAGCAGACGTTGTGAGCTGGGCAGGTCGAGCACCAGTGAAGAAGACTTCGTTGACGTTGGAAATCGCGTCCAACCCAAACAGGTTGGCATTGATCGCGGCTGCAAGATTTGCGGCGATTTGATCGGAAGGAATCGCTTGGCCATCAGGCAGAACGGTCGCAATTGCAATGTTGCCTGTGGTCGCTGGGTCAAGCCGCACGAACTCGAAGGTTGCGGTTTGGCCGTCAACACCTTCAATGGTCAGTCGGTCGCCCTGGTTCAGTGCTCCCAGCGGAGCGGCTTCGTCGACGACGAGTCGTTCGCCCGTATTGAACTCGAATGGCACTTCGCCACTTCCGAGGTTCACAAAGACGGCATCACCGTCTCGAACGGGGTTCGCACCATCGGCGAGGAGCGTGAAACCTTGGTCGAATTCAAAGGTGACCGTTTCGCTGAGGTTGGTCAGGGTGAATCGGTCCCCATCAACGAGGCTTGGCACAGCGATGCCAGCTGCGTTGATCACCGTCGCATCCGTGATCCCCAGCTGAGTTGCCGTTCCGACCTGCGGAGCAACGGTGTTGATCTGGCCGACTTCACGGCGCGAAGTACCAGCACCTGGGAACTGCTCATCCAAGTCGTAGACTGGGCCAGTCGACAATCCAGTCGCATCGTCGAAGTCATACAGGACGTTGCGAATGTACTCGAGTGCTCCGAAGTTACCGAAGCGTTCGAACGGACGACTTCCGATGAAGAAACCAACTTCGTCCGATTGTTGCAGCGGGTTGGTGAACTCGCGAATCGCAATTCCTTCGACGATGAACCCGTCGTCACTGTTGGCCTCAAGGATCAGGTCACCAACCAGGTCATGATGAGTCGTCATACCGGCGCCAACGCTGATCGGTGCACCGGCACTGCCGTCTTCAGTACTGATCTGTCGGTAGAACCAGTTTGCGTCGCCTGGAATGCCGTTTTGGTAGCCCGAGTAGGCGAACAGTTCACCATTCGCACGGAACGCGATGTCTCGGATGAGCTCGCCGCCAGAGAGGCCAAAGTTGCCGACGGTGCCGTAGGTCTGGCCGGTAAACGGATTGACCAACAAGAGTCCGTTGGCAGTATTGACGTACAGCAACGTGTCGTCGAACGAGTACTCGATAATCGAATCGCCGTCGAACAGAACAGGCGTTGTTGGCCCCGTCGCCGTGCCTCCGCCAGTGCTGCCGATACGATCTTCCGCAATTCGCTGGACCGAGTCGATCGGCTCAAGGCGAAGCAGCGGATTGGCACTGTTTGGATTGAAGAATTGGTCCAATGGCAGTGGCACTTGCGATTGGTTCGCGACGGCGACGAAGTAAGTACCTTCGGCAAGCTCGGTCGCACCAATGTACGGGTCTTCGGTTCCGGCGCTACCGCGGCTCAAGTCAGCGGTATCGTTGCCATCGGTAATGCCTGGCAAGTCATCAGCAACGTTGCTGTCACCACCAACAAGGATGAGTTCGCCAGCAGCATTGAAGACGTACAACGCCATGTCGCTGCGAGCGAAGTTGCTGGCGTAATCGAGGTCGAAGACCGTCGACAGGTGCAGAGCGGCTGCATCACGTGTCAGGTTTTCGTAGGTCACTTCGAAGCGATACCAGTCGACATCGGTTGCCGAGCTGATTTCGCCAGCAAACGCCTTGGACAAGCGATCACTTTGCAGTGGGCCGGCTTCCGAAACGGTCGCGTCTTCGCCAACGGAGAAGTATCCAAGCGGTTGTGCGTTGGCCAAGCTGTCGTTGTCGGCCGAAGTCTCGTGCTCGTCACCCAACAAAGGCGAGTGGAAGGGTTGCCCGATGATCTGCAAACCATTGGTTGCATAGCGAATGTCCGACAGACGGACTTGAGTACCTGGCGATTCGTCAGCTTCTTGCAAGCGAATCTGCAGTTCATAGCGACCTCGCGACAAACCGTCTTGCAAACGATCGGGGTCGTTAAGCGTGGCAAAGTCGAGTGGGTCCTGCGTGTTGGCACTGCGGACACGGACGTGGTAGAGGTTGCGTGTTCCCGCTTCGCCTGGAAGCTGGATTCGCATCCCCGCATCTTTCGGATTGGTCGAGAACTCGTCCTGAATCTGAGCACCGGTCAAGGTTTGAGCAGTGCTTGCATCCACAACCGCACCGAGAACGGCGCTGGTGTCGACGTTGACCGTCGGGGCACTTCGACCAACGAAGCGGTCTTCGTCAAACCGAAGACGAATCACAAAATCTTCGCCATCGCGAACGATCACGTTCGGATCGTTGGCATCGACTTGGCGTGGCGTACGACGGAGCAACGTCGCCTCGACAACACCAAGATCAGCGCCGTAGTTCAGATTCAACGCATTGGCGATCGCCTCCGCGGGATTGGCCAAGAAGGTATCGACTGGCACCGCGATCGCGTCGTTCGCACCTGGGATCGAAACGGCAAGTTCGCCTGTTGCTTCTACGATCGACTCGCTGACGGTGATGTCTTGAACGGGGAGTCGCTCTGGCACGACCGACAGCGGGCGTGCTGCTTCAGGGTTGATTCCCGTATTGATAAACAACGCGTTGGGATCGGTTTCCGCCAAGATCGAATCGTTCGACGATGCCAAGACACGTCCGTTGGCGTCGATCAACTCGACGACCGTATCGAGACTGTTGCTTGTTCGGTCGATGTCCAACCAAACTTCGGTGTTACTTTCGCCAATGAAGGAGTAGACGTCGATGTCGTTGCGTTGCGTCAGAGCACCATCAACGATGAAGCCGAGTCGGCGGTTCTCGTCGCCGGAAGCCAAGTCGGGTGCGATTTCACCCAAGAATTGAGACTGGCTTGGAATCGAGTTGGTGTTGAAGACGGATGTGCGAACTGGTTCTTGCTCAGGAATGGCCGCAACATTGCGATCATCCGCTGCTTCGCGAACCACGACGCCGTTCCACAACCCGGGCTCGATGGCGTTGAATCCAGCGCGATCGATCACCTCGGGGTCAGCCGGGATCAATTCCAGGAAACTGGTGATGGTCGCAGCATTAGCCGTCGAAAGCGTGTCCCATGCGAACGCAGTGGTCACATCGTTCGGCCCAAACTGCAGTGGGTTGTTCGGATCGGGTGGAAGATCGCCAAGGTCGATGGTGCCGGGAACGGTAAACGGAGCACCGCCACCAATGATCGCTTGTTCGAGATCATTGAATTGGTCCGCCGACCAACCAGCGTAAGTCGCATTGATCAGATTGGCGCCGTCTTCGACGTAGAAACCACCATGCGAGAAACCGACACGACGGACGCTATCGATCGTCAGGGCACGGAAATCGGCTTGGCCAGGAGTGCCTTCGACGATCAAAACATCGTCCGAGGGGCCTTCAACATCCTCATCCAAGTAGCTGATGACACGAACATCACCGAGTTCGGCACCAACATCTGCGAACAACTCAAGTCCCGTAAACAAGACAGGGACACCATCAAGGAATTGCGAGGTCGCAACCCAAGTGACCGTACCGTTGGGTCCAACAAACGTCCCGCGGCTTTCGACCACATCGTCTGCGATCAAGGTCGCAGGTTGAGTGATCGTGCTCGCCGACAAGTTGATCACCGCGCCGTTGGTTTCGATGTAGGTTCGGTAGGCGAAGATGTAGTTTTGATTGATGAGCAATTGGCCAAGCGTCAAATCTTCGACAGTCACGCCACTTGCGAGGATCTCGTTACCGTCGCCAGGTGTTGCTTCGAAGTAGCCTGGTTCAACGGTGCTGACATCGTTGTCGATGATATTGCCACGATTGATTTCATTACCGGCCGGCAGGACGGGGAAGCTCGGTCCGCCAACGCCGATCGAACCACCAGGCGATGCATTCAACCGTTGCTCGGACAGAGCACCCGCGATCACACCGTCATTGTTGGTATCGACCTGCGGGAGTCCTTCGCGAGTGAATCCGGCACCGGCGAAGTCGTCGGCCAAGGTCGTCAATACGACCGGGAAGTCAGGATGTCCAGCCAACTGGAGCGAACCACCGATTCGATCGGGGATATCACGCAGTTGATCCGCTGCGGTGGCTAAAGAACCACCGACAACGATGCCTGCGGTATCGCCATTGGTGTCTTCAAATTTCACAACCAGGCTACCGCGAGCGTCACTTTGCAATCGCAAGCCACCAAAGATGTGTTTGTTTGGCACTTCGATCGTGTCGCGAACCACGTGAACGATGTTCACGTCGTCCCAAACACCTTCGGTCGCCAACTCACCACCACGAACTTCAAGGCCATTGATGGAGTTGTTCGTCAGTGAGTTATCTTCGATCAGTGGACCGCTGTTTCCGATCACGTCGACGGCGTCAAGGCGACCAGTGGCGCGACCGTAGTCCGAAACATCAAGAGCATTCAGCGAGTTGATGTCGAACGTCATCGCAGGTCCATCACCGTCAGCGAAATCGTTGCCGACAATGATTGGCTGGGAAGCTCGCGCGAACAGCGTACCAGTCGCGTTGTCACCACGACCAACGCGGGTGCCGTTAGGATCAACTCGACCGTCCGCGTTCTGGTCGAACGTCGTGTTGGCAAGACGCAGGTCGGCCTGGTGAACTTCCAAAGCGTTGAAGGAGGCAAACCCACCTTCGATACGCGTGGTACCACCACCACCGGCGATCACGGCATTGTCGATGCTTGCCGACGAACCATGACCGATGTAGATACCGCCCCAGTCACCTGGAGTCAGTTGACCCGATTGGCCACGTCCATTGGTGTCGAAGGTTCCACCGCCACCATAGCGTTGGTCATCCAAGCTGGTGAAGATGATTGGACGTCCAGGTGCACCTTCGGCGATCAGCGTGGCACCAAAACGGGCTTCGATGCGCGAGCCCTTCAATTTGACGACCGTACCTGGGTCGATCGACAACCGTCCATCCAAGCGACTTCGCAGGACGACGTCATCGTCGGACAGCGCCAATGTACCTTCAGCTTCGCGATCTACGTGTGTGCTCGAGCTCGCGTTGAGCTGTGCAACCAATCGAAACTCGCCGGGCAAGCCGGTCCCGGGATCGACGGGAGCGCGATAGAGACGACGCGACACAAAGTTCGAACCGTTGGGAACCAGCGGCAACTGGTTCAGCACAATGCCGCCGGTGGCACCGAGAGTGGCCGAAACGGTCGGTTGGCTGGCAGCCGATTCCAAACCATCGACGTCAACATTCGTCAGTCGATAAACATAGGTGCCTGGATCGATATCACCCACGACACTGGTCGTGAGGCGAACCAACAGCGACGAAGGTGCCGACGATTGTAGGATTGGACCACCTGGCGTACCGCGAACAACCAAGTTCTCAGGCACGATGTGAGGAATGTCGGTATCGTCGAAGCGAGCCGCGGTCGTGATCGGCTCGAGGAATTCACCGGTCCGCGTCGCAACGCGAACAAACAATCCATTGAAGCTGTTGTCGGCAACCGTGTTGCCGAAGATGTTTGGACCAACACGGGTGTAATCCGGCGTGAAGATCTCGGCAGCTTGGAACTCGGTGCTGGTGAAGCGAGTTTCTTCGAAAGTGTCTGGCGTCGCAGCGATTGCGGCGTCAGCGCTTAGCGTGATTCGCGAGTTGATAATGGTCGGACGCGTGATCGCCATGTCGATAGGCGAAACAACCACCTGTTGACCACCGATCGAAACGCTACCACCACCGAAACGAATATCAGCGTTTTGGATGTGGTTAAGGAAGACGCCTTCGAGTTCGCGATTTCGACGCGACTCATCAGCCGTATCCAAGTCACCGCGGAAATCGATACCGCCCCAGTCGCCTGCACCCGCCGTCGGAGTAAAGACTGGCGAGTTGCCGGCACCGATGGTGTCGTCGTTGAAACTGGTCAGGTAGACGCTACCAGGAATGATCGCGTTCGTCGCATCACGTGCGGGCAAGCCGCTTGGCGTGATGATCGACGGCAGACCCAAGATTTGGAGAGCCGAATCGCTCAGATCGATTTCTGGGGAAACACTTCCCACGCCGATTCGCGAACCGCTGAACTTCAACACAGCACCCGAATCGATGATGACTCGAACGCCCTGCGGCAAGTCCATCGTCGAACCGTCATCAAGCGGCAAGCCGTTGTTGTCGAATCCGATTTGATAGCTGAAGTTGTCTTGAACCGTTTCGACGCGATTGTCGATACCGCCGTTGCCGACGATGCGGATCGTTGTGAAGCCAGGCTGCGCTGCTGCGCGAGCTAACGCGTCGTCGATTTCGTTGTATGGATTGCCAACCTGTCCAAAGAGCGAGAACGCTGGTGCGAGCACCTGGCCATCTGGAACCAAGTCTTGGGTTTGGCCATTGACGAACGGACCAGCAGCCTTGTCGACGTAAAGCGTGTTGTTGGCATCGTTCGGGACGAACCAAAAATCAAAAATGCCACCCGGACGATTGTCGCCATCGCCGTCCATCGGAACACCGGTCGTATCCGTGATCGCCGTTGTGATCGTGGGACGGAAGTCGAGCCGCAGTTCGTATTCGCCTTCGGTCAAACCACCGAAGCCGGAACCGACAATATTTGGATCGTAGTCGTCGTTGCCGCGAGCACTGACGCCGACGACGTAGTTGCCGGCCAAGACATCAATGTCGATCAGCGAATCGTTACTGAAGTAGTTGTCGTTCTGCGCGATCTCTGTAAACGAACCGTCGGGGTTCTCTTGGTACAGACGCAGAGTCGTGTTCAACAGGCTTGGATCGCCCAATCGCTCTGCAAGCGTTTCGATCGCCAATCGACCAGGGGAATCAAGTGTGAACTTGTAGAGGTCAATGTCGGTACTATCAGGGCGATAGAGGTATTGACCGTGAACAATGTCTGCAACGCTTGGGAAAGCGGGTTCGTTGTCCGTGCCCGGTGCGAAGATGAAGCTCGTACTTTGCGTCACAGGCTGGGGCAAGTCGTCGGCATAGCCGTAACCGAGCAATTGCCCAACGACAAACATGGCACCGCGGAAGAATTCGCCGCCAAATTGGTCGTCGGTAGATTCGTCGAAGTCTTGGAAGTCCATCACTCCCAAGTCATCGATTCCGTCACCATCACGGTCGCGCGTGACGACAGCCAAGCCACCTGCACCGCTGGTCGCCGTTTCATCGCCACCATAGAGGTCGCCCACTGCGATCGAGATAAACGCGTCGCTGGTCGGTTCACCTTCGACTTCGACGAAGCTGATACCGAGATATTGGCTGTACAACTGCAACACTTCGCGAACACGCGTCTTCTGCTGTTCGCTGATGATGTTGAAGTAGGTCGTGTCTTCGAGAATGCCAGGACGGTTCGGGTCGTCGCCCAACCACGATGGCGCGAAGTTGTATTGGATGATCGAAATACCATCGACAACGTCAGCACCGTTGCGGAGGTAGTCCAGCGGTACGGTACGATTGAGACGCGATGGATCGTCTGGGCGAATGTCGCGCGTTCCGGCCGCATCAGGACCTGGAAGGTCCAATTCGAACGCCGTTTCGTTGAAGATCTCGGACGTCAAGCGAGCCGATTGAGTGGTGTTCGACCCAATCGTCCACTGCGTGTTCAAATCGAACGCGGTGCCAAACGAGTCGCCAGGCTCGATCGGGTTGTTCGGATCCTGGATCAACGAGACTTCCGTCGGCGGCGAAGGCAAGTTTTCGCTGGTGCCGATTCGTAGCCGCGCTGCACCTTCGTAGAACTGGGTCGGATTGCCGGCGATTGGAATCCGCGACAGCGGACGCTCAAAGTCAAGCGTCGCAATGTTGGTGATGTTGTTGTAGTCGACCGAAGCGGGATTGATGACCGCGTCATCAACGTTGCTGACCGTGTCACCGGTGAAGATCAACTGATAGAAGGAAGGATCTTCAGCCAGCGTTGGATCGAGATCGTCGTCATTGAAGTGAACTTCGACCTTGCCCGTTTCGGGGCTCAGCGCACCGGTGGTCGAGTTGCGGCGAATCGGCTCCGGAACAACCGCGACCACTTGAGGGCCAAGGTTGATATTGAAGACACGCGTCAGATCTTCGCCGTCCTGGAACAACTCGCCATCGACGTTGCGAAGAGCAAACGGGCCAGTGCCAAGAATGTCGATCTGGTAAATGTCGTCCGGAAGTGGCTCTGCAAATCGGAAGACGACCTCACGTGACGAATCACCCAAGCCCACAAAACCGGGCTCGACAACAACGTCACTGACACCACTTAGCGACAGCGGCGAGTAGGTGACTTCGCGATTACCGATTCGCGTTTCGATGTCGCCTTGCTCGTGATAAGCAAGCACAAGCTGCGATGCCTCGCGATTGCCATTGATCGCTGCAATCAGATCTTCGGCAGTCGTTTCGACCGTCGGAGCACTGTTGAGTTGGATGCGAATCGTTTGGTCGTTGACAACGACCACGGGATTGGCCTGGGCACCAAAGTTGCGTCGCTCGACTTGAATCTCAATCCCGCGTCCGTCGACGCCTGGAAGTTGAGACACCAATCGGACGGTCACTTCGCCCGCAGTATTGAAGTCGGTCACGGCTTGAGCCGCGTTGGCCCCGGTCAACGTCAACACGCGGCCATCAACATCTCGCGAACCAATGTCGCCAAGCGACGGACCGCTTACCTGGATCACCTCGAGCAAAGTCGATGCTTCCGGGTGGTTGGCGACCGCCGTCACCAAGTCGCGAACGCGCGTCACTCGGTTAGGGTTCGAATTCAGATCAATCGTGACCTGTTTGCCGTCGACCGAAATGTCTGGCAAGCTCGATCCAGCGCGGTCGGTGGTCGTGAACTCAACCTCGATCCCATTGCCGAGACTTCCGGGTTGAATCGCGCGGAACTCCAGCAACACCTCTCCATCGCTGGCCATGTCGGAAGTTGCCGTTGCCGATTCGAAGACAGCGTCATCACCCGCTCGGGTGATGCGAATCGACGAGAGCGAATCGGGATCGATGTCAGCATTGTCGTCAAAACGGAACACCAACTCGCGCGGTGAAACGCTCAACGTGGTGTTGTCGAACAGCAACGAGCCTTCGTTGGGTTGAATCCCAATCAAATCGGGACCAGCCAATAATTGGCGGTTCTCGAGTGTTTCGAGCAACGAATGGCGTTTCTCACGCTTCTTACGCAGTCGATCACGCTCGGCGCGTTGATTCGAACGTGAAGCGGGCTGCGATAAGTTGCGCTGAGGATTTCGGAGGGTCATCCAGGGGGCCTCGTCTAAATGCCACGAACGGGCAGTTGATACGTAGGGGTCGAGTTGTTTTCTTCAGCTTGTACGCCTGTCACCATCACCCTGTCTGATGCATCGCCCGCCAACTTGATCCGTCGATCAAGCCAAATGAGCGATTCGTCAGTGTGAAATGCCGGTGATTCAAAGCAATTTCGATAAGCAGGGGCGCCTAGGCAATTTGCGTAGACACGTGATTTGGAGTGTAGTTGGACCTGGCCGTTTCGCAACGAAATTCGTCTGTGGTACGGGGTTTAGGTCGGTTTAAGCCGAATGTTATGGTCGTCCGGGCACCCCGGACGGCAGCGATCTTTGATGGAGTGGCCTCGATAAAAGTTCCTCTCTTGCACGGTTTCCCCGAGCGTTGCTAACGTCCAACCGTTAGACGGGCCCGCCAAGCCGATGCACGCCCCCCGTCAGCAGCTGTGATGAACGGAGTATTCCGAACCATCCGGACACCTCACCCCCCCACCCGGAGTGTGGCGAACGGAACAATCAGCAGCGACGGATTTGGACGTGATTCAAGGATTTGGCGGACCATGACTCGCTTTTGGTCAAACCATTGGTCAGGAAGACTCATCTCATGACCCCTTCGACGCGCATGGCACGAAAAATCGTTTCAGCCGCCCCAGTTTCAATCGAAATTGCCAGTCACCCCCATGGCAGAGGCATCATGAAGGCCCCGCTGATTGGGATTCTCGCGATTTGTGTGGCAACCATTTGCGGTGGGTGCCGTTTTGCCTCAAACGGCCAAAACTCAGTCGGCGCCCAGCTGTACGAACAGGGGCAATACACCGCTGCACTTCAGCATTTCCAAAAGGCACTCGACAACGATCCAACCGATCCTGATTCCTATTACAACATGGCGGCCAGCAAGCACCGGCTTGGCGTCCAGCGCGGTGATTCGCAGCTGATCAGCGAAGCGGAAGCTCTGTACAACCAATGCCTTGATTTTGCGCCCGATCATGTGGAATGTCACCGTGGACTTGCCGTCCTCCTTTCCGACACCGGCCGACCGGACAAAGCGTTCCTGCTGATGAAGAATTGGGCAGCGGAAAACCCGCAATTCGCTGAGCCACGCGTGGAGCTGGCCCGACTGTATGAGGAAGCCAACGACCCTCAGCAGGCCCTGAAAAACCTTGAAGACGCCGTTCAGATCGATGGCAACAACGCGCGAGCTTGGCTTGCCCTTGGCCAGCTGCGTCACAAACAAGGCGACCTGATTCAGGCAAAGAGCAACTACGAAATGTCCTTGGCCCTGAACAACCAATCAGCCTCCGAGCGGATCGCGGCGGTCAATCGCGAAATCACCGCCCGCAACAACGCGGCCATCTCGACCGGCACACAGATCGCCGCACCGGCCAGCTTCCAAAGCGGCATCATTCGTCGCTAGTCACCTGGCCCGACTGCTTCTTGAAGGGCTCTGTGCCGTCCGCACCTCGTGCTGGGCGGGAAAAACGCCTAATATGCCTCGCCAGCCGCCCCTCCAACCGGGCGGCTTTCGTTGCTTGGCAAACCTGCCACCGGCAAATGGTGTCTGGTCCATCAATCGGCAACCCAATCCAAATCTCCGTTTTCGTCCTCCAGCCCAAACTTCCCCTCTGATGAAGTCGATGGAAAAAATCGTGTCGCTCTGCAAGCGACGTGGCTTCCTGTTTCAATCCAGCGAAATTTACGGCGGTGTTCAGGGGTTCTGGGACTACGGACCGCTCGGCGTCGAGCTCAAGCGAAATCTGAAGGAAGCCTGGTGGCGCGACATGATCGCCGGCCACAACGAGCTGATCACTCCCGAGGGCGCCCCTTCGACCTTTGAAATGGTCGGTCTCGATTCGACCATCATCATGCACCCCCAGGTTTGGAAGTGCAGCGGCCACTACGACCTGTTCCACGACCACATGGTCGACTGCAAAGAATCAAAGAAGCGTTATCGCTTTGATCAGGTGCGTGGTCGCTGGGTCGAGTACCAAGATCGCAAGATCTTCGTTTCGACCCTTGCCGAGAGTGAGCAAGAACTCGATGACGTACGCCGTCGCGGCATGAAGTTTTTTAAGCTGCGCAACAAAGACGCCGACAAAATCACGGTCGGTGACGAATCATTGACGCTCGACCAACTCGATTCCACAGCCGACGTCCTCGCTCCCGAGGCCAAGAGTCTGGACACGCTGACCGAACCGCGCGAGTTCAACTTGATGTTCAAGACGACGCTCGGCGCGCTGGGCGGCGAAGACGATGTGACCTTCCTGCGTCCCGAAACGGCACAGGGAATTTTCGTCAACTTCAAGAACGTGCTCGACAGCTCCCGTGTCAGCGTGCCGTTTGGGATCGGCCAAGTCGGCAAGAGCTTCCGAAACGAAATCACGCCACGGAACTTCACCTTCCGATCGCGTGAATTCGAGCAGATGGAAATCGAATTCTTCTGTCACCCCAACATGTCCCAGCAGTGGTATCGCTACTGGCGCGATCGACGACTCGCCTGGTACACCGCGCTTGGTCTTTCAAGCGAATCGCTGATCATGCGTGAGCACCACGCCGAAGAGCTCGCCCACTACAGCGTCGGTACGGCAGACATCGAATACGCATTTCCGTTCTTGCCCGAAGGTGAGTACGGCGAATTGGAAGGAATCGCCCACCGCGGTGACTTCGATTTGCGAAGCCACATGGAAGGCAAGCTTGACCCGAACTCACCGCCACCGGGACCGATGCAAGTCGAACTCGGCGAAAACGGCAAACCAAAGTATCGCGGCAGCGGCAAAGACCTGAGCTATCGTGACGAAGCGACCAACGAAAAGTTCGTCCCGCACGTGATCGAGCCCTCCGCCGGTGCCGACCGCGGTGCACTCGCGTTCCTTTGCGAAGCCTACACCGAAGACGAAGCCCCCGACGAAAAGGGAAAGATGCAAACGCGCATCGTGATGAAATTGCATCCACGGTTAGCACCGATCAAAGCGGCCGTCTTCCCGTTGGTCAAGAAAGACGGCATGCCCGAAGTCGCCCAAGAGATTTACGGCGAACTGAAACAGCACATGACGGTCTTCTACGACGCCAAGGGAGCTGTCGGTCGTCGCTATCGTCGGCAAGACGAAGCGGGCACACCGTTCTGCATCACCGTCGACGGCGAAACGCTTGCCGACAAGACGGTCACGGTCCGCGATCGCGACTCGCTTGAACAATGGCGAGTCAAAATCGACGACCTCACCGCTGAACTCAACAGCCGCATTTCGGCTGAGGGTTAACGACGCGTTTCGGAAGCTCCACGTCACCGTCGTTTGTAGTCCAGCCTTTAGGCGGTCCGTGAGAAGATTCCGGCTGAAGCTCGGTACTACGAACTAGGCGGTCCGTGAGAAGATTCCGGCTAAAGCTCGGTACTACGAACGGCCTCGGTGCAAGGCCCGACGCTAGCGCGTTCGGCTCACGAAAGACGCGGACACCGATTCAGCTTCCGACCAAATACAGGCGGTCACCGCTGCGGATCACAAACCCGGATTCGGTCGGCGCGACTCCGTACAGCACGCGTCCGCCGAATCGGCCGGCATCTTTCGCTGGCGTCCACAACTTGTTTTCGGCAAGTGACTTCTTCTCGGCCCCTGAGGCGATCACGAAAGTCGTTCCGGACTTTCCAAAGATGTAGACGCGATCATCCACTCCGATCGGCGTCGCCCAGTTGCTGTCGCCAACGCGATCGGTGTAGATCGTTTCGCCCGTCTCGACGTCAATGCAAAACAAGACTCCGGCGCGGTTGGTGTAGTACGCGTGACCGCCATGGACGATCGGCGTACCGAAGGAGCTGGTCGCTTTGTCGTTGCGCCAGAGCACGTTCGTAGTATAAGCGTCGCCCTGTTTGACAACTTCCACAGCCATGTTCGACTGCTTTGCCATCTCAGCGTTTTCACCATTTCGTCCTGGCGAAGCGCCCACCAGAAACTTGCCATCCCCAAACGGCAACGGCGATGAAACGGTGTTGCCTCCCACTTCATCGATCGTCCACAGCAGATCGCCGGTCGAAGGATCATAGCCGTCAATACTGCCGCTACTGCTGACAACCACATGAGACTTTCCACCAACATCAAGGATCATCGGCGATGACCACGACGTGCGGCTTGACCGATCCACCTTCCAAATCGGTTCTCCATCTTTCTTGTTGAATGCCGCCAGGTAGGAAGGACCTTCGTTGTCAGCCAAGACGAAGATGCGGTCATCCAGCTGCGCGACCGATCCGCCGAGACCGAAACGTCCGACAAACTTGCCGTAGTCGGAAATCAAATCGCGTTGCCAGCGAACATCACCGCTGGGCGTCAATGCAATCAGGTTCCCGCTTTCAAAAAAAGCGTAGACACCCTCGGCGTCCGCCACGGGCGTCGGCGCGGCGCGGCTGGTGTATACATCATTCTTCGCCAGCAAGCTGCTGTCACTTTCGTGCTTCCACAGTTCGTTGCCCGTTTTCAGATCGATCGCGATGACCAGATTCGTTTCTTTGTTGGGTCCGTCGATCGCCGTCAAATAAATATGGTCGTCAATCTGCACCGGACTCGACTGGCCGTAACCGGTCAAGTCAACTTGCCAGCGTACGCCTTCCTCTTCCGACCACTGAAGTGGCACATCCGATGGAACGCTTGAACGCAATTGACCTCCCAGGAACGCGGGCCAATCCGCGTGGCTTGAATGGACACCGCACAACACGCAAAGACAGCAGAGCCAGCGTTTCATTTTCTTTTCCTTTCGCGACGAATCGTGCAACACGCATCTAGCATGAGTTTAACGCGGTGGCAAACCTCATCGTAGTGGACGAGGCAACGAGTCCCTCGCATCTGCTCACTCGCCATTCACCCAAATCCCTAGGACTTGATGAGCAATTTCGCGATCGTGCCACGCCGGAGGCCCTGATGGACCTTCGGTGGATTCCATCGCTCGTTTTTACAGACGCTCGCAGCGGCCATACGTCCGCTGATGACTGCTCCTTCCATGGTGGCGGGCCAACCTGTCGCAATCCAATCGCCCGCCAAGTGAAAGCAGGGCAGGGCAGTGGACGCCGAGGGCCGCTGTCGTTGGACATTCGGCGAAACGGAAAAGACGGCGTGCGGATCTAGCACCACTCGACTTCGCAGTAACTTGACGTGCCGCGCCGCAGGAAAGGCCTTCGCAAGATCGCAAACAATCTCTGTCACCAGTTCATCTCGATCGAGCATCAGGTGTCGTCCCGACGCGCTGATGACGACTTGGTAGTAATACCCGGTCGCATCACCTCGCTGCTGAAACGGCGGACGAAACACCCATTGCGCTAGCGAGTCGACAAGCACCACGTGCGCCGCGTCGGTGATCGGTTCATCAAACCAAAGATGGACGCCCATGATGGGTGAGGAATCAATGTCCGCGGCATGCGCCAAGTCGATCTCATTCACGTTCGCAGTCAGTTTGCCAACCGAGTTCCAAGGAACGGCAGCGATCACATGATCAAAACCGATCGCTTCGTCCGCCGTATGCACTCTCCCCGCATGCCCCTGCTTCGCCCGTCGCTCAACGTCGATGCCACTGACGCGACACTCGTTTTTCACCTCGACACCAAGCTCCGCTACAGCCTGACAAAGCTGTTGGCCTACCAATTCGGAAAGAGGAACTTTGGGAACGTACACATCCGAAGCACCGCGTGCGGCGGCAAACCCGTCGATCAACACCTTTCTCGCCGCCGCCATCGAAACCACTTCCGAGCGTTCACCAAGCGCACTGACCAAAATGACGTCCCAGAACATTCGAATCGTCTCGTCGTCTTGTCCTATTTGCTCGAGCCATTGCAAGGCGTTGAGCTCGCAAATCGATTCGCTTGTCGCACGCATCAACTGTTGCATCGCGTAGCGGATGGAATTCCTCTGACCCTTCGACAAATAGTCCAGCGCGTCGATTGCCTGCGAGAGATGGAAGGGCGCGGGAAGCCACGATGATGGCTCGAACGAACTGACATGGTGCTGTCGCTGAAACACCAAAGAAGAAAAGCGAGTGAATGCCTCTGCGAGACCACATCGGTGCATCAGCCGCAAGAAGTTGGTGCAACAACCCATTGCCACATGCTGGCAATAATCGACCGTCTCGCCAGAGGCGGGATCGGAAAAGGAACCAACGCGACCTCCCACACGACGTTTCGACTCGAGCAGGGTGACCTCGACGCGATCGCCAACGGTTCGCGCCAAACACTCGGCCGCCGAAAGGCCTGCAAGCCCTCCGCCGACGATCACCACTCGTTTCTTTTTCGCGGATCCATCCGTCGTCACGACTCAGCCAACCCCATTTCACGTGGAGGCACCGGTAGTCGTCGAAAAAAGGGAGGGACAAAGTGTTGCGAAACCAGCCCCAGACGCTCGCCCGTTGAAAGACTAATGCGCTTTTGGACCACCAAGCCCGGATCTTCGGCGATGCGTTCGAGCAAGCGACGATACGTTCGCCACATCATGCTGAACATTGGCTGACCATCAGGATGCAACGAATCCCAAACGTCCCAACCCGAATCAAACAATCTCTTGGCGCGTTCCACTTCGTCCACGATCAAGCAGCGCAAACGATCGTCTGGGCGAGGCTCAAGAAGATCGTCCTCGCTCAAACCATGCTGCTCGTAGTGTTGGCGAGGCAAATAGATCCGTCCTCGTGCGGCATCTTCCGAAATGTCGCGCAAGATATTGGTGAGCTGAAACGCGAGCCCACAATCGACGGCCGGAGCAACGGGAAGGGGTGGCTCGAACTGCCAGATATGTAGACAAGCCAGACCGACCGCCGACGCAACCAGATAACAATAGTGTTCGACCTGCTCGTAGGTATCAAAACGAGTCTTTTGCTGATCCGCCAACACGCCGTCGACGATTTCGAGCAGGTAGCGAGATGGGATCTCGTATTTCTGCGTCGTGTCTTTGAGTGCCGGCAAAATCTCCTTTGCCTTCTGATGCAAATCAATCGGCCCACCAGCGCGCGACTTGGAATCAGCCGCCAACGCCCCCTCGGGGAAGACGACGCGTTGCAACGGGCCATCGCCGATCATGTTCATCGCCGTTGTCTGACGCCACCAGTCAAGCCATTGCTTTCGCAAACTTGCAGGTTCATCACAATCGCCCAAGTCGTCGGTAATCCTGGCGAATGCGTAAAGCGCGCACATTGCCTCACGTTTCGGCCGTGGCAACAACCAAAACGATCGATAGAAGTTACTTCCACTGCGCCGCGCGATCCGCCTGGCGCATCGGTAACTTGTCGAAATCGAGATTTCTTCGGCCATACTTCATGATGATACCCGCCCGTCCAGGCTCGCGTAGGCCCACCCCGACTCGCACACCAGGCTCGTGCTCTAGGCAAGTGCGATTGGGATCACTAGTGAACACCGGCAGCCGCCTTCACAACCATCCATGCCTGGCGCCATTTGCTGACCACCGGGCGCGTCCTCAAAACGTCGTACTCCACTCTGCGAATGGCATTGATTGTCTCGAGACCACCAGCGGCGAAAAGCTGAATGTCTGACGCGATCCAGTTGGGTACCTTACGCACCAACTCGCTCCCTCGATTCAAGTAATCCTCGGCAAGGTCACACTGGTCGGATAGCAATTCGCGAAGCGATTGTGGCGTGGACGTTTGATCGAGCATCGATTCTTCGACACCGAAATGCTGCATGCGATCGAAAGGAAGATAGACGCGTCCGATGGCAAAATCACGGCGCACATCTTGCCAGAAGTTCGCAAGTTGAAGGCCCGTGCAGAGGTCGTCCGACAGCGCAGCCCGTTTTTCGTCGTAGCATTCCCCCAACCTCAATACGATGCGGCCGACAGGGTTGGCTGACCGGCGACAATACGCAAGCAATTCATCCATGTTTGCATATCGATTCTTGACTTGGTCCTGGCGAAAAGCATCAAGTAAGTCATCAAAGGGTTCTCGCGGAAGCCGGAATTGGCGCACCGTCTTGGCCAGCGCCAAGAAGACGTTTTCGGCGTCCGCGGTGCCGTTTCCGGGTTTTTCGGTCCGGGATTGGGCGTCGCCATCCCCACTCGCGGAGTAGGCTAGGTCGCTTGATCCGCCATAAAGGGCGTCTAGCCGCGATTGAAAGTCAGCCAGACCATCCAACGCGATCTGAGGATCGGGGGACTCGTCGGCCAAGTCGTCTGCCATTCGGCAAAAGGCATAAACATTGTAAAATGGTTGCTTCAACCTTCGAGGAAGAAGGACGGTGGCAACCAGAAAGTTCTCGTAGTGACTGCGTGCCAAGCGTCGCGTAAAACGTTCCGCAGCCACCACGGCATGGCGGTCGGTGGCAACCTGTCGATCACGTTGGGTATGGCGGTTGACCAATTCACCTTGGTTGCGGTTATCGTCCAATGGACGCGGATCACGCATTTATCAAATCTAACGTCGGTATTTTGGAACTGGAATGAAAATCATCTTGGCCGCACCGCGTGGTTTTTGTGCTGGTGTCAACATGGCGATCGACTCGCTTGACCTGACGCTCCAAAAATTCGGCCCGCCGGTCTACGTTTACCACGAGATCGTGCACAACCAATATGTGGTCAAACGGTTCAAAGAAAAAGGCGCTGTCTTTGTCGACCATATCGAAGAGGTCCCCGAAGGCAGCGTGTTGCTGTTCAGTGCCCACGGCGTTTCGCCTGAGATCCGCAATGCCGCACGCGCCCGCAACCTCAACGCGCTCGATGCGACTTGTCCACTGGTCACCAAAGTTCACCTCGAGGCCATCAAGTACGCTAAGGCAGGTTACACGATCATCTTGATCGGACACGAAGGCCACGACGAAGTCATCGGCACGATGGGCGAAGCCCCCGAAGCGATCGTGCTTGTTGAAGACGAAGAGGGCGTTGACCAACTTGAGATTGCGGACGAATCGAAACTCGCTTACTTGACCCAAACCACTTTAAGCGTGGATGACGCCAACCGCATCATCAAACGATTGCGTGCTCGATTCCCCAATATCGAAAGCCCGCCTAAAGAAGACATTTGCTACGCCACCCAAAATCGCCAGGAAGCCGTCCGCGTCCTGAGTGAAAAGGCGGATATCGTTGTTGTGCTTGGCAGCCAAAACAGCAGCAACTCACAACGGCTACGTGAGCTTGCCGAGATCGAAGGCCGTCGAGCGTTTCTTGCCGACGGCCCGCAAGACTTGAACGTCAATGACTTTGCCGATGCCGACACCGTCCTGATCACCGCCGGCGCAAGCGCCCCCGAATCGGTCGTTCAAGAAACGGTCAATTGGCTCGCCGAACAATTCGACGCATCGGTGGAACTGGAACAGATCCGCGAAGAATCGGTGCAGTTTCCTCTCCCCAAACCGCTTCGCGCCTTTGCGGCCGAAGCCAAGTCGGCTTCGAATTGACGCGGCCCAACACGGCAAACGGCAGATCCCTTACGCCGGCACGCTCACAGCCCAAAGGGTTTTAAGGCGGTTGCAAACTCTTCTGCTGATCGAAAACGTCGCGCTGGAGCGGGATGCAATGCTCGCTGAATCTCCGCAGCAAGTTCTGCTGTCACGTTCGGATTGAGTTCATCCGCCGACGTCGGTAACTCTCGCATCCGCTTATGAATCGTCTCGGCTGGCGACGCAGCGTGATGCGGAATCTTTCCCGTCAGGATTCGGTAAAGGCAGACGCCAACAGCGTACACGTCGCAATCCGGTTCGGCATACTTGCTATCCGCCAATTGTTCTGGCGACATAAAGGCAATGGTCCCACACACCGCATCGCTCGCCGTCATACCGGAAAAGCCAGCCGTTTCAAAAAACTTGGCAAGTCCAAAGTCGGCCAGTTTGACGAACAATCGACTTTGATGAATGCCCGCCAAAACATTGGCAAGTTTGACGTCGCGATGAATGATCCCCATGTCGTGGGCGTGAGAAAGGGCGGCCAACATTTTTCCTGCGATGCCAACACACAACCGCACCTGCTTGTGCGCTGGCTGCTGTGCAACCAGTGCATCGATATCTGCCGCTTCGACGTATTCAAGAATCAAATAGGGTCGATCCTCGGCAATGCCAAACCCATGATACGAAACAATGTTCGGGTGTTTGAGCTGAGAAACGATCGAGATCTCGCGCATAAAAAGCGACTTCACTTTTTCAGCCCGTGCGCCGCCAGGGAGGATCGACTTGATCGCAAACCGCTTATTCGTTCCTTTTTGAATGGCGTCGTAGACCACCCCAAAACTTCCTTGACCAAGCTTCTGGCGGATCTCGAATCCTTCCACCTCAAGCTCTTCGTCATGCTGGGCACCTCGAGTTGTCGGAAGCGGTCTTTCCGACTGCCGAAATCCAAAGGTAACCCCTTCGATTTCAAAGGAGCTCGCGGGGTCAACCTGCGACATTTCAACTGGTTGGCCCGCAACAGAAAGTGACGCAGGCGAACTCAAATTCACAACAACGAATCGGTCATGTTCGAGAATCAAACAAACATGACGCTGATCGACTTGCGAAGCTTTGATGGGAACATCGACCTCTTGGGAGCGACCAACCACGTATTGGCCTGGAATCGCCAAACAATGGGATTCAACTTGGCCATCATGTTTGACAATCAAATGAACCGAATCGCGATCGACCTGGACAACCGTTTCGCCTGGGGGCGCCGCAACGATATCGCCGCGCGCAACATCCACCGTTCCTGAAAACCGGTCGATGACCCAGGCGTAGTTTGGACACGACGCAAGCACTCGATCGAGCACCGTCGAATCACCATCCAATTCGGCGTGCAGCTTCAAGAGCTCAAACAACAACACCGGCCGCTCCTGTTCCGATACCATGTCCAAAACGCTTGCAGGATCACATGCATCCGTTGAACGCATCTGAGACTCATAGTCGCGGCACACTCCATCGATGCGCTGCTGGGCGTCAATCGACAGCTGACTGATATCCAAGTCCATCATGTTTCATTCTTTGTTCGCATTTGCTTGAGCTTGATAGCCTCTGTTCCATCCCAACGCAGTTCTCGATGTCCGACGAAACGCAATCGCACTTTGAACAAAGAGTCTACCGAGAATATTTCGATTCGCTCGTGCGACTGGCCAATGCCCGGATCGGCGACCAGCACCGGCGGGATGCTGACGGCGAGGACATTGCGATATCGGCACTGGCAAGCTTTTTTGATCGCTACGGCGACCAGTCGCGTTGGAAACTCGAGGATCCTCAATCGCTTTGGGCGATCGTTGCAACCATCGCACATCGCAAAGCTCTCAATCATGTTCGAAAAAAAACCCAATTAAAGCGTGGGCTCGGCAAAACACGCGGTGACTCTGTCTTTGGCTCCGAAGCCCAGGGACTCAACATGACTCCCGCCCCCGAGGCGCCACCAAACGAGCTCGTCGCTTCGATCGAAACGGTGCAGTCCCTGCTCGCAGAGCTGCCAGAAGAACTCGCCTTCATCGCCGCCCGCAAACTCGAGGGTTTCACCAATGCCGAAATCTCACAACAGCTCGATTGTTCGGTCGCCACGGTGGAACGCCGACTCAAGATGATCCGCTCACAATGGGAATCGGCGACCGAGCCATCGTGATCAATCAACGTGGTTGTGGAACGGGTACCGGAACGGGCGCTGGTGGCGCTGCAGGGCGGTCGACCTTCGCTGGAACTGGTGCAACATGCTGAGGCTCTTCACTCGGCAGAACCGTCTTGGCGTCTTTTTTTGCCCGCCAAGCGTGCTGCTTGCCCCAAAGTTGCTTGTCGGTCACCAACAAGAAATCCAATGGGTGCTGAACCTTGGTGCTCCAGTTTTTCTTGTCGAACAGCCCGATGTCACCTGGAACTCGAAACACGCCGGTTGCTTCGGGCATCACTCCGACAAGACGAAATTTGAGTTCTCCTTCACCACCCACGGCCGTGTAGCCTGGTCGAGACTGAGTATCAAAATGCTGCGTCATCGAATGGTTGTTGCGGAGCCACTCTTTCGTTTTCTCGGAGTAGAGCGACGTAGAGTTCAGTCGAATGTTCGCGGCGAACTTCGTGGGGACAGACGTTTCGTGATGAACGGTAAAGTCAATCGCAAAGTTCTCGCCTGGTTCGGCGTAAACGAGCACGGTATCGGGTGAAATCACTTCAAGGTTTCCGCGCAGATTCGTTACCGAAACAGAGTTCGTCTCGGAAGCGGGGTCCGATTCGGTGGATGGCGGTGGGCCACAGGCGGAAACGGCAAGTCGTTTCAGCATGCCAGCGTTTCGCAGTGGCAGCGAGTCGCGGCGTTCGTCGCGTCTTGCGTTGTGATCCCAAACAACGACATGATTGACCGGCAGCGGCCGCCACTCGTTTCCTTGTTGATAGACATGTGCATTGGCAATACAAAACACCCGACCTTCACTCACCCGAGGCTGATCACTTGGTTGACCTCGAAGGAATCTGTCCAAGGCCCCATGATTGTGAAGCGGAAAAACATCGTCGCTGCCTGCGACCGCCGTGGTGATCAATCCGGGCAAGACCCAATTCTGGGACGCCGCCACCTCGACCGGTAACTCGTGCGGCGTTTGACCTCCAGATAACATCGCCGCGATCTCCTTTGTCGACCAAGCGACTGCCAAGACCTGCTGGTGATGTTTCCCGCGTTCACTTAGCGGTTCTCCGTCCGCATTCTCTTGAATGGCAACAAGCGATTGACCATCGACTGAGAAGTGGGCGTGCGTCCACTCTTTCGGCAAATAGGTTTTGTCCAGCGGGTTGTGAATCGACGCAATCGCCGTGCGCCCACTTTGATGTCCAAAAACGATCAACTGTCCATCGGGGCTGATGCTCACATCGTTCGGGTCGGCGCTCTTGATACGTGTCGCCTTGATCGCGTTGTCCGAAGATTGCAGCACATAGCACTGACCCTGATCATCGACAACGATCGTGGCTGAATCTGGTTGTCGGCTCGTCGCGATTCTGACGACCGGCCCGATTCCGTCGAGCGTCGCAACGCGTTGGCCCGTTCTTGGATCAAAGACCAACAATCGGTCGACTTCGGCTTCGTCCGCCGCGTCAGCGTCTGCCGGTTGTGCGTCAGGGTTTGCCAGTTGTGACTGAGCGACCGGCACCGGCGCTGGCGGTGCCGCGCCAACCGGCGGCGGGGGAATGACGCCAGGCGCGGGAGCAGCAGGCATCGGAACGGCCTCGGCAAGTAAGGTTGGTCCTCCCACGCATGCGATCCCGACCATCAAATTTCCCGTCGTTGGATCGAACGCGATGTCACCTGCCGAAGAATCATCAAGGGGAATGGTGTTGACGAGTTCGCCTGTTGCCGTGTCCCAAATGTCAATTCGATTGCAGCCACATGTCCCGCAACTCAGGTTCTTGCCGGCTGCGGCAACCAATGCTCCGTCGCTCGATGTGGCAACCATTTGGTAAAGGCATTCACTTCCCACAAGCTCTTTGGGCTCCGAGGGAATCTCGGCGCTGACCACATACACCCCAACGTCACTGCCGACTGCGACACCCGCCCCGTGAGGCAAGAAAATCGCCGGCATCTTTGCAAATGGAATTTGGCTTGCCGCGAGTTTATTCACAGTGCGTGTTCTCGTTTCGGCAACCCAATGGGTGCGGCTGATTTGTCGCGTTCGCGTTTCCACCCGCGTCTTGGTCACTGGCACCGTCTTCGTTTTCCGTACCGTTCTTAGCGCCTCAAACGCGATGGTGAGAACCACGAGGCTTTGCGGCTCGTCGAATGTCTTTAAGGAGACCGGCTCTTTCATGGCTTTGTCAGAATACAAGCGAATGAGGCCTTGTTGATCGCGGCGCATGTACACGCCCGCATCCATCACATCTTGGGAAATCAGACGAACCCCATCTGCGGTGTCGATCTTCGTGACCCTGGCCGCCTCTTTACTGTCTAGCTGGTCCGTTCGTAGCGTGTCCCGCTCCTGGGCAAGTTGCCGCGCCGCGATCAGCTCTGTCTCGATGTATGCAATCTGTTCTTCAACTGTTTGCCGGACCTCCTCGGTGTAGGGAACACAAACGGTGTAGGTCTGTTCTTGCGTCCGCTGGGTAGGAACCGCAACGGTATACGATTCTTCCCACGGCCCCTGTCGCGCGGCGCTGGCGGGGTACCTGTCATCAAGCCACAAACGCTCGCCGGTTTCTGCATCGTGGATCTGATACCCGTCGGCAACAGGCGTGAGAACACGACCGAGCTCCTCATCGATATCGACATAGGAATAAGCGACACCCGTTTCGGCGACGTCGTACAACGTTTCCTGGTCGTTGAGTGACCAACACCTCAATTGGCTTTGAAAGGGAAGATTCCTCAACCAAGCGTCCTCGACGCAAGGTTCCGCAAGGGCGGCGATCAGCTTCGTCGAGGTGGCGTCGACATCGATCGCGATCAATCCGTCGGTCTCAAATTCGGCAATGCGATCACCCGTATCGGGCGAATAGAGCCCAACACTTGCGTCGACTTGGGCGATCACGATTCCGCCAGGAACCTCACATGCGTCGGTCACCCAGGACGAGACTGGAATCTCACGCAAGACCGTACCATCCATTGAATTGACGATCGCAACGAAACCTTCGTCATCGGCCGCACTGGTTGGCGCGTCGGTTTTCTCGAATCGCATTCCAGTGACGAGCATGCTTTCACCCCCGCCCAGGAAAGCCGCACTGTCGATCATCACATCCTCGATGCGCCACCGCGAGGTCACTTTGGTTCCTTGGTTTTCTTTGGACAGATTCCAGATCCGTACCAGCCCGCTTCCATCAACGGTGGCGATTTCTTCGCGAGCAGGATGAAAACTAACACTGGCGGCGCCGAGAACATGCCCCGCAAGCTCGTGCTCAACCTTTCCAGTCAGCGGATTCCATAGGGTGACCAACGGATTGCTCGGCGAAGTGCTTGCTGAAACCAGCGTGCCTTCGCCATTGACGACCACACGACCAAACTCTCGCAACCTGCCTTGGGGTGGACAACGCAGTTCCGCGCCTTCGGGTGTGCGTGATGAAGTCGGCCAAATACGGATATCACCTGACTCGTCTCCGGTCGCAACACAACCACGATCGGATCGCATCGAAACGCTTGTCACCGCGGCCATGTGTCCGCTGCGTTTGATCAAATCATTTTCAACGTGGCCGTCCGCAAATCCGACCACCAATCGCCCCATCGATGTTTCGATTGCACAACTTGGACCGTCACCGTTCACATTGCCAACAGGTCGATTCCCAATGCACAACACCTTGCCTTCAAAATACTTCTGCTCTGGTATCGATTGAGTGAGGTCACTTTCATCGAGGCGGTTCACGACGGTATCGGCTGATCCCCAGCCTTTGGCGGCCGGGTCATCGTGAAAAAAGAATCCCGGGGATTCAATTTCTTCGCCATCAGGTGCCATGGGACTCACTGAAAAGAGCTGGCATGGAAGTTTGGGACTGCTGGAGACGAGGCAATCAAGTCGAGAACCATCCGAGGTGTACGCGAGATCAAGCACATTGGATGTGATCTTGCTTGGTTTCGATCGGCGTGTGATGGCTGCCTCGCCGAGCTCCCAGATCTCGACTCCGTTGTTGCCACAAACCGCAAACTCATCTCCGTCCGGATGAAACGCGATGACATTGAGCCAAGGCATCTCGCTTGGCGATTGGTTGACCGGAGTCAGCAAGACGCCCTTTCCTGTCTTCTTCACTGCCCAAATTCGAATCGATGCTTTCTGACGTCGTTGCCCCTTGGGAACCAATCCTTGTTGCAGGGTAACCACTTGCATTTTTTCCGGATGGAAACGAGCGCACGCAAGTCGTGGCAACTCAAACGTCGTCAACGGCGTGAACGCTTGCCCGTCCCAGAACGCCAATTTCGAATTCGCCGTCAACGCCATCAGTAGGGAGCCATCGCCACTCCAACTCAAACTCCGGACCGGCTGCCCCGCGTGAAGTACGAACGGAGCTCCCATCGCGCGGCGACGAAGCAGGCTATGTTCAATCCCACGTTCGTCCCAGGGCACGCGATCAAGAGTTCGATGAAGCCTCGCGAGGTTGTCATCGCGAAGCGCTTTGACGCCGCCGTCGATCAGTCGGACTTGCTCGATCACTTTCTCGCGAAGGACAAGTGTCGCCAATTCCTTTTCGCGGATCGTTTTCTCGGTACTCACCAACTGCAATTCAACACGTGTTTGGCCAAGTCTCGCGGTCTGTTGATCGGCGATGACGCGTGAATCGTTGGCTCGCC
Organism: Rubripirellula sp.; assembly: GCA_965216875.1. GTDB lineage: Bacteria > Planctomycetota > Planctomycetia > Pirellulales > Pirellulaceae > CBDCUW01. Next base: position 5,353,057 of record OZ244207.1, read on the forward strand.
TCCAACCGAGCGTCGCTGTCGTTCCGCCTAACAGCATCAAGATTGCGACGGTTGCTGCAATCCAACCCGCCATGTGCGGTCGCTTCTTTGCCCAATGCAACGAATGATCGACCCAACCAGGATTGCCGGCCAACACCAGTTCGCCATCGAGCCAACGTTCCAAATCGTCAGCCAACGCATCACAATCGGCATAGCGATCTGCAGGGTCGCGGCTGAGTGATTTCAAGCAAATCTGTTCGAGCGGCTGCGGCACGCCTGGAGCAATCGCAGAAGGCTTCGGCAAATCATCGTGCAGGACGCTCGACAACAATGCGTGTGAGTCCCCTTCGAACGGCCGGCGCCCCGCCAACACTTCGAACAGAATCACGCCAACACCATATTGGTCTGCTGCCGAGTTGACTTCGCAAAGGTCGCCACGCACCTGCTCGGGTGACATGTAGGCGGGCGTTCCGATCAATTGCCGCTGGTCGGTCGCTTTCGTGACGTTGTTGTGTGCCAGACCGAAGTCGGTCAATTGAGCATGTGACTGGTCGTCGATCAAAACGTTGTGAGGTTTGACGTCACGATGAATGATGCCCTCGCGGTGCGAATAAGCAAGCGCTCGCGAGAGTTCGACAATCCAAACCACAAATTGCCTGAGGCTCTGCTGATCCGTGACCGGCCCCGATTGCTCTTTGATTTTTACCGAGAGCGTATCGCCCGCGACATACTGCGAGGCGATAAAGGGGCTTGAATCGATGTCTCCTACTTCAAATACCGAAACGATATTTGGATGCCGAAGCTTTGCTGACGCTTTGGCCTCGCGCAAAACGCGGTCACTCGAGTCCTCGGCCGATGTGTCGCTAGGATGCATCACCTTCAATGCAACGAATCGATCGAGAATGGGATCGTGAGCCTTGTAGACGTTCCCAAACCCTCCAACGCCTAACTGATCTCGCACGATGAAACGACCGATCGTTTTCGGCAGCCCAGTTTTGGGTCGCCCCTTGCCCTTGCTTGGTGAGGAGCGAGTGCCCGAGCGGACGTCTCTTTCAGACCTCTTTGTTGTTTGAGACCGACTTGCAGTCGTGTCCTCCGCCGCTGCCTTCTTGCTTGGCGGCGGCTGCGACTTGCTTACGGACTGCGTCGACGCTTCTCGCTTGATGGGTGCGCCGGTCTTGATGGATTGTTCAGACGGCGTTTGCACTGCCTGAACAGCAAAGATGTGCTCACAAACCGTGCATTTGATTCTCTTGCCGGCAAGCTCGGATGAAATGATCAGTGAGCTTTGACATTCGGGGCAAAGGACTTTTAGTTTCATGACGTTGAAAGTGTCTGTGGAACGATGCAAAAGGTCCGGTACTGTCCCAATCACCGTCCACCGCAGACGCCCCTCACCGCAGATGAAACTTTTTCGAAATCGTGCGAGAAACAACGAATTCGAAATCCAGAAATCGCAAACAGATCATCCGCGATGATTATGCTTCAGAACCTTTGCAAACACCAAACCGGGTGTATACATGCGGTCAGTTGGACAGGCGCCTCGGGGGTCTCGGACTTTCACTGGATTCATGCCTGATTGTCCCAAGGTTTCCCATTCGTCGACTCCTGGTCGATTCCAGAACGCGCCAACCGATTATTGACCGGAATTGGCTGGTTCGCGTTGCTACTTCATCGAAAAGATCACCTGGACCCTGTCCATCCATCCATTGCGTGGTGAATCCCATTAGATTTGGGGATCTCAAAGCCAAACTCATTGCTCGCAGAGTTTGCCTTTGGAATTCGCAACAGCTCGACAGAGCTTCCTGAGTTTGCCTCAAGAGCCCCCATGAAAATCGAAGTTCAATGTCAAGGATGTCAGAAGAGCTACACCGTCAGCGAAACACATGCTGGCAAACAAATTGCATGTCCCGAGTGCAGCTCAACCATCCATATACCCGCAGCGTCGGATGAGACTCCCCGTGCTGGGCTGGACTGGAATGCGATCGATGAAGAACTCGCCTATCAGCAACCAAACAGCTCGACGTCAGATCGTCCACAGCATCAACAAGTGTCGTCGCCCAAAGGGTCAACCTCGCTGGCGTTGATACTCTGTGTGATCGCGGGCATGTTTGTCTTGGTTGCGATGATTGGTGTGGGCGTCGTTCTCTTACTCATGCGTGCCGAAACCTCCACCGCCTCCAATGCGCCCAGTCCAATAATCGATCCGTCGGTCGCCACAAGCATCGATCCTAGCGTCAAAGAAGAGTCGACGCCGAGCCCAGAAGCTCCTGAGTTGGAACACAAAACTCAACCGAAAGTCGAACCTCCACGTGCCGTCGAACGCGCCGATTGATGCAACAAGCCTCTTTGCATTGTCGCGTCAAACACCACTTGAACTGGTTGTAAATAACGACGGGTTGCTGCCCGAAGTGCCAGCGCCCCTGCAGGCTCCTTCAGACCACCTTGTCGACACCTATTACATTCGACTCTATCAAGCGGAGACGCTGCTTGCCAAAGTCGCGAAGGCGATCAGTGATCATCACAAGAAGACCAAGAAAGCGTTAGACGTTCGGGACGCGGACCATCGATCGGATCTGAAGTTGAGCTGGCGCGTCCACATCTTGCCTGAACTTGGCTACCAAGCGTTGTACGACAGGTTTGACCTGAGCCAGCCATGGGATAGTGAAGCGAATTTGCCGTTGCTTGATGAAATGCCCAAGGAATACCAAATTCCCGGCGACATCGTTTCGACAAACACGCGGATCAGTTTTTTCACCAACCAACGTGCCAACTTTGTTGGAGACGGTTCTGAACCCAGACGCGGATGGCTCGACGATCTGCGCACGATCCTGCTAGGAGGTGTTGTTGGTCACGACAAGGCTGTGCCGTGGACTCAGCCGGTGGACACCTCGGTCGAACTTGACAACATCGCCGATTCACTCGGCGATGTTGGTCCAGACCTAACGCTGTTTTTTTACTCGGGAACACTCCTCCGCGTACCGGCATCGATCCCCAACACATTTCTTAGCGCAGCGTTGACGGTTGATGGTGACGAATACTTTGATGTTGCGGCAACGGCGCGATGGGCGGCGCAATACTACCAGTTGCCGTACATGTCCGAGCCACTCGGGGTGAACAAGGCGGCGTTCACGATGTCGCATGCAATGTTCACATTGCGTAGCAATTGGCGAAGCGACAAAACCTACCCCCAATCCTCAAACGTCTCGCCGCAACCTCGCAGATCCGCGGGTGGGACCGGTGGTGATATCGAGCCGTCAAAACGCCTTGGCTGGAGAGTGCATTTACTGTCGGACATGGACTACCGATCGCTGCAGCGAAAATTCCGGTTCAACGAACCTTGGGACAGCCCTCATAATTTGAAGATGGCAAAGTTCATGCCCGATGTTTATCGAGACCCAAGCGATTCGTTCGACTCAGTCAAGACTCGGATCGCCATAATCCAATCGCCCTATGGGATTGGTGATGGTGAAACGGCGAAAATCAATGCGTTCAAGATGAGCGATGACCCCGCCAGCACCATCATGCTCATTCACGCTCCGGTCGATAAAGCGATACTCTGGACGCGCCCCGACTTCCTCGAAATCGATCCGGCAGACCCGCTTGCGGCGATCACCCCCATTCCCAAAACCGGATTACTGACCCTATTTGGTGATGGACGCGCCAGGTTGTTGAAGACAGACATCACCGCCAAGGCATTTCTCGAATTTGCATCGATCGCTGGCGGCGAGTCCATCAACGCCGATGACTGGGCACAGCAATAACATGGGCAGACCCATGGACTGCAAAACTGTTTCAAACGGACATCGCCGTTGCGTTTGACTTGGGAATTCTTCATCGTTGGCTGAACCAGCCAGCGCTCCTTCGTCTCTCATAGCTAACACAACAGAGAGAAGAGTCCAAAAATAGAAGAGTCGTCCATCATGAATTCTCAAATCGTTGCGACAGGCGACGCCACCGCTATCCTTCCAGCTGGCGATCGGCATAGCCCGGTAAAAGTGTTCGGCAACGAAGCCATTCGCCAAACGTTCGATGACCTGTGCCTGCAACAGGCCATCAATTCTCGTTGCGCACCCGGCGTGACCGAAGTGGTTCTCAATCCCGATGCCCACTGCGGATACGGTGCGCCCATCGGTTGTGTCCTTAGCTCGCCAACGCACATCTACCCAGGTCCGGTCGGATTCGACATCAAGTGTTCGATGAGTCTGCTGCAAACGGACTTGCCCGAGGACGCCGTCGCAGACAAGAAAGTTCGCCGTGAATTGATTCACGCGATCGGTCGCCGCATTCCGACCGGAGCAGGGAAGGGCTCGCGCCATGTTCCCGACGGGCGTCGCGTCGATGAAAAGATTGGCCGTGAAGCGATGATCCAGGGTGCCTCGAAGGAAGTGCTCCAATCGCTTGATGTTCCCGCCGAGTGGGCTGATCGTTGCGAAGACGCCTACCACGTCGGGCACGACGATACGTCCGATGCGCTTGCCAACCGAATCGATCACCTCCGCGGTACCAAGCAGTTTTCAGGTTTCCGGGCCAAGGCCCAGCAACTTGGCTCCTACGGTGGCGGCAACCATTTTGGCGAATGTGAAGTCGTTGAAATCGACCAGGACGAAGAGAGTCAGAAGACCGCCGACGTGTTTGGTTTGCTTGATCGCAAGGTCGCATTCCTGTCGCACTGCGGGTCTCGTGGAGTGGGGCATCGCCTTGCCAGTGGTCAATTCAAAGCACTCGAATCGAAGTTCGATGCTTGGCACCTTCCTTACCCTGGTGGTGACAAGCAATTGGTCTATGCGCCGCTTGGTTCGTCCGAGGCAAATGACTATCTGGACGACATGGCGCTCGGAGCCAACTTTGCAACCGTCAATCACATGTTGATCAACGCGCTGGTGTTGGAAGCTTTCCAAGAAGTGATTCCGGGGACTTCGGGATCATTGGTCTACTTCATCAGCCACAACATTGCGCGAAAGGAAATCATCGACAATCGGCCAACGTGGGTGCACCGAAAGGGTGCGACGCGTGCGTTTCCCGCCGGACACCACGGACTGCGCGATACGCCCTTTGCCGACACAGGTCATCCGATCTTGTTGCCCGGCAATCCGCAAGCCGGTTCCAGTGTGATGGTCGCGATGCCGGGAGCCAAGGAAAGCTGCTTCAGCGTCAACCACGGCGCCGGTCGAATGCTCGGTCGCAAGCGTGCGATCCGAGAACTTGATCAAAAGCAGATCGACGATTCGTTTGATGCGGCCGATATTCTGACCAACTGCCGTCAGTACCCGCGCGACGAAGCCCCCGCGGCGTACAAAGACTTTGACCAAGTCCTGGGTAGCGTCGAAACCGCGGGACTGGCCAAGGAAGTCGCCCGATTGCGAGCGCGGTTTGTGATCAAGGATGCCGGACCGGCAGACGATTAGTGTGTGAGGGAGGGCGAGGCTCCTGCGGAGTTGGCTGCGCCGGCTCGGCTTAACTCGGCGGGAGCCTCGCCCTCCCGACCACCAGCTGACCTACTGGTCTTGCTCATCGAGCTGGCCGCGTTTCATGAGCGGTTCGTTGCCTTGGCCGCCGTCACTTCGCAGATTGGGAATCTCAATTCTCACTGACCGCTCGCCATCTTCCACGCTGAGGACGCCGCCGCGGATTTCGACTCTCCCGTCACCTTCGACTTTGATCCCGCCGGGGCGAATGATGACTTGCCGGTCGCCGTCTTGCACCGTCAACCCGCCGCCATCGCCAATTTCGGTCGGTATGGCTCGTTCGACCATCTCGTCCAGGACAACGGAACGCTCTTCGCGACCGCGCCGTTGACGTTGATTCTGGAAATCAGCCATGCTGGACGTGATGTCGTCGCCGGTGTGGAACTGGCCATCAGGACCGGCACTGCGCAAAACGTAGCGTTCCTTTTCTTCAACCGCGTAAAGGATCGAATTGCCCCAACTGTCATCGATGTCATCGACGATCTCGTTGCCGGTCACTGCGTCAGGTATACGTCCATTCTCGGTGCGATATTGATCGATTCGATCCGCCCCCATCGATAGCGATGCTGTTGTTTCGGTGGTTTCAATGACCGTTTCAATCGTCTCCTTGGCAACGATGATGCCGGTCACCGTTGCATAACCGACAAACGCTATCCACGCCGATCCAATCAGCCCAAGGACGACTCCGAGCACAGCGGAACCGCGTGGCTCACGTGACAAACCAAACAGGCTGATCAAGAGACCAATCGGACTTAGGATCCCGCAGGTTAGCAGCCCGATGAGGGAGAGAATCATCCCGACAAAACCGGTCGTGTTGACAGGTGCTGGCCTGGAACCACCGGCGTAAGCGGGTGATTGGTTGAGCTGGTAGAAATCGTTACTCAACGGTCACCCCTTTGAAAACGAGCACGAATGGGATTGGAGATGGACGCCACTTGATTCGTTGCATTGGACAATCCCTTGGCAACCGAATTCTGATTTTACAAGAATATCGACGGTCAGTCGATTTCGCGCGGCGCTGATGAATCGGGACGCGCTGCCCTAATGCTGGCTTGTTGACGGGACATCACATCCTAGGATCCAACCTCATGACGATCAGATTCTCGGACTTGTGCGCCACAGAATTCAAGCGTCATCCGCATCCCAATTTGCTGCAGTGGCTCAACGAGGGGCCACTCATCGAGTCCAAGATTCCCCTGCTTGGCAAATACAAGCTGGCGACAACTTACGCAGCGTGTGATGCCGTGTTGCGTGACCGCCGGCGATTTGTGATGGAGGCAGCGAACGCGGGTCGCAAAAAGCGACACGACTTTCAGAACTATTTGCCGCCTTCGCTCCGGATCCTGATCCAAAACATGATCCGCAAAGACGAACCGGATCATCGAAGACTGCGCAGCCTTGCTGATCAAGCTTTCCGAAACAAAAACGTCGCGTCGATGCGTTCGGGAATCGAACGTGTCACAAACCAATTGCTCGATGAATGCGATCCGCGCCAAACGTTTGATTTGGTAGGTCAGTTCGCGAGAGAACTGCCGCTGCTGGTCATCTGCGAACTCTTGGGTTTGCCCTTGAAAGACCGCAAACGCTTCTCGACTTGGGTTTCCGCGTTGACACACGCTTCGTTTCCATGGGGCATGCTCAAAGTCCTTCCCGGAATCAAGAAGTTGATGCGTTATTTGCGTCAGCGAATTGAAATCGAGCGCGACCAACCGACTGGCGGTTTGATCAGCGAACTGGTTGCGGCCGAATCCGAGGGAGATCGCCTGAGCGAAAACGAACTCCTTAGCATGGTATTTTTGCTGTTGGTCGCCGGACACGAAACAACAACACACTTGATCTCGCTCTCATCGATCGCGCTGATGCAACGCGAAGACCTTCGGCAAACGTGGCTCGATGAGGAACAACTGCGTCCCAGTGCCGTGGACGAACTGTTGCGTTACCTCAGTCCTGTCCAAATGTCGAAACCTCGGTATGTTGCCGAAGACACCTCAATCGAAGGTGTTGTGCTCACACAAGGCGAAATGGTGATCGCATGCTTGGCCTCCGCAAATCTCGATCCCGCCAAATTCGAAAACCCGTTGACGATCGACTTTGCGCGCTCGCCGAACCCACAACTCGGTTTTGGCAGCGGGATTCACTTTTGCCTCGGTGCACAACTCGCGAGACTCGAAACCGAGGTGGCACTGACAGGACTGTTCGAGCGGTGGCCTGACCTTCAACTTGCTGAAGAAGAATCGAAGCTAAGGTGGTCCAAGAAGATTGGCATGCGAGTCGTTTCGCCGTTACCCGTTTGTCGAACGGAGCTCTAGCCGGAATGCTCCTACCGAAAGTCGGGGCACTACTTGAATTCGGAGATTGCGATTTGCTTTAGCAATGCATCCGTTCCCGGATCGTGGCCTTGGATCATGATCGTCCCTGGTTCCAACCTCAAACCACGACGTGGGTTTTCGTTGGGTTTGCGATCGTCTGTCCAATCGCTGACCTGCACTCCGTTGACCCATGCGGCAATTTGCGGTCCGTGGGCAACCAACACAACGGTCGCCCATTCATTTTCGTCACCAGCAACGAACCTCGCTTCTTGCCGCTTGAAAATCCCACCCGTGCCGTGGTCTTTCGGTTGCATTCGATCGCCATCGATCGTTTCGTTGCTCAGCTGACATTCATAGCCCATCATCTCATCGCCTGGGATGCAGCGAAAGAAAATGCCAGAGTTCATGTCGAGCTTGGGAAGCTTGTACTGGCTCAGCAGAACGAAATCGCCATAGGATTGTTTCGTTTCGATTTGGGCGCGACCCCCTTTGACGTGCATCCAACCTTCGTCGGTCGCGGTGAACTCGCCAGGCATCTCGGGATACTTGGTCCACTTCGACAGCTCTTCATCCAAGAGCGACTGCAACCCGAGGGGCCGCAAACGTATGTCCTTAAATTCGACGCGTCCGCTGTTGTGCTGCAAACCAATCCGCCCCGCTGGCAGGTCGACCGAATCGGTGTAGTCACAAACCAATTCGCCATCGACTGACACTTGCAAGTGATTGCCTTCAAGTCGCATCGTCATTTCGCGCCATTGATCAAACGCTTGTGGCTCTGTCGATTCCGCTTTCTTGCGTTGAACAATACCGGCCGTCGGAAAAGGATTGTCGTCCGGCGCGATGTTGACTTCGTAGCAATCGAGTTTGGGACTCTCCGGTTTCATTGGCGTCCGCAAGAAGATGCCACTGTTGGTTTTGGGGCCTGCTTTGAACAGAAGCTTTAATTCGTAGTCTTGCCAAGGCATCGACGTACACAGCAGGCACCGTTGGCCGCCATCAACAACGATCGCCCCTTCTTCGACGCGAAAATTCGCTTCTCCGGCAATTTCCCATCCATACAACGTGTGCCCATCAAACAATCGGATCCAACCCTGCGAAGCCTCGGATTCGTCAAGCCGCGCTGCGGTCAGCTCTTCTACTGAAAACTCGTAGGCCTTTGGCTCGATCGGTTCGACTTGCTTGGAATCCGACGATTTGGCCTCTTGGGTAAGAGCGTCTGTCGCAACCTCTTTAACCTCGCTGTTGCTCGCTTCCGAGTCCGACTCTTTGGAACAACCACCAAGGCAGAGCAGGGCACTGGCAACACAAACCGCGAGAAACAGACGGAGAGATCGACGCAGAGTCGTGTGCGTTGTCATGATTGGTCGTATCCATAACGTTGGAAGTACTCGGCCCACGCTTGCCGAATCCTGGCTTCGGTTTCGGGCTCCAAGTGATGTTGGTTGGTTTTGTAACCCTTGTGTTCGGTCTCTGCCCACTTCTGCAACGTCTCCTCGACCGCTCCGAAATCGCTCAAGTGCAACGTTTCGTAGATCGTCTTCATCGTTTGGACAGGGTCAGCCGTCAGATCCTCGTAGCGCACTTCGATAATACGATGCGCCGGAATCTCGTCACGATGCGCGTGAAACGAGCGATACATGCGTTCAAAACAATCGATAACGTAATCTTCGATGTTGTCGCCGCTGGGCTTCTGTAAAGCTTGGACATCGTCGAGCGAATGCCACAGTCGACACGTCGATGGAAACAGTGAACGTGGATCGCGAGTGATGTGAATGAACTTGGCTTCAGGGAACTCTTTCGCCAACTGCGCGATGCGTCCGGTATGCGTTGGACTTTTGACAACAAGAGGACGTCCAGTGCGCACGCTGACCGAAATCAAAAAGGCCCGCAGCGTTTCAAGCCAAGAGGCGATCGCTTCGTCGTCGACACCATCGAAATCCAGATAGTTCGAATCGATCGGCGGCTCGTTAGGAAACGCGATTCGCCGATAAGGCGACGGCATGCCAAGGGTAAGCAATGCGAATTCGTCTTCTTGCGGACGATCCCAACCCGCAGCCATGTTGTCCATCGGGCGCTTGCCCGGAAGCAACCAGGAGAAGAACTTTCGAAAGAACCACTCCGAAATCAAAAAGTGGTTGGGCGCAAAGCACTGAAACGTCGACGGACTGCTTAGCCGCTCGTCACGAACCATCAATTCGTGCAGGAGTGTGGTGCCGCTGCGCCAATGACCAACGATGAAGACCGGAGGCCCTGGAAAGTCCGCCTCGGCAAGTTTGCGGCGAAAGAACAGCTTTTGAATCGCCCCCAGGATCGTGTTGACTGGCGTGGCTATCGTCACGCCAATCAAAATCCCAATTCGGGTGGGGTGGATTCGAAACCTTCCCTGCTGCAGCAGCCGGAACCAGACCATCGCTCGCATCCCGTGCCAAAACCGGGGCGAGTAGAAGGGATAGCGGTGGAAATCCTTTTTCGGCTTGGGGCCCGCAGACTCGCCGGTCGTCACTTTTTCCGCAGATTCCTGCGGGGCGGGCGTCGCCCCCTGAGTCGGCTGTCGGGAAGAATCCGAGCCCTTTCCTGCGGCAGCATTGCCAGGCATCGTCGCATCATCGGCCCGAGCAGAGGCGTCTCCGGTGGGCTGGGCAGGAGAATCGGACAACGAATCGCGTCGGAATTGAAAGAAGATCGGAACAAAAACGGTCCAAACACTGTAGTTCACATACGCAGCACCCAACAGCCGTGCGCGCAGTGGACCAGCTCAAGAGCGTCAATGATCGTCTCAAAAGCGAAGAAGGGTTGCTCCACGAGCGGTTGTTGTGAGTGACTTTCGCCCCCTGTCTTACCCCACCTGTCTACCTAGCCTGTGCAAATTGGGCCCACTGGCAGAATAGGCGATGGACCTCGTCGCGTTGCCAGCCGCTTTGGATACAATTCGTCCCACTCAGATTTCGCCAATTATCGATCGTCCATCGCGCCATTGATCCCGTCGCGCCATTGCCCCCGCCATTGACCATGTCCGCACCCAACGACCGTTCCCAAATCGAAGAACTATCGTTTTCCGATTTGCAGCGTCACATCCGTCAGATGTACTACGAAAAGGATGTCGCTCGTGGCGTGGACGGAACCTTCATGTGGTTGATGGAAGAAGTGGGTGAGTTGGCGGCTGCGTTGCGGGGGGATGACCGCGAAAACCTTGCCGAGGAATTCGCCGACGTGATCGCGTGGCTGACCACCATCGCCAATGTGGCAGACATTGACTTGAATGCGGCACTGGTTGCCAAGTACGGACATGGATGCCCTGGCTGCAGCCGGCTTGTCTGTGAATGCCCCAATGCCGAAAAACCGTGATCGAGGCTCGAGAATTCGGAATGACGTTGTTTGACTCTGTATCGACCAGTCGCCTTGCCACCATCGTCGTTGCCTTGGCGATGTGTCTGACGGCAAACGTGACGGCCGAGATCGCAAACGCCGACGACACGGTCACCGTTGGCCTGAAAGGCCACTATCGTGTTGGCCGTTGGACCGCCGTTCGCGTTTCGACTTCTGCTGCAAACGGAACCAATGCCTCGACGATCGAAACTCGCGATGGCGATGGCCACCGAGTTGCGTTCAACCAACCGAGCGATCTTGGCGACCAGAATTGGGGCTACGTGATCGCCGGTAGCGAAGCGGCTCCCTTGATCATTCGCGGTGAAGAGGACGTGATGGTTTCAACGCGTTTGCCCGAACTGGGGCCGCCTTCAAAGGGCCCTGCGATGATTCCATTGCACATGCCCTGGATCGTTGCCGTCGGCGATGCGCTCGGCATCGATCAAATCGGAGCGAACGAATTGCTGAACCGTGACGCGTTGTTAGCGGTCACGAAGTTGACCGACGCGAGCGACTTTCCCACGTCACACTTGGGCTACGACGGCGTCGACATGCTGATGATCGGCGGCTCGAGCATCCCCGTCCTCGAATCGCTCAACGAAAACCAGTCGCAAGCAATTTCGAACTGGGTGCACTACGGTGGCCGCATTCTGCTAACGCTCGGTGAATCAGCCCCAAAGGTGCTCGAGTCCGCGCCGTGGATCAAGCAACACTTGCCGTTCGATCCCTCGGATACCGTCACGTACGATCCTTCGGCGTTCGAGACTTACACCTCAAGTCAGTCGCCGCTTGATCCCTACGAAGGCCTCAAGATCCCGCGCAAAGTCGGCCGGGTCCTGATCACGGGCAAGACTACGCGCCGAGTCAACACGCCGGTAGCAGCTGAATACGTCAGCGGACTCGGACGTGTCACGGTGGTCTGCGGCGACCTGGAACGTCCCATGTTCGCCGAGTGGCCAGAACGGACCGCGCTGCTGACGCGGTTGACCGGCAAAATCCTGATCCCTCGCAAGAACGAGCAAAACGAAATCTCTCGGGCAACGGCGTACAACGACCTGGCTGGGCAATTGCGTTCAACGATGGATCAGTTCCCGTCCAAACGCTCGTTTAGTTTTTCGGTAGCGTCGTTGATCTTGATGGGCTTGATCGCGTTGATCGGCCCGCTCGATTTCTTGCTCGTCAACCGGCTTGTTGGGCGACCACTGCTGGGATGGTTCTCGTTTCCCATCGCGGCAATCGGACTTTCCGCGCTGCTGGTTTCCCAAGCCCGTCCGGCAAACGGTGGCGGCGCAGCGGCCGAAGCCCTCGCACCGGTTCATTGCAACCGGATCGAGTTTGTCGACATTGATCTGAGCGCTAATACGGCACGCGGCAACACGATGACTTACGTGTACACGCATCCTGCGAACGAGCTTGGCATTCAAACCGATGCCTCCGACACCCTCGACAGCCTCTCATCAGAGGTGAGCGACTTGTTGACGGCACCCTTCGGCTATCCAGGGGACGCGTTTGGCGGAATTCAAATCGCAATCGAAGACAGCCGATTGCCTGTGTTTGACGTCGACCTGACGAAGTCCAACGAAGGTCTTCGAGCGTTCGTCAACGAGATTCCGATGGCGCCGCGCAGCAGCAAGTCGTTTGCGACGACGTTCCGATTCACTCCCGACCTACCGCCACAAACGATTGGTCAACGTCCCGGTAGTCAAATGCTACGCGGTTCGATCACCAACCCACTTCCGGTTGACTTACTTGATGGGATGCTCGTTTATCAAAACGGCGTGTACCCGCTTCCGACGGTCTTTCGATCGGGCGACCAAATCGGTGCGATCGAAGACGAACTGCTGCAAAAGAACTTTCGTTTCCAACTCTCGAAACAAAAGGCTTTGGAAGAAACCGCGACCCAACGCGAAGACTGGAATCCAGCGCGTCGGGATTCGCTCGATCGCGTCGCCGAGATGCTGATGTTCCACGAAGCGGTCGGCGGCACCCGGTACACATCCCTACATCACGATGCATTGTCATTCCTTGACCTGACACCGATTCTGTCGGAACAGCGGTGCATCTTGGTGGGTCGGATCGCCGAGCCCCTCACGGACCTCAATCTTGAAACCTCCGACGGGTCGACCGTAACCGACGACACCTTAACCTACGTTCGCGTCGTGCTGCCGGTGGAACCTCGCCGCCGCTGATCAACGACGACTCACAAGAACACAGACACCTTACAGTCAGAAACCTGCCGGACACCAAATTAGTGATTAAGACGGTCGACCTAACGAAAAAGTACGGTGACGCTTTCGCCATCAAGAGCATCGACTTGGACTTGCAAGCCGGTGACCTGTTCGGATTCATCGGTCCCAACGGTGCAGGCAAAACCACAACGATGCGAATCATTGCAACGTTGCTCGAACCCAGTTGGGGTGAAGCCTACGTGTGTGACCATAGCGTTCACACCGCCCCCAAAGAAATTCGGCGATTGGTCGGCTACATGCCCGACTTCTTCGGCGTCTATGACGACATGACCGTCGTCGAATACCTCGAATTCTTTGCCGCCTCTTATCGCATTGGTGGCGAAGCGAGACGCAAACGTGTCGACGAAATGCTTGACGTAGTCGACCTGGACTTCAAACGTGATGCCTTCGCCAACACGCTCTCGCGCGGCCAAACTCAGCGGCTTGGGTTGGCACGCACCCTCCTTCATGACCCGCAAGTCTTGTTGCTCGACGAACCTCTTTCGGGACTCGACCCGCGTGCGCGTATCGAGATGCGAAACCTGCTTCGCAAGCTCGGCGAAATGGGCAAGACCATCATTGTGAGCAGCCACATTCTTCCCGAACTTGCCGATGTCTGTAACAAGGTTGGCATCATCGACAAAGGCGAGCTGAAACAGAACGCGACCAAAGCCGAAGTCATTCGCATGGTGCGAGAGCACACCGTGCTGGTCATCCAACCTGGCGACCGCGGGAAACTGGCCGACATCCAGCGTTTGCTCGATGGGCACGACAAGGTCCAAGGTTGCGAAATGGGCGACGATGCGATGCGGGTTGTCCTAAAAAGCGAAGTCGAAGATTACAGCGACCTGCCGAAACTGTTGATCGAAAACGGTGTCAACCTGAAGCGATTCACCGAGGAAGAACTCGACCTCGAAAGCGCCTTCATGGCGCTGACCAAGGGCACGAGCAACCGCATGTAGCCCCATTCTCGCCTTTCGCCGAATTCTGGGGGCAGCTCCCACTTCATCGGGAGGGCGAGGCTCCCGCCGAGCCGCCGCGCAAATCTCCGCGGGAGCGTCGCGCTGCCAATGCGACGGCCATCAAAAGTGTTTCAATCGTCACCTCCTGACGTTTACCGTCTATTTCTGGCGAGCCCACGTTGGCCAACTATACTGGCGCGGCCGGGGGGCACTTCGAGTGCCTCTGCTTTCCTTGGTTTTCCCACCGGTCCCACCTGATGCCACGTCATTGGTACGTCAAAACGCAAGACGGCATGTCCGCGCCGGTCAACTGTCGGCAGCTGTTGCTGCTTGCCGCTGACGCCAAGATCTTTCCCAACACCCACATCAGTTGCGACGGAGAGACGTGGATCAAAGCTCGGGAACTCAAAGAGCTCACCTTCCCGGACCTGGAATCGGGTGCCTGGTATCTCAAGACCAATCAAGGCAAGGCGGGTCCTTACACCTTGCAAACCTTGCAGGCACTTGTCGACTCAGGCACCATTCAACACAACTCGGCCATTCGCAGTAACGGTCGCAAGTGGATCAAGGCAAAGCGGGTCCCCGCATTGAGCTTTCCCGACGTTGATCCTTCATCGCACGACGATGGGCAAGATCGCGGATCCATCGACGCGACCTGGGCACACCGTCGCGAAAAAGAACTCGCGAGTCGAGTGGGTCCGCTCAGTGCAAAAGATCGTGGCAACCTTCCTGCAAAGCCACGGATCGACGTTTGCGTTCATGCCCCCAGTCCCGGACGGCCATTCACGACATTGGTCACCAGTGGGATGAGCGACTGGGCGATGGATGTCCCGGTGGGCCGCCGCTCACCAAGAGCCGAGCTCGTCATGTACGTGGACCAAATGCAACGTGCCTACATCAACCTCATTCGGTCGTTGGCACAAAGCGTGCATCAGAACAACACATGGTTTGGTTATGGCTCGACACTGACCAACGGTTCGCCGTCCCAGCCGATCTTTGCCGGTTCGAAACTTGATGCCTACACCTTCCTTGTCCCCAACGTGGAATCCGACTTCCGAATCCACGAATCGGTTCAAATCGATTCCTCGCCACTGCAATTGCTTTGGGTCGTTCCCATCACCATGGCCGAACGCGAAGTCATTCTCTCACAAGGCATGTCGGCGTTCTGTCATCTCTGCGACAACGCTGGAATGTCATTGACCCTCGATCCGTTCCGCGCCTGCGTCGTCGAGACGGCAGAAACCAAGGCTGCCCAAACCACGACGAGCGATGCACAAACGATGCAAGCAGCTGTGCATTAGCGATCGGTTGTGATCCACGTAATCCTCAGTTCGGATTTCCTCGTGCGGTGTTAGCGACAACCACGAATAACACGAATCGAACGAATGAGCCCCGCGAGATCACCTGGCGTTTGATTTGGCGAGCCTCAAGACGAACATTTCCAGTAGGAAACGATCGCGTCCTTCGGCACTATGGGTTCCCTTGAGTCGCAGGTCGGCGTCGAGCAACCACGGCAGCAATTGGCGACCTCGTTGTCGCCCAAGCCCCATCAGCTGTGACTTGGATCGGGCAAGGTCGCGGTTGAGACCAACACTGGCGAGCGCTTCATCGAGTTGTGCGCGACGACCCGACCGTTCGCGATGCTCGACGACAGCCGTTGCCATTCCAAGCTTTCTCAGAGACCAAGCGATTTGAGGCAGCAGTGCGATCGGACGCTGGCCACCGGTCATCAACTTGTCGAGTTGGCGAAGCGCCTCGGCCGCATCACCCGCTGCGATTGCATCGGTGATCTGCCAAACCGTCTTGCCCTGCCATCCAGCCACCACGTCGCGGACGAGATCTTCTTTGATCTTCTCACCCGGCTCGACGTAGAGAGCAAGCTTTGCGATCTCGGTATCAAGCATCCCGATGTCTTCGCCCAGCATTTCGATCAACGCGTCGGCAGCACCTGATGCCAACGCGGTTTTGTGTTGTTTCGCCAGGTAGCCCGTAAGAAACTTGCGGCGGCTGGCCGCGGTCACGCCCACTTTCGAATCAACCGCTGCACCGCAAGCAACCAATAGGTGATCTTTGTTGAGGCTCTTGTAGACGCGCGTGTTTGCCGCAAGCGAATTGAGTTCAAGCACCAACCGTGCTGCAGTTCCAGGCTTGGCAATGTACTTTTCAAGCTCGCTGCGATGATCGGACAAGAATTTGTCGGCACCGCGAATCACGATCGTTCGCATCGACCCCATGTCAAACAACGATGCGGTCGCAAGCTCATCACGCATGTCGGACCAGCGAGCGGTGTCGCCATCAAACTCCGTCGCATCACCTTCGCCGATCAACGCTTGGATCGCCCACGAACGCAGCGTCGCATCGCTGCCGAAAACGGCAACAACGGCGGGATGGTCGCCTGGCGACTCCTGCAGGAATTCGAATGCGTGAACGAGACTCATGCCGAAATCGTATCAGAGACGATTGGCCGGCTCTAGCGTCCCGATTCTACTGGCGATCGAGTGGCTGGAAGCCGCGTATCCTCGCCCGCGGCGCAAGACCTTGCGTGTCGATCGGCCGGTCCAGAATGTAGGTTCCGACGTTACCCGATCGGTCCGTCGCATCGACCCGCAAGTACATCTGGCGGGGCAAGCCGGGGTCGGCCGGCCAAACATAAAGGCCATCGTTGGCTAAGCCGGCCGCAATCGTCGTCCACGGTCCGTCAGGTTTGTCGCTAAAGGCCAAAGCGATCGGTCGCTTTTTTAGATTGGGATCGCTGCATTCATATTGAATCACAAGCGAACCAACACGGTCGCCTTCGCCGTAGCGGGCGCCTGAGATGCGAACGCTTGGACGCGATTGATCGACCACAACAGTAATGTCAGGGGTCTCTCCCGACAGCGGTCTCGGACTTGTCAAACCGTTCCCGCCTACGACGACAATTCGAAAACCGAACGCGCCTTCCTCTTTGGTTTCGATGTCAAACGGACTGACCTTATCTGGATCGGCGCCCCAAAAACGCCACGTCTTGCCGTCGTCAATACTGCCGTAAAGTTCGATCGCGTCGGCTCCAGCACTTCCGATCGCTTCCACCTCGTATTCGAGACTGAAACGCACCGAATCGCTAAATCGAACCGGTGCCAATGACGAGGCCGTTGAAACATCGACCGATTTACGCGCCGAATACCGGCCAGTATCGACTTCCGCCTTGGGTGTCGGAATGCTCTCGGCGTCAGCGGCATCAAGCTGTTGGGACGAACCTGGATTGTCTTCGGCTGTGATCGGACGCATCGCCTCAGCCGCCGATTTAGGTCGTGGCTTGGCAGGCGGCTGCGCTTCGGGTTCCGGCGTCGGGACAGGCAACGTCTCAGGAACGAGCGCGCCCGACGATTGAGATTGTGCCGCGCCCGCTTCGGGGGCAGCTTGCGTTTGCCCGCCCAGTGCTGGCCCACTCAGTGCAAACCCGTTGGTGATCTGTTCTGGCGATGCCGGCGAAGGGAGTGGATTTTGCGCGAGCCGCTGATTCTGTGCGATCGCCCGGTTCTGTGCAATTGAAGGAACGCTGAATTGCGACGATGTTGAATGCGTCGCAGGAGGCACGCCGACGATGTGGGGGCGATGGGTGTTGGCTGGAACACCACCGACTGGCAACGTCATCCCGCCGGACGACGTGGCACTTGATGGTGCCGGGTGAGCACCCGGACGCACCATGTTGTTGGGCAGCGCCGTTGACGGAGCGGTCGGCGGTGTTTGGGTCGCGATGGTTGCCGGTGACGGACGCAACGGTGCAGCCCCCGCCTGATGATTCGATGCGTGGGTCGACGAAGGTGCGACTTGCATTGCACCGCGGTAGGCACCCAAGGTGGTCGGCGTTCCCGATTGATAAGGGTGCCCCACCAGTTGATCTTTCGATGTTGGCTTCTGTGGCGACGATGGTTCAGCGGCTTCAGCAGGACCTGGCTGTTTGCGATCGAGGTGAATCACCGGATCGGTCACGTGATAGGGATCGCTCCCAATCGTGTGGCCGCCCATTCGATACTGAGCCGAGTTCATCAAAGAGGATCCACCGCGGTTGGAAGCAAATCGCGATGGGACACTTTCAGCCAGCCTTGGGCGTTTGATGAGTTTCGAGACGACGGCGCGGTTCTTTGCCGAATCGGTCGCGATCAGTTGAAGCGAAAGCTGCTCCCAACTCTCTGGTGGCGTGAAGCTGATGCGTCCGTCGGGTGGGACTTTTCCAACCGTCACTTCGCGCCACTGGTTGACCGCATCGGTGACGTAGCGAAGCCGAAGATTCAGTGGCGTCACATCATCGATCGCCACTTGAACTTCGACGCGGCCTGAGTTGTCGGCGTCGGCATTCAAATCGACCTGCGGCTTGCCGGTGTCGACGTACACCTTCAACTGAGCCTTGATCGGACCGGCGGGATGTGGGCGTCCTTTCGCATCGATCGTGCGCGTGGCAAACCAAAACTCGCCGTCGGCGTCGCCCGTGAATCGAAATTCCTTGACCGAGGCTGCTGCGGGTTTCCCATCAAGCCGCTTCCACTCGGTGTTCGGTCCACGAGCACCAAAGAGCTGCACTTCGGTTGGGCGAGCCCCCGCCGCGTCGACGGTAAAGGGAATCGTAAAGGTGCGGGCGTTGAGAAAGAAACAACCAGGACTCGGCGCTGGGCCTAGCTCGCGTCGGGCCGGTGGCTGGGCAGCGACCGTTTGCGGCTCAGGTGCAGGCAGGTTGGGGACGGCTGCCGAAACAGCTTCGCCTCTCAAACTCCCGCCATTGTGGATCACCCGACCGCCGGCAAGCGTGTCTTGGCCATTAGCGATTGTCGAACCGGCGACCGGCCCGGCAGCCATCAAAAGGGCAGTCAGAAGCGACGATTTTCTGGCAGAACGCATGCTGTCGAACCAGCCCTTTGTGTGGAGTCCATTGTCGAACCGCGGCAAACTCGTCAAGCTGCCACGTTGGGATTGCCTCTGCATGGCGGCCAAACCGGGCCGCGTGCCGACAGTCCCACTTGTTCGGCTTCGGCTCGGATGAGCCGCTTTCTTGAGAAAAACCATCGCTGAGCCCCCCGCCAGCGTGCCCATTACTACGATTGCCAGCATTCTTGAAATGAGTTCCTGCCAATACCACTACGACGTCATCGTGATCGGAGCAGGTCACGCAGGCACCGAAGCCGCAGCGGCTGCGGCGCGGCTGGGGGCCAAAACAGCGCTACTGACCACCAACCTCGACACCGTTGGTCAGATGTCGTGCAACCCAGCGATCGGTGGTGTTGCCAAAGGTCAGATCGTTCGCGAAGTCGACGCGCTCGGAGGTCTGATGGGGAGGGCGATCGATGCGACCGGCATTCAGTTTCGGTTGCTCAATCGACGCAAAGGGCCTGCCATGCACAGCCCCCGCGCTCAAGCCGACAAGCGCGCTTATCAACAACACATCAAAGAACAAATCGAAGGCCAAGAGAACCTTGACCTGCGCCAAGAAACGGTCGAGGACTTGATCACCGAAGAGGTCGGCGGGACGACGCGGATTCTTGGAGTCCGTGTTCGTGGTGACGCCGAGTATTTGAGCAAGGCCGTGATCCTGACCACGGGCACGTTCCTGCAAGCGATCATGCACACCGGCGATGCCAAGGCCGCCGGGGGCAGAGCAGGGGAGGGCACGACGGCCGGGATCTCGGGTGCGTTGCATCGGCTCGGTTTTGAAATTGATCGCTTCAAGACTGGAACACCGCCACGTTTGAATGCGCGCACGATCGACTACGACCAAGTCGAACCGCAACCAGGCGATGACACGCCGCAGCCTTTTTCGTTCATGAACGACACGCTCGCTCTCGAGCAATTGCCGTGTCACATCACCTACACCAACGAAGCCGTCCACGATCTGATTCGCGCCAACCTGCATCGCGCGCCGATGTACAGCGGTCAAATCAATTCGCGTGGTCCACGCTATTGTCCATCGATCGAAGACAAAGTGGTCCGGTTTGCCGACAAGACGCAGCACCAACTCTTCTTGGAACCAGAAGGACGCACGACCCAAGAGGTTTACGTCAACGGGATTTCGACGAGCCTGCCGCGCGATGTTCAAGACCAAATGTTCCGCATGATCAAAGGTCTCGAAAAGGCGGTCATCATGCGTTACGGCTACGCCGTCGAGTACGACTTCTGTCCACCAACGCAACTCTGGCCTCACCTCGAATCGAAAAAGGTGTCCGGTCTCTTTTTGGCTGGTCAAATCAACGGAACGACCGGCTACGAAGAAGCTGCTGGTCAAGGTTTGATTGCTGGCCTTTCCGCCGCGTTGATCGTTGCTGGGAAAGAGCCGTGGGTCCCCTCGCGCGATCAAGCCTACATCGGTGTGTTGGTCGATGACTTGGTGACTGCGGGGACGGACGAACCCTACCGGATGTTCACCAGCCGCGCCGAATATCGACTCTTGCTGCGTCAGGACAACGCCGATCGGCGACTGACGCCCGATGCGGAACGACTTGGGTTGATCGACGCCGAGCGCCGCGATCGGTTTCACAACAAGTTGGCCGACATTGATCGCGGTTTGAAGATTTTGAAGTCGTCACGAATCGAAACCAACTCGGGTCAGCAATACCTTCGTCGCCCCGAAGTCGATTGGCAACAGATGTGCGACCTTGTTCCTGAGCTCAACGAGATTGGTCTCCAAGCAGCCGAGCAGTGTTTGTACGACACCAAGTACGAAGGCTATATCGAACGCCAAAAGATGGAAGTCGAAAAGCAGCAACGACTCGCATCGAAACGGATTCCACCTACATTCGACTACGACGGGATCGGGCCGCTGCGAAGTGAAGCGCGCGAAAAGTTGAATCGTGTGCGACCGCTCAACCTTGATCAAGCAAAACGAATCAGTGGCATCACTCCCGCCGACCTCGCACTCGTGCTTGCGCACTTGGAATCCAAGTAAGAGTGCGTGGAGTTCTCCCTCGCTCCGTTCGTAGTCCCGCCTTTCGTTCGTAGTCCCGCCTTTAGGCGGAAGAGCCTGAAGATTCCGGCTAAAGCTCGGTACTACAAACTCCTGGCGTGAGAGAATGCCCGGCCGCTTACGCGTTCACGGCTCACTTGTTGAGCACGCGCCGGTATCAATCTGATCCCACCGTTTGGTGATCGATTGAATGTGAAACAAAAAAACTTCACGGCTACCCACACTTGGTTTTGCTATCACGCAAAGTTGCAACTTTGTTTTTCGAGTTGTCGACGCAAACGCAATAAGTCCAATTGGTTTGGTAACTTACGGCGATTGAACCGATCTTGACCCAAGCGCACGAAACGATAGAATTCGTTATCGAGGCAAGCTTGGCAAAGCAGAGAGGCTCGGAGTTTCCTGCCACTTGCGTTCTCCGCGCAACTTAAAGCTGAAATGTGCTAGTGCGGTAGAACGGGGAGTTTGCTAAACGAGGGCTTTCGATGAGTCTGTGAACAATGCCGCGTAGGGAATTACGCAGTACACAGCAGGGAAAGTGCAAACGGTTTGGATGATGAATTCAAATCGACTGCACGAATCAGAGTCCGCTCGAACCGGCATTTTTCGCAACGGGTGTTGCGCAGTTGATTCGGGCAACAATTCACTTGGAAACGGCTAGTCATGCAGGGAGGATGGTTTCTGCCATGACCACTAAAACGGTCTTCACGACAGGCGAAGCGGCCAAGATTTGTAAGGTAAGCCAGCAGACGATCATTCGTTGTTTCGACAACGGGTCGCTCAAGGGCTTCCGCGTGCCCGGGAGTAAATTCCGACGAATCCCACGTGAACAGTTGTATCTGTTCATGAAGGACAACGGGATTCCAACCGACGCGTTGGAAAGTGGCAAGAAAAAGCTGCTTATCGTCGACGACGATCAAGAC
Source organism: Rubripirellula sp. (assembly GCA_965216875.1). Taxonomy (GTDB): domain Bacteria; phylum Planctomycetota; class Planctomycetia; order Pirellulales; family Pirellulaceae; genus CBDCUW01. The sequence goes on from OZ244207.1 coordinate 5,375,220, forward strand.
TTGGTTGATTTGATCCAGGACGGATTCGAGCGCGATGGGCGCTTTGATATCCGTACGGCGAACAACGGATTTGATGCCGGAATGGGCGTCAAAGAGTTCCGCCCCGACCTGGTGATTCTCGATGTGATGCTTCCCGATATTAACGGGAAAGAGGTTTGCCAACGCGTACGAAGCGATCCCGCTTTGGACATGGTCAAAATCCTCTGCATCTCCGGTATGGTCGAACACAACAAAGTCGATGCCTTGAAGGCAGCCGGCGCGAACGATTTCATGCAGAAACCGTTTGCGATCGAAGACTTGATTGTTCGCTCGTGCGATTTGTTGGAGATTGAACGCAGCGTGGTCGGCTAGCGTGTCCGGCGAAGCGTCACTCTCGGGACGCAATCTCGTTCCGAAGTTGGCTCATCCAGTGCAGACCGTTTCGGCCAGGAGGCTCGAATTGATGGGATTGCTACCCTGTCTGCGCCGCGGTGCCGATCGGTGGTGGCTTCCTGCGTCTTCGACAGCAACCGACGCGATCGGACAAGTGATGCTTGCCGCCGGTCGCTCGGTCGATCGCGGCGATGTTCGCCGGGATGTTGGATCAGGTCACGCCACGACTGCAAGTCATGATGGGGCGACCGCGCTCGATGATCGAACGCGGGACACGCTCGTTGCTGCACTCGCGGCCGATCCTCCGCTCTTGATCTACGCTGCGCTCGGTTGGCCGGGTGACCATGCTGACCTCTGCGAACTCGCGGAGTGGTTCGCGGAAAATGCGATCAGTCGCTTTGCCAGTGGCGACGCATTTCTTCATGCGCCCGAGATCACTCAAGCACAACGACAACGTTTTGCGGAGCTTGACGATCACTTTCGCACACTTCCCGTCCATCGTTGGATCGAGAACGCCTCGTTGTGGCTCGAGGTGTTGGGGCCAAAGGTGCCGTCAAGCTGGAGCGAGCAGTGGCCGGAACTGTCGCCTGAACTTCCGGCGCAATCGGTGACGCGCGATGGCAACATGCTTCAACAGCTCGCCCGGACGATGCAGCGATTGCAATCACTCGAGCGATCGTTTGACGGGCGGCTCCACAAAAGCAAACTCGGCGCGCTCAAACAACTTGCGTATGGATTGAGTCACGAGATCAATAATCCGCTCGCCAACATCTCCACACGTGCTCAGCAATTGCAGCGCACCGAGGAGGATGCGACGCGACACGCGATTTTGCAGCGGATTGTCGACCAGGTCTATCGCGCTCACGAGATGATCGCGGACTTGATGTTTTATGCAAACCCGCCCGCTGCGACACGCCAGCGCTGTGATCTCAATGGCACGCTTGCTGAAGTCGCCGACAAATTCCGTGAGGAATCGGAGCGGCAAGCGATTCGATTGGAAGTCAAAGCACCAAGCCAGCCGACCATGGCCGTGATTGACGAAAGCATGATCGCCGAGGCGCTCTCGGCATTGGTGCGAAACTCGATCGACGCGATCGGTTGCGAAGGCACCATCGTCGTCTCGTTGGTTCGCCATGAAGCTGAATCCGTTGGCGATACCGATGCCGGCAGCGAGCGTGGTGGCCAAATCATGATCCATGTCGCTGACAGTGGGCCGGGGTTATCAGATCACGCCCGCGCCCACGCATTTGATCCCTACTTCAGTGGTCGCGAAGCGGGTCGCGGGCTCGGTCTGGGACTGTGTCGCGCCTACCGCATCGCCAAACTACATTTCGGCGACGTCACGCTCGCGGGCGGCCCCATCGGCTGCGTCGCAACGATCACGCTCAACGATTTCTCTCGGTAGGTCGGTAGGCCGGATCAAGGAGCGACAGCGACACAGATCCGGCATGATCCTAGAAAACCACGCGACGCGTGCCAAAGGGGGCCAAACCCTCAGCGGCTTTCTTGTTGACAACAGATTGCAAGGGCCAAGGTTGCAAGGACCCAGATTGCCAGGGCCCGACGCTAGCGCGTTCGGCTCACTGAATGCGAGAAGATTCCGGCTAAAGCTCGGTACTACGAACTTGAGACCAGCGCTGTGCGAGGGCCCGACGCTAGCGCGTTCGGCTCACGACCTCTCTGCGGAAGGCGACTATCGAAAAAGGATGGAATCCCCGATACTGTTGGGCTTGCTATTTCACCCCCAGCGTGGGGACCTTTTTCGACAACACTCAACCCGACAGACAGCTGCATCATGCTCGATTCCGCGTCGGAACTGCTGCGACTCCAAGCAGACGGCGAAGCATCGGCGGTCGAAATCGCGACCAAGGCACTCGACGCCATCGAAGCGTCCGAGCCTTCGATCAACGCCTTCACTCATATCGATCGCGAGCGTGCGATGGCGATGGCCGAAGCGGTCGACGCAAAACGCAAAGCGGGCCAGAAACTTGGTCCGCTCGCGGGTGTCCCGATCGCCGTCAAAGATGTCCTTTGTACCAAGGACATGCCAACGACCTGTTCGTCAAACATGCTTCGCAATTTCAACCCACCGTACGACGCGACGGTGATCGAGAAGCTTCGTGATGCCGATGCCGTGATCGTTGGTAAAACGAACATGGACGAGTTCGCGATGGGTGCCAGTACCGAAACAAGCGCGTTCGGTGTGACCCGCAATCCATGGGATACCGACCGCACGCCGGGTGGCAGCAGCGGTGGCGCAGCAGCCTGTGTCGCATCGGGAAACGTCCCACTGAGCCTCGGCACCGACACGGGTGGTTCGATTCGACAACCCTCGGCGTTCTGTGGCATCACCGGAATGAAACCAACCTACGGCCGAGTCAGCCGGTTCGGGTTGGTCGCGTTCGCAAGCAGCCTCGACCAAGTCGGCCCGATGGGATGGTCGGTCGAAGACGTCGCGCTCTTACTCGAGACGATCGCTGGCTTTGAGCCTCGTGATTCAACCTCGCTCGATGTCGACGTCCCAAGCTACACCTCCGCAATCCAAACCAATGATTTGCGTGGGATTCGAATCGGTGTGCTTCGCGAATCACTCGATACCGAAGGGGTCGACGATTCGATCCGTAATGCAGTCCTTGAATCGATCGATGTTTACAAAAGTCTGGGCGCCGAAATCGTCGACGTCGATCTGCCTCATCGCGAGTACTGGGTGCCAACCTACTACGTGATCGCACCGAGTGAAGCGAGTAGCAACCTTTCACGCTACGACGGCGCTCACTACGGGCATCGCACCGCCGACCTCGATCGCCCCTGCGTCATCACAAAAAAGGGCGACGAAAACCACGGCCCGCTGGTCACCGCCTACTGCCGCAGCCGCGATGAAGGTTTCGGCGCCGAAGTGAAACGCCGCATCATGGTCGGCACCTACGCGCTAAGTGAAGGGTACGCTGACCAATACTACAACCAAGCCTTGAAAGTCCGCCGGTTGATCAAGGGCGACTTCGATGCCGCCTTCAGTCAAGCCGACTTGTTGCTTGGCCCCGTCACTCCGACCCCAGCCTTCAAACTGGGTGAAAAGATCGACGACCCGATTCAAATGTTCCTTTGCGACCTGTTCACTGTCGGCGCGAACCTGAGTGGGATCCCTGCGATCTCGCTGCCCGCTGGCGTGAACGAACAAGGTTTGCCCATCGGCATTCAACTGCAAGCACCGGCGCTCGAAGAATCGCGATTGCTTTTTGCCGGCGCCGCCTATCAATCCAGCACTGACCATCACCAACGACGCCCGTCTGACAAGAAATAGTTTGCTCTCATGACCACTGCAGCTCCAACTACGGAAACGATCATCGGTCTTGAAGTGCACGTGCAACTGAAGACCGCTACCAAACTCTTTTGCGGATGCAGCACCAAGTTTGGCGCTCCGCCAAACACTCAGGTGTGCCCCGTCTGTTTGGGCCTCCCCGGTGCGCTTCCTGTGCTAAACGAAGGCGCGATCGACCTTGCCATTCGCACCGGATTGGCAATCAACTGCTCGATTCCACCGCTAACCAAGTGGGACCGCAAGCAGTACTTCTATCCCGACCTACCGAAGGGATATCAGATCTCGCAGTTCGACCTGCCAATCTGCGCGGATGGCTATTTGGACATCGCCGATCCAGAAGACCCCGACCAAACACGTCGCATCGGAATCACTCGAGCACACCTCGAAGAAGATGCGGGCAAAAGCATGCACGACGAAACCGCAGGCGTTGCCGAATCACGCATCGACCTGAACCGTTGCGGCACACCTCTGCTTGAAATCGTTAGTGAACCTGACATGCGTTCGCCTGCCGAAGCGCAAGCCTATTTGACGAAGCTGAAAGCGCTGCTGACTCACATGGATGTTTCCGATTGCGAAATGCAAGAAGGCAGCTTGCGTGTCGATGCAAACGTGAACCTGCACATTCACAAAGATGGCGCGAAAATTGCCACGCCGATCGCTGAAATCAAAAACATGAACAGCTTCCGTGCTGTGGAAGCCGCACTCCACCACGAAGTCGACCGTCAATTCGATGAATGGGAAAAGACGGGTCGAACCATCAAGGACGATCCCAAGACGACACGCGGTTGGGACGAAGCGAAAGAGGAAACCTTCCTGCAACGCACGAAAGAAGAATCGGCTGACTATCGATACTTTCCCGATCCCGACTTGTTGCCCGTTCGCATCCCGACCGAACGTGTCGACAGAATCCGAGCAACTTTGGGCGAGTCTCCCGAAGCAACACGCGAAAGATTTCAGTCGCAATTTGGCATCAAGGCTTACGACGCTGATGTGATTGTGACGCAGGGGCGCGCCATGATCGACTACTTCGAAACGGTGGTCGAAGTGTGCGGGGATGGCAAACGAGCCAGTTCGTGGATCCAGCAAGATGTGATGCGGACGATCAACGATCGCCAAATCGACATCGCCGATTTTCCCGTACCTGCTGACCAATTGGGTGACCTGCTCAAGCGAGTCGCCGGCGGTGATTTGGACAACGCTCGGGCGCGTGACGTCTTGGCACACATGCTGGACAATCCCACCACCGTCGAAGCAGCGATCAAGACGCTTGGTATCGAATCGGTCGGCGGTGACGAGTTGGAAACGTTGTGTCAAGAATTGCTCGACGCCAACCCGAAAGTGGTTGAAGACGTCCAGGGTGGCAAAATGCAAGCGGTCGGAGCCCTCATCGGCCAAGCTCGTAAGAAGAACCCGAACGCAAACCCGCAACAGGTTCGCGAAACGTTGTTGCGACTGATTCAATCCGCATAGCGTCCCGCTCGGTCGCCGTTCGGATCAAACATGCAGGAAGTCTGCATCAAGGATGCCTCGGATGGCTGACGCTTCGAACGACCAACCCAAACGCCCCGACTATTTCTTTGGCACGATCTGCGCGCTCGTGGTCGTCATCGTCGTTTGGTTGCTGCTGATGCCGATCGTGCCTGCGATCGCCAAATCAACGCTGCGGCGTTTTCACCTACGCACTGAGTCCTTCGGCGTTTGGGCGATTCAACAGCCGATTCCTTCGATGTACAACTTCGCCAATCGCTACGAAGTTCGCCGCGTGCCGCCCGATTTTGAAGCGGCTGGATTCTTCCAGCCCATCATCGAAGAAGATCATCGTCGCTACGTGAATCATTTCCCGACGCGGATCTTCACCTTCGCCAACACGCGCGGGTACTACCTCAACTTCAATGAAGATCGGTGGTTGCACATTGATTCAACGTACCGCGGCCAAACGATCCAGACGGTGATCCATGCCAAGCAGCGCGACGATGGTGGTTTCGACTTGGTCTTTTCGGACGGGGAAGCATCGAAATGAGCGCCCCCGAAGAATCGATTGACCAGGAAACGCCGATCTGGCAACGACCGATCAACCGTCTGATGATCGCTCACCGCGTCGTCCAACTAGGCATCCTGTTGACGCTCGTTTGGAAGTGGGGCTACTTCGTCGACTCGAGTGACATCTACGAAGCGATCCCGCTGCACGATACGTTCTTTCCGACTTGGTTGCAGTCGATTTGGGTGTTGCGAATCAGTTTTTTGGGAACGGTCATCGCCCTGGCGGTCAATCTGTTCGTCGGTGATCGCTGGTTCCAAAAAGCATGTTGCCTGCTAACACTCATCGGGACATCGATCCTGTGTCTGCACCAATGCAGCTACAACGACATGACCTTTGTCACAGCATGGTGGGCCAGTCTGTGGGCGTTTTGGTTCGTGTTACGAATCGACATCGATGACGAAGATCATTTGTTGCGACGGAGTGCATTCCTTAGTCGGCTGATCATCTCCATGATCCTACTTGGCGGAGGAATGGGTAAATGGACCGCCGAATATTGGTCGGGGGAAGTCTTTTATGACATCTACTTCCTCGACCGTGATTTCTGGGTCTTCAATTACTTGCGAGAGAACTTCGAGGCCGAGCAGTTGCGGACGATGTCGATGTGGTACAGCCGCAAAGTGGTGGTGCTCGAGACAGTTGCCGGACTCACACTCTGGCTGCTGCCACCAAAGTGGGCCGCCGCCACCGCCGTCACCATCCTGATGGGCATCGCGCTACTCTCCAACTTCCTCCTCTTCTCCGTCCTCAACGCCCTCATCGGATTGGCATTGGTCGGGTTCTTGGTGCAGAAGAAGGGAACCACGAATCAAACGAATCGCACGAATAGCTAATTGCTATCAATCGTTCGAATTGGTTTTTCGTGGTTCATATCTACTCATACGGGAACCATCACCCCAAAATTGGTCATGTCATTGACACGAACAAAGGGGCAATCGATGACCAACATTCTTTACAAAGAAGAAAGCTACGCGATTATCGGCGGCTGTTTCGAAGTCTACAACGAAATGGGCAGCGGCTATCTCGAAGCCGTGTATCACGAGTGCCTTCGGCTCGAGTTCTTTTCTCGACGAGTCCCGTTTGAGTCAAAGCTACGACTCAACTTGCGTTACAAGTCTCAGGCTCTCGAGTCGTACTACATTCCTGACTTTGCCTGTTACGATCAGATCATTCTTGAGATCAAGGCGCAATCGGGGCTGACTGATATCGACCGCGCTCAAATCCACAACTACTTGAAAGGAACGGGAGCCCGGCTAGGGTTACTCGTCAACTTTGGTTCTCACCCGAAGCTGCAATATGAGCGAATCGTACGGTAGGTAGAAGACGCGACGAGTCAAACGAATAACACGAATCGATCAACTCATTCGTTCAATTCGTGTGATTCGTGGTTCCCTCGCTCCGCTTTCTAAAGCACGCCTTTGGTGCTTGGTACGGCGTCGCTTCGCGGGTCGCTTTCGGCGGCCATTCGGATTGCTCGGGCGAGTGCCTTGAAGACACATTCCGAGATGTGGTGCGCGTTGCGTCCGTGGTGGAGGACGACGTGCACGTTGGACATCGAGTTGGCTGCGAAGGATTGCCAAAAGTGCTCGACAAGTTCGCTATCGAACGTGCCGATCTTTGCGGGACCAATCGGTGCGTGATACTCAAACGCGTAGCGTCCGCCGAGGTCAACCGCGGCGGTCACGAGGCATTCATCCATCGGCAAGGTAAAGTGCCCGTAGCGACGAATCCCAGCTCGGTCGCCAAGTGCCTCGAGGACTGCTTGACCGAGCGCAATGCCGATGTCTTCGGTGGTGTGGTGATCATCAACGTGCAAATCGCCGACCGCTTTGACGTCGAGGTCAATCAGTGCGTGTTTGGCCAACAGATCGAGCATGTGGTCGAGGAACCCGATGCCTGAATCGCGTTTGCCGTTTCCTTGACCATCCAGATTGACGGTCAATTGAATGTCAGTCTCGCCAGTCTTTCGATTGATCGTTGCAGATCGCGTCATGAGGGAATTATCGATTGCGTGAAGTGTGCAGGTTACTTGAGCGCTGATTCGATCATCAGCAGGCAGGCATCGATCTGGTCGTCGGTCCCAACGGAAATCCGCAGACCATCGCCCCAGTCGGGGAATTTCATATATCGAACCAAAATCTGGTTCGCCTTCAACGATTCGTAGATCGCTTCATGATTGCCATTGGGATGCTGGCACCAAACAAAGTTAGCGTGCGATGGCGTGACGTCAAAACCTAGTTTGCTTAAACCGCTCGCCAAGCGATCTCGCGTCGCATTCATCTTTTGCCGAACATCGGCAAGCCAAGTCTGGCAGCCCATCGCGGCTGTTGCGGCAGCGATCGAGATCCCATCGCAGTTGTAGCTGTCCTTGATCTTGGCAAGCTCGGCGACCACATGCGGCTGGGCGACTAAGAAACCAAAACGAATCCCCGCGAGTCCGTACGACTTGCTGAGCGTTCGCGTCACCATCACCCGCTCGTTCTGCTTGACCAGATCGAGGCAGTTTTCTTCAGCAAAGTCGACGTAGGCTTCGTCCACAACAAGCGGGCAGGTCAATCGATCGGCGACCTGAGCCACTTCGTCGGGCGGCACGATCGTTCCACTGGGACTGTTTGGATTGGGCAGCAACACCAACCGTACATCCTCGTCCGCTTCGCCGAATGCCTGCGGTAGTTTCCAGCCAGGTTCAAACTCAACCTGCTCCCAGCCCGCACCCTGAATGTCGGCAAGGGTTCGGTAGAGAATGTAACTGGGGTAGGGCAGCCTTAGCCGTTTGCCTTCGCCGACAAACCCGCGCACAAGGATCGTCAGGATTTCATCGCTTCCGTTGCCAGCCAAAATCCATTCCGGGCCTGGCAAACCGAGCGTCTCGGCGGCCTGATGCCGAAAGGCGGTTGCGACAGGATCGGGGTAGCGGTTGAGCGGCCCGGCGGCTGCGTCGCGAATCGCCGCGACCACTTCGGGCGGCGGCGGGTAAGGGTTTTCGTTCGTATTCAGCTTGATGAACTTGCCCGGCGGCGGTTGTTCACCGGGCGCGTAGGCAAGCATCTTGGAAAGCGCCGGGCGCATCAATTCACGCATCGAAGGCGCTGCTGGTTTTTCTTCAGACGTGGTCAACGGAAACTACTCGAAACAAACGTTGTTCGGTTACGAAGTACGGATCGAAACGCTGCGTGCGTGTGCGGTCAGCCCTTCCTTTTCAGCCAGCCGCTCGACATCGACCGCAATCTCATTCAAGGCGGCCTCGTCAAACTGCGTCACGCTGCCGCTACGCAAAAAACTGTTGCTCGACAATCCAGCCGCCCAAGTACAGGTGCCGCCGGTCGGCAACACGTGACTCGGTCCCGCCGCGTAGTCGCCGAGCGCCACCGGAGTGTGATGCCCGAGAAACGCCGCGCCGCTGTTGCGAATCCTTTCGATCTGCGAGTTGGGGTTTTCAGTTTCAATGTGCAAGTGTTCGGGAGCAAACTGGTCAGTCAACTCGCATGCGTGGGCTTCGTCTCGAACAAGAATCAACGCACCAAACGCTTCCAAACTTTCAACCGTCAAATCACTCCTTTCGAGCTGGGCAACTTGCTTGACCAGTTCGTCGTAGACCGCGTCGATGACCGAAGGTTCCCAGGTGATCAGAATCGCTGAACCGGGTGAGTGTTCGGCTTGGGCCAACAGGTCGGCGGCGATGAAGTCGGCTCGCGATGTCTTGTCGGCGATCACAATCACTTCGCTTGGGCCGGCGAACGAATCGATATCGACCGTTCCATAAACAAGCTTCTTTGCCAACGCGACAAACAGGTTGCCTGGTCCGACGATCTTGTCGACCGCAGGAACTGCGTCGCATCCGTAAGCCATCGCGGCAACCGCTTGGGCGCCACCCATTCGATAGACTTCCGTCACGCCAAGCTCGTGACAGGTGGCCAGCATGTCGGTGTTGTAGGCACCAAAGGGTGTCGGCGGCGCAACCACGGCGATCTCTTTGACACCGGCTACTTGTGCGGGGACGACCGTCATCAACACAGTCGATGGATAGGCGGCCGCTCCGCCGGGGACACACACACCGACGCGGCGCAGTGGCAGGTATCGCTGGGTGAGCGTGACGCCAGGTTTTGGGTTGATCGTGACGTCTTGGTGCAAAATCGCTTTTTGGAATTCCGCGACATTGTCACGAATGCGACGAATCGATTCGATCAATTGGGGATCAGCCTGCGCGTGCGCCGCTGCGAGGTCTTCGGCGGGGACTCGCAACTGTTCGGCAGCCAGATCGGCTTTGTCGAGCGCTTTGCTGTAGCGGAGCAGGGCAGGGGTGCCGTCGCGGCGAACGTCATCGCAGATCGTGTCGACCACTTCGACGGGCGTGAGAGGTTTCCCGAACACTTCTTCGGTCAACGCACGCCCACGCGGGCTAACAACGTCTCCGGCAGGGCTCAGTTTTCGACGCAGCTCGTCAAGGATATCGGCTGATCCGGAAGTCGCATCGACCCGTTGGATCTGTAAAGCTTGGGAGGGGGTAGAGGACATCGTTGGTTCGTGTGACGGTTGGTCGATCAAGTCCAAGACGCTGGCGGCCTTTCCACGCGGGTGGCCAGCGTCATCTCAGTCAATCGGCGAGGCATGGACGAAGCCGACAACTGGGGCTCCTTATCATAAGCCGATACAATATTTTCGTTACCCGGTAAGGGGTAATTCGTTGGCGGATGGCGGACTTTCACCCACCAACCGATCACAGATGCCCCATGCTGGCCCGATTCAGCCGGTTGTGCCGGAATCACCGGATGCGGGAATGGCCAGCGTCGGATGGTTTCGGACCTGATGGTTTGGGGCCTGATGATTGGGCTCCAGGTCGTTGGGGCCAGAATTCGAGAACTGCAAGATCACAGAAGGACCCATGTCCAAACAGACCGATCCAATCGATTTACGCAGCGACACGGTGACGCAGCCGACCGCGGCGATGCGAGAGGCGATCGCGTCGGCAGTGGTGGGTGACGCGGTGATTGATGTCGACCCGACGGTCGAGCGTTTGGAGAACATCACCGCGGAACTGCTCGGCAAAGAAGCGGCGGTCTTCATGCCCAGTGGCTCGATGACCAACCAGATCGCGGTGCGTGTGCACTGTGACCGAAGCAGCGAGTTTTTGTGCGAAGCCGATTGCCATATTTACCATTACGAACAGGGGGCCTTTGCCCAACTCTCTGGGCTCGTTGCCCATACGGTCGCCGGGGACGATGGCGTCCTCACCGTCGATCACCTCCGCGGAATGATTAGACCCGAGAACGAACACATGGTTCGCACTCAATTGGTTTGCTTGGAAAACACCCACAACCGCTGGGGTGGTCGCATTCAGCCACAGGACGAGGTGGAACACATCTGCCAGTGGGCCAAAGAAAACGGACTCGCTTGCCACCTCGACGGCGCGCGACTTTGGAACGCGTCGATTGCAACCGGGATTTCTGAGCGTGAACTTGCCGAGCCCTTTGATTCGGTCAGTGTCTGTTTCAGCAAAGGCTTGGGCGCCCCGGTCGGCTCGATCCTTGCCGGAACGGCGAAGTTCATTACCGAAGCGCGGCGAGCGAGAAAGTTGTTTGGGGGCGGAATGCGGCAGGCAGGCGTTTTGGCAGCCGGAGCCGTCCACGCTCTCGATCATCACCGTGAACGCTTGGCCGATGACCACGCCCATGCCCAACGTCTCGGTGATGCATGCAGTGCTTGCAGCTCGCTCGAAATCCGTGGCGGACGCATCGACACGAACATTGTGATCTGCGAGGTAGATCCCGATTGGGGCGATGGCGAGTCGTTGGCGTCACAGTTGGAATCTCAAGGCGTGCGTTGTTTTGCGATTGGGAAACAAGCGATTCGTCTGGTCACCCATCTCGATGTCGACTCAGCGCAAATCGATCGTGCTTGTGAAATCATCAAATCGGTCGCCAGCAAATCGGTCCAAAACGTCTGATGGAATCGGCCGAATCGTCTTGCCCGGTTCGTGATGAAAACGATCATCGCGTCTGCTGGAAACGCCTGACCGTTTGGTCATGCGCTATCTTCGCCGCCGCCGTTGCGCTGCGGATGCCGTCCTGTTACGAGAGTTTTTGGGTCGACGAATTGCATTCGGCTTGGACGGTCTGGGGCAGCCTTGGTGATGTCTTTCACCGTTCCGACATTGGACATCAATCGCCGATCTATTTCCTTGGGCTTTGGCTTTGGAAAGCCGTGGTTGGCGAAAGCGAATTGGCGCTGCGACTCAGCAGCGTGCTTGCGGTTTCGGCAGCGTGCGGGTTGCTAACGTTTGGCATCGGGCGATGGACCAACAACCTACTTGCGGGCTTGGCATCGGGCGCCATCCTTGCGATTGAGTCGAACAGTCTGTTCTTTGGCACAGAACTGCGCCCTTACGCGTTCGTGATTCTCTTTTCGAGCATCGCGTGTTTGTTCTATCTGAGGATCCTTGACACCCGTTCGCGTGGCGAAGATTCGGTTGGTTGGTGCGGATTGATCGTTGCCGTTGTCCTTGCCGCAATCTGTCAACCAACATCGGCCGGAGTGCTCGCGTGGTTGCCGCTTACGTTGATTGCGATCTGGTTCGTTCGAGATCGAAAGCAACTCTTGCGAGTTTCGATGCTCGATGGGGTCGTTCTGATCTCGCTCTCGGCGATCGGGTTTGCACTTTGGCGAATCACGCTAGGTGAATCGTGGCAGCAACGTGACAATTGGGCGTCCTTTGCGACAGCGCAAAACATCAACCAGCTTTGGCAAGCTTGGAATTGGCGGTGGTTGGCGATCATTCCTGCCGGACTGCTGGTCGTGTCGCTCGTCGTGCATCGAGTCCGCCGTCCGGACACCAACAAGCGCCGCCGGCCGATCTATCTCGCAACATGCTTGATGCTGCTTATCAGCTTCGTCGCAACGCTTCTGTTTTGGGCAGTGTCGGTGATGGAGTGGGTTCCCATTTGGCATCGTCGTTTCTTCGTCGCAGTCCTGCCGATGTTCGCAATCATTGCTGGCGGTGTTGTGGCGGCATATGGACAACAAGTTGCCAAGCCAAACCGAAGAGGGGCAATCAGTTTGGCGATTGGCACCTTGCTGGTCGTCGGCTTGGGAGTGAGCCAAAAGACATTCCAGCGTCTCGACCGTTACCCCGTCGCGCTGGTCCGGCGGGGTGAAGATTGGCGGGGAGCGGTTGAGTGGGTCAATCGAAATATCGAAGGAAACAACCTGGTCTACATCGACAGTGGTTTGATTGAGAGCCAGCAGTTACTCGGCGGCGTTGTGATCGTTCGGTCGGAGTTGCCTGCCGAGCAGAGGGAGTACCTCTCGTACCCTGTCCTTGGACCTTATCAACTCGCCGATTGCAGAGTCAGTCCCGTGTTTTATGGCTACCTCAATCATCCAACAAGAAGAGCATTCATGTTGATTCGTCGTCCCGTCGACCGCCGCCAATTGCCCTTGGGTACGGGCATTTACGAATTCGGTGGTGTCAAAGTGCTCGCCTTTCCAAGCCGCCTCGACATGGTGCGCTGAGCTTCGGTGCACCAAGTGCGCTGAGCTTTGATGAACCAGTGCGCTGTATTGCCGCGGTTACGCCCATTGTTTGACCACGGTCTAGAATGAACCGTGTCGACCGTTCGTAGTACCGAGCTTTAGCCGGAATCTTTGCTCCTTCCGCCTGAAGGCGGGACCACAAACGGTGAGAGTGCCTGGCTTGAGCACCCTCGGCCCAAACATTCGTTCAGGCTTTCAGAGTTGCCACGTCTTCCGCATCTAACGATCACAATCCTTTTCCTGAGTGCTCTTGCACTCAGGGAGATGGCTGATGATGCGCTAGCAGATGATGCATCCAACGGGGGCAATGCGGATCGGGGCTACAAGTTGCTGACCGAAACGCCTGTGTTGCCGAGTGACTTTTCGGACGACGTCTTCAATCAAGTGTGGCGTAGTTGGCCGGAACCGCTGCGAAGCCGCGCTGAATCGGCCAGTCTTTCAAAGCGGCGAGCGATGGCGTTTACGCGTTACGGTCTCTCGACCCGCCCAGGCGACTCCTCTGGCAAACCGCTGCAGTACGTCGTCGATGACAAACAGCAATGGACAATGAATTGCTTTTCCTGTCATGGCGGAAGCGTTTATGGAAAAACGACGCCAGGCGCACCAAACAATCGCTTCGACCTACAAACACTTACCGAAGAAGTCCGGTCGACCAAGTTTCGCGTCGGTCAACCGCTCACTCGGATGGATCTTGGCGCGCTGGTGATCCCACTGGGAACGACCCACGGCACCACCAACGCCGTCGTCTTTGGCATGGGACTGATGCACCATCGTGACACCGAGCTCAACATCATTGACCGACCGCCCGTTCGCTTCACGCATCACGACATGGACGCGCCGCCTTGGTGGCACTTTCATAAACGGCCACACATTTACATCGATGGTTTCGCCGAGAAAGGGCACCGCGGCTTGATGCAATTCATGCTCGTTCCCGAGAACGGACCTGAGTTCTTTCGCAATCACGAAGAGGACTTTCGCGATGTCTTTGCCTACATCAGTTCGCTTCGGCCACCAAAGTACCAAGGTCCGGTTGATCGCCAGCTTGCGTTGCGTGGTGAAGTGATCTTCAACCGCTCCTGTGCTGATTGCCACGGAACCTACGGCGACAACTCGTCGTATCCCGATGTCCGTATTCCGATCGAAGAGATCGGGACCGATTCGGTGCGTCTCACCGCACTCTCGGTCGCGGGACGTTCGAAGTATGCCAACAGTTGGTTCGCACACGCTGGTGAAGCGGACGAACAAACGACCGTCGTTGATCCGGACGGCTACGTCGCGCCGCCGCTCGACGGTGTTTGGGCAAGCCCGCCCTATTTCCATAACGGAAGCGTGCCAACGCTGTGGCATGTGCTTCACCCCGAAGCTCGACCGACCGTTTGGCGCCGAAGCGAAACCGACATGGATCACGATCGAGTGGGTTTCAAAATCGAGGTGGCGAAGAAAGTGCCGCTCACCGAACCCGATGTCTCGATTCGGCGCAGCTATTTTGACACCCGCCGATTTGGCAAAGGCAACGGAGGCCACGACTATCCAAGCGAGTTAAGCGAACCAGAGAAGCGGGCAGTCTTGGAATATTTGAAGACCCTGTAGGTCATGAGCCCGCAGGGCGCTAAATCCCAGCCGGCTCAGCCCGGAGGGCGATAGATCACTGCCGGCGGCGTCAGCCGCCGGTGTGCTGGTCTGCTGAATGAAAAGCCCGAAGGGCGACAGAGTTGGGATGCATGAAGTCGATGTATCGCCCTCCGGGCTTAACGAAGTCGTCTCGCGTCCGGTGGCTGACGCCACCGGCAAGGATATTTCGCCCTCCGGGCTTCAGTTCCAAAGCCCGGAGGGCGGCAAATCACAGCCGGCGGCGTCAGCCGCCGGTGTGTTTTGGTCTGCTAAATGAAAAGCCCGAAGGGCGACACATTTGCTAAGCAGGATTTCGATGTATCGCCCTCCGGGCTTAACTAGGTGAGGCTTCAGGTCCGGTGGCTGACGCCACCGGCAAAGATATTTCGCCCTCCGGGCTAGGTGCGCCGGCAAGGATGCGTCGCCCTCCGGGCTTCAGTCGCCAAGCCACACTTAGCCCGGAGGGCGGCAAATCACAGCCGCCGGTATGCTGGTCGATTGGGCGCAAAGCCCGAAGGGCGACAGATTCAAATGGGGCAACTTCGATGGCTTCTCATCAACAACTCTTGTACCACTTGGTATTCAGCACCAAGGGACGACGACCATTACTACGCGACGATTCATTCCGCGATGGGGTTTGGCGATACATGGCGGGTATCTGCAGCAACCTCGAAGGACATGCCATTCAAGTGGGTGGCCACTATGAACATGCGCATTTGCTGGTCCGAATTCCAGCAAAGATCGCCGTCGCCGATTTTGTGCGTCAGCTCAAATCAAGCACCAGCAAGCACATTAATCAAGTGCGAAACGCGGCGTTGAAGTTTCATTGGCAAGACGGATACGGCGCTTTTACCGTCAGCAAGTCCAAGTCGGATTTGGTGGTTCAGTACATTGATCGCCAAATGGAGCATCATGCCAAGCGAACATTCAAAGATGAGTTTCTAAAGATGCTGGCGGATCATGAAGTTGAGTTTGATCCAAATTACATTTGGGCATGATGAATTTGATGTATCGCCCTCCGGGCTTAACTAGGTGAGGCCTCGGGTCCGGTGGCTGACGCCACCGGCAAGAATATTGCGCCCTCCGGGCTACGTGCGTCGGCAAGGATGCTTCACCCTCCGGGCTACAGTCCCAAAGTCGCGCTTAGCCCGCAGGGCGGTAAATCTCTGCCGGCGGCGTCAGCCGCCGGTATGCTGGTCCGCTGAATGAAAAGCCCGAAGGGCGACACATTTGCTAAGCAGGATTTCGATGTATCGCCCTCCGGGCTTAACAAAGTGGGGCTTCAGGTCCGGTGGCTGACGCCACCGGCAAGGATATTTCGCCCTCCGGGCTAGGTGTGCCGGCAAGGATGCGTTGGCTCCGGGCTGGGTGTGCCGACAAGGGCGTCGCCTTCCGGGCTCGGTGCCCGTCACTCGTCCGAATCCCCTGACAGCTTTGCTTGGGTTTCGGCGGAGCGGCGGCCGAAGATGATCCCGGTGCCGCGGAGCTTCCAGAGGAAGAAGACTGCACCGACGCCCATCAACGCCGCACAGATGTAGAACATTTTTTGCGGCGTATCAAAAGCACCTCGCGCGCCCCAGTAAAGGAGGGATGCGACCGACATAAAACTAAATGAGACCGCGTTCGCCGTCCCCAAAAACTGACCACGTTCACCATCAGGCGAGAACTTCTGCAACATCGCCTGCAGCGGGATGATGTAGAACCCTGCACAGATCCCGGCGCCAAAGATAAAGCCACCCGTGTTGCTGAAAACAACACGAAGCTGTTTCGGCATGTCGGGAAGCGTTGGCTCGATCGAAGCAAGTAGCACGAAGAAGACGGTCAATCCAGCGGCCCCGATTGGCACCAATCGCGGCTCGATATGGTGACCGGAAATCAAGCCAGCAAGCGCGCACCCGAGTCCGACTGAGATTCCAAGGACGCCCATCAGCGCGCTCGCTTCGCTGCGATCGATCCCGAGCACTTCGTTGTATTCAGGAATGATCAACAGTGCGATCGCTGCAAGCATGTAAAAATAACCCCACGCCATCATGACCATCAACAAACGTGTCTTGGACATTTCCTTGATCACGGTGATGTAGGTCGCAAGCGGGTTGAAGTTGTATTTCAAACTCTTGTCGCCTGGCTTGACCGGGGTCAAAAAGAACGCGCAAACGAGTCCGACAAGGGCGACTAGGATAAGAGCCACTCCGGGCAGCCACATGATCGGATCTGCCGTGACGACGCTGCCATCGGCCAGTTCGACCGGCTTGGGTTGGTAGGCATCGGCGATCTTGCCGCCAAGCCAAGTTCCCAAGATGACCGCTAGGTTGGTCATCATGTTGATCGTGCCATTGGCGCGACTGAGGTCTGAGTCTTTGACCAGCTCGGGAATCATCCCGTACTTGGCTGGACCAAAGAACGAACTTTGGCACGCCAGCGCGATCAAGGCGAGCAGGGTGATCCAAGCGTTGTCGGTAAAGAAACCGATCGCCCCGATCGCAGCAATCGGCACTTCGGCAATCTTCACCCATTTGGTGACGGTTCGTTTGGAATGACGGTCCGCGACTTGGCCAGCAAACCCCGACAGCAAGACGAACGGGACGGCAAAGCAAACACCGACGAAACCTTGACCACCGACACCAAACGCCGTTTCCCACGGACCACCTTCGATCACCATGAACGCCAACACCATCTTCAAGACGTTGTCGTTCATCGCCCCAAAGAACTGGGTGGCGACCAGCGAAAGGAAGCCAGGTTTGACAAGATTGCTTTTCACGAGAGCCGCATCCAAGGAGGTGTCGCACTTGCAGCCAGAGCCCCTCTTGGGCTTTGGCGCTCGTGATCTTACCGAAATGGCGGGCAATCACTAAGAACGATATTTTTCGACCGCTTCGGGCAGTGGGTAAGCGGTCACGTCACGATCGCCCGTTTGAGCTGAAATCTCGAGCAATCGCGTGAATCCCCGAGTCACCAGGCTTGTTCGAGCGCCTGCGTATTGCGGGTCAAGAAGCCGCCGATCCATCGCGCCGTCGACCACAACGGGGTCGAATTTGGGGTGCTCGATAAACTGGGCGAGTACCGGATTGCAACGAATGTGACGCTCGGGGCTGGTGTGAAGCACCTCGGGATCGAGCTCGCCTATCACATAGCGAAGGTAAAGATCGCTCTCGAAAATCGCAGCGACATCCTTGCCACAGACTTCGCAAACGTAGCCTTCGTCGCATTTCGCCATGGCGGGTCCAAGTTTGTTGGGGCGTCTTTTAGGAGAGCCCCAACACGTCGAACATGTTGTAGAGGCCGGGTCCTTTGTCCATCAACCATTTTGCCGCAGTCAATGCGCCGGACGCATAGCAGTCACGATTGCTTGCCGCCACGTTCAACTCGATCTTTTCGCCCATCATGCCGAACACGATCGTATGCTCACCAGGATTGTCGCCAACGCGAATCGCGTGGTATCCGATTTCGTTGCGTGTTCGCTGGCCCGTTTCGCCTTCGCGACCGTGAACATGCTTGGTGTCTTCATCAAGCTTTTCGGCAATCAGTTCACCGAATCGCAATGCCGTTCCGCTTGGTGCGTCGGCTTTAAAGCGATGGTGCCGCTCTAGAATCTCGATGTCAATTCCGCCGCCCACATCCTTGAGCGTTTCGGTGATCTGCTGAGTCAACTTCATCGTCAGGTTCACCGCCATCGACATACTTGGTGCCCAAACGATTGGGATTTGATGCGCGGCGTTGGCAAGGTCCGATTTTTGGTCGTCGGTCAATCCAGTCGTCGCAACCACCAACCGCGTTTGTTTAGCGACGCAGGCTTCCAAGCAAGCGTCGATTGCATGCGGCAAGGAAAAGTCGACGACGACGTCGACCGCGTCAGGCCACTCGGGCGAAAGAGGCACGCCGACTTCGCCGATCCCAGCAATCGTCCCGGCGTCCTGGCCAGCAAGATCGTGACCGGCATGGTCGATCGCTGCGACCAATTTCAAGGCTTGATCGTCCGACGCCAAAGCGACCACTCGGCGTCCCATACGTCCGGCCGCACCGTGCACGGCAATTTGAATTTCGTTGCTCATGCCAGGAATGTACCCGGAATCCCCAGCCTTGTAACGGCGGCGGGTAGAATCACGTCTCGATTCCGCGGTCGCAAGATCGTCGCACCCCACTCGGAGCAAGCTGATGTTTTCGTGGCTGAAGAAGAAGGAACCGGTCAAACCCGAAACCTACGGACCGGAATTCTCGGTCACCTTCCACAATGACCAGGGCAGCTGGGAAGAATCGGTCAATTTGCTCGACGTGATGTCTGAAGTGATGGCCCAATCGGGCGTCGAGTTGACTCGAAAAGGCGACTCGCTGGTCGACCCGAAGACGGGATTCGAGTTTCGCCCCGAGTTCCTATCGCTCGAACCCGGCGAAGGTTCGGTGTCGACGTGCAGCGTCACAACGGTCATCCATCCAAAGATTTGCCCCGATGGAATCTTCGAATACCAGCACGCCGGGGGCGACGATCTTGC
Organism: Rubripirellula sp.; assembly: GCA_965216875.1. Lineage (GTDB taxonomy): Bacteria > Planctomycetota > Planctomycetia > Pirellulales > Pirellulaceae > CBDCUW01. Next base: position 5,394,577 of record OZ244207.1, read on the forward strand.
CGGCTCCTTTCGGCAAGGGTTCGAGATGTGGCAGCAAACCGATTACGCGACGCTCAAAGAAGCAGTACTCCCCAAGCCAGACAACCTCACACACATGGAGATGAAACTGCCCGATGGTCGAGTGCGCCGCATCCTGCTTGGTCCGGTCGCCCACTACGTCGAAGACGAAGAAGCTCATCTTGCCGGTTCGAAATGCTCGCCCGACGGCGACGAGCATCCATTCTGTCCGTGTTGTCTTTTCACAAACACACTGATGGCGTTCAAGCCGCTGCTCGATACCGATGACTTTTATGCACTGCGCATGTTTGCATCACGAGACGAGACCGGAAGGGCCCAGGCCGATTGCCGCGTTAACGGCCACGACGACCGTAAGGGAATGGCAGAGCTGAAGAAGTACATCAACCAATGGCCGCAAGCTGGTTTTGAGTTTCGAAAACAATACGTGCTCATCCAATCAGTGAAGTAACACGCCGTTGCAAAGTCGCCTTTCGCTCCGCGAAAGCAGCGTCCGCAAATGCAACCGTCGCCAACTCCTGAGCCGTACGCGCTAGCGTCGGGCCTTGCTGCTTACGCGTTCGCATTTTGTCGCCTTTCGCTCCGCGAAAGTAGCGTCCGCAAACGCAACTTTTGCGGAGCAAAAGGCGACTCATTCAAAGCTCGACTCAAAAACCACAGCCCTCTGGCGCGCGCAGGAACTGGGCGAGTTGCCGCAGAGCGGCGAAGAGTGTGTTCCCACGGGGACCGTGGGAACAAGGTAGGTAGTATCCGCAAGCGCAACTATTGCGGAGCAAAAGGCGACTATTTCAAAACACTTACGAGTAAAGCTGGATGGCTTTAATGATGTCGTCGAGTTCGTTTTGAACGGCGACGGCGCGGTTGGCGTAGCTCGCCTTCTTCACACCGCGGCTGCCGAGTGTCTTGTTGAAGACTTCTTGATCCGTTGTGTGATAAGCAACGGTTGCGTTGGGGTCTTTCAATTCGTGCCCCGTCAGCACACAGACGACGCGGTCGCTCGGTGCAATGACGCCTTCGCGACGCAATAGTTTTGCGCCAGCAACGCTCGCCGCGGATGCGGGTTCACATCCGAATCCACCGCCACCCACTTTTGCTTTGGCATCAAGGATTTCCTGGTCGCTCACTTGGCGAACGACACCGTCCATGAAATCCAAAGCACGCAAGCACTTTTTCAAATTGACGGGGCGATTGATCTCAATGGCGCTAGCGATCGTGTCGGCCTTTTTGCCTTCGCGATCCATTTCATCGTTGTAAGCAACGATCGGGTCCATATCGACGTTGCCGCCGTTCCAGCGAACACCGCGGCGCTCGTAGAGTTCGTAAAGCGTATCCGCGCCGGCGGCATTGATCACAGCCAATCGCGGAACACGATCGATCAAACCGTGTTGCTTCAGCTCCATAAAGGCTTTGCCAAACGAACTGCTGTTACCGAGGTTACCGCCGGGAACAACGATCCAATCTGGCACTTCCCAACGAAGCGCCTCGAGGATGCGGAACATGATCGTCTTCTGGCCTTCAAGGCGATACGGGTTCACGCTGTTGACCAAGTAGATGCCCATCTCTTGTGAGATCTGCTTGACGCGAATCATGGCATCGTCAAAGTCGCCGGCAATTTGAACGGTCAGTGCGCCGTAGTCGAGCGCTTGGCTGAGTTTGCCATAACTGATTTTGCCGCTACCGATGAAGATGACCGCCTTCATCAAACGCGTTGCACTGCAGTAGAGCGCGAGCGACGCGCTGGTGTTTCCGGTACTGGCACACGCGGCTCGTTTGGCCCCCATCATGTTGGCGTGGGTGACGGCGGCAACCATGCCATTGTCTTTAAAGCTGCCCGAAGGGTTCATGCCCTCGTACTGCAAATGCAAACACCCTGTGTTCATCCCAACGTATTGGCCGACGGGGTCGGTCTGTTGCAACAGCGTTTGACCTTCGCCGACCGTGATGATCTGGTCTTGAGGCGCGAAGGGAAGCAGCTCGTGAAATCGCCACACGCCACTAAAGCGAGTTGGATTGGTCCGCTCGGCCCACATTGACTCAAAGTACTTCAAGCTTTCGGGAACGTTGGCGCGATCCCAGTCGTAGTCGATGTCGAGCAGGTCGCCACATTTGTCACACGACGTGCGCGCGCTCATTGCATCGTACGTAGCACCGCAACACGGATTGATGCACTTCTGAAAGGCGAGGTCGGTTTGGATGGCGTTACCTTTGGCGGCTGTCTGCAACATGACGAAATCAATCAACAGGGTGGTTCAGAGCGTCGTTGGCTTCTGAACGCAACTTTTGTGGGTTTCGGGGCAATCCTGCTCCCCAACTCTAAATCGGCTCAATCGCGTTTCGGCTGTATCTTCGGGCTAGCCGGAGTGAAAAAATGACAAAGATAGGGATTATGGGTGCAAATACATCTGGGCAAGTTGGTCGCTAACATTCTACCGTGGACCCTGAAAATCGAAACACAGATCGTAGCACGAAAAACAGCCACCCTCCTTTCGAAGGGAAAAGAGTCTCCATGGATGGATCCTCCTCAACCCCGACAGCAGTTGTGAACCAATCAAGCGAATCAACGCAGGGAACGTCATCGATCCGGTCGGTACCAATGAGCCGGCTGTACCTCTTTTCGATGCTCGCAATCTCCGGCGCGATCGCTGATTTGTGGACAAAATCGGCCATTTTCAGCTGGCGCGGTCTGCCCGGCCAAAGTGATATCTGGTGGATCGTCGAAGGCAACTTTGGCATCGAAACCGCCGTCAATCCAGGTGCCGTCTTTGGAATGGGTGCCGGTATGGGGCTCCTGTTCGCCGCACTCTCAATCGTGGCGGGAATCGGAATCATTACCTGGCTGTTTTGGTTTCGGGCCGCCGAGTCGCTCTTTCTGACCATCGCGATGGGAATGATTTGCGGCGGCATTATCGGCAATCTTTACGACCGGTTGGGCATGTGGTGGCAGCCCACATACGACCCGAGCTGGAAAAGTGGGGTTCGCGATTGGATCTTGGTCCGCTTCGAAGGCGTGCCGTTTTTTGATCCCTGGCCAAACTTTAATATCGCCGACTCGCTGTTGGTGGTTGGCGCAATGATGCTGGTGATCCAATCTTTCATGCCGGTGCACGAAGAAGTCGAAAACGACAGCGACGGCAAATTGGCTGATGAGCAGTAACGAAAACGACGGCAAACAAGACCTGGGCGGCCCAGCGACCTGGACACCACTTCACGAAGGACGCTTGGCGGCGATGATCGACGTCGCGACGGCGGCCGGCAATCACACGCTGAAGTACTACCGGACGGCCGAATTGGTCGTTGATGCCAAATCCGATGACTCGCCGGTGACCATCGCCGACCGGGAAGCCGAGCAGGTCGTCCGCCAACTGATCGCCGAGCTTTTCCCTGAAGACACGGTCCAAGGCGAAGAATTCGAGGAACAAGCGGGAACCAGCCCCTATCGCTGGGTGGTCGACCCAATCGACGGCACCAAATCGTTCGTCTGCGGCGTCCCGCTCTATTCGACGCTGCTTGCCCTGGAACTCGATGGCCAACCGCTCGGCGGAGTGATCTTCATTCCCGCGATGGGCGAAATGGTCGTCGCTGCCATCGGCCACGGCTCGTGGTACCGAGCGGAGGAAACGGGCCAATGGTCCCGAACGGCCGCTTCACAGAAAACCGATCTGAGCCAAGCGGTCTTTGTCACCAGCCAAGTCGACACCTTTGATGAGCGGGGTGACGCCGAGGCCTACCGCCGGATGGAAAAAGCGGCCTGGATCACGCGCAGCTGGGGCGACGGCTACGGCTACCTGCTGGTGGCCACCGGCCGAGCTGACGTGATGATCGACCCGATTTGTAACGCCTGGGACGTAGGGGCCATTTTGCCGGTGATCAACGAATCGGGCGGCACATTTACCGATTGGAAAGGCAATTCGACCGTCCGAGGCGGCGATGGCGTCGGAACCAACGGAAAACTGCACCAGGTAGTGCTGGAGACGCTGCGGGGGTGACGCTCGGTAGGCCGGATCAAGGAGCGACAGCGACACAGATCCGGCGTCTTCTTGAATCCCTTCGAAAACCGGTATTCGATGCACCCCCACGCTCTGGCGAGCGTAGCTACGCCGACTCTCCCAGAGGGAGAGTGTCAAAGGCTCGACATTGGCGGCCGGACAGACCGTTAGGCCCGACCAAAATCGCCGCAAATTCCCTCTCGGACTCCATTTACAAAACCGGCCCCGAGAATCTAAACTGCCGGGCTCGCATCTCCGAGAGAAATGCCTCTTTTGACGCCTCGCGGCGGATTTTCCCGTGTTTGAATCCCTCTCTGAAGGTCTGCAGTCAGCCTTTAAGAGCTTGTCCGGCAAAGGCAAGCTCACCGAGGCCAATATGCGCGAGGGGCTCGAGATTGTCCGCAAGGCGATGCTCGAAGCCGACGTCAGCTTTCCCGTGGTCCAGTCTTTCATGGATCACGTCACCGAGAAAGCGACCGGAAAGCGGGTTCTGCTGAGTCTTCGCCCGCACGAAGAACTGGTCAACATCGTCCACCAAGAGCTGGTCGAAATCCTCGGGCCAGTCGATCCGTCGCTGCACCTCAAGAAAGAGGGTCCGACGATCATCATGCTCTGCGGTCTGCAGGGTAGTGGTAAGACGACGACGTGCGGAAAGCTCTCGCAGCTGCTGATTGAAGAGAACATCAAACCGTTGTTGGTCGCCGCCGACCTTCAGCGTCCTGCCGCGATCGACCAATTGCATGTGATCGGCGACCAACTTGGCGTCCCGGTCTACAGCGACAAAGGCAACCAGAACCCGGTCAAGGTCTGCCAAGCGGGTGTCGCCAAGGCAAAGGAAGAAGGCGCCCGGGTCGTCATCCTCGACACCGCGGGCCGTTTGGCAATCGACGAAGAGTTGATGGCCGAACTTCAACGGATCGACAAAAAGGTCAGCCCCGACCAGGTCTACTTGGTCGTGGACGGGATGACCGGTCAAGACGCCGTCAACAGTGCCGGAGCCTTTAACGAGGCGCTCGAGCTCGATGGCGTGATCATGACCAAGCTTGACGGTGACGCACGTGGCGGTGCGTTGCTTTCGGTCAAGCATGTGACCGGTGTTCCGATCAAGTTCATCGGTACTGGCGAACACTTCGATGCACTCGAGCCGTTTCGTCCTGAAGGGATGGCCGGGCGTATCTTGCAGATGGGCGACATCGTCGCGGCCGCCCGCGAAGCTCATCGAATCGTCGACGAGAAAGAACGTGAAGAACTCGAAGCCAAGATGGCTTCGGGCGAATTCACGCTCGACGACTTCAAGAACATGATGCAAAAGGTCGCCAAGCCCGGATTGATGGGCAAGATGATGGGCCTGATGCCTGGCATGGGCGACTTGAAGGACGTCATCGAAAGCGACGAAGCGGCAAGTGGTATTCGCCAAACCATCGGTGCGATCAACAGCATGACGATGGAGGAGCGAAAGAACCCCAAACTGATCGACGCACAACGCCGCACGCGAATCGCCAAAGGTGCTGGTGTGCAAACACCCGTCGTTTCGCAACTGATCAAGCAGTTCGAAGTGATGAAGCCGCTGATGCAGGGCATGGCAGGCAAGGGTGCTGGCGATCGCATGAAAATGATGCAACAGCTGCAAGCCAGTGGCGCGATGAACGACCCGACCATGAAGGGTCTCAAGGTCAAAAAGGGCACGGGCAAACGACTCAGCGCCGCCGAACGTGCAAAGCAAAAGAAGCAGCGTGAAAAGATGAAGCGGCAGCAGAAACGAAGCAAACGAAGCTAACCAAATACAAACCGAATCATTCAACAAATCAAATGCCGGATGTTCCGGCACCGACCCGGACGCCAAGGGAATTCAACCAAATCCAACCTTGGCTCCAGGAAGTCTGACTTGAAGTTGACACTTGCAACCCAATAGGGAGCATTTCGCTAATGGCAGTTCGAATCCGAATGAAAAAGATGGGCCGCACCCATCGCCCTTTTTACCGCGTTTGCGCGATGGACAAGCGAAGTCCTCGTGACGGGCGTGTGATCGAAGAGCTTGGCACTTACGATCCCAGCGTTCCAGAAACCGATGCTCGTGTCACCTTGAAGGCCGACCGTATCGACTACTGGCTTAGCGTTGGCGCCCAGCCGAGTGACAAGGTCGCTGTACTGATCAAAAAGTACGGCACCGAAGGCACTCACCTCGATGCTCAAAAAGAAGCTCTCGAGCGTTTGGCAAAGCGCAAGGAATACAATCCTGCTCCGGAAGCGCCCGCCAAGCAAAAGAAGAAAAAGAAAGAGGAAGCCAAAGCCGAAGAACCTGCTGCGGAAGCCCCCGCAGAAGAAGCTCCGGCCGAAGCTGCCAGCGAGGAAGCAGCAAGCGAGTGATCGCCTGTTTGCCCTCCATGGTTTCGCTGAGTTCATCATTCGCTGCGAGGCTAATTGCACCTCATGCGATTTGACATCGTCACCCTCTTTCCAGCAATCTTTGACGGCTACCTGACGCAAAGCTTGTTGGACAAGGCGATCGTCCGAGAATTGGTCCACATTCACCGCCACAACCTGCGGGACTGGGCCAAGGACACTCCGCACCGGCAAGTCGACGACAAGCCGTTTGGCGGTGGGCCTGGGATGCTGATTCAAGTCGAACCGACGGTGAAATGCGTCGAAGCAGTCGAGCAGATGGACACGGTGGCGTCGCGAAAGGTGTTGCTGACGCCGCAAGGAAAGCGATTTGACCAACGGATGGCCGAAGACTTTGCGACCAGCGAGCGGATCATGCTGCTCTGTGGTCGGTACGAAGGATTCGACCAACGCGTGCTCGACATTGTGGAGCCCGAAGAGGTCAGCGTGGGTGATTTCGTCTTGAATGGAGGCGAAGTTGCCGCGATGGTGATGATCGACGCGATCGTCCGGCTTTTGCCAGGCGTTCTCGGCGATGAGAACAGCAGCATTGATGATTCGTTCAGCCGCGGAAACCGGATGCTCGAATTTCCTCAATACACACGACCAAGAGAGTTTCGTGGACACCAAGTCCCCGATGTCCTCTTGAGCGGCGATCACCCGGCAATCGCCAAATGGCGAGCCGAGCAGAGCCGAATAAGAACACAACAACGACGCAGCGACCTGCTGCGAGATGAAACAAACGACGAAAACACCGAAGTCTGAATCAGACCTTCACATTGAAGAGAATTAGCCATGTCACAAGCAATCATGGACTTGGTCGAGCGCAGCTCGCTTAAGGAAAATCCACCCGAGTTTGAAATCGGCGACACCGTCGACGTTCACTTGAAGATTTTGGAAGGCAACAAAGAACGCATCCAAGTCTTCACCGGCGTCGTGATCGGTCGCAGCGGAACGGGCAGCAAAGAGATGTTCGCCGTTCGCCGCATCGTCGCTGGCGAAGGTGTGGAACGTAAGTTCCCCGTTCACAGCCCACGTATCGAAAAGATCGAAGTCAAACGCAGCGGCGTCGTCCGCCGTGCAAAGCTGTACTTCCTTCGCGACCGCGTCGGTAAGGCTGTGCGTCTGAAAGAACGCCGCCGCACCTAGGACCGGTCGCTCGACGTCTGTGAGCGGCATCCAACAATCACCCTCCCGCTTGCGGGAGGGTCGGACGCAAAGTCCGGGGAGGGAGTAGTTTCTATAAAACAAACCCTCTCCGGGCCTTAGAGCCCGACTCTCCCAAGGGAGAGTGCTAACACGCGCAGTTTCGAAGCCTAGTAAACGCAACTGCAGCGTGGTCTCACGCACCCATTACGGCAAATGCGGTGAATGAAGTGGGCAGGACCTTCACTCGCATACGCAATGCCTATGGCAATTGGCGCTATGGGCGAATCGACCCGGCGGCATCGATTGGCCGCCGCGGCGAACTGTACGCCGCCAGAATGTTGCGTCAGAAGGGGCTCGTCGTCGTTGCCCACAGCGAGTCGGATCGCGCGGGCGAAATCGATCTGATCGCAATCGATCGTCGCCATCAAACGATGATCTTTGTCGAGGTCAAAGCGCTCGCGACGCTCAAACCGGGTCACCCGGCCGATCATGTCGACCATGACAAACAGCGTCGCATCTCTCACGCCGCGCTGCGATACTTGAAACGCAAACGGCTTCTTGGTGTTGCCTGCCGATTTGACGTGATCGCAATCTGGTGGCCCGAGGACTGGGACCAACCAGAACACGCCGAACACTACGAAGCCGCCTTCGAAACGGTTGAAAGTTAGTGCGTTGCCAACACCGCCCAATCCCTACGCTGCGCCAGCGAACATCGATGATGCTCACGATGCTGCGTCGTTGGATTACGAACCGGTCGGTTTTCGAGGGAACGTTCATCCAAGCGATTGTTGGCGATGCCTAAGTGTCAAAGCGATCAAAGAGCAGTCGAGAGACTCCGTTGGCGGCATCGTTGTTCTTGTGATGGCCACGACCGCGTTTTTCGCGATGCCAGGCTTCATGACCGACCTCTTCGGCGAAGTGTTGCATCCGTTGGTCTACGTGACATTCGCAGGGCTCGTTTTGTATCCCTGGCATCTCGTTTGGCACTTAAGTCGCCTCTATCGATCGGCTCGCCAACTTGCCACGTCGCACTTCTACCGCAACGAGTCGGAGATTGCGGGACTGATCACACCGTCAGGGCTCATCGCATTCTCCGAGCGAGGCTACTCGCGTAGTGGTTGGTCCGAGATTCAGCTTTCGATGGTCGCCGATGATCGAATCGACGTCGCCCTGAATCACACCGATCATCGCTGGACGTTTCCAACCGAGTTCTTTGAGTCCGACGATGCCTTCAACGAAGCGCGGAAAGCCGTCGTTCATCATCTCGTGCCCAAGGTGAAATACGCCCCCGACACATCGGACCTCCAAGGCAAATCATTCCGCAGCTCGCCGCCGCTATCGAAATCCGAAATGGACAATGCGATGGGGTGGAGTGAAGAACAATGGCCTTTTGCTCCTGGCGCACTCGTGCTGAATCATGAGTGCATGCCGATTGTCGACCGAACACCGTGGCCCTGGATCAAACACTGGCTGTTGTGCGTTTGGCCCCTCCTCGCCGTTATCCCGATCTGGCTCACCGTCGAGTACTCCAACCACGGCAGCTTCCTGTTTCTGAGCGGGAACCCGATCGGCACGACCGCTTTCTTTGCGTCGGTCATCTTCATCCTGGTTCGATTCGCATGGCCATTGCCGGCACACATGCGAGAGCACCTCGAATCGGTCACCCGCCCGTTCACCATCACGCTGCGTCAAAACGGTTACTCACTTCGCTACGGCGATCACCAATACTGGTGCGCCTGGCCCGATCAGTTGCATCTTTTGCTTCAGCCCGATTCGATTGGCTGGAAAGAAATCGTTGATGATGCCCCGTTCATCCTTCCGAAAGCGGGACTGAGCGATGAAGAGATTGAACGTGTGGAAACGTTCCTCGCCAAACGCCAAGTCAACTGAGCAGAAAGACGCGGCACGCGACGACAAGCTGGCAAGCAAACATGACAAAGGCAGTTGTATCCGCCAGAACCACGGCTGCTCGCGAGCCCTCTTTGCGAACATGCTCGACTTCGCGGATCCATCTCAGGATCGTCCAAAAGGCGGCAAGGTTACCAATCGCGGCAACGCTTGCGCCGATCGCCACACTCTCTTTGCGGCCAACGGGACCAAACTGCCAAAGCGCAATCATGCATGCGCAAAAGAAGGTCACATAGAAAAGTCCGCGCAGCGAAAACATGCCCCAATTCTAACTCCCACATCGCCCCACGTAGGTCATGCTCCGCATGACAAGTTCAACAAGATCTCGGTGTCGAGCTTTGATAGAGTAGCCTTCTGCTCCGCAAGAGTTGCATATGCGGACGCTACTTTCGCGGAGCGAAAGGCGACATTCTCACATCAACCGCGGCCCACAAAGGGCATGTTGGTTGCCATCACGGTCATGAACAACACGTTCGCGTCGAGTGGCAAGCTAGCCATGTGAACAACTGCGTCGGCTGCATGTTTGACATCCATGATCGGTTCGACTTGCAACGAACCATCCGCCTGCAGCGTTCCGCTGGTCACAGGCGCGGCCATGTCGGTATTCGCATTGCCAATGTCGATTTGCCCGCAAGCGATGTTGTACTTTCGGCAATCGAGGGCAACAGCCTTGGTCAATCCTGTGACACCATGCTTGGTTACCGTGTAGGGAGCCGTATTCAATCGGGGCGTGGTCGCCGAGATGGAACCGTTGTTGATGATTCGACCACCCATTGGCTGTTGCGACTTCATCACTCGAATCGCGTGTTGGATACACAGGAACACGCCTGTCAAATTCACGTCGACGACCGACTGCCACTGCTCAAAGGTCAAGTCTTCGAGATTGATCGCTGGCGCCCCGATGCCCGCGTTGTTAAATAGAACATCCAACCGTCCATAGGCGGCCGTTGTTTGGTCGAACAGGTCCAGCACGGATTCGGGCTTGGCAACATCCGTCGCCACCGCAAGACAATCATCGGGATCAGCACCGGTGAGCGCCACCGTTTCTTGCAATGCATCGATGCGGCGGCCGGCAAGCACAACGCGGTATCCAGCCTCGGAAAGGGCGATCGTTGCAGCTCGACCGATTCCCGATCCAGCGCCGGTCACCATTGCAACTTTCTTGTCACTCACGTGTCGGTCTCCACTCGAAAGGGTTACGTTGCGCTGACGATTGCCGGATCGTTCAAACCGTTTTCGGCAAACCCTTTGGCGCGCAACAGGCAGGCGTCACAGTGACCGCACGGTTCTTCGTCCGGACCTGGATCGTAACATGAAATGGTCATGCCATAGTCGACTCCAAGCGCCACGCCTTTGGCGATGATTTGCGCTTTGGTTAGGTCGATCAGCGGCGTGTGGATCGTCAGTTGCGTTTCGCCTTCGACTCCCGCTTTCGTTGCCAGGTTGGCCATCGTTTGGAACGAGTCGATAAAATCGGGTCTGCAGTCGGGATAGCCGCTGTAGTCGAGCGCATTGACGCCGATGTAGATGTCGTTGGCACCGAGTGTTTCGGCCAGCGCGAGAGCGAGAGAAAGAAAGACCGTATTGCGAGCGGGAACGTAGGTCACCGGAATCGCATCGCCTATTTCTTCGACCGAGTCCCCCTTGGGAACGTCGATCGCATTGTCAGTCAGAGCCGAACCACCGAACTGGGCCAAATCGATATCGACGATACGATGCGACGCCGCGCTCAGGTGCGATGCAAGCTTGGCAGCGCGGTCGAGTTCGTATTGATGACGCTGGCCATATCGAAAGCTGATCGCATGCGCGGCGAAACCGGCATCCTTTGCGATCGCAAGGCAGGTTGCGCTATCGAGTCCACCCGAAAGCAACACCACAGCGGGAGGTGCTTGAGCTGACATTATGACTCTCGTTTCTTCCACAACTTGCGGCCAATCGATGGCGTGTAGTTCGTCCAGTTGCCGTCCGCAGCCACGTCTGCATCGATGATGCTCGTGTACGAAGCGAGCTTTGCGTCGAGATTGTCGATGTGGTGCAAAGCAACCGCTTCCAACGTCACGGGCAACTTAGGGCTACCGAACTCGAGCTGGCCGTGATGAGCGACAATCAAGTGCTCAAGATGGAGACGCAATTCTTGCGGGAAAGGCTCGCCGGAATCCGCCTCCACCGCTGCGATCTTTTCACCAAGCATTTGAACGCCGATCACGATGTGTCCGACGAGTTGGCCACGATCGGTATAGGTCACTTCGCCGCCACCGGAAAGTTCCTCGATCTTTCCCAGATCGTGCAGGAACGCTCCCATGACAAGCAAGTCTTGGTCGAGTTGCGGGTAACGCGGCGCGATCACGCGTGACAGCTCGATCAAATCAAGCGTGTGTCGCAGCAACCCACCGGGGTAGGCATGATGGTTCGAAACGGCGGCAGCAGCCCCCTTCAAACGCCCCATAAAGTCCTCGTCGGCCAAGAAGGCGTCGCCGAGTTGCCGTAGATGCGAGTTCTGCATCGAGCGAAGCTGGGTCGCAAGTTCATCGGCCAATCGAGCCGATTCGGCTGCGTCAAAACGCTCAAAATCGCTCAACTCGATCTCGGACGGATCCATCCGCTCGAAATTTTGCACGATCACCTGCAAGGCGCCATTGTGAATCTGTGCCCGGCCGCGACAAAAGATAAAGTCGCCACGGTCAAACGATTCGAACATGCGATCGTCGGCATTCCAGACCATTCCGGCGATCACGCCCGTACGATCCGACAATCTCAACAAAATATACTTGCTGCCTTGGCGATTGACGCGTAATTGTTTATCAGCAGCTTGAAACGCCTGCTCAAAATGCTGACCATCCGCAAGTTCTTGAATTGGGGTCCGGCTCACGTATCGTTTTCTTTTTTGGTCTGCGTAAAAGGGCAGGGCAGGGGAGCAACGAAAACTTGACAAACCCGGCCCAAACTACAAAGGATGGCCGTTTGCTCAGACAATTGACAAGGCCCGATCAAAAAGTCGTCTTGAACTGACGCTCCTCCATGACACAGACGCCCCCGCAATTCGATTTCCTCGAACCTCCAGAAAAGGAGGGCGAAATCGGCCGTTTGGGCCCCTACCGGATCACGGGAATGGTCGGCAAGGGAGGCATGGGCCAAGTCTTCTGTGCCGAAGATGGCCGACTCAAACGCACGGTTGCCCTCAAAGTGATGAACAATCGCTTTGCGGCGACGCCAAACAGCAAAAAGCGATTCGTCGACGAAGCCCGCTCGATGGCGGCCATCCATCACGACAACGTGGCGACGATCTTTGAAGTCGGGATCAAGTCGGGGATGCCCTTCTTGGCAATGGAATTACTCAAAGGCAAGACGCTCGAGGACTGGCGGCTGGTGGGGCGAAAGTTCTCCAGCGAGGAAATCTTGCGTGTGGCCGGCGAGGTCGCCGATGGGCTTGCGGCGGCCCACGCGTCGGGCATCGTTCATCGAGACATCAAGCCAGCGAATATCTGGATCGAAGAACCCTCGGGGCGTGCAAAGATTCTCGACTTCGGGCTGGCCCAAGCTCGTAACACCGGCGACGAGCTCTCCAAGCCCGGTGCCGTCGTCGGAACGCCTGGCTTTCTCGCACCCGAACAGGCGCGCAACGAACCGCTTGATGATCGCACCGATCTCTACTCACTCGGCGCCGTTCTGTATCAGATGTGTTGCGGAAAGCTGCCGCTGGTTTCCGATTCCATTCCAGGTCAATTGGTTGCGATTCTTTGCCATCGCCCCAAGCGATTGCACGAAGTGGATCCGAACATTCCCGAACCACTTTCCGACCTGATCGAATCACTGCTCGAAAAAGAACCGCGCAATCGGCCACGATCGGCAACAGATCTTGGCGAACGCGTGCAACGAGTTACCCAACAGTGTTCCGATGAAAGCCACGCCGCGCTCCAAATCGTGACCGAACCGGCGGTGCAAACGCCCAAACGCAAGTCCGCTCAAGCCACTCAACCCCAACCGGCCGAGCCCAAGGCAGCGAGCGCGCACACACTCAAGAGCCTTTTGCCATGGGTCGGTGCAGCCGCGTTGCTGATTCTGATCCCCTGCATCGCGCTCTACAAAATGTTCATTGCCCCATCACGCGTGGCAAGTGAACCTGCGCCCGTGACGCAACCGCGGCCGGCCGTTCGAGACAAACCTCACTTTGTAACCGTCAAGTCACTTGGGCCACTCGAGCTTTCGAGCGTCACGAGCAGTACAAGGCGCGTCCAAAACGGCGATGCCGCTCGTTTCAAAATGCAGCTATCCAACGCCACTGGCGATGGCATCAATGATCCACGCGTCGTGAATGCGGCAGCACCGGTTGCGGCTCAAGTGATGACTTTTCTCAAGTCAAGCGATGGCGTCAAACGCAAAGCACCACCCTTTCCCAAAAAGTTCTCACCCAAGCAACTTCCCAGCCCCGGCGACGTCCAACAGATCGAAGTCATGTTCCTGACCAGCACGTTGCTTCCGGGAGACTTTGATGTGATCTTCGAGCTTCAATCACCCAGCGGCGGTTTGGTTGCAACGAGTGAGACCAAGTTGACCGTCACCGAGAACCTCAGCACCGGTGAGCTGCTTGGATTCGAGACCCTGCGGACCCATACCGGAGGCGCCGACAGCTACGTGCGCAAAGGTTCACAAGAAGACTTTGGCGGCAAGAAAGTCATCTGCGTGCATCAAAAAGGTAACGGCCAAGTCGTCGAACACGCCTACTTGAAGTTTGATTTGTCCAAAGCACCGTTTGCGAAGTCAGAGATCGACCGCGCGATTGTGTTGTTGACGGTCGTTCCTGGCGGTCATCCCGGAACAAACAAGATCAACGTTTACGGTGTTGTCGACGAGGACTGGAAAGAGAAGGGTGAGGGGCACTTGGTATGGGATCAAGCTCCAAGCCGTGACGGTACTGAATCACTACGCTATCTGACGCAAATCGAAATCGACAACGGCGGCGAAGCGCTCAAGAATCAAGTGGACGCGGTTCGGATTCATGGTCCAAACCTGGATGATTTCTTGCGTGAATCCTCCAGCGATCTTGTCACGTTGGTATTGGTCCGTGAATCGTCTGCCGACCGCCCGATCTGTTTCTCATCCAAAGAAGGCAAGCCCGAGCAGGCTCCCGCACTCGCTATTCGCCACCGCTGATGCGAAAGGAAAAGAGCTTCGATTCTCCTCTGTTGACTTTCTCACGTTAAACTAGCGTTATGTCTGACGCCCCCACTCACGCCAACCAGAACACCAGCACCGTCAACTTGGTCCGCACGTCACACCCGTGGACCAAGGCCGATAGCGCCGCAGGTTTTGTGCTTCGCTACCTGACACCGATGCGCAAACAGCTCATCGCGATGCTGGGAACCGAGGCACATGCCGACGAAGCCCTCAAGCTGCTGCTTGCGCATTTGGTTCAAGCCGGTTTTGGCGAACACAAACGGGGCAAACTCCGTGATTTCATTGTTCGCGGTTTACGAAGCGCAGCGAAGAGTCGCGCAGCCGACCTGACCGAGTCACCCGAACTCGATCTCGAATCGCTCACGCCCGAGTCCAAGAGTTGGCTGATGCTCTGGCGCGAGGGCTTGCTTGAACGTGCTTGGCGTTCGCTGGAACGACAAGAGCATGCCCAACCCGATGTGCCGGTCTACTCTGTCCTGCATCTGGCAACGGCCAATCCAAAAGCCACACCCGAAATGCTGGCCGTCCAGATCAACACCGAAGGCGTTTTGAAAGTCGACAAAGCCAAGGTCGCTCAAACACTGCCACAAGCCCGCGCCCTGTTCGCGCAATTGGTCGCCGACGAAGTCGCCGAAACCCTCGAAGCGCCAAATGCCGAGGATGTCAAACGCGAAATCAACCTGCTTGGTCTCGGGCGAGCGTTCAGCGGGATGGAAATCTAGGCTGATACAGAGCCTTTCGCCTTTTTCGCTATCCAGCCGTGCCCAACATCCTGGGAACTTTCTCGCCTATTGGTCGTCAGACCTAAAGCGTTAAAATAAACGCTGCGGTTGATGCTTGCGCATCATCGCTTGGTGCCGCCTCATTGATGACAGATTTCATCCAATCTCGTCATGCCGTTGTTCTTACGCGATTGCGATCAGTGGTCTCAAAGATGCGCCCCCAAACCTTCTTCGCAACCTTCGTCTTGGTGATCGTTGCCTTCGTTGGTCGTCCCGCCGACGCACAACTGTTGGTTGAAGAACATGTGATCGTTGACCAATTTGTCGGTCCTCGTCCACTGGTTGGATCAGGTGTCTTGCATCACGCATGCATTGGCCCTGGTTGCGGTGGCTGTTTCGATCCCCGCTGCATCGCTGCGCCATTCTTTGGCGATCGCTACTATCATCGTGGCGTCCGCGTGTTGCCGCCGGTTTGGCGACACCTACCTTATGGGTATCCGATCCCGTTTGGGTATGGTGGCGTCACCACAACGATCACGCCGTACGGTGACACGGCATACGTGCCGATCTTTCCAATCTTCCCGCAGGCTCCGCTACCGCTGGCCAACCGCCCCGCCCATATTGCAAACGCGGCACCAGCGGCCCCCAATCGAATTGCCCCACAACCACCACTCCAACAACCAGCACGTGGGCCCTTTGAGGGCGTTGATGAAATTCGTCGACGTGTTTCGGTACTCAAGCCAAGCACACCGGCCGGACGAACACGTGCCGATCGATCGATTTCGCTTGGCGACACCGCGTTTAGCGAACAGGTCTATGCGCGTGCCCTTTCAAAGTACCGCGAAGCGATCTCGCGAGCGCCTGATTACGCCGAGGGGCACTTTCGTCTCGCTCACGCCTACATCGCGACGCGCCGATTCAACTTGGCACTCGACAGCGCGTTGATCGCGTTGGAGCTTTCGGGAACAAGCCGGCGGCCAGGGTTCTCGCTTCAAGAGATGTATCGAGGCAACAAGTTTGCTCGCGAGACCCATGACGAACAGTTGCTCGACGCTTCCCTGCGCGAACCGGATGACGGCGGGCTCGAATTCCTGATCGGGTTCACCTTGCACTATGGCGGTAATCCGCTCAAGGCGCGGGAACACTTCCGGCGCTCCGCCACGCTCGAAGGCCCCCACCAACCCTACCTGCGACACTTTTTACCGGTGGTCCCCATCGCCGAGCCGAATGCCGACGACAAAAACCTCGGTAACTAGCCAAGGTTGCCAGAGACAGAAAAATGTCCGATTTTGCGGGCTGACTGCGGCATTCCGGCGGTCCCTAGGCCTCATTCGGCACTAGAAACCTAGGCGGGGCGAGACCACAATGAGTCTGTGGAGCCATTCCACATCGGTGCGATGAATTGCACCGATCCCGCCCCTAACCTATGGATCGCACCTCACACCGCCCTTTTGGCGCGGTGTTTGATAATGGTGCTGCGGATCACCGTCACCCGCTACCATGCAAACAAGACGGCCACCTTTGGAGAATTCGCAAATGCGCAGGTACTCAGTTCGTTTCCTTCAGCTCACACTGATTGCGTTTCTATCAACTGCAACCCTTGCCGCGGTCGATGCCCAAGACTCGGAATCCTTTTCGGTCTTGGATGATGAAGGACGACTGGTTCAATTCGAGCGGGATGTCGCGCCGATCTTTCGCGACCGGTGCTTGGAATGCCATGGGCCTGAGGAAGCCAAGTCGGATTTCCGCATCGATGACGCCGAGCTTTTGATGGATTACATCGAAGCCGAAGATGCCGAGTCGAGCGTGCTCTACACCGACTACCTGGTGATCGACGACGCGGACATGATCATGCCACCTCTGTCAAAAGGTGGTCCGCTTTCGTCCGGCGAACTTGCAGTGATTCGATTGTGGATCAACGAAGGCGCACATTGGCCCGAAGGCTACCAACTCAAAGCCAAGTCGGACGGGGAAGCTGAAGTCGAACCGGAACCGAAACAAGAAGCCGAAGCGCCCAAGACTCTCGGCGATCGGATCTGGGTCTTTCAAGGCTACCTCCATCCAGCGACGGTTCACTTTCCGATCGCACTGTTCCTGCTCGGAGGCGCGTTTGTCGTCTTCGGTTGGAAATGGCCTTCTGTCGGCACACAAATTCCACTCGCATGTTTGCTGATCGGAACACTCACAGCCGTCTCGGCGTCGGCGATGGGTTGGGCGTTTGCGCCGATCCAAGGCTATGGCGATGGCTGGAGCCTGTTTGATTGGGAACGTGAAGTCAACGTTCACCGCATGAGCGGCGCGATCTCAACCATCATCGCGGTGGTGATCAGCGTGGTTGCCCTGATGGCACTCTGGAAAGACAGCGAGAAGCTGACCCGTATTTGGAAGATTGGCTTGTTGGCTCTGGCCGCAATGATCGGCTTGGTTGGTCACCAAGGTGGCGAACTACGCTACGGCAAAGACTTCTATCCCGAAGCATTCCGAATCCTGCTGGGCACCAACGAAGACGCCGAAGCAACAGACGCCGCCGATACCGAATCGGAAGCGGCGGCTGATGAAGCGGAAGCAGGGCAGGGGAGTGACGCAGAAAGTCCAGCGGAGGAATCAGCCGGCTCGGAAGAAACCGACGCACAATCGAATGCGACTTCCGAGCCTGAGACCGCTGAAAGCAGCGAGTGAACTCACTTGTTGTCAATTGCCTGAAAGCGACGCGCGGCTGAATCGCCATCGACTCGATAGAGCGTGGCCCAGCCGCCGGCCGACTTGACCGGGTTAGAAGGATCGGGTTCCGACAGCGGAACACCGTCGGCTTCCACGTAGACCGTTCGCACCACGCCAACCGGCTGGCTGGCTTTGGGCATCAATTCGTAGTTGGCACCACGCGTGACTTGCAGCCACGTGTTTTCGCGGAAGCCACGTCGTGTGCGTTGCCGCACGAAGTCGACGCTCTCTTTTTGCGTGTCAGCCGCTAGCGAATCGTTCGCGGCGATCTTGATCGCAAGCTTTTGAGTCTCGCTGAGATCAAAAGGTACCCAACCGTAGGGCGGCAGAAAAACTTCCATCTTGCAGTGCGATGGCGATGCTTTGTCGAACATCTGCAGGCCATACAGCACGCGTGATGGGTAGCCCACCTTTTGAGCTAACGTCGAGCAAAGTCCGTGATAGTCGCTGCAATGACCACGACGCTCGGTCAACGCATGCATTGGATCCGCGCTCAGCGATGCAACGGCATGGTCGTAAGTGAGGTGGCTGTCGACCCAATTCATGGCATTGATCAAACGTTCGGCTGACGACTTGGTCGACTCGCCAATTTCCCCCAGCACAGCGGTCAGCTGCTCGCCTTCCTTCGTGCGTGGATCGACGCGTTGGAACGGAGCGAATGACTTTGGCCACGTGTCGGGTTGAATGACTTGTGTGTAATCGACGTCCCAATCGACCTGACGAACCTGAGCTTTGAACGTGTGCTCGATCAGTTGCGGCCCACTCGGAGAATCAAATTCGAAAAAGGCAAACGTGTTGCCGAACATCGGCTCGACTTCAATGGACGGCTTGACGTTTCGAGGAAAGGTCTCGAGGTGACGATCAGACACCTGTTGGACCGAATTGGACGGCGGAAGGGGCAACCAGACACGGAGTTTCTTGGTGTCTTTTGGTGGAGTGATGACGACACGAAAATCGACGTTGAAATTCGCTTCTCGACTCGTTTCCCCCCGCGAAGGCGTATCGACCGAGAGTTCGCTCGCGGTCTCTGCGACGGCTTGAGCGACGGGAAAGACCAGCAGACAGGCCATGAGGCCAAGCAAAAATCGACGCATTGATTGGATTCTGATCGTGAAAGACGGGCTGAGGTGTGTTTACCGCTAAAACGTAATGCCTACTGGTCATTGTCGTCCGCAGATGAATATTCTGACTGTTATTGGCGGCAAATTCCAATGACGGCCACCGATCAGCCGATAAAAGCAGTCACTGCCGAAAGCCCTTTTCAACGAAATTCGGAACCAACACGTGCCAGAAACAAGCGTCTCGAACCAGCAGAATCGGCTCGAACCTCTTCAGGAAGATCGCTTCATCAATCGCGAACTCAGCTGGCTGCAATTCAACCAACGTGTTCTTGAACAGGCCGGTGACAGCTCCCTACCGATCCTCGAAAGAGCCAAATTCCTTGCCATCACCAGCTCGAACCTGGACGAGTTTGTGATGGTGCGTGTCGGCAGTCTCAAGCTCAAAGCCCAGCGGAATCCTCTGCTCAAGGACCCCGCCGGACTGACGTGTGGCCAACAGCTGCAAGCGATTGCGACCGAGAGCCAGCAAATCGTCCGTCGCCAATACGCCGTATTCGACGCGCTCGAGCCCCTTTTGGTGGGCGCTGATATCCAACGCATCGATTTGAATGACTGCAGTGACCGATGCATCGATACCGCCGAGCGCCGATTCCGAAGCGACGTCTTTTCCGTCCTCTCGCCACAAGCCATTTTTGACCAACGCCCATTCCCACTCTTGCAAGGTCTCGGTGTTCATCTTTGCGTCCGCTTGAAGCCCGAAAAGAGAGAAGGGGATCAAGAAGACGCGCCGCTGTGGGACTTTGCGATCATCCCCTTGGGACGCACGGTGCCTCGCGTTGTCCCGATGCCGACCGAACGAGGGTTCGGTTACGTGTTACTCGAGGACTTGGTCGCGCATTATGTCGACGACTTCTTCCCAGGCCGCGAGGTGGTCGAAACGGTGGTGTTTCGCATCACTCGCAATGCTGACGTTGAGCTTCAAGAAGACGCGGCCGCCGATTTGATGGACGGCATGGAAGATGTGCTCGAATCAAGACGTGAGTCTCGTGCCGTTCGTTTGGAATACAGCGCCGCCGCCTCGGATCCGATGGTGACCTTCCTCTCGGAAAAGATGCAACTGACACACGAAGACCTGTTCGCCATCGATGGACCGCTCGATCTAACTTACCTGTTCATGCTTCACGGCCTGGAGGGATTTGATTCCCTTCGCGACACACCATGGCCCCCACAAAGCACGCCGGAAATCGATCCTGCGGAATCGATGTTCAACACGATCGCTTCGGGCGATGTGTTGATGGTGCATCCTTATGAACGGTTTGATCCGGTCGTCCGATTGATCGAAGAAGCTGCGGTCGATCCCGATGTTTTGGCCATCAAACAAGTGCTTTACCGCACCAGTCGCAGAAGTCCCATCGTCGCAGCTCTTAAGCGTGCAGCGGAACGTGGCAAATACGTCTCGGTGATTGTGGAATTGAAGGCCCGTTTCGACGAAGCACGAAACATCGAATGGGCTCGCGAGATGGAACATGCCGGTGTGCAAGTGATCTATGGCATACGCGGACTGAAAACGCACGCGAAGATTTGTGTCATCGTCCGGCGTCAACCGCAGGGCATCTTGCGTTACGTTCATTTCGGCACGGGCAACTACAACGAAGTCACGGCGAACCTTTACAGTGATGTTTCGCTGTTGACCTGCGATGAAGAACTCGGTCTCGACGCGACCACATTCTTCAACGCGGTCACTGGCAACAGCCAACCTCAACAGATGCGTTACCTTGCCGCCGCCCCCAACACTCTTCGAAAACAGATCTTGAATCTGATCGAAGGCGAGACGCGACGTTGCATTGAAGGTCAACGGTCCGAGATCATTGCCAAGTTGAACGCGTTGGTCGACACCGAAGTGATCGACGCGCTCTACCGAGCGAGCCAAGCGGGTGTAAAGGTTCGATTGAACATCCGCGGCATCTGCTGCCTCAAACCTGGCGTGCCGGGGCTAAGCGAAAACATCGAAGTTCAATCGATCGTTGACCGCTTCCTTGAACATGCGCGAATCATCTACTTCCGACATGGCGGTGATGACGAGTTGTTCATCAGTAGCGCCGACTGGATGCCGCGTAACCTCGATCGACGTGTCGAATTACTGGTTCCGGTGATCGATCCAAAATGCCGCCGCAAATTGCTCGATACCCTGCGCACGTATTTCCGAGACAACCAAAACAGCTGGATCATGCAGGCTGATGGAAGCTACGTTCGCGACCAGTCCGAAAACGAGTCCGGCGCGGTTCAAGCCCAAGCGGTGCTTTACGAACAGGCTTGTCAGCTGATTCGAAACATCAAGCAGAGCCGCCGAGAGACATTTCAAACCCATGAACCAAGGCAAAACGATTCGTAGTGGTCCGGGAGGGGCCGGGGCAAGGAATCTCGCAGCCTCTGGGTTTAAAGCTGCATCCGGGACCAAATTGGAACGGATTTAGCATGGAATTCGGCTCGGTCCCGTTTCCTCGAGATCACCGCCCGGAATGCGTCACATTGGGGCCTGATCGGGGTTAAACGGGGACGAGTCGTGGAAAACCGGCCATAAACGGCACCGCCGCGGGCTCAAACCCGCTCAATCAGAGGGTTTTGGCGAGTTTTTCGTCGACAAATCCTCGTTCCGACAGGGGTCAGACGCCGTTTCGGGGTCAAAACGAGTTCGATACCATACTGGCTGTCGTACGCGCCTCGTTCGCGAGGCGTCGAAAGCGAATTGTTTTTATTCACCGGATTTTGAATGTATTCCATCTCAGGTTTTCGGCCGACAATCGGCCGGCTCCTTCTCACCGTCTGGTCTCTCTTTTGCGCCTTGCTCGTCGTCGAATCGACCACGCAAGCGGTCGCCCATGCCCAAGAGGCCGCAGGACAATACACGCCCGCCTCAAAATTGTTTCCTGATTCGACCGCCGGTCTGGTCCGCCTGCCCGATCTTCCTAAATTCCTCGACGCGTACGAGAAAACGCGATTTGGAAAACTGATGGATGATCCGGCGATGCAGCCGTTCGTCGAGGCGCAGCGGGAACGAGCCGAAAGCTACTTTGAAACGATCAACGAAAAGATCGGCATCCGCGCCGAAGACTTGATGGACATCGCCACCGGTGAAGTCGTGGTGGCTTGGTTGCCCTTTGAAAAAGACAAACGTCGCCCGTTCGCGGTCTGCGTGATCGCCGACACTCGCGGTGCGCGTCAACGCGCCGACAAGGTAATGGAGCAAATCGACGAGGACTTGAAGGGGGCCGGTGCAACGCGCACGGATGTCACACACGCTGGTCAAGAAGTTCGCGTCTACGCCCACGAGCGCAAGCCGGGACAACTGAAAATCGAACAGATTGCGGTCACCCTCAGCGATAATCGCATCATCGCGGCGGATCGTGATTCGGTCGTGACCGACCTGCTTGATGCAATCGCTGGCAATCCCAAAGGAAAGTCGATCAGTGAGTTGCCGGAGTTTCAAACGGTGCTCAAACGATCCGCCCAAGCGATTGCTGGACCGCTCAAGAACGGTGGTGGCGCGCTTGCGACCGAGTGGTTTGCGCGACCCTTTCAGATGGGCCGCATCCTTCGCGAAACATTCAATGTCGATCGAGGCAACGATGTCGACATCCTTAAGCTTCTCGAAGGACAGGGATTTGATGCCGTCAAAGCCGCCGGTGGCGTTGCTGCGATCGGGGGCAACAAGTTCGACTTCTTGCATCGTGGCTTCATCCTTGCGCCCGCTGTAACGACCGAACCCAGCAAATACGAATTGGCAGCCAAGATGCTGCAGTTTGCAAACACCCCACGTGAAGAAGTGCCCGCCTGGGTTCATGAAAGCGCTGCGAGTTTCAATCGCCTGCACCTCAACATCACCGACGCATTCTGGGCATCCGAAACGCTGATCGACGAGGCACTCGGTGACAAAGTGTTCCGTCCAATGCTTGATGGAATCAAGAACGATAAGGATGGCCCTCAAATCGACATCCCTGGCGAAGTGATCCCGAACCTCGCCGATCAGGTCATCTTGTTGACCGACAACACGGCACCGGTCGACGAGAACTCTGAGCGGATGTTGGTCGCAATCCGTGTGCTTGATGCCAAGAAAATCGAAGAGAGCATTCGCAAGGTGATGGAACTGGAAAGCGACACCGAAAAACTGGATGTCGTTCCAGGCGTCGAAATCTGGCGCGTCCAGCGCGGCGAATCAAGTGACGACGACACCTTCGAATCCGAAGAGTTCAAAGACCTTGATCTCGACTTCGGCGAGGAATCAGAGGATTCACAACCGTTGCTCACTCAATTTGCGATCGCGGTTGTCGACTGTGAACCAACGCCCTACTTGGTTTTCTCATCGCACCCGGAACTCTTGATCGAGACAGCTGGTCGGCTCAAGTCGGGCGAAGACGGGGGCTTTGCGAAGTCCGAAGAGATCAAAGAGATCGCCGCCGCGGCAGTTCAACTCGGGGGCAATTCGCCGGCCTTCGATCGAATGGTCAAAATGCGCCGATCGCTGCGTGCAAAATACGAACTCCTGCGTCAGGGCAAACTCGAGGACAGCGGATCGATTCTGGCTGCCTTGATTCGCCGCTTCTTTGACGACGATAGCGAAGAGGAATCCGAGGACATCAGCGCCGAGAAGCTTCCGCCGATCGGTGCAATTGAAAAGTACCTCCCGAACGGGGGAAGCTATTTCGAGACGGCTGAGGACGGCTGGTCGATCACAGGATTCCTTCTCAAGTAGGTAGTGGTAGGCCGGATCAAGGAGCGACAGCGACGCAGATCCGGCACTCCCGCCACGCGTCATCCGCACCGTTCGTCCTCCGCCCTTGGGCGCCTTTGGGCGGAATGAGAGAAGATTCCGGCTAAAGCTCGGTACTACGAACGAGTCTTCCCTCCACGCGTCGTAGCTACCTTCGCCAGAAGGTGGTCCGTGTTGGCTCGCCAAATCAGATCGCTAGCGGAAGATTCCGGCTAAAGCTCGGTACTACATACGGGGGGCCGTGAACAAAACACCAAAATTTGTTGGCGGGGTTTTCCCCTCAGCAGACCTACACCCTTTTAGGCACGAAGCCCACCGAATCCGGGGGCCATTTGGTCTCGAAAGCTACCCGGGTTTGCCGCACGAACGATGGGACAAATGAACGGGCACTTGTTCCATTGGCGGGTGCGATTTTGTGTTGGGGCACCGCTACTTTCGTCTTCTCCGATAAGTAGCGGTCATCACCAATCGCACCCGCCCGTGTGCTCGGCAATTGCACAGCCCGTGTGCTCGGCTACATTCGTTGCTACAGCAGTCTGCCACCGCCCCAACAGCTTCTGTGCGTGAACACCATCCACGCTCAGCCCACCTGATCATTCCCCACCCCCAATCTCCCCTGTCAGGGAAGCCCCGACACCCGCCAAAGCAGCAGAATACATCGCTGATGCGATTTGATATTTTGTTTGTATTACATACGTCAGTCACTATGGTGTGGTGCTCATGCTGATCCTGTAATGGGTTCCAAGGTACGGCTGGTAAACCGTGACTCCATCAGAGTTTGATTCCGGAGGCCTGTCGCAGACCGATCGTTCACTTGTTGTGCTTGTACGTGGTGGCGATGAAGACGCTGCGACAGCATTGTACGAACGCTATGCGCGACGGGTGTTTGGGTTGGTTGAAGCTCAACTCGGTGAGCGGCTGCGCGCAAACACGGAACCCGAAGACGTCGTTCAATCCGTCTTCAAGAGCATGTTCCGTGGTGTTCAAGCGGGACACTACGACGCTCCCCCAGGCACAACGCTCTGGAATCTGCTGGCGGTGATCGCCGTCCATAAACTGCGCCGAAAAGCGGGCCACCACTCAGCCAAGCGGCGCGACACCAAACGTAATATTTCGCTTGAAACGCTCGAAGAGGGCGTCGGGCTCGACCCCTCGTCGCTTGAGTTCCTTCAAGTCACCGTCCGAGAAACGCTCGAATTGCTGCGACCGATCGACCGCGAGATCCTATCGCTAAGGATTCAAAGGTACACCGTTGACGAGATCAGCGCTGAACTGGGCCGCAGCCGACGGACGGTCGAACGAAGCCTGCAGCGCAGTCGCGAAAGACTCGCCGACCTTTTGCTCGACGAAAAGTAGCGACAACAACCAATCACCTTTTTGCCCACACACCCCAATTTCCCTAAAAACCTGGAAATAGTTTGGCGGAAATCAACCGGTAGGTAACCTCAACTAGGTGTAGCCGCATGCGCGTACGGTGGGGGCATTGCTGGCTGTATGAGTCACAGGGCAGGCCATTGCCATGATCAATAAGAGTAGCGTCGACCAACTTGATGAAGCCATTGATTGCTTCGAACGTGATTGGTCTCCGAGGTCCCTTGGAGGCATCCGGTCGCTGCTGAACCAATTTGATCTTGGTAACGACCATTCAGCGATCACCGAGCTGATTCGGATCGACATCGAGCTACGTTACAACCACGGCCTCTCTTTTCCGTTGGACGACTACTTCCGCGAATTTGACGGGCTGCTGACGAGCCCAGAAAGCGTGGCCCAAATTGCGTTTGAGGACTATCGAAGTCGGGTTGCCCACGGACACTCAATGGCCGTTTCTCGTTGGCAACAACTGCCCGGTATTGGTGATCAGAGTTGGTATCGCGATTTGGTTGGCAAAACGAGCGCTCGCAAATCCCAGCTCAAGAACCGACCGCCGATCGGGACGGTGGCCGATGTTGGGTTTGAAGAAGCGCTTGAAAAGATCGGCTTTCGACTTGTCGAAGAACTCGGCAGCGGCGCGTTCAGCAAAGTCTACCTTGCAACGCAAGATGATCTGGCCGATCGTCACGTGGTGTTGAAAGTCGTGCGGCAAGCGCTCGCCGAACCCCAAAACATGGCGATGTTGCAGCACACCAACATCGTGCCAATCTATTCGTTCCATCGCATTCAATCGCGATCGGTGATCTGCATGCCCTATGCCGGTGGGCTGACGTTGTCGGACTACCTTTCGTGCGACGATCAAGCATCTTCCCGAGGCGGCCAAGGTTTGGTTAGCACCGTGCTTAACCAAGCGCATGACACGGTGGTCGACAGCGAGCCAACCGATGCCGAAGACGACAACAACCAAAACGGTTCGACACGAGTCCTACATCCAAGTGATCTCAAGAAGCCGCTCGAGTCGCTGCAAGACCTCGACTGCAGTGAGCTTGCGTTATGGATTTTTGGACGGCTCGCTGGCGCACTCGCACACTCACACGCGCGTGGCTTGCTTCACGGCGACCTCAAACCCGCCAACGTTCTGATCCGAAACGACGGCGAACCAGCACTACTCGACTTTAACCTCGCCCAGTCACTCGACCGCAAACAGATCGCACATGTTGGCGGCACCTTGCCCTACATGCCGCCTGAATCGTATCGCGCATTGATGGGCCAATCGTTGGCTCCTCATTCATCGTCTGACGTGTATGCGTTGGGGGTGATGCTCTATGAATTCGTCACGGGCCGACTCCCTTATTCGGCGCCGCAATCAACCAGTGCGAGTGACCTTGAACCGGCGATCAAAGACCGTAGCAATCCGGTGCAATGGCGCAGCGAAGACTCGGGCAGCCCAGGCTTGCGACGCATCGTTGAGCGTTGCCTCCTCGCCGAACCAGACCAACGATACTCGGCCGAACAGCTTCGCGAGGATTTGCAGCGAGAAAGCGAAAACAAGTCGCTCAGCCATACGACCGAACCGACCACCTATCAAGCGACCAAGTGGCTCAAGCGTCATCCAAAAGCCGTCTCTGCCTCAACAGCCGGCGTGCTATTGATCTGCCTAATGATTCCTCTGGGCCTTGTTGCCATTGGGCTCAAGCAACAGTCGGATCATATGTCGGTCGTCGCTCAAATGGATGCGTTTGCTGACAGATCAGCCGACGTTCTGTCGACAACCATCGTCAATCCGCTTCGCCACCAAGACGATCTGATCGTCGCCGCGCTCGAACCGCTCGAAGAGTTTGGGATCCTCAACCCCGATCGTGAAAACGAATTCCAATCGGCTTTGCTGACCCCCGAGCAGATCGAACAACACCGCGACACCGCCTTTCGACATGTCGCGCAAGTGGCCTATGCGGAAATCGACTGGCTCTCTTCGCGAAACGAGGCTGCCATCGACAGAGCCTCGCGCAAGCGATTGGACCGTTTGGTCGATGCGGCCGAGCGCATCCAAGGCGACATTCCTTCGCGAGCACTACTGTTCATTCGTGCTGACCAGGCCCTCCTGTCGGGCAAAACCGACCAATTCAAGAAGCTCTCGAAAAAGGCTGCCAAGGTCTTGTTGTCCGATTCCAATGACACCGAACGCTATCTCGAAGCGATTCGTTTGTACAAGGAACGAGAATACGCCGAGGCAAGAAAACAACTTACTGAATTGGCGGACAGCGACATTCCGTCGGCTCTGCGTTGGACCATGCTTGGACGAGCACAGTTTCAATCGGGAAAATACGAAGACGCAAAACTTTCGTTCACTCAGTCCATCGAGCACGCCCCGACCGCATCGCGGCTTTGGTATCTACGTGCCCGTTGTTTCACGGCCACAAACATGTATCGTCGGGCTGCCGATGACCTTTCCAAGGCAATCGACCTCGAACCCGACCTCACTACGGCATGGACGCTGCGTGGCCTCTGCTACGAGAACATGAAACGGTTCGATGACGCGGTGGCGGACCAAACCGAAGCTCTCAAGCACTCGCCAAACAACCCGCACGTCTTGTTACTGCGTAGCCGAGCATTCGGAAAACTGAATCTCAAAGAACGGGCCGATGCAGACTACCGAGCCGCGTTGGAATCGGAGTCGCTTGTGCCGGCCGACTTGATCACTCGAGCGACCGCGCGCGTCAAACGCGGCGACCCCGAAGGCGCACTCGAAGACCTCGAACTCGCATTTCAACGCAGCCGGCGCGACGCAGGAATCCTTCAAGATAAGGCGTCCGTCCTTTGCAAACTGGGCCGCTACGAGGAAGCAATTGCGTCGCTCCAACAGGCCGTCGAGCTTGACCCCAGTCGTGAACAGTCGCTGATCGATGCCGCTGTCCTCTTGGCCCGATTTGGACAGGAGAAGCAAGCGAAGAGCTACCTTCGTAAGGCCATCCGTCCACCAAACAAACCTCGAACGCTTTATCAAGCCGCGTGTGCCAACGCGCTGCTAGGCGAGAACTACCATAAGCGAGCGCTCCCGTTGCTCGCCAAAGCACTTCAGTCCGGATACGGAGCGGAGGAGATCAGCCTTGATGACGATCTTGATTCGCTTCGTGAGTACTCCGACTTCAGATCAATGTTAAAAACCGTCGAATTGGGCAACCGACTTGTGGAAAAGAAAGCATCACGTAAACAACCCTAGCTATTCACCATGTGCCCTGTGATTTCAGAATGAAGACCCCAACGAGACACCGTCGCCCCGCATCAAAAAGGATTGAGATCGAACCGCTTGAGTCACGCCAATTGCTTGCCGCATTCGGCACACCGTGGCCCAACCCAAGAGAATTGACCATCAGCTTCCCTACGGATGGAGTTGCAATCGGTCAGCACCCGAACGACCTTCACGCAACGCTTGACACCATCTCGGCGAGAAGCGAGTGGCAAGAGCTTGCACTGCGTGCGTACCAAACGTGGTCCGTGTACGCCGACGTCAACGTTGGCCTAAGGAATGACCACAACGTCGCATTTGGAACGGCGGGAATGTCGGTCAACGACCCGCGTTTCGGAGAGTTTCGCATTGGAGCTTTCCCACAAGGTGGTGTGCTTGCCAACTCGATTCCGTTTCAAGCATCGGCCGGAACCTACTCCGGTGATTTGCTTCTGAATTCGAACGAGCCGTTCTTCTATCACGACTGGGCCGGTGGTGTGCCACCGGCTCCCAGTTCCTACAAAGGCTACGAGCGAGATTTGTTTAGCCTGTTGCTTCACGAGTCGGGCAACACGCTGGGAGTGGATGATAACAAGACGCCACACTCGGTGATGTTTCGGCAATACACCGTCCCCAAGGGAACGCTTTCGCAGAGCGACATCGACAGCATTCAAGCCATTTATGGTGCGCGCACGGACCCGTTTGAACTTGTCGACAACGGCCAGCTTCAGCTGGCGACGTTGGTTTCCACTCCAGTTGGATTCCAAACCGCGTCGGATGTGATTTCTGTTTCGGGCAGTTTGAAGGACGCTGCGGATGTTGATTACTACGAAGTGACCCCCGCAAGCGGGCAAGACGATGTAACTGTCCGACTTCGAGCTGCTGGCATATCGTTGTTGACCTCCAAGGTCGATGTGCTTGATGTCAATGGCAATGTCCTTGGATCGGCGAGCGCAGCCTCGGCGTTTGACAACGACAACGAAATCAACCTCAGCGGACTGAGCGGCCACTCGGTGATCTACATTCGCGTCGCGAGCGCGAACCAAGATATCTACGGAATCGGCGATTACAAAATCGAAGTCGACTACCGGGACGCGACCGTCAAGGCATCCGACCCAACGCCCAAGGCGCACGATGGCGGTGTTGACTCGCTCTTTACCAATTTTGCGATTGCCGACGACGAGCAGGGCATCAACGACACGCTCGCGTCGGCGGGCACCCTCAACCATGCCACTGGCTTTGCTCCCCAAACCCGCTACGAGATCGTCTCGGCAGTATCATCGCTAACCGATGTCGACTACCTGAAAGTCCCTGGCACGAGTGTTGCCGGTCGTTTGATGGTGCACCTTTCTGGTGTTGGCTTGGATCAACCCGGGATGGACCTGAAGATTGTTGACACAAACGATCAACCGGTCGGAGCATCGGGCCGCCTACGACCAGATGGATCGTGGGTGCTTGTCGTGAATCAGCCCGTCGTCAATGCAGACTACTATCTGCGTATCAGCGTGGATCCAACGTCCGCCGTCAGTGTCGGCAACTATGTCGCGTCAGCAGAATTTGTTCCTTCCGACACGCCGCATCACATGACAAGTGGCTCGGTCTCTTCTATCGAAGAAGACTTCATTCGCTGGACGGCCGACAAGTCAAAGTTGTTTCGATTCGACCTGTTCGCAAGTGGCGGTGCGAGAAACGAACTGGCACGGATTGTCATCTATGACGCTCACACCAAAGAAATCAAACTCGCGTTCGCGGCGCGGTCCGACGCGGCACGAAGCGCCCACGTCTGGCTCGAGCAGGGCGACTACATCATTCGATTCACTGCCATCTCGCGCACCGGCAATCCCGTCGACAATATCAACTACCGGCTCGAATGCCACGGCATTTCCGATGACCAGGATCCCGACGACCACGACCCACAAGACGACGACGGGCACAACCCTTATTACTACTACGAATACCAGTACTACGATTACAACACCGACCCAGGCAGCTCCGACTACTACGGGTATTATTATGGGTACGGAAGTGACCCCGAACCCCATCCCACCAATACGCCATAGGCATGGTTGTGAGCTTGGACAAGCTCGAAGCTCTTTTTGAGCAGGCCACGAGCCCACTACGCAGTTCCGTTCTGCAAGACAGAAGTGCTGTCCTACGTGAAGCAAAACGCCGTCATGCGCGAGATCCAAACGATCGTGTCGCCATGCGGTCGGTCGCGGCTGCACTTCTGTGTAACAACCAGCCGGCCGAGTCGCTTGCTCTCTTGCAACGCGATCCTACGATCGCAGACGATCCCCTATGGCACCGACTCGTTGCCCACGCGCACTTGGCATTGAATGACGGGCAGCGGGCTCTCGATCACCTTCAGCTGGCGATCCGCTCGGACCCCTGTCAGAGCGATGACTGGAATCTGATCGGGCATCTCTATGCACAGAGCAATCAAACGGACAAAGCGATTGAGCATTTCCAACGCTCATTGGTCATCGACGATGTCAATCACGAGGCATCGATCGCGTTGAGTCAGCTTCTGGTCGATCAGGACAGACCAAATGACGCGATCGACACCTTACGCGTCAGTATTCTAAAGGACCGCCGATCCGCAACGCTTAACCGAGCGCTCGGACAGTTGCTTGAACACCAAGCGTTGAGGCTTCGCAGGCGGCGAGCGTGGCGTTTGCATCGTAAGATCCTCGAAGAAGCGGTGGACTGCTACGAGATCGTTTCGGCGTCCGCCCCTGATGCTGAAACGCTGGTCCGCTTGGCCGGTATCCTGCGACTCCTCGATCGGCATGACGAATCAACTGCGGCATTGCGAAAAGCCATCGAAGTCGATCCGCTGTCAGCAGAAGCGTACGCACAACTGGCCAATGTCCATGTCGAGAAAGGCGAAATGGATGCAGCCGCGGTTCTGTTTGAAAAATCACTACGCGCCAACCCCAACCGTTCCGGCACGTACTTTCGCTTCACGCGAGCTAAAAAGTTCAAACCGGGCGATGAGTCAGATCAATACCTGGCACAGATTCGCAAGCTGCTTGCCGATCCAACGTTGCGACGCCCCGACTTGGTGCCACTGCATTTCGCAGCCGCGAAAATCTTGGATGACACTCAGCAGTACGCGGATGCCTGGCTTCACTACGACGCCGGAAATCGACTGAAACCGGGTCACAGCGATAACCGCGAGAATCCTCAACGGAGTCAACTTGTTCAAACGGTCAAACGCACCATCGAGGTGTTTGACGACGCGTTCTTCGACGGCAGGGTTCCCTCTCCATCGGCCGATCGACGACCGATCTTCATTATCGGCATGCCGCGGTCGGGCACGACATTGACCGAACAGATCGTTAGCAGCCACCCGTCCGTTATGGGCGCGGGCGAATTGAAAGAGATCGATCGCATCCGTCAACAGATCGTCAAGGACCACACCCAGTACGCTCAGAATCAAACTCCGGAAGTGCCACTCCAAGAGCTGTACCCTGCGATCCTCTCGACTGTCGACGGCCGCTACCTCGACGACCTGACTCAGCGTCATCTCGACTACTTAAGAGAGCTCGGCGGCGACTGCCAGTACGTGACCGACAAGATGCCAACCAACTTCTTGCACCTCGGGTTGATCGCGACACTCTTCCCTGGCGCGACCATCATTCATTGCCGTCGAAACCCGATGGATGTACTCGTCTCTTGTTACTGCCAAAACCTGAGCGCGCCCTTTTGTGACCTGGAAGCTTTGATCGAGTACCACGGACTCTACCGAAGGCTCATGCGACATTGGCAGAGCGTGCTCCCGCTTCCTATCCATACGGTTGATTACGAAGAGCTGGTCACCGACCCCGAATCCAATGTCCGAGCGCTGATCGAGCATTGTGGCTTGCCTTGGGATGCGCGTTGTTTGGATTTCCAATCCAACAAACGAAGCGTCCAAACACCAAGCAAGTGGCAAGTCCGACAACCGATGTACTCGACATCCGTTGCTAAATGGAAACGCTTCGAACCGCAACTACGAGAGATTGCCGAGAGGATCGAAGAGGAAATGCGATCCGAGGCTACGTCCGGCTCCTAGAACCGAACGGCATTGCTTGCCTTAGTCTTGCAGGGCTTCTTCGACCGCTTTGATCACCACAGGCAAAACACGTGCTTTGACATCGGCGAGTGTGCCTTCTTGGAAGGCACCGGCCGCGGCCTTGTGACCTCCACCGCCAAATTGCTGGGCGATTTCGTTGCAGTCCATCCCGCAACGGCTTCGGAAGCTCAACTTGAATCCGCCTCGCAGTTGCCCAACAAAGATGACTGCAGCCTGAGTGCCAGCGACGGAGAGCGTCAGATTGATCGCATCCTCGGTGTCGCTTGGCAGAGCACCCATTGCATCGAAGTCTTCTTTCTCGACGTAGGTATGCATCAACGCACCCTCCACTTCAGAAGTGGTACGCGACAAGATCAAACCACGCAGCTTCAGTCTTCCGAGTGTGTCGCGTTCGTAGAGGTCCCCATAAACTTCCGACGGCACGACGCCAGCATCAACCAAACGTCCGATCACACGGTAGGTTTCTGACGTAACGCTGCTGAACCGGAACCAACCCGTATCGGTGGCGATGGCCGCGAACAGTGCCGACGACATCGTTCGGGTCAATGGCACATTCAAGGCATCCGCGGCTTGGACCACCAAGTGGCCTGTCGCTTCGGCTTGGTAGTCCTTGTACATCGTCGCGCCCAAGTCATCTTCGCCGACGTGGTGGTCGACCACCATTTTGTCCGCTCGCGAAGTACGAATCACATCGCCCATGTCACCAAGCTGCGCCCACGCGCTGGTGTCGAGCACCATGATGCAATCGGCCGAGATGTCTTCCGCTTCGACATCATCGCCAAGCACTTCGATGTTGCCTGCAGGGTC
This sequence comes from Rubripirellula sp., assembly GCA_965216875.1. Classification (GTDB taxonomy): domain Bacteria; phylum Planctomycetota; class Planctomycetia; order Pirellulales; family Pirellulaceae; genus CBDCUW01. The sequence goes on from OZ244207.1 coordinate 5,427,946, forward strand.
GAGAAACTGAAGGGCAGGCGGTGTGCGGTGCGCGTTGATGATTCGCACTTTCTTGCCGACCGCACGCAACACTTCGGCCATCCCGAGCTCGCTGCCCAGGGCATCGCAATCAGGGCGAATGTGGCTTACCAAAACGAACGATTCGTAATGGCTGATTTGATCAACAAAAGCTTTCCAGTTAACGCCCATTGAGGTTTCTTTCTCTATGCGAGTGTTTTCAGCGGTGGCAGCGTGTTTAGGCAGAGACAAATTCGGAATCGGAACTCAGTCGTGAACGAATCGTTGCGACATCGGTTGCTAGTTGTTGAGCCAAATCTTCGGCCGATTCAAAGCGGGCAATGTCACGCACTCGGACGGCAAAGTCAACCATGATCGTTTGGCCATAAAGATCGGCATCGAGATCCATCAGGTGCACTTCGATCTTTGAACGCCCATCCTGCTCGAAGGTGGGACTGGGTCCGATATGGATCGCCGCCAAATGCCGCTTACCCTGGCAATACGCGTGACCTCCGTAGACCCCCAAGGCAGGTGTCACGACGTCAACTTGCCCGAGGTTTGCCGTCGGAAAACCGATGGTTCGACCGCGGCCCGCCCCCGTTTCGACGACGCCACGAATACGATGCGGCGCGTTGATCAGGCTTGCTGCGGATTCAACATCGCCTTCAGCGAGCAGACCGCGAATTCGCGTGCTGCTGATCATCCCGTCGCCAACGACCGTCGGCTCAACGATTGAGAGTTTGATCTGGTTGCGATCACAAAGCTCAGCCAAGGTTTCGACGTTGCCCTCGCGGCCACGACCGAAGAAGAAGTTGGGACCCTCAACCACCGCCTTGGCTTCCAATCCTTCGACCACCAACCCGTTGAAGAACGCCTCGGCCGATTGCTGCAGAAACTCACGTGTCGTCTCACAGACCACCAGGTAATCGACACCGAACTCTGACATGCGTTCAGCGCGACGCTCGATCCAGCTCAATCGTGCTGGCAACTGTTGTGGCCGCAGGATCGCCGCAGGATGAGGGTCGAGAATCATCGCGGTGACTGGCCCCGAAACTTCGTCCGCGAGACGCCTCGCCTCACTCAACAGTGCTGCATGACCTCGATGCACTCCATCGAAGTTGCCAATACTGATCACGCCCCCCTTGTTGGCTGCGGTGATTTGAGCGAGCGGGACGATTTCGGTCACTGGGCGAGGCAACGATAGAGGATTGAAAGCAGGGCAGGGGAGTGGAGCGGCTGCCGCGATGGCCTCCACGATTATGATCGACTCAGTGCGATCTTCGTAGCGGTGATTCGACGCGGCATTTGGGAGGGATTCCGAGGCGATTTGCGACCAGTCCACCGCGAGGCTAGTCGGCGAGGACCTCGTCAATTGCGAGCGAAATCATCGAAGAAATCGCCGGCGCGGTCACACCTGCTTGCCCCATTTGGCTGGCCACCAAATCGCCAGCTCGACCGTGCAGCCAGACCCCCAGGCGAGCAGCATCGCCAACCGACAGCGATTGTCCAATCAGCGATGCGATCACTCCGGTAAGCACATCGCCACTGCCGGCGGTCGCCATCCCGGGGTTACCGGTCGAATTGGTCCAAACCGCATCGCCTTCGATCACCATCGTCGGCGCTCCCTTCAACACAATGACCGCTCCAGAGGCTTTTGACAGCTCGATCGCAGCATCCCGCTGCGATCGGCGGTCTGCCGATGACACTCCTGTCAATCGTGCGAACTCGCCCGGATGCGGCGTCAGGACAAGCGAAGCCTCGGCGGTAGCACTTGCTTGGTTCCGTACCAGAGTCGTCCAATCCAACATCGCCAAACAATTGATCGCGTCGGCATCAAAAACGACGGGCGTCTTCGAAGATTGCAAAACGCGCTCAACAATCGCCATCGATCCAGCCGCAGTGGTCATGCCTGGCCCACACGCGACGACGTTGGCGGCGGCCATCCATTTGCAAAGCTCACCAGCCGCATCGGTTGCAAACCTGCCGTCCGAATCATCCGCCAGCGGTGTCGTCATGATCGCTGGATGAAACGACGCCACGGTTTCGAGACAACGATTGGGGACTGCGGCAGTGACCAAGCCGCTTCCGGTATGCAACGCCGCGATCGAACTCAACGCGATCGAACCTGCCATGCCACGACTGCCGCCGATCAACAACACGCGTCCAAAGCTTCCCTTGTGCGCATCCGACTCGCGCTGCGGAAGCATGAGTGGCGGTTCGGGACTGTCGTGCGTCATCAGCGTCCAAGTCTCTGCGAAACTTCGATCAACTGTTTGAGCACGACTCCGGCCATGTATCCACCTTTGAAACCGGCATCGATGTTGACCACCGAAACGTTGGACGCGCAACTGCAGAGCATTCCCATCAGCGGCGTCAGTCCGTTAAGAGCGCTGCCGTACCCGACACTCGTTGGAACGGCAAACACAGGCGCTGAGACATGACCGGCGACCACCGGCGGAAGAGCACCCTCCATTCCGGCCACAACGACGATCGCCGAAGCTTGGCGCAGTTGGTCCACCACCGCCAACAACCGCTGCGGCCCTGCCACGCCGATGTCCTCGTACCGAGCGACAGGAATCTTCATCCAAGCCAATGTCTCGATCGCCTCTTCGGCAACCGGCAAGTCAGTGCTGCCCGCCGTCACCACGGCAGCATGCAGCGTCGTTGCAAGGTCTTCTTTGGCCAGCGGCTGGACCACTTCGCACCGGTCACCCATCGGCGCATGCAGCGTTCGAGCGACCGGGTTGTGCCTGGCCTGTCCGACGACTTGGCGAACCCGAAAGGCGACATCACTATCAATACGTGTGACGAAAGCGTTTTGACCCGCCTCGTGTTGTGTCTGGATGATTCGCGTGATCAGTTCCGACGATTTGCCTTCGCCGTAAATCACCTCACCAAACCCACACCTCGCTTGGCGACCCAAATCGACTGTCGCACCTTCGGTTTCTGTCATCATGTCGAGCGTCCCTGAAGGGGTGGATGATTCACCAATCGAACCACTAGCGGAGCTTCCGCGGTCATTACCACCGCGGCCGTTGACCTGCTGGCGGCTGCGATCAAGCTGGGCAACCAGCTCGTCGCTCGATGCTTCGCCCGACAGCACTTTGGTGACCAAGTCCAGTAGGGCAGGGGGGAGGTTAGACATGATGTGGTTTCCGCATCGTTGTCGACTGCATGCCGGGTTGCGGCCAAGCAAAAGGAATCATCAAATCACAGCGTGATCGACTCTTGCAAATCGCAACCAATCCCATAGTCTCACACGTCACACCCCGCGTCTCAAGTCACTCACCCTCCATCAAACACAGCAAAAATGAAAAGTTGCGTCCTCGCGTATTCCGGCGGCCTCGATACTTCCGTCATTCTCGGCTGGCTGCAAGACGAAGGCTACGAAGTCCACGCAGTCTACGTTGACCTCGGTCAGCCTTGCGAAGACCGCGAAGCAACGATGCAAAAGGCCAAGGATTGTGGAGCCGCTTCATCGCGTATTGTCGACGTTCGCGAAGAGCTGTGTCGCGACTTTGCTTTTCCCGTCCTCGCATGGCAAGCCAAGTACGAACAAATCTACTTGCTCGGGACTTCGATCGCCCGCCCCTTGATCAGCAAGGTGTGTCTTGAGGTCGCCCGCGAGGTCGGAGCCACCGCCTACGCTCACGGTGCAACTGGCAAAGGAAACGACCAATGTCGCTTCCAACTGGCAGCCGAAGCACTCGACCCAAGCGTGGAAATGATCGCCCCCTGGCGAATCAAAAAGTTCCGCGATGCATTCCCGGGACGAACCGAACTGATTGCCTACTGCGAAAACAAGAACATCCCTGTCAAAGCATCGACGGCCAAACCTTACTCGAGCGACGAAAACGTCTTGCACATCAGCTATGAAGCAGGCGAGCTGGAAGAGCTAGACGTCAACGGCGTCGAACTGGTCGACTTCGGTATGGGCGTCAGTCCTCAAGAAGCACCCGACGAATCGGAAACGGTCACCATCGGATTCGAATCAGGTGTTCCGACCACACTCAACGGCACCAAAGTTGGCCCGCTGGTCATGGTTCAACAGCTCAACCAAATCGCTGGCCGCAACGGTGTCGGCCGAATTGATATGGTTGAGAATCGATTTGTTGGCATGAAGAGCCGCGGCGTTTACGAATCACCAGGCATGACCGTCCTGTACGACGCGTTGATGTACATCGAACAACTGACGATGGATCGCGACCTGACTCACCTCCGCGATCGGCTCGCCCCCGAAGTTGCCGAAATGGTTTACTACGGTTTCTGGTACACGCCAAAGATGGATGCGTTGATGTCGTTCATCAAGGAAGCTCAAAAACCAGTGACCGGCGAAGTCACCCTGAAACTTTACAAAGGCAACATCAGCGTCGATTCGCGAACCAGCCCAAACAGCCTTTACGATGCAGAAATCGCAACGATGGAGGGCGGCGGATCCTACAACCAAGACGACGCCGAAGGCTTCTTGCGAATTCAGGGGCTGCCAAGCCGCGTCCAGGGCACGGTATCGCCAAGAAAGTTCTAGAACCGCCCGGACGTCCCGAAACCGGATGGGACATTCCAAAATCGGAAGTGGCGTTTCAAAACCAGTCCGCGCGTTTCAGAATCGGCAAAGCACCCGCCACCTGGGCCGCGCGTCCCCCTCACAATGAACCATCAAGGCCATGCGAGACATACTCGCATGGCCTTTTTTATTGACGCGTAGACGCACTCTTCTTAGATTCAGATGGTTCGATGCTTGGTGCACAAGGCACTCGGTCTGCGCGCCAAGACGCCCAAACATCAACAACGCAGGGACGATAAGTCTCTCTATTCCAAGCTCGCCAAACTCACGGCGAAAAACCTGTCATTGCAATCACGTGGTTGAGACATCGACATGCTGATCCTACGTACACTCCAAGTCGGCCTCGTTGCCCTCTTGGTCTTCTCAAGCGTTCCAGTGGACGCGGGCACATTCGAAGTCGAATCCCGCGCCGATGTCGCGTTGATGAAACGCAAGGTTCGGGCTGCTCAATTCTTGCACCGCGCCACGTTTGGTCCAACGCTCGAAGACATCGATCAACTCGCTGCTCGGATGCGGCAGATCGGAACTCGTCGCGCTTGCGAAGAATGGATCAACGAGCAATTTGAGATCCCTGCGACGCTGCATGAACCGCTCGCGATTCAAATGATCCAAGACGACGGGTTCACCACCAATCAAAACAACGTCTGGATCCAACGTTTTCGCTATCACGCTTGGTGGCACAACTCACTGACCGCCGAAGACCAATTACGTCAGCGTGTCGCTTGGGCCCTGATTCAAATCCTTGTCACCAGCGAAGACGGCGCCGGATTCAACGATGCCAACCTCGGTAACGTTTCGGGCATCGGCCGCTGGCTGGGACCTACAAACTATTACGACATGTTGCTGAAGAACTCTTTCGGCAACTACCGCGAATTGCTCGAAGACGTCACCTACCATCCGATCATGGGCGTCTACTTGAGCCACATGCGCAATCGCAAATCGAACGGAGTGCGATTCCCCGATGAAAACTACGCACGAGAGATCATGCAGCTGTTCACCATCGGCTTGTATGAACTTCATCTCGATGGTCGGCTGAAGACAGATGACGAAGGGAACCTCATCCCGACTTACGACAACGAAACAATCAAGAGCTTCGCTCGCGTCTTTACGGGCCTGACGTTCCAACCGGCCAACAATAACAACCACCCGTTTTGGAGCGGCAATGACTTTGAGTATCCCATGGTCATGTACGCCCCCGAGCATGACACCGATCCCAAAACGCTGCTCCGCGGCGAAGTGGTCGACCTGGACGACCCGGACGCCGAAATCAAAGCAGCGATCGAAAACCTGTTCAACCATGAAAACATCGCGCCCTTTATCGCTCGACGATTGATTCAGCGGTTCGTCAAAAGCAATCCTTCACGTGCTTACATTCGCCGCGTTGCAAGAAAGTTCGAAAACAACGGCCAAGGCGAACGTGGTGACCTGAAAGCCGTTATCAAAGCAGTCCTCCTCGACCCTGAATGTTGGCGGAGTGTCCGAATTCGGGGCCTTCGTAGTCCCAACCGCGTCGAAGTAACGCCCCGCGGAACGGAATACTCGCGATTGCGTGAACCAGTGATTCGCTACACCTCGATGCTTCGCGCCGTCAACGTGACCAGCACGTACCACACCGGCCGAATGATGGTTTCGCCCCAATCGTGGAACTGGACACAAGAACCCTATCAATCGCCCAGCGTCTTCAACTTCTGGTTGCCTGATTACCAACCTCCGGGCGAACTATCGCGACACCCACCTTCGCGACGCATTCCCAATGGAGCGCTCTACGCACCCGAGTTTCAAATGAAGACAGCCGTGACATCCAACCGGTTGGTCAACCGCTACATCTGGGACATCAGTGGCCAGCGTTCGCGTCACTACCTCAGCAACAGTAACTACACGATGGATTGTGAATTGCTGTTCGACCTCGAGCGTCAAAAAACGTATGCGACCGAAGATGACGACATGCACAAGCTATTGGACGAATTCGACTTGGTCTATTGCTGTGGATCGATGCCGCAAGACTACAAAGATCGGATCGTCGAAGTCGTCAACGATCGAACGCAGTGGATGAAGAACAATGCCCAGTACCGGCCAGAGCTCGAAAATGCTCGAGTCGAAAGCGCGTTGATCGCCGTTGTCACCTCACCCTTCTGTGCTGTGTCCGAATAGACACATTTGCCGAGTGGACACCGGGTCACTCTTCGTTTCACACAACTCCTCACCAAACATCATCGCAGTCAACAAGTCGCTGGAACGTCGCCATGAAACAAGCCGTCAAGATTAGCCGCGATTCTCTGTCTCGCCGCAACCTGATGAAGTCCGCTGGCGGATGCGCTGCGCTAACCAGCACGTCGCTCCTGTCGACCATGTTCAACCTCTCGGCGACCAATGCCTTGATGGCTCAGGGAACATCGATCAACGATTACAAAGCGATCGTTTGCTTGTTCCTGTTCGGTGGCAACGACTCGTACAACATGCTTTCGCCCACGACCGCTGGAGAGCGCGAAGCGTATGTGACTGCGCGCGGCGGTCTGCACACCGAAGTCAACGGCGCACTTGGACTTGAACTCGATTCGCTGCATCAAATCACTGACGGCCCGTCGGGACGCACCTTCGGCATCCACAATTCGATGCCGGAAATGAAAACACTTTACGATGCTGGTGACCTAACGTTCCTGTGCAATGTCGGCAGTCTGGTCCGTCCAACCACCATGGCCGACTATCAAGCACAGACGAATCTGCCACTTGGACTCTTTTCACACAGTGACCTGCAACAACACTGGATGACCTCGGTCCCACAAACGCGTTCGCAGGTCACCGGTTGGGCTGGCCGCATGGCGGACCTGTTGACCGCTTCGACGAATACCAACGACAGCATCTCGATGAACATTTCGTTGAACAACGTTAACATGCTGCAAACCGGCAACAGCGTCGTGCCTTACGTCGTGACCTCCGGCGGAGCCCAGGAAGTGGGCTGGTACGGACCAACGTGGACTCAGGCCGACATCTTTACCACGCTGACTGACGATGTTCTGTCGCGCACCTATGGCAACTTGGTCGAAAAGACCTTTGCTCAAGGCAACCGCAACGCGCTCGACGCTGCGATCGCTTACAACCAAGCGACGTCGCAAGTCACATCCGTCAACGACTTCTTCCCTGACGAAAACGATCCCAACACGCCAAATCCAACGTCGCTCCAGCAACAGATGCGAATGGTGGCTCGCGCGATCGGCGCCAATCAAACGCTCGGTCATAAACGCCAAGTCTTTTTCGTCAGCCACTTTGGTTGGGACAATCATGACGAATTGATCAACAACCAGAATTACAACTTGATGGTGGTCAGCCAGGCGCTCAAGAACTTCTATGACGCCATCGATGACCTCGGCCTTGGCAATGATGTCCTGACCTTCACGGCGAGCGACTTTGCTCGAACACTCAATAGCAACGGCCAAGGCTCGGATCACGCTTGGGGCGGAAACCAAATCATCATGGGCGGTGGCGTCAACGGTGGCCGTATCTATGGCGACTATCCGTCGTCGCTGGCACCAGGCAACTCACTCGACCTCGGCCGTGGACGCTTGTTGCCAACGACAAGCGTCGACGAAATGTCGGCCGAAATCGCAATGTGGTATGGGGTCGGCAACAACCAAGATCTTGTCGATGTCTTGCCAAACATTCGAAGTTTCCCATCCGCCAACACCGGCACCCGTCCAATCGGATTCCTCAGCTAAAGCAAACCGGGGCAGGGCAGGGGACCCAACCAAAATCAAGCGAGCCCCTCATCGCCATCGCCCCCATCTCTCTCCCGTCCTTCTTTCTCTCCCCTCCATCTTTCTCTCCGCTATTCTTCCGCCCCTCTTCCCGCGCACCCTTTTTCTGCCCCACATCTTTTTGCCTCTTCTTTCTGTGCGCATCCTCAAGAGCAGAATCACCTAACCGCTACCTACCCCATCTTTCTGCCCACCATTTTTCTGTCCCTCTTCACGCGCACTATTCTCTTCCCGCGGGCCTTCGCTAGTCGAGCAGATCATCACGCAGCCGTTCACCTCCGCTCGGTGTGACCAATGCGCGAAACGTTTGCGTGTCAGTGGTGATTGGCAAGAAGTGGCCGCGTCCATCAACGGTCGCCATCATCGCACCGTCGTCGATCAATCCGCCTGGTTCAACGCCCACTGTGCCACCGACATTGCCGACCATTTTTGCAAAATCCAAATCCATCGGTTCGGTCCACATGCGCGACGGCACCAATGGCTTGCCTTCGATCACAAGAATCGTCTGGCCCGGATCGTCGACCACCGCGTTGGGGCCGAGCGGTTTTGCTTTGGGCGGAAAGAGTGTCCCCGTACCCACGATGTAGAAATACGCTGTCTCTGAATACATCCCTTGCGCGGTCGCATCGGGATGTTTGAACACCGACGGCGGGTTGTAGGCGACCGACATATTCTCGGGATCATCCCAAGACACATCGAGTTTGAATTGGTTGTAGAGCTCTTCCTCACCCAGGTATGGCAAAATCAACACGCGCCATGAATGGAGTTTTTGTCCGTTCGCCGCTCGAGTAAAGGGCGGCGGATAGGTTCCGAAGTCAGCCGCGTAGGCGTTGAGCGCCTTGGCGATCTTTTCCAGGTTGCTCTTGGAGGCCGCTTTGATTCGGTTCGTATTGAACCGATTCATGGTGTCCCCGCCATACTTGGCCGCCGCAAAAATAAAGCAGCCCAAGAGGATCACGGCGACCAAAGAGGCGACGATCCATCGCAACGACTTCACGCCATCTTGAGGCGCGCTCGCATGGCTTGTTCCGGAAAACTCTGGAAGCTGAATCTCGCCTCCGCACGAGACGCATTGACCAGCCTGGCCACTGAAACGATCCTCAACCTGAGTCTTTGTTTGGCAGTGGGGGCAAGTGAACAAGTACGGCATGTTTCCGAAGCGTCCTAACCAAGAAAAAAGAACACGATCTTTGCGTTCGACCGGCTCGTGAAGATCCCCATATGGTGCAGGGCAGGGGAGTGGGTATTTTATCAGGCCTGTCCTTGCGATTCATTCTATCAACATTCATTGGGGAAACTGACCGGTGCGAGTCGTCCTTCAGCGTGTTCTCAGTGCCCAAGTCGAAGTGAACGGCAAGGTGGTTGGCCAAATCGACGGCGGCCTATTGGCACTCGTCGGGATTGGTCACGACGATGGACCGGAACAAGTCGAGTGGATGGCGGGCAAAACCGCCGAGCTGCGCATCTTTGAAGACGACGCTGGAAAGATGAACCGCAGCCTCCTCGACACCGGTGGCCAAGCTTTGGTGGTCAGTCAATTCACGTTGTTGGGCGATTGCCGAAAAGGGAGACGTCCCGCCTTCACCGCGGCCGCGGCGCCCGAGCTGGCCAACGAACTCTATGAGATGTATTGCGATCGGCTCGCCGAGAGAGAGATCAAAGTCGAACGTGGCATCTTTGCTGCCGACATGCAGGTATCGCTCGTCAACGACGGCCCCGTCACGATGGTGATCGATCGCTAACTTGTGTCATTAGCGCCAAGGCATCAAACGCCGAAGCCCTTCGTGATCCTCGATCGGCTGAGCGATGTAGGGGCTGTCTAGTCGAGCGCGTTCGCGCACGCGATCAGTAATGGCGTGATCGCCAAAGGCAAAGTAGGCCAAGATAAAAAGCTTGGCGTAGACCGATACGTTGGCCAATGGATTGTTGCTGAAGAATTTAAGCGCGGTGCCGAAAGACTTTTTCAAACGAAAGCCCCGACTAACGTCGATGCTCCAAATCTCGTCCATCACCAGATGCGTCATGAAGCCGACGACAACCGCTGCGCTTTTGTAGATGCGAATTGACTCACTTGGACAAGGCATCACGAGGTAAGCAAGGAGTCCTGCGGAGACCGCTGCCGGGATGCTGTGCCACATACCGCGGTGCACGGTGTAGCGTTTGAAGAACTCGACTGCCACAAACCGGATAGCGATGTAGATCAACATCGCCGCAAGCGCCATCGCTTCGTGTGAGAGACCGAGGTCTCGAAAGCGATCGATCATCAGCATCGGGATGACCGCGGCGGCAAACATACTTGTTTCGCGAAGCGGGATCCCCGAATCACTGTCGAGGTCAGGCAACATGCCACTGACTGCGCACAGACCTCCGGCAAGGATACCGCTCTCGAGAGACATCGATTGATAGGCGACGCCCCAATAGCCGTATCCGATCCCAACGATCGTGCTACCGGTAATGTGCGATTTAAAGTCAGCCACTTACGTCCGTTTTGCAAGCAAGCAGTGCAGGGCAGTGGAGTCGAGCGCAACAGCGCACTGTAAAAGACGTAAGTACGCCAAACCAAGCACCCCCGACAACCCCGCTCCCATTGCAAGCATTCCCAACAGGGGACAGGCACCCAACAGGGGACAGGCACCTCATGCAAGCATTCATCCAACCACCCTCACCTGTTTTGCCAGCAACCCATTCGTTTGATTCGTGCGATCCGTGGCTCCCTCTCATTCGTTTGATTCGCGCGATCCGTGGTCTTAGTCCCCTCCACCTTCGATCGCCGTTGGTTCCGCGACCTTCAACGATTGGTCTTCGCTTGGGGGTTCGTCGACCGCTATACTCGCCGAACCGCTGTCACCAATCGGACCTTCACGGTTGTGTTGCTATCAAACGTGAAATCTCTCGTGGTGCAGACCCACCCAATCAATTCTCCTGACGTGCATGGATGCCCCCATGGAGATTTACGACATCATCATGTTGATCGTCCTGATCGGCGCAATGATCTTTGGCGCTGTGAAAGGATTCGCGTGGCAACTTGCCTCAATCGCTTCGATCGTTGTCAGCTACATTGTCGCGTACCGATTTCGCGAGCCGTTCAGCGAGTCGATTCAAGCCGAGCCGCCGTGGAATCGCTTCCTCGCGATGCTGATTCTGTACCTTGGCACATCGCTGGTGATCTGGGTTGCATTCCGCATGATCAGCGGCTCGATCGACCGGTTGAAATTGAAGGAGTTTGATCGGCAAGTCGGCGCAATGTTTGGGCTGGCCAAGGGAGCGTTGTATTGCGCCTTGATCACGCTTTTCGCCGTCACGCTGCTCGGCAACAAGACGCGTGACAAGATCGTCGCTAGCAAAAGCGGACGCTACATCGCCCAGGTGCTCGACCGCAGCGGCGCGGTCATGCCCCCAGAAATCCACCAAGTCATCGGACCCTATTTGGATCGCTTTCAACAACGGTTTCACGAACCGAGTTCGACGTCGCCATCACAGGTCGTTCCTTGGATTGCAGGCGACCAGAATGGGCAAAGATCGTGGGACGGAGTCCCGCTTCCAAACGCCGATCAGTTGCGTGAATCGTTCCGCAATCAGCTACCACAAAACAGCCCGTTGCCAATCGATCCCGGCCAGTACGTTCCCCAGCAACAACCCAGCCAACCCCGCAGCTCATTTGGCTTCTAGTGACCGCAGACGCGAACGTCGGGCAGTGGGACAAGCCAAACGCGAGAAACGCCTATTCCTATAGGTTTACGCAGCATTAATACAACATAAGGGGCATTATCGGACGTTGCTGAGAGGGCGAAATCGACTGTGCTGGGCGTCCCCAGCCGTGCGGCGCCCATTGTTGCGAGCCATGATCACGTCAGCGAACGAGCTTTCACATGCCACTTCATGAGCGGTGATTTTGCTTCTGCGTCCGCACCATCGCTCGCCGTAGAGAGGCCGGGTTTTGTGACAGTCTTTTGCTCCGCCAAAGCTGGCCTGGCGGACGCTGCTTTCCCCGGTTTGTGAACGCTGCTTTCGCGGAGCGAAAGGCGACTATCAAAGACTGACTCCAGTCGGCTCCGGTAGGCCCCGTCCACACACATTTCACTTCCAAACAGCTTCCTAAAAAATACTGTGGCGAGCTCGCTGAACTCGTCGGAACTCTCCCTGAGAGCACTCGCGTGTCGACTGGCTCACATCGCCGACCAGCCTTCTCGCGACCGTTGCCACAAATGCTGCGAATGTGCAATTTCCGATCACTTGGTTCAATCGAACCAAACCGACCTGAATCCCGGATCGTTTTTTGCATCAAAACACTTCCCGAACCCCTTACGATTCAGTTTCGCCTGCTCCCATTCTTTCGCCCCAGCGCAAGAACCGCTATCGCGTGCACTTCCAAGACTGCCGCAGCTGTGATCTTTTTGACAGCAACAGATCGCCACCGCCCTATTCGTAGCTCACCGGTAACTGGTAGTGCCTGAAGATTCCGGCTGAAGCTCGGTACTACAAACGGTAGATTTCCTTGACCTTGTCACCAAAACCAACACCGGGACTCAAGTGGCCCAAGGGTTACGACCAAGCGTGCGAGAGCCCTTCGGATTGGCCGCAATACGTGTTCGAGTTTGCCATGATCGGCGAAGACCCTCGCGGAGGCGGCGATTCGACATGGCTGTATTACTTCCACCAACCACTCCTTCGCTGGTTGCAGAGAGTTGGAGCACCTCCGAAAGCCTTCGCTAACAATCCCATTCGGATTCGGCGTCAAGAGCTTCGCTGGCAGATTGGCGAACCGAAGAACAGCTTCCGAATTATGCGAGAATCGATCGAGCGTTTTTTCGATCAGGGATTCGCCCGATACGGAGTGAGGTTGATGCAATCGTATGCCGAGCATATGTACTGGGCTTCAAAGGCCGATCAGCATCACAACCAATTCAACATCAATACTTGGATGCAAAAACAACACGAACTCATTCAATCGCATCTCAACGTTGATCGCCGCGCAGATGCTTTCTAGCGTTTGATCGCCAACTCCCCTGCCCTACTCCATTCGCCTGACGTCCCTTGCCCATTGTCGCCTTTCGCTCCGCGAAAGTAGCGCCCGAACAGTGCCGCCTCCCGCATCAGACCGCTTTCGCCCATTTCGTTTCTTCCGCGGTTATCAAGCCTGACGCTGAAGCCACCACGCGCGGCCTTGGCCTTCACACATGTCCAAGAGATGACGAACCGCGAAAAAGACGAAATCAGCGAAACAAATGGAATGAGCATCTCTTTAATGCGCGAGCAGCACATACCTTCAAAAGCTGATTAGCAGGTCGCGCTGCGCACGAAGATGGCATTAGAATGGAGCGCGCATTAATAGAGCATCAACCGTTATCCGACAGTAGGCAAATCGAATGGACATTCGAGAGGCAATTCGACTAGCAAAGGAAGCCAACGCTACTTCGCTAAAACTCTCCAGCGTTTCTGAAGATGACATCGAATTGCTCAAAACCATCGCAAGCTCGAGAGCGGTGGTGGTTAACGAATCCTGAAACAACCTCTCCTCCCATCACCCAGTGATTCCGCGCATGGCAGACTTGCGGCATTATGACGACTGGCTCACGCTACCCGAAGATGCGCGAGAGCATTTCCACCGCGCTTGGGACGTCTATTCTCACGAGATGTTCTGGGTGCCCATGTGTGCCGCCAGTCGGTTAGCTGCCCAGACACATGTGCCAGTAATCGATCTTTATGCCGGAATCTGGCATGGCGGCGAATACGTTCTTCATTTGACAGTTCCCAAAGCATCCCTTCCCTCCCTTCCGCGGCCACTTGAACAGACATTTGAAGGCTTCCGAGTCATTTGGGTCGGTGACACGGCAGACGTCGCATCGCCAAACCGATTCTATGGCACCTGGCATTCATCAGGTGACTTTGGCTCTTTTCAAATCACCGTTGCCGATAGCGCCGAAGGATTGCATGTCGAATGCATTGACACAGTAAGCGGCCAGGTACATGACGTGATGTCCCCATCGGTGCATTTGGATCAACTGAGCTTCACAAGTCGCTCGGACGAACGATGTCTATTCCACACGCTGGACCTCGACACTGGCGACAAGTTCAATCACCGGATTACTCGGTGCCAAGTTGCTCGACACATCCGCGACGAATCGTAGCGATGGGTTACAACAGAGACAGCGAGCCGACGCTTTTGCCCCTATCGATATTCCATGGCTGATCATGCAACTTTTCCGTTCGAAACAGCGTGGCCCCACATCCCTTTGAAGGGCTTTCGAGATGGGGACACCTACACGAGCTTTAGCAAATGCTAATGCTAATGCCTTGTGGCCTTGCAGGCAGATTACCAGAGATCGAATTCTATCAGTTTTGTGTCTGGATGGACTTCATTCTGGTCCCATCCTGTCGTTTCGGAAACAATTCTTCGAACTGTGAGACTGACCTCAGGATGTACCTCCGGAATCAGTTCACAAAACTCTTGATCTGAGATTGTTGGCTGCTTACTGATCTGATTTCGAAGTTCATCCATGTACATCTCAGCTTTTACCGTCGCATAGCAAACGAAAATAACCACAGCCACTAAGCCGGTGAGAAGGATCAGAAGAAAGATAGCCATCAGATTATCGTCTCCCAAGTTCGGATAAGAGCACGGATCACCGGGAATGCTAGACTCAGCGATATCTCAATCCACCAATGGTATTGCCGGGAGGCCTCGCAGGCAATTCCGCTGATGGTTCGCGGGTTCTTCGGTTGGTCTGGGCCTGACGGAGCTGGCGACGGTTCACGCAGTGTTTCGCTCGCCTGGTTCGCGTGTGCCTTCGGTCGCGTGCTTAGGCGAGCGGGTTCACGCCCAATGTTCCTCACGGCGCGATGCTCGTCGGTGCAGTCGTCTTGTTCTATGTGATCAGGCAATGGGGCTAGGCGGCATCGTGAGCCAGGTGGTCGCGCGACCGATGTAGAATGTTGACCCCTGCTCGCCCGGTCACTCATTCATCAAGACAATCTCCTTTTGGATTCGAAGACGTATGTCAGCATCGAGTAAGCTTTCGACCATCCATCAAATTGCGATCACCGTGAGTGACGTTGAATCGGCTGTCGCGTTCTACAACGGTGTCCTTGGATTGGACCTCTTGTTTCGAGCGGGACCCAATCTCGCGTTCCTCGACGCTGATGGCGTCCGCATCATGCTGACAACGCCACAGGGCGCGGGCACGGTCGGCGCCAACTCGATCTTGTATTTTCGTGTGCAGGATATCGTTGCGGTACATGCAGCACTCGTGGAACAGGGAGCCACGAGCGAACGTGCACCTGAGCTTGCCGCCAAAATGCCAGACCACGAACTCTGGTCTGGATTCCTCCGTGACCCCGACGGGAATCTCGTCGGACTGATGGAAGAGAAACGCGAATAGCCAACCATCGATCGAGACGCTCGCTCGCCTTTCCCCTACCCTGCCCCGTGCGTGATGACGTTATGACCGCCGCGAGATGTTGAAGAGAAAAGGGACACCGCGAATGATGTCGCCATCCGATTTACCGAAGGATGGGTGGTCAGTTGCATGCGACGAGGTTGTCCTGTGAGCCGTGATCGCGCGAACGGCCGGGCGATTCACTCGTTTCCCCATAGCGCGAACGCTCGTCATGCGGAGCATGACCTACGAAGAGGACGCGGAGCGTCCGAAGAGTGCGTTACCACGCGGAGCGGGGTAACGAGGCATGCTAGAGAATAGTGGCCGGTTCGTAGTACCGAGCTTTAGCCGGAATCTTCTCGCATTCCGCCCAGCGGCGAGACTACAAACGGTACGATGCACGAACCACCTTCTGGCGAAGGTAGCTACGCAATGCCAAAGGCCCGACGCTAGCCCGAATTATTCATGGGTTTTGAGATTTTGAGTTGCTGGGGTGATCGAGGTTGTTTTTCGGGGGCTGTGCCGAAGTCGGCGCGGAGGGCCCCTTACCCCAATGACCTGATTGGCCACGAGCGACTAGCGAGCGCTTCGATGGGGGCGATTAGTCGCTGGCATGGTAGGCCGCCAGTGCGACACTGACTCGGTGTAGGTGTCGCCAGTGAGGCCAAGAAGTTGGAACGAGAAGACGCACCTTGCGGCTAAGCAGTTCCACTCGCGCTGCCACTTTCACGACCAGTTTTCGCCAAGTCATCGCTTGCCCGCGACCCAATGGATCGTGTCGGCGATTGCGACTTCGGTGACGCTGCTTTTGAGGTGTTGGCAACGCCTCGAATGGAAGGTGGGTTGACGGATCGACCGGTTCATCCAGTGGGCTCGCAACGATCCTCCGTAGTCTCGCCAGCAAGTTGTAAGAGACACAGTGCAACATCATCCGGAACAGATTCGCCATGTAGCGGTGGTCGCTCAGGCGGTCAGCGCAGAGGTCCACACTCAATTCTTTGTTTCGGTTTTCACTTTCGCCCCGATCCCCATACTCTTGATAGACTCCGTCGGGGTATTGCTCGGCGCCTGGACGATTGGTCACCACGACACGTCGGTTGGTTCCTTCGCTGGTCACTTCACATTTAAAGACCAAGTCACGTTCCCGTTTCCAGGTTCCAGCTTGATGTTTGCGGTGCATGAACCGACACTGCTCCTGTCCGGACGACTCGAATGCCAACTCGGCAACACACTTCAATTCGTCCGTAAATCTCCGCATTAACCGGTCCATTTGGTAACCGATGCTATACGTCACTCCGGAGCGAGATTCCAGTGCCTCGTAGATGTAGGGTGTGGCGAAGCCGTTGTCGGCTCGCACATGCACCCGAACATCCGGGAACTTCTGACGCAACGCGTCGATGATTCGAAGCAGGTCATCGTCTGCGGCCAATGCAACATTGGCCGTCCCATACAGCAAAACAGGGAGAACCACCTGTTGGTTTTCAGCACAAGTGATCACACGCTCCTGGTACATGTGCTGACGGTAAAACCCGTTGAAGAAGGTTAGTTGCTGGGCGCCGTGCGTGGCGTCGGCAAAGGTGTCGATATCAAGGGTGACCTCGGAGGGTGGCTCGTCAAACGACTCGACGAATGCCTTGATGAACCAGTCCTCCAGAGCCAGCAGATCTCTCGGGGTGATCCCATTTTCAATTCTGGAGATGGTGGGCTGACTCGCCAAATCCCCCTCTTGAACCGTACGCCCAGCGATCAACTTGAAGATAGGATCCGAGCGCAACGTGTCGTGATCGTCTTGGTCTTCGTAGCCAGCGATGATTCCAAAAACGCGCTGTCGAATAACGCTCAAGTGAGAATGAGTCGGCTTGCGTCTGACTTCGCCGATGCAATTAGAAAACGATTCAGTCAGCCCGAGCTTATCGTCGAGTTCGCGGAACACCACGAGGCCACCATCGCAACTGACATGTTCGTCAACTTGCCGAACTTCAATCGTTCGCCCCGGGAAAAAGTCGAACAACGCTGGCTGTAAATCGTGTACCATTGGGGCGAGCCTTTTTGTGGGTCGTAAGTTGATGTCAGATACCAACTTGGACGCACGAAAGGCTCTTTTCGTTCAACTCTGATGAATAATTCGGGCTAGCGCGTTCGGCTCACGGGCTGGGACGTGGAGCGCCCGAAGAGTGGCCAATCATCGCGAGATGCGGAACCGCCAGCGAAACGAAAGAAGCGAAAAACATGATGCCAAAGTACTTGGGGGCAATTTTGGGCGTCTGCGTCTTGTCGGTGCTCATTCTCGTACTGATGCGTAGTGAGTCGGAGATTGAATTACGACTAAAGCGTGACCTCAATCTCTCGAGTGTCTGGACGGTGAGCTTGGTTGAAAAAACATCATTTCCGTCGACGAACAACCGGGAAACTCGAGAAGAAGCGTTGTTCGTAAAGTCTGCTGGGCGGAAGCACGTGCTCGCACTCGCATACCGAAATCCAGACTCTCCGAACGCGAATGAGTCTCGGTGGAGAATCGCCGAAACAAGCATCATGTCCGATGACGGCCGAGACGAGTGGATTTGCCACGAACGTGCATTTTACTACTTCCCGTCGAGAGCAGAGATCGAGCAATTCCGTACTGATGCGCCCTGGTATTGATTGTCCCCTAGTTGATCCGCGTGTGTTCGCTGTGCAGACGTGCGTCGGATTGTGGATACCGTAGAGATACCGGCGGCTTGCTGCTTGCTGCTCGATAGGTGCCAGTGAGTCGCCGTGAGGGCTCGTTCCTTTGCGTTTCGCAATCGAGTGTAAGGCCCGGCCGCTTACGCGATCGCGGCTCACTTGTGGTGCGTGCTGGTCGAATTGCATACCGGCGGCTCGTGCCTTGCCGCTCATTGGCTGTGTCAGGCTCCGCGTCGCTCGGCGACGACTCGGTTGCCGCCGAGGCCTTTGGCTTCGTAGAGAAGCTTGTCGGCTCGTTCGTAGAGGCTCTTTTCGTCGTCGGTAGCTCGCAGCACAGCGAGGCCAACCGAGATGGTTGCCACTCCGAGTAGGTCCCCCGATTCAACCATGGTCAATTTCTCTGAAGCCATTGCGGAGCGAATTCGCTCAACCATCTCCTCCGCCTGATGACTACCTTCCGATCGCAAGAACACCGCGAACTCGTCGCCGCCAAGACGCGCGTGCTCGGCTTCGGGAATCAGAGCTTTGAGGCGTGTTGCGACATGTTTGATGACCAGATCGCCAACCTCGTGCCCAAACGAGTCGTTGACCGCTTTGAGCTTGTCCATGTCCAAGAGCGCTAGAAACACATCTCGCTCGGAAGCCTCTGGAGCTCGCAAGAGCTGACGCAAGACGGTGTCAAAGTAGCGACGATTCCCGATACCCGTCAGCGGATCGATCATCATCGCGCGCTGAGACTCGGCGAGCAATTGACGTAGATCTCGAACGGTCGTCGTCATGCCGTCGAGCGCAAGGGCTGACTGCTGGAGCTCCGATTTCATCTCGGCCGTCGCCGCCAACAACTCGCCAATGCACTCAGCGAGTTCTTCCGAACTGAGTCCATCGCTGATCGACTTGACGGCGTCGCTGAGTGTATCGGTATAGGTACCGCCGGCGTCCTTCTGCCGATTCACCACCAACTGCAAACTCACCAACTCGCATGTCAGTGTCGTTTGAACGTCGGCGATCGACTCATTTACTTTCACACAATGTTGTTCATGAAGCGAATGTAAATAGTCACCGTCGATCGTCCGCCCCTGATCGATGGCAACATCGAGGGCTTCGACCAAGGCCTCGTTCTCTCGCTGCGAGTATCGGTACCAGACCTCATAGATTTCTGGCGTCGCTGGCGTTTGAAACCGCGCGATGAGTTGAAGGACTTCCTGAACAACGCGAACTCCTTCCGTTTGACCGTCCAAATCTTCACCTCACCTCGCGTCCTTGGGCATTGACCGCGGCGATCCGGACCAACATCGGCCCGCGCTCTGGTGAGCGTCGCTGCGACGGATTGTAGACTCACACAAGTTGCAACTCCCGCAATCTCGACGCGAAGTCTATCCCAAGTACCGCCTCATCAAAACATCGAAAAAATCAGCCGACACAGGAAACTCGGTTCAACTTTGGCACAGCGTGATTCCTGGGGGCTCGCTCTCAGGCAGTTGCAAAATGCTGGGCTAGTCGTTGCGGCGAACTTCGTTGCGGTTTTCCGACGTCAGGAGTGTGATCTTTTCTTCGGTAGAGCCGTCGGCTTTCTTGACGGTGAGAGTGACATGCCAATTCGGATTGTGCCCCATCTTGGCGAGCGTCTCGACGAAGTCTTCGGCGAAGCGTTTTTTGGCTTTACTCCCGAATTCGTCGTTCGCAAATTGCATGACCTTTTCGATCGGATGACCATCGACGGCAAGGAGTGGATACCAACTGCCTTCGATCTCAATCGTTGGTCGATCGTTCTCCCAGCGGACTCCGGTAAAGGGCGCAACTTTGGCATAGTTGCCATCGGCGACCAAACGTTTGGCTGCCTCTGGACTGTACAAATCTAGAAAGACCGGGCCAAGCGTCTTCTCGATGTGCTTAACGATCTTGTCCAAATCACCGTTACTCGAATTGTCGAGCACGACGAAACAACAATCGCTTTCGGGATAGCGAGCGATGAACGTTCTCGCTCCTAGCCAAGAACCATTGTGCCAATGCCGATCCTCTTCAACGATCCAACCGAATCCGTAGTTCGACACCGAACCGCCACTCAATTCGACGGGACTCAACGCCTCACCCAACAGGTCGCTCGAAACGATCGCGTTACCGTTCCAGAATCGATGCCAGATGACAAAGTCGTGCAGGCTGCAAAAAACGGCGCCGTCGCCAGCGACACCGTCAATCCACGTCGGCGACAACTCCGTGCGGCTGGCATTGAATTGTTTGAAGTCACTCGACTGGTTCGCTGACCGATCCTTTGACAACAGGTTCCAAACGCGTGTGTCTTTCATCCCAAGCGGCACGAACAATTCTTGTTGCATGAATCGTTCAAAACTCGTCTCCGACGCCGACTCGATAATCCCGGCGAGCAACACGTAGTTTGTGTTGCTGTACTCCATTTTGCTTCCCGGCTCGAATTCTTGTTCGCCGTACTTGGCTAGCAGTTCGACCACCTCTTGAATCGACAACACGTCTCCAATGTCGTCGCGATGTTTGCGACCAAGCCGCATGTAGGCGTCGCCAATTCCGGAAGTTTGGTTGAGCAGATGGCGGATGGTCACTTCGTCCGTAAAAAACCCTTCGAAGTGTTTTGAAAGTGGGTCGTCGAGAGAGAGCTTGCCCATCTCGGCCAGTCGCAGAACGCCGGCAGCGGTGAATTGTTTTGAAACCGATGCAAGGCGAAACGATGAATGATCGTCCAACTTGGCCTTGGCCGTATGATCGGTGAAGCCGCAGGTCTTCGAAAGCAACACTTCGTCACCGCGCACGACGAGGACACCACCGTTGAAGCGGTGGTTGGAAAACTGCTGGTCCAGCCATTGGCTGACCGCAGCGATCCGCTCGGCTTCGGTCGCTTGCGAGGTCACCTTGACTGGCGTCACCGCTGGGCGAGAATCGACGAAGTGGCGACGTCCCAATTCGACCAGCAACAGCGATCCGACAAGCATCGTGAAGACCGATGCAAATACAACTAACCACAATGTCTTCTTGAGCATCTTTTCATCCCAATCTTACAGAGTCCCCTGCCCTGCTCTCTCTAACGACATCCTCGTTGTCAGCATAGTCGATTCTTCTCGGTGGCATTTCTTGAAGAGAAGAATGGAACCACGAATGATGCGAATCACGCGAATGGGTCTGGTATGGTTGCGATAGAATGCGAATGAAAGTGCAAATCCGATGAATGGCCTTCAGAACACCTATTACTTGTTGCGACATGGAACGAGTGTCGCGAATGAAGAAGGCTTGATTGTCAGCTCGCCGGAGGTTGGCACGCGACGATATGGACTCGCGGACATTGGGAGGCAGCAGGTCCGCCAATCTGTTGAGAACGCTGCCGATCGTCTCGGCGACGTGCACGCGGTCTACAGCTCCGATTTTCTGCGCACGAAGCAAACAGCGGAAATCGCCTGCGAAATCCTAGGCGTTCCGCTGACGACAACGCCAACACTGCGTGAGCGTTTCTTTGGCGAGTTGGACCTGCAGTCGAACGACCACTACGCAAACGTCTGGCGCTACGATGCGGAGGACCCGTCACATGAACGATGGGGCGTCGAAAGTGTTGTCAGTGTCGCGGCGAGAATGGAGTCGGCGATCTCGGAGCTAGAAGACAAGTTCCGAGGAAAAACATTGCTCGTCGTTTCGCATGGCGATCCGCTGCAAATCCTTCTCACCCAACGGTCGGGACAATCGCTGACGAAGCACCGGGAGATCGAGCCGATTCAAACGGCGGAGATCCGAGAGTTGGGTGGTTTGGGAGGAAGGAACCACGAATCGAACGAATCACACGAATAAAGTGCTGGTGCGTTTTGAGTGGCTTTGGCGTTCGCGGCTACGGATTGGCAAATGTGCTTCCACCAGCAGCAATCCATGCCCAAGTTCACACAAATGAGCCGCGATCGCGTAAGCGGCCGGACCTCACTGCCTACTCGCTAGCTGCGTCGGCAAGGGCCCGAGGCCTCACGGCCAGCGGCTCACGGGCACTGCGCAAAAAGTTGCTTTGGTGGCACCAAGGGAAGAGCCGCGGAGCGGCGAGAGCTGTGTTCCCACGGCGGACCGTGGGAACAAGGATCGAACTTGAGTCGTTATGCGGTGGCTTCTTCGAGGAAGACGCCCATGCGGCGGAACTTTTCGTAGCGTTCGTCGATCAATTCGTCGGTCGACTTCGTTTCGAGATCGGACAACGTTCGCGATAGGTACGTCTTGAGTCGCGTTGCCATTTGATGGTGGTCACGATGCGCGCCACCGAGTGGTTCCTCGAGCACATCGTCGACGACGCCAAGGCGTTCGAGATGGTTGCTGGTGAACTTGAGCGCGGCGGCAGCCTTGGGTGCATGCTCATGACTCTTCCAGAGAATCCCGGCGCAACCTTCAGGACTGATGACGCTGTAATAGGCGTGCTGCAACATCGCCACGCGGTCACCGACTCCGATACCCAGAGCGCCCCCCGAACCACCTTCGCCAATGACCACGCAGATCACTGGCGTGCGTAGCCGGCTCATCTTGAACATGCTCTCGGCGATCACTTGTGCCTGCCCGCGTTCTTCGGCACCGACACCGGGGTAGGCCCCAGGCGTGTCGATAAAGCAGATCAGCGGAAGGTTGTACTTTTCCGCCAGCCGCATCTTGGTCATCGCCTTGCGATAGCCTTCGGGGTGAGCACACCCGAAGTGACACGCTGCGCGTTCCTTGTAGGTGCGTCCTTTTTGGTGGCCAATCACCAAGACTTTGAAACGGTCAAGCTTGGCGAAACCTGACAACATGGCGCGGTCGTCACCAAAGTGCTTGTCGCCGTGCAGTTCGACAAATTCGTCGAATGCCAAATTCAAGTAGTCACGTGTGTAGGGACGATTCTTGTGCCGCGCAACTTGCACGGTTTGCCACGCATCGAGAGAACCGTAGGTCTCGCGCAGTTGCTTGACGAGGTTCAAACGGAGCTGACGAATCTCGGCTTCGATTTCATCGCTGCGTTCAGTCTGTCGTTCAAGTGTGGAAATTCGACTTTCGAGTTCGGCGATCTCGCTTTCGAACTCAAGTCCTGGGCCAGCGTTCACTTGTTAGGTACCTTTTGGTTTTGCTTTACGCGTCTTCTTCGTCGTCGGTCAGGTCGGAAGGTTGCCCCTTCCTCATCAAGTCTTCCGCACCCTTAATGCCAGGCATGTTTTCGAACACCGTGATCTTCGGTCGTCGTGGTCGTTTCTTGAAGATTTCCATACTGCGGAACTCCTTCAAGAACTCCCACATCGATGGTGGTCGATCTTCTGGCCTTTTCGACATCATCTTTTTGACAATATCGGCGAACTCTTTAGTAACGTTGTCGTTGTGCACAATCGGACTTGGGATCGAGGCTGAAAGGTGCTTGTTCAACAAGTCATTAGGCGTGTCGCCGGTGTACGGTGGGCGGCCGGTGCAAAGCTCGTACAGAACGCAACCGAAGGCGTAGACATCGGTCCGTTCGTCACAGACCTTTTTGCGAATCTGTTCGGGAGCCATGTAGCTGCGTGTTCCCTTGGCAACCTTTGCGCTGTGGAACAATTTGCTGAGGCCAGTCTTTTTCTTTTCAGCGATCGTGAAGTCGATCAGCTTGACGGTTCCATCGCTGCCGACAAGGAAGTTATCAGGCTTGATATCGAGATGGATCCAATTCTTTGTGTGCAGGTAATACAAACCTTCGGCCGCCTGTTCGACAATCTTGTCAAGCATGAAGGCGAGCGACTCGGGACCGCGCCGCAAGGCTTGCTTCATGTTCAACTCGCTGAACAGTTCCAACACAAGGAATGGCACACCACCCTCTTCGCGATATTCGATCACTTTGATCACGCGAGGGCTGTTGAGAGTTTTAGCGACCGAGTATTCGTGCTTGAGAAGCGCGATTTCAGTTTTGTCACCCCGCATATTCTGACGCAGAATCTTGAGCGCAAAACGATCCTGGGTGTGGTCTTCGATCGCTTCCCAGACTTCAGCGGTACTACCAAGCCGGATGAGGCGGGCCAAGCGATACGGCCCGAGAAAGTCACGAGATTTGGACATAGAAGAGAAGTCGTTGGGTGCGATCCGATGTTCTGGTTGGGGTCCTTTATGATAATTCAAGAAGCCTTGAGGCCGGAAGGTCACACGACACGCCCAAAAATACGGAAGTTCCGCCGCCATCCCGTTTTCCGAGCGACGCGGAGGGCCCCGTTGCGGGCTATTCTTCCCCCAAAACCTCGCCATAAAGTTCTCGAATCAGCCGTGTCATCGTCTGATGCCGAAACTGGTCGGTGAACCGCTTCTGCCCTGCCCTGCCTCGATCGAGACGGAGCTGGGGGTCGGCGACCAGCGAGGCGATCGCGTCGGCAAGTTTTGACGTATCACCAGGCGGAACCAGAAAGCCAGTTTCGCCCGTAATCGCCACCTCACGAGCTCCGTCCACGTCGTAGCTGACCACCGGCCGGCCCGCAATCAAGGCCTGTGGCAGGGCTCTGGCCAAGCCCTCGCGATAGGAGGTGTGAACCAGTGCGTCCATTGCGCCGATCATCGCTGGGACTTCGCTTGGCGGCACGAGGCCACTGAAGATGAAATGCTCGGAAAGACCGAGCGATTCAATGCGTGCGGTCAATTCCTCTCGCAAGATTCCGTCGCCAACGAGCAAGAATCGAACGTTGGGATGTCGGCGTGCCACTTCAACCGCGGCGGTGATCAGATCATCGTGGCCTTTGAGGTGAAACAGGCGTGCAATCTTTCCAACCACAACGTGCTCGTCGCTAAGCCCGAATTGAGCACGTACGCGCTCGCGATGTTCATCGGCGGCCGCAAAGGGCTCGACCTTCATCCCACTGTAGATCGTTTTGAACTTGTCGCGTGGTGCAACGCCGGCATCGACCATGAGATCGGTCATCGCATCGGCCACACAGATCATCCGGTGACAACGACGCGCGGCCCAGCGTTCACAGCGTCGAAAGAATTCGCGAGCGAGTCTGTTTTGGTAGGGATGAAAAGGGGCACCGTGCACCGAGTGGATCACGGCAGGGACTTTTTGCGACCAACCGACAGCGCGACCAAGCAAACCGCCCTTGGCACTGTGGGTGTGAACGACGTCGGGCTTGAAATCAGCAATCGCCGCGTGCAATTGACGCCACGCAGCATAGTCTCGGGTGGGATGAATGGCGCGGCGCAGATCGGGCAAGACCTTGACCGGCAACTCCCCTGCCCTGCCCTGGCTCAATAGATCGCCCTCGGGCCCCAATGCCGGCCCCGTGATCAACAACACATCGTCGTCATAGTCTCGAATCAGATCGAGGCAATTCAGCAGGGTGTTTTCTTGGGCACCGCCGATGATCATTCGGGTGATGACGTGAGCGACGCGCAAGGAAGGTTCCTGGTGTGAGGTTTCTGGGAGGCGAATGGTTCGAAGGGGTTGCTACGCAGCACATGGCAACTGTGTTCGTTTTGACATGCAGTGAGCCGCCTGAGCAACGCTTTGTGCAACTCGGGCAGTGCCACTGAGCCGCTGGCCGTGAGGTCTCGGGCCCTTGCCCCGGAAAGGGTTTGTTTTGAGGAAGCATTCCCTCCCCGGACTTCGCATCCGACCGTCCCGCAATCGGGAAGGTGCTTGTTGTTAAACGAGCAAGCGGCATCCCCCACTGAAAGGGAATGCCGCTGGCGAAGTTTTTCTACGATGGGTTGTCGGCCAATCAGGTGCCGAACTCGATCCGTCGGCGGCCGAGTTGCTGCTGCAATCGGTTAACGATCGAGGTGTGCATTTGGCTGACGCGAGATTCGGAAAGGTCGAGCGTTGCGCCGATTTCCTTCATCGTCAGTTCTTCGTAGTAGTACAAGATGATGATCAGACGCTCGTTACGATTGAGGCCTTTGGTGACCAATCGCATCAGGTCATTCTTTTGAACACGACGTGTCGGGTCTTCGCCCTTTTTGTCTTCAAGGATGTCGATTTCACGAACATCTTTGTAGCTGTCGGTTTCGTACCACTTTTTGTTCAGCGAAACGACGCCAACGGCATTGGCATCACTTTGCATTTTCTCGACTTCCTTGACGGGAAGTTCCATGTGATCGGCAAGCTCTTGGACGCTGGGAGCACGCCCGTGTTTGGTTTCGAGAGCTTTACGGGCCACAGCAAGCTTGCTGGCTTTGCTTCGCACCAAGCGTGGAACCCAGTCCATCGTACGAAGTTCGTCGAGCATCGCCCCACGAATACGAGGCACGCAATAGGTTTCGAACTTAACACCACGATCCATGTCGAACGCATCGATCGCATCCATCAGTCCAAAGATGCCAGCGCTGATCAGGTCGTCAAGTTCGACGCCGTCGGGCAGACGCTGCCAAATGCGTTCGCCGTTATAGCGAACCAGCGGCATGTACCGCTCGACCAATCGGTTACGCAAGTCTTCGTAATCGGGCGCGTCTTTGTTGATCGTCTTGAACGTTGCCCAGACTTGCAGGATTTCGTCGTCGGCTGTGGCTGTCGCTGCCATCCAATCCTCCATGATGGTTACAAACCCATGCCACATCCTGTAGCACGGTTTTCGACTCGTGTTGAATTCATCCTGAATTCGCAGCGAGCCGGATTACTTCGATGTCAATAATGTTCGTTTAGTCTTCTGTCGAAGGCTTTTGTTCTTCGACGTATCCGCTATCGAGCAGGCCCTTTCGGTACCAATCTACGCGGCGTCGAAACAAGTCCTCTAATGAATCACGGACCAAATAATCTGCAATCCAACCTGCTACTGCACCGATCCCCGCGAAGATTACCATCGCGACGATCGCATCCATTGCTACCTCGCCAGCAATTCCACCGTCGATGGCGCCACGCAGGACAACCAGTCCCATGGCGAGCGCTCCAAGCGATGCGGCAAAGCTGCGTGACAACGGTTCGAATGTCCAGTGAAGGCCAAGAGTTCTTTGTTTCCTAAACTTGACAGACCGCTATCACAAATTTTCGCTCAAGTCGATTTTTGTAATCGCGTTCTGTCTCAGTATCTGTATCGGACGCCATGCCCTTTGGCATGAGTCAAAATTTTTGTTGTTTCTTAAGCCGCTTCGATTTGTGGCATCACTGCGCGGGCTGGCAAGAGCCGGGAAAGCAACCAATCGCTATCTGCAATCGCAATGTCGTCGGGCACTTGTTGCCCATTGGTCATGTAGCTCAGCGGAATCCCAGGTGAATCGTCCGACGCGACCAGAGACGACAAGACGCCTGCGGTGATCGGAGCTTCGTCCAGTTTCGTCAGGATCGCGGCGGTCGGCCGTACCGGTGCAAATCCCTTGATGACCGATTGGACGGTCGACGCCGAACTGGTGGCACTCAGTACCAAGTGTGTTTCATCAGGCTGGGCCGTTCGCAACAACTCGACAAGCTGGTCGATTCTCGCGTCACTACGAGGGCTACGCCCGGCCGTATCGATCAAGACGAGGTCAACGTCGCCCAGTCGTTCCAAGGCAGCGTGCATTTGATCGGGACGCTCGACGACCTCCATCGGCAGGTCCATGATCTCGGCATAGGCTTTGAGCTGCTGAACGGCCGCGATCCGGAAGGTATCGATCGTGACCAATCCGACACGACGTCGTGCTTCGATTCGGAAACCGGCGGCGAGTTTTGCGACCGTGGTTGTTTTGCCGACGCCGGTTGGCCCCACCAGTGCCACAACGTGACGGTCACCGGGCTGAGTGCGAATCGCACCGCCAATTCGCATTTCGCGGGCGACCGATCGTTTGAGGTGTTCGGACCAATCATTGCCGATCGGGTCGCCAAGGCTGACCGCAAAACTTGCGGTCGCTTCGAGCCATCTCGACACCGTTGGTGTCGGCACGCCGGCTTCGATGAGCGCGTCGCGGTACCACAGTAGTTGCGGTGGCAATCCGTGTTGCGGAGTATTGGCTTCTTGCGAAAACACTTGCCCTGTGGGGCCGGTTTGACCGGCAACCACTCTTGAATCGGTGTCGCGCGGTGTTGGCCCCGATTCCAATCGAACCGACGGCGGATCATCCGCAAAATCGCGGAGCCCCGCGGTGACCTCGACGTAGGTGCGACCCAACCATCCCATCCATCCATCACGAACTTGACGGGTGTGCAAGACCGAAGCCTCGGGACCCATCTGATTGCGGATCTCTTCCAAGGCGTCTTGCAGGCTGGCGGCTCGAAAGGTGCGAATATGCATGAATGAAACGTTGGTTGAACAGGTTAGCTTGCCGTCTGGCAACATGGACCATCACCTACTGATCGGTGATGGCTCCGTGTGATTCGATCTTCGTGTCTTGGGTAATCTCGTTGTAGGACAACACTCGCAGTCGCGGCATGCTGGTTGCCGTGATCTGACGCAGACCCGGTCGTATCCTTGGGCTGACCAAAATGACCGGTGGATGGCCTGCTGTGATTAGCTTCTTAACGCCTTCTTGAATTTTCTCGCAAGTGAGGTCTACGGCTTGCGGGCTCATTCGGACAAAAAGTCCTCTTTCGGTATGCTCGATCCCCGCTGCAATGCGGTCTTCCATGCCCGGATCGAGTGCCATCACATGGAGTCGGCCTTGGGCATCGCGATATCGCGTACTGATTGTGCGGGCCAAACGATGCCGTACGTATTCCGATAACCAAACCGGATCCTTTGTCCGCGTGGCAAAGTCGCCGAGTGTTTCGAGGATGATCCCAAGCTGGCGAATCGGCACGTCCTCTCGCAGCAACATGTGCAAGACCTGTTGAACATCGCTGATCTTCATCACACCTGGAATCAGCTCATCAACGACCGCTGGAGCCGCTTCTTTGAGTTCGTCGACGAGGTGTTTGGTCGCGTCACGCGAAAGCAGCTCGTCGGCGTGGCGTTTGGAGATTTCTTGCAGGTGCGTTGCGAGAACGGCGCCGGGTTCAACCACGGTGTAGCCGTAGATAGCGGCTTGTTCGCGACGGATTTGATCGATCCAGACTGCCGGTTCGCCAAACGTTGGATCACGCGTCGGTTCGCCTTCGATCACGCCCGTGGTTTGTCCACTGTCGATCGCGAGCAACTTATCAGGCAACACTGTGGCACGTGCGATCGGATTACCTGCGATCCGAATTTCATATTCAAAGTCGCCGAGGCTCATTTCGTCGCGGACACGAACTTTGGGCAGCACGATGCCGATGTCGGTTGCGATGGCGTTTCGAACCCCTGTGATGCGTTGCATCAGGTCGCCACCACGCGATGGATCGGCAAGGCTAAGCAAACCGAGGCCAATCGACATTTCCATCGGGTCGATTGTCAAAAAGTCTTCGACCCGCTTTTCGGGCGGTGCGGCTGCGGCTGCTCGTTCGGCCTCGGCCCGTTCGGCCTCCTGTTGATCGTTCCGAGCGCTTTGGCGGTTCATCACAACGGCCAAACCGATGCATCCTGCGCCCAAAGTAGCCATGGGCACTGCGGGCAAGTTGGTCACGATCAAGAGCGTCAAAAAGGCACCGGCAACACCCAACGCTTTGGAATTACCGAGCAACTGCTGCAAGAACTGAACCGGCAGGTTTGCTGATTGAGCGCTTCGCGTGACCAACAAGCCCGCGGCAAGCGAGATCAACAACGCGGGGACTTGCGAGACCAAGCCGTCGCCAATGGTGAGTTTTGTGAAAAGTGCACCAGCTTCAGAGATGGTCATCCCTGATTGCACGCCGATAAAGAGGCCACCGATCACATTGACAATCGTGATCACGATGCCGGCAATCGCATCCCCGCGCACAAACTTGCTGGCACCATCCATCGCCCCGTAAAAGTCAGCTTGTGAACTGATTTCTTCGCGGCGTGACTGTGCTTCTTTTTCGTCAATCAATCCTGCGTTCAGGTCGGCATCGATCGCCATCTGGCGACCAGGCATTCCGTCCAACGCAAAACGTGCAGCAACTTCACTGATTCGAGTTGCACCTTTAGTGATCACGATGAACTGAATCAGAACGATGATCACAAAGATGATCAGTCCGACTTCGATCCGGTCGCCAGCGACAAATTCACCGAAACTTTGAATCACACCTCCGGCCGCACCCATGCCACGATCTTCGGCGCCGGTCAAAATCAACCTGGTCGTGGCGACGTTCAACACCAAACGAGCCAGAGTGGTTGCCAATAGCAACGATGGAAAGATGCTGAATTCGAGCGGTGTTGCGACGTAAACCGTCGTCAACAAGACAATCACACCGATGGTGATGTTGCCAGCCAGCAACAAGTCCATCAGCACGGGCGGAAGTGGCACGAGGATGACTACCAGACATCCAATGATCCCGATCGGGAGGATCAAATCTCGGTAGCGCATCAATAACTGCATCTGCGATCCTTCGCCCATGCGTTTTCACCAATTCCCGAACCCAATTGCGAGAATGCGCAGAGGGTTGGCCGCCGAAGTCCATTCCGGGGGACCGGACCGTACCTAAATTCGCCGGCGCGGGTCTAGAGTAAGAGCCAAGATTTCGCAGTTTCACGCGTCGAGTTTCACAACGCTGCCGCTCTGGCTGCTATCGCGGCAAATTCCGCACGAGGCGACGGCGGTTCTCGAGATGATGCGATAACCGCTCACGCAGCGTTTTTGCATCGGGAATCTGATTCGAACGAAGATGCACCACGGCAAGTTTTGCCGCGACCAATGATCGCTGCAGCACTCGGTCGCGAGGCTCGTAGGACTGGGTTTCCTCGCACCACCAATCAATTTGCACGGCGAGCAGGGGCTCAAAGTTGCTCCGATCGCAAACCAGAAAATCAATGGACTTGCGATCGATTCGAACCGCTTCGTTCATTTGCTTGGCACCGTCAACGATGCTCAAGACGTCCGTCGCGCGTGTTTTGGGACAGACGATGGCCAAGTCCCACAGCGCGTCCTGCAAGACGTGAAAGAACTCCTGCTCGTCAGCATTCAACAACTGATCACGAAGAACAAACGCACTCTCGTCCTTCAAGTCGGGCAGCGATTCCCTTGGAATCGGTGCAGGAGGCTGGCTGGCACCAAAGAGCTTGGACGCCGCCTTCATCCATCGAATGCGTGTATCCCGTATCATCGAACAGCTCGCGAATTGAAACCTGTGCGTTTCGCGAATAAGGAAAAGAACCATCACGGACGGCGCTGCTTTGGGTTAGACACCGTTGCCTCGAACGTGTCTCACAAAACCTCTCTGCACTCGCTTCCGTGTAGCCTTTTCCAAGGCTACCTGACCTGGACCGGCAAAGGCAGCCCTTCCCCACCATGGAGTGGACGTGATTATCTCGCACTCAACCCGGTTTTGACAATCGCTTTGTGATGAATCCGCGGGATGAAACTTGCGAATTCACTCGGCCTTCACGCACTGTTTGAGCGATGTAGCGATTTTGTCGTTGGCCAAGTGAGGATCACCCGTTTGCTCGCATTTCGAAAGCAAAGCCTGGGCAAGCCGGCTCGTTGCTTCGGCAGTCCCAGGACGCCCGTAGAAATTCAGCAGTTCGTCAGGGTCCTGCTCGGCGTCGAAAAGCCATGGACGATCGTTCACCGAAACGACCAGCTTGTAGCGTCGATCGACGGCAGCCAACCACCCGGCCGAAGTGCCCGAGTTTCTCAGAAAGGTGATCTCTGGCTCCGATGTCTTGGTTTCCCCTCGAAATGAGGAGGTCAGGTCGCGTCCTTCGAACTCGACGGGCTTGCCAATGCCAGCAAGACCAAGAATCGTCGGCGAAACATCGACCGTGCCGACCGGATCGACGTAAAGGGTCTTGGCAGCCAAGCGTTTCGGATAGCGAACCAACATTGGAACACGCGCCGATCCTTCGTAGGGATTCCCTTTGTTCAGCCGGTCATGCTCGTAGCAAAGGTCGCCATGGTCCGAGGTCAGCAGAATGATGGTCGAATCCAATTCACCTGACTCCTCAAGCGTCGCAAGCAACCGGCCGATGTTGTCGTCGATGCACTTCACCATCCCGAAGTACTTGCTCATTTGAGCGCCAACAAATTTGGGGTGCTTTGCAGCGCCGAGCCATTTGGGAATAGGAAAGTCCTTTCGTCCGTAGGTCCGCGGCGCCAAAAATCGAAGACTGTCGTACATCCGGTCATAAGGAGCCCGCACCGTATTCGGTCCGTGCGGATCGGGATAACTGACCACGGTCAAAAAGGGTTTGTCGCTCGGCTGGTTGATGTACTGGATCACACGGTCAGTCAAAAAGTCGGTGGTGAAGGTTTCTTCGTCAGCACCCGAAACGCCGTAGGCAGGCTTCCCCTTCTTGTCGAGCGCGCCGACCGAAGGGACACCCTCCTTTTCGGCAAGCTTCTTCCAATGCCCGCGATTGAACATGTACTTGGTGTGCTGGAAACCGCCATCGATCTTCGGCGCCCAGCCAGGTTTGCTCTCGCCACCCAAGTGCCACTTCCCAATGAAGCTTGAGCGATAGCCGTTGTCATTCAAGATCGTGGCAAGCGTTGGGATATCGGTTCGCAACTTGTGATTGTTGGTCGGCACTCCAGTGTTGTGCGGGTACAACCCCGTGATCATCGCAGCACGACTCGGCGAACAAACCGGCGCCGTCGCATAGGCGCGCGTGCAAATCACGCCCTCATCGGCAATGCGGTCCATGTGTGGCGTAGGGACAACACAATTGGGACCCCACATTTCAGCCTGCTCTTTGGGCAACCGGTCTCGGTAACATCCGAGCGTGCGAAAGTTGTGTTCGTCGGTGATGATGACCAAGACGTTTGGTTTATCCTGGCCTCCCTCGGCGAAAGAGTTGGCGTCTGCGAGAGAGTTGACCAGCGATAGAAACGCAGTCAGGACAGCAGCAAAGGTGGTGGCTTTCATCTCGGTCCTTTGTGGTGGTGGCTTAGTCAGCGAGCTAACTAGTCTAACCATCACCACGACCGACCTGCGCGGGATCCCACGCAGAGGCTGTGCGTGAGCCGAACGCGCTAGCGTCGGGCCTTACACGCAACGTAGCCACCCTCGCCAGAGCGTGGAGATCGTAATAGCGGCCCGCCCATGTGAACCACCTTCTGGCGAAGGTAGCTACCGCCAACGAAGAGGACGCGGAGCGTCCGAGAGTGCGTTACCACGCAGACCGTGGTAACGAGGCTGTCGTGAGCCGAACGCGCTAGCGTCGGGCCTTGCACACAACGTAGCCACGCTCGCCAGAGCGGCCCGCCAATGTGAACCACCTTCTGGCGAAGGTAGCTACGGACGGTGCGCAAAACGAACCCCCGTCATGCGGAGCATGACCTACAAAGAGGACGCGGTGCACCCGAAATGGTTGCCGGATCCGCGTCGCTGTCGCTCCTTGATCCGGCCTACTGCTTCTTGCCGAGGCAACGCAGCGATAGAACGCCTTCGATCGCCCGGATCTCATTGACCGTTTCGTCAGCGATTTCGCCATCAACATCGATGATGGTGTAGGCGATTTCGCCACGCGACTTGTTCAACAGGTCGGCGATGTTCAAACCAGCATTCGCGAGCAGTGTCGAGATTTGGCCGACCATGTTTGGAACGTTGGCGTTGGCGATCGTGATTCGGTACCCGCCGTTTCGCGGCATGACCGCTTCGGGGAAGTTGACCGAATTGCGAACGGTACCATCTTCCAAGTAGTCGCGAACTTGGTCGGCGACCATGACCGCACAGTTCTCTTCGGCTTCGGCGGTCGACGCGCCAAGGTGCGGGAACGACAACACTTTGTCGTGTGCCAACAGCGCACCGGTTGGAAAGTCGATCACGTAACGATGTAGGTGTTCGTCATCAAGCGCCTTCAACACAGCTTCGTCATCACAGATTCCACCGCGAGCCAAGTTCACGATCACGCCTCCCTTGGGCATCATCGCAATCCGCTCGGCCGACACCAATCCGCGAGTCGCATCGATCAATGGCACGTGAACCGAAACAGCGTCGCACTGGCTGAACAAGTGATCGATGCTGACCGCTTGCTCGACGCCACTGTCGAGTTGCCATGCACTTTGCACCGAGATCAGTGGATCGTAACCAACAACCTTCATGCCAAGCGACAAAGCAGCGTTGGCAACGCGAAGGCCGATTGCACCAAGTCCGATCACGCCGAGCGTTTTCGACGGAAGCTCGTAGCCGACAAAGTTCTTTTTGCCCGACTCGACTGCTTTCGAGATCTCGGCGTCATCACCAGAAAGTCCCGCGGCAAAGTTTTGAGCTGCTGAGATGTTTCGTGCTGCCATCAGCAAACCGGCCAGAACCAACTCTTTGACCGCGTTGGCGTTGGCACCGGGTGCGTTGAAGACTGGCACACCGCGCTGAGTCATCTTGTCGACAGGGATGTTGTTGACTCCGGCGCCAGCACGCCCGATGGCGACCACTGACTCGGGAATCTCCATGTCGTGCATCTTGAACGAACGCAGCAGAATCGCATCAGGATGACCGATCTCGGAAGCCACTTCGTAGCTCTCACGAGGCAGTCGCTGTAAACCCTTAACGGAGATGTTGTTCAGCGTGAGGATCTTGGGCATTGCTTGGAACCGCTGTGCGGCAATGAAGATAGGTGGTGTTGAGAAATCGATTGGAACGGCCGACCGGGCAAAGGCGATCAGCCGTTCTTGGATGCAAAGTCTTTCATGAAGTTTGCAAGCGACTGGGCGCCTTCGACGGGCATCGCGTTGTAGATGCTGGCTCGGATTCCACCCACGCTGCGGTGACCCTTCAAGTTCGCCAGTTCATTCCCGGCCGCTTCGGCGATGAATTTGCTTTGCAAATCATCGTTGGGCAACGTGAACGTGACGTTCATGATCGAGCGGCAATCGGGCACGGCGTGGCCGGTGAAGAACCCGTTGCTGCCGTCGATGACGTCGTAAAGCATTTGAGCCTTGTCGCGGTTTTGCTTTTCCATCGCTTCGAGGCCACCGATGTCGTCGGTCAACCACTTGGCGACTTTGCCCAACACGTAGATTGCAAAGGTTGGTGGCGTGTTCCACTCCGAATCGGCATCGGCGTGGTTTTTGTAACGCAGGTAACCTGGCAGCGTCTCGCTTCCGACATCAAGCAGGTCTCGGCGGACAACGGCGACCGTCACACCAGCGGGTCCAGCGTTCTTTTGAGCACATGCATACAAGATGCCGTACTTGTCCATCGGCAACGGACGACAGAGCAAATCGCTCGACGCGTCACAAATCAAAGGCACGTCGGAGGGGCATTCAGGTTCGCTTTGGAACTGAACACCTTGAATCGTTTCGTTGCTGCAGTAGTAGAGGTACGCCGCATCGCTTGGAACTTGGTAATCCGAAGCCGAAGGAACGTGGTTGTAGTTGGATTCTTTGGCGTCGAAAGCAACTTCGACGTTTCCTTCTTTCTTGGCCTCGGCAAGCGCCTTTTTGGCCCATGAACCGGTAACAATGTATTGAGCCGTCTTCCCACTGTCTCGCAGCAGGTTGGCGGGGATCATCGAGAACTGAAGTGCCGCACCGCCTTGAAGGAACAGGACTGCGTGATCGTCACCGATACCCAGCAGCGATCGGATCGAGTTCTCTGCGTCGTGCAAAATGTCGACAAAGGTCTTACTGCGATGGCTGATT
This sequence comes from Rubripirellula sp., assembly GCA_965216875.1. Classification (GTDB taxonomy): domain Bacteria; phylum Planctomycetota; class Planctomycetia; order Pirellulales; family Pirellulaceae; genus CBDCUW01. The sequence goes on from OZ244207.1 coordinate 5,463,783, forward strand.
TCCATCACCGAGGCGCCCGCGCCGGGCAAACAGAGCAGTTCTTCTTGAACCTGCTGGAGGACGGACAGGGGCAACGCGGCGGGGCCCGCCGAGAAGTTAAAAACCCGCTGAGCGGTCGCGGTGGCACTCATCGTTCAGTGTTCCAGGACGTGAATTTGAGGGAAAGTGACGCCTGTCGAGACGGGAAAAATGGGTCACAAACGGGCGATTCTAAACATCGATGTGAATTTGCGGTAGGTTGCGACTTTCCTTCCTTTTTGCCCCCCACCAGCTTTGGGGCGCATGACGCCCTAATCTGCCGAATTGGGTTGCCACCCGTCAGCGTCATCACCCTGATTTGATCGATTTCCAACAGGTTTCTCACCATGTCGACCCACCAAGCTGATGCCACCGAGGCGATCGAAGTCGCCGCTGAGCTGCTACGTGAGGCGAACCGGCTGCAAACGCCGCACGAACGCCGCCAGCAGGCCGAACTCGACCGCATGATCGGTCACGCCGAGGACAAAGCGACGCTGGTCGAAATGACCGACCAGGCCTTTCGCACGCACACGCCGGCTCGGGTTGCCGATCAACTCACACACCTCTTAGACGTCCAGGGCGTCCCAAGGTTCTTCAATCCTGTCGAACAAGCCATGCTTCGTGGCTTTCAATCGTTCGGCGAATACTTGCCTGGCGTCGCCGTTCCGCTGGTCAAAGAAAAAATGAGGCGAGAAACGGCCAACGTCATCCTGCCATCCAATGGCGACCTCTTGGCCGAACATTTGCGCAACCGGCAAAGTCAGGGCGTTCAGATGAACGTCAACCTGCTTGGCGAAGCACTCTTGGGCGAAAGGGAAACGTGGTCGCGGATGCAAGACTTCCACAACGCACTGCGGCTTCCTGATGTGCGTTGTCTCTCGGTCAAAATCACCACGCTCTACAGCCAGGTCTCGCCGCTCGCCCGCCAGCACACGATTGATGTGGTTGCCGATCGATTGGAAACGCTTTATCGAACCGCCAACCGCGAGGTCGATCCCGAGACCAATCTCGGCAAATTCGTCTACCTCGATATGGAAGAGTACCGCGACCTCTACCTGACAGCCGATGCCCTCAAGCAAACGCTCGAACGCGAACGTCTCGAAAAGACACGAGCCGGGATCGCGCTGCAGGCTTACGTTCCTGATTCCTTTGGGGTGATGCAAGACTTGATCGCGTGGTCGACCTCGCGCGTTGCGGCCGGCGCGGTCCCTTTAACCATCCGGTTGGTCAAAGGAGCCAACATGGAAATGGAACGCGCCGAAGCCTCCGTCGGTGGACACGCGCAAGGCCCGTTTCAATCCAAACTCGAAACCGACGCGAACTACAAAAAGATGCTGCGTGTTTTGATCGACGCTGCGGCCGATGGCAACATTCGCGTTGGCGTGGCATCGCACAATCTGTTCGATGTCGCCCTCGCACTGGTTTGGGCGCAACGAAAAAACCTTGGCGACCAGATCCAGATCGAGATGCTTGAAGGCATGGCCAATCATCAACGCCGTGCGATCTCGGCCCGCGGCGCCAAGATGCTGTTGTACGCGCCGGCATGCAGCAAGGCTGGATTCCTGAATGCAATCGGCTATTTGATTCGTCGCCTGGACGAAAACACGGGACCACAGAACTTTTTGCGGCACGCCTATCGGCTCACTCCTGATAGCGAAGATTTCGAGAGCCTCGCAAACGACTTCAGACGTTCACTCGAACTCGCCGACACGCTCGATTGCAGCCCGCGTCGCAAGCAGATCCGACGCGAAGCCCCCGCCCAACCGGTCGCTGCCGAGCATTGGTCCCAGCTTGTCAATGAACCTGACACCGACTGGTCACTTCCGCAGAACAGTCAATGGGCAAGCGAACTCCTTGAGCGCTGGAAAGATCGCTGCGATGAAAACGCGGCCAGTGTGGTCTGTGGCGAAAGCGACGCAGCGAGCCCGTCACTGCGTGAAACGTACGATCCGTTGCTGCGTGAAACGTACGATCCGTCGCGTCCCGGCAAGGTGATCGCGCGGTACAACGTGATGCCACTTGCGCAGGTGCAGCGAGCCGTCGAGGTGGCTGATGATGATCCATCAAGTTGGTCGGCGACCTCTGTCGAATCGCGACATGCGTTGCTTCGACAGGTCGCCCAAGTGCTCCGCGGTCGCCGAGGTGACTTGATCGGCGTGATGGTCGCCGAAGCAGGCAAGACCGTTGCCGAAGCCGATCCCGAAGTGAGTGAGGCGATCGATTTTTGCGAGTTCTATCCGCTGTCGATGCAACACTGGTGCGAGCAACGTCAAATCAAACTCAAGCCGCGGGGCGTGGTCGCCGTGATCACGCCGTGGAACTTTCCTTTGGCGATCCCATGCGGCGGCATCGCAGCCGCGCTTGCGGCAGGTAACACGGTGATCTTGAAACCGTCTGCTGAAACGGTGCTGACTGCAAAGTTGCTATGTGATGCTTTCTGGGACTCCGGCGTGCCACGTGACGTCCTGCAATTGGTGACCTGCGAAGACGAAGTTGCCGAAACGGGCCTGGTGAAGAACCCGCGTGTCGACACCGTGATTTTGACTGGCGGCACATCGACCGCTCGGCGCATGCTCTCCGTACGTCCCGACCTCCACTTGCTTGCCGAAACGGGCGGCAAGAACGCAACCATCGTGACCGCGATGGCCGACCGCGAACTCGCGATCAAACACATCATTCACTCCGCGTTCGGGCACAGCGGACAGAAGTGCAGCGCAACCTCGCTGCTCTTGCTCGAAGACGAGATCTTTCGCGATGAAAGGTTCAAAGCGATGCTCGCCGATGCGATCAACAGCATCGAAGTCGGCTCGGCCTGGGACCTTCACACCAAGATGGGGCCACTCATTGCTCCGCCCGGCGAAACGCTGACGCGTGGATTGAAAGCTCTCGAAGATGACGAGTCGTGGCTGGTCGTCCCCGAACACGTTGTTGATAACCCCAACCTTTATCGTCCCGGCGTGAAATGGAACATTCGTCCGGGTGGCTTCGCGCACCTGACCGAGCTCTTTGGCCCCGTCCTTGGCGTGATGCGATTCACGCGATTGGAGGAAGCGATCGAGATCGTGCGTTCGACCGGCTACGGCTTGACCAGCGGTTTGGAAAGTCTTGATGATCGCGAAATCGAACTTTGGAAACAAACGATTCACGCAGGGAACCTTTACATCAATCGACCAACCACCGGCGCGATCGTGTTGCGACAACCCTTTGGCGGTGTCGGACTCAGTGCGTATGGGCCAGGTGTCAAAGCTGGTGGCCCACACTATGTGCTGGCGCTCGCGAAGATCGAAAACGGTGCGGCCGAGCCGATTGATACAAGTAAGCCAGCACATGACGACATGGATTGGCTCGAGGATTGGCGTGAGACTCTCAAACCGCGCATCCCAGCCGAGGACTATCCGATCGTTTGCGCCGCGATGGCAAACCAACGCCAAGCCGCCGCCATTGAGTTTTCATCGGAACACGACAGCGTCAAATTGGTCGGCCAAGACAACGTGCGCCGCTACCGCCCTGTGCGAGCGATGACAATCCATGTGGGTGCAAGCGATCCGATGCTTGACGCGATCGTCGCGATCAGTGCTGCGGTGGCCGCGCGTGCACAAGTCACCCTTTCGATTGATCCCACCGTCGAACTGGCAATGCGAGAATTGCTTGAAGCGGCCGCCGACTTCGTGCCTGGATTGATTCATCCCGTCGAAGAAACGGGCGTCGAACTGGCCGAGCGAATCGGCCGAGATGACGTCAACCGATTGCGACTTCTGTCGGACTCGGTTGATCCCGCCGTCTTGAAAGCGTGTGCCGACAAGTTTGTGACCGTGGTGAAAGAACCGGTCGTCCATGATGGCCGAATCGAGTGCCTGAGGTACGTTGATGAGCAATCGATTTCGTACGACTATCACCGGTACGGAAACCTCGGCCGCCGTAGCGAAGAAGCACGGCGCGACGTGCTGTAATTGTCAGCCGAACGCGCTAGCGTCGGGCGTTTCACGCAATGACGCGTTTGCTAGCTCGCAACGTAGCTACGCTCGCCAGAGCGTGGTGTGGTGAAAAACGTTTCGCCGTCGCGCCCACCTTCTGGCGAAGGTAGCTACGATTGCGTACGAACATGAGCCGAACGGGCTGGGGACGCGGAGCGTCCGAAGAGTGCGTTACCACGCAGAGCGTGGTAACGAGGTGTGTAACTCAGCTACGGATCAAGTCCAAAATCCTCAAGCCATTTACGGGCGTCGTCGGGGCTGACACCCTCGGGCTTATCATCGTCGACACTCCCCTGCCCTGCCCCGTCGTCCTGGCCTGTCCTCACGACTTTGTGCGCCAGCCGAACTCTACCGTCGATCAAATCGTCGAGCCACGGCTCGGCGTCAAAAGCCATCGCACTGCGTCTGGCAGCCGCAGCTTGAATCCGGTGATCCGAGGAGATCACGGCTAACCGTTTTGGCGCCGATTGGATGGCGATGATCTCTTCGATCAAGTCATCGGCCTCGGGATAGCCGACCGCAAAACGGACGTCGATCGATTGATGAGTGAATCGATTCGGTCGGCCCGGCGGCGGATTGGCTGCATCAAAGACCACACAACAACGCGCGCGGACCGATCGATCGAGCTGACTGGCAAGCCGATCAAGCAACCGTGTGCGTTCGCGGTGCAGCCAATCGTCGGCACCGCGCGCAGGTGCGGCTGCAGGCGAAACGACGTTGTAGCCGTCGACGAGAAGCAGCAAAGACGATTCCGATCCAGACATACATCGAATCGTACCCGCAAAGGCTCTTCGCGGGAAACCGCTCGCTGGACCTATCCGAATAGTCCGTACGTCGTATCGAGCCTCGGCGCAGTTTTGTCGCCTTTCGCTCCGCGAAAGTAGCGTCTTGCGAACGCAACTTTTGCGGAGCAAAAGGCGACAATAACCGACTAACCTCTGCGGTCAGCGATGGCTTTCGAGACAGCGGAGGCGATTTGCTGGGCTGACTTCTCGACCGTTCGCTCGGCAACCGAGAGGCGTGAGCTTGCCGGCAAGGCCGAGAGCTGTGGATCGGAAAGATTCACGAACTTGTCGAGCGTATCGGCAAGCGTCCCTTCGACTTCCGGATCGTAGACGAATCCGTTTTGGCCGTCGCGAATCAACGTGGCGACCGATTGGGCATGCTTGCTGCCGATGACTGGCACGCCAGAAAAAAGCGATTCATCAACGACCAAACCCCATTCGTCACACAGGGTCGGAAAGAGCGACGCGTCGCAACTGCGGTAGTGTTCGCTGATTTCGTCGGGACCACAAAAACCGTGCAGATGAACCTTCAAGTTGTCGGGCGTCACAAAGTTCTCGATCATCGACTGCTGAGGGCCTTTGCCGACCAAGTGCCAATCAAGCTGCCGAGACGCATTCGCTTCGGCCCAATCCGCGAGTTGGTTGAGTGCCAAGAAGACACCTTTGCGATCGCTCAATTCACCTGTGGTAACAAGCGATAGGTGGTCGCGATCAAGACTTTGCACGCGATCGCCGACGTCGTGTTTGCGAGGGTCGGCAGCGTAGAACCAAGGATGCAAGCGCTCCTCGGGCGTTCCAAGCGAAACGAGAAACTCGCGACACTCGGGACCATTGTAGGTGACCGCATCGAGTCGCGGCAGCAACCGGCGGCGAATCATCCCGCGCAGGCGTCCGCGTCCCGCTTCGCTTCGTGGCGACGCATTGACCGCGGCGACCAGCGCGCAACTGGAATTTGCTTTCTGATACGCATGGGCAAGCATCGTTCGCGGCCCAAGTTCAAGCGAAACGATCGCATCGGGTCTGAGTCGGCGCAATTGGCTGATGGTATCGAGCGGAATGTGCAAATAGTTAACGTCCCGGTATCCCCCGGGATGATCGACGTTGCGCGTAATCGTCCACGTCTTTTGAACCGTCACGTCCAAGTCAGCCCAATCGGGTGTCCAAGCGCGATTGGATTCAACCGCCACTGAAGACAAAACGGTCAAGCGATCGACATGCGCCGCGAGAGCCTGGAGCACCGGCAAGTGGTTCGGCGCCACAAAGTTCACCAGCACAACAACGTGTGACTTTGACGCCAGCGCCAGTGAATCATCGAGGCTTGCTTGGTCCATGATCATGCCTCGACTTCCTTTGACGAGGAAACATCGGCATAGACGATCGCGGACAACCAAACCAAACAAAGGACTTGCCCGGCAAGGGCGGACATCGCAATGGCGACCGCTCCATAACGATCAAACAACAGCCAGGTCACCACCACCATGACGATCGCCGAAACGATCCTTGCTCGCATCGGCGCCAGTGGGCGACCGCGGCCTTTCAAGTAGCTGTCGAGTCCTTGAAGAATGCCTTTGATCGCTGAAACGGGGGCAAGCCAAAGAGCAAACACGACCGCCGGCGCGAACGCTTCGGTGTACAAGAAAACGACCACCGGACCGATCACCACCATGAACGCGATCGTCATCAATGACTGAACGCCAATCGACGATGCGAGAATGCGGTGCACATCTTTCGTGGTCAAACGCGACTCGCGACTTGCGCCGGCGTTGAACAAAAACAGGCCAAGCGTGTTTGGGATCACGGTTAGCGGATAAACGACGGGTACCATCGACGCGTAGTAGCCCTGTTCGATCAGCGGCACCAACCACAACACCAACAGCAGGTCGAACCGTTCGAAGAGGTCGGTCACAAACATCGAAAAGGCATAAGGCCGACTCTCATGCACCAACGATTTGACCGGCGAATACGTTCCGCCGCGCAGAGGTTGCTTGAGGCCGACCACACAAGCGGCCATTGAAATGATTGAAGCGACAACGAAGAGTGCACAGGCAAGCAGCAAGTCGACTTGAGTCAACAGCGCGGCGATCAATAGCAAGGCGGGGAAAGCAGCGGCCGCGATCACTCGGCGCGCATTGTAGGCTCCAAAATTTCCACTTCCTCGATCGACCGCCGTCATGATCAACATGACATGCTGACCGACAATGCTGAGCGAACAGAGCAGCGCCATTGGCATCAAGAATCTTTTCTCGCCTGGCAAGGCGGCAAACGAAAGCGCCATGCAAATCAAGGTGGTCACGGCTCCCGTTGCAAGACCCAACCATAGGGCCGCGCGCCGCAACCGGGTTTTGTCGACTTGATCGTCAGCGGCATAACGACAGATCACTTCGAGACCGCCGAACAATCCGATGTACAGCAACATCTGGACGTACAGCACGGCCGTCGCGTATTGACCGCGACCTTCTGGACCCAGCAACCGTGCGAGCAGGATGCCCTGTGCCATTTGCAGGGCGACGATCGCAAACGAGACGCCCACGGTGTAAAGAAACTGCCACTTCGCTCGGGGCGCGCGCGTCTCGCTGCCAACATCCTCAGGAGGAGAATAGGCCTGCTTGGTCGAGTCGGCAGTGATCGATTCAGAAGACATCGCAGGCTGAGTATAGTTGCCCCCCAAAACTCCCCATTCGACCTGTCGCGAATGTACCGGTCGTAACGGCAGAATGTTCAGGACTCGCGTGAAGCGTTCTCTGCCGGACCCACTTTGTCGTTGCCGTCGTAATCGACCCAAAGCAGGAACAATCCCATCGGGGGCGCCGTTTGACCAGCAACGTTGCGATCACGAGCCTCGAGCACTTCGTCGATCCACTCGTCCGGTCGCTTACCGCGACCCACTTCGATCAACGTGCCCACGATGTTGCGGACCATGTTGTACAAGAATCCGTCCGCTTCGATCTCGATGGCAACAAATCGACCACCGTCCTTGATCGGCCTTTGCTCGATCACATCACAAGCAAAGATCGTTCGGGTCGTGGTGATCTTGGGGTCGGCACCCGATGCCTGAAAGCTTCGGAAATCATGTCGCCCAAGAATCCGATTGGCCGCCGCCTGCATCACCTCGAGGTCATAGCGCCCGTGAACGTGCCAGCGGTACCGAAACTCGAATGCGTCACGCAGACCGCTGAGCTGTAGTTGATACCGATAACGTTTTCGTACGGCGTCGCGGATTGCATGAAAGTCGTCCGGAGCATCAACGGCATCGCGGACGGTGATCGTATCGGGAAGATGAGCATTGAGAGCTCGAACCAAATTGGCCGCCGGTGCACGCCAATTCTCGACGCGGCAACTGGCCACTTGCCCCAACGCGTGGACGCCCGAGTCGGTACGCCCACTGCCGATCACTTGAACCTCTTCGCCAGTGACCTTCAAAAACGCACGTTGCAGTTTTTGTTGAATCGTCGGCTGGTTAGGTTGCACCTGCCACCCAGCGAAGTCGGTGCCGTCATACGCAATCGTCAACTTGAAGCTGCGTGACAAAACTTGACCTCAAACCGGTCTTAACCAACCGCTGCCGATCGCTCGACCAACAACTCGGCGATCTGGACGGCGTTGGTCGCAGCACCCTTGCGAAGGTTGTCGCTCACGCACCAAAACGTCAGGCCGTTTTCGCTGCTGATGTCTTTACGGATTCGACCGATGAAGACATCATCCTTGCCATCGCAATCGCGCGGCATGGGGTACTTGCGATTGGCGAGGTCATCGACGACCGTCACGCCGTCTGCGCCGCTAAGCAGCTCGGTCGCTTCTTCGAGCGAAAGTGGCCGCTCGGTTTCAACGAGAATCGATTCGCTGTGTCCGATGGTAACCGGCACACGCACGCAAGTTGGACAAACTTGAATCTCTTCGTCACCCATGATCTTGCGAGTCTCGTACACCATCTTCATTTCTTCGCTGGTGTAGCCTTCGTACTTTTCCGATCCAATCTGAGGAATCAGGTTGAAACCGATTGGATACTGGAACGTCTCGGGCGGATGAACATCGCCGGCAAGCGCCTTTTGCACACTCTGCTCGAGCTCGGCGTTGCCTGCGATCCCAGCGCCGCTGGTCGCTTGATACGTGCTGACCACAACGCGACGAACACGTGCGGCTTTATGAAGCGGTGCGAGCGCGACGACCATTTGAGTGGTGCTGCAGTTCGGGCTGGCAATGATCCCTTTGTGATCATCGACCGCTTCCGGATTCACCTCGGGAATGACCAACGGGACGTTGGGGTCCATTCGCCAAAAGCCACTTTCGTCGACAACGACAGCACCTTCTTCGACGGCCCATTTACAGAAGTCAGCCGAAACTTCGTCGGGCGTGCTTGCGATCACCAGATCGACATCTTTGAACGCCCCCGGCTCGAGCAACTCGATCTTCAACGTTTCGTCACCGACTGTGACTTCGCGTCCGACAGAGCGTTCGGAGGCGAGAAGTTTCAAACGCTTGTAAGGAAACTTCCTTGCGACAAGCTGTTCCAAGACGATGCGGCCAACAGCGCCAGTGGCGCCGACGAGGGCAATTGATTCGTACACGGGTTTACGAGTTTTGAAGGGTTAGGGGTTGAGTATGAAAGTGAACAGGCGGTCAAACAAAGGCCACCAGGGTTTGCCAGGTAGGCGACAGCAATCGCGAGACCATGTTCGAGCCGTCTAGACACACCTGCCACGCGGCAGGTGATCAAGTATCCGATACAGATTCAATTATTTCTGCAGCTCTTCGATCGCTTCGGTCAACGAGTCGGTCACCAATCCGTAGCCACCGCGACCTTCGACCACGCGCGATTCGACATCGATCAAAACGTCCTCGGACGATGCTTCCCAGAACTTGGTGATCTCTTCTTTGGGAAGCGGCTTGTAGGAACGGAACAAACGAAACCCGACTCCGCGAGCGGGATCGCTGGTGAACCACCATGGGCTTTTTGGAAAGTTAGGGTCTTCCGATTTCCACTCTTCATCTTCCGAGGCCAAACGTACAGCACTTCGAAGATCGGGTGGATCCATTTCCCAGCTGCCACCACGCACGACGCAGGGGTAGGCCGTTTCAGGCCACTGCACAGCGGCAGTTGCATTGCTATCGGCTTTGAGCCAATCGTAACCTTCTTCGCTGTATTGTCCGACTGCCCATTCGGCGACATTGCCGTGCATGTCGTGCAATCCGTAGGGGTTTGGTTTCTTCGTTGCGACGGTTTCCGGACCGGAGTCAGCGTTATCAAAGAACCAAGCGTAGTCCTCGATCGCGTCAGCATCGTCGCCCCAGCTGAAGGCGGTTGTGGTTCCACCGCGAGCTGCGTATTCCCATTCCGCTTCGGTTGGCAAACGGTATTGCTGGCCAGTGACATGGCTCAACCATTTGGTGTATTGCTGGGCCGCGTATTGGGTCATCGTGACAGCTGGCTGAAGCGGTTCTTCGCCGTACTCGTAGGTAAAGCTCGAATCGTACAACTCGGTTGGCGCGGTGATCGCGTCGACGCGGTTGTCGTCATCAACGGTGCGCAAACCTTTGGCTTCGAACTCTTTGAAGATCGCGTAGAGGCTCATGAAGTGTTTGTATTGCGACCAAGTCACTTCCGTTTTGGCGACCCACATCGGGTCGACAGTCAACTTGACTTGTGGACCTTCGTCGTCGTTTCGATCGTCTTCGCCATCAGGACTTCCGAACAAGAAGGTTCCGCCAGGAACAGGAACCATCTCGAACTCGATGTCGGTTCCGGGAATCTTGGAGGTGTACGGAACCATGTAGCCATCAGCTACTTTGACCGACGGACCTTCAGCCGGTTTATCTTTCGAGATGCCGACCGTTTCATCTGCGCAAACGTTCGAAACCAAAACGGCCAAACAGAGGACCGACAGCGTCACATATTTCACGAGTATCTTTACCTGATTTTGAATCACGAGGCGTGCATGAGGTGGGACCGGCGGACCGCTGAAAGGGCCTCGACCGGGCCTCTCATACTAAATCATCGCCGCCGAAAACCTAGGGCTGTTGCGGCTTTTCGCGACCCGTGAGACGGCGAAAAACGCCTACCCGCACGCATTTCCGCACTGCTCGGCGAAACCGTCGCGATGCTTCAAGCCGACGACTATCGCGGGATAAAGCAACACTACAAGCCACAAAAGGGTGGCAGGAGTCGCAAAGGTGTCCAAACACGTGTCCTCGAACACGCCCGAAACCAGCACGTACATCGAGACCCCGCGAATCAGCGGCTCAGACGATGTCAGCCCATATGCCAGGCTCCACAGCAGCAGCGCCGCGACCAAAATGCCCGCCAAAATGCCTCCCGAGAGCAAGACGTGCAGCATCAAGTTGTGGGGATGATGCGAATGCTGGGCAAGCAAATAGGGAGCGCTGTTGAGCCCGTAGCCGGTCACCGGACGCTCGGAAATCAACCGCACCGTCTCGGCCCAAATCTCCGTTCGACCCGTCGCCGAAGTCAACTCTTCGACCTGCCCCGTTTTCGTTCCGGCCGAGAGCAGGAACTTGCCAATCACCTGCCCACCGGTCACCAACTCAACGGCGAACAGACCAAAACCAACAACCAACATCATCGACAAAGCGATCGCCAAGCCACCGCGACTGGATAACCGGTCAGCCACCAAGAACAAGGCTGCAACGGCGCCCGCCAGCAATGCAGTTCGACTAAACGCAGCCACCACGGTGACGGCCGATAGCACAATCACCAACATCAGCATCGTGCGTCGAAACGGAAGGGTTGGCGCGAGCTCGCGGCTGCGTAGCATCGACAAACCGAGCAAACCAGCAAGCGCCGCGATTCTTCCGACGGCGTTCGGATGGCCGAGTCCGCCCATGCGCCCCACTTGAACGGTCTCGGTCAATTCTTCTTGAAAGATCCCGATTGACGGCACGATCCAGTAGAGCCCCCAATTGACGACCATGTTGACCGTCATTCCGATCAAGAGCGCCGTCACCAATCCGCGCAGTCCAATCACCAACAACGCGGTCGGCACAAAAAGCAGATAGGCAAGGTAAATCAACGAAGCCGCTCGTGAGACATTGGCGACTTGGTCGATGGCAAAAACCGAGGTGAGCAGAAAGACGCCGGCCAGCGCCGTGGTCACGATGCCCGGAACGCCCACCAAACTGCGGCGAACGATCAAGCTGTTGATCCATCCCCAGACCCCGATCATGGCTGCGCAAGCAGCAATCCCCAACTTGATCGCAACCTGCCAATCGAGTCCGACGCGATCACCAAGATTGTCGACGAAATTGATGTCGACCATGTTCCCAAAACCGGCAGCGCATGCGACCACGCTGCACGCGATCGGCAGGAGTGCTTGCGAGCGAACCTGGGTTCGGGGCGCCGAGACAAATGGGGCAGCGGAAACGGAAGACAAACCGAATTCCAAACGAGAGATACGAAGGGTTCGAATCACGGGGACCGCGAACATTCTAGTTGCGGGCTGCAGAGTTGCAGCAGAATTCGCACGCGCGGCGATGTAGGCCGGATCAAGGAGCGTCAGCGACACAGATCCGGCATCAGCCGCAGAGCGATAGCTCGCGGTTCTCCAGCGCTACTTCAGGCCCATCCGCCTAAAGGCGGTACTACGAACAGTGATGTAGGCCGGATCAAGGAGCGTCAGCGACACAGATCCGGCACAGCAACAGGAATCATTATCAGCCGCAGAGCGATAGCTCGCGGTTTTCAGCGCTACTTCAGGCCCATCCGCCTAAAGGCGGTACTACGAACAGTGATGTAGGCCGGATCAAGGAGCGACAGCGACGCCGATCCGGCACAGCAACAGGAATCATTATCAGCCGCTGAGCGATAGCTCGCGGTTTTCAGCGCTTCTTCAAGGCCCATCCGCCTAAAGGCGGTACTACGAACAGGAGAGCGATCGTTCGCGGTTTTCCCAATGACTCCACAACTCGCAAGAGAACCGCTGGCTATCGCCAGGCGGCTGATTTTGGCCCATCCGCCTAAAGGCGGACGAACCCGAGAGCGTTATCGGTTCAGCGAATCGGGGCGGCGGCCGAGTTCGACCGTCAGATCAAGAGGCTGGCCATCGCGAATCACAGCAATCTCGACGGCAGTTCCCGACAGGCATCCGCCGATGATTCTCATCAAGTGCCCGGTGTCTCGAACCGCCTGACCATTGATGCTGACAACCATATCGCCTTCATGCATGCCGCCGATCGCCGCAGGTGAAAGGCGGTGCGTCACCGAACTGATGATTGCACCTCGAACACGCGGGTCATCGCTGACGAGGCGTTCGTCGGGGACTTCCAAAAGTTTGACGCCCAACCAACCACGTTCGACATGGCCGAATTCACGCAAGCGATGGTAGACCTCTTTGGCAACATTGCTTGGGATCGAGAAGCTAACGCCTTGATAGGTGTCGCCTACGATCGCTGTGTTGATCCCAACAAGGCGTCCACGAGCATCGACAAGTGGTCCGCCGCTGTTTCCGGGATTCACCGCGACGTCACTTTGCATGAAGTCTTGATACTGAGTGCTCGCACGCACCATGCGGTGCTTGCCACTCAAGATTCCAAAGGTCACCGTTCGATCGAGTCCAAAGGGGCTGCCGACGGCCCATACTGGCGATCCAACACGACATCGATCGCTATCACCCCAAGTGATGGGGATCAGTTGATTGGAATCAATTTTCAAAACCGCCAAGTCGGTCAGTGAATCGGTTCCCACGACCACCGCGGTTGCTCGGCGACCGTCGCTCAGCGTGACGGTGATGTCTTCGCCATCGGCAACAACATGTCGATTGGTCAGTAGGTACCCCGACTCGTCGACAACGACACCGCTACCTTGATCCGACAGCGGCATTGATGAGTGAATGCGACCGACATCGGATTGCTCGATCGTGGGGCGACGTTGCACTTCGATATGAACGACACTTGGCCCAACCGCGGCAGTGACCATCTGGTATGCGTCACTCAGTGCGTCGAGTGAAACGTTCCTCAGTCCATCGGTTCCCGCTTCGTATTCGGCTCGCAGTTCACCGCGATACCACGCATAGCGAATCTCTTCGACGATCCCCGGGATCGCAAATCGAGCGGCCCCCAACATCAATCCCATCGTCAGCAGCAACATCAAGCTTTGCAACAAAGGATCGGGGCGTCGCCGATTGGCGCGTTTGTTCGAAGGCTGGGCGGGCTTGGTGTCTTTCGCTGGTGGTCGCTGACCAGCTGGATCGATGCGTCGCAGCTCGAGGGGCGGGATCGATGTTCCCGCGCGACCGTTTGTTGACACCTGTCTCATGGGGATACCGGAACTCATAGGGTTACCGGCGTGATCCTGGACGTCTTCCGAACACTCTTGTGGCGAGTGAGTCGGAGGTTGCGAACGTTCAGGATGCAAATCAGGCGTCATTGACTGTTTTTTGAGTGATCACGGCGACACGCCGCCGTGAAGCTACTGCGAGCATGCAGATGATTGAAAAGTCATCGTCAATGGAAGCGAATTAGCAGGCTAAGACGCGGGAACTCATTGTAAGGCGCCGTCGAGCAAAATTGACAATGAAAAACGCTCAGAATGTCGCTTGCGAATCGAGTGACGCCCGCAAAGTCCCCCTTTCCAGAGGCATTTTGAGCCCGATGGTGGCCCGTTTCGGCGATTCACAGCAACCGTGCACTGCCAGAAACGACAGTTGGTTCTTCACCGGCACGTTTCGCCGCGCCGGAACGGACACACGACCGGACCCCATCTATCGGGGGCGTGGCAAATCGCAAAACCGTATAATTTCAGGCGGTCAACTTGCCGACGCGTCGTGCCAACATCCAAGCACGATCCGATCACGAACGAGACCTGCATTCTCGGTTTGCCGCCATGTCAAAACAGGTTTGGCAAAGTATCTTGTCCCGTTCCCAACCCGATTCACTCATAAACGCTGCGCGAAAAATACTCTCCCATGGCCCATCCCGCACGTGACTCGATCTACGAAGCGCTCGCCTCGATCCGATTGATCGATCCGCATACCCACATCAACCCGCACTCGCCAGCTTCGTCGACCCTCGCCGACTTGCTTGGGTACCACTACTACACCGAGCTGGCACACTCGGCCGGAATGCCCAAAGAGCAGATTGAAGAAGAAGGCATTGGGCCGCGCGAATTGGTGCGACGTCTGATTGAGAACCTGGGGCCCATCGAAAACACCGCCCAGTACAGTTGGCTGATCGAAATCTGCCGAACCTTCTTTGGATTCGAAGGCGATCGACTTGACTCGTCGAATTGGGAAACCGTCTACGACGCCGCCGAGTCACAGATGGCTCTGGCCGAGTGGCCGCAAATGGTGCTCGACCAAAGCAACGTCGAAGCCGTTTTCCTGACCAATGACTTTGACGACGAGCTGGCCGGCTTCGACACCGACACCTACATCCCGTGTTTGCGCACCGATGACTTGGTGTTTCATCTGGCAAAGTATCAAACTCGCCAGCGCCTTGAAGCATGTACCGGCATCACGCTCGACGGAACGCTCAACAGCTTGCGTGATTCGCTCAATCAGCGATTCGAGCACTTTGTTGCGGCCGGTGCACGGGCGTGTGCAATCTCGCTGCCGCCAACGTTCTCGCCCCTTCCCGTAAGCGACGGGCGAGCAAGCACCGCGCTTGATGAGATCCTCCGCAAAGGGGCGGTTGCCGATGACGCACATCAGCAAGCTCTCTCTCGTCGTGTCTTTTGGACGCTCGCCGAACTTTGCGACCAATATGGTCTGCCGTTCGACTTGATGATCGGCGTCAACCGAGGTGTTTACGGGGCTGGCGTCTTTCAAGGACAAGACTTGTATGACAGCCGGGTCTCGCTGATTCAATACAAAGAACTTTTTAACGCGTTTCCGAAGGTCAAGTTCCCGATCTCGGTCTTGGCGAGTGTGACAAACCAAGAACTGGTTTCGTATTCATGGATCTTCCCCAACGTGTTGACCAATGGACATTGGTGGTACAGCAACACACCTTCGTTCATTGCTCGCGATGCCGCGTCGAGATTGGAAGCGGTTCCGCAAACCAAACAGATCGCTTACTACAGCGATGCCTACAAACTTGAATTCGTACTGCCCAAGTTTGACATGTATCGGCAAATCCTGGCGGGCGTCTTGGCCGAGCAATTCGTCGGCGATCGCGGTTGGAGCGAACAACGAGCTATCGAATTGGGTCGCCAAGTTCTACGTGACAACGTCGACACCGTCTTTCCCAAACCAACGCCACCCGAAGGCGGCGACACTTGGATGGAAGAGACCATTCGGGACGAAGACCCGCAAGCGACCTGGACAAGCGGCCAAGCACCCGGCACCTCAGCAGCACTCGCCGCTGGCGCCATCGGCATGGTCGAAGTCGAACCAGGCGAAGCCGGCGACGAGGGACTCTCCGGCAGCAACGAAGGCTTCTCGACGGTGATCGAAACGCCCGCAGATCAGTTGGCTGAACATGATGAAATGGAAACCATCATCGAAGACTCACCGGGCGCCCTCTCGCTCGATGAGTCGGACGAACTTCCACCACTTTCGGATCGACCAACCGTGGTCGAGGACCTCAGTGGCGAAGAACTGCCGCTCGACCCAGTCCCAACCGCCGACGAAATTCAATCTGTTGGCGTCGCCGATGTCGAACTGCAAGATTTCGCATCGGGTGGATCGATGCCGACGGCGGAAACCATTGAAATGGAAGCGGATGTCGAACCGCTCGACGTAGGTGATCTCACCGGTGATCTTACCGGCGACGACACTGCGGATACCAACAGCGATGTGCGTCAACTGCGAGGCGACACCTCGTTCGCACCCGATGAAGAATCGCTTCAGCTGCAAGCGAATCCGACCACCGGCGAACTCACCTTTCCAGTCGAGCAAGAGGGTGACCAAGCATCACTTGATGATCAACTGATGCTTGATCCGGAAAAGACAGTCGACGACACAGCGTCACTGCAAGAGACCGTTCCCATCGAAGACGCTTCCGACATCGGTGCCGATGATCTTGAGATTGTCGAAGACGACACCGATCAGGAAAAGTAGGCCGGTATCACGGAGCGACAGCGACACGGATCCGGCATGATGCGTAACCCATGTCTCAGCAACTTCGATTTAGCGATCAAGGCCCGACGCTAGCGCGTTCGGCTCACGATCAAGTGAGCGCCAGCCTTACGCGGGACGTTTCTCGGCGATAATCCGATTGATTGCGTTGAGCATCGCCAGGATCGTGCTCTCGACGCTGTCGGTGCTAACGCCGACACCGCGATAGCTTCGTCCCTTGTGCTCGACTTCGAGGTTCACTTCGCCGATTGCATCGCGTCCGAGCGTGGCGCTGCGAACTCGAAAATCTTTGCAGACCACTTCGATGCCGGTGATTTTCTCGACAGCCCAAAACGCAGCGTCGATGGGACCATCGCCCTGGTCAACACTTTCGGAACTCTCTTCCTCACCATGGCGCAGCGTCACGCGGACGTGCGGGGTCTTGTCGGTGCCGCTGGAAACTTCGTAGTTCACCAACGTCCACTCCCCTTCCCCGCCGCCACTGATTTGTTGCTGCACCAACGCGACGATGTCGCCGTCGTAAATCTCTTTCTTTTTGTCGGCCAAGATTTTGAATTGTTCAAAAACCGTTTGAAGTTGTTCGCCGGTCAACGTGAATCCGAGCGTCTTGGCGCGGTCTGCCAACGCGGCTCGGCCACTATGTTTACCGAGCACCAAGTCGGTCTTTGAAAACCCAACTTCCTCGGGCGACATGATCTCGTAAGTGCTTCGCTCTTTGAGCATGCCGTCTTGGTGAATCCCCGACTCATGAGCAAACGCGTTGCGACCCACGATCGCTTTGTTGCGTTGCACTTGAATGCCCGTGGTCTTGCTGACCAACCGGCTCGCCGGAACAAGCTTGGTCGAATCGATCCGCGTTTCGAATTGGTAAAAGTCGCTCCGCGTTTTCATCGCCATCACTAACTCTTCGAGCGCGGCATTGCCGGCTCGTTCGCCAATGCCGTTGATCGTGCATTCGATTTGTCCGGCTCCGGCGGACACAGCTGCCAAACTGTTTGCGACGGCCATCCCCAAGTCATCGTGACAATGAGTGCTGATCACGGCCTTGTCGATATTCGGCACGCGGTTGCGCAACATTTTGAAGCGATCGTAGATCTCATTGGGTGTCGCGTACCCAACCGTGTCAGGAATATTGACCGTTGTTGCGCCCGCATCAATCGCTGCTTCGACCACGCGGCATAAAAAGTCGTATTCCGTTCGACAAGCGTCCTCAGGCGAGAACTCGATATCATCGCAGTACGACGCGGCACGTTTCACACCCGCAACGGCGCGCTGGACAATCTCATCAGGCGTCATCCGCAGTTTGAATTCGCGGTGAATGGCGCTGGTCGCAAGGAAGACATGGATCCGTGATTCGGGCGCGTGCTTGACCGCGTCCCAAGCTGCGTCGATGTCCTTGTCATTGCATCGTGCCAAGCCACAAATCGTTGAACCACGAACCGTTTGAGCGATCTGCTTGACCGCTTCAAAGTCGCCGGGGGATGCGATCGGAAAACCTGCCTCAATGATGTCGACGCCCATGTCTGCAAGCAGCTGAGCCACCTCAAGTTTTTCGGCCAGGTTCATGCTTGCGCCTGGCGATTGTTCGCCGTCACGAAGCGTGGTGTCGAAAATCTTGATCATGCGTGGCTCGGGCGCCTGCGACGCATCCGTCTCTGGTTCAGCTTTTGGCTGTGACATCGGTGGTTTCCCTGTGACCTTGTGTCAGTTGATGGGACGTGAAAAACAATAAAAAAACCCGAGTCGCCGGGCGACTCGGGTTCCTTGTGTCTCTTTCGTTTAGACCGCCTACGGTCTGGACAAACCCTGATCACCCGCCATTTCGGCGTTGCAGTAGTAGCAGCGATAGGATCAGGTTCGTGCGGTTCATGGGCGTATGGTAGGCAGGAGGGTTTGGCCGCGTCAATGGTTCGCTTGAATTTGTTTTAACTTTACGTCTCGGCACTTTCCAACTCTGTGATCACACCGCCGCTTCGGTGGCTCGCCAGCGATCCCAGGATGAATGCCGTGAAAATCGGCACAACCGTCACCCAATCCATCAGCCGCCCCCAATCTGAACTTCGCTCCGCTGTTCACCGAGCTAGGGTTTGGAATACACCCTCGTCTTCTCAACGTGAGAAAGCCCCATGCTTCATTCGCGATCCGTTCTGCCCGCTCTAGCTTCACTCGCCCTCCTCTGTGCCGGTTGCCAACCAGCGCTCGAATACTCGGCCGAAGACCATCCGATGAAACGGTGCGCTGTCGGTTCGGGGGGATTCAGCTTCATGCACCCCGCCGGACTCAAACGCGTTCAACGATCCAGTGACCCACTCGGCTTTTATTTGACCGACGCCAAAGAACATTTCGCCATCTCGGTGGTCTGGGGTCCTGAAGGCGTGGATGCCCAATTCGTTGCCGAAATGATCGCTCTTTCGATCGAAGGCGTTGAATCGATCGGCCAACCAGAAGCGATCACCATCGGATCGGCAACCGGCTTGAGCCAAACTCACCGACAATGGGATCGTTATGGCTACCGCCGCAGCAAAACGATTGTCGTCACCAACGCGAACGAGCGACTGATTTTCGAAATCGCCTACGCCGAAAACTACGAAACACAACTCGGGCCACTTGTCCAACGTGTTGTCGATTCACTCAGTCACAAAGACAACTTTGCGATCCAGCGCGGTTTGGACGCAAGTCCTGCAACCTAACGGCGTGCCGGGCGCTGTGCCCGTGGCTTCACGGGCAATGTGCCCGAGGCCTCACGGCCAGCGCCTCACGAGAGGATGGCTTTTCCCATTCGTGCAATTCGTGTCATTCGTGGTTCCCGCTTCCCTACCCGCCGTTCGTCTTTACGCGGCCGGGGCGGTCGCCTTCGGAATCTCTTTGCCTTGCATTTGGTAGACGTACCGCAACACTTCGGCAACCGCTTGGTACTGTTCGGCTGGAATCACATCGCCGACCTCCACCGTTTTGTACAGCACCTGCGCTAGCGGCTTGCGTTCCACCACAGGGATTCCGTTTTCGAGAGCAAGGCGACGGATCTTTTGTGCGAGGACACCTGCCCCCTTTGCCAACACGATCGGTGCTGGCATGGATGTTGGATCGTATTTGATGGCGATTGCCAATTCGGTTGGGTTGCTGACGACGACGTCCGCTTTGGGGACCTCGGATTCAGCCCGTTGCATCATCATCTGGCGTTGGACCTGTTTGCGTCTGGCGGCGACTTGTGGGTCACCTTCGGTCTCTTTGAGCTCGTCACGCAGCTCCTGGTCGGTCATCATCAGATCCTGCTCGTGTTTCCATTTTTGGAAGGCAAACTCGAGGATCGCCAAGACAAACAATGCGACACCGATCCAAACACAGGTTCCCAGAATCGTTCGAAACATCGTGCTGGCGATTTGCGGGATCGTCAGCGACGCCATCGCGAGCACCGGATCGCGGTAGTGACGCAGCGCTGCAAACGCGACGCCGGCAATGATCAACACTTTGAAAAGCCCAAAGCCAAGTCGAGCAAGCCCCTGGACAGACAGGATTCGCTTCGCGCCCGAAAGTGGGCTGATGTTGCTCATCTTGGGCGTGATTTTCTCGGTCGAAACGAGAATGCCTGTTTGAACCACGTTCACCAGCACGCCAGCGACAAGCATCGTCACCAACAAGGGAACAGCCGCGATCGCCAATCGACCGGCCGATCGCAGCAAAACGTTGGTCGCATCATTGGTTTGAAAATCTGCGACGTGTGGCGCCGAAAGGGCGTCGGCGATCGCTTGAGCCATCTGCACACAGGCCGGTTCACCAAGCATCCAAAGAGCGGCCAGCGAGATCAGCAAGAGACCGGCCGACGTCAGGTCTTGGCTTTTGACAACCTGACCCTGTTCGCGCGCCTGACGACGCCGCTTGTCGGTTGCTGAGTGTTTCTTATCGCCACTGCTATCGGCCATCGATCAATGCCTCAAACCGATTACCAGAGCGCGGCGAACTGGTCGGCCAGTGCGGCCAATTCGCTCTGAAAGATGAGACCGGCCGAACCGAGCGTCAACGCCGACACGACCAACATGGCTAGCGCATTGATACTCAAACCAATCGCCAACACGTTGATCTGCGGCAACGTTCGGCTCACCAAGCCTGTGACCAAATTACTAAGCAGCAATGCCGCAATCACCGGCGCCGCCACACGTACTCCGGCCGCCATTCCTCGTGTCAATTGTTCGACGATCAGCGTCAACATCGAATCGTGAAACGTCACATTGCCGGCCGGCAGTGCATCAAAGCTGTCGACCAACACGCCCAAGATGACTCGGTGACCGCCAACAGCCAACATGACGGCGGTGACCAAGAGCCCAACGAGCCGCGCCATCGAAGGCATCGAACTTGAGGTGGTCGGGTCGACCGCGTCGCCCAACTGCATCCCGCCAGTACTCGTGATCGCTTCGCCGGCGAGCTGCAAGCCGGTGATCAACAGCTGGACGGTTGCGCCGATCAACAATCCGATCAATCCCTCGCGTGCGATGGCAATCGCAAGATCGACAATGTGATCGATGCGTGGCAACGAGTCGACGGGCGTTTGCGCGGCCACCGGTGGCAAAAGCAGGAACGTGATCAGCAGCGCCAGAAACGCGCGCACTCGACGTGGCACGCCCACACCAATCGCGGGCATCGCCATCAACAGCGTGCTCAAGCGGGTTAAGACGAGCACACCGAGGACTAGATGATCAACAAACCACTGGGCTAACGCTTCCATCGCCAATTAGCTCGTCACTACCTCGTGTCAATCGTCAGGGAGAGCCAGCGTTCTCGAAGATCGTCTGCGTGAACTCGACCATGCGTGTCACCAGCCAAGGCAAACACGCGATCAAGACAGCCGCCATCGCCAACAACTTGGGAACAAACGCTACCGTCTGATCCTGGACCTGCGTCAGCGCCTGCATCAATCCGACGATCAATCCGGCTGCCATTCCGACCAACAACAATGGCGTCGCAATCACAACAGCGGCAAGCAATGTTGATCGACAAAGGTCGACGGCGGTGGGTGCATCCAACACGTGATTCAATCCTTTTCTGCGAGACCTTGGGCGCAGTCCCGTCAACCAAGCGTCCCAAAGCTGTTCATCAACATCGTGACGACCAATCGCCAACCGTCGACCAACACGAACAGCAACAACTTGAATGGCAATGAAACGACTTGGGGCGGCAACATCAACATCCCCATCGAGATGGTGACACTGGCGACAACCAGGTCGACGATCAAAAACGGCAAGTAGATTTGAAAGCCGAGCATGAACGAGGTTTTCAGTTCGCTCAGTATGTAGGCCGGCAACAACACTCGCATTGGCACATCAGCAAAACTGCTCGGCACCGGCGAATCAGGCGACATGTAGCCGTAGAACAACAACACATCTTCTTGGTTCTGGGCCGTCGAGATTTGCCGCGACATGAACTTTCGAATCGGAACCGAGCCAGCCTCATAGGCTTCGGTCAACGACATGTTCACTTCGGGATCGGTATACGGCTTGACACCCGCTTCGTAAACTTCGGTCCAAACGGGTGTCATGACAAACAGGGTCATGAACAGCGCAATGCTGGTCATCACTTGACTTGGTGGCAACGACTGCAAACCGAGTGCTTGTCGTAAAAGCCCAAGCACGATGATGATCCGAACATAGCAGGTCGTCATCAATAAGACGGCTGGCGCGAGGCTAAGCACCGTCAGCAGCAACAGCACCTGAAGCGTGCTCGAAAGACCTTCTGGGCTCGTCCACTCTTCAGGACCACCGCCAAGCATCTCAAGTGTCTCGACGGGAACTTTCACGGGCCCCTCCTGGGTCACCGTCACACCATCGTCATCGATGCTGCTTCCCGATTTGAAAATCGTTGCGGCTGGGGCGCTTGATGGGCCCTGGGCGTTTGCTGCGTCCGTTGCGGTCTGCGCATACGCAGCCTGGCCCTCAAACGCGAACCCAACCAACACAAAAAGGACCAAACAACGAGCCAAAACGGAACGCTCCACCGCCAGGGGACTTCGAGCACAACTGTAGCGGTGGCGAGATTAGGAAAAGGGCCCGTCGGAGCGAAAGGCAGATGTCGGCAGGGAGGAAGCGAAACTTGAGAGGAAACCAAAAAGAATCGTGTTTCACACGTTTCACATTCGTAGGGTGTGTGCTTGCACGCACCAACTCAATAGCGGACACCCATCAATCGGGTGCGTGCAAGCACACACCCTACGAGCCGATCACGCGGGGTAGAGCTGGTAGAGCATGAGGTAGACGAGCACGCCCGTGACACTGACGTAGACCCAAATCGGGTAGGCGTAGCGAACAAGTTTCTTGTGGGCCACGATGCGGCCCTTCATCGCCAAGAACACGGCACGAAGCACGAGAAACGGCACTGCGATCGCCAGCACCAAGTGCGTCAACAGGATCACGTAATAGGTGTACCTTGCTGCAACCGGCGCAATTTCGGGGTCGGTGGGAAATCGCTTATTCGGTTCACCCGTCGTTTGGAACAGAGCGACTTTGTGAAGTAAGTAGAGGAGCAGGAACAACGCGCTCACACTGACGGCGGTTAGCATCAGCTTTTTGTGTTTCCGCGCGTTGCCACCGCGAATGGCCTTAAAAGCCATCACTAACAAAACGGTTGCGATCGCATTGAGCGAAGCGGTCGCATGCGGAAGGTTGTCGGCGAGAAACGGCCACACAGTGCTAAGCGTCCTTGTTGATCAATTCGCGAATCTTGTCTTGCAACTGCTCGTACTGACGCTTTTCCGGCCACTGGTAGTAGCCAACAATTTCGCCTTCGGCATCGACCAAAACAAACTTCTCGGTGTGGAATTGTTTGTTCACCGGCAGACGATACATATCGGATCCGACACGTCGGATGTAGGTGAGATCACCCGTCATGAACAACCATTGATCCTTGTCGGCACCAAAGCGAGCAGCATACTCACGAAGCTTTTCGGGAGTGTCGTTTTCAGGATCACAGGAGATCGCCACAAACCGCACCCCTTCGCCCTCAAAGGTCTCCTGGAGTTCCTTGAGCTTTTGGTTTTGCTGGATGCAAATGCTCGGGCATGTCGTGAAAAAGAAGCTGACGATGTAGGGCTGACCCAGCAGGTCATCAGTCGAAACGACTTCGCCGGTCCGTTCGGTCAACTCAAACTTATCCAACAACCTCGGACCACCGGGCGGCAAGGTGGGGTCACCACTGGATACTTCGGACGGGTCGAGATCGTTGCTACCATCATCGGTGAAAACAACATCATCAGGGCCGGGCCCCGAATCGGTCGTCGACTCGGGAGCACCGCGCATTGACCGAACGACCAGTCCCAATGCGACACCAGTGACCAAGATGAAAGCGATATGCACAAACGTTTTCATGAGCCTTTTCCCAATGAATTGTCGGTAAGGGTCAAGCGTCGGCCGACCCGGTTGCCAACCGGTGCATGGTGAGTGCAGGCATTAGACCAGCACGTCCACTTTTCGACTGCCCCGCATCAACCACCACGCCATGGCAGTCGTTGCGACAACCGCCACCAGCGTGACGATCCAACAGACGGCGGAACTCGGAGCGAAGCCTGCGGTTGAGAAGTCGACATTCGGATACAGCAACCGCCGCATCTCGACCATCGCATAACTCAGCGGATTCGCCCTCATGATACCTCCGAGGATCATTTGTCCTAGCGACGAACCGTCGCCCCACGCGGGAATCGGAAAGAACGATCCGCTTAGCAGCCACATCGGCATCAGACCGAGCATCATGATCGCGTGGAATCCCTGTGTGCTGTCCATCGGCCAAGCGACGATCATGCCAAGTGAACACATTCCGATTGCCATCAGGGCAAGCAATACGAGCAGCGGCCCCAACGACCAACTAAACGAAACCGTACCGACAACAAGTACAAGGACCAGGAACACAACCGCCTGCACCCATGCAATGGCGGATCCACCGAGCACCTTACCAATCAACACAGGCCAACGGCCAATCGGAGCGACCAACACCGACTGCATAAACCCTTCGCGCCGATCTTCGATCACCGAAATCGTCGCGAAGATCGCCGTGAAAAGAACAATCAACGCGATCGTCCCTGGCAGGAAGAACTGCATAAAGTCCTGCTGCCCCGCGCCTTCAAAACTGCCGCGCAAACCCGTTCCAAAAAGCACCCAGAACAACAGCGGTTGCACGATCGCCGCGGTCACGCGGTTGCGTTGGCGAAAGAAGCGAACCCATTCGCGCCGAGCCAACATCCAGGCCGCGCCAAACCGCTGCGACGTCGACGGTGCGATGGCCGCGGGCGTGACAACGTTGGATTCTGGAAGTGACGTTTCGGTTTGTGCAGCAAGCGACATGATCAATCGAACTGATGGCCAGTCTTGGCAATAAAGACATCTTCCAAACTTGGACGACCGACCGAAATCGAATCGGCAAGATCACCCAAACACTCGGCGATTTTCGGGACCAACTCGGCTGGCGAATCGGATTGAATGCGAAGCTGGTTTTGCATCCGCTGCGATGTGAGCGACAGTTCAACCGACAGCTTCTTTTCAGCTTGTTCGATCGCTGCGGTCGACACGGTGACAACCCCGGCACCAATCTCGCCGCGCAAGGTTGCGGGTGATCCATCAGCGATGCACTTCCCGTCGCAAAGAATCGAAACGCGGTCCGCCTTATCGGCTTCCTCGAGCAAATGGGTCGTCAACACCACCGCCACGCCGTCATCGGCCATGGCTCTTAGTGCATTCCAAAGGCTGATGCGAGCAGCCGGGTCGAGGCCCGTGCTCGGTTCATCCAGTAGCATCAGTTTCGGGCGATGAAGCATCCCTTTGGCTAGTTCAACCCGACGCCGCATTCCGCCCGAAAGCGACTCGCAAAGATCGCCTCGCCGATCGATCAGTTCCATCTTCTCGAGGCATTCGTCCCGTCGCTGGCGAAGTTGCTGGCCATGAATGCCGTAGAGTGCAGCTTGGCAGGCAAGGTTTTCGTCAACCGTTAGTTTTTTGTCCAAGCTTGGCGATTGAAAAACGATCCCGATGCGCGACCGCACATCAAGCGCGCCCGAGGCAACATCGATTCCGTCGATCGAAACGCTGCCTTCTTGAATTGGCAGCAGTGTGCACAGAAGGCGAAAGAGCGTCGTCTTTCCGCTTCCATTGGGACCAAGCAGTGCCGAGATCTCACCGGCGCGTGCCGAGTAGTCAACGCCAGCGAGTGCAACGTGATCGGCATACCGATGATGCAGCTGCCTGACTTGGCACACGAGATCGTTGCGAGAGGTGTCAGCGACCTGCGCAGAATCGGCCGTTTCGATCGCGTTCACAGCGGCTGCTCACCAAAAGACGCGCAACGTCACGATTGCCAACACGGCTGGCAAGACCAGCAACGACGAACGCAAGAGCTTTCGCGCCAGTGCATCGTTGGGATCGCCAGCAAAACGTAGCGATGCTTTGAGCATGGGATAGCCGCTGGCAAAGACACAGGCTGAACCGATCACGGCGCCAACCACACCACTTGGAATCCAACACAGGGTAATTCCACACGCGATCAACGCGATCGAACCAGCAATGCTCTGATAGGCCGCCGAGCGTCCGGTCGGCTCAACGGTCGTCGTCATGCAAAAACCAGCTTCACCGTATTGGCGTCGATACATCCATGCGATCGCCATGAAGTGCGGGTATTGCCAAGCGACCAAAACACCGACAAGCAGCCATGCGGTCCAATCGGTTAGTCCGCCACCCATTGCCGTGTAGCCAATCAGAACAGGCAAGGCACCGGCCACAGCGCCCACCGTGGTGTTCCATGCCGTGCGAGTCTTCATCGGTGTGTAGACCAACACGTACATCAACCAAGTCACCGCGCCAGCGGCAGCCGGTTCGACACCAAAGCGAGCCGCCAACAACCAGGTTCCAGCGATTCCAAGCGTCGCGGTGTAGATCGAAGCCGGCAACAGTTTCATGCGACCATCGGGCAGCGGACGCGTCGCGGTCCGCCCCATCCGTCGATCAATGTCATGTTCCCAAATCTGATTTGCTGCACCAGCGCTGGCTGCCACCAAGCCGGTTCCAAGCATCAACCAACAGAGGGCCGCGAGCGGGATCCAACCGCCGGCGGCGATCATTCCCGTTGCCATCGTTGTGACAAGGATCATCACGACGATGCGTGGCTTGGTCAGCTGGACATAATCCGAAAGCACCGCCGACAAAGTAACCGCGGTCGACGCCGTGATCTCTTGCACGTCCGCACTCCCCTGACCTGCCGTTGCACACACACCTGATCCCATCGGACTCGACTCGCTGATCGTAGACGATTCGCTGTCCACACCCTTCACAGGTGCATCCATCGCGGTATCGATCGTCAAAAGGTCGGTCGCCATTGGCTTACAAAATCAGGTCGTGGCAAAAGTGTTTGATGAGTCTTTTGCTTCAGATGCTTCGGTTGATTGCCGCAGGTAACGTACTCGCAAGAGACGCACCCACAACATCGTGGAAACCGCAAGGATGAGTGATCCCGTAGCGACATGAGATGTCACCACCATCGAATCGAAGTAGCCTTTCGACTCGATCAGGAATCCGGTGGCTCCGGGAAACCAGCGTAGGAATTGTGGAAATCCATAGCTGACAACCCAAGTGCCCGTACCGAGGGCGATCTGAATGGCGACTAATCCTATCAGGAGTCCGGCAGGACGCGACAGCGTCAAATCGCCGCAGCGCCGGACTCTCCACCAACCGAGGCCGGTTAATCCCCACAACACAAATGCTGTCACAACGTGGTGAGCCACCAGCACTGCGAAATACTTGGGGGTTGAATCAGGTTGAATGTGGCGAATCTGGGCACCCAGGACTAACTGGGTGTAACTGAGCACCACTAACGAGCCAATCAGAAGGACGAGCCCCCGACCGATCAGACCGCTGCCGACAGGTGTCTCGTTCGGCTGGCAAAGTTTGCGCGACCACCAAAACCGACTGGTCACGACCGCCGCAACCACGCAGAGTGCGAACACCGCCGGCCCGACACAGCCATGAATCATGGCCAGCGTTCGGTCGCTGAGCACCACGCGCAGCCCACCCAAGACCCCCTGGCTGATCACTGCCAGCAACACGCCGATTGCTAGTAGGCGCGTCCAGCGTCTCGGATCTTGGCGAAAGGATAAAGCCACAATCACGATGGCGACAAACCCAACGGTCGCGCCAAGCAGTCGGTGGCCATGCTCAATAAACAAGTCAAAGGGACCTGTGATCCAAGTCTCGATCGGATACAGGAACAGGTTGTAGCCATAGGTCCCAGGCCAATCGGGCACCGCCATGCCGGCGTCGTAGGTCGTGACCATGCCGCCAACCCAGATCAACGGCCAGATGAGGCAGACCGACAGCACCGCCATTCGATGTAGCCATCGACCGGGTGGAGTCGTGATCGTTTCGACGGTGTTGTCGCTCAACTCAGCCTCGGTGTTTCATTGCGTGAAAACGTTCGCCTGCAATACCACCAGCAACCGCGCCGCCTGCGCCGTAGAGCGCCGCGTTGACCATGCCACCGAACCCCAACAGGTTCATCGCGCCGATGCCAACCGCCAAACCAATGATGGCGCCGATGCTGCGGCAGTTCTCTTTGCTCATCGCGGACACCTACTCGCCTGTTGGACCCAAAGACTTGACGTACCGAACCAGATCCCAAACTTGATCCGGCGTCAAACTCAAGTCCGATGGCTCTTCGGTGATCTGTACCGAAGGCATCGGAGTTCCCGCGATTCCCTGAGCGATCTGGCGGTAGATCGTTTCAACATCACCACCGCCGCGGTACACGCCATCAATCAGTCGTCGCGGACGTATTTGTCTTGGCGGCAGTGCGCCGACCTCAAGAAACGGCTGCAGCGACTCGCGATCGGTGGGCGTGATCCCAAGCTTGGTCGAATACTCTTTAGACCAATCATCAAAGTCGAGCGTGAGCACAGCACCGTTGCCCTGTGGTCCATGGCATCCGGCACAGTTGGCAACCTGCCCATGAAAGATCCCCTTGCCCCGTTCAATGGAAGCGACAAGTTCATCATTGAGCGCTGTCTTCATCTTCGGGACAGCAACCACGCGATCATCTGCGTCCACCCAGTCTTGCGCAACGCGGCGCAGTGTACGGCGAATCAATGCCGCCGGTTCCTCGCCACGCGACTCCGAAGACTCGGTCCACAAGCGAAGTTCCTGTTCGGGTGACTCTTCTTCGTATCCCAAATCGACGATGGCCGACAGAAGCAATCGCCTCTCGAATTCGCCGCGCACCGACAGATAGATGACGTAGTCGACGAGTCCGTTGATGTCTTCATCACCGAGCAATCGAAACGAAGGCATCCCGGTGTCGGCGACACCACGGCGAAGCAACGCTGCCAAATCATCGCGTGTCGGCTTTGCTGTCCGCTCGGTCGATTTCCATTTGAAAACGCCGTGACGAAAATCACGCGGGTACGGGTTTTGAAAGAGCGACGCAGGTCCAGCGCCACTTCCCGACACCCCGTGGCAATTGACGCAGTGCTTGCGATAGAGCCCAAGGTTCGTCCCTTGACGATCACTCGAAACCGCACCCGCCGCTTGCTGCAACCGGTCCAAGCTCACCAACTGAGCCATCGCCCGATCATCGAACCACTCGCCCGGCCATCGAGGCTCGTCGGGCGTTCCAAAGAGATCATCGGCCACCCGCGAGACGTCAGCCACAGCGGCGGTGGTCGGTGTCGCCTGGGAATGGTCTAGCGTGCGCGCGAAAACCTCGTTTGGCTCAAATCGCTCAAGCTGGGAATCGCAGCCAACCAGAACCAGCAGCGAAATCGATAATAGAAAAACGCGGACCATCAGAAAATTGAACCGCGAAAGGACTGATTAGACAATCGGAGCGCATTGTCGCACCCACTGATTCAGATCGAATCTACTGCGAACGGCCGCTGAGCTAGGGACATACGACACCCCCAAAATGCAAGCGGCTCACAAGTGAGTGACTTGTGAGCCGCGATCGCAAATATTGAATTGGCCAAACGTTGATTTGGCCCGACCGTTTCGCCCGATCAGTCGACTTCGAGAACGTCTTCTGGAACGACGACCGTGCCCATGTCATTAAGGCCTGGCTCGATTTCGATCTCAAAGATGCTTCGGCGCCAATCGGTCTCTTCGCCATCGATGATGACCTCTTTGATCGGCCCAATTTCGTGGTTCACACGGAATTGGATTTCCTCGCCCGCTGGCAAGCCTTCGATCGTCAATTCACCATTCTCGTCACTCACCGCGGCATAGGGGTGATTGAAAACGAAAACGCGAGCCTGCATCCAGGGGTGGATGCTGCATGAAACCAACGATGCCGCTGGCTCTGCCTTCTCGAGCTCAACCGAGTGCTCGCCGCCAGCAGGGATCAGTGGGTTGGCTTGCGCGTTTTCCCAGAATTGCAGATTGGCGTTGTGCGAAACATCGTCCGGATTGGTGACCTTCAAGGTGTCACCTTTGCGAGCGACGACGACGCGTGGTTCGAAGCGACAATTCTTGTTCGCAAGGACATGCGTCTTAGGTTCTGCAGCTGGAGCACCACCGTCATCGTCACCTTTGACGTACATGTAGACGACGATGTTCTTGATGCCCTTGTTCTCTTTGTTGACCAACAAGCGCTCGTTTGGCAAATCAAATTTGCCGCAGAAATTTGGGTCGGCGGTCGCCTTGAGTTTTTCGGGCTCGAACGCATCGCCTTCGTAGACGAACTTGATCTTCAAGGTGCCGGTCTCTGCTGGCGCGGGAGCCGCAACAGGAGCAGGTGCGACGACTGGCGTGGCAACGACGGGTGCAGGAGCCGGATTGGCAACCGTTTGCACGTCGATCGAGGCCTGTTGCTCAGGTTCCGAACGACCGGGAAAGAAAGCGATGCCCGTGGCGACGGCAGCCAGACCGGCAGCGCTCAGAGACATTTTCAAAAACGACATATTCGACTTCATGATTGAATTCAGGTTTCTGTAACGGGTGGGGATGGACTTGTTGATTGAGTTGTTTGTGGATGACTCACGGCAAGCACTAGTCAGCGGAAAGTGCATCGGCGGGGACCGTGACTGTTCCCAAATCATTGAATCCGGGATCGATTTTAACCTCAAACCGGCCATTCTTCCATTCTTCGTCTTCGCCGTTGACGTCAACTTCTTTCAGATTGCCCGCTTCGTGAAAAACACGAAAGACAATCAATTGGCCGGCCGGCAGCCCCTTGATGGTGACCTCGCCCTGGTCGTTCGAGACCGCCGCATACGGGTTGTCCAGCACCATGACGCGTGCCGCCATCCAGGGATGAATGTTGCAGGCAACGACCGCTGGTTTGCCTTCGACATCGGTCAATTTGATTTCCTGGTGGCCTCCCGCCGGAATGGTCAAGTTGACCGGTCGGTTTTCCCAAAAATCAATGTTGGCGTTGTGCGCAACCGTATCGGGATTGGTCACTTTCAGCGTGTCACCCACCTTGGTGATCACGATCCTCGGCTCGAAGCGGCACTTGTCGTTTGCCAGTTCGACGGTTTCGGGCTCGTAGTTTGCCGCAGGCAATTTCGTTTGACCGCGTCCGGTGTCGACATAGACCAAGACGTTCTTGATCCCCTTTGTCTTGGGATCAACCAGCAACCGTTCGTTGACCAACGGGTGCTTGCCACAAAACTCTCCGTCCTGAGCCACATTCACTGGGGCTGGCTCGAACGACGGGCCACCGTACAGGAACCGAATCGTCACCGCACCGACATCCGGCGTGGTTTGTGCATTAGCGCAACTCAGCCACGCGGCGGTGATGAGCAACGGAAAAACTCGGCAGCGAAACTTCAACTCCAATTGCTCCATGCGTTCATACGGCAGGATTGAGTGGGCCAGCAAATGAGTGGTCACGTGATTGATTCAACACCAAGACCAGAATCAACGACTCGGATTGACTTGGTTTTGCATGAGCCAAATCGATGGGCTCAGTGTTTGAGACCCGACAACTACGTTCAACATCGTCTTCTAGGAAAGAAGAAAGGCGGCGACTGGAACCAAGGTGATTGAACCAGTCGCCGCCCTCGTCAAATTAGTCGTCAGCGGAAAATGTGCCATCCCTGGGGTGGGGCTGTGGGAAAGATGGCAGATAACATCCTCCGGAGGGACTGATTTGATTTTATTGGCTAGAGGCACCTTGTCTACCGCTATCACGTGAATGGGGCAATTTTTTCTCCTGTCAGGTCACATTGCCGCACCCTGAATCTCTCTCGTTTTTGGCCAACGTCTCATCTTGCAACTCCGACTGCGACGACTGAGACGGTATCGAAGCTGTCGAATGGGGTCTGGCCCCTTTTTCCTTTCATCACACCCCCTCACGCGCCATCGAATTGCGTCGTACCATTGCAACTTCGTTTCGAAAGACATGCGTTTGAAAGTGATGTGGAATGAAGGTTCTGATTGTTGGCAATGGTGGCCGTGAGCACGCTTTGGCGTGGAAAATCGCCCAAAGCCCACGCGTCGAGCAGGTATTTGCTGCCCCCGGAAATGCTGGCACAGCGCTCGATGCAACCAATGTTCCGATCCCCGTCTCGGACAAGCCAGCACTGGTCCAATTCGCTAAAGAGAACGCAGTCGACCTGGTGGTGGTTGGCCCCGAAGCCCCCCTCGTAGACGGCTTGGTCGACGACATGGAGGCGGAAGGGTTCAAAGTCTTTGGCCCCTCCAAAGCAGCCGCCGAACTCGAAGGCAGCAAGGTCTTTTGTAAGAACCTGTTGCACACCGCCGACATTCCGACCGCCAGCTACCAAACGTTCCGCAGTGGTGAAGATGCCACGCGTTACATCAAGGATCGCTACACCGAACCCAACGATCCGGTCCCGGTTGTGGTCAAGGCCGACGGGTTGGCCGCTGGCAAAGGCGTGATCGTCTGCAGCACTCGAGAAGAAGCGCTCGACGCCATCGATCGCATCGCTTCCCAACGTGAGTTTGGCGAAGCGGGCAACGAACTGATCATCGAAGAAAAACTTGTCGGCCAAGAAGCAAGCGTGCTGGCGATCACCGATGGCGAAACCATCGTGACCCTTCCCGCGGCACAAGATCATAAGCCCGCCTTCGACGGCGACACCGGTCCCAACACCGGCGGCATGGGCGCCTATTGCCCAACACCGATCGTCGACGAAGACATGATGGAGAAGATCGAAAGAGAAGTGCTCGTCCCAGTTGTCCACGCCATGAAACGAGCACGGAAGCCGTTCAAAGGTGTTCTCTACGCTGGCTTGATGCTGACCCCAGCCGGCCCCAAAGTGCTCGAATTCAACGTTCGTTTTGGTGACCCCGAGTGCCAACCTCTGTTGATGCGACTGAAAACCGACTTGGTCGACATCCTCGAAGCAGCTGTCGACGGACGCCTCCGTGAACTGCCGCCACTGGAATGGGACGACCGTCCCAGCATCTGTGTGGTGATGGCAAGTGAAGGCTATCCGGGCGACTACGAAAAGGGTCGTGAGATCACCGGCCTCGAGCGGGCCGATGCACTCGAAGACGTCAAAGTCTTTCACGCCGGCACCAACCTGAAGGATGGCAAAGTACTGACCGCTGGTGGACGCGTCCTAGGTGTCACCGCTGTTGGCGGCAGCATCAGCGGCGCGAAACTGCAGGCCTACAAAGCCGTCAAAGAAATCCGCTGGCCGGGCGCTTGGTGCCGCAAAGACATCAGCGACAAAGCCCTCGACTAGACAAACGTGAGCCGCGATCGCGTGAGCGGCCGGGCCCTGCACCGTTCGTAGTACCGAGCTTTAGCCGGAATCTTCTCACATGCTGGGCAGCAAACGGCGTGACCACGCTTCGTAGCGACGCTCGCCAGAGAGTCGTAACGAGGTTGAGCGGTCAAATCATGAGCCGCCACGCGATAGCGTGCGGTTTCTACCTTCCGTTGATCACCTGGTAACCGCGAGCTATCGCTCTGCGGCTGATTGCTCCCGTTCGTAGTACCGAGCTTTAGCCGGGATCTTCTCACATCCCGCCTAAAGGCGGGACGACAAACGGGGACGCGGAGCGTCCGAAGTGTGCGTTACCACGCGGAGCGTGGTAACGAGGCCAGAGGCCGCATACAGCATCACCGACGGCTCGACTAAACTACGCTCTGGTAAACACCCGAGCCCAATCGTTCCGAGACCGTTGCCATGCGTCCGTTCTTGCTGCTCGCTTGCGTCCTCATCAGTGGCCTTCTGCCGCGCGATCGCACGATCGCTGCTGATCCCGATGCGGTGCGACAATCCCTGCGTCGTGCAACCGAATTCATGACGAACCATGTTGCCGTTCACGGCGGCTATGCCTGGGTATCGAGCGCCGATGGAAAGTACAGTCACGGCGAAGGCGTCGCTGGCCCCACTCGCGTATGGGTGCAACCGCCGGGAACGCCCGCGGTCGGCATGGCCTTACTCGAAGCTTACCAGGCAACCGGCGACGAAGTTCATCTCAACGCCGCGCGTGCCGCCGCCGAGGCGTTGATTCAAGGGCAACTCCGCTCAGGCGGCTGGGGCTATTCGATTGAGTTTGATTCCAAAGCACGCCAAAAGATCCCTTACCGCGTTGGCCCAAACGGTGGTCGCGACAAGATTGCCAAAACGCCACGTCCGGGCGGGTGGGACATCTGGCGGCAGCGCAAATTCAAAACCAACAAAACGATGATCGATGACGATGTGACTCCCGCGTCGATTCGTTTCCTCGCCAAACTCGACCAAGAACTCAATTTCAAAGATGCCAGCGTTCACGATGCTGCCCAATATGCACTGCGTTCCGTGCTCGGCGCGCAATACCCGATCGGCGCTTGGGGACACAACTACGATCGATACGCAATGGAAACGCCCAGCGCCGAGCATTACCCGATCTTGAAAGCGAGCTACCCCGACGACTGGTCGCGGCGAACCACCAACGACTTTCATGGATGCTACATGATCAACGATCGCATCACGTTGAACATGATTCGCACGATGCTGCTTGCCGCCAAAATTTACGACGATGATCGCTATCGCAAGAGCGCCATCACGGGCGGCCAGTTTCTACTCAATGCACAGATGCCTGAACCACAACCAGCTTGGGCACAACAGTACGATCGCCACATGAAACCGGTCTGGGATCGCAAGTTCGAGCCGCCTGCGATCACGGGCGGAGAATCGCAGGACGTCCTCGAAGTCCTTGTCTTGCTATACGAAGAAACCAAAGACCGCCAATACCTGCAAGCGTTCCAGAAGGCTTACCTGTACCTGTCCAAGTCACTGCGCCCCGACGGCAAACTCGCACGCTACTACGAACTGAAAACCAATCGACCAATCTACTTTTCCAAAGACTACGAGCTCACTTACGACGATTCGGAAATGCCTGATCACTACGGTTTCGTGATCGACTCGCGGCTCGACAAGTTGCTTCGGCTTTACAACCAAGCGACCGGCAAAGCAAAGAAGTCTCCGACGCGTCGGCGTGACCTCGCCAAACGGGTCGATGCGATCGTTGCCGCTCAGCGCCAAGACGGCGCGTGGCTCGAACCTGGTTTCGTCCGCAACGAAGCGGGCAAGAAAGTGATCCCGCCCGAAGGCATCGTGCAATCCGACACGTTTATCAAAAACGTCAGTCGCTTGTGCGACTATTTGAATGCGGACGAGTAGGCAAACTCACCCGGAGAGCAAGTGAGTTTTACCGCCCGTTCGTAGTACCGCCTTTAGGCGGAATCTTCTCACGGACCGCCTAAAGGCGGGACTACAAACGGCGCTAACCACACGCACTGAACAGGCAATGATTCCGCCTTCTCAAACACGCTTGGTCGACAGAATCCGTCGATGCCCCTGCAGGTCTTTAATGAACCGCAAGTCCGTAAACTCGCTCGACCGTTGAACGATTTCGGCACAGGCGTCGGCGATCATCGGGCTCAGTTCGATGATCAATCGGCCACCCGCGTTCATGTATTGCGGCGCGTCAGCAACCAGTCGCTCGATGGTCTCGGTTCCCGTCGGTCCAGAAACGAGCGCCATCTTCGGCTCGAAATCACGCACGGTCGATGCAAGCTCGGCAAACTCAGCTTCGCTCACGTAAGGCGGATTGCTGCAAACGAGATCGAACGTTTTGCCCGACTCGATCGCGCTGAACAAATCTCCTTCAACTAGGGTCACCTGTTCGGCAACTTCGTGCTGATCGATGTTCCACTTGGCAATCTTTAGCGCTCCAGGACTCAAATCGACCGCAGTCACTTGAACCGAAGGCAAGTTCTTGGCGACTGAAATCGCGATGGCGCCACTGCCGGTGCCGATGTCGATCATCTGCAGCGGCACGCTGCGATCGCCGCCGTCCAACTCTTTGGCGCAATCAATCGCCTCGATGACCAAGTGTTCCGTTTCCGGCCGCGGGATCAGCACGTTTTCATCAACGCGAAACTGTAACGAATAGAACTCGCGATAACCGACGAGCTGAGCGACCGGCATCCCTTCGCCCCGTCGCCGCACCATCTCGCGAAAGGCAACGCGTTCTTCATCGCCGGGAACTTCGGCAAACGCAGTGTACAGTTCAATACGACTGCAACCGCGGGCGTGAGCAAGCAAGATTTCTGCGTCCAGCCTCGCCGATTCACTGCCCTTCTTTTTGAAGAACTCAGTCGTCCACTCCAACAACCTCAGCACGGTCCACGCTTCGGACTGTTGTGATCCAGTCGCCGCGGTCTGCTTTTCTTCCTGGCCGTTGGACATTGCAATTCCTAATTGCGAGTACGGGCGAAACAGCGTTGGCGCTGTAAGTGTACGCCCGAATGTTTGATGCAAATGCGATCGACCGCAAACAACTAGTCGACCATGTCGCCGCGCAACTGGTCGCGGTCGTATTCAATCAAAGCATCGGTCACAGGTGTGACATCCCCGGTCATGACCTGGTCCAACTTGTACAGAGTCAGATTGATTCGATGGTCCGTCAATCGATTCTGTGGAAAGTTGTAGGTTCGAATACGTTGGCTGCGGTCGCCTGATCCGATCAAACCCTTTCGAGCCTGAGCCTGTTTAGCCGCTTCTTCCTCGCGTTTCTTTTCGTAGATTCGCGCTTTGAGAACACGTAGGGCTTTGGCAAGGTTTTTGTGTTGGCTCTTTTCATCCTGACACTGGACAACAATTCCAGTCTCATGGTGAGTCAACCGGATCGCCGACTCGGTCTTGTTCACGTGCTGGCCGCCAGGACCAGAGGCACCGAACTTGTCGACGCGGTAGTCATCCGACTTCAGTTCGACTTCGACATCTTCTGGTTCGGGCATCACGGCCACGGTCGCGGCCGAGGTGTGAACGCGACCTTGTGTTTCGGTTTCGGGAACACGCTGCACGCGGTGCCCACCCGACTCGTAAGCCAAGTCGCGAAAGACGTTCTCGCCTTCGAGCGTCAGTGTGATTTCCTTGAAGCCACCCATCTCCGTGGCGCTTGCGTCCATGATTTCGACCTTCCAACCCTTTTGCTCGGCATAGCGACGATACATTTCGTAAAGGTCGCGAGCAAAAAGGGCTGCCTCGTCACCGCCGGTGCCGGCACGGATTTCCATCACGCAGCGAGTCCGATGGCTGTCTTCGCCACCAACCGTCAACGAGAGAAGCTCTTCCCAAACTTCTTCGCGCTGGGTGCGAAGGTCGGCCATCTCGGCTTCGGCCATCTCGCGTTCTTCTGCGTCTTCGGCCGCCTCGGCCATTTCCTGACAACCGTGAATCTCATCGGTCATCCGCTTGAAGTCGCGGTACTTGTTGGCAACCTTCGCCAACCCGCCGTGCTCGCGCGCAGCCGCACTCATCCGAGCCCCGTCGCCGAGGACTTCGGGGTCGGCCATGTCTCGTTCAAGCTGCTCGAAACGAGCAAGCTTCTCTTCCAAGGTGTCGCGTATGGATCCGCTCATGCGAGAATCTTAGCGGGAGAAGGCAAAATGGCCCAGTTGGGAATCAACCGAGAGAATCTCTGGTCGTTTGAGCGACCGGGTGTCTCGGTACAAAGAAAAACCGCACGATTCATGAGGTCGAATCGCGCGGCTTGGTTCATTCGCCAAGCATCGTCGCTCGGCAAAGTGGCTCGGCAAGAAGGCTATTTCTTCTTCTTTTTCTTCGGACTAAGCGATCCGTAGGTGCCGGCAGCAAATTTCTTTTGGAACTTATCGATTCGACCAGCCGTGTCGACGTATTTCAGCTTGCCCGTGTAGAACGGGTGGCATTCGTTGCAAATGTCGATTTTCAGTTCAGGACGAACGCTGCGTGTGGTGAAGGTGCTACCACAACCGCAGGTGACGGTCGTCTCTTGATAATCGGGGTGGATACCCTCTTTCATGGCTCTCTTCTTCAATCAAGTGGAAAGCCGAAACTGGCTTGGTACAGGCTCGGCGTGAACCCCGAAATGTACGCGAGAGAGGCCGATTTGTACAAGGGCGTGTCGCTCTCTTTTTGCCCAGAAAATCGCCCAATTGACCGGTTTTTCCAGCAAAATCTAGCGGACCAGTCGCCAGCAGCGGTGAATCCGCCGGTTGCGAAAATCCTCGGGCACCGTCTGTTTGCTGATTTCGTGCACCTCACTGACTTCTAGCGGCGAGGGATCGAACTTAAACCGCCGGAAGTTGTTCGAAAAGTAAATCACACCACCTTTACGGACCAGCGGCAAAAGATCCCGCAGTAGCGGCACCGCGTCGTCCTGCAGATTCCAGTCGCTCTCGGTCCGCTTGCTGTTGGAGAACGTCGGCGGGTCGAGCACAACAAGGTCGTACATCGCACCGGGCGCATGCTCGCGCACAAAGTCACCGACGTCGCTGGCGATGAACTCGTGCTGTGCCCCTTCGAACCCATTACGAGTCATGTTCTTTTCGGCCCAATCGAGGTAGTTCCGTGACATGTCAACGGTCACGGTGCGGCGTGCGCCACCGGCGGCCGCGTACACCGAAAACGATCCTGTGTAGGCAAACAGATTCAAGAACGTTTTGCCCTCTGCCTGTTCTCGGATCATCCGCCGCGTTTCGCGATGATCAAGAAACAAACCGGTGTCGACATAGTCGGCAAGGTTCACCAAGAACGTCAGACCACCTTCATTGACTTCGATCATCCGTCCCGACTGGCCAACCTTTTCATGTTGGGTTGTGCCCCGCTGTCGCTTGCGACGTTTCATAAAGACGTGGTCTTTGGGAATGTCGAGCGTTTCGGCCGCCGTGTCGGCCATCAGATCGAGCCAGTTGGCATGTTGCGCTGGATCTCGATCGTGTGGGCGTTCGTACTCTGAAATATGCAGGTAGTCTTCGTAGCGATCGACAACAAGTGGGATCTCGGGAACGTCTCGCTCGTAAAGTCGAAAACAAGTGATCCCACGTTTGGTGGGCCAGCGGCGCAGATGCCGCGCGCGATTGGTCAACCTTGCAGCAAACAATTTCGCTTGCTCTTGTGCCTTTTCCGTTAGCTGGCCAAACGCCGCTTCGCCCGCGGCATGCACGTAAGGCTTTGCCTTGGCTGCAGCGGAAACATCTGATGATGTCGACTCGCCCGATCGTTCTGACGAACTTGAAACATCGGCTTCGTCGTTTGCACTGGGCGTTTCGTCAGACGCTGCGTCAGACGCTGAGGCGGCTCCCTTACCGGCGACCGGCTTGGGGCCGTGGAACTGAAAGTAGGTGCACTCGATGCGCCCGTTGTAAAGCTTGCGGCGTCGATCTGCCTTGCGCCCCATGATCGATTCGAATCTTGGGTACGCGGTCAGAATGTAATGCGACCAGGTTGGCAACTTGGCCAACACTCCGGGCAACATCGCGTACAAGTCCTCGAGTTCTCGGTCGCCGATGCGTTGTCCGTAAGGTGGGTTCGTGATCAAGCAACCGAATCGACGCCGACTGCTGATTCGTTGGGCGTTGCCCACTTGAAAGTGAATGTCGTCGGCCACCCCCGCCCGCTCGGCATTCTGTCGCGCCGCCGTCAAGACTTTGCCGTCGATGTCGCTGCCGAGCAAACGTTCCTCGAGCGTCGGCAGTTCGCCATCAATCGCATCTTGGCGCACTTGTTGCCAAAGTTCGGCATTGTAGACGGGCCAAGCTTGAAACGCGAACTCGCGATCTTTTCCAGGTGCGATCTTGCGACCAATCCGAGCAGCTTCGATCGGGATCGTGCCGCTTCCACAAAACGGGTCAATCAACGGCTTGTCATGCCGCCAATAGCTCAACATCACCATCGCCGCCGCGAGCGTTTCTTTGAGAGGTGCCGCGGAAATGGCTGTGCGATAGCCGCGGCGGTGCAACGAACGTCCCGTTGTGTCGATCGTGAGCGTCGCCGTGTCTTTTAGCAGTGCGATGTCGATCTTGAACTGTGGCCCCGTTTCGAGCAACGTTTGTGTCGAGTGGTCGCGTTGCATCGCGTCGACGATGGCTCGCTTGACACTTCGCTGGACTGCCGGAACGCTGGAAAGTTGTGACTTGATCGATCGCCCCGTGACGGGAAACTCTGCTTCGACCGGAAGCATCCCACCCCACGGCATCGCTCGCACCGTTTCAAAGAGGGCATCAAAGTCCTTGGCTTCGAAACTGGCAACTTGAATCAGGACGCGGTCCGCTGTTCGCAGCCACAAGTTTGCGCGGTACAGCGTGTCGAGGCCGCCGCAAAAATGAATGCGTCCCGGATCACCAACGTTCGATTCAATCCCAAGCGCCTCGAGTTCACGGCGCACCACGGCCTCGAGCCCAAAGGCACAGGTCGCAATCAGGTTGTAGGTTTGGCCACTCACGCTTGTTCTTCTTTCTTGCCGATCGCAGTCTCTGGTTTTGCGATCGCGTCACTATCACTTGTATTGCTTTTCCATTTCTGTGCGACAAGCGTGTCGATGACAAGTTGGCCCAGATGATAAACCAACATCGGTACAACACTCACGCCGCAATCAATCGCGATCGGCAATCCCACCATTAGCGTCTTTTGACTGCCTGCGATGCCGATCGCAATCTGTTGCCCCCGTCCCACTTTCAACCACTTCGCGATCACAATCGCAAGCACCAACACGATCACGTGCAACAAGATTGCTGCAAAGACCATGTAGATCCCCGCTAGCCAATTGAAGCTTTCACTGGCCGCTTCAAGTTGATCCGGCGGGGCTTCACTAACACTCACCGCCGTCGCGCCCGAGACCGAGCCAAAGACGACCATCGACAAGATTCCGAGCTGGCCAAACACCGAAAGCCGTGGCTTGTTGCGATCCGCCCATTCCGCCATCCGGAATTTTCGCATCGCCTGGGCAATCACCAGTGGCAACACGACCATGATCCCAAGCTTTTTCATTTGGGCAACTCCCGAGACATCGGTCGAAGCCGAAAGCACCAACGACACACCGACCGGAACGACCACCAAACATGCGAGGTTGGTCACCACCGTCGTCATCATCGCGACCGAATCGTCACCACCCGCTTTGCGAGTCCAAACCGAAGCCGAAGCGAGCGTGCAGGGCACAACCGCCGCGATGAACAATCCACCGAACAGCCGATCGGGTAACCAATAGGCCAGCGGCAAACAAACCAAAGGCACCATGAAAGTGTTGATAGCAATCGCCAAAATCGACGGCAGCGGTCGCGAAAGGCTCGATCGGATCGTGTCGGCATTGAGCGTGACGCCCATCGCCCACATCACCGAAAAAACGATCGCCGTCCTCAAGGCCCCCATCTCTTTGAGCACTTGCAATTGCTCCGCAGCCAAATAGCCGCCGGTGAAGCAGATCGCCAATGCAATCAAAAACCAATGTTTGCCGAGGAATGCCCTCATTGGGGACGTTTTTCCGGGAATTGAGAGGGACAGGCCGAAGTTTCAGCTTTGACGGGGCCGCCGCCGGGATCCTAAGATCGCAGACGACCTCCAACTTGATCGTCGGATCTGCAAATGGGAGTGGGTGACGGCTTGCTAGCATAACCAATCGCGATGGTTCTGCCGCCCGCCCGATTTGCCGGCTTCAACACCGCTGGAAAGGATTCCTGCTGTGCACGAACGGACTCAGCGTGCGATTGCGCGAATGACGTTCGTTTTCTGCTGCGCGCTCCCGACACTCGCGGTCGTCGTGTTCATCCTGCTGACTTGGACGCCGTGGTGGCACGCTGGCGAACTCGCATCGATCGAGCAGCACCTTTCTGATCGCGTCGACATGCGAATCAAGGTCGACGACTTCAAGCGGTCATCGCCCACGACTCTTGAGTTGTCCGATGTGAAGGTCTTTGATCCCGAATCGAAACAACTTGTCGCCAAAGTGCATCGAGTGGAATGGTCGGGACGAGGTGACGAGACATCGATCGTGCTGCAACAACCCGAACTTCAGTCGGCCGAGCTTGCCGGCGTGTGGAAATTGATACACGACCGATTCTTGTGTCGTCCGGACCAAACCGGAGACTCGGTTCGCGTGGCGGTCAAGGACTTGACGATTCACAGCCTCATTCGCCCCTTACCCCTAACCTACGTCGATGCTTGGGTGCGTCCCAGCATCGATGGCAAAGGAATCGAAGCGACCATTCAGTGCTATGCCGCCGATCGAAACCTGACAGGCGACTCACAACCGATCGACATCAGCATCGTTCGTCAACGCGAACCCGAACCGACAACCACCTGGAAACTCAACACAACCACTCCCCTGCCCTGCTCTGCCCTTGCCGAGTTCTTTCCTGACATCGAAATGCTTGGCGATGACGCCGAGTTTGTTGGATCGATGCAATGGACGATCACACCATCGGGATGGAGCATCGACTTGGCGGGCGGTGAGTTCCGGCATTTGGCGTTGAGCCGTTGGTTCCAACCACTCTCACACAAGCTGACCGCGTCCGACGCTGCGGTTCACTTTGATCGCTGCCACATCGCGATCGAAGAAGGTGAGACAACGATTTGCGATGTCGCCGGAACCTTGCGGGCAAGGAACGGACAAGTTGGACCATCGCTGCTAAGAGCGGCCCATGAGCATTTCGGTTTCGCGGTCGTCGACACCGATCGAGGAACCGCTTATGACCGCTTGGCATTGGGCTTCAACTTCACCGGTCCCCTCATGCGCCTTGATGGAATCTGTCGCACCGAACGCGGCTACGAAGGTTTGCATGCTGGCGTGGTGATGGTTGCCGATGGCCACCCACTTGCCGAGTCGGGCAATCGCTGGCTGCAAGCCGTGCAGCTTCAAACGGCGCTGGCGCCGCGACACAGTGTGATGGTGCCGGTTTCGCGACAAACCACA
This sequence comes from Rubripirellula sp., assembly GCA_965216875.1. Lineage (GTDB taxonomy): Bacteria > Planctomycetota > Planctomycetia > Pirellulales > Pirellulaceae > CBDCUW01. The sequence goes on from OZ244207.1 coordinate 5,506,733, forward strand.
TCGCTGATGCAACTACTGATACCTCCGAGTCGCCAAGCCCCCGAGGAGGCCCAGCCGGTTCCCTACATCAGTTCCACGCGCCGCCTCGACGGCGAACCGACCATCACTCAACCCAAGCAGTAAGTCATGCGCTTTGTTGCGATTTTTTGATAGTCGCCTTTCGCTCCGCGAAAGTAGCGTCCGCAAACGCAACTTTTGCGGAGCAAAAGGCAACGATCACCGGTGTCTAAGTGAGCCGCTGAGGGAGCGAGTATGAGTACCGCTGTGCTTCCTTCTTGTAGGTCATGCTCCGCATGACAATCCCTGAGTGTCATGCACAGCATGACCTACCCACCCTCGTTACCACGCTCTGCGTGGTAACGCACTCTTGGACGCTCCGCCTCCCGTCCACCGCCATCACCCCACGCTCTGGCGAGCGTAGCTACGAGAAAAGCGAGGTTCTAAACCGCACCCTTCTTGGGGCCAAACCAGAAGAAGATGCCGCCGATGATAAACAGCACTTGGGTGAGCACGAACAGGCTGAGCCACATCAGCGCGCCTTCGGTGAAGCCGTAGCTATGCAAACCGATACCGAGTTCGTTCGTACCGAACCAGCTCCAGGCGGTGACGATGTTTCCGAAGATCGCGAGCACAGCAAAGCCTCGTGCTTTGACCATTCCATCCCATCGAGCATGCAACATCAACGCGTTCCAAATCACGATCAACAGCGCGCCGTTTTCTTTCGGGTCCCAACCCCAGAAGCGTCCCCAACTGTCATCGGCCCAGAGACCGCCAAGAACCGTTCCCACGAAGCTGAACAAGATTCCAAAACAACACGCTCCGTAGCAAACACGATAGATATCGCGCATCGCCCCTTCGCTTTTTCTCGCCCAGCCTGCAATCAGGTAGACAATCCCAAGCGTCCCCGCGACCAAGGTGGCAACGTATCCGAGCGTGACACTGATCACGTGAGTGGCGAGCCAAAACTGAGTGTCGAGCACCGCCTGCAAAACAGGCATCGTGTCACCCGTGTTGAGTCCATAGGCGACCCACAACGTGATCGCGCCGGCAGACGCAGCCAAAACGTTCCCCATGCCGCTGCGGAAGATTCGATCGACCACCAACCCAAACAAGACAGCTGCCCATCCGATAAAGACTGCTGATGAGTAAAGGTTGATCACCGGCGCTCGCTGCGTGATCAGGATTCGGCAATAGATCGTTGCCGTATGGATCGCGAACGCAATCAACAACGTCCCCCAAACCGCCGAGCGCAGTCGTGGCAAGTCGACGGCAAAGTAAACCAGGCCCAACACCAAGGCGATCAAGTAGATCACTTCAGCGACCATCGTTGGCGAGTTCGATTCCATCCAACGCTCAAGGCGGACCAGCCCAGCTTTGTACTGCGGAACGGGGTAGGCATTCACTTGCGAGAGGTGTTCTTCGACCGCCTGATTGAACGCGACGGAATCTTCTTTTGCATAGGCTTCAATCATCTTCGAAAACGGATCGACACCCGCTCGAGCCTCGACCGCATCGGGTCCATCGGCAAGTGCGACCTTTGATAGATGTTTGAAATAGGCGGGAGCAAACGCGGACCACTTGGGCATGTCGGTGGTTTCCGCAGCCAGTTCGGCATCCTCTTTCGTTGGCGGAACGATCGATGGTGCCGGCATCTTCTCGAGCGAATCCATACGTTGTTCAAGTTCGCGGATCGCCAGCACCTGCAACATCTCCGGATCGGCGCCGGGGAAATCTTCAGGCCGAACTTCGGGAACCGTCGGCACTTGGAAGCAGGCGGCGGTGCGCGTGTAGGCTCGCGTTCTTCCATCAAGCTCGAGAAGTTTCTTTTCTTTAAACGTCAATGTCTTTGGAGCGTTGCGAGCCTTGTCCGAAGCGACCTCAACTTGCCGCGCGACGTTGCCCCAATTCGGAAGGATGTCGGCGAGCGAGTAGAGTTTGTTTTCACGTCGACCAAGCTTCAGCTCCGAACGAATTTGCTCGGCATCGATTCGGAACATGGGCAAGTCGCGAACCTCGGTGTTGCCCGATGCAACTTCCATCAACCACTGCAGCGCCGAGAGTTTTCGGTTTTGCGATCGCTCCGCAAACGCCTCGATCGCTTTGACTTCCTCTTTGCGACCACGTTGTTGCGCATCCTCGGGGTCAATTGGAATCGATTCTTTGTTCGTCATCGACTTGACGGTCTGTCGAGCGTAGGCGTCAAGCGGCATCATGCGGCCGCCAAACTGAACGGGAATTTGGCCCGCGGTGTAGAAGTCGAACTTATCGCGCTCGGGCGACTTGAACGCCATCTGCCATGGCACCAACATGTAGCCACCCAGCAAGGCCATTAAGGCGATCATTCCCCAAACAGGTTTTTGCGACGGCACGCCAGTCAACGCCTGAATCCCGGCTTCCTTTTTTGCTTCGCGTTCGCGACGCTCAAGGAATCGAGTCAGCGTCCCCAAGAAGTGAGCCAACATTCCCAGCGCGGCGATGCTGCAGGCAACGTACGGGATCAACCAACCCGAGTTGCGCACCACTTGAATCCCAGTCAGCTCTTTGCCGCCTGGAAGTGGTGTGTAGTTTTCCTGATAAAACGTTTCGCCACGGTAACGCAACGGGTTGTTCATCCAAACGCGTTCGCGACGATCCTCGCCTGTCTCGGTATCGACAATGCGAATGTAGGACGAAAAGTCTTTGACCATCGTGCTGCCGGTGTACTCAACCCGGCGTACATCTTCGAGCTGCACCCAATAAGGTTTCACCACCCGGCCAAAGCGCAAGCCAACGTCGTAGTCTTGGTCGCCAACCGCTACCGTGTCGTAGATATCTTCGGCACTCGTTTCCTGCAGCAACAGTTTGCGGTCCGAGAACATCTGACTGACCAAGTAAGTACCAATCGGCTCGTCGCTCTCTTTGTCAATCAACTCGACGTAAGCCGATGCCAAGTTCATCGCACTTTCGGCACCACCCGACTTTGCCCGCTCTTTCGCACCAGTGCGAAGTCCCAGTCCCACGGTGGACGGATTGTCCGGATCGTCCTCGAAAGTCGAGTTGGTGAAATAATTGATCACCTTGACCTTCACCGGCAACGCGGGATCATCGATCACCTCGCCACCTTTGGCTGCGACCAGCAATGACGCCGGAACCGAAGCAACCTCCTCTTGATCGGGCCCCTTGGCAACAAACGCCAACTCGACGGCATCGAAGTTGACGAACGTGTTGGTCGATTCGCCTTCGACCAGGTTCAAGCGTTGCTCGAGTTGTCGATCACCAAAAATAAACTGACCAAACATCAGTAGGGCAACGCCAATGTGCAACAACACATTGCCGCCTTGTTTGCCGAACAGAAGCTGACAGCCAACCAGGAGAACCACGCCGGCGCCCAAGCCTTTGGTCAACTGCCAAACGATGCGTAATCCGGGATCGCCGATACGCCCGTAGACCATCGTGTAACCCAAGAACACGAGGCACGCTACGGCAGTGATCCCGAGCAAGATCCGTGTCGATCTACGAGACGCTTGAATTACGCCAAAGATCGAACCAGCAACGACCATCAACAACGCGACGACGATTGCGGTCCAAAACTGGCTGTACTCAATGCCGGCGGGCAAATTGCCTTGCAAACCATCGGCACTGTGCCCCGCAAAGATGATCACGCCAGCAACCACCATTCCGAGCATCATGAAGAGACTGCCGAAAAGGATTGCTGTACCCGAAGCGTGAATCTTGAATCGCGTCAACTTCGCAGCGACCAGGTTGACCATCAACAAAAAGCCGATGCACGCTCCGCCTAGAAAGGGGATCCGCCCAGGGTACGGCTCTTTGTGCGGAAAGAAGGCCTGTGGGAACAGGTCGTCGATATAGAGGAACGTGAACCAAGACAGGAAGTATCGCTGCTTGACCTCCAACATGTTCATCTCGTCTTGGGCAAGGGTGCCGACCAAGACAGTCACCAATGACAATGCAAAAAGCGTCACGGTGATCTTGAGAGAACCAAGTGCTACAAGCAGCCCCCAAATCGCACTCAGCAGATTAAAGGGTTGGGGTTCTACGCGGGTATCCGTAATAGTCGCCATGACGGTTACTTTGGATGGTGGGAGGTCTGTTAACAGAAACAGGTCGTGCGTCGCGGTGCCCGACGCTAAATCTTCAACTTCAGCGATTCGAGGAACGAGGTGATCGCTCCGTCTTGATCGGTGACGGTTTGGACGGGCCCCTGCATTTTGACAAACAAGCTGATTCCGTCATTCATCGGAACAATCGTGACATCGATCGCTTGGCCCGTGTTATCGTCGCTGCCTAGCAACAGGAACCGTTGAGACTCGCGGCCATCAACATCGACCTGTTTCGCGTCGGCCAAGGCTTTGTCAACGACATCATCGGGAACTTCGCCGCCACGCACTTGGCCCAGCCATCGAGCCACGTTGCCACGCAAGTCGCCACCGGCTGGAATCACCGTCAACTCGGCGGCCGATTCTTCAGGCCCAACATTGAACGCTGCCATACGCATGCTGCTCATGCGCCCGTCGCGCCAACCATCGGGCCGGTCGAACTTCAGTGGCGGTTCTCGCTGCTCGCTTGATGGCGGAGCCTGAGGTGGTTGACGCTGTGGTCCGCTGGGCATCCCTCTCGACATCCCGCCTGCAAACGGTGGTGTCATCGAACCTGATGCCTTGCTCGGATCACCGGTGATGTCGACCCAAATGGATTGCCCGTCGCCAGCAGCGATATCGATCGCCGAAGCGCCCGCCCATTTCTCATTCGACTCATCCAAGCCGACTTGAGTGCGCCAACGGTTGACGTTCATTTGTACCATCTCGTCCCAGTCATCTAATCGAGACAATGTCGAAATGCTGACGTCGAGTTGTTTTGTTTTGGTTTCCACATCAATCGATGCGACGCGCATCGGTTTGCTCGCACCGAGACGCCAACCTTCGGGCAAGTCTTTGGTGTTCGGTTTGCCGTCGCTCACTTCGAACGCTTCGACAAACTTGCGGTACTCAGATTCGATTTCCGAAACGGCCGCCTCGGGCCCCTTCACTTTGACAAACCAAACGGTCTCGCCAAGCGGAATCATCGCGGCCAACGTACGTTCCATCGGCGGCTTGAGTTGCTCGGGCATTTGCGTCGGAACGGTATAGACGCGGATCGCCTCCGGTTCGCTGCAACCTGGAACCAGCCACATCAAAGCTGCAAAGATCATCGCAGCTGTGAAACGTCTCTCTAGAAAAACGGAATTCATCCTCGCCTTTTCAAACGTAAAGGAATGCGCGGGAGTTTTGCCTGGACTCATTACGGAAACTCCCAGACCGAAGCGTTCCCAGGTGGTGGGGCTCTCTGTTTGAGCATCGCCAAACAGGAAGATTGGGATCACGCAACCGTTGGTGGCGGGCCGCACACGGCGCCCTTTCAATGCTGCATCTCCATGGCAGCGGAACGAGAACGACAGACCGCTTGCGACCTTGGTCACTCGGTTCCGACTCGACCCGCCAATTCCACAAATCGGCCCACACAAATCCTGTGGGGTAGCCGTTCATGTAGCAGCTACCAGTTCGTCTATCGCTACTATAAACGCCGAGTGCGGGTTTGACGTACCCGGGATCTTTGGCGTGACAGGATGTCACACACAGGAAAGAACCTATTTTGCCCGTTTTACTGGGAAAATAGGTTCGCTAGCACTCAATTCAGCGGGGCGGATTAAGGATTCCAGCCCATGGCGGAGATCAACCAGTCCGTCAGCGAGCTCACAGGAGCCGACGGTTCGGCATAGGACCACATGTTGCGGACCAGGTCGGTCATCAGCATGCCGCCCATGCAAAGGACAAAGATGATCATCACCAAAGTGATGCATTGCAGGATCGTGAACGGCACTTCGTAGCTGGCCGCTGCCACACCACCGACGGCTGCGACCGCGGTGTCTTGAACTTGGACGCTATCGTCGCCCATCGACAATGCGTCGCCAACCGAAACGGGTTCACCAGGTGCTTCTTCAGCAAACCCACCCATGTCGTCGGCAAAGCCACCTTCTTCGAATTCGACCGGTTCAGCGATGGCCGAATCTTCAACTTCAATGACTTGCGAGCCACTTTCGATGTCGGCTTCGAGACCAACGCCCGACGGTGACAACTGAAACTCTTCGTCAGCTTGGAAGTCGACCATCGACCCGTCGCTTCCAGGCCCACTCTTTCCACTCGAACCACCTTCACTCAGTTCGGCGCCGAGGTCGAGAGCAGAGATGCTGCTGCCAGCCAAATCGAGTGGCTCACTTTCAAGTGACAAACCACTGTCCGACGGACTCATCAAGTTAATGCCGCTGTCACCCGCTACCGAAATGTCGCTGCCAGCGCTACTGATCACCAAGTCATCGTCGTCATCGGCAATCACCAAGTCGTCATCATCAGCAAGTGCATCGTCATCTTCGAGCGATGAAAGATCGGATTCGGCGAGTGCGTCCGCACCAATGCTGCTGCCGAGTCCGGAGGAGGCGAGCAAGCTTTCACTGTCGCCCGAGATCAATCCACTGCCCTCTTGTTCGGCGCTCAAGAGATCCAGTTCGCTAAGGACGTCAGCGCCACGCGAACCACCTTGGATGTCACCTGGTTCGTCAAGTGAGTCCATCAGCTCAAGGCTGCTTGCGCCCGCTGCGTTTGCGGCCGAACCGCCGCCAACACCAATGTCGCTTCCGATCACGTCGAGATCACTCTCGGCCGCACCGATCACTTCTTCGCCACTGTCTTCTTCATCAACGGGACCCGCGAAACTCAAATCGCTTTCGCCCTTGAGTGGGATGTCGTCGCCAATGTCGACTTGGCTCGTACCGGAACCAGTCCCGCTTCCTGCTTCGGCCAAGACGTCCGATTCCGAAACGGCATCAGGCTCGGCGGACAGCAGATCCGATTCCGAAACGCCATCCGCTTCGGGAGCCAAGACATCAGGATGTGATTCGGCGATTTCTTTGAGTTCTTCGTCGGTCACCGGGCCAGTGCTGCCGGCGTTGGGTTCGATCGCCAAATCGAGCTGAGCCGAGTCGTGCATGATTGCAGGATCTTGGAGCTGCAATTCGCCGGAGTCGATTTCGAGTAGATCGTCGGCGCTACTTTCGAAATCAAGATCGCTATCACTGGCGACCACGGCGACATCACTTCCTTCGCCTTCCGAAGCCACCAAGTTGACGTCGCTACCACTGCCTGGTTGAGAGGGTTCTTCACCAATCCCGAGGTCGCTGCCTTCGTCGCCACCGATGATGTTGCTGCCCGAGGCAGTCATGTCGGTGTCGTTGACCAAAACACCGCTTCCGCCAGCAGCCAGGTCGTCTTTGAGTCGTTCAATCTCGGAGTCTGGAAACTTCCAGCTCGCTCCGTCCCGGAACCCGCGTACCTGTCCTTGGCTTCGCAGATCAACCAATTGCTCGGGGCTAATTCCCAGCTGTGCGGCGGCTTCCTCGAGAGAGAGATAATTGGCCATTCGTCTATTCGACTCCGATCGATCGCGGGTGCGATGGTGGTGAAAAGTGGACGGGGGCTGACAGTCGAAACCGCCAACGCGTCAAGTTTGATTACCCGTCTATACCGCGTCACCCCTTCGGTTTGCCGATTCGTCGAATATCCTCGGGCAAAGGTGAGGTGGCGTTGAGTTGTAGGGAAAAATCAGCGTCGATGGGCCGACTGCTGACCAGCCGGATCTTGCCCGACCTATCGATATGATACACAGCCATCCAAGAATTTCCGGTATTTACGAGGGTAATTGTCTGAGTTCCTGTGCCGTCCACGTGGGAAAAACCGATCATGTCGCCCGCGGCACCTACCTGGCTGGTCGGCTGTGCACGAGCAACGGCGGCGGCTTGAGTGGTCGACCAACGCGGCCCTCCCCCCAGATTGGCCGAATCCTCCCCTGAACCCTGCGGGGTCTGGCTGGTTGCAACCGTTGCCGCAACTCCCAACAAAATCGCAGTCAATATGGCCAAATGGGGTCGAATGGACATCGCGGCTCCTCCGTATCCGTCCTAACTGAATGAGTGATCTGCAGAGAAGGCGACAATACGCCCAAGCCCGAACCACCAGCAATCCCATTCCAACGTAGGGCGTATGCTCGCACCACCTCCGCACGGCCTGTCCCCACACGCGAAACCAGGTGAAGCTAGCAAAGAGCAATTAGGGGACAGACACTTTTCCTTTGCCTGTCCCCTGATGGGTGACAACAGGGAATTTAGCCGTTTAGTGTTCCGTGTTCTCTTGCTTGCATGACGACAGACCGCCTCTCATTGTCTTAGACGCTAGCAACTGGTGCCTGGCCCCTAACTCGCACTCTATCCCTACCTCCTGTCGCACCGCATTTGCCCACGTAGGGTGCGTGCTTGCACGCACCATCTCCACAGGGTCTGTCCCCACCCGCGTGGTCTGTCCACACACGCGAAGAAACCACCCGAACCAGAAGCGGCTGAACACTCACCGCCTCTGATCGGCACTCATCAAAGCAAGATGCCCCTGATCGGCGTAACCCTACAGGTTCCCTTCTCTTCAAACGTGCCTCGCGGGAAGCTAGCAATGAACAAATTGGGGGACAGACACTATTCTTCCGTCGTCGGTAGCATGACGAGGTAGTTGTGGAAGAGGGCCGCTCGCTCTCCGTGCTCGTTTTCGGCAATCACGAGGGCATTCTGTTCGAGCGGGATTCTGTCGGTTTTGATTCCGAGCGCCACCTCCAGGACAGATCGCTGCTTGTTTGCCCAAGCTTGGATCTCGGGCTGCTTCTCTTGCCAGAACTTGGGGATCAGTTCGTCCTTTGGTGATGTTCGAGCTGCAGCTTTCAAGATTTGTCTGCGCAGTCGATTCTCCTGGTCGCGCAGGTCGATCTCGAAGGTGCCGTCCTTGGAGGTTTCGCGCACGATGGGAGATCTTCCGAATCCGTCGCTAATGATCAGCGTGTACTTGGTGGCACCAGCACATTCGTACTTGACGGCTTGAGTTTCGTCTTGCGCCATGGTGAAGGTTGATTGTCGCGGTTTGAAAGCCAGACGTGGTGGCAGTGTTTGTGATTCGAACCATTCCCGTTTCAGCCTGTAGATTTTCTTGCCGAAATTGATCCACACGCACCCTGCAGAAACGGAGACGCGGACCGCAGGATACTTTCGCGTAATGCGTGTCTCCGGATCCAGAACCACAGTGATGGTCCGACTGTCTTTGCGAAACGGAACAAACCGCAATTCCACACGCGTCAGCCCTAGGCGCGTTGCCTCCAGCTTGACGAGGTAGACTCCCTTTTCCACGCCGCGAAGTGGCGAGCCGATCAGGTTGCCATTTCCAAACTCGAACCGATCGTCTTTCAACGGAACGGTCACGTGGCACCCTTCGTTGGAAAGCAGCAAGAACTCACCGCCGAAGTAGGTCTGGTAGTGGTAGGTGACGTTGGAACGGTTGGCTGAATCTGAAAAATTGACCAACAGGCTTGGCTTGCTTGGGGCACCAGTCCACAAGACACCGCGGCGGTAGCGATTGATCGTTCCGTCTTTTCCCCAGTGGCACGAATTGTGGCCAGAGTCGAGTGGTGTAAGAGGCTCGCCGGTGATCTTTGAAAGCTGTATCAGCATCTCGTCGGGGATGCTGCGAAGCCCGCCTCTGATTAGAGGCATCTGCTTGCTTGCCTCACCACGTGTGCCGCCAAACTTGTTAACCGTAATCTTCGACGCAAGCTTGGGATCACGTCGTTCTTGGTGTGGAATGGATGAGAGAAAACCCAACATGTCGCTACAGCAAACCACGTCGTACAGCATCCCGTCAAATGGCAAGTATCTTGGCGTCGAGTTGTCATCGTTCATCAGAAACGTCGGTGCAGGATCCCGATGAGCCGTCCACGCCAGTACCTTGCTGGACCGAGTGGTTGCGGCAACTTCCGTCGCCGGAAGAGGCAAAACGTAAGTTTTGAATCGAACGTTCAGTTGAGTCGATAACGTCTCGAGACCCCAGCTCGTCTTGGTGTCCCATTCCAGCTTGTGATCCCCCGCGTCCTCAAGTTCGGGCGTCCAAGAGAAGGTTGGGTTGCCCTTTGTGATGATCTCCTGCGTGATATCTCGCCCATCCATTCGAACGGACTGCACCGCGTGTTCCTTGGAAAGAGGCAGGCTGATCGGCTGCTCCACTCTGGCGAACATCTGCAAAGGTGGCCTCGAGAGGACGGGCGCAGCAATCTGATTGAGATCAAACACGAAAATCTCGGTGTCGCTGACCAAGACGGTGAGCTTTCGGTGGCGATCCTCGAAGATCCATCCCGGTCGCCGATGCTTGTAGTTGGTTTTAGGGAAAGTAAACCTGGGATCCTCTCGCTCACTTCCCCAGAGTGCGTTTTGCACCTCCGGTAACCCTTCAATCTCCTTCATGCCTCGCCACGGTGTTCCACTTTCCGACACGGTTGCTGTTCGGTCAAAGTCCCTTGTGCTGCGAATGAGTTTCTTTGAGGCTGCAAAGGTCTGCTGCGAAATCGGTTCGGCCACCAGGACCTGGCCACCCGAGTTGGATTGGATTCCCACCATGTCTTTGGTTAGAAAGACGCCGAGCCGACCTTCGTCGATGACCGACCATAGATCCTGGACCAGCGGAACGGGAACTGGGGATCGAAGCACGTTGTCGTTAAAGACGTTGGCCGCTTCGGGGTCCTTCCAAAGGCTATACGTAGGGCCGTCGCCGTGAAGCCGCGCCCAGACAGCCATTTGTGGAAGTTCCCTACGTCGCTGAGCATCTTGTTCCTTAGTCGCAGCTGGCTGTGGAAAGGGCTCGTCATCGTCCACGAGGTAGGCGCCCATTGGGTCTGATCTCCAAATCGGCAGTTCACCTAGCTTCGCATACAGCCCTGGGTCGCTAACGGTCGTTGGCTTCAGGGTGTCGATTTCGACTTGATAGAACTCGTCCTTCCAGCGCGCGAGCAAGAAACGGTCGCCTGGATCTTCAGTGGAAGCGATCTCCCTGATTTCATCGCTTGTCTCGTCCCGAATCCCTGACGTAAAAAGCGTTGGGCCGAGCTGCCGCTTGGTTGCCCAATCAAACAGAGCAAGTCCGTCATCTTGCCAAGTTGCCACGATCAAGTCTTCACCCAATCGTTTGAGCGCAACGCGATGGGGGTGCTGATCCGAATCCCACTTCAAAGCTGGCAGTTTTTTGGATGCCCGCAGTTGCTTGAAATCGTAGCCCGCCAAACCGCCTTCTTTTTGGGCGATGACAAGCAGACCGCTCAGAGGATCGTAGTCGGCATCGGCAACGGTCCCATTGATTCGAAACCGTGAAACACTTTGGTGGTTCGTGGGAATCTCAACCAGAAGGCTCTCGTCGTTCCAAGCCGTCAAAAGATCTTGATAGACGCTTGCATACTGTCGATCTGCTGGTCCAATCGGTGGCAGAGGGATCGGTTGGTTGTTGATGCCCGCGAGTTTGCGAAGCCACGTAATCGCTTTCGGGATTGCCAAGTCGACCACCTTGAAGTGATCGGCGGATACTCGATCGAAACGTGACGGTTCGCCATTCTGGGCAATAAGCTCTGCCGAAAACTTTTCGTTGTCGGTATAGCGAACAATTTTGTCTGTTGTGCCTTGGACGACAAAAGTGGGGCACCGTATCTGATCCTGGTGCTCGGTCGGCATGAACAGCCGCTGAGACTGTTGGTATCGAAAAGGCATGATCCTGGCCAACTCTTTGAGTTGTTGTGGATCAAACCTAACCGAGGGCGCAAATACGGCGCAGCCTTGCAATCGTGGCTCGAACGCGGACCACAGCAGCGCTTGCCGACCCGCCGAACTGTGTCCGACGGTGTAAAGACGCTGGGGGTCCACGTGAGGGACTTTGGCGATCGCAAACTCCATCGCGTTCCGCGCGTTAACTAGTCCGGCTTGTGACGCTTCATATTCGCCGAAGGCATTTCGAGCCTCACGCTTGGTAGCGCTCTGAATGTTCACATCACCGTCGAGCTCATAAGCAACCACGATGAAGCCAGCCATCGCATAGGGAAGACATTCACGCAGATCACCTGGCCCGAGTCGTTTCCCCGTGAAGTCCGTTGCACCGGCCGGAGCGATGAAGACGGTCGGCGTCGGCACAGTAGGCGGCGGTTCGGAGGTGTAGATTTTGATGGTGTCGTTGTGACCGGGATGGTCTTGGTCGACGCCTAGATCGACAACGTATTCGCGCACGCCCGCGATTGTCCTCGACCTGTCCGGAAGCTCAGGAAACGAAGTCAAGCATCGAGAGGTGAGATCGAAGTCGATTCCAGTCCGTTGGAACGATAAGAAAACGTAGAGAAGGACGCCGGTAAAGACGCTAAGAAAAACCAGCCCCAACCCGCCAAGCAGGTATCGAAGTTTCATCTTGGAAAAGTGTTTGCCTTAGGTGAGTGATAAGAAGACGAAATCATAACACCAACGGAGACTGCTCGATGGAGCCAGACTGCATTCCAAGTAGCGGGGAAGCGGATAAAGAGTTGCTCGGTGAGAGACCACCTCATTGCTCTTACAAGAGAGCTGCTCGGGGACAGACCACCTCTCCTTTTCCCTGCTGACGGCTTCGTAGTCCCAAATCCTCTCTCTACTCATTAGTGTCGATCAGCGCCGATGAGTGTTCCCTTCCCCTTACTTTCATGACTGGGAGCAATAGAGCTGCTCGGGGACAGAGCTGCTCGAGAGAGCTGCTCGGGGACAGACCACCTCTCCTTTTCCCTGCTGACGGCTTCGTAGTCCCAAATCCTCTCTCTACGCATTAGTGTCGATCAGCGCCGATGAGTGTTCCCTTCCCCTTGCTTTCATGACTGGGAGCGATAGGCGTTTATTGCTCAGTCCCCAGGTTGCTCTTCGTAGGGTGTGTGCTTGCACGCACCAACTCCCTTGCTTGCATGACTTGGACTTTTGGCGTTTAGTGCTATGTCCCCGAAGAAGGGTCCTTAGTGCTATGACCCCGAAGAAGGGTCCTTTGCTAGCCAAGAAGCCATCCGGGACCACCTTCATTTTCCCCGCTGACGGCTTCGTAGTCCCAAATCCTCTCCCACGCATTAGTGTCGATCAGCGCCGATTAGTGTTCCCTTTTCCTTTGCCAGCATGACGGGGAAATCAGGCGTTTTGTGCTCAAGGCGTTTTGTGCTCTGGCCCCGGGGGGCGCCGGAGTCGGCTCAACCGGCTCATGCTCTGTCCCCAGGTTGTTGATTGCTAGCCATCGGTGCCTGTCCCCTGTCGAGCGAGCAATCGGGGACAGACCACCTTGGGGTTGTCCTTCAAATGCTTGCAATCGCCAACCACCATTGTGGTGCGTGCAAGCACACCCTACGTGCTACGTCTGTAGTTGCTAGCCAAAGGTGCCTGTCCCCTTTTGAGCGGGTGGTTCGTGGGGCGGGGCACGCTCGTGGGAATTCTTGACGATTGGGTGAAGTCGCCACGTTGTATCGGTCGATTCGATTGTACGGCGCCGCCTCTACGGCTCGCCTGCGCGAATGGGTGAAATGCTAGCTACTTGATTTGCTGGCTCCCGGGCGCGCCCGATCACAACTCTCCCAACCTAAGGCATCGACCGTGAGCATCGATTGGAATGACGCGATGGGCGATTCGCAAGCAGCGAACCAACCCGAACGGATTTCAAAAGACTCCCTTGGCACTGGCGGATTCCTTTCCGCCTCTGCTGGCGTCACGCTGACCATCCTGTTCTACACAGCGGTCTACTTCATCCCTTGGGCACCCCTGCAACGCTACTTCCTTGGTCACCCAGTCGCGATCGCCGCGACCGGACTCTTCTTCATCGCTCTTTCCGTTTTGGTCAGTAAGCGACTCGCCATTCTCGACCAGCAAAGTCGGCTGGCGACGCTTCATGACGAAGCCCTTCGCCCTAACCACGACGCTGAAACCCCCGCATCCAAGTGGCTTTCGGAAAACGACGCTGGCCATGTCGCTCGTCGCTGGTTGCTCGACCTCGGCAAGCTGCCGAGCGCAACGCGTAATTCTCGGCTCGTACAACGACTCGAGGAATTGCTCCATCGCCAATCGCAACGGGGCACTGCCAAGCACCTGGCAGACGACTTGCGAGAACTCTCCGGGCGCGACCTCGATGCTGCTCACGACTCGCTTGGCCTTGTGCGAATCATCGTCTGGGCGATTCCGATGCTTGGCTTCCTCGGGACAGTGATCGGTATCACTCAAACCCTTGGCGGCCTCGACTTTTCAAACGGAACAGCCGCCGTCGACAACTTGAAAAGTGGTCTCTACGTTGCGTTCGACACGACCGCCCTTGGCTTGGTCTTGTCCGTGGTCGCCATCTTCCTGCAGTTCCCTGTCGAACGCAGTGAACAACGCCTGCTCGCGCAAATCGACACGCGAGTCGGCAACCTGGCGTCCAGTTGCTTGCCGAGCGATGAAGCGTCGGACAACCAAACCGTCCTGATCGCTGACCTTTGCAAAGGTGTCCAAGCGGCGGTCGCCGAGTCGCTTGATAACCAAACACGCTTGTGGAAAGAGACGATCGATGCCGCCCAGCAACAGTGGCAATCGGCTCACGACCACAATACCAATCGCTTGGCCGAAGCGTTTGAACTCACACTCGTGCCCGCCCTGATGGAGCATTCTGATGCGCTGGCCGACTCGTCAAAGCAAGCCGCAAACCAGCTTTCGATTGAGAGTGAAAAGTGGCAAGCGATGATGAATGATGCCTGCGAGAAACTTGAAGCTGCCAATCACGCTGTTGCGGATCGACTGGCCGAGAATCTCGACTCGGCGCTCAAACCAATGCTTGCTGATCACGCGGAAGCCATCGGCACGAGTTCAAGTGATGCCGCCGGGCGTCTGGAAAAGACGTGGGATCAATGGCTCGAGTCGATTGACTATCACTCGGGTGCTCTGGTCTCGCAACAACAAACGTTGACGCGTCAGTTCGAGGCTCTGACCGAAACACATGATCGCGCCGACAGCATCATTGCACTGAACAGTCGCATTGATGAAAACCTCACCAAGTTGGATGAGACAAATCAGGCGATCGACGAAAGCGTCAAAAGCGCCGCTGGTGACGGCATGGCTGATGCAATGCGTATCCTCGCCCGAGCCGTTGATGTCTTGTCGGCCCGCTTGGCCGAATCGTCTGAGACAGCATCGGTGGACGCGACCCAAGCAAGGAAAGCTGCATGAGCGGGCGTCGCCGCCAAACCCTTTCGCCCTCGCTGTTTCCGTTCCTAGCCGTGCTCGTTTGTACGCTTGGAACGCTGATCCTGCTGTTGGCGTTGGTAGCACAAAACGCGACCGAGACGGCCGAACAGACGGCGCGTGCTCAGCAAGAAGCTGCCCAAGAGGAAGCGGCCAAGCTTGCTGCGCAACAAGAGGCTGACGATGAAGCGTCACCACAAATGACTGCCGAATCGGTTGCCCAGTTGATCGAGGAAGAAACGTTTCGTGCAACGGAGTTGGTCTCGTTCCGCGACAAGCAAACCGGCAAGGTCGAAGAACGTCGCGACCAACTCACTCATCTCGAAGACCACATCACGCGACTGCGTGAAGAACTGCGATTACTCGAAGAAGAAATCGAGCACGCCAATGATGACAGCGCTCACACCAACGTGATCGACATCAATGCGGTCGAGGACATCAAGGACAAGATCAAGGCGGAAGAGCTTGCGATTTCGAGACTGAAGGATTCAGCCAAAAACAAGACGCCGCGTATCGTCATCGTCCCTCACGATGGACCCAACGGAACAAGCCGACGGCCGATCTACTTGGAATGCACGCGAGACGGTGTCACGATCTGGCCAGAAGGAAATCAAATCAGCCAACTGCAAATGTCGGACTCGTTTGCGGACGCCAATCCACTTGATGCTGCGCTGCGAGCGATTCGTTACCACGCGTTGCAGACCTATGGCGACAACGTACCACCCTACCCTCTTTTGGTCGTGCGACCTGATGGGATCGAGAGTTATTCGGCCGCACGAATTGCGATGCAAGACTGGGACGACCAGTTTGGCTATGAGCTGGTTCCCGCCGAAGTCAAACTAGCCTTTCCCAACCCAGATCCCAATCTGAAGAAGCGGATCGATGTTGTCGTTCGCCAGGCTGCTGCGAAACAACATGCTCGCCACGCAGTCGCTCGCCGCCAATCCGGGTCGTACGGTCGCAGCGGCAAGTTCCCGGTCCTGTCGGCATCCGAACTGCGACGGCAAGGACGCGCGGGCGGCTATCAGCCGCATCGTGAGCAATTCCCATCTGGCTACGGTCAATCGCCCTACCAACCCAAGCCGCCCATTGCTTCGGAGAACAGCTATTCGTCGGGAGCAAGGGGCAACTCACCGAGCTACGGCTCGGGGTCGCAGTACACGCAAGGTCACGACAATGGCCAGGCGCAAGCCGAAGCCGTTCGTCGACTGGACCAACACCTGCGTGATGCAGCCAAGGAACTGCGAGAAAACAACCACAAGACCGCTCTTAGTCAAATCGCTCCCGGCGCAATGAGCCAAGAAGAACTTGCCAATCTCATGGCAGGCACTGCGGCTTCGATGGCCAACAACAGTGCTGGTGGACTTGAAAAAACGAATGGCGGACAAGCCAACGCGACGCTGCAAAGTACCCCTTCGGCCGATGTCGTGCAGCACAATCCCTATGGACCACCGTCCGACGGGCCTTCGGGTGACACTGCCCCAACACTCGACGCGCCGGCAAATGCGAACAACGAAGGCAGTGTCCATGATTCGGCCGAAAAGGAAGGTGGTCAATTCGCGACTGGCCAAGGACAAGTCTCTGGAGGCAGTGACGAGTTTGCCCCCTCGACGAATTCCCAACCAATGGCTGCCAATGCACAAGGCGGCCAAGCCGGTGGAGCTCAATCAAGCGGCTCGCCATCGACTGAAATGGCAGCACAGGGAACCGATCCCTCGGTGATGGAACAACAAGATCAAGCACCGTCGATCAACGTCACGCATTCGGATGATCTCGTCAAACGCCAAGGACGCAACTGGGCATTGCCGAAGTCGCTTGCTGGCGTCTACGGCAACAAGATCGTTCGCTCGATCCGCGTTCTCTGTTACGAAGATCGTTTCGTCTTGTTGCCGGCGCGAAGTGACGGTGCCACGGAGATGTTCGGATTCTCGGATGGGCACGTCAATCGCGCGACCCTGGAACTCGCAACGGCGATTCGTGACCGCATCGCTCAATGGGGCGCTGCTTTGCCAGGCGGTCGTTGGCAACCTCTTCTCGAAGTCGAAGTGATGCCGCGCGGCGAAGCAAGATTCCACCAGCTAAGAACCTTGATGAATGGCAGTGGCGTTGAGATTCGCGAAAGGAAAACCCGATGAGCAGGCGAGCAAAACGGTCAGCCCTCGAGTTGGGTCACGATTCGTTCTTGGACATCGTTGCCAATTTGGTCGGCATCCTGATCATCCTGGTCGTCGTTCTGGGCATGCAATCGACCGCGGCTATCGAAGACATCAAGGAAACGGCGGACCCCGAAACGCCTCAAATCGCGATGGCGTCCGACGAGCAGATGTCGCAGCTCGCCCAGCAATCGTTGCGCGCGGCAGCAGCACAAGCCGACTCGGATCGCCTCGAACGCATGTCGCTGAAATACGATGCGATGATCGGCGCACGGTCGAAAGAGCGTGCTGGACTGATGGACCTGATCTCGGTCGCGAAAGAGGCCTGGGATCAGCAAAAGCAGATGCTTGACCAAAAAGCCACCGAGCAAGCCGAGCGAAAGGTCGACCTCGAGAAGTCGGAAGAGCAATTGGTCAAACTTCAAGGCGAACGTCATCGCTTAGAAAACCAACCCGAAGACGTCGTTGCCGTTGCCCACCTTCCGACGCCGATGGCCAAAACGGTCTTTGGCGACGAAATCCACTTTCGACTCAAAGACAACCGGTTGTCGGTGGTGCCTGTCGAGCGTTTGCTCGAAGAAATCAAGCAAGAGTTTGGTCGTGTGATCAACGGCTCAAGCCAAGGACGCATGCAATCGGCGGTGGGGCCCATTCGCGGTTACGTCGCACGCTATGAAATGAACAAGGCGCGTGAACTGGTGCAACAGAATGGTCGCGTCGGAATGGCAACACGCGTGCAATTGGTTGGGATGCAAGTCGAACCGCTTAACGAACCGCACGGCCAGCCGATTCAGCAAGTCTTGAAGAACCGCAGCCAGCTCGACATCGAACTTGCAGGTCGCGATCCGGCAAAGACCACGATCACCGTCTGGGTCTATCCCGACAGTTTCGCGGCCTTCCGCCATCTCAAAGAGCACTTGTACAACAAGGGCTTCGCGACCGCGGCACGTCCTCTGCCAAAGGATCGCATGATCACGGCGAGTCCAAATGGATCGCGATCGCGATCACAGTAGCAAGAGCCAGCGAGCGGCTCACGGCATGGGGAATTCGTTGAGCTTGCGAATGTAGATTCCGGCAGCGCCATAGAAGGGTCCGAGTTCGCCGCTCCACTGCATCTCGATCGCCATGATGACGGCGGTTCCCGCGAGAACGATTTCAATCGCCAATCGGTCGGCGGTGATTCGTTCGGTTGAGACCAAGCCAACCGATGTTGACGAGATATCGCGGGTCACCAAATCGAAAGCGTCACCGACCGGGCGGTCGTCATTGTCGATTTCGACGGCGCGCACGGGCAACAACATCGGATGCCGATTCTCGCGACGTCGTTCATCACCCTTATAAAGGATCACATTGACGATCTGTCGGCGCGCAAAATCAACCAGCTCCTGAGGCAGGTGGCTGAGGGTGCTCGGTTCGATTCGCTCCAATGCTGCGTGCATCTTCATAGAGATCCGTGTTCGACTTTGATGCTCCAACGGAAATGTGCATCAAAGCGAGCGGAGTGAATCGACCACCTGATCGGAATCGTGGCTTTCCGAAGAGATATCGCAAACGCAGGAACGAACTTTTCCGGTTGCAACGGTTGTGCAGAGAAAAGGTCCCTCACGCGAGACTCGCCGAACGGGCCGCGGCGACCGAGCCATCTCGCCAAAAACAGTGCTCGTTTAGCTTGCAAGCTGCTGCCGAGCCCATGCGGCAGCCCCCAAGACAGCGGCATCATCACCGAGCTTGGCGGGAACGACGTCAAACCGGTCACGGTAAACACTCATCACTCGTTGTCGCGCCGTGTCGCGAACAGTGCCGACGATCAAGTCTTCCATCGCCTCAACCAAACCGCCTCCGAGAACGATGGTATCCGGAGCGAGAATGTGCACGATGTTGACCACGGCCAGGCCTAACGCTTCGCCCGCTTGCACCACCAGTCGGCGAACCGATTCGTCGCCGTTTTTGATCGCGTCGGCCAATGCACCGCTGCGAATCTCGGCGAGGTCGGTTCCACTGTTTTTGAACAGATAGGGTGCGTCACCGCGATGGGCCGCTTTGGCTGCTTCGGCCGCGATCGTCAGGCGACTCGATTCGGCTTCCACGGTCCCGGGAAGCGTATAGCCGCTGCTTCGCGTGCTGCTGCTGATCCGTGTGTGACCGACTTCCATACAACTGATGCCAGCACCTTGCAGGATCTTGCCCTCATAGACACAACCGCCGCCCACGCCCGTGCCGGGAAAGATCCCGACCGCGCAACGTGATCCCTTGGCCGATCCAAACTCATACTCGCCAAACACACCCGCGTCGACGTCGTTCAAAACAACAGCGGGGCAATCAAATCGCTTCTTCAGAAACTTGCCAATTTCGACGTCGTCCCAACCGAGGTTCGGGGTCGTCAAAATGCGACCACCATCCAGATCGATCGGGCCGGGGCATCCAATTCCAATTCCGGCGATCTCGGACTTGTCGATGTCGTTTTCGCCGAGAAGTCGATCGATGGTCGAACCGATCCGCTGAATTCCCTGATCCGACCCTTCGCGTCCGCGCGTCTTGCGTCGGCGACGCCCAACGACGTTCCAGTCTTGGTCATAGGCAATGGTCAGCATCTTGGTGCCGCCAAGGTCGAAGCCGATCCAAAGTTTTCGGGAATTCACTCGATTGATCCACGTTGAAACTGATGTAGCCGAACGGGGGCTCGGATATCGTTTGTGGCAGATCGCCCGCAAATGGTTTCCGTACCCGATTCTTGATTGGTGCGAGCCAAAGCAGACCGCAAGCGTCTTGCCGATTCAACCCCGCCCGAATTCGCGAGATCACCAAAGTTACCCGCCTCGGTGACCTGCCCCCAACACCACCCCCCAACCGGGCCGCAAACAAGCGCCTTCCCGGCCTTTCCCACAGAAAATCTGTCGTGCGACAAAATAAAGCACGTCAGCTGTGCATCTAGGAAATTGACACCTCGGAAATGACCGAATCCCACGCCCCACCCGAATTTGATCCTGCTGATGGCGAAAGCCAATGGCGGCAGGTGTACTCGGAGTGCGAGTCAGGTTTGCG
This sequence comes from Rubripirellula sp., assembly GCA_965216875.1. Classification (GTDB taxonomy): domain Bacteria; phylum Planctomycetota; class Planctomycetia; order Pirellulales; family Pirellulaceae; genus CBDCUW01. The sequence goes on from OZ244207.1 coordinate 5,527,064, forward strand.
ATCGTTTTTGAGGGGCCGGCTCGGTCAAGAAGGCGACATCGACGACTGCCTCCAAGTGGTCTACGTCAAGATGATCGAGCAGGCTCGCAAGCCGGACCATCAGGTCGCTGTGGTCGCCCGTCGTGCGTGGCTATTCCGCGTCGCCGCAAACGAGGCGGCGGGTCTGTGGCGCCGCAAGGCTTCGACTGACAAGATGATGCAGCGTCACGGTGAAAGCGAAGGGCTTCAACCCGACGCATCCGAAAAACTGATCCTAACTGAAACAACCCTTCAACTTCGCCAAGCCGTCAAGGCTTTACCCGAAGCGTTACAAGAAATCGTTCACCTTCGCATCGAACGCGAACTGACATTCCAAGAAATCGCCGACCAGCTCGGCATCCCACTCGGAACCGCTTTGACACGAATGCGACGCGCTCTCGAGCAGCTCAAGAACGAAATCAATTCCGAAAACGAATCATGAACCCCGTCGACAAAGACGACCGCCATCCGATATCTGACGCCGAGCAAGAACAATGCATGCGGTATCTGCTCGGTGAACTCACAGGCCAGGAAAGCGCTGACTTTGAAGCGGCCCTGGCTGACTCGCCCAACCTCAATCGGGAACTTCACGAACAAAGCGAACTTCTTTGTGCTCTCTCGGCCACCGAAGCTTCGCACCAAACCGTCACAGCAACGCACCGAACGAGTTTTGCATTGCGTTTGGCGACGGCTCTTTCTGCACTGGCCGCCTGTCTCACGGTTGCATTTGTCGGACTGACAGGCGACCGCTCGGGCGGATCAACGAAACCCACCACAGCGACCACCACCACAGCTACGCCTCATACTACTGGTGAAGAGACGCTGATGATTGCCCAAGCCTGGGTGGTGCAACACGCGCAGTATCAAGTCGACGAAGGCCTTGCGATCGACACCGACTTGACATCCGAAAGTGATGACGTGATCGACGACGACTCTTCGATCGCTTGGATGGCAGCTGCATTCGCCGAAGAATCGAACACCCTTGGGGCAACCAGTGATGGCTAGACTCGTTCTGCTGATCTGCGCAGCGCTGATTGCCGCTGGCACTCCCACCGATTCCAACGCAATCGAACCGACGTCCAAGTCGATCAAAGGGGTCGCCCAGCGAGCCAAAGAATCGCGTCCTGCCGCTAAGGTCAATCCTGAGCTTGAAGCGGCAGCCCACGCACTGGTTGCGTCACACCTTCCTGAACTGAAGGAGTACCTCGCGCGGCTGCGCAGCAAAGACGCCAAACAATACGAACGAGCCATCACGAGTCTTGGACGCTCAGCAAAGCGTTTGGAAACGACCAAGAATCGCGACCCTCGCTTGTTTGAAATCGAAGTCGAAACGCTCAAGGCCCAAAACGCAGTCGACTTGCTGACGGCCAAGTTGAAAGTGCGTGACAAGAAAGAAGATCGCAACAAGCTCCGAGCCGCGGTCGAACACCTTCAGCACTGGCAAATCACACGCAACGAATACGACATCTCGGTGTTGCAAGCTCGCCTCGAGCGAACGCAAAAACAACTCGACGCTTCGAAACAGCGTCTTCAAAACAAACGCAGCAACTTGGAAGAGCAAGTTGAAAAGCACTACGTCGGAATGCTTCGCAAGGCTGGCCGTTCCGAACCCAGTCGAGCCAAAGCACAGGAAGCCAAATCTGACGCAAAACCTGCAGAGAAAAAGCGACCCGCCGAGCGCAGAACTCCGGCTCGCCCCAAGACCAATTCCTAACACTTGTTGTTAGCGCCCCACATTCCCCCGCCTCAAGCACTCGTTTCGGTAGCCACAATGATTCAACGGACCTATCGATCGGCGTTTCGTCTCGCCCTCCTGATCGCCATCGGCCTGCCCTTGGCCGCGTCATCTGTCGTTCTCGCCGAACCCAACAACGCGACGACCATCGCCACAGCTTCGGCCAAGACGGACTCAACACCGCTCAGCCAACGATTTGCAGATGCAAACGGCAAGGAAGTCCCCGACTTTCAAAAACACGTGGTTCCTTTGCTCGGTCGACTCGGTTGCAACGGACGTGCTTGTCACGGATCGTTCCAAGGTCGCGGCGGCTTTCAGCTTTCGTTGTTCGGCTATGACTTTAAAGGCGACTTCGAGGCATTGCACGAAGAACACACCGGACGCGTCGACACGTCCGACATCGACGAAAGCCTGATCCTGGCAAAGCCACTTGACGCCGACATGCACGAAGGCGGCAAGCGATTCGATCAAGGAAGTTGGCAACACCATGTGCTGCGTCGCTGGATCGAAAGTGGCGGTGACTTCGAGCAAGAAATGCAATCGCTCGTCAAACTCGAAGTCACACCGGCAGAGATTCAATTCAAGAGCGACAACGAAAACGTTCAACTCAAGGCGGTTGCGCATTGGGAAGATGGCACCGTCGAAGATGTGACCGAGCTGTGCCGTTTCAGCAGCAATGACGATGCGATCGCAGCCATCGACGACACCGGTCACATCCAATCCGGCAGCACAGGTGACACTCATGTCGTCGTTTACTACGACAACGCGGTGGTTCCCGTACCGATTCTTCGTCCTGTTGGATCACTCGAGTCGCTCAAGCCTCAGAAGTTTGATCATCCTGTCGATCACCTCGTTCAACAGAAGCTCGACAAACTCGGCATCGTCGCCTCCGGAACCTGTACCGACGCCGAATTCATTCGACGTGCATCGCTCGACATCACGGGCATCCTGCCATCGGGCGAGCGAGTGCGTGACTTCCTCGCGGACGAGTCACCCAACAAGCGGGAAAAACTGATTGACGAACTGCTCAACTCGCCAGGCTATTCGGCTTGGTGGGCAACGCGTTTTTCGGATTGGACCGGCAACAGCGACGAACAGCTCAACAACGTCCTTCCGGTTCGCGGTGCCGCGACCCGCATGTGGCACGAATGGCTTCGCAAGCGGCTTGATGACAACATGCCCTACGACGACATCATCGAAGGCATCGTCACTGCGAAAAGCCGCCAACCCGACGAAGACTATCTCGAATACTGCAAGTCGATGACCGAGGCGTGCAAGCCCGGCAGCGAGAGCATTTTTGCAGAGCGTGACGGCCTGCCCTTCTATTGGGCACGTCGCAACTTTGCCCAGCCCGAGGAACGTGCGATTGGATTTGCCTACGCCTTCCTTGGTGTTCGCATCGAATGTGCGCAGTGCCATAAGCACCCCTTCGACCAATGGTCGAAAGACGACTTTGAGCAATTTGCTCAACTCTTCACACCCATTCGCATGAACCAAAACCTTGTCGAAGCGGATGCTCGGGATGCACGTGATCAGTTGATCAAGGAATTGACGGGCGACAAAAAGCTTCGGGGCGGTGACCTGCGACGCAAACTTCAAACCGCAGCTCGAGACGGCAAAGTGGTTCCGTTTGGCGAGCTAACGGTGACCGTTCGCGGCGTTTCTGCGGCCCAAAAGCGTGCGATTGCGGCCGCCAAAAAGAAAGGCCGCAAGCCGCCGAAGTTCAAAGTACCGCAAGGCAAGATTTTGGGTGCCGATGAACCGATTGAACTCAATCGCGACCCTCGCAGCGACCTGATGGCTTGGCTTCGATCAGCCGAGAATCCTTACTTTGCAAAAGCGATTGTGAATCGCGTCTGGAGCAATTACTTCGGTGCTGGAATCGTTGATCCAACCGATGATATGAATCTGGCCAACCCGCCAAGTAACGCTCCGCTCATGGATCACCTGGCGACGGAGTTCATCAAGAATGACTTTGACCTGAAATGGTTGCATCGCACGATCGTGACCAGCGAGACGTATCAACGAAGTGCGGACACGAACGAGACGAACGCCCACGATCGCGTGAACTACTCGCATCACGTTCCGCGGCGTCTTCCAGCCGAAGTCGTCTATGACGCGATTGCCTTGGCAACTGGCTCGGACGATGTCGCCGAAAAGATGCGAGGCGAAGTCGACGAGATGGCGATCGCTGAAGGCAAACCTCGCGTCCGCAATCGTCAAGAATTCGCGTTGGAAGTCTTTGGACAATCGATTCGCGAAACCAATTGCGACTGTGATCGCACAAGTGACCCAAGTCTCCTGCAGTCGATCTACTTGCGGAACGACTCGGAAATGCATGATCGCCTCACCGACAAGAACGGCTGGGTCGCCCAGGCATGCAAAGAGCTTGGTGTCCCGGGCCCTCGTCCAACCAAAGCCGATCCACAGCGTGTTGCCATGCAACGACGCGCCGAAGGCTATCGCAAGCAGATCGTCAATCGAATTCGCCAGTTCCACAAATTGCCAGAGCAACGAAAGGAAAAGGCTCGGCTTGGACTCAAGAAAGAATACAAGCGTGCAACGCAGAAGTTCGCGGAGTTTGGATTTGCGATTCCAGACTTTGACACATTGATTGACGACATCGGCTCGTGGAAAACGGTCGAACCAGCACAAGCAGCTGAAGGAACGACCGATTCCAAGACCGTTCATGCGCTGGTCGAAGAGGCCTATCTGCGAACGCTCAGTCGTTATCCCGATAACAAGGAAACTGAGATTTCAGTCGCCTTCATCGAAGAATCCGAATCGCCTGCCGAGGGCGTTCAATCTCTGCTTTGGGCATTGGTGAACACGAAAGAGTTCATCATCACCCACTAACCACCCCACTTTCTTCGCCCCAACCCTACATTCACTTCCAAGACCTTCGTGAGTTTGAAGATGAAAATGCACAAAACGTGTGACGGTGTGAAACGTCGCGACATGCTCAAAGCAGGTGTCTTGACCGCCGGCGGTCTTACATTAAGCAACTACATGCAGATGGCCGCAGCGGGCCAGTTGCAATCGGGTCGCGCCGACCGCGCCATCTTTGTCGAGTTGCCGGGCGGTCCATCACACATGGACACGTTTGACCTCAAGCCTGACGCTTCTGACGAGTATCGCGGATCGTTCAATCCGATCTCGACCAAAGTGCCTGGCATTCAAATTTCGGAGCACCTGCCCAAACTCGCCTCGTGCACCGACAAGTTTGCGATCCTTCGCGGTGTCAGCCACACGTTGGCCGCTCACCGTTTAGGACGCGAATACGTCAACACTGGCAGCAAGCCGATTCCAGCACTCGAATACCCAAGTTACGGCTCAGTGTTGGCCAAAGAAGCACCAAGTTCTCCAGACATTCCAACCCAAGTCGCTGTGCCGCGAGCGAGCCAAGGGCCGGGCTTCCTAGGCATTCGCTACGCTCCGTTGGAAACGAATTCGACACCGTCGTTTGGCCAAGCATACTCCGTTCGCGGCATCTCCCTTGCGGGCGGTATCGGCGTTGATGAAGTCAAACGCCGCCAGGACTTGCTTCGCAGGCTCGACCGACGTTTTGCCAGCCTCGAAAAGAACGATCAACTCCTTGATGGTTTGGATCAATTCGGCGAACAAGCCTACTCGATGATCACCTCGTCACGAGCACGCGAAGCCTTTGACATTTCGAAAGAGCCTGAGAGCTTTGCACGCCAATTCGGTGAGGACTCTTTCGGTCAAAGCTGCATGCTTGCCCTTCGTCTGGTCGAGTCGGGCGTCCGTCTCGTCACCGTGCAACTCGGCGGTTGGGACACACATCGAGACAACTTCACCCGTTTGAAAGACAACAACCTGCCGAAACTCGACGCAGGTCTCAGCGGACTTCTCAACGGTCTCGAGCAGCGCGGCCTGCTGGAAACGACCGCAGTCTTTGTCACAGGTGAATTCGGTCGTACGCCGAAGATCAACACGCGCAGTGCCGAAGGCGGACGCGACCACTACCCACGTTGCATGTTCATGTTGATGGCAGGCGGTGGTGTCCGCGGTGGTCAAGTGATCGGCGAAAGTGACGACACCGCATCGGGACCACGCCATGAAGGCATTTCGCCCGACGATGTCGCTGCCAGCTTCTACTACAACTTGGGAATCGATCCCAATATTGAGTACGACACGAGCACCGGTCGCCCCATCACGCTGGTGCGTGACGGCAACATCATCAAAGACTTGTTTGCGTAGACCGCAATAGTCCTCACGACTCGTTACCACGCGCTGCGTGGTAACGGACCCTGGGACGCCCCGCGGCCCCGGCGTTGAGCCGAACGCGCTAGCGTCGGGCCGTAGCTACCTTCGCCAGAAGGTGGTTTCCGCCGCTAGAACGCTTTGCAGGGTCACCACGCCCTGGCGAGCACAGCTACCACAAAAAAACAGCCGTCAGAGTTTTACCTCTGACGGCTGTCTTGGTTGGTGCCTTTTTTGTTGTCACTCATGCTGCTCGCGCAGGAGAAGGGCCATGGTGAAGCCCTCCCTGCCTCACCATGGCCCCATCAATGCTGGAACGATGGCACCATTTCGTTCCACCCTCCCAATCCATGGTACTAGTTCTATCGGCAGGTTCGATTGCGAGGTTGAAGTCATTCTGGACCGAGAGCGCAAAAAAAATGCGAGCTCGCAAACCACGTTGCGAACTCGCAGAAAACTTCCCGTATTCGGCATTCAACTTAGCGATCGCATGCGTCGCAGTTGTTGCAGTTCTTTTCAACGCCGAACAGGCCCTTGCCGCTGGGACGGTAGCCGGTATCGCCCATCAAGTGAGCGTGGTCGGCGCCACAGCATTGCCTGTATCCGTCCCAAACATGCGTGTAGCACTTGTTGCTGCGGAAGTACTGACGCAGTGTCGATTGGGGCAGATTCACTTTATCGTGAGGCATGCAGATCATTCCTTGGTCACAGCCAGTGTTGCAGCCGCTGTTGCAACTCGCACAATCGGCGATCGTTCCACCAGGATGGGTCATTGGTGCGATGATCGGTTGTGGAATTGGCTCGCCTGGAATGGCTTCAGCGATCGGCTCAGGAGCCGCTTCGCTGTCCGATGGCGATGGTGCTGCATCAGCCACGGCATCGGCTGCGGCAGCCTCTGGAACGGGCGTCGGAGCTTCCACTTCGACAGGCGTCAACGCGGCTTCAGCCTCGTCTTGCTGCTGTGCAACGAAGACGGCGTCAAAGTTCACCTCACCGGCCGCTTCTACCGGAGCCGCACCTTCTTCCAGCGAGACGGGGGCTTGGATCGGTTTGGCAAGGGCAACGATGGGGGCAGCCACGGTTGTGGCTGGAACACCAGCGGGAGCAGGCATGAAGAAGCCTTGTCCTACAGCTGGTTGCAGTGCGGGCGCGTTGGGAACGGGTGCTTCGACCTTGACGGTGTCGACGTCGGGGAAGGTCAAATCTTCCAGCAAGGCGTCAAAGTCGCTGCCATAAGTGATGCCGGCGGCAGCGAGAACCAAACCACAAACGGTTCCGCGGATAGCGATTCTGCGCATTGGATCAACTTCCATGTTTTGGAGGGTGACGATTCCTTCTCAACCCGAAGCATGCGGGACTCTTCGTTCAGTCACAGCCCTCATTGGCAGTGGCAGGACGAAGCGACCCGCAAAACATCCATGATTGAAAGGGGAGGTTTTTCGGAGGAGTTCATTCACATCAAGTCTTCATCTCCGTGCTGCTGGCGATTGAAACCTCCACCGACAGCAATGATGAAAACCTGAAGTCGATCGCTAGGACTGATTCCCGTTTAGTCTGGCCATCAAGTGACGTCTTCGTCGGGTGACGTTCGTCAGTCGTGTGACATTTCGGGGTTTGGGAGAATCTGTCGAGCGATCTTGGTCAATGAACCACTGAAGCGTTACCGCGCAACGCAAGGTGTGCAAATGAATTTTCGCTTTTCCTTTGACCGCGGCAGAAACCTGCGCTACACATCCCAAACACCCGATGAGAGTTCGCCAATTGACAAGGTTTACCTAGCGAAACCAAGCCTCATGACATGTCCGCAAACAACGCAATTGCGTTCGGGTTAAACCGGTTGGCCAACGACTGCAAGCAACGCCTCGCGCACTTGCTCTTGCCGATCGTGATCGAGCAGTTTCGAACCATCTTTTTCCGAAACGTAAAAAACGTCGGCGACTTGATCGAGGTGAGTGTCGATCTTGGCAAAGTAAAGCACCAACTGTTGCTCGGCCAGCGCGCTTGCAATCCGGTACAGCAAACCGGCTTCGTCATAAGCAAAGAACGAAACGATTGTGTAACGATCCACCGTCTTGTTATCAAACACAACGTTCTTGGGCAGAACGTTCACGCTGTCGGGTTCGCGTTGACTTTGCGGCTTCCAGGTTCGGCGATAAGGCGGCAGTGGCTCCTCGCGGTGATCAAGAAGATGACACACCATGTCACAAACCTCTTGGGTTCGCTCCGGTGGCGGTCCATCAGGGAAGTCAGGATCGATCACCCAGAAGTCATCCCAGGCAAGTTCATCGCCGATCGTTTCGATTTGGGCACGCATGATGACGAGCCCGGCTGCATTGAGAGCACCGGTTGCTCGCGCAAACGTTCCTACCGACTTTCCTTCTTCGCGATGGATAACCGTGTACCGATTCGTTTGCCAGCGTTCATCAAAGACGCTGACGCACACCGATTTAGCTCCCTTAGAAAGCTGGCCACTCACGTGAGTGATTTCATCGGCAAGATGCTCCGCCTTTCCGCGTGTGAGCAAGGAAAGCGGAAACCGCTCGAGCAGGTCGAAACAGGCTTGTGGTGCCGATGCACTCGTCAATCGCTGCCGGATCCGTTCGCGGTTGGATTCAATTTCGGGGTCATCGGGGCTGCCCGGCAGGTTGCCTGAATCAAAGTAGCGACGCGTTCGTTTGTAGAGGTCCTCGATGAGCCTCATTTTCCAATCGGTCGCGACGCCCGGACCGACCGCCGTCAGGTCGCAGACTGTGTGGACAACCAACAGTTCCAAGCGCCGAATCGAACCGACTTCGCGTGCAAACGTCAACACGATCTCGGGATCGCTCAGATTATGACGAAAAGCGACGACGTTCACGGCCAAGTGCTTCAGGACCAACCACTCGAGCGTTTCACCGGAGGCTTTGTCGAGGTTCAATCGTTCGGCCACCTTCTTGGCGATCCGAGCACCAACGATACAGTGATCTTCTTCGTATCCCTTGCCAATGTCGTGAACCAAGAGCGCCAGGTGCAGCAACCCCTTGTCATCCAAGCGACGATAGCGGCGTCCCATTCCGGTCGTGTCGGTCTGCAATTCGGTCGCCGCTTCGACCGCACGAATGCTGTGCGCATCGACCGTGTACTTGTGATAAGCATTGAATTGCAGCAGACCACGCATACGTTTGAATTCAGGAATCAACTGCTCGATCACCCGAAGTTCATGGAGTCGCCGCAGCAATTCGGCAAGCCGACCAGGTCGGCTGAGTAGCGACAGAAAGGCTTCGATCGATTCCTGATCTGGCTTTGTCGGTTCTCGCTCCTGCATCGCAACCCGAATCGCTTGCCAAGTACGGTGCGAAATTCGTTTGCTGTGCTGATTGGCCAAGCTCATGAGCCGCAACACATCGGGAAGGCTCTTCGCAAACTCATCAAGCGCTGCGGCGGGAACCCAAATGTGCGTCGGCCCCATACGAATGTTGTCGTCGATCGTTCGTGAAAGAACCCTTTCAACAAGTCGCCCGGCCACTGGTCGGCCGCGTGAATCATCGGCAAAGAATGCGGCGGCATATCGAACGTTGCGCGTGTTGTCGAAATAGTCCTGCATGAACTGTTCGACGGGCAACACACCCTCTGTCCCTTTGTAGCCCCATGCCTCGGCGATCTCCATTTGGGTCGAACGGTCGAGAATGTCTTGGCTTTTCTTTTCTCGAAAGTGCAGTTCGTTGCGCAGCCGCAACATGAACTGATACGCTTGCCGCACTTGGCGATAGTCTTCTTCGGGTAGAACGCCAAGCTTGATCAGTCGTTCGAGATCCGTTTCGCCGTAACGCGCGAAACCAATCCAACGGATCAATTGAATGTCACGAAGCGCGCCGCGTGATCGTTTGACATTGGGGCGAAGCAAGTAGTTGGTCTCGCCCCACTTTTGACGTTCTTCACGCCGAGCCGCGACCAAGTCACGAATCAGTTTCTTGCGACGCCGCATCGCACCATGGCGAAGCGATTGGAAGAACTTGCTGTAAAGTTGCAAACTTCCCGCCAGCAACCGAGATTCGGTGAGCGAGGAGAAGATCACCGGGTCGCCCCAGGAAAGTGTGCAAGCTTCTTCGGCGTTGCGAATGGAGAAACCAGGTTGGACCCCGGCATCCATCAGGTCGCGGGTCAGGTCGCCAGCGACCAGCTGTGCCAAACGTTCACTTCGTTTGGTCGTCAGCAGCATCAGGTCGGCGTCGGAGTAAGGCGCCAAGTCGCGACGTCCGAAACCGCCGTGGGCAACCAGGCAGAGTCCCCCCAGACGCTCGTCGGCAGCGTAGTCGCGTGTTGCCTCGCCCCACACATCCAAGACGACATCATCGTACAGGTCGGCCAGACGGGTCGACACCTGCATGCCGGGCGAACCGGCCTCGTGCTGCTCTCGCGCTCGTTCACGACCTTCGCGAAGTCGCTCGCGACACCGGGTGACGACGGGTCGCATCGACATGAAACAAGACCTATCGGTTCTGCGTTGCTAATCCGCGCCGCGATTTACAGTGCGTCTTCGCCACGCTCGCCGGTACGAATGCGGATGGAATCCTGCAAGTCGGTCACAAAGATCTTGCCGTCGCCGATCTGGCCGGTTTGAGCAGTCTGCAAAATGGTATCGATCACCGTTTGAAGATTCTCGTCGGTGCAGATGACCTCGATTTTGACCTTTGGAACAAAGTCAATCGCGTATTCCGTTCCGCGGTAGATTTCGGTGTGACCCTTTTGGCGCCCAAAACCACGTACTTCGCTGACCGTCATTCCATGAATGCCTTGGTCGGTCAACGCATTCTTGACGTCTTCCAATTTGAAATGACGAACAATGGCTTCGACTTTTTTCACGATCGTTCCTCAAGCAGTATCAGTTGAGCACTCGGCGCGGACTTTTGAACCAAATTGCGCTGCTGGTTGAAAGGGCTTGCGGGCCAAACTTCGGCTTCTGCCAGCCGTCCGCATTGTACACTTGCCGTGTCAATCAACCACCCGGGGCGACGACTCTAACGCCTATTCTTGACCAAGTCATGGGGCGAAAACTGGTCGCCGAAGGATTTCAGAGCGGTGCGTGAGCGTTTCACACGCGTTCGATCACGCACACAGCGGCCTCCAAACTGCCGCTATCACGCTAGTCGGGCCGATTCCACTCGAATTCCTTCGCGCCGGCAGCGTGATTGACCGATCGAGAGAGGACAAAAAGCAGGTCGCTGAGCCGATTCAAATAAACGATCACCGGTTCCGAAACTTCGTATCCCTCGCAGGACGCCATCGAAATCACACGCCGCTCGGCCCGCCGACAGACTCCTCGGGCCATGTGCAGGTGCGACGCCGCCGACACACCTCCAGGCAGAATGAATTGTCGCAGCGGTTCCAATTTGGCCTCGTGAACGTCGATCCATTGTTCCAAACGATCGATGTGAGCTTGATTGATGATCTGCATGTCATGCTTCGCCGGATTAGGCGTCGCCAGCTCAGCACCAATCGCAAACAACTCACATTGGATCTGGTGCAAGTAGCCATCGATTTCGTCCGAGAGGTCTTGCGACCGAGTCACACCTAAAACGGCATTCAGTTCGTCAACCGTACCGTAGGCCTCGATCCGCGGATCATCCTTGCTGACACGCGGCCCCCCAAACAGACCGGTGCTACCAGAGTCTCCGGTGCGGGTATAAATCTTCATCGGTTGGCGATCCTGGGAGGTCGAAAAGGCGTCTCGTGTGATGACACCAATAAGCTTACCGATTGGTCAAAGCCCAAACCGGAAAACACCATGAGTCAGATTCCAAACGAACCTGTGCGAGCGGCCGGCATTTTATTGATGCTCAAGCCAAACGACGCAACCGATCGCCCCACAAAGTTCCTGCTGATGCGGCACAAGAATCGTTGGGACCTGCCCAAGGGTCATTGTGATGGCGATGAATCGTTCACCGAAACCGCACTACGCGAAACCGAGGAAGAGACGGGAATCGCTCCCGATTCCATCACGTTGGCGTCGGACTTTCAGTTCGAACTGTCCTATCCCGTGAAGTACAAACGCCACGGCGGTGTGACCCTTCAGAAACAGGTGCGTTACTTCCTGGGTTTTCTCGATAGCGAGCCGACGTTGACTCTCACCGAACATCAGGGGTCGCAGTGGTTCGATTGGCAGCCGCCCCACAAGATCCAAGAGCAAACGATCGACCCCCTTCTCGCCGCGGCCGCCAAGTACCTCAACGGTGACCAAGACGCATAGGTGTGTGCTTGCGCGATCAGCGTTAGTCGTCCCGCCTTTTGGGGCGGAAGAACCTGAAGATTCCGGCTAAAGCTCGGTACTACGATCGAGCGGCTCACGATTGCGAGACCGGGTTAGTACTGCGCCCCAAGCACTTTCAATTCGAACTTGCCGACCGCGTCAATCGTGGTTTGAAACAATGCAACCTCGTCACGATCCGACAAATCACTCGTCGTGAATGTCAAACGACCCGCTGCGGCCGGCTTGCCCGTCGTTGCATCCAACGCCAGCCACTGGTCACCCGCATGCGCCAGCGTCCAGGCGTGGAATTCCATCGAGGCATCCTGTCCCTCGTCGTCACCGGGACGATAGGCCAATCCCACGGCGATGCGAGCCGGAATCTGACGAGCCCTCAAGAGAGCGGCCAACAAGATCGCTTGTTCAACACAATCCCCTTCGGCAAGGTTGGCAACGTCGGAGGCTCGTGAGACGCCTTCAAAGTGGTCCTTCGTGCTAATCAAGGAATGGGCAGTCGCGGCAAGCTCCACGGCGACATCCTTGTCCGACATGGTCGAATTACTACGAATGGCAGCGGTGACGATACGACGAATCATCGGGGCGCCCGAGTCAACCAGGGCGCTTGCTTTGCGATCCGCGCCGGTCGGGGGAAGGTCTACGGTCTCAAACCCCTTGCCGACGGTTTCTTCGCGGCGACTGACCAATACCTGAAGGCTGCCATCATCGCGCCGGCGAATGTACTGCTGAGGTGCTGGGCCAAGCTCAAACGGTTCCGGTGACCGCAGATTCGATTTGGTCGGCGTGAGCTGGTAGGCAACTCGCTTGGCGTTCTCATGCTTGTCTAAGTCACCTTCAACAGCAAACGAGACAAGGCGAACCTGATCTTCGGGTCGGTTCAAACCTTCGGTGGCTGAGGACTGATCGGTGCGAAAAGTGATCATGTCATAGCCGGGCCAATAGGTCCTGCGGATCGAACCCTCGGCGTTGGCCCAAATCACCCATCGATTGATCGATTCGTCGGCAACACTCTCGCAGTGGATTTCCAGCAACTTTTCTGATTTGCCGTTCATCATTGGAACGGAGGCTTCGATGTCACATTGCATCGAAACGGTTGCGACCAGGTTTTCAACCGGCACCAACATCTTCAACGTCCTGCGATCGCCCAAACCGATGGGCTTGCGCCGCAGGGACTGTTCCACCGCCAAAAGCCCACGGTTCTCGGGCAACCAGTCCAACGTGGCCGAGGTACGTTCTTTGCCGCGCACCGTCTCGACGGACAACTTCCCGTCGGCAACGCTGCCCGTATGCCGTGTCCTAAGAGGCCCGATCAAGAGATTGGTTTGGTATTCGATAAGTTGGCCAGCATCCGTTTCCGTGCTGACCTGGTTAAGCCTTTGGATCAAAGTTGTCGGCCCGCGATGGATCTTTAAATAGTTGTCGACTTGATAGCGCACGTCGGGCAACTTCATGTCCAAGGCATTCCGTCGCGTTTTTTCAGCAACGATGTGACTGTACCCAACGTGCTTGCCGCGGACGAAGTACGCCTCCCACGTCTCCCAATTGCCTGGGAATGATGCGCCGGGCGATTCGACGATCACGTCATCCAGCTCGGCCTGGGTCGCATCATCCTGTTCTGGTGTGACAGGCTTGAGCGGCGGTCGCGAGGGAATGTCGCAACCAATCACGATCAGGGCCAAGGCGACGGCAACACAGGGTTTTAAAGAGAGGGTCATTTCAAAAAGGTCTTCGACCAAACAACGGATGTCGGTTTGACGGCGCGACGAACCCGATAAGAGCGACACGACGAAAGCACGACGGTCAATTGCGGATAAGGATTCGTCGTTTCGGCTAGCGGTTAACCGATGCTGATTGCGGTTGTCGACAAGAGTGAATGCAGTGCAGGGCGCAATCGCTTCCGAGCATTGTAACCTGAGGCAGCAAATGTTGCCCGAAAACAACAGCATGTCGATTCTATGCGCGGTCCGGTTACAACGGCTCTGCCAGCTAAGGCACCTTTGACGGGGATTCCGGCGTTTTTCATCGGCCTTCCCGCAACGTCAGATTGGTTTGTGTCACCACGTCTCAGAAGTGACCTAGCGTTGGGGTGTAAGAGATTGACCGAGAGGTCGAAGCGGTGAAATTGCACAAACCGCATCCACCGCACGATTCCCCAGTAGTGCAGCAAGACCGAGATACGACATGGGTTTTCTGAAACGCATCCTTCGCAATGGTATCAGTGATGACGCGACTCGCGCAGCAAGCAATGGCAGCTTTGAATCGCTGACCGACGAAGAACTGCAGGCCCACATGGGGATCTCCAGTTATGGCGTGTTTGACCTGACCGATGCCATCCGCCCGTCCTATGACTTGCAGATCGTGCCTCGCCAAGGCTTCCGTCACGATGAGTACGTTGACGAAAATAGCGGCAACAACACACCCGTGATCATGGCTTCGGCCACGAGCCACCAATTGATGGATCTGTTTCTAGAATTGATCGAGCCGCTGGGGGCTGTAGTCGATGTCGTTCTGGAATCGAGCCATCGCATTGGCGGCGAACACGAGGACCTGTACCGCGAACACATCGACATGCCGGTGCTCAAGAGCATCTTGCTTGAATTCGAAGACTTGCTGCTTAACGACGGATGCACTGGCATCGCCGTGATCAATCCGGCCAAACGCCAAGAAGTGCAACTGGACGAGCACAAGCTGTTGATCATGTACGGCCAACCGCTCAGCTCGTTCGAGTCCGTTCTGATTGGCAACGATGTCTATCCAGACGAAGAGCTTCAATTCATCACCGAAGCCGAGCACGTCCACAGCAGCAGCGAGCGACTGTACGACCAATTCAACGTACTCAAGACTCGCCTTGGCATGGACAGCGAAGAAATGGCTGGCTCGTGGTAGGCCGAAGAGGTAGCCCAACGTAGCTGCCCAAAATGGCTCCTCAGGAATGGATCGCCAATTCGACGAGGCCTTACGGCTCACAGCTCACGGGGATATGATCGGCCTCTCTGTCCGATCACCGCAACCCGCGTTTGTTTAGATGATTCTGGTACTCAGCGCAAGCCTTCACCCCACCAGTCGCAGCCGTCTTTTGGGCCGCGCCTCGTTTGACGTGCTGTCGAAATCCGGCAGCGAAGCCGAGTGGTTTGATCTTGCCGAAAACCCATTACCACTCTGTGATGGTGCCACAGCCTATGGCGACCCAAACGTCATCAAACTGGGTGAGTTGGTGACCGCCGCCGATGGGATCCTGATTGCCTCGCCTGTCTACAACTACGACGTCAACGCCGCAGCAAAGAACGCCGTTGAATTAACCGGCCGCGCCTGGACCGGCAAAGTGGTCGGAATGATGTTGGCCGCTGGTGGCCAAGGAAGCTACATGTCGCCGATGGGATTGGCCAACAGCCTCATGCTCGATTTCCGCTGCATCGTGCTGCCAAAGTTTGTCTACGCCACTGGCGAATCGTTCGAAGGCGATCAGCTTGCCGACGACGAGATTCAAGGACGTGTCGAGGAAATGACACAAGAGCTTGTACGGGTCTCTACCGCGCTTGCAACGAACCAGTAGCGTTGTGGTCCCGGCTTTTGAGAGGAGCCCGGCCAAGCCGGTACGACCAACGGCTCCACGCGCTCATTGGCGATAGAGCCCCTTTGCCGAAATCAACGCTTCGACCGAGCGAGGCGTTCTATAACGAATGCTTCGTTTGCGTGCGATTCGACTCCGCAGTTCGCTACTGGAAATCTCGATCAGTGGCATCTTCAGTTCGTTGCTCCGAATTCGTTGAATGTGATCCGGATCGGTCAAACTTTCCAAGACGGAATAGTCGAGTTCGGCCTCGCCACCGCGGCGCACCACCGATAGCGATGCGAGCTGCAACAGCTCCTGTGGCCGCTCCCATTTCTCGATCGTCGCCAGCGAATCGCCGCCGATGATCAAAAACAACTCGTCGTCGGCGTATTCCGCTTTGAGTTCGCCGAACGTGTCGACGGTGTAGCTGACGTCACCTCGCTTGATCTCGCGATCGTCGACTTCGTGTTTTTCGTCGCCTGAAATTGCCAGACGAACCATTTCCAATCGATCATCGCTGCTGGCCGTCGCGCCGTGCAATTTCAGTGGCGAGGTCGCGGCCGGAATCCAAATCATCTTGTGCAGGTCGAGATGTTCGATCGCCGATTCAGCGATCCAAAGATGGCCGATGTGGATCGGGTCAAACGACCCGCCAAAAATTCCGATTCGCATACTTTCCCTTTCGAGATCCGAGCGGTTCTCAGGTGGAGCCCGCTCCGATGTGACCAAACGTGTCCCAGCGACGGCGACAATTCCAAGCGGATTTGCAATTCACCCTTCTTCGCATCAACGGGGCATCCACTATGTTGACGGATAACACGCCCGACACCAATCAGCCCTTTGTTGCGCCCTCAATGCCCGACTCGAATTCGTCACCGCACGATGACCTTGGACCGCTGGGAATCCCAGCCGACCACCCGTCAGAGTCCAAGCGGGAGGAAGAGGGCAAAAACCAAACCTCGGGCCAAGCTCCCGGCCAATCCCCAGCCCAGGGTGAGCTTTTTGAGACCCAGCCGCCTCCGTGGGAATTAGCGGTCGAAGACGATGTCGCGGTGGCATCGGTCGTCTTTAGTGAGGCGCCGCACGGTCCGCTCGACTACCGGATTCCCGACTCGCTGCGAAACGAACTCGAACCGGGCATGCGGGTCCGCGTGCCGCTCGGTCGTCGCAAGAAATTGATGTCGGGCTGGTGTATCGACACCAAGCTTGGTTCGTCCATGCATCGATCCCTTCGTGACGTTGCCGAAGTGTTGGATGAAATCCCACTTTGTGACCCGCCGCTGGTTCGCTTGGTGACTTGGATCAGTTACTACTACCAAGCGCCGGCCGGCCAGGTGTTTGATACGCTCGTTCCGTCCAGTGTCCGGGCGAATGCCGGAACAAGAGAGCGAAACTACCTGGCCCCTAATCATCAAGCCATTGACGACGACGTGATCGAGAAGTTGCCCAAAAAGCAACAAGCCGCTTTGCGTTTTCTGATCGCCGCCGGTCGCCCAATGACCGCCGCCCAACTGACGGTCGAGGCGGGTTGTACCAACGATCCGATTCGCCGACTCAAAGCCAAAGGGTTGGTGAAGGTCGAGGTCCGACGCGAAATGACCTCGGGCATGTCCAATCGCTGGCAAAAAGATGACGGCGAGAGCGAAAAGAACCACGTCCTTTCAGACGATCAATCCACAGCACTCGGCACGATTGTCAGTGCGGTTGATTCGGGCAAAGGCAAAACGCTGCTTTTGCATGGCGTCACCGGCAGCGGTAAGACCGAAGTCTACATTCGAGCAATCGAACACATCGTCAAGTTCGGTCGCGGCGCGATTGTCTTGGTTCCCGAAATCAGCTTGACGCCTCAGACGCGCGGGCGTTTTGAACGCCGATTCGAATCGGTCGCCGTCCTGCACAGTCAAATGACGCCATCGGAACGCCACTTTCAATGGCAGCGTATTCGTCGTGGTGAAGTCCAGGTGGTCGTTGGGCCTCGTAGTGCCGTTTTCGCTCCCCTGCCCCACCTCGGTTTGATCATCATCGATGAAGAACATGATGGATCGTTCAAACAGGACTCCCAACCTCGCTATCACGCGCGGAAGGTCGCCCACGCGCGGGCAATGTCGCTAAACATCCCACTTGTCCTTGGTACCGCAACGCCATCGATGGAATCGTGGTTCGCCACCCAAACGGGACACGCGGAACTGATTTCAATGCCCGGGCGAATCAATGACCGCCCAATGCCCGATGTTCAACTGGTTGACCTTCGGGTCCGCGATGATCGCACTTCGGGAGCCATCAGCCGGCCACTTCACGCGGCGGTTCAGCAGACGCTGGATGAAAAGGGGCAAGTCATCTTGCTGTTGAACCGTCGCGGTTTTGCAACCACAATCCAATGCCCTGCCTGCGGGCATGTCGTTGCCTGTCCCGATTGCGACCTGCCGCTCACGCATCACCGTGACGGCGGTAAAGCAGTGTGCCACTACTGTGACTACACCATTGCCACGCCACCTTGGTGTCCCGTTTGTCGCTTCGATGGCATTCGTTACGGCGGACTGGGGACTCAAAAACTTGAGGTCGAAGTCAAAGCTCGGTTTCCCAACGCGCGCGTCGCCCGCATGGACAGCGACACGATGCGACGGCCGGGAAGCCATCAACGTGTTTTGTCTTCGTTTCGCGGAGGCAAAGTCGACATCCTGCTTGGCACTCAAATGATTGCCAAAGGTCTCGACTTTCCCAATGTGCTGTTGGTCGGCGTGATCAACGCGGATGGTGCCCTTCACTTCCCCGATTTCCGCGCCGCCGAACGCACGTTTCAGCTTGTCACACAAGTCGCTGGCCGAACCGGTCGCGGCGATCGAGGTGGCCGCGTGATTGTGCAAACATTTTCACCCGAACACCCAGCGATTCAAGCTGCCTCGCGCCACGACTACGAAATGTTCGCCTCGACCGAGATGACCAATCGGCGCAAGTTCAACTACCCGCCACTTGGGAGCGTTGGCCGGATCATCATCCGAGGCGTGATCGAAGAGGTGACCGAAGCGGTCGCCGATTCACTCGTTGCGCGACTCGAAGGGGCGCGCGAGGCATTGGGCGTCGAAGTTCGAATCCTCGGACCAGCGCCACCGCCGATTGCCAAACTACGCGGCAAATTTCGTTTTCACATCCTGCTGCAATCAAAGGATCCCACCGAGCTGGGCAACACGATCCGCCGAGCAACGGAATCCTTCACGATTCCCGACAAAGATGATGTCCAGTACGTCGTCGATATCGACCCGATGGACATGCTGTAAGCACAGCACTTCCTGGTGCGTCTATCACGAAAGCCTAGGGTTCCAACCGTTCGATGCGCCAGGAACCATCGTCGCAGAGCGCATAGTTGATCCGATCGTGCATTCGGCTTGGGCGGCCTTGCCAGAATTCGAAGCGAGTTGGCGACACTTCATATCCACCCCAATGCTCAGGCCGCGGCACTTCGTTGTCACCATATTCGGCTTCAACTTCAGCCATCCGCGCGTCGAGTTCCTCGCGACTTGCAACGACGGCCGACTGCCGACTCGCGTGAGCCCCCAACCGGCTGCCCCGAGGACGTGATTGAAAGTAGTCGTCCGAGTTCGCAGAATCGGTTTTCGACGCCGCCCCCTCAATGCGAACCTGGCGTTCGAGGTGCGGCCAAAAGAAGCAAAGAGCGACACTTGGATTGGCTCCGATTTCGACACCCTTGTCCGAAGCGTAGTTGGTGTAAAAGTAGAGATGCTTCTCCTCGATGCCCTTGAGCAACACGATGCGCGAGGAGACCCCCCCAGTAGCATTGACGGTCGAGAGCGTCATGGCGTTGACCTCGAGCCATTCGGGCAAATCCGATTGGCGGGCCGCATCAAACCACGTTTGAAACTGAACCATTGGGTCGCTGTGGATGTCTTTCTCAAGAAGGCCATCTCTCATATAGGCCCTCCGCATTTGATCAATCGTCATTTTGGACCGTTTCTGTGCGTTGACCGTGATAAACAAGACCCGCACGGGATCTTTCCTTTAGGGGATTTTGGCGCGCCGCTTGCCTATTCAGTATTGGGCAAACGGGCGCTGCCAAATTGACAGGCTAAACGTCTCGCTGCGTCGCGGCTAGAGATTTGTCGTTTCTGCCAACCATCCAACCGCAACTCACTGCTTGCTATGCAACTGTTAACTGGAAATCTTCTCGTGGCTTCGGCGGACGTCAATGATCCCGTCTATAGCCGAGGTGTCTGTCTGATTGTCCATCACGACGAAGAAAACGTCATTGGCGTGATGCTCAATCGTCCCATGCAACCCAATCCCGCGGCGTTGATCAAGATGCTGAGCGACAATGAACCGCAGCCGGATCGGGCACTCATCGAAGCCGCCAAAGAACTGCCTCAGACAGCTGCACCTCTGGGGATGGTTCATTTTGGGGGTCCGCTCTCAGGCCCGGTGGTAGCGATTCATCCGATGAGCCAATTCGGTGAGGCAGAAACGGGCCAAGGGATCTATGTTGCTGCCCAGAAAGAGCACCTTGAAGAACTGGTGCGTGCCCAGCCTTGCCCTTACCGATTGATCGTTGGACACCTGGGTTGGGAAACGGAACAATTACAATCAGAATTTGACACAGGACAGTGGCACCTGTTGCCGGCAACCGTCGATGTCGTTTTCTGTAACGCTCAAGAAATGTGGCCCGGACTGATCCGGCGAGCGACAGCACGATCGATGGCTCACTGGCTGGACATCCCCGATGTCGCCAACGCCTACGAATTGAATTAGTCGGAACTCAACGAATCTCCGACCACCACCAAACCACCCTTTGCTCGCGACACCGGCCAGTGCGAGCCCCTCACCCACGAGTGCATTTGTGAATCAAACGGAAGACGATCCTCCGAAAAAGAAGTTCCGCGTACAACGACGGCGACTTGGGTCGATCAAACGCTACTTTCCAGACAAGGAATTTGGCTTCATCGAGGGTGAAGATTTCCGAGACGATGTCTTCTTTCACCGTCGCGATTGGGAGGGTGTCCCTCGCGATGACGACAACGCAAGACCGGTTGAGCCCATCGAAGAGATGTGGGTTGAGTTCGAAATCGACGACGAGCTCTTTTCGACCGAAAAGAAGCTACGAGCCAAGGTCGTGCGACCGTCCAATCGTCCCGAAGGCCGCCGTTTGACGGCCAAGGACGCGAACTTCGAATCGCCCCGTCATCATCCCAACGCGCGACGCAAACGCCCAACTTGGCGCAACAAATAGAGCGAGAGCATTGTTGGCATCCGTAGGCCGGATCAAGGAGCGACAGCGACACAGATCCGACATCATCACCGCCCCCACGCTCAAGCGAGCGTAGCTACTACTCGTCAGCAGGTAGCTTGCCACCGCTGGCACGTGCCTTGATCATCTCTTGCTCAAGTTCGTTGACCAGTGTTGGGTTGATGTGCTTCTGCAACAAATCGCGAGTGGTTTTGAACATCTCGTCGACCTTGCGCACTTGGTTCGGATTACGTCCGATCGCTTTGACGAAGAAGTCTTGTTTCTTGCCCATTTCGTTGGCCAGCTTTTCGTTGGTCGGACGATCCTTCAACGTCGCGAACAACTCTTCGGCTCGCTTGATCTCGCCCTTCTTGAGTCGCAACATGATTCGAGCTTTGTAGAGCTCGCGGATGGCAACCAGGTCAATGATCGAGTTCTGGACACCGCGAATGTAGGCCTCGGCTTGCAAACGCATGTCATCGCCGCTGATGTCGGCGATTTCAAGCTCGGTGAGGCCCGGAACCGTAGGCAAACGAGCAAGCACGGCGCCGCCGTTCTTGACGTAGAACAACCGTAGCGGGTCATCCGTCCGTTTGACCCAAATACGTCCATTCCAATCGGTTCGACCGATGAAATCCATGTGTTTCGATTCGAGCTCGCGTTGATAGATCTCGTAGCCGATCAGCGGAAAATCGGGGTTACCTTTGGCGTGCAAACGGACGAGGGTTTCCTCGCCAAACGGCCGCACCTTCAACGCCATGCGAAATGTTCGATTGTTTTTGCGGCCCTGCAGTCCGCCGGGGCGGCCCGCATGAAAGTCCATCTTCAACTTGTCTTCATCCAACTCGTAGACATACAGGTACGCCCAGTCGATGGGTCCAATCAGAATCGGTCTTCCATTTCGGTCGTTCTTGCGAACCATCGGCTCGAGAACATCATGCAATCCGACATAGCCCGGAGAGTCTTCACTCAGAATCAACCCGCCCGCCCGAAGTAGGCCGACAGCGTTTCGTTGTCCTGCATCTTCGATTCGAACCACCGGCGCAAACGCGCGAGTCAAGGCACGACCCACCGCAGGAATAAGCCCGTAGCGATCGGTCGATTCTTCAACAGCAACAGGTCCGAAATGGTGCATCAGTGTGTCCATCTCGATGGCTTGGACTCGATGCGGGACGACTTGGTCGTCAACGTGGACAACAAAGATCTTGTCGTAGTTCTCTACCGCGTCGCTCACCAACCCACTAACCGCAGGCGTAAGCAACTTGGCTTCGGGCTCGTCCAACCCAATGGCCATGCCACGTGACAACATGACCGCTTCGACATCGGGATCGCTCCACAATCCAGCAACATCACGTTCGTCACCGTCAATCGCCTGCAAACGATCCGCGACACCTTCAAGAGTCTCGTCGCCGAGATCAGCACCGCGTCGCTTTGCGTCGGCAATACGTCCCTTCGTTGCAGCGACGGTTTTAATCAGAGTCGCAACATTAGCCGCAACACGGATGCGAACCGACTCGGGGTGATCCTTCTTGACTGCGATCACGGGATCGGACGCCGAAAGTGTGTCGAATGAAAACGACTTCATGTCGCGGTTGGCAATCGAACGCACCGATAGGGGCGCGTCCTTGATGTCCATCCGCCAAATCGCCGAAAAGTGGCGATCGAGATACTGGCGAAGTTCCTGATCGATTCCGGCAGCGTTGTATTGAGGATTGCTCGACACAACCCAAACCAAAACGCGGTACGGCCGGTAGTCCCAAGGTAACTCCTTGATCTCCGCAATCTCAGACGGCTCGGCTGGTTCGCCACTGGGATCATCGGGCAACGATGCCACCGCATCGGCAATCGCAGACTCATCGCCAAGTGCGCCCGCTTGCCCTGCTTTCTCTGGGGCTGTCACCGCCTGATTCGAAGACTCTCCCTCTTGCGCTTGCAATGACGCTCCTGTCACCAGCAGCATCGCGGTAACAACAACAGCAACGCGCATCCAACGCGGTCGTTTTGGCTTCATCAAACTCATCATAGTCCTAACCGCCATCGCCCAGCGTTTTGATACAGCGTCACGATATCGCTCCCGACTCCTGTCAATTCCTTTCGGTAGGCGTACGAATCGACCATTTGCCAAAGGGGCAACACTGGCAACTCGTTATGAACGATAAAGTGCAAATCGAGCAAACGGTCGCGAATCTGTCGCCAGTTCTTCGCTTCTTCTAGTCGACGCAAACCGAGGCCAACAAGCTGGTCTTCGCTACCCGCGAGTCCCTCGGGTCCGAGAATGCGACGCGCGTCAATAATCGGTTCCCAAATTGCGGCGGCCACGTAGACGATGTCGGCAACATCTTTCTTTGGAAACGATTCGCCGACAGGCAGTTGAACAAGCTCGACATCGAGACCGATCAATTCCCATTGCGTGCGAATCGCTTCACAAGCAACTCGGGACATGTTGTCCGCTGGAAACGCCAAGCGAATGGGCGTCATCTTCGGCATCTCGTCCTTGTTTCGTTCCGCGATCGACTTCATCTGGCTCTTGTTCATTTCGACCAATAACTGAGCGAGCGGCGGCTCATATCGGCGGGGATTGATCGTTTGGTCGTAGGCGTAGCCGAGCGGATCATTGAGCGTCATACCAGCAGGAAACGGACCGGACAGCACACGGCATCCTTCCGTTTCCAATCCCTCAAGCAATTCGCCATTCAAAATGTCTTCGCGATTGATGCCATAAAGCAGAGCACGTCGAAACGTCCGTTCCGCGATGTAGGGATGATCCGAACACGGCACGAGCATGTGAACGGTTGGCAATGGATAGTTTGCGACAACGATTTTGTCACTCTGCTTCAGTCGCACGGCGTCGGCAGGGAAAAGCTGATCCAACACATCCACTTCGCCTTGCAACAACTTGCTCACACCCTGCGAAGCCGACTCGCTGCGAACTTCGACGATCTCACGCGGTTGCGTCGGAGTCTCGGGCTCGCCAGTCAAAATGTATCGAACGATTTCATCCTCGACCAAATCACGGCGATAATCGCCCGTTGGCGAATTGGGTTTGCCGCCAAACCAACTCCCGTCGACCGGAATCTGCAGCAGCGAAATGGGCATCACGTGGGGACGTCGCAGCCGAAAATTCACTTGCTTGGGGCCTTTCAACTCGATCGAGTCGACAACGGCCGCCCAGGGCGAAAAGTAGAGGTCACTGCCCTGCTTGGCACGTTCCGCCATCACGTCGGCCAAGAACGGAGCGCGAATGCGGTTGAGGGGTTCTTCAAGCGCATCAGGGTCAATCAACAAATCGAATTGCATCCGGTCCGCCGTCATTTCGGTATCGCCAAAGATGAACTCGTATTCGCCACCTTCGGGACCGGCATCTTGGATTTCGAACAAGATTCGATAGAGCAAACGACCGCTGCGGCGCGATGCCCAGTTGTCAATCTGTGTTGGGTCCAACTCGGTTGCCGACTGCAACACACCGACGTTGATCATCGGATAGGTTTCGTGAATCTGACGAATCAGCTCTCGGCCACCTGAAATATCGGGTTTGAGATAGATGCTTTCGAATGCCAGCTTGCGGGCTTTGCGGTAGTCCTTTTGCTCGAACGCAGCAATCGCTTCGCGGCGTTTCTCTTGTGCCATCCCTAGGAAGGTCCCGTTCCACTTGGCCACCGACTCAAATCGGTCGTTGACATAGTCGTCCTCAATTCGAGACAACAGCTGCTGAGCCAAATCGAGTTCGCCTTCGCCAACCAATTTCTCCATCAGTCGATCGATCGTCTTATCCATTGCGCTAAGCACGGCAGACGTTTTGTATTCGGGAGCGTAGCGGCGAAGCTCTTCAAGCATGGTCAACGTCGGAGCGAGCTCACCACGCTTGGCACGTTCGACCGCGTCTTTCCAAAGAAACTCACAACGAATATCACGGAGCCCGGGTAGGTTCGGGTAGTCACGAATCAAAATCGACAAGAAGGGATAGGCGCCAACAAAATCACCCTTGGCGATACGCTCACGGGTCTCGCGTTCCAGGCGCACTTCCCAAAGATCGATATCCTTGATCTCGGACCACTTCACCGAGAAGTACTTGGCTTCGATTCCGATGACTTGGATCTTGAGCGCACCGCGTTTGGTTGCCGGTATCTTTCGCCCAGGAAACTCAAGCAGTCGTACTTTGGCCCATCCACCTCCCGAGGCCTCGCTCAGGAAAAGCAAGTCGTGTGGTTCTTCCTGCAGCAGCTCCAAGCCTGGATCCGCTGGCTTGCCCGTCTCGGCATAGTTGAGAATTTGGGCATGGACCGATTGCACGTAGCACGTAACCAGCAACAGGGCACAGCCAATCGAAAGAAGTCGAGTTGCTCGCGACATAGGAACCGATGTTTGAATCACTGGGTGTTTTCTTCAAGTACTGCCCAACAGAGGCAGTGCGGACTATTTCAATGGTAAGCGTGGTCTAAGCACCTGGGATTTTGATGATGTAAACCACACCCTCGGCACCGGGCACCAGCATCGACGTCCCCGCAATCAACGGCGTCGCCGAAATGGGCTCGCCCAAATCGCTTTCGCCAACGATTTGACCGCTCGATTTGTCAATCGCAACAATCCAACCGCTTTGGCCACAGACAACAATGTTCTCTCCCACCAGCAATGGCTTACCGACAGGTGTGCCTTGCGGAAGTTCCACTTCGAACTGTTGCGAGCCATCTTCAGAAATGGCGCGTAACATCTGGTCGTCTGTTTGAATCAAGCAGGTTCCATTCGCGGCAATCGGCCCCCAAACCACACGGCCATTGAGCAGGGTTCGAAACTTCTCATCCAAGGAAACCAAATTGTGACCAACCACATAATCGGCTGATGGGCCGGTGAAGGTCGCAAAGAACGTGTTGCCGACGCCCGCGGCAGGTCCAATGAACTTGAATTCAAGGTCCTTTGACGCCAGCTGCCGGATTTGTTCTTTCGACTTCGCTCGCAAGCGGTAGATCTTTTTCCGACTATCAGCGATCACGACCTGCTCAGGGTCGCTAGGCAACATCACGGCTGTCGACCAACTCACTTCCGAAGCCGGGTCGCTTGCGGGTTGGAACGGAGCTGCGTTTTCAACTCCGGTCCGGTAGTCCACCATCACGACTCTGCCGTTGGAAAGAGGCAGCAACAAGCCGCCACCAACGATGGCTGCACCACCACTGAGGTCTGCATCGTGAATACCAAGTTTGACCGCGCGTAACCATTCGCTTTGACGCTCAGGGGCATAGACCAACACGTGACTCTTGGTCGTTTGGTTGATCATCACGCTCTTGTTGGGTCCCGCGTCCATCGGATCGGTATAGAGACTCGTGATCTGCTTCGACCCTGGATTTTCGATCGGCCCGGCGGTCGACCCATTGGCAAGCTCGTCGCGGCCTAAACTGAACAGTGCCGCTTGGCTGGTCACCACATGAACGCCTGAACCTGGCGCCTGTGTGATCATCGAAACAGGAACGCCAACATCGGTGCGCCAGATCTCGTCTCCCGACTTTGGATCCACACAGGTGACGCGAATCGTCTTGGTGCCACGGAGCATGCGTGAGTAGACGAGTGCACCATCGACGGCAAAGGGACGGCCGATGAATGTGTCGTGAGCATGGTGGTCCCAACCGCGAACGACACTTCCGGTGTTGATCTGCAATTCGAAGCGTCCGACAGACGCCCCGGTGATCCACATTTGCGAACCTTCCACCGCCATCTGAGTCCTGGTCGGCTTGTTCATGAACGGAGCGCTACTCGCGGCGAGCGTTACCTTTTCGCTGTCCTCTGCCGTGGGTTCGATATCGTAAACAGCGACCTCGCCATGATCGGTCAAGACAATCAATCGCCGGCCCTGAATGATCGGGCTGACGGTCACGTTTCCATTCAAACGAAACGGCTGTTGCGCACGCTCGAGGCTTGCACCCTCGCCGTCAAACTTCAGGACATGGATGTTGCAAAAATCGGTGCCTGCGTTTTCGATCACAAACAGATGCCCAAGCAAGGCAACTGGCGAAACCGCGATCGTTCCTTCGGCGTGGCCAACGTAGAAGCTCTCGACGCACGACCCGTCATCTGAATTGATCACATACAGATTGCTATGGTTACCAGGCAAATAGGCTTTGCTGTAACTGCCGATCCCCGGCCCCACTTCGATCGGCTGAGGAATCTGAGTGACCCAATTGGCTTCACCGGAGTCGGCGTCCAGTTTGACCAATCGGCCCGAGTGTGCCGATACGTAGATGTCGTCACGCCGAACAACCGGCTCGCTGAACGACTCGTCAATCTTGGTTCGCCATCGCACCTCGCCGTCCTCGGCTTCACAGCGCATCACGTCGCGGGTTGACGAGTCGGAAAGGATCACCGCCCGTCCCTTGCTGATCCGCACCGGTGGCAGGTCCTTTGCATAACCGACAAAACGGCGCCACTTCAATTTGCCATATTCACCATCGAAGGCCAAAACCGAACCGCCGGCCCTGAGGTACAGTGTTTCGCCAACCAAGTCTCCACTGCGATCGCCACTTGGCGTTGTC
Organism: Rubripirellula sp.; assembly: GCA_965216875.1. Classification (GTDB taxonomy): domain Bacteria; phylum Planctomycetota; class Planctomycetia; order Pirellulales; family Pirellulaceae; genus CBDCUW01. Next base: position 5,554,586 of record OZ244207.1, read on the forward strand.
AGCACGATCGCGCGGGCGTCGGCACCGTTTTGAACATCGGCGACAAGCTTTGGCAGGTTGGCGGAGGGCTCAACAAGCTTCTGCTGAATCCCGCTCGCTTCTCGAATCAGACTGATAAGGCGTTCGTTGTCGAACAGTTCGGGATAATCACGCAGCAAACGTTTGCGGATGTCATACGCGCGTTTGGTGTTCGTTTCGGCGAGCGACTCTTTCATCGACGCTTCCGATTCGTCAAGCGAAACGTTGCGATTGATGTCGCGTTCAACACGCTTGCGATCTTCCATCACCGAATCGATTTGAGCGGCCAAGGATGCTCGCACGGTTGCGGTGATGTAGTTCGAATCGTTGGTGTACTCGATTTGCTGATCGAGTTTTTCGAGCAGGTCACGCTTCTTTTCGGTGTCAGGCTCGTCGACCGCATTCTCTGCAATGTTCTTGGCGACGCTGACCAGCAACTGAGCCAAGTTGGCGCGTTCCTGGTTTAGACCATCTTCATTCTCCTTCTCGATCAGCGGCAGTTGCTCGGCCTCGATCTCGAGAGCACGCCCAGGATCATTACGAAACTCAGCCGCTCGGTAGAGATTGGTCATCGCGATGCGTGTTCGCGAAATCGACGAGTACTGGTGATTTTGACCGTACGAGTCAAGAAACTGGTTGTAAGCACCTTGAGCCTGACTGTAGTTCTGCTGTTCGTAGAACTTGTGGGCGCGACCGATCACGGTATCGGCATCTTCGCGTGAGAGAACGAATGCGATCCCTGACCCAATGAGAATCAACAGGATGATGATTCCGGCGTACCCATAGATCTTGAACGAGTCCCAGACCGACTTTTCCGGATCGGCCTTTTTAACGCGTGACTCGGGGCGAGCGGCGGGAGCATCACCATTGCCGTTGGCTTCAGCTACCATCGCATCACCGACGCTCATCGGCTCGGCAGCAACCGGCACGGCCGCGACAGGCATCGCTTCGACAGGCATGGCCTCGACGGCAGCATCCATCGGCTCCGCTTCAACGACCGCCTCGACAACATCGTCTGCATCTTCCGGAACGATATCGAGTTCTTCGACACCAGCGGTCAGATCGGCCTCTTCGGCATCGTCTTCATCGTATTGGCCGCTTCGCAATTCGCCGATCAATTTCGTGGCTTGAAAATGAGTCAATTGACCATTGTCGACCAACAGTTTTGCGACGGCTTCGGGAGTGACTCGCGTTCCACCTTGCGCGAGTTGTTCGCGTAGCGCTTCGATGATCTCTTGGTCCAATAGGCCAAGTCTTTCGAGCCGATCGATCAATTCGTTTGCAAGCATGAGTGCCTGTCTATCCGTTTGAGCTTTAAGTGTGATTTGTTTGTGTTCGGCACAAGCCGATGGGTTTGTCGCACGGCGATCAGTCGAACTCTTCGACTTGCGTGACTTCGAGTTCCGCATAGCCGGCGATTGTGCCTGCGTCCATCGCATCGACGAGATGCCGAAGCTTGGCCAACTCGTGCACTTTGACAATCAACCGCATGCCATCCGTGTTGCCCCCAATGGCTTCTTTCAAAACCGTGATCAGGTTCTGCTTGCCCGCCGCGTCCCTTTCCCAATCAGGAGCGAGGACGAGGAAGCCGCCAAATTCGTCGACCTGGACTTCAACCATGTCCAGCTCTTCCTGCTCTTCTTCAACCACCGACGTACTGGGCGCGTCGGTTTGTTGGCGCGGCATTTCGATCGACTTCTGCAAACTAAACGCAGCCGTCACCATGAAGAAGATCAGCAGCAAAAACGTGACGTCGACCATCGGCGTCATGTCGAGCTCTTCTTCTTCGCGCGGCTTGCGATCAAAAACGGGCTCGTCATCTTCTTCGTCGTCAACCGCAGGTGGCGCTGCGGATGCAACTCCAGCAACCGGCGACGCCGCGACTGCTGTCGCTGCAACGGGAGCCGCATCGACCGCCACAGCTTCGACCGCCACAGCTTCGACGGGTGTTGCTTCCACCGCCTCGACGGGCGTTGCTTCCACCGCGACCGCTTCGACGGGAACCGCATCTTGTTCGGGCACATGCACCGCGGAATCACACTGGGGGCAGCGCACTCGACGCCCGGCCAACCGATCGTTGACTTGGTGAGTCGTTCCGCATTCCAGACAGGTGACTTCGATAGACATGGCTTGCCGTGAGGCGATAAGTGAAGGTGTAGGAGGTTGTCTTAGGTGGCAGCGATCTTGCCAGGCCTAGAGGTTGTCGACTTGTTTCACGGTGACCTCTTCAAAGCCCGCGATGGTCGCAGCATCCATGGCGTCAACGAGCCAACGCAGTTTGGCTTGCCGGTGAACAACGATTCGCACCGGCAAATCGTCTTCAACGACCGACTTGAGTGTCTCGACGAGCTTCTTTTTCCCTGCCGCGTCAATCTCGCCTGCTTTGGTCAGCACCAAAAACGACCCGTAAGAATCGATCTGTATCTCGACGGGCTGTTCGTCTTGCGTGATCGCGACCTTACCCGGCAATTCGGACGGCTGGGTCGGCATCGCGATCGACTTCTGCAAACTGAATGATGCGGTGACCATGAAAAAGATCAGCAACAGGAACGTGACATCAACCATCGGTGTCATGTCGACACCGTTTTTCAGCGACCAGCGTTGCTTGCTTGGCTGGTTGGATTCCACGCTATAACGCGAACGCCGCATTACTCTTCCTTCACCGCGATGTAAGTCGAATCGAGTTCGTCAAAGGCGTCACCGATGACTTTTTGAAGTCTTGTGACTTGGCCAACCTGCACGTCAGCGTCGCCAAACAGCATCACATGCTGTTTGTCTTTACCGCTTGGTTTCTCGAGTTCGTTGGTGATGTATTCGATCACTTCCGAAGCCTGAACATCCTCATCAGCACTGAAATCACGACCGTCAAAACGCGACAGCTTGACTTTGTCTTTGCCCATTGGATTGATAAAGATCACGGCCGAGTCTTTGGCCGAGATCGCGAGGCCATTGTCAGCCGGTGGGATCGTTCCAATCTTGGTCGGATCCATCGTCGAACAAACAATGAAGAAGATCAGCAGCAGGAAGGTGATGTCGATCATCGGGGTGATGTCCATTTCGTCATCACCGCGTTTTTTACGAGGCAGCGCGAAGTCGTCGTCTTCTTCGTTGACGTTGTCTTCTATTTCTCCGTTGCTCATTTTGCCTGTTCTCTACTGAAGGCTTGAGTAAACCGATTCAACAACCTGGCGGCTATCAGACAGGGCGACTATTTGTTGGGAGATTGAACAGCCATCGGATCAATTGCGGCCGCAGTTGGTGCGCCGCCAGCGGGTGTTCGTGAAAGTCCGGAACGAAACGCTTGCATGAATCGGGCAAGTCCGGCACCAACCAAGTCTTCCATCTTGGCAATACGAATGTTGACGTTGGCGACCAAGACCATCAGCGGAATGGCGATGGCCAATCCACACGCGGTGGTGCGAAGCGCGATGTTGATGTCGTTGGCCAACAGCGATGGCTCAACCGATTCCGCCGTCGCCAAAGTCTTAAACGCACCCATCATTCCGAAGACCGTCCCGAACAGACCAATCATCGGCGCCGCTTTGATGACCGTTCCCACCCAAGAAAGTCGGTATTCCAAATCGGCCATCACGTCGCGTTGGAATCGATCCAGCACAAACGTACGAGCCTTCTTGTATCCAAGACCACGATTGTTGACCGCCATTTCAACAATCTGTGGAATCGCACGCGCGTCGCCTTCGCAGTATTGCACCGTTCCTTCGAAGTCACCGGCAGCAAGCATCTGCTCGATGTCATCCATGAACACGTCTTGCTGCTCTTCGTTTTTGAAACGCTTCTGATTGACGCGAGTCCAAACGATCACGATGCAGTACAGGCCCCAAAGCGCGGCCAACGCCAGCGCCCCGTAGGTCGTTGTGGAGATAATGGCGAACAGGTCAATTTCGGCGACAAGCATCAGGGTTCTAGTCCTTACGAAAGACGAAGGTTGTGCGAAGCGGGTTGCGGTCGAATGGGTTGGGAAAAGGAGTCAGCAACACGCGAAGAGTCGCCGACGAAGGCGGGTTGAACGAATAAGTTAGGGCCTGTGGGGCATCCAGGCTACCGACAGACCGTCAGAGTCGCCGATATCGTTGGCTCACGACTCGAAAATGGTAGCCGTCGGGGATCGGCTCGCAGAGGAATACGGTGGTGGCAATTTCCTGGCTGGATGAGCGCCCGTGGCTCCTAGCATATTCGAGTTCTACTGCAGCGAGCTGATTTTCGAGCGTCTCTGGGATGAATTTTAACAGTTGGCGCCCTGATAACTCGACCCCCGCCAGCCCAAGAAGCTGGCGATCGTAGGCGACCAGGGGTCCCGACTGGCGCCACAGGAAATAGAGCCGCTTCTCATCACGGCTTGCACCATGCCGCAACTGGGGAGTCGAGGAGAGTGAGCTGGCGTAATCCACGCCAGAGCGGCCACCACCAATGGCCGCTAACTCGATCCCAAAATGGTCCAGCTGCTTGGCGTAGGAAGCACGATTGGTCGCCTCGAATTTGAGCTGCCAACGCTGGAAGCGGGGCACGCCCTGCTGGTTGTTCGGCCCCGGCTCGCGACTGTCTCCGGCCTGCTTTCCGCGGCGGTTCACATTTTGGGCCGTGTCAACGGCAACGGGGCTGGCCGCCACTGTGCTGACCGCCTCCGTCACCGCCTCAAGTTGTTGAGCCAGTGTGATCTCCAACAGCTGCTCGACCTCCTCGACTCCAGGTTCCTGGAAATCAAGCTCAAAACCATCGGGGGACGTGGTTGCGGAGGCCTGCTCGGGTTGCGGGATGGGTCGCGCCATTTCGGGCGCCTGGTCCAGCAACCACACCATCACCAAGAGCATCACCAAGCTGCCAAGCATCAGCATTAACGACATCAGCAGTGACGTCACTGCATCAAATAGGCTGACCCGAAGCGACGAGGACCGGTCCGGCGCATGCGATTGCGAGGGATCTCTCACATCGTCCGATGGAGCTTCGCGCTCATCGGTGGAGTGTTCAGACATCAGCGATCACGAATGGTTCGAGGGAGCGACAGGGTCTACCTGCGTGGCCGTCGATATCGCTGATCAATCACCTCAAACGCGTAACCGCCACTGGCCGCCTTGCTTTGAAAAATCGTCTTGGCGATTTCGGTGACCGAGTTGTGTCCATGCTGACGGGCATATTCAAGCTCGATCACGGCGAGCTGGTTTTCCAGCTCGGGTGGGATGAACTTCAGCATTGATCGATTCGGCAACGGGACGCCCGCCTTTTGCAATAACTGTCGGTCGTATTGCATCAGGGGGCCTGGAGCATTCCACATGAAGTACAAACGTTTCTCCTCTTTCGAGGGGACACGTCGCTTCTGAGGATTGCCCGCTAGGTTGTTGGCGATATCGACCCCTTGAATCGAACCACCAATCGCGGCCAATTCAATCTTGTAGTAATCGAGCTGCTGGGCGTATGCGTTGAGACTTCGAGCCGAGAACTGAAGCTGCCAGCGTTCGAAACGGGGGATAATGTCTTCCCCCTCACCGGGAGGACCGGGTGGTCGGCTGTCACCAGCACCGGTTCCCTGCGTGCTTGCCACTGCATTGGAATCGGTCGTCGTCAAAGACGCGGCGACGGTGCTCACCGCGTCGGTAACCGCCTCAAGCGTCTCGGCCAGCGTTGGCTCCATCAGCTCTTCGACTTCTTCGGCACCGGGAGGTTCGAAATCTCGTTCGAAGCCTTCAGGATTCTCACCTCGGCCGGCCGGATTCTCGATGATGGGCTCGATCGGCTGGGGAGGGAAAGACCATCGACTGGTCAACCAGACGATGAACAGAATCGTGACAAAGGTGCCGATGAAAAGGATCAGCGCCATGAAGAACGACGTCACGATGTCGAACTGGCTGATCCTCAGTTTTGCTCGTTCCTCCTCGCGCGCAGCCTGTCGGTCGTCGACCAACTGGTCGGCTGGATTCTGGGAAGGGTCGGTGACCGATGCCATGAAGGAGTTACTTTCGCGGGCGGGAATGCGTCGGGGAGACGGTGTCTGTTACAGATCGTAGTCCAAAAAGACGTACTTCGGGTTCATCGTCTTGTACCATGCTCGCCATTTTTTCTGAACCGAAGCAACGGTCGAAGCGGAGTGCACGGGCTTTCCACGAGGTGGATTGTCCAACCCCATGCCGTCGAACTGGCGACTGATGAATCGCAACCCATCGCGTGCGTATCGCCAAACCATCGGATCGGTGTCACTGAGGGCGTAGATCAATGAGGGCACGACACGAAGTTCGTCCGTTGTGCTCAGCACGCGTGCGGCAACGCGGCGCGCCTGCCAAGACTTACTGCCTCGGACAAGTCGTTCCAAGCGATCAAGCTGCGCGGCACGAGTCGCCGGGTCGTTCGAAATCACCAGATTCTCGGGCAATGACTTGTCGCTCAGATTGTCTGCGCCATCCTTTTCCAGCAACGACATCATGCTTTCGAGGTCGGCTGCGATGGGGCGCCCTTTGATTTGCGTCCCTTCGACCCGAATCTCGGTGGTGTCATCTGGCAAGCCGTAACCACCCGACAACGTACCTTCGCCCAGACTGAAAACGGTCTTTTGCGTGCTGCGGATCAGGAACAGCAAGCCGAACGAAGTGTCCGAAATCGGTGATGCACGCGATTGGCGATCGGCCCAGCTACCATCACCGTTCTGGAACTTTTTCAGCTCACTAACGCCTGTGTTGTACCAAGCAGGGCTCTTTTCCTTGACTTTGCCCTGAGCAATCTCGATGAAGCTCTCGTAACGTTCGAGCGTGTAGAGCTGGTAGAAGTACCAGTCGGCACCGCTACCACGTTTGATCGGGTTGGGATGGGCCTTGCGATAGCCTTCAAGGCTTGAGATGGCCCGCTTGATTGGCTCTTCGGAAATGGTTGCCCGACGGCGACCCGCCTTGTTCTTGTCTTCTCGGTAAAGCTTGATCGCCTTGGGCAAACCGACAATTCCTGGGTCATCATCATCAGCCCCGGTTTGCCCCCACAGACGAAGTGCGTCGCCGGCAATCAACAAGCTACTGCCGCCGGCAAGCGCCATCGACATATCGACTCGCTTTTGATTGATCCGCTGGCCGCCACGAGGGAGTTCGCCATGGTACGGCCAACCACCGTTGACGCTTTGGACCTGCAACAACCACTGCATCGCCTGGACGACCTTGGGGTAGTCCATCTTGATTCCCATGCGATCGAGCGTCCAAACCGCCAGCAACGCATATTGGGTCTGCGAGGTGTCGCCAGGCTCGGATCCGGGATAGGGCCATCCACCGTGATCGGCCTGCGATTCGAACAAGAAGTGCTGGAGGTCCTGAAGTTCTTTCTTGTAGCGGTCGCCATCGACGGCCCCCAAAAGGAGAACACAGACGGCCATCTCGTAGTTCTTTTTGTGGCCGTGTTCGCCCGATCCACCTCGCAGCGCGTTGACCATCTTGAGTGCTGTGTCGACACCGCGCTTGACGACCGGATGCGCGGCATCATGCCGACATTTGTAGTGTGCGTATCCGGCCAGGATCGTTTCACCCGCCTTCCCGCTCCAATCGTTCACTTTGGTCGAAAACTGTTCTTGAGGAGCAGTTTCAATAAATTTCAGCCCCTTGTTGATCATCGCCTGAACGGTGGGATGCTCGGGGGTGTAGCCCTGGGCACTAGCGCGGTCACCGGCCCCGAAAAGAGCCAGAAGGGAAAAACAGGCGGCGAAGGTGGTCACCAACCGACTGGGGTTGGCGAACAGCTGTCTGCGATAACAAGGTTTCCAGGTCATATCCTTACCCGACATCTTTGAAAAAAATTCGTGCAGCTGGTGTTGGCCTAAATAAACTTTGCCAGTGAACCGATTGACGAATTCAAGCATCATACCCTACGATCGCCGACCGTCGAATTGATCAAGACGGCCGGTTTTGTTAGTTTCCTTCACTCAGGTCACTGACGTGCCGGTAAAACGGCTCCGTAACGAAAAAATGGTTTGTTGCGTCAGTCAATTCCCATGGTGAGATAGCTCAGTTGGTAGAGCACGGCCCTGAAAAGGCCGGTGTCGGCGGTTCGAGCCCGCCTCTCACCACTTTTTCTTTTTTGCGACGCTTTCCACGGTCGATCCGTTGGCGTGGAAACCCTTCGTCGCTCTCGACAAATGCTTGTCGCGCCTCCCAAAACCCGGGATTTCCTGGCTGGATCTGCCTTACTCAGCCTTCTTAACCGTTCGTCCACGCGGGATCTCGACGCCAATCAACCGATCGTCTCAAGCGGTTCGGCGATCTCGAATTGCCGTGCGAACAAGCAAATCGGGTTTTTCCCCCGTTTTCTATGCCGCTAGATTATGCAGGCCACGGTTCGATGCTGCGGATGGACGCAATCATTTCGGTTCACCCCCATGACCGCGCCAGTGACCCGTTCGCTGCCTGCCCGGCCAACGCATCGCGCCACGAGAAATCCTCAGAGAAACCCCTGCGAGAAATCCATGTCCCGAGCCCGCCTCGCTCTCTTGCTCTCCCTGATTGCGTTTGTCTGGATTCAATCTCAGCACACGTGGACCTCGCAAAACGCCTGGTCACAAGAACCCGATTCAACGGCCGAGGTCGAATCACAGGCAACCGACGAGAGTGAAACCGACAGCGAAAGTGGATCCGATGACGAGAATGGGGCTGGTAACGAGGTCGAAGAAATATCAGGCGATGACCCCGAGGCTGGCAGTGAAGGAGCCGAAGCTGGCAGCGGGGAAAGTGAGGCTGCCGAAGGCGACGAGGCAAACGATTGGATGTCTCGAGTCGATGGCGTCTTTGGGTCTTGCGTGGGCGTGGTCGCATCGGTGCTGTTTTTCGACTTCTGGACGTCCGAGTGGCTGGGCACCTCCGTCCCGTTTGTGGTGGTCTGGCTTTTCTTGGGTGCCACGTTCCTCACCATTCGGATGGGGTTCATCAATTTCCGTGCCTTCAAGCATGCGATCGACCTAACCCGTGGTGTCTACGACAAACCGGGTGAGCCAGGGGAAGTCACTCACTTCCAAGCCCTCTCGGCAGCTCTGTCAGCGACCGTCGGCCTGGGAAACATCGCCGGCGTCGCCATCGCGATCAGCCTCGGCGGTCCTGGTGCCACGTTTTGGATCATCCTTGTCGGGCTGATTGGGATGACCGCCAAGTTCTCCGAATGCACACTCGGACAACTTTATCGGGTCAGCGATGAAGACGGACACGTTCTTGGCGGCCCCATGCGTTATCTGAAGTCAGGTCTTGCCGAACTTGGCCTAGCGAAACTCGGCACCGTCCTCGCTTGGCTGTTCATGATCCTCTGCATCGGCGCAAGCTTCGGTGGCGGAAACGCGTTCCAGGTCGGACAGTCGCTCGAAGCCATTCGCGGTGACATCCCAGTTCTTCAAGACCACCCTTACATCTACGGCGTCTTGATGGCGGCGATGGTCGGCGTAGTGATCGTTGGCGGAATCAAAAGCATCGGGGCGGTCGCTTCAAAAATCGTTCCCTTCATGTGCTTGGCCTATGTGGTTGCCGCATTGTTCATCCTGTTCGTCAACGTTGGCGCGATCCCAGCCGCCGTGATGAAAATCATCAGCGGTGCGTTCTCTGTCGAAGCAGGACTCGGTGGCTTCCTGGGAATCTTGGTCATCGGTATCCAACGAGCCGTCTTTAGTAACGAAGCAGGCGTTGGTTCCGCCGCAATCGCCCACTCAGCAGCAAAGACCGACGAACCGGTCAGCGAAGGAATCGTGGCGTTGCTGGAACCCTTCATTGACACGGTCGTTGTCTGCACCATCACCGCTCTCGTCGTTGTCGTCACCGGCGCCTACAACGCTCCAGAAATGGCCGATGCCATCGCTGGCAAACAAGGCGCAACGATCACACTGCACGCATTCACCACGGGCGGCTACGATTGGTTCCGCTACGTACTTTACGTCGCCGTCGTCTTGTTCGCGTACTCGACATGCATCAGTTGGTCGTACTACGGCGAACGTTGTTGGGTCGAACTGTTCGGCGCTCACACCTCGCTCGTCTACAAAGTGCTGTTCTTGGTCTTCACCGTTCTTGGTTCGATCGTCACCCGTGGCAACATCCTCGACTTTAGCGATTTGATGATCCTAGGGATGAGCTTCCCGAACTTGTTGGGAGTCTTCCTGCTGAGCGGAATCGTCAAACGTGAACTCGATAAGTACTGGCAAAAGTACCGGTCAGGCGAACTCAAGCCTGCCGACGAGTCGTAATCACGAGTCCTGTTCACGAGCCCTCGAGCGCGCCCACCTATGTCTCGTGTTTGCATCTTGAACGTTGTTGGTTTGACCCCAAACCTGCTGCGTCACGCTCCCAATCTCGCTGCCGTCGGCGACGCCGTCGCATGGAAGAGTCCCGTGCCGGCGGTGACCTGTACGTCACAGGCCACCATGCTGACCGGCCTTGCGCCGCGCGAGCATGGGATCGTCGGAAATGGCTGGTATTTCCGCGACACCCAAGAAGTCCGTCTTTGGCAACAAGCCAACTCACTGGTGCAAGGCGACAAGTTCTACGACGGCGTCGAAACGGCCAAGATGTTCTGGTGGTTCAACCAATCCTCTGGAGTTCGCTACAGCGCAACACCAAAGCCTCACTATGGCTGTGACGGCTCGAAGGTTTTTGATGTCCTGGATCACACCGAATGCGAACTGACAAAGAACCTCGGCCCCTTTCCGTTCTTCACCTTTTGGGGACCCAACGCAGGCCTGCCCTGTTCGGATTGGATCGCTCGCGCCACTGCGTTGGTGATGCGGAAGAAACAGCCGCAATTGACGATGGCCTACTTGCCCCATCTCGACTATGACTTTCAAAGGCTGCCCGACCACGATCCGCAGCGCGTTGCCGAAATCGATCGCTGTGCCAAGCATGTAATCGAGGCCGCGAAGGACATCGATGCCAAAGTGGTGGTCGTCTCCGAATACGGGCTCACTCGGGTCGATCGGCCCGTCCACATCAATCGTCAACTACGCCACGCTGGCCTGCTTGGCGTTCGTGGCGGCCCCTTTGGCGAAATGCTGATGCCAGGCGAAAGCGACGCCTTTGCCGTCGCTGATCACCAGGTCGCACATGTCTATGTGCGAGATCGATCCAAGATCGAACAAGTCCGCAAGCAACTCGAGTCGGTCGACGGGATCGATCGCGTCGTCGATCCGGGCGATTTGGAACTCGATCATCCGCGCAGCGGCGAACTGATCGCTCTCTCGGAACCCGACGCTTGGTTCACCTATTACTACTGGCTCGATGACGCATTCGCACCCGACTTTGCGCGAACGGTCGACATCCATCGCAAACCTGGCTACGACCCCTGCGAGCTTTTTATGACCAGCAAGTTTCGCGCGATGCGCAAACTCGCGAGAAAGAAACTTGGCTTCCGCTACAAGATGGATGTGATTCCGCTGGATGCCCATTTGGTCCGCGGCAGTCACGGGTTGCTGAACGAAACCGATGACGGACCACTTGTGATCGGCCCCGACACGCCGCCAAGTGACATGAAGGGTTTCAAAGACTATGTGACCGCGTTGCTTTCAACCGGAAAATGATCTTCAACGACTTGGTGGAACTCTTCCGCCGTTGAAACGGTCGCCACGTGCGAGCGAAAAAAGCGTGCGCCACGTTTGCCTTGTGCGTAACAGCAAGCGTACTTTCGCATGAGCACTGTGCCCTTCTCTTCCCCGAATCGATTGGTCACCAATTCGTAGTGACGCAACATCACATCGCGTTGTTTCTCGAGTGACGGATCGGGTGGGATCGGTTCGCCGCGCAACGCCGCCGCAGCTTGGGCGAACAGCCACGGCTTTCCCAAACAGGCTCGTGCGATCATCACTCCGTCGACGTCGTAACGCCGAAACGCGTCGACCACCTTTTCAGCGCTGTCCAAATCGCCATTGCCGATCAGTGGAATCGACTTGAGGTGTTGTTTGATTTCCGAGATGCGATCCCAATCGGCGTGCCCGCGAAACATGTCTTGAGCCGTACGGCCGTGGACAGTCAATGCCGCCGCCCCAGCCTCTTCGACCACTCGCGCGACCTGGTTGCAATTGACATTGTCACGCGTGCAGCCGAGGCGAATCTTTGCAGTGACCGGAGTCGGGCTGCACGTTTCGACCAAGCGGCTAATGATCTGATACATTCGCTGCGGCTCACGAAGCAAATAGCTTCCGCTGTGGGCCTTCTCGGTCACCTGGCGCACCGGACAACCAAAGTTGATGTCGACAACGCTAACGCGATACTCTTCGGCCAAGCGTTTGCCAACCTTGGCCATGGTCTCGGGATCGTTATCCCAAATCTGGACCGCAAGCGGACGCGCCTCTTCGGCCACGCCCCACAATCGATCGGGATGCTCGGCTTCGTGTTCATCCAGCCAAACGAACCCGCGTGCGTTGACCATTTCGGTGGCCAACAACCCTGCCCCGCCAAACTCACGCACGACCTGGCGAAAGGCGGCGTTGGTAAACCCAGCCATCGGCGCCTGCAGAACTGGCGGATCGATCACCAGATCGGCAATTCGTAGCGGCTCGGGAGGAAAGGCCATGAGGAAGCGGCTCTGCGTTCGCGGGCAGTTGGGTCAACCGACACATTCTGACCAAAATCGCGAAACTTTGTAGGCCGGATCAAGGAGCGACAGCGACACAGATCCGGCATGATCCCCCACACTCTGGCGAGCGACGGTCTTTTGAATCCCAAACGTAGCTACCGTCGCCAGACGGTGGGGCTCTCCGCAAAAGCCATCCAACGGACCACGCTCTGGCGAGCGTCGCTACGACCTGTCAGTCCGGAGTGGCTTCTACCATGCACGCGACCAGCTGCCGATCACGCTGAAGTCGGTCTCCAACTGAATCCCGTCCAGCTTCTGATAGAGCGTCGGGACGATTTCGAAGTTGAAGTAGTTCTTCTTGATCATCGCTTGGAGACCAAAACCTTGGCTGTACCAATACCCGCCACGGAAGCTTTCCACGTTGGTCGAAATCAATGCGTTGGCTGCCGACGAATCAGCACCGTCGATATTGGCTCGCCAAACGTGCTGGCCGCGCCATGAGACTGAGACGTTCTCGGTCAGCAGCACGCTTGTCCACGAATTCAAACGGTACTCTTCGCCCAAGCTGTAGTCGCGATAGTTGCGACCGATGGGCAAATCGGTTTGAAACTGAATCCCACAACTGAAGCAATCATAGAACTTCTTGTAGGTGATCCCTGGACGCAGATTGAACGTACCACTACCGAGTCGCATTGGATAAGGAAGCGGCTGGAACGCTGCCCCGCCGGTTGGGATCGTGGTTTGACGAAAGATCTCGCCCGTTGGGACGGAGCAACCAAGATTGAAAACCAAGTCTTCGTCTTCGTCACTGATCAAACGCAACAGAGCACCGAACGCCGTGTCACCAAAGCCACTGTTGTGGGTCGTGAAGTTCGTCAAGTTGGGACGCAAATGATCCATCGTGATGCTCGGCAACATCACCATCGTGTAAAGCGTGATGTCGTCGGTGGCCCCATACATGATGTGGGCCATGTGCATTTCCATCGTCATCTGTGTCGGCGTTGCACCACGGTTGGTCAACACGCCATCGACGGTGATTCCGGGACCAGGCGGTGGTGAGGTCGGCGGAACACCCAAAGCCGCCGTGTCCGAGACTTTTCTCGACCCGATCTTGTTGTCTTCCATGTACATGTTCATGTACTTGTACTCGACCATCCACTCGCCCTTGTTGTGCAGATGGTCTCCCATGATGCCTGCGGGAGCATGCTTGTCAGCCATCGACTTGCGGCCGGGGTGATCGGCGTTTGCGCTCGACGTGAAAACGAGACCTGCTGCGGCAACGAGCGAGAAAAAGAGGGATGAGATTTTCATCTGGAGTCTGGGGTGAGGGTAGGCCAAGTAGACTTATCGAATTCATCGACAGGTCTAATGCCATCATCAAGACTTGCTCATTGCGCCCTCAAAGTTTGCCTGACCCAAAGGTGAGAGCGCTGTGAAACACACCGATCGCGGTCGGTAAGGCGCTAGCCGCCGGGAATACAACACACCTACTCTCCGCGACTTCTCAACAGGCCGTAGCTACCTTCGCCAGAAGGTGGATTCCATTTGGTAAACCACTTTCCACGATCACCACGCTCTGGCGAGCGTAGCTACGAAGCGTGGAAACACCGTTCGTCGTCCAGCCTTTTGGCAGTCTGTGAAAAGATTCCGGCTAAAGCTCGGTACTACGAACGGCAGTCTTTGCAGTACCCGATGCGACTACTCTTCGCTCAACTCCATCCACCGTTCTTCGGCGGCGGTGAGCTCTTCGTTGATCTTGGTCATCTCTTCATGCAAACGGACCGCTTCGTCGGGATTGGTCTCGTTCATCAACTTGTCGTTAAGCGCCCGCTTTTCATCGTCGAGCCGAGCAATCTTCTTTTCGAGGTTTTTCACCTCTTTCTCGGCCTTTCGCTGATCACGTTGGTTTTGTCGGTAGTCGGCTTTTCCCTTAGGTGCGGGGCCACTTGGCGATTTCTGAGCCCCTTTTCCCTTTTGCGCTCGCTCGCGTTCGCCATCGTCAATCTCTTTTTCGACCGATTCAAGGTACGTGTCGTAGTTGCCAAAGTAGTTCTTCACTTTGCCATCGCGAACTTCGATCACGCTGGTCGCAACGCGGCGCATGAAGTGGCGATCGTGACTCGTGAAGATCACCGTGCCCTTGTATTGCTCAAGTGCCTCGGCGAGCGCCTCGACGGTTTCAACATCCAAGTGGTTGCCCGGTTCGTCCAACACCAACACGTTGGCCGTGCCCAACAACAGACTTGCCATACAGAGTCGGGCGCGTTCGCCACCACTTAGTACCTTGATCTTCTTTTCGATTTGCTCGTCGCGGAACAACAACGCGCCGGCCATCGCCAAAAGATCCTGGCGTGTTGTCTCGGAATCAGAAGCGTATTCAAGGTGTTCAATGATCGATTGTCGTTCATCCAGACTTGTGTAAACGTGCTGGGCGTAAGTTCCGACCTCGACGCCATACCCCCACTTCATCATGCCGCCACGCGGCTCAAGCGAATGAACCAACGTTCGCAAAAGCGTCGTCTTTCCTTGGCCGTTGTCACCAACGATGGCGGCCCGTTGGCCATGTTCGATTTCAAGCGTGATCTCATCGGCGACTTGGTGATCGGGATAACCGATCACCAAATCTTCGCATCGCACACAGGTTCCCTGGCGCGGTTGGACGCGAGGTGCGCGAATGTGCACGGTTGGTTCGTCGACTTCGATCTCGGTCGTTTGCAGTCGAGCAAGCTGTTTCGCCTTGCTGCGCGCCTGACTGGCTGTCGACGCGTTTGCTCGATTCTTGTCGATAAACCGCTGCAACTGTTTCTGCTTTGCCTGCGTGGTCGCGTTGACCCGTCGATCATGCTCTCGGCGTTCTTCACGAAACTCAAGGAACGGATCGATTTTGCCCGGGTACATCGTCAACTTGCCCCGTGACAACTCGAGCGTCTGAGAACAGGTGGCCGACAAAAAGGCGCGGTCGTGACTGACGATCAAAGCGGCCTTGCGGAAATCACGCAAAAAGTGCTCGAGCAAGATCTGCGTACGAAGGTCCAAGAAGTTTGTCGGCTCGTCCAGCATCAGAAGATTCGGATCGTGCAACAGCAGCGCCGCCAATTTGACTCGGGTCTGCCAACCACCCGACAGCTCCTTGACGGGGCCTTCGAGGTAGGCCCCCTTGAGCTCGAATTGCCCCGCCACTTCACCACATCGCCAATCGGGCTGGCCGCTGTCGCGAATCAGAAAATCGAGGGCTGATTCACCCGCCTGAAAAGGATCGTGCTGGCGCAGGTAACCGATCCGCAGCGACGGATGGTGGACCACCTCGCCCTTTTCCAGCTCTTCGTTGCCCAACAAGACTTTCAGCAGGGTCGATTTGCCAGCTCCGTTGCGTCCGATGAACCCAACCTTGACGTCATCCACCAGCGAGACTTCGGCGCCATCGAGCAGAATCTGGTCGCCAAAACGCTTGTGCGCATCGCGGACTTGAATGAGAACGGGCACGGTCAGGACACAAGTGGGTTGAAGGTTTTTGGACGAAAAATGCCTGCTGGGAAACTAAACGACACCCGCCTGTGCGGCAATGGCAGGCTACCAAGCTCAACCCCCAATGCACGCGAGTTCGAACAGGTGAGCCGCTGGCCGTGAGTCCCCCGATTACTCGGCAGCAGAACGGGCCAACGGCAGCAGAACGGGCACTCACCAGCTGAACCGGCTCTCGCCAGCAAAACTGCCCCTTGGCAGCTGGAGAGCGCAATGCCCGGCCGCTGACGCGGGCGCGGTCCATCTATCGCGATGGCCAATTCAACGCCCCCGATCGAACACCCCGCCAGCGATCGTGCAGGCGAGATCAAAAGTTGTTGACCGAGCCTACCCTGATCGCGGCGGATTATCTAAATTGCTTGGGTCATTTTTAGCGTCGAACTCGCGGACCTTCACTCAGTCGTTTTTTGGCCATTTTTGCGCCAGCAGCGATGCCGGAATCGTGCCAAAAACGAATCCGGATTGTCGTGTGCGAGATTCGTTTAGCGCCCGGTTCCACGGACCGGCGTGAGGCCCCGAGCAGGTGCCAAACGGGGGATGACGCGACGACACGAGGATGCTTTCCAACGGACACCGATTACAACTCAATGACATCTTCGATTGGATACGATTGATTGTCAGTGGTGCCCTGCCCCATCTAGCCGACTTCTGATTGGCGTTTGCCATCACCATGAATAGTTATTCCTTGGACTACATCGACGACTTGTATGTCCAATACGTTCGCGACCCCTCGAGTGTCTCCGAGACGTGGCGTCAATATTTCGAGCAGTTCATGGTCGCTCGACCAAACGGCTCGGCCGCTGCCGACGGCGGCAAGACGAGCGGCTCAAAAGAGATCGACCAAACGCTCTGGCTTTCGCGTATCCAAGATCGCGTCAACAACCTGGTTCGCGAGTACCGCGTGCGCGGCCACCTTGTTGCGAACCTCGATCCACTTGGATTTGGTCGGCCTGACAGCCCCCAACTCAATCCCGAGGTCTACGGGCTAAGTGACGAAGACCTGCGTCGCCCCTTCGATTCTTCCGCTCTCGAAAACGTCATCGGCGGAACACTTGAATCGATTCTGACGCGTTTGAACAACACATACTGCCGCAGCATCGGCGCGCAATTCATGCACATCGACCGTCGCAATATCCGCGACTGGTTGCAGCGGCGGATGGAAACGACAGAGAACCGCCTTGAACTCTCGCACGATGTGCAACGTCGTATCTACGCACGACTTGCCGATGCATCGATCTTTGAAGAGTTCGTGCGGCGCAAGTTTGTCGGCGCGAAAACCTTCTCGCTCGAAGGAGCCGAGAGCCTCATTCCGATGCTTGACTTGGCGCTCGAAAAAGCATGCCAACACAATGTCAAAGAAGTCGTGATGGGGATGGCCCATCGCGGCCGCTTGAACGTCATGGCAAACATCTTGAAAAAGCGCGCCATGAACATCTTCTGGTCGTTCGACGACCCGAACCCCGAGATGAACCGGGGTGGCGGCGACGTGCGTTACCATCTCGGTTACAGCAGCGACTGGAAAACCGCTTCAGGCGACAACCTGCACATCTCGCTGTGCTTTAACCCCAGCCACCTCGAGTTCGTCAACACGGTCGCCCAAGGTCGAACGCGTTGCAAACAAGACAAGGTTGGCGACGAGAAACGCCAGGAAGTCCTGACCATCCTGATCCATGGCGACGCGGCCTTTGCCGGCGAAGGCATCGTTCAAGAAACGCTCAACCTGAGCCAACTCGAAGGCTATCGCACCGGTGGCACACTGCACATCGTCATCAACAACCAAATCGGATTCACGACTGAACCCGACCAGGGCCGTAGCACCACCTACGCGACTGACATCGCCAAGATGCTGCAGATCCCCGTTTTCCACGTCAATGGCGAGGACCCCGAGGCGGTCGCTCAGGTCGTTTCGCTGGCGATGGACTTCCGCAAAGAATTCCATCGCGATGTTGTGATTGACCTGTACGCGTTCCGGCGCTGGGGACACAACGAAGGGGACGAACCGCGGTTCACTCAGCCGCGAATGTATTCCGAAATCGACCGCCGCGCTAGCGTTCGCGAAAACTATCTCGCAAGCCTGCTTGAGCTTGGCAAAATCAGCCCGCAAGAAGCCGAAGAGATTCAGAAAGAGCGAACGGAAAAACTCGAGTCTGAATTCGAGGCCAGCAAAAACGAACCTTTCGTTCCCGACACGCAAACGCTTTCGGCCGATTGGAGCGAGTACTTCGGTGGTCTCGAACCAACCGACCCCACCGACACAACGTTCGATGCCGCCGAGCTAGGCCAGTTGCTTGATTCGATCACTCGGCTACCCAACGCGTTCGCTGCAAACAAAAAGCTTCGCCGCCCGATGGCTCAGCGCCGCGAGATGGCCGAAGGCAAACGCCCGCTCGACTGGGCAAGTGCTGAAGCCGCTGCGTTTGCGAGCCTGCTCGCGCATGGCTATCCCATTCGCTTGACCGGCCAAGATGCCCAGCGCGGCACGTTCAGCCAACGTCACGCCGTGCTGCATGATCCCCAATCGGGCGAAACCTACACGCCACTGGAAAACCTTGGCGTCGAACAAGCCACTTTCGAGATTCACAACAGTCCGCTCAGCGAAGCGGGCGTTCTCGGTTTCGAATACGGTTACTCACTTGATTGCCCCGACGGGCTGGTCGCTTGGGAAGCACAGTTCGGAGACTTCTGGAACTGCGCCCAAGTCATCGTCGACCAATTCATCGCAAGCGCCGAAGACAAGTGGAATCGTCTAAGTGGCCTGGTGATGCTGCTGCCACATGGGTTCGAAGGCCAAGGCCCTGAACACTGCAGCGCTCGCGTCGAACGCTTCCTTTTGATGGCGGCCGAACACAATATCCAAGTCTGCCAACCCACCACGCCGGCTCAGTACTTCCACCTGCTTCGTCGACAGGTTCTCCGCAAATGGCGCAAGCCGCTTGTTGTGCTCACGCCCAAGAGCTTGCTTCGCCATCCGATGGTGATCAGCTCCATGGATGAACTCACCGATGGCAGTTTCCAAAAAATCCTGCCCGATGATGAGATCGCGCTCAGCGATTGCCGACGTTTGATCCTCTGTACCGGCAAGGTCTACTACGACCTCGTGGAAGCCCGCAAGAAACGCAAGATCAAAGGGCTCGGCATCATGCGAATCGAACAACTCTATCCGCTCAGCGGTGACGAGTTGCTCACTGCACTTGATGGGCTTGCAGGTGGGACCGACGTCTATTGGGTCCAGGAAGAACCGACCAACATGGGCGCGTGGCCGTATTTGAAGATGAACTACGGCGATTTGCTGAACGAAAAATACAAACTGCAACGTATTTCGCGTGCCGAGTCAGCCAGCCCGAGTACCGGCAGTATGGCTGCCCACAAGCTGGAGCAATCCGAGCTGATCGACGAAGCCCTCGCCGGACTCTAACCAGTAGGCCGGCATCAAGGAGCGACAGCGACGCGGATCCGGCATGAGTGGAGCCGGCTAGGACTAAGCCGGCTAAAGCCTGTACTACGAACGGTCGGCAGCCTACAGATCGTCGCGTAGCTGGTCAAAGTACTGCTGAGCGTGCTCGCGTTCGGTCCGCGGCAACGTTTGATTCTCAGCTGGGTCACTTTCCTTGCTCAGCTCCGACAGGATCGCTGCTTTAACAGCCTCACGTGTGACGCCCTTTCGGTTGGGACCATCGGCAAAGCCCGAAACGATCGCTTTGCCTTTCTTGACGTCACCACGAACCTGAGTTTCGTACGTGTTGGTTTCACCTTCGAGCTCGGGGCGGTCACCCGATCCGTTGCCTTTGCCAAGCCCATCGCCTTGGCCTTGTCCTTGTCCCTGCCCCTGGCCAAATCCTTGACCAAAACCATTGCCTTGGCATTGTTGGCATCCGGCGCCTCCACAACTCTTGCATCGCATTTGGCTTTGCGACTGCGACAGCTGATCCATCGCCGATTGCAGGTCTTCAAGCTCGGACATTTGCTGCTGCATTTCCCCAAGCTGATCGGCCATCTGTTGCATCGCGTCAGCGGCCTGCTGGGCATCGCCCTGCTGCATGGCTTGCTGAGCGCGGCTCATCGATTCGGCCATTTGTTGCATCTGACCCATCTGTGAATCTTTCTGCGAAAGCTCGTTCATCTTTTGTTGCAGACGAGCAGCTTCCGCACCGTCACCTTTCGAGCGAGCTTGATCGATTTGACGCTGCAGATCTTCTTTTTGCTTTTTGTGTTCTTCAACCGCCTTCTGCATGGCGTTCTTCATCTGCTCAATCTGTTTCTTGAGCTGCTCTTTTTGCTGGTCCGAAAGCTTGCCATTTCGAATTTGGTTGGCCAGTTGCTTTGCCATCTCTTTGGCCTTGCCAAATTCGCCCTTTTCCATCGACTTGGCAACCTTTTCGCCAGGTCCCGATTCGAGTCCCTTCATTTGCGACATGGCTCGACGCATCTGGTCGGACGAACCTAGTTTTTGACGTCGCTCTTCAAGTTGTTTCTTGAGGTCGTTCAGCGCGATCATGGCCTCCTTGCGAGTCATGTCCTGCCGCTTGGTGATCTTGTCCAAGTCGGCTTCCATCTTCTCAAACAGCTCGCGTGATTCTTTCAGACCATCACTTTCAGCCTTCTTGCGTTGCGCTTGGATGCGTTTCTTGAGCGCGGATGCAGCCTTTTGAACCTGCGATACTTCCATCGCATCGACTTTCTTGGTGCTGCTTGCGTCAGTCTCCTTTGCTGGCTCGACCAGCAACAGAACGATGGCCAAGACAGGAACGACCGAAACTGGCAACCAACTCATCTTGGTGGGCCGCAACAGGAAACGATCTGAAATCGAAAGTTGCCCTGCTCGCTTTTCGGCGTCAGCCGTCAATGCGATACCGAAATCCGTTTCTCGCTCGGTCTCTTCAAGCGTCATCGAACTGCTGAGGCGTTCTTTGAGTCCAAATCGCTTGTCGACTTCGGCAGCGACCGATTCGGCCGATGGTGCGGTCATCCATGCATAGACAGCCGCAGCGATCAATGCGGCACCCGCACAAGCGCCAATCCAGCTGTAAACCCAAGTATTGAAATCGACATTCATCGCCCGCAGTGCAGGTAACGAAATCGCAATGGTGGCAACGAGCAGACCAGCGAACAACGTGACGCTCAGCACGTGACCGAAACGCCCCAAAATAAGGCGGCGGCGAGCACTCTGGACTTGGCTTTCAACTCGGTTCATCGCAAGAATCCCGTCAGAACGAATGGGTCTGGGCGTTGTCTTAGTTTCAAATTGTCGGTTATTCGGTTGCGGGCGCAGGAGCGCCGTATGATAAGTATAGGGTGGATCGGCACACCCAATTGAGGCCGAATTTCCCGAATTGCCGAAGAATTGAGATGCTCCGCAGGCCTTCGCTTCCCGACCCAGACGCACTAACCACTGCTGACGTCGTGATTTACGACGGCGAGTGCAATTTTTGCCAAGGTCAGGTAGCTAACCTTCGGCGATTTGATGTGGGCGGTCGTCACCTCGCCTTTCTCTCGCTCCACGACCCCCGAGTTGCCGAGCGTTACCCCGATCTGAGCCACGACGAACTGATGGAACAGATGTACGTGATTGACGGTAAAAATCGTCGTCACGGGGGTGCGGATGCCGTGCGATACCTCTCACGCCGACTGCCGCTCCTTTGGCCGATCATGCCGATCCTGCACATTCCCGGGACGGCCAGATTATGGCGATGGATGTACCGGCAAGTCGCCAAGCGTCGCTACAAAATCTCGGGACGATCCTGCGACGGCGATTCGTGCAGCGTCCATTTCGACTGAGAACGTTGGTGAGAACGCCGGGGGCTGTACTTGAACGCCCTCTGTCTTCAGGGACTCGTAGCCTCGTCCACTACCGAGCGTGAAGATTGGTGCGTGCAAGCACACACCCTACGAAACGACTCTTTCGGTTACGCGAACCAGTCGACCGCGTTCTTGAACATCGCAAGTCCGTCGCCGTGTTCTGGCTGCTCTTTGCGACGTGTCCACGTCGGGTGTTGCGTCGCATCGATATGTCGTTCGGGATGCGGCATCAAACCAAACACGCGTCCGGTTGAATCGCAGACGCCAGCGACGTTTGCATCAGCGCCATTGGGGTTCATCGGAAACGGAAGCATCTCGTTTTGGACGCCACCCTCGGGACCGTCACAGTAGCGAATCGCCAACCGTCCGGCATTGCCCAGTTCGTTCAACACCGATTCGCCTGCTGCCACAAACTTGCCTTCGGCGTTTGCCATCGGCAGGTACATTCGCTCGATGTCTTTGAGAAAGACGCAGGGTGTTTGGTCAACGGCCAAGTGCACCCAGCGATCTTCGAACCGACCATGGTTGTTCCAGGTAAGTGTGGCGGGAGTCGTGTCTTCACCTCCAACGCCCTCGGTCAACACGCCCAGCCGCATCAAGACCTGCATGCCGTTGCAGATTCCGAGCACGAGACGGTCGCCGTTGCCATGAACAAAGGCATCGACCATGTCCGACAGGTGCCGCCGCAGTCGAGATGCAAGAATCCGCCCGGCTGCGATGTCGTCGCCATAGCTAAACCCGCCAGGAACGCACAGCACTTGGTAACGATCCATCAGGGCCGGGTTTTCGATCAACCGATTAACGTGCACACGTTCGGCTGTCGCACCAGCTCGCTCAAACGCATGCGCGGTCTCTTCGTCACAGTTGGTGCCTGGGGCACGAAGCACTAAAACGCGAGGAGAGGCCATGTGTCGTCGTTAGGGGGTTGGATAAAGGTCGGGCATTGGCACGGATTGTCGGCCAAGATTCTTCCGGCGAAGTTTACGCTCGAAGCGATTCTTTGAGAACCACGTGAGGTTCACCGCAGCGCTGATCCCGTCCTCACCGCCGAGGCAGCCAGAAAAAAGCCCCGGTGAGCCAAGCGTTGGCCGTTTCGCCGCCAGGGCTAGGGGCGTTCTATCTTCACTTGAAGCCGTTCATGGCGGGCGTCCCAGCCGACGACCGTGCCGCGGCCCGTCCACAGGTCGCGACCGATATTCTCGAATTCGTCTGCCAGCTCATGGGGGATGTAAAGGACCAATGGTAGAGCGGGATCACGGTAGCGAGCCCAAACCGCGTAGCCATCCTTGTAGACGTGTGGATCCTCCGCGCCGGTATACAACAACCGCCGCTCGACAATCGCCTCGATCGAGAAGGTCAATCCTGTGACCGCTTCGACCAGCATTTCAACTTGATCGCGATCTTCGCGAGAGGCCCAAAGATGAGCGGCGGTCTCGGCGAAGGTGAGCTCACCACCGGAAACCGACGGAGGACTCGACGGAGGACTTGAAGCCGGCGCAGAACGGGTGGCGGCCGGCGAGCCAAGTTGAGCCGCATCGACGGGACGTGGCGATTGCTCAGAACTCGACGCGTCGTCAGGGCTGGATGAGGGCACGACCGTCAGCGTCAGGTCTTTGCTCCAATCGGGCCAACGTGGAATGTCGACTCTCAGTTCCACGTTCCAGATCAAATCATTGTCGTCCAAATCAAGCGAATAGGGCGCGTCATCAGGCAACGTAAAATCGAGCTTGTATTCTTTCGGCGCTCCGGCCTGCAGCGTCGTCGCCTCTTCCAACGTCACGATCCGCTCGAAGAAAACCTTTTTGTGCGTGGTCCGATTGCTACCACTTCCGCTCACCACCTGCTCTCGAGCCTCGATCTTCATCGTGATGCCGTTGACGTTGACGTTTCGTCTCGGCTGCAACGCCAACTGACCACCAACATGACCACCTGGCGTCAACGTTTCTTCATCAAGGTAGTAGGTCACTTCGCCCAACAATCGTTTTGGCAAAAAGACGCGAACAAACCAAGTTCCAATCCCGATTGCACAGATCAAGCCAAACAAGATCAGTCCGCACGGAAAGGTTGCGACGGCGACAAAACCACCAATGCCAAAGAACGCCAACAGAATCACCGAGACCACGACCCAAGCGACAAGACCGCCGGTCTGCTTCGTCACCGATTCCTTGACTTCGTATTCACCTGCACTGCTTGGACGCATCAAGAACGGCGCAGATGCTTTGGGATCGAAGCCCCATGGGATCTTTGCGCGCGCGTCAACGTAATGATCGACGTTCAAATAATGGCCGTGATAGCTGGGAGGCCAATTTGCGACCTTGAGTTCGAACCGGTACGACTCCGTTTGACCCGCTTTCCATTCGCCCTCATAGAGCGTGAGTGAGGTTTCAGTACCAGTGTCGACATTGCCGCGACCGTGAGTCTTCCACCCCGAGGTGACCTCAAGACCCTTGCAATTGACATCGGCATCAGCGCGCACATGAATCACACCGGTGATCGTCTCGCCACCGTTGTAAACGCGCTGAGGTTCATCCAGTTCAATCGATAAATCGCATTTCGCCATGGTGAAACTTCTGAGCTTGAACTCGTTCGTAAAGGTACCCTTCGATACCGCGAAAATCACATTCGAAACGCTGCACGAGCGTTTCAGCATCCTGCACAGACAATTCCGGCACAGGGCCCGCGGCAAGTCGCGACGCCTCGATGCGCCGATTCAGGACTTCGGCCAGCAAACGCGCGTCGTTACCTTGTCCAATACATTCGGTATGAACTTGATAGCCAAATCGCCGCAGCGACCGAGTCAGATCTCGATGCGTTGCAAGCACCAAAGGTAGCCCCGTCGCAAAGATCGACCTGCGTACGCGTTTGGGCAGTCGCTGAGCTTCGTCGACTAGCAGCGGACTCCCCTCAGCAATCGCCGGGCACGGTTCGTCCTCGGGAAGATAGACGTAGTGAGCATCTGCGAATGATGCAGCCAACACCAACATGCGTGTCGTCTTTCCGCGACCACAATCTCCGATGAATTGAACTGCCGTTTTTGGTTCGCTCAGTTTTTCACGAATCGCAGCCACATCAACGACCGCAACTTCAACGCGTTCGGCGCGCGTCAATTCACCAAACGGATTGCGACGTAGATTGCACCATGCCCACGGCAACCAACCACCCTCGGCGCGATCCGTTTCGGATGCGGCCGATGTTAAGTTTGTGTTGCCAACGTCAAGCACGGCGATCAAGTCCTTGGGAAGAGCCGGACAGGATGAAAGATTGTGGGCTATGATGCTCGCTTTGACCCCAACGATGCAACCGGATGAACCAAACACAAGCCGAATCGAGCTTGGTAAAGCGAAAAGGCAGCTTCTCGCTGCGTTTTCTTGTGCCGACCCTGCTGGTCGCCTGCGGCATTGTCCTTCTCGCATCGGGAATCGACATTCGCGATACCCAACAATGGCTGCGATCCTTGGGGATTTGGGCGCCCTTTGCCTTTATCTTTATCGCAATCGCCCTGATGTCCGTGCTGTTGCCCAAAACAGCGATTTCAGTCACCGCAGGCGTCCTGTTTGGGACGACAACAGGCAGCGTGCTGATGGTGATCATCGCCGTCACAGCCGCGACCACAAACTATTGCATCGGTCGCTGGTGGCTCAAAGATTCCATTGACCAACGTCTCGACACTGCCGCGACCGACCAGGGCAAAACGCGATTGCTGAGGACCATTCGCGACATGGCTGGAGATGCAGGTTTCTTCTCGCACCTGCTTGTTCGACTTGCCCCCATTCCCACGATGGTCATCAGCTATTCAATGGGAGCGGCTGGCGCAAGAGTACGTCCCTACCTGTTGGCAGCCGCCGTCGCTGTCATTCCTCAAATGTTATGGGTGCACAGCGGAAGCGTAGCCACCTCGATCGGAACCGCGGACTCAAACGTGGCACAATGGACCGGTGTGGTCGTTTCAGTCATCATGGCGATCCTAATCAGCATCCTCATCCCGCGTGCAGCGATGAAACGGCTTGCTGAATGTTCATCCTCTCACTGAACCCCCTCTCACTGAACCGCATGCTACGTTGAACGAAACCGACTCCTCAAAACTCCCTTCCAAAGAACGGTCATCGGTCTACGAATCAGCAATCGACCTGTGGGTCGCAGTGCTTCTGTTCATGGGCCCAGCCTTTGCATCAGCGGTCGCCATCTACCTGCTGAGCGTGCAAAAACATAGCGAAGCATCGCTGATGTTTGTTACCGCTGCGATCACCTTGGTGGTTACCGCCGCATTCACCATGCCCTGCCGCTACACGTTGCTCGAAGACACCCTTTCGATCCGCTGCGGAATCATCTTCTACCAAGTTTCTCTGGCCGACATTGAAAAAGTCGAACGCAGCTCGAGCATGAAGAGCGCCCCTGCCCTCTCGCTATCACGTGTCGCAATCAAGACCGCAAAGCGAACCTACTTGATTTCGCCAAAAGGGCGCGAGGAGTTCATCGTCGAACTGAAAAAAGCCCTTCCGAAAAATCCCGACGCTTGAGCCCACCAGCGCTGTTTGTCGTCCCGGCTTTGTCGGGTTGTGAGAAGATTCCGGCTGAAGCCGGTACTGCGAACGGCACGCGGTACCGCATTCTTCTAGTCGTTGGCGCATCCCAATTCGTCATGACGACGAAACACGAATTCGTTGCAGCCCCATCCGTTACCAACCGTCTTGATTCGATCTAGAACGAAGCCGCGTCTCCGCAGCGGCATGATCACGCGATCGGGCGTCGCCACCTCGAACGGCAAACCACCGATCCAATCGACCCAGTCGTGCCAAGCCGACATGCCGCGGTCTTTCTTCTTGGCCTTCCAATCCGCAAACGGCAATGGGTTCTTCAACCGCGCGACACGCGCCAACACGAACTTGGCCTCGTACCAGCCGGCAATGACCAACACCCAGAGTGGCCGAATGACTTTAGGCAAACGATTGTAAACTCGCTTGATCTTTAGCCATCGCCGACTTGCACTCCCTTGGTCGTTGTAGATCGCGATGAAGAAGTGCCCCTTGTCCGAAACACAATCCGAAGCAATTCGAATCGCCCGATCCATCTCACCCGTATGGTGCAGGACGCCCCACGAATAGACGACATCGAACTTCCCGATCGACTGCATCAACGTGTCATCAAGGACAGAACCTTGGCCGACGTCCCAGCGACGATGGGACAGGTCGGCGCCATAGGTGCTTCGCAAATGCTCGGCACATGCTACCGATTGGTTGTCAAAGTCAATTGAAACGACATCCGCTCCCAACCGATGCGCCGCAAGCGAAAAAAGACCACTCCCGCTGCCGATATCAAGAAACGATTTTCCTGCGAGCGATTCGACTTGCAGCATCTCTTTAAGAGAAACCACAGCCTGATCGATCCGTTCTTGGTCCAATGTGTCCAAGAAGGATTGCCAGTTCTTTCCGAATTCAAATCGTTCTGAATCACTCATACACGACTACCGGTTCCCCGCAATTCATCGCTCTAAATCAACGCCATCGTAGATGCAGATCGAGGTTGCTTCCGATCGAAAAAACCGCCTGAATATGGCGAATTCGTCGATCACTTCCTATCGGCACGATCGTATAGATTGAAGGGAGCCGCCAAAAGACCCAGGCGGCCGCTTCACGCAAATGGTTTCGCACTGGTCAGGGAGCACGCCCATGGATTTCGCCGCTTGTTCACGTCGCCTCGTTGTACTCGCCATTGTCATTCTTGCAGCTCTCTGGCCAAGCTTTGCAATCGGCAACGAAGCCAAGAGCACGGTGATCCAAGACGTTCCGCATGTTCGTCAGAAACCTGATTTTTGCGGCGAGGCCTGTGTCGCCGCTTGGCTTCAAAAACTTGGAAGCACCCTCTCCCAGGACGACGTCTTCAATGTCTCAGGCGTTGACCCCGCGCTCGGTCGTGGTTGCTACACACGTGATCTCGCCAACGCGTTGCGTCAACTCCGATTTGACTGTGGCCCCGTCTGGCACACCATCGAACCAGCCAAGAAAGAGGTGCAACTTGCAACGCTCTGGCAAACGGTTGCCAAGGACCTCGCTGATGGCACTCCCTCGATCATCTGCATGCGGACCAGCAATGACGCTTCGGCGACCGAACACTTTCGATTGATCCTCGGTTACGACGCAACTCGCGACGAGGTGATCTACCACGAACCCGCTGCCGATCGCGGCGCTTACCATCGAATTGACCGCGAAGAGTTGATCGACCTTTGGCCTCTCAAATACACCGCCGACAAATGGACGGTCGTTCGCTTTGCCCTACGCAGTACGAACCTTCCCGCGTTGCCTCAACAATCCGGCTTCACCAGCGCGGACTACGCCCAACACATCATCGAACTGAAACGACGTCTACCGGGCAAAGAGTTCAAGGTGCTTGTCGAACCGCCGTTTGTTGTCGTCGGTGATGAATCGACCGCCCGACTACGTCAACGAAGTGAGCGAACGGTGCGTTGGGCGACCAAGCGACTCAAAGATTCCTATTTCTCGAAAGACCCCAACCAAATCCTCGACATCTGGCTTTTTAAAGACAAAGTCAGTTACGAGACCAATACGATCCACCTGTTCGGTAGCTTGCCGACAACACCGTATGGGTACTACTCATCAACCGATGGTGCCTTGGTGATGAACATCTCGACTGGCGGCGGCACACTCGTACACGAAATCGTTCACCCGTTCATCGAGTCGAACTTTCCGGCTTGTCCCTCATGGTTCAACGAAGGACTCGGTTCACTCTACGAACAAAGCAGTTCACGTGACGGCAAGATCATTGGCCTCACCAATTGGCGACTCGCCGGACTCCAGCGCGCAATCAAGGCAGGATCAGTCCCGTCATTTGGCCAACTCTGCGGAACGACCACCAACGAGTTTTATCGAGCAGACCCTGGGACCAATTACGCCCAAGCTCGCTACCTCTGCTACTACCTGCAAGAACACGGATTGCTTCGCAAGTTTTATCACGACTTCGTCAAGAATCACAAAGCCGACCCGAGCGGCTATCAAACGCTCAAGCAAACACTGAAAGTCGACGACATGGATGCGTTCAAGAAAGACTGGGAAGCGTACGTGATGAAGTTGCGTTTCGAGAGATAGACGTAGGTGCGGTACGACAAACATCCGCGGCACATCCGTGTGATCCGCGTTATCGGTGGTTCCCTTTTTCTAATTGATCGTGAGCGAATCACCGTCGGCACGCATGGCGACCAGCGAGAAGAAGGCTAGGTGCGTGCAAGCACACACCCTACTTGAAATGCTCGGCGATCACTTCGGGGAGCTTGTCGTCGGCCAGACCTGCCTTGCCTCGGTCGCCCATACGCATTTGGACGTTTAGTGCAGCATCCTCGGCAATGTGATCCCAGAATTTGCGAATCACTTTGTCGTCAAGCTCTTCATACGATCGGAACAGTCGCATTCCGACCCCGCGTGCTGGGTCATCCGAGAACCACCAAGGACTCTTGGGGTAATTGGGATCCTCGTTCTTCCAAACACCATCATCGGAAACCATCCGCGCGGCACTCCGTAGCTGCTCGGGATCGTCTTCCCATGTGCCACCGCGTACGACACACCCCGTTTCTGTTTCGGGCCATTTCACGACATCGATTGCATTGACCGACTCTTTGTCGGCAAGCCACGCGTAGCCGTCTTCGGTGTGCGCGTTGACCGTCCACTCGGCAACGTTTCCATGCATGTCGTACAAACCGAATGCGTTTGGCTTCTTTTGGCCGCCAGGCAATTGACCGTTCTCGGCGTTGTCAAAGTACCAAGCATGGTCGTCGACGCTGTCCGCATCATCACCCCAACTGTACGCGGTCTTTGTTCCCGCGCGACACGCGTATTCCCATTCGGCTTCGGTTGGAACCCGAAACTGTTGTCCCGTGATGGCCGACAGCCATTCGGTGTACTGCATTGCAGCATACTGAGTCATCGTCACTGCTGGCTGATCAGGTTCTTCGCCGTATTCAAAGGTGTAGGTCGGTTCGTAAAGCGGAGTCGGTGCGGTGATGGCATCGGGTTGCTCGACCGATTTGATCGGGCGAACGCCGCTCGCCTCGAACTCAGTAAAGACTTCATACAGGTTCATGTACTCTTTGTACTCTTCCCAGCGCACTTCGTACTTTGCGACCCACATCGGTGGCACATTGACAGTGATCTGCGGACCTTCGTCGTCGTTTCGGTCGGCTTCCGATTCAGGACTACCAAGCAAGAAGGTTCCACCGGGAACAGGAACCATGTCAAACGAGATATCGGTACCAGGTATCCGCGTTGTGTACGGAACCATGTATTTGCCATCCACTTCGACGAAAAGCCCATCAGCCGGTTTTTCAGTGACAACGCCGACGCGATCTTCTGCGGCCTGCGAGACAACACTCAGGCCAATCAACAACGCGAAACCAAATGCAATCAGACGAACCAAGACGAACACTCCAAAGGTATGGATTGAGATTTGCTTTGTGACCACCGGCACCGCAGTCATTGTAGCGGATACCGCGCCAAGTTCCCCGCAGACTTCACGCTGCTCAATTCGCAGGTCCGTTTTCTCGTTCCCTACGGCGACGTTCCCGTTCACGCTTCCACTCCATCTCTTTACGACGGTATTCCTTGATCGCCGGCAGAAGGTTTTCATTAGCGAGGCCGATTTGACTGTGGCCTGAATCGAGTTTCATTTGGACGTCCTGCTTCACTTTTTCACTGGTGTGGTTCCAGAATTTCTTTATCAGTTCGTCATCAAGTGGTTTGTAAGATCGAAACAAGCGAAAACCGACGCCGCGTGCAGGATCGGAAGTGAACCACCAGGGGCTGCGTGGAAAATCGGGATCTTCCATTTTCCATTCGTCGTCGTCCGATTCGAGTCGCACGGCACAGCGAACATCCTTGGCATCGTCTTCCCATTGGCCGCCTCGGACAACACACGACGTGGCGCGCACGGGCCACTTCACCACGTCAATCGCGTTCACCGGTTGCTCGCGATCTCCAAGCCAATCATAGGACTTCGTATAGGCATTGACGGTCCACTCGCCGACATTGCCGAGCATGTCATGCAATCCAAATGCGTTCGGCTTTTTTGATCCAACGGTGCTGTATCCTTCGTGGTCGATCTCACTGTCGAACGACCAAGCGTACAGATCACTCTTGGACACATCTTCGCCCCAAGAAAATGCTTTGGCGGACCCGGCGCGACATGCGTATTCCCATTCGGCCTCGGTCGGCAGTCGGTATTGCGCCCCCACCATCGCGCTCAACCACTTCGTGTATTGCTGAGCGGCGAACTGGGTCATCGAGATTGCGGGCAACTTTGGGCCGCGGCCAAACTCGTAAATGAAAAGTGGTTCATAAAGCGGGGTCGGAGTCGTCATAGCATCCACATGCTCGAGAGTGACCTGTGCTCCATGCGTGCGCTCGTACTCGCGCATCACGTCGTACATGTCGACGTACTGGTCGTACTCGGCCTGAGTCACTTCGCATTTGGCGACCCACATTGGATTCACTTCGACAAAGACGACGGGCCCTTCGTCTGCATTGCGATTCGGCTCACCGGATGGACTGCCCATCAGATACTTGCCACCCGGAACAGGAATCATCTCAAAAGTGATGTCCGTGCCAGGAATGCGTTCGGTATAGGGCACCATGAACTGATCCCCAACCTTGACGAAGCGTCCCTCTTTGGGGCGTTGCGCCGCGATTCCTTTCGAATCTGCCGCGCCGGATTGCTTTTGCGCGATCACCGCGGGCGACGATGATGCAAGAACAAACAGGGCGATGACTGCTGAGAGAGATTTCAGATTCAACATTTCAACTCGCGTTTTTGGTCCCGCGTGAAACTCAAACTTCGGCATCCACATCTTCCTCGCTTCCGTGGGGCGGCTCAACCGACCGCGTCAACCTAGGCGTCATATTTTGACTCAGCCGCACACCGTGCCAGATTCCTACAACGGGAACAGGAATGATGGGCAAAACCAGCCATTTCCGCCACAAACGGGGGCCCCAGCGGATCGATACCGTTACGAGTCGATGGGCTCCAACCCTACCAACACCGGAAACGCATGCCATGACTCGCCCCGTTTGCATCGCCGTGCTACTCGTCTTCGCGGCGTTGAATTCCGCAAACGCTCAGAGCACGAACTCCAATCGCAGCTATGAGTGGACCGCTGGTGGAGGTTTATGGGGTTCACTGCTGCCATCGTATGAATTGGGCGCAACCCCAGCTGGCAGCCCCGCCTACCGCGACAGCTTGAACAATCTTGGCGGCATCACTCAGATGAAAGTGGTGCGTCGTTGGCTGTGGACGCGAACGAATTTCGAAGCCAAGGGCTTCTTCGCCGCAAGCGATTCAACAGCATCCTCTGGGATGGTCGATGCCGATGTGCCAGATCCCATCACGGGCGCAATCTCGAACCTGACGGGCGGACAACCGTACCTGAAAAGCAAAGCCCAAAACTACGGTGGCGACATTGGGCTGCGCGACACGTGGCGAACGCGCTTCGGCGGACTGTCGGCGGGCGCATTGTTCAGCTACATGCGGCTGGACCAAAAGTTCGACGTCAACTACTCAGCGACCGACCTGTTTCGCGAAGACCTCGATAGCGAGTTTCGTGGCGGCAAAGCGGTCTTTGGCTGGGATGGCTACATTAAAGGTTGCCCGACCAACCTGGACCTGCAGATCGGATTCTACGATTTGAACACAGACTACCGAGTCGTCGGCCAAGCGACGCCTGGTCAATCGCGAACACGCTGGCAGCGAAACTCGACAACCATCGAAACCAGCATCACGGCTCGTAAATGCGTCTACGATGTCGAAGTCATTGGAACACTCGGCGTGATGTACATCACCGACATGCCTGCGATTGCTCACAATGTCGGGGCGCCCGCGAGCATCTTTTCGGATGACGCCGTGACCATCACAGGCGCGGTTGAAGTCCTGCTCTGGTAGAAGAACGCCTACTGGTTTCCGCCACTATTCCACCGCGCGGTTGGGCCGATTCCATTTCAACTTGACGGCATAGATACGGTTATCGCTGCCGTACTTTTCGACGCCCAGGGGCTGCATCCACTCCGTGACGACGACCCAAGTTTCGTCTTGATTCACATCGACAACGCCAAAGTTGCCTAGCCGTGCTCCCTTTTCTTGCGCGATCACGCGTTCGGTTGTTCGCATCACACGTAGCGTCTCTGGATCAACTCTCGCGATCATCAATGGGGCCCGATGTCGAAACACGTGATCATTGTCCAAGCCACGACGCGTGTAGACCAAGAACAAGCCGTCGCTATGAGTGACCCAATGTTGCTGGGTGTTGTAATTGCCTAGTTCTTCGCCATCGTCAAATCGCCAAACAACGGGATCGGAGTATTCAAGTCCATCGCGACTGACGCTGACGTAGCCTCGATCATCATTGCGCATGGTTAGGAAATAGCGCCGGTCGAATCGAGTGACCGATGGCTCGTAGAGACCGCGTTTGACAGGAATCGTCAATTCGTTGCCATGTTCGACGTATTTCAATTCCGCTCCGTCGAACTGGCATCGAACGACCGTCGTGCTGTATTGTTTTCGCTCGGGAACTTTGAAATAGATCGGCAACAGAATCGTCCCATCTTGTTCATCGAACCTCTGTACCGATCCGGCTCCCGCATTCTTGAATCTGGCCTCCTGCGGCATTTCAAGCCGTTTCCATGGAGCCCACGTTTCGGTCTTCGGATCGAAGACGCTGTAAGCCGTCGAGCGGGGTCGAACATGCATCACTTTGTTGTGTTCGTACCAGACCGTTTGTCCCGTTCCCAGCAAAGTCTTTGATTTTGCGTGCCACTTTGGTGTGAAATCGCAAACCGTGAACTCGTGTCCTTTGTCGTCTGACTGACGAACGAAGGACTCAAGTACTTTGAGTGACTGCCAAGACTCGCCGCCGTCATCGCTGAGCGTTTGATTGAGCGAATAGAACACGTCTGAGCCGGACAACAATAGCGGTTGAGTCGTCATAACGATCTGCGACGCATCGCGCTGGCGAACGACGCCGGCTCGTGCGTGAACCCAACAGCGTTTCCCATCGAATCCCCGTTGGACGACTTGTTGATCGATGGAATAGCCCAACGGTCCGCTTGCCCCTCCAAGCGACAGGTAGGCCTGAAAAAAACGATGGCCAAGTGCTCGATAGGCTGCGGTGCTGAAGTGGACACGATCGCCCTTGTGCCCCAAACCGCTTGAACTCGCAAATGCAGTATGCGGAACCGACCCTGGCGTCTCGCGATGGACTGCGTCAACGATCGCTCGCGCGTCGATGCGGTCGTCGTCGCTTTCCTTGCCAGCAGCCTCTTCCCTGCGCTCGACAAACTGCCCCATCTGTCCAATCACAAATGGTAGATCAGGCGATTGAAACTCGCGTCGCATTCGTGAAATCAAAGTGTGCAGCTTTGACTCGTACTCGGTCGCCAGCAGCGGTTTCGAATCGGATTCCCCTTGATGCCACAACACACCCTTGAGCGTCCCATCGCGACGTGCGCGGTTCACACGTTTGAGTGCATCGTCGTAGGGGTGGGCTCCCGTCGATTTGTGATAACCGCCCGGTTGCCAAGAATCGATTGGCGATCCCCCGACAGCACACGGGATTAACCCTACCGTCGCATCTGGAAATGCTTCGACATAGTCTCTTGCGAAGGTACGTCCAAGGCCGACACCGACCATCTTGGGCTTGTCAAAGTGAACCGGATCGACCGCAGGAACCCATTGCCCCTCCTGATTCAACATCAAGACTCGTTGATCTGGCTTCGATGCCGCATCATCCAGCCGACCGCGCCCGGCCATATTGGACTGGCCCGCAAGTACGAACAAATGAAAGTTTGATTTGTCACTCGGGATGGGAGACTGAGCGTTCGCTTCATGAAGTCCCAAAAAGCAAACCATGAAAACGACGATCAATCGAAGTTGCGTATTGAAAAACACGGCAGGCTCGGTGGTGCTTGGTTAGAATCGCGGTTGCCCTCAACTAGTGCAATTTGCTTTCCGCGCTGCTGGTATGTTAACGCGTTACGATTCCCATTGCTCATTTCGATGCCTCACAGTACTCGTGTGGCTGGTCGCGTGCTCGACCGATGCGATTGCAGATGAACCGTCGACGCCACGACGACTCTCCCTGCCCGAGACTCCCTACAACTACAGCAATCTCCCGCTACCAAAACATGTGCGTGATGTTGCCAACCGATTCGACAACACTCCGGCCGACAATCCGATCACGGACGAAGGTGCGACGCTTGGCCGTGTACTTTTTTACGACCCGCAACTTTCGGTCAACGGCAAAACGTCCTGTGCATCGTGCCATCGCCAAGAACTAGCGTTCACCGACGATCGGAAGGTGAGCGTTGGATTTGACGGTCGCAAAGTCGACCGCAACTCGATGAGCTTGGTGAACCTGAGGTACTACCGACGCGGCAAATTCTTCTGGGATGAACGGGCCAACAGTCTCGAAGAACAAGTCCTCATCCCAATCGAAAACGACATCGAAATGGGGCACGATCTTTCGAAACTCGTGCTGCAACTGCAATCTGACCCGCTCTACCCTCCGCTATTCCGCGCAGCATTCGGTGATGAAGTCGTCGACAAAAACCGGATGGCAAAGGCACTTGCCCAATTCTTGCGTTCGATCGTTTCGTTTCGATCTCGCTACGATGTTGGCCGCGAACAAGTCGCCTCGGTACATGATCCGTTCCCGAACTTCAGCGAAGAAGAAAACTATGGAAAGCAGCAGTTCTTCGGGCGTGGCCGCTGTTTTGAGTGTCATTTGTCAGATGACTTGCCCGCCGAGAATCCCGAGCGACAATCCGCTTTCTTCTACATTGAAACGCCTGTCGTCAACGGAATTGACAGTGATGTCCCAGGCGCCGACCTTGGCACGGCAAAGATTACCAAAAATGATCGCGACCGAGGGCGATTTAAATCGCCATCACTTCGAAATGTCGAAGTGACCGTGCCCTACATGCACGACGGTCGTTTCATCACGCTTGATTCGGTCGTCGAACATTACAACTGGAGTGTGCGTCCCCACCCGAATTTGGACCCACGACTCGACGACTTTGCCGCCAACGGGATGGCGCTTCCGGAAGTTGAAAAGGTCGCATTGACTGCATTTCTATTGACGCTTACCGACCGCGAGTTGCTGCAAGACCCAAGGTACTCTGATCCGTTTGAAAGCCCGCCAAATCAGCAACCGAATGAAAACTAGCGATTGGTCTTGCGCTGCCTGGCATATTTCAAATTCGGCATTCCTTTTTTGAATGCCTCAAACGCCTCTTCGCTCACCTTCGTGTCGCGCAAGTTCATTGACATCAGTTTCTCCAGCCCTGTGAGATGCTCGAGGCCAGCGTCGCTTATGTCGCAATCGTAGACGTACAACGACCTCAACTCAGCACACTGCCCTATCGCTCGCATCGCCTCGTCATCAATTGAAAGACCACTCAGCATCAAACTCCGAATGTTTGACCCAGCGAGGGGATCGAAGGCCTTTGAAGTCAAGTCTGGTGAAGATCGAAGATTCAAACTAATGACCGATGCCTTTGACGACTTGACCCATTGCAGACTTGAATCATCAGCCGATTGCATCGAGAGGTTAAGGGAAGCCATCTTCAGTTGACCAAGCGCGTCAACGATTTCGGGCCTTGCGACAATCCGACTCAGCCCCAGCGATCGCAGCTCGATGCTGCCCAACACGTCCAAGTCTTGGCGGGTGACCTCACGCGACATCGTGAACGCCTGCAACCCTTCCACGTCTGCCAACCGCCTTAGCCCGAAGGGGCTCACGTTTTCACCATCGATCGAGAGGGTGTTGAGCCCGGGCAACTCGGCCAACTTTCCCATTCCTGAATCACCGATCGAAGTCCGTATGATCGACAACGAATGCAAGGACTTGGCATTCTTCAGTCGATCAAGACTCTTGTCGGTAACCGACCCACCCATTAACCCAACCGAATTGACCGCCGGAAGGTGCTGGATGAGTGAACAATGCTTGTCACGATAGATTCCGTGAACCGATCGGACTTGATCCTTATACAGATGCACGTGCACACCGGCGGACTGTAATTCGCGGACCGCACGATCACGTTTTGTCTCGCGAAGGGCAAAGACTCGCTCTTTCGCTAACTTAGCCCCCGCTCCATCTGTGTCAGAAGCAATCCGATCAAGTGCATCAAGAGCCGACTCTCTTGAAGCGGGGTTTTGCGCCATCGCCGCGAGGATTTCGACACATCGTTCGACTTGTTCCGGACCGCCTCGTTTGGCCGTCGCTTCGACCAACGTGATGGCATAGCCACCTTCGCGAATCAAGGCTTCCGCCGCACGTTGACGCTTCGCGAAGCTTCGGCTTCGAAGGTCATCGATCGCCTGCTCGACGACATCCGTAACGGGCACCACTTCCTGCGCGGAAACGCAGTAACAAGTGGTCACCAGCAACAACGCTGCTAGTGTGGCACGAGAGTACGCGACGAGTGTGACCATCGAAATCAGCTGAATAGGTGAGACATCGATCCATAGCCCAACACAACATTAAAGCAATTCGGCCTCTCTTATTGAAAAGAAAAACCAGTGCATTGGTCGATTTCTCGCCTACTTCCGCTCGCGAACGACATATCCAAACGATTCTTTCGCACACACCACGATGTCGCTTCCTTGTTCAATCACGCCAGATTGTGATTTGGCCGCATATTCCACCCCTTTTACCTCGATCGTGCCGTACGGGTCGAGCACCGTTTTGCTTGTACCAGGAGCACCGAGCAGGGATGTTTCGACCGCCGACGATTTGACCTTCTTCCCGCCCGCTTTCTTTTTGTTCCCGCAATCACAGCAGTCGCAGGGGACATCGCACGGGCAATACGTTATGTCACAGAACTGACCACATTCAGCACCAGAACAGCAAAGGTCGCACGCACAATCGCAACCTCCACAATCACAGTCCCCTGCCCTTGCCGCTTGCAGCTGTCTGCGTCGCCACGGACTTGCGATGGGTCCTTTTGCTCGCTTGGAACGATTGACCTCGCACGCCGATTCAACATTTCCAGACCGCGCTGCCGAAAGGAACCCGATGCGATGCAGCAAAACCGAAGCTGCGATCGACTCGTCCTTGCACCGGTCGGACAACCGCCAACCTGCTTCGACAAGCTGGCGGATTGCATATGAGTAGTAGTGCGGAATGACCGACTCTTCGGCGATCGGATTGTAGTGGCCACGACGCTGATCCATCTTCCAATCATGGGCGCAGTCGGACGCGATCAGGGCAGCGCCAACGCGCTCGCCAATGGTTCGCAACAAGTCTTGCTCGTCTGGGGAACCCATCTGCTTGGCGAACAACGCAAAGACCAACCCAAACGCCCTCGCAGTTGGTTGAGTGTACTGTTCGACCGAGTGCCGCTCCGCGGTCGACTCCAGTGCGGCATGTTCCGTCAAGCACTTCCCCAAATCGATTTCAAAATCAGGGTCGTAAGCACGAAAGCTCGCTTTCATCTTTTTTGTTTGACGGCGCATGGCCAGTCGGGCACTCCACGCAAGCAGCGAACCGGAGTCCTGGACATCATCATCAAGCTTGGTCTTGGCAAGCAGCATCGCAAAGTTGCCAGCGAACTCGGCCGCTGTCGATTCTTTGGCGCTCCAATCGTGCAACCGGACACCGCGCGTGCGACAGCATTTCGGGTCGCTTTCACGTGGGGCGGGGACGAGCTTCAAATCGATGCCGGCGCAATACAAAAAGACAGCTTCGTAGCTGACGAAGACAAGCGATCGCAGACCGAACCGGCTGCGTTGCAGACTGCAACAGCGCGCATAGGCCTGCCGATACTCTCGATGCGAAGGTGGCTTCAGAAACCCAAACATAACGCTCCGTCTTGCTTTCTTTCTTAATGCGACGCGTGCTTCGTGCGGTTGCATGCTCTCGATGCCGTACAGTTGTCGCGCTGAAATGCATTGTGTTCCAGCAGCATCCGGTACATGCAACGATCAAGACTAGCCGTGCCCGCCTCGCCTGTTTGTGCACGCAAACTGCTAGGCTCGATTCCCTCAGCAAGTGTGCCCATCGCCCCCCACAAGCAGCGACGAGCATCAAATTACCAAAACGTCTGTGCGGCAGCCACACTCCGAGCCGTGTGGAGGGCGCGAAACTCGAGCGGCATCGCGGTGTTTAAGAAAACTCCGTCGCCCGCAATCGCGCGCGGCCAGCACTTAAACAAGATGCACCAGCGTCACGACGGCGAGTACCATGACAAGCGTGAACACAACGCGTTTTGGTAACTGCGGAAAAGACGACTGAAAAAGGTAGAACCATGAAACACCCACGTCTCACGCGTCCGACCGCGTTCCTACTTCGCTCATTGCTCTTAGTTGCTGCCGCGATCGGTTACCAGGGCTCAGCGCCAGGCGAGGATTCTTCGTTCATCAAGTTGCAAGAAATTGAGGGTCGCACTTGGCTGGTCGACTCCAAGGGAAAACCCTTCTTCGCGCATGGCATCACGCACTCAAGCAACAACCGCGCAGCGTTTGGGTTTACCGAATTCTCAACCGCTTGCAAACGTCTTGGGTTCAACGCATATGGCTACGGTTGCCCGCCGCAATTGCGAGGCGACATGCCCTACATCGAAAGCTGGAATCACCTCGTTCCGATTTCAACCTATCGCGGCAAAAAGGGCGTGAAGTTTGTCGACGTCTTCGCCCCGAAAGTGCAAGCCAAACTTGAAGCAGGAGTGAAAGCCAACTGCGCACGCAATCGCAACAGCCATCACAACGTGATCGGCTACTGCTGGACGGACCTGGGCGCTTGGCCACTGGAAAACCCACTGGGCACAAACTGGGTCGATTTCATCCGCGACCTTCCGGATAACGCCCCTGGCAAAGCAGCCTACGACGCATTTCTGAAGACGTGGGATGGCGAAGATGAGACGGCGCGTGACCAAGCGTTCCTACGCCTCATTGCCCGTGAGTACTTTCGCGTGGTTGGCCGGGCCAATCGCAAGTATGCGCCCAATCACTTGATCTTTGGTGATCGCTTCGCATTCAACACACTCGATGACGACGTGATCAAGGAAATGCTTCCCTACGTCGACGCGATCGCGATTCAGCCACCGTTTTGGGGAAGTTTTCCAAAGCAAAAACTTGACGCGGTCCACAAGCTCACCGGCAAGCCGATTCTCCTTTGCGACTTTGCCATTCGCTTCAAAGATGGTGACGATGTCCGCATGTGGAAGATCTCCGACGACTCGGTCGCCGCCGGCGACGCCTACAGCGACTATGTCAAAGCAGCACTCCAAACCGACTATGTCATCGGTGTCTTCTGGTGCAACCCCGTCGATACACCGAAAGGATTTGGCAAACAGGAAGTCAAACAAGGTTTCTTTGGCGACGGCCTCAGCGTTCGCCCCGGTCTCCACGAAGCCGTTCGCAAGCTCAACGTCCACCGCGAAAGAATGACGCCAGAAAAGCTCACTTCCGAACCTGGAGCTTAGTTGTTCCACCCGAGGACCTGGTGCACAACACCGAGCGACGACTCGATGAGGAACGCAACGATGAAACGCCGCAGTTTCAACAAAACACTAATCGCATCCTTGCTTGCACAGGGTCTACTTGGAAGCAAGGTTGGCTTGAGCGACGAAGCGTCCATCGAGCTCGATCGTTTCGGCGGGTGGAAGGGTAAAACCTTTGCAGCATCAGGTGCGTTTCGCACGGAACATGACGGTGAGCGTTGGTGGATGGTCACGCCCGAAGGCAACGCGTTCCTAAGCTTCGGAATCAATCACCTGCATTCCGATCTATGGCGGCAAGAATTCAGCCGCGAAGCGTGGAGCGAGAAACTCGGGGTCGAGGACTTCGATGATTGGCCCAAGTTCAACGCGGGATTGAGGACTTGGTTCTTGGACACCTGCGAAGAGTGGGGTTTCAACACCGCCGGCGTTCACAACTCGCTCAACGTCATCAACAAACCGACGCCGGCGATCGCCTACATGCAACCGATCAAGTTCGTCGACATCCCTCACTGGAAAAAGGAGGTTCCCGATTCCAATTTCCTCGACGTCTTCTCGGACGAATTCGCCTCTCACTGCGACCGGCTCGCCAAAGCAGCGGCGGCTCCCGAAGATCCGTTCCTGCTCGGATACACAATGACCGATTGCCCTCTGCTGACCGAAGAAGATTGTCGTGAACGGACCGATGTGATTGGCGGCGCTCGCCGCGCTTCTCGAATCGGTTGGCCTCGCCGGCTGCGCAATCTTGGCGCTCAAGCGGCTGGCAAGCGGGCATACGTCAACTCCATGCGAGAGGTTTACCGCGATGACATTGACGGTTTCAACGCAACCTATGGAACCACATTCGATTCCTTTGACGCGCTGGCCTCAGCAAACAATTGGCGTGTCGGCACTCAACTTTCCAATGCAAATGAAACTCGCGACAACGTCGTTTTTCTCAAACAAGTTGTCGACAAGTATTACCAGTCGGCTCACGACGCGATTCGCCGCTACGACCCAAACCATCTGTTCCTAGGCGACAAGATCAACGCCAACACCGACACAATGGACACCGTCCTGCCGGTCACCGCCAAATACACCGATGTCGTGCTTTACCAGATGTACGGTCGCTACGAGGTCCAAAAACCGGGTCTCGATCGATGGTCGAAGCTCACCGATCAACCCTTCATCAACGGCGACTCGGCGTTCACGATGGTCACCCCCTTCATGCCGCGTCCCTACGGCCCCGTTGCTGATAACCTTCAGCAACGTGCCGAGTGGACTGCGGAGTTTTTTCTGCGTGCCTTTGCAAGAACAGACTTTGTCGGCTGGCACTACTGTGGGTTGATCGATGCCAACCAAAAAGTCCCGCGCAAACAAGCTCGCCAACACTCCGGCATGCTCAACGAGTTTGGCGAGCCTTACCCGGAACTGCTCAAAGTCATCAAAAACTGCTCCGCCAACCTATACAAAGGAAAGTAGGGTGTGTGCTTGCACGCACCGAATCAACCTTCCACCAGATCATTGGTGCGTGCAAGCACACACCCTACGCAAGAGCGTGGCCCGACCTCTGGCGCTAGATCTTGCCGTCGAGACCCATTTGGTAGTACTTGTGGGTGATTTTGTCTTGGTTTTCGAGCAACCAATCGATCGAGGGTTCGTTGTTCATCGCCTTGTGAATAGCTTGGGCCATCGCTTTGCGGTGAATCTCGAACAGTGCCTTGTGATCAAGGTTGTCATCGGTCGCGACGCCGGGGTTGAGCCAAACGCTGCAGATGATCCCCAGGTCATTGACCTTGTGCTTAGGCAAGTCGCCAGCGCGAACGGCGTCCAAGACTCCGTTGGCAATCGCTGCCTGCACGGTGCCCATCAAGATATTGGTGTAGCGTGTGTTCTTGACCGTGACTTTACTGACGCAAAGAGTCACGGGGCGAACCTGAATGTCGGTGTTCAAGATCGCGAACACTTTCGAGTGGCCAGCTGACTGGTCACCAGTCAACGTTGCCAGCGCCGTACCGACAGGACCGTCAAGTTCACCGATCACGACTTCGGGTTCGGCGGCTGTAAAGGGAGGCCCCCCTGCGACGAGCGATTCGCCCGTACGCATGATGATTCGATCAGACATATTGCGTGATTCCTAAAGTGATTCGTAGAGAAGGCCGCAAGCCTACCGAGAGACGAATGACCTTGCAATCACGCAAACGTCTGAGCTTTCAGGCCGCCCGGAAGCATCGCCGATGGCCATGGAACGAACCGACGAAGCTCACTGATCCTCGGCGGCTTCGTAGGAAACCTTGCTCACATCGACACGAATTTCTTCGAGTCGCGTTGCGACATCCTCGGGCATCGACTCCTGAAAACGGCCGCCAATTTGAGCTGCCAAGAAGCGTTCGATTTCGGCATACATCGCCATCCGATTGACCGGTTTGGCAAACCCATGTCCTTCGTCATCGGCCAACAAATAGCTGACGTCATGCTTCTTCTCGCGAAGGGCGACAACAATCTGATCGGCTTCGGCCTGCTTCACTCGCGGATCATTCGCTCCTTGAACAATCAGCAGCGGCTTGGCGATCTTGTCA
The DNA here is from genome assembly GCA_965216875.1 of Rubripirellula sp. Taxonomy (GTDB): domain Bacteria; phylum Planctomycetota; class Planctomycetia; order Pirellulales; family Pirellulaceae; genus CBDCUW01. The sequence continues at coordinate 5,597,484 of OZ244207.1, forward strand.
GCACTGAACAAGGGACTCGCTTCGCGAATCAGCTTCTTGCCTTCCTCGGTTTCGGGGTCGCCCACCATGCCATACAAAAAAGCTCGACCAGCTTCCCAATACGGTGGAATCGATTCGAGCAAAGTGAAAATGTTGCTCGGACCGACGATGTCGACGCCGCACGCATAGGTTTCTGGCGTGAAGGCCAGACCCGCGAGCGTGGCGTAGCCCCCGTAACTACCGCCCATGATCGCAACCCGATCCTTGTCGGCAATTCCCTCGTCAATCAGATGCTTGACACCCCAGGTGATGTCATCTTGCATGAGCTTGCCCCATTGCAAGTCACCCGCATTGAGAAACTTTTTGCCGTATCCGCCACTCGCCCGAAAGTTCGGCTGCAGCACTGCGTAACCTCGATTGGCCAGGAACTGGACCAGCGCGTTGTAGCCCCAACCATCGCGCGGTCCTTTTGGGCCACCATGCACCAAGACGACCACAGGCAAGTTCTCTGTTTCACCGCCAAGTGGCATCGTCAAGTAAGCCGGAATCTCCAAGCCATCACTGCTGGCGTATCGGATCGGCTCCATCGACGCCAACGCCTCTTCGACTTCCTTCAATTCGGGGCGTGGCGTGTATTGATGAATCAACTCGCGGGACCGAGCATCAAAGTACCAAGCCTCGGCTGCATACTTGTCGCCATGCACCGCCACCAAGAACTGGCTGTAGTCTTTTGTTGCACTTTGGAAGGCGACCTCTCGCCCGGGAAACTTCTCTTGCAAGAACTTGTAGTTCGCTTCCCACGTTTTGTCTCGCCAGTAATACCGAGTCTTGTTCTCGGTGTAGGACGTAGAAATGACCTCGCGTGTGTTGCGATCGATCCGCAAACCACCAAAGTCAACGCGCCCGTCGGGATCACTCTCGAGCTTTTTCTTTTCCTTGGTCTCGGGATCAACGATGAAGAGTGTGCTTAGGTCGAGTTCCCCCTTGTTCGTCACCAGATAGAAGTTCTCGTTGGTCGCATCCCAACCACGCACCCCTGCGTTTTCGGTCACGGATGTCTCGTAGATTGGCACCAACCCGTCTTTGTCTTTGCGAAGCCACGTTGTGTTGCCAGCCGGATCGGTTCGGGTGAGCAAACGCAGCGTATCGTCCCAGTCGAACTCGTAACCGGTGATGCGATCTTCGTTCTTGTAGAGCAGCGTCAGTTCACCGGTCGAGATTTTGAGTTGGTAGAGATCGTGCCAGGCCTTGTCTCGATCATTGAGCCCTACCCACAACAAGTCGGGATCGTTTTGGCTCGCGTGAACGATTTGCGCCCGGACCTCTTTCATCGCCGTCAGGTTTCGCGACTCAGGAGTCTCCTTGCCCGATGCTGGCGCTGCAGCTGGATCGACGGCGAAAAGGTTGATGTTCTCATCGCCATCGGAATCCTTCACGAACAGGATGTACTTACCATCCTCGGTCCACGTGTATCCATACAAGGGTCGAGCGCTGTCGGTCAGAGGGCGAGCGTTTTCGAACGGCTCCGAGAATTCCTTGACCCAAACATTCATGATTCCTTGATACGGTTTCATGAACGAGATGTATTTGCCGTCCGGGCTCAACTGCCCGGCAGCGATTTGTGGATTCCCAAAAAAGAGGGAACGAGGCAACAGCGGCACGTCTGATTCTCCGGCTTGCTTGTCAGTGGCCTCGGCTGTGTCCGAAACCTGAGCGCAGCTTATACCCGATCCCGCAGTCGTTGCCAGCAGCAATGCTGCGGCCGTTGTCCAACGCATGATTTTCATGAATCCGTACACCCCGAATGAAGAGAAATGGAAATGTGCGAGCTTTGTTCGCCGCGCGACCGAGTTTCTTGGCGACGAGGGTTGAGGACTTGGCCACCGTTGTCAATGCCGGACGTTTTGATGAACCACCATCGCAACATCAGCCGCGCCCGCAAGATTGTGATGCATGGGACAACCTCAACTCTTTTCACAACGCTGAAACTTAACCCGTGCCGGATCTGTGTCGCTGTCGCCCCTTGATCCGGCCTACGGGCCGGCATCGACGCTCAAACCCAGAGGTCTCGGTCGAGGGAGCGGTAGGCGATCGCTTCGGCGAGGTGCACGTCTTTGATGTCGGCTTCGCCTTCGACATCAGCGATCGTTCGAGCAACCCGCAAGATCTTGTCGTGCGCTCGTGCCGAAAGGCCCATCTCTTCGACACTGTGGCGCAACATCTGCGTGCACGTTTTGTCGAGCTTGCAGAACGCGCGCACATGTCGGCTGGTCATTTGCGCGTTGTATCGCACAACCAACTCGCTGCCATTTTCGTTTTCAAACCGGTCGGCCTGAGTCACACGCGCGGCCATCACCTGCTCGCGCATTTGTTCGCTGCTCGTTCCCCCTTTCGACTCGGACGACAGTTCCTCAAACGGCACCGCGGGAACTTCGATGTGCATGTCAATTCGATCCATGAGAGGGCCGCCACTGTGTGCAACTCCATGGAATTGAATTCGCGAAGATTAGGTGGGGAGTAGCGGCGTAAGGTCCAAGACTACTGCAATTTGATAGCAGGCCTCGTGCACTCCCAATGCCTAGCGTTCGGACGCCACCTTTTCTGGCCTGCCCTGTAGGTTCAGTGTTGTGTTCGCCGTTGAGAACGGAGGTTCGCAATCGAGTTACGGACGACCGCACAATCGGAATTCGGTACGCCTTCAAACAGTCCGCCATGCGGGTGTGCCGATAAGCACAATGCTGATTGGTACCAGCGTGTTTGCTCGGTTATGTACCCTGTGCCGGGCAAGCAGTGGGATGACTGCTTATTTGCCTGAGCGGTCCCCATTTACCGTCCGCCCAGGTATCACAAGTGCCCTTGGAGTGCCTGGGCGGACCCATTTAGTCCACGGGTGACCACAGCGAATCTGAGGTTAACGGATATCTCGCTCAGCGTTGGCGATCAATGAATTCATCAGCACGTTACGTCCAATTGTCAACGTGCTGTGCAACCCGTCCACTCACACGAGTGGGCGGTTTTTTTGTATGCGCCGATACACTGGCATGCAGTCCTTCGCAAACGAGAAGGTTGGCGACAAAACCGCACCGAGCATGATTGGTTGGCGAATCAAGAGCCGACACCATTAGTACACATGCGTGTCAATGACGCGCCGTGTGTTGTGCGGGCCGCCGGGATTGCTCACAACGTCCCGGCGGCTTTTTCGTTCGCGATCTGTATCTAGCGATTCTACGAAGTCTGAATCTCTGAAGCGTTCTTTGCACCTCGTGACTTCAAAAACGCAACAACGTTAGCATCTTTGGTGTAGTCCAGCGCAGAGAACAGTACGGTCTTGTCACCGTAAAGGGGATAAAGGCTGTTGACGTTTACCCCAGCTGCGACGAGTTTCTTGACAAGCCTTAGTCTCAATTCAGCGGACTTGCGTTGATTAAGAGCACTGATGAGTGGCCGGCCGATGTCAACGTCTGCACCTCGCTCGAGCAGCAAGTCAACAATCTCTTCTTGATCCTCACGAATTGCGGCCACGAGCGCCGTAGTCTTTTCGGGCAATCGCATCACGTTAATGTTGAATCCGTGATCCAGAAGTGCTCGAACAACACTAAGGTGTCCCTGACGAGCCGCTTCCTGGAGATTGGGGGCAGACTTTGAGTTGTCACCTTCTTCCGCCAATTCGGGAAACTCACGACACAGGCGTATGACTTCCTCAGTTTGGCCGCGAAAAACGGCAGCTCCCAGTTGGTTTGGTGGCGCTAACATTCTCTTGTGATCTAGTGACATAATGTGCGACGTGGCTTTCTAGCCCTAATCGTATCGCGGTTTGCTTGGCTCCGTTGAAGTGGGTGAATGGCTTTCTCTGCTTTCGCTACAAAGAACAAGATCTCTCAGCTGTAACGTGGGCAATCTCACAAACGGGATACCGGCCAGGAGCGATGCAACTAATAGAAACCAAGTACGGCAAACACGACTCGCGATAGAAACGCCGTCAACACAAACACGGCCAGCGCGAACAGAAAGAACACAACATCTCTAATGGACATGGTTCTATTGTCGATGGTCACCAACTGTCGCATCAACGTTTCTCGCGGACTGTGTGAATCTTAATATTCGCGCCGCGAGCGTCGTGCCGATGCCAAACAAGTCACGGTGCTGCCCTGCACTGTGTTGTTGCTCTGCCGCCCAGGGTCACCACCCACGACTCTGGGCGGCTTCACTTCGCAAACACCCAACGTGTTTCGCTTCTCGGAAAAGTGCCGCTGTTCAGTGTTGCGACGACGCAATCGGGCAACTTACAACTGAACAGATCGGCAACCGCCATTTGCGTACTAGGGGCATGGACGCTGCTGGCGTCGCCGGTCCTGGATTGAGGTCTCGCGGCCTCCGTCTTGCCACGCGGTCATTCCACTTCCGGCCGCGTGGTTTTTTTGTTGGCTACTTCCTGTTTGGCTACTAATCGTCACATGCGATACTTTCGGCCGCACGAAGCTGCTTCCCAATCCATACAGCTTCGTCGCTGCTCGTTCTGCCTTACGAGCGGTCCTGCCCCTTTCAGTTCTGCTGTGAGGGGTTTTTTGTTGACCACTCATCACATGGAGGGCAATCGTTGCCAGGGGCACCACGTGAACGCACGAAGTGGAAACGAACATTCTGGGCTGTGGTCATACTCATTCAGGTCTTGGTGATCGTCTACCTCAGCATCGTGATCATCTACTTGTCCCTGGCCTGAAAGCCTCGCACCATCGCCCCACCTGGGCCACTACAGTTTCTCATTGATCAAGCCTGACAGATCGCAACAATCGGTCACGCGGACACAACACACTCCCAGTCCGTGGCCACGTGATCATTCAGCCCGGTCGCGTGGCACTTCTCTGGCCGCGTGATCAATCTGCTAGGTCACGCGGCCTCTTTGGCTCTGTTGCATGGAATCACAGGAACCGTTCAATTGGTCTTGGACCGACTGGCTTGTCATAGCCGTCGGTGGTGCCGTGTTCGCGTTCGCAACGCTTTGGATGGGCTGACCCCATGAACCCTTACGAGCCCAGCCCCGCCCCATCCGAACCCGAGCCGCCCAAGCGTCGCCGCCGATCGGACGAACTGTCTCTGTCGGAGTGGGCCGTTGTCGCTATGGTTCTTGCCGTGATGGGCTTCGCGGTGTTGATGGGTGTGCGAGCACTTGAGCTAATCGTTCTTAACCTTAAGCCTGCCTGATTCAACTCCTACCCCTCGCTCAAATCCGCGTTCGCCATCGCGAATATGAACGGCAATTGCTCCATTCTCTCGCACCGTTCCTTGATAGTCGTTGTATTCAGGGTCGACAATCACGACCTCTGCCGGGTTTGTCAGGGCGATGCAGCAATACTCGTTGCCATCTTTCTGAACGCTCAACGATTGCAGACGCTTACCATGCTCTTGCTGCCAGGCATCGATTACGTCAAACAGCCCTCGCATCGAATCCGCTGCAAAGTAGAGCACGTTGCGTCGATTCCTCTTGATCGCCAGTTGTCTTTCTTCCGCCTCTTTTGACATGCCGAATCCCTTGATGAGTTTCGCCCGCGCACAAAAAAAGCACCCAAGCACGGGGTAGAAGTGCTCGGGTGCCTACGATGGGGCAACATCGATGTGGGTAATCTAGCAATCGTGGAGGCAGTGTCAATTATTTTTGAATGGCAAGGTGAGAAGCCGTTCAGGTGTTGAACGCCGCCAGCAGCCGCCGCATTATGGATTCAGGCAACAACCATCACTCACCAAGGGGCACATCATGAAGTGGCAATCCGCTGGCCTGTATGTTCTTTCGCTGGTCTTTCTCTCAGCACCGGCGACGGCCGAAACCACCTACACCGCGATGTTCTGGAACATCCACTCTGGCAACTCGGAAGCGGCAACTATCGGCCGGAACATGGCCGAGAAAGGGAAGGTCGATTTGTGGGGGCTTTCAGAAGTTCCGTCTGATCCCGCGTTTTTGGCAGCGTTGGAAACTAGCATCGAAACGGCAACGGGAATTGACTACGTCACCAAGATGTCAAACGTTGGCGGCGAAGATCGCTTAGCGATTCTTTACAACGCTGATCGACTGGAATCTGAACCGTACAGCGGTGACTACACCAGTCCGCTTGAAGACCTTGGCGACAACTTCTTCGAAGTGACGGACGTCAATAGTTCGAACACCGTTCGGCCGTCACTCGGCATTCAGTTGCGCGGCGATGGCCAGTCGATCATAGTATTGGTTAACCACTGGAAGGCATCAGGCGACAGTCGTAGCCGCGGCATTCGCGTTGACCAAGCCGAAGCGACAAACACCTTCATCAGTCGGACGCCTGGCACCCCTATCGTCATCGCTGGCGATCACAACATCCCGATCAAGGACAACGGCACTGGCCAGCAGCAACGGGCATTTGAAACGCTTACCCGGAAAGCAGATTACCTTGTGCCCAACAACTCCCGCCGGAACGTGGGGACATTTCGTAGCGGTAGCGTGTTGGACTCTGTCTTCGTTGCCAACGATCACCCCGACTGGGAATCGGAAACAACGATCATGAACCGGGTTGGCAACATCCCGGCTCGATCACGGCGGTTTCGCGACAACTCAAGGACCGCCGATCATCGACCTTTGCGGCTGGTGATTCGTAGCGATCGTGATTCAAGGATTGAAGCTCTGGAAGAGCGGATAGCGCTGACCCTTGAGCTGCTCGAGATGCTTGAAGAGCAGCTGGCGGATTTGCGAGGGGAGTGAATCCAGGCCGGTACCAGGAACACTACATGTAACTTCGAACGCTCTATTGTGAGGACTCACCATGCGTATCGCCTTCGCGCTCACTGTTGCTTTGACGTTCCTTGCAAGCCCGTCCTGACAACCTACTCCTTTGGAATAAAGCTCAAAGATGGACGAAAGTACGAAGCGGATGGCGTTGCATTCGACTGTGGTTCCGATGTTTCGCGGAGGCTGAAGTGTGACGTGTGGGCAACCGTTTATGCGAAACTAAGGGCTGACAATGGCCCGCCCGCGATGGTGCGTGTGCGAGAATGTGGTTACACGCTTGACTGGGATCACTTGGAGTCGTTTTCTTGGTCAGGGCCAACATGCCACCCGGAACGTCCCGATCCTTGATCCGGCCGGCAGCCGCTGGCAACGTTCGTGGGGCATGAACGCTGCTGGCGACTTCCCAATCGACGTAACCGCACACCGTCCGCTCGCGTGGTCTCGCTTTTTCGTGAAGTGAACGACTGACAACGACCTCATGAGCGTCGCCGCCGATCGGACGACCTGTCTCTGTCGGAGTAGGCCGTTTTCCTGCGGTGATGGGTGGGTCACATTTACGAAGCAAGCTTCGGTGAACAAATGCCCTGTCGCGACAGCCTGCCCAGCCTGTGTATGCTATCAACCAAATTGCGGGGTGCGGCAAAGAGTCTCCCTCACTTTGTGTTAACTGGGTCGCAGTTATCGTGAAACACGAAAAAAGGCGGGGCACAATCACACCGACCTGTTTGCTGATGTACAAGGCGCACCAAGTTAACTGGCTCTGGTACTTCCCAATTTGGATACTCGGGGCCATCATCTCGCAAATGGTCACATTTTGGCGATGGATTGGGGTGAGTTGCCGCTGGTTTGATGAAAAGGTCCTCAATCTCCCTGACCCTAGCCACGAGAGCATCAGCGGATTTAATCTTGCGGCACCAGTGTTTGGTTTGGCACTAGCACAGGCTGGAGCATTGATCATTGCGGCTCAAGGAAAGTCCGGCTCCGAACTTTGGGAGCTTGAGTCGTGGAGATGGAACTGGGCGTTGTATATTATCGGGGTCGTTGTCGCACTCGGAACTTTGGGCGGGATGTACTTCTCAACAACGCCCACAGAAGGAAGTGACGGCGCAAGACGCACGTTTGACGGAGGCACAATTATGGCACTGCGATGGCTCCCAATCTGGGTCGTGTTGATACTTGGTGGTTCATCCGTGATGGCATTCAACGGATTGCTGCCAGGACAAGTGCGAGCAACAGTTGAGCCGACACGGTTCTTGAACTCAAGCAACAAGATTACGCTTAGCGTAACGCTAGGGGTTGACGACTTGAACAAGAGTCGGGGGCGTATCTTTTTGCTTCTTGCCCATGAGCAAAACCTGGACTGGGACTTGGGGTCTCCCAAGATACTCAAGCCCCTAAAAGATGAATACGTTTCTCGCGCTGGCAAATGCTACAACTCTCCAGCTGCCAAAACGGGCTCGCAGCCAGCCGAAACGTCGGGCAGTAAGGAGTTTGACCCAGAACGAGTTCAGCCACGTGCCATTGAAATCTACGTCGTGCAAAACCGAAAAGAGAGCGACACAATCACGCTCCAGGTTCCACTCATTTACGATGACTACAGCAACGATGTGCCGGAACCGAGATTTGAGGACATCGACAGCTTAAGAGCGGCGATTGAAAGTGATCCAAGCAGCTACATCAAGGTAATCCACTTCTAGGCAGCAATATGAGTCAGGTTTGGGCAGTTCTTCTGGCAACAGTGGTTCAGGGACAAACGATAAACTTCGAAGTATGTGTTGAAAACAAAAAAGGCTGCGAGCCTCTTCGTGTCGGCGAGATCGGACTAGAGGTCGTCACCGCAGCTGGCAAACCAAGGCGCGAGAAGATCAAAATCAAGAACGGCAAGGCGCGCATTGACGTCAATGACAATGATGTCGAGCTTCGAGATGTGACAGTCCTGCCAATCATTCCTGGTGCAACAGTCCATGAGGGGCAGTGCTTCGCGACGCGGTTGCGAATCAAGAAACCCCACCCTTTGATCAAGATCGAAGTTGAGCAGGTACCGGAAACTCGCAGCTATCGAGGTGTGCTCTACTCAGTGGAAGAATCCGACCACGTCGTGCACGAAATCACTTACTGGAACGAGAGGTTTGAAGCTCGGCCGCGACTTGACCATCGTGGAAGAATCATCGACTACGAAATAACCCAAGGCCCATGTGTCTGTTGCCCAAACATTGAGATTCCTGGTGACGCCGATGCTATTCCTGAGCCCGTCCCGTTAGTCCTAAGTTCAGTGCCAAGCACCCCAGCCACGCCAAACCCGGCCACGTCACGCTGAACGCAAACCGAATGAACCGCGGCCGCTCGGGAATCTCGGCTTCAAGCAACCGCCGAGGATTCTCAGCGTTAAACATCGATGTGGTTCAGTTCGCGTACTTGGCATCCATGAATGAGATGCGAACAAACGTGGTTTCCACACTGTTGCCATTGCTTGCAGACACCACGAAGCGAAATCCCTTAAGATCGAACTGACGTTCGGCAGGTCGGCTGCCGGGCTTTGCCTCTGCGATCGCAGCGTCTATTTCGTCTTTGATCACTGAATTGGCCCGCATAGTGATTGCGGTTGGCGTGCTTGACCATCGCTTCCAAACATCCGTTGCCGAAAGCGGCGTGAAGCCGGCTTGATCGAAGTCGGCCGTGAAGGTTGACCAAGTGATTGGCGAAACGGCGATCGCCCATTCAGATGACGTGCAGTTTTCGCGGACCCGATCGAGCAAAAAGACCGTGTCGTAGTCATGCGTTGCGCCAGCAGTTTCGTCTGCTTGGTCGACGGGCATCCCTGGCATTGTCTCAGTCGGCTCATTCGGATCGGCGACGTCTGCCACGACGTGACTGGGCATAGCGGGCTGTTCTACCCTACATCCAAGGGTGATTATTAGAGTGGATGCGAAAAGAATTGTCGCTTGACGGTTCATGCCTCACCTTCGCTGTGTTCATGCAACGGCGGTTGACCACCATAGGCTGCCCCACCTCTACTCTGTTGAATAATCAGTCTACCAGCGAACGAACCCTTTGTGCCGTCAGCTTAATCGCTCGAGGATTCGATCGTTATTCGGCGGCGGGTAGGATTGGCTAAACTATGTCGCGTAGTCCCCATCTGCGTGATCTGATATGCCGCCGCCTCCGACCAAAAGTCTGCCCACCGTTACCACCGCAACAAGGCTTGTCTACCTGGGGCCGTGCTTCCTTCTCGTTTGTGTAGCTGCGACACAGTTCTTTGTCGCTCATCGCACCAATCTAAGCCCGTGGAAAGGCGGTGGCTTTGGAATGTTTTCAAATAGCGACTCACCGGGCTCACGCAAGCTCGTCTGTGCCGCACTGGCTGATGGGGCTTGGATCCGCGTTCAAGCCCCAAAAGAATTCGATCGGCTGGAGTCGCGTCTAAGGTCGGTTGGCAGCGACTCGCTGGCACAACAGCTGGCTCGCAAACTCCATGACTTTGATCACCCTCTCTATTGCTCGGACAGCAAGCAGTACATCGACATTCGACAACTCGAAGCCATCCGAGTTTCACTCTATCGGCAAACGTGGGAACACGACAACGCGAAGGTAGGTTGGGATCTGCTTGTGCAAGCGGGGACAAAGCCATGACCCAAATGCGACAGCAATTGGCCGCGTGGTACGGAACGTTTACCACGTTTGATTTCTGCAGCATCCTGACCTTAGTGATGCTCGCACAAGTCGGCCCTAGTCAGTCGGTGTTGCGCAGCGTCATTGCTACGATTGCCGTTGTCGGCATCGTTGTTCGCCCCCTGCAACGGTCAGTCGGGTTGTGGTTCACGATCTGTGTGTTCTACACGGCAGGCATCATCCTGAACTGGTGGTGGCTTGATAATCATGTTTGGCTCATCGGATACTTGTGCCTCGCGTTACTCTTCGCGGCCGCTACGCCTGAGCATCAAGACTTAATCGTAATCCTCAATGCACGCTGGCTCATCTTCCTTTGCATGGCGTTCGCTGTGCTGTGGAAGCTTGCCTCGCCAGACTATCTGACAGGTTCGTTCTTCACTGAAACCTTACTCACGGACAGCCGTTTTTTTGGTTTCGCTTCCCTCACTACTGGCATCCCAATTGCCGACCTCTACGCCAATCACACCCTCATTCATGGCTACGTCCCGGGCGGCATCGCCCAGCCCCCGGTGCTGACCACAACCGGCGCGGTTGAAACCGTTGCCGCATTTATGACGTGGTGGACGATTGGTATCGAATCACTGCTGGCCGTGCTTTTCCTTCTGCCAAGCAATCGGTGGGTCGTAGCGTGCCGCAGTTGCGTCCTGCTCTTGTTCATTGGCACAACGTACTGGTTCGCCCCGGTGCTGGGTTTTGGCTGGGCTTTGGCGATTTGCGGGCTAGCCTCCGTTCGTCAGCACGGATTCAGGGTCGCATTTCTGCTTGCATTCTTCTTTGTGCAGCTCTTCCAAGCTCCCTATGAGTCGGTTTTTCGTGCCCTTGGTTTTCTAAATTGACTCGCGTCCCCCTTTTCGGTGTATATTTTCGGGTCGATTCGATCTGCCTACCCAAAGCCGAAGCCATGAAAAAAATTGCTTTAATCGCAGCCGCATTGTTGGTACTCGGGACAGCCACCGCATACGCGTTCAATGCGTTTGAGGGTGGGCCAACATCTGGTTATGAGGAAGACCGACCTGTGCCAGCGGCCCCTGAAGAAGACTGAATTGAACTGCTAGAAATGCGATTAGATCTAGCTGAGGCCCACCTGTCGAATGCCGATTCATGCACCAAGTTCCAACCGATGACATCCGGCAGGTAGGCAAAGGCCTTGTCCGAACCTTCAGGTTAAACTGTCCTAGTTGCGGTGAGTCGGGCGTCTTTTCCACTATGCATCCGACCCCATCCCCACCAGCTAAGACGACAGTTTGTATTGCACATTGCCCCGGCTGCAATTTCCGAATCCGAGTGGTGAACATAGAGGACGATGACGGACTGCTGGTATTCGTCCATCCAGAGCCATCGACGCGTCTACCGCTTGGCGAGAGAATCACCGCGATCGAAGCGGTCGATCGAGCATACCACTCAGCGGTCAACGCCTATAACTCAGGGTTATGGCCGTCGTGTGCTGTCGCATGCAGAAGGACTTTGGAAGGGATCATCAAAGTTCGAAGCGACGAGAGTGACGGTACCCTATTTGCTCGCTTGCAGTCTTTCTTTGAAAACGAGGATCTTTCGGAACCGTTGATTCATCTTACAGGGCGAATTCGCGAAGGAGGTAACCTGGGGGCTCACTTCGATCTTGAAAAGGAGCCGACAGAAGAAGTCGCTCGGATGATGCTCGACTTGATCGAGTACTTCTTGGAGTTTCTTTTCATACTCCCCGTGCGGTCAAGGGCGTTAGAAGAGAGCTTGGGTCAATTAGATAGCGACAGTTAGCCAGAACTTTCGCCGCCCACATCCGCGAAGTGAGTTGTACCACAGTCCTTTTAGCGACAATCAGAATTGTCGAGCTAACCACTCGATGAAATGTAGTCGCGGTTGGTCCCGCGATTCTCTCGGGTACGTGTGCGAAACCGCGATACGCCTCCTTGAGTCATCTTTCAACATAAGGTTTTAGTGAAGGATTGAATGGTCGCTGGTAGTCGCTTTTACGAAGTGTATAAGAATTGCGATCTTGACCGGTCGGTGTGGCATGATTCGGCTACTCCCTGGATGACGACGAAGATACCATTCCTACTCCACACAAATTGAAAACGTGTTCTCGATGCCGGGTGTGGCGATGACCGCAATGTTTTGCCATTCGCTGAAGCTGGATTTGAAGTAACGGGCGTAGATGGATCGAACGCAGGTATACAACGCGCGCGTCAGAGGCTTGGTGATTCGCTTAACGTCACGCTAGTCGATGACAATCTGGAACAAAACGAATTCGATTCGGAGTTCGACGTGGTCGTCTGCGACTACGTATTTGCGCACCTCGAAAACCAGCTGGATATCGAATTCCTAGCTGAAGATGCCCCGAGTTTCAGCAACGGCAAGGAATTGTGGCGGACCGCTTCATTGCGTGTTGGCCGACTCTTGGCCTTTGAACTATCACACCGCGCATAAAAAACGCACCTGACACGGGGAACCAGGCCAGGTGCTAGGCGACAAGGCAGAGCCGCCGAAGTTCACTCTAGTGGTATTTGGGACGGCATGCCACAAGTGCATTGCAAACCTATTCGCGCACAACAGCTTGCACGGAGGTGCTAACTATCCCCGTGATTGAATATCGCTGCTCGACAGATCCTTGTCCGCCCCCGTGCCGCCTTCTTTGTGATCCGCTCCGTAACAAAGAACATCGTAGGGACGCGTCTTTCCTGGCGAGACGTATTCGTATGGATTGCCCCAGGGATCGTTTGGCACAAAACTCAGAATGCCTTCAGCGAACTTGTCGGTTGGCGTGGCAAGGATGGCAAGCCCCTCTTGGCTTGTCGGGTAACGGTCGTACATCGTGTAAAAGGTTTCGAGCGCTTCGCACACCTTGCTAATCTCCACCTCGGCCATGCCTTGCTTGCTGGTGATCAGGTAGCCGCGAACGCTTAGCGTCACCGCCCCCGTCAACAGTCCTAGGATCACAAGCACGACCATCATTTCGACGAGCGTGAATGCCTTCGTTGTTACATGATCTCTATCCCGCAAGGACATTGCCTGCCTCCAATATCGGAAGTACGGTTGCAAAAAGTATGAAGCCGACAACGATCGAGAGCATGACGATCAATGCCGGTTCCAGGATCGTGGTCATTCGTGTGGCGAGTTGTTCCGCCTGGCGATCGTAGTCATCACCGAGTCGCTGCAACATGCGATCGAGTTGCCCGCTTTGTTGGCCAAGTGCAAATACCTGTGCGATTGAATGTGAAAAGATCGGGTGCTTTTGTGCCGACTCTCTTAGGTCACGCCCTACCTTGAGATCTTCTTGCATCTCGGACAACGCGGAACGCAGCAATCGGTTGGTAGCTGAACGTTCAGCGATCGCCAGGGCATCAACCAATTCCACGCCAGAACGCAGCAGACTGCTCACCACAAGTGCCATACGGCTAAGGGCTTGCTTTTGTACGAGCGTCCCAACAATGGGCAACGTCAATGCAACCCGATCAAGCCGGACTCGCCCACGCTCCGTTCGTAGGTGCGCTACTAGGCCAACCATGAGCAATGCCAGCCCAACGAAAACGAATGGACCGTAGTCGAGCAGCGTGTCGCTTATCCATTTCAATATAAGCGTTGGTAGCGGCAGGTCCTGTCCCATCTCAAGCAGATTCTGAAGCAACATGGGGACAACAACGGTCATCAGGAAAACGGTCACCGCAACGCTGATCACCATCACAATCATCGGGTACAGTAGCGCCGAGATGACGCGATCCTTGAGCTGGCCGCTTCGTTCGCGAAAACCAGCGATGTGCTCGCAGACTTCATCGAGGTTACCCGCGTGCTCGCCGACGCGAACCATGCCGATCGTCATTTCGTCGAAGATCGTCGGTTCATCGGCCATTGCATCGGCGAGGCTTGATCCGCTCGACACTTTGTCTCGGACGGCGAGCATAGCATCGTGAAAACCGCCTCGCGTTTGCGGCAGCAACGAATCGATAGCGTCCAGCAGCGATACACCCGCTTGCAGCAGAGTGGACAACTCGCGTATCGCGTCGGTCAATTGATTCCTGTAACGACCTGTCCGGCGTATCGTGAGCGTTTGGCCTTTGCTCGATGCTCGTTCGGCGACCGACTCGACGCGCAACCCGCTGCCGCGCAGCTGCTGCCGCGCATGTCGCCCGCTGGCCGCAGTGATCGTTCCGCGGCATCGCCGTCCGGTCTGATCGATCGCTCTGTATGCAAAAGTTGCCATCGCCCCGTTTCAGTCGTTCCTTGCTTCTTTGTTGCTAAAGTGCAGTACGCATCGTGACTCGGTCAATCTCTTCGCTGGTGGTCACACCCGCTTCGACTTTTTCAAGTCCCGATTCTCGCAACAATCGCATGCCTCGATTGATGCCTGCTTCACGGATCTCTGAAGCATGCGCGCGACGTTGAATCAAATCGCGAATCGTATCGTCAAGCACTAGTAGTTCGTAGATGCCTTCCCTTCCACGATAACCTGTCCCTCGACAGGTTTGGCAAGAACTCACTTGTTTTTCGTGACCTCGACAGTTTGTGCAAACCCGTCGCACCAACCGTTGAGCCATCACGGCCAGGACACTACTGGATACCAAATAGGGCTCAATCCCAAGGTCTAGCATTCGTGTGACTGCACTTGCGGCGTCATTCGTGTGCAACGTGCTGAAAACCAAGTGTCCTGTCAATGCAGCTTGCACGGCCATCACCGCGGTTTCTTGGTCGCGTATCTCGCCGAGCATGATGATGTCGGGATCCTGTCTCAAAACGCTTCGTAGACCACTAGCGAACGTCATTCCTTTCTTCGTGTTGATTTGCGTCTGACTGATACTCTCGAGCTGGTATTCGATGGGATCTTCGAGCGTGACCGCGTTTCGTGAATCTGTATCAAGCTCCTGCAGCGCTGCGTAAAGCGTCGTGCTTTTGCCGCTTCCCGTTGGACCGGTGACCAAGACCAGGCCGTGTTCGGCGTGGATGACACTTTGGAACCGGTTCAATGTTCGAGTGTCCATGCCAATTTCAGCCAATTCGTAGAGCCTGGCGCTCTTGTCGAGCAGTCGAACGACAACGCGTTCGCCAAAGCTTGTTGGCATCGAAGCGAGGCGCAGGTCAATGATTCGCTGGCCAACACATACGGTCGCACGTCCATCTTGTGGCAAACGTTTTTCGGCGATATTCATTTTCCCGGCGACTTTGAGCCGACTCACAACTTCATCCTGAACCGACTTTGGAATCTGCCGCACTTCGGTCAGCACACCATCGATCCGCATGCGCACAACCATCGACTCTTCGAATGGTTGTAAATGGATGTCAGAAGCACGCTGTTGGATCGCGTCAAGAAGTAAAGAATTGACAAGCTGAACGACTGGACCTCGCGTGTCTGTCTCAAGCAAATCGTCGCGATTGACATTTGTCGGAGCATTTAACAACTCATCCAAGCTAACCGCATCGGAGTTTGCCAATGAGTTTCGCGATGCCTGTTTTTCATAAGCTTCATCGATCAAACCCTGAAGTTTTTCTACGTCAATCAGCTCGATGGCAATCGGGTTTCCCAGCAGTCGACCGATGTTGTCAGACAAGCGGTGCGACACTTCGCCGCCGCAAAGCAGTCGAACTTGGTCCTTATCGTCGCATGCTGCCAGGACATTATGCCGCCGGCAATACTCAATCGAAAATCGTTCAAGAAAAGGCGCATAAGCCTTCCAAGTTTCAATCGGTCGTGTGTTGGTTGTTTCACTTCGCATTTGCGAAATCTGATTTAAGGATCAATGAAGTGCGTCGCGCTCCGCACGCTATTGTCGCCTTTCGCTCCGCGAAATTTGCGCCGCTTGTAGGAGAGAAGATTCCGGCTAAAGCTCGGTACTACGAACAACTGGCTCAAACAATCACAGCCGCCCCGCGAAAGTTGCAATTGCACAACGTTTTTATGCACATCACGCTACCTTGCCGAAGCCACGTCAAGCATACATCGCGTCGTGTCGCAACGAACAACGTACAAAAAGCTCAATGCGGCGTTGAGCGCGCACAAGTATGACTGACAACAAACGATCTAGATTTTTTTTGGAAGTCGTAAGTCACTATTGCGTGCGTCGTCGCAACGGCTCTTTCGCTTTGACAAAAACGGGAGTTGCGCGTTTGTAGTTTGGTTCTACTAAGAACAACTTGCGCGCCTTCGCGATCATTTTATTTTGCCCAAACTGTTGACAACCGAATTCGGAACGGCAATTGTGAAATTACTACTCACGGGTGCGTTCGGTTCACCGATTTCACTACGTGTATTTCTCCTCAAATAATGCATCCAATCGCTGGGGTACTGCGAATGGGCAGACGGGCACTGAGTCTGTTTGTGGTGGGATTGTTGGCTATCCAGGCAGGGTTGCTAACTCATTCCGCCAAAACGAATAGTCCAACATTCGACGAAGTCGGGCATCTTGCTGCCGGACTTTCTCACTGGGAACTTGGACGTTACGAGCTTTATAGCGTTAATCCGCCACTCGTGCGGACGATCGCCGCGGCACCAGTTGCACTTTGGTCAAAACCAGAAGTCGACTGGGGGCACTACCGCGACGATCCTTCAAAAAGAACGGAGATTTTCGTCGGTCGTCGATTGATCGAACTCAACGGCGAAGACTCCTTTAACCACTTCTTCTACGCCCGGTTGGCGGTGATTCCCATCGCCTTACTTGGCGGGTTGCTTTGCTTTCTCTGGGCGAAGGATTTGTTTGGATCCACCGCCGGCCTGATAGCGCTCGCGCTGTGGACCTTTTCGCCAAACGTCTTGGCTTACGGGGCCGTTATTACGCCCGACATGGGGTCGACGGTCGCGTTATTGGGGACCAGCTATCTCTTTTGGCGTTGGCTGAAAGAACCGAGTCTGGGTTGGGCGTTTTCGCTCTCGGCCGCACTCGGACTGGCGATGTTGACCAAGTCGGTTTGGCTCGGTTTGCCGTTCGCATTTGCCGCAATCTGGTTGGCGGCGAGGGTCTTTGACCGTCGCTCGAAAACGGATGAAAGCGAGCAAGCTGGCGAAGGAGAATCTCGGTCAGCTTGGATTTCGGGTCGGCGTGGCGAGGCCTTGCAGCTCGTAGCCGTCGCCACGTTGGCTCTCGTCTTCGTCAACGGTTTCTACGGATTCGAAAAAACATTTAGTCGCCTTGGTGAGTTCTCCTTCGTTAGCACCAGCTTTTCAGGTAATCTGGCCGAGTTGGTCGGAAGCTACTCCGATTGCATTGGGTGCCCCGAGAACGATCGCTTCAATGTCGAAAAGGGGAATCGGTTCGCCGGATCACTTCTTGGTTCTGTGCCAGTCCCGCTACCGGCTAACTATTTGCAGGGGATCGATATCCAAGTCCACGACTTTGAACGTGGCGCGTACGATTCCGCTTGGAAAAGCTATTTGTTGGGCCAGTGGAAGCAAGGCGGCTGGTGGTACTACTACATCGTCGGGCTGTTCTTCAAGGTTCCGATCGTCATTTGGTTGATGCTTGGTGCGGGGTCAATTGCTGCCCTCTCCTGGCGACCCGAACGCCAAAAACTGTTGGGGGTGATCTGCCTATGGGGACCCGCGATTGGATTGTTTGTCGTCGCAAGTGCCTGTACCGGATTGAACCGATACATTCGCTACGTGCTACCCGTCCTTCCAGTGCTTCTGATTTGGGCGAGTCAAGTTGGACGATGGGTGGAATCCACCAACGAGAACTTTCAAAAGAAAGCTCGCATTGCGATCGCAGTCGGTTGTGTTTGGCTAGCCGCGACATCGCTTTGGAATGCTCCCGGTCACCTCAGCTATTTCAACGTTGCCGCCGGTGGTCCGAGTCAAGGGCACGAGGTTCTCTGTGATAGCAACATCGATTGGGGGCAAGACCTGATTCGGTTAAAGCAGTGGATAGAAGACAACCCAGGCGAAAGCGGCGAACTTTCGTTGGCTTACTTTGGTGGATTCGATCCGGCGACGGTCGGCTTGCAGTACAAGTTGCCGCCAAGGTATTTCGGCGATAGCGATTCCCAGCAACCGGCCTTCCGGATGAGTCCGGGCACCTATGCGGTCAGCAAGAGTTTGATTGCAGGCCATTCGATGCCAGTGCCCGATGGCTACAACCCCATGAGGTTCCGCCTCTTTGGTCCCGGCGTCTTTTCGTACTTTGGCGAGCTTGAGCCGGCCGGTCGGATCGGTCATTCGATCAATTTGTACAAGGTGTCCAAGGAGCAAGCCGACAAACTTGCGGTTGATTTGAATCAACGGACGCTTGAGATGCGAAAACTGGCACGGCAGCGTCGCGAAGCTCAACAACCAACCGTCGCCAAAGCGAGACCGGCGCAGGTCGACGTTGCCAAAGATGAACAGCAGAGTGTGGTCGTAACGGAATCGGAATCGTGAGCAGAAAGAAGAACAAAAAACAACCAGAGCAGGCAAGTCGTTTTCCCGTTGCCTTGTTGGCGGCCGTGTTTTTGCCACTCGTCGGCTTCACCGCCTATTCGACGATGCGTCAGCGGCCAGCGATCGAGGTGGCGGACGCTCCGCTTGCGATTCAAGCGCGCAACCAGGATGTGACCAGTGGTGGCATCGTGCGGCCTAAGACTGATGTCATGGTTCGTGGTGATGTTTCCGAAGTGGTCCAGCAGGTTCGCGAAATGCAAGAGGCGAGTTGGCCCACCGGATCTATCGAGGACCATTTGGACGAACTTCCAGTTCTCGATAAATCAATGAACGCCAACGTCAAGAACACAATCGAAGCGATCGAAACGGGCACGCATCCAGAGCGTTTGACACCAGTGATCCTGCCCAAAAAATTCGACCTCGCAGCGTACAAGGCGAACCCACAGGCTTACCTTGATGTCGTTGAACCGGGCCGAGTGTTTCAATCGGCCCAGCCTGGACGAGGTGTTCCCACCATCGGGTCGGGAAGTTCGATGTTTCAAACGCTCAAGCAAGGAGAGG
The DNA here is from genome assembly GCA_965216875.1 of Rubripirellula sp. Lineage (GTDB taxonomy): Bacteria > Planctomycetota > Planctomycetia > Pirellulales > Pirellulaceae > CBDCUW01. The sequence continues at coordinate 5,616,779 of OZ244207.1, forward strand.
CCGTTCGGCTTCGCGTCTTGACCGAGCCTGGAGCACCGGTTAGTTGGACCTCATTCGACCTCGGGGCATTTGACAATCATCTTCCGTTGATCACCAAAGCAGCTAACGAAGAAGGTTGGGCCGAGGCAACGTTCACTGCAACCACGGGCACAACCGGCACGGTCAATATCCTGGCCGCCAGTCCGGTCGCGTCCGGACGTGTTGAATACGTCGTGACCATTCAAGAGCCGCAAGGCTAGTTGAAAACACAAATCCAATTGACGCTTGAATCGCAAGCGAGTGAATCTCGGTGTTTTTGCTGAGTCCTCGCAAACTACTTATTGACATCTAGCACACCATTCATCTTTGAGTTTTGGCACAGGACTCGTCTGGGGGACATCGATGAATCCGCTTCGCAGGTTCGTAATTCGCTTGGTAGTGATGGTCTTTGCGGCCGTATCAATTTGTTCGTATGGCTTCGCTCAAAACCCACCGCCACCTGAGATGGTGTGGGGCAATGTCAACTCTGAAGATGCAACACCGAGTCCGATCATTCGCCAGCCCGACATGCGAACCGCCACCGCTAATTCGGCCGTAAACGGATGTATGAACAAGGCCTGTGTGAGCGAGTGTCCGCCGCCTGCTGGGATTTCGGATGTATCCGGTTGGAATCCCTATGACTCTGGCCCGTTCGTAAGCGACTGGAATCCAAGTGGTTCGGGGCCACTTGGTCGAGGTGGCTGGAATCCAAGTGGTTCGGGGCCACTTGGTCGAGGTGGCTGGAATCCAAGTGGTTCGGGGCCGCTTGGTCGAGGTGGCTGGAATCCAAGTGGTTCGGGGCCGCTTGGTCGAGGTGGCTGGAATCCAAGTGGTTCGGGGCCACTTGGTCGAGGTGGCTGGAATCCAAGTGGTTCGGGGCCTCTTGGATGTGGAAGCGGGTCATGTGGCTCAGGCGGACGCTCGGGTGGAGCGGGGATTCCGGCCAACCAGTCTCCTTTCTATTTCAGCACGATCACTGGTGGTGCCAACGGAAGACCTCTCCGGCAAGGCACAATCAACGGTATGTCGATGATCGAAGGATTCGGTCTCGACTACATGCACTGGGCCGACGACATCGTGCCGCGGATTCGTGGTGACATTGGTGTTCGACGTTTTCACCGCCCTCGTTTCAGCGCATGTGGTTCAAGCTTTGGCCCAATGGTGATGAGCAACTGGGATCTGAGACTCTACTTTCACCTCTACTACGGCGGCGATACTTCGGTTGGCTACACGCAGATCTATGTGCGTGATCCAATCGCCCAGACACCTTACCGCCTCAATCACATCAGCTACGGCACTTACAACGAAGGCGGGCACAACCTTCTAGCAGCAGACAAGGGAAAGTTTGTTCCCCAGACGGCAGGTACGATTAAAGAGGCGTGGGTGGGGCCAGAGCTCCCAGATTCAAATACCGTTTGGGACTACAACCCTCAAGCAAGCTCAATCAATTCGAGCAACTTCTTCCTAGCACACGAAGACGTTCGAACGGCCACGATGACGGGCTGGGATGGAGTGGTTTATGAGTTCGAGCTAATGAAGATTCCCGACCAGACCGCGTGGGAGCAAGTCCTCGACCAACAATGGTTGTACATGAACGGACTGCCTGGCTATTCCCAGGCGGCGTATTACGGCTCCGAAATCTACAACTACGTGATTCAAGGTCGGCTCACCAAAATCACCATCCCAGGCAATCGGTCGTACACGATCAGCTACAAGAGCTGGACGCCGATGGAGATCTATGACTCGTGGGAGCGTGTTTGGCAGATTGACACCATTACTTCGGAAACGGGGCAAACACTGACCTACACTTATGGTGCGCAAACAGTCGCCGGCCAGTGGGCTGTCAGCAACATTGCCAACAGCAATGGCAAATCAGCAAGCTACACCTACACCAATGACTACCTTTCGCAGGTCACACGAAGCGACGGCACGACATCAAGTTTTACCAACGGCTTCGATTCCGTGGCCAATGCCGCGTCGATTGAATTCGATGATCCCGCAGCCGAAAACGGACATCGCAAGAAGACCATTCTGCTGTCGTCATCATCTGCGGGGACAAGTGGATTCTACTTCGCGGGTTCGATGAACTTGATTCGATCCGTTGTCAATGCCGCTGGCGAAGTAGCCTACGCGAGCATTCCGGTCATGAACTATTCCGCGCCGAGTGGGCAGGGTCTTTCGGTTTTCAACTATGTCGGCGGCGGCCGGATGATGCGCAACGTACCAGCGGGTGGGGCAAACCTGAATGCAACGGGCGCTTTTTGGCGGTGGTCTTCTTACATGGAAGGCGGCTGGCAAATGTCAGTCAATAATGGGGCGATGGAATTCACCGGCGACGCGGAATCTCCCATAGCCGTTCACGAAAGTACCGGTCTCTGGGGAACATTGGGCAATCTCTACCCCACCACGGTTGACGAACGTGGCCTAACCCAGACGCACGAGTACGACAATGGCTGGCTCGTACGGACCAACTATTCCGACGGCTCGTTTGAAACATGGTGTCGTGATGGATCAGGACGTGTCACTCGTTACCGCGACCGCAACGGCAATGTAACGAAGTATGCGTACCACTCATCCGGCGCGTTGTCTCTGAAGGAAGTTGGACTTACCGACCACCCAAGCAACGTTGACGTCCCGCCAACACAATACGGAAGCGGTACGCCCTACGACTATTGTGCGACGAACGACGTCCAGACTGCTGATCATGCTGTCTATCAGTGGACGTACAACGCCGATGGACAACTACTCGCCAGTATCGACCCACTTACAAACCAGACTGACTACAACTATGACGCACAGGACCAATTGATCGAAATCAAGGCTCCCCAGGTTACAGGTGAATCAGGTCGCGCCACCACGACGATGACCTACCATCCGTCCGGCAAGCTGAAAACGATGACCGATCCTGTCGGAACGGTCATCGAGTACTTTTACGATGGCCAGGATCGCTTGATCAGCACTCTCTACGATGATGGCACAACCGATCGGACTGAATACGAAACGGGCACCAACGGCTTCGGGCTTCCCGCCAAGACCATTGACCGACTTGGCGTCGTCACCACTTACGAATACGACGCGGCGGACCGGTTGATCAAGAAGGTGGCCGCTGCGGCCCAGATGGACGGTGCGACCGAAACACCCACACCCGAGCTCGCCTCGACTTCCGAATGGAAATACCTCGAAGGAACAAACGACCCGATCGCAACCCGCGTCGATGGCCGCGTGACGACCTACAAGTACGACTACCGCGGACGCCGAATCGAAACAAAGGTCTATTCGTCTGCTGGCGTTTCGAAGGTTGTTCAAAAGAGCAAATACATCAACAACCAACTCTTCCGCAGCGAGGATGCCTTCGGTCGCAAAACCTATTACGGCTACGATGCAAATGATGGTCGATTGATCCGAACCGTGGTGGGAACCGTTCCCGAGTTCGAAATCCCCGAAGAGGATCCGAGCGTCTCAAACTACGATCCAAACGATGCGGTTCTGGCATTGACCCGAGACAGCCAGCCCAACGCAACCTACATCATCACCGACTCGATCTACGACGAATCAGGCAAGCTAGTTGAGAGCATTGACCCTCGCAATATCGCTACCAAGTACGAATATGATGATGCGGGACGGCAGACGGCTGTCATCGCAGCGGCAACGACAGGTGTCGAAACACGTCGCGAGACGGTCTACAACATCGCCGGTCAAGTGACCGAAGTTCGGAGCCCCCGCTACTTTGATTCAAGCGATACCGAAGGCTATCAAAAAGCTTCGGAAACTTGGACCTATGACGAACGTGGCAGGCAGTCGACACACACTGTTGCGCCAAACTCTGCAATCGCGGCAACCGAATCGTTCAAGTATGACCTGCTGGGTCGACAGATCGAAAAGACCGATTTCGCTGGCAAGCTCTGGAAGGCCCACTTTGAAGATTGTTGTGGCAAAGTCACGGGAAGTGAGAATCCACTTGGTCATGGTGCCATTAGTCGGCGTGACTCGTTGGGGCGTGTGATCCATCAAGCCTCGCTCGAAACCTATTCGGACCATGTTGCGGCGCTCGACAATCCGGTCGATGCCAAAACACTGCGTGAGGTCACCACCCGATACGATGGACGTGGTCGCCCGGTGGCAAGAACCACGTGGCTCGTCGCCCGAGGCGTTGTCGATGCAACCAATCCACCGATCGCGGGCCTAGATGGAGTCGCCGCCACAGACGGTATTACTCAACAATACCTCTACGACGAAGACCTTACCGATGGCGTCGGTCTCGATTCCGCCACGGGCGCGTCTGTCGATCAGCTTGGCGGTGGAACGTATAACGTTTCACTTTCGGCCGCGCTTGCCAAACTCGCCGACACCGAAGCCAACGGTGGCGCTGGCATCACCTTCAATGCAGATGCAATCGGTAGTGCGCGTGTCTCGATCAACGCTGAAGAGGAAATCAGCTTCAGCATCAGTGACGCAGCAGGGAAATCCGTCATGTCAGGCATCATCGAGCCACATGACGGAGCCAATCCGAACTCGCTACTCAGTTGGAACGTCACTCCTGATCAAGCCACCACGAACTTGGCAGGCTATGGCACCGTAGTCGTTTCAAAGAGTGTCAACGCGTTTGGCAAATCCAACACTCAGCATAGTGACGCGGCCGGACGCACGATTCAATCGATAGATGCACTCGGGAAAATCACTTCGTACACCTACGACGCATCAGGAAATCTGCTTTCGGTGCGCGACCCAAACAACGTTGGTCAGGACTGCACCTACGATGCACTCGGACGTGGCCTGACCTGCACCGACACCGGTGGCGCATCGACAAGCAGCACCTACGACGATGCCGGAAACAAGATCGTTTCGACCGATGCAGCGAGCAACAATACGACCTACACCTTCGATGCGCGTGGTCGCCAGATCAAACAGACCGACCGCCTTGGTGGTGAAACGGAGTTCGACTACACCGCCACCGGCCAGCTAGCATCGCTTACTGATGCCGAGGATCAGGTCACCAGCTACACCTACGACGATGCCGGCGGCAAGCTTACCGAGACCTATCCCGACCACATTGGCGGAACGCCCGGACAAGCGGGCTACGGGATCGTCACCTTCACGCTCGATGCGACCGGACGCACACTTCGCAAGCAGGATCAGCTTGGTGATACGGTCACCTACAACTACGACCTCGCTGGTCGTCTAACGAGTCGCGACTATCGCACTGTCGCCAATAGCCCCTCTGGGACGATTGCTGACAGCGACACCTTCACTTATGACGCAGCCGGTCGCATGCTGACTGCAGCGAGTGGTCGCTATACCAACACCGTCACCTACACTTATGACGATGCCGGACGAAAAGCGACCGAAGCGCTCACCATTGCCGGTGTCACCTACACGACCACAACCGCCTACAACGCGGCCGGCCAGGTGACCGGATACACCTACCCCGACGGGACATCCGTCACGCGGACCTACACCGATCGCGGGCAATTGGCAACGATTGGGGTTGATAGCACGACCGTCGACACCCGGACTTATGACGACGGAGGCCGAATGCTTACTAGCGTGTACAATAATGGGGTGACAGAGACACGTGCCTACAACTCCGATAACACGCTGGCCAGTATCATGCATGCAGGTGCTGCAATCGGTAACTACACCTACGGCTGGGACAGCAACAAGAACAAGACTTCCGAAGCAATCACGGGAACGATGTCAGGTTATGGGTTTACAGTCGGCGCGAGCGGCTACGACGACGAAGATCGTCTGGTCAACTGGGAACGTGACGACTCAAACCTTGATCAATCATGGAACCTCTCTCTGGTGGGTGACTGGAACAGCATCACCGAAAACGGCAGCGTTCAAAGCCGGACGCATGGACCGGCTCATGAAATTCTCACTGTCGCGTCGCAGGCGATCACTCACGACGCCAAAGGTAACATAACCTCGATCCCCGCAGTCCTCCGCAGCGGCTCCGATTCGCTGGCGATGTCCTGGGATTTTGATAATCGAATGACTGGAGCCGACGTTGACAACGACGGTACCGACGACGTCACCTACCAATTCGATGCGCTTGGTCGCCGAGTTCATAGTGATGATGGCAGCACTGCCACGGTCTTCGTGCAAAGCGGTCAGCAAACGTTCGCCGACTACACGAGCGGCACGGCGGCCACGAGCCCAACTTACACCTACGTCTACGCCAGCTACATCGACGAACCGGTTTACCGAGACGGCAGCGGCGGAGTGCGCTACTACCATCGCACCCAACAGTACTCGATCACCGCGCTGACCGATTCAAGCGGCACGATAAGAGAACGCTACGCCTACAGCGCCTACGGCGAGCCAACCATCACCGATGCCGCCGGAGTCACACGCACATCCACCGCCGAAGGCAACCGCTACACCTACACCGGCCGTGAATGGGACAACATCGCCGAACTCTTCCACTACCGAGCGAGGATGTACGACTCGGCGAGTGGCCGGTTCTGCTCCAGAGATCCGATTGGGTACTTTGACGCAAACAGCCTATATCAGTCGCGCATGTATTTGAATGCTCTTGATTCTCTGGGTTTGTGCTCGGTTGAATGCACACCATTTGCCAAAAAGGATGTGGCGGCAGTGCATTTTGGGATGCAAAGCTGGGATGTAGGAAATAATCCCGGTGCGGGAGATGACGCGGTGATTGATATTTGGACGATCGAGATTGCCCAAAAAATCCTGAACATAATTGCAATACGTGGTGCTGGTTCGACTAAGAGCATTGATGACATCATCAAAGAGATTGTGGACGCTGGTGGCAATCCCTCTTCTAAGAATACGGTCGATGCTATCGAACAGATATGGAGCAAGCGGCAAAAACTCGGAATCCGAAGACAATTCCAGGCTTTGTTCATCAAGGTGCGCGGAAAATGTTGCAGGCAAGGTAAATACCCTTGGTCGAGCAACTACTGGGATAAGTACGACTACTGGTATCGTTGTGATGCTGCCCAGAAAATCGACCTGACGCGTCCAGAAGATGTCGCTAAAAAGCTAGACCGCAACTTGCAACAATGCATTAAGAACGCAGAGGCTGCCTTCGATTGTAAGACACTGATGGGTAATGTGGCGAAAGGTTGAGATGAAAGCAAGATTGGCACAGATGTTCGCCGTCTTTTTGGTGGTCTTTTCAATTCCACTAATACGTAGGCAATATCTGCAATGGGAATTCGAAAAAGCGAGGGAATCGTCGCTACGCAATACTTATAGCGTGGGATGGAAAACCGATTCGCCAGATCCGATGACAAGAGCGTTTGCGATTCGCCATGAAACTGTCGTTGATCGTATTGCAAGTGTGCAATTTCCTATTGCTGATGACCCTAGACTGATTTACGCCCTTTCGTATTCTGATTCTCTTGGTTGTTATCTTGTCGTTGACTGGTTAGGCACTAATGAGGTCGAGGGCGTAAAGCTTGTGTTTAAGGAATCTAGTCATTACGTTGCATTTGGTGAAGGTGACCTTATTCCGAGAGAGTCAGCAAAGGGGCTTTATGTTTGGCGGAGTATCGAAATACCTCGCGAGTTGCCGTTCGCGATGTTGGACCACATCCAACTTGTCGGTCCAAACAATCAATCCATTGGCGCAGCTCTAAAGGATGTCGTTGTAGTACCAAGCAACTCGGGGACGGAGGAAGATAAAGGGAAGAGAAAAGGGGACGGGGGTCTTTTTTAAGGGCTTGGCCGAATCTAGGATGAAGTCTTTCTCGTTGATGGGAAGTCAGCACTGCCGAGACGAACTCGATCCTCCGCTGCTGTCGCCTTGGCCCATCCGTCGCTCACCCGACACACAACCAAGAAGTGAGCATCGTCCTGAACTGGGAGATTTTTGAACCGGGTCGCGCGCGTCAAGGCGGCTACACCGTTTGCCGGGAAGGCAAGAGTTTCTGCATGAGAGCTAACCGCACCAATCAGAGATAGCGCTGCGCGCGGCCATTGAAAAACCGGCCGAAAACTTGCAGCTCCAGACCTAAGTGACCCGATCGAAGCCAGGAGACAGCTTCGAATCAACACAATGGTCTCGCTAGTGGTATGTCCCCATGTGCCCCATTTTGGGCGAGGAGTGCTTGCGGGGTCTTCCGCGAGGTCGGATCGTGGACCATAGACCGAGCCGATCAGCAATCGATTCTGTCCAAGTAGCGTCTCCGAACGGGCGCTCTCGTTGGACACTGGTCCGAATAGCTTCACGCTCCCGGCGTTAATCGAAACCGGCAACCGGTTGCATAACCTCGTATGCAATCGACCCGGTCACAACGTCCCGTGACCATGCGGAAGGTCTTACCAAAGGAGTGCACTGATTCGAGGGCAATGCGGGGGCGCGTCTTTGAGTGTTCGGAGGGGACTCGTTGCCTCGTCCACTACCATAATCTCGCCCACTACTAAGATGGCGACGGGCTATAATCGAGTCGGTGTATGTGAATCGGTTTGAATGGTCAGGCTTCATGATTATGTACGGCAAGGCGAATTGCAGAGATCTCGCTCGCCCCAAAGCGTTTACGCTCCTTGAGATCATGGTGGTGGTTGCAATTCTTGCAATCGTGTCGGCGTCGGCTGTCTTGGCAGTTCGCCAACCTCTTGCCGACACCCAGCACGAACTCACCGTTTCAAAACTGCGATGGCTTGACTCGCTGGTAAGGGGGCGAGCCGAGCGGTTTGGTCAGGCGGCGCTCGAAATCGATGCTCAGCTCGGTTCGGCTAGCGTTTCGACCGGTATGGACCGATCGGGTCGTCGCGCGGTGGATCATAGGATGGTAGTCGACCAGCCAACGCACATTCACACTGTCTTGGGGCACAACGAGAAATCGAACGAAGGCGTTTATCGAATCGTCTATAATCGTTTTGGCCGGTGTTCCTCCTACGCCATTGAGCTCGGTGACAAGCACTCGTCTCAGTGGCTGCTGGTGCTTGGATTGACCGGCCAGACGTACAACTTCGATGATCGGGGCAAGGTGGATGCGATTATTGCGGCCGAGCGGAATGACGCTGATTGAAGTCGTTGCCGGCATCGCGTTGCTGGGCACGCTCATGGTCGCTGTCTTGATAAGCGGTAGCCAACATCTACGTCAGTTGAAGGCGGCTGACCAGAAGCGGCAAGCTACAGCCAAGCTCGACGACTTTTTAGCTGCCTGGGCGTTGCAAAACTTTTCCGATGACGGTCTGTCGGTTGCAGCGGCTCGTGCTGGATTGAGCGTGGCTGACCACCCCGTTGCATCTGATTCGACGCAAACGTCCTATGTCGTGGAAGTAAGTCCACGCCCGGCGTTGATCGACGGCGGCAAAGTGCTGCGGCTCGATGTTTCGGCTCAACGACCTAACGGAACACGCCGTCCGGCAGCTTGGGCAGAGATTCTGGTGGAACAATGAGGGTTTGTGGTTCCAGACACGCACCTCGACATGGCCTTACGCTGGTCGAGCTAACCGTTGCGCTCGCGCTATCAGCGATGCTAATGGCTGGCATCGTCGGTTTGTTGCGCGGCTTGAATCAACAATCAGAGCTTGCTGAAGAATACGACACCGATGTTTGGCCTGCGCGATTTGTCTCTTTGATTCGAAGCGATTTGATGTCCGCCCAGTCGTTATGGGATGGAAGCGGCGTGATTTGGATGAGGCATGATGCGTCGGGCCAAGCACAGAGCCGGGTTGGGTATCGTTGCCGTACTTTGACTGAAGGGCTCAGCGTGCTGGAACGAATCGATGCAGACGCTGTGTCCGTTTTGGCGATCGGGCCCGCACGTGTTGACGTGGAGAGGCTTGATGCCCAGGGACTTCCACAGCCGATTCCGAACACGCCTGGACCAGTGCCAACCCAGGTTCGCATCTGGGTATGGGATGGCGAGAACACCGAGCCGGTTGTCCTTCGTGATCTGGTGTTGCGATGACGTCTATCGGCACACGGACACAGCGCCGCGGGTTTGTCCTATTGATGGTTGTCGTAATGATCGCCATCGCAGCCATGATTTTGGCCCGACTCGCGAGCACTTCTCTGCGGGTTGCGTCGGTCGCTGTTGAAGAGGAACGCGAGATGCGAGAGCGTTGGGCAGTGGCCAGCCTGCGTCGGTATTCCTTTGAGACAGCGCCGAGGTTGTTTGCTGGTCTTTCAGATCAAGATGCCAACGACGGGACGCGAGCGGTCTTTTGGCAAGACGTGAGACTAGCTGGCGAGACCTGGAAGATCGTTGTGGCGGATGAGTCGGCAAAACTGAACCTCGCGAAGTTCCGAGGCCAGATCGGAAGTGACGATTGGTCGACCGATGTTGAACCGCTGCTCGAAACAAATTCGGTACGATTTAATTCGAGCATTGAGGCACCTCGATTGCGATGGGGCGACTGGCTCGAGGCGGCCGGTAGTTCCCGGTCGCCTTCGGCCGAGGCGGTCGCAACCGCAACGCAGCGCATCACGCTGTGGGGCGATGGTCGACTGAACGTCATGCAGTGTGATGATGAAACGCTTGGCATCGTTTGGAGACGACAGTTCGGCCATGCGCCACCGGCGGTGCTGCATCAGATGCGATCACAGCAACCGCCGCCGACAACACAACAAATGATGGCCGCATTGGATCTGCGGGATTCCCAGCGAGACAAGGCGAACAACTGGATCACGGCCGAAAGCCGTTGCTATTCGACTTGGGTATTTTGCAGAACGAGCCATCGAGTCCCCGCATCGCTCTTTGTAGAATGGGGGCAGTCGGGAGCTGCGAAGGAGCATCGCGGTTACCAATACTAAGGCAGTGGTTCGGGCTTCGCTCGGGGTACAAATTGAACGACAAGCATTCTCGTCTCGCTCTGGGAACCGCCAGTTTGATCTGCGCGTCTGGTGCTTCGGCTCTCATCTCAGCCGCAGTCCTCTTTCCACCTGCGATACCGGTTGTTGAACACAGCGCGGTGGATAGCCGATTTATTCCTCAACCCACTTCCGTAGCCGGACGCGAAGAACTGACGGAAGAGGATTTTCAGTTTGTGTGGGGAAAGAAGCTGCAGCAGCCAAAAGAACAACCCAAGCCAAGGCCTAACCGTCCCGCCAAAAAGGTCGAGCCTCCCAAACCACCGCCGAAGCCAGCAGTACGGTTAAACGTTTCAGTCACCGGGATCATCAAAACGGGCGACTACTCACGTGCATGGTTGTCCGTTGATCGGCGAACTGTAGCCGTTTCGCCTGGTGACGTAATCGAATCCCACCCGGGTTCGCCAACGGTGAAGGAGATCGGAGAACGAGAGGTCGACATCGAATTGGCCGGCGAGATGCATACCGTGTCACTCCCCGACTCCGAGATGATGGCCGAATGATTGAATCGCTTCATTCAAATGAATTGGAACCAGTGGTCCCGGCGTTGTTCGTCGCTGATGGAAGCTGCGCTATTCATGGCGACGGCGATGACGAGAGCGTTGACGCAGGTTCGATTGTCGTTGGATTGACGAGTCAACAATGCGTCTGCGTCAGTGGAACGTCCAGCAACCGCAGGTCGAGTCGCAGTTTGCTTGTCTATGATCTTGAAGACGAATTGCCCATCGATGGCGATGCATTGGCGATTGCACAGATCGATACAGCGGAGGGTGCATTTGTCGTCGCATGCGACGGCGACGAACACTGGGAGGCGGTTGCGAATCTTGAAGACCGAGGCTACTACGTTCGCGCAATCACTCCGCTGGTCTTTCTCGCCCTTGGCACGCTCGCAAAATCGAGGTCGCTGAAATCGCTTAGCACGATTATTTGGCAGAGTGGCAACGGGATCGACATTGTGACACTCTCTCGTGGCAAGGTGATTGACTGGCGATGGATTGCGGCGGAGCAGCGGACAGCTGCGGAGTATGCTGATTCCGTGGGGGAAAACGAAGGCGGCGTCTGCCTTGTAGACGTCGATGTCGAATTGAGTGAGGCCTTTGCGGGTCTCGGAGACGTCGAGGTCGAGTCGATCCCGCTGCGTGCAGCGGCAGAGGAGGAAGCGGATCGGATCGCAAACGGGTTGGCGGTGCCAATGATCGATCTTCGAAACGGTCCGCTCGAGTCCTCACAACCGCTTCGTCCAATTGCCAGTTCTCTCCGATTGTTCATCGTTTGTTTCTTTGCATTGCAGGCTTGCGTTGTCGGTGCGATTGCGGCTCGAAGCTCCTATCTAAGGTCGCTCGCAAGTCAGCTTGTCGACAAACAAGAAGCAGCGTTTGAGACGACCTTTCCTGGTGAACGTGTGCCAGTCGGAATCATTTCGCGACTACAAAGCGAGCAGCGACGACTGGCCGGTACACGCGGCGTTTCAGGTCCGTCGATGCCGCAGCTTCGTTCTGCGATTCCGATTAGCCATAAGCTGCTCAGTTCGATGCCCGAACAGAATGATGCGACCTACTGGCTGAGTCGACTCGAGTTGCAACCCGATGCTATTGGTGTGATGGAAGGCGAAGCCGAGTCCTACGGTGATCTCGAGTTGATAGCCGAACGAATGCGTATCGCCGGCCTTGACGTTCCCCCGGTTTCGGCAACGCAAACCTCCAAGGGCGTTTCACTTCGCTTCGAGGAGATCGGTGTTGCGAGTGAGGCCGAACAATGAACCAGTTCTCGAGATCAGCCTATTGGGTGTTGTTCACCCAGGCACTTCTGTTGGCGCTGATGATTTGGATGGGCCTGCGATTAAGTGACGCCCACGCTTCACTTAAGGACAGCGCCGACAATGAGAAACTCGCCGTGAAACTTGCAGCTGAGATCGAGCAGTTGCGAGCAATGGATTCAGTCGCAAACGATGACGAAAACCAGGTGCGCATCGAAAACTCGCAGGTCGTTGAGCTAGCCAGGATGTGCGGTGTCACCGAACCTCAGATTGCTTCGATCCAGCGTTTGCCTTCCGAAGGGATCAAAAACACGGATTATCAACGGCACGACACATCCCTACAGTTCCGCGCCGTCACCATGGAGCAATTGCTGCGAATGGGATTGATCATGGAGCGTGAACGGCCCTCGGCGAAGGTGACTGCGATCCATTTGACAAGCAACCGTCTGCCAAATGCCCAACACAAGGGCAATCAGGAGCTCTGGAATGTCGAGCTGATCTTGACGCAATTGGTCTACGTTGCGAGAAGTGCCATCAACTGACGTTAAGCTGGGAAGGATTCCAGCACTTTTGAGGGCACTTCATTCTGCGGCAGGACTACGCAGTTGGCAGGACGCGTTTTCGCTTCGAATCTATGGAAAACGGCTGCGGTTGCCGCTGCGCTGATGCTCGGTGGCTGCGGTTCCCTGATTCACCGTCATGACACGCACGCTGTGCCCTACACAACACAGCCACCACATGACTCCGTGGTGAATGAACAGGCGCGACTACTCAACAAACGTGGCCTTCATGCATTTGAGATTGGTAATCTTCTCAAGGCGGAGCAACTTTTCCGCGAGGCTCTCGAGGCCGACGTGAACTTTGGCCCAGCGCACAACAACCTTGGCCAAGTCTACCTGGCTCGGCACCAGCTCTATCTTGCAGCTTGGGAATTTGAGTACGCAGCCAATCTCATGCCCGAACTCGTCGAGCCGATCATTAACCAAGGGTTGGCATACGAAACAGGCGAACGGCTCGAACGAGCTGCGGAGATCTATCAAGACGCATACTCGCGACTGCCCAGTCATCCGGTCGCGATAGCAAGCTTGGTTCGCTGCAAGGTCAAACTCGATGCGGATCCTTATGAGATTGCTTTCTTGCTGGACGAGCTGATCATGCACGACGGGCGTCGTGAATGGGTCGAGTGGGCAAAGGAGTTGCGAGCAACCAAATACCGTAACGATTGCTTGGAATGCGGCGAGCACCAGTCGCATCAGCAGTTCGACGACCAGTCATCGGATCGTCAACCAAGCTTAGGGCGAGATGAGTTCGATCGTGAATCGGATTCACTCAGACGCGAGTTGTTGCCGATGACCGAGCCAGTGCCCGGCCGGCCAGATGACGAGTCAACAGAGAGTACGAAGCCGAGCGTGCTTCTGCCTGGGGATGGAACTGCAGACCGGTCGCTCGGGTTCGAGCTGCCACCGATCCCAAATGATGTAACCCAAGGGCCACGCGAATGACCAGAAACAAAATGATCGCGCTGAGATTCGCGGTGTGCCTTGCCTCCATGTTGGCTGTTGCATTCGGTGGAAGGCTAGCCGCTCAGCCAGTGCCGCCGCAAAAGACAATGCTGCTGCAAGGTGAAGTACCGCTCTCGGGCTTCATCGACTTCATGTCAAAACAGCTTGGTGTGCGTATTCTGTATGACGAATCCTTAAGTAAGAAGAACGTCAACCTGATCGCCCCCGATCCAATCCCTGCCGAAAGCCTTCCCGAGGTTCTGCAGACGGTGTTGATCAATGAGGGGTTGGTGATCACCGACACGGATCGCCAAGGATTCAAGCGGATCACAACTAATGCTCAGATACCGATCGTGGCTCGTCCGAGCAATGCGTCCGAGGACTTGACCAAAGTTGACGCCGCGGTGCCCCTCACACGCGTGTTTGTGTTGGGCGAAAGTCAGCCGACGAAACTCGCCGAGCTGATCAAACCTTTTCTTACGGGAACAGGTGCAACGGCGATTCCGCTCGATCGCAGCGGATTGTTGGTTGTGACCGATGTGGCAAGGAACATTCGCCGCGCCGAACAACTCATACGCGTGCTTGATGGTGAATCGACTCAGGTCGAAATCGAGTTCGTCCCTGCCAGAAATGTTGCGGTCAACGACTTGGCGGACCAACTTCGCGAATTGTTGTTGGCAAGAAAGAAGGCGATGGGCACGGGCGAGGACGCTGCGGGTGGACTTGAGGTATCAATCGACGCGCGAACCAACAGCCTGATTTTAATTGGGACGACGTTCGAAATCACACAGGCACAGCGTCTGCTAAGTCAGCTCGACAAATCGCTCGACACACAACAACGTGCCTTTACCCTTCGTTTTTTCTCTGCAGAAAAGCTTGATTCGATCGTTCGAGACATTGTCGACGGCCAGCCACTGAAACCTCCGTACCAATCGCGCGTCGAAGGAAACGTGTTGATCGTCAGTTCGACACCGGAAGTGCTGCAGTTGGTCGACCGAACTCAGAGGCAACTCGATACGCGAGAAGCACCCGAAGGCCAGAGTCCGGTTCGCTTCTACAAGATCAAGAACGTTCCTGCCCAGGAACTCGTCGAGACGATTCGAGGCATTGGCGGCCGAGTCACCGCGACACCGCAACGACAAACACTTCCGCCACGACGCAGAACAACGAACGACATCGCTGTGCCCGGTCCAAACCTGCCAGCACTTCAGTATCCTGGCGAGGCCCAGCCGATCCAGATTCCCCCGACCCCACCAGCGGTCCGCGAGCCGATCAATCCAAGCGACCCACTTGCCGCTAGGCTGCCAGCGCTAG
This sequence comes from Rubripirellula sp., assembly GCA_965216875.1. Classification (GTDB taxonomy): domain Bacteria; phylum Planctomycetota; class Planctomycetia; order Pirellulales; family Pirellulaceae; genus CBDCUW01. The sequence goes on from OZ244207.1 coordinate 5,632,161, forward strand.
CGGACGAAATCACAACGCCGATGGGAGAAGCGTTTGCGCAGGGCTTTCCACAGGACATCGTCGCGGAGGCTGAGGCCACTGCACCTGAATCTCAAAGCCTGCTCGGTACTGCTGAAGTGACGGTTGACGTGCACACGAACACAATCATTGTCGTCGCACCTCCAGATGTTCAGCGCGTCTACGCGACATTGATTGAGCGGCTCGATCAGCGCCGGCCACAAGTTTTGATCGAAGCTCAGATCGTGATCATTGACACGTCTGATGACTACACCCTTGGTGTCGAAGTCTCAGGTGGCGACCGTAGCGGCGTAAAGCGATTGTTCAGCTTTTCGAGCTACGGCCTGAGTACGGTTGATCCGACGTCGGGGGCACTAAGCATCATTCCTGGTGTTGGATTCAACGGAACTTTGGTTGACCCTGACACTGCGGATGTGGTTGTCAGAGCGCTAACGACTCATCGCCGAGCACGCGTGCTTTCAGCACCAAGAATTTTGGTAAACGACAACGCGGAAGGGCAATTGACGAGCGTCTTGGAAGTTCCCTTCACAAGTGTCAATGCGTCACAAACGGTTGCAACCACGAGCTTTGCAGGTTTCGCGGAGGCGGGGACAACAATCACGGCGACGCCAACGATTAGTGAAGACAACTATTTGCAGCTCGACTACACCGTGACGCTCAACTCGTTCACCGGTGTGGGATCTGACGGTGTGCCCCCTCCACGCCAAACCAATGAGGTTCGAAGCCGGGTTACAGTTCCCGATGGCTATACCGTGATCGTTGGTGGCCTCACCTCAAAGAACGAATCGTACGAAATCGATTCGATCCCATTTCTTGAGCTGATCCCTTTGATCAAGGATCTCAGCAGCCTACAACGCGACAATTGGCAGGAAACGTCATTGTTCGTTTTCCTCAAGCCGATCATCTTGCGTGAGGACAAGTTCAAAGACCTACGCTTCCTCTCAGATTCCAGCCTGCAAAAAGCCGAGCGCCCCGGCAATTTCCCTGCGAACGAACCACTTACGATCGAGTAAGCGGTCAGCGCCGTGACCTCTGTTGTCAACCCTCAACACTTTGAGGGCGAGTTTGATTGCACTATAGGAAATCGCCCCTACACTGAGGGTAAGGGTTGCGTTTTCGCTCCCTTCTTGAGGCCGGCTAGGGTAGCTCCCGAACAGCGACCGTTCATCGCCCGCCGGCTCTCTTTCTAAGGAAGGAACACGTCGGGGAGGAACGACCGATGCAAGAAGTCAGTAGTGCCCTTGAGGTAGTCAAGAATCTGTGCAGCCATGCTGGTGATATTACGGCAACAACCCGGCTAGTTGTAGCGAGATGGAATGCCGGCGATCGCGAGGCGGGACTTACGCAACAGCTCACCGAGGCAGTGCTGCATGACATTAACAATCTCCGGATTGCAGCGGAGCATTTAGATGTGCTCGATTCCTTGTTGATAAAGGATGGAACGTCTTCTCCCATTGCTGACAAGCTATTCGCCTTGTCCCAAGGCTCAGAAAGAAAGACTGCTCGGTATCGCAACACTCCTGTCGAAACTTCGCTGGGGTTGCTCGCGCGCCAGGTGCGGGACTTTCTGTTTCGAATTGGAAGCAACGTTGATAGCGTTATCGGGGAGTATTTTATCGAGACCAGTTTCTTCGCCGATCCAACGTACTGGCTACGGATCCGGAATCAACTTGAGGTAGAGCTTCGGCGGGCGGGCTGCAAACTTCACGGTCCACTTGCCAACGCGTTAGATCTTGCGCTGGTTATACCGTCTGAACTAGCAGCTGATTCGTTGAGTGAGCTCTTTGACTTCATTGAGTCGACTGGGTCAGCCTCTGAACAAGACGTCCCTACTAAGAAACCGATGACGCCTGCAGAAATAAAAGGCAAGGCATATGCGCTGATTGCCAATGGTGAACGCTACTCTTCCTGTCGAGAACTCGCGAATGCCGTGGGATGCGCTCGTAGGGCAAAAGCCATCCAAGAAGTATGGCGACAGTGTGGCGAGCGAATAACCAATCCACGTGCAGTGGACCTCCATTGCAATATTCAAGACCCCTCAGACCAGCTTAACCAACTAATCGACGAACAGGCTTGCGACGACGCCTCTACGGGCAAGCCACAACGCCGCCGAGTTTGAGCATCCTTGCTTAGTGGCGCGCCCGGGCACGCCCACTAAGCAAGAATCTTATCCCGTGTTTTTCGGACGGCAGAGCATTTCGCTGGGCCGTGCGTGCCCATCTCGCCGGATTGTGAAGGCAGGAGTTATTCACAAGAGGCGATTCAATGCAAACTAAGGTCCCGGTCCAGCTGCTGACCGCCCGTGTCATCGCGGAGCGGATCGGCGTGCCGATACATCGCGTCCGGCGAATTCTGGAAACTCGGCAAGACATCAAGCCTGCGGCAATGGCGGGCAGGACGCGGTTGTACAACGCAGCAGCGTTGGCTCGTGTGCGATACGAACTTTCCGTTATCGACGCGAGGCGGAGCAGATGAGCGACAAGTTGACGAAACCACAAGCAGATGCGCTCGCAGTTCTGCTCCTTACATTAATGGCACCGGAACTGCCGAAGTCGAAGGAAGTGGATGACCCGGCACTTTCCCCGACACATTCAATTGCCTTACCGACCAGGTGCAACGCCAATTCCAACCAGCATGGAGGTAACGCATGAGAGGGTTTGCAAAACTCGAAAGATCGATTCTTGAGTCGTGTGTCGCTGACTCTGACGAGCTGCTAGGCCTTTACACCCGACTGCTACTCACGGCCAATTGGAAACCGCGGACCTTTAAAGGGATTCGAATCGAGCCAGGCCAGATGGTGCTATCCGACCGGTCACTGCGTGATCGGCTTTATGGTGGCGCGGATGAGGCACCTTGCATCAATACGGTCAAGAAACGACTGGCCATGCTCGCATCGCTAGGTGTGATTAGAGTTGAGACCATCAAACGACATCGGATTGTGTCGATCGCGTCAAGTATTGGCGCGGAGGGTGCGTCAAGCTTTGGCGCATGGCCCCCAGTCACGCCAGATTCTGACGCGATCGATGGCGCACAACTTGGTGCGAACTTTGGCGCAGAAAGAAGAAGAGAAAGAAAAGAGAAGAATGGAGAAGATACTTCCGTCAATGTCGAGCTGTCAGGCCGGTTCAAAGATGTCTTTGACGGTTGGAACGCTAGAGCTCAGGTAGTAGGCGATCCGTCACGAATGCCCTTGGTTCGCTCATTGAGCAAAGACCGACAGACAAAGCTAAAGACGCGCCTAAGCGAGCAGACGTTCCGGGAGAACTGGCGACGTGCGATCGCCATGCTTCCGATACCAGCCAAGCGGGGATTCGATTGGTCACCCAAATTTGATTGGCTCATCCAGAACGAGACCAACATTTTGAAGTTGGTCGAGGGCAACTATCACTCAGCAGACCCTCACGCTCGTGCTGGCGTCGACTTCGATCCGGAATACGGTGACTACGGGAAGGGTTTTTGATGATCACAGCTGCCGAAACCTGCCTTGACTATCTAGACCGGAAAGTTGGGGAACGGTACCGCAACTGCACGATTGACGGATTCGAACTCGTTCATCCTTCGGTCGAGCATGCCAAAGCACTCTGCCGGAACTACGTCACTAGCTTTCGGAGTCACTTCGCTGACGGACGGGGCCTTGTCTTTATTGGCCCGAAGGGAACGGGAAAGGATCACCTAATGATTGCGGTCATGCGAGCAATTATTCGAGGCTACGACATTCAACAGCCAGGCCGCGTTCGCTATGAGGACGGAATGAAGTTCTATCGTCGATGCAGAGATACATTCAAATGCGACGTGCCAGAAGAAACCATTATCGAGCCGCTTTATTTCCCACACTTGCTCGGCCTTTCTGATCCCATTCCTCCGAGTGGTGAACTGTCCGAGTACGAGCAGAAAGTTCTGTTCGCACTTGTCGACCAAAGATACCGTCATTGCAGGCCAACCGCCGCAACCATCAACGTCCGCGAACGCGATGAGCTTGACCGCCGCATGGGAAGCCAAATCGCTGACCGCCTTTGCGATAGAGCAATTGTCGTGAAGTGCTTTTGGAAGTCCCACAGGAACGTACAGTGACTCCACTGCGGGTCCTTTCTGAGGGCCAATGTAAACGGTGTGCCACCCCCCTCGACGCAAACAATGACACAGTGCGTGCGTGTCCGCCAAACTGACAGGAGCCTAACGTGCGAAAGATCAACACGGATGGATTGAAGATCGTTGTCGTCCCCAGGGCGAGATGCCCTGAGTGTGGAGGGCATGCCTTAAAGACCGTTCGATCCGTCAGATCTCAAGACATGTCCGCGACACGTTACACAGCTTGCAAGTCCTGCGATGCGAGGTTCATCGTGATCGTCGATCCGTCAATTGGTCCAGAATTTGGACGAATCGAGATGGACATTTCGTAGTATTCACTAACTTGCTTCACGGAGTGAATAGACATGCCAACTTTAGACGTTATCGCCATCGGCCGACTGTCCGGCGAATTGCAGACACCTGTGCAACGGTTACGAGAGATCGTGACTGAGTTACGTATCGAACCAACTGCGATCATCAACAATATCGAACACTTCGATCGCATCGATGCGGAACGAATCGCCATGCACATTCGAAGCACCCATCCCCGTTCGGGTCCTTCCGAGACATTGGCGTAGCTCTCAGAGATTTACGCCCTCGACCGATCCAGACACAATCCGTCCGGCATGCCTGTTCATTTCGGCAGCGCGTCCTCCTGGAGGGGCCTACCCCTGTCGCGGGTTCCACTCCGAACACAAAACTCGCACGCAGGATTTTCCTGAGGGCACCACCACCACCACATTCACCCAGCCCCAGGATTTGGAAAACAAGGAAACGACCGTGCTCTACTTCATTGAAGGCATCAAAGCGACAAGCAAGGACGTGCTGGAGCAGCATGGTCTTGATCACTTGGTTGGTAATCAAGCGGGCGGCCGCGAATCGGGCACTGGCCCTGGTGGGAAACCTGGCTGTTTAGTCGTCGATCAATCCCGATTCAAGCGGATCCAGTTTTCTCCTGACCAGCAAACTTGGGAGCCACGGTTCGGTTATCCCGGCACTTGGGTTGGCATGTGGAACGACAGCCCACCTGGCCCGGAAGAATTGGCGAGTGAAAAGCAACTTGATGGCCCGGTCGTTCGGTTGCTCGATGGGAACCTCTGGCAGATTCCGCTGTTGCGGGAATGGTCTTTGTTTGAGGGCGATGTGGTCTATGAGTGCTGTCTGCCGAGGGTCTTTATGCAATGTCAAGAAACGGGGAGATTGAAACCTGGGGATGTTGTGCGGCAGTATCGGCAACTGTGGGACGACTCGGTCACCGTTACTGAAGCCATGTTGGGTGGTGGACGCAGCGACAATGATCCTGAGTTCGATAGCCGGTTTTTGGATCAGTTCTTGGGCTCGCTCTTGGCCGCCAACTATCAGGTTTCGCTAACCGAAATCAGCTTGCTTCAGCTCATCGATGAGGGTCTTTCTGGCGAAGTGATTCGAGCATCCATTGGCTGGCAAAGCGTTCTTGATTTGTCCGCTGAACTTCAATGCCAAAACTAAGGATGGTACAGCCGTGGCAACAACCGTCGTTGAAATGACTGGCGAAGAAAGGCGATTGATTCAGTCGCTCCAGAAGGTCATCGCAAAGGAAGCTGAACACGCGAACCAACTAGAACGCACCGGGCGGGCTGGCGGAAAGGCTGGCGATGGCATTGACCGAGGGATGAAGAGGGCCGAGAAGGCGTCCGTACTGTCGCTGAAAGGAATCCAGCGAGCCGGAACCGATTCATTTAGGAAGCTCAGGACCTCCGCTGCTAGTGACCTCGCATCTGTCGCAGGCGGGTTCACATCGCTTGAAGCAGGGCTGGGTAAGTTTGTTGAGCTTCAAAACGCGGCAATCGCAAAGAACAGAGAGTTGTTCTCTGGTCTGCAATCGACAGAAGGAGGTGATCGACGGTTGGTCCAGATCGCTGAGAATGCTCAAGACTTCAGGCAATTGCGTGGGCGGGCAGATGAAATAGCTGGCAAGTTTGGGATCGAACGTACTGACGCGCGCGGCCTAGTGTTCAGTGCTCGCTCAGAGAACTTTGAAGACACGCTTGAGTTCATCGCCAAGAATGCCCAAGTCATAGATACAACGGCCCAGAGCACGGTTGCGGGCCAACTGCCGCAGCTGTTCAAAGGCAGTGGACTAACGGGGACCCAGTTCATCAATGCTACGTTGGCTGCTGCAAAGGACAGCCGAGCCGACTTCGAAGCGATTGCAAGAGTTGTCCCAATCGCTGCGCAAGGTGGTTCAGTCGCAGGTGCAAAACCTGAAGAGATCCTTGCGGCAACGTCCGTGCTGCCATCAAGGACTACTTCACCCGAAGTCGCGGCCAACCTAATCAAAGCCTTTGCCACGAAAGTTGGGTTGGATACTGGGACTACTGCCGAGGATCGCAAAGCGTTCGAAAAAAAAGAAGCGGACCGCCTGAGCTCGGCACAACTCAGGTTGCGAAGCCTAACCGAACGACGGGACGACCTGCAGGAAGATCTTGCGGACGCTCCACGAAGCCGCAGGGCGGATCTTGAGAAGGCTTTGGCAAGGGCGAACCGAGCGATTGACGAGTTTGATCGGTCGCAGCTCGACAAGAGATCCTTTGCGGCAAGAGAGTCACTGTCTGGCGTTGGCCTGCTTGGTGCTGTAAGAAAACTCGATTCACTGCCGGAAGCGCTTCAGCGTGACTTCCTCGGTGAAAGCCAGGAGCTTAACCAGGGATTCATTCTGCTAAAGAAGAATCTTAATACGATCGAACAGCGGGCTGCAACAATCAGCGAGCAGTTTGGTCTTACCGGAACCGGTCGATCGATCACTGCAAAGCGGCGAGCGATCACATTAAGGAATCCGGAGCTCGCCACCCTTCTTGAAGAACGCAAAAGCCGAATTGCTCTCGAGATCGAACGTGACGACCGGGCGTTACTTGAAGGATCCAGCCAAGCAAAAGCTAACCGAGCCCTGGCGACCGCCGAACGCGACGGCTCATCCGCTCTTCGTATTGCTGCAGCGGAGTCGTTTGGCGAGACAGCGACGGGATTAGGCTTTTCTCGTGAGAATGCGATCACGCTGGTAGCTGGCAACGACCTTGGACAACTCGAGCGGGACTTGGCGTTCTCGTCACGCTCTAGCCCTGGCCAGAAGCTTGGTCCGCTCGTCAACGCGGTAAAAGAACTTCGGCGAGCTCGTGGCGTTGACCCAACGGCACTTGTCCCCCGCGATGCGGCCGCCGGCTACCTGCGAAACGTCACGGGTCGTGAAATCTTCGCCAACAACATCACTGATACCGAGAGGCTTGGACTCACAAACCAAATTGTCGCGCAGGCAAAGAAAACAACCGGTTTTGGCCGAAGTGCGACCATCGGAGTTCTCGATGCATTGGGGCCGCTTGGCAACTTGGCACTTGGATCAAAACAACTGGCTGTCAATGAGGGCCTGGACGCCGCAAAGGAGATCCGAGCAGGCCTAGAGGCACAGGCGGCTGCCACTCGTGAACAGACCGAAGTGTTGAGGCAAATGCAGACGGATTCACAGGCGACCGCTTCAGCGACGCAAGCAACGGCAGCGAACACGCAACCAAGCCAATCATCATTTGGTGACGCACAAAGGGCAGGAAGATGAAAATCGAGAACTTCAACGATTTCGCTACAGCGTTTGAAATCATGGGTGACAACTTTGCCGAATCAGCCGAGGGGTTTGAGACGATGCAGGCAAAACTTGCTGGGCTACCAGATGAGTGGAAGCCGTTGCTTGAACAAGTACGCGTCATGAAGATCACTTCCAGACTGCTGCGGACACAAGCGAACACAGCAGCGGCGATTGCTCAAGAGATCGCAGACGGTGTTGGATAGCGGAGCTAACGGTGGTCAATTCGGCCACCCATGGAGTCCATTTGGTGTGCAGCATGCTGCACACCGTCGAAGTGCCAAGGTGGACGATCCGCATTCGACGGCTGGTCAAATTAGCCACCCGCAAGGGCGTGTGAGTTACACGCCCATAAGACTTGAAAACACCAGCAAACTGAAAGTCCAGGGTAGATGATTTAGCTACCCGCGATCGATCTGTCCAGAATTCTGGACAGTTCGGGTTGGTCGAATTAGCCACCCTGACCTTACATAAGAATTTGTGGAGGGTCGGCACGTATGACCTTACTCAAGAATTTGAGGAAGGTTCGGAATAGAGCTTGCGCAAGTGTTTGCGTAAGGCTGTGGTACAAATTATTGCACCACAGCCCGACCCTAAACTGTGCGCAATTGCGCACAGTTTCGCCGCCCGCACAGGGCTTCGTGTCAAATTCTTGAAACACAGCGCCTTGCAACCGAACAGACCGAGCCGAACTTGACGACGAGCTCCCGTGTCGTGACAATGCGAGAGCTGTCGTGAAGGACTAATAACCGACACGACTTGACCGCTGGATTCAAAACCTCCGGCGGTGACAAAGCCAACTACTACCATTCTGACGATTTAGAAATGACAACGCCGCACGTTTTGTGGACCACCGGAAGCAATGAGCCTGCGCAGGCAGGGGAGCAACCGACCCGACCCGGGGTAGTAGCCGGGTTATTAGCAGGACGTGCGGCGTTGTCGTGCGCTGGCGGAATCGATCCGTTGGCGGAAAGGTTGAACCAGACCCATGAAGTCTCGTTCGAACGAACAAAAGCGTTTGGCAGTTGAGCGATCGGCCAAGGTAGCTTACGAGGGTCTTTTGACGGCCCGCGAGTTGTACGCTGGCGGCGACGCAAAGGCAGGTTTCTATCTTGCTCGGTCGTTGTGGCTCGTTGCCGTGATGGACTCAGCGACACGATTCTCACCTAACACGAAATCACGCACGAGTCGGTGCGGGCTGATGGCGTTGTTTCATGGCAAACGAATCGACCAAGAGACCTTCGAGTATTGCTCAGCAATCGATGTGAAGGTCACGGGAGGTTGGGCAGTAGCTACAGACACGCCTAAAATCGTCGAAGCCGCAACCGCGTTGCTTGAAGCGACCGAATCCAACAGTTGCCGCAAACGTCGATTGGCAGCGATTGAGAAGGCCAACGCTAAACCCGGCCGGATCCGTCAGCTGGCAACCGCTGCTTGTGGTTTGTTTGCCTTCGGAGGTGCGTCTTGAAAAGCGACCTAGACAATCCCCGAGTGCGATTCCTCCCAACACCTGAAGAGATCAGGCAGCGTGCGAGTGAAGTCCGCTCGAATTGGTCCGCAAGGATCCGCGAGGAAAGACGCGTCAAGGCTTACGACTCACCTTGGAGCGTTCCGGCCTTCGTCCTTGAAGAGAACGAGCTACGCAGCCTGTAGCGACTGACAAACAGCAGACCGGGAATGGATGCCCGGTCTTTTTGACCGAACGGAAACCACCTCATCACATGGAAGACAGATTCACATGGTCACTACAGCAGTTGGCTACATTCGAATGTCAACGGACGACCAAGAGGCATCACCAGAACAACAGCGGGAAGCAGTAGCACAGTTCGCGACTGACAACGGCTACAAAATCATTCGCTGGTATCAAGACCTTGGAATCAGTGGCGACAAGACAGAAAAGCGAATCGACTTTCAAAAGATGATTGCAGCTGGTTCGACTGGCGAGTTTGATGCGATCCTTTGCTGGGACCAAGACCGTTTCGGGCGTTTCGACATGCTTGAGGCTGGCCGCTGGATCCACCCACTAAGGCAAGCTGGTGTCCACTTGGCTACGGTCACCGATGGACCGATCGACTGGACACAGATGGCCGGCAGGTTGGTTTACTCGGTCAAACAGGAAGGCAAACACCAGTTCTTGCGTGACCTTTCAAAAAACGTTTCCCGCGGGATGGACAAGCTTGCCGCCGAGGGCCGATGGGTCACAGGTGTTCCGCCGATCGGTTACGTGGTCGACGAAGACAGGCGTCTTCAATTAGGACCACATGAAGACGTGGCAATCGTGAAAGACATCTTCCGGAAGTACTTGGCCGGTGATTCCACCCGACAGATCTCGCAGTGGCTCTCGGACCGTGGCATCCTTAGCCCGAAAGGCAAGAAGTGGACGGCAACAGGAATATCAAACGTGTTGAAAAACGAGCGATACCTTGGCTACCTCGTCTACAACCAACGAACAAGCTCGAAGTACAAGGATGCTTCCAACCCGCAGGGCAGAATGAAGACGAAGCCACGCGAAGAATGGACGATCGTGCCCAACACTCACCCTGCCCTGGTGACTCAAGAAGACTTCGACGCAGTTCAAGAACTATTCCGAACCAACACACGGAAAACGGCACCAAACAGCGGCCGTAAGTACGCCCTTTCCGGTCTGCTTCGATGCGGTTGCTGTGGGTTCACGATGATGGGCGACAAGTCCAACGGTGTCCCGTCCTACACTTGCTATTCGTATCGGGAACGCCCCAACTCATGCGAGCGGTACAACGTCCGAGAGGACCAAGGCCTCAAGGCCATTCTGCGGGAGCTACGAACACAGTGGTTTGACAAGTACTTCACAGAATCACACATCGAGCAAATCAAGTCAGCGATGCGGGACATGCTCAGCGGTGAGCGTGCAGACCTGGGCATCGTGAAAGGCCATCTGGCGAAGGTGGAGGGCCAGATTGAGCAGGCGAAGCGACGATTGGTCGAAGTACCCGCCGACATGGTTCGGCACGTTTCAGAGCGTCTCAGGGAGCTTGAGGATCAGCGTGATTCACTGCTGGTCCAGCTGCAGCAATCAAACACGCCCGTTGAAGAGCAAGTCTTGGCCGTAGAGGAGCGCATCAACAGCGCGATCGAGTGGCTCAATTCACTCGAGCAAATCGCTGAAACAAAGTACGACAGCGATAAGGTCAATCGGATGCTACGACAGTTCATCGACCGCGTTGAGCTCCACTTCAAACGCAAGCCAATCGGAAAGCTTAAGAAGTACCACCGTTGTGAACTTGTTGGCGGTGTTGTCTACTTCCGGTTGAATGGCCTGCAGTCCGTCTTTAGCAAATCCATGAAGTTGCAAACAGGGGACCGGAGATTTTGGACATGTACTTTTCGATTTGCGGTGGCGTGCAATTGCAATGCCGACGCGGGTCGCTTCGGTAGCCACACGGACAAGGATTCGCCGCTGCGATCAACATGAAGTCCGATGGAAACGTTGTGCTGCGAAGCGCTCGTGAGATCGTGACCACGCCGTCTTCGAGTGGTTGACGCATCACTTCCAACGTCTTGCGATTGAACTCGGGCAGTTCGTCCAGAAACAGAATCCCGTTGTGCGCCTTGGAGATCTCGCCTGGTGACGGCGGACTTCCGCCGCCCACCAAACCCGCGTCGCTGATTGTGTGATGAGGGCTGCGAAAGGGTCGTCGCGCAAGGAGCGGCTGGCCCGATGGAAGTTGGCCAAGCGCGCTATAGATCCGCGTGGTCTCGATCGATTCCCCCGCACCCAACTGCGGCAACACCGTTGGCATCCGCTTGGCCAACATCGTTTTTCCACTGCCGGGTGGACCAATCATGAGAAGATTGTGGCGACCAGCTGCGGCCAACGCCATCGCGCGCTTGGCCGACTCTTGACCTTTGACGTCACCAAAGTCGACATCATAGATGCTGTATCTTTCGAACAACTTGTCGAGACGACTGGGCGCGGGGGTGAGATCGACTTCGCCGGCAAAAAACGCGACCGCTTGCGCAAGACTATCGACCGCGATCACATCGATCCCCTCGACCACGGCCGCTTCACTTGCGTTTTCGCGCGGCACCACAAGGCCCGTGATCCCTTCGTCCTTTGCCGCTTCCATCGCGATGGAAAGAGCCCCTTTGACGGGACGCGTGTAACCTTCCAGTGCCAACTCACCGACCACGGCGTATTGATCGAGCCGATCACTTTGCAGTTGACCACTGCCGGCAAGGATGCCAAGCGCGACTGGCAAATCGAACGAAGGAGCCTGTTTGGGTAGGTCACCCGGGGCAAGATTGATGACGACGCGATCGTGCGGACGTATGAAACCGCTGTTGACGATCGCCCGTTCAACGCGAAAGGTGCTCTCCTTCACTGCCGCGTCGGGAAGCCCAACGAGGATGGTCTTTGGCATCGCGGCTACCGAGAGGTCGACTTCGACGTCGACCGGCATCGCTTCGATGCCAAGCAGCGTAAAGGTTTTCAACCGCGCAAGCATGGCCCCTGCCCCACAAGAGATTGATTCCAATCGAAAAGTCACCCAATTCGATTCTGCCCGAATCCTGCCACCATTGGGTCTTCTCAAATCGTGACGTCATTCGAGTCGTCAATCAACCCTATTAGATAGGGATCGCCATCAAAGAGCGGGCATGGAATTGCGGTCGGCATCTGCCAGCAAGAGATTTCGGCGTTATCCAACGCCGAATCGCAAACGCAAAATGCACCCGAGCAGGTAAAGCTTGCTCGAGTGCATTTGTCTCGTTCAGAAGGATGTCTTGGCGACAAGCCTGTCTTTTGGTCAAGTCATCGCCAGGATGTTTGGTCGGTCCGCATGGGGATTAGAGGTGAACGATCACATCAAATCCGAGCATGAATTGACTATCGTCCGTTCCATCGTTGAAGGGTTGTGCCGCAGTGGAGCCATCAAACCAATCAGCACGCAACTCGGGTCGAAAAACGAGATAGCTGGTCGGTGAGTAGTTGGCTCCAAACGAAAGCGAGTAGAAGCTGCCGCCAAAGGGAGGCGTGTTCGGATTACTCGGTCGATTCAAACCGACGCGAGTCCCTTCCTCGTCGCGGAACCATTCGAATCGCATCCCAAGGCTTGTGCAGCGATTGACGCGGTACGTCAGGTATTGGTCGATGCCGTACCAATCGGCTCGTCCGCCATCAGCCGCGCCCCGATTTTGGAGGCCCAACCAATGATGAAACACATAGTCGAGCTTACAGGTCAAAGGAAGTCCGACCAGCCAACTATAGCGAGTGCGGTTGTCGTAATCTTGAACTGCCGCGACGCCTGCCAAGTCGGTGTACTCTTCGCCCGTGGTGATGGCGAAGGAGGTCCATCGTCCGGTTGATTGCGAGTCATAGCGCACCTTGCCGATAAACCCAACCGAATCACTTGTGCGGTCGAGCGCGTCCCAGCCGTTGTGGAGTCCGAGTTGAACGGTCCAAGATTCGTTTGGATCCCAATTCAATTGGCCGCCCCAGTGGGTGAAGGGGCCTGCGAATTGATAACTGTAGGACTTGCTGTAAAAGAAGTTGTCCGGTGACATGATGCCTTCATAGCCAACCACCGAATAGAAATGGCCGAGCTGAAGTGACAAACGTTGATTGCCCAATGCAACGAACGCTTGTGGGAAGGCAGAACCGTAGTACTGATCGTTCCAACGCGCCGAACCGTCTGGCCGGTTTTCCATACCAACCGATTGGGCGAGGAAATAGTCTTCGCCATAGAGGTAGTCGATGCGTCCGCCAATCCCGTGACCACACTGAGGAAGCCTCTTTTCAGCAATCAGGTAGATCTGATTCAGCATCGCCTCGTTGCTACGATCGACGCCGTTGTAGGGACCGTGAAATTTGCTGTTCGGACTCGATGTATTGCCCATGAACCCAGCATCGATCCAACCGTCGAGCTCGATTCCAGAACGCTTGAACAGCTTAAACACATCCCCTGGCTGCCATGAGTGCTGCGAGCATGCGTAATCGTCACATTCCGAAGCGATTGACTTTGCAGTGGGAATCACTGCGAATGCGGCAATCGCCAGCGCAGCAACTAGCTTAGTAGGTCTCATTGCGATCCACCTTGGGCTAAGGGAGAGGGAGGGAAGGCGTTGCAATCACGGTGTAGTCGTCCGAATGCTCTTATCGGGCTTTCGCTGTTAGCGATCGACGTAATGACCGCGAGCCCGAGCAATACCTAAGTTCGCAACATCGGAAATGACTCCTACAACCAATATGCGTCCTGCTCCCGCAACCGAACCGAAAGACGAACCCCGCCGAGAATCGACACCTGCATCCACCCAACGCGTCTCGGCAATCGGATAGCGGGACGTGACACGACGTCGCGCTCGGCAGCTTTGCAAGGTCCATTTCAAGACACCGTGCACCAACGCACAGCTTTCATCGACGTGAAGCATTCGAGTGGGCATCACTCGAGAACGTCCGACGGTAAATGCAAAAAGCCGTCCATCTACCGCTGGGATAGATGGACGGCTAACACAACATCGATGTAGGCGGGAAACCTTTCATCGCAGAAGGCTACATCGGACGATTTGCCCACCACCTGAATTGGGAATCGGCTTTTCACTTGCATCTGCGGACAACCACATCGGTGATCGTAAAACCTTTTCTTGCATGAGAAAAACTCATGTTAATTCTATTAGCATCTGAAGTTGCAAATGTACGTCTGCCGGAGATGCAGCACCGTTCTAATGGCGGAACCTAGCGACGAAACCTGCGCCGTCGTTTTAGTACGCGAGACTCCGTCACCGAACCTTAACTTCTCTTTCGTCACCTCCGCGAATGCTGCCGCTGCACGGGATCTTGTGGAAACCACCCACGGAAACAGGCGAAATCTTCGGCTCGTTGCTTTGCAAGGCGGTTCGAGTTTCAATAGTGCCCAACGCTTCTGAACCGCAATTCCCCTTCGCTCAATCTCGCCACAGCCCGCAACTTGCCGATGCCGACTCACGCCCTCGTACCGATTCGTTTCGTTTGTTGGAGCATGCTGATCGGTGGTTTGCTGATCAATTCCTTTGCGGTTGCCTCGGAACCGACCATCACCAAGGGAACCAAAAGCCTCCCGCTTGCCGGCGAATCGTTTCGTATTGATGGGCACGATGCCTTTGTGATCCTTCCCGAGGGAGTCGACAAAAACGTTCCCTGGGTCTGGTACGCACCGACCTTACCGGGCTTGCCGGCTCAGTCCGAAGTTTGGATGTTCGAACAGTTTCTTGGCAAAGGCATCGCGATTGCGGGCATTGATGCTGGCGAGTCCTTTGGAAGTCCTGACGGAACCAAGCTCTTTTCGTCGTTCTATGAACATCTGGTCGCACAGCGGAAATTTCGAAGGCAACCCTGTCTGCTGGCGCGCAGCCGCGGCGGGCTGATGCTTTACAACTGGGCTGTGGAGCATCCAGAATCGGTTGCGGGCGTGGCCGGGATTTACCCTGTTTGTAACCTTGCCAGCTATCCTGGGATTGCCCGAGCCGCAGGTGCTTACAACCTTACCGCCGAGCAACTGCAAACCGACTTGGCCCAACACAACCCGATCGACAAATTGAAACCGCTCGCCGAAGCCGCTGTGCCACTTTTTCACATTCACGGCGATAGCGACAAAGTCGTCCCACTCGAGGACAACTCCGCGAAACTCGCCCAGCGTTACCGAACGTTTGGCGGCCCCGTCGAAGTTGAAGTGGTCAAGGGCCAAGGTCACAACATGTGGAATGGATGGTTCCAATCTCAACGTTTGGCCGATTTCGTGATCGCTCGCGCACTCGGTGAACGGGCACTCGGTCAATAGGCAACGGCATGCAGGAGATCAAACTTCTTATTGATTCGTTCGGGACGAGTGAATTCAAAACGAACGTGGTGGATTACTTGAACCAGCACGTTGATCTGTTTGAGAACCTACCGCGTTTCAGCGGTTCTTATGCAAAAGGGATTCGAGTCACCCATGCGTTCGTGGTCTCCAATAGCGAATCGCACTTCACGTGCGACGTGACCATCACCTACTCAGACTATCCCGTCATCGGATGCTGTGGCACCACACCAAGCGAAGGCCAAACAGTGCGCGCGACCGTTGAGTTTTCGCGACTCGATCCCTATCCGGTCAAAATCGACTTGGGTGACCCCTGGGACACCGAAAACGAAGGCTACTGATAGGTCCCGGCCGTATCGTCACGAACCGTCTTGGATTAGGGTGTATCCTCCTGCCCCACTCTCCCGCCCCAATTCGTGATCGCTTGCTGCTATGGCCACCACATCTTTGCGCCGAATCACTCTGTTTGGCTTGCTCGTTGTTTGTTTGTTTCGTGCCGACGTTGGTGCCAAAGAACCACCCAACGTTCTCTTTCTGATTTGTGACGACCTGAACTGTGACATCGGATGTTACGGCCATGACCAAGTCCAAACGCCACACATCGATTCGTTGGCCGATCGCGGTGTTCGATTCGCGAACGCCTATTGCCAGTATCCTCTTTGTGGTCCCAGTCGTGCGTCGTTTATGGCCGGTTGGTATCCCGATCAGACTCACATACACCAAAACGCGATCCACTTGCGAGAACGTGCGCCAACGGCGGTCACGCTCTCGCAACATTTTCGATCGCGCGACTACCTGGCGACGCGAATCGGAAAGATCTATCACTACAACGTGCCGCTGCACATTGGCACGGGCGGCCACGACGATCCCTATTCCTGGAACCGAACGATCAATCCTCGCGGACGTGATGTGATTGACCAGGATCAAGTGATCACGTTACGCCCGGGACAATACGGAGGCACGTTAAGCTGGCTCGCAGCGGACGGAACCGACGCTGAACAGACCGACGGGATCGCGGCGGCCGAGGCAGCCAAACTGCTACATGAACACGCCGACAAGGGCGAGCGTTTCTTCATGGCAGTAGGACTCTATCGACCGCACACGCCGTACGTTGCGCCAAAAGCTTACTTCAACCATTATCCGATCGATTCCGTCCGTGTTCCGGAAGTTCCGCCGGGGTACTTGGAAACGCTGCCCAAGCCAGCGGCCAAGTCTTTGATGCGTAAGAAGGAGCAGATCAACCTTGACCCCGAGCTTGCCAAACAAGCAATCCAAGCTTACTACGCATCAATCACGTTTGCCGATGCACAGCTAGGCATCATCTTGTCGGCACTTCGCGAAACCGGACTCGAGGACAACACGATTGTCCTGTTCACGTCGGATCACGGATACCACATGGGCGAACATGGTCATTACCAAAAGACAACTCTGTTTGAGAACGCGACGCACGTGCCGCTCGTCATTGCCGGCCCTGGTGTCACGCGCGGCGGGACGTCAAACACGATGGCCGAAATGGTCGACTTCTACCCAACGCTTTCCGAGTTGGCAGGACTTCCCATTCCCCAACACGTTTCCGGCACGAGTCTCGTTCCGGCTCTGAAAGATCCAGCGAAAACCGTTCGCGACTCAGCTCTGTCGCAATACGATTCAGGTTACAGCATTCGGACCGCGAACTATCGTTACACCCAATGGGGACAAAGCGGATCGGCGGGCGCGGAACTCTACGACCATCGTGACGATCCGGCTGAAATGAAAAACCGAATCAACGACCCGCAGTACGCTCAGGTGCGGGAACGACTTGCCAAGATGCTTGCCGAACGCATCGCCGGCGCAAGTCAGGACCCCTCCGGTACGAGGTCCGCGACTAAAACGATCCCGCGAAGAATCAAGTCCAACAAGTAACCCTGGCCTGATGATTCAAACGCGGCTAATTGAAATCCCAAAGCGGGACTCCGAGAAACTCGGCAAGTCGCTCAGCATCCTCTTTGAGCGATTCCCACTCGCCATGATCGATCACGTTACGGCGTTGGGCATTCTTGAGTACCACATTGAGTTCCAAGCTCGTGTAGCCTCCGGAATCACCGGAAGGCGCGATCCACTTTTCGATCACTTGGAGTGAGTGAATCTGCGCAAGGTCGACCGCGCTAGCATCACTCTCCGAACCGCGAAAAAAACGTCCGTGGTTTCGGTCGAAGCCGACAGGCTTAAGCAGCTTGCCTTTTAAGTAAATGCCCAAGCCGCCGAAGAAGAGAGCGCCAGCGATGAAGGCAGGGCCCGCGATTTTGACAATCGTCGGGTCGCCGTCGCCTATCTTTTCTGCTCTCCCCGAGAGCCACATGTAGGTAACGCCTGATCCGATCGACAAGGCGATCAGGGTGAACCCAAAAATCGCAACGATGATGAGTTTTGATGTAAAAGAGGGAACGAAGATCATCCGATCATCACCCACCCTTTCCGCTTTGCGCGTTCGATAGTTCGCACCCTCTTTGGGTTGCAATGGCGCCCAATCGGTACGTGTCGCAACCTCATCCGATTGCAACTCGGCAGGAACTCTCGACTCGATCTCCATTGCGACACCTCGCCAACAAGACAATGGCCCAAACCCTGTCAGTTTAGCTGAACACAAAGCGGTTTCGTGGCGTTAATTGAGACAAGCGACGCAACCAAGGATCGTACGTTAGTCCGTTGCAGTTCACCTCGGCACTGCCACCCCCACCACATCGCAAGCCACTAGAATGGCTCGCAGCAGTCATTTTTGCCGACAGACCAAAGTTGAAAGAGTATCTTCAATGGACCCCAACATCGTGCTCACACCGAGCGATGACCCCGAGATGGATGCGGCGAGAAAGCTGGCTCGCAAGACGTTCAAGTTCTTTTGGCGAGAACTTTCCTGGGAATACCGTAGGATCATTCCAGGACTAAGCATTGCCGCTGTGAAAGCTGAATTCACTGATCCACCTGAAATGAAATCCAACGCCCCCGATGCGTTGGAAGTGGAACACATGTGGATCAACGAAGTCGAGTTCGATGGTCTAAGGGTATCAGGAACGCTGATCAATTCACCCAACAGTTTGCGATCCGTTTCCGAAGGCGACGCGGTTCAGATTGCGCCAAGTCGAGTTGGCGATTGGATGTATGCGATTGGTGACGATGTCTACGGAGGCTACTCGGTCGATCTAATGAGGCAGCGCATGGGTGGCAGCGAAAGAAAGCAACACGATGCCGCTTGGGGACTCAACTTCGGTGACGTAGGGATCGTTCATGTTGTTCCGCCCGATTACATCGGCGAGAAACAAGCTGGCGGTTTTCTGTCGAAGTTTCGCAAACCCAAACAACAGCCCCAGGACATCGAGAAGGCAGCCGCGACTGAGCACCCGATGTCGGTCAACATGCGTCAATCACTGGAAGAGACGCTTCGGGAGAACCCAGCATACATTTCCGAACCTGACGACAAGGGTTTCACGTTCCTCCACCAGCTCTCACTTGCCGGGTCCTACGACGGCGTTGATGTACTGGTTCAACACGGTGCCGACGTGAACCAGCCCGCAAAGAACGGACTAAAGCCGCTACGACTAGCACGTTCACTTGGTTGGAAAAAAGTAATGAACCGACTGCAACAAGCCGGCGCGACTGAATAGCCAGCGTTTGCTAGTCGGCCACCTCAACCTGTGGACCGGCTCCGTTTTCATCGGCCGTTCCCACATCCCCCGAGGGATACCCGGAGCTAGATGCTGACTCCGCCGATACGCGAGTGTTCGTCTCTGCGTCGATTCGTAGTTCACTTTGTCGCTCTGGAACAACTACTGGTATCTTGACGACATTACTGATTGGGATCGGATTACTCTTTTCGCCATACAGTGTCGTCGCATAGACGAATAAAGTTGAGTTCTTGGGTATCGGTGCTTTTCCGATCATGTAGAACTCGCCCTCGACTTTGCCGCTGGTGAACGCACATGGTCGAAAACCCGTTTGGTGGGAAACGAGCATCTTGCGACCCGATCGATCGATGATCAACTTCGCGGCGATCCGAAGCCCTCCCGGCGGAAGAGAGGGATGCCGCACATACCTTATCGGTAGTTTCACAGCCGCAATGCCAGAACTGGCATCGATCTCCAAAGGCTCGGTCATGTCGGACTCCAAGTAAATCGGCAGGCCTTTGGCGAACAGTTCCGATGCAACGAGTTTGCGGCGGCTCGATGTGCGTTGCGTTCGCGCAGGCAGCTTTGCTGCGATGTCAGCGATACGTTCCTGGATCTCGTCGTCGATGTCGAGTGACTTTAGAAGTTCGATTTGTTGCCATATCGACTCATCCAACAGCGAATGAGCTGATGCCTTGCGGCGGTCCATTGCTGCGTCAACACTTTGCATCAACCACTCTTGCCGAGTCGGGTCGGTGGCCAACACTTCTTCTAGCTCCGAAGCCCCAAGTTGCTGATCGCGACCGGCAATTTTCCGCCGAATGCGATACTCAAGTGCCATCTCATTTGCTTGCTCACGATTGCGCGCGGTCCATGCCTTAAGAATGGAATCTGAGACAGAAACGACCTCCGCATTTTTGGATTCCGATGCATTGCGCAACACCGATACCTGCGACATGGTTTGTTTTTGTCGAGGCTTGTGAGACCTGAATTCGCGGCGGATCCAACCACCGACCTTTTCGGAGTTGAAGTCGCCGGGTTTTTGTTCTGCAGTACTCGGCGTGTACATCACCAAGGTGTCATTGGATCGGTCACAGAACAAGAATCGACCGTTGCCAAGGGCGAGCAAAGATGGCCGTGAATCGCCCTTGACTGAATAAGTCGTGTCTCGCTGGACGGATCGATCCTCCGTCTGCCATTCAAACTGAAGTTCATGTTCAGTGATGATGCAGCGCATCGGCGAGAGACGCTCGATGCGCTGCCCATTACGAAACTCAGAGACCAGGACCCATGTCCCCTGCAACTCATTCCCGCTGGTGGTTTTCGGCGCAAACATTGATGCGATAACCAAGGCTAGCAGGCTTGTCATGCGAATCATGTTCATCACGAACCTCAGAACAAAGGGAAAGAGTTAGAGAACCGACCTCAATTCACATGATTTTCGACTTCAGATCCCGATCGCCCTGAACCTTGCTTAGGTCGATTTCCAATCCAATCGCCTCTTTGATCTGCTCGGCCGTCGCAGCCTCCAGAATGACGGTATTCTCTTTGTAGGCGTCAAAATCTTGTTTACCGACTTTGCCAATGACAACGTCCGCGACAAGCGTGTCATCTTCATTCGCTGGCTCGCGAACTGCGATGACCACCTTTCCGGGTCGTTTCATGATCTTGCATTCAAGCTCACAATCGGTCACGCATTGGTAGACCTCGCAAGTTGCAATTTCGCACACTCGGTCGTTTTCCTCGCAGTCGCAAAAATCACATTCCAGTTCCTTGCACTCGGCGTCTTTGCAGGGGTATTCCAATGTGACTTCTTTGAAGTCGTATCTCTCGGTTGCCACGATACAGAATTCCGGCACGGGTACACACGGAGCTTCGTAGATGTCGATCGCTTTGTAAAAGCGTTTCAGGTCACAGTTGGTCTTTAGTTTCCCTTTTGTTCCTGTGATCTCTTGTGGTTCACCCTCGTAGGAGCAATCACAAACACGAACTGTCCGAGGAATACAGTGGTGAGGATCTTGATGGCCACCGCAGTGTGAATCATCTTTGTCGGCGACGCTTTCTCGAGCGACAACAGAGCGACTCGACGTTTCGGCGTAGCTTGCAATTCTCATATCCGCTTCGTGAGCGGAAATCGTTGGGTAGCCGTTGATTTTCACAACCGAAGCATCTTCGCAAACGACGTAGCAACCTGAGGTGTACACCGCAGGTGGGTTGCAGTAATACGCTTTTCCGTTGTTCCAGTAGAAATACCGATTGCCTGCATCGGCGACACTCGCTGTCGCCAATAAGAATGTGGCGATGCCCAAAACGAAACGCGGAATCATGTTTTGATCCTTCTCAAATAGTCGCTTGTCGAAACGAAACCCAAACAAATTGCCCAGCCACTTCCACAGCGATCGCGGGCAGCTTGAAATCATCGATTCACGCGACCAAAGACGACAGTGTCCGGGAGTTACACTTGGTCAAATCGTATGTTTGGTGGTTTCGACCGAAACGGAAACGCAGCGGAATTCGTCGGGGTTGAACGGGGTGAAAGATTCCGGTCCCGCTCGTGAGCAAAGTGCCTAGTCAGCAGCTGTTGCGTCGGGCGAGCTTGCTGAACAGGCTTCGATGGGACATCGCAATTCGCCGTCAACAGGCCGTCCTCGTTGCGACGACGCCTTGAACCAATCGGGATGGATGCACGTCCAAAAGTCGCGTGCCAACTGCTGCTGTACATAAGCTGCCGGAAGCCAACCGCTCCCACAATCACCCCAGTCGCTTCCCCAGGAAAGGCGAACTCTGAGCGCATGTTGCTTAGGGCCAAAATGGTGACGACGATAACCGACGACCATCGCGGCCTGCCCGCCACGAACAACATCGCTTTCCGGACGGTAGGGAATCTCCGCTGAAATGCTCAACGAACTAGGAACAGAAAAGCCGAACACCAGAGGGAACCCCGCTGCCACAAATGACTCGATACGCTTGCAGGTCATTGCCCCGTCGCTGTTGCGTTGATCAAGTCGAAAATAGCGAAGACTCTTTGCCGATTTTGCCGTTCCATAGACAAATCGCGTTGGCTCACTGTGAAACCGGTCAACCTGATAGGGCCAATGTTGCTCAGGAACAATTCCAAACTGGACAACAGCCTTGAGCGTGGTTCGTAGGTCCGCCCCATCATCACAACATTGCCCACCCCAAGGTGTGGCGCTATGAGGAGCCGGAAGGGTACGCAGGTTGCGGGCGACTCGATAAAGAAACTGCTTGGAAGGATCACAGGTTCGGCCGTAAATCCGACGCTCGAAATACTCAATCAGACCAAGAACAGCAAACGCAGTAGAACTGTTGAGTGCACCCTGGTCTTCGATCCCCGAAAAGTAATTTCCTTCGTCATCGCTGCACAAATCGACCTCGTCGGGCAGTTCCCGTGACGCAGGCGCGAGTCGTCTGAGCAGTGGCAAGATGCACTCGTGTTGGAACGTATAGTCGCGTGCATCAGGAAGGTCGGGAATCCAACCCATTCCTTGTGGGATAAACCTGGACACAGCCGGTGTTTGTTGGCGCGTGGAGAGATCGTAACGTAGGTTGCTGAACCAGCCATTAGAAATGGCCACGCCTCAATTGCTACGGAACGACCCCGGAATGGGCTTGCAGCAAGGGTTTTCGCCGACGGCCGAACAAGCTTACACCTCTTGGTCAGCTGTCGTACCTTCGGCTTGACGCTCGCGATCCGAATCGCTCGCCAATTCCGGACCATTCCCAATCCATTCCCATGTAATCCCTTCACCAGTCCCGTCACCGTGAAAACGGATCAGTTGCTGAATTTGCTTTTTGTTTAGCCCCTTGATCGTGTCACTTAATCTGCGTTTCGCGTCCTGATCGACCTGAGGTGGAAGAGGATCATCAACCCGCGGCGGCCAGCCTTCCTCTTCAAACGCGTTCAAGATCGCCTCCTGATTGGCCGCTCGCCACTTAAAGTGTTTGACGACATCGTCGCCAACGCGCAATGTACGATCACAGGAATTCCAACATGGCTGAGATGATGACAGTCGCTCTGTTAGCTTTCCCGAGGGCGACGCCCCATTGCCAGAGTATGAACCAAGTCCAGCCGAATGGCCGTTAATCGCTGGCTTGCAGGCGACGGAAGCTACGGAAACATCTCTCGTGACGTTCGCGTCGCCGTCAATGTCATGTCCATCCAACGGTTCAATCGGACGCTGCGCAAAAATTGCGGGAGCCCGAGAGCGCCCGTGATCGGTGAGAACGAAACAGGACCGCTTGGTGAAGGTCATGTCGCCGGTGGGTGAAAAAGACCGACCGTCTTCACCACGAACCGTTACTTCGCGTGCATGCTCAACGTAACCTCGCCGCACCAGCCAACGCAGGTCATTGTGAACACAACCACACGATAAGAGTTCACTGACCGAAACCGCAAATTCCCAGCGGTCCGAGCCTACGTCGTCCGCATACTCCAGGGCCTCCAGAAGTGTCCCAAGAGCTGCAATTAACTTTGAAGGGATTCTGTCCATCGCCCCAGTGCCGGACTTCCATCGCCCGCGAAACGCTCAAGAAAAAAGTAATGAGCTGAATTGCCTTTTCGTCAGTTGTCCCGAATGAAACAGCCGATGTCGCCAATTTCTACCGAAGCTACAAGACCGACGCAAACTGTTTTTTCTGTGCGCTGAACAAGCGTTTCGGTTGTTTTGTGTGAACATCTGTGTCTTCGATAGCTACACTACGCATTCCCCCTTCTTTGCCTTCCCTCTTATCCCACCACCACACAGGGCTGACTGAATCATGCGATCCCTTTTTGCGTGCCTCTGCTTGATTGGCATTTCGATCCCCACCTCTGAAAGTGTCGATGCTCAAGGCGCCGACGCGCAAAGCGATTCGGCGAAGCCGAACTTTGTCATCATCTTTGCCGATGACCAGGGCTACGGAGATCTAGGCTGTTTTGGATCGACCAAAATCAAAACACCGAACATCGACCGCATGGCCAAAGAGGGGCGGCGTTTTACCAACTTCATGGTCGCCTCGCCCGTCTGCACACCCTCGCGCGCCGCATTGCTAACCGGATGCTACCCCAAACGCGTCGGCATGCACCAACACGTTCTCTTCCCCGCATCAACAAAGGGACTCAATCCCAGCGAACACACAATCGCTGACCATTTGAAATCACAGGGATATGCGACCGCGTGCTTTGGCAAGTGGCACCTCGGACACCATCCTGAAACGTTGCCTCGAGCCAACGGATTCGACACCTATTTTGGAATCCCGTACAGCAACGACATGAACCATCCTGACAACAAGGGCAAGCCACGAGTTAAGTCGGACGACTTGTGGCGAGATCAGGAAAGCGCGATCAAGCTTTGGAACACGCCTCTGATCAAAGACGAAGAAATCGTCGAACTGCCAGTCGACCAGCGCACCGTCACTCGGCGCTACACCGACCATGCCGTTGACTTCATCAAGACGCACAAAGACGAACCCTTCTTTGTTTATCTTCCTCATTCGATGCCACACATTCCGTTGTACGTCCCCGAAGATGCGTACGATCCGAATCCACAAAATGCCTACACCTGTGTGATCGAGCATATTGATGACGAAGTGGGGCGAGTGATGGACACGATTCGTGACCTGAATCTATCGCAACGAACCTACGTCATTTACACCTCTGACAATGGTCCTTGGTTGCAATTCAAGAACCACGGTGGTTCGGCCGGACCGCTGCGTGCGGGCAAAGGCACCACATTCGAAGGCGGACAACGTGTTCCCTGTGTGATGTGGGGCCCGGGCCGGATTCCAGCGGGCACCGAGTGCAACGAACTGGTCGGTACCATCGACATGTTGCCAACGATTGCGTCGATTACCGGACGACCACTTCCAAGTGGCCGCAAGATCGACGGAGTCGATGTCAGTGACTTGGTCCTTGGCAAATCAGATTCGTCACCGCGTACGGAGTTCGTTCACTACACCTCGCGTGGTGACCTGGAAGGCATTCGCAAAGGCGATTGGAAGCTACTGGTCAAGCAACCTCCGAAACCACGACGCCCGCGACAAAACGGAAATGCAAACCAAAAGCCCAAGCCTCCTGAAGTCCTTCTGTTTAACCTCAAAAAGGATGTTGGCGAACAAGAGAACCGTGCCGATCAACACCCCGAAGTCGTCGCCGAACTATCGGCGCGAATGAAGGAATTAGATGCCGAGATCGAAACGAACGCTCGTGCCCCCTGGACGACCGACATGAGAAACTAGGCCGACGATGCACGATTTGCCGCTGCGTGAGGGAGCAACTAGAAGTTGTTCCTGAACGCGGCGAAATCAAACAGTTCGATCATGCCGTTGCCGTTGGCATCAAAGTCGTCTCGAAAGTTGACATCTCCGGTTTGCGAGCCAAAGCACGAACGGAACTGGGCGAAGTCAAACAGATCAAGCGCCCCCGACCCATTGGCATCGCCAAAGAGTCGGTAGAGACCCTCTTCAGTCGATTCACCGTACACGGCGTCACCCGACATGGTTTCGCCCGTGTATGTGTTTGCGACCTGGTTGGCCGAAACCTGTAGGCGGTAACTGCCATCGGCAAGCGAGTTGCCAGAGGTCCGCGTCACCACAGACGGCCCCGATTCGAAGGTCAACATCACTGAGGTCCGTCCGCGAATCACGGCATCGGTTGCGGCCACGGTCACTTCTTCCTCCGTATCAAGATTGGTCAACGTGAAAGCCTCGGCGGGTGCGTTGACTTCGCGATCGAACATCACCGTGATCATGCCAACCATCGATCGACCGGGGGTGTCGTCATTGATCACGACCTGATTCACGCTTGCCGCACCGGGAAGTTCAAACGGGTTGCTGAAGCGTTCATCGGTCAAGAAGTCGAAATCAGTAAGCGTTCCCAGAAACGCAACCAATGCATCCTTTTGCGTTTGCGTCATGTTCAAGCGAATGGGCGGCCCGCCTGGTTGACCGTTGGTGGTCAGAGGCGGAGCGAGGTTGGGGTGAGCTTGAATTCCCGTGCTATAGAAATCGACCACCTCTTCAAGCGTTGCAAATCGACCGTCGTGCATGAAGGGCGGTCGAATCGCAATGTTGCGTAGACTTGGCACCTTGAACGCGCCTCGAAAATTGTTGGTGCCGAAGGTATTGAACGCACCAAGGTCATCGAGTGGCGGTCCATCAAGACCGATGTTCTGTGGCGCGTTGACGGCAACCTGAGCTTCGGTCCCATGACACCCAGCGCATCCGAATCCTCGCGGTGGCGGCGCATTGAATAGGTCCTTTCCTTGGTTTTCCAACTGGCTGAAGTTGGGAAACGGCCGGCCCGGGTTTTCGACTTGAGCGCGACCTTCGTCGTAAGCGCTGTTGAAGCTGACCATACTGCGCTCGAATTGCGCGATCGCTCGTGCGATACGGTCCGTCGTTACGGTCGCATCACCAAAGGCAGCGGTGAAGAGATCGCCATAGTACTCCTGTTCTTCGACGCGCTGGACGAGTTGAGTCAGTGTGAGTCCCATTTCGACCGCGTCTTGGATCGGCTGTAACGCTTGGTCTTCCAACGTCGCGGCGCGCTCATCCCAAAAGAAGCGACCACGTTGATAGAAGCGATTGTTCGCCAAACCGGTGGAGTGGCGTCCGGTCAGTCCGCCATCGAATCCGACACTTAGCACGTTGGGGTCAGAGAAACCGTGAAGCTGTTGGTGACAAGATGCGCACGATACAGTTCGATTCAAACTCAAGTTTTTGTCATAGAACAGAACACGACCGAGCGCGGCACCTTCATCGGTGGTGGGGTTATTGGCGGGCGTGTTGTCGGTATCGACGACGGCCCGCGGCGGTCCGGGGGGGTCGACTAAAAAATGGTTGGGGAACACGACCGTTTCGTAATCAAACGGCTCGTCGGGCAGGTTGGGCCACTGGCCATTTAACGGCTGAAAACTCAATAAACCCGCAGCCAATGCTGCAAAAGCCAAAGTCGCTGGCGCCCTCAGCGGCGTGCCTGAGTGTGTCATCATGCCACCCATCAAGATGTGGTGTCTGGATCGTTTGGATAAGTTGACGAGGATGCCGTGTGTCGTCAGCGGCATGGGTAGATAAACGGACTGGCCAAAGATACGTCCACCACTGAGGGACAAAAAGTTTGCCGGTCAGGAATTAACAACTGTTCACCGCGCCAATGTCTGACGTGTTACCAACGAGGAATCGTGATACGTTGGTGAGTGAATCAAGCCGAGAAAAGGCGTGGTCCGCGAATCTCGTTGGTGATGCGCGTGTCTTTTCTGGGTGCTGGGGTGCAACTCGCAAACGATCCCGGACACCCCATCCCATTGATTCACTGCCCCGCATGATTCACTGACATCACGATGCCGTCTGAAGACCCGTTCGACAAAACTCGCGACGAGACGGTGCAGGCCCGTCGAACGGAACGCGACAAGAGCGCAACCATTCCGGCATCCATACCGAAACAGATTGGCCGCTACCGGATTGACCGCCGACTGGGCAAAGGGGGGTTCGGCACAGTCTATCTTGCACATGACGAGCAACTTGACCGCAGCGTCGCCGTCAAAGTGGCTCACCGCGATTTAATCGCGGATCCAAGTGATGCAGGCGCCTACCTTGAAGAGGCTCGTATCGTTGCGAGCCTCGACCACCCTCACATCGTGCCGCTGCACGACGTCGGCAGCACCAACGAGGTGCCTTTCTATTCCGTTAGCAAGTATGTGTCGGGCTCGGATTTGGCCGTCAAGCTGCGTCGCAGCCAGTATGCCCCGCACGAGGCGGCCGCACTCGTTGCGACCATTGCGGAAGCGTTGCACTTTGCTCATAAGCATGGGCTCGTGCACCGCGACGTTAAGCCCGCAAACATTTTGATCGACGAAGTGGGCAAACCGTACTTGGTCGACTTCGGACTTGCCCTGCGGGAGCAAGACGCAAGCGAAGAAGCGTTTTACGTCGGCACACCGACCTACACGAGTCCCGAGCAAGCGCGCGGTGAGGGACATCGAGTCGATGGCCGCAGCGACATCTTCAGCTTGGGTGTTGTCTTCTATGAATTGCTCACTGGCCGCCGTCCCTTCAAATCTTCCTCTCAGAAAGAGCTTCTGAAACAGGTCATTAGTCTCGAGGCGCGCCCGCCGCGTCAATTCAACGAACACGTCCCGCGTGAACTGGAACGGATTTGCCAGAAAGCGATGGCGAAACTCGCCAGCGAACGTTACGTGTCGGCACACGACATGGCCGCCGACCTTCGACACTTTCTTTCCGAGCACGACACGACGGAAAAGAAGACACCAACGGCAAAGAAGACCAAGACGCTGCCGATCGAATCGACCGAAGCGATCACCGCCTCATCGGCTCCGCCAGCAACCATCGAAACACCTCAGGCCACGCCCTCGAGCACGTCGTTCCAATCATCTGATCGACGAAAGATCCGTATCGTCCCCAAAGGGATCCGCGCGTTTGACTCGCACGATGCAGATTTCTTTCTGCAGCTACTTCCTGGTGCGCGCGACCGCGACGGTATTCCCGATTCGATTCGTTTCTGGAAGGTGTTGATCGAAGAACGTGACGCCGAACAAACATTTCAAGTCGGATTGATTTACGGTCCCTCAGGATGTGGTAAGTCGTCGCTCGTGCGAGCGGGATTGTTGCCGCGTTTGTCGGCCAACATCATTCCGGTGATGGTGGAAGCAGCACCCAAACAAACGGAAACGCGACTGCTAAGAGCCATCCAAAAACAGTGCCCTACCCTGCCCCGCGACAGCAACCTTGTCGAAACGATCAAGATGATTCGAACCGGATACGGTCCGGGGTCCGAGCACAAGGTTTTGTTGATCATCGATCAATTCGAGCAGTGGTTACACTCGGAAGAAACCGACGCGTTGGCCGAGTTGATTCAAGCGCTTCGTCAGTGTGATGGGGAACGGGTTCAATGCATCGTGATGGTTCGAGACGACTTTTGGATGGCCATGACGCACATGATGCGTTCGCTGGAAATCCGAATCGTCGAAGGCCGCAACTCGGCAGCGGTCGACCTCTTCCCCGCTCGTCACGCGATCAAAGTCCTCGACGCGTTTGGGCGCGCATTTGGTTCGCTTCCCGATGAATCCGAAGAACTTAGTGACAGCCAAAGAGAGTTCTTGAAGGAAGCGGTCAACGATCTCGCGACCGACGACAAAGTCATCTGCGTTCGACTTAGCCTGTTCGCCGAGATCATGCGAGGCAAAGCCTGGACCATCGAAAATCTTCTCGCAATGGGCGGCGCAAAAGGCGTTGGACTGGCCTACCTGAACGAAACGTTTAGCGTGTCGACCGCGCCTCCAGAACACCGATTCCATCAAAAAGCAGCCAGGAACGTCCTGCGTGCCTTGCTGCCTGAATCGGGTACGAACATTCGCGGACACATGCGTTCGTTTGCGGAACTCAAGGCTGCGTCGGGGTACGACAACCGCCCCAAAGACTTCGATGAACTGATCACCATCCTGGACACCGAAGTTCGCCTGATCACACCAACCGATCCAGAGAGCGCCGATTCCGATGATCCGTCGTCTGTCCGTGAAACACATCATCAACGCTATTACCAGCTCACGCATGATTACCTGGTCCATTCCCTGCGTGATTGGCTGACTCAGAAGCAACGTGAGACCCGTCGCGGGCGTGCCGAATTGTTGCTTGACGAAGCGACCTCAATCTGGAACGCCAAACACGAGGGCCGACTCCTGCCTTCACTGTCCGAAACAATGCGCATTCGGACGTTGACCAACAAACAAGACTGGACCCAATCACAGCACGAGATGATGCAGCAGGCGACCCGACGCTATATGCGCCAGGGTTGCGGCGTCCTGCTAATCATCACCACGGCACTGTTGGTCATGTGGCAGATCAACAATCGCTCGCGAAACCAGCAACTTGCCAACGCCGCGTCAATGCAGGTCGATTCCATCGCCAGCGCTGACACTAACAGTGTGCTGGACTTGATTGCGGAACTCGAATCAATGCGTCAATACGCGGAAAAGCCGCTCGATCTGGCACTACAAAAGGTCGAAGACGGAAGCCGCGAGAAATTGCAACTGATGTTGGCAATGCCACCTTCATCCGAACGCAATCGATACTTGGTGTCGCAATTGCCAACGGCGACGCGTTCGCATTTTGACCTGATCATGCACGCGTTTCCCAAAGAAGATGTCGACTTTGAGCCGATGTGGGAAGTTGCGACCAATTTGGAAAAGCCGACCGCGGAACGCTTCCAAGCCTGTGTTGCCGTCGCGATTCGAACACCAAACGATGCTCGCCACGCCGACGTTGCTCCGTTTGTTGCGAGAGCTCTCACACATGACATCGCATTGACCGAGATGTTCGCTTGGTTGCCACTGTTGCGACCGGCGGCCGACCAAATTGGCAATCCACTGATCGAGATCCTTGCTGACACGGCCGATTCCCCTAGTCGCGGCGAACGCGCCGCGTTGTCGATAGCGAGCTTGTTTGCCGATGACGCCGACAGACTTGTCGAAGCGATTCTGATTTCGCCTCACCCCAATTGCTTCTTCCCCCTGGTGGATTCGCTTGCGACACATGGCGACGCCACAACGCATCTGCAGACAGCCCTCGAAACGAGCATTTCCGATCCGAATCAGTTCTCGCAATGCGCACTTGCGGTTGCCGCATCTGTTGCCATCGATCCCGAATCGGAAGCTTGGAAGCACTTACAACACAGCAAGGATCCGTCGTTGCGTAGCTTGATCGTTTCCAACCTGCGACGCTTGCAACTTTCGCAACCGGTACTGCGGCGTCTTGCGGTGGAAACCGACGATTCAATCAAGCGGGCGTTAATTCAAACACTGGGTGCAACGGACCGACAATCGCTCTCGCCAAGTCAAACATCCAAAATCCGGGACGAGCTGTTGAAGCAATTCGCCGATGCCGATCCCGGCATTCACAACGCTGCCTATCACGCGATCACCCAGTGGAAAATCGAAGTCGAACCAGACGCAGAGCTCGTTCCACTGGCCGCATCGCGCCAAAGGCAAGTCGACCAATACGATGCCGAACTTCAAGATTTGAAAGCCAAGCTCGAAGAGGCATCCAACGACGCCGAAGCGTCGCAATCGCAGTGGGAAACCGAATTGTTGACCGCCGCAAGCAACAGAAGCGCCAAACCCATCGTCCGGTTCACCTTCGATTCCGAGCAGGCGCCTTTTTCAGACACGATCACCGAGGCCCCCGGGCGTCCTGTGTTTTCGAAAGACATTCCGTTGGTCGAGGGAGTCCTCGGTAAAGCGCCATCTTTGGATGGCGAAGGCGGAATCGAAACGGACATTGATTTTTCGCCCGAAATTGACCAGCCCTTTTCGTATGGATGCTGGTACCGCGCAGACCGAACGGGATTATGGCGAGCGCTGATGGCCAAAATGAACTCGAGCCAAAGTCGCGGCTTTGACCTTTGGCTTGATAACGATCACCCCTCGGCCCATATCGCTCATCGAGGTGACTATCTCATCAAGGTGGTGGCTGAAAACTCA
This sequence comes from Rubripirellula sp., assembly GCA_965216875.1. Taxonomy (GTDB): domain Bacteria; phylum Planctomycetota; class Planctomycetia; order Pirellulales; family Pirellulaceae; genus CBDCUW01. Next base: position 5,663,797 of record OZ244207.1, read on the forward strand.
CTACCGCCGCATCGCTGGCATCATCTTTTCGCAACCTACGATGGCAGCGGAAGACGAGATGGATTGAATCTTTACGTCAACGGCAAGCTTATCCCGACGCGTGCGCCGGAACGTCTAGGTGGCAAATCGATCAAGAACGATGTCAAGTTCCACATCGGGCGCCGCTTCAATGGCGCAGTCGACGCCGAACGCGCTGGGTATGACGAAGGCTATCCGTTCGTTGGCCGCATCGACGAAGCGAGAATCTATGATCTTGAGTTGTCAGCTGGCCAAGTGCAGGAGATTTACGAACAAACGCTCGGTGAAATCGCTGGGATCGCAGCGAAAGATCGATCCGGTCAGCAAAAGGAAATCTTGAGACTCGCACACACGCGAGAATTCATCGAGCCTTCGCGTACCGCAATTGTGGAAGCAAATGCAAAACGGCAATCGGCGCGATGGGACGGTTTGCCTCGCTGGTACTCAATCAAAGAGGGGCCAGCCATGGTGATCATCGCCAAAGCGTGCTTGCCCGAACAGGACGATTTTCCGTATCCGTTTGCGATGAGTCGTTGTGAAATCACGGGACGACAATTCCGTGCGTTCCGGCCCAGCTTTGGGTATGACAACAACGCCTCGCCAAGCCCCGATTGCCCACTTCAACAGGTGTCTTGGAATGACGCTGCCGAGTATTGCAATTGGCTGACCGACCAGGAAGGCATGCCGCACGAAAAGTGCTTTCGCAAAAACGACGACGGTCATTTCGAGTTAGTTGACGACTTCGAAACCAAACTTGGCTATCGGCTTCCGACGCTCGAGGAATGGATCTACGCCTGCCGCGCCGGAACCAAGACCGATTATGCGTGCGGCGACCTATTGAGCATCGGTGATGTCGTCAACGAATTCGCATCGAACATTTCGAACTCGCGCCACACCTACGTCGCAGGATCGTTGTTGCCCAATGACTACGGCATCTTCGATATGCATGGCAACGTTTGGGAATGGACCCTTGAAGGTTCTGTTTCCGGTCGAAAGCTGGTCGGAGGTGCATTCAACAGCCCTGCTCACAACGTTGATTGGATCGCAAGAACTCAAGCGAGCCAGGATTACCACTGTCCCTATTACGGGTTTCGCATCGCCCGGCGCGTGAAGTAAGTGACTTCGCCAACCTTAGCAGCAGCTTTTCCTACTCGCCTTGGCCTAGCCTGGCGCGTAGGATGAACGCAAACAAAAGGTGGCTCAAGCAATGGCACTTTGGCTGTGGCAGATCGAAACAACGAAATCGCTGCGTTCACCAGCGACCAACTTCCCGACAACACCACTTACGGTGCAACCGATGTTGGAAAAGTCCGCGCATCGAACCAGGATCAGTTCCTGATCGCGCAGCTGAACAAGTCGATGCTGGTGTCTTCGACCAGCTTGCCATTAGAAACTCAATCACGCCTGTTCGGACGCATTCAAGGCCAAATCCTGTTGGTCGCTGACGGAATGGGCGGTCACGCTGCTGGTGAAAAGGCGAGTAGTCTTGCCGTCGACCATTTCATCAAAGAACTGCTCAACAGTGTTCACTGGTTTTTTCTCGACGAAGAAGACAACGAAGAAGAGTTTGTCGAGAACTTGAAGAAGCTTCTTCAAGATGCGCATGCTCGGATTCTTTTCGAGTCCGCGCAACACCACAGCCAACGGGGCATGGGCACGACCCTGACGATGGCGCATTTGATTTGGCCAAAGCTTTATGTCGTGCATGCCGGCGACAGTCGCTGCTATTTGGTTCGCGATGGCGAAGCCCAGCAGCTAACCACCGACCACACGTTGGCTCGCCAACTTGTCGAAGCCGGAGGTTTGAAACCAGAGGAAGAAGCCGATAGCCGATGGAGCAATGTGCTTTGGAACGTGCTCGGCGGGCACGCCAGCGGCGAACTGATCGCCGAAGTCCATCGTGCCGAACTCGAACCTGGTGACGCGGTCGTGCTTTGTAGCGACGGATTGCATCGCTATGTCGACAGCGAGCAACTAGGATCGGTCGTGAGCGAAAACGAGACGGCGGAACAGGCCTGTCGCCGTCTAATTGACCTTGCCAACGAAGCCGGCGGGGAGGACAACATCACTGTGATTGTCGCAAAGCCTAACAAAGACCGAACGGGTCAATCGACTTGGATCGAGGAAACCGAACGAGAAATGCTTGCCGCGGAAATCGAAACCATTGATGAGTGACTTTCGGCCACTGTGGCGTGTCTAACGCACGAGCAACGACCCGATCACCGTTTCGTCGCTGCCCCCCATTCGATCTTCCCTGAACCTACCTCCCCGTAACACTGTCCCCCACTCGTGTTCCAAAACACTCAAACGGTCTGGCACTTCGGCTGGACCAGGGCCGGTCTGCCGATTCACCGTCCCGATCTGCACACAGAACAATGCGTTCTTTCGAAACTCTAAGGATTGGCTGTGACAAAGCGAGCCATGTCCGAATCCATTGCCGAACTTGACCCCGCCGAATCGACGACGACGGGCGAGAGTGAATCTGCCCACATAGAGTCCGCTCGGCCGTATGCGCCGCCAGCTCCTCCGGCTGAAAGCAGCCACTCCAAGCACCAAAAGGGGCTTGTCGTTGGAGCCGTTTGCGGCGTGATCGCGGCCGCGCTTTACACAATGGCCAACATTGCTCTCCGCCAATGCGTGGGCGTCGATCCCTTCCTGGTTTCCGCCGTCAAAGCAGCGCCGACCGTGATACTTCTGGCGCCTCTATTGGCGTGGATGTCCGCAACCAACAAGACAATTGCAACCAGTTATCGGATGCTTCCGCGTTTTGTTTTCGCGAGTCTGCTCGGCCAAGTGGTTGGTAATGGCGCATTTCAAATTGCACTTGGCATCATCGGCTTAGCGGCATCGGTTCCAATCACCCTTGGTGTGTTGATCGTTGGCGGTGCGATCCTGGGACGGTTCATGCTGAAGGAACCGGTGACGGTGCGAACGATGGTTGCGATGTTCACGCTGATCGGCGCGGTCATCGTCCTTTGCTTGCCGGGGGCAACCGTAGCGCCGGTTGAATCCAACCTTCCAGTATGGGTTGGTGCACTCGCCGCAGCCGCTTCGGGCGCCGCCTACGCGTTCTTTGGCGTCTCGATGCGTCAGACGTTGACCAGCGGTATGTCGGCAACGGTCACGATGTTCGTTAGCGGAACTGTCGGAACGATCGTCCTTTGGGGCATCACGACGCTGCGCGATGTTTCCCTTGACCACTCGCTGGCTCAATGGGGCGTGATGGTCGCTGCGGGCGTTTTCAACTTCACCGCCTTCGCAGCTCTGTCACGATCGCTCAAATCCTTGCCAGTGGTCGCCGTGAACTTGATCAATGCGTCGCAAGTCGCGATGGCTGCGGTGGCCGGTGTCATCCTGTTCGCCGAACCGGTAACCGCACCTTTGGTGTTTGGGATTCTGCTGACGTTTGCTGGTTTGGGAATCCTTGCCAATCGGCGCAACCACCAAAAACCTGCCGAGGCCTAGGTAAAAAAGTAACGCGTGGCGAAACCGCGACCGACGCTTGTTTGCGTTCGTGCTGCGCCCTGAGGCCAAGCACTTGGGTCGCCGACTTTCGCCACGCGTTAGGTCCTGTGGATCCTTGGTGGTTTGATCTTTGCAGTGCTACTAGAAGAGCTGGTTGATTGCCTCGTCGGTTGCGTCCGCGTTTCCGTCGACATCAACGTTCTCGATCCCGACATCACCGGCGCCGCCGTGCAGTTGCATCACGGCGACTTGGTCGAAGCGACTGCGAGCGTTGTAGCTTGCGACGCCAATTTGTCCGTCGTCGATTGCGGCATCGAATGTGTGCGTGAGCTTTTCGTGGCCTTCGACAAGGAAGGTAAGGGTGTCGCCTTCGATCCATACCTGCAATTCATACGCAGGCCCTTCCTTGATCTCTTCATCCAACGTGACGATGTCCGAAAACTCACCGTCGATCGCTTGACCAATCGCCCAACGATCAGCACCAGCCCATGCGCCGGCATACTTGAAGTCGTCTTCAGATTGATAGTCAAAGACGATAAAGCCGTTCTTGTACAAGCCCGGCAAGGCGTCGGCTCGGACCGTCGTGTAGACTCGAGTCGCGGTCCGTTCGGGCAACAATTCGTTGTCCATCACGGCAACAGCAACGCCATCGTCGCCTGGCAACAAGTGCATTTGTCCCGCCACGAGTTCGGAGTCGCCCGCGACTGTTTCAAAGGCCCCATCGTCTTGATGGTTGAAGTTCAGCGAATAGGCGTGGCCGCTGTCCACGACAGTCTTTTCTGTCAGAACGTTGACGACACCGCCACTGGTGCTGTTCTGCTGCAACAGTGCGTCCAACTCGCTTCGTGCGACGTCGACCGATTGGAAGGCGATCGACATTTCATGTGATCGCTGAGCCAGCGATTGCTTGGCTCGCTCGAATCGATCCGACGCGTGTTGCTCGTCAACCTGAGTTTGGTGCAAACTTTCCCCTGCGGCACGTAGATTCTCTTTTGCATCAGCGACGTCTTCACCGGTTTGGCGGAGATTCTCTTCACCTGATCGCACGTCTTCACGTGCTGCCTCTGCAACTTGAGCGGCATCGTTGAATCGCTGCCGCGCTTCGTCAACTTTTTCCTGGGACTGTTGAAGCTTCTCTTGAGCCTCGGCGATGTCCTCTTGAACTTTGTCGCCTTGCTCGATGGTCTTTTCCAGCTTCTCGATCGCCTTTTCGAGGTTCTTTTCGGCATGCTCGATCAGCTTCTCGGCGTTCTTGATCGCTGACTCGGCTTTGTCAGCGTTCTTTTCGGCCGTCTTGTAGTGGTCGATTGCGTCTCGAAGATCACGTCGTGCCTGACGCCGTTGATCTCTTGGAGCATCCTCGGCAGCGTCTTCAGCACGTTCGACAGCGGCTTCGGCTTCTTCCAACTTGTTCAACGCGTTGTCATAGTCAGCCTGAGCTTGGTCCAGCTCGCTGTTCGCTTTGTCGAGTCCGCTACGAGCTGCATCAACGTTCTGGCGCAGCTTGTCCTTTTGGCGGTTGGTTTCATCAATATCCGCGGTCACTCCTCGGACAGAGCTTTCCACTTTGCGATGCTCTTTGAGAACGTCGGCCAGTTCCTTCTCTGTTTCCTGAACGTTCTCATCCGCCTCGGCGACCGCCTTCTTAGCGTCGGTCAATTGTTGTTTCGCGAGTTCGCTTGCCTTTTCAGCATCACTCAGCGATTTGTCAGCCTCTGATTGTTGGGTCATCGCATCGCGAACTGCTTGGCGAGCGTTGAGTTTGGCATCGTTGGCCGCGGTCAGTTCCTCGCCAGCGGCATTGAATTCGATCGTTGCTTGTTCGGATCGAACGATGGCTTCTTGAAGATTCTGCTCGGCGGCCGCCACGGCCGCGCCGTCTTGCCCGTCGATGCCGACTCCCGAACCGCCGTTGTCACTGGCAGTGTTTTGGAAGATGTGGAAGTTCGTGAAGTGTGTGAATGCGTATTCGTTTGCAAGTCCGACAGCACCTTGATCGAGCGGGCGATCAAAGTCGTGGGACACTCGGAACACGCCATCTGCAGCAAGCGAGACATGAGATCCATCGACGGCAACGCGAAGGTCGTACACTTGCTGTGCTTCGACGGGCTGGTCGAGCGAGGCAAGGTCGTTAAAGTCACCATCGAAATGGCCGATCACCCATTGGTCTGCGATCGAGCGTAGACCGGCATAGATGAAGTCATCTTCGGAACGGTAGTCGATGACCACAAAACCGTTCGCCCAAGTGTTCTCCTCGACCGTTTTTGCTTTAACACCGATTTCGTATTGCAACCCAGGTGCAACGTCCGTTTGGATCACGGTCAATCCGTTGTCGCCGCGTTCTTGTCGACTGTCACCACCAACGCCTTCCTCGTCGGCTTGCCAATCACCGTGCACCGGTCGAACGGCATCGGTCCAATCTTGATCGGGGATTTCATCCGTAACGTTGACGTCAATCAGAAAGCGGTCTTCGACGACGAATTCATTTTCGAAGTAGCGGATTGCCACCACGGCGACACGATTGTCGATCACGTCGAGCTGCCAACCCGAATCAAATCCGGGATGAGTGATGATCTGTCCGCCGGCGTTGGCGCCTTCGAGAGGATCCGCAAAACGTCCGTCGGTGTAGTCATACGATCCGATTGCCGAAGCCCCATGTTCACGCCGAACGTAGGATTCAAAAGCAACGACGCCATGGTCGACGTTGAAATCATCGCGAGTGCCATACCGCACTCCCGTCACCTGCAACGTCTCGCCACGGGTCATATCGATCGTGACCGAAGCCTGTTCGCTGCTGAAATACTCGCGATCACCGACGGTCACCCACAGACCCGTGATGTCAGCAAGGGGTTGGGTCGTGTCGACGGCAGGTTCGCTCTGGTCGGTCCCGATGTCAGCTGCGAGTAGCTGCCTTGACTCGAGAGACTGGAAGCGAAGTGAGCGCTGAAGCTGGCTCTTTGTGTTCGATTTACGACGACGCGTTCGCTTGGGGAACTTTCGCATCAGTTCGTCACGCTTTCGTGCTGTGCCCCATCATGACGATTCTCGCATCAGCCTCGCGATTCGCTGCGAGAGACCGATGTGGGGTTCGATCGTGATGGTTGAATAAGTTGAATAGGTTTTTGAAAAGGGTTGGTGGCCTCGAGAAGAAGCCTCCACGGGAAACCTAGGTCAACTTTTGCCAAGTGCAGAATGAAATCCGGCTTTTTTGGCGATCAATCGAGAAAACCACGCCATCCGCACCCTGTTTCGTCTCCACTCACGAAAGTGGTGGCGTGATCCGAAACGTCTCTCCCCGACCAAGAAAGTCGATAACACTCAGTCGATGGCGACTGGCTCGATGCAGGCAGGGTCTTCGTTTCGAGCGTTGTTGACGTGACGCGAGACAGGTGTCAATCGAAATGTGTCGTCGGCAGCGGGTCGAATCAACTCTTTCAGCGCAGCGACGTCTCGAAAACCAGGATCAAGCCAACGATCAATGTCTTGTTCACCGATCGTGACAGGCATCCGGTCGTGGATTTGCCCCGTCACCGGGTTGGCTGACGTCGTGATGACCGTGCAAGTGGTCACCGGCTCGGAAGCGGCTTTGCGATTGATTTCCCACAGCCCTGCCATCGCAAACGGCGCGTCGTCAGGACGATGTATCAAATAAGGCTGTTTGCCGTCGACAACCTTTTGCCATTCGTAATAACCATCGGCCAAAACGAGGCACCGTCGCGACGCAAAGGACCGCTTGAACGACGGCTTGCTGTCAACCGTTTCACCGCGAGCATTGATCATTCGACTGCCGATCGCCAGGTCATCGGACCACGAAGGGACAAGCCCCCAACGGAGTGCAGCTGGCTCTCGACTCGCCCCAACCTCGGGCTGCAGAACACAGACAACCGACTGAGTCGGTGCAATGTTGTAGCGTGGCACCGGATCGGCCCCGATCTTGAGTGCGAGTTCACTCAAATCAAATTGGGGCAGAAACTGTTGGCACCACGCCGCAGCGTTGGTTCGCAAAGTGAATCGTCCGCACAAAGTCGTGAAATCCTGACTGGATCAAAGGCTGGGCCGCAAATCCGACCCTGTGGTGATGTTGCATTTGGCAACGATTGTAGCGGGCAGAGTGCCGCAGAATGAAACACCTTTGATCGAAGCGGCACTGCCGCTGTGAACCAGACCGGTTGTTCCGAGCACAAGAATCCCCACGAAAACTTGAAAAAATGGCGATCGACGTCGCCTCCAACGTCGACCGCCACGGATCACAACATCGCCCGTGGGGAACGGGGATCCTGGGTCCGGAAAGTCTCTGATGCAAACCGAGTGCCAGAAGTCGGATTGTCTCCCCGAACCTTTTTGCCGATGCATCGTCATGTAGTGAGAGCCACATATCGGCTCACTTCGCTTCACCCCAACGCGGGAATGTTTCCATGTTCAGCTGCCAAGGTTTGTGGTGATCCCAAGGGGATCCCATCTCGATTGAAACTGCCTGCGATCTTTCCCTGTCGTGACGCGAATCGCTCTTTCGTGAGTCAACACAGGGATCGTGTTCCCCGCGCTTGCCGCTCCTACTGACGCCGCGCGCTTTCGGAACCGACTGAAAAACGACGCAGGCGTTGAGCATCCCACAAACCTGCGGCTCTGTTATGAATCCTGCGAAGACGAAGGTCTCGCGAGAGGTCGGTGCGCGCCGATGCGTTAGCCAACTCGTGAAGGACCACACCAACTATTTCAATTACCCAGCAAGCAACGATCGTTACCACCGACTTGTCCAAGCCGTTCATGAAAAGACGGCTTTGCTAAGCTATCGACGTCTGCGCGGAGGCGAGCAGATTCTCTCGCACGAATCGGTTCTGCGCGCATTGCACCAACTTTCTGGTTACCGGCGAGAGTGGGTCCGTTCGCCCGAGACCTTCGTTCCGAGCGGAACGTCGAGCCTGCACCTTCAATGGGCTGAGTTCCTTGGTCACATCATCGAGGCTTACCCGACGCCCCGTTTCTTCGCCTTCAATTGGCTGAATTCGGAATACTGCGATCGTTTGAGGAAGCTGCACTTTCACATTGCGGGTGGAGGCAGTTTGCGGCATTACGTCCTGCCGGGCGGAACACTGATCGATCGGACCACGGCCAACTACCTTTCCCGAGCGCCCCACGACGCGTCCGTCGAACAGGCGTTGCGTTGGGCGCACGTCATGGCGGCCTACCATCAACTTAACCGCGATCCCGACGCGCAAATCGCGCGGCTCATGATGAAACTCGCTCCCTTCAGCAGCCAAGTGGATCATGAGGTTTTTTGGCGGGGGACATCCCGTTTCATCGCCCGCCATGAACTGGGATCGCAAGAAGTCGTCAACCTGGTGCTTATGGCAACAGACGTACGCTTCAAACCGGGCAACGAAACCTTTCCCAATACCGCCCTTGATCACCCGCTTGATTCAAGGCTGTGCATCGAAGGCCGAACACTTCCGGACGTTCAAAACCTCGTTCGAAACTGGAAAGAGATCTATCTCGATATCCATCGCGACAAATTAGTTCGCCGCCACCGTCGCTTTGAACCTTGGGGCAAGTTGGATATCAAGGATGGGCATTTTGGGTCGCATGAGGAGTCTGATTTTTGGGAAATCGTGCAACTGTTGACCGCGCATGATTTGCAACTTGAGGGTCAAAACTTGAAACACTGCGTTGGTTCCTACGTTCGTAGTTGTCGCTCAGGAAACTCTTCGATCTGGTCGATGCGACGCTGGTGCAGCGGACAGATGCGTCGCTACCTGACCATCGAAGTAGACCCCAAGGAACGTGAAATCGTCGAGGCTTTAGGACAATGCAATCGTCTGCCGCGCACGCAAGAGATGGCGATGGTCCGATCCTGGGCTCAAGAGGCTCAACTCAAGGTCGCTTCTTGGGTAGGACCGGGTGATTAGCGTTTGTTGCCTGGATGGTGTTCGAGTTGGGAGGTTCCAGCTACGCTGGTGGGTTTGCTACAACCTCTCGATGGCGCGACCCCATGCTCCGAAAGATAATCATCGCGATCCTGGCGATCGTTTCGATTGCCAGTGTCGATGCAAACACTCGCGCGCAAGCCTTGACGCCCAACGCGCACTCATCCGTGGTTCGCGTCTTATCCATTCGCCGTTCGCATAACTTAGCGACGCCATGGGAACGCAACGCCCCTGTTGGCGTCGCGGGGGCAGGCGCGCTGATATCGCCGACTCAAGTCTTAACAAACTATCGGTTCGTTGCCGCCTCGACAAAAATTGCGATCCAGCTTGGTGACGATGCTTCTCAACTGACCGGACAGGTAACGGGCAGCGCACCGGGACTCGACCTAGCCATCGTCACTTTGGACAAGCCGATCAACTCGATCAAGCCAATTGAAATTGCGGAGGACCTACCCACCGCAGCGCTCCCTGTCGAAATCCACGGCTATTCGGGAAACAGTAAGCAAGCGGTCGTTAGCCGAGGAACGATCGCGAGGTTGGAGTATGTGGCCTACAAGTACCGCGCAGCAGGTCTGCGACTTCAAATCCAAGCATCAACGACGGCAAACAACACGAGTGGGCCCGTGATCGCAGACGGTAAGCTTGTCGCCCTCGGCTTGAACGACTTGACGACTCAAAGCAAAGTCGCTCTTGCGATTCCCGCAGTGGAGATCAAGACGCTGCTAGCCGATCTCGAGGACGGAGAATATCACGGCAAGCCACGGATGTGGAACCATTTTCAAACCCTCGAATCCCCTGCAATGCGAATGTGGCTGAAAATGCCAGAGGATGCGACCGGCATCAAGTATGGTTCCAGTCAAATCCCAAGTGCGAACTCGCCGTTGAAGCCAAACGATGTTCTCACACACGTTGGCCGGTACCCGATCAACAATATGGGGATTGCCAAGATTAGCGATACGTTGCAGCTGTCGTACGACTACGTCGTCGAGAAAGAAGCGGTTGCCCCAAAGGGCCAGGGGACGGTTGATGTCAAAGTCCTTCGTGACGGCAAACCACTCGATTTGAAAGTTCCGGTTACCAGCGATCCTCACTTCTTGATTGCCTATGGACTTGATAATCCACCGACCTACTTCGTTCACGGGCCACTTGTCTTTGGCGTCGCGGTCACCGAATACCTCGACTCGCTTGATGCCTTCATGCGTCAAGGGGGAAAGACCACTGTCGCGATTCTGCAATTGACTCGCTTGATGGAATCCCGAGAAAACCCGTACATCGTGCGTCGTCGTGAGCGGGTTAGCGAGCCTGGCCAACAGTTGGTTGTCATCACTCAACTGCTAAAACATGAAACAACCAAAGGGATGGCAATCGCGCTCCCGAGCGTGGTGCGGTCCATCAATGGAAATCAAGTCCAGAATATCCGTCACGCTGCGGAGTTGATTGGTTCGATCGAAGACGACCAGCTCGTCATTGAGCTCGATGATGTCGTCAACACGACGCTCGTGTTTGACCACGACGTATTGAAAGACGCGCAAGCAGACATTCTGAAATCGAACGGGATCAACGCCCCGGTGTCCGAGAATCTCGCTGACCTGTTTTCGAAATAGATCAGCGTTTGAGCTCGAAACGAATCCCTCAACCATCGACTTTGCAGTTCGTTGAATATCCCGCTTCTACTACGTGTGCTCGGCATTGTCTGTCTGCTGATCGGCGGATCGATGAGTTTCAGTTTGCCGTTTGCGTTTCCCGCATTATCGGCGCGCACCTACCTGCCAGCCGCCGATTCGTTTGAAGCCGCCGGAGCTCGCGGTCTGCTGCTAAGCATGGCGATCAGCATGCTGGTCGGCGCCGCGCTTCTTGCGATGGGTCGGCGACATCGTGGTGGCCCGCTTTATCAAAAAGAAGCGATGGCGATCGTTGGGCTCAGCTGGGTGCTGGCAACCGTCTTGGGTGCACTTCCCTACTATCTCAGCGACACCTGTTTGCGTCCCGACCAACCGGTGACGTTCGTGGAAGCGATGTTCGAGTCCCAGTCAGGCTTTAGTACAACCGGGGCCACGATCTTGACGGACCTCGAAGACGACCATTCCGTCCCGCATTGCATTCTGTTCTGGCGTTCTTGGACCCATTTCCTTGGTGGTCTTGGAATCGTCGTTCTTTTCGTCGCCATTCTCGGACAAGGTTCCGCGGGCAAGGCGATGATGCGCGCCGAAATGCCAGGTCCCACAAAAGACGGCAGCATGCCGCGCATGCAACACACTGCACTTGTTTTCGCCGCGATCTACGTCGGTTTGAACGTGATCCTGGCGATCATCTACATGCTCGAAGGCATGTCGCCCTTTGACGCGTTATGCCACGCTTTCGGAACGATGGCCACGGGCGGCTTCAGTACCTACAACGCAAGTTTGGGTCGATTCGACAGCCCCGTGATCGAATACACAACCATCGTGTTCATGATCCTTGCGGGCACCAACTTCACACTTCTCTATTTGACGCTACTGGGCGGCCCCAAGAGGCTGTTTCGTGATGTCGAGTTCCGCACCTACATGTTCATCTTGGTTGGCGTGACTGTCGGCGTCATCATTCTTGGAATGCGCGCAGGCGACGATGGTTTCGATAACTTCTGGAGCAGCCTGAGGAACGGTTTTTTTCAAGTCGTGTCGGTAACCACGACGACCGGTTATGGAACAGCCGACTTTGACAACTGGAATAATTTTGGCCGCGGGATTCTTTTGCTGCTGATGTTTGTCGGGGGCTGCGCGGGCAGCACCGGCGGCGGCATGAAGGTGATTCGCCACATCCTCTTTTACAAGATTCTGCGATCCGAAGTCGAACGGGCCCATCGCCCGCGTGTGGTGCGCATGATTCGTATCGGGGGTGCCACCGTCGATGACCCCAATCTTGCCCACGCGATCGTTGTCTATTTTGCGATGATCCTTTCCATTTTCGTCTTCGCTTGGCTCGCGTTGATCACGTTCGAGCCGAATCAGACTTGGAGCGGCGAAGAGGCCTCGACGATTCAACGCGTTGAATCCCCCGCGCAAGAGCGAGCTGCCGATGATGAATTGCTCGACGCCGCCAGCGCCGTGGCCGCGACCCTAAACAACATCGGCCCCGGTCTTGGTGTCGTCGGTGCGACCGAAAATTATTCGCGGTTCAGCCAGGGGGCCAAACTCCTATTTGTCTGGCTGATGATGCTTGGCCGCGTCGAAGTGTTCAGCGTGCTGGTCCTCATTTTCCCAGCATTTTGGCGACGGGTTTGACGTTTTCTTGAGCCTAGTCATTGGTGAATCGACCGGTGCCCGTTTGGTGCCGGATCGCTGGAGCTCCCGAGAAGGCCTCCCGTTCGATTGCCGACTGCTAGAATGACTCTGGTCCCTCGCTCCTCGGAAATGTCATGTTTGGCCGCACGCTCATATGCCTCATCGCCGCTGTGATCGCTTTTGGCAACGCAGCCAATACCCCCGTATTGGCGGACGATGGTCTCGCGCGACGTGCCGTCATCATCCAGTTCAACGAAGACATCAACCCGCTCAGCGGAGAACTTCTCAAACGCAAGTTCGAAGAAGCCGTCGACTCTGGCTATGACGTCATCATTCTTGACATTCACAGTCCCGGTGGTTGGACACTCGTGACACTCGAGTTGATGGACATGGTGATGGATGCCAAAGAGGTCGAGACCGTTGCGTTTATTGAAAAGGAAGCCATCTCGGGTGCGGCGTTGCTTTCGCTTGCCTGTGACCGAATCGTGATGTTGCCCGGCGCACGCATGGGTGATGCTGGCGAAATCGTGATGGGTGACGATGGCGCGTTTCGATACACCGACGCGAAGAGCCGTAGTGCGCTGGCTCAGCGCGTTCGCGATACCGCAAACGCAACCGGTCGCCCTCTCGCTCTCGCCGAAAAGATGGTCGACAAAGACATGGTCGTCTTTGAGGCGACTCACAAATCCGACGGCACGACGCGGTACTTTTCGGACAAAGAATGGGAGTCCTTTGAACAGGCCGACCAATGGGAGCGTGGCAAACCGGTTCGAGAAGCGGGCAAGGAAATGTTCTTCATCACCAACGGAGAACGAGCTGTCGAACTCGGCATGGCCGACGAGATCATTGATAGTCGCAGCGACCTCGCTGAAACACTGGGCGTTGATTCGCCGATTCCCGTTCGCGAACGCACGATGATCGACACATTGATCTTCGTGCTCAACAGTTGGCCCATCACGTTCCTGCTGATCATGATTGGGTTAGTCGCCCTCGTCTTTGAACTCAGCGCGCCTGGCTTGAGCGTTGGCGGTCTGATCTCAACCTTCTGCTTCAGTCTTTTCTTCTGGAGTCGCTTCTTGGGCGGCACGGCCGGCTGGCTCGAAGTCACGTTGTTCGTGGTTGGACTCGCGTTTATTGCAGCGGAGATTTTTGTGATCCCCGGCTTTGGCGTCGCGGGAGTCGGCGGGATCGCCCTCATGATCACCTCGTTGGTCATGGCGTCGCAGCGTGTTCTCGTTCCCGAGAACACGGCCGAGCTCACCAACTTGGGCTACGACATTCTCACCGTTGTCGGAGCGTTCGTAGGGTTTCTAATTGCGGTGACGCTTTTGGCCAACTACATCGGCGAGATTCCGGGTTTGAGTCGGTTGACGTTGAAGCCGCCGGTCGGGTTCGAAGATGAAACGGCATTAAGTGCCGAGGCACTCGCGGAAATGCCCGGCTGGCAACGTGTTGAAATCGGTGATGTCGGCGTCGCCGTTTCACCACTTCGGCCGAGCGGAAAAATGCAGGTCGAGCAATACATGGTCGATGTGGTGACCGAAGGCGACTTTGTCGAAAACGGCTCCCAAGTACAAGTTGTCAACAAGCAAGGCGCGAAAGTCACGGTACGAGCGGTCACGGTTTGACCTCTGCAAGCGGCCGAGTCAAACCTTGCCCAAGACTGCGGATCAGTTTGTTTTCATGGACGCCAACGCAACGAGAACAGGCGCTTCGATGTCGAGCACGGCAAGAGTGATCGACGGCGAGGATGATCCGCCACCTCGATTGCTCAATCTACTCTGTTCCGATCAACAACTTCAGCCGACGGTAAGCTTCGTGCTTGGCATCCTTGGGGTGTCCACGTTTGCCATCGCAACCTCTGCCGCCGCCGGCGTCTACATTGCGGCGATCAGCCAACAATCGCTGAGTGTGGCCAATGCGATGGTCGCGATTGTGCCGCTGACCGGAACCTACGTCACCGTTTTGCTGTCGATGCATTTGATTGGCGGTTGTGGTCTGCCGGTCACCGTGCGTTTGGCGCTCATCTATGGAACGCTTTATTTGAGCCTTGCTGTGCTGCTGGGCAACTTCGAACAACCGGCACGGTCTCTCTACGTGCTTTACGGTGCTTCGTTTTGCGCCGGAAGTTTCTTGCTGCGTTCCTATGGCAACTTTAGCGTCCATGGATGGAAACAGAACGATCACATCGACGGTAGAATCACGACGCGTGGTTTGTTGGACATCACTGCTGCGATCGCGCTGACACTGTGGATGTTTCCGCCGCTTGAAGAGACCCCCTTAAGCGCTTACTTGTGCTACCTACCGGCCGCAGTCTTAAGCGGGGTGATGGGGCTTCATGTCTGGGTACGCTTGACGTCGCTTTCAACCGACTCGACCGATCATGCGAGTGGATCCGTGCTGTGGATTGCAGGCAACCTGTCACTGGTTTGTCTCTTCTGGGTTGCCCTTGCGATCGTGGTCGACGATTCCATGATGCGAGCCTTCGGCTTTTTCTCATCAGCGATCGTCGTCTTCGCTGCGCACTGGTGGACAGAGATTCCGATTCGATGGCTGAAAGCGTGTGGTTGGTCTTTGACGCGAATCCAACAGCTTCCCTAGACCAATGACGCGTTCGCGGATCATCGCAAGCAAGCTGCCACTGCCAGCCCTCAACGACAAGCGTTATGTGCGACCTGCTTGCATGTTGAGTTCGTCAACCTGTTCGTTCAGCGTCAGTGTGTCGTAGATGTAACCAATCCCGAACAGCCCACCGGTCAATAGATAGATGATGCCGGTGACGATCTTGCCCATGTACAAGCGGTGGATCCCGAAAATCCCCAGAAAGAAATGCAAACACCATGCAACCGTGTGATCAATCGGCCCGCGAGTCGACCGCTGGTTGGCTTGTTCGGCCATCTCGGGAATGAAGAACAAGTCGATGATCCATCCGATCAAAAACAAACCGCCGGTGAAGAACCACAGAACTCCTGTCCAAGGCTTTCCAAAGTAAAAGCGATGAGCTCCGAAGATGCCTAGCAACCAAAGCAGGTAGCCGACGATCGCAGGATGTGTCGGTGCAGCAACGTACGTGGGGGCGTATGCATGTTGATTCATGGCGGAGGCAGCGGAGGCGTGCATGGAACCAAAGGTCTCGCTTTGAGCTGAGTTGTAACCGTTTTCTAGAAGCGTGTTCGCCAAGTCTGACCCATTCTTGGCAAACATCTGCTTGCCAATGGTCGATAAAGCCGATAGTGTACAAATCACCACCATCCGCAAGCCTTCCTATCGGCCGGCATGAAGTACGTCGAACTCCACTGCAAAAGCAACTTCTCGTTCCTCGAAGGCGCATCGCATCCTGATGAGCTGGTCGAGCGAGCTGCGGAGATTGGGTACCAGGGCCTCGCGTTGACCGACCGAGAATCGGTCGCAGGCGTCGTCCGTGGCTACACGCCTGCGAAAGAGCTGTGCTTGAAATACATCGTTGGCACGGAAATTCATCCCATCGACACGCCACCGATGGTGCTGTGGCCAATCAACCGGTCGGGATATGGACAAATGTGCCGGCTGATTTCGCGCGGGCGCATGCGAGGGGAAAAAGGAACCTGCCAGCTTCACTGGAAGGATGTCGTCGAGTTCAGTGAGGGCCTGATCGCGGGTGCTCTGGTCGACGAGTGTCCCGGTCAGCTTTCACCGGATCAACTTTCATCCGATCTACTTTCACCGGCACGGTGGCTGAGGCAACCGTTTCGAGATCTGTTTGGCGACCGCGGCTACCTCATGTGCGAACTTCACCGTGGAGTCGACGATGCGTTAAAAGTCGCAAAGCTTCGTGAGCTGTCGCTCAAGACCGACGTACCTTTGGTCGCCGCCGGCGGCGTTCACTACCACACCGCCGACCGCATGTTGATGCATGACTGCGTCACGGCGATTCGCAACGGCGCGACCATCAACGACGTCCACGGCGAGCGGTTCGTCAACAGCCAACGACACTTGCGATCGCTTGCTGAAATTGAAGACATCTATCGCGACGTTCCCGATGCCATCGCACGCACTGTCGAAATCGCCGACCGTGTCACGTTTCAATTGGATCAATTGCGTTACGAGTATCCCGAAGAGATTGCACCGCCGGGGATGACGTTGATCGAGCATCTGCGTCGATTGACTTGGGAAGGAGCCAAGCAGCGCTGGCCCGAGGGTGTTCCCGAACGCGTCTTGGAAATGCTTCGCCACGAGATCGCGATCATCGAAGATCTGCAATACGAAGCTTACTTTTTGACCGTTTGGGACTTGGTTCGTTTCGCGCGTGAACGAAACATCTTGTGCCAAGGTCGCGGATCGGCTGCCAACTCGGTCGTCTGTTACTGCCTCGGCGTCACCAACGTTGACCCGAGCCAAACCGATTTACTGTTTGAACGTTTCATCAGCCGCGAACGCGACGAAGCTCCTGACATTGATGTCGACTTTGAGCATCAACGTCGCGAAGAAGTCCTTCAATACTTGTACGACAAATACGGGCGTGATCGTGCCGGCATGACGGCGACGGTAACAACCTATCGCAGCAAAAGCGCGATCCGCGAAGTCGGCAAATCGTTAGGGGTTTCGGCTGACGTGATCGACACCATGAGCAAGCTTGCCGGCAACGATGCAAGTTTTGAAGAGCGCTGCCGCGAAAGTGGACTCGATACCGAATCAACCGTCGGCCAGCGGTTCGTCTATCTGGTGAAAACGCTTGTCGGGTTCCCACGTCACCTGTCGCAACACGTTGGCGGGATGGTGATGACGGCAGGAAGCTTGTGTGAATTGTGCCCGATCGAGAACGCGGCAATGGAAGACCGCACAGTGATCCAATGGAACAAAGATGACCTGGACGAACTGGGCATCTTAAAAGTCGATGTGCTGGCGCTCGGGATGCTATCGGCGCTCCACCGCTGTTTCGACTTGGTCGCCAAACATCACGACCGATCGCTTTCTTTGTCAACGATCCCGCAAGACGACGCGACGACCTATGACATGATCTGTCGTGCCGACACGATTGGCGTATTCCAAATCGAGAGCCGTGCGCAAATGAGCATGCTGCCGCGACTACGGCCGCGCTGCTATTACGACTTGGTCGTCGAAGTGGCGATCGTTCGGCCTGGTCCGATCCAAGGCAACATGGTGCATCCCTACTTGAAGGCGCGACGAGACCCCGATTCCGTCGTTTACCCCAGTGATGCGATTCGCGGCGTGCTCGAAAAAACACTTGGTGTGCCGATCTTTCAAGAACAGGCGATGAAGCTGGCCGTCGTCGCGGCTGGGTTCACTCCCGGCGAAGCCGATCAGTTGCGTCGTGCGATGGCGGCCTGGCGACGCCCTGGAATCATCGACCGTTTTCGAGTCAAACTTCTCGAAGGCATGAAAGCCAACGGACTTACCGGCGAGTTCGCGGAACATGTTTTTCATCAAATCCGCGGCTTTGGCGAGTATGGTTTTCCTGAGTCGCACGCTGCAAGTTTTGCACTGTTGGTCTATGCGTCGTGCTATCTCAAGTGTCACTACCCTGCTGCGTTCTGCGCGGCAGTCTTGAACAGCCAACCGATGGGCTTTTATGCGCCCGCTCAATTGGTCGACGATGCAAAGAAGCATGGTGTTCCTGTCCATCCTGTTGACGTCAATCACAGTGATTGGGATTCGACATTGGAACCGCGCAAACGCAAGAACCGCCCGGCTCTGCGACTTGGCTTGCAGACCATTCGCGGCCTTCCCCAAGACGAGGCGCTGCGAATCGTCCAAGCGCGTGCCAATGGTGGAACGTTTCGCGACATGGGCGATCTCGTTCGCCGAACGCGACTTGGAAAACCTGTCCTGGCAAGATTGGCCGATGCGGATGCGCTTCAATCGCTCTCGGGCGATCGGCGTACCGCGGTCTGGCAGTCTCTTTCGCTCGAGGACTCACCTGGCAAACAGCCCTTGTTCGAGGACACCGACGACGATGAACAAGTTCCCGAACAGTTGATTCCGATGTCATCGCTTGAAGAGGTCTATGCCGATTACAACACGACCGGCTTGAGCCTCAAGTCGCATCCGATCGCGTTTGTTCGACATGAGTTGAACAAGCAGCGCTGTGTGACTGCGGCTCAATTGCCCAACCTGCGTGACGGGCGCCATGTTCGTGTCGCTGGGCTCGTGCTACTACGTCAACGACCTGGTACAGCCAAAGGGATTACCTTTGTCACGCTCGAAGATGAAACAGGAACGGTCAACCTGGTTCTCTTTGCAGCCGTCTGGAAACGCTTCTTTCGCGTGGCGCGGACCAGCAACACTTGGCTGGTCGATGGCAAACTCGAAAACCGCGAGGGAGTGATCCATGTGATCGTCGGACGAATCACCGACCTGGGCGACGAAATCGATGGCTTAGCCGTCAAGTCTCGCGACTTTCGCTAGCGACCCCATGCAGCTACTAGAACCCTCCGCTGCAAAGCTAGTGCTGCGGATTGCAATTGCGCTTCCACCAGCAGAAATCCGTGCCCAAGTTCACACAACGGAGCCGCGATCGCGTAAGCGGCCGGGCCTTACTCGCCTTTACACTAGATGCGCGTCGGCAAGGGCCTGACGGCCAGCGGCTCACGGGCACCGCCCAAACTGCGCAAGAAGTTGCTCTCGTGGAACCAAGGTTGCAATCCGCAGCACTCGAAGCCGCGGTGCAACGCGATCTACAGGACTGCCGGTGCGTAGATCAACTCGCTTGGTGGCATCGCATCGGTCACATGCCATTGGCCATCGCCCGAAGAGCGTTCGATCTGGTATTCCATAATCACCTGGACCTTCGCATTACTTTCACCTGTGGGATCTTCGAAGACGAGATCGACCATCTGGAAGGTGTAGTGGGTGTAAACGCGAGGCCTGCGCTGCAGTTTCCACTCGGCGCCAGGACCACGATCACGGATTGAGTTGTTGACCGAACTGGTCACGAACTCGACCAACGAATCCTCCGCCGCTGGATTCATTTGGTAGTGAGCCTTCAAAGGCATGGTGGGCGCGAATCGGTTGACGTGATTCTTTCGCATTTCCATCGCCAATTCGTACTCACCAAGCGCGATCAGCTCGATGTAGTCGCGAGCAAACTTCTCGGCTTGGGAGCCCAAGGTTTGTTGCTTCAACGTTGGGACGGTAACTCCCAACGCACCAAACCCAAAGGCGAGCACGATCCCAACCTTGGCTGCGGTCTTCCCAACCGGCACCGCTTCACCGTGACGTCGCAGGGCAAAGAGACCGACCAAAATGGCCACGCCCGGAATCATCACCATCGGAAACGCCAAGTAGGCGACCGGACTGAGAAGCCCGAGGATCAGGCACAGAAAGCCCGAAATCCGCAGCGGCGCGACCTCCTCCTCACCTAGGCTGTATCCCCCCTCGGCTCCCATCGAGGGAATGTATGCTTCGTTCGTTTCAGTCGACATATTGCGGGGAAAAAGACGTATCGGCGGGTAGAAAATGGAGAGACAACTGGGGTCTACGCACCCAACGGGCACTTGGTTTGCGCAAAAAGGCGCCAGGGTCCATTTTTGATGATTGGATGCGTGATTGTATGCACAAGGCACGCCCCGACCGTTTTCGGTGCGTGCAAGCACACCCTACGAGCTCGTGCTCAGCATTGCGGTACTCGTACTCTTATCGATCCGGCGTTTCACACACCCTGCATTTTGGTGCGTGCAAGCACACACCCTACGAAACTTCGATTTTAGGCGGCTCGTCGCAGGGGGGCCGGGGATTGGGCCAGCTCGGGCCGATCACAAAGCCAGGCGGCGGTTCGCTGTGAGGCACCGGGGCGGGCGTATTTCCAACGCAGCTGGTCAAGCTGATCGAGCGTCTGACGGTAGTAGTATTCGTCGCCAAGAAACGCATCGACGGTCTCGGTCAAGAAGTCGACCGCTGGCTCGGTTCGTCCCACCGAAACGAACTCGGGAAAGACTTTTCGCCCCGCCATCAAATTGGGAAGGGTGATGCTATCGAGCTTCACCACCATCCGACCGACCGTGTGCAGGAAACGACCGATGCGGTAGACGACAGCCGCAGGTGTTCGCCGCGCCGTCAGCTCCAAACTAACACTTCCACTCACCATCATCGCACAGTGTGCCGCCTCGATCACTTCACTGGTTCGCCCAACGAAAAACTCGATGGGCAACTCTGCGTCGCTGTCGTTCATTTGATCACGGCACCAAAGACATTGAGCATCTTTGTAGGACGCGACCACAAACCTTGCGTTGGGGTGTCGAACATGCAAGCGGCGAATCGATTCAATCATCAACGGCCAATTGCGGTGCACTTCGTGAGTGCGTGATCCAGGCAAGACGGCAACGATCGGTGCATCGTCGCTCTCTTCGGTCACAAGTCGATCCATGACGCGATGATCGAGTTCGGTCTCCGAAACCGCATCGAAAAAGGGATGGCCGACGTAAGTGTTCGCAACGTTGTGTTGCGTGTAGTACTTCTCTTCGATTGGCAAGACATCCAGCACGTGATCGACGTACCGCCGGACTTTTCGAATCCGCCAACCTGCCCACGCCCAAAGCTGAGGGGGGCAATAGTAATAGACCGGAATCCCATACTTCTTGGCGCGTTTGGCGATGTGCCAGTTGAATCCTGGAAAGTCAACGAGCATCACGGCATCCACTTGACCGTCGCGAAACGCCTCTTCGGCTTGGTCCGCAAAGCGAAAGAAGTCGCGTAGCTTCGGAAGGACTTCGAGTAGACCGACCACAGCATGATTGGTCAGATCCAAGTCGAGTCGACAACCAGCCGCCTTCATTTCAGGACCACCGAAACCGCGTACCTGTAGCGACGGATTGAGCGATCGGATTTCGCGAATCAATCGCGAAGCATGCTGATCGCCGCTCGGTTCGCCAACGGAAAAGAAAACGGTTTTGGGAGTGGTCATCAAAAGGTCGCGTGGGCCAAGGGATGGCACGAAAGGGGAATGTGTTAAATAGGAAAGATGGAAAACGGGGTCAACGCTGGTTTGCCGTTGATAGCAATGGCAGGCTTCAGGCTTCAGGCTTCAGGCTTCAGGCTTCAGGCTTCAGGCTTCAGGCTTCAGGCTTCAGGCTTCAGGCTTCAGACGATGGACTCTCCTGAAGCCTGAAGCCTCACTCCTGAAGCCTCACAAAAAAAAACGACCCGATAAGGATTATTCATCCCCATCGGGTCGTTTTGGGTCACGCCTGAGAAGCGTCAGTGCGTTCGTTTGCTAAAGGTTTAGCGAACGAAGACAGCACTGGCTTGAATGACGCGACGCTTGGTGTTCAAGCTAGCACTTGGGTCAACGACGGGTGCTGGTGGAACGGGAGCAGCTTCCATTGCTGGAGCAGCTGCTGCAGGTGCAGGAGCCGAGCATCCGCAAGAAGGCTCGCATCCGCATGCTGGTTCTTCGCAACCGCAAGCTGGCTCGCAGCAGCTGTCACATCCGCTGTCGCAGCAGCTCTTTTTGCAGCCACCGAAGAGCTTCGACAGCAGACCGCCGCAGCTCTTCTTAGGTGCACAGCAGCTGTCGCACGATGCTTCGCAACCGCAAGCTGGCTCTTCGCATCCGCAAGCTGGTTCGCAGCAAGCCGATTCGCAACCGCAAGCTGGCTCGCAAGCCGACTCACAACCACAAGCTGGCTCTTCGCAACCGCAAGCTGGCTCGCAGCAGCTGTCGCAACCGCTATCGCAGCAGGCGCTCTTCTTGCACGAGAACAGCTTCGACAGCAGACCGCCGCAGCTCTTCTTAGGTGCACAGCAGCTGTCGCACGATGCTTCGCAACCGCAAGCTGGCTCGCATGCCGACTCGCAGCCACAGGCTGGTTCGCAAGCCGATTCGCAACCGCAAGCTGGCTCGCAAGCCGACTCACAACCGCAGGCTGGCTCGCAAGCCGATTCGCAACCACAAGCTGGTTCGCAAGCCGATTCGCATCCGCAAGCTGGCTCGCAAGCCGACTCACATCCGCAGGCTGGTTCGCAGCACGAAGGTGCATCACATCCCGAGTCGCAGCAGCTGCTTGCGCTGCCGCATCCCTTGATACCGAGCATTCGATCCAAGAGATCAAAACCAAAGGTTTGGCTGCAGATGCTACAGCTCAGAACCATGGCCAAAGTCATAATTGTCCGCTTCATTGGAGCCACGTCTCCCTTTTCGCAATTTCGCGGTGTGTAATCGCGGTGTTCCGTTTCCTTGCCCAGCGGCGTCCCCATTGGTTTGGGGAAGTCATCCAGGTGCGGTCGTCGGACGAAGTCGCCGACGATCACACCTCGACATCCGCAACGAACTCCTACGAACCGGGTGCGGACACCCGGCCCGCCGACTTCGTTCAGTTCGTCGCCCCCTTCATTGGCTGCTCATCACAGGCCGGGGAACGCGACGCGAGGATTGGTTTGGAACACCAACGAGACTCGGACATCCAATGTCAGAGCCTCTGGGTCCATCATTCGGTGAAACCACGCTGCAACGAGCAACTGGGTCCATTTCCGAGCGATTCTGTATCCGTATCGACCCGCAAAGCCTGTGCGATCAATGTTCCGGCTAATTTTCGGCCTCTTGGAAAGGTTTGACGGCTGGGGAATATTCGCCGGTTTTGCGGGCCAATCGTGATTGACCGGTTGTGAGCGTGGCACATCCCCATCGATCCGTATAAACTGCACAACCTGGTCGGAGGCGGGCGAATCTGCCCCCCCAGAAAACGATGCCGCCGTACCTATTATCCCTGGGGATCGCGGTTTCCATCGGCAACTGGTCCTGCGCGTTCGATACCGCGTCCACCCCCATCGCAACCACCGCTGGTAGACCCCACCCCCCAACGTCGGCCCCCCAACATCGGCCCCCAACATCGGTTCGAGCAATCACGAGGCTATGTCACAAACGGAACCAGCCAGCTGCCGCGATGCCCAATGCTCTGAAAGCAATGGCGACGTTCCGCAACAAGACACAAGCAATCCTCAAGCGGTTGCCAGCAACGCGGCGGTGATCGATTTGACCAGCCTTCCGGCGGTGGCTTGTCCCTGCGGGACGGCCCGTCGAGCCCTGGCTGACCGAGACGAATTCCCCGGCACGGTCCACCTGACTCGCATCGAGAAAGACGCTCGCACGCACTACCATAAGGACCATACCGAGGTCTACGTTGTGCTCAGCTGCGAGCCGGACGCTACGATCGAGCTCGATGGCCAAGCTCAACCGGTTCAGCCAAAGACCGCAATCTTGATTCCTCCAGGTGTTCGACACCGAGCCTGTGGCGAGATGGAGGTGTTGATTCTGTGTACTCCGAACTTCGACCCAGCAGACGAACATTTTGACTGAGGCAAGTTGCCTCAGTGACGTACCGCCCAAGAGGTGGTTTCTTAAGACTCAGCTTTCACGACGAACCTCATTGCCTCCATTTTCTTGTACGAGATTTCCGATGCCTGTTCAAACTTCTCGTCTGATCCGTCGCTTCTGTGCCGGCGCCATCGCCATGATGGTGGCCTCCACGACGCTGGCGACGTACGCGGGTGATTGGCCCTATTGGCGCGGCCCCAACTTCAACGGTACGGCCGAAGCGACCGGCTTGCCCGATAACTGGGATCCCAAGGGCGGCGAAGGAAGCAACCTGCTCTGGAAACGCGATGACATCGGTGGTCCCTGCACACCGATCGTGATGGACGGCCGCCTGTACACCATCCAACGCTCCGATCCAGGTACACCTCGCGAGGGCGAACGTGTGGTTTGTTTGGATGCCAAGACCGGCGATACCCTTTGGGAGAATCGCTACAACGTTTGGCTCTCTGATGTTCCAGCCGAACGCGTCGGTTGGAGCAGTGTCGTTGGTGACCCCGAGACGGGCAACGTCTACGTCTTGGGCGCATGCGACATCTTCCAATGCATCGATGGCAAAACCGGACAGACTCTTTGGAAGATTCCACTTCATGAACAATTCGGGATGCTCAGCACCTATGGTGGGCGGACCAACTTCCCGATCGTTCACGAAGATCTGGTGATCATCAGTGGCATCATCATCAACTGGGGCGATCGCGCGAAACCCAACCATCGCTTGATTGCGATGGACAAGCGAACCGGCAAAGTCATTTGGTTCAACGGCACCACAGACTTGCCCTTCGACACGACCTACTCGGCGCCGAGCTTGGTTACGATCGACGGCCAACGTCAATTGATCATGGGTGCTGGCGACGGAAAGGTTTGGGGCTTTCAGCCACGAACCGGCAAGCCGCTTTGGAGCTACTCGCTTTCGCGACGTGGCATCTTCGCGACGCCACTTGTGGTTGGCAATCAAGTCTTCGCAAGTCACAGCGAAGAAAACGTCGGCGACTTTAATAACGTTATGGGCGCCGTCGCTGGCTTAAAGATCTCGGGCACCGGCGAAGACACCCAGATGGAAGAACTTTGGAAGCAGATGGAAGTGGTTGTTGGCTACAGCGAACCCGTCCTTGTGGATGATCGCCTGTACGTCGTCGATGACCGCTGCAAGATGTGGATCTTCGATGCCAAGACGGGCGAACCGATCATCGAACGCAAAGCCTTTGCTGGCAGTCGTCAGCGATCCGCATTGCTGTACGCCGACGGCAAGATCTACGTCACCACCGAGAACGGGCGTTGGGCGATCGTCAAACCGACGCAAGACGGATTCGAAGTTTTGAGCAAAGGTCGCATCTCGCGAACCGGTTTTGGTGGCTCGCCAATCGTCGCCGACGGACGTCTTTACTTCCCAAGCACGACCGCGCTCTATTGCGTTGGCAACGAATCGGCGACACAAACGTCCGTCGATATCACCAAAGCGATGGGCGAAGAAACGCCGGTTGGTGACAACCCCGCGATCGCTCAAGTTCAAATCACACCAGGCGAACAATTGCTCAAACCGGGCGAATCCGTTGAGCTATCGATCAACGTGTTCAACGCCCTTGGCCAAAAGCTTGAAACACCCTCCGACGTGACCTTTGCGGTTTCGGGACCGGGTGCAATCGAAGGAAACACGTTCACCGCTTCGGCGGACGCCGCACACACCGCCGCCACCATCACTGCGAGCGTTGGCGAGGTCAGCGGTTCGACACGCGTGCGAATCGTTCCACCGCTGCCTTGGAAATTCACCTTTGACGATCTCGACGACGCGCCACTGTCTTGGGTGGGTGCCCGTTATCGACACGTGATCCGCCCAAAAGATGGGTCCAATGTTCTGACCAAAGTGAACACGATCCCCAAGGGTGCTCGTAGTCGCGCATGGATGGGACACAGCGATCTTTCGGAATACACGATTGCCGCCGACGTTAGCGGCTCACGAATGAGCGACCAACTTCCCGACATCGGGTTGACCTCACACGGTTATGTCCTCGACTTGATGGGCGAATCGCAACAGCTTCAAATCCGGACTTGGTCGGCGCAACTTCGCATGGCATCGACCGTCGAGTTCCCGTGGCAAGAAGACACTTGGTACCGAATGAAGTTCCGGGTCGACCTCGAAAGCGATCCCCCGGCGTCGGTCGCCATCTTGCGAGGCAAAGTATGGCCTCGAGACGAACCAGAACCAAAGGAATGGACCATCACCGCGCGAGACGAATCGCCGAACCTCAATGCGAGCCCAGGGCTTTACGGCAACGCCAAAGTTGCTGAACTGTACTTGGACAACATCGAAGTGACCGCCAACACCGAGCTTGAGTAGGTCACAGCTGAATGGATTGGCATTGCGGCAACATACGACCGCCCTGCCCTGCCCCATGCGAGCCAGTCTCTGGCTCTGCATTCACCGAACAACTACACCTCCTTTACTAGTACCTTCACAACAGCCATGCGCAAGAACGAACTTTCCGCCTGGAGCCTGATGTTCGCTGCCACCGTCATGGGCAGCATCACGTCGATCGCCCTCAGTGGTTGTAAGCCTCCGACCGAAACGAACGTTGACATTTCGACCGACGCTCTTGCCGAATCGAGCAACCAAACTGCGGTCAGCAGCAACGTCTCGACATCGGTTCCCACACCAGGCAGCAACCTCACAACGGCTGTACGCACACCGATCGAGACTCCGCTCGGCGGCGAACTCGCGCCAAGCTCGAAACCTTCCGAGCAAACATTGGTCGCAGAGTATGCGGATGTCGAAGAAGTCCAGACCTCTGGTGGCGACTGGCCTCAATGGGGCGGCACACGTGAAAAGAACAACGTGCCTGGCGCTAAGAACCTGCCACTCGAATGGAACATCGGCCGCTTTGATCGCAAGACTGGCGCGTGGGACAGCTCCAAAGCACTCAACATCCGCTGGTTCGCACCACTTGGCAGCCAAACCTACGGCAACCCCGTTGTCGCCGGCAAGCAGGTTTACGTGGGCACCAACAACGGTGCCGGACACCTCAAACGTTACCCATCGAAAGTCGACCTCGGTTGCCTCTTGGCGTTTAGCGAAACCGACGGAACTTTCCTTTGGCAACACAGCAGCGAAAAGCTGATCACCGGCCGTGTTCACGATTGGCCCCTGCAAGGCATCTGCTGTGCACCGCTTGTCGAAGGCGAACGGCTCTGGTTTGTCACCAGCCGCGGCGAGGTCCGCTGCTTGGACACCAAGGGCTTTCACGATGGCGAAGATGATGGCCCCGTGACCAACGAACCCGCAAAAGTTGCGGCGATCATGAACGCTGGCCCAACCGCCGAAGTTCACGCCAACGCTCTTTCCGCACTCTCCGAAGGTGTGCTGATCGATGAAGTCAAAGAGATCCTTGCTAAAGCGGGCGAGCCTGTCGAAGGTGACGTCAAAATTGAAACCGTCACCGAAGGAAGTGCCTGGAAAGCAACGGGCAACTTCAACGGTGTCGACCGAACACTTTCAGTCAAACAACTTGGCCCTCGCTTGACCTTCTTCAAGGCACTGGGCGTTGACGACAAACGGGATGCGGATGTGATCTGGGTCTTTGACATGATGAAGACCCTTGGCATTAGCCAACACAACATGTGCTCGTGCAGCGTCACCAGCCTCGGTGACTTGTTGTTCGTCAACACGAGCAACGGATTGGATGAGTCGCACATCAACCTACCGGCCCCAAGTGCACCGACTTTCATTTGCATGGACAAGAACTCGGGCGAAGTCCTTTGGACGGACGCCTCACCCGGCGAAAACATCTTGCACGGACAATGGTCGAGCCCATCGATCTCGATCTTCGATGGCGTGCCTCAAGTTCTTTTCGCGGGCGGCGACGGGATCCTTTACAGCTTCAAAGCGGATCGCGGAAAAGATGGCAAACCCGAACTGCTTTGGAAATTTGACTGTAACCCCAAACAATCGAAGTGGATCCTTGGTGGCGAAGGCACACGCAACAACTTGATCGCAACACCCGTTGCCTACGACGGATTGGTCTACATCGCTGTTGGCCAAGACCCCGAGCACGGCGAAGGTGAAGGACACCTGTGGTGCATCGACCCAACCAAGCGCGGCGACATCTCACCACAACTGGCGATGAAGATTGAAGGCGATGTTCGCAAACCCATCGATCACAAGCGGATCCAAGCGGTCGAACCAGAAAAGGGAGAAATTGAAGTCGACAACCCGAACTCCGGCGTTGTTTGGCACTATTCCATGGCCGACAGCAATGAAGATGGAACCATCGACTTCGAAGAAGAGATGCACCGCAGCTGTGGCACGGTCGCGATCAAAGACAACGTCCTTTACATCGCAGACTTTTCCGGATTGGTTCACTGCCTTGATGCCAAGGGAACCAAGGACGGCAAGCCCATCGTTCACTTCACCTATGACATGCTGGCTCAAAGCTGGGGAAGCCCCCTGATCGCCGACGGCCACGTTTTCATCGGTGACGAAGATGGCGATGTCTGCGTCTTTGAATTCGGTGCCGAGAACAACGAACCGATCGACGAGATCAACATGGGCACGAGCGTCTACAGCACGCCCGTGGCAGCCAATGAAACGATCTTCATCAGCACCAAGGACAAACTGTTCGCGATTTCACTGACCGAAGAGTGATTTGAGACCCACTCGAATGCAACGCCGTTCGTGTACCGCCAACAGGCGAAGACCCCGTTCGTAGTACCGCCCCTAAGGCGGAAGGGCGTGAAGATTCCGGCTAAAGCTCGGTACTACAAACCACGGCGGGCCTCCAGGCCCGTCTGTATATGTCGTACAGGCTTGTCAGCGGCGGGATTGGAAAGATACTGTGGTGCCTTCCCAATCCCTTCCCCATACAGCGAAATGTGATGCCAAAGACAGTTCTCGACTGCGGCAACTGTGGTCCTGACTTCAATAGCATTCGACAAATGATCTCGTCGAACTTCGATGCATCGGTGATTCAGTCGCACGGTGCCGAAGACACTTTGGACATTTTGCGCAACCGCCAAGTCGACTTGGTGACGGTCAACCGCAAACTCGATCGTGACTATTCCGATGGCTTGGAAGTCATCAAAGCAATCAAGTCAGATCCCGATGTGGCCGCTGTTCCTGTGATGTTGGTGACCAACTATGAAGAGCACCAGCAGGCCGCGATGGACGTCGGTTCGGTGCGTGGGTTCGGCAAGCTTTCGATGAACGAGCCGGCAACACTCGAAGCGATCGCAACGGTCTTGGGCCAATCGGATGAGTGATTCCGGTCCCGGCCTCGTCCTCTTGGCCGTGTTGGTTGGCCTGGCGGCCGGTTGTTTGCTGGCAACCCAACCGAGCATCAACGGCCAGCTCAGTAAGCATGTTGCGCACCCGCTGCAAGCCACGCTGATTTCCTTCGGTTCGGGAACCGTGATCATTTTCTTGATCACCATCCTGTCGAGCAATTTCCCGATCCGATTCACCTCTCCACCGAGTCAACTTCCCCTCTGGGTCTGGTTCGGCGGTGCCATTGGCGTTGTGATGGTCACCACGTCGCTGCTGCTGGTCCCCCGCGTTGGGTCGCTCACTTGGTTTGCCGCGGTGATGACCGGCCAGACTGTGACAGCGCTCCTTTTGGACCATTACGGACTCCTCGGAACACCTCGCGCAGCGGTTTCCCCACTACGGGTTCTGGGAACCTGCCTCCTCATCGCGGGGGTTCTGGTGATCGTGCAGGCAAAAAGACAAGAACATTTCGAACAGGCCACCAGAACGGGGACGACGGCCAGTGCGGCCGACTCGGACTAGCCTCCTTTGCTAGCGAGTGCCTCTCACAAACGCCCTAATGAGCGTCAGCGGCGAGAAAATGACCTTACCCAGCGTGGGATGAATCAAGTATCGATAGTAGCAAATCGGTCGATTTCATGGCGTGCGTCAGGCGCGAACGGCATGTGTTGGCAAGATACGAACAACTACGCTTGAGACGTTTTTTACCGGAAACTATGGTAGGGCGTCCTGGCGAGCGGTCCATCGAGGTATTCCACCCCAATCCCCAGCCCAATTGGCCTCCTCAATCAACCAATGAGGAAGAACTGAATCGCTGATGAAATACTGTCAAATCGATCGAATCACATCGGTCCAACCCGGCCAAAAGCTGACTGCAACCCGGACGCTCCACGAAGATGAGGAGTACCTCAAGGATCACTTTCCTAATTTTCCTGTCATGCCTGGCGTGATGATGCTTGAAGCGCTTCATCAAGCTGCCGTTTGGCTGGTCCGCATTACAGATAACTTCCAGAGCCCGCTGGTTTTGCTGCGGGAAGTTCGGAGTGTCAAATTTGGCGACTTTTTGGCTCCAGGAGAAACCCTCGATTTGGTCGTCGAACAAATCAAAGTCAACGGCGACAAAACGACGATCAAAGCGACTGCGATGAAAGGCGACCGAGCCACCGTCTCGGCGAGACTCATTCTCGAGAAGTGTGGAACCGGTGATCCCGAGCGACTCGGATCCGACGAAGAGATTCGCGGTCGGTGCGAAGACCAGTTCCGCGAACTGTTCGGTGACATCGCCGTCACCAACTAACCATCCAATTTATCGAACAATCCACAACTCAACACAAACAAGAACAACTGAGGATTTCCAATGGCACTTGCCAAAGATGAGATTTTTGAAAAGGTCCGCGAAGCATTGGTCGACGCATTGGGAGTCGATGATGATGAAGTGAGCGAGGACGCAACGCTTGTTGGCGACCTGGGCGCCGAATCAATCGACTTCCTGGACATCGTCTTCAAATTGGAAAAGGCATTCGACATCACCATTCCTCGTGAAGAGTTGTCGCCTGAAGACATTTTGACCAACAGCCAATACGTCCA
This sequence comes from Rubripirellula sp., assembly GCA_965216875.1. Lineage (GTDB taxonomy): Bacteria > Planctomycetota > Planctomycetia > Pirellulales > Pirellulaceae > CBDCUW01. Next base: position 5,694,610 of record OZ244207.1, read on the forward strand.
AGACGGCGTGGTCACTGACGAAGGCATGGCAGAACTGAAGCGACGTATGCCTTGGGCTGACCTGACCGAATTCGAAAAGAACCCACGCGTTCAAGACTTCGGCAACCTGTTGACCGTTGGCGACTTGTGCAGCTACGTCGGCAGCAAGGTTGGCGAATAGGCTTACCTTTGTTCATGATTCCAAACGCGCCGTAACATCGTTCGCGTTGCCCCCATTTGATAGGTAGAGCTGGCACGTGCGTTGGCTATGGGTTGATCGATTCACCGAGTTTGTCAGTGGCTTTCATGCCCATGGCACCAAGAACATTGCGCTCGATGAAGAGGTCGTTGACCACTACATCCCCGGCTATCCTGTTCTGCCGCCAACGTTGATTATCGAGGGTATGGCACAACTGGGCGGGATTCTTGTCGCCGAGCATTTCGGTTTCGAAAAGAACGTCGTGCTGGCCAAAGTTGGAAAGGCCAAATATCACGCCCCAGCTCGCTGTGGGGATCAGCTCAAATACGAAGTCAAGCTGGACGCCGTGCAAGATCACGGCGCCACCGTCACGGGGACAAGTCACTGTGACGGGAAACTGCAGGCCGAGATTGACCTGATGTTTGCCTTCCTTGAAGAGGGCCGTTTCACCGACGGTCCCCTTTTCCGGCATGGCGATCTACGATCCATGCTCAGGATGATGAACTTTTTCCACGTCGCGGTCGATCAGGACGGCAACCCCGTTCCGATCTATCAAAACATTTGATTCACAGCCCTCAATTCCTTGCCAACCACTTGGACCACGCGAACGAGAGCGATTCGGTCGACCCAAGAGGCAAGTCCACCCGCCAGCCAAGGCTATTCTGATGCGTCGTCGTGTTGTCGTTACTGGGATCGGCATGATCAACCCAATGGGTCATGATCCGCAGACGGTGTGGGCAGGACTGAAAGAAGGCAAGAGCGGCGTTGCCAAAACAACGCTCTTCGACGCCAGTGGTTTTCCCACCAAGATCAGTGCCGAAGTCAAAAACTGGGACATCACCGACGCGGGTGAACCGGCCGACAGGTGGAAGTCACGTGGCCGGCACACCAAGTTTGCGGCCGGTGCTGCCAAACAAGCCATCGAAAACAGCGGCGTCCTCGATTCCGTCTCCGACCCAACTCGCTTCGGTATCTACCTCGGCAGCGGCGAAGGCAACCAGGACTTCATGACCTTTAGCCGGATGATGGCGGAAGCTCTCAAGGGTGGTGAATACGAATCGTCCAAGTTCATCGCGGCCGGGCTGCAATACCTCGACCCTGCTGCTGAACTCGAGCAAGAACCGAACATGCCAGCGGCGCACCTGGCCACCATGTTCAACGCCCAGGGCCCCAACCTGAACTGCTTGACCGCGTGTGCCGCAAGTAGCCAAGCCGTTGGTGAAGCAACCGAAATCATTCGCCGCGGCGACGCCGACGTGATGCTTGCCGGTGGCACTCACAGCATGATTCATCCCTTTGGCGTGACCGGCTTTAACCTGCTGACAGCACTGAGCGAAAGCAACGACGAACCGACCAAAGCGAGTCGCCCCTTCGACCGATTGCGAGACGGATTCGTCTTGGGTGAAGGCTCGGCGATGGTGATTCTGGAAGAACTTGAAGCAGCCAAAGCACGCGGCGCGACGATCTATGGCGAAATCGCAGGCTACGGTACAACGGCCGATGCGTACCGAATCACCGACATCCCACCGGACGGACACGGCGGTATCGCAGCGATGCGAATGTCGATTGCCGATGCGGGCTTGAACCCTTCCGACATTCAATACGTCAACGCTCACGGAACCAGCACGACCGTTAACGACAAAGTCGAATCGAAAGCGTGCAAAGAAGTTTTTGGTGACAACGCTACCAATGTTCCCGTCAGCAGTACGAAAAGCATGATGGGACACCTGATCGCAGCCGCCGGCGTGACCGAAATGATCGTCTGTTTGATGGCCATGCGTGACTCCGTCCTGCCACCAACGATTAACTACGAAAACCCCGATCCTGAATGCGATCTCGATTACGTGCCCAACGAAGCGCGTGACGCCGAGATTCAATACGCCCTCAACAACAGCTTTGGGTTCGGTGGACAAAACGTAACGCTTTGTTTGAGCCGCTTTGCTGGGTAGACCCATCGTCATGAGCGAATTCACCGACGCCGAACTCGCTGCCTTTCTTGATGAAGCTCTTACACCAGAGCGCTGCGCCGATCTCGAAAACGAGCTGCGCACCAACGACGAACTTCGTAACCGATTGATCGAAGTACGTGGTCGCGAAACCGCCGGGCTCCACACGATCGGTGCCATTTGGCGACGCTCACGTTTGTCCTGTCCGAGCCGCGAAGAGCTCGGCCAATACTTGCTTGGCACTCTCGAAAAAGAACCGCACCAATACATCCAATTTCACCTCGAAGAAATCGGGTGCAGGTATTGCCAGGCCAACTTGGCCGACTTGCAAGCCGCGTCCCAATCAGACGACCAACCTGCAAAGCGACGTCGACGCTATTTTCAAACCAGCGCTGGCTATCTCAACAAAGACGAGTAATCTTCGCTTGAAGATCACGCCGCACGGTACAACATCGACTCCAGTCGATCGAGCGTGGTCACCATCTCATTCCACTGCGACATCACATCAAGTGTTGGCAGAGTCACGGCGTCGTCGCGATCGTAACCTTGCTCACTCACTCGAATGGTTCGTGACAAGACGGTTTCGTCCGCAGACGCTTCTGATTCGCAGTCATCTTCCATTGGCAGGACTTGTTGCATCGTGCGATGCACTGCCCAAACTGCCGCCTTTTGCGTCGACTCCGCTTGAACGATGCTGCGGAAGGTTCCCGATTGAACGTAGAATTTGGCCATGATGATTCCTTTCGTTTTTGCAGTGGTTGGTGAGGTTGCTCTTGCGATAGTCTTCGTATCGCAGGTGCCTGGACACGTTAGGTCCCACGCTGCAGAAATTGCCAAAAACACGCAGAATCCAATCCGCATTCCATCCTGAGATCCGTCACGGGCCACTTCATGAAACTGATTCACCACGGCGCACATGAAGGGGTCACCGGTTCCTGTCATCAGTTGCGATGGGACAAAGAACACAGCTTGCTGGTCGATTGCGGGACGTTCCAAGGCGATGATGCTCGCCGAAATCCCAACCCTGAGATCAACTTTTCGCTCTCTGGCATCGAGTGCCTGTTGTTGACCCACGTGCACATCGATCACGCTGGTCGTATCCCCTATCTGCTTGCGGCCGGATTCGACAAACCGATCTATTGCAGCTATCCGACCGCGCGATTGCTTCCGCTGGTCATGGAAGACGCTTTGAAGATTGGCTTCACGCGGTCACGCCGACTGATTGAAAAGTTTCTCAAGCGGATCGGCAAACTGCTACGCCCGATCGAATATGGCACGTGGCATTCCATCGCCGACGGCGTCAAGATTCGATTGCAGACGGCGGGCCACGTTCTTGGATCGACCGTGTTTGAAGTGGAACTGCCTGACGGAAAACGGGTCGTCTTCTCGGGTGACATCGGATCGGGCAACAACCCGTTGCTAAACAAACCGACCAGCCCGACACGTGCCGACTTGCTGGTTCTCGAAAGCACCTACGGCGATCGTTTCCATCAAACGCACCAGGACCGCCGCGACACGCTTGAACGAGTCCTTCGCAAAACGCTCGAAGACAAAGGCGTGACGATCATTCCCGCGTTCAGCCTCGGACGTACTCAAGCACTCTTGTACGAGATGAACGGGATCTTTGAACGCGTTCAACAGACCGACGGGCGATCGCTCATGAAGCAGGTTGATGTCATCGTCGACTCGCCGTTGGCTTCAAGATTCACACAGCTCTACAAAGAACTGCAAGACTACTGGGGACTCGAGGCGCAGCATGCGGTAAGCATGCAAGACCAGCCACTTGTCTTCGAAAACCTCACCACCGTCGGTGGCCACCGCGAACATCGAGACACATTGGATTACATCGATCGGCATCAGCTTCCGGCAATCGTGATCGCAGGAAGTGGCATGTGCACCGGTGGTCGCGTGGTCAACTATCTAAAACGGTTCATCGAAGATCCCAAAGCTGACATTGTGTTTGTTGGCTATCAGGCGGGCGGAACGCCGGGTCACTTCATCAGTCGTGGCAGCGATTGGGTCCGTTTGGACGGGCGCAAATACAACATTGCCGCAGACATTCATCGCATCCATGGCTACTCAGCCCACGGCGACCAAGCCGACCTGATCGAATTCGCCGAATCGATGGAAAAGCCTCCCGGCGAAATCCGACTCGTCCACGGTGAATACCAGCCGAAACAAACCCTTGCCGAAAAGCTGACCGAGCGTGGCCACCGCGTCATCTGACCAGACACTCGCCTGACGTCGTAACCTCGCTCCGCGTAGTCATGCCGTTTGTAGTCCAGCCTTTAAGCGGTTGATGAGCCGAACGCGTGGTCTCGCACTCTTCGCACACCGCGCTCCCCGTAGGCCGGATCAAGGAGCGACAGCGACGCGGATCCGGCATGTCGCCTGACCATCCGCGCAACGTCGGATCTGACCAGACGCTCGCCGAGTCGCTATAGTCCAGCAATCGAATATCGATCGAATATGGGAGCGATTGCGGGTGGCGGAAAGCGAACAACTAGATGTAGTGATCGTTGGGGCGGGACTTGCCGGCTTATCATGCGCCATCGCCCTGAGCAAAGCCGGAAAGTCGGTAGCGATTCTCGAGGCATCCGACCGTGTGGGAGGCCGTGTGCGCAGCGATGTCGTGGACGGCTTTACGCTCGATCATGGTTTTCAAGTCCTGCTCACGGCCTACCCGGCTTGCGAAGAATTGCTCGACTACGATTCCCTTCGCCTGCGGCCATTCGCACCGGGCGCACTCGTTCGAAAAAACGGGGCCTTTGCTGTGCTCGCCGACCCGTGGCGATCACCTAGTCAGACCTTTGCCACTGCATTCAACTCGGTTGGCACATGGAAAGACAAACTGCTTGTCGCCAAACTTCGCAGCGCCGTCCAATCTGGCAGTCTCGATAGCCTCTATCAAAACGAATCTACAACCACAAAGGAATTCCTCGCCCAGTTTGGTTTCTCGGAGCCCTTTGTCGAGCAGTTTTTCCGACCCTTCATCGGCGGCGTCTATCTTGATGAATCACTTGAAACATCGAGCCGAATGCTGAAATTCGTTTTTCGCATGTTCTCGGCCGGCGATGTGGCGGTTCCAGCCGAAGGAATGGGAGCGATACCGAGGCAATTGGCGGAACGTTTGCCGCGGGGAACCATCCGGTTGCAGTCGTCTGTGACATCGATCGACGGCAACAGACTAACGCTTGCCGACGGCACGACCCTGGCGGCCAACTCGATTGTGATCGCAACCGAAAGTGGCACTGCGGCCCGGTTGTTGAAGCAAGAATCGATCGCGACCGAATGGAATCGAGCGACAACCTTTTACTACGCCGCCGACAGCGCGCCCGATGCCCGCAAGATGTTGGTACTTCGTGGTGACGAATCGGGGATCATTCAGACGGCAACCATCCTCAGCAACGTCGCACCCGAATATGCACCCACCGGCAAAGCACTTGTCTCGGTCAGCGTCTCCGGTCAAGCCGAGGTCGATATCGACGAAGCAGACAACCAGATCCGTGGCCAATTGAAATCCTGGTACGGTGATGCCGTCACGAGCTGGAAACGCCTGCGTGTCTATGACATCCCCTTCGGTGTTCCCAATCGCGATCTTGAGCCAGTGATGTTGCCCATCGACGGACGATCAGTTGGATCCGACGCAAACACCTATCTGTGCGGCGACCATAGAGAAACGCCCAGCATTCAAGGCGCAATGAACAGTGGCCTTCGCGTAGCCAACGCGATTCTGCGCTAGTTGAAACTGCTGCCAAAGTTGTAGACACCTGTGACGGGCACGACCCCGTAGACGCCATCAGTAAAGACTTGGCGAACAAAGTTGTTGAACAACTTGATCGGCGCACTTGGCAGGACAATGACATCACCGTCGCGTATCCAAATCTCGTCGCACGGCTGAGCCTCACGTCCCAAGATCGCGCCTCGTACATCGAGCAACGTCGAGATCAACTCGAAGTTGTCACCACGTCGAAAGACAACCACCTGGCGTAAGTTCGCGCCCACAACGTGGCCTCCGCCCATGGCGATCGCCCCCAGCACCGTTGTGGGAGTGTCCATGTCGTAGCGGCCAGGTTGCTTGACCTCGCCGAGAATATAGAAATGGTGCGGTGCTTCTTCGGCAAGCGAAGGTTCGACTTCCAGACCGCCCACGATTTCGTCGTATCGCAGATTGATCTCTTGCTTCAGTTCTTCGAGCGTCAGGCCCTGTGCTTGCACGCTACCGATTCGCGGCAGACGAATCTCGCCCGAGGGCGTGACGCGTTGGTCGGTCTGCTGGGGATCAAAGCCACCAACACCGCTGATGGCCTCGCGAATCTGGCGAGCAGCCGTTCCCGTGTTGACCGGCGTCACATCAATCGCCGGTTCAGGATAGAACTGTTTGTAGCGTCGTTCGAGCACTTCGCGTAATTGCTGGATTGTCTGGCCTGCGGCGTGAACTTGACCAATCAAACGCAATGTGATCGTTCCGTCGGGTTGAATCTTGAGCCCCTTCTCGAGCGTCCCCCGTGTCAGTTGCTCGTCGGCTTCCGATTCGATCAGCAATTCGTCTCCAACAACAAGACGATAGCTGCCTTCCGTTTTCAAAGCGGTCAACAAAAAGGTGAGTTCGATCGTATCGCCGGTCCGCAATCGATATTCGGGAACGCGAAACGTTCGAGAGGGCCCTGCGTATTCGCCAGGCCCAAGCTGATCGAATGGCGAGTGATAGGGACACTGCCAGCATTGACAATCGTGGGGATGGTCAATCGGCCCAATACCGAGTTTCATCCCCGTGCCGCCAATCAAACCATCCCCGCTACGATTGACGCAGGTTCGATGATGCGCAAACGAATGCCCGTCTTGAACGTACGTCGGCGCGTTTTGCTGGACAACCGTTTCGCTGGTTTGAAAGGCGACGACAGGTTCGTCGCCGCGCGTTTGTTGCGACATCGTGAACGCGGCGACCAACAGCGCGAGTGTTCGAGTCCGATTGCGAAGACTTTCCAACATGATGGTACGATGTGCTTTTTGAGGGGGTGATCGATAGGTTGTCCGTTTGGCGCAGCGTTGGCTACCGCCCGAATGAAAGCCTTGGCTACCGCCCGAACGAAAGCCATGACTTCGCTTTGCTGATCAGCGCGTTGGGTTTCTTTTTTAGCTTCTGCTTTTCGGTGACTGGAAGCCTGGTTTGTTTCGGCTGGATCGCAGGTTTGTGAACCTTTGTGGGTTGATGCGTTTTCGCGAACTGCTCGGGCGCCATTTGGTTGACCGGAATCACCGATTCCTGCTTGAGCTTTGCCAAAGCCTCAACGCATGACTTGGCGCCTTCGATGTCGTCGATTCGCAACGAGGCATCGAGCAACTGATGATAGGCGCGAGGCGTTGGCCGAACGGTGACACTCTGCTTAAGCATCTTGATCGCCGACTCAATCAGGCCCTGATTGAGGAGCGAGCTGCCGAGTTCTTGCAGTGCGGTCGCGTTGTCCGGAGCAACTTCCACTGCAGCTCGGTGCAGCGTCAATGCGACAGCGGCGGCGTGTGCATCCGAGTCGCCTGCGATTTTTTGCTCGACCTTGCCAAGCATCACCAAAGCGTCGCTCGCTTCGCGGCTTCCGCCCGATGCGATGACAAGGTCTTTGCGAGCCTGCGCGAGGTAAAGTTCGGTCGCTCTCAGCGGTGCGAGCTTGCTAAGGTCGACGCCTTGCAACGCATCCGTTTCGTGGACAGCGACCATCCGTTTAAGTGCGGCGTTATTCACTGGCCCGAATCGTCCAGCAAAGTCCTCCGACTCACGAATCGCATTCAGAGCGGCATCAAGTTTTTGGCCGTGAACGGAGGAACTCGAGAGGGCATCGTGCATTGCGACGATACCGCGAAGCGATTGCAACGTCATTTTGCGAGCCGAATGATAGGCGCCTCGCTGGTACCGTTGGTGGGCACTATACAGCGATTGCCTCGCGAGTTCGCGTTGTCGTGTCGCGTGAATCGTCGCCGTGACCACATCACCAGGCTCCGTCGTCGAACCTGCCGCGGGTAGGGCGTGTCGCGTCGGCTTTGGCTTCGAAACCGGCTGAGCCTTGACCCTGTTTGCGAGTGGCAGCTCCATCGTGACCGGTTCCCGCTTGTTGACGGCTGCGGGCTTGCTTGCGAATTCGGGCATCACCAACGTCGACGTTGGTCGGCTGGTCGCGATGTCGACGTTTGGATCGGCCGCATACGTTGGAACATGACTTTGCTTGGGTGCCAGCGTTTTCTCTTGCAACGTCGGGCCAGCTTGATCGCCAGCGACGTCCTCGATCATCCCCAGATCTGCCGCAAGTGCACCACCGATGGCCTTCGGAATTCTCGGCTGTGGTGTAGCGGTGACAGGTTTCACATCGTCAAGCGGTCGGATGTCGCCTCGCTGTTGGAGCGTCAAGCGTTGCACCTTCGGCGCTGCTGACGGCGCAGCCACTTCGCTGGCGTCGTTCGACTCAAGCCATCGCCGAGACTTTTCCCAGGAGGCGTGGGTATCCTGAGCGGCACGCGTAGGCCGATCCACATTCCGCTTCATGACGTCCGCGAAGCTGTCTTCGGCGGAAACATCGACGTTCCCGACGGCCGAAGGCAAGCGAGCAGGTTGGCTCGGCTGGTCGACGACCAACACGCGAGGAAGGCGTTTGATCGTCGTGATCTCTCGCGACGGGGTTTGCTCGATGCCTCGCGACGGTTTTTGCTCAATGTCTCGCGACGTTTTTTGCTCGATTTCTCGCGACGGGGTCTGTTCCGGTTCCGCTGCTTGGACCTTTGGAGACTCGACCACTTGAGCGTCGTCGATCGGGACGATCTCTTGAGACTCAATCACGATCGGCTCGGGAACGATCACCTCGGGCACGGCTTTTAAGATCGAGGGTTGATCATCATGTGGCGTCAGAACGCGGACCGACCGCTTGGGAGCTAATTTGCGGTGCAGTGGTTGCAATTCGGACCGCTGCCAACCTTGCGACAGCATCGATCGCATTGGACTCGCGTTGACTTCAACATCCTTGTCATCAGCATCCAACGCGACTTGGCCAGCACAGACAATCGTTGCGGCAAGTGCGAGGCGTTTGGCCAACCGCGGGCGACGGCGAGACTCTTCCATGAGACAGCTTTGCATCGAGAAGGAATGGCGCGCCGCGTCCAGCAGCGCGCAACCTGAAATATCCTGTCTCTTCGGATCGACGATCCCCGCGCACCAAGCTCACTGATTCAGATCGGATCGCGGTCGCATCGCGCAGACCGAAGATCAAAAGTGAAAAGACCGGCGAGGTTCCCGCAGCGATTACATTCCCGACCAGCGGGGTGACGGGCACAATCGCTACAGGCCGCAACCGGCGCGCTGCGAGTGTTTCACGGATCGTCTCGATCGAACTTTGACAATTAAATGGATCATCAGGGCGGTTTGAATCACCCCCCAGTGGTGAAACGACCGGTTTTGGTTGATCGCCAAAGGCGGGTGCATAGCGGCAACCTACAGTTCTGCGGAGGAATCTGCGTCCTCTCCCCACCACCGTTCCGTTGGTTGACTGCCAACAACAAGAACTGCTTCATGAGCCAATCGCAGCCATCACCCGATTTTCCATCAATCGACGCCTCAACCGGGGCGTTTGAGCCGATGGCAATGTCGAGCAGCGACCCGGTGCTGGGCTACCCCGCAACCGAACCGGCATCGATTGATCTCGGCCCCATCCCAAGCGGCGTGGGCGCGAAGCCATCAGCAAAATCAAAACCGGCCGAAACAAAGCCAAGCCGCAGCGGATCGAAGGCACCACCGATTCGTAAACCCGAAAAGCGATCGGGACCTCCACTTCCCAAGCGTCCGAAGGGTCGTCTCTTCATCGGCACCGTCTTCCTGGCAGTGATCGGATCGATCGGCTTTACGCTGTTTGATTCATTGCTTCGCTACACCGCATACGGCGAGGTAACGGGCCGCCGCTTAGAACTGGCTGTGCCTTGGCCCGGTGTCATCCAATCGATTCACGTTCGCGAAGGCGACCATGTTGAATTCGGTCAAGTGATCGCCACGATCGACAACTTTGAACTCAAGCAAAAGATCGAAGAGATCGACGATTCACTTCGACTACAACGTGCACAGCTTTCGAGCGAGTTGGCGATGTTGCGTTGGGAGGCCGAAAAGATTCGTGACCTTCATAAACTGGCGCAAAGCGAGTTCTATGACAAATGGAGCGAATTGCTTTGGGAACAATCGCGATTGGCCGATTTACAAACCCAACTCAAACGGATCGAACCGATCTTACGCGAGGGTGCGGCCAGCAAAGAGCAGTACGATTCCCTTCAATTCCAAGTCGCTGGCCAAGAAAAACGCGTCGAACAACTGATCGAGGCGGTTCGAGCACTGAAGAAGCGAACCGATCAGTCGCCCGTCGAACTCGACATGGAAGACCGTATCCAACCGACACTGGCTCGAATCGAAAACCTGCAAGCCGAACTGCAGCGAACGCGAGACATGATCCAGCAGGGCGATATCCGAGCACCAGCTGGCGGTCGCGTTGTGCGAACTCACCGATTCGCGGGTGAATACGCCGAACCCACCACACCGGTTGTCGAACTGCTCGTCGACGGGTCAACCGAACTCGTCCTTTACTTGCCTCAATCGCGAGCTGAAGAGTTTCCGATCGGGCGAAGCGTGACGGTGAACGTCAATCCAGCGAACACGAACGTTGCTTGCCAAGTTCACCGTGTCGCATTGGAAATGAAAAAGGCTCCCGAAAGCCTGGCTCGCTTTTACCAGAACGATGAAACCTTGTTGCCGGTCTACCTGCGCGTGACCGATTGGGGATCGACCGAAGGGGAACTGACCCTCGGCAGCCAACTTCGTTTGCCCCGCGCCGACAACGTGTCGGTGATTGCCAAACTGAAACGCTGGTGGACAGAAACCGCGCTGCCAAGTTTCACATCCGTTGATCACGCCTCCCAGGTGTTAGAACCGGAACCTTCGGTGCAAACCGTTTCCGAGCAAGAACCTGAGCACCATCCAGCCGATACTGAACAAAGCGAAATCGATGGGCGCACTGCTGGATGGATTCGAGAGTTTCAGAAAGCCGAACAACGGCGTATGAACCCCGCCCGCCAAGCTCGTGCCATGCCCGTGACCACTTGCGTCTTATCAGCGCCCGTGATTTGTTCGACGGTTGAATATGAATCCATCTCCCAACGGAAATCTGAATCCGGAACTGTCTCCGCCAATTGATGGTGGTGATCCGATTCCGTTGGATGATCTGATGGATCGGCGTCAGCTGAATCGGCGCGAATCAACGCGTCCGATCGCGGTGGTCCCGGTCTTGCTTGACGGTGGTCCCGGCGAACTTCAGTGGGCCGAGGCTATCACCGAAGATGTCTCAGCGACCGGCCTCTCGCTACGGATGCAAAGTCAATCGACGCTTCCATGCCGCAATGTGGTGGTGGGCGCCGAGTCCGCCGCGGGTGGACGTGCCTTCGGCACACTTCAAATTGTTTCGCAGACTCAATCCGACGACGGTGTCTTGCGAATCGGCGGCAAATGGGTGATCGGATCCTCTGAAGACATTCTCGTCCCCGACAAGCTCCGTCCACGCGTGGACCCCCGCACGTTGTCGTTTGTGTACGGATGGTCCGAAGAAACGCTCAAGAAATGGACGCGGCTGGGCGTGCTTCGCCAATACCTCGTCGACCGAGTGCTGCTGTGCGATCGTTGCGGATCGATTCCGTCTTGGCGAAATGGATGCCACGTTTGTGGTTCGGGCCGGATCCATCGCGACCGCCTGATTCATCACTTCGCCTGTGCTCACGTCGATCGAGCCGCCGACTTCGAAACCGCCGATGGACTGCAATGTCCCAAATGCCGAACGAACAATTTGATCGTTGGGTCGGACTACGAGTTCATCGAAGGTCCCGTTGAATGCTACGACTGTGGCGCCCGCGGCGGGCAACCCACGATGGCGGCGATGTGCCACCGATGCCACCACCGCTTCAGCATGGAAGAAGCAGAAGAACGCATGTTGTACGCCTACCACGTCGAGCGTCTCGACCCGGTTACCTTCTACGCATCCTAGCCACGAGCATCCGCCATGATTTCGGATTGGCTGCGCTGGTTAACGCAGTTGCAGACCGCTGAATTGCTCTGGCTTCTGGCGCCCATTCTCTTGCTCGATGCGCCGCGGTACGCTCTGGGAACGCTCACACTTTGGTTGTGGGACTTTCTCGAAGACACCTACAAATCAATTCGCGGTGAAGACGAAGTCCGTCCCTTCAGTCACCAACCGCGTTGCTGCGCGATCGTCGCCGGATTGAACGAAGCCGATTCACTTGGCCAGACACTCGATTCGCTTGCCGGCTCCTATCCAGACCTGCAAATCGTGGTGGTCGACGATGGAAGCACCGATGGCATGTCCGAAGTTGCGTGTGAGTTCGCCAAGACGCATTCGAAGACAACGGTCGTTCGCAAACCGGCGCGCGGTGGTAAAAGCAGCGCGCTCAACGCTGCCCTTCCCTTCACCGACGCCGAGATTCTGGTCTGTGTCGACAGCGACTCGCACTTGGGCGATGGTGCCGTCTGGGAAATCGTGCAACCCTTTGTCGACCCCAACGTGGCCGCGGTCAGTGGTACGGTGCTTGTTCGCAAACCCTTTATCAATTTGCTGACTTGGATCCAGGCCCTTGAGTATTACCGCTGCATCTTTCTCGGTCGCATGTTCACCAGCCGACTGGGAATCCTAGGGATTGTTTCGGGCGCCTTTGGTGCTTACCGTCGCGAAGCAATCTTGCAGGTGGGCGCTTGGGATGTCGGTCCGGGAGAAGATGGTGACTTGACGTTGCGGTTGCGTCGCTCGGGCTACGACGTCGTCTTCGCCCCCTATGCCCAATGCTTTACCAATCCAGTCCAACAGATGGGTCGTTTGTCCAAACAGCGGCGTCGCTGGGAATGGGCTGTCATCACGTTGGAATGTCGCAAGCACATCGAAATGGCGAACCCGTTTCGAGCCGACTTTCGCTTCAGCAATTTCGTGATGCTGGTCGACCGATGGCTTTACAGCGTCGTGCTTCAATACGCCTTCTTGGGGTACATGTTCTGGTACCTCTTTCACATCCATGCCTTCGCCCACTATCAGCTCATGCTGTTCTATGTGGTTTACCTTGGCATGGAAATCCTGCAACTGATGATCTTGTTGTACTACTGTGACAACAAGCGACGTGTGATGATGATCGGTGCGGTCTTTCCGCTGATGCCCTTCTACTACATCTGGATGCGATTCGTGACGCTGTGGGCAATCACCGAAGAATTGCTGACGCGACGAAGCTACAAAGACAACTTTGTTCCCGAACACGTTCGCAACGTGACGTGGCACTGGTAACAATGCGAATTGGCACGGGTAACATCGTGGCTTGGCACGGGTAACGGGGTCGACCAGGAACCTCGTGCCGAATCGGCTCTTCGCATTATCCACAGGTTTTCGCCCCGGCATTCTTCAGTCAAAATGGTTGCTTCCTCCTGGAGTGAACCATGCAAGACTTTACGCGCGGGGCTTACCCTGCGACCCGAATGCGACGAGTGCGACGCCACGATTGGTCGCGTCGGCTCGTCGCCGAGAATCAACTTTCGGTCAGTGATTTGATCTGGCCGCTCTTCGTCTTTGACGGTCAGGGCCGCCAGAGCATCGAGAGTTTGCCGGGCGTGGATCGCATCGGAAGCGACGAAATCGCACGCGTGGCCGCGAGTGCCTGCCAGCTCGGGATCCCTGCCATTGCGGTCTTTCCCGCGACTGACCCATCACTCAAAGCCGAAGACGCCCGCGAAGCGACCAACCCCGAGAACCTTGTTTGTCGCACAGTACGCGCGATCAAGAAGGAAGTGGGTGACCAGCTTGGCGTGATCTGCGACGTCGCCCTCGATCCCTACAGCAGCCACGGTCACGACGGGATCATTCGAAACGGCGATGTTGTCAACGACGAGACGGTCGATGTGTTGTGTCGGCAAGCGGTTGTACAAGCCGAAGCAGGTTGCGACGTCATTGCGCCCAGCGACATGATGGATGGCCGTATTGGCGCCATTCGCCATGCTCTTGAAGCGGCGAACATGCCCAACATTCAAATCATGTCCTATGCCGCAAAGTACGCGAGCGCGTTTTACGGCCCGTTTCGCGACGCAGTCGGCTCGGCGTCGAATCTTGGCACGGCGAGTAAAAAAACGTACCAGCAAGCTCCGTCGCAAACCGACGAAGCACTCCACGAAGTTGCGTTGGACTTGGTTGAAGGCGCCGATAGCGTGATGGTCAAACCGGGGATGCCCTATCTCGATATCGTTCAGCGCGTCAAATCAACATTCGGTGTGCCAACGTTTGCGTATCAAGTGAGTGGTGAGTTCGCAATGCTTTCGGCCGCAGCTGCAAACGGATGGCTTGATCGCAAGTCAACTGTCTTGGAAAGTTTGTTAGCATTCAAACGAGCTGGCGCCGATGGCGTGTTGACGTACTTTGCCGCCGAAGCGGCCGAATGGCTCGCGGAGTAGGTTTCCATCGTGTCAACAACACCACCGCAACACGACATCAGTATCGACGCGGCTCAAGCACTCACCGATGACCCAACATCCGAGCTCGGGCAAATGGCGACCTTGGCCAATGAGCGCATCGAGTGGCACTGGGAACCAACCGTGATCGCTGGGCACGTTCGGCCGCTCGCCGTTGCCACCGATCCTGATGGCATGTTGATCGAAGCCTGTGAGCGGCAAGATGCCGGCGAAGAGGGTGTGATCGATCCTTTTTGGGCGACAACCTGGCGCGCTGCATCGGGCTTGGATCGCTACCTCGACAGGTTCGACTTGGTCGACAAACGTGTTCTTGAGCTTGGATGTGGCACGGGCCACGCGGGCCTGGCTGCCGCTCTACGTGGCGCCAAGGTGGTCCTTACCGACGGGGTCGAAGATCCGTTGCGGTTGGTGCGCATGAGCACCTGGTTTGTTCGCCAGCACTGCGAGGTCCAGGTGCTGCGATTTGGTATCGACCGCTTGGACCAACCTTCCTACCCGATGATCCTGGGAAGCGACGTCACCTATCTGCGAACGCTTTGGCCCGAGCTCGATCAGTGCTTGAAAGAGCATCTTGCCGATGACGGAATCGTGCTTCTAAGTGACCCGTTTCGCATCATTGCCAACGAGTTTCGCGACTGGATCCAAGAGCGCGGCTGGAAGTACAGCGAAACGAGCGTCGACCTTGAAGATGGCAACAAACATCCGATTCGCGTGATGCAACTCGAACGCGGTTAGCAAGCGTTAGGCGGTCACCAAATCGTCGCTGGCGATGTCGAATGCATCGATGGTTGGATCGTGTCGATGCACCAAGCTCGCACCAATCTCGTAGCACTTGCTTGTGATCCGTCTTGCTCGCACGACGTGCAATTGCACCCAGAACGTAGGCAGGACAATCCGCACACTTTCTTCGGGATAGATCTCGAAGGGTGTCAGAAAGCCGCAACCGTGCCGTGAAAAGTCGCGGGTGTAGATTCCCACCGCCTTGTCGCCGCGTGACAGAAACGGCAGGCAGTCGTCGAACCACATCACACCGTGGGTACGCACCTTCAAACGCTGGTTGTTACGTTCATCTTCGACGAACGAAGGAACTTCACCACGCTCCTCGAAATAGTCAGACCATTCGACCGGCAATTCGATGTCGAAGCCGATCGATTGGATCAGTTCGCCAAATCGCGTTGAATAATCGACTTCCAGCATTGGAACATCTCCGGATCAAAAGCAGTCCCACAGTCACGTTGCTGAAGCGTCAGTGCTTTGCTTCGCGGCATCGGGGTGCGGTAAGGTCGGTGGCTTGTAAGCGCTTCGAAAACATCAACGATCGCGCAGATTTTGGCCCAAGGGTGGATATCGTCGTCAACACAACCGACGGGATAACCTTTGCCATCAAGTCGCTCGTGGTGCTGGTAGGCCATCATCAGTTGGCCTTCATTCAGGTCGACGCGATGCGCCATCTTGCGAAAGCCGAGCAAGGGATGCGTGCGAATCGTTCGGAATTCCCATTCGTCCAAACGTCCGGGTTTGCACAGGATTCTCTCGTCGATATCCAGCTTGCCCAAATCGTGAAGCAAGCCGCCAGTGGTGATTTGTTCGATTTCGGTGCGATCGAATCCTAAGCCGGCTCCCAACATGCCACAGTAAAAGGCGACATTGGCTGAGTGGGTAAAGGTTGCGTAATCATGATGCAACACTTGAAACAGGTCGCCGGCGGCGAATTCGTCTTTGGTGACGATATCAGCTGCGAGCAGACCCAGTTTTTCGGCAGCCGAAACCGTTTCGTCCACATCATTGTTGTGGAAGGCGGACTGCAGCACATCGCGAACAACCTCATTGAGTGCACCGGCGCGAGCGGCGAGAGGAATTGATGTGTTGTCCGTTCCAATCGCAATGCGGCGCAAGTACTTCTGATAAAGCGATCGCGACTCTTGCGAGATATAGAGGCGATGGATTCCTCTGGAACGCAAGCGATCCAAGTCATCCAAGGTGATTGGATATTCTTCGCCTCGATAGAGAACCAACCGTTCCGAGTCAGCCTCCTGCTGATACAGATTCAGCCCCACTGCTTCCGTGGGAAGCAGCGTTGCGACGCTGATCGGGATGAAATCGACTCCGGACATGGTCGTGTTAGGGCAAGTTGTTGGGCGGGGGACGTTCTTATGGGGGGCGACAATCGGATGTCCCTGGAGAAATCTAGTGCGCAGGGGAGCACGTGCCACCAAGAAATGGGTGAAACGCGCACTGTTGTGAGAGTGTGAGTGCGCAAGAGAAAGTGCTGGCCCAAATTGGCCAGCACTGTCGTTACAGCCGTTACAGATAGAAGGAAATTGCCGACGGGGTATCGTCAATTACACGGCGCCGATGCCCAGTTTTTTTTCCTCGGCAGCGATCATTTGCGAGATAATGTCCTGCAAATCGACGCGAATGTCCCACTCGGGATAGTGCGAGCGGAGTTTTCCGAGATCACTGATGTAGCAGATGTGGTCGCCCTTTCGATTGTCATCCGACAGGGTGAAGTCGACCTTGTGCCCCCCGATCTCTTCGATCATCGAAATACACTCGAGAACGCTGGCAGCATTCTGACGCCCGCCGCCAATGTTGTAGACCTCGCCGGGGCGAGGATCGCCGGCAAAGGCTTCGAACGCTTTGACCACGTCGCTACATTCGATTTGGTCGCGAACCTGCTTGCCTTTGTAGCCAAAGATCGTGTACGGCTTGCCTGCGACGGCGACATGGACCAAGTAACTCAGAAATCCATGCAATTCAACGCCGCTATGACTCGCCCCCGTCAAACAGCCGCCACGGAATACGCCTGTCTTGAGACCGAAGTACTTGCCGTACTCTTGAGCCACGATGTCGGCTGCGGTTTTTGATGCTCCGAAAAGCGAATGCATCGTCTGGTCGATGCGGCACGACTCGTCGATGCCTTCGAAATCTTCGTCACGCGAATATTCCCAACGCGTCTCCAGCTCATCCAGCGGCAGCTCATTCGGTGCGTCACCGTAAACCTTGTTCGTGCTCATGTGACAGAACACGGCGTCGGGAGCATGCTGACGCGTCGCTTCGAGCAGATTCAGCGTGCCGTTCGCATTGACTTCGAAATCAAGGAACGGGATCGCCGCTGCCTTATCGTGCGAGGGCTGCGCGGCACAGTGAATGATCAAATCGGGCGTTTCATTCTTGAACAGATCAAAGATGCGTTCGCGGTCGCGAATATCGATGGACTCTGTACGAAAGTGATTCGTTTCCGATTCCAATCGAGACTGATTCCATTGAGTGCTTCCGTCGGGACCAAAGAAGGTGGCTCGCATATCGTTATCGATACCGATCACCTCGTCGCCCAGAGCATCCCAATGTCGAACCGCCGCGGATCCAATCAAACCGCTGGATCCCGTAACAATCACACGCATCGATTTCTATCTACCAACAAATGCCAAGTTGTCAATCAAGTTGTTCATTCAAGTGGCGAGGCTATGCCGTCACCGATGTATCTTCGCCGGCCCCCACGGGACGACCAATGCTGTAGTACACAAACCCCTGATCCACCATGCGATCGGGTTCATACAAGTTGCGTCCGTCAAAGATGACGTGCCCGTTCATACGCGTACGCATCTCGCTGAAGTCGGGATTGTGATACACCTTCCATTCGGTGTTGATCGCCAAGGCATCGGCACCGTTTAGAGCGTCCATTGCCGATTCGCAATAGATCAGCTGATTCCCGTAGATTTCGCGGATATTCTCGATCGCTTCGGGGTCATGCACCTGTGGAACAGCGCCCTTTTCGAGCAAGTAGTTCAAAAGCGTCAACGCGGGTGCTTCGCGGATGTCATCCGTTCGCGGCTTGAAAGCGAGGCCCCAAATGGAGACTCGTTTCCCGGCGAGGTTCCCGTCAAAGTGTCGGTCAACCTTTTCAACCAGTACTTTCTTTTGCTCGCGGTTGACATCGTCAACGGCGTCCATGATTCGTGGCGAGAGACCCAAGTCGCGTGCCATGCTCGCCAATGCGCGAACGTCTTTGGGGAAACAGCTTCCACCGTAGCCAACACCAGGAAACAAGAAAGCGAAACCGATACGTTGGTCGTGTCCGATACCGCGACGCACATCATTGATGTCGCCGCCCATACGCTCACAAAGGTTCGCCATCTCGTTGATGAAAGAGATCTTTGTACTCAGCAACGCGTTGGCAACGTACTTGGTCAGTTCTGCTGACTGAGGGCTCATCGACAAGAACGGTTTGTCGGTTCGCAAGAAGGGACGATACAGCTCGTGTAAAACATCGGCGACTTCTTGACGCCGCACGCCGACCACCACTCGGTCGGGCTTCATGAAATCTTCGATCGCCGCGCCTTCCTTCAAGAACTCAGGATTGCTTGCGACGTCCACATCGCGATTGAGCGTTTCTCGCAGCCGATCAAAAATCCACTGATTCGTTCCAACCGGCACGGTGCTCTTGGTGACGACGATTGCATCGTCCGTCAAATGAGGTGCCATCGAATCGACAACCGCTTTGAGCGCGGTTAGGTCGGCCGATCCGTCATCCGAAGGAGGTGTGCCGACCGCCAAGTAGATGATGCGCGACGAACTCACCGCCTCGGCCAAATCGGTCGTGAAGGTCAGTTGGCCGTTTTCACTGTTGCGAAGCACCAGCTCCTTAAGACCAGGCTCGTAAATCGGAATCACACCTTGCCGCAGGCCATTGATTTTGGCTTCGTCGATATCGACACACGCAACGTCGTTACCGCTGTCAGCGAAACAGGTACCAGTCACCAGCCCAACATAGCCGGTTCCGATCATCGCGATTTTCATTTGATTCTCACCTTTGACATACCAACTGAGGTATTTGCTCTTTCGTGACCTTGATTGTAGTTCGGTAGGGGGTGAGTCATACCTTCGCTGCAGCGGATTCACCATCCTGCAGCCAACGGCGTCACCCAAGCCGTAAAACCGGAATCAATGCTATTGTCGATACGACAGTCTAGCCAGCCAGGTCATCCTGGCGGCTGGAGTTAGGGAACGCGGATTTCGCAGTCACGGCCCGCAATTCGACGATTACGGATCGACCTTGAATTCGCGTGGTAGCGTGTATTGTTTGGTTGCCGCCGCGGCTCGAGTCGTGATCAAAATCGCCTTGCCTCCCGACGCTTGCGGGTCATCAGCGACCACCCAAATCAACGCCTGCTTGGGGTCGCTGGGGCCTGTTGCCGTCTTGTCGGGATTGGCCCCCAAGACCAAGTCGGTAAGCACCGTACGCAACGGAACATCTGATTTGGAAAAATCGCGAATCTGTTGATTCTGGGTAATGCCGCCAGCTTCAAGGTCGCCACCGACGATTCGCACCGGAGGTAACTCCGATCCGCCGGGCAGCGATCGCTTGAATTCGTCGACCACCGTATTGATCCCAAACTCGAGCGACTCTTGGTCGAACGAAACGGACATCTTGCGATCAAGCATCTCATCCATCGTAAGCGGCTTGGCCTGGGGCGTCGCGGCCACCGTGCTTCCCGAACCTGGTTTTGTATTGAGTGCATAGAGCAGCGCAACGGAAACTTGCGATGCCGCTCGCGATGGCAAGTAGACGTTCGCCGTTGCGGCGCCATCGGAGATTCCGAATCGAGCTTGCCGACTGACGAAGGACATCATCTGCTCCAATCGCGACCAAAGTAGTCGCCAAGACGCATCGGGAACCGAATCAAGCATGAATCCACTGGCCCAATCGGGCCACGCGTTCACGGTTTCCGACAAACGTTTCATCAAAGCAGCTTCAGAGATCCCACCGCTGGGCGCCAAACGCAGTTCCGCGAAAACGTTGTCGTCGCTGATGTCGGCGATCAAAAGTGCTGCAGCAACATCAGGAATCAATAACGACTTCATCGGCGCGACCAACTGGGGCGCCGATGTTGCCAACAGTTCTCGGCCATCAGCCACAAGAAAATTGGGGGTCAGCAAGACGGCAAGATCCGACTCGATGCTCGTTGCCTTCCACAGGTTTTGCAACGAGCGAGGAAGTGGAATGGCGCCCCCTTCGTTCTCGGCGACTTCGCTCACCCTTGGAATCGAACCGACCGCAAATCGAGCCACGTTACCGGCGTCATCTTTGTCATCGGGAGCAATGTAGTAGGCATCCGTTCCCTCCTCGTCACCGGCGTAGATGGTCGCGCCTGTGCGCGTCTTTGATTCAAACGCATCCCAATCTTCGGTCAGTTGTTTGAGTGGTTTCGGGCTTACCAGTTCGATCGCAAGCGAAACATCTGGCCAGCCGTCTTTGCCCGGATGCAAAGCGACACCACATCGCTTGATCTCGCTCGCATCAACCTTTGCTCGAGTTGCAACTTGGCTAAGCAGTTGACCGAGCTCGGGCGAAAAGGCGTCGACCAAGGAGTCTCCAACGGGCGATTGATTGATGCTGGCGAGGTTGACCGACATGACAACACCCGGTCCAGGAGGCAGCAGTTCGAGCGATGCCGATTTGGAATCGGTGCCGTAGGGTGGCACCCAAAGCAGGCGGTCGTCTTCAATCAATTCGTAGCCAGCCACGGCGGGCATCGGATCAACAGGATCGGATTCTTGTGCCGTCGAACGCCCCGTCACCGACGGAATCACATCGGGAATGGGTGGACGTGTGCGCGGCTTTTTCTCTTCTTCACCGCCACCACCGACGATGAGAAACATCAGCATTAAGAGAATGGGCACACACATGGCCCCTAAGATGATCGGAGCGCGGCTCTTCTTTTTCTTTCGCCGACGAACCGTACGCGCCGGTGCAGAGGCACTGGCCGCAGAGGTACTGGCCGCAGAGGTACTGGCCGCAGAGGTACTGGCCGCAGAGGTATTGGCCGCGGGTGGACCAGTGGATTCTCCGGATGCGTCATCGGTAGTGATGGCAACGTCGCTAGCAGCGACGACAGGAGGCTCGGCGGGCGACTCGATTGGCGGAGCCGCCGCGGTTTCGCCTTCCCCGTTCGTTGTCGTTTCAGTTACCTCGGCCGCGGTCGCATCTGCGTCTCGCTCTTTTGCCGCCGACATCGATGGGGCGTCGTTCGTCTCGGCTGGTTCGGTCGGTTTTGTTGCCGCCTGAGGGTCACCCGTGGATGCTTTGGCGTTCTTGGGTTGAGAGGACGTCGACGCCTTTGTCACTGGCGGAGCCGTTGGTTTCGACTTCGACTTTTTAGACTTTGGCTGCTTCGTCGCGGGTCGCGAAGACTCGGCTTTACTGGATGGAGTCGTAGGTTGAGTTGCTTTGGGCTTTCGCTGTGATAGCGAGGGTTTTGGCGGCGCGGGTTTGGTTTTGGCTTTTTGGTTCTCGGCCTTTGGCGGAACCGCATTCTCTTCCACCGCTGGGGGCGCTGCGATCGGCGGTGGCTCTGGCGTACTCGTCTCAGTGGCTGCCACCGTTTCGGCTGCAGGTTCATCTTGAATGATCGCAGCGACGGGTGGCTCCGCTTCATCGATCAGCGGCAGGGTCGCCTGCAAGGCTTCGCAAAACTGTTGGCTCGTGGCAAATCGTGAAGCTGGATTCTTGGCGACCGCAAAGCCCAGGACGCGAAACAACGGGTCACCTGTTTCGCCCTTTTGAACGGCGTCTACGATTTCGGCTGGGGTTTGCTCAGCATGAGCGGCGAGCAACTCGGCTTGAGTCGAGCCCTCCGCGGGCATGCGGCCGGTTGCTAAGCAATAGATCAAACAACCGAGCGCATAGATGTCGCTGGCTTGGTCGCACGCTGCACCCTCAACCGCTAGCTCGGGTGCGCAGAAGGCGAGTGGCGACGTTGATGGATCGAGCCAACCATGTGGGTCTTGCGCGAGGGGACTTGAAGGAGGTCCCGATGGATCTCGCAAGAGAAGCGTTTCACCAGCGCTGCCAAGCCAAATCCGATCAAGACGGACCGAGCCATGAACGAGGTTGCGAGCATGCAATGCTGCAATCGCCTCGGCCACTGCGATCCCGACTTCACAGGCACGTCGTTTTCCGAGGGCCGAAGGGGTGGCAACACATCCTTCGGGCAGCGGGGCAAAGACCGTTGTCTGTTCGCCAAGATTTTCGATCACCGCGGACTGAAGCGATCTGGCGACCACTTCGGCGTGAGCTGCTAGCCATTGGTCGCGGCCGCCAACTAAATGCTCGGGCGTGGCAAGGAAAAGCACACCGTTGCTGCCGTCATCCAAAGTCTTGGCGGCAAGCCAGCGGGCGAAGGGACTTGGCCCACTGTCGATGACGACATAGCGGCCAACCTTCAAGCTGCGCCCCTCCAGAATCGAGCCGGCTTGGTATTCGCTCAGCTGACCGTTCTTGATCAGAAACTTCGCCAACGAAACGGCTTCGCTTGGGGGAGTTCCGCCGTTTGCATCACAGAACGCAGCCGCAATCTTCTTGCACCCATCGGGGTCGGTGATGCCACTTTCAACGAGACGGGTCCAAAACTCGCTAAGGGCGATCGACATACTTGCCTTCAACAGGGTGGGATCGAGGAGGAGAATCGGCGAAATTCGGGTGCCTACGGCACCTCGCTGGTTTACCAATCACGGGCTGCTCTACCAGTCATCGGGTCGGCGGGGACTGGTCGTACGGCGAGCCTCTTTCAGGTAAAGGCTGTGGTAGCCGCCGGTCGTCCTGGGCGTGCGGTCATTTGTCGCCAGAACCGGCAAGACGGCACCACCTAATTCTAGTCTGACATCGAAGGGTTGCGGAGGCAGCGACAAATGCTGCCCGGTTCTCCCCCGTTAGAACCAGTTCGCGGCCCGAATGTCACACCTCAAAGATTGCCGAGACCTTAGGGCCTAACAAGGCAACGCGAAATCGAACAAAAAGAGCGTGTCACAACTCGTCCCCGAAGCCGGTTCCAATGTGGTCCTGCCCAGGCGCGATGACTAAACTCGATGCCACAATAAAGATTCGCCCCCATGATGCCCGCAGCTCGAGACCCAGCGTGAACGTCGTTTACCTCACCTCAGAAGCCGTTCCTTTCGCAAAGACGGGCGGTCTTGCCGACGTTTGTGGAACGTTGCCAGCTCGGGTCGCAGCGATGGGTCACCGCGCCACGATCATCATGCCCGCCTTTCGCAGCATTCGAAACGGTGGCGTGCCAGTTGAATCGACCGACATCAGTTTTGCGGTACCAATGGGAGACCAGAAACTGATTGGTTGCCGGTTGCTCAAGAGCAAGTTGCCAGAAGGCGACGTTACCGTCTGGTTCATTGATCAACCGCAATACTTCGACCGCGATTCGATCTACGGAACTTCGGCGGGAGACTACCCCGACAACGCAGAGCGATTCGCCTTTTACTGCCGCGCGGCCATCCAAGCCATCCGCCGCATCGGATGGACGGTCGACATTGTCCATTGCAACGATTGGCAATCGGGGCTCGTGCCCGCATTGATGGCCGCCGACCCAAGTCCACAACCGTGGATGCATCGCGCGGCCACCGTCATGACCATCCACAACCTGGCCTATCAAGGTCAGTTCCCCAAGTCAGCGTTTGCGTGGACAGGACTTGGGTGGGAGCACTTTCGACAAGAGTCGTTCGAGTTCCACAACCAACTGAATTTCTTGAAGACCGGCATCATTAGCGCCGACGCAATCACAACGGTCAGCCCCAAGTACGCCGAAGAAATACGCACATCACAACGTGGCTGCGGACTCGAATCGGTCCTTGAATATGTCTCACACCGATTGACGGGCATCACCAACGGCATCGACAAAACGATCTGGAATCCCAAGACCGACTTGAAGCTCAGCCATCACTACGACGTCGACAACTGGCGTGAAGGCAAAGCAGGCAACAAACATTCGTTGCAAACACAATTCGGATTGGAAGTCAGCAACGATGTGCCTTTGATTGGACTTGTCGGTCGGCTCGCCCAACAGAAGGGATGGGACCTGATCGTTCCCGCGATTCGCTGGCACCTCGAACAGAATCGCCCCACCCAGTGGATCGTGCTTGGCAGCGGCGACGCTCACTACGAACAACAACTGCGCGAGCTCGCAGCCGAGTACCCACAACGATTCGCATTGCATGTTGGCTTCCATGACGCGCTTGCTCATCGGATCGAAGCTGGCTCGGATGTGTTCGTGATGCCAAGTCACTACGAACCTTGCGGGTTAAACCAACTTTACAGCCTGCGTTATGGCACTGTGCCGATTGTCACACCCACCGGCGGCTTGGCGAACACCGTTGTTGATTGCAGCGATGACACACTTGCTGACAAAACTGCAACAGGGTTTTACATCAAAGACTTCACACCCGAAGCGCTCGACGATGCGATCGGACGTGCGCTTCATTTGCGCTACCATCGTCCCGACGACTGGGCTCAGTTGGTAGAGACCGGCATGACGCAAGATTGGTCGTGGACGAAGAGTGCGAGCGAGTACGTCCGTCTTTACGAGGAAACGCTTGCCCTTAAACGCCAGACAATGCCAAGCTCTCCGTAATAGCGGAAAACACGAGGTTTTTTGACACTTTCAGCTCGGAAAAAACCTTAGATGCGGTACGATTGCCACGCTACGCGCAACGCAACTTGACGCGTTTGATTCCGCTTCTGGTGAGACGAGCCACCGATGATTGAAGCCGCAAAACCCAAACCGGTATCGAGCCAAACGGACCAAGGTTCTATCGAGGGAAGTGCTCAATCAAGGCTTGATCCCATCACCGGTGACTGGACGATCTTTGCACCCGATCGAGGCAAACGGCCCGACGACTTCAAGGTCACCGAAACGGTCACGAGCGAGCCGGTCGCTTGCCCCTTCTGCCGCGGACACGAAAACGACACGCCACCGCCAGTATGGACCGGTAAGGTGGTCGACGATCGCCTCGAAATCAACAAGAGCGGCGGAACCCATTCACAGTCGTGGAACGTGCGTGTTGTTCCCAACAAGTTCCCAGCGGTCACGCCCGCAGACAACCTCGCTCCACCCAACGCATTCGGCGCACCGCAACCAAGCATTTTTCAAAGCCACCCGCTTGCTGGTGGACACGAGGTGATCATCGAGTCACCCGAGCACGTTCAATCGCTCACGCAACTCGATGTCGCCGAAACCAACCTGGTCTTTCACGCGTATCGCGATCGCATTCGTTACTGGCGCGACCAACCGAACATTCAATCGATCAGCGTCTTCAAGAACGTAGGTGGACAAGCGGGCGCGTCGCTGCAGCACTCGCACAGTCAACTCATTGCACTTGACCGCATGCCCAAATCGGTTGCGGGAACGATCGAACGACTGCAACACCACCAAGCAACGACCGGCTGCTGCCTGCAATGCGATCTGATTCGTGCTGAATTGAAATCGAAACAGCGGGTGATCACACAAACCGATGACCTGATCGCCTTCTGCCCCTTTGCAAGCCGATTGCCCATGCTGATTCGCGTCACAAGCAAAGCCCACCAAGCTTGCTTTGAAGATCTCGAGAGCGAGACGATCGAATCGGTTTCCCGACTGGTCACGCGTGCCGTTTCCTGGCTCGAAAGCCTCCACCGCGGTGTTTCCTACAACCTGCTGCTTCACACTCGACCGCCAGCGGCCCCGGGCGGCAATGAACCCTACCAATGGTCGATCGACATCTTTCCACGACTGACCCAGATCGCGGGCTTCGAGTGGAGCACCGATTGCATGATCAACCCCGTCCTGCCCGAAACCGCGGCCGCGCGATACCGAACCTGTGTCGCGGCGGAAAACCCACGGCACATCCTACGTAGCTAGGACGATTCGGCAGGCGCGTCCACCAGCAGAAATCCTTGCCCAAGTTCACTCAACTGAGCCGCGATCGCGTAAGCGGCTGGGCCTTGCTCGCCTTCACACTCGCTGCGCATCGGCAAGGGCACGAGGCCTGACGGCCGGCGGCTCACAGGCACTGCGCAAGAAGTTGCCCTGATGGCACCAAGATTGCAATCCGCAGCACTAGCGTGTTCGGCTCACGTAAACGCGCAGCCCCAGCTTTCAACCACGCCCTGGCGAGCGTAGCCACGACCCTACGCACGCCTGTTTCCCCCGTGAAACTTGACGTGACGAAATCCGTTGGACTTTGCTGCCAACTTTGGCCGATAGAACCAAGTGCACGGTCGACTCTAAGGATTGGGTTGTCCTATTGGATCATGACGATGATCCCACAAAACCTCCCCTATTTTCGATCCTAACTGCATTCGTTCCGCTCCCGACACCATTCGGAAAATCGCACGAACACCCTACAATCGGTCGCTCTTCGTTGACCCGCACGCACCGAAGGCTCAACAATTGCAGCAATCGGTAGGGTTCAACGGCGACGTTCCGTGCGACTTGGCTATCTAACGATTGCCATCTCCGAATCATCGATAGCGACTCCAAACCTTTTGCGGTCACCCCCAGCGACAACCAATAGATCAATGAATCACGTTCATCTGTGCCTGGTTCTGCATAACCACCAACCCATCGGCAACTTCGACGGGGTTTTCGAACAGTCGTACCAAGACAGCTACCTGCCGTTCTTGGATGTGTTCGAACCCTACGAGCATTTGCAGATCTCTTTGCACACATCGGGGCCACTGATGATGTGGTTGGCCGAGCGTCATCCCGACTACCTTGACCGTGTGCGTGCTCTGGTCGAAATGGGTCGCATCGAAATCATCGGCGGGCCGCAATACGAACCGATCATGACCATGTTGCCTTCACGCGACCGAGTCGGCCAAATCCAAGCCTACGCCAATTGGCTCGAACGCAACCTCGGCAGTCGCCCGACCGGTATGTGGACTCCTGAACGTGTTTGGGAGTCGTCGCTAGCCAACGACGTTGTCGAAGCGGGTATCCAGTACACCGTCCTGGACGACTTCCACTTCAAAGCCGCCGGTCTCTCCGACGAACAATTGACGGGCTACTTCCTTACCGAAGACGCCGGGCGTGTGCTGCGAATCTTCCCTGGTTCGGAACACCTGCGATACACCATTCCGTTTCGTCCCGTCAGTGAAACAATCGACTACTGTCGCAAGGTCGCCGAAGAACATCCCGGCGCTGTGTTGACCTTCGGCGACGACGGCGAAAAGTTTGGCACTTGGCCCGATACCAAAAAGCACGTTTACCAAGACGGCTGGTTGCGTGGATTCTTTGACGGCTTGACCGAAAACGCTGATTGGTTGCACACCATCTCGCTCGCCGAAGCGACTCGCAAGACCGCACCGGCTGGCAAGGTCTACTTGCCCGATTGCAGCTATCGCGAAATGACCGAGTGGTCGCTGCCGGTCGAAGCTCAGGAAACGTTCGACGATGTTGTGCACGCGATGGATGACCACCCGCGTTGGGGTGACTTGAAGTCGTTTGTCCGTGGCGGCTACTGGCGCAACTTCAAAAACAAGTACGAAGAAACCAACGAAATGTACGCGCGGATGATGAACGTCAGCGCGCGATTGGCCGAGGCGGAAGCTGCTGGTGTCGATGCAGGCGAGCTTGCCGAAATCCGTGACCACCTGTATCGCGGCCAATGCAATTGTCCGTATTGGCACGGTGCGTTTGGCGGCATCTACCTGCCACACCTGCGCAACGCGATCTTCACCCATTTGATCGAGGCTGATACCCGACTTGATCAAGCAACCGGCACCGACCCGGCCACCGTCCAAGCAACCGCTGACGATTACAACTTCGATGGCCAGCAAGAAGTTCGCATGAGCAACGATCGGCTGTGTGCTTGGATCGCACCCGGCCGCGGCGGACGCCTGTACGAACTTGACGTGCGCGGCATCAGTCACAACCTGCTCGCCACGTTGCAACGTCGTCCCGAAAGCTATCACCGCAAAGTCCTTTCGGGACCGAGCGACAGTGGCGACGATGTCGCGAGCATTCACGATCGCGTCGTCTTTAAGCAAGCTGACCTCGACCAACGCTTGCACTACGACCAATTCCCTCGCAAGAGCTTGATGGATCACTTCTACGACAACGAAGCGACCCTCGAATCGGTCCAGCGCGGCGAAGCTCTCGAGCGGGGCGATTTCGTCGACCTTCCGTTCGAAACGAAACTCCGGCGCGGGTCCGATCGTGTCCAAGTGCAAATGCGTCGCGACGGCAACGCCTGGGGCATTCCCATCACGTTGACCAAAGCGGTCACGATGGTCGCCGGCAGCGAGAAGTTGTCAGTCACCTATCTGCTAGAGAACTTGCCACCAGGGCAACCGTTGCACTTTGCGATCGAGCTGAACTTCGCTGGCCTTCCCGCTGGCGCTGATGACCGTTACTTCAGTGACGGGGATGGCAACAACCTCGGACAGCTCGGCAAGCAACTCGACTTGCAGGACGCCAAGTTCCTGAGCCTGTCCGATCGATGGCTCGGGATCGATGTTTCGCTCGAGTTCGATCGCCCAAGCGGATTGTGGGCATTTCCAATCGAAACGGTCAGCCAAAGTGAAGGCGGTTTCGAACTTGTCCACCAGAGCGTTTGCGTTCAGCCTCACTGGATCGTCACCGGCGATGCCGACGGGCGCTGGGTTGTTCAATTCGACATGACGACCGCGTGTGAACAACAAGCCGAAACGGTTCACGAAGAACAAGCGATCCAGCTTTAATGCTCAAGTGTTCCGTGATCGCGCGAGCGGCCGGGCTTAGGAAGATCGATTGAATGAGCCACCGAGAGCACGGAGTAAGAATCCCATGGTGAATTCTGCTCGTGCTCGTGCTCGACCGCAATGAACCGGCGTCTTGCTACTAAGCCGTGATCGCGTAAGCGGCCGGGCCCCCTCTGCGCGTGGCCGGGTCTTGTCGCCCGCCGGATCTGCGTCGCTGTCGCTCCTTGATCCGGCCTACGCCTACCCCAAGCGTTTGGGCACGGGGAACTCGAGCACGAACTTCGTCCCCACTCTCAGCTCGCTTTGGACGCTGATGCGGCCACCGTGAGCTTCGATGATCTTGCGAGCGGTGGGCAATCCGAGCCCTGAGCCGCCTTCTTTGGTGCTGTAGAACGGTTCGAACATGTGCAGCACGGTGTTGTCGTCAACACCGCTGCCCGTGTCGATTAACTCGAGCGCCACTCCGGTCCGCGTCGAATACGTTCGCACCGAAAGGCGATCGTCACGCTCCATCGCTTCGAGCGCGTTTTTGACCAAGTTCATCAGTGCCGCTTGCAGCGAATCGCTGTGCAACAAAATCGCGGGTAGGTCGGGGTCGAGCAGCCGAACGATGTCGATCCCGTCGGCGTCAGCCTGAGCCTGGTAGGCCCGAAGCACGATCTCAATCTGGTCGTTCAGATTTCCAGGCAACAAATCGATATCGCGCAAACGCGCGTAACGCAGGAAATCCCTCAGCAGGGCCTCCATCCGCTCGCACTGCCCGCGCACGATATCAACACGCTCTTGTGACCGCCGGCTGATCGGCGAATCGATCTCGCCCAGATCCTCGCTTAGCAGGTCGATGTTCATGTGAATCACCGACAGCGGGTTTTTGATCTCGTGAGCAAGCGAGCCCGCAAGTTCCGCCAGCTCCTCGTACTGCGCACGAATCGGATCGATATCGGCAGATGATTCGGAGGGAGACATGGGCAGACAATCTTTCGGGGTACCGATCACCGACGACAAACAGCAGCGGTGGGGTGGGTTGGACCAATCGCCCGCGACAAGCAGTGGGGCTCGATCCGCCGGTGCGACCACCTAGAATTGTAGCGTCGGCGTGGGAAACCGAAATGACATGGGCGCACCCGCCCCAACGCCGGCACGGCTGGCTAACACGGCTGGCTGGAGCCGCGACGAGCCGGCGATGGGCCGACCGCCGGGCGCGTGCCGATTTGCGGGTCTGGCGGCCACCAACGGGACTCAAGCCCTTGCCGAGTGAACCATCGGCAAACTACCCTTCTCTGTCCAGAAAGAAACCTTCGACCGCATCCCTCGAACCCCAGCCGACGGGCCATCCGATATGTCGACCGCGACGAACGAAAACGATACCGCCGATCCTTATTTCCAAACCCTTTTTGCCGAGCGAATCGGCGGGGCGAACTACGGCAAAGACACCGAGATCTATAAGTTCGCCAAGATCAAGCAGGCCAAGCGAAACGCGCTCGAGTCGCACCCCGACCGCAAGCTGCTTGACTTCGGGATTGGCGAAAACGACGACATGGCCGACCCCGCGGTCCGCGACGTGATGGCCCAGGAGGTCAATAAGACCGAAAACCGTGGCTATGCCGACAACGGCGTGATCGAGTTCAAAGAGGCCGCCGCTCGCTACATGCAACGCAATTTTGGCGTCGCACTCGATCCGGCAACGGAAATCAACCATTGCATCGGCAGCAAGCCAGCCTACGCGATGTTGCCCGCCTGTTTCATCAATCCCGGCGACGTCACGCTGATGACCGTCCCGGGCTATCCGGTCGCGGGAACGCACACCCGTTACTACGGCGGCGAAGTCTTCAAACTGCCGCTGCTTCCCGAGAACGACTTCCTGCCCGATCTCGATTCGGTTCCCGACGACATCTACCGCCGCACCAAGCTGTTGGTGTTGAACTACCCGAACTCGCCCACCGGCCGCACGGTCGCACCCGAGTTCTACGAAAAGGTTGTCGCGCTGGCCAAGGAAAAGGAATTTGTCGTCGTCCAAGATGCCGCGCACATCATGTTGACCTTCGACGGAAAACCACGCAGCTTCCTGGAAACCCCCGGTGCGAAAGACGTCGGTGTCGAAGTCCACTCGATGAGTAAGGGCTACGACATGATCGGTTGGCGAATGGGATTCGTTTGCGGTCACCCCCGAATCGTCTCGGCCTTCTCGGACGTCAAGGACAACAGCGACAGCGGCCAATTCATCGCCATCCAAAAGGCATCGGCTGCGGCTCTTGACGATGAGTCGATTCCCGAGCGAATCAACACCAAGTATCGTCGTCGCCTCGAAAAGCTCGTCACGGCGCTGCGTGAATGCGGTTTCGATTGCGAAATGCCAGGCGGAACGTATTTCCTGTACACCAAGTCGCCAACCGGCACCAAATCAGGCGAGACCTTTGCTGCCGCCGAGGATGCAACGCGTCACTTGATCGAACAATTCGGCATTGTCACTGTGCCTTGGGACGACGCCGGATCGTACCTCCGATTCAGCGTCACCTATGTGGCCGATACCGAAGCCGAAGAAGACGCTTTGATGGAAGAGACCAAGAAGCGTCTCGGAGATGCCGGCCTGGTTTGGTAGCTCCGAAGAACTGAACTGCCTCTTACGAACCCTCCCGCTTGCGGGAGGGTTGGACGCAAAGTTCGTGGAGGGAACGAACAGCGACTCACTCGGCCGCTGTAGCCACGCTCGCCAGAGCGTTGGGCAATCGACAGCGCCCCGTCGACAGAACCACCTTCTGGCGAAGGCAGCTACGAAGCCAGTTCAGCGCATAACAAAAAAGCGAGCGGATCATTTTCCGCTCGCTTTCTTTTTTGATCGTGGTTGAATCGCCCCGCTCAGCGGCGATCCGTTTGGTTCGTGTCAACGACTAGCTTGCAGCTGACTTGACCAACTTGTTCAGACGGCTCTTGGTGCGTGCAGCAGCGTTCTTGTGGATCAAGTTCTTGCTTGCGGCACGATCGAGTCGCTTGGTTGCCAAGCGGAATTCCGATTGAGCCTTTTCCGAATCGCCAGCCTTCACGGCTTCGCGGACGCGGCGAATCTGAGTTCGCATTTGGCTCTTGAGCGCGCGGTTGTGTTGGCGGCGCTTGTCGTTTTGGCGGAGTCGCTTTTTGGCACTTGCTGTGTTAGGCATACTTCGTCGGGACGCCTACGGGCGTCAAAAGATGGATTTGAGTGTTTTGAGTTCTATTCTGATCGGGCTTCCGGCCCAACATGCATTCATTCGGCCCCACGTGCATTCCGGGCCGCCCCGTAGGTTTCTTCGGCCTTACCGGGCCGCGTAGTATGGCAATCTGTTCGTCCGCTGTCCAGAGTCACCCTTGAAAGCGCAAAATGTCTTTCAATGAATGACTCAAACAACCCCGGAATGGCTTACCTGATCGGCGCAGGCCCCGGCGCGCCAGGACTCCTGACGCTGCGCGGAGCCGAGCTGCTCGGCAAGGCCGACGTCGTCCTGTACGACGGACTCAGCAACGCCCAATTGCTCGCTCACGCCCCCCAAGCAGAACCGATTTGCGTGGGAAAACACGGGCAATCTCGCATTTGGACCCAGGACGAAATCACAGCGGAGATGATCCGCCACGCCAAGGCAGGAAAGGTGGTGGCCCGCCTGAAAGGGGGAGATCCCGCCGTTTTCGCCCGCACGGCCGAGGAGGCCGAGGCGCTCAAGGAGGCGGGGATTTCTTTCGAGATTGTTCCGGGGATCACCGCCGCCCTGGCCGCCGGATCGTACGCTGGAATCCCGGTCACCCACCGAAAACTTGCCTCCGCGGTCGCCCTGGTCACCGGTCACGAGGAACCGGGCAAGGCGGAATCGGCCCTCGACTGGGACGCACTGGCCCGATTTCCGGGCACGCTGGTCATCTACATGGGCGTCACCACCGCAGGCACCTGGACCAAGGCCCTGCTCGATGCGGGCAAGGCTCCCGAAACGCCTGCCGCTCTGATTCGCCGCTGCAGTCACCATGACCAACAGACGTTGCATTGTCGGCTCGACGAAGTCGCCGAGCGGCTCACTCCAGCAAGTAAGTTTCGACCGCCAGTGATCGTGATCCTTGGCGAAGTCACCAGCGTCGCTGAAACGATGCGATGGCTCGACCTGCGTCCGCTTCACGGTCAAACCGTACTGGTCACCCGTCCGGCATCCCAAGCCGAAGCCTTGGCGGCACCTCTTCGCGAAGCCGGTGCAAATGTGCTGGTTCAACCGGCAATCGAAATTGGGCCGCTGGCCGACAATGCGGAACTGGACTCCGCCATCGATCGAATCGACTCGTTCGATTGGATCACGTTCAGCAGCCGAAATGGCGTCGACTACTTTATTCGCCGTCTCAAACAACAAGGCCGCGACCTTCGAGCCCTCGGCGGTGTGAAGATCGCCGTGGTTGGCAAAAAAACGGCAATGGCACTCGAGCAATATCACCTCAGCGCCGACCTGGTCCCCGACGACTTTTGTGCCGAATCACTTGCCGAGCAACTTTCATCCAACGCCGCTTCGGGACAACGCTTCCTGCTTGTTGGTGCAAGTCGTGGGCGCGACGTGTTGGCAAGCCAACTTCAAAACGCCGGCGCCGATGTCACGGCGGTCGCAGCCTACGATCATCGAGATGTCGAACACGCCGATCCATCGATCGCTCAATCGCTTGAAGCAGGAAAGATTGATTGGGTCACGATCACAAGCAGCGCCGCGGCGCAAAGTTTGTACCAACTCTTTGGCGATCGCCTTAAAAGCGCGAAGCTTGCAAGTCTGAGCCCCATCACAACCCAAACGATCAAAGAGCTTGGCCACAACGTTGCCGCCGAAGCCGACCCGTACACCATGGACGCGCTGGTCAAGTCGATTCAGCATGAATCGATACAAGAGAACGATTAGCCCCAAGAAACTCGTCGCTACCGAATCCCACTCCGAGGACAGAATCATGATTCCCAAACCCTACATGCAAATGCATCAAGATCACCCCGATCTGATGAAGGCCTACGAATCGTTTGGTGAAGCAACCCGTATGGCCGGTCCACTGACGGCGCGCGAGGCCGCGCTGGTCAAACTGGCGATCTCCGTCGGCGCGGGTCTCGAAGGCGCCGCCCATTCGCATTGCCGCAAAGCACTTGAAGCCGGTTGCACACCGGGCGAACTTCGTCACGTCGCGCTGCTCTCGGCACCTACGATCGGCTTTCCAACCATGATGCGAGCTCGTTCGTGGGTCGAAGACGTCCTTGAAAAGCAATCGTCGTGACGCGAACGTTGTTGGGTGCCGTCCTTTGTGGCGGTCGATCAAAACGTATGGGTCGCGACAAAGCGTTGCTCGAAACCGGCGACGGGATTCGTTTCATCGACCATGCCATCGATCGACTCGGGCCACTCTGCGACAAGGTCTGCCTTTCCGGGGCAAGTGACTACGACACAGGCTCGACCGTCGTGGCCGACATCGTTCCGGATCCACCGGATGCCCCCAATCCAATGGGGCCCGCCGTGGCGGTGATCAGTGTCTTGAAACACGGGACCGAAGAGAGCTTTGACGGTTGCCTTTTCACACCGGTCGACATGCCCTACCTGACCCGGCAAGATCTCATGTTGCTTCGCGACGCTTGGAAACAGGATCCCCAAACCCTTGTCTGTGGGATTAGCGATAACGATCGCATCCTCCAACCGCTCGTCGCGATTTACCCAGCGTCGTGTTGCAACCGATTGCAGGAAGCGGTCGTAAGTGGCCAGCGGTCGCTGCGACGGTGGATAAAAAATGAACCACACACTGAAGTCACGCTCTCGGATGATGCGTGCCGAAACCTCAATCGCCCCGAAGACTTGTCCTGATCACGTGGACGCACCCTGCTTGCCAAACTGAATAGCCCAATGCCTGGAAAGTTCAAATTCGATTCGCCAGAAACGGCACTTCACGCACTCGCCGCCAAACTTCACACGGTCGATTCAGCCGACGCGAGTGCTGACCCGACCGGACAAGCCCTGTTCGAAGATCTCGTTGCCGATCGGGACAGTCCTGCGGCAGACGTTTCGGCAATGGACGGATACGCCGTCGAACTCGATGCGCTGAACCAAGCGGGCGAGATTCAGGTCGTGGGTGAAAGTGCGCCCGGTGCCGCGCCCCCTTCGTTACAAACGGGCACCGCCGTGCGGATCTTTACCGGCGCGATCGTGCCTGCTGAAGCGGACTTGGTCATCAAACGCGAAGATACCGACGAATCCGAAACCGCAATCGTGCTTTCCAACGCCGCCAAACAACTCGGCACTGGCGAGAACATCCGTCGTGCAGGCGAAAACGCAAGGCAAGGTGCGATCGTCCTCTCAAGAGGCACGCAAGTCACCGCAGCCGTTCGCGCAACGATGGCGAACTTTGGTGTCTACCAAGCCAAAACGTTTCGACCGGTGCGCGTCAGCATCATCACCTCGGGCAATGAAGTCGGTTTGTTCGAAGACGCATCCCCCGAAGCGTGGCAACTGCGAAACAGCAATCGCTTTGCCATCGAATCGCTACTTGCCAAACCATGGATCAACCTCGTCGGTGCGCATCATTGTCGCGACGACCAACAATCACTTCACGAAACCGTCCAAAAATGCATCTCCGAATCCGATGCGGTTCTGTTGACCGGTGGCGTTTCGATGGGTGACTACGACTACGTGCCCGATGTGGTCGCGGGCGCCGGCGGCGAAATTGTTTTTCACGGCCTGCCGATCCGGCCAGGCAAACCGATCCTGGGAGCGGCCACGGGTGATGGAAAGCTGATCATCGGTCTGCCAGGCAATCCGGTCAGTGCCACCGTTTGTTGTCACCGCTTTGCCTTGCCGCTGCTTGCCAAGATGAATGGCCAAACCGATTGGAACCCGTCGCAAACAAAGATCCCGTTTGCGGGAGCGGGTGACAAAACGATCCCATTGCATTGGATGCGGTTGGCAAAGCTAACGCCCGACGGCGCCGTCGCGATTCAAAGCCAAGGCTCAGGCGACTTGGTTTCGCTAGGTCAAAGCACCGGGTATGTCGAAGTCGCCCCCAGTGAAAGCGGTCCCGGCCCCTGGCCCTACCGAGCCTGGCAGTAGGCCGGATCAAGGAGCGACAGCGACGCAGATCCGGCACGGTCTCCCCCTGAGCCGCTGGCCGTCAGGCCCCGGGCCCTTGGCCCTTGGCCCTTGGAACGCGTGCTAACGGTACAGGGTCCGACACTACGCGATGATGTCGGTCATCACGTTTCCGTGAACGTCGGTCAAACGGAAATCACGGCCGGCGTAACGGTAAGTCAGTTGTTCGTGGTCGAGACCCAACAGATGCAGAATCGTGGCGTGCCAGTCGTGAATGTGGCACTTGTCCTCGACCGCTTCATAACCATGTTCGTCGGTGTTGCCGTAGCTGAAACCACCTTTGACGCCTCCGCCAGCCATCCAGGTCGTGTAGCCCTTGTTGTTGTGATTTCGGCCATCGCCATTCTGGGCTGCCGGAGTTCGTCCGAACTCGCCGCCCCAAATCACGAGCGTGTCTTTCAACATGTCGCGTTGCTTCAAGTCTTGCAGCAAGCCGGCAATCGGTTTGTCACACGCCTCGGCACGCAGTTGATGATCGGTTGAAAGGTTGACGTGTTGATCCCAGTTGCCGTGCGTCACTTCGACGAACCGCACGCCCGCTTCGATGAAACGTCGCGC
The DNA here is from genome assembly GCA_965216875.1 of Rubripirellula sp. Lineage (GTDB taxonomy): Bacteria > Planctomycetota > Planctomycetia > Pirellulales > Pirellulaceae > CBDCUW01. Next base: position 5,731,436 of record OZ244207.1, read on the forward strand.
GAGTAAGCACTGACGACCAAATCCAGCCGTTTCGCCACCGTCGGCTCCGTACATCGCAAGGGTTTCTTGCGATTCGTTTGACGTGTCCATCAATTCCGGCATCGCGTCCTGCATTCGGAACGCGAGTTCGTACGATTCGATTACCCCTTCGACGCCCGGTTGGTTCTTTTCGCGACGCAGCTTTTCGCGATTCAATGCTTGAACGAAATCAAGCTGGCTGCGTTGCTGCTTTTCCGACAGACGCGGGTTCTTGATATCGGGCACAGACTGACCACTCGCACCCGCGCGGGCGATTCGCTGTGCGGCTCGGCCACCACGGCCCACCTTGGTCCCTCCGTAGATTGCAGGCAGGAACGAACTGCCATAGTTACGCGAACTCCCCGATGGCGGACTCAGCGAAACGAACCCTGGCAAGCTATCGTTTTCAGTCCCGAGTCCGTACAAAGTCCAAGCGCCGAGCGACGGACGAATGAACTGAGCCGTTCCAGTGTGCATCTGCGTCATCGCACCCGGATGAACCGGTTGGTCACACTGCATCGAACGAATCAGACAGAGGTCGTCGGCGTGTCCAGCAACATTGGGAAAGAGATCGGAAATCCAAAGACCGCTTTCACCGCGCTGACGAAACTCCCAAGGCGACTTCAACAGCGTCCCGCCGTAGCGTCCACCTTTACCGTGGTCTTGTTTGAGCTGGGGTTTGTAGTCGAACGTATCGACGTGCGACGGGCCGCCCTGCATGCACAGGAAGATCACCCGCTTGGCCTTCGCAGGAAAATGCGGTGCCTTGGGCGCGAGTGGGTTGTTGTTGGCCGCTTCCTCGGTCGCCGACGCCATGCTGCTGAGTCCCGCGAACGCGAGGTACCCAAAACCAGCGGATGCGTTTTGCAAGACTTCTCGTCGAGTAAACATGAACCAATCCTGTGGTGAAAATCCAAGGCGAAATGTATGACTGGCAAGCAGCGACTAGTCGATGTACCGGAACTCGGCCGACGCGAACAAACTTTGACAAAGGGCGATGAGTGTTTCCTTACCGCGTGAACGCAACTGCGTCGTGGTTGTCGGCGCGAATGATTTAAAGAACGAAGCAGTCGCAGCGCGTTCGCCACTGGTCGGTGGACGTCCATAAGCGAGCACGAAAGCGGCGCGAATTTGATCACTCATGCGTTCGTTGTTTTCGACGATCCGATCGGCAAAGGCCTCGCTCTGCTGCAGGACGAACGGGTTGTTCATCATGTAGAGCGCCTGGTTGGCTGTATTGGAGGCTTCCCGCGTCCCTGTCACCGTACTCGCGTCTGCAAAGTCAAAAACTTCCATCGACCGCGGCAACTCATCGCGAACGATCGGCAGGTAGACACTGCGGAACTTGGCGTCTTGCATGTCGAGTTGGTTTTGCACTCGTTCCGCGATTGCTTGAAAATCAAAACCACTAGGGCGTTGACCGGGACGTCCCATGTTTTGTCCGGCCATGTTTTGCCGTCCCATTCCGGGTCGACCTTGACTTTGTCGCCCCATTCCAGGACGCCCTTCGCCGCCAGCGAATCGGTTACGTTGTGGAGATTGGGCTTGTTGTTGACCGCGTCCGCCTTGCTGGTTTCCGCCACGGAAATTTCCTCGGCCGCCAAACTGCCCGCCACCGAACTGCCCGCCACCGAACTGCCCACCACCGGGGCGTCCACCCGCTTGCATGCGGCCACGCATGGAGGATCCACCTGCCATCTTGCTTGCCAGTTCCCGTGCCATTTCACGAGGATCTCGCAGGGCGCCATCTCGCACACGTACGTAACCAGCTTTGGCCACTTCACTTCCGCGTGGCCGATCCAGTTCGATCTCACCACTGACGCTCAACATTGCGTCGCGAATCGCTTCGGCGTCCAACCGCCGCGGATTGGCTCGCCACACCAACGCGTTGTCGGGGTCATATTCAAAGCTGCGTTGATCAAACTCGCTGCTAACGCGATAGATATGCGAGGTAGCGATTTCGCGAACAATCGATTTGACGGACCAACCTGATTCCACAAACCGAACCGCCAAGTAATCGAGCAATTCTGGATGACTCGGCGCCTGGCCGGTCACGCCAAAGTTCTCGGTCGATGTCACCAGTCCTTGGCCGATCATGTGCTGCCAAATCCGATTGACCATCACGCGAGCGGTCAACGGATTGTCATCGCTTCCGATCCAGCGAGCCAATTCCAAACGGCCACTCGAACTGGTACCGATCGTGGGCGAATGATCACAAAGTGCTTGAGGGAAACCACGTTTGATCACCGGACCGCGTTGGTCGATTTCACCTCGAGCCAGCAGCGGAATGTCTCGAACCGATTCGCGATCCTGAACGCCCATGCAATAGCTTCGGGGGTTTCCATCGTTGTCGACGACCGAAAGCTTGGCTGAAATCGTTGCGAGCTGGTTTGCAGCACGCAGCCGTTGTTGTTGCGCTGTTCGCGCGTTGCCGGTATCGCTGCCTGCGTTTCGATTGCGACGCAGTTGGGCGAGCTGGTCCATCTGATCCCGCATCGAATCTTTCAGCTCTTGGAGCTCATTGGAGCTGTACCGCTTGTCGAAGGGATTCGGATCCTCAACGGGCAGCAGAATCAAACTACTCGTGCGTCTCGCCTGCACTCCCGAGAAGTTGCCGTACTCGGAGGGCGGATTGCCAAAAAAGGTCTCCGTGCTGGCGAAGATTCCGGCCAGAGCGTAATAGTCCGTTTGCGGAATCGCGTCGAACTTGTGGTCGTGGCATCGTGCACATGCAACCGATGTACCAAGGAACACGCGAGTGGTCGCATCGATTTGTTCGTCAACGACATCCGCTGCAAACTGAACCGCATTCTGTTCGTTGACGTTTTTGGGGCCCATCGCCAGAAAACTCGTGGCGACCAAGTTCTTCGCCCACTGCTGGTCGCTCTTGACGGGCAACAAGTCACCGGCGATCTGTTCTTGCACAAACTGATCAAACGGTTTGTCTTCGTTGAACGAGTCAATCACGTAGTCTCGATATCGCCACGCATGGGGGTAGGTCATGTTGACTTCGCGGCCCGTCGATTCGCCGTACCGTGCAACGTCGAGCCAATGACGTCCCCAGCGTTCGCCAAATTGTTCTTTTTGAAGAAGCTGGTCCACAACAAACGCGATCGCTTCTTGCGGGTCTTCGTCCCACTTCGATTCAAAGTACTTGATCTGCTCAGGACTCGGTGGCAATCCGACAAGGTCAAAGCAAAGTCGACGGAGCACTTTGTAGGCCGTTGCGTCTTCGCTTGGCGCGAGTCCTGATTGTTCCAGGTTGGCAAGAATGTGCCGGTCGATGTCGGACTGCACCCAAGTTTCGTTTTCGACTTGGGGTGCCTTGTTCTTTTCTGGTTTCTTGTACGCCCAAAAGGTTTCTTTGGCGTGCTGAATGTCTTCTTCCGAGATCGTCGATTTGATCTCAGCAACTTTGGTTTGCCGCGGATCGGGTGCGCCCATTTCGATCCACTTGCGGAAGTCGGCGATCACTTCGTCCGACAGTTTGCGTTTGGGCGGCATCACGAAGTCTTCGTGAGTCATCGCGGTGTAGAGCAAACTCAGGTCGGGTTCACCTGGAACAACGGCTGGCCCGCTGCTTCCCCCAATGTGCGTCAACTCGCGCGTATCGAGCCGTAGTCCACCACGAACATTTCCAGCCTTGGTCGAATGGCAGCCGTAACACTCTTTGATCAAAACGGGACGAATCTTCGACTCGAAGAATTTCACCTCATCAGCGGTGAGCGCCTCTTCCGCACGCGCCGGCGTCACCGCCATCGTGGCCACCAAGACCAAACCCATAGCGATCGTGATGGCGTGAAGGTTCAAAGCGTGTGAATTTCGTTTCATCGTCACTGCTCGTCTTGTCGTTGACGTCACGTTCTCTGCTCTCGCTAGAAATGTACCCCTCGCGGAATGTGAAACCGCGAAAAGATGCCTGATGTTTCGGAAGAAAACGCCGATTGCGGAGGAGGTAGGCCGGGTCAAGGAGCCACAGCGACGCTGATCCGTCATGATCCTCTCCGTCAGCGTCGTTTGCAGCACCACCTTGAGGTGGCTTGCGGAAGATTCCGGCCAAAGCCGGTCGTTTTAGACGTCGTTGCCAGGACGCTTTGGTCGCTCGCCACCGGGAACGCCAGCGTCGTCGCCTCGATTGCGTTTGCCGCCTGCTTTTCCACCGGGCTTGCCAGCACCCGCTTGGCCTGGACCGCCTGGGCGTCGACGCATTCCCTGGCCTTGCCCAGGTCCTTGACCCTGTCCACCACGTTGTCGCATGGCGGTCATCGCTGCGCCCAACTCGGTTGCATCAAGTTTCTGGTCGCCGTCTTTGTCGAATCGTTGAATCATCATGCGAGCCATTTCCGAAGGATCTCGCGAACCACGTTGGCCTTGTCCTTGTCCGCGTTGTCCTTGACCGGCTCCCTTACCACCTGGGCCGCCGGCGCGTTGCCCTTTCTTGCCGCCTTCCCCTGCTCCGGGAGGTGCAGCAAAGCTTTCGGCGGTGAAGAAGGACATGGCGACGAACGCTGTCATCAGTGCAAACAGTCTCATGGGAGTGCTTCCGGTTATTTGGATTATGTGGTTGAAACAAACCGCATGAGTCTTCTGCGGCTAGTCTGTCAAACGGAGCCGATCTCGAATTGAGGACACCCCTCGGTCAGGTTTTTCAAAAAAACGCGGATCGATCGGCAAAAAGCGAGGTTTCATAAGAAGGGTGGGATGCGTCCACTGGGAGGGTGAGGCTCCCGCCGAACCGAGTCTCCATCCCGCAGGAGCGTACCCCTTGCCATTCTCATGACAGGTCGCGGATGTCATGCGGAGCATGACCTACGAGATCACGAACCCAAACCGAGCTCACGCCAAAAACGTGACGGCGGGCTACAATCGTGTGATTCCCTTTTCAGCTAGTGTTTTATGACCGACGTTCCCGAAAACATCTCGGACGATCTGTTACGCAATATGCGAGACGGCAGCGAAGAAGCGCTGGCGGAGGTCTTTTCGCACTATCGTGAGCGGCTGCGACGCATCATTCGGTTTCGGATCGATTACCGCGTGGCGGGTCGAATCTCCGACTCGGACGTCTTGCAAGACACCTACATCGCCGCAGCAAAACGACTCGATCATTTTGTCGGCAATGATGAGATGCCACCGTTTCTGTGGCTTCGTTTGGTCGCATCCCAACAACTCGTTGACCTGCACCGCCAACACCTGCAAGCCGAGATGCGAGACGTCCGCAAAGAGGTGTCGCTTCAACATTCGCAACCATCGCCACACACCTCGATGGCCATCGCCGCGCAACTGGCTGGCAAAGTCACGGCGGTCAGCGAAGTGGTTGCCCGAGCCGAACGAATCGAGCGTCTCGAAAAAACACTCAACGAAATGGATCCCATCGACCGCGAAGTCATCGCTCTGCGTCATTTCGAAGAACTCTCGAACGTCGAAACCGCTCGTGTGTTGGACATTGAAAAATCGGCAGCAAGTAAACGTTACGTCCGTGCCATGGCGCGACTTGGTGAACTGATGGCCGAGTTCGCTGCCTCGGAACAAGCGTGATGAAAGGCGCGAGATCGTGAGCGAAATCGACCAGAGTCAGCTCGATGAAGTTGCCGAAGCTTTCTCGGAAGCGATGCGTCGTGGTGAAAACCCAAGCGTGGATGCATACGTCGCCCGCTATCCAGAACTCGCCGAATCGCTCCGCCCGCTACTGACCTCGATCGCACTGATCGAGGGAATCAAAGTGGACTCCAAACGCAGCGGACCCGTCGTTGCCGCTCATCAACTGCGCATCGAACAACTGGATGATTATCGAATCGTTCGTGAAATCGGGCGCGGCGGTATGGGCGTCGTCTTGGAAGCGATCGATCAATCGTTGCACCGGCGCGTCGCGATCAAGGTCTTGCCCGAAAGTCTGGTAAGCGAGAAACGCCACGTCGACCGCTTTCGTCAAGAATCAAAAGCTGCCGCACGTCTAAGACATCCAGGAATCGTCTCGGTCTTTGGTGTCGGCCAATCAGGGCCCTATCACTACTACGTGATGGACTACATCGACGGGATCAATCTTCGCCAATGGATCGACGGCATCACCCAATCATCGTCCGAGATGGTCCCCACCCGGGATGACGTCTATTCGGGAACGGATGGCGATTTGCGAATGGGCGACACATGGCCCTCGACAAGTGACAGCACGAAAACTGATTTCGATGTTCAATCCCTGCCGACATCGACCGATTCCCCTTCCTACTATCGCTGGGTCGCCAAACTTGGATGCACCATCTGCGATGCACTTGATTACGCTCACCAACAACACACACTTCATCGCGACATCAAACCGGCGAACCTTCTTATTGACGCCGCCGGCAATGTCTCCATCACAGACTTTGGACTTGCCAAAGTTGCCGAGCACCAACGCGTTACTCAAACGGGCGACGTTGTCGGCACACCCCAATACATGCCGCCCGAGTCCTTCGAAGGCACCTACGATGTTCAAAGTGAAGTCTATGCAGTCGCGTTAACCCTGTACGAACTGCTGACGCTGCGTCCCGCCTTTTCCTCGAAATCCCCCGCCGAGCTGATTCGCAAGGCTTCGGAGGGCGTCAAGCAACCGCCGCGAAAGCTGAACGCGAACATTCCCGTCCAGCTCGAAACGATCGTGATGAAAGCGCTCGCGTTGGAACCATCCCAGCGTTACTCGACCGCTGCGAAATTGCGAGACGACCTGAACAACTTCCTGTGCGACCTGCCAATTGAAGCCAAGCGGACTGGCGTCGTTGGCCGAACCCTCTTGTGGACTCGTCGACAACCGGTGGTTGCGTCACTGACGCTGGCAACCTTTGCCTCGCTTCTGGCGCTTGCCGTGGTATCGGCAGCCGCCTATTTCCGGACCCGGTCGGCACTCAACAGCGCCCAGGAAGCGAGCACGACTGCTCTGAACGCATTGAAGCAGCGCGGCATTGCTCTCGAGGCTGCCGAAACACAGCGACAGCGAGCCGAAGCGAACCTTGCTGTCGCAGTCGAAGCCTTCGAAAAGATCCGCGAAGAGATCTGGCAACGCGGCATGATTCCCGATGCGGACGTCGTGGGTGAGATCGCCGAGACCGCCTCCGCCGATGTCAGTCCGGCCGACGCCGAAATCTTGCAATCCCTGCTCGGATTCTTCGACAAACTTGCCGCCAGCAACAGCAGTGACCTTCGCGCCCAATCCGCTGCTGCAGGGCGCTACGCCGGAGACATCTATCAACGTTTGGGCCAGCTTGGCGAAGCGGATGCCGCCTACAACGACGCGGTCAAACGCTACCAAGCGATCGCCAACGAGAATCCGAGTGATACCGAATCGGTGATCACTCAAGCCCGGATTCTCAATGAACTGATCGTCACGTCCAGTGTGCAAGGACAAATCCCGCGAGCATCGTCTTATTTTGACAAGTCCGTTCGCGTACTGGAGGAATCCGACGCGGCGATGCAATCGGCTGATGGGCGTTACGAGTACGCCCGCGCCCACATCCTGTTTGCATCGAGCTTGTCACGAGCAGGTGTCGAAACCCCCATGCGTCGATTGCGCCCACTGGCAAATCCACCGGGGCGGCGGCGCAATCCCGCTGGCCAAAGCTTGCGTTCCACCGCCCGTTCAGGCGAAGAGATTGTCGCGATCGTCGAAGGCATCGACCAAATGACGAGCCTGGTTGAAGACTTTCCTGACGAAACTCGCTACGCCGTCGCACTTGCTGCAGCCTATCGCGATCGATCGAAGGTCGCTTTCCGTGCCGGCATGCGAGCCGAATCCGACAAAGCGATCAAGACTTCGATCGATCAATTCGAATCCTTGCTCGATCAAGACCGTCGGTCGAAGACGATTCGCTACGAACTCGCCAAGACTCTTTCAAGCAGCGAAGCGCTCAGCTTCAATCAAATGTTTCGCCTACTGCGAGCCGACACACTCAGCAGTGATCTCCTCGAACACGATCCTTCGCAGCCGCGTTACCAAACCCTTCGTGCCCATGTGCTCGAGCGTTTGGCACACTATCGCGGTCGGCTGGGCGGAAAACCGGACGTCGCAGAAAAGAACTTGCTGGCCGCACTCGAGCTGCACGACCAACTCGTCAAGACGTCGCCCGATTCACCAACATTCCGCGTACAACGCGCCCAAGCGCTCGATGCACTTGCCGACCTGAAGATCAAGAGCGGCCAACGCGAAGCTGGTCTACGCTACCTCGAACAAGCGATTCGTGAACTACAGACCGCCTCTCGTGGCAAACATAACTCGCCCATCATTCGCCAAAACCTACAGCGTCTCCGTCAGAAGCAATCACGGATCAGCAATCCGTAGGACTTGGGAGGGCGACGCTCCCGACGCACGGGCTGCGACGCGCTTGATCTGGGAGGGCAACGCTCTTGATTTGGGAGGGCGACGCTCCCGCGGAGCCACACGCACGGATCGGCAGACGCCGCATCCTCCCTAGAGGATTTGTCATGCACAGCATGACCTACCTTTGAACCTTCACAGGTTCCGACTGAACGTGCTGCAGATTCTGTTGAAACTCTTTGCCAATAAACGCGGCGAACTGAACGGTATCGGTTGCAATGTCCGCAGGGATGTCGAACGACACGGTCGCTTTCCCCGAACGTGAAACGGTCACCGCCTTGCGTTCGATACGACGACCGTTTCCATCCTTGAGTGTGACCTGCAACATTTGCTCCCCCAGCTCTTGAGGAAGTTTGTGCGGCACCACGACATCGCAGGTCTGCCCCGCTTTCACCGCGTCGGGCAATCGCAGCCGGATGGCATTGCGGAGTCTTTTCGTTTTTGGATTCGCTTGATTCTTTTGCTTTTGACGAGCCGCCTTTGCTGCTTTGGTCCGCTCGTCCTCGACAGCCATGTAGACGTTGCGAATCTCGCTGTTTTCCACCTTTGCCAACACGGGCGCGACCGGATCGCCAAACGCCTGCAAAGTCTCCGCGAGTTGCTCGCGCATTGAGACGAGCGTCTTTTGGTGGTCGGTGTGACCCGCGAGGTTTTGCAGACAATCGGGGTCGTCGTCCACTCGGTAAAACTCTTCCAGCACGCGGTGGTCAAAAAGCTCTAATCGCGTCGCGATGTCGACTTCGCCCGGTGCGCGTTTGACCATCTGGCGGTAGGTCATCGTGCCAGTGGTTGCCGTGGCGAATTTGCGTTGGCCATCACTCCACGGATTGAACAGGTAAAGGTACTCGCGGGTTTGAATACCACGCATAGGGTGACGTGAACGCCCCGAGTTTTCGTTGTACTGCAGGATCACAAAGTCACGATCTTTTTGACGTTGGCCGCCCAGGATCGGCGCAAAGGAACGGCCGTGCAGCCGCTTGGGGTTTGGATGCTTGTGCTGCATCACTTCCAAGATCGTTGGCAAAAAGTCGATTGCCGACACCATGTGATGCTCGTCGATCGCTCCCGCTTTCGTCACACCTGGCCATCGGACCATCAACGGTGTGTGCGTGCTATGGTGGTACAACTGCGTCTTCGCAAACGGCAGCGGCATACCATGATCGGATAGAAAGAGAACGAAAGTCTCATCAGCCTTGCCTGACTCATCCAGTGCCGCCATCACTTCCGCGAAACAATCGTCCGCACGCCGCACGGATGAATAGTAGTGGGCCAACTCTTTTCGGATCACTTCATCGCTGGGCAGGAATCCAGGCACAGGAACTTCCTCGGCGGTGAAGATACGACTGGGAACGTGTTTGTCTTCAACCGTTGTGCCTCCCTTGCCTTGTGCATAAAAGGGTTTGTGCGGGTCAGAAATATTGACCATCAAGCAAAACGGTTTCCCCGCTTCGGCGGCCAACGCAATGCCCTGTCGCGTCGACGCGCCGTAGCTCGCTGCGTCTTTGATGTGGTGTTTGTTCCCTGCGTCGTCTTCATCAAGAACAGCATCCCACGCATAGGGATGAAAGGGAGTCGAATGCGTTACTTTGCCTCGAATGGCTGCGAAGTAACCCGCGTCTTTTGCTAGATCACAGAGCACGGGATAGTCAGGATTCTTGTTTTGCACGAACCCTTCAACACCATTGACATGCGAAAACATCCCCGACCACATGATGTTGCGACCCGGCATACAGTTGCCGACCTGGACATGAGCATGTTTGAATCGCAATGACTGTTTTGCAAAGGCATCAATGTTCGGCGAAGTCTCTTTGAGTTTGCAACCAAATGCGCCGAGAGAATCGGCGCTCATGTCATCAACCGTGATGATCAAAACATTGGGAGGCCCGTCGGCGGACGAGTCCGCCGCGACCAACAAGCAAGAAAGTGCGGCGAACGCGCAGGCAAGTGCAAGCTTCGAAATCAGTCGCATCGTGGTGGTGGCTCATCGTGCGGAGGGAGATGTGGGTGGGGCCAGCCGAAACTGGGCAAGCCCTGTATTGTAAACCAACCACCATCGCAACTTACGATGAGTTACGATTGTTATTCGACAGATTCACTTCCCCGCCCTCCCCTTCCCTCCACAACGCGTGCCAACATGAAGCCGACTCACGATTCCAACTCGCGTTCACCGATCGACCGCCGCCAACTTCTCAGTTATGCCGCATTTGGCAGTGCGGCGATCGCTGCGTCGGCCTCTGGAAACCAAACCCTTGCTGCCGCCCATCCTGAGCCGACGCCGCGCAAGTACAAGATGAAGAAATCGATCAACCTCTGGGCGTTCCCCTATCCCGACAAGATGTCGCTCGAGCAGTGCCTTCGGCTCGCCAAGGATGCGGGTTTTGATGGAATCGAACTGAACTATGATCTCGACAGCGACCTTTCGCCCAAATCAGGAACCAAAGAGTTCCATGCGATCCGCGACATGGCGGAAAAGATCGGTATCGAAATCAGCGGCCTCTGCTCGTTTCTGTTTTGGCCCTACCCGCTTACAAGTAACGACCCAGCGGAGCGTGCCCGCGGCATGGAACTGGCCACCAAAATGACGCACGCCGCGCACGACCTCGGAACAAAGAACCTACTCGTCGTGCCAGGTGCCGTGCACATGCCATGGCGCGAAGACCACGACCCAACGCCAAACGACGTTTGCGACCGCCGGGCGCGTGAAGCGATCGGCAAGCTGCTTCCAACAGCAGAAAAGCTGAAGGTATCGATGAACATGGAAAACATCTTCTTCAATGGATTTCTTTTGTCGCCGATGGAGATGGTCGATTTTGTCGACAGTTTCTCGAGCGAGTACGTGAACGTTCATTTCGACACGGGCAACATCATGGAATACCAATTCCCAGAGCATTGGATTCCGATTCTTGGGAAGCGAATTCGCAACGTCCACTTGAAGGAGTTCACCAAAAAAGGAACGGACCATTCACTCGAAGCCTTTCGGCCGCTCCTGGACGGAACGACCAATTGGCCCGCCGTCCTCGAAGCCTTTGACGGCATCGGCTATGACGGATACCTCACGTTCGAGTACTTCCATCCCTACCAGCACTTCCCCGAAGCACTGGTCTACCAAACCGCCGACTCGCTCGACCGTATGCTCGGCATCAAGACGGCATAAGCACGTTACGCCAACGCATTTTTGGTCGCCTATCCCTGTGTTGTCGCCTTGGTGGTCTGTCCCCGTGCTAGTTGCTCTTAGGCCGGAGGCCGGCATATTTCTGCCGGTGGCGTGAGCCACCGGACTACAAGCAAACCAGATCTCAGCCCAGAGGGCGACAGATTCGAATTGCGTCGCCCTCCCATTGAACATGGGGGACAAAGCACTCTGGTTTCGGACTAAAGAATGCAGACACTAGGTCTTTACGACCCCCGTCCCCTTTTCTTCCCAGCAGCTTTGCTATCTGCGTCTATCAGTGTTCATCTGCGGTTCGACGACCTTCACTCTCTACCCCAAAGACACAAGCCCTCTCAAAAGACTGAACGGCCGATGCCGATATGATCGCTCTTAAAGCAGTTCGACATCGCGTTTTGATTTCCGGGATCCGATCCGTACCGAATCCCACGCGGCTACCACGGGGATCGAGGTTCCTGCGAACTCGCGAATGTACCGCCCCCGCTGCGCCGCTCGCGTGCTGGCCGGTGGAACTCGCATCGCCGATTCGACTTCCTCATCAGTCACAATCCGCTGCACGATCCAAGTTTCGGCTAAACGATTGAAGTACCCTCGCGGCGAAAGTTCGTGGTACTTCAAGTCGATCATTCATGAACGAACTTGTCGTTTTTTGATTGGGTAGTCAACATCGACACTCTCCGAAAAGGAATGCAGCCAATGGGCTGCAAATAAGTCTTTGGAAACAACGGCAATCGGGTGATTGCGCAGAAGCCAAATGGAACCGTCATTATAGAATGTCGCACTCGACTGGACAAATTTCGCAAAGAAACGTTTTCGGTAGCCGCAAGACAAATCGCAGATGACCGGTGAGGCAAAAGTCTGTGTCTTTTGCTTCTCACCGTTTCCATGAGGCTTCTCGGTGCTCGATGAGGTGTTGAAATCACATGCCCGATCCACTCGACGATCTAAAACGCAGCATCGAATCAGATGACAACGCTGCAATTGAAACACGATTAAGTGACCATCGTGAACTATGCGAGCGGCTCAACGAAGGCATCTTTCCCTATGGCATGCCGGCGATGGCGGCGGCGCAAAGCGTTGAAGTTGTTCAAACGCTGAAGCGTTTTGGGGCGACCTACGCGACGGTCGAGTCTTGGTGGAAACCTGGTTTCGCCGTCCGCAAGATGAAACCCGAAGTCGGGCGTTTCATTGCGGACCAAGGCGCTGAACTTTCACCCCATGCCGCGTCTGCCCTGGGGTTCGTCGATTCTCTCGCCGCGATGATCGACAACGATCCTCAAGTCGTTGATGCAAAAGGGGGTGACGATGCGACACCGTTGCACTTCGCTCGTGACATCGCGACAGCCAAGTTGCTCGTTGAGCGCGGTGCAAAACTCGATGCGCGAGACGGCGACCATGATTCGACGCCCACGCAGTGGTTGATCGGCGACGCACCGGAAGTCGCTAAGTTTCTGATTCAGCAAGGTGCCAAGCCTGACATCTTTGTCGCCGCGGCACTTGGCGATCAGTCACTGGTTGAGCGTGTCATCGCCGATGAACCCGATTGCTTGAGCCTACGGATCGGCAAGAGCCCCGTTCACCCGATCGGATACAACGATCTTGGCGGAACGATTCTGCAATGGACCCTCGGTTTCAACAGCTATGCCCATCAGATTGCTGCGAAGAAGGGGCATCGCCAATTGTTCGAGTGGATGTTCGAACGAAGTGACACGACGACGAAATTCCTTGTCGCCTGTTTGATGTCGATGCGAGACGACGCGGAAACGATGGCCAGAGAAAACCCGAACCTCGTTGAATCGCTTGAAGATGTCGACAAAGAACTGCTAGCCCGCTACTGCTGGGAAACCAATGTCGACATAAGCGCCGTCACCCTGATGCTCGACCTCGGGTTTCCGATCAACCACCCCGAAACGAGTCACGCGTACGCACCGCTGCACAATGCCGCGTGGGGCGGCTATGGCGATCTGGTTGACCTCTTGATCGCGCGCGGCGCATCGCTGGATTTGAAAGATCCGACATTCGGCAGCACACCACTCGGGTTCGCGATTTATTGCTGTGTCGAAGATGGTCGTCACCCCGACGGTGAATATGGCCGCGTCGTGTCGGCACTCCTTGAGGCTGGATCCCCTTGGGACGTCGCCGACTATCCAACCGGCTCACAAGAGATCGATGATGTGTTGCGCCCGCGGCTTCGCGATTCATTGTCTGGCCTCGCTGCGTTGGGAGACCTTGAAGGGGTGCGGCAGTGGGTCGGCAGCAAAGCACCGGCGGCATCGGAGCTGACCCTGGCCCTTGTCTGCGCCGCCAAGGCGGGACAAACCGAGTTATGCGGTTACTTGCTTGATGCCGGAGCCGAGCAAGTTAAACCAGACGAACATTACTGGGCGCCCCTGCATGCCGCTGTCGCAGGCCACTCCACCGAGACGGTCGAACTGTTGCTACAACGCGGCGCCGACACGTCGGCGCTCAATAGCCGTGGCGGGACAGCATGGCACACACTCGGCGGCATGGGCTGTGACGACGAAATGATCGATCTGCTTGCCAAGCACGACGGTTTTGAACGCCTCAATCAAGAAAGTCATCACGGCCTGACCGCGCTTGATGTCGCCTATTTCTGCGGCAAAGAAGAAACCGCCCGGCGACTGGAGCGTCGCGGAGCGGTCGCAAGAGAGTACGGGCCAAACCCGACCAAACGACAAGGCGACTAGAACCGAACCGCTTTAGTCTTCGTCGCGGTCACGACGTCGATCTTCGCGATCGCCATCGTCGTGGTCGTGATCGTCGTGCCTTTCTTCGTCATGATCCTCATCATGATGGCCTTCGTGATCATGATCGTGGTGATCACGGAAGAGATGCTCTTCTTCGTCGTGATCGTGGTGTGCATGGCGGTCGTGCCGCATTTCGCTTCGCAGTTCGGCAACCTCAAGACGAAGTTCTAAGATCATGCGGTACAGGATCGCTTCGCGTTCTGTGCGTGGTCGAAAACGGACCTCGGCGCGTTCCAGATCGCTTTCCTCATCAAAATCGTGATCGGCCCGCTCGTCATGTTCCCGCCGCTCGTCTCGTTCTCGGCGTTCTTCGTGTTCTCGGCGTTCATCAAGAACTGCTTCACGACGTTCATCATGGAGCTCTCGAAGCCGTTGGTGCTCTCGTTCGATCCGTCGCTCGTGTTCGACCTGGCGTTGATGCGCGTTCCGGACTTCGAGTTCGCGTCGCATCAGTTCGCGTTCGCGGTTGCGTCGCTCGTGCTCAAATTCTTCTTCGATGTCGCGGTCCCGAGTCGCATCGCGATCACGTATCGCATCGCGATCGTGGGCTTCATCGCGATCTCGTCGTTTTCGGAGTTCACCTTCGTCGTCATCGTCGAAAGCGGCGACGAGCGTCGCGCCACCGGAATCATCCTGGGACGCGGTGATTTGCAACAGCGACCGATCACCTCCGCCGTCGGCAGAAGAGACGGGGATGCTTCCCACTCCGAAAAGCAGCAGGCAAGCGGCGATCGAGCCGAGAAGCGGTTTGACGATAACGATTGGCATGAGACTGAGACTCCCGTTGGCAAGTTGAAGCGCGTTGCCGGTCACGTAGCCTGCGGCCGGTTGCCCGACAGCAAACTGAGTCCCAGCTTGCACAGTGGATGCAACCAGCGATGGAGCGACCGCCGCTCCCGCCGTTTGCTGAGATTGCAACCACAACGCCAACGCAACCGACAGCGAGACGCCACGCAGTGACAATCGTTGCCGGAGCATTGCTCGCCCACGTTCAAGCCGCCCTTTGAGCGAACCCAGCGACCAACCAAGTTGTTCGGCCGCTTCGTCGCGACTCTTGCCTTCAATGCAACAAAGAAACAAAGGCAAACGAAACTTGCTCGGTAGTCGATTCAGTTCTTCGTCGAGAACCGTGCGTTGGTGTTCCGCCGTGATTTGCACCAGAGCGGGATGACTTTCCAACATCACATCTTCCTCGAACTCTTGCTCACGTCGTTGTAGGCGTCCCGATCGCGCTCGCAGCGCAATGCGAAGTGCCGTGGTATGCAACCATGCTGGTAAGGTCGCGGCATTTCGAATGGAGGACGCCTTGCGAGAAAGAACGAGGAACGTCGCTTGAAACGCGTCCTCGGCTTCCTGCTGGTCGTTCAGCACTCGTTTGCACACGCCCATCACCAACGATCCATGCCGCTCGACCAAGCCCGCAAAGGCCAGATCGTCGCGACTGGAAACAAAACGACAGAGCAATTCGTCGTCCGACGCATCGGCCGCACTCCAACCGCCGCGCTGATTCGGCCCACTCGTTGGCCCAACAGTCGTCGATTTTTGCGGCATCAGTCACCTCGAAAAGAAAATGTGCTCCTGTCACTATAAAAGAGACACGGGGCAAAGCGACGGCACGGAATTTCCCAAAATGGATTTGTTTTATTAGCTGACCGAACAAGCTTTCAGACTGACACCCGTAGCTACCTTCGCCAGAAGGTGGTCCGCGATGCTCCCACGCTCTGGCGAGCGTAGCTACGAAGGGCAGCGGATTTCGGGCTAGATTTCATCACGGCGTCAAATTGGCGACACCCAAAGAATTCCCAAATCCGGCTGCCAATTGATCGATCGACACGCCGTAGTTCTGCAGAATCGCCTCTTCGATCCCGATACCCAGTTTCGTGTCGCGATAGAACTGGCCGAACGCGAGCGTGTCCTTGGCCACCAGAAAACGGACCAGCTGACCCGACATCGGCCACCGTGATTGGTCCAGCTTTGTCGCCTCGATGAGTCCCAACATCGACCCGTTTCGACGCAGGTCCGACACGACGCGATCACGCTGAGTCTTTTCCATTCGAGCGTTCGGAACGACTGCGTACTGGACAAGGTTTGCGATCCCCATCTGCAGCCACGGCGTCGATTTCGAATCGGAGTGCAGTCGAGCGGCAAACCCGAGGCTATACCCCCAACATATCCCGCGTGCGAACGCTGGCGTCAACTCCGTCGCAATCGCCGTCTGCAAAAACCGAGTCCGCCCCGACCGAACGCCTGGGCGTCCAGCGTGGTTCGGATTGTTCATGACACGTTCTTCGAACGCTGCAAACTTTCGTTTGGTGCTGAAAACGGCCAAGACCGCTTTCCCTCGCCAAATCGAATCACCTTCGGGAATGCCAAACAACTGATTCAACTGCAAATTGAGCGCATCGACGTAACTTGCCAGTCCACGCACACTCGCTTCGGGATGATCGGTAAAGATCAGCGTCGACTGAGTCTCCACGACATGAAAGGGACCATCACGCTGCAGCTTCTCGGCTGCCTCTTCCAAGAACTTCTTGTGCTCCGTCGTGGCCTCTTTCTGCTCGTCCTCTTCCAGCAAGACGCGAAGCGATCGATTGTTGGCGGCCAGCCGGTTGGCTGCCACGGTGTCCGCATCTTTCGAGTGAATCAGGAACAACTGTTTCTGCGGGGCGAAGTACCGCAGGTGGTACCGCGCAAAGGAACCACGCACACCGATATGAATCGAATAGAGATCGACCGCCTTCACAGTCACCACGCGTCCACTTTCCAACTCATACTTCAGAAACTTCAAACCGTGTCCGCGGCGATCAAATTGCAACGCTGCCAGCCGCGCTTTTCCAATCGACAACCCCGACTTCATTCGCAAGAAAACCGGCATACCAACGAGCGGCGCAAGCTCTTTGTTTTGAACCAATCCATCGAGCACGACGCCTTTCGGGGGAACATTGTCGAGCGGATCGAAGGACTGCGGCGGGACACCGAGGGCTCTGTCGGCAGCCGGCATCGCCACCTTGGCCGGTTCCAACGCGCTGCGATCAAACGCAAACAAATTGATCTTTGTGCCCACGGCTGACGCAATGATGCCTCGATGAACTAGCGCAGCGAGTTGAGAGGTTCCACCCGATTGGTCGACATCGGCAACGGGTTGTTGTGTTCCGCGACGCAATACCAACACGCGGTCTTTTCCAGAAACGATCAATTGGTTGTCATCAAGGAATTCGCACCCCATTCCATTTTCCAAACCGGTCGTCCATTCGTGCAGCTTTCCTCGCGTGGGGGTATCCCAAAGCTTGACCACACCGTCACGATCGATTGAAGCAAGCGACGTTTCCGATGGCGAAAGTCGCAACCGTCGAACGATCGCACCGTGGATCCCAAACTCCGCTTCGACCTCACCCGTGCCGGCATCACAGCGAAGGATCTTCGACGGCGCCATCTGCCCCTTGAAAGGCGTCGCAGCGACGTACAACGTTTCACCATCTCTTGAAAAAACGGCGCCGCCACTGGCCGGCAACGCGTGTCCCACAACAACAATCCGCTTGCCTGTTTCGGCATCGTACACCGCGGCTTTGCCAACCACACTCGAGGCTGCAATGCGTTTGCCGTCGGCCGAGAACGAAACACGCGTTGGGACGACAGGCGTTTCGACCTGCCAAACCTGTTTGTCACCAGCGGCGTCGTACAACGTCATCGTTTTCGGAAACGAAGCCGCCAGGACGTACGGTTTGTCGGGCGCAAACGCGACCGCGATCACGGTTGATTTTGATGGTTGCCACTGACGCAGCTGTGCTTGTTTCGCAAGGTCAAACAGCGTCAATTTCGCACCGGCGTCACCCACGGCGAGCAGCCGCTCGGACGAGTTCACTCGGCAAGCCACGATCGGACGGTCGGTCGCATCGATCGAGCGAAACGGCTTCAGTTCAAAGTCCTGGGCACGGAGCGAATGCCCAAGTGGAATCACGAGGATCACGATCGCAAGACTTGCGATCGCCAGAGAGAGAACGCGAGCAACAGATGGGAGCCGTTTGAGGGCGGCGGCGTCACGATCTTTGGTCACTCGCGTCATCCTCGTTGGGGGCGTTTCGACAGCAACCCAACGAGTTTAACACGCCATCCGCGGCAATGCGTTATTTACCAGCCTTCTTGAGGCTCGCTTCGCGCCGCTCGCGGAACTGCGACGAAATCGTGATCGCCTTTTGACGGTCGGCATCGTCGTAGTCCCAGAACTCTTGGACCACCTTTTCGCATTCCGGGTAGTGCGAACCGTCGTCGCCGACTTCCAAACGCAACTGTGCGAATTGAGCTTTCAATTGGTCGCGAATCACCGCGTGAGCAGGATCATCGTAAAGGTTGTTTAGCTCATCGGGATCGTTTTGAAGATCGTACAATTCCCAAGCGGGCGGCGTCTGATCTTTGCCGTCGTAGTTGCAGCCATAGAAATAGATCAGCTTGTGGGTCTTGGTTCGGATCGCCATCTCACCGGGATTGTCGTGGTGAGCCATGTGCATCCAATAGCGATAGTACGCCGCTTGTTTCCAGTCCTCGGGTTCTTTGCCCGTCTCGCAAATGCTGCGGAACGAACGCCCTTGCATCGACTCGGGAATTTCAGCGCCAGCGAAGTCCAACATCATGACGGGGAAGTCAACGTTTTCGACGATGGCATCACTTCGCGTGCCAGCCGGAATCGACTTGGGGTAACGAACAATGAGCGGCATCCGTTGTGATGGATCGTAGGCCCAACGTTTGTCCTGGTAGTCCTTTTCGCCCAGCCAGAAACCCTGATCGCCGGTGTAAATGATGACGGTGTTGTCATACAAGCCCTCGGCCTTGAGGTAATCAAACAGACGTTTCAGATTATCGTCGACACCTTTGACGCAGCGAAGGTACTTCTTCAGGTAGGCCTGGTAAGCAAGACGCTTGACTTCGTCGTCCGAAAGGTTCGGGTCCTTGTGATCCCATTTAAACTCTTTCGGAAACTGTTTTGGCAAATCGACCGCATACGAACGACGTGGGTTGCGGCGTCCAATCGATGTGCCGATGTGAGGCACCAGCTCGTCGTTGTAGCCGCGTGTCGCAAGCGATCCCCAAGTCGGTGGCATGTGCCACAACGTCTCTGGCTCAGGAACCTCGATGTCGGCCAAATAGGAATCGTAGCGAGGATGACTTTCAAAATAGTCGTGCGGCGCTTTGTATTGGTGACAGACAAAGAACGGCTTGTCGGGATCCCGATGGTTCTTGAACCACTCGAGCGTCGAATCGGTGATCACATCCGACGAATGCGAACCTGGATACTTCACAACGTTCTTTGGCCAAGGCTTGTCGCCCTGGATGCGAAACTCGGTGTTGAAGTACTTTCCTTGGCCAGGCAAGACTTTGTAGTAATCGAAATTCGGCGGCACTTTGAGATGCCACTTACCGATGATCGCCGTCTGATACCCAGCATCTCGCATCGCGATGGGCAACGCTTGTTTCTCGGGAACGATTTTGCCGCCGAGATCGAAGACACCGTTGATGTGGTCATATTGCCCCGTGATGATGCAAGCTCGAGACGGCGTGCAAATGCCGTTGGTGCAAAACGCATTGTCGAAACAGATGCCTTCGCGTGCGAGCGAATCGATCGTTGGTGTCGGATTCAACTCTTTCAACAGCGTCGCGTAGGCACCGACCGCTTGAGCGGTATGGTCGTCCGACATAATGAACAAGATGTTCGGTCGTTCGTTGGCGCCAGATTGTGCGTCATCGGCAAAGACACTCGCTGCAAACATCAGCGGCATCAGTAGCACGGATAGCGGTCGGTACATCAGCATCTCTCGCGGTTGGTCTCAAAGCGGTATTTGGGTAGCGATTGCGGTTGTGATTCTAATCGGGATCAGCGAAGCGTCCCAGCGGCGCCGCGACGACTCGGAATCCTTCCAAAGTCACCCCTTCCTCGGCAAGCCGCTCGGCCTGCAGACTCGGGTTGGCTGGTGGCAGGCGGCCGTCAGAGTAAACGACACGCCACCAGGGCAGATGAGCGGCTCCCGAAAGGACCGTTCCGGCGGCTCGCGACGCATTGGGGCGGCCCGCCAAAGCTGCAACGTCGCTGTAACTGACCACCTCGCCTTCGCGCAAGCTTTCGACGGCTTCGGCAATCTTGCGATGCAACTCCGTCGGCTCGGGCGATGGGCGTTTGGTCTTTTTCAAGCGTTTCTCTTTTCCTGGTCCGCAATCAGGAAAGCGATCTCCATCGCCTGCTCGTAATTCAAGCGAGGGTCGACGTTGCTTTCGTAGGCACGTGCCAAGTCGGTCGGACTCAAGCCACCCGCACCACCGATGCACTCCGTCACGTTGTTTCCGGTCAATTCCAGATGAATGCCTCCAACAATCGTTCCTGCCGCCGCATGGATCGCGAACGACTCGCGGACTTCAGTCAAGATTTGATCGAAGTGACGCGTCTTGATGCCCTCGTCGGTGGTGATCGTGTTTCCATGCATAGGATCGATTGTCCAAAGCACAGGATGTCCAGCCGCTTTGACCGTCTCGATCAATTGTGGCAAACACTCGCCAATGCGACTGGCGCCAAATCGGCAAATCAACGTCATCCGCCCGAGTTCGCGATTTGGGTTGAGCGTATCGAGCAACTGTTTCAAGTTGTCTGGATCGCAGCTTGGACCAATCTTTAAACCGATCGGATTCTTGATGCCGCGGAAGTACTCGACGTGGGCGCCATCGACGTCGCGCGTGCGGTCACCAATCCAAGGATAGTGCGTTCCCAGGTTGTACCAGCCGTCGCCTCGAATCCCTTGTCGAGTCAGTGATTCCTCGTACGGCAACAACAGCGCTTCGTGCGATGTGTAGAAGTCGACTCGTGAAAGATCGGCGCGCGTCACGCCGCCGATGACATCGATGAACCGAAGCGAGTCACCAATCCCGCGAACAATTTGATGATAGTCTTCGGAACGCGATGACTGCGTCACGAAGTCGAGTTCCCAGTTCTCGGGATGATGGATGTCGGCGAAACCACCTTCGGTCAATGCGCGCAGGTAGTTGAGGGTTTGACTCGATCGTTCGTAGGCACCCAACAACAACTCGGGGCGAGCCTTGCGATCTTCGGGAGTGAACGGACTGCGATTGACGCAGTCGCCTCGGTACGACGGCAGAGTCAGGCCATCTTTGGTTTCGGTGTCGCTCGAACGTGGCTTGGCATACTGTCCCGCGATGCGGCCAACTCGGATGACGGGCTTTTGCATTCCATAGACAAGCACCAAGCTCATCTGCAAAAGCACCTTCAGCTTTTTCTCGATCGGCTCAGCACGACACGCTTTAAAACTCTCGCTGCAATCGCCACCCTGCAACACAAAAGCGCCGCCTTGTTGGGCGAGGGCGAGTTGGCTTTGCAAACGTTCTACTTCCCAACTGGTCACAAGCGGCGGGCGCTGGCCGAGTGTGTCGACCACGTCTTGCAACGCATTGGGATCGTCGTAGTTGGGCTGCTGTAGAGCTGTCTTCTTCGTCCAGGACGAAGGCTCCCAGTGATTCATCAACATTTTCGATTACGAAGGGTCGGGTGTTGGGGACGCTGAAATTGTCCCGGTTTGCGCTTCTCTGAATAGCCGTCTAAAAGGCTCTTTCCAGGCTCCAAAGCGGGGTCAGATCGCGCCCCATGGGGCCTGTCGGGATTCGACTCCACCGCAGAAGCGGTGTAGCAAAACGAAACAATTGTTCGATTTCGAACGACCGAGTGGCCTGGGGTGGGTGTCGCAAGAAGGCGAAAAGGGCGTGATCTACAACACTGCAGCCATGAAAGGGCGTTTGGCACGGGGGATGCTACCCTTTCTTCGCGAAGTTTCGCCTCCAACTTCTCAACCAACGCACGCGCCATCCGGCCGACATGCGTCTTCGCTTTATCGTAGTCAAAAGGTGAGATTTCGAGAGATGAAACTAAGAGACTTGTTTTGCTTTTCTTTGACAGCATTCGTCCTGGCACCCCTGTCCGCCGGCGATTTCGCGGATGCCAAAGCGGCTCGGCAACCGATTCCGCATGACGTGACAGTCCAGGCGGCGGAATTGTTCGCGGCGATTGAAGCCGGGGACGTCGAAGCCAAGTTCATCCCGCTTGGTGCCGAGCGTGCCAACGTGCTGCTGACCAACAAAACCGACCGAGTCCTCGGCATCGAATTGCCTGAAGGGATCGCGGCCGTCCCGATCCTGGGTCAATTCGGCAATCGGTTCGGCGGCAACGGCCTTGGCGGAAATGGTTTCGGGGGCAACGGTTTTGGGGGCAATGGCGCCGGCGGCAATGGATTTGGAGGCCAACAGTTTGGTGGCCAGCAGGGAGGTGGTGGAACGCAGGGTGTCGGCGGCGGCTTTGGTGGAGTCAACCAAGGTGGCAACAATGGCTTCCTTCGTATCCCACCAGGCAAAATGCGCAAGGTCGCTGCGACAACCGTCTGCCTTGAACATGGTAAACCCGAACCGAACCCGCGGATCGAATACCGCATGATGCCGATCACCGACTACACATCCGACACGCGTCTTCACAAGCTGTGCGCGAAAGTCGGCACCGGTGAGATCAAGCAAAACACCGGACAAGCGATCGCGTGGAACCTTGCCAACAACCTCTCCTGGGAACGACTCGCCAAAGAGAATCGCGTTGAATCGCGGTACCTCGGCAACATTCGGCGGTTCACCAACAAAGAACTCGAGGATGCGAGAGCGTTCGTATTCGTCGAGTCCTTCAGCGACTTAGCAAACGACGAAACCGATTCCTCCGGCGGACTCTAGTCCGCGTGGGTATTACACCTACCTCGTTACCACGCTCAGCGTGGTAACGCACTCTTGGACGCTCCGCGTCCTCATCGTAGGCGGTAGCTACCTTCGCCAGGAGGCGGTTTGCATCGGCGAAACGCTTGCCACGATCACCACGCTCTGGCGAACGTAGCTACGTTAGTTGTAAGGCCCGACGCTAGCGCGTTCGGCTCACAGATCAGCCCCCACCTCGTTACCACGCTCAGCGTGGTAACGCACTCATGGACGCTCCGCGTCCTCATCGTAGGCGGTAGCTACCTTCGCCAGAAGGTGGTTTGCATCGGCGAAACGCTTCCCACGATCACCACGCTCTGGCGAGCATAGCTACGTCAGTTGTAAGGCCCGACGCTAGCGCGTTCGGCTCACGTGAAAAGGCAAAATTGTCATGCGGAGCATGACCTACGGCATCAATTAATTCCGGTGGCAACTGCATCCGACGCCGAGTGTTCCGGTGACGTTGATACTAATGCCACTGGGGTTGCCTTCCCAATAAAACGGTTCACGCGGCGCACGCGCACCGAAACGGTTCATTCGATTCGTCTCGTAAACGTTACCGTTGGCGATCACGAGTTGAATCTTTTCTGAATGGCGAATGTTCTCGGTTGGGTCGGCACCTTTCTTGATCATGATCAAATCGGCAAGTTTTCCCGTTTCGATTGATCCAAGGTCGCCATCGAGTCCCAGGTACTTGGCGCCGTGCAACGTCCCACTTCGCAGCGCTTCCATTGGCGTCATTCCGCCCTGAACAAAGCTCCACATTTCCCAGTGCGTGCAGATGCCACTGAGTTGCCCGTGACCACCAGCTTGAACAAGCCCACCATCATCAACCACTTGCTTGGCGATCTCTGCGACACGGATGTGGTTGTAGTCTTCTTTCGGCGACTTGTTGCGACGCCGAGAACGCGGATTCAGCACATGTGGCGGAATGAAAGTCTGCAATCGCGGGTGCAACCAAAGGTCATCCGTTTCATACCAGTATTGCTCGCCGGAGATACCACCGTAGGCGACGCTTAGCGTTGGCGTGTAGCCGACCCCGGTGTCTCGCCATAGGTCCATCACGTCGTCGTAGGCGGTCTGGACCGGCAACGTGTGTTCGATACCGGTGTGACCGTCGACGATCATCGTCATGTTGTGCATGAAGGTCGACCCACCTTCCGGGACGACCATCATCTCGAGCTCTCGTGCTGCGGCAACCACTTGCTGTCGTTGATCGCGCCGCGGCTGGTTGTAGCTTTTGACACTGAAAGCTCCGACCGCCTTCATTCGCCTGAGATGAAACTTGGCGTCGTCCAAACTATCAATCTCGGCTTTGAAGTTACCGGCTGCCCCATAGAGAATCTTTCCTGTCGAAAAGGTACGCGGCGCGGCAATCATTCCTGCCTTGGTCATTTCGCTAGCCGCAAAGATGCTGTGCGTGTCATTGCTAGGATCATGAATCGTTGTCACACCGAACGCGAGTCGTGCCATGTCGACCCAACTTTGCTGTGGCGTCAAACCCGATGCCGCTTGCGGGCCGTGCGCGTGAGCGTCGACAAACCCGGGAATGACCACTTGCCCCTTTGCATTGATCACGTACGCGTCTTGCGGAGGCTTGACCTTGTTGGCGGGCCCCACAGCGGTGATCCGATTGCCTTCGATCACAATCGTTCCATTCTCGATGACGCCGGCTTCTCCCATCGTGACAATCTTCGCGCCGACAATCGCGACAGAACCCGTCGGCTTGGCGTGGGCGTGCTTGAACCCGATGGCGACCGACTCCGGTTTGGGCTCATCTTCTTCTTTCGCTTTGTTGGCTTCGCCCGTCTCTTCTGCCGCGTTTTGCTTGGTCTGCTGCTGGCCCAAGTGCCACGTGTAAAGCGTTGGACCAAGCGCCCAGTGCAAACGTTGGGAGTCGCCTGAGAAGTGAATGAAGTCGCCCGCCTCCGCGCTCACCTTTTGCACCGGCAGCCCGCTTGCTTGCGGGCCAACCGAGATCGAAGTCCCTGTATCAACAAACGGCGCGATGTAGACGTTGAACCGCTCAATAAAGGCAATCCACTTTCGATCGGGCGAGATTCGATAGTCGGTTGCCCACTGACTCGTGTAATGCTCGCGAACTTCGCCGCCATCGAGATTCATCGAGCAGAGTTTTCGGTTGTCAGCGTCATTGTCTGAGTTTTGCTTCGTGAAAAAGACGCGATCGTTTGCCGAGGCGAATTGCGGGTTGGCACCTGACGCCGAAACTCGCTCGGCCGTTCCACCGCGAGCCGCGATCCGGTAGATGCCCGTTTCACGAGACCACAGAGGCGACGTTAGGTAGCCGCCCGATTTCTTTTCGTAGACGACCGTTTCGCCATCCGGTGAAAAACAGGGATTGATGTAATGCCCCGGTTGACTGGTAACGATCCAGTTTTCTGACGCATCAGGATCGACCGATGCGACGCGAATCGAGCCAAGGCTTTGGTCATCCCAGGTGCTGTAGACGAGGTAGCGACCGTCGCGTGAAAAGCTGGGGTAGAACTCAAAATGGTCTGTTTGGTTGGTCAAACGCTTCGGCTGGCCATCAGGCAAGTCGCGAACGTAGATGTGCCCGAGAGCCTGGAAGGCTACGCGGTCTCCCGCCGGCGCCACCGCGGTCCAACGCAGCATCTTGACGTCGAACTCATCTTCACCCACTGGAATGGGAAAACGCAGTGAGCGTGTGATCTTGCGATCATCTTTGATGTGAAAGGGAATCTCTTTAGCTTCGCCCGACTCGACGTCGATGTTGCGAATCTTGCCTTTTGCCCAAACCACAATCGACTTGCCATCGGGCGTCCAATCGAACGCGCTATAGACACCATGTATCGCCCATGCTTCTTGCATGTCACGTTCAAGCAAGTCATACACCAGCCGTACGGCGCCCGATTCGATGTCGAACAAATGCAAACCTGTCTTTGCACCGACGCGTCGGACAAACGCGATCGTTTTGCCATCTGGGGAGGGTGTTGGTCGACACGCTCCGCCCGGACCACTGATCAACGTCTCCGTCTCGCCCTTTTCCAGATCGAGGCGTTTGATGACGTAGATTCCCTTGTGTGAATCCTTGTCGTACTCAAACGTGTCGCCGGGCGTTGCGTCTTGCGAGTAGTAGAGGTAGCGACCATCCGGCGAATAGATGGGCTCGTTCACATCCTTTTGGTCATTGGGGCGTTTGGTCAGTTGCAAACCGCCGGTCGCCTTAAGCTCAACCGCATCGCGGTGAAACAACCACATCTCGCCAGCGCCGAGTGACCGTCGGCTCGTGAAGTGCTTGCGACCAACCAAATACTTGCCATCGGGTGTCCAAGCCGGTCCGCTAATCAAACGAAACGTTTCGGTCGTGACTTGAGTGAACGATTCGCCGTCCGCTGTCACGTACCAAAGGTTGTCGCCTGCCTTCTTGTTGTCGCCGTGTCGATCGCTTGTGAATGCAACATGCTTGCCGTCGGGACTGTACCGCGGCTGCATATCCCAAGCGACTCCGCTGGTCAGTTTTTCGGGCGACCGCCCACCCGTCGCCTCGGTCCCATCGGCGCCGGTGATCGGCATGATGTAGAGGTCCCCCAACAGATCGAAAACGATCTCATTCCCATCAGGACTGACGTCGACGTTGATCCAAGTCCCTTCGGTCGTATCGATCACTTGCGTGTGTGTCGGGCCGGGCGGCGACTCGATGTTCCACTCCGCTTTTTCTGAATCCGCTGATTCTTTTTCGTCGGCGATCGCGCAGTGTGCCAGAAGAAAACAGGCCGCAGTAACGAGGGTTTTGACGTACATGACGCAAGGCAAGTTGAAAGGCAGGGAGTCGACGGAGCGTCACCACGCGGGGACGCTCGTCATTTCGTGCCCAATTCTACTCGCTCGCAGTGTTCACTTCTGCAGTCACTTCAGCGTTCACTTCTGCGGCATCAAGAAAGCCGTCTTGGTTTGCATCGAGCCGTTCGAACTGCTCGGCCGTCCCGATAAATTCGCGACGTGAGAGTTCGCCGTCGTCGTTGGCGTCCATGCTGGTCGCCCATCGAGGCATCTCGACGACCGTTTTTCCCGGCCGATGCTCGAATCGAAATGTTGTATTGTCCTGGCTGGGATCACCACGTGCGATCTGCAATACAAACACGTCAGTCAAATCGGCTGGTCGCACCGGCATCGTCTCTCGCCGCAGCCGCAATCCAGCGTCGGCGATTTCGCGTTCGGAAAGCAACAAATTGTGGTCGCAGTCTAGCATCGCAAAAACCGCGTCCGGGAACTCGGCGGCACGACCACGCACCTGCATGCTCCAAAACGGCTGTGCCCCGCGGCGACCGCTATTGATCTCTTCGAATGTCAGTTTGTCGTCGTCATCTTTGTCGAGTGCCTCGACCGAAAACTCATCGGGCGCGGCGTCTGGGATTTCGTCCTCTTCGAGGAAGCCATCCGCGTTGGCATCGAACATGTCGAATACTTCTCGCGGCACTTGGTTCTGACCGCTGCGCGCGTCGCGCACCGTGGCCAAGAACATCAAATTGCCTGACGCAACCGAAACCATGTCGCCGCGACGCGTCTTTGCAATCGCTGCCTCAAGCCCATCTGGAATCGAAACCAGCTCAACACTCGGCTGGTCCGCGACCTCCGAAAAATCGACTCGAATTCGCAAGTCAGCCGGGATCGTGCGAAGCGTCTTGGCCTCGGTCACCGACACCGTGCCATCGCCATCGCCATCAAGTTTCGCGATCAGTTGGTTGTCGATTCCAAAGGGCTCGTTCGCATCGGAGGCATCGATGGAATAGGGCACGAGCGTCCAATCGACATAGCCTTCCAAATCCATTGCGACTTCACCGCGACGATTGCTGCGTCGTCGGTTCCATGCTGGATCATTCTCGCTCTGCTCGATCGATGCCTCATCAAGACTGATACGTGAATCTGCGTTTTGATCCAATCGCAACAGTGCCACCGCAGCATCGGTGAGTTCTTGATCATCAATCACCCCGTCGTCACTTGAATCGATCGCATGAAAGATCGGCGACTCACTTCGATTCAAATCGCGATGGTAGTCGGTACCGACCAACCGTAGCGGACCGGCGTAGCCCGAGTTGCGAAAAAGGAACTTGGCAACCTCCTCGCCTTCCGCCGTTCGATTTCGATTTTGGTCATATCGTCGAATGATCTCTTTGTATTGATTCTTGTTGATGGATTGGTTGCGACCAAAACGCTCCGCGTCGCCCTGAACAAAATCAAGCAAATCGTCCCAAGCAAGCCTATCCGATTCGCCACGTGCTTCCGAAACAATCGCATCGACTCGTTGCTCGTAGTTCTCGGCAAGGGATTTGCCGTCGATCCGAACATCCAAGTCGACCAACAGGAGTCCCTGCGTCGTGGGCAAGAAGAGTCGATGGGCCGGTGGCAGCTCTTCTGCAACCACTTCTTCCATCGTCTCCTCATCATTCATCGAAGCTTCCGTCCGTTGCTGCTCCGCCGAACCCTCGGGCTCCGGATCGTCAGCAAGCGCCGCCTCTTCGTTTTCGGTCGACTCTTCCGCTGTCTCTGATGCTTCTTCCTCAGCCGCCGACTCATCGTTCGACCCGTCAGGCTCGCTTTCGGCGTCCGCTTCACGTTCAGGCTGCTCGATTGAATCCGTTTCTGGATCGGCATCGGTGCGAGGATGATTGGCTTCGCTTGGCACGGGATCCATCATCACCGGCTGATTTTTGCCAGCGAGTGGTTCGGTCGACTTTCCACAACCGACCGCAACCAGCAACAGCAAGCAGAAACTCGCAATCCCTTTGTCTACGAGCGATAGGACCTCGCCTCGCGTCTTCATCAGCTCAACACCTCCGTGGCAACGCTTCCCTCGGCGATCGCGATCGGCCGTCCACCTTCGGCGATATTCTCAGTCGCTGGATTAACCCCAAGGGCTTGGCACAAGGTCGACAATAAGTCCTGTTCGTTCATCTTGCCGTCGTCCACTTCGCTTCCATCCTTGGTCGTTGCACCGTAGACCTGACCGCCAGCCACGCCACCGCCGGCAAGCACACAGGTGAAAGCTTGCGGAAAATGATCACGACCACCGTTGCCGTTGATCACCGGCGTGCGTCCGAATTCACCCGCCCACAGGATCGTCGTTTTTTCGAGCAAACCGATTTGACCCAGTTCCGTCATCAAGGTCGCCCAACCTGCATCCAAGCGTTCACTTAGTCGCCCCACTTGTTCAAAGTTGTTCGCGTGCGTGTCCCACTCAAGTCCGTTGCCGAGTGTCACTTCGACAAGCGGAACGCCCCGCTCGATCAAGCGCCGAGCCATCAGGCAACCTTGACCGAACGAGCCACGACCGTACGCCTCGCGAACCTTGTCAGGTTCTTCGGAAAGATCGAACGCATGTTTTGCATCACTTCCAAGCATCCGAATCGCCGACTCATAGACCGTGTCTTGAGCGATCACGTTGGACGTGCCGCGGCGTTTCCGAAAATCGGCCTGCATCGTGCGCCACAGCTCGAGCCGCGCGAGTTGACGATCGGAATTCACGTTCTTCGCCCGCTCAAGAAAATCGACACGAAGTTGGGCAAACCCGTCGTCCGGCACGCCGCCGCCTCCGGCAACCGACGTCGCCGCATGTTTAGGTCCGAGGAACCCGGGACTGATGGAATTGCGCGCGAAGGGACCGGGCGCAATGGTCACGTAATCGGGTAGCTCTGACATTTCGCCGCCGAGTGCTTTCGATAATGAGCAACCGATCGACGGATAGGAAACCGGTCCACCAGGGATGTGCCCCGTGCGCATCAAGACCGTTCCCCGTTCATGGTCGCCTTCCTTGGTACTCATGCCGCGCAGGATGGCGAGCGAATCGGCATGTTTGGCAAGTTTCGGCAGGTGTTCGCTAAATCGGATTCCCGGAACACTCGTCGAGACTTCTTTGATCGAGCCGCCGTTGGCGTGACCCGGCTTCATGTCGAACGTATCGATCTGGCTTGGCCCGCCCGACATCCAAAGCAGCACGCAATGCCTGCCTTGTTCTTTGGCCGCTTTGGCGGCCGCAGCGATCGACGGAAGCCATGCACTTGAAGCAACGCCCGCAGCGCTAAGTGAAGCGTATTGCATCCACGATCTTCGATTCAAGCGACTCATATCAGTCGACTCCTAGGGACTTGGATTCGTGCGTGGTCTCGGTGACAAACTTGTCTTATGGACAACATCGCTCTACGGACAAACGGCGCACTCGGCCGTATTCAGCAGCGCCCAAAGCATGTCACCAAAGGCACTTGCTTTCTCTCCCGAATTGCTGGCCGCCGATAAATGTTGGCCAAACATTTGCAGTTCATCCTCGGTTGGCAAACGCGAAAGGGTTGCAAGGAACAGGGTTTCGATTCGTTGTGTGTCATCAAAGAATGGGGCTTCGATAGCGCCCAGCAAAGGGCTTTGGACCGAGTCGGTTGCCATTCCCACTTCGGGACCATTCATCATGCCCAAAGCCTGGACGACGCCGTGTGGGTAATCGCGTGGCGTGGTTCCGGGTGCTCGCATGCGCGCGAGGAACTGTTCGCGCCGACCGTTGTCGGGCGATCGACGATCTCGCGCGCTGATCGCGCTGCCACAATAAACATTTTGATGCAGACTGTCGTAAAACTGCCGAGCCGTCAGTGATTTGACTTGCATGGCTGCGAACGATTCACTTGGCGGCCGCTCAGCATCGACGACTTCACTTGTTCGTTGATAGGCGTCCGTTCGGGCGATCGCAGCGTAAACGTCGCGCAGGTCGAAACGTTGTTGAACGAGGAACGCGGCAAGGTGTTCGAGCAACTCGGGATGCGACGGCTTGTTGTCGGCATCCATCGAATCAACCGGGTCGACGATGCCTCGCCCAAACAGGTGATCCCAAACTCGATTGACGGCAGCTCGTGCAAAGTACGGGTTGTCGCGTGATGCCATCCAAATCGTCAATTGACGACGCCGATTGTTTCCTGGATCAGGTCCTGGCGGCTCTTCGATCCCTGGATAGCGCGGTGACATGACGTCTTCGGTATCGGGCAACATGACTTCGCCGCTCGTCTTGTCCTCGATCACCGTCTGGCCAGCCATGCGTCCGTCAGTCTGGGACAGTCGTCCAAAGAACGCGGCGTACTGCCAAAAATCTTCTTGTGTCCAACGGTCCGACGGATGGTTGTGGCACTGGGCACATTGCAATTGAATGCCCATGAAGATCTGCGAAGTCGCGGCCGCAAGTTTCTCGGGCGCAAGTTCATGCGACGTGTAAAAAACGGCTGGCCCTGCATCACCAGCACCACCGGCTGTGAGAAACCCACCGACAAAATAGTCGTAGGGTGTGTTGTCACGAAATTGCTCGTGCAACCAATCCCCAAGTTCCAACACGTTGTCGCGCTGTTGCAATTGTGTCTGGGCGTCGGAGGGCAGCAGGATATCGATCCAACGCGCCGACATGTGCCGAGCGTAACCGGGCGAAGCAAGCAAACGATCGATCAACTGCTGGCGTTTGTCTTCACTGGTGTCGGCCAAGAACTCGCGGAGCTCATAAACAGGCGGCGCGACGCCCGCGAGATCGAGCCAAACGCGACGGCAAAACTCTTCATCATTGCTGATCGCTGCTGGCGTGATCTCGTTACGATCCCAGGCAGCGGCCAAAAGCTGGTCGATTCGCTGCGCAGCTTCTTCGATCGATGTCGACTTCTGCTGGGCCATCACCGAGGTTGCACTCAGCAGACCGATCCAAACCAGAAACCCGAACCGCACCAATAACACTGTGCAACGAGAGTGACGCATACCTTTTCCCCACGATGTCGGCCCATCAGAGCCCATTCCCCACCCCTCCATTTATACCAGGGGCAGAGTCGCGTCGCGAAGATTTGTTATTTCTCACACGGTGCGTAGGCACGATCGCTCCGGTGCGGGTGCCCCAAGCAATCCGTGGTTGCTTATTCCGCCGCCTGCAATTCGCGTGATCCGTGCCATCCGTGGTTACCCCGAACCACTAAAAGACCGGCGGCTAGATAGCACCAAAGCCGCGCACGAAGCTTATCCTCTACGGCTGATCCGAGCGAAGTATATCGGCATCAAGAATGTCTTTAGGCCGTCCGCTGGCGATTTTGTTCTGCAATAGCTGTTCGCGACCGATGACACTCACCACTAAGCCATCAAGGTCGACGATCAGGCGATTGGACCAGGCATCATCAAAGCTAACGCCTGATATCAAGGTCATAATATCAATTCGTTGAGGGGCGACGCCAATCTGAAAAACGATACCAGGTGCTGAAAAGTCTTGGACAGAGATCTCAGCCATCGGAGCACCGAAGGAAGTGAGTGCCGCCCAAACACATTGTGCGTTTTCTGGCGTGGCACGGATCCAGATGTCAATGTCGCCCGTCGAACGAGGACATCCATGTGCTGCCATGGCGTAGGCACCGACCACAAGATACTCAGCTCGCGCGTCGTTCAACGCGAGCAACATGTCTCTGAAATTCGGATTTAGCACGAATCGGATCCCGGAATGCCCAAGCGTCAAGCGTTAGCTGCCAAACCATTCCCATCCGTTCGGCTGGAGTCGCATCGAGAATGATACCACGGTCGTCCTGTCCCTGAAGCGTTGTCACGCGAACGACAGTACGATCCATTCTTGAGCGATCCGACATCGGGCTGTGTTTAATCTAAGAGCAACGATTGGTTGGTACTGCCTCCAGTCCGAGCGAACCAGAACGACATGAACAGTCATCGTACCAACTCAGGGCGTGCGGAGGCGATCGCGATACCACCGAAGCAACCGTTTGTGCAACTCAGGCAGTGCTCGCGAGCCGCCGCCGTGAGGTCTCGGCCCTTACACCACATGAAGTTCGCTCAAGGTCAGGACGCTCATGAACCCGAACCAAATTCGATCGAGTCGATTTCGACCCAGGTGCCCGGTTCGGCCGCGATGCGCAGCTGCAGCGAAGTGATCGCTCCTTGGCTCTGGACACTTTCGCTCACGTTCATTAGCCACTTACGAACCTCGTCACCGGCAACCGTTTCGACGCTGCCAATGACTTGCTCGCC
This sequence comes from Rubripirellula sp., assembly GCA_965216875.1. Classification (GTDB taxonomy): domain Bacteria; phylum Planctomycetota; class Planctomycetia; order Pirellulales; family Pirellulaceae; genus CBDCUW01. The sequence goes on from OZ244207.1 coordinate 5,764,527, forward strand.
ATCGCGCTCCTCAAAGGTGGCTAACACGGTGATTTTCGCTGGCTCACTCGTTCGCAGTGCAATTTGAACCGGTGCGTTGTTCTTGGAAACCAACGCTTTGAGTCCATCGCGCTCAAGAACAGCGTCCCCTTTGGCGACCGCGAAATCCAAGAAGCCTTGTCGCCCAGCGATGTTTCCGAGGCCATCGGATTTCGCCTTCCAACCTTCGGTCTGCCATCCACCACAGTCGAAGGTGAATCGCAACACACCGTCATCGGGATCGCGCCCATTGATCTTTTCCCATTCGTCCGACAAACCATCGCCATCTCGATCGGTGCGAACGACTTCGTATTCGGGGTTCACTGCCCTGCCCCATTTGTGGCCTTGGGCTTGGCATTTCATTTCCTCGAGCGATTCTTCTCCTTCGCCATCGTCTCCCTTGGCGAGCCAATCGTCCAACAGCTTGCGATGTCGATTGAGTTCTTGCGCGTACTGGGCATCGCCGACGAGGTTATCGAGTTGGCTTGGGTCGGACTTCACATCGTAGAACTCTTCACTCGGCCGCTCGCCAAAGTAGATCTCGGTCAACTTGGGCGACAATTCTCCCGAAGCGTAAAGTGACCGCAAGTTTTTCACGTAGTCTTTGGAATCACGATACTGAGGCTGCAAGAAGATCCGATCCGTTTTGTAGTTTCGGGTGTACCGAAAACGATCGGTTCGGATGGTTCGTACGCGATCGATCGTGTGATCAAGTCGGTCCTTGGCCGCGGCAACAAAACTGCGTGGAACAAATCTTTCGGCGAACAAAAACTGCCCTTCGTACCACACCGGTTGTTTCACTCCAGCCCAAGCGAGAGTCGTCGCTGAAAGATCGAGCATATTCACCAGGTCGTCGCGAACCGACGGCGCCGGCACCCACGGATCAGGCCCGGCGATAATGAACGGAACATGCAAGCCACCTTCGGTTGGCATTTGCTTATGGCGAACAAGGTTGTTTGCGCCGTGATCACCAAAGTAGACAACGATCGTGTTCTCATCCAAACCGGACGCTTTCAAACCCTCGAGAACAGTGCCGATGAAATCGTCGTCTTTTCGAATCGCATCGTAGTGCTGCGCGACGACTTCGCGATACAACTGGTTTTGTGGGTAATCCGGTGGCACGGTCACCGCAGCTGGATCAACCTTTCGGTCGCTCGGGAACTTGGTGGTGTTGTTCTTGCCACCGGCCGTTTGGATTTGCCCAAAGAAAGGTTGGTTCTCTTTCAGCGTCTCCCACGGCACTGGACTACGACCTTTTTGTTCATACGAATAGGTCGCTTTCTGATCCCAAAGGAAGTTGTAGTCCGTCTTGCCAAGGTTGAATGTGTAATAACCACTCTCTTTGACCAGTTGCGGCAACAATTTCAATCCATTGGGCAAGGTGAGCTTGGCAGGCCCGCGCGACGAACGGTGTTCGTGAGCATTGAAACGAATTTGGCTTTGACCACCCATCATCGCTGATCGACATGCCGAGCAAACGGGTGCGGGAACGAAGGCACGTGAAAAACGGATGCCCTTGGAAGCGAGCGAATCGATGTTTGGCGTCTTGCCGCGATTCACTTCGTGACCGTAACTTCCCATCCATGGCGAGGTGTCTTCGGCAAAGAGCCAAAGAATGTTGGGACGCTGCTTTTTACTCTTGCTGGCATCGTCTTCCGCTGACAGCAACGCTGTGGGGGCGACAAACAATGCGAATACCGCGATGGTCAATTTTCTCATGGTGATCTGTGGTGGCTTGTGGATTTGGGTGGTCCAGCCCCGTTAGCATAATCATCTCAGCTTTGCAGGCTGCTTCACTGGATCGCTCAATCACGGGAATGGGTGCAATTTCATGTCGCGACGCGTCTCCACCATGCTCCTTTCACGCTTTACCACCACTTTCATCGCGACTCTCGGTTTCGGCTTGGCGTTGGAGTCATCCGGATGGGCTGGTGACTGGCCACAATTCCTCGGACCCAAGGCCGACGCAACTTCGAGCGAATCGGTTCCGACCGACTGGAGCCTGTCAAAGAACCTAGCCTGGAAGGTCGACCTGCCGGGTGCGGGTTCCTCGAGTCCGATCATCATCGGCAACCGAGTCGTCGTCACCTGCTACAGCATCGAAGGTCAAAAGGTCAAACGTCAAATCGTTTGCCTCGACAAAGTATCAGGAGATGAATTGTGGACGCGCGAAATCGATGCCAATTACACCGAAGATGCGTACAACGGCTACATCACCGAACATGGCTATGCCAGTAACACACCGGTTTCTGACGGCAAATCAATCTTTGTGTTTCTGGGCAAAGGCGGTGTTCACTCATTGAGGCTCGACGGTGACATCCAATGGAGCGTCGATGTTGGAAAAGAATCGAGCAACCGTCGTTGGGGCTCGGCTGCGAGTCTGGTTCTGTTCGAGAACCGTCTGATCGTCAACGCGTCCGAAGAGTCGCAAGCAATCATTGCGCTGGATCAAAAAACGGGCGACGAACTTTGGCGGCAAGAGGCTGGCATGCTTGAACTCGCATATGGCACTCCCCGTTTGGTCGCCCCAAAGGGTGGTGATGCGGAATTAGTCATCAGTGTGCCGGAAGAGATTTGGGCGCTCAATCCAAAGACAGGCAAATTGAAATGGTACGCCGAATCGCCAATGACCGGCAACGTGTCTCCTTCGGTCATTGTTGACGGCGACAAGGTGTACAGCTTTGGCGGGTATCGTAGTTCCGGCAGCATCGCCGTTCGCGCAGGCGGAAAAGGGAACGTCAGCGACTCGAGCACACTGTGGAGCAATCGCAGCAGTTCTTATGTGGCGACACCCTTGCTACACAAAGGCAAGTTGTATTGGATCGATGATCGCGGAATCGCCTACTGCACTTCGGCATCGGATGGCGAAGTGGTATATCGCAGTCGCGTCCAGAACCTCGAAAGCGGACGTCCTGTCTATGCCTCACCTACCTTGATCGGCGACCACATCTACGTCGTCACTCGTCGCAGCGGCACGATCGTCTACGATCCAGGCGACGAATTCAAAGTGATCGCTCAGAATCGTTTTGCCGACGACGAAACCGACTTCAACGCATCGCCCGCGATTTCTGAGGGCAAGCTCTACCTGCGCAGCAACAAAGCGATCTACTGCATCGCCCAATCGCCTTCTCCGTAGGTCATGCTCCGCATGACAATCTTACGAATCTCTGCATGAGCCGAACCGGCCCGACGCAAGTTTCAAAAGACACGATTCAGGCAGTGCCCGTGAGCCGCTGGCCGTGAGGCCTCGGGCCCTTGCCCCACGTGTGCACACTTCAGCGGAGGTGCTGTAGCTGTTGATAGCCCGGCCGCTTACGCGATCGCGGCTCACTTGTTTGGGCCCGGGCAGGGATTCCTTCGAGTGGAATCGCCGTTGAAGTCTGCACATCCTGGCATGGCGATTGCATCTCTCTTCCGAGTCGCGATTCCACTTGGGTGGAGCCAACTCTTACGCAGTCGAACCAGGAGCAACCGTCTTGCGCACTCGGTGCCTTTTTGATCACGGGCGGCGGTTTTTTGTCAGCGTGTCGCCGCGCACGCACTGGGCGATCCAAGGCGTCGCGTTGATCGGGATCACGCTTTGGATTGCAAGTGATGTCGACTTCCAGCTCGCTGCGGGCGGCATGGGCGACTTCGAAACATCGGGGATGCGCAGCCATTTGCTCTTGTCCGCTTTGGCATTGATCGGATTGCATTTGCTCGTGCTCGGAACATCGCTGCTCGTTGGACAGGCTTCCTTTCGCAGCATCCGATCCATGCTCATCTTCACAACGATCATGAGCCTATGGATTGGTCTCTATTGCTCACAAAACGAAATCGCGTTTCATGGTAAGGGCGTTCGAATGCGGGCGCAGCTTGAACATCTCCGCCGGGTCTGCCAACAACTGCAAAAAGACTGGCCGGACGAGGATGGCACGCTCGAGTTGCTCGGCCCCTTCATGGCGTACCCGATCAAGCGACCGACCACATTGATGCTTTTAACGCCACCGCACCTCGACACCTCTGGCACAAGCATCGCTGCCATCCAGCGCAGCGACACCGGTGGCATTCAATTCCAACTGAGCACCTACGAGAACGGCCAAGTTGTCATGCATGATTGGGTCGAATGGCATCCTGACGAAGCGCCGCGATCGTTTGTCGGTGGACTCGGCGAAGAGATGAAACTCTGTCGCCAAAACTCGCTCTCCAAGGACTGGTTCTTGGTGAGATATGCGCCCGCTCGATATCACGTCAATGAACTTGTTGTCGCAAGGGACTAATCTCCATCGCCTAATCGAATGGAGACCGGGTCGCCGATCGAAATCGTTCCGGCCGATTGCACTTTGCAACAAACGCCACCGCGCCAATTAGGTGCCAGGGCGTTCTTGAGTCCAGGAACTTGCTGATCCATCCGCGCGCAAGGATCGGTCTCGCCGGTGATCAAAAGCTCGACTGATTCCCCGATTCGGATCGTCGCACCGGTGGTTTCCGCCAACGACAAACCCGAAACGAGCAGGTTCGCGCGTCGCGTGGTCCAGGGGATTTCGGTTCCCAACTCGGTTTCTGCGGCTTCCCAGTCTTCGACCGACAACACCGTGATTTGACGGGCATTCGACTTGCCGCGGAAGTCTTCCCCAGCCCCCCGATCGACCGTGATTTCGATGGAAGAATGTTCGTCCATGGCCGCCCGCGATTTGGTCCGCGTGGCGATTCCGAGCAAGCTACCGTGACTCATCGAGAAGACGACCTATACTGTTGATCCGAATTCACTTCCTTTTCGCCGCCGCACACATCGCCACCATAACATGTCTGTTCGACTCTTTTTGCTTGCCGTCGCCGCACTTGTCAGTTTCAACGTCACCACGGCAGATGATCGCCCCAACATCATCGTGATCATGGCCGACGACTTGGGCTACGGTGATCTGTCGTGCTATGGCGCTGACACCTTTGAAACTCCGAACATCGACCGTCTTGCGAAAGAGGGCCAGCGATTCACGAGCGGTTATTGCTCGGCATCGACCTGCACACCGACGCGTTACTCCTTTCTGACGGGCACGTATGCGTTTCGCACGCCAGGCACCGGCATTGCACCGCCAAACAGCCCTGCATTGATCAAGCCTGGAACCGAAACACTTCCCTCGCTGCTTCAACGTGGCGGCTATGCGACAGCTGTGATCGGCAAATGGCACTTAGGTCTCGGTGGCGAAGGTGGCCCCGATTGGAACGGCGACCTCAAACCCGGGCCAATGGACATCGGCTTCGACTACAACTTCTTACTTCCCACGACCAACGACCGCGTTCCACAGGTTTACGTTGAAGGCCACCGCGTCTTGAACCTTGATCCCAAAGACCCGCTTTGGGTCGGCATGAAAAAACCAAGCGAAGATCACCCAACGGGGATCACGCATCGACACACGCTCAAGATGGATTGGTCGCACGGTCACAACTCGACGATTCACAATGGCATCAGCCGGATTGGTTTTTACACCGGCGGCCACGCGGCTCGTTTTCGCGACGAAGACTTGGCCGATAAGTGGGTCGAAAAATCGGTCGAGTGGATCGAAGGACATCAAGACAAACCTTTCTTTCTGTTTTTCGCGTCGCACGACTTGCACGTCCCACGAATCGTTCACGAGCGATTCCAAGGCGCCACCAAACTTGGACCGCGGGCCGATGCGATCGTTCAACTCGACTGGTGTGTTGGCGAATTGCTCAAGACACTCGACCGACTGAAAATGAACGAAAAGACGCTCGTTGTTTTTTGCAGCGACAACGGCCCCGTGCTGGATGACGGATACAAAGACGATGCCATCGAAAAGATCGGCACTCACAAGCCCGCCGGCCCTTACCGTGGCGGCAAATACAACGTGATGGAAGGCGGCACGCGCACACCCTTCATCACTCGCTGGACCGGCCAGATTCCTGCTGGCGAATCGGACGAAGTCGTCTGCACGATCGACATGGCAGCAAGCTTTGCAGCCATGGCCGGTGTCGACCTTCCCGAAGACGCTTGCCTCGATAGCTTCAACGTCCTCGGTGCCATGCTCGGCGAAAAAGGAGCCAAGGGTCGCGACCACTTGGTCCAACAAGACAACGGCAAAGGCGGCAACTATGGCCTGCGCGTTGGCGATTGGAAGCTGCAGCGACACGATTCAAAGAAGACGCACAACACCGAACTGCGTTTGACCCGTCGTAACATCGAGACCTACTCGCTGTACAACCTGCAATCGGATCCCGGCGAACGCAAAAACGTGATCGCCGATCATCCCGAGGTCGCCGATCGGTTGAAAAAGCAACTCGACGATTTGATCGAAGCAGGTCGCAGCCGCTAACGGCCCGTGAGCTATTGAGCCGCAAACGCTAGGGCCGGGCCCTCCAAACGGCCGATGCCGGATCTGCGTCGCTGTCGCTCCTTGATCCGGCCTACGTCTACGCTTCGCTTTCGGCCAACACGCGTTTGGGGATACTGACGCGTTGGTAGGTGAACTCTCGGAACAGCAGACCGAGGTTGATCAACGTGACCGCGACCCCGAAGACGAAGATGACCAACGCCAACACGGGGTCATACTGATTCTCGAAACACTCGACCATCGTCCACGCCCAATCGATCGCCTCGAGCGAGGTGTAGTTGTTCGGCGCATTTCCCGTGAAGATGACGGTCAAAATCAATGGCGAAAATGCTGCCAACCCCATCACCGCTGCAAGCGTCGATAGCGGGATGATCAAATTGGGTCCAAAGCGTCGATTGATCAGCAACACGATCAAACGCACCACGCCCAAATAGCCAAGCAGATACCCCATGATGACAACCGAAAACGTCATCGTGTCAGTGCGTGGGTCATCGAGTTTGTTCAAGATCCCGAACGCCCCCATTACCATCGCCGCGACGCAACCCGTACTGATCGCAAAAACGTAGCCTGTTCCCGGGCCGGGATTGAACCAGGTCAACACCGAACGGCCAGCCAATGTGCTGGGCAACGTACGCTGAACACGGGGACTCAATTCAGGAGATTCACTGAGCATCAGCGTGCCCATCACCAACCAGTAACCGCCCAGAATCATCGTTCCAAAATTGAGCACTTCGCCCTCTTCGTACCAAAGCACGAGGAACGTGATCGAGCCGATCCACAACAGTTGCTGCAGGAACATCGTCCATCGCAATCCGGTCGATCGATTCTCGGTGACCGGCGCAATCCGGGCCGCCGCAGCGCGAATGAACATCGCCATGCACGAACCACCAATGACCAAAAAGACGATCGAAAAGATCACGGCGTCGATCTGATCACCCATTCGATCCATCAAAACGACATCCAAACAAAATGCCGCGCACATGAATTCGCCAAACAGCAACACGCCGATCACCACGATCAATGCGAGCGTTTGCCCGGCTCGGTTGGGCGCGAGCGTCGCCAACATCAGCGAAAACGTGGTCAGCAGCGTCGCGGTAAAAAAGACGGTCCCAATCAGCATGGCGATCGTTTGCAGCGTGACCCCACGAAGCAAATACGAAAACGCCAAGCAAGGCACGATCGCGGCAAAATAGACCATCATCTGCAGCATCGCGCTGTTCAACTTGCCCATCACGATTCGCATTGCCGAAAGCTTGGTGATCACCAACATTTCGAACGTGTCGTCATCGATTTCTGCGGCCAAGGAACGATGAGCCGCAAGAGGCACCATGAACATCAGCGGAATCGCCAACACAAAGTAATAGCCTCCAAGCAACGTATCACCTGATGGCACGTAATAGACATCAGGTGCATTCGACACGATTCCCAGGACTGTCCAGATGCACGAAGCAACCAACAGTAGAAAAAAGGTCGTGATGAACTGGCGACTCTTCAGTGATTGACGAGCTTCTTTGATCAGGATCGGATTCAACCAACCCGCGACGCGATCACCAATTCGGTCGATGGCGCCCCAGACACCGGACGCCTGGGAATCAAGCGCAAGCGGGTGGTAGTCGATCGATTGATCGTCACCGCCAAGTGATTCCGAGTCCTGGACCTCAAGCTGGCTCATTGGACACGTCCTTTCGTGATTTGCAAAAAGACGTCTTCCAGCGAATCATCGCGTGGCACGTATTCGAGCAGTTCAATCTCCGCTTCGACCAACATGCGAAGCACATCAATCTGATGCTGCTCGCCGCCGTCAATCGTGAACTTGATCTTATCGTCGCTCTGCGACACATCGTGGACATACTCGATTTCGGCCAAACGATTGATTGCCGGCCCGCAGTCGCCGGCCACACGGATCACGATGTCACGAGTCTGTTTTAACGTCGCGCGAATCTCATCAACGGTCCCGGTCGCAAGCAGCTTCCCCTGTTCGATGATGCCGACACGGTCACACATCTCGGCAAGTTCGGTCAGGATGTGACTGCTTACCAAAATCGTTTTGTTGTCGGCCGCAAGCGAGCGAATGATCTTGCGAAGTTCGATGCGTGCTCGGGGATCAAGGCCAGCAGCTGGTTCATCGAGGATCAGAACGGCTGGGTCATGGATCAAAGCACGACCGAGGCATAGGCGTTGTCGCATGCCCTTGCTGAGCCCACGAATCGGTTTGTGCGCCAAGGCGCGCAAGCCCGTAAAGTCCATCACCCAGCGCAGTCGGCGGGTGCGTTGGCGTCCGACGAGACCGTGCGATCTCGCAAAAAAATCAAGGTATTCGGCACAATTCGTATCGGAATACGTGCCGTAGCTGTCTGGCATAAAACCCAATCGACCGCGAACGCGATCCGGGTCGTTGACCGATGAGAGACCTTCCACAAACGCTTCGCCCGAAGAAGGTAACTCAAGCGTTGCGAGGATTCGCATGCTCGTCGTTTTGCCTGCACCATTGGGACCGATGTATCCAAACACGCTACCACGAGGCACTTCAAAGGAAACGTGATCGACGGCGCGTGTCGAACCAAACGTTCGGCACAAACCACGCAGCTCGATCATGGGCCCTGACCAAGTCGATCCGATCACGGCAGCTCTCCCATGATGATGTGGACGCTACCATCATGCTCGGCATCGACGGCGCCAACGCTTGCCGTCACCTCGGCTGAGCCAACAAAACGCTTCGGTGGAATCGCTCCTTTCCATTGTTCCATCCGTTGTTCGAGTCGACTGACGTGCATTCCAGGGGACAGACCGCCCCATCCATAACCACCTTGCAATTTCGGCACGGTCCCAAGCGGCGGCAAAACATCATCGTTCAACAAGAGCGGCACATCGGTAAAGCTGGTCGATGTCATCTCGACTTGATCACCCGGTTCGACACGGCCGCATTTCCAATAACCTTTGCCATCGTGCACGATCATCTCATTCAGCGCGTACGGCAAGTGATTGGTCAACGTTGCTGATTCGGTTCCGATGTCGAAGGATATCGTCTTTTCGTACGACTTCGGTTCGTTGACCAGATATTGAACTTGGTTGCGCGGCGGCAAAAAGCAGCCGGTATGCGATCGATACTCAGCACCGTCGGCGATAGCGCCCGAACGGGTGCCGCTTGACCGACGACGGTAATATCGATCATTCACCGGAAGATTTCGGACCGGGTACACCGCTACCTCGGGATCAAACCGCAAGCCGTCACTGCCGCCAAAAACGGCATAGTACGTTTGCCGCGATTGTTCGAGAGCGCGTCCGTTTTCGGTATCAAGCCAGGTGACCTGACGAACCTTTACTCGTGTCTTGGTCCCATCGGAAGCGAGCGCGTATGCGAACAAACTGATCGTGACCACTCCAGCAAGAGCAGGTGCGAAGAAGTAGAGCAGGTAGAGTCGACCGCGACGCCGGAAAAGGAAGTAACAAAGTGGCCCGACGATAATCACGAACAATGTGTTCAGCAGTACGAAGGACTTGACGGGCGGTTGTCCAACCGAACCGATCAGCCACATCCAGTAGTTGTCATTTCCCGATTGGATGTCGACCCCATTTCGCATCGACCATTGGAGCCGATCGTCTGTCGCCCGCCATGAAATCGACTTCCAAAGTTGATAAGACCCAGGGAAGGGATCTTGAGAATCGATGACGACGATCTGCCCAGCGCCGTAGGCGCCCATCTGGAACGAACTGGCAAGTTCATCGCGATTGACGATTCTCGCGAACGGATGCTTGGCATTGACGAGTCTCGTATGCACCTTGGACCGCATCTGCATGCCATTGCCTGACCCCGAAAACGAATAGTGTTGCGACCGCTTGTAGATGCCGCTGTACGATTCGTGGTAAAGCTCGGAGGTATCGTTGAGCGAGCCCAGGTCCAACATTTGATTGATGTTCTTGGCCGTCGGTAACGTTCGCACACCCGGGTTTGCGAATTCAATCCCTTCAAACACAGTCGCTTCGGGTTGCGGTGCGTACACCCAAAGATTGCCTCCCACGGCGACCCATTCCATCAACGCTTCAAACTGTTCCGGCTCCGACTGCTTCAATCGAGTGAGGATCGGTTCCGCGGCTAGGATCACATCCAATTGTGAGTAGGCGATCCATGTTGGATGAAGCGCCCGCTCATTGAGCAAACGAAACTGAACCCATGCGGGTTGAACGCGCTGGGCGACAGCGACCGATTTGGCATGGGGCAGGCGGGGAACTTTCTGGTCTTGTGGTATCGGGCCCTGACCCAAAACCGTTACCAGAGTTCGCACATCCGGAAACGTCTTCCAGGGTTCATCTTGCGTGGCAACGTCGTGCGGCACCAAAATGCCGACCGATGAACGTTGCTTTGCGTAGCGGGCGCGGAGCCCATTGAGGTGGTAACTCAGCCCCCACGACGTATCGACAGGCCGACCGTCTTCAAACAACTTGACCTGAACGCGTTCCCACGAAAAGTAGTGGGGAATGTAGAGGACTTCGTCTATCTTTTTCACGCCCTCGGGCAACTTCACCCGGGTCTTGTAACTGAAGTCCAGCGCGGTGTCATACTCATTGCGCGGCGAAATCTCGACGTCGATGTATCGGTCACGGGGAAACTGCTTACCGAGTGCCGAAAAACCGAGATAGACCGGGTGATAGCCGTTTCCGCCTACCGCCTCGATGTCAACGGTCAACACGAAGCCTGCCTTTGCTGGCCGGTTGGGACCGCTACCGATGCGAATCTTGTCGGCCCGGCAAATGGGCATCGCGCAAACGATTACCGCCAGGCACGCCATCCAAAAGCGAATACCGCTCACGAGTTCACCTCGCCACTGTGACCGGTATCGGTTTCGATTTCGTCCGGAGCCGCCAACGCGCTATCGAGCAACGACCCCGATGCAGCGTTGCCAGTCGTTGCAACGCCCGCCCCCGCACTCGCGGGATTGCTGACCGTCTCACGTCGACGGAAAGGTCTTACGATCGTTTCGACCAACCACGACGAGCAAAGCGCGACGACGAACAACATGAAGTAGGCAAAGAAACAGCCGATCACGGTGGCGAGAAGAGCCGAGACGCACTTTGCCCAAAATTGGTCATCCACTGCGGCCGCACGGAAGGCAACCATTGCCAATGCACAGATCACGACGAGGATTGCGATGAACATCAATGAGGTCTGCGGCGCCAACCGCTGCCTCAAAGGTTTCGATTCGGTTTCCTCGTACGTCATGAATGATATGCAGGACCTTGTTTTGAAGGCCCTTCCCCGTGGTTACCCCAACAAGTAACAAGCTTAGTCGATGTGGGCGATGCGGATGTCTTTGAACTCGACCCACATTGGCTTGCCAGCGTGCAGCTGCAACGCGAGCACACCTTCGCTAAGAGCCAATTCGGGATGCTTGTCTTTAAAATCCAAGATCTTGCGTCCATTCAAGAAATGCTGGATGTGATTGCCTTTCGCAATGATCACGACGTCGTTCCAGTCATCGACTTTCATCAGTGACTTGAACTCGTCGGCGGTGATCAGCTTTTCTTCGTCAGCGACTTTGCCGTCAGCGTTCCAAACGGCCGTTTCACCCGCCAAACAAATGCGTCCGCGTTTTCCACCTTCGTCATAGATGAATCCCGAAACATTGGGCATGCCATCTTCGTTGCGGATTTCGTGTTGGTACCCGCGAACAACCCAATCGTTGCGAACACGTCCTTCGGTGATGTGCCTGGACCGATACTGAATCCCCGAGTTGTTGGTGACGGCTGCTCGGAATGACAGACGCAATTCAAAATCTTTGACTTTCGCATCTTGCCAAATCAGGAACGTGTTCCCGTTGGCAACCTTTTCCGGAGTCGTTTCACCATGGATCACTCCGTCCTTGACGCTCCACAGACGTGGGTCGCCGTCCCATCCGGTCAGGTCCTTGCCGTTGAAAATTGGCTTCAAATCAGCCGACTCAGGTGGCGCGGATTCCTCGGCAAAGGCAGGAACCAAAAGGGCGGAAAGTAGGACAACACTCAGGCAGCGGATCATGTGCGTAAAGCTCTTCTAAGGAGATTCATTGAAACTTGAGCCCGAATTATGACTGACGACCCGCGGTCCCTCAAACCACCAAGGCCAAAATCAACCAAATCGTTGGCGCACACCACAGTGAACGTTTCGACAATGAGGGCAAATTCTTGGCGAAGAAAAGGGGATTTCCCGATTCCAGTGGTTTCCCGTGATCATGTAGGCCGGATTAAGCAGCGACAGCGACGCCAATCCGGAATGATCACTCGGGCCACGAGTTAGCGCGTTGAGCCAGATCTAGAGCCCAAGCACCTCGGTGCCTTGCCGAAAGACGACATCGACGGGAATTCCCTTCTCGTTCAGCCGGTCGAGTTCGCCTTGTAGCTGTGGTCCGATCACACCCTTTTCAGCAACCAGTTTCGACGCACCTTCGTAGTCTCCGTCGCCTTGCAGCGTCAGCAACACCGAAGACAAGTCTTCGGTCGCTTTGCGAAATTTGTCGATGTTCACCCGATACTTTCCATCGGCTTGACGCTCAAACGCACCCGCATCCCGAAAAAAGTTGAAACGAATCATGTTTGCTTTGCCGTGCGCACTCGATGCTCCAAAGCGAACACTTCGAAAGATGCCGGCCATGAAGGTGACGTAAAAATCGTCCAGGTCGGCCTCGACTTCGCCGCGTTGGTGAAGCTGGTTGATCATGTGCAGGCCAAGAATATCCGCCTTGCCCTCTTCGATCGCACCAGCATGCTCCTTCAGTGCAGTGCGAACCGTTCCGTTGCCGTTGATCGTGTTCTTGATTCCTAGACCATGAGCCACTTCATGGAACATCGTGTTGCTAAAAAAAGCGTCAAATGTGATGTGATCACGTTGATCATCCGCAATCAACTGGTCAGCGATCGGCAGCAAGATTTTGTCGAATTTGGCGCGCATCGCATTCTTGAGTTGTAATCGCCGCGTTCCTTTTTGGAGTTGAACTTGCTCGTCATTTGGCAAATTGATCGCGATCGTTTTGGAACCTGCGTTGCAGTCACCGGCGTAGTAGATGACGTCGTAAGCGTTCAGCTCGGTGTCGGTCCCGGGCTTTTCCCGACGATACTTTTCCGGAACGGGCAACGTGGCTTGCAGAGCGGGCAAGAACTGTGAGTACTTGGCTAGCCGGCCACTCCACTGCTTGTCCTTGACCAACACGAAGCACTCGTGACAGGTTTTGTACCCGTACAACTTGTCTTCATAGTTTTCGATCGGACCGATCACCACATCGATGGTGTTGTCGTGCATGTCCAACCAAGCAAGGTCGCTCGGTTGGTAATCGTCAGTCAACAGAGCTTGAGCGCGCAACATCAAGTAGCGTCGCAATCCTTGATCTTCGGCCAAATTCGCAGCTTGTCGCAGCAACTTCGATGCAGCGTCCATTTCCGTTGCAAACTGCGTTCGATAAGGAACGACCTTGAGCTTTCCGTTGTCGTCACGTCGCACGAAGGTGTAGAGTCCGTCCTTGCCCGTTAGATCGGCGGACTCAAACTCCTCCTTGGTCATATCGTGCGGGTAAAAGTTTGCCCCAGCCGGCTTTTGGGCAATGCCATCGACAAAAGAAGCGTTGTTATTGAGTCGGTCCCATGGCCCGTAGTTGATCTTGATAAAACGTCGAAGCGATCGATCCGCCGGCGAACCGCCTTGAATCGAAGCCAACAACTTCGTCTTGTCACCATACGCTTCGTACCAAAAACAGTCGTCCATGATTTTCCCGGCCCGAATTAGGATCGGAATCATCTTCTTCTGCTTTTCGGTCAACACACTCAAGTCGGTTGTCAGCTCAACAACCGCGTACTGACCAATCTTTTTGTCAATGGGCGATTGCCCATGTGCCGACGCACCCCATACCGCTGAAAACGACAGGACAAAAAGAAGGCGGGCGACAGACCACTTAACGAGGCGATGAGTGTGCGAAGACATGTTGCTTGGTGGGCTTGGCGAAACCGAAGGTGACAGATCGTTGCTGAAAAGAATAACCGATCGAGTCACCTCAGCGACACAAGCACTCTTGCCTCAAGTGAGCAAGCATGTCGTCAGACGACGCCCTAAGCGGTTAGCTTCGCGGTCACTTCAGCAACGCTAGCGCCGATGCCGAGAACCGTTTCTTGCTGCCTTTGGTCGACCAACTGACCAGCATCGTCAAAAGCGTTGAATGCTTGGCCGATCGCGATTTGCTTTGGCAAGACGGTCACACCGATATTGCTGAGGATCGCGCGAAGATGCACCAACCCACGAAGGCCGCCCAAACCTCCCGGCGAGGCGGCTGCGATCCCAGCGACCTTGCTTTGGTAAGCAGCCAGAATCGGCTCGCCCTCGTCGGGACGCGAAACCCAGTCGATCGTATTCTTCAGCAACGGCGAAAGGCTGCTGTTGTATTCGGGAGACGCAATCAGCAGCCCATCGTGATCCAGAAAAAGCTGCTTGAGTTTGCCGACATTCTCGGGACGGCCAGCCGATTCCAAATCTTCGTTGAAGATCGGCAGTGGGTAGTGCTTCAAATCGAGCACCGTCACCTCTGCTCCTGCGGCCCGTGCCCCCTCAGCCATCAACTTGACCAAACGAACGTTGAAGGAATCCGCACGTGAACTGCCTGCGAAAGCGAGAATCTTTGCCGCCATCGTTTTTTATCCTTTGATGGAGTTTTGTATCAATCCGAATCGCGACCGCCTGGGGACGGAATTGTAGCGGCGCTGCAACGGCCCGGACTGAGAACGGGACCAGGTCATTGGAACTGGGCCTTTCGGTCGGGACCTATCCAAACGTCGCGGTTGTTTACGTGCGGCGGCTGAAGGATACTTGTTCGACTGAACTAACCTTCTACTCTCCCACCACGCCACCTCGCAAGAACCTATCAAACTCCGATGAAACGACTCCCTGCATTGATTGTTCTCGTTGCCGCGCTCGCCCCGAGCGGCCTTTTCGCTGAAGAAAACCAACTCAGCCGCGCCGAAACGCTTGGCGGCTGGGAACTGCTGTTCGACGGGAAAACGTCGAACGGTTGGCGAAATTACAAAAAGGACTCCATCTCCGACGGATGGAAAGTGGTCGACGGCGCGATCGTCCGCAGTGCCCGAGGTGCAGGCGACATCATCACCGAAAAGAAGTACGGCGAATTTGAACTCTCACTCGAATACAGAATCAGCAAGGGTGGCAACAGTGGTGTGATGTTCCACGTGACCGAACAGAACGGTGCCCCCTGGCATTCGGGACCTGAGATTCAAGTCCAAGACAATGTCGATGGGCACGATCCCCAAAAAGCGGGCTGGTTGTATCAGCTCTATCAGCCTGGAAAAGATGCCGGCGGCAATCTTGTCGACGCAACCCGACCCGCCGGCCAATGGAACCAACTCTATATTCGCATCTCCAAAGACCAATCCGAAGTCTGCATGAACGGCGTGCGGTACTATCGGTTCAAACTCGGCAGCAAAGACTGGCAAGGTCGCGTTGCTAAAAGCAAGTTCGCAAAGTTCGAAGGCTTTGGATCGGCGGGCGAAGGACACATCTGCCTGCAAGATCACGGAAACGAAGTCGCTTACCGCAACATCAAGGTCCGCGAACTTGGCCCAGGCGGATCAGTCCCTGCACCCATCGACGGCAAATTGGATTTGCCAAGCACCAATGCTTTCCCCAATCTCGTTTGGGACAACTGGCAGGCGATTGACGATTCAGGCGTTTCCCGTCCGCTGCGTTTGATGGAACTCACGCACGTAAACGGCGACGACCGCCTGTTCGCTGCTTCGCAACAGGGCGCGATTTGGGCATTTAAGAACGATCCCAACGTAACGAAGTCTCACATGGTGCTTGATCTTCGTGGCAAGGTTTACGACTGGCGCAATCGCGGTGCAAACGAACAAGGCTTGCTCGGCCTCGCGCTACATCCCAAGTTCAAGTCGAACGGACACTTCTATGTCTACTATTCGCACCCCAGCGAAGAAAAGTCTGTCGTTTCCCGTTTCACGATTTCTTCGGATGATCCCAACCGAGCCGATCCGGCATCGGAACAAATCGTGATGGAAATTGACCAACCGTTCCAGAACCACAACGGCGGTGCGATTGAGTTTGGGCCCGACGGATACCTTTACATCGCCCTTGGCGACGGTGGATTCCGAAACGACCCCAACGCGAATGGCCAAAACATCGAAACGCTGCTCGGATCGATTCTTCGGATCGACGTCGACAGCAAATCCGACGGCAAGAACTATGGCATCCCAAGTGACAACCCATTCGTTGGTGTCGACGGAGCTCGTGGCGAAATCTACGCGATCGGAATCCGCAACGCATGGCGCATCGGCTTTGACAAAAAGACTGGTCTGCTCTGGTGCGCGGATGTTGGTCAAGAACTGTGGGAAGAGATCAACATCATCACCAAGGGTGGCAACTATGGCTGGAGCAACCGCGAAGGCACTCATGCGTTTGGCAACCGGCCCAACGTTGAAAGCGCTGGCAAGCCGATCGATCCCGTTTGGGAATACGATCACCGCGTCGGACGTTCGATCACCGGCGGACGCGTCTACAACAGCTCACGCGTGCCAAGCCTGACCGGCAAGTACCTCTACGCCGACTACGTGACCGGAACAGTCTGGGCATTGAGCTACGACGTCGAATCGGGCAAAGCGACGCACAATGAAATGGTTTTGCCCAAGAGCATCCCCGTGCTCGCGTTCGGCGAAGACCAAACGGGCGAAGTCTACTACCTGACCGAGAATGCCCGTGGTCACTGCATCAACCGATTCGACGCAGCCACGAAGTAGCCGAGTTCACGCGTAGGTCATGCAGCCCGTTCGTAGTACCGAGCTTTAGCCGGAATCTTTAGGCGTTTCCGCCTAAAGGCGGTACTACGAACTGCGAATCGATGAGCCGTGATCGCGTAAGCGGCCGGGCTTTCTACCCTCGCACGAACTGCAAAGGCCCGAGGCCAAGAGGCCAGCGGCACACGTGCGCGAATGCAGACCACTGGAACGTGGCCAGATCCGTTCTAGTTCGAAACCAAGAACAACTCGGACTTGCTTCTGAGGATCATCTCGTTGCCGACGACGGCGGGGGATGCCATGAAACCGTCGCCGAGTTTGGTTTCGGCGAGCTCTTCGTACTTGTCGCCTGGCTTGATGGTGAGCACCGTCCCCTCCGTGCTGAACATGTAAATGCGACCGCCAGCATAGATCGGCGAGGCCGCAAACTCACCACCGGCGCGTCGTTGCCAGACCACGTCGCCCGTCTTGGGATCGCGTGCCGACACAACGCCATCGTCGCTGTTCATGTACAGCAATCCGTCGACAAGCAATTGCGATGATTTCTTCGCGACGCCTTTACGTCCCGACCACTCAATGTGAGTGCCGGTGACGTCGCCTTTTCCGTCAGGTCGAACTGCGACCATCGATCCCATGCCGTTGGTGATGAAGACCAAACCGTCGCTATACAACGGACGGGCCGATGCATTCATGCCATCGTGGTAGGCGATCCAAAGTTTCTTGCCATCGGCGGGATCATAAGCAATCGTGGCAACCGCACTTGGGTAAACGAGTTGCTTCTTGCCGTTGACGTCAATCACATGAGCCGTGCAATAGGCTTTCATTCGATCGCCGTTGTCAGTCCCATAATCGATGTCGCGTTGTTTCAGCCAAACGG
This sequence comes from Rubripirellula sp., assembly GCA_965216875.1. Taxonomy (GTDB): domain Bacteria; phylum Planctomycetota; class Planctomycetia; order Pirellulales; family Pirellulaceae; genus CBDCUW01. The sequence continues at coordinate 5,782,524 of OZ244207.1, forward strand.
TGTCACCCGTTTCCTTGTCCAATGCAACCACGTACTGCACATCAAACCCATCGTAGGCAACAAATAGCTTGCCGTCGAAAAGGATCGGTGACGACGCTGGACCACGATGATGGTCGCATTCCAAGTCCTCACGTGACCAGATCACGTCGGCCGTCTTTGCATCCAAGCACGCCGTCAGGTAGCTGCCAAAATGAACGTAGACGCGTCCATGCTCAACCACGGGCGTTGGTGTCGCATAGCTGTTCATCGCGTGGCAAAACGCTGGCTCTTCGTTTTCCAGCAGCACTTTGTCCAAGACGATATCACCACTCTTTCGGTCGACGCAGATGACCGACATCTTCGTGCCATCTTCGGTTGCCGTCGTCAACCAAATCTGGTCATCCCAAACGACGGGTGACGACCAACCCTTGCCATGAATGGGTGTCTTCCATTTCACAACGCGTTCATTGATGCTGACCGGCAAGTCGGCGTCGACCGCATGACCATCGCCCGAAGGCCCACGGTACTCTGGCCAGTTGGCATTTGCTGAGGCAGCAACGAACAAGACGATTCCAAGAGTGGCGATCAGATTTCGCGTCACGTTTTTACTCGGCGATGTTTTAAGGCGGGAAGCTGTCAGGCGGCGTAACGTCAGGCATGATAGGCCGACGCTCGACCGATCTCAACACACAATCCGAGCGGGTGTCCGTTCAACCACCGCCACCGGCGTCTTCATCGGAGAGCGACTTCAGATCGGCTCGTGAATCCTCATAGGTTTCACAAAACGCCATCGCTTGCGGGTCGGGATCCACACCCCAGTGCGAACACGCTTTTTCGTAGATCTCTGGCCACCAGTTACGGTGCTCGGTAAGGCCTTGGTCTTTGTAGTCGCGCCAATGACTCAACACTTTCGACCAACATCGATCACCATAATCCATTGCTTCGTTTAGCGAATCGAACTTGGGTACGTACCAACGTCGTCCGATTTGGGCATGTAACACTTCGTCGGCCCAATCGAAATCCTGAAACAGTTTCGAGAGCGAGTCGCCACTTTCGGTCGCCACTTCCCATTCGTAGCGTTTTCCTGTTCGAGGCATCAATCCTTGTTCGATGAAGAACAAGACGCCATGACGTTCGCGCGCGTCAAGCTGCAGATTGAGATTACGAGACCATGTGAAGTTAATGGGGATTTCTCTCCAGTCGATTCCTTGAGAAACGAAACCGACTTCACCCATCATCGCATGCCTGGCTTCATCCCAAAGCTGACGTGACATTTCCATGTGAAACGCCCAGGGTTCGTCCTCTCGCAATTCGACGAGAATGCTGGCCATCATCTCGGGCACGTCAAGTTCGCGGAGACGTTTGTAGTACATCATCAACGTCTTATCGCGCGGCGAAAAACGCTCGTCGTACAGAAAGGACTCCGGATTCACACCCGCGTTGAATGGATCATGAAAGCGATCGTCGCGTTTCGGCTCGGATTCGTATTGATAGGACGTGATGCCTTCGATCGAATCCGGTAACGCGTTCTCTGGCAACTCTGTCTCTGGGTCCGTACCGCCCAGGCCACCTGCCGCTGAAAGGCACTGCTGCAAATGGTCCGTCCATGGCTCGGCAACCGCGCCGTCGTCAACAAGTTGTTCAATGGCCACGTCGCCAAACTCAATCAATTCCCCGAGTTCAAAGGCGATCAGTTTGGCGACGCGCGCGGTCGGCGCATCGGCCAGCGGGTGTGCCTCTTCTTGCAAATCGACGCACGCCTGAATCACTTCGGGGAGCACGATGCGATAGAGTCCCATCAAATAATGCTCGGTCGTCGGCGCTGACGAAACAGCATCCATCAGCAGCTGCAGCCCCGCGTGAGGAATCTTGTCGAGCCCAAGTGGCGGCTCGCGCATTTCGCCTACACGACGACGAATCAAATCAACCTGTTCGGCGCACAAATACGCGTGATAACTAAACGCGGTCTTGAGCTCGTAAATTGGCTCACCGGTGATCCGTTCGGTAAGTGATTCGTGCAGTCGCCGCAGCACGTAGTGCAAACGTTTGAGTCGGCCGACGCTCTCGTCAAGGCTCCACTCGCTTTGAATGGCGCGCGACATTTCACAGAGGCCCGCCAACTGCGGCAGGCCTCGATAGGATTCTTCACCCGTAAAGGTTGCGTTCATGATCTGGCTGGTGTTGGTGGTTCGATGCAACACCGCCATTTTAACGTAGCGTGCGTGTCTCCACGCACGGTGAGAAAAGAGGTGTGTCCAAACACACACCCAAAGCACACAAGCTATCGGCCGCCGGTCGACGCCCCCTCCCAGCCTTGCAGCGGTCCGACACGATCACCGATCGCAATCTTGCTGTCGGCTGTCAGATCGATAATGCGAGCGATCGCATTGTTGGCTTCGACTCCGATCACTTCGACGCGGCCGACCAAACGATTGTCACGAATCACCGCCATCTGATCCCCTTTTTTGATCCCGTCATCGCTTCCAACGCTAAACGTGATTCTCTGCTGAGATCCGTCGAGAACGGTGATTGTCCCGTGAACCTTGCCCGCTGCGGATGGCGGCTGTGCCGAATCACGGATCTCTTTCATCATGTCGGCGACACGATTCACGTCTTCATCCTTGCCTCGCAGGACGAACACTCCAAGGTCTTCGATCGCTTCGATTTGCACACTGTCGCTTAGGCCCTTTTCAACTGCTTCGACCGCCCGCTTGGTGATTTCATCGCGACTGATTGGCTCGACTTGCGCTGCGGTCTCGTTTGAATCAACGAGCCAGCTGAGGTCTTCACCCTTGAGCAAATCATCGACACGACGATGAATGATCCGATCGGCGATGCGATCGCGTTCTCGCAGGCGGCGCTCGACCGATTCGATCTGCTTCTTCACCCGATCGATTTCGTATTTCTTCAGTTTCTTGCGCAGACTGTACGCTGTCTCGACATGTTGCTTGACCTTGCTCTCGTAGTCGGCGAGCGTCTCCTTGCTAGGTTTCTCCTTTGACTGCTCCTGACGCCAGCGTCTTGCGACCGTGGCCGCCATCCTTTCATTCTTTTCGTAGGCCTGACGCGTCAATGATTCCGAACCGGGAAGGTCATTCTCGAGTGCCTGCTGAGATCTCAAAAACTCGATACTCCGCTGGACCGTGCGCACGCTGGGGTGCTGATCGCCGAATCGGAGCCGTAGCTCATTTCGCGTTTGTTCAAATTCGCGCAGCTGTGCTTCGGTTTCTTCACGCTTTTCATTGCCAGGTTCTCGAGCGTCGTCAAGTCGCATCAAGAGCGATTCGACTTCTTCAAGATCATCTTTCGTCCCGCGGACAAGGATCGAATTCGTGCGTTGGTCCGCGGCGAGCGAAAGTCGCTCACGTTTGAATCCAAGATCCCCAAGCACACCGAGCACACCCAACGCGTCGGAATAGCGAAGGTTGAAAACCCTTACCATCTGATGTGCCTTCAACGCGGATTCGTTCGCCTGGCGTTTTTCCATGGCTTCGCGTTCGTCGCGTCGGTCCCTCTCAATCGCACGTTGCCGTTCGTGATGCATCGCCGCAGTCTTTTCGAGGTCTTCAACGAACTCTTGGACCTCAGGAATCAGACTTTCCGGGACTCGGCCGTAAACCGTGTTGGTGTTTTCGCTTGCCGAAAATTTCACGACGTTCAAAAACTGTTCGTTCAAGATCAACGAAACCTCATTCGCATCCGCCTGACTCAGGTTGAACGAGAGGATCTTGAACTTTGAAAAAGGTTCCGTTTGTGCCCGAGCAGATTGACAGGGAACGACGGCTGCCATCGCCAGCAACAAAATTCCAAGAATCAAGGATCGCATGAAGGTCTCTCGCGTAGACGAAGTACGGTTTAGATGTCTAGTGTGGTCTAGTCGTCAAGCAATGGAGTGGCTTGCTCTGAGTTCGGTCCCCAATCAAACGATCGGCGCGTGTCTTTTTCGAGCGAATCGATCAGGACCTGAATCGACTCGATCGATGGCTCGGGCTTGGCCTCCCACCCGACGTTCATTTCGTCCGGTGGATCGATCACTGCGCCCGCCGCCGAATCGGATGAGTTTTCTTGTTGCGAACCTTGGCCAAACAAGTTGTCCGTTGCAGCTTTGACCTCTTGATCTTGTTCACTTTTCGTTCCAGCAAGGTTGCCAAACGAAAACCAAACCAGCCAAATGGTGACTGCTACGCCGAGACAAGCGAGCAACTTAAGTGTCAACGGCTTGCCAGAAGTGGGTCGCAACAACTCACTTGGCAGACTTGCGTTTGGCGTTTGGACATGAGCCAAACACTGCTGCAGTACGCCGGCCACCGCATCGGCAGATTGATAGCGATCCTCGGCCGATTTGGCGTGCAACTTGTCAATCAGGTTGCACAACCAAACAGGAATCTCGGAATTGATTTCTCGAATCGGTCGCGCAGGTTGGTCCGTAATGCGACGCAAAATGCCGTAGGGCGTCTCGGCTCGAAACGGAGCCCGTCCCGTGCACATTGCGTACATCACGCTACCGAGGCTGAAGAGGTCGCTTCGACCATCGATTGCGTCTCCGCGAGCTTGTTCAGGTGACATGTATTGAGGCGTGCCCGCCAAGACGCCGCTATGCGTCAACGTTGCATCATCGACGGCACGCGCAAGTCCAAAGTCGGTGATCGAAACACGCTCGACACTTTCTTCCAACAGGATATTGGCTGGCTTGATGTCGCGATGCACAAGACCTTGAGCGTGTGCGGCGGCGAGCCCTTCGACGATTTGCGACGCGACACGAAGAATCTCCGCAACCTCCATCGGGCCATCACGATCGATTCGTGTTTGCAACGAAGTTCCGCGCACGTAGGGCATGACGAGAAACGGCAAGCTGCCACTTCCATCACCATCGGAAACGCCGTGGATCGCGACAACATTGGGATGCAAAACGGCAGCGGCCGCCTTGGCCTCACGCGCAAACCGCCGGCGTGCCGGACCGCTGCTGGCCAAATGCGGAGCCATCACCTTGATCGCGATCGTTCGATCGAGTGAGCGGTCAAGCGCCTTGAGCACAACGCCCATGCCGCCGGCACCAATCACACCTGACACTTCGTAACCACCGAGACGGCCCAACATATTGGGATCGTCAGTGGGAGCGAGTGAACCGAGCACGCCCTGCATCGCGATCGGAAACTCGGACGCATCAAGAACGGCGTCCCGCTTCTTTGCAGTTGGCGAAATGTCGAACGATGACTCCGCGTCAAACCGCTCAACCTTCAAGAGTTGGCTTGTCTCTTCGACCGTGCCCATCGACTGAGTATCAATTTCGGCTCTGCAGCGAGGACACCCGTCGAGGTGTTCGGACAATCGTGACTGCTGGACATCGCTAATTTCGCCCGAGATCAACGCATCGATCAGGGTTGCATCGCAATGAGGTTGGCTTGAGTTTGTCATGACAGGCCCTCCTCGATTTCGTTGACAACTGCGCGCAACCGTGCCAGAACACGAGACCGCGTCACATAGACCGAACCGATCGATTTGCCAGTTCGTTCAGCGACGTCTTCGGCGGCACAGCCATCAATGACGGTCAACGCGAACGTCTGCCAAGCCTGTTCACTCACCTCATCGCGAACACGCCCGGCAGCTCGACGAAAAACCTCGCGACGATGCTCCCACTCAATCTCGCGTTCAATCGCCGCTTCCCCGTCAGGACATTGGCGCAAGAGGTCCATCACGGAAGTCCCACCCCCCGCAACATCCTTGGGTCGCCTGGTCAACGCATTGATGGTCGCGTTCTTGGTCACGCGTCGAAGCCAGTGACGAAAGCGAACCTCCGGATTGGATCGCTGCCAATTGGGGATCGCCGAAGCAACCGCCATCAAAACGTGTTGCGCCAGATCCTGTGCATCGGCATCCTGCAGCCCCCGACCACGTGCTAGCCGATAGATCACCGGCCGATACAAAAGCGAAAACTCTTGCCACGCAGCAGCGTCATGCGGGTCCCTCAACCGCACAAGCAAACTGTCTCGAGTTTCCGGAATCTCAGCCACCAATTGTCCCTCCGCCGATAGAACACACCCGCCGCTCCATTCTTACAGGAAATTTTCGAAAAAGGTCGATTCCCAATCGGCTAACATGGCAATTCCTCCCACAAACCGTTTGTGCCTGCCCTGCCCCCTCCCGCCACCGAGAGTCGCATCATGCGAGCTTACCTCTCCGTCGTCGCCACGTTGTTGGTCTGTTTCGCAGCTGTCCGAGGCGATGCGTCCGAGCCACTTCCCGGAACGGAACCTCTTACCGAATCCAAACCACTTGATGTCGTGATGGTCGAAGGGATCGACCGACACGCGCTACGCGAAATCGAAAACGCGAAAGTGCTTCGGGATTCACACTGGAATCGCGACTACACCACGACCGAAGCGTATGACGCAAGCATCACCGAGAACCGAAAGCGACTGGCCCAAACGATCGGCGCAGTTGACGAGCGAGTCTCAGCAAGAGGACTTCACTTCAACGCCACCACGACGGCGCCTTCGTTGGTCGCTGAAAACGAGCAACTCGAGGTCCATTCCGTTTCGTGGCCGGTCTTTCAAGGAGCCATGCTTGGCGGAGTGCGGGGCGAGGGACTCTTTCTAAAGCCCAAGAAGGACTGCGTCGCTCGCGTCATTGCGATCCCCGATGCCGATTGGACACCGGAGATGGTCGCGGGGCTTGCCGAAAGCCCTTCCTCGTTCGCACTGCAGCTCGCGGCGTTCGGTTGCGAAGTGATTGTGCCAACGCTCGTCAATCGCGAAGACACCTTTTCCGTGAACGATGCAATCGGACGCAAAACGAACCAACCTCATCGTGAGTTTGTTTATCGGCAAGCTTTCGAAGTCGGTCGCCACATCATTGGATATGAAGTCCAAAAGACACTTGCCGCGGTGGATCAATTCGAACTGCGCAACAAGACTTCAGGCAATCCGTTGCCCATTGTGGTTCTAGGCGTTGGCGAAGGCGGCTTGTTAGCACTCTACAGTTCGGCCTTGGATTCACGAATCGACGGCACCGTCGTGAGTGGGTATTTCGATAACCGCGACAAGGTTTGGTCTGAACCGATCTACCGAAACGTATGGCGATTGTTGCAAGAGTTTGGTGATGCTGAAATCGCAAGCATGATCGCGCCGCGCAAACTGTTGATCGAAGTCAGTCCGAACATCGACATAATCGAAGGACCACCACCGGTGCGTGACGGTCGACGCGGCGCAGCTCCGGGGGTCATTGGAAACCTCGATCGCGAAAGCGTCATGGCCGAGTTCCATCGAGCTGCGAAGCACTACACCAAGCTTGGGCGTTCCAACGACATCGGTACGATCGGTGTCGACGGGCAAAAACCACTCACCCCAGAGACGATCACCGAAGCGTTCAACGTCCTACTTGGTGACAAAAAGAGAACTCCCAACGCGTTACCTGTTGAAGATCAACGAACCGCCTTCTCTGCAGATGCACGGCAGCATCGCCAAGTAATGCAGTTGGTCCAACACGTCCAACGTGTACTTGCGCTCTGTCACCGCACCCGAGACCACGTGTTCGCTGGTTCGGACAACTCGAATATCGAAACTTGGACAGCAACTTCCACGCAGCTTCGTGACCACGTACACGAGGAATTGATCGGACGTTTGCCAACGCCCACGATTGATGCCAATCCGCGGACCCGAAAGATCCTTGATGAATCGCAATACGCGGGTTACGAAGTGGTCCTTGATGTCTACCCCGATGTCATCGCCAGCGGAATCTTGCTACTGCCCAAAGATCTTCAAGCAAACGAAAAACGCCCCGTCGTGGTTTGCCAACACGGTCTTGAGGGCACACCGATGGACACGATCAGCAACGAGCCGCGTTCCTCGCGCGCCTACAAGTCATTTAGTGCCGAATTGGCCAGGCGAGGCTTCATTGTTTACGCACCGCAAAACCCCTACCGAGGCTTGGACGCGTTTCGAACGCTCCAGCGCAAGTCGAATCCAGTCGGTCGGTCACTCTTTAGTTACATCACCGCACAGCACCTGGTGACGCTCCGCTGGTTGAGCTCCATTCCCCTTGTCGATCGAGACAGGATCGCGTTCTACGGTCTTTCTTACGGCGGAAAAACAGCGATGCGAGTTCCCGCGTTACTGCCACCAACCGAAGACGAACCTGGTTACTGCCTTTCCATTTGCAGCGCCGACTTCAATGAATGGGTCGCAAAGAACGCTTCTTACGATGCTCGCGTCAGCTATCTATGGACAGGCGAGTACGAGATCTTTGAATGGAATATGGGACACATTGCCAACTACGCAGAACTTGCCAAACTGATGTCGCCGCGCCCCTTCATGGTCGAACGGGGCCACGATGACGGTGTTGGGCTCGACGAGTGGGTCGCGTGGGAATACGCCAAAGTTCGTCGTCACTACACGAAACTCGGAATCGGCAACCGGACGCAAATCGAGTTTTTCGACGGACCTCACTCCATCAATGGCGACGGAACCTACCGATTCCTACATCACCACCTGCGGTGGCCCACGATTCGCTAGGAGGCTGTGATTTTTGTTAGACGCACGCGTTAACGTCGGGCTCCTCTGAGGGGCGCAGGACGTATGCAAGGCCCGACGCTAGCGCGTTCGGCTCACGAATTCACAGCCGATAAGTAAACGAAACGACAAGGACGACAGCGATGACGCAATCGGATGCAAGCCGGGCATTTCTCGATCAAGTCTTGGCCAGCCCCGACGACAATGTGCCTCGACTGATCTACGCCGACTATCTCGAAGAAGTGGGCGACCCGCGCGGTGAGTTCATTCGCCTGCAATGTGAATTGGACGAACTCGATGCTCTCGATGAAAACTACATTGACGGCTCGCATCGGTGCGACGAACTGCTTTACGAGCATCGCGAGCAGTGGGCGGCTGAACTCAAGCAGGATGTTCGCAAAGCGGAATTTGCACGAGGCTTTATCGACAAGATCACGATTCGTGCACGCGTCTTTATCAAAGAAGCGGATCAACTTTATCGAACAACGCCCGTCAACTGGCTTCGCTTCAACTATGTCAAAGGGGCTGGCATTCCACTGGCCGCTACCGAAGCGCTCAGCAACGTTCGGTCCCTCGATTTGGGCGGATTGGTCATTCCCGATGATGACCTCGGTGCGCTACTTACCTCACCCCATTTGAACCAAATGACAGCCCTGCGTCTGGCACACTACGACGCGGCGTTCAGCAACGTGATCGGAAAAACGCTCGGCGAGATGCCGTCGACCCAGGTTTTGAAACACCTTGCGATCCCGGCCGGGTCCGAATTCCTCGACTCCGTGGGATCGACCGACGGGTTCCCTGAACTTGAACGTCTTGAAATCTACGACTCGTACAACGAAGGAAGCATCGCGGGTTTGGCAAAGTTCAAAGTCCCCAAACTCAAGAAGCTAAAAGTCCGTGTACCGATGACCTTTGCGCACACCAAGAACGTCTGCGCTTTGCCGGTACATCAACTGACCGATCTGGATCTCGAATCGTCACAACTACCTGCGAAAGGACTCAAACTGCTCGGCGAAAAGGGAGCTCTGGACAACATCCAAACGCTCTCGCTCGCGTCGTGTGGGTTGGGCGTTCGCTCGGCCGACGTACTGTTTACGGGCAACCAACTCGCTGAGTGCCGATCGCTCAACCTCAGTTACAACCGTGACATGCGTCGCGAGGAAGACGCGCGATTTGTGGACGGTTTGGTGGCCCACGAGCCGCTTTCAAAACTCGAGGTGCTTCGCATCAGCGGTCTGCAACATGGCGACCTGGCGCGACTTGCTCAGTGCAATCGCTTTCACACCCTCAAAGAACTCGAAATCGAAGATGGTCGCTTCTCACCCGAAGACGTGATCGCGATCGGCGCCAGCCCGCTCGCCGATTCCTTGCGACACCTCAAGCTCACCGGCTGTGATCTTCCGCCCAATGTGGTCGGCCAGTTTGGCAAAGGTGCTGTCTTTCCCAATTTGCTTCGACTGACACTTGGCGGTGGCTACGACGACTTCAACCTGATGGATGATGCGTCGGTCACGATGCTGCTTTCTTGCGACGCCTTTCCCAAGCTTCAATCCGTGAACTTGGACCACATGTTTATCAAGACGGACACGTTCATTGAGGTGGCAAAGACGGCCAACGTGCCCGAACTCCGAGAAATCTCGTTCTGCCACAACCGCATGTCGCGCAAAGCAGTCGATGCGGTCATGAATTCGAACAGACTGCCCAAGCTGGCCAAACTCGTCTTGACCGGTGCGAGCGGACTGGGGAACCGCGAAAAACTTCTCAACGATTACGGCTGGCGAACCGCGTTCTAAGACCACTCGCCCTCACCGCGTGTCGCGGGAAGGGAGATGGACAAAAAATGGGGGACAGAATAGGAAGGGGTTTTGACAAACGCACCACATGGTGGTGATGCGATTGGATCAGTGGTGGTGTGAGTGATCGCCGAACAGCATGTGCTTCTTGTCGCCCTTGGCGTAGACGTACGCGATCAAGTCCAAGATTTCTTCGCGCGTCAACTTGTCAAGCAACCCTTGGGGCATCAGTGACACGGTCGACTTCTTACGTGCTTCAATCGCGTCCTTCTCGACCACCGTTGGTTTGCCCTTGGCCAATGGATTGATCACCAGCTCGATTTCGTCGTCCGTTTCTTTGGTGATCATGCCGGTGATGACTTGGCCATCTTCCATGAGCAATGAAACCGATTGGAATTTCTCATCGATCTCTTTGGAGGGTTCGAGAATCGATTTTAGGATCGCGACGGTTGTGTGCCGCTCGTCCTTTAGTTCCGCCAGGTCAGGCCCAAAGACGTTTCCTTCGCCGCCAAGTTTGTGGCACGCCGAACAGGTCGCAACGCGGAACAGTTCGCGTCCGACTTCCCAAGAGCGACCGTGCGGCAACTCCTTCACGTCCCCTGCTAACTCGTCCAACGTCCATTGGTGGCTCCGGCTGCTCATCTTCAATAGCTCGTCGCGAATCGGCAGCTTCACCTCAGCCAAATAGGCTTCTCGATCGGCTTGATAGGCTTCCAAGTCCTTGACAACGTAAAGAGCACCATACATGCGTCGCCAGTGACCTGGGTAAGTGCAAACGTACGGATAAACACCCGGTTCGCTGGGTGCATCGAACGCGAGAGCCTGGTTTTGTCCCGGCTGCAACAACTTGCTTCCTAACAGAACCTTGTCCGATTCAGGAATGTAGTGACGTGCTTCGGCACCGGGTTCTCGCGCGGTCTCTTCGGCCAGCTCGCCCACTTCCTGCAGCGCACCAGGTTGAACAATTGCAAAGTTGTGCGGCATCGCATCGGTGTTGCTGAATCGAAACTCAACCGGTTTGCCCGCTTGAACGGCGATCAGTTCCTTGTCATAGATCATTCGATGGGAAACCGTGCCGATTGCGATCACTCGAACGTTGAGGTTGCTAAGCCGCTGCTCGACCGCCTTGGCAGCATCGGCCGACAGTTTTGTCGACAGCGAACGTGTGAGCGCCATAGCGTCGGTTGCGGCTGGACCTGTTCGATAGCGTGCGGGCATTTCGCTCAAGTAACCAACCAAGTTATCGACCAGCGGCCCAATCCCCTTTGCGTTCCAAGCGGCTGCGGGCAAACGACGTAGCGCCTTGATCGCCGCCGGACGACTACGTCCCTTCGCCACCACACCAGCGAGTGCATTGAATTTGTCGGCATCGCGTCCGGGGATCTCGGCCAATGCAGCGATCGCGACGTCGTGCAATGTTTCACCGCCACGAATGGAAAGATTCTTTGCCGGAATCGGTTGTTTTCGAAAACCGGGACCACTCCACGCGACACGCAATCCATCACCGCCACCGTTGTCAAAGTAGGTCACCACGAGTTTGTGGTTACCAGCTGGAAGCTCAATCGTGCCGCTCTTTTCCGACATCCCATGAAGCCCGTCGTTGTTGACAACAAGCTTGTCGTTGACGTAGATGCGCGAGCCATCGTCGGACGCGGCAAAGAATTCATAACGTCCCGACTTGGGTGCAAACACCATCCCGGTGAATCGCAACGCAAAACGATCGTTCTTGGTCTTTTGGGGAACGTTCATCACAATCTCAGGCACAACGCCTGTCGCAGTCGGTTCCATCCGGTCAAGTGTTTCGATCGCAACGTTGCTCGCACTTGGGAAATAGAACTCGACGTGAATCCCCGATTCCTGCATCTCCGATGAGTTGGCTTCCGCAGCAAAATTCGTTGGCAACTCATCAATCAATGGGCGAACTTTGTCGAAGAGCTGACCTCGAACCGACGGATCGACCGAGGGAACGGCATCCAAAAAGTCGCGCAGGTTTTCTTTGTTCTTCGATGCTGCGAGGAAAGCATCATCCGGTCCAGCGGCGGCCACCCAAGCTGCGTAACCAAGGCGTTTCAATTCAGTCGATTCGCCCTTGACCGCAATCGACTCGATTTTTCGACGAACCGTTTGCAGCTTCTCAGGTGGCTGGCGAATCATCAGTTGCCCAAGACCGATCACGTTGCTGTCGCCGCTTTCACGCGCGTCATCGATCAGTTGCATCAAGACATCAAGCGGTTCTTTGCCCGTTACCTCGGCGAGTCCCGAGAGTGCACCGGTCAACACATCGATCCCAGCGTTCTGCCGCCCGAGCAGCGCTCGGTAGACCGCCTCGTCTTTTTCCATTTTCAACAGATCGTTGATGCTCGCGTTGCGAAGAGCGTATGCCTTGCCGGCTGGACTTAGTTTCGAACCTGAGGCAACCGCATCACGCACCACCGCATCGATGTTGAACGTTTGCTTTGCATACGCGACGATCCGTTCCATTTCGGGGTCCATCGGTCGCGTTGCTGCTTCAAACACCACCTCCTGGAGCGAAGGCTCAGCGAATTCGACGGCTGACTTCAATGCTTCGGCGCGAACAAGTGCTGACGAGTCGCGCGCCGCACGGAGAAGCAAGGGCTCCCATTGAACGTGCGCGAGCTTTGGCGCCCAATGCCCGAGGGTTCGGATCGCCGCAGCGCGAACGCGCGGCTCTTCGGCTCCAAAAACTTTCGACAGCAATTCAAAATTCGGAATCCGCTGTTCTTCGAAGACCCAGAGGCATTCAAGCAACGCCTGCGCCTCATCGCGATCCCGTGCAACATTCTTTGTATCGAGCGAATCGGCAAACGACTGCACCTCGGTGATGATGTCGCTCGCTGATCGCGAGGTGAGTTCCAATCGAGCCCGATAGCGCGTCCCGTTGTCGCGAGCAAAAAAGTTTTCGCACACTTCTTGGATCGGTTTACCCTTCATCTTTGCTGGCTCGCGCAAAGGGCTGCCCGACTTGGTGACTCGATAAATCCGACCATGTTCGTGATCGCGGTTCGGATCACGCATGTTGTGTTGCATGTGCCCGATCAGGACGTTGTGCCAATCGGAGACGTAGAGCGCGCCGTCACCACCCACTTCGACGTCACTTGGCCGAAAGTTCGGGTCCGACGAATACAGGATCGGCTCGATTTCGGTTGCCGTGATGTCCGCGCCGTCATAGTTGACCTTGTGCTGCAGGACACCAAGAAACGTGATCGTGTTGCAGATCAAAAAGTTGCCTTCGTGATCGTCACCAAAGTGGTCGCCCGACAGCAGACCGGTTCCGGCGACAGGGCGAACACGTTTTTCGAACCATTGCTTGTTGCCGATCCCCTTGCCAATGTTGACATAGGAACCTGTCCCACTGGTCCCGTCGTTTGCAAATTGAAATCCCCATCGGTCAAAAACGTCACCGTGCGGATTAGGTCCGATCGGAAAATGAAACTCAAACTCGAACGTGCGCGGGTTGAAGCGATGCACGCCGCTTTGACCACTGCGAAACGTCCTCGTCGGCGTTTCGAAGTTGGCCACGTTAAAGATCCCGCGTGACCAATACATCCAACCATCGGGGCCGATCAAGACAGCGTTTGCCGAATGGTGCGTGTCAGCACTCGAGACTCCCTGCAACATGCGGATCTTTTGGTCCGCGCGATCGTCGCCGTCCGTGTCTTTCAAGAACCAGATCTCAGGTGGTGCCGCAACCAACACACCTCCGTTCCAAAACTCAAACCCTGTGACGCTATTGAGTTCATCGGCAAACACAATGAGTTCATCGGCGACGCCGTCCTTGTCCTCGTCTGGCAAGATCACGATTGCATCACGCGCCGTTTCCGTCGGGTTCCAATGCGGATACGAAGGCCACACCGAACACCACAAACGACTGTCAGTATCGACGGCCATTTGGACGGGGTTCACCAGCCTTGGAAACATCTCTTCGGAAGCAAAGACGTTGACTTCCATGCCCGAATGGATCGTCATTTTGTCGATCCCCTCTTTCGCGCCGGTGTAAGGCCAGGCGCCTTCGTCGAGCGGCCCTTGCTTGTTGGTTTCGACGACCAATTCCTTAGGCAGGTTGTCATCCTTAATCTCAAGGTCGCCGCCGCCCGCGATCGCCCAGATACGTTTGTCGCGGTTCGCAGTCATCACATCGAAGATTTCCATCTCGCGACGCATCACATCGGCGTTGGATTGCCCGTGCCAATTCAACCGCGAGCGACCGCCAAACACGTTGTAGCCGTCAACAACGCGGTAACGGCTAAACCAGTGGTAGTTTTTGTCGAGCACCGCTTCACGAAGTTTGCTGACATCACTTGGAATCGATTGGCCCGGAAAAAGCTTGCCGATCACGTGTTTGGCAATCGCTTGGTTACCGTGATCAAGCAAATGGATGCCATTCATGGTCAGCGGCTTGGTCGAGTTTTCGTACAAGCCCTTCGATGGCCCAAAAACATCAATGAAAGTGACCTCTTTGGACTCACAAACCTTTTTCATCGCCGCTGTGTATTTGGCAAGCTTGGCGTTGTTCTCGATACCATCGGGAAGGTGGGGGCTATACAGATTCTCGTGAGCAATCGGTGAAACGATCACCAGCCGCGGCGGCGAAGATCCGTTGTACTTTTGCCCCCGCATCTCATCGATCATGCCCGCAAGGTCACTTTCGAACCCTGCAAGCCCGCCGTCACCGCGCAGCGCTTCGTTGTATCCGAAGAAACAAAAGACCACGTCCGCTTTGCACTTTTCCAACCACTGATTCGGACTTCCAAAGTCTTGTGAGCGCGGTCGCACGCGAACTTCATCGCCCGAGAAGCCCAAGTTGCGAAACGTCAATTCGTGGGTGGGATGCAACGCATGCAGGTAGGTCTCGAGCCATGCATGGTGTTGCATTCGATCGGCCATGGTGTTGCCGATGTAGGCGATGTGATCACCTTTTCGAAGCTCGAGGGGAGGCGTGTCGGCCTGAGCAGGCAAGCTGGTGGAACCGGCAAGGCAGACGGGCAGAATGAATACCGAAAGCAGGGTTCGGCGAAAGCATGAAACCACGGGAGCGATCCAGAAAACGTGGAAAGGACTGCCGCTGGGCAGGACCAATCTTGAAAAGGTCGTTGGTTGGGGTGGGCAACACCACTTGCGAAGTCAGTCTTGGAAGCAAGCCTTGACTGGCGCGACGGCGGGGAGCGGTATTGTAGCTCTGTTAGATCGGCGAGTCAGTCATCTTTTCTGACACTGTTCGCGATCGATTTAGCGGTACGTTCGGCAACGAGGTTTGACCATGTTCGTGCTTTGGGACCCCGGTCGTGATAAACTTCAGCCGATAAGAATCCCACCTCCGCGACGACAAACATGAAACCAACATCCACCAAATTGGCCCTCCTTGCCCTTGCAATCTTGATCTCGCCAGCCAACGTTTTCGGCCAGGAATCCAAGGCGAAACCACAAGACGCGACACAAACCGATACACCCGCCGAAGCGTTCAAGCTACCGGCAACAGACGACGGGCTTGCCGGCGCCGGCACGATCCGACGTGCCAACTGGTTCCAGAACGTGTGGCGAAAACGCCGGCAAGCGTTCCTGGACAACCAAGACCAACACAACGGTGGCATCGTTTTCTTGGGTGATTCGATCACGCAGGGTTGGAGCGACAACTTCCGAGACGACTTTGCCGATGCCAACGTCAGCGTTGCGAATCGTGGCATCAGTGGCGACACCACGCGGGGCATGCTGCTTCGATTGAAAGAAGATGTCCTAAGCCTGTCGCCTTCCACCGTGGTGATGTTGATGGGGACGAACGATCTTGAAGAACGCGATGACCCCACAACGATCGCTGGCAATGTTGAATTGATTGTCGATGCGATCAAAGCCAACGATGCCAAGACACACATCGTTCTTTGCCAAGTCTTTCCTAGCAGCAGCACGAAGAGTCGTCCGGCCAGCGAGATCAAAGAACTCAACCGACTCTACCAGGCGCTTGCCAAGAACGATCCGGCAATCACCGTCGTTGACACGTGGACCTTGTTTGCAAATGACAAAGGGGACGCCAAAAAAGAAGAGTTCCCCGATCTGCTGCACCCCAACCACCTCGGTTACGCAAAATGGAAAGCCGCGATTCGACCTGTATTCGCAACGCTCGGCTTGACCGAAACCGACTCGGATGACTTTGAGATCGAAAGCGGTTACCGAAGCCTCTTCAATGGCACTGATTTGTCAGGCTGGGGCTATCGCCCGACGAGCGAAAAAATGATTCGCGGTCGCAACCGCTGGCTCAACAACAATCCCAACGCGCCGGCTTGGCCGATCGTCAAGAAAGCCGTCAACTTCGACAACAAGGCGAGTTCGCCCGATGGACGTTACCGAGCCATCAATGGTCGTCTCGT
Organism: Rubripirellula sp.; assembly: GCA_965216875.1. Lineage (GTDB taxonomy): Bacteria > Planctomycetota > Planctomycetia > Pirellulales > Pirellulaceae > CBDCUW01. Next base: position 5,799,183 of record OZ244207.1, read on the forward strand.
TGTGACCACCCCGCCGGAAGGACGTAAGATCCAACAGCTTTGGACGACCGAAGAGTTCTCAGGCAACATGACACTCAAGCTCGAGTTCCGCGCCACGCCCAACGCGGACAGCGGCGTCTTTCTGCGTGAGCCGCAATTGCAATGCCGTGATTTCGTCCTCGCAGGTCCTTACAAAGACCTTAAAGAATACCGCCCACAAGATTGGAATGAATTAGTCGTTGTGATTCGCGATGGAAAAGCGCATTGCACCTGCAACGGCGAAGTCATTGAAGAGGCCTTCAACGTTCCTGAGTCGGGGCCAATCGGACTTGAAGGAGACCGTGGGCAAATGGAATACCGCCGCATCCGTGTCAAACAAGACTAGTGCTGTTGGCGGCACTCGAAACGTCAGGCGGACTCGGCCAGGACATCATGATTTGGTCCGTCCGCCTCGCTGTCGTTTGCTATTTGCTTCGTTTGGTTGGACTCGTCCGATGCTTGCCCGATCGCCAACCGACGACCTTTCAATTGACCGCCTGGTTGTTGGGCTGTGGGCTGTACATCCTGCATGTTGCGATGGCCTTTGAGGTCGTCCATGGCTGGAGCCACGGCGCCGCTGTTAGCCACACCGCGGAAGAGACCTTTCGGGTGACCGGCATTCGTCGCGGTGAAGGGGTCTGGGTGAACTACCTCTTCACGCTGGTTTGGATCATCGATTGTGTCCGGCTCGCGAACGCGAAACTTCAATCCAAGCCGACATCACTCGCGATCGACGTCGCGATACAACTCTTCTTTGCGTTTATCGTCTTCAACGCCACGGTCGTTTTTGGCCCTGCGATCTATCGTTACCTTGCGCTTCCCATCGGGATTGGGTTTGCGATCGCCGCACTTGCCCACAAGCACCGGCCAACGAATTAGAATCAAGTTTCCTTCCTGTGATTCGAATTCAACCTCGAGCACACTCGGGATCCCACATCCCCACCCACCAAGCCAGTTTCTTCGGCAAGCGAGATTCGCGTCATGGCTACCTGCTTTCGTGCTACCTTCTTTCGTGCTGCTTTCGCAGCAATGGTGATGGCACTTGCATTGGGCGCGTCGGCGTCCAATGCGGATCCTCCTGCTTCGATTGCGACCTTCGACATCGACTGCACACCACCAGTCGGATTCATGATGGCGTACGATCGCGTCAAGCGGGTAGAAGAACTTGGTTTGCGTTGTCGCGGCATCGTGATCAGTGGAGCGGGCAAGCCGGTTGTTCTTTGCGCTGTCGATTGGATAGGGATTGGCAATGGCGCTCACGATGCCTTTCGCGACCGTATCGCCACTGCTGCTGGCACAACACGAGAGCGTGTCGCGGTTCATACGCTTCACCAACATGATGCGCCGCGCTGCGATTTCACGGCCGAGCGATTGCTTCACCAAATAGGCGCCAGTGACTTGGGAGCGCACGATGGCTCGTTTGCACGCGAAGTCCTTGACCGGCTCGAAGAAGCAATCGGCGATTCGCTAGCGTCGTCTCGCACCATCACCCATGCCGGCATCGGCACTGCAACCGTCGAAGGGGTCGCAAGCAATCGCCGAGTGCTTGGCGACGACGGAAAGGTGGTCGCAACTCGATACACCACCACGCGAGATCCAAAACTACGTGCACTTCCAGACGGCGTGATTGACCCGATCGTCAGTTCGCTGACTTTCTACAACCAAGACCAGCCGATCGCTGTCTTGACCTACTACGCGTGCCACCCGCAAAGCTACTACCGCACGGGTGTTCCCAGTCCCGACTTTCCTGGCATCGCTCGCATCATGCGTGGTCAAGATGTTCCCGACGTGTTGCACGTCCATTTCAATGGCGCTGGTGGAAACATCGGGGCGGGAAAGTACAACGACGGCAACAAGAAAAACCGGATGATTTTGGCAACACGATTGGCTGATGGAATGCGGCGTGCTTATGAATCGACGAAGCGATTCAAGGTCGACGCCGAGTCATTTGATTGGCAGGCGGTGCCGGTCGCCTTGCCACTTGGCAAACACCTTGATCGCGAAACGCTTGAAACCAACCTTACGAAGTGGAACTCAAAAGACTACTGGGGCAGCCCCGAACAACTCGCTTGGGTCATTCGCAGCGAGAGCGGGCACAAGATTGACTTGGGCTGCTTGTCCGTTGGCGACGCGCGCGTGTTGCACCTACCAGGCGAACTGTTTGTCGAGTACCAACTCGCGGCTAAAGCGATGCGTCCCGACCTGCAAGTGATGATGGCGGCTTACGGCGACTACGGCCCGGGCTACATCGGCACCGACATCGCTTACGGCCAAGGCGGCTATGAAACAAGCCAACCCGCATCCAAGGTCGCTCCTGGTGTCGAAAAGGTCTTGATGGATGGCATGAAACAACTCCTGGAAGTGAAAGAATGATGCGGGCACTCTCACTGGTCCTTACTCTGGCGACCGCTCCCCTTTTCGCGGAAGACTTTGCCGACCAACTCCCGCGCATTCCGGCGACCGAACCATCACAGACGCTCCAACACTTTTCGGTCGCCGATGGATTCAAGCTCGAACTGGTTGCGTCCGAACCGCTTCTTTCCAGTCCCGTTGCCATCGAGTGGGCTGGCGATGGCCGCATGTTCGTGTGCGAGATGCGAGGCTACAGCGAAGATCAACAAGACAAGATCTCGTCCATCGGCCTGCTTCAAGACTCCGATGGCGACGGCGTTTATGACCGGCGCAGCGACTATGCGACCGGACTCTCTTGGCCAACGGCAATCTTCCCTTTTAATGGCGGCCTCTTTGTCGGCGACGCACCTGACTTGCTTTACCTCAAAGACACCGACGGGGATGATGTCGCCGACATCAAAACGGTTGTATTGACCGGTTTTGGCACTTCGAATGTCCAGGGACTCCTCAATTCGTTCCGCTGGGGATTGGACAATCGTATCCATATCGCGTGCAGCAGCGTTGGCGGAAAACTTCGTCGTCCCGATCAGCCACCGAGCGCCGCCATCGACATTCGCGGTCGTGATATCGCGTTGGACCCACTGACCTACGAGTTTGAATTGACCTCGGGCGCCGCGCAACATGGCATGTGCTTTGACGATTGGGGTCGTAAGTACGTGTCGTCCAACAGCGATCACATCCAACAGGTCATGTATGAGGATCGCTACATCGCTCGCAACCGATTCTTTAGCTCTCCAGGGGCTCGAGTGTCGATTGCGTCCGACGGACCTCAGGCTGAAGTCTTTCGTACCAGTCCTGTCGAACCGTGGCGCATCGTGCGAACGCGTTTACGTGTCGCTGGTAAAGTCCCCGGACCAGTCGAAGGTGGCGGACGCGCCGCCGGCTATTTCACCGGAGCGACAGGCGTCACGATCTACCGCGGCGACGCTTGGCCGCAAGAATGGAAAGGGACGGCGATCATCGGTGATGTCGGCAGTAACCTGATTCATCGCAAACGCATCGACACCGGTGGTCTTGAACATGTCGCCAAACGCATCGACTTTGGCGAAGAATTTGTCTCTTCAAGTGACATCTGGTTTCGGCCTGCTCAATTTGCAAACGCGCCCGACGGATCTTTGCATGTCGTCGACGTTTGTCGGGAAGTGATCGAGCATCCCAAGAGCCTTCCGCCCGACATCAAACGACACCTTGATTTGACGGCCGGTCGCGACCGAGGTCGGATCTACAGGATCGTTCCCACGGAAACCAAACACCGCCAGACGCCAAACCTGCGTGTGGCAACGACTGAGCAATTGGTTGCGTTACTCGGGCATAAAAACGCTTGGCATCGAGAGACCGCGTCGCGACTTCTATTTCAACGCAAAGCCAGTGACGCCATCGCACCACTACGACGACTGGTTGCGAATTCGCCGCGTCCCCTCGCGAGGCTTCACGCCTTGTGTTTGCTTGATGGGCTCGGCGGCTTGGATACCACAACCTTGCTCGCTGGGCTCGACGACAGTCACACCCAAATCCGCAGACACGCCATTCGTTTGGCAGAACCATTTACCAGTGACCAACGCATTGCTGCTGCCTACAAGTCGCTTGTTGAAGACGATTCGGTCGACGTGCGTTACCAGCTTGCTTTCTCGGCTGGCGAAATAGCCAATCGACCCGATCGAATCGCTGTGCTCGGCCGCCTTGTCGGGCGCGACTCGGCAAACCGTTGGATGCAGACTGCGATCCAAAGCTCGCTGACCAACGACGCTGGTGAGATGTTTGCCATGATCGCAGGCGGTCGAGAGCACGACTCACTCGCGTCATACCAATTCCTCGAGCGGCTCGCTGGCCAGATCCTTGCCCAGCGCGATGTCGAACAGACTCGACAGGCCGTTTTGGTTCTTGAATCGATTCCATCCGCCAACGCCTCGATGATGCTGCCTGTCCTCGGGAAATTTGCCAACGCAAGAAAACGAGGCAATCCCATCCTGGCAAAATTGGATAGGAACGGTGAGCTGACATCTCTCGACCAAGCGATCACCGACCGGGTCGCTGCAATGATGGCGGCTGCTAGTGATGAAGATCAATCGGCAGCCACACGTGCCGAGGCGGCCCTGTCTCTTACTTATGGCGAATACGGCCAAGTGGGATCAATGCTGATCGGGTTGCTTGATAGCCAGCATCCCAATCGTGTTCAACGTGCTGCGCTTCAGTCACTTGCAACCTTTGACAACGACGAAGTGGCCGAAGCCATGATCAAGGTCTGGAATGGATTGAGTCCCCAGCTGCAAGAGGTCGCGACGGAAGCCATGTTCGCGCGTCCCAGCCGAACGCTTCGACTCTTTGACGCCGTCGATCGTGGAAAAATCTCGATGAGCAGTTTGCCGCTCGCGCGTCTGAAAATGGCTACCAGCAGCGGCAACAAGGACGTGCAAAAACGGGCCTCGCAATACTTGAGCCAACAGGACGTTGGTGCACGCAGCAAGCTGATCGCCAAATACCAGCCAGCCCTCGATCAAAGAGGAAACGTCGACCGAGGCAAACAACTCTTTGCGAAGCACTGCTCGCAATGCCACAAAATCGGTGGCGTTGGCCACGAAATTGGCCCGAGCTTGGCAACCATCAAGGCCCGTGGACGCGAAACAATTCTGGTCAACGTTCTCGACCCCAACCGCGAGGTGAACCCTCAGTTTCTAAACTACATCGCTTTGACGGTAGACGGGCAATCGATCACGGGTATGATCGCCGCAGAGAGCGCCTCGAGCATTACTCTCAAACGTGCCGAGAACGAAAGCGACACCTTGTTGCGTGTCGATCTCGAAGCGATCAAAAACACGGGCATGTCGATCATGCCCGAAGGACTTGAAAAAGTTCTTGACCAACAAGCCATGGCCGACCTCATCGAGTACTTGATGCAGGTTCAATCATGACGCGGCCTCGTTTGGCATGATGTGACGCAGCATGCCACAAGCGACATTGCGACACGAGTCATGGCCCCCAGAGCGTGCAAAGAGTTCCGTGAAAATCGACTTACGATACGGACGCCAGAAACTTGGCGTTACCATCCCCGATGATGCCATCGCAACGGTGATTCGCAAGCCGACGATGCCATTGCTGGATGACCCGGGCACTGAATTACGATCGGCACTCGAATCTCCCATCGGTGCTTCGCCACTGAGCGAACTTGCTCAAGGCAAACGAACGGCTTGCATTGCGATTTGCGACATCACGCGTCCCGTTCCCAATCACCTCTTCCTACGCCCCATCATCGAGACGCTTCTCGGGGCTGGCGTTCCCAAATCGGGCATCACGGTACTCGTGGCTACTGGACTTCATCGTCCCAATGAAGGAGATGAACTTCGCGAGCTCATCGGAGACGACTGGGTGCTTGAAAAAGTCGCCGTTGAAAACCATTTTGCACGCAACGACGCAGACCACGTGCACCTTGGGAAGACGGCAACTCGAGGCACGGCCGTGCGCCTGGATCGCCGTTTCGCCGAAGCCGACATCCGCATCGCCACAGGATTGGTCGAGCCACACTTCATGGCGGGCTATTCCGGTGGTCGCAAAATCATTGCCCCCGGTTTAGCGCATGCGGAAACGATCACGACGTTCCATAGCGGCCGTTTCATGGCCGATCCAGCAGCCATCAACTGTAACTTCGTCGGCAACCCCCTTCACGAAGAACAGCTCGAGATCGTGCGCATGCTTGGCGGGGCTCTCGCCGTCAATACGGTGATCGACGAAGCACGTAACGTTTCACTCATTAACTTTGGCGAGATCATCGAGAGCCACCAGCATGCCGTTGATTTCGTCCGCTCGTACTGCGAAGTTCCCGTCGACCAATCGTTCTCAACCGTTGTCACGTCGGCGGCGGGTTACCCACTCGACAAGACCTACTATCAAACGGTCAAGGGAATGGTCGGCGCGATGGACATCCTCGCTCCGGGTGGAAACCTGATCATCGCCTCGGAATGTAGCGAGGGCATGGGATCACCCGAGTACGTCCAAGCTCAACGACGTTTGATTGCCCAAGGCCCCGACCGATTCGCGGAATCGGTGTTGCAGAAACCGTACGCCGACATTGACGAGTGGCAAACGCAGATGCAACTCAAGCCGATGCGAATTGGCAACGTCCATCTCTATTCAAGCGGACTCAGCGAGTCGGATCACCAGCTTACCGGCGTCAAACGTGTCGCCGATCTGAACCGGACGATCGCAGATTCAGTGGCAGCGAGCGAAGATCGCCGCATCGCCATCATCCCCGAAGGTCCCTACGTCGTCCCAAGAGTAGCGTAGGTCATGCTGTGCATGACACACAGACACACTCTTGTTCCCACGCTCTTTGAATGTCGCCTTTCGCTCCGCGAAAGTAGCGTACGAAAAACGCAACTTTTGCGGAGCAAAAGGCGACGATGCGGGAACACGCTCCTTGCCGGCTGTGAGCCGTGACCGCGTAAGCGGCCGGGCCTTGCACCTTCTCGCGATACCGGCGGGCTCGACGTAGGTCATGCTGTGCATGACACGTCACCGATTGTCATGCGGAGCATGACCTACGAGGGACGCGGAGCGTCCGAGAGTGCGTTCCCACGGAGACCGTGGGCACGAGGAAGATTGTCATGCGGAGCATGACCTACGGATGGGCTATCGACAGCGATGCAACGTCATCAGCGCGAACGCTGTTCCGTAGGGTTGATGGTAGTCGTACAGCGGGTAGTCCCACCACGAACCATCCTTCTCCTGTCGGTCGAGCATTAACTTGGCCAACATTGCCTTGTAAGGATCGAGGTTCTCATCAGGCAACTGCTCTAAACTGATCGCCGCGTAATAGTGACCGTAGTAGTAGAAGTACCCAGCAACCTGCATCCACGCTTCGTGCGGCACCGGTCGCTTCCGACCGATATCGAGCCAACCGTTGCGAACGTAAAGGCGATACAACCAGTTCTTGACCACGTTGTCGGTGATCGTTTCATCACCCCACATCCTCAATGCTGCGTTACAACATTGGGTTCGTCCCAGACTTCCGCCGGGACGATTGATTCCACGCATCGGTTGGTACTTCAAGTACTCGCCGTACATGTAACTGAAATCAGGCTTGCGCTGTCGATTGATCGCCGCGATAGCACGTTTGACCGTTCGCTCAGGAGGTTCCACACCAATCTCTTTGGCTTCACCCATCGCGATCAGAATCGTACCGTTGACAAAGCTGATCGAACTCGAGGTGGGTTGGTTTCCCTGGTAACGAAAATCGTAGTAGCCCCAACCCCCATCGACCGATTCGAAACGGTCGAGCATCTCGAATTGCAGTTTGATCAACTCGACGATCTTCGCTTGTCGCTCGGCATCGCCTTCGCTGCGTCGATGCATGCGCACGAGCGCCTGAATCGAATAGCCGTGCCCCCAAACGTTGTAAATCGCATCGCCGGTGGCGCGTCGCAAACGCGGCAACTGGTCGATCAACCAATCCTCGGCCCTGCGCAGCGGTTCGGCGGCATCCGGATCATTCTCTGCAACTTCGATCAAGGCCGAAATGCAAAGCGCCGTGGTCGCAGTACGAAACGCGTGATGTGCACCTGGAATCGGCGCGTAAATGTTGAGGTTCTTGGTCCGTGTGGCTGAGCCCCAGGACCCGTTTGCGTTCTGGTCCTCGATCAAGAACTTGACACCCCGCGCGATCGCCTCGTTCGTATCCGACATCGATAACGTTTCGATTTCGGGCAAATCGGGCGGGCGGCTAAAGTCGAGCGGGTCGTCCAGGATCCCCTGTCGACTCGACGCTTGCTGTGTTGCCTCCTCTTGCGCCCATGCGTTTTCAAACGCACAGACGGCAACGAGCAACGTCACACAAAGTAAACGCATCACCAACTCACTCGTCCGATTGGGCATCTTCAGAAGCTTCGATCTCAAACTCAACGCTGCAGGTCATGCCAGGCAGGACAGCAGCGTCCTTTGGCAACTTGACCGAAAGCACACAGTCGTACTTTGTCCCCGCGTAAGGGATCGCCGAAACCATCTTGACCGTCGCGGCCGCTTTGGCTTCAGGGAATGCGGTGACTTTGACAGTCCCCTTCGCACCCGCTTTGACATGCCGCAGTTCGTTTTCAGAAAGGTCCGCACGAATCTGCAGTCGACCTGGCTCGACGATGGTCGCCAGCACTTGTGACCCGGTTGCCGCTGAACCGTCTTTAAGGGTCGACGGCTTGTCGCTGATCTTGCCCCGAGTGACTTTGCCGTGCACCAAGATCCCTTCTTGAGGTGAACGAATCACAAGATGCTTTCGCTCCTCTTTGAGTTTGGCGAACTTCTTTTCAGCCTCTTTGAACTTGTCGCGTTTTTGCTGCATTTCGATGTCGCGTTTGCGGCGTGCAACATCAAGATCTCGCATCGCTTTGACGTGAGACATTTCGGCTCGCGTGAATGCGTCTTGTTGTTCGGCTTCGGAGCGAGGGATCGACTGATTGATCGAACGGTCGGTCGAGATCTCGGTGCCACGCAAACGATACTCTGCGTTTTCAACGGCATGCTTGGCTCGCTTCAAGACGATCTCCTCCGACTCTTCGGTCAGATCGTCTTCTTTGTACATCTGCTCGAGTTGCTCGAGTTCTTCGCGCACGTTTTCAAGTGACGACCGCGCGTTCTTTAGGCTGTAGTGAGCCGATTCGACCATCCGCTCGCGATCAAATTGAACGTAGTTGTCGAACGTTTGACGAGCTTGTTCGAATCGTCGCTGGGCCGACTCGCGATCAAGCTTCTGAGAGGCGATGAATTGGTCGTAGGCAAACTGATCGTCTTCGAACGTGATCTCGGCCAGTCGATGAGTCGCGGTCGCTTCCTTGATTTTCTTGTCGACATCTTCCGTCTCGAACCACACCACGTTTTGGCCTTTGTTGACGCGTGTGCCGTGAGGAAGGATGCGTTTGATTTTGAGCGAACTGAGTTCTTCCGTGTCGGCCTTCAGTTCATGCGATCGGATGGCTTCAAAGACGCCTTTGACCGTAACCACTTTTGGCTTGGCATCGCTCGCCGAATCGGGTTCATCGTCAGCGTGTACTACGAGTGGAAATGCCACAACAACTGTCGCAACAAGCGATCTCAACAGGGAATCGCGAAGCATCATGATGTTCCGTCTAGGTGGGGATGGTTCAGCTGAGAGAGGTAGCGGTTGGCCACAGGATCGTCGGGGGGACGCTCCGAGGGGTGTGCCGCCTTTGGCCTCATCTTCGCTGCAAGCGACGCCAGAGTCCAACATTTTTGACCGACCATCGAGCAAACGAGCCTATTCGTTCAATTGGCGTCCCTTGGCGCAAATCGCTCGATCCGTCCTATTATGGCGGCCATCCTTCGGCCATTCGACCAGTGCCCCACCGCGAACCGTCGCCCCAACCCATGCCCTCACTGAAGCCATCTGTTTGTATTGACGCCGTGTTTGGTGATCTGACTGCGGCAGACGCAATCGGCAAAGTGCGTGAATCGGGGATCGATGCATTCGAATTCTGGGGTTGGTGGGACAAGGACCTCGACGAGATTGAAAAGGCTCGCGATGCCCATGGCATGTCGATTTCCGCTTGCTGCACCAAATTCATCAGCCTTGTTGATCCGGCCAAACGGTCGGATTATTTGAAAGGGATCGAGGAATCGATCGCAGCAGCCAAGCGACTCGGTTGTCCGACCCTGATCTCTCAAGTCGGTGATGCCTTGCCTGGTGTCCCGCGCAGGCATCAACACGATTGCTTGGTCAATGGACTGAAGGAAGCGGCCCCAATGTTAGAGGGGTCGGGCGTCACGCTTGTGATCGAACCGCTCAATGAGTTGATCGATCACGCCGGCTACTACCTGATCCGAAGCGACGAAGCGTTTCAGATCATTGACGAAGTCGGCAGCCCCGCCGTGAAGGTGGTCTTCGATATCTACCACCAACAGATCAGCGAAGGTCAGCTGATCGCCAACATCACGGCAAACACGAGCAAGATTGCTCACTTTCATGCGGCCGGGAATCCGGGACGGCACGAATTGACTCGCGGCGAACTAAACTATCCGTCGATCTTTGCAGCGATCCACGAAACCGACTTTGATGGTTTCGTCGGGTTGGAATACTGGCCCGTTGACGATCCCGTCAGCGGACTGCGCGAAGTTGCCGGATGGTTCAACTGAATCACTCGTTAACAGTCACCACACTCCTGCCAAACGATTCCCGACGATGCAACGCAATGCACTGACACTCCTGTTCTGCTCTCTCTTCGCCCTCACAGCCACTGCGGCCGACAAGCCAAACATCATTTACGTATTGGCTGACGACATGGGTTACGGCGACCTGTCTTGTTACGGACAAACGATGCTCGCCACGCCTAACATCGACAAGATGGCTCGCGAAGGCATCAAGTTCAATCGTCACTACGCCGGCAGCACCGTCTGCGCACCCAGCCGCTGTGTCCTCCTTACCGGCAAACACATCGGCCACGCCAGTGTTCGCGGAAACGACACCGGCATCATTCCTGACGAAGAAGTCACCCTCGCGGAAATGCTCAAGGATGCCGGCTACCGAACCGGTTGTGTCGGCAAATGGGGCGTCGGGAACCCGCCGCCACTGGACGATCCCAAACGCAACGGCTTCGACTTTTTCTATGGGTACGTGAACATGTTTCACGCCCATAACTTCTATCCTGAATTCATCGTGCGCGATGGCGTCAAAGAGCCGCTTCGAAACGAGCTGGCCGACAAGTGGAAAGCGCCCGCTCGCGAAGGACGTGAGGGACGCGGCGTCGCCAAAACCAAAGTCGACTACGTGCCCGATCTGGTGACCGACGAAGCGCTCGCGTTTGTCGAGCGAAACAAAGAACGTCCTTTCTTTCTCTACTACGCACTCAACATTCCCCACGCCAACAACGAAGGCGGCAAAGACGGGATGGAAGTGCCCACGTTTGGTGAGTTTTCGTCGAAGCCGTGGCCAAAGCAAGAGAAGGGTTTCGCGTCGATGATTCACAACATCGACCGTGACATGGGAAAGCTGTTCGCGAAACTCGAAGAATTGGGCTTGGACGAAAACACCATCGTTTTCTTTTCAAGTGACAATGGCCCTCATCAAGAAGGCGGGCACATCATGGAGTTCTTCAATTCCAATGGCAGCCTGACCGGAATGAAACGTGATCTCTACGAAGGGGGCATTCGTGTCCCTCTGATCGTTCGCTGGCCCGGCAAGATTAAACCGAGCACGGAATCGAATCACATCAGTGGTTTCCAGGATGTCATGCCAACGCTTGCCGATCTCAGCGGCGCGACCTCGGTTTCCGAAGACGGCCTCTCCTTCGCCCCAACGCTATTTGGCAACGACCATGACCAAAAGCAGCACCCCTATCTCTACTGGGAATTCAAAGAACGTGGCGGCAAACAAGCCGTCCTCAAAGATGGCTGGAAAGCGGTCCGTTTGAATTGGACCAAAAACCCCAGCGGCCCTCTTCAATTGTTCCACCTTGAAAGCGATCCAGCCGAGCAAAATGATGTTGCCGCAAAACATCCCGAGCTTGTCCAGTCGTTCGCAGCGATCATGAAGCAAGAACACGTCCCACAATAGCTTCCTTCGCTAACCCCAACCGCGCCCAAACATCCCATTCGACCAAGTAATCCTTTGAGCGAAACAGACGATACCGAATCCGATCCGAACCCCTACCAGTCGCCAGACGACTCGGATGCCAATGCGGGCGAGTCACTCGACGCGCAGCAATCGGGTGGTGAGAAACAACCGCGGCAAGCGGCGATGGCGTTCATTCTGGTCACGCTCTTTATCGACATTCTTGGCATCGGAATCATCATTCCTGTGCTGCCCGAATTGGTCAAAGAGTTGGTCGCCGTTGATGGTTCGAGCGTCAATATTGCCAAAGCAGGACGGTACGTCGGTGTTATCGGTGCCGCTTATGCAACGATGCAGTTCCTGTTCGCGCCTATCTTGGGTGCGTTGTCGGATCGTTTCGGACGGCGTCCAGTCATTCTGGCATCGTTGTTTGGGTTTGGCGTCGACTTCCTGATCCAAGGCTTCGCACCCAACATCACCTGGTTGTTCGTCGGACGATTGTTAGCCGGCGTCATGGGCGCGAGCTTCACGACCGCCAACGCATACATTGCTGATGTCTCGACACCCGAGAACCGAGCTCGCAATTTTGGCATGGTCGGAATGATGTTTGGGCTCGGTTTCATCATCGGCCCTGCACTCGGCGGTGTGCTCGGCGGCTTTAGTCTTCGATTGCCGTTCTTCGTTGCTGCTGGTTTGGCGCTGGTGAATTGGCTTTACGGCTTCTTTGTCCTTCCGGAATCGCTGCCACCAGAAAAGCGCAGCCAGTTCTCATTGCGAAAAGCGAACCCGGTCGGCGCGTTCAAACACCTCCGCAAGTACCCGCTCGTCGCTGGACTTGCGATTGTGTTCGTTTGCACCTCGCTCGCCCAACGTGGACTCGAAAGCGTCTGGGTTCTGTACACCGGATTTCGATACGATTGGAACGAGCTGACCAACGGCCTCGCGTTGGGATTGGTCGGTCTCACGTCGGCCTTTGTCCAAGGTGGCCTGGTCCGTCCCTTCACCAAGCGATTTGGTGAGCGGCGTACGGCAAAGATTGGCATCACCGTTTCGGCGATCGCCTTCATGGGCTACGGTCTCGCCAGCGAAGGTTGGATGATTCCGGTCATCATCATCTTTGGTTCCCTTGGCGGTCTGACTGGCCCCGCGGTGCAAAGCATCGTTGCGGGCACCGTCGATCCATCGGAACAAGGACGCATTCAGGGTGCGCTGACGTCACTCATGAGCTTGACGAACATTTTTGCGCCAATGTTCTTCACCTGGGGGCTGTTTAGCTACTTCGCCTCCGACAGGGCCGCGTTCGATTTGCCAGGTGCCCCCTTCCTCACCGGCAGCATCCTCTTGTTCACGGCGTTGGCCATCATCACGAACGTCTTCAGCAAGTTTCCCGAAGCGGAAAAAGAAGAGGATTGAGGTCGTGTCCCCGTGCCCGTGAGCCGAACGCGCTCGCGTCGGGCCCTCTGAGACACCAAAGAGTGTGACCCGGCCGCTTTCATACAGATTGTAGGAGCGTCTTCGGACGGATGCATTAAGATTCCGGCATCGTCGCCTTTCGCTCCGCGAAAGTTGCGTTTGCGGGCGCTACTTTCGCGGAGCGAAAGGCGACATTCATAAATCACAGCCGAGGAGCTTGTAACACCGCCCTCGCCTTACTTCACCCGAATGATCCGCTGATCGACCGCCTCTTTCCCAGATCGGTCGATGGCGCGGACTTCGATCAGATGGGTGCCAGTGCCCAAACTCGAAGGCAATGTCGCTTTCCAAAGATGGCGGGTTTGATGTGGTGACGGCAATTCGGTCCAGGTCCGATCTTTCAACGCAGCTTCGCGTTCCTTTTCGGCCATGAAACCTGGATCGAGCCCGGGCGATTGTTTCATCGAAATCCAATCGCCTTGGCCAATTCGCATCGACACTTGCGAATCATCCGCCCCACCAAAGACGTTCACCGTCACGGTCGTTTCAGCGAGCTTGGATTTGGCGACAACCTCGGGCGCGTAAATGTTCATCTGATGTTCGGCCGGACGACCCGCAGCGCGGAATTCGAGTCGATATTTGTTCCCATCAAACTCCATGATCGAATAGCCATTGGGGGCTCCATCGGACATCGTTGCGTGAGGGATACCGCGTTCGTCCTTTTGACCGCGCCACCAACTTCCGCTCACCGTGACATTGATGATGTGATGGTGCTTTTCTTTGCCCCGCCATCCATCTTCTTTGCCGATCAATCGATGTTCCATGAAGTGCCGATGAGCCGAAATGGAGACGGTCGCAGGCCGCTGTTCAATCAAGCGATAGAGATCTTGCCGATCTTTGACTTCCTGGATTGGCACGTGCATCAACAAAACAACCAGCTGATCCTCGGGAATGCCCGCTAGATCGTTCTTCACGAATTCGATCTGTTTCTCACCAAGGCCACCGTGATAGTGAGCCTTTTTGCCGTCGTGGGCCGCCACCCAAACGACGTCGTCGAGCACCAGAAAATGGGCCGGACCATGGTCAAATGAGTAGTAGGTCGGGCCGTAAATGCTCTCGAACGTCTCATCACTGAGTTTGTCGTCGGGAGCGTCCAAGTTCAGATCATGATTCCCGATCACGTTGTACCAGGGGATGCCGATCAGCGCGATCGCTTGATTGAGCGGCTGCATGACGTACAGGTCATCGAACACGATGTCGCCAAGGGTCACCCCAAAGGAGGCGTCGTGCCCTTCCGCAGCAATGATCTGTTCAACGACATCATGCGCAATGTATTCAACTTCTTTGATGTTGCTCGGTTGCGGGTCACCAAACAAGATCGCCTTGAACTTGTCCGGCTCTTGATTTCGATGCAATGGAAAATCGATCGACTTCGGAAGCGGTCCGGTTGGTTTGACGCCTGCGAATTTGAAATTGGGCGGCGAACCGGCTGGCTTGTGAATGTAGTAGAACTGCGGCAATTGGTTCTCACCCATCGGAACCTGCCAGTTTCGCGGCTTGATCACAAAGAGGATGGTGTCGCTATCGACCTCGATCGCATATCGACCATCCGCATCTGTCTTGACGATCTCTTTGCCGTTACTGACTTTGATTCCAGCGAGTCCTGGTTCACCTTCGTCACGTGTGCCGTTCTTGTTCGCATCGTCAAAGACAACGCCGCGAGCCGTTTCGGTCGGCGCGTGATCGTGTTCGTGATGTTCACCTTCGTGTGCTCGCAAAACACTTGTCGAAGGGGCGATGCCAATCGCCGCGATCAAAGCAAACAGAAAAAAAGACCGGTAGGGCATGTCTTGGTCGGGGGCAGGTGAAAAAGCGGGCGGGAGGTTTGCGGTATAGCTTAGTCGACAAGTCGATCGAACCCGAATGATGGCGGCCAATTCGGGAGTTTGTAGGACTGCCTTTGTGCGTTAGAACCGATCTTTCCAAAGCTCGTTTCGACTTGGGGGTACCGTTGTGTCGGCGAGGTTACCGTTGCGGTACAAAATCTCGTGAATCTTGTCGGCCGACCCGTCGAATGAGCCTCCAAACTCGATGTGCCAATCACGATCGGTTGGCACGAGCGAATCGATCGTGGGCCAAGGATCAAAGGGCGAAAACCCGACTGCCTCGACCAGCTTTGATGAATCCATCGTCACATTCCCCGCTCGAGGTGGCATCGGCCCCGCCTCGATTCGGTCGCATCCTTGCAACAACTTGGGATCGTAACCCCCAACGACGTTTACGATCTGAGCGATTTCGTAAAGACTCAGTCGCCTTGGACCGCCAGCGTGATGGATGCCCGAGATCGGATTCAACAACAGATGATGAAAAAGCCGGTTCATGCAATCGGTATACGACGGCGTGCGCACTTCATCAAAGTAGAGCGTTGCTGGTTTGTCTTGTTTGAAGCGAGACGCAATCCAATCCACCGCGCCCGCGTGGCCATTGAAGCTGATGCCCATCGGAAGTGAAATTCGAAGGACGCAAGCGTCGGGACGTTTCGAAAGCACAACCTGTTCCGCCTCGACCATCTTTGCACCGTAGATGGTCACCGGATCGGTCGGGTCGGTTTCGACATAACCGCCCTGCCCTTGCCCGCTGTAAACCAAGTCAATGGACAGATGGATGACTTGAGCACCATGTCGAACGGCACCTCGAATCATGTTTTGCGCACCGACCACATTGACGCGATGCGCCATCTCGGGATCGAGCTCACATGACTTGAGACGACAACTGCCGCCACAGCTCAAGACGGCTGCAAACTGGTACTCATCCCACAGACGATCCATCGCCGCCGTGTCTTCCAAGTCGCAACCGATGATCCCCTCACCGGCAAGCGGCCACATCGACGATTGGCGAATCCCAATGACTTGGTCTCCGAATCGTTCGCGAAAGTAGTGGAACGCGTTGTATCCAGGAACTCCAGCAATTCCAGTGACCAAAAGTGGCAGCGGCGGCGTAGTGAACACGTGCAATCAGATCGAAGGGGCTTCGTAGGGGCGGTGCTATCCCGTAATCGCATCGCCCGGCAACGCCATTTAGCATCGCCATCGAGTGCCCTAAACTAAGCAGAGGCCTTACTCTGCTCAACCGCAATTCCCCTTTGCTTCCCGACGGGTGATCCCTTTCGCTTCCCAACGGAAGTCAATGAGGCTTGATGGTCGATGTGGCGACGCCTGACCGATTGGATCGAACAAACAAAACGAATACCTGCGGTACCGATCGAATTCCGCGCCGAGTGGATTTGGGTTCCCCTGGTACTCCTGTTCGTCGGCACGCCGGCCTTCCTTGGTTGCGTGGTTCTCGCCGCACTCGGATTTAAATGGCCGCTCATCGTGCTCGTCTGCATCTGCGTACTCGGCCCATTGTTCACGAGCGAACCGGTCACCAAACGCATCGCTGCTGCGGCCAGTTTGACCGGCGCAATCGTGTTTTCAGCGTTGTACTACTTTGCGATGATGGTTCTTGGTGATTTTTGGCCTTTGCGCGCGCTGTTCGATTCCGAATTCGGGCTCGCATCGTTCTTTTCCCTTCACACTTTGAGCGTTTTTCCAGCGTCTTGGGTCGTGTACCGGTCGATCCGACCCAAGCAGCCCTGAACTTTTTTCAGAATTTCAAAACACTTCCCACTTCGAAGGCTCCTACAGCGAAGCAGCCGACTCGTTCATCTCGGCTGCGTTTCAACACGCTGTGTTAGGAGCACCATCATGTTTTTGCAAACGGCCCGAGGATCTCGGACCCTTTTGCTCGGGGTCGCGGTCGCATGTGCGGTCGCTACAGTCACTAGCTCAAAACAGACGGCCGATGCCGCCGGTTTGCTTGTCGCCGACGGAGGTTTCGGCGGCGTCCTTGAAATCAAAGAACAAGACGTTCGAGTCACGATCAACAACTCGATCGCCGTGACTCAAATCGATCAAGTCTTCGTCAACACCGAAAACCGACAGGTCGAAGCCCTTTACACCTTTCCGGTACCACGCGAAGCAAGCGTTTCGAATTTCAGCATGTGGATCGCTGGTAAAGAAATGATCGGCGAAGTCGTCGAAAAAGAACGTGCACGCGAAATCTACAACAGCTACAAGCAGCAACGCCGTGACCCAGGGTTGCTTGAGCAAGTTGATTTCAAACAATTCGAAATGCGCATCTTTCCAATTCCGGCCGGCGCCGAACAGCGGATTCGAATCGAGTACTACCAAGAGTTGAACGTTGACCATGACTGGGCAACGTACGTCTATCCGCTTGCAACCCAAGTTGGCGGCAAACCGATCGACACGAAAGTTCGGGGTCGCTTCTCGATGAACCTGGATGTGAAAAGCGAAGTCCCTATCAAAGAACTTCGCAGTGAGTCGCACGCGGACGACTTTGTCGTTGTCAATCATCACCCCGAATACGCCCAAGCCGCAATGGAGTTGACTGAAGGCGACCTTTCGCGTGATATCGTCATCGCCTTCCAAACCAAGCGACCTCGCACTGGCTTGGATGTTGTCACGAGTCGCCCGAAAGGCGAAGCCGGCTACTTCATGATGACGCTCACACCGGGCGAAGACCTTAGCAGCACATCGGAACCGATGGACTACGTCTTTCTGTTGGACATTTCCGGGAGCATGGCTCGGGACGACAAGTTGCAAATCAGTCGTAAGAGTGTCGTCGCTTTTGTTGAATCGCTTGGTCCCGAAGACCGTTTCGATTGCCTGGCGTTCAACCTGACACCGACGCCACTGTTCCAAGAAATGCGGTCGGCCAGTGAGATGAATGTCGATGAGGCTCGCGAATTCTTCCGAACTCAACGTGCGCGTGGTGGAACAGTGTTGCAACCTGCCCTGTCCGCCGCCTACGCCTATCGCGACGATGATCGACCGCTCAACGTCATCTTGCTGAGCGACGGGATGACCGAAGCAGGCGAAAACGAAGAACTCTTGCAATTGATTCAGTCGCGTCCCGATGGCGTGCGAGTTTTTTGCATCGGCGTTGGCAACGAAGTCAATCGACCATTACTCAGCCAAATGGCGAACCAAGCTGGCGGACTGGCTGCGTTTGTTTCGACCGAGGACAGTTTCGCTCGCCAAGCCTCTTTGATGCGTCAAAAACTCGTTCGACCGGCGATCGAAGACGTTTCGCTCTCGTTTGAAGGAAACCAAATCGGCGAAGTCGAACCAACCGAACTGGGCGACCTGTTTTACGGCACACCACTGCGTTTACTCGGTCGTTACGAACAAGGCGGGCCCGTCACTGCGACCCTGCGTGGCAGCGTGCAGGGTTCACCCTGGGAACAAACCGTCGATGTCCAGCTTGCCAAGACGGACGAAGGCAACAGCGAAATCGAACGCATGTGGGCTCAAAAACGCGTTGCCCGATTATTGGGCGAAGAACGTTCCGGGAAAGCAAAACACCGGGATGAGATCGTGCGGTTGTGCGAAGGCTACTCTATCGTTTCGCCTTATGCATCGATGTTGGTCTTAGAGAACGACGGCGAATACAAGCGTTGGAAAATCGAGCAACGAAACGCGACTCGGATCGCTCGGGATCGTCAGTCGCGTGAGCGAATGCAGTCGAAGCTAACGCAACTGCGTCAGCAAAACCAAGAGTCGTTCGCCGTCAATCGAGCCAAGAAGCTGACGTCTGCACCAAGCGGCCGCACACCTGCGTCGCCAAGTGTACGCACGACACCGAATCAGGTTGCACCTGCCAATCAATCGGCTAGTCAGCCTGCCAATCAACGGGCCAATCAACCGGCACCCGGTCGCGGAATCGACTTGGACGTGGGACTGCCAGGCGGCGGTGGCGGAGCAATCGATCCGATCACTGCGATGTTGGCACTTGGAACTGCCGGCTCGGCCGCACTGGCTCATCGTCGTCGTAAGACGAAAGCCAAATCGGGTGACGATAAGTAAAAGGTTGACGCGAGAAATTCTTTAGGGGATGGGCTAAAACGCCTGTCCCCGCTCGTGTATTCGATTCCAACATCCCACCGACATCCCACCATGTTTCGCAAATTGCTCTCGGCACCCGTCACACTCGCCGGTGCCATCGCTGCACTCGGAGTCGCCGCTTCACCATCGCTTGCATCAGCACTTGAACTGAACTTTGAATCGGTAGCCGATGGCAAGTGGTGGCAACTGATCACCGGTCACTTCACTCATTACGACGGCAACCATCTCTTCTGGGACTTGTTGATGTTCGTCGGGCTCGGATTCGCGTGCGAGCAAAGACATGGCAAATGGTTTGCTCCTGCCATTCTGGTAACGATGCTGGCGATCGCGGCGGGAATTCGACTGTTTTGTCTTGACATTACGACCTACCGCGGGCTCAGTGGACTCGACACTGGATTGTTCGTTTGGTTTGTCGCGGATCAATGCCGAGACCGAATCAAAGAAGCGGACTACAAGGCAATGTTGTTGTGGCTGGTCCCTTCACTCGGCCTGCTGGGAAAAATGGTTTTCGAAGCAGTGACGGGCCAAACCTTGTTCGTTGATTCATCAGGTTTCGTGCCGCTGGTCGAATCGCACCTCGCCGGCGCCGTCGCGGGGTTGATCGTGTTTGCAGCATCGGCTTACCGAGCAAGTCACGCGGAATATTCTTGTGAGCCTCTGGTTCGTAGTACCGAGCTTTAGCCGGAATCTTTGGGCTCTTCCGTCTAAAGGTGGGACGACAAACAGGTGGCGCAACCCGAGCTATAATCGGGGCCTCCCGAAAAGCACCCACCACACCGAGACCTTTCATGCCCCATTGCCCCACCCGAACCATTCGGTTCTGCCCTGCCCTATGCACACTCCTGCTTGCCACCTTCTTTGGCCTCGTTGCCGTCAACACGCAGGTTGCCCAAGCCGACGAATCGGCGCGCCCCAATATCGTCTTGATCATGGCCGACGACTTTGGGTTTGAATGCGTTGGTGCCAACGGCGGCACATCTTACGAAACACCCGTACTCGATCGATTGGCCTCGGAAGGTGTTCGTTTCGAGCATTGCTATTCTCAGCCGATCTGTACGCCTACTCGGGTAAAGTTGATGACGGGAATGTACAACGTTCGCAACTATACCGAATTCGGACTGCTCGAAAAAACCCAATCGACGTTTGCCAATTTGCTACGTGACAACGGCTACGCAACGTGCATCGTCGGCAAATGGCAGCTCGGCATGGACAAGACGTTGCCCAATCATTTCGGATTCGATGAACATTGCCTTTGGCAACTGCTTCGACGCCCAAGTCGCTATCCGAGTCCAGGCTTGGAGGTGAACGGCGAACCGATCGACTACATGCCAGGATACGGCCCCGACGTCGTCACCGAATACGCGCTCGATTTCATCAAACGCAACAGTGACAAACCGTTCATGTTGTACTACCCGATGATCCTGACGCATTGCCCGTTTGAACCGACGCCCGATTCAAAGGATTGGGATCCCAATAGTAAAGGGTCGCCAACCTACAAAGGTGATGCAAAGTACTTTGGGGACATGGTCAACTACATGGACAAACAGGTTGGCCGCATCCTTGACCAACTCGACAAAGTCGGCGTTCGCGAGAACACACTGGTTTTGTTTACCGGTGACAACGGCACGGACAAACCTGTCGTGTCAACGATGCGAGGCCGCGAAGTCGCCGGCGACAAGGGCTCGACCAAAGATGGCGGAACGCGCGTCCCGCTGATCGCGCACTGGCAAGGCAAAACCGCCACCGGCGTCGTTTGCAATGACATGGTCGACTTTAGCGACTTCCTTCCCACGTTATGCGACGCAACGAACACGTCGATTCCCGAAAGTCGCACGGTTGATGGAACAAGTTTCCTGCCACAACTGCTGGGACAAACCGGCACACCAAGGGATTGGATCTACGTTTGGTACGCAAGAAATGGTGGTCGCAAGGGAAAGGAATTCACCCGCAATCAACGCTACAAACTCTATCGTACCGGTAAGTTTTACGACATCGAAAACGATGTACTCGAGAAGAGTCCGCTGGCATTCAAACAGCTCTCCAAGGAACAGAAGCAAACACGGAAGATGCTGCAAAAGGCGCTTGATCAATACACCGACGCGCGGCCCGAGAAATTTGCCGGTTGGGTGGAACGCAAAAAGAAGGCAAAGAAGAAATAGCAGCGATTTGTGTCATGCACTGTTTCAACAGGAATAACCCTCCCACTTGTGGGAGGGTCGGGCGCTAAAGCCCGGGGAGGGCCGTTCGTGGTGCCGCTCTCCGGGCCTGAGAGCCCGACTCTCCCTAGGGAGAGTGCCAGCCGGATGCATGACCTACTTGATACTGAAGAGATGTTTGTCGCCTCGGATGTAAATCTCGTCGCCGGCGATCGCGAGTGATGCGTTGACTTTTTCGCCGATGGGGTTGACCGAAATGGGGCGTGGGATTTCGGTGTTGGAAAGCACACGTGTCACCCCGTCCAAATCGGTAACGTAAACGTGCCCTCCAGCGCCCACGGGCGATGCATAGATATTGCCGAGTGCGCCCAACCGGATCGCACCAGGCGCAGCGTGCCCCGTCGTTGCTTCGACGCGAGAGAGAACGTTTTGGTAATGCGCCAAATAGTACAGCGCGCCCTCGTAGAGCAGCGGCGAGGGAACATAGGGCGTTCCGCGTTTGGTCAACCAAAGAACGTGTTTGGTCTCCGTCAGGTCGCCTTTCGCACCGCGCAAGTCGATCGCCATCAGCGCCCGTTTTTCATAGCTACTTCCAACGTAGACGATGCCGTCCTTGTAGATCGGTGTCGCAACCACATTGGCCGACAAACCGCCACATTCCCAGATCACTTCGCCGCTTTCGAGATCGTATCCGCGAACTCGCTGCGTTCCGCACACGATCGCCTGCGGCCTGCCTTCGTGATCGGCGATGATGGGAGAACTCCATGACGTGACCTCATCACGTGACTTCCGCCACAACGGTTTGCCGGTCGCCTTATCGAGGGCAACGATGAATGAATCTTCTTCGTGATCCCAGTTGACGAGAATCACGTCGCCGAAAAGAGCGGGTGAACTTCCTTCGCCATGCCCGTGTTTGCTGTGCATCTTGCCGAGTTGCTTGCTCCAGATCACGTCGCCATCGAGACCGAGGCAGTAGAGTCCAAACGAACCGAAAAAGGCATAGATGTGCTCTCCGTCGGTCACAGGTGAGGCGGAGGCCAAGCTTGCGGTGTGGTGGCCACCTTCATGCGGCACCGTCTCGTGAACGGCCTTGTTCCAGACGATCGAGCCATCCTCGCGATCCAACGCAATGACACTGAATCGATGCTCGCTATCGACAGGCACGTTGTTATGGGCGCCTGGCCGGCCGCTGTATTTGGGTTCCAGCTTCTCGCCAATCGGCTCGGCGGTCGTCAGGTAGATTCGGTCGCCCCAAACGATCGGTGTACTGTGTCCTCGCCCAGGCAGTGGCGTTTTCCATTGGACGTTCTCTGTAGCATTCCAAAAGGTCGGCGGCTTGGAATGGGGCGCAACACCCGTACCCAACGGTCCACGCCACTGGGGCCAATTGTCTTCTGCCTCTATCTGCAAAACAGAGACGCAGAGCATCATCGCGGCAAAAAGTGTTCGCATCGGTGTAGGTCTCATATGGGTTGGTCCGAACCAAAGATCACCTTATCAGTTGGAGTGATCAGCTTCCAAGTCGACGATGGAACGTCGACCGGAAACGACTCGCGCAACGTGTCGGTGACGGCGCAAAATGACGTGCCGGTCATCAGCGGTCTCGATGGTGACGCACTCAATCACGATGCGGGAACGGGCGCCGATGTGATCGAACAGGGCTCTGACGTCACGGTTGGCGATCTCGACTCGGCCAACTTTGATGGCGGCAATTTGACTGTCAACATCGTCTCTGGCGGTGACGCTGCCGAAGATGTGCTGTCGATCCGAAACCAAGGAATGGGCGGTGGCCAGATTGGCTTCTCGGGTGGCAACGTCTTCTTTGGTGGCGTCCAAATTGGCACGGCCACCGGCGGCGCGTCGGGAACGCCTCTCGTCATTTCGCTAAACACCTCTGCCAGCACCATTGCGACAACGGCGCTAGTTCGCAACATCACCTTCGAAAACACGGATGGTGCAACGCCAACCACAGGTGCACGAACCGTTCGATTCACCCTGAACGATGGCGATGGCGGAACCAGCCTCGCTTCGGACGCAACGGTCAACGTTCAAACCACCAACAATCCGCCTGTCGCTGATGCGGGCGGCCCCTACGTCATCAACGAAGGCTCGAGCTTGCTGCTCAATGCGTCGGCATCGTCGGACCCCGATTTTGATGGCCTGACATACGCGTGGGACCTCGATGGCGACGGAGCGTATGATGACGCGACGGGCGTCACGCCAACGGTGACTTGGGCGGCGCTCGGGTTGATGACCAATCCGATTTCCGACGATGGGGTTTACACGGTGTCGGTCCAGGTCGACGACGGACGCGGTGGAGTGGTCACCGACTCAGTCGGGCTCACTGTCAACAACGTCGTTCCCACGATCACGTCCTCTGCCGCAGCAAGTGTCGACGAAAACACGACCGCCGTTCTGACGATCACCACCAGCGAGCCCGTTGACGCGGTGACCTTCTTGATCACTGGCGGTGACGACCAAGCTTTCTTCAACCTTAACCCGACCAGCGGCGCGTTGACGTTTAGTCCAACCGTCAGCTACGAGGCCTTTGCCGACAATGATGGCGACAACGTCTTTGAAGTCCAAGTCTCGACCAGCGATGGCGACGGTGGCTTTGACGCGCAAACGATCCTGGTGACGCTGGACGATGTCAACGAAGCGCCGACGGCCATCACCCTTTCCAACAACACAGTCAACGAGAACGCCGTCGCTGCGGTCATTGGCACAGTCGCAGCGGTCGACCCCGACTTGGTTGACTCTCACACCTTCTCCGTTGACGACGCTCGCTTTGAAGTCGTCAGCGGTCAGCTTCGTTTGCGGGCTGGCCAATCGATCAATCATGAGGTCGAGGACACGGTCACCGTCACGATTACGGCAACGGACCAATCGGGAGGCGGCCTCACGTTTAACGACAGCTTTGTGATCAGCGTCACGGACGTCAACGAAGCGCCGACCGACATCACGTTGTCCGGCTTGACCGTTGCCGAAAACAACATCGCGGCCGTGATTGGGACGCTTGGTGTAAGCGATGTCGACGACGGCGACACACACACATGGTCGGTTGATGACGCAAGGTTCGAAATTGTGGGCGGACAATTGCGGCTGCGAGCTGGCCAATCGATCGATCACGAAACCGAACCGACCGTCAATCTGACGATCTCCGCGATCGACCAGGGCGGCGCCGGCCTGACCTACAACGAACCTTTTGTGATCACGGCGACCGATGTTGACGAGAACCCGGTCGCCTCGGCTGACTCGTTCACTGTGAATAGTGGAGAAACGCTCGTCGTCACCGCCTCAGGCGTCCTTGCGGATGACAACGACCCCGAAGGAGCGGGGCTGACCGCTTCGCTGGACGTTGGCCCAAGCAACGGTGTGCTCATCCTCAATGCCGATGGTTCGTTCACTTACACGCCCAACCCAGGATTCACGGGAACCGATTCATTCACCTATCGCGCCTCTGACGGCGGGTTGGTGAGTGCATCGACGTTGGTGACCCTCAACGTCAAGGCTGCCGTTGCACCACTGCTGCCCTCAACGCCCGACGATGGCGGCGGTGATGACGACGCCGAAAGTGATCCGCCACCACCTTCGCCTGAAGACGAACCTGAAAGCGAAGAGGAAGAAACGAGCGAATCGGAAGCCGAGCCAACGGCTGCCGATCCCCTGGCACCGAAACCGGCACGCGCGCCCCGTGAGAACGGAACGACGCTCGTCGGTGTCGTCCCCAAAGAACTTGCCGATGACTTCGCTTGGGTTGCCAGCCGCCTTTCGATCGATTCGGCCGAAGCAACCGGTGAAGAAGGTGATCACAACGACCGCAATCGAGTATCGGGTTCACACGATTCCTCTGATCGTCGCTCGCGCCTATCAAACAGCCCCTATCGAATTGCCCCCGATGACTTGCAATGGCAAAGCCTCGATCTTTTCCGCGAAGACTTGCTCGGCGAACACAAATTCGAGTCACTCGTGGTGGGTGCAGCCGTAGGATTCTCGGTCGCGATGTCGGTCGGGCAAGCGGTCTGGGCGGTACGCGCGGGTTACATGACCAGCACCCTGCTTTCCACGATGCCCGTTTGGCGAACCGTTGACCCCTTGCCCGTGCTCGAATACCTCGACAACGGTGACGATCGCGGCGACGGCGAAACGCTCGAATCGATGATCGAAAACGCGAGTCATTAAGCTCACGTTTGGGAGAGCGTGCATCACGAGCGCGCACACGAAACGACGTAGACGCCGCCAGCGATCAAACAGAGACATCCGATCGTGGTGAACAGTGCGCCATACCCATGGGCATCACCAATCGCGCCAAGAATCGGCGAACCAACGATCGTGCCAAGATCCAACATCATCAATGCCAGTGCAGAACCCGTCCCGCGCACTGCCACTGGAAACGGCTGAATCGTCAACGAAGTCATCGTATGGAACATCAACCCGTGCCCCATGCCACAAAGCAACGCGGGAACAACGATCATCCACGGATGCTGGGACGTGACGAGCGGGTAACAAAACATCCCCATTCCCATCACGAACACGCCCGCGACCAAGACAACTTTATCGCTCAGTCGCGTGAAGATCGCCCGCGAGCCGAGACGGATCGTGATCCCCATGCCCGAATAGCAAAGAAAGTACAGGCCGATGACCGAAACACCGTCGATTGCCAACTTGTGTTGATCGATAAAGGTCGCAACAAATGCGAACGGTGCCGCCATACAAACCCCAAACACAACATCGATCAACACCACCGTACCGGGCCAATACCGCTTGGTGGTCGCGGCGAACTGCGAAAGTTTGACGGAATGATTGGCAGCCCTTTCGGCCGAACTTGACGACTCACTTTTTGTCGGACGAAGAAATATCAGACCGATTGCCGGCAAGATGTTCGCAATCGCCGCCGTCACAAACAGCCAAACGAAGTTGTCGTAGGTCCGCTCTGACAGGAAGAGATCGCCGACAAACGGGCCAATCATCATCCCCAGAAATCCGCCGACACCAAAAATCCCAATCGCTTCGGTACGTCGATGGTCGGGAGCGGTTTGGGAAACGTAGGTCAATCCGCTGGCGAAGACGATCGCGGAACCGACCAACAACAGCGAGCGAACCAAATAGATCATCGGCCCAATCTCGGTCAGCAGCAGATTGGCGAGCGATGCCAAAGCAAAGATCGCGAAGCCGACTCCCCACATCGCACGCGCACCAAGACGGTTGATCCACTGCGCCATCCAGGGTCGAAAGACGAGGCCAATGAGCGGCCCCACTCCCATGACCCAACCAATCACATCCAGGTCGCCGCCCAAAAAATCGATCCATCGCGCATAGTGAGCCATCAGCGTGTTGCTGCTGACAAAGCACATCTGACTGATCAGAGCGAGAACGAAATTGCGATCGTACAAACGATCGTCACGATCTGTGGTCAAGTTCTTCCTTGCAAAGCGATCGACATTCTCGTTCTTGCGTCGCAATCAGTGGTTTTCGTCAAGGGTCTTCTCTGCGCAACAATTCCGATCGTTTGCTTTTGTACCGACGCTCGGCAGCGCGATAGTCACCCGCTTTGGAGTAACTATTCATGCTCATCACAATTCCGGAAACGATAAAGACCAAACCAAACAGTGGAAACGCGACCTTGGCGATCACGAACGGACCGACATCGGGCGCACTCGAAGTGATGCCGATGGCCATGGCCAGCCAAACGCAGCCGAACAAGGTGATCGCCACACCACCACCAATCGCACCCGCCTCGGTGGGAACATGTTTGCCGCCATTCTTGGTCGTGATCATGTACCGCTCACGTTCAAATTCCCACTCGCGATCAAGTGCTGCGACTTCACCTTGATCAGTCAGGTCATCAACCCTCTGACTCAACTCTTCGGTCTTGTCCGCCAATTCCTTCAACTGTTCGGTAAAGGTCACATTGTCGCGCCGATGCACGACAAGCTGGGCCGAACAGTGGTTGCAAGTGACGTATTTCGCCGACTCGGGAACATCGATCGGGGCGCCACAGGAGTTGCAGGTCAACTTTTGCAATTTCATCGGAAACCATCAACGTCAAAGGGTTGCAAACTTCCGAGCTCAAGAGTGTGGCTACTTGGTTCCAACGACACCGATTTCGGCTGCCGAAGCCCAAGGTTTACCGTTCACTTCGGACATGATGCGGACGCGAACGTAACGTCCGGTGACCGCGTTGTCGCAATCAGCACGCTGTGCGGTCCGTACTTTTGCAAACCGTGCTGTCGCAACTGGATCGCCAAACGATTCAGCCGAATCGCTCACAGAGAACTCGGTATCGGCAAAGGCCCCATTCCAACCGTTGTCTTGGCGCACAAGGTAACGAAAGCCCGAGATTTTGTAACGGGCCCCTAAATCAATCACCAACTCATGGGGGTGCTTTGCCAAATCAGGGGAAAACTGTGTGTGCCAAACGGTTCGCGGATCACCGTCGATCGCATTCTTCGCCAACTTGCCATTGCCTCGATTCTCGCTACTGGACTTGATCATCGTCATCGAGTCCGCCGGAATCAGGTCCCGTTCGCGAAGACGATTGACCTTTCCGCTCGATTTGGCCGGTTGTTTGCTACCCCACTTTGCACGTCGATCCTTTTCGTGATCATCCCGCTGGGTATAGCTTCCGGCGCGAACGGGCGTATGAGATTCCGCTGCAAGCCGTTTCAGTTTGGCAACCAAATCGCGGTGCTCGCCAGCGACATCAGTCGTCTCGCTGATGTCGGCGTCCAAGTCGTACAGCACCCACTCGGCATCCGGTTTGGCCTGAAACGCTTTCCACTTGCCCATGCGCACCGCGGTTTGCGATCCGTATTCCCAATACAGATACTCGTGCTGTGACTGCTTGCGACCAACGGCATCTTCGCCAAACAGCGTCGGCACAATGGACATGCCGTCGTTGGCGGGCGCTCTCGTGCCGGTGATCTCGGCAATCGTTTCCATCATGTCCGGTTGGTAGAAAACGAGGTCACTTACGGTCCCCGGTTTGATCCTTCCTGGCCATTGGACGAGAAACGGAATCTTCAATCCACCTTCGTAAAGACTTCCTTTGCCACCTCGAAACTCAACGCCCGTTCTTGGATCGACATTCGGGCCAAAGTAACCGCGAGGATAGTCCTTGCTGCGAAAACGATCTTGCCCACCGTTGTCACCAGTGAAGAAGACGATCGTGTTGTCGGCCAACTTGAGTTCATCGAGCAAGTCCAACACCGTTCCGACGTTGTTATCGACCATCGTCACCATCGCAGCATAGTTCTTGGCGTCTTGCGAAACCGATTCGTCTTTCATCCACGCGTCATTGCGATACTGGTCCCACGCTGGATCATCCGCGGGGATGTCGTACATCCCGTGCGGCGGAGTGATCGGCAAGTAGCAAAAGAAAGGACGATCTTTGTTTTCACGAATGAACTTCACCGCTTCGTCCATGATCTCGTAGTGCGAATAGGTTTCGCCTTCGCGACCACCATCGTTTCCGGCAAGAACAACCTCCTCGCTATTTCGCACCAGGTACGGCGGATAGAACGAGTGAGCATGAACTTGGTCGTAGTAACCAAAGAACACGTCAAAGCCATGTCTCTCAGGAACTCCGGTCGAGCCACGTCCCCCGGCTCCCCATTTTCCAAACCCGCCCGTTGCGTATCTCTTTTGATCTTTAAGCATCGAAGCGATGGTCGGCTCTTCTGCTCTTAGCGGTGTGCCGCCGTCGTTGGCTCGCACCGATGCGTGCCCCATATGCTTTCCGGTCATCAACGCACATCGCAGCGGAGCGCAAACCGGTGCTCCGGCAAGTGCATTTGTGAAGCGAATGCCATCTTTCGCCATCTGATCGATGCGCGGCGTATGAACTCGCTCGTTGCCCATATGCGAAAGCTCATAGTACGCGAGTTCGTCAGACATGATGTAGACGATGTTCGGCGGCTGCTCGGCGTAGACCTTTCCAAGCGTGGCGACGTTTCCGAGAGCGGCGACCGCGAAGGCAGTCAAAAGAAGAATTCGATTCATCAAACGAACTCGCAAATAGGAGTGGTGGTGGCTGGTGAGTTTGAGTGAGTGGGCAATCAGTCGAGCGAACGTATTTTGACATCCTTGAACCAGACCTGCTGGCCGTGGTTCTGGAATCCAATCCTTCCGATTCGAGGCAATTCCTTGAGTGCCGTTTTGAACTTGTTCTTGGTGCCGTCGGGGTTTTGGTTGGGTGTGTCCCACTTGTCGATGTTGACCGAATTCACGGGGACACCGTTGATTGAAAAACGGATGTTCGGGCCGACGCATTCCAGCGTCAATCGGTTCCATTGGCCGACAGGGTGTGCCGGGTCGACCTCTGCTGGCTTGCAATCGTAGAAGGCACCGTTGAGGTTCTTGGCGTCTTTCTTGCCTTTGACTTTTTGAAACCCTGCGTTGTCGAGCAACTGAATTTCAAATCCACCCTGCACGGGATTGTCTTTGTCGGTGCGAAAGAAGACGCCGCTGTTTGCGGTCTCGGAGAGCTTATAGGAGAGCGTTAGCTGGAAGTCGCCGTAACTCTCCTTGGTCCAAACGTAACCCTTGCCGCGTGTGCGTTTGTTTCCTTTTTTGTCGACGACCGTTTCCATGCGACAGCTCATCGAACCGTCGTCTTCAACGACCCAACCTCCATCGGCGTATTCCCAGCGATCAAGGGAACTGCCGTCAAACAGAACGTCCCACTCCTCTGCTGCCGCAACAGAAAGAGGAAAGGTGAGCAGCGTCAAGACAATGATGTTTCGCATTTTTTACCTCCGATGCAGTCGCCCTCACGACGCAAACCGAAACTCCTACTCCTACTCCTACTCCTACTCCTACTCCTACTCCTACTCCTACTCCTACTCCTACTCGTGCTCCTACTCGTGCTCGTGCTCGTGCTCGTGCTCGTGCTCGTGCTCGTGCTCGTGCTCGAAAAACCCTACCTACCGTAAAGACTGCGATCGACAACGAGTACCACTCCGCTGAGTACGAGTACGAACAGGGGTACCGTGTTCAAAGTTGGCAGTCCCGCTATTTCGCGCGAACCAATTTCATGATTCGTCCCGCCACGTTCCAATCTTGGACGTACAAATTCCCGTCGGCATCCCAATACGAACCGTGCGTTCCGCTAAAGATGCCTTCAATCCATTGATCTTGCGGCACATTGAAATTGCGGCCCTGCTTGGGGTCTGGGTTGTGGCCGAGTACGGCGATGATCGTGTTTGTCTTGTCCAAGATCACGAGACGTCCCATCAGATCGGGAACCGAAACGTAGTCGCCTTGGATGGCAACCGACGTCGGCATCCCCAAACCTGTCGCAACTTCTTCGATGAAGTTCCCATCCAAGTCGTAGTGAACCAAACGTCCTTTAGGTTGGTGGTTGCGATCACAAATCAAAAGACGTGGTGGCTCATAGCGAGTGTCAAGCGTCATCCCGTGAGCGGTGTTGAACTGCTTCATCCCGTTGCCCTTTTCGCCGAAGTGCGAAAGGTACTTGCCGTTCTTGTCGAATCGGAAGATGTGGTTGCTTGCGTAGCCGTTCGAAAGAAAGATGTCACCGTTGTCTAACACAGTGATCGCCGTTGGGTTGAACTTCTTGAGGTCCAAGCCAGACTCTTGCGGGAATGGTAAACGCAGAACCACTTCACCGGTGCTGGCGTTGAACTTGATGCCTTCCGCGTCTTTATTTCGGGCGCCATAGATGAACTCGCCACCTTCTTCGGAACGAATCTCCATGTCATGCAGGTTCGAATAGTCTTTGCCCAAATAGGACTGCACGACCTTACCGTCTGGCGAAAAGACAAAAACACCTTGCTGAGCACTGGTGTAGATGTGACCGGCCTTGTCGATCACCACGCCGCCGTGAGTCGGACCCAACACCGAATTGCCGTCGGGGCGCAGCCCCCAACCAGGAACGGTGTCGAAGGTCATGATCCCGCAGCCCATTCGAACTGGTTTTTGATCCTCGCCCACCGCAGTGAGAGGCAGGCAACAAAGAAGGGTCAGAATGGGCAGAATTCCGCGGGATCTCATCAATAGGCTCCGGTGTACTCGATGTGCGCCGCTGGCTTGGCGTCAATTTGGCGTCACTTAATCGGACAATCATAAACGGATCTATCCCGACCTGTCGCCAAATGCCCCTATAATTCGGGGGTACTCGCGCCCCGTTATGCCAGTTCGTTTGTCCTAGTGCGATGAATTTCAATCCCGTAGCTCGAGGGAAGAAGAACATGAAATGGTCAACAGGTTTGGCGGTTGTTGCCGTCCTCGTTCTTAGCGTCGAATCGGTTCATGCCTGTGGTGGCGGGAGCGGTTCTTTGGCTCGAGGCGGTTTCTCGGGCAAAGGCTTCGGCGGTTTCTCGGGTAAGGGTTTTGGTGGCGTGCCAATCGCGTCCAACGTGGGAATGGCTCCCGTCGCAATGGCAAACGCTCGGATGAACATGGCACGCCAAGCATCGATTGCTCAGGCCAACGCCTACAACGCTCGCATGCGACCGATCCGCATCGCCAACGCGATGAAAGTCCGTGAGGCAAAACTCGCTGCGCGCGAAGCACGCAAGGCAGTGAACATCGCCAAGCTTCAAGAGCGTCGTCGACTCGAAACAGAAGAGCGAGAGTTTCTCGTCAAAGCGCGCACTTGGACCGACCGATCGGGTGAGCATCAACTCGTTGCCATCCCCGTCGGCATGAGCGGAACGGCAATCAAGTTACAGAAACGCGATCAATCGATTGTGAGCGTCCCGCTGGAAAGTCTAAGTGGTGACGATCAAACCTGGGTCGCCGCTCGCGTGCCGAGCGTCCGCTCCCTGATCACACCAACCACCAACGGCATCGTCCTGGTTGGCACCAGCCGTTAGTCGCTAACAGCAACCTCGTTGCCACGGTCCCCGTGGTAACGCACTCTCGGACGCTCCTGGGTTGGTTTTTTTAAATGTCGCCTTTCGCTCCGCAAAAGTAGCGTCCGCAAACGCAACTCTTGCGGAGCAAAAGGCGACAATGTTGAAGCTCGGCCTCTCCGTGTAGGTCATGCTCCGCATGACAATCAATCCACATCTCATGCACAGCATGACCTACGGATTCAGGCTTGGTTGACGCAATGATTCGATTGCATCGGTGATCGCGATCTCTTGTCGCGTCCGATTGAGAAACAAGCTGACGTGCGAATACCCTGAGTCCGACAAGAGCTTGAGTGCGTCTTCGAAACGATCCGCCACCCGGCCTGGCTCATGCGCGTCGGCGCCGAGCGTCACGGGGATCCCACGCTGGCACATCTCGCGGAGCATGCCTGGGAACGGATTCATTTCTGAAATGGTCTTCTTGAGTCCCGACGTATTGAGCTCCATCGCCACTCCGGTCGCTGCAATTCGATCGAGTGCTCGACAGATGTCGGGCATGATTCGATCTTGGTCCCAGTTGGAAGCAGTGAAATTCTTGATCAAGTCGGGGTGCGAAATTGAATCAAACAACTTCGTTTCCGCGGCGACTGCCAACAGATGGAAATAGAGTCGCTGAACCTCCACTTCATCAGCTTGCCAATACTTCTCGCGAAACTCGCTTATCTGCGGATGCACTGACCCGAGAACGAAATGGAAGTCGGCGCTGGCCAGTTGCTTTTCAAGATACGCTTCGTAGCCTTCGAAAAAATCGGCTTCAAGGCCAAGCCGCACATCCACCTTTCCCTTCCACTGATCATGCGCGGTGGCAACAAGATCGACGTATTGGTCAAACTCATCCTCGGCCATGCGCACACCGGACGAGAACCCATTGGGCATCGGATTGTGGCACGTGATGATCAACCCACGCAGGCCGCGTTGAGCTGCGACGGCGGCCAAATCGGTAGGATTCCCAATCGCATGTTTGCAAAGTGGAGTATGTGAATGTGACTCGTAAAGGACTGGCTCACTCACTGCCTTCTCCGTTGATGACGTGGCGTTGACACCCAGCGGAACGTTTCAGCGAATCGGCTACGCTCGCACTGGGCGGACTTCAACCACACTACGGCATTTTGCGTTTTTGGACGAGGCGACCCGAATTGTGGCCCTCAATCCACGCCGCTCCGCCCCCGGTTGTGCTAACGTTCGCACCCCTAGACGATTCGGGTTGACCAGATTGACGGAAACTTCAGAGTGAGCACCAGCGAAATGGAAAAACCAAACATCGCGGCGATCGGCGAAATCCTTTGGGACCTGTTGCCCACCGGCCCAACATTCGGCGGGGCACCTGCAAACTTTGCGCATCATGCCGCTGCTCTCGGGGGCCAGGTCGCGATGATAAGCGCCGTCGGAAACGATTCGCTCGGATCGAAAGCCATCGACCAATTGCAAGTCGCTGGTTTGAACACAGCTCACGTGCAAGTGATCGATGGCAAAAACACCGGCGCGGTCGACGTCGAAATCGATGGCGCGGGCAACGCCACGTACTCATTCCGTCATGACGAAGCCTGGGACCATCTTGGCTGGAACGAGCAACTTGAGAAGCTTGCCAGCGAAGTCGATGCCGTCTGCTTCGGAACGCTCGCCCAACGCGGTGACGTTACGCGCGAGACGATTAAGACCTTCCTTGAAAAGACACCGTCGTCGGCCCTCAAAATCTTTGACGTCAACCTACGCCCCCCTTTTGACGACGACGCACTGATTGACGCGTCACTGAAACTCACCGATGTTCTCAAACTCAACGACGAAGAGCTCTCGCGCCTAGCCACGACCCACGCCATTGACGGCGATGAAGTGACTCAAGCCAAGCGACTCGCTGAAATGTTTCAGCTACGTTTGGTCGCCGTCACTCGAGGTGAACGTGGTGGCTTGCTGGTCTGTGGTGACGACGTCAGCGAGATGGATGCGCTTCCGGTACCGATCGAAGACACCGTGGGTGCCGGCGATTCGTTTTCTGCGGCACTCACACTCGGCATCCTCCATGGCGTCGACCTTGATGAGATCAACCAATACGCATGTCGAATTGCAGAATTCGTTTGTTCGCAGTCCGGCGCGACGCCTGAACTGCCCGACACTCTGAAGTCAGGTTGGTTATAGACGATCGCTCAGTGGCCAGAACGCGATGGAGAGATCCGGCACGAGTTATAATCGCACCCTCAAGTCGCTCATCATGAAGGCCTTCGCCATGAACCCTACTCACCGCTCTGTTACCCTTGGACTGCTGTCGACCGTCATCGCAATCGTTTGCTCGATGAGCGATCTGCGAGCCGAAAACGAGCAGCCACCCAACGTCTTGTTCATTGCGGTGGACGACCTGTCGTGTGCGCTAGGCTGCTACGGCGATGTGATTGCGAAGACCCCCAACATTGACCGCCTGGCGGCAAGTGGTGTTCGCTTCCATCGTGCCTATAACCAGTTGCCACTCTGCAATCCAACCCGCGCGTCCATCATGACCGGGCTTCGTCCCGATCGGATACAAGTCTACGACCTTGATCGCCACTTTCGTGACGAGGTGCCTGACGTGGTCACGCTCTCGCAAGCCTTTCAAAAACAGGACTATTTTGCGGCGCGCGTGGGAAAGATCTATCACTACAACGTCCCGGCATCGATCGGCACGGATGGTTTTGATGACCCTCCGTCTTGGAACCAAACCGTCAATCCAATTGGGCGCGACAAATCGGACGAGCATTTGATTTTCAACGCCGAGCCGCATCGCAAGATCAGCGCTGCACTCAGTTGGCTTGCGGCTGACGGCTCGGATGAAGAACAAACCGACGGCATGATTGCCTCCGAAGCGATTCGGATCATGCGTGAAAAGAAAGACGAACCGTTCTTTCTAGGCGTCGGCTTCTTTCGTCCTCATACGCCCTACGTCGCGCCAAAGAAGTACTTTGACATGTACCCGGCCGATCAAATGCGACTGCCTTTCGCACCCGATGGTGACCGCGATGACATCCCCACCGCAGCGTTTGCGCACAACTGTCCCATTCCCCACTACAACCTCGACGAGCCAACTTTGCTCAAAGCCACTCAAGCCTACTACGCTTGCGTTTCGTTCATTGACGCGCAAGTGGGCCGGTTGCTCGATGCGCTCGACCAGATCGGAATCGCCGATCAAACAATCGTCGTCTTCTGGAGTGACCATGGCTACCACCTGGGCGAACACAACGGGATTTGGCAGAAGCGAACGTTGTTCGAAGAAGGTGCCCGAGCACCTTTGATCATTCGCGCGTCCGGACGCAGCGGTAACGGCACCGCGTGCACTCGCATCGTCGAATTCGTCGATCTATATCCAACGCTGACGGAATTGGCGGGAGTCGAAGCACCGAGCGATCTCGACGGTCGCAGTTTGCTACCACTTCTCGACGACCCCCTTACTCAGTGGAACAGTTACGCAATCACGCAAGTGTTGCGTCCCGCTGACCAGAGGCTAACCCACCAAGTAATGGGGTGCAGCATACGTACACAACGTTACCGTTACACCGAATGGGATCGCGGCAAGGAAGGGATCGAACTGTACGACCACCATGCTGACCCGAACGAATTCAACAATCTGGCAGTGGATCCAACTGGCGAATCAAAGCGTGTGATCGATTCGCTACGCCCGATCTTGCGCGCAAAGACACCCGGCATGAAGCAAGCGACGCCTGTCAATCCAGCCCGCCTGTAGTGTTAAGAAAGCTTCATCAAGTCTAAGCACGACGCTGGTGTCGTGAGATTTATTCGCATGCGTCAAAGACATTGGGATCTGTCACACTTTGCGGAACGTCTTCTCAAACCGCGGTAGCCCGCAAATCGCTTTACCAACGCATGGGATCGTGCGCAAGCTTGGTGCACAATATTCGCAACGTCACGGAAGACTTGAACGGACGGTGGAAACTCGACCGTAGGCACACGGCACCATCTCCGCATGAGGAATAGATGCTCGATTCGCAAACCGAAGAGATTCAACGGCACACGAATCATTCGTTGCAGTTAACACGTTTCGCGGTTGATGCTGCCGCAGAGGCGATGTTCACGATTCACCCCGACGGCCGCATTCTTGATGCAAACGCGGCTGCGTGTGAACGTCTCGAGTACACGCACGAAGAGATGACTTCGATGACGGTCGCGGATGTCGACCCTCACTACCCATCAGAACTGTGGCCCTCTCACGTCGAAGAGCTTCGAAAGAATCGCGAGATGACTTTCGAAACTCAGCATCGCTCCAAAAGCAATCGCATCTACGATGTCGAAGTCTCCGTCGCCTACTTCAAATTCGAAGGCGTTGAATACTTGTGTGCGTTCGTGCGTGACATCACGGCGCGTAAACAGGCCGAACACTTACTGAGGATGCAACACGATGTGCTGGCCAAAGTCGCATCAACAGCTGGCTATTTAAGCGAAACCTTGGACGAGCTGTGTCGCCTGGTCGAAGAGATCATGCCAGGTGCCTACGCCACCATCATGCTGCTCGACCCAGCCGACGGCCAATTGCGTTTTGAAGCTGGCCCGCGACTCAGTGATGAGATGAAGGCCGAGGTCGAACCACTCACGCCTAGTGAAAACTCTGGCTCATGCGCCGCTGCCGTCTTCCTGAAGCGCCCCGTGATTGTCGAAGACACGCGATCGAGCAAACATTGGAGTGGGCTGAGAGCGTTTGTCGAAAAATACAAGATCCAATCGAGCTGGTCCGTTCCCATCTTGGATGAACGTGATCAAACACTCGGCACGTTCGCCTTGACGCATCAATCGACGTTGCAGCAAACTCCTTTCCATCATCAAGTCCTCGAAACCGCGACGCACTTGGCGAGCATCGCGATTCGGCGTCAACGCTTTGAGGAACAACTCCAAACGGCGCATGACGAACTGGCACACATTGGCCGGTTGCACACGATCGGCGAGTTGGCGTCGAGTTTGGCCCACGAGCTCAACCAACCTCTTTCCGCGATCGTCAATCGCGCCTATGCCCTCGAACAACTCTCCGGTGGCGATGGCGAAATCAAGTCCGTCGAGCGTGATCACATCACCGAGATCGCCTCGCAATCGCTGCGCGCCGCCGACATCGTTCGAAGCGTTCGTGGGCTGGCCCAAAAACACGCGCCGGTCCGCGAATCGGTCTGTCTCAATGACGTCGTTGCCCATTCGCTCGAATTGCTTGAACCTGAGCTTCGCAATCGTAGCACGGTGCTTCAACAAAACCTCCAACACGATTTGCCCGCCGTCTCCCTCGACAGCGTGCAGATTCAACAGATCATGGTCAACTTGGTGCGCAACGCCATCGAGGCCATGCAATCTTGCCAACGCGACAACCGCGTGCTGACCATCGAAACCGCAAGAGTGTCGGACGACGAAGTTTGCCTGCGAGTGATTGATAGCGGGTCTGGCATTGACCCCAAACTTTCGGAACGCATCTTCGAACCGTTCCAAACCACCAAGCCCCAAGGGATGGGAATGGGGCTTGCCATCTGTCGGTCAATCGCCGAATCACACCTCGGACGCCTCGTCGCGTGCTGCGATAACCAGAGGACTTGTTTTTGCCTGACGCTTCCCATCAATGTTGAAACGTAGGCATGACGAAACTAAGCCAAGATGCACTTGTCTGTGTCATCGACGATGACAAAGCGGTTCGAGATTCCTTGCTCGTGGTCGTTGGCACCCTCGGCTGCCAAGTCCAAGGGTTCGAAAGCGCCGAAGCCTTCCTCGATAGCGGAGCGATTAATTCCGCCGGCTTTCTGATCGTCGACGTTCGCCTTCCTGGCATGAGCGGCCTGGAACTACTCGAAAAGCTGGTGGCGGACCAAAAGACGCCACCTTGTGCCATCAACACGGGACACGCCGACTCGCTCGATATCTCTTTGGACGCTTGGCCAAACGCCATCTGTGTGATGGCCAAACCCTGCATGCCCGATCAGCTGCTGCAGGTGATTCGAAACGCATTCGTTTAGTAGATCGACGCCGTTTCGCACACTCACGCAGCGCGGCGGTTTTCCAAGTTGTCGATTCGTGCCTGGTGTTGGTGAATCTGGTCGACCGCTTGTCGCTGCTCGATCAAACGCATCGCTTCGACCGCCTCCAATTGCCGTGTCAAACGCTCGACTTGTTCTTCCGTGGCAATCTCAAGCCAAGCTTCCTTGGCGCTTTGATCGCGACCACCAACCTGTTTTCGCAGCGCCGATTGAGCCTTCCGTCGTGCGACCGCTTCCTTGCGAAGTCGATCGCGGAGTGTGGCAACATCACGAACCGTATTGAGATGCACGATCTTCGACTGCACAGAATCGTCGACCGACAACAGCGTTTCGACCTCGTTGGACAACTCCGTCACCCGCAACCGCAGGTGCTTGACTTGTCCCCTCAGCGTGTCGCGTTCTGTCTGTGCGGCGTCCAATTGCACGTCCGCTGATGCACGACGATCAATTTCATCGTGCAACCGTTCGTGAAGCGTGGTGCGCAGCGTCTTGTGCATTTGCAACAACTGCTCGCTGCGGCGGTGCGCCTCGTCAGATGACGCCTCGCATCGCCTCGCGATCACACTGGCACGTTCCAATTCAGATCGTAGCTGCTCACATCGCTGCTCTCGTTCATCATTCAGCAACTGAAGCTGTCGCAATTCCGTTTCGTGGGCCTTCGTCTGTTGCTTGAGGTCCGACCGTAGCTGCTGGGCCTCGCGACGAGTGCGTGCAAGTTGCCCCGTTGTCGCGTCTTGTGACTTGACCAAGTCGGCAAAACGTCGCTGAACCACTTCCGCGGCATCGCTAGCCTCTTGCGTCTCGCGGCGATGTTCGTCCTCACGCTGTGTTGCTTCGTCATTTGCGGATTGCAACTCGTCGCGCAACTGACGAATCATTTCGTCGCGTTTCTCGAGACTCGCTTGCTGTTTGGCACTGTTCGCCTCTTCCGCTTTTTGGCGAACCACAAACTGTCCTTTGTTCGCAATGTGTTTGTGCAGCAGATCGGCAATTTGATCTGTCTGCGAGTCACACTTCTTTTGCAACAATCCGAGCTGCTGACTCAGCGCGTCCTTCTCTTGTCGCACGTGCTCCGCTTCGCAATGGGTTTCGTGCTGAAGACGCTGAGCCTCTTCTCGAAGCCGACTCGCCTCTTCCGATCGGCTCGCTTCCATCGCTGCGACCCGTTCTTCGCCGCGGCGCGCGAGTTCTTCGCAATCAAGGCGATGACTCTCCGCCTGGGAATTCAGTTTTGACTCGAGCATTTCGATCGTTGCCTGACGCTGAATCAACTGACGCTGCGCATCGTCGGCGTTGCAGCGGGTCGAGTCCGCTTCTGCCAGCGCCACCGCCAACTGTTCCTTCAAACCCTCGCTTGCCGCCCGCTCATCTTCAATCTGCAACTGGTGATCGCGAACGACCTCGTAGATTTGAGCCTTTGCCTCTTCGGCCGCTTGGGCGAGTGCTTGCTCATGTTGTAACGCTTGCTCGCGTTCCCGTTCATATGCTTCACGAAGGTCGTCTTGTTCGGCTAGGCGCTGCTCGAGTAGTTTCCCGGCCGACGTCAAGCGTCTGACCTGTTCTTGATGATCGGCGAGCATCGACTCCACATCCTGGGCGTGCACATCAGCGATCGCGCCGAGTTCGCGATCCGCTGCGTCCAAGTCGCTTTGTCGTTGCTCAGCTTGCTTGCGGCTCGCATGCAGCGATTGAACCAACGTCGCTACTTGCGACTTGTACTTGCGATCGAGCTCGTCCACGATCGCTTGATGCTCTTCATCGCGCTGTCGCTGTGTTTCAACGTGTTCCGATTCGATTTGTCCAATCTGCGATTGCAGTCGGCGGATCATCAAGTCACGATCCTGCTGACCGCCGATCGCCTTTTCAAGTTGCTCGATCAGAACACGGACTTCGACCGAGTGATCCTGTTCGGCGATCTGCTTCTCTTCCTCAAGCTGATCATAGGCCTCGAGAGTCAGTGCCAACTCATGATCTTTTCTCTCGAGTAGCGTCTCGGCCCGTGTCAGGGACTCTTCGATCGACGCAGTCACAGCGATCAAGTCGGCTAGCTCCAACGAATGCTCGATCGTCGATGAAACAATCGCGTGTTGGTGCTTCTCCTTCATCCGCTCGATCAAAGGCGGTACCCGCAGCATCTGCTCCCGACGCTGCTCTGCCAAAGATTCCTGCAACGCGACCTTGCGATGCAAATGCACAATCTCTCGCTGTGCTGATCCGGTCGTCCCAGTCAAACCACCATCGGCACCAGATGCCGCTTCGCGTTCGCCGTTAAGCCACCACATTTCTTCTTTCCCAATCGACCGTCGTGTGCGCAGTTCGCTCTAGTCTCGATCGGCCCCTCAAATCATGAGCCTTGAGAAGAAGTGGGCGCTGTGAACAGCTTGACGTCACTTGCACGACGATCTGGCTACAATTGGCAATACTCAGCTTCGCGTGCTTATCCAAACCCCTCACTTTTGCCCCGGTTTTGTATTCGCCGAGCTTCAACATGGTCGCCTTTCGCTCCGCGAAAGCAGCGTTCGCAAACGCAGCTTTTGAGAAACAAAAGGCGACTATCTCCGTGGCTTGACCGCTGGAATGACCCTCCCTTGGTTCGCTAGCAATTGATGGCAACATGCTTGACCACCCCATCTATCATGCGATCCTCGACGATCCGGACAACGACCAACTGAGGCTCGTCCTTGCCGACTGGCTCGACGAACAAGGTGACCCGCGCGGCGAGTTCATTCGTGTCCAGGTTTCGATCTCGGACGCCCAGGCAAAGAACGAACCTGTCGACCAGGACCTTAGGCATCGCGCCGACAAACTCTTTGCGGACCACCGTGATCGATGGCGGCGACAGCTTGAGCAAGAGTTCAAGTCCCAATGCAAGGCAGCCGCGCTGACCAGCAAGAACGTCCTGCGACATGTTCTCTATTACCGCGGCTTCGCCAGTTGGATCGGAACGGACATTCAAACCTGGAATCAATACGGACGTGTGCTCATCAAGTCATCACCGTGGCAATACCTTCGACTCTCAGGCTACCCGGTTGATCAAAACCGCGACATCGAAGCCGATGCGATGACACACATTCGAACATTGACGGTGAATTCATCCGAGCAATACGCGCCTTCCTGGGAAACGTTTCTTCGTT
The DNA here is from genome assembly GCA_965216875.1 of Rubripirellula sp. GTDB lineage: Bacteria > Planctomycetota > Planctomycetia > Pirellulales > Pirellulaceae > CBDCUW01. The sequence continues at coordinate 5,840,687 of OZ244207.1, forward strand.
CTCCAAACCTTTCGAAGCTTGAACGACTGGTCATTCAAACGGCAACGGACGTCTCATTCGGACACCTTGTTCGTTCGCTACGCAGTGAAGGGGCACTGAGCGGCCTGACTCATTTCAGCATTAACAGCAAGAGCATCGATCTCAATTCGTAGGACAGAGTAAACATGCCCAATCAACCACCGACGAAACTGCTCGCGATCGTTTTCGCTTTCGCAGTGCTTCACACATCAACCACAGTGATCGCTGCTCCGCCGAGCCGACCCAACATCGTCGTGATCATGGCAGACGATCTCGGTTGGATGGACTTGCACTGCCAAGGAAACGACGCACTCGACACGCCCCGCCTTGACCACCTGGCAAGCGAAGGGATGCGTTTCACCAGCGCCTACGCCGCCTCACCTGTTTGCACGCCGACACGTGCCGCAATGATGACCGGTATGTCACCGGCGCGGCTAGCGATCACCAATCATGCTCCTGGCAATCCGGACCATGTTTCGCCCAAGACGAAACTCAAAGGAGCGGATTGGACGACGTACCTTTCGCTGGACCACACGACGATCGCGGAACGACTCGGTAGTGCCGGTTACGCGACCGGTTTCATCGGCAAATGGCACCTTTCCCATCGACCCGGCAAAGACGACGACGGCCCTTTTGAACCTCGATTGCGACCCGAACACCAAGGCTTTGATTTGAACATTGGCGGCTGCCGGTTTGGAGGACCGCCGAGCTACTTCGAACCCTACAAGATCCCCAACATCACACCGCGCAAAGAAGGCGACTACCTTCCCGAACGACTTGCCGATGAATCGATCGCGTTCATCAACAACAACGCTACAGCGAACCAACCTTTCTACCTGTGCTTTTGGAACTACTCCGTCCACTACCCGATTCAGGCTCCTGAGCACTTGATCGAAAAATACAAAGCGCGCGGTGGCGTACCGAATCCTGCCTATGCGGCGATGATCGAAGGGATGGACACGGCGATCGGACGAGTCATTGATGCCATTGATGATGCCGGAATCGCCAACGACACCTTGATTTTGTTCACGTCCGACAACGGATCGCTCTTTGGCAACCAACCGCTGCGCCGCAACAAAGGGCATCTCTACGAAGGCGGCATTCGCGTACCCTGGATCGCAAGATGGCCGGGCAAGATTCCTGCCGGCACCACCTGCGACACGCCCGTCATCATCACCGACACGTTCCCAACGATTCTCGAAGCCGCCGGAATCTCCTTTCCCGCCGGTCGCAAGTGCGACGGCGAAAGCATCCTACCGCTCCTACGCCAATCCGGTGCACTCAAACGCAACGCGATCTATTTCCACTACCCCAATTATGCGTTCCACAAACAGAACCGCCTCGGCAGCGCCATCCGCCAAGGCAAGTACAAATTGATCCGCTGGTACGATGACGATTCCATCGAACTCTACGACCTGGCAAAGGACATTGGCGAGACGCAGAACCTCGCCAGCGAGCAACCCGAACTGGCCCAAAAACTGAGGACTAAGCTCGAAACCTGGTTAGACGAATCGGCCGCCAAAGCGCCCACGCGAGTCCAATAGCGCGGCCCGAATCCAATAGCGAGGCCCGAGTCATTCGTGCAATTCGTTCCATTCGTGGTTGCCGCCTTTTCTCATTTCCCAGGCCGTCACAACCACTATTTCGCAAGCGTCGCCGTACACTCTTTGGCGACTTCGATATTCAGCGAATCGAGGACGAGCAGACCGCTGCCGGCGTCTTCGACGTCAGTGTCGCGGTCGACCGAAAGCAAGAATGTGATTTGAGCAACCGGGTTGGCCGCCCGTGTTTGCAAAGTGAAGGTCACACGATCCTCAAAGTCGTCGCCTACCGCATCGGCTGCCGAATCCTCTTCCGCCGAAACATCCTTTTTCGACAGATCCACTGACTGCGTAACGCTGCCAACGCAAGCGACCAAGCGAGCGTTCGCGCTGGGATCCACGTCATGGTAGCCGCGTACATCCATCACCATCGTCACGCTTCTGGCTTCGGTAGCATACGGCACGCGCAAAGTGAATGTCCTGGTTTGAACGTCCGTTTGGCCAGTCACCCCACTTGCTGATGCTGGCACTCCATTCACTTCAACGACCGCGTTGTCAAAATGCACGGTCGCAACCTGCTGGTCGTCCGAGACGTTGATTGAATAGCCAATGTTCGAAGCGATCCGAATCGACTTTTGCAGTTTGGTGTCGTCCGCCTGAAGCGTTGTTGCCATTGCAAACATACCAACAACGAAGAGTGACCTAAGCATCGTGTTCCCCTGTAAAAGAATCTGCCGTTAACAAGATGCGGAACAAGTCCGCCAGTCTCCAGCATCGATTCCACAGAGGCGTCCAACCAGAGCGATACAAACCAACACCAAAACACCGATGAGCAAACGTCCAGGCTTCAAAAGACAAGGGAAGAAAATGGCAAAAAAATGGAGGGCAAAAAGATCGGAAGCGAATCAATTTTTTGCCCACCATTTTTCTGTCACCTTTCTTCAGCCCCAGGCGATTCTCACGAGCTGAACCTTTTCGTGCCTTCTCGTGTTTTTCGTGGCCAACCAACGATCCAGAAACCTCGGAAACCGACAGCTCAGCGGGAGCCTCGCCCTCCCAATAATGACCGAAGAACAAAGCCACAGAGAACGCAGAGTTCACAGAGAGTGTTTGCAACGAACGCTCAAGATATCGCCCATCTTTTTGCCCCCATTTTTCTGCCAACTCTCTTACCTGCCCCGGGCAATTTTCACGAGTTGAAGCTTTTCGTGCCTTCTCGTGTTTTTCGTGGCCAACCAACGATCCAGAAACCTCGGAAACCGACAGCTCAGCGGGAGCCTCGCCCTCCCAATAATGTCCGAAGAACAAAGCCACAGAGAACGCAGAGTTCACGGAGAGTGTTTGCAACGAACTCTCAAGACACCGCCCATCTTTTTGCCCCCATTTTTCTGCCAACTCTCTTACCTGCCCCGGGCAATTTTCACGAGTTGAAGCTTTTCGTGCCTTCTCGTGTTTTTCTTGGCCAATCAACGATTCAGAAACCACGGAAACCGACAGCTCAGCGGGAGCCTCGCCCTCCCATCGATCGCGTCAACAGCAGAAGAACAAAGCCACAGAGAACGCAGAGTTCACAGAGAGTGTTTGCAACGAACGCTCAAGATATCGCCCATCTTTTTGCCCACCATTTTTCTGTCAACTCTTTCCTCTCGTGCCTTTGCTTGCCTTCGTGGCATCTGCTTGCCCGCACGATCGCATGCATTCGGTAATTGCTCGACGAACCACCGCCAGCGCTGCTTCCCCTCCCATATTTTTCTATCAGGAATCGGACCCGTTGAAGAGCAACCCCCAATCTTAAACCAATTGCAAATTGCAAACCTCCAAAAGACTCACTCATGCGCAGAGCACGGAACTTCATACGCATCAGGGATGCACTACTAATAAGTTGCATGGCAATCCAATGTTGATTTATCATTAATGATTCTTGTCCTTGAGTCAGATCTTTTAGACTCGATTTCCGACCAACAGTGGGGTACACACAATGGTCCTTGGTCATGATACGGATAGGCCTGCGCGCACCAAGCAGAACAAGCGTCGCAAGCTCAAGCTTGAAATCCTCGAGAGTCGGAAGCTTCTTGCTGCCGCAATCCCCAACCCCTTCGGTGTTCCATCAGGGATCGAACTGACCAGCACTTCGCAACTGTCTCAGGTAGAGCTAAGCGAGCAACCGATGCTCAACCGGCGTGAAATCCTCGCTGGCGTCAAAGCGATCGACGATGGCCGTGAACCGGGGCTCGATAGCAATGAAATCGATACGTTGATCCCTGACTACGATTCGGCGCGTCTGGAATTTGGCCCTGGCATCATGCAGCCATTCGAGCCGCTTCCCCCGGTCATCCAGCCACCGGACGTTACTCCACTGATCACAGTTCCACTGGAACAGCGTTCGCCAATCCTCAAACGCGAGTCGCTGTCACCACGCGACCTGTACGCGCATTCGACAGCCAGCAAGCCGACATTGCGTCCCTATACGGTTGACGACTACGACGAGACTGATTGGTTCTTTGAAGGCGAGTCCCTAAAAGAGTTTTTCCCCGACATCACTGCGTGGGACAACACAAGCTTTGACAACTACCAACCGCCAACGATGTACGGCGATGTCTTAGCGGGAAGTATCTCAGTCATTGAACAGATTCCCGAAGAAGGAAAGACCGTCCAGTACGATTTGGATTGGGCCTACATGACCGACTACGACGAAAGTGACGGTCACTGGATGTATTGGGAAGAACTCGACGTCGACTACACGATCACCACACAGTGGTACGCTGCGTTCGATCCACCTGGGCTGCCGACGCCAGATCTGATGCTCGGCTATGGGGTCCCCGATCCAAACGGGCATTTCGCGCAGTACATCGAGGACAACGGTATCCAAAATGGCCCCGAGGACGCGCTGGTTCGCCAACGTGTGCTCACGCAGTACGGCAACTTCTACATGGGCTTCGAGGTCAATGGCACGGGGAATGACGTTTACTCTGTCGTGCTCGACGAGCGATATCACGACAACTTCGACGATTGGTACTTCGAATCACAAACCCCAGACACGCTACCTGGCGAGTCGGTGTACGAAAGCTACGCCTACCTGGCCACCATGCGCGGCCGCGACCAACACGACGTGACCACGATGACAAATGTGGAACCGGTTGGCTGGGACGACACCGCCGCCCTTCCCTATGGCCAGCCGATCGGCAATGCGAGTTCGATGAAAGATCGAATCGCCGCCCAGTTGCCTCACCGAGACACCTTGCCTGTTGCCAATCAGCGGTACTCCTTCCCTACGCTCAAACAGTGGCATCAGGACCAAGGATTTGACCTCAACCTGCCGATCACTGAAGACCCTGACCCGTTCGGATACGGGTACGACTACTACGATTACGGAGACTACGGCTACGGATACTCTGGCCCTGAAGGTTACGGCTACGGGTACTCGGGACCGGGCGGCTACGGATCCTATGGTTATGGATACTACGGGTATCAACCCGAAACGGTCCATATCAGCCGTAGTAGCAACGCGACCTACAGTGGCGAGTTTGACGCCTTGACCTACACTCAATGGTCGATCCTGGTTCAGGCTAACCCGCATTACTTGGACATGGATCAGTATTCGCACCTACACGAGGAGATGTCATATCGGAAGTCTGATGATCTGGTCGAGCAATACGAGAGCATTGCTTGGGCAATGAACCCACCCTCCTCGAACCTTGTTATGAGCGATTCATCCGGCTCGCACCGTTGGCGTTACGAAGCGGACACCAGTGGTGCTCACGAACACTCCGACGCGATTCTATTCCCTACGTACAGCGATTCGGTTGCCGTAGAATGGCAATGGAGCGAAAACGCAATCGCATGGGGCGACATTGCCGACAGGACCACGCACACCCGTGTCGGCACCGCGATCGAAGTGATGGACTACCAAGTCGGTCACGATGAGGTCAGTTACACGCCACGTACCGACCAGATGCTCGAATACAACCGGCACACCGTGCGCCCCGATGGTGTTCTCGAGCCGTCGAGCTTCGAACGCACATACCAAAACTTTGATCGAGTCCTAACAGATGGCCCCGATTTCGTGTGGGAGGAAGTGCCAACGACCGCTAGCTATTCTTTGACCGTTTTCAAAGAAGACCAGCGACGTGAGACGACCAGTGGCTATCTGATAGACGAGATTACCCACGAGCAAAAATCCGGATCGGTTGAATCCGACCATTGGATGACGCTCGAACACGAGTTCAAACTCGATTCGGCTAACGTCGAGTTCAATCCGACCCAACACGACAAGGACTACTTGATCAATCTGCACTTGGGTGCTGAAGGCTACCTTCCCGATTTCCCCAACACCAATGGTTTTTGGAGGCATCAGAATGACCACTGGGAAGAACAGCTTGAGGATCATGTCAGTTACGAATTCACTCAGATCGAATCCGATCATGGAGACGAATTCAACGGTGTGCAAAAGGAGAGCCATCTAAACGTTGAAGGGACCGCCAACGGCGATTGGTACTCCGACGGCGAAGGCTATTACACCTATGTTCGGTACAAAACGAGTGATGTGGTCAACCGCCCTGGTATCGCTATCGGAATGGTGGGCGATTTTTACGGCAACGGATGGCGTGATATTGCCAATGCTCATCTTGGGTGTTGGGTCGGCAATACTCAATTTGGTACCTGTGCGACCGATGGTGTCATCCGTGATCCAGAGCAGCCAGTTGTCGGCTTTGGCGAGTGGTTCGACGATGATCGACACGCACGGTCGACTGGGTACCAGCACGCTTTCCGAACCATGATCGATGTCGATCGCAACGCCGCAAACCAGATCGTGAGAAAGGTTGGCGAAACGGAACTCTTTCCTGTGGAAATCCTTGTCGAAGACCCCTTTGATCCCTACACCTACACGATGCCAATGCAGTGGGGGCGGCGTGACCAAGCGCTTTGGCGAGTAAGTGGACACAACTGGGACGAGTTCCTCGCGAGCAATCCAGATGTTGGGTGGCGAAGTTCTGGCATGGTTGCCGACAAGGACAACATCTTGATTCTTGCCAATGGTGCCGTGCATTCACGCGAGCAATGGGACGCGGACGGGACGTCCAATCGCGAGCTGAATGAAAAAGGCCAAACCACCAACGTCCACTATGACTCGTCGATCTCTTGGTCGACCCAGGGGACGGTTCGATCCTTTTCCACATTTGAGTCAGCGCGTGACTTTGACCACATCTACTTTGACTCGTTGTCAGCAACCTACTACCCCGACAACACGTTCGACTCCGTCGCGACCTACATCGACAACGGTGGCGGTCGAGAGATGCATCACTTCCAGTGGCGGATAACGGATCTTGACATTGTTGACACCGGATTCCAGTTCTACAACTCCGTGCTGAGGTTCCATCCCTCGTTGACGGTCACTTCAAACGAATACGGGATGTATCCAGATCCTCAAGGGCACTTCGAATACGAAGACCTTTACTGGTGGTATCGAATTGTCAATGAAACCGAAACCGGCGGAGGAAATCCGCTGCAACTAAGGTTCTACACCGAACTGTACATGCCAGGACTGCGATCGGGTCGGGAACGATTGCTCGCGTGGGAGCTCGATGTCTTGCCGCTCAACTTAATATTCGAGTAGCATCGACACGCTGCACTGACCAACAATCACTCCGACCTAGCCCTCCGTGACCTCACTGCTCTCGGTGGCTCCATCGAACTTCGTGCTCGGTCTCTCCCGCGGTCAGTGCTTGCAGGTTTTGGAAAGAAGGGTTGGCCACAACAAGCACAAGAAGAGACGTAAACCTTTCGTGCCTTCTCGTGTTTCTCGTGGCCAACCAACGATTCAGAAAACCACGGAAACCGACAGCTCAGCGGGAGCCTCGCCCTCCCAACAATGACCGAGGAACAAAGCCACAGAGAACGCACAGTTCACGGAGAGTGTTGGCAACGAACTCTCAACACATCGCCCATCTTTTTGCCCCCCATTTTTCTGCCAACTCTCTTCCTTAGGCCGGAGGCCGGCATATTCCTGCCGGTGGCGTGAGCCACCGGATTACAAGCAAAAGAGAGTCAGCCCGAAGGGCGACACATTTTCTGCCAACACTCTTCCCTGCCCCAAGCAATTCTCAAGAGTTGAAGCTTTGTAACGCTCTAAAACAGTTCGGAAACAACGTCGTCGACCGCTTCGTTCCAGCGAGTCTTGTCATCGTCCTCTTGAAGGCTCACGAACTCGCTTGCTGCGGATTGCGCGTTGGTGATTCGGGCCATGATATTGATCACGCGCAGTGCATCGAGCGCGGACACTCGGCCGTCACCCGAGACGTCCAAGAACACCGACGCAAACTGGTCGCTGCCGGTTGGCAGTAGCGGAAGATCGCGGGAATCGAATCGACCGATGTCGTTGATGATCCGCAATGCATCTTGCGCGCTCACTCGCTTGTCGTTATTGACATCCCCGGTAATGTCGGGGTTTTTCCAAGGCGTTTGCGAAACAGCGGGCGCCCCCGGATCAGAAATCACACCATTGGCCAACAAATCCGCGTCCCCTCGTTCGCCATCGACAAAGTGCACCTCGATTCGATCACCAAAGATCTTTGCCCCCGTTTGTCCATCAAATAGGAACGGGTACCAATGCGGCGTCGCGTTGTCAGGTGTGGGACCAAACATGTAATAGGTATTTGCCGTCGTGCCCGGCTCAAGATGAACCACCACAACAGTCGCTTGGTCGCCATCGATGCCTTCGATCTGAAAATCGAACAAACCCAACGGAAAGTCAGTCGCTTCGGGCGGGCCAGCGGGATCGGCCAGCGGTTGAACGTTGACCAATCGCGTATTCTCGGGGGACGAAAACGTGATGAAGCGGTTTTCGCGCCCCCGTAGCGACGCCACATGCTCCTGCTCGGCGTCGGGAACACCGTCTTGGTTGCCATCGCCTCCGAACGGAGCTTCACCCTCTTCACCATTGTCGACACCATCGGCGTCATTGTCGGTCATGACCAACTCGACGCGTTTGACATCGGCATCCGACCCGCCATCGCCGTCGTGAACTTCGAATCGAACAAAGCGCGCGGGATGCTCACCTGGCGAATCCTGATCGACGGTCAACGTGATGCTTCGCGCGAGCCTTTCGACGATCGCGGGCGTGGCGTGCTCAGTCAGCTCAATGATCAATTCAAGTCGGTTGCCAGCGATCTCGCCAACCAAAACGTTTTCGCTTCCTTCGATTTCTGCGAACACGCGGTCGCCATCGACCAGGATTCCATCGGCTCCCGCGACCGCAAGCGAATCCGTTTCGCGGCCGGACTGTTCGACAAACGAAACCAGCAGCTTGCCGGCACCAAAGTCGGCCGAGTCCTCGTCGACAATCTCTATCAAAGGTGCAATCACTGCCGAATCTGATTCCGACAGATCGATCACCGTTGCTTGATCAGCGACTTCGACGACGGGATCATCGTTGAGATCGAACAGATCAACGCGGCGTACATCGGATGCTTCGCCGCCGTCGCCGTCATTGAGTGTGAAGCGAACAAACCGTCGCTCTTGATCACCCACCGCACTTTGCGTTGCCGAAAACGCGATGCGCCGCGCCAAGACCTGCAATCGGGCAGCGTTGGTATCGTTTGCCAAGCTGATCACCATCGATTGGATCTCCCCATCGGTAAGGTGAATCTCACCCAACAGAAATGCGTTCGATTGTTCGATCAAGAAAACGCGATCGCCTTCAACGCGAATACCTTCACCGTCGATGACACTCAACGAATCGGACGATTTGCCGGACTGTTCAACAAAGGAGACGGCAAGCGATCCGCCACCAAAATCCTCGGAATCGGCGTCGCTCGCCTCGAATTGCGGTGCAATGATGACCGGACCACCGTCGAGATCGTATTCCGTGGCCCCTGGTCCAACCTCGATCTCGGGATCGTCGTTGACCGTGAAGGGTTCGATCTGCTTGATGTCGGACGCCTCACCACCTTCGCCATCATCGAGAGCAAACCGAATGAAGCGCGCGGCGGTATCGATCTGTTCGGCATTGCTGCGAAAGGCGACTGCGCGAGCAACTCGCTGAACATCGTCAACTGTCGAGCCAGCGGCGAAGTCGACTTCAATCACACCCTCGCCGACTGCGAAGGTCGCCACGATCTGCTCATCATCGCGTCGTCGCAAGACTTCGCCGTCGACGGAGATCGCGTCGGTACCGAGCATCAACAGTTGGTCACCGACCTTGCGACTCAACTCTGCGAAGCTGACGCGAAGAGACCCGTTGCCAAAATCTTCGCTATCGACGTCGGAAACTTCAATCGCTGAATCGACTTGTCGGGGCGGTGCCCCCTCGGCATATTCGGTTGCACCTGGCGACGTCTCAATCAGTGGCGCATCGTTGACCGCCGCCACTTCCAATCGTTGTGAATCAACGTCACTGCCGCCATCACCGTCTGTCACCTCGATCGAAAAGACTCGTTCGACACTCGCAGGCTCGTCAGTTTGGTTGACGAATCCAACCGAGCGCACCATGAAAGTTGCTGCGTCATCACTCGACGCCTCGTTCATTTCGAACCGAATGCGCCTCCCTTCATTGGTGATTAGGAACGTTGCGACGAGTATTTGATCATCGCCAGACCGCAGCAAAACGTTACCATCTTCGAAGGCCAACAGGTCAGTGGGGACAAGCACCAATTGGTCGCCTGGGCGAATCGTTTCGGCGTTTTGGACGACCTCGATGATTCCGCCGTCGAGGTTTGGTGAATCGGAGTCAACGATCGTGATCGTTTCAGCAAAAAGTTTGACAGACTCGTCACCCTCTTGGAAAACGGTGGCTTCGTCTGGCTTATCGATCACCGGCGGCTGATTCACTGGAGGCGCGTTTTCATATTCGACTTTGCGGACATCGGAAACTTCCGCTTCGCCGTCGGCCAAAGTGAAACGAACGAATCGATCGTTCGTCGCAGGTTCTTCCGTCAGGCCTGCGTAGGCGACTGCTCGCGCCAGCGATTCCACTCGATTGGGCGTCGCTTGTTCGTTCAAACTGATGACCAACGGGTTGCCGTTAAAACCGCCTGTAAACGTTCCAATCACCGCGATGGGTGAACCGATCGAGCGATAACCAATTCGGTTCTGGCTCATCCGCGCGATGGTGGAGTTTGGCACAACCACCAAGCGGTCACCGGGGCGAAAGCTCTCCTCAATAAACCGAACGGTCAGCGTCCCACCATCAAAGTTAGGTTCGTTGGACTGCACCTCAGCCCCCGCGCCGACCAGCGAGTTTTCCCCAGGTGTGTGGGCGATTGCCACGTTTGGCAGCTCAATGGCGAGCGGCCCTGTTGATGGCTCCCCCAGAGCGACCTGTTTTATATCGCTCCACAAACCGAAAAACATCTGCACCTGACGCGGTGACGTGTCTGGTTCGGATTCGGTGTTGGTAAATCCGATCCGGCGAATCACTGTCTGCGCGATCGCGGGACTTACGTCTGCGTTGAAGACCATCCCAACGGAGTGTGCTGAGCCTGTCGAGAGTGATGCGACCTGAACAGTCTCGCCTTCAAGTCGCACGAAGACATCACCTTCTTCGACGAACACATTCTCGGTTTCAATAATCGATAACGTGTCGCCCTCGCGCGGTGAGATAACGCGTGCGTGGAAACCGCGACTATTCAGCTCTTCGGACTCACTGGTCACGACCACTTCTGGGTCGACAATCGCCGGATTGTTCGCATCATTGAAATAGGTAATGTCGTCGGACGTCTCGATGATCGATTCCGCATTCGCGACAAGCTCGATTTCTGATTCATTGAGCGCGCGAGCGTAGAGTTTTAGGTCATCGGTGAGACCGTCGAAGGTATTGATGGGTCCCGTCAACGCCGACCCGAGAGTGAGCGTTTCGCCGCTCACGATCACTGTCGGTGCCTCGACGAGGCGCTGGCCAATCCTATCACCGCCGACATAGATTGCCAGTCGCTCGCCATCGTAGGAGCCGGCTAGGTGATACCATTGGTCCGCTTCGAACGAAAATGGAGACGCAACTTCCTCGCGTTCCGTCTGTCCATTGAAGGGTCGCCCCACTGAGAACTTAAGTTGGTTGTCGCCGACCTCGATCGCAAATCCGTTGCCAGGCGATGCGATCAAGGTGGCAGTCGGATTGTCGGAGTCAAACTTGACCCAGCCCGCAATGGTCATCCGTGAAAGCCCCCCGGTGAGGCTCGCGGTCATTGGCGTGCCCAAGGCACGCAACGAAATCGCACGCCCGCGAGGCGAATCAACATAGCCGCTGTTGAATCCCAAAAAGTCATGGAGGCCATCGTCGTGCGTTGAATGATCAAACGGCCAATGGCTTACCAAACCGTCAACGGCGAGTAGCTTTCTACATTCGAGGCTTTCAACTGCTAAACCACGCGCGACCACATTGCGTTTGTGAGGCATCGTCTATGACTCCAGAGGAATGGAAACGTGAGGTCAGCTGGAGCCAGAATCGAAATGAATTAGACATGGTCAAATAATCAGAACAGCAAATAAATGGGAACCGACGGCAGCCGCCCAAAAAACGGAATAATGACGAATTCGTCAGCTCCAAATAGTGTGGGCCGCCAAAGATGGATGCAAGCGTTTTTTCGATGCCGGATAGGGCTCGAGGCCGCCACCGCCCTTTGGTTCCAATTTGAGACGCCAACGGTCGCGAAACCTTCTTCTATAAAGGAATCTCGCCCTCTTCCGCTTTCAAACGAGATTGCAAAGGACGTCTCGCGGTCGGCGATCAAATAGTGAGAAAGCGAATCAATTGGGGAAACTCGCAAAGTCTTGCCATCTTTCCCCTCCCAGACGCCCTACGAAAAGAAAGACAAAATCTCTTAACTTGAGCAACTTTAAGCTCGAATCGGCCTGTTACAGACGCTTACAATAGAAAGCCTCTTCTTCAATACTCGCTGCGTCAGAGGCCTAACCATGTCCAGCGATCGCTTTTCAAACGACTACTCAACTCCTTCGTCACCCGATTCAGCGGGAACGCTATCGCGGATCGGTCACCAGCTTTACGAAGCAGGCTTTCGCCCTCGTCCACTACAGGACGAAACAGCCACTTTCATCTTGGTGAACGTTCTCGACATCTACATGACCTACGCTTTGCTCGCCGTCGGTGGCAGTGAAGCGAACCCAGTTGCTCGGTTCTTTCTCGACCGCTGGGGATTCGACGGCATGATCGCGTTCAAGATGATGATCATCGCCTTTTATTGCGTCGTCACTCTCTTTATCGCCAGTCACAATCTCGACCGAGCGAAATCGCTGCTGCGTTTCGGCACCGTCATCGTTGCGATGGTGGTGATCTATGGTGCTTGTTTGATGATGTTGGCCGAAGGTCAACGCATCCTGCAGATCCTGATGTGATTCGCGGCGAACGATCGTCGCCAGCACCAACAATCACCCTCCCGCTTGCGGGAGGGTCGGACACAAAGCCCGCGGAGGGATGACCATTTTGTCACTCTTCTTCGCAATCGATCAACTTGTCCCGCAATGACTCGAGTTCTTTGCGTTGCGGAATCAAGTGCACCCAAATCTCGCGACGCATCAGCCAATAAGTGAGCGCGAATGCACCTACGGTGAGTGGCCAAACCCAAACCGGCTTGGAATCCCACAAGAAGAAAAAGCCGATCGACATTCCCGTCATCACCGGTGCGATGAACCACCAACCGATGGTACGAAGTTGTCGAATTTTGTAGTCGATCTGTGCGATTGCCTTGTCAATCATTCCGACGACCGAACGATCAAAATCAACTTCCGCTCGACGCCGTTTTCGTCGGCTGAGCCACAAGTAAACGAAGACGCCGAACCACAAATTGGCGGTCAAGAGTTGATGATAGTCGTCGCCAAAGATCAGAGGCTCAGAAATCACCGCTAACCCAACCGTCAACACGATCGCCATCATGCAGAGTTCAAAACAATTTACGAGTCGCTCTACCGCGACGCCCCGCTGCTTGACCATCGACATGACGGCTTGTTGATCGATGACATACATCGGCTGTTCCTTTTGCGAATCCCAAATGACTTGCAGATCATCAAAGTCCATCGTGCACCTCCTGGGTCACGCGACCGATGAGACGTTTCTTAATCCGGTTGATTCTGACGCCCAGATTGCTTTGCGTGATGCCCAACGTTTCGGCCATCTCGCTGTAGCTAAACCCTTCCAAGAGCAGGAGCGTGACGGAACGATCCAGTTCATCAAGCTTTGCGATTTGGTCGTACAGCCAATCCAGCCTGGGATCTCGATCTTCGCTCGCCTGGACGAGCAAATGCTCCGTTCCGGCCAGTGATGATTTTCTTGAACGATGGCGCCGCTCCTTTCGCGTCCAACCGATCGCCGTGTACAACGCGACTCGATAGATCCACGTCGTTTCGGCTACTTGTTGGTTGTAGTTCGGAATGGAATTCCAAACCTGAAATGCGATTTCTTGGAACAGATCGTCCTGATCCGAGACCGTGAAGGCATAGGCGCGAACGACCTTGAACAGCAAGCCTTTGTGCTCGGCAAGCCATCGTTCAAAGATCTCGGTACGGCGCTCCAGCGTCATCGACGTCAATTCCAACCAGTGTTTGACTCACTATTAGCCTCCTGGTCCGGAATCCTTACATCAAAACCGGGATTTTCTCAGGATCGGCAAAGCGTCTAAGCCAAACCCAGTAGGTCATGCTATGCATGACACATGCAAATTGTCATGCATAGCATGACCTACAAAGGGCGCGGAGCGTCCGAAGAGTTCCCACGGGGACCGTGGGAACGATAGCGGAGAGCGCTCTAGGGTCGGCTTGTTCGCAACTCGACGATCTCGGCGCCCGCCTTTCGCCCGACGCTCCAAAAGAGTGCTGGACGCACGAGAAACTCGGCGATCGTGCTCGTGATCAAGCCGCCGATGATAACGGTGGCGATCGGATAGACGATCTCTTTGCCAGGATCGCCAGCCGAGAGTGCAAGTGGCAACAGGCCAATTCCACTCGTCAGCGCCGTCATCAGTACTGGTGCCAGTCGCTCTTTGCCCGCGCGCACGATCATCCCGCGGTCCCATGATTCACCATCGTATTGCACCAAATGCACATAGTGGTTCAACAAGAGAATACCATTGCGACTTGCGATCCCGCACAAACTGATGAAGCCAACCGTTGCGGCGACCGTCAAATTCTGTTGAGTCAGATAGAGGGCGGCGACCGCGCCAAGAAACGCCGTTGGCAAGGCGACCAATACTTGAAACGCAAAGTTCGCGTTGCGAAAGAGTGTGTAGAGCACCAGGAACATTCCGGCGAGTGCAATGACCGAAAGAATCGCCAACCGACGTGTTGCTGACTGTTCGCTTTCGAACTGCCCGCCGTATTCAACGAAGTAACCTTGCGGCAAGTTGACCTTGGCCAGCCGCTGGCGAATCTCACGAACGACATCAACCACTCCCCTGCCCTGCACATTAGCCTGCAAGACGATTCGCCGCCGCACCTGCTCGCGCTTCACCGTGTTCGGTCCGGCGCTTTCATAGATATTTGCGACACTATCCAGTGGCACCACACCGCCGTCTGCGAGATCGATCGGCATTCGGCGCAGCTTTGATTCATCTTCTCGAAAGGGCTCGTCCAAACGCACAACCAAATCGAACGTTCGCTGGCCAATCAACACCTGACTGACCACTTGCCCGTTCATCGCTGTTTCGACCAACTCCATCACTTCGGCTGGCCGCAAGCCGTATTGCATCAGCTTGTCGCGGTCGAGTTCGATTCGCAACTGCGGAATGTTGGTCTGTTGTTCGACCATCACCTCTTTCAATCCTTCAACATCCGCGATCGCGGCTTCCATCTCTTTCGCTTTTTGGCGCAGCACATCCAGATCATCGCCAAACAATTTGATCCCAACGTCTGCTTTGACGCCCGACAACATGTGGCTGATCAAGTGCTGGATCGGTTGTTCGGTGTTCGTCACCACGCCGGGAACTTCTGCAATGGTTTCACGCACCCGCTCGATGGTTTCAGCGCGATCGGCCGCTGGATCAATTTCGAGCACCATTTCGCTGACGTTCACACCCTCAGCATGCTCGTCCAATTCGGCACGTCCTGTCCGTCGAACGACTGTCACCACTTCTTCGAGCCCCAGAAGGCGCTGCTCGACAGTTCGCGCAATCCGATCACTCGTGTCGAGTGACGTTCCCGGCTCCAACAACACGTTGACTTGAATCGCGCCCTCATTGAACGGCGGCAAGAAAGCGCGTTCGAGATTCAACAAAGCAATGGTCGCCAGCAGCACCAGCATCGCGGTCACGCCGAGGACAGGGCCAGAAAACCGCGTGCTGAATTGAATCGCTAACGACGCGATGCCCTTCAATCCGCTCAGGAATCGCCCCTCGTGCGCTTCGTCACCTCCCAACAGTCGCTCTGCGCTCTGAACACCGATCCAAACCAACGGCGTTCCAATGAGTGTCAGCCAAAGTGGATCGATTGGCAGCTCTGCTGGGAATCCGATGACGTCCAAAACGCGCGGAACAACCCAGTAGAAAATCAGTCCCGAAATTCCCAGCGATAATAGCGGCACGGCAACCTGCCAGGCGCGCTTACCCACTAATAGAAGTGACGAAAGAGCCGGCGTGACCGTTAACGAAACGAGCAGCGAAACCAGAAGAGAGACAATGTATGCCGTCGCAAGCGGTGCAAAGATTTTGCCTTCCATTCCTTCGAGGGCAAAGATCGGGATGAAGACCAGAACAACAATTCCGGTGCCATAAACAATCGATGTCCGAATCTCGGCACTTGCTTCGTACACCACTTGGAGTGTTGGACGTGGCTCGTTGCGCGAGCGGTTCTCTTTCAAGCGACGCAATATGTTCTCGACGTCGACGATGGCATCGTCAACGAGTTCGCCGATCGCGACAGCCAACCCGCCGAGGGTCATCGTGTTGACCGACAATCCGAACAATGTGAAGACACATGCCGTCGCGACGATCGAAAGAGGGATCGCGGTCAGGGTGACAAAGGTCGTTCGGAAGTTCAACAAGAACAAAAAGAGAATCACGACAACCAGAACACCACCATCGGCGAGCGCCTCGACAACATTTTCGATCGCTCGATCGATGAACGAGCGTTGTGAATAGACGTTCTCGATCCGTATGTCAGCTGGAAGCGACCCACGCAAGTCTTCCAGAGCCTTGGCGATTTCGGCATCCACTTGTCGCGTGTCGGCATCAGGCTGCTTGTTGATCGTCAGCACTACGGCTTGGCCGCCTTGGACATCACCCTTTTCATCGCGAACAAATGCGGCCGAGTCCCCGCGTTTGACTTGCGGTGCTTTGACCACGCGTGCCACTTGGTCGAGCGTTACTGGCCGTCCGTCTCGCACCGTCAAAGTGACCTTCTGAAGATCTTCGATACTTGTGATGCGCCCGATCCCACGAACAAGCAGCTCTTTCGCGCCGCGTTGGTCAAGGTATCCACCGGTCGCGTTCAGATTGGACTGTTCGACGGCCAAACGAACGTCGTGCATCGTCAACCCGTAACTCCGCAGCGCATCGGGGTCGATAAGCACTTGGAATTGCAATCGACCACCACCCATCGTGAACACTTGAGACACACCGGGAATCGCCAACAATCGCTGGCGGACGACCCAATCAGCGAGCGTACGCACCTCCATCGCTGACGTTTCGCCGTTTTCGCTCCACATGCCATACATCAAGATCTGGCCCATGATGGACGAGATCGGCGCAAGCGTTGGGTTGATTCCCTCGGGCAGATCTTCGGCAACAAGCTGTAAGCGTTCGTTGACGATTTGCCGGTCGGTGATGATGTCGGTGTTCCAGTCAAACTCGACATAGATCACAGAAATACCGCTGCCGCTACTGCTGCGGACGGTCATCACCCCACTGGCGCCATTGAGCACCGTTTCTAGAGGCAACGTGATCAGCGCCTCGACCTCTTCGGGAGCCATCCCGTGCGCTTCGGTGATCACCACCACTCGTGGTCGATTCAGATTGGGAAACACATCGATCGGCAAGCGAACCGCCTGCCAAGCACCGACTCCCAACAACACCAGCGCAAGCGACAAGACGAGCAGTCGATTGCCGAGTGAGAAGCGGATGATCTGATCCATCAGCTGCGAACTTTCCGTCGTCGCGATATGGAGGGACTGGTTGAAACTTGCTAGTGCGAGTGGCCAGCGTGCGGGTCGACCGGTCCCGAGGACCGATTCTTCATTTCCATTTGAAGCTGGTGAGCGCCAGCGGTTGCAATCGTCTCGCCAGCACGAAGCGACCCATCGTTCTTGATCGCGGCCCAAACTTCATCGCGGGCCAGAACGCGCACAGGACGCCGATCGAAATGGTCGCCATGATCGACAAAGACGTACCGTTCGACACCCTCTTCGGCGACGGCATCTTTGGGAACGACAAAGGTATTGTCAAAACCTTGCAGGGGGACGCGCAAGTGCAACCGCGTCCCTGGCTTGTACTTCCAAGAAACGTACCGTTGCTGACCTCGCTGCTCGTCACGTTCGACTTGGTTTTCGAGCGGCACAAAGAACGGAAGCGCTCGTGATTGAATGCCAACCTCGTTCCCAATGTAAGAAATCTTCAAACCGTCCACGATTTCAGGTTGGCTTGCCGAATCCAACACGGCCTGGAGTGGGAAGCCAAATTTCGCAGCCATCCTCAGCGACGTCGCATCCTTTTGAAACGCGTGCCCTTCGATCAAGACACTGCTGTAGTCGGAAAGCCTGCCAAGCGACTCACCTGCAGCAACCGATTGACCTCGATTCACGTTGAGTTCCGTTACAAGAAACTCAACCTCAACGTGTTCATGTTCATGTGCAGGAGCATGATCCTTCGAGCGATCGGGATCGGGTTGAGTGTTCGTCGTGAACCCGGCTTGCTGAAGCGGACGGACGACCGGTACTTCCCCCGGCGGCAACGATGGAATCGGGTGTTCGGATTCATGATGCAACGAATCATCACCATGAAGCGTCGGCGCGTAGATGGTCACCTCTCGAACGAGTTGTCGTGTTGATTCGATCGCTTCGATTTGCGCGTCGGTCAATCCGTGCAACAACAACGCCTGCTTCTCGGCACGCAGTTCCGCCAGCAATCGGTCGTGTTCATATTCGTGCTCGATCAGCGTCTTGCGCGGAACGGCGCCGCTTTGTGTGATCGCCGCCAAACGCTGGATCTCGCGTTCTTCAACATCCAATCGCCCGAGAGCTGCAAGGTAATCAGATTGCGTCTTCACCAAATCCTGGTGCGTCAACCGCAGCGAAAAGAGGGGCTGCCCACTTCGAATCAACTCACCACGCGAGATATAGATCGCGTTGACCACGCCAGTCAGCGGTGCCGTCACTGAGATGTGCGTGCGGCCGGGCCAATCAACAATCGTCGCTGGTACCGAGACGTACTGGGTGTAGGTGGTGAGTGCAACGGTCTGCGTCTTCAGCCCCAAGTTTCCTCGACCTTGAGCGCTGATTTCAATTTCTTCACCAACACTCGGTCCGTGCCCGTGATCATGCTCGTCATGCGCATGACCGTCATCAGCTGTAGCCTGTGTTTCGGTCGGATCCTGGCTACCCAGCCCCAGCTGGCTGCGCACTGACGGAACGAACGTTGCTCCGACGACACCAACGATCACGATGGCAACGATCGTCAACAACACGTTTGTCAGTTGAATCCCCGATTGCTCGGCTGACGTTTCAGACATCTCCAATCACCCAACTTGGTCGACGGTGGCGAAGCCTTCCACGTCCGCCTTCGATCTACCATAACGGAATTCGCAATTCTGCACGACGCGGAAGTGCACCAATGACTCGCCGCGATGGGAATGGCATAGAATCGATCCAACTCAAATCGGTACCGGATTCCTGCGGGCAGCAAGTGAATCCAACGGTCGTCGATGACCGCAACCGACCTACAGATCTTCCATACAGAAAAGATCCATTCAGGGGCAGCAATGAACTCCGATCGTCGTAAACGGCTCGAAGGGGTGGTGTGGCCATTGGTCGCAATCGATGACTTCTCTACCGAGCAAGCCAAACAAGCCTGTCTCGATTCAACGCCCGGTTACGTCACGCGAACCATTCGCAACCTCGTCCATGATGGTCTTTTGCAGCGCTATGCCAGCGACGGCAAAGAGCGGTTTCGATGGAAGGCGGCGCGCGAAACCTTGAAACCAGACGCGTGGATCGAACGCCAAATCCATGGGGCACAAGTCAAGGAGACCCCAGAGAAGCAGAGGCCACGTGAGCGGCTATTACACTCGGGTGCAACTACGCTGAGCGACGCGGATCTGTTGGCGATCCTGATCCGCGTCGGAGTACCCAAGGAATCGGCCATCGTCGGTGCGCAAAAGATTGCCAACCGGTTCGCCGAGCGATTGGACCAACTACCAAAGTGCAGCCGTGATGAATTGAAGCAGATCACGCCGGCGGCGACGAAATCAAGCTACGCGCAAGTCATGGCTGGCATCGAACTCGGTCGCCGGGTCGCTCTGCTCGAAAGTCGGCAACAACAATCTATCATTCGCATCACAACTACGTCGGAAGCAATCGAATTCTGCAGCCAAGAATTCGAGAGGCTGGCCAATGATGGCGTCCAGGAAGAATTTCATATCGTCACGCTCGACACCAAACACAAACCGATTCACAGCCATCGGATTACGGTCGGCACGCTCGACGCAAGTTTGGTCCACCCGCGGGAAGTGTTTCGCCCCGCCATCCGTGACGCCGCATCAGCGATCCTCTTGGTCCACAACCATCCCAGCGGCGATCCGACACCGAGTCGTGAAGATCACCAAGTGACCCACCAGCTGACCGAAGCTGGTGAGCTCTTGGGGATCCAAGTCCTCGATCACATCGTGGTAGCCAAGAACGAGACGCTAAGTATTCGCGAGTGTCAATAGACCTGCTTTTCTGTGAGCCGAACGCGGCCAGGTTTGTAGTACCGAGCTTCAGCCGGAATCTTCAAAATCTTCCGCCTAAAGGCGGGACTACGAACAAAGGCGCGAAGGCTGTAAATCTTTGTGAGCCGCACGCGCTAGCGTCGGGCTTTGCACTCTTTACCACCTCTCGCAAGGCCCGACGCTAGCGCGTTCGGCTCACGGAGTTTGAGTCCTATGCGACGCAAGTCCGACGACGAACGGACGCGGTGTAGTTGCTTGGCCTTTGCCGAACAACCGCTGGCTCAGATTGGACGCTCTTGGCCAATTGTGCTTCACGATCACGCAACGAAGACTGCACGAGTCGCTGAATCCTCTCCATTCGCTCGATTGCTTCCGAAGCAACTTGCTGGGCCAGCAGCCGATCCTTTTCATCGGAGAGCTCGGCAATCGCAGAAAGCTCCGACTGAAGTCGCTGAAACTCATCGCTGACAACATGCTCCGCGGCCGATTCGATCATGGGTGATGCAGGCTGGTCATCGAGATGTTCGCTACGCATCACGCGAACACTTGCCGGCGCCTCAATGCCAACACGGGCCCGCCTGCCCGACAATCCAATCATTCGAACAACGATGCCGAGCCCTGGGAATTCGATCGATTCGCCTTCTTTCCGTGTCAAAACCAGCAATGTTCAGCCCCCCAAATCGAGAACGTGGTTAGTAACGAGATGGAGACATCTTAAGGATATATACAAATGTTCACAACCCCGATTTCACGCCCCTTTTCACGGCATTCGATGCCAATCGTGACCGTCTTTGAGAACACTTGCGCTGATCGACAGCAGCTTTGCCCTGAGCTCTGCAAGCAATTCTGGCTTCTCTGCGGCAAGGTTCTTGGTCTGATTCGGATCGCTCTTTAAGTCGAACAATTGGAAGTTCGTGTAGCCGCCCGATTTAATTCTTGGAATCCACTCTTCTTTGAACATGTTGTTGGTCGACAGTTCGAAGTCGGGATTGGCCACCAACGAGTAGTCCCCATCTCGCATGGCAACGATCGGTCGCGACTTCTGCAGATGCCAAAAGAGAGGTTGGTGCCGACGAAAGTCTTTGGCTTTGCCTAGCAAAAGTGTCGAGACGTCCGAACCATCAAGATGCACATCGGGCTTGTCGAGATCCAAGAGCCCACAGACTGTCGGCACAACATCAATCAACCCACTTGGATTCCTTTCCACACGTCCGGCTTCGATCTTGCCGGGCCAGCAATAGATCCCAGGCACGCGAATACCACCCTCCCAATTGACACCCTTGCGACCGCGCAAGCCTCCAGTGCGATCATCGCGGTAGCTTCCATTGTCGGAGCCATAGATGATCAAAGTGTTCTCTGGTGGCGCAACTTCGTAGAGTTTCTTGACCAACCGAGTGATCGCTCGATCGGTGTTGTCGATGGTTCCCGAGTAGATCGCAGCTTTGTCTTTTGCTTTCCCGTACTGCGTCACAATCGACTTGGGTGCCGCAATGGGTGCATGCGGTTCGTGAAACCAAACATTCAAAAAGAATGGCTGATCGCGACTGGAATCCATGGCGTCGAGCCAAGCGATCGCTTCATCCACGACAAGCTGGCAAGAATACCCATCCAACTTGCCAACAGGTTTGCCATTGCGGATGAAGTTGTTTGGATTGTGATGGCTTGGTGACGCGTTGTTTGAAGTCGCAAACCAATAGTCGAACCCGTGATCCGAAGGCGTCGGTTTTTCGAAGCGGTCACTAGGCAAACCCAGATGCCACTTGCCAATATGAGCCGTTGCGTAACCGGCTTGTTTCAACACCTCGGCCAGCGTCACTTCACGCTTGAGCAAATGTGAACGTTGCGATTCATCGTGAATCCAACTGTAGACACCAGCGCGGATGTGATGCCGACCTGTCAACAAGGTTGCACGGGATGGCGAGCACACCGCGCAGCCTGAATAGAAGTCGCTGAACCGAGTTCCGCGCGACGCCAAATCATCGATCGCTGGCGTTTTGACGGGACCACCATAACAACCAACGTCTTTGAATCCTAAATCGTCCGCCAACAACATCACCACATTAGGGCGATCGGCAGCGTCAAGCCCGACGCAAGAAACGATAACTAGAAAACAAGCGTAAACGAATTTCATTGTGGTGGCTCTGCAGAAAGAGTGGCGGGATGGAGCTGCGTCAGCTTCGCCCAAACCAGGTGAAACGAACGGCGCAACGGTTCATGCTTGCGACCGGAGCAGTTCTTCGACTTGGTCAAGCGTAGGCATCGACGTTCTCGCGCCAAATTGCGTGCAAGCAAGTGCACCGCAAGCCGACGCAAACGCAATGATATCTCGCCACGCGTCGCCGCGTGCAAGCGAAAAAGCGAATCCGGCATGAAATGCATCGCCGGCGCCGGTCTCATCAACCGACTCGACCTCGAACGCATTGAGTTGCCCACGACCATCGGGTCGATGCCACACCAACCCTCCTTCGCCGTAGGTGATGACAACATGGCCGCATAATTCAGACAACTTGTTGAGCTGGTCGGTCCGATCGTTGCTTCCCGAAACGCTGGTCGCAAAGTTCTCGGACGCGACAAGGTAGTCGACCTTTCCCGCGAGCATCCGTGTCCCCTCGTGGGCTGAACCCGCATCAAGAACAACCTTTGTGGCTGAATCTGCAAATCGATCGATCGCTTGCTGGGCAATGATTGGCTGATGCCCGTCGGCCAGGATCACTTTGGTCGTCAGCTGCTCGACCGGCTGCTTGAGTCCCTGCAAACAGCGATTGGCATGACTCACGACACTTCGTTTGCCATCTTCTTTTGCAATGACTGCGGCAAGAGCTGTTGTCTCGAGAGAACGATCAACGAAGGTTGTGTCGACACCTTCGGCCCGAAGCGAATTCACCTCGTTTTCACCCAAAGGATCCGTACCAAGACTTGCTGCGAGACCACTTCGTCCGCCGAGCCTCGCCACACAGACCGCAGCATTGGCCGCCGGACCACCACCGGCGACGCTGAATCGAGTCGCACGAACCTTTTCGTTCTCACTTGGATGGTGCTCGACCAAGAAATTAAGATCAACGCAGGACATCCCGATGCAAAAAACGTCAAACTTCATATCAAGTGAAAGGGTTCGGTGACGGCGGCATATCGATGCCTAGGTTAGCGGTTGCTGTCTCGTCCACCAATTGGAGGAGGAGAAGAGGAACCACGGATTGATCGAATCACACGAATGATGTTTGAGTAAGAATGTTCAATCTCTGGCGCTTCACTCGCTCGTTTTCTACGATTCGATCGATTCTTGATTTGCATGATGCCCAACCGTGGATCGTCGTGGCACGGCAAGTTAATTTATGAGCCTACACCCACCTCCCCTGCCCTTCCGGATTCTTCTCATGCACCGTTTGCACTTCGTCCTGATCGCCATCGTTGGCCTCGCCGCCTTCCCAAAAAGCATCGTCGCTGCCGAGCCTCCCGTTGTCCAGGCGATCAACGATGCGATGCAGTCGCACCTGGAGCGTCCAGAGGCATCCGGCATCGTTACTTTGGTCGCGCGTGATGGAAAGATCGTTCACCTCGGCAGTGTTGGCTATCGTGACATCGAATCCGCTCAGGAAATGAATACGTCAACGGTTTTCGCGATTGCCTCGATGTCGAAGCCGATCACTGCGACGGCGCTCATGATCCTGGTGGACGAAGGAAAGGTTTCGATTGACGATCCGGTCAGCAAATACATTCCTTCGTTTGCTAATGCCAAACTCAAATCGGGCGATGCCCCGCAGCGCGAGGTCACACTCAAGGATTGTTTGACGCATACCTCTGGCCTTGCTGGCAGCCAACTCTTTGAAACGTCACTGAAAGAAGTCGCTGAAGAACTTGCTCAACGCCCACTTGAGTTTCAGCCAGGTACCGAGTGGAAGTACTCTCCAGGCTTAAACGTGATCGGCCGCGTGGTCGAGATCGTATCGGAGCAACCTTTCGATGTGTTCTTGAAGGAACGGATCTTTGAGCCGCTGCAGATGAACGACACCACGTTCTATCCCAATGAGAAACAAGTCAAACGCGTGGCAACGATTTATGGTCCAAACGAAGACAAGACCGATCTGATTCCGCAAGACAACTTCATCACCAAACTGACGACCGACACGCCACCGAACCCTTCAGGTGGACTCGTTTCAACAGCATCCGATCTCTTTCGCTTTTACCAAATGGCACTCAACGGAGGTCAGCTCGACGGCAAGCGAATTGTCTCTCAGGAGTCGGTCAAGCTGATGACCAGCTCGCACACGGGTCACCTCAAGGCCGGCTTCACTCCTGGCAGTCGCTGGGGGCTCGGCTGGGGCATCGTCACAGAGCCAGAAGGTGTGACAGCGGCGATCTCGGCTGGGACGTTTGGGCACGGTGGCGCGTTTGGCACCCAGGGCTGGGTCGATCCCAAAACAAAAACGATCTACGTGCTGCTTGTACAACGACGCAACCTCGGCGGAAGCGATCGGAGCGAACTGCGTGGCGACTTCCACAAAGTGGCAGTGGAAGCGCTCGGGATTTAGCTTTTTCTTTCGAAAAATCGAGGGCCCCAGACCCTCGTCTGGCATCCAGCACTGCCGCGGCCGGCTGGGCCGCGAGCTTAGGGAAACGACGGTTCCTGAGAGGAGGAGATTTCGGCAACATCACCGACGTTGGCGCGCTGCACTGTGCATCCATCCAGCATCCATTGGTGAATCACGCAGACCTGCCTTCGATGAGAGGATCGATCATCGTCGCAAACGGCCCAGGAGACTATATTGACGTTCACCAGCCACCACCCCTCTCAATGAACCGATGACCAGAGCCCTTGCCATTTGCGTTGCGCTTGGTGTGACGATTCTGTCGCAACAGTGGTGCTATGGCCAAGCCGATCCTGTCAGCCTTTCGGCAAGCGAAATCGCGATTGTTGAGGATGAATCCCCGCTCATTCTCGAGCGGGCCACGACCGCTGGAACGGTCATCTGGATCAACCCCTATTGGCACGGTTTTGTCATCGCCGACGAATCGAGCAATCAGGGAGTCGTGGTTGAACTGGAAGACAAAGAAGGGATCGACGCATTGAACGTCGGTGACCTTGTTGAAGTCACCGGAACAGTTTGGATGTGGGAAGGTCGCGGATGCCTAAAATTCGCCAGCTATGAAACGCTTGGCGAAGGCAAATCGATCGACGCGTTGCCGGTACCGACAACACTGGATGTCGATCAGGTTCTCGAGCTTGATTGCCAAAAGGTGACCGTTGAAGGAAGGATCGCCTTCACAGCCCGCTACTTTGATCGGTACGTCTTTTGGATCGACGGTTACAGCATTCCCGTGCTTGCTGAGTTTCGCGAGTTCGCAAAGAGAACCGACAGTCTTCAATACCCTGGCGCTCGTGTCCGCATCACCGGCGTCGCCTACCAACGCAATCACGGCCAATCGACCGGACGCCGGCTCCTCATCAAGCCGAACGGAATCGACGACTTTGAAGTGCTTGAGCCTGCACCTCGATGGAAGACTGGTCCACTCAGCCAGGGCGTCGTTGTTTGCCGCAAGTCCGAGAACCAGTACTTCTTTCGCGCAAGCAACGGCAACATCCTTCACTTGGATGTGTACGATCCGAAGTTTCTGCATGTCGGCGCGATCGTCCGCTACGTCGGTACCGCCGTGGAGACACCGACCAGTCGAAGAGTGGTTGTCGCCGGGCTGGACATCTACAACACGACACGCGATTGGGCGCTTGGCAATGGCGAGACACCCAAACAGGATGCAGCGAAACAATCCGCTGGCGACTGGACTAAGTTCCGGGGCGCTACCACTCCCGCGCTCGCCGAAGAACTGCCAAACAAGTATTTCACACTGGTCAACGAAAACAACGAAGCGGTCCGAATTGAAATCGAGATGATGCCAGGCGACATCGAGTCGCTACTCTTGTCGACGGCAAACACGGTCGAAGCATCTGGCTACCTCGATTTCACAAGCAGTGGAACGTCGATCTACCCAAGCAATTTGCGCGACATTCGTGTGATCGACCGCAAGAACTGGTACGAATCATCACGCATTTGGTTTCTCGGCTTAGGGCTACTGGGAATCATGACCGCTGGCCTCGCAACGATCGTTTCGCTGCGTGCGTTGGTCAACCGCCGCACGCGTGATCTTGCCGAGAGCTCTGGGCTACTGACCGCGTCGTATGAAGCCATTCATGAAGGCATCTGCGTCGTTGACTCCAAAGGCGCAATCAAGACAGCCAACTCACAGTTTTGGAATCTGCTTGGTTTGTCTCCGAGTGACGTATCAGGTTTACAACGCGATGACGTGTGTCGCTTACTCGCGGAACGTTTCACTCAAGTCGACGAATTCACCAAACTGTGGATCAGCGCCGATGACGGTCGTCCGCGCGGTGATTTCGATACCGTGGATGAACCAAGCCGAAGGCTAACGGTGTATTGTGCCGAAGCGGACTCAGGACACTCGCCCGAGAATCTCGGGCACGTGTGGGTGTTTCATGATGTCACCCAGCAAAAACAGCTTGAACATTCGCTTCGCCAATCGCAAAAGATGGAAGCGGTCGGCACACTCGCAGCTGGCGTCGCCCACGACTTTAACAACTCACTTTCAGCCATCGTCAACTTTGCGGAAGTCGCCGCCCGCGGCATCTCCGGAAACAGCAAAGAGCACGAGTACGTTTGCCACGTGCTTGATGCGGCCAAGCAAGCTGCAGGAACGACACGGGGATTGCTGACTTTCTGTGGCCAACAAACGACGGAAAAGTCGCCCACGGATATCGTTGACCTATTGAAAAACTCGGTCACGTTCCTTGAGCGTTTGCTGCCAGCTTCGATCAAGATCACACTCGACACCCCTGATAGCGTCGAATTGATCTGCCGAACCGACGAAGCACAGTTGCAGCAAGCACTCTTGAACTTGGTGGTCAATGCCCGCGACGCGATGCCCGAAGGCGGCGAAATCACCATCACTGCAAACGCCAACGCGCGAAATGACTTCGTCACGATTGTCGTTGCCGATAGTGGCGTCGGCATGTCCCGCGAAATCCTCGACCGCATCTTCGATCCCTTCTTTTCCACCAAGGGTCGAGGTAAGGGAACGGGGCTTGGGATGTCGATCGTTCACGGAATCGTTGAAGATCACGGCGGCACCATCGACGTGGATTCGACACTCGGCGAAGGAACGACGATAACCATTCAGTTGCCACTTTCGCGGCTGGAACTTTCGGAGCTTGCCCCCGAAGATCGAGGCAAGCAGATCGGGCACGGCAAAACCGTGTTGCTCGTCGAAGACCAGCTGGCCGTTCGAAAGGCACTCGTCGCGCAACTCGAACACTCAGCCTTCGAAGTCTTGCAGTGCGACAACGGAACAGAAGCGACGGAGATCTTTCAGGCCAATGCAGCAGCGATCGACGTTGTCTTGATCGACGTCGACTTGCCTGGAATTGACGGCATGCAATGTCGAGACCGCATCAAAGAGATCTCGCCCGACGCGTCCATCGTGTTGATGAGCGGATCGCCTCATCACCAAGTCAGTGGCGATTCAACATTCTTGCGAAAACCATTCGGAGACAGCGAGCTCACCTCGACGCTAAAACAGGCGATGACCTCCAAACCTGTCGAACTCTCCGTGTTGGTGATTGATGACGACCCCATCGTCCGCTCTTCAACCCGCGCTTTGTTACAGGCGACAGGCCATCGCGCTATCCTCGCCGCTACGATCGCTGAAGCAATCGAGGCTCTTGAAGACAAAGAAAACCCCATCAAACTGATCTTGATGGATTGGAACATGCCCGACGGAAAAGGCCGAGACCTGATCGAGAAGATCACGCCTTATGTTGGCGACATCAACGTCGTGATCGTGACGGGTGACGCCGGTACGGAAGACGAGGTGTTCACGCAACATGCTATCGTCACCGACGTCCTGCGCAAGCCGTTCGCTGCTGACCAACTCGCGCGAGCGATCCAGCAAACCCAGCTTGATCGCGAACAAGAGGACTAACGTTTCATTGGTGGGTCAACCACTGTTAGTCCCAGTGGAGCAAACGGTGTTTCCGGCACGACCACATCGCCCAAGTAGGGCGCCGCAACAATTGCCTTTCGCACTGCTTCCTTGGGCTCGAGACCACGCACCAACAACAGCGACAAGAACGTAAAGTCGCCGAGTGCACTGGCATCCCAGGCAACAATCGTCTTGTAACCCGAAATCGGAAAGGCATTGCGATCGCGCAACGCCTCATGGATCTGATTGGGGAACTCACCTTTCATCATTGCGCAACCCGAAAGATGCAGCAGCTGCAAATTGCTTGCCCCCTTTAACGAATCGGCGACGACATTGGCCTTGATGGTTTGACCAAAGACCGTGATTCCCTCGGGAGAACCATGTGTCGAAATCAAAACGACAGCTGGACCAGGAAGGAATTGCACCTTGCGACAGAAACGCTGCAAATCGGTTGCGTCATGAAAAAAGCGATGCCGTACTTCAACGTGTCTTGCCGTCGACATCGTGAAGTAGCTTTCAAGCATGTCGCCAAACGCATACTCCTGCTCGGCGATGCTGCGTTCCCAGTTCGCTTCCAAGATCACGAGCCAAACGCGTCCTGGAACGGGAATCACTTTTGTTCCGGTCCACGGTGACCATGCCTGCCGTCCCTCTTGCCGCCACTTGCCGTCAATGGAACGCCCGTCATTGGAAATCTTGAACCAACCTTCACCCGCAGCCTCAGGTTCTTGGTAACGAAACGCGAAGCGTCCATTCTTGACTTCACCTTCCATCTTCGCCTCACCGCCGGCGTGATCGTACGCGCCACGAATCTTTTCTCCGTCAACCACGAGCCTCATCAACCCAAACGAAGTTTTCCAAAGCCCGTTAAATTGACTTGAAAGCGAATGACGTTTTCCATTCCAAGGCAACCACTTTGACGTGCCATCGGCGCGCCACTTTCCTTCAAAGCTGCTGCCGTCGCTCGAAAAGGTGAACGCCGCTTCGCCCTTGTCCGCCCTCTCGGCATAGTGGAGCTTCAGCACGTTGCCGTCGAGTTTTCCATCAACACGTCCCATGGCGTAGGTTCCGGTAACCTTACCTCCTTCCTGCGTCAGGTTGAGTTCGCCATAGTCTGTGCTCCAGGCCCCCGAAATATCCTTCGGCACGGCTGAAACGGCATCCTTTGAACCTTCGTCCCCGCGCGCGGTGACGCCGATCCAAAGAACAAGAAAGCAAACTGCGATCATCCGCATGTTATGCCCCAACAATAGGTTCTGTGTTTTTCGTGTCATTTCGATAACTCAACGACATGACCTTATCATCTGTTGCCCACGTGTACCAAACTCGATTCTTGCAAACGTGTTATCCTTTTTCCACATCGCATGCCTGAGGCCATCGCCGAGTCTTGCGTCAGAGTCTTTCCCAATCATTCCGAAAGCATGAGTACGAAGAAACCCAAATCAAAGGCAAAAGCCAAGCCCTTGAAGTGTCATCTCATTTCCGTCGGCGCCGGCAGTCTGGTGTGGCAAATCGTTCACGCGGTGATGGGCCAGTACCCCACCGTGAAGTCACAGCTCGTCACGCACGCGTTTGTCGACACAGCGAAGAAGGTCGAATCAACGCTCAAGAAGGTTCGCGGCAAGAATGTTTGCGTTTTCCATGCGTTACTCGATTCGGAAGCGAAAGCGAAGGTCACCGAATACTGCCAAGACCGCGGAATCCCTGAACACGACATGACCGAACAGTTGCTGGGCTTCGTCACTGGAATCACTGGCGTCGAAGCAAGCAATGACCCATCCGAGGAACTTGACGATGGCTATTTTCGTCGGCTCGATGCACTTGAATTCACATTACAGCATGACGATTCGCGGCGTCTTGAATCCATTAGCGATGCCGACATTGTTGTGGTTGGACTGAGCCGAGTGAGCAAGACGCCGACGTCTTGTTACCTGGGCAGCATGGGGTTTAAGGTCGCCAACGTATCACTCGTTCCCGAGATCGGACTTCCTAAAGAGCTCAAGCGAGGCATGAAGAAGAAGGTGGTCGCCTTCACGATTCAACCCAAACGCCTTCAACAGATTCGTTCGCGTCGCATGCAGGTCAACAAGTTCGACGCCACGCTACCGGCCCCGGAAGACGATGGTGAATTCAACTACACGAGCTTGAAGAGCATCATTCGCGAAGTGATGGACGCCGAAGCGATCTACCGCGACCGCGAGTTTCCGATCATTGACATCACCGACCATACGGTCGAGGCGACAGCGACCACCGTCCTGCAACAACTCAATCTACAACGCCCCGAGTGACGCCCCCACAGCAATCACTCTCGCCTCGGGGACAGAGCACCTTCGTCACCTTAGCGGGGTCGGCGCACTCACGCCCGGGGACAGAGCACCAGTTTTCGTTTGTTTTCCAATCTCACCCGATTTTCCGGGGGACAGAGCACCTCAACCCTACCTCGGGGACAGAGCATGATTGTTTGATTTGATGTTATTGACGGTCGATACGGGTCGTTGTCCAATAACTTTTCCCGTCGAGATCGAAGAGCGATCCCATCGACGCCAGCGAACTGGCTCATCAAGACGAGCTCCAGTCGCATTCTTCTTTTTTGGGGCTCTTCGATGAGTAGGTGTTCTCGCCGTGATGTGTTTGATCCCGCCGAGGTCAATGTAGCTCACATCATCAATCGCACAGTGCGAAGGTGCTACCTTTTTGGCCACGACCAACTAACCGGTACAAACTTCGACCACCGAAAGGAATGGATTGAAGAATTACTTGAGCATTTCGCGGCCAACTTCGGCATCGACCTGCTCTGCTTCGCGATCCTTTCGAACCACTATCATCTCATCCTGAGGACGCGGCCGGATGTTGTGGCCACGTGGGACGACACCGAAGTGGCTCGCCGCTGGCTAATGATCTGCCCTCATCGCAAAGTCGATGGCAGACCAGCAGAACCGAGCGAATCAGAGTTGAACATGATTCGCCATTGCCCGGACAAACTTGCTGAGATTCGTAAACGGTTGTCTGATCTCTCGTGGTGGGTACGGCTGCTGAATCAACGCGTAGCCCAGCGAGCCAACCGCGAGGAAGCGGAACATGGCCGATTTTGGCAAGACCGATTCAAAGCCATACGTATTGTTGACGAAGAATCGTTGCTCGCATGTGCTGCCTACGTTGAACTGAATCCGATTCGGGCGGCGATTGCCGAAACGCTCGAGGACAGCGACCACACTTCAATCCAACGTCGCATCAATGCCGAGTTTTCACAAGTGGCGGCGAAAGATGAAGACTCACGCAGACATTCGCAAGATTTCCTCGCTCCACTAACCCTCGCAGAACAGGCTGGGGACGTCGGTCCAATGCCAAGCCATACGAAGCGCAGGTGCAGCGACAAAGGGTTTCTGGCAATCGACATTGAAAGCTACATTGAACTGCTTGAGTGGACAGCTTGTAAATCAGTGCAACGCGAACGCGGTGCCACAACTGTCTTTATACCGTCGATCCTTGGGCGTTTTCGAATCGAGCCACGCAGTTGGCTGGAGCTCGTTCTAGCCTTCAGCAAAACCTTCCCGATGGTCGCTGGCCGCTGCGATCGAGTCGACGGTCTACGGAGTAACGAAACCGGTCGCCGTTTTCGCGTGACCCCCAACGCAAGACGCCTGCTACCCGCCTAGCTGCCTTCTCACAATAGCCGTGCCACATCTACCTGCTACCGGTAAGCGCAACTTGCGGGAATAGATGCGCGTCTGCACTAGGCACTCGATATAAGTCGTGAAACGTACGGTGAGTTTGTCGATCCCACGCAACGGTGCTCTGGCGCCGTAAAGAGACCAGGCCAAAAACCCTCATCGGGAATCCAAGCTGCGTCGATTGCGGGAATCCGGGCCACCCGAAAGTGCACTGTCCCCAGACGAGAGGGGAGAGTTGGGTGCTCTGTCCCCGGTGGGAGGATGCTTTCGGCTCACCAGCGCGTGATGCCCGATGAAGAACTCGGGGCAAAGTGCTCTGTCCCTTGGACAGTACTTCTTGGACAGTACTTTGAGAGGATGCCTGCATCCTCCCAAAGAGACTCTGGTGCTCTGTCCCCGTCGAGCCCCGTCGAGCCGTCGCTGGTGCTCTGTCCCCGTCGAGCGCCGCTCCGTCGAGCGCAGGTAAAGTGCTATGTCCCCATTGGGAGAATGCGCCCATTGGATTTGCTCCCGCGATCCTGCCTATGCTCTGGCCCCCAACGATCCCAACGATCTCCAACGATCCTGGCCCCCAACGATCCAACGATCGGTGCTCTGTCCCCAGACGACTGTCCTGTCCCCAGACGACTGTCATCGGTGCTCTGGCCCCAGACGAGAAATGAGAGTTGGGTGCTCTGTCCCCGGTGGGAGGATGACTCAACGCAGGTGTCCATTTACGATCACCTGCGTTCTGGGATGCCCAAAGCTACTAGCCGTTTGGTCAAAACAGGCTTCCTGTCTCGAGCAGCACCAACTCATCCTCGCTTTCTTCCAAGAAACCTCCGTCGCCAAACGCGGCGATTGCAGCATCGACGGCTTCGGCTTCACTCCTCGCTGCAAGACTCTCGCGTGCAAGATCGTTGATGACCAACAACGCATCGAGAGACGTGATGTCGCCGTCCCCACCAACATCAAGATCCAAACCGGTCGCCTGTGCCTCGTCAGCGATCGTCGCCTGACTGCCAAAGCGGTTTAGAAAGTTGATGACCAGCAGTGAATCGAGCGCAGTGACTTGTCCGTCACGATTCACATCAGCCGAAAGCCGCGAATTCTGGAGACTAACACTGCGTGCCGAACAGGCTCCATCGACGCCGCTGCAAACATCTGCCTCAGGATCAAACAACAAGACAGTGATGGTCGCGATCGGCATCAACCCATTAAATGCTGATTCGAGCGTCCCGGTCGGAACCCCCGTCCCAATGAATTCGTCAAGTCCAGCGTGCCGATGAATGACGCCTCCTTCGTCGACCGAGTCGCCACCTTCGGTTGAATAGGCCGCGCCGCCCAGTGGGTCGTTTACCTCGGTGCCAGCGTCGAGGATGTCGCGACCGTATATCGTGATCTGCCGTGCTCCCTGGAAGTTACCGAGTTCGTCGAACAACTCGTACTGCCGTGAATTGCGATTGGCTACAAACGCATCATTCGACGGAATCACCATACTGACGAAACTGAAGAAACGATTGAGGCTCGAATCCTCCACCTCAATCACTTGTGTCGCGATCTCACCCGGTTCGATGACAGGAGCCCCCGCAAACCCTTGAGGTGCAGCGATGACGGAACTGGTACCGTCTGACTCTCCTGCAAAACGTGCAACGAGTTCGCTCGTGTCACCCTCTTCGGCAATCAACTCCAACCCACCAAATTCGGACGCCAATGCTCCTCCGCGAGCGACTTCGAACGCGCCATCGTGAAACCCTACAAAGAAGGGCGTGAGTGCCAGTCCGCCCTCCGGCGTCAACGATTCGATCTCAACCTGCAGCCGCACGCCCACATCGACTTGAAACGCACCAACAACGTCAGACTCACTGGCTTGGCCAAGCGTATCACTCACTTCACCGGGGCGCAGATTGACGGTATACCGCCCATTGTCGCGTCCGGTGAATTGGCCGTCTTGAGTTGTCACCGTGTAGGTCGCGGTTACCGTCGTGGGTGTCGTTCCGATCGCCGCATCCGTCTCCACTGCAGTCACCGTCAACTGCCTAGCCAATGGCCCAACCACTGCGATGTCTTCGATTCCGATCGATGTCGGGTCAATGCCAGATGGATCGCTATAGGTGACATGAACCTCGTGCGTTGTCGCCCCCGCAACCACGACATCGTCGGCCGCGACGCTGGCGGTCGGCCCATCGCTGTCGACCGGCAGCGACGTTCCATCTGTCAAACTGATTGTGATGCGTGCCAGTGGCGTATCGCTCACAAAAGCAGACTCGAGCGTTTCACCTGTCGGCAATCCGGATCCGATGAAGTCGTCCAGCCCTTGGTGCCGCGTGATCACACCGTTCTCATCCACGCCATCGCCGCCTTCAGTCGAGAAGGCAGCCCCGCCGTCCACCTGATTCAGTTCCGTTCCGGCATCCAAAACGTCGCGTCCGGTCAACGTGATCGTTTGCGTTCCCAAAAAGAAACCATCTTCATCAAACAATTCGTAGGCCCGCGCGTTTAGGTTGGCAAAGAACGCAT
Source organism: Rubripirellula sp. (assembly GCA_965216875.1). Lineage (GTDB taxonomy): Bacteria > Planctomycetota > Planctomycetia > Pirellulales > Pirellulaceae > CBDCUW01. The sequence continues at coordinate 5,875,263 of OZ244207.1, forward strand.
CGTTAGATGGAATCAGCATGCTCGCGAAACTGAAGTACCGATTCAAGTTGGTATCGAGAACCGAGAGCGTTTGTGATGCCACTTCACCAGGTTCAATGACCGGCGCGCCAGCGAATCCCTCGGGCGCGACAAGGACGGTATCGACACCACTTGATTCGGCTGCAAACCGAGCAACGACACCCGAGACATCCCCTTCTTCGGCGAGTGCCTCCAAACCACCAAACTCGGCGGCGACAGCGCCGGCTCGAGCAAGTTGGAAGTTGCCCTCATGCACGCCCACCCAGAACGGAGTTTGTGCCAAGCCCCCTTCGGCTGCGAGATTCTCGACAGTGATTGTCAGTTGCACGGGCACCAACACCTGTAATGATCCAAGCGCTTCCGCGGTAACTTCGTTTCCAAACACGTCACCCACTTCGCCATCAGCCAATGTGATCGTGTATAGCCCGTTGTCAAAAGTCGAATACGGATCGCCGTCGGCGGTTGCGATTTGGTAGGTCGCGGTCACTGTTCTCGGATCGGCAGTGTCAGCGTCCGTGGTGACACCGACCACTTCGAGTGGTTCGTTGAACAAGCCAGTCACTTCAATGTCGCGGGTGTCGATGGTTGAAACGTCGACACCCGAGGCATCGCTGTAGGTCACGCGCACCTCATGCGTGTTTGCACCGGGACTCATCAAGTCGGTGATGTCCGCGTTTGCGGTCGGTGCCTTATCGTCAATCGCATCGGCGGGCGCGTCCGCAAGACTGATCGTGATGCGTCCGATCGGCGTCATGTTGCCAAATGCCTGGCCAAGCGTCCCCGTTGGGACTCCGGTTCCGATGAATTCATCCAAGCCGTCATGGCGTCTGATAACGCCACCCTCATCCACCGATGTTCCCCCTTCGGTACTGTAGGCAGCGCCGCCGCCAACCTGGTTCACTTCAGTGCCGGCATCCCAGATATCTTGTCCATAGAGCGTGATCGTGCGAGCGCCCGTGAAGTTGCCCGACCGGTCAAACAGCTCAATACCACGGGGGTCCAGGTTCGCAATGAATGCGTCGTTGGATGGAATCACCATGCTCGCGAAACTAAAAAATCGGTTTCGCTGCGGATCGCTCACGTCAAACGCTTCAAGTACCGACTCACCTGGCTCGAACACAGGGGCTCCAGCGAATCCGTCGGGGGCAAAGATGACGGTCGCATCGTTCCCCGTCTCGGACTCGAAACGTGCGACCAATTCACTCGGATCACCATCTTCGGCGATCAGTTCCAAGCCTCCAAAATCACTCGCAACGCCGCCTGCACGAGCGACTTCGAAGTTGCCATTGTGAACACCGACAAAGACCGGCGTCTGCGCAAGCCCACCGAGTTCCGACAAGTTTTCAAACGTAACGTTCAACCGCACCGGAGCGTCTACGGTGAACTCACCAAGTCGTTGTTCAGCAGCTGTATGCGCAAAAGTGTCACCCACCTGGTCACCTAGCAATACGACGCTGTAGATACCATTGTCCAAATGCGTAAACGATCCCGAGTCGGGCGCGACACGATACGTTGCAACAACTTCGCGCGGCGTCGTCCCGGCCGCTGCGTCCGTGGTCACAGACAAGACATCCAGCTGAGTCAAGAAAGGACTCGTCACGCGCAGATTGCTTGGCGTGATGCTCGTCAGATCGATTCCCGATGGATCGCTGTAGGTGACCGCAATCTCGTGGTAGTCAGCGCGTTGAGTCAGATCGCTCGCGTCGAATTGCACACGAGGAGCCGTCGCATCGATCGGGTCGCTCGGGTTTGAGGCTTGAGAAATCGTGATTCGTGCAATCGGCGTCTGGGACTGGAACGCGCGTCCAAGTGTCTCGCCTGTAGGTAACTCCGAACCGATGAAGTCGTCCAGGCCCGTGTGTTGAGCGATCACGCCATTTTCGTCTGCCGACGTGCCACCCGCTGTTGCGAACGCCGCTCCGCCGGCTGGATCATTCACCTCAGTCCCAGCATCCCATACCTGCGAGCCGTAGACGACAATCGTTTGAGGCCCGAGGAAATCGCCCGAACTGTTGAAGATGCGATAGGCTTGCTGGTTCAAGTTACCAATGAACGCGTCGTTGGACGGAATCAGCATCGAGGCAAAGCTAAAGTACTGACTCTGCAGTGGATCATCGACGGTGAACTGTTCGGTGACGACTTCGCCAGCCTCGAACACGGGCGCTCCCGCGAAACCATCCGGCGCCAAAACCACCGCATCGTTGCCAACGCCATCGGCCGCAAATCGAGCGACAAGTTCACTCGGATCACCTTCTTCGGCAATGAGTTCAAGCCCACCGAAATCGGATGCCGCAGCACCGAGATCTCCCAAATCGAAGCTACCGTCATGCGCCGCGATCCAAACGGGCGTGTTCCCCAAACCTGTTTCCTCGGACAGGTTCTCGATGCTGATCTGTAACACCTCCGCAGCCAACAAGCGTCGACGTTCAAGCGATTCGAGATTCAGCTTGCGTGAGTTTGTTTTGCGATTGGAAGATTGATTAGACAAGCCGGAACGACGCGCCGATTTAGCGCGGGCAAAAAGCGATCTCATTTCGAATCCGAGAGGCAGGCGACATGAAGGCTGAAAAGATAACTGCCACGAAATGAGCTTCGAATAAGCGCGCCCGCCACGATTTGGGATGAAACATTCGCACGAAAAACATGCGAATCGAGCGTTGCGCTCGCCGCCCAAAAACGCCCTCCTCGCTGCCAAACGTTAGCGAGCAAACATGAAGACGAGCCAACCGTTCGCTGCGATACACACGGCCGTTTTATCGTCGATGTTTCTCACGAACATGCGTGCGCTGGGTGGCTCAGATGGTCCTAGTAAAGATCCGCGCGCCGACACCTGCGTGATCGACTTTTTCTGAAGCCCGCAAAAAAAGTCGTCGAAGATTCGCCGCTGCTCAGCGGTTGATGTCGACACCACCGCGTGAGAAGCAAATGCCCTGCGTTCCGCCAGTGCCAACCATCACCGCTTCGATCAACGGCTTGTTCAGTTCGTTGTCGCCGCACCAGTCGACCAGAAAGTTTGCTCCCGACCCGCCAGAGCTATCGCGGCGTTCGACAAGGAATTCGATCGTTTGCAGTGGCGCAAGCCTGATCGGTTGTTCGAGGTACGACTTCACTCGCTTGCCTGATGTGTCGTAATAATCGACTGTCTTTACATACAACGCGTCTTCGGTGTCGGTGTTACGAACGCTTAGGGTCACTTCCAACGAATAGGGCGAACCGCCCTGGAAGTAAACGTGTGAATAAACGGGAACGTAGACCAACTGTTGCAATGGAAGCGTCGCGACATCAACATCTCCAACGCTTTGCTCGTCGACCGAAGGTGGCTGATAACTGCGGGGCGGGACAAAGCTGATACGTTCCTCGACTTCGCCTAGTCGGTGATCGAGGTAAAAGGCAACGCCAGCGATGCAGGCAAAAATGGCGAGAAAGACACCAAAGAAAACGACCGCACCACGTTCCCACATCCAAACAAACCAGCCGGGATAGTCTTTTTCTTGTTCCATTTTCGGTTGCTCGTGATCGAATGCCGCAGATGCCCCACGCCATTGTCTGACATAGCGACCGGCGCGTCGACGCCCAATGAGACCGGAAACTCGAGATGCGTCAATGACTGCCAGAAAACGCGGTGTCTTGTCCTTGGACAAGCAGGTAGGTTTGGTTCGCAGAGAGCGATCCGAAGTCCTCGGTGGTTCCGTCTGGCCATCGGACGCTCACGTCATTAACGCGATCCGATCCGCCCAGCCCCGCGCGAAGGATTCGCTCGTTGCTGCACATGAATCCGTCTCCTGCGGTCGCCCAGAGGCTTCGCCTTTGACCATCAACTTCGAAAGTGACGACGGCGCCAACGGCGTCGCGTGACGAGTTCGTTCCTACAAGTCGAAACGCAATTCGACGGTTCTCTGTCTCGGTCTGGTTGATCAGCAGTTTTGCTGGCTCGAACGTGTGCGTCACCAGAACGTCAACCTTTCCATCGACGTTCGCATCGATGGTCCAAAGTGCTCGCCCAATGTGGTTGTTTGCAAAGTAGTCGTCCCAAGCATCATCGTCGACCAATTGAAAACGCCCATCGACTCCGCGGCGAAACACTTGGAAAGGCTCGCGCAGTGGAACTGCACGATCGGGAAATTCACTGATGTGGCCATTGGTGACCAGCAACTCGAGCAATCCATCGTTGTCGAGATCGATTGCTTCGGTTCCAAATCCGACCACGAGCACGGTAGGCTCCATCAAACCTTGACGCCCCGTCGAATCGACCCACGTTCCTGGTGAGACCTGTTCGTAGTAGATGTGGTACTCGTTCGCAAACCCGGTCACGAAGATGTCCAGATCACCGTCGTTGTCCATGTCGCCGCTAGCGATTCCCATTGAAGCCTGCGATCTGGACCTGCCATCAAGTGCCAACCCGCGTACGACCGCGCTGTCTTCGCGAGGATCGCCCCCACTCTTATCGACAAGGTAGTACTCATTGGCCGTCATGTCGTTGGCGATGTAGACCGCTTGATGGTCTGGCTGCAATTGCCCCGCCAAGATTCCCAAACCGCGTCCCGGCGTTACGCCCGCTTTCCATCGCGATGTCACATCAGCAAAACCACCTCTGCCGTCACCCTGAAGAAAGACATCATCTCTTGCCGCGAACTTGAGTGGATGACACGGGCCGGGAACGCCCGCCTCGTTGACGCAAGGCTGTTTGATCGTTTCCAACGCGTCGCAGTAGTTCGTCGTCACCAAATCAACCACACCATCGAGGTTGACGTCAACAAATGCACCACAACTCGTCCATTGTTCTGCATCCTCACCTAACAATGCGGAAACATCTTGAAACGTTCCATCACCATTGTTCCTTAGTAACACGTTGTGACCGAAGTTGGCGTAGAACAGATCAGGGAATCCGTCTTGATTGAAGTCTCCGACTGCAACGCCCTGACCAAAGTGGCGATCGCCAGCACCAGCCGCTTCCGTCACCGGACCAAAGCGACCACCCAAGTTTCGCAGCAACTCGTTGCTTTTCGAATCGATCCCACGCATCGTTCCGGCCGCACCTGCGACCACCAGATCAGGCAACCCATCCAAATCAAAGTCGATCGTTCCTCCGCCGATGCCAAGTGAGCGTTCAAGTGGCATGACGTCGACATCGCCAGGGTTGTTTTCTCCCCCGACGCCACCAAGTTCCCATTGACTCGTTGCGTCCTTCATTCGCAAGTGATCGGTTGATTCCAGTTTTGGCGACAGAACAATGCGGTCGCCGGCGTCGGGCTGAAGCGAATCAAACCTTGGCGGCGGTAGGTCAGAGAGATCGATTTGAAGCGCCGGCTGACTTGAAACCGAAACCCAACGATCGTCGAGCTCCAAATTCGCATCAACCTGTTTGCGGACCAAACTGAAATCGGGAGTCGGATCTTTGTAGAGTCGTGAAGCGATCCCGCACCAGGCTTTGGCTTCTAGGTTTCGGCCCAATCCCGCCAGCAGTTTCGCCAACTGCACCGCATCTCGCTGACTTTGCATTTGGTTTTTCTGAAAACCCTTGATTTGCTGACGCACTTTTTGCAGATCCGAAACACGGCGTTCAATGTCAGCAAGCTGGTCGTCAGAAAAGCCTTGAGCTTCAGGCGAAGCTGATCCAGCGAGCTTGCCGATCGCACTCGCCAACCGGCTCCACGCCAGAATCTTATTGGGAGCGATCTGAGTGGCTTGCCAATAGGATCGACAGGCTCCCTGATGGTCTTGTCGATAGGCTGCCCAATCGCCTAGCGTCAACCAATAGTTCGCTTGGTTTGTGCTTTCTTCCCCGCGCGAGTTGTACCACTGTGGCATCTCTTCGTAGCGTTGGGCTGATGTCAGAAGCTGGCCGTACAATGCGTGCGCTGGTGCAAAGCCGGGGTGTTTTGCCAGGATCTGCTGCAACACGACCGCAGCTTCATCGTCCTTGTTGACGTCGTACAGATAGATCGCGTTTCCCAATCGGACGCGCTGGTCATCAGGATTGAGGCGTACCTGGCGCTGTCCAATCTCAGGTTTGAAGCGATGCTGGTTCAGGTCGGTGATCATGCAGAGTAGTGACGCGTCCGTTTCACCTCCGCGAATCAGGGGCTCGACGTGCGCATTTGCGAGATCAGTTCGGCCAGCGCCAAGCAAAAAGGTGATCAATCGTTTGCGGAGCATCTGTTGATCCGGGTGCCGTTCCAAGCTGGTCTCATACAGCTCGATCACTTGGTACATCCGACCGAGGTCAAACAGCGACTTGCCGACGGCGTTGATGCGCGAGGAGGGTTGATAATCGCCTAGCTGGCAAGCGAGCAACATCAACTCAGCCATCTCATCGATGTCATGGTCATTCGACGCGACCTCAGCAGCGGCCATCATGACATCGGGGTCTTCTGGATGCTCGACCAAGGCGCGTTTGGCGTACGCTTTCGCCTGATCCCAACGTTTTTGTTCGACAGCCGAAAGCAAACCTGTGGCAGAATCCACCTTCGAAGGTTTCGATGACTCTCTTGCAGCAGCCTTCGCGCTGGCGGCAAGCTTGCGGCGATTGGACTCGTCAGCCGAACTGCAGCCGGCAACGACGAGAACTACAGAGAACCACGCGAGCGAAAGGGACTTGCCACTTTTCAAAAACTGACTCCACGAATTGACGAACCGAAGAACCGAATGTATTCGTCGCCCATTTTGCGGTCAACTTGATCATCCCAGACCTGGCGGGGTATGGCCTTCACCCTCGCTACTTCAATGGGATCTCGGCACCCTTGTCTTTGGACTGCTGATAGATGTCCGACATTTCATCATAGGCCTTGCGCAGCTTCTTGAGCCGCTTTTCGAATCCTACGCGGTCCTTTTCACCGCAGCTTGCGATCAGGTCTTTGACACACCAAGCATTCCAGTAATGATTCTTGTGTGCGTACTCGGCGTCAGGAATCTTGAAGATCTCCTGGTGCATGCGAATGTCGTGGGGAATATTGAACGCGTCCTTCGAGTCCTCATAGGTGAACAGATAGAAGAAGTTGTCAAAGCCTCCCCAAGTGATGCTCGACAGACAGAGCGGACAGGGCTCGTGCGTCGAAAGAAAAACGCATTCGCTCGCAGGCGGACGCTCGTTTCTTGGAACGTCGTAAAACGAAAAGATTGTCGTCACTTCACCGTGCATCAGTGGGTTGCCAGATTCGGTGTTGGTCTCGGCCACCACCGTCGAGAGATCCGACTTCTTCAGCACCGCACCACCGAAGAGTTTGCTTCCGCCCCGGACCCCCTTCTGTGTTTTGGGGACAATCTCCTTTTCGATCACGGTTAGCAATCGATCGATGAACTGCACTTTGTCATTCGAGATTTTGGCAAAGTCTTCGTCGGTTGGATTGATACCTTTCTCCTTTGATGAGCTCCGGTCATCGGCTCTTCCCAACGATCCAACGAGCGTGCACACAGCAACCATCAAAAAGCACCTGAATCGCATTTCCTACCCTCCCACTCGAAACCGCTTGCTTGGCGACCAATCTAACATCCTGCCCAATAGGCTATGCTTCGCGTTTCGGTTTGCCGAGCAGTGCGATGGAACCTCGCCCGAGTTGTTCGCAGGTTGCTGCGGCCACCCCAAATTCAGCATCCAACGCTTCGACGCGACTCGCTTCGACGACAGCCACTTTCCCGGACCAGGGGTCGGGCGAACCAGGCAAATAGACCGAAACGAGTCCGTTGTCTTCGCATCGCTCCGTTTCGAATCCGATGCGCCGCATTTCGTCAAAGCGTATGACGACCGGCTTCATCTCTGCCTTGGCGTGGTCACCACCAATACTGTCAGCCATTTGGTCTTTCAAAATGGCATACCGTGGAAACAGAAACACAAGTTTCTTCTCGAAGGCTTCAGAAAACTTCCGACTGAACGACCAACGTGCCAGGAGGCCTGCCGAAAAACAGAGCAACAGCAGAATGCCAATCGACATTAGAAAGAGCAGCGCAATGCCGCTCGGCGTCTTGATAAACCCGGGAAGAATTCCAGCCAAGCCTTCAGCGATCGCCAGCACGATCGGAACAACTTGGCCAACGAGCGCGCCGACGACAATCAAAGGCAACAGGAACAACAGTCCCCCGATCGCCGTCGTGCGCAGAAACCGAATCGGATTGTTGCGAGACATCGATTTATCTTTCCCGGTGTAGGTGGTTGGATGCACCAACATACCCACCAACGCCACCCCACGTCGTCAACGACAGCTCCACATTCCCGGCGTCCAACATTCTGATGTCGGACATTCCACGTCGGCCGGTCCGCTAAGATCAAGGCATGACGCAGCAATCATCGCCTCCTTCGATCACCACTGGCCAGTTTTGGCATTTCGTCTCTCTGGCGATCTTGCTTGGGCTGACCTGGGCCGCTTGGAGCTGGCTTGCGAAACCTTTCCCCCTGCTCTTTTGGCTTGCAGTGGCTATTCCCATACTGCACCAAGTCTACGTTTGGCTCGCTTGGCGGCTGGAACTTCGATCAGCTTGGACGAGCAATCGAATCGGGTTCCGCGGATACGTCGCTTGCTTCTTCCTTCTGTTTTTCGGACGCTTCCTTTCGCTCTTCGCTTTGGCTTGGGTCGACCGAGGATCACTCGAACTCCCGCTCGTTCCAAGGATCGTCCTCACTCTGTTGATGATGCTGGCAGGCCTCTATGCGATGTATAGCGTTATGCGTTACTTCGGCATGGCTCGCGCCGCCGGCGCAGACCACTTTGATCCTGAATACCGCGCCATGCCGCTGGTCAATCAAGGGATCTTTCGGTTCACCAACAACGGCATGTACCTCTACGCGTTCCTGCTTTTCTGGGCCATCGCCGTCGGCTTTGCGTCAAGCTCCGCTCTTGTCGTCGCCGCTTTCAGCCATGCCTACATTTGGGTCCATTTCTACGCCACAGAAAAGCCGGACATGAACTACCTCTATTCATCTCACTAGCTGGCTTGCCTGACATCCTTCCTGTTTGCCGTCCCAGCACGGAAGTGAACGACAACCGTTGTGATCACTGGCGCGAATCAGTAATGGCTATGCTGTTGGCTAAGAATTTGTCAAAGTGCCGCCACTTCGAAACAACTCGCGCCCAAAACGCTAAAGAATGGGGCCCAGTTTTGGCCGGCGACTCCAATCATGGAGTGGACACAATCACACTGATTCGCGGATGATCCATGACTCCTCTTTGCCCACTACCGCCTAGGTTTGCATGACTGACACTGTTTTGTCGGCCGATCGACTTGTGAAACGATTTGGCGAAACACTTGCCGTCTCGGAAGCTTCGCTACAGATACGTCGCGGAGAAATCTATGGACTGCTCGGTCCGAACGGCGCTGGAAAGACAACCACGATTGCAATGATCTGTGGCTTGCTGAAACCCGATTCTGGGCAGGTTTCTGTTTGCGGCAAGGACTTTCATTCCGATCCCGTCGCAGGCCAAAAACAGATGGGCGTCGTACCTCAGGAGATCGCTCTTTATGAAGAGTTGTCCGCGTTTGAGAACTTGGTGTTCTGGGGAAAACTGGCTGGATTGTCATCGCAAACTGCCAAGGCACGCGCCAATGAGTTGCTCGAAGAACTTTCGTTGTCCGACCGAAAACGCGACACCGTTAAAACGTTCTCGGGTGGGATGAAGCGCCGCGTCAACATTGGCTGCGCACTCCTTCACGAACCTGCATTACTTTTGCTGGACGAGCCCACCGTTGGAATTGACCCTCAAGCGCGAGCGAACATTCTGGAGTTTGTCCGCGACCTCGCTCGTCGCGGAACGGGAGTCCTCTACACCACCCACTACTTGGATGAAGCCGAAACGCTCTGCGACCGAATCGGAATCATTGATCACGGCGAAGTCCTGGCCGACGGTTCCCTGTCCGAATTGCAGGAAAGCCTCGGTGGCGACCAACTTTTCGTTCTCGAAGGCGATTTTTCTGGCGCCGACACAAACGATTGGGACGGGTTTGGCCAGCGATTTCGAGTGATTCGTATGCGTGACCACCAGTTGGTTGTCGCATCAACCGACCAGCGGCACCCGTCTGAATGTTTGCGAGAACTGCTGGACATTCCTATCCAGCTCGACAACGCGACGATCAAAAAGCCCAATCTCAACGACGTCTTCCTTCAACTCACCGGGCGTGAACTGAGGGAATAGCATGATCTGGGCTTTGATTCAAAAAGACCTCCGCCGCCTACGCGTCAATTGGCACAGCACGGTGATCCTGCTGGCGATGCCGCTTTGCATCACCGGTTTAGTCGGTGCCGTTTTTGGTCCTGCCGCGCGCAACAATGAGATGCCTCGCATCAAGTTGGCCGTCGTCGACGAAGACGACAGTGTGTTGGGGGGGATGCTGGCCGGTGCGGGATCTTCCGAACGTGGACGTGATTCGCTCGACACGGTCGTTGTCGAGCGCGAGGAAGCGGACAGATTGATTCGAAACAATGAAGTCAGCGCTATCATTGTCATCCCCAAGGACTTCACCTCGACGTTTCTGAAAGGCGAGCACCCACCGCCCATCGAATTGATCAAGAATCCAGCGCAATCGTATCTCCCCGCAATCACTGAAGAGTTGATGTGCGTGGTCACGGAATTGCTCAACGCGCTCGCCTTGAACCTCGCTGACGAAGTGCCGGACATCGTCGAGATTTTCGAACAAGACGGCGCCCCCGATTCGGCCAAACTCGCTCGCAGCATCACTCGCATCGGCGACAAGCTCGAGCGAGCCGAGGCTTACGTCTTTCCCCCGATCATTAGCTACACCAAGAACGCGCCAAAAGACACAGACTCGTCGGTGGTCGATGGAACGGATTCCGAAGCGACCGTACAGGAGGACTCAGGACCTACGTTCAATATCTTCGGGTTTGTTATCCCAGGTATGGCGGCAATCTTCTTGCTGATGACAGCCGAAGGAAGCACTCGCGAACTGATCGTTGAACGACGCAGTGGGACACTCGATCGCTATCGGACCTGCCATGCAAAGTTGTTGCCTCTGTTTGTTGCCAAGTCGATCTTTTCGTTGGTAGTGGTCATCGCTTCAGGGCTCATTATCCTTGTCGGTGGTTCGCTCATTTTCGACATCACGTGGACGCGACCTGTCGAATGCATGCTGCTGACGGTGGCGTTCAGTCTGTTTTCGGTCGGATTCACCTACCTACTCATTGCCGTGGTTTATCGAGAAAAACTCATCCTGGCGATGAACACCGTGGTGATCATGCTGATGGGATTCTTGGGCGGATCGATGATGCCCGTCCAGAGTCTTCCCGGAATCATTCGCGATGTGATTAGCCCCGCGCTTCCGAATTACATGTACGTCGAAGCATTCCGCGGTCTGCAAAACGGACACTCGGATGCCTCGTGGATCGGCATATCGATCGGTCTTTGCCTTGGCGGGTTCGTCCTTCTTGTGGCTGCGATCGCAATCTTCCAGCGACGATTGCTGCGGGGGGCAACGACATGAGAACGATATGGATCCTTGCCGCCAACGACCTTCGCGTCTTTCTGAAAGACAAGATCGGTTACATCTGGTTGTTTGGCATGCCGATCGTGTTTATCTACTTCTTCGGCACGGCCATGCGGTTCGATAACAGCGAACCCTCGAGCCCCAAGCCGAAGTTGGTGATCGACAATCAAGACCAAGGTTTCATCGGTGCCCTTCTTGTTCAACAACTCGAACAAGAAGGCGTGCGGGCGATTGGCAAGGAAGCGAGCAACGAAAAGGATCCGATCGTCGAGATCCCTGATGATTTCACGCAGCGGGTACTCGAGGCAAAGTCAGTCGACGTCAACCTGATCGAAAAACCGAGTGGCAACCTCGAGCCTTCGGCCATGATCGAAGTCAGGCTGACCAGATCGATCATTGCACTTTCATCAGCCATCTTCGCAGTCGTGACCGACGACGCGGTCGAGGGTGAACCCGAGATTACCGAAACGGCACTCAAAGCGATGCTTGAACGCGAACGAAAGGTCGCGTTAGATGTTTCGTTTGCGGGACGTCGCATAGTGCCGAGCGGGTTTCAGCAATCGGTCCCTGGCTACGTGGTGATGTTCATTCTGATGAACTTGCTGATCTTTGGCAGCTTGGGGATCTCGTCCGAACGGACGGCGGGAGCGCTACGTCGCATCGCCGTGAATCCGGTCAAACGTTGGCAAATCGTGATCGGCAAAATCTTGGGACGCTTCTTTCTCGGTGCAGTTCAAATCGTCTATTTGTTGGTCGTCAGCAGGCTGCTGTTCCGAGTGGACTATGGCGATCACATCCCAACCATTGGCGTGACGCTCTTGATCTTTGCTTGGGGCTGTGCGGCACTGGGCGTTCTTGTCGCTGCCGTGATCCGAACACCAGAGACAGCGCAAGGCGTTTGCACACTTGGTTCGATACTGTTGGCTGCGATCGGCGGATGTTGGTGGCCCCTGGAAATCATGCCTGATTTCGCAAAACAGATCGCTCAACTGACACCCACGGCGTGGGCGATGAGCGCGATGCATCAACTGATCAGTTTTGGCGGTAGCATCGCCGACATCCACGTCGAACTGGGCTTGATGGGCGCCTTCGCCACCATCAACACCCTGCTCGCCGCCAAATTCTTGCGGATTGAATAGATGCGTCTTGTGGGCACTCCGTCGTAGGTCATGCTCTGCATGACGGGCGTTTCGATTTGCGCGCTGTAGCGTGCAAGGCCGTGAACGCTATTGCACGTTTGTGAGCCGCACGCGCTAGCGTCGGGCCGTGCAAGTGTCGGGGCATACTGTTTTGGTGTGTTGACATACCGGCGGCTACCGTCTTGCCGCTCACCTGTGAGCCGTGACCGCGCAAGCGGCCGGGCGCAACACATGTTGCGCACACCTGTCATGCGGAACATGACCTACGCAGGGACGCCATCGTCGCCTTTTGCTCCGCAAAAGTTGCGTTTGCGGACGCTACTTTCGCGGAGCGAAAGGCGACATTCAAATGATCACAACGTAGGAACAAGGTAACGAGGTTGGTGCTGACACTGTCGGATTTCATCCTACCCGCGTCCTACATCACATTTCGCAGGTGATCGACGAAATCATCGTCGTCACCTAGCTGTCCGATCTTCTCTGCACAGACTTCGCATGATTCGAGGTGCTGTTCCACAACCTCAGTGCGTTTGATTGAGAGCGCGCCGCCGATCCATCGCCGCAGGTCATCTTCGCTCGGATGCTCTTGAATGCCGCCCGCAGTGCTATCGACCACACTCGCAGCTTTCGTCTCGTCCTGCTTCTCCGATTCGCTTAGTTCGCGGTAATAGGGATGCTCTGCCCACCACTGCGTTGCCGATTCGTTAGTCCATGTTTCATCAAGTTCGATTGACGCCAACGTCTGACGTAATTCTCCCGCGGTGGGTCGATCTGAAGGAGCTTTCGAAAGGCAACTTAGCACGATGTCATCCAACGACTGAGGTAACCCCTTGCGATAGTTGGAAGGTGGTTTGGGGCGCTCTGATACATGTTTCATCAACAGCGGCATGACGCTCTTGGCATAAAACACATCTCCGCCGGTCAACAGAGAGAATGCAACGCAACCGAGTGAATAGATATCGGATGCAAAGGTCGCCGGATGCCCCTGCGCTGCTTCGGGCGAGATACATGAAGGCGTGCCCTTGATCATCCCCGTCGAATCGACGCTTTCATCTGCCGTCTGATTCATACTGCCAGTGGTACGAACAATCCCAAAGTCGAGCAGTTTCAAGAAGTCGTCCTGAGTTCCCAATTCGCAAACGAACAAATTGGCCGGTTTCACATCTCGATGCACAAGCCCTGCACGATGAGCCTCCTCGAGCGACAAGCAAGCTTGATCAAGCAAATAGACTGCACGTGCCGGCGAAAGTGGACCGTTCTCACGAATCAAGCGTTGCAGATCGATGCCCTTGAGGTATTCCATCACATAATAGAAATCACCCTCTTCGGTCATCCCAAAGTCATACAGTTCAACCGTATGAGGTGAGCGAAGATTGGCCGTCGCCTTCGCTTCGCGCTGAAAACGTTCGCGAAGCATTTCTCGCGTGTCTGCATCTCCCGTGAGCGCACGCTGGCGAATGAGCTTTACCGCGGAAGGGCGAGCAAGGAGCGAATGCTGTGCGAGCCAAACCTCGCCCATTCCACCCTTGCCGATCTGTTTTTGAAGCGTGTACCCGCCAACTCGACGACCCTCGCGCAGTAGTTCCGCAGGGATCTCGACCTTTGTGCCCGATGACCACGCGACAGATCGCTCGATCACGCTGCGGAGCTCGCGTAGGTTCCCGGGCCACGTGTAGCGCCGCAGCATCTCGATTGCATCTTCGGTCAATCCTTCGAGTACTTTTCCGGACGAAGTCGCGCGAGCGGTCAATACGTGTTGCGCGATCTCAATGATGTCTTCACGTCGTTCCGCAAGGGAAGGAACTGACAGTCGAGTTTGCCCGACCAATCGCTCGAGCTGAGCCATGTCCACCTGCTCTGGCGTGCTGCCCGAAGTCAACGATGCGATCACGCGAATATCTGGATTTGGCTTCTCGCCCGCAGTGCGACACTGATCAGCCTCCTCAAGAAACCGGCAAAGGTTTTGGCAAGAGTCGTTGGTCAGTGTTTCAACGCCCTCGAGGTACAGCGTTCCACCATCCGCCAACGAAGCCTTGGCAAGTTGTGTCTGGCCGTCGTTGCCCTTGCCAACTTTGAAAATGGAATCGTCCGTGCTGGCTAGGTGCGCACAGGCGACATAAATGAAGGGTCGATCACGGCGCGCCGACTTTCGATGGATCGACCGCGCGACAGCTTCTTGGCCAGCACCACTTGGTCCGGTAAGAAGTAGAGGTGTATCCGACGCCGCACACTGCTTGATGCCTTCACGTAGCATGCGCACAGAAATGCTATTACCTAGCAGTGCTTCGCCGTGCTTGCGATGCTCGGCGTCCGCCAACTCGCGAGCCACGGCAAGCTCGTGATGCAAACGGCCGTTCGCCTCGCCGAGGTGTTGCTCCAGCTCGACAATCCGCTGCCCCGCGTTCAACCGGGCTCGCAGCTCGCCGCGGTCAAAGGGTTTCGAAACAAAGTCGTCCGCCCCTGCCTCGATCCCCGCGACCACATCCTTCTTTTCTGACTTGCCGGTCAACAGAATGACATAGACATAGCCTTCGTCCGATTGACCCGCGCGAATCCGCTCGACCAATTCGACGCCACTCATCGCGGGCATTTCCCAATCGGAAATCACGATCGAGAACGCTTCCGCCTGAAACTGCTCCCAAGCCTCTTTGCCATCGGCAGCCTCAACCACCTCATGCCCCATCTGCTCGAGCAATCGCCGCAACTTCGCTCGAGTGAGTCGTTCGTCTTCAGCAATGAGGATTCGCATGGATCCAGAACATCAAAATGTGGCGATCAGTTGGCGGTTTCGTCTTTGCGCGAAGTCTCCAACACTCGCTCGATTTCGGCAAAGAGCAACGATCGTTTGACAGGTTTCGAAACGTAACCGTCCATTCCTGCTTCCAAGCAACGTTCCTGGTCGCCCTTCATGGCGTTCGCGGTCATGGCAATGATCGGGACGTGCGTGGCGCCGGAATGATTCTTTTCGCGAACCAGGATTCTGGAAGTTGCTTCGAACCCATCCACCTCGGGCATTTGAACATCCATCAAGATCAGATCAAACGCTTCGCGACCTGACAACTCAACCGCTTCGCGTCCATTATTAGCCACAATCACCTCGTGGCCGGCTTTCTCGAGAACGCGAATTGCAAATTTTTGATTCGTCTTGTTGTCTTCGGCCAACAAAACGCGAAGCGAACCTTGGCGCTTGCTGTCAGCAGCCTGGCTAGCATTCACTGGCGCTGGTTGCTTGGAACGCTCGTCATCACCAACAAGCGTCGTCACGATCGCATTCATCAACAACGACTGTTTTACCGGCTTCAACAGGTGGGCGCTCACCCCTAGCTCTTTGCAACGCGGGATGTCTCCGGGTCGCGTTCCGCTGGTCAAGAAGATCACGGGCGTATGGTTGTCTCGGCTTCGTAGCTCTTGGAACAACCCAAACCCGTCCATCTCGGGCATGTTGACGTCCGAGACGATCAAGTCGAACCGTTCATCGCCGTCCAACCGTTGACATTGATCGAGCGCGGCCGGTCCGCTGTCGACGGCAACCGCAACCATGCGCCAGTTCCTAAAAATCTCTTCCAAGATGCGCCGGTTCGTTGCGTTGTCATCGACCACCAACACGCGTGTTCCCTCGAGCACGGCGCCGTCGGTCGAATCTTCGATGCGTTGGTGATCGGTGCCAACGCCCGCAATGATGGTAAACAAGAAAGTCGAACCCTTGCCCGGTTCACTTTCCACCCAAATCCGTCCGCCCATCAACTCGATCAGTTGCACGCAGATGGCAAGTCCCAGTCCAGTGCCACCATATTTTCGCGTTGTCGAAACATCCGCTTGCTCGAACGGGCGAAAGATAGTGTCCGCTTGTTCTTTGCTGATACCAATCCCCGTATCCGCAACCGAAAAGAGTAGCTCGACCTGGTCGTCATCGCGTTTGTTTTCAGAAACGCTAACAACAATCTCGCCTGTCTCGGTGAATTTGATTGCGTTGCCAACCAAGTTAAGAACAACCTGTCGGATTCGGTGCACATCACTGACGATCCCGTCATGCACATCCGGCGCAACGTGGTAGACCAATTCGAGACCTTTTTCGTGAGCTCGCGTTGCCAAGGTGTTCAACATGTCGGCAAGTGTGTCGCGAAGCCGAAACGGATGCGATTCGATTTCTAGGCGGCCCGCTTCAATCTTGGAAAAGTCGAGGATGTCATTGATCAGGGCGAGTAAGGCGGCTGCCGACGCGTTGACCGTTTGCATGTAGTCGCGTTGTTCGCTGGACAGATCGGTGTCCAATGCGAGATCGGTCATTCCGATGATCGCGTTCATCGGCGTTCGAATTTCGTGACTCATGTTTGCAAGGAAGTCACTCTTGGCGTGGTTTGCCGCTTCGGCATCCTGGCGTGCAACCTCCAGCTGCTCGGTGCGTTCGGCAACCATCTTTTCGAGATTGTCTCGATGGGTCTGCAACGCGATCTCAGCTTCGCGTCGGGTGGCAACTTCGGACTCGAGTGCCTGGTTCGTGCGAGCAATCGCGCGTGCCCGATCCGCAGCCGTCTGCGCGAACCACGCTGCTGATGCCATCGCAATGGCCAGAAGCGAGCCGACGACGAGCATGATCGTGGCCACGTTCGAAAGCGACGAGACGTGGCCATACTCGTCAAAGATCCGTTGGTTACCCGCGTTGAGCGCCTGCCACAGGCAAAGCGTCACCGTGAGAACTGCGATGCACAACGGGACCGGCATCCAAGCGGGCAGCCACGATTCTTCGCCCAAGTCCTGGCTCCAGACGAACATCAAGAACCCAGTGCTGACAAAGATGAAGCCCACCGACGTGTGAACCGCCATCCGAGTCAGGTTTCCCCATCCATACGCAGTCTCGAGTTGCGCCGCGTACCCAGAGAGAGCGACCACGCCGAGCCCGAGGGCCAACGAAGCAAGTACCACTCGAACGAGCGATCGGTGGCTGATCGACGGAAAGGCTGCGGCCAACCCGATCAAGGTGAAACAGACTGCGGTATTTGGCGCCATTCGTCCTGGCTGGGACGTTTCAACGGTGATGTCATGCTTCATCAACAGTTCGTCGATGCCAAAGTCGACGTGGGTGATGTACTCAAGCAGCGTCAGGCTACCGACCACCGCGGCAAAACCACCGGACCACACCGCCCACCGTTGGTGTCCAAAACCGACCAGTAAAAGACTCACGCCGCACAACACGAAACCCAATGCAGTGTTGTATTGCATGGGCACAAAGGTCGGCAGCACTTGAATGAGCGTCAAAGTGCGCGTGTGCCACCCATAGATCACGACGAGCCCAAGAGCCAACGTCAAGATCCCAGCGAGATTGCTACAGCGAGTAAGAAAAGGTCTCAAATTCAAAACTGACCTGGCAGATCCAGGTGTTATTCGAGGTGACTTCATTGACTAACTTCATCCGACCCACAATTCCTCATAACGGGCCGCCGCATTCTATTCGCTCTCGACGCGATCGGCACGCCGACCAGCGCACAAAAAAACGCGGCCGAGGGGCCGCGTTTTGGATTCGATCGTTTTGGATCGTTCTATTCGGTGGCCTTCGCAACCTTGCGAGCGGCCATGGCGATGACGATTCGTGCGACGCCGGCTGTGATCAGATTCACGCCGACCAAGATGCCAATCACGAGGAACGATGCTTGGGGAAGTGCGGTCATCACAAGGATGCTCAACGCGATACCTGCGACGCCGCCAGCCATCGTCCATCCCCAACCAGGAATGTCGCGTGCCTGGATCGCCAAGACCACTCGAAGGATTCCGTCAACCAACATCAACGCGGCAATCAAGAAGGTGAGCGACATCAAAGTGGCAAAGGGATAGAACGCCATCACAGCGGCCAACAGGATCTGGACGGTACCCGTCAGAAAGGCCTCCAGCTTCAGGCCCTTCTCGGCAAAGCAAACGCCGGCAAGGTTGAAGCAACCGACAACAAACAAGGTCACCGCGATGAACATTCCGACGATGCCCGTGGCCAAGACGGGTGACAGCAGAGCTGCCGTGCCGCCAACTACCGAGATGATGCCGGCGGCCAACACCCATCCCCAATCTTTGGCAATCTCGTGAACCAGCTTTTTGAGGTCGCCAAACTGGGCGGCTGCCTGTGCGTTGGTCTGTTCTTGGGTACTGGCTTGATTTGTCTGAGGTGCGTGTGCGATGGACATTTTCGTCTCTCCAGAATCGAGGTTTTTTACTTGTGTTGCCTTGTTTCCGGCGGCCGTTTCACCCGCCTGACACCAGTAAATGGCCCCAATCGCCCAGCGATTACACCGCCCCGGGAAAAACACGAGATTTCTCATTCACTCCTCAGGCCTGAATACTCGCTGCTCGGTCGGTGGGGAGATGAGTTGGCCACAAAAAGCACGAGAAGGCCCAAAAATAAGGCAAGCTGAGAGCGGTAAGAGCTTGAGCCAGGCTCCATCGATTCGTGCACCTGTGCAAACCACCCTCCACCGAGTTTCTTGTTCCTTTTCGCGCTTCTAGTGGCAATCCCAGTGCGTCTCCCTGGGGCAGATAAGCTGGCCACGAAAAACACGAGAAGACACAAAAAGAAGACGAGCCAACAAGCGACGAGAGTTCAAGCAGGCACCGTCGATTCGTTCTTCTGGGCAAATCGCACTCCGCAGAGCTTCTTGTGCCTTTTTGTGCTTCTTGTGGCTATCCCAATGAGCCTCTCTGAGGAAGATGACCCTTCTTGGCAAACCTATCCCCGAGTTTTTTGTGTCTTTTCGTGCTTCTTGTGGCTATTCCGCGCAACTGGCCAAAGACGACAAGCATGCCTCCACTCACGCTCAGGTGCGAGGCGTCTTAGTCGCGCCGATTCATCAGGTATTTCTTAACGTAAATCTTCGGGGCACCGAAGTTGATGAGTAACCCCGTCTCAATACGCGAGGATGTTAAGTACCCCAGCAACTGAGCGATGTGCTCATCTTTAATTGCTCTGCATGCTTTGAGCTCAACGATGAGGCAGTTTTCTACGAATAGGTCTGCAAAATACTCTCCAAGTATCGCTCCATCTTCATCGTAGACCCTCAGCGGACACTGCTGCTCTGCGTCCAGCCCCAGTTTTCGGAGTCGATGCACGAGCGCGTTCTCGTAGATCTTTTCGAGATGCCCATGCCGATGATACTTGTGAATCTCAAAAGAGGTTTGCCTTACGACATCGCAGAGTTCGTTGATGTTGTTCCATATCATCGTTGTGCCCCATGGAATTCGGTTTCAGTGACTGCCCATCACCCCGCGCAACCTACCGTGAATCGAGAATCCATCGCTGTACTTTATATGCGTCTTGTCGTATTCCAGCCCGTCTCGTTGAGGAGAATTGAGTTGGCCACGAAAAACACAAGAAGACACGACAAGATGGCAGCAAAGAGCGATGAGAGCTTGAGCCAGGCTCCATCGATTCGTTCATATGGGCAAACCACACTCCAGAGTTTCTTGTGCTTTTTCGTGCTTCTTGTGGCTATCCCAATGCGCCTCCCTGGACAGATGAGTTGGCCACAAAAAACACGAGAAGACACAAAAAGTGAAGACGTGCCTACAAGCGACGAGAGCTCAAGCAGGCACTTCGATTCGTTCTTCCGTGAAAGCCACATTTCACAGAGTTTCTTGTGTTTCTTGTGGCTATCCCGATGCTCCTAGGTGAGCCATTGACTGATGGTGGCGGCTGCGATACGGTGGCTTAGCCACCGTACCAAACTCCCCTGCCCTCTCTGCTTGCCATGCAGACCCAATTGCAACGCAATCCCGTTTATCAGCAGCTCAACGATTTGCTGCGTTCGACGCTTGCCAGTGAATACGCGTCGGGCGACCGCTTCATGACTGAGCGTGAAATCGCCAAACGCTTCGAAGTGAGCCGCGCGACGGCCAACAAGGCACTCGCTAGCCTCGTCTCGGAAGGTGTGCTGGAGTTTCGCCGCGGCATCGGAACCTTCGTTCGCCGCGATGTCATCGACTATGACCTTCAATCGCTTGTCAGCTTTACCGAAAAGGCGCTCTCTGCTGGCCGAAAGCCGTCGACGAAACTCATCGTGTTCCGTTCCGTTGCCTCAGACGACGTCGATGACGAGATTCGATCCGCCATGAATCTCAAAGCGGGCCAACCACTTTGGGAATTGGAACGATTGCGTCTAGCCGATGGCATTCCAGTGATCTTGGAGCATCGTTATGTGATGAAGCAACACTGCGAAAAACTCACCAGGGCCCAGGCCTCCGGTTCACTCTACAAAGCTTGGACTCAAAAACATGCGTTGAAGATCTCGGGTGCTGACGAAGTGATCCGTGCGGTCGTGTTGAAATCCCGCGAAGCCAAACACTTGCAGGTCGCGTCTCGCACGGCGGCTTTGGAAGTCACCGCCGTCGGCTGCCTCGATGACAACTCGCCTTTGTGGTGGGAACGAACCCTTTATCGAAGTGATCAATACGAATTCCACAGCCGACTCGGTCCCATCCAAACGGCGACGCCCGCTCGCGGGCAACTCCGTGGACCGGCCAACGAAGGATCGAAGTGATGTATGCAGGTATCGACCTCGGCGGAACATCGATCAAAGCAGCGATTGCAGACGACGTTGGCGAACTACTGCTGAGTCGAACGATCGCGACGGATTCGAATCGTGGTCCCGATGATGTCGTGCAACGGATAGGCGCGCTTGTTCAAGAGCTTCTTGCCGAGCACGGTGGTGATCAATCACTGGCTGGTCTCGGTATTGGCGTGCCCGGTTTGGTCGACATTGAAAAGGGTGAGACAAAGTTCCTGCCCAATCTGGCTACACAGTGGCGTGATATTCCGGTTGCCGCAATGCTCGCCAACCAACTTTCTTGCCCGGTTCGATTGCTCAACGACGTTCGCACAGCGACCCTCGGCGAGTTGCGGTGGGGCCACGGCAAGGACGATCCGAAAGTCACCATGGCCTTCTTTTCGATCGGCACTGGTATCGGGGGCGGTATCGCAATTGACGGCCAGTTGCGGCTTGGTCCACTCGGCGCTGCAGGGGAACTTGGCCACCAAACCATCGATCCCAACGGACCACGCTGCGGTTGTGGTAACCGTGGCTGCCTTGAGGCGTTTGCCAGTGGTCCGGCGATCGCTGGCGCAGGGGTTCGATTGATGCGATCAGGATTGGCGCCGACGCTTCACGATTTGGTTGACGGATCAAGCGATCGGGTGACACCGCGTGAAGTCGTCATTGCTGCCGAGCATGACCCGTACGTTCGCGGTGTTCTTGTCGATGCTGGAAAGGCGATTGGGATCGCCGCTGCCAACGTTGTAGCGATTCTTCATCCACAGTTGATCGTTCTCGGTGGTGGCGTCGCCGAAGTCGGCCCTTTGCTTAGTGAAACGGTTGCGAACGAAATCCACGAACGCATCGGAATGTTTCCTACGGATGATGTTCGCGTTGAACATTCCTTGCTGGGCGAACAAGCCGGCCTAAGAGGCGCGATCGCGCTGGCGATGCAAGCGGCTCAAAGCTGAAAACATGATTCTACCCCACTCCTTCTCACGTCCCATCGGAGAAACAAGGTGAAATACACGTACGAAGAACTGGCAAACATGATCGACCACTCGCTGCTGCATCCGACGATGACAGACGCCGATCTTGAAGCGGGTTGCAAACTTGCGGCTCAGTACGATGTCGCCTCGGTCTGCATCAAACCCTACGCTGTCAAACAGGCCGTCAAGTGGCTTGCCGGAAGCAGTGTGAAAGTGGGCGCAGTGATTGGCTTTCCGCACGGAAACTCGTGCACGGAATCGAAGCGGTATGAAACTGAATTGGCCTGCCGTGATGGCGCAGTCGAAATCGACATGGTGATCAATATTGGCAAAGCGCTCGGCGGCGATTGGGCCTATGTTGAACAGGACGTCGCAGCGGTGGTCACCGAGGCTCACAAACACGGCGCGAAAGTCAAAGTCATCTTTGAAAACGACTATTTGACCGAAGGCGGCGCGGGGCTTTCGAGTGACGACTTCAAGCGTCGCCTGTGCGAGATCTGTGAGCGCGCCGGCGTCGATTGGGTGAAGACCTCGTCAGGTTACGGGTTCGTCAAACAAGCTGACGGAAGCTACTCGTACAAAGGCGCAACGGAACACGATCTGAAACTGATGCGAGCCAGTTGCAGCGAAAAGGTTCAAGTCAAAGCGGCTGGCGGAGTGCGGGATCTTGACGGACTGATCCACGTCCGCGATCTGGGCGGATCGCGGTGCGGCGCGACAGCGACCGCAGCAATGCTCGATGAATATCGCAAGCGGGAATCGGCTGGCGATGATTCCAACGAAGCCGCCGGTCAGATCGGCCAAGGGGGTTACTGAGCGCCGAGCTTTTCTCACGCTCCAGTCCCAACCCAGAGTTCAGGTCGTAAACCATCGTGTTCACAGACTTGTGGGCTCGAAAGCTTCAGCACGGTTGTTGGGCCGAAGGTCCTGGCATTTGCCTAGCCGAGTCCGTAGGACTGGGTTGTCAATCTCAACGATGACCGAGGGCCGAAGGCCCGACCATTTGTCTGCTGGCAATTCGTTGTCACGGCATCTTGCCTAAAATGGGCCGGTCGTTGACGTGATGGCTGCCTCCAACACCAGCCATCGGGCTACGCGAAAAGGAAAATCAAGCATGCCACCCCTGATGCGTTTAAACGTTGTTGCGCTATTCGCGATGGCTACCTTGTTGCAATTTTCGAATGCCGATGATGGCATCGTTGCGGCAAGATCAACTTAACACTCGCCGACGGCAAGGAACGCACATTCACGGCCGATGAAATCGAAGACTACTGGGCATCGCCCAATTCATTGATGCCCAGTGGTCTCGAGTCAACAATGACGACCGAAGAGTTCCGTGACCTGTTAGCCTTTCTACAGTCAAACACCGGCGTTGAATAAAACTCTGCAACGATGACGCTTACGCCGCTGGCGGCCGAGTGATCGCTGTCTTTCCAAGTATGAATTGGGTGTTCGCAGCATCGATGAGAGCCGTTTGCAGAGCGGATCCGAAATGGCCAGCAAGAACGATGACTTGCCGTGCGTCTACTCTTCTGACGGCTCAACGCTTTCCCCTTTCTACACTCCCAGAGGATTGATCATGTCATCCGCCGATACCCAAACATGGCCCGAACTCGCCATCGGTCTTTACGACAAGCTTACCGGTCGCAACGCGGAAATCAGCTATGCGTTTGACGATTTTCAAGTCAACATTCCCAGCTCAACATCCAACCAAGCCGAACAGGCGACTTGGCGGATGAACGGAACGTTGCGAATTTCGACGCGTAACGCCGAAAACCAAAATGATTGATCAAAAAGCGATCTTCATCGTTGCGGATTTGGATTGCATGCTTAACAACAAGCCGGTTCGAATCCGCAACAACGGTGATGATCAAATCAGCATCGAATTCTCTGACTTCCGATCGCTGCTGGTTGCGTGGCGAATCATGAGGCCCGCGGGTCGAGACAAGTCCATGAGTCTATTGAGTGTTCTGGATCAGATGGTGGACGTGAAAGTCCGTGGCCGGACGCTTTGCCAATTCAACGCACCACCAAATTGGCTTGCTCGATTGTTGCGACTATCGAAAGCGCGCGTTCATCTTTTTGCTCACACTTGATCACTCACTGTCGTAGGCCGCATCAGGGAGCGACAGCGACACAGATCCGGCACAGTGGAAGGATCCGTCACAAGCCGCAAGGCGATCATTCACGACTATCCCAGTCCAGCACACGGGGTAATGCCGCGTGTTGCCTCTCGTCACCTTCAATCGCTTCGTCGTTCTGCGACTCTTTTTATCCCATTGATCATTCGGGGAAAGACGAAAAAGTGGAGCGGAAGTACGGCGTACCAATAAAGCAAGCCAAGCAAGCCGCGCGGACGAAACCGAGCTGTCTGGGTCACTCTTGATCGCGATGGTCCACAGTCTTCCACGACGAACTCAAGTTCCGCTTCACCTGGGAGTTTCATTTCAGCGTGCAAGCGGAGCAACTGATTCGGCTCGTATCCGTTGACCCGCCAGAAGTCGATGACTTCGCCGTAGGAAACATTTTCGGGGTCACGTCGACCACGCCTGAGTCCGGGACCACCAATGACTTTGTCCATCAACCCGCGCAGCCACCAAAGCCAATCGGCTCCCCAGTAACCGTGTTTGCCGCCGATCCGACAAAGTGCGTTGAATGTAGCCTCGGCGCTTGCATCAACATCTCGGCTGCGTTCGTCTTGAAAAACGGTTCCGCCCGACCACTGTGGATCGCCCGGCATTTCACCTGCGGTCGACCAACGCGTTTCAACATCACCGCTCTGCAAGCGACCGAGCGCCGCGTCGATCGCTTCTTCGACGGTAAACAGCGGACCGGGCATCAATTCCTGCGCCATGTTGTCCCGGCACACCGTCCGGTTTCGCAATCCTTCGGCCAGCGGGCGGGCGATACTCGAGTTCACCGGCGTGACGAGCGAGATCCAGAGCGAACTGAGCCGAGGCGTGAGAACAGGTACGGGAACGATCAACCGCCGCGGCAGCCCGATCGACTTTGCCATCTGTACCATCAACGCCTGGTACGTCTTCACTTCTGCGCCGCCAATGTCGATTACCTTTCCAGCTGTTTGCTCAACCTCGAGACACTGAACCATGTATCGCAGAACGTCTCGAATCGCGATGGGCTGAGTCTCGGTTTTGACCCACTTGGGTGTGATCATGATTGGCAAACGCTCAACCAAGTACCTTAGGATCTCGAACGAGGCTGAACCCGAACCGATGATCATCGCAGCACGAAAAACAGTCGACGGGATTTCGCTTTGCTGCAAGATCTCTGCCACCTCACGTCGACTGCGAAGGTGAGCGCTCAGGTTTGGACCAAGTTCGCCCAGACCGCCAAGGTAGATGATTCGCTTGCATGAACAGTCTTTAGCGGCCGCAAGAAAATTCGACGCGAGTTCGCGATCACGATCGGCGTAGTCGGAACCGGCGCTGATCATCGCGTGAACGAGATAGTAAACGACGTCAATGTTTTCAACAGCGCGGCGAATCGAATCGACATCACCCAAATCGCCTGAAACGACTTCAAGCCTTTCATTCTCGCACCAGGGAAAGGCTTTCGTCTTTTCGGGGCTGCGAACCATGCAGCGTACGAGATGCCCCTCATCCAAAAGCCGGGGTACCAGTCGCCCGCCGACATATCCAGTCGCGCCGCAAACGAGAATTCGACGCGAGCCTCCCGCCAGTCCCTCATCAATCGTTGATCGGCCCAGTGCGTCGGTCACAATTTCTCCAATGAAACTCTGCGATGTTACCGGTCAGTGTAGATGTTTGCACAGACCAGCAAGGCAAAAGTCGCTCGTATTCCGGAGGCTCACGCCACCGGCATGAAATATGTCGGCCTCCGGCCTAAAGCGCTAAACACATCCCGCCTAGCCCGGAGGGCGACACAAGAACTGACGGGGTCGTTAGACCCCGGTGATGAAAACGAAAACTGACCAAGCCCGAAGGGCGACACAATTCCAATGTATCGCCCTCCGGGCTGAGATTTGCTTCGCTCGTTTTCCGGTGGCTCACGCCACCGGCAAGGAATATGTCGGCCTTCGGCCTAAGCAGTATTGGACTGAGCGCTAAACGCGTCCGCTTAGCCCGGAGGGCGGAACAAGAATTGCCGGGGTCGTAAGACCCCGGTGATGAAAACGAGAAGTGTCCAAGCCCGGAGGGCGACACAAGTCCAATGTATCGCCCTCCGGGCTGAGATTCGCTTCGCTCGTTTTCCGGTGGCTCACGCCACCGGCATGAAATATGTCGGCCTCCGGCCTAAGCGCAAAACGCGTCCCGCCTAGCCCGGAGGGCGACACAAGCCACCCTTTGACCGCTCAACGACAATTGTTCCGTACATCTTGCAGTGTGGCTAAACTGCATCTGAGTAGCGACAATTGATCGATCTTGTTGAGGAATTTTGGCTTTGAGCGTTTGCATTCTGGGAATCGGTACGGCTGTACCCGAATACACGATGAGCCAGGATGAGGCGATGGAGATGTCGGCCGACCTCATCTGTCGCGACCGCCGCGAAGAGCGGTTGATGCGGGCGATCTTGAAGCGTTCGCAGGTAAAGAACCGCCACACCTGTCTGCCCTACGAGACCGCGTACCGTTGGATCGACAAAGTGTGTGACCGGGGTGCGTCGCCTGGAATCACGACAAAAGAACGAATGGCGATCTACGCTGACCACGCCGGTCCGCTGTCTGTCGCATCGGCGACTCAGGCACTTTCCGTGTCACAAGTGGACGCCGACGAAATCACCCATCTAGTCACAGTCACTTGCACAGGTTTTGAAGCTCCCGGTGTCGATATTCACTTGATCGAATCACTCGGTCTTCCCCGCAACACTCAGCGTATCCAAGTCGGATACATGGGTTGCCACGGAGCAATCAACGCAATGCGCGTCGCGGACGCGATCGGTCGCTCGGATCCTTCAAGCAAAACGTTGGTTTGTGCGACTGAGTTATGTAGTCTGCATTATCGCACGCAGTGGGACGATGAGCGGATGCTTGGAAACGCACTCTTTGCGGACGGATCGGCTGCATTTGTCAGCGGCCAAGCCAAACCGGAGCAACTTCCGGTCGCTTCCATCAAGTCGACGGCATCCTACCTTGCGCCCGATTCCAGAGAGTTGATGTCTTGGACAATTTCCAACCACGGGTTCGAGATGACGTTGTCGAACCTTGTCCCCGATGCCATCCAACAGACCCTTCGACCGTGGCTCAATGGCTGGCTCGATTCCCAAGGACTCACGCTGAATGGCATTGGCTCATGGGCGGTTCATCCGGGAGGCCCACGCATCCTACGTGCGGTTGAAGAATCGCTTCAATTGCAGCCAGATGCCTTGGATGTTTCTCGGGGAGTTTTGCGTGAATACGGAAACATGTCTTCGCCGACCGTCTTGTTCGTTCTCGATCGGCTAACAACACAAGCGGCAGCGAAACCTTGCGTCGCCTTGTCGTTCGGCCCAGGCTTGATGATCGAAGCCGCCTTGCTTGACGGTTGAGAGCAAGCTCGAGGGTTGCGACCACTAGCGAGTGAAAGGACGGTTGAGTGATTTGACCAAGGGTCGCGCCAACATTGGGAAATAGGAAAGTCCCCAAGCAGCCGAACGCACCAAGCGAGGGTATCGCAGCAGTCGACTCACGACACGACACTTGCTCATGCGACCTCCCAACAACCGCTTCCTTTCCATAGCCCACTGCGGGCCGGTGTGAACCGTCCCTGCGTCGAGCGACTTCAGCGCAAGCGGCGCAACGGCTATCCCTGACGCCAAAGCCCAAGCCATTCCTTCTCCGGTAAAAGGCTCGACGTACCCGGCAGCGTCTCCAACGACAAAAAACCGATCGCCGAAGACCATCGGCCTCGTTTGCGAGAGCTTCGCCGTTCCGCGCCAGTGAGCCGATTCAACCAGTTCGTGCATCGGGAGCCCTGCCGATTGGGTAATCCGGCTTGTCAAACTTCCGATGCCGCCAGCTTGCTTCACTTCGTCAGCGTCCAACGCAGCCGCCATATCGAGGCGTCCATCCTCAAGCCGAACGAAACCGACATAGCCACTCGGATCGCACGCCATGTAAATCGTATGGGGCGCGTATCCTTCGAACGCGTGATCCAGAATCGCACCAGCACCAATCCTTGAACCGGGATCTGTTGCCCGTGGGTCGTCGACTTGGTCGCTAAACATTCGCCGCCCAAGCCCCGCAGCAACAATCACGATCCGAGCGTTTGCTTGTTCTTGCACCGACGACTGTTTCAGTCGCACGGTGCATGAACGCTCATCGCTTTGGCTGATGCTCGCTCGGGTGTCAACCAACAACGCTGCTCCCGCTCGAACCGCGGCGTTGGTCAATTCCAGATCCAAGCGTTCCCTCGACAGCGACACACCTCCATCGAGCACGATCGGAACGTGCCTCCGTCCGCTCGCCAATACGAATCGCTCCAAGCGCGGCGCACGACATTGGGCAGCCAAGTCTCCGAGGCCAATTCGATCGAGTTCTTGAAGTGCAGCACCGTTGAGACAACAACCACACACCTTTCCGCGCGGCAGTTGGTGCTCGTTGACCAACAGCACTCGCGCACCCGCCAAAGCACATTGCCTAGCAGCGATCGCACCCGAAGGTCCAGCGCCAATGACCAACACATCCCACTCACTCTGGGTCGCCTCGGTCATCGTGATCGTTTCTGGCTGCGGCATGCTCGATCCCGAAAATGCCATTTCGTCTTTCACCCTGTCCACGCGAACCCGATCGGCCGCCTTGTCGGGTCCAATCTAAACTACACTACAAGTCCCCGCGCATCATCGCGATTGCCACGTCAATATCGAAATGCCAAAGCCCCACCATGAAGACACTCACGATTCTCACTTTCATCGGGTTGTGCCTGGTCCTCCACCCGTCCAACGCCGATGTCGGCGCCGCTGAAACGCCTTCCAAACCCAACATTGTCCTGATCTTTGTTGACGACTTGGGGTATGGCGACCTCGGCTGTTACGGGCAACAGCAGATCAAGACTCCCAACATCGACCAACTTGCTCGCGATGGCCAACGATGGACCAGTTTTTACGCTGCGGGAAACTTTTGCGTCCCCAGTCGCAAGGGATTGATGAGCGGTCGGCACCCCGCGCTTCTGAAGCGTCAACCTTTAGCGAGCGATCGCGATGCTCTGCTTCCGGCGATGCTGAAACGAAATGGGTACGCAACCGCCATCCTTGGTAAGTGGCACTTGGCTGGCTACCCAAAAGATTTCACCCAGTCGCCAATGCACCCGCTTGAGTGTGGATTCGATGATCACTTTGGCACACCCGGTAGTAACGATGCGCCTGGTCCACCTCTCCAAACGCGCGAAGCATTCGACAAGGCGACTCCATCGACGTGGAAGATCCCACTCATTCGCGGTCGTGAAGTGGTCGAAGTTCCTGCAAAACAAGACTTGTTCACCAAACGCTATACCGAAGAAGCAGTTCGCTGGATTGCGCGAAAGAAGGACCAGCCGTTCTTTCTCTACTTGGCGCACAACATGCCTCATGCCCCCGTCTTCGCGTCGGATTCATTCCAAGGACGCAGCCAAGGCGGACGCTTCGGCGACGTTGTGGAAGAAATCGACTGGTCCGTCGGCACAGTACGTCAAGCGATTCGAGATGCTGGAATTGAGGAACAGACCTTAATCATCTTTACCAGCGACAATGGTCCTTGGACCGTGTTTGGTCCGCATGGCGGAACCGCTCATCCGCTCCGCGGCGAAAAAAGCACCACATGGGAAGGCGGCAGCCGAGTGCCGGCGATCTTCGCGTGGCCCGGCACGATTCAGCCGTCGGTGGTTGATGGGATTGGTGTGAACCTCGACCTTTACGCCACGTTTGCAGCGTTGATCGGCGACGACGACCTGCCAACGAACAAGCCTGGTTGGATGTCGACCGACCTGAGCGGGACGCTCCTGTCCGGCCAGCCCAGTGCGCGCAAATCGTGGTACTACGGGCCCGCTGCATACCGATCTGGAAAATACAAAATCATCCGTCGAACCAATCCACCGACCGATCCCATCACTCGAAAGAAACGCAAGGGAACGTTTCACGACCCGCCGTTGTTGTTTGATCTTGAATCCGACATCGGCGAACAAAACAATCTCGCCGAGCAACATCCCGACGTCGTCAAACGACTGACCGACGATGCCGACGCAATCGCAAATCGGTAAGCATCAATCTCATTCTTGCCCCCTTCCTTTCCCATTCCTTTCCAGAGGGTGCCCGTAGCGACCGCATGCCCACCCAACCAGACTCGAGCCCTCATACAACTGCAATGACAATGTACATTTGCAATAGAAAACACCGAGGGTCTTTGTTCGATGCTTTCGCACAAAGCGCACAGCACCAAAACGGTCGCTCATCAAAAGTCATTCCATCGTGTTCGTGTGATCCCCCCGTCGCACTCGCCGGCAGCGGAATACGAAGCGCTTCGTGAAGAACTTCTCGTTGGAAAGAAGTATGTCTTTGAAAGGCCACTCTTGATCATCACGATCAGTGTTGCAGCTGCAAACTTCACCAACGAAGCTCACTTGGCTTATCTTCCACCGATCGTCATCGGACTGATGGTTTTCAATCTTTGGTTCACCGTAAACCGAATGCACAGCATTGCGCGTATCGTCGCCTACGTGCAAATCGAGCTTGAAGAGAGGAAATGGGAGCCGTGGCTGGGTTGGGAAACGTGCCTTAGACACTTTCGACTCTGGATCAACCGCAATCATTCGACGCGCCACAGCCTTATGAAGGCTCGATTTGACAACAACGCCGTCCCCGACGCGATTGGCTACTACCCGATGATCTTCTACATGCACATTGCCGTGGTTGCGTTACTCTTTCTCGTCAGCGTCCGCAGTGTTTTCGCTGATTCGAGTTTTGCCAACATCGCACTCTTGCTCGTCACCTTTGCAATCTCGGTCGTTTTCACCTACACGGCTTGCCGATGGCGTCCCCGAAGTTGCAAGAATCTGATCGAGCAAAACCGAGTTTGCTGGGAATACGTTTTCGAAGGACTCGAGCGTGATGGGATTCGAAAATCACGACAAATCAGATAACCAACACGAATGCGCACGGCCGCCCTACGCACTCAGCGCAGCGTCCGAACGCGCCACATACCAGCTGTTTTGTATGTCGTGCTCCAAGTTTTGAATCGTCACGTTATTGAACCCTGCTTCGTTGAGCATCCTTTCCGCAAGCTGCTCACCCCAGACCGTTCCCAACCCGGCGCCGTCCTGTGCGAGCGAGACTGTCATGCAATGCATCGTGGAGATCATATAGAGGAACGGACAGAGCAGATGTCCGATATTCTCCTCCAACTTCGATGATGCCTTCAAGTCTTGCATCAGAAAGGTTCCGCCGGGACGCAGCATCGAGTTCACGTTCTTGAGCACGGTGTCGGGCGCGCGTTGGTCATGAATCACGTCGAACGCGGTGATCAGATCAAACTTGTCGTCGGATGCCACGGCGATGTCCGCAACTTCGAATCGAATGTTCTTCAAACCAAGCCGATCCGCTTCGCTACGAGCTGATTCGATTGGCGCCTCGCAGAGATCACGACCGACGAAACGGCTATTTGGAAAACGCTCTGCCAGCGCGCACAGGGCCCGACCGCTTCCACAACCGATGTCTAGAACATCGATTCCCTCTTCGAGCTTCTCTTGGGCATCGGGGACCAGCGGCAAGATTTGTGTGAAGAGCCCCTCGACAACAGTCCCCATCGACTCTTCTGCCATGACCGTATGAAACCGCGAAAAGGCTTCGTAGGGTACACCGCCGCCGTTGTGAAAACAGTCGACGATTTGCGATTCAACTTCGCCCATCATCTGCAGGAACTGGAAGGTTGCCGCGATGTTCCCGCTGCCCGAAGCTCGCGTCAACAGCGCCGCGTGGTGCTTTGGCAGAAAATAGGTTTCGTTGTCACTGTCGTATGCGACGATTCCGCCCGTGACCATCGCTCCCAACCACTCGCGCACATAGCGTTCCTGGCACGAAGCCTTTTTCGCCAACGCTTCGCTCGATACCCAATCGTCGATTTCCGCCATCGCGTCAAACAGACCGGTGCGGTGGCCGAGTGAAACGCCAAACGCCAACGTCGCGCGATTCAAGGTCTCGATCATTTCACCGGCAAACGCTTCAGACGCGGCATCGACATTTTCAACGTTGACCTTACAAGCTTGACACATTTCCTGGGCTCCGTCGGTTAAAGGCTTTTTCGATGCGAGCAGTGTACCGGAAAGCGATCGAAATTCGCATCTTTGCCAGCTTGCTTTTCGTTGGCTGCTTCGTTTCGTCTAAAATCCGACCCTGCCGCCAACAAGGAAACACGTTCATGCTGACAAGACTTCTCTCAATCATCACACTCCTCCTGCTGACCTTGCCAGCGTTTTGCGAGGAGCAGGATGCGGATGACACATTCGAGCAGTTCCGCTGCGATATCATGTCGATTCAGTTGCCGAGAAGCGAATACTCGACCGCCTACTTCTTTGAAAACTATGCCGTCGAGTTCAAATCGGCAAATCAAAAAGAGATTGTCGCGTTTTACGACCTCGACAAACACACATTCACTCGAGTCGACCCCACCGCCACCTTGACGCTCGAAGAATGCGAAGAGTGGAAAAAGCAAGCGACCAAGGTCTACCTATCCCAGGTCGACGAAGAACGTCGACCCGAGTGGGCGCGATACTACAAACGCACGCTCCACCCCGAATACGAAGTATCCAAGGAAAAGGCAGGACTCACGATCAAAGGCGAGATCCGCCGGTTTCAGATTGAGGGCCAACTCGAGTTGAGTGACAAGCAAATCGAACGCTTTCTCGCCTTCCACGAACTACGCGCCTACCACCGAAGAATGACGGAGCGGATGATTCCGCCCGCGCCGATGCTCGAAGTCAACAAGGCACTCAAAGAGCACAGCTTCGTCCCTGAACTGATTCAAGTCACAGTCAAACATGGGGAAGGCAACCAGTCGCAAGAACGGACGGCGTTTCGAATCTACAAAGCAAGTGATCAAGAGATTTCCCAAGCACGAAAAGCAATGCTCGCCGTCCCGCCCGAAGAGGATTGATGAGGCATGAACCGAATTGTTTTTTTGGCAGCCTGTTTCTTGGCAATCATGGCTCCGCCTTCGCGAGCAGACGAAAGCCGCTTGAGCATCGTGCTTTTTCTGATCGATGACCTTGGCTGGATGGATTTGGGTTGCCAGGGAAGCACCTATTACAAAACACCCAATATCGACCGACTCGCAGCGGAAGGCGTCCGCTTTACTGATGCCTATGCTGCGTGTGCCGTTTGCTCTCCCACCCGCGCCTCGATTCTCACCGGCAAGTACCCGGCTCGCCTGTTGCTGACCGATTGGTTGCCCTCCGGTCGGTGGGATCCGAAAGCCAAACTGATCGAAGGCCGAAAGATCCGAGGGCTGCCGGTCGAAGAAATCACTCTCGCCGAAGTGCTCCGCGAGCATGGTTATCAAACGGTCCATCTTGGCAAGTGGCACTTAGGAAGCGAACCGTTTTGTTTGCCCGAGCATCATGGGTTCGACATCAACATCGGTGGAAACGCTCACGGTGCGCCCGGTCAGTATTTTTTTCCGTACCAAGGCAACTGGTCCATTCCGACGACATCTCACCGCGCGAAGTGGAACGTCTTTCGCGATGGAACAAAGGGCGAATACCTCACGGACCGACTCACCGACGAAGCCGTGAAGGTGATCCGAGCATCGGGTGACAAACCCTTCCTGCTCTACTTTCCCCACTACGGTGTGCATTCTCCTCTTCAAGCACCAAAAGACCTCATCAAGAAATACGAGCGAATCCCCGAGGCAGAACGTCAGGGCAAGCCGGTTTACGCCGCAATGGTCGAGAGCATCGACAATAGTGTTGGACGCGTCGTGGATGCATTGCGCGAAGCAGGCAAACACAACAACACTGTGATCATTTTCACGTCCGACAATGGTGGCTTCTTCAAGGCTACCAACAACGCTCCATTGCGGGCGAACAAGGGAGCCTACTACGAAGGCGGGATCCGCGTTCCACTGATCATTCGCTGGCCAGGGGTCTCAAAACCAGGGCGAGTGATTGACGAACCGGTCATCAGCAACGATCTGTATCCAACCTGTTTATCGGCCGCTGGTGTTGCGTCGATGCCCAACCAACACCTCGATGGTGTCGACTTGAAACCATTGCTTTCAGACGCGGAAACACTTTCCCGGGAATCACTTTTTTGGCATTTCCCGCATTACAACAATCATCCCTCCAGCTACCCGTCGAGTGTGATTCGCAAGGGCGATTGGAAGCTGATCGAATCATTCGACCCCGCCAAAATCGAGCTTTACCACTTGAAAGTCGACATAGGGGAAACGACCAATCTTGCCGAAACCGATCCAGCGCGCCGAGATGCTCTTCTCGACGAGCTCAACGCCTGGAAAGCCACCGTCCGCGCCGAACCGATGCGTCCCAATCCTAATCACGCGCCAATGGACTGAGTTGCAGCGGCCTCCACATCCAGATTCTCGTAGTGGACGAGGCCACGAGTCCCCCTGTCAATCCTCGCCTACTAACAAGAAACGAGGGTTCGCAACAATCGGAGCGGCTATGGCAGTTCAAGAATAGCGATGTCTTTGAACTCAACGTGCATGTCAGTTCCCCCATGCAGCTGCAACGCGATGTGCCCATTCTTCAAACAAGCTTTGTCGCCGATCAATTCCGTCACCATCACGCCATTGATCGAGACCGTGATGTCATCTTTGATCGCTGTGACTGTCATATCGATCCAATCGTCACGGGAAACGATTTGTTCAATGAGTTGAGGATCCGGCTTCCTCACCCAGCCTCGCAACGACGTTTCGTAGAGACCGCCGACGGCAGTGCTGGCATCAACTTCTGCTTGAAACCCCTTTACGGCGACGTTCGTGGTGGTCTTTTGAGCTCGAAAGTAGAGTCCCGAGTTACCTTGATGAACGCGAAACTTGACGCGAAGTACAAAGTTGCCAAATTGCTCGTCTGTCACAAGCAGTCCGTGCCGTGGCTCTGACTTCGGACTCGTTCCGACAATCACCCCGTCGACCACCTCCCACTTGCCGCCTGGCTGAGTGTGCCAGCCTGTTAAGTCTTGGCCGTTGAAGAGCGGCTTCCATGTTTGAGCGGTCGCGTTTTTTGAAAACGCCGCGACGGCAAAAAGGAAGGTCAAGGAGGGCACAACCAATCGAAACATCATTTCTCTTCGCAACTAGTTTGAGGCGATAAAGTTCGCGGCCAAGTGTTCGCGGAATCGAGTGAAGTCACTCTCGATCTGCGGATTCTTCATGACGTCATAACACGCAAACGTCTCCAACGGCTGCATGTCAAAGAACCGAAAATTCAAATGCATCGGCCAAAACAATTCATCAGCTGACTTGCCCTCAAAGAACGTCTGTGACACATCATTGAACGAGTTGCCCGGCGCGTTGAAGGTCAGCGAAAGCATGTAGCGTTTACCACTGAGTGTGCCTCCTGTTCCGTATTGCTTGGTTGGATCGGACCTTGTTCTGCCGTCGCCGTCACAAAGACGCCCGTCCATGCCAAAGGAATAGACATGGTCCATGTATTTCTTGAAGCTCCACGGAACGCCCATCCAGTTCACTGGAGTTTGAAGGAGAATGGCGTCAGCCCACCGATGCTTTTCGATTTCTGCATCGACTTGCCAGTCATCTTTCATCGTTGTCAGCTGAGTTTCGCACCCCGCAGCCGCAAAGTGCTCGAGAGCAATATCAACCATCGATTGGTTGAGCTGCCCTTTTGAAAACTCGTATTCCTGATGAGCGTTGATAACGAATATCTTTTTCATGAGTCTTTTGGCTCTGGACGTTCGGATTTTGGAACTTGGTGCAGGAGTTTTCGGCAACAAACGAGCTTATCGCAATCACCATGGCAGTTGGTAGTACCGACCTTTCTTCGGGATCAATACAGATACCGCCGGAAGGCAGTGCCGGAACTCACTCCTCGATCAATCTCTTGTACACCTTAAGAGCGTGTCCATAGGCTTCGCGAGCATCGTTTTGCTCAGCCTCTGCGTACGTGTTTTGCTTTGTTTTCCAACATTGCTCGACGCCCGCCAAACACCACCTCGCACTGTCAACCGAGCCTCGCACCGGTTCGTCCCCGACAACGATGAAGATCGGATTGGTGTGCGAATGAGGGAACACCCGAATGGCTGCCCAACTGCTCTTTCGGAACTCATGTTTGAATCTCAGTTTTTGCCGCTCACCGTTCGCCTTGATCGCTTGGCTCGCGACCGGATATCCGTTGACGACCAACTCGGCTTCGACGCTGTCTTTGCCTTGAACCAATCCGGCCGCCTCGACTTCAAGCGTCACCGCTTCGGCTTCTGAGAGCTTTAGCTCACTTCCATCGACACCGACTTGCACTGGCTCACTCGTCGATGTGGTCGCCGAGAAATCAAGCAGGTGGCAGAAACCGTCGCTGAGATAGCTGCGACCGTCAGCAATCGCTTGAACCCATTTTTCGAAGGTCAGCTTTCCGTCAACCTTTGCGTAGACTCGGCCGATCCCAACGCGCTCGCCACTCATGCATGGAAAGTCGGTCTCGCCGCTTGCCGCCACTCGGAAACCGCAATTCAAGACGTGGTACCACATGTTCCATTCCGCCACGCGTGGTGTGTTCATCGTGGAGATAAAGTCGACGGCGGGCACGGGACTGCCGTCCGGGCCGGGGACTTCGTGCGTGACGTCGACAATGAACTCGTTGGCACCAATTCCGTCAAACGCAGGAATGTTGAAATTCGGTAACCCATTGGGACCATCTTTTCCATCCGTGTTGGGGACACGGCCAACAAAAGCGGTAAGCCCGGCCGCCGAGTGAGCTGGTCCACAGACGGCCCCCTGACGCTTTGCCCAACGAAGCGTATTGAGCCCGAGCGTTGGCCAATGATCTTTTGATTCGCCACCCGGATAGATCTGCTGCTTGAGATTCAACAAGTTCAAGTGCCCTGACATGTGCGATCCGAAACCGGAGACTTCGACGTCGTATCGCAGTGTGTAGGGATAGCGTGATTGTTCAGCAACCTCGCCACTGAAGAATCGCTTTTGATAATCGAAACAGGGCCCCCAAGTCAGACAACATCCCACCTTAAGGTCTTCGCCCATGATGTGGCGAATCATGTCTTGCGGTTTTACGCCTTGCGTTGGATTGTCGTAGTGCAGACACCCGGCCGCGTGGATGTGATGATCGCCAGACCACCATCCGGACAAAGCGGGATCGACCCATCGTTTCACTCGATACATCAATTCGGTCGGCTGGGTACCTACCGTCAACTGCTTGGTTTCCGGAATCGACTCAGGGCCGCGTGAACAAGTGATCGAGTACTGTCCTGGAGGCAGTGAAATCGTCTCACCATCACCTCGATAGATATGGCGTTGAAAGAAAAAATCGGGCGCCAGACGCTTTGACTGGGCAGGGTAGATCCTGCCTCCGCTGTCCCGAACCTCGAACTTCGCAAATGCCGGCAAGCCTTCGTCCTCGACACGCAACGTCACGGACGTTGCCGCGTTGCAATCAAAGTCGATGGGAAGTGGTGCCCAATTCTTACTCCGCTGAGCCGAATACAAGTCAATCCAATCGATTCGCATCTGCCCAGGTTTGATAAGAGGGTCGATCCGAATTCCCGCCAACTCTCCATCAACATGAAAGGGAATCTCATAGAGCTGTTCCTTATTCGGCTCCAAGATGAAATTCGTTTGTCGGTCGCCGGTTGCATTCGGAATGTCTTTCGTCCACCAGAACACTTGTCCGATTCCGGCCACTGGTGTCTTGGCCCAGAACCTGAGCATCATCGGTCCACCGCGCGACTCGACCACCGCTCCCATGAACGGATCTTCTCCCGTCGATTCGACCTGTAGCGAGCCGTTACTCGCCTTGATCGAAATCTGATTCATTTCATTCCACCCGTCCGTATCCTTGTCGAATCGCCATTCGCGTATCAGATCACGATCACCGTGGGGATCCCCGCTGACGTTGAACTCAAGCGTCGCCGACTTTTGCCCTTCATCGCGGCTGTAGATCTGAACGATGCGATATTCAAGTGCGAGCCCGCTGAGGTTCGCCCGCATCGGCTGGCCTTCAAATGACGAGATCTGCATCCACCGTGACGCCACTTCATCGAGCGGTGCCTGCGGCAGCGGGCGAGCATTTGGGCTTTCAATAAACAATCGCCCGGTGCGCTGGTGTCGATTGATCACTTTGACAAGAAACGTGCGCCAACCCTGCTCCAACAACTCGGGCCTGGCGGCCGCTTGCGTGACTTTCGGCGGCCCCGATTCTTGAACGTCAACAACCGCGAGACAGAGCGGATCGAAAATTCGCTGCACCGCGTCGGTAACACGCTCAGCCGAATCGAGTTGTTTTGCTTGCTCGAGTTGAACAAGTGCATCCTCGTTCAATGGCCTGCCAACCACATCGAGCGCTTCGGACAACCGATGAACCTGTGCCAGGAGCGGTTGTGCGGGCACATCCAAATCAACCACTCGTTCATCAGCCGGACATCGAGGGGCAATGACAACCGTCAGCCACGCAATGCAGATTGAGATGCGTTTCATCATGTATTCCTTAGCGAGCGTCGACGTCGGGGCTTGTTGACGCCTCGAGTAGTACATCGGTCGTTGCGCGAAAACCGAGATCTTGAGTCCCCTGTCCAGCGTCTCCCACGATGCGAACTTCTCTTAGCCCAGCAAACTGCGGAGTGACGCACATCACTTTGAATTCGGACGTCGCGCCGGAAAAGTACGGCGAGGTAAAGGAGCCGTCGACAACTTCGATCGAGCACCAGCTCGCAGTACCCGGAGGACTGGTGGAGACATCGATCGCCGTCAAGTTTAGCGGCGCCGTGATTCCAGCTGCATTGTCGACCCTGATCAACCAATACTGTGGCCGGCGCTGTTCGAGCTTGAGCTTCGGTTGAAGACTGCGGACTTTCACGCGTGACTCGGGGTTGATCGATACTTCCAAAGCGACCAATGGTGCCAACGCCTCGTCCAATTCACGCCGCGAGGTGGCGTTGCCCAGGTTGTTTAACACGGCTTGGGTCGTTTCGGATTTGTTGAAGCGAAGCAACGCGTTGCGCAAACGACTGCGTGACTGCTGCCACGTTTCATCGCGAGCGAACGTGTGGTCGGCATTCGCGTCTCTGTGTCGTTTTTGCCAAAACTCGCGTGCCTGGTGGTGCCAACGCAAAACGGATGCACGCGCCGTCAAGTCCGGAACGTTTCGAATCACGCGTTCGATTCGTTCGTCGATCCAATCCAAAAAGAACTGCGCCGACTTGCGACTGACCCAAGGACTTCCGTCGGGTCGCGGGACATACCAGGGTGCAGTGGATGCAAACCGAAAAGTATGATCCACGTCGGCGACGGCTCGCACCAGAAACCATCCGGGTTCGGGCAGCATCACGGTCGTTCGAATCGTTTGATGCGGCTCCTGCGAACATGGCACACGCTTGATGACATTCCCGTTGTGGATGACTTCAATCTGCGACACCGGGTCGTTGGAATCAAGTTCGACTTCCAACGCGACTTCCTTTCCGATCTCGAATGGAATCCCCGCTCCGGGCAACTGCCCATTCGACTTGACTCGTACTAGCGGGCCATTGGTCACAAAGCATCGCCCTTCCTTTAGCGCGCTGAACCAGCTTTGACACGTCAATGGCATCTCGCTCAAGTGAACGTAAACACGGTTGTAGCCGACAGGGTTTGGAAGAACGCCCGATGCGCTGCCGGCTGAGGGCGGGATCCGGATTCCGCAGTTGAGGATGTGATAGTAGATCTGTTGCGTCCAAAGACCATTGCCATGCGGGCCGGGATACTGCTGGAGGTCGCGAGCGCGCCCCCATGCTTCGTTACCCAAGACGCCGCCGCGATGCATGTGGTTGTGTGCAATCCCAATCGAGTCGGGTTCGGCGATCGCAATCCAAAGCGGCACATCCCACCAAAACGGCTTTTCAATATCGATCCAAACGTTTGGATTCTGCTGTCGCGCCTGTGCGACAAACACCATCGGCGAAGGAAACTCGCGCGACTTCACCGTGAGGTCCAGGGCCCTGCTGAGACCAAAGTACAACAACGCGCCACCTTCGCGTTCGTCTTCGCCGGCGCCAATGCTGTAGACGCGACCATCTCCCATCGAGAAGTCCGTTTTCGACAACGATCGAGCATTCGGAGCCGGTTGATTCCACCATCCAATCACAGGAGCAAAATCGAGGTCCTCGGCCGACATCAGCAGTTCGACATCCGAAACTGGTCGATGCACATGCAGATCACCGCTGTACCAACCCGATTCGCGCATTGAAGTCAGACGAGAGAGTTGAGAGACAACTTTGGTCGTCTTACCGCGTTCCGCTGTCACACTGCCCGACAATCGACCGAACTCAGGCCCGCGTTCAATTTCCCACGTGTATTCTCCTGGTAGCAAATCGATCGAGGCTTTTCCAGGACAGACGAAGTGATCCTTCCAAGTCGGCAAGTTCGGTGGCTTGTGGGACGATCCCGCGGCATCACGAAGATGAATCCGGCATGGAACCTGTTTGCCGCCGGAGTCCGTCACCTGAAACTCCAAGCGGGTGGTTTCCTGCGCCACGCAGACAGCCGCGTTCAGAAACAACAGAACTGGCAAAGCGATCACAAACGCGGATTTCACAAGCGTCCTCTTCGTAGGAACCTCCCGGCAATCGGATATTGTTGTTGGTCGCCGATTGCGATGGTAGTTCTTTTTGCAGCGTTCGGGGTAAACGCCGGCAGCGCAACAAAAAGCGAACGGGACTATTTCCCGTTCGCTTCATCCTGCGCTACGGCTCGGTCTAGGGCAAGCAACCATGCGAGCGTGACGCCAACGGCCGCAATGCGAACGAACTGCTTGAGCCCTGCCGCAGCCGCTAACACCAA
Source organism: Rubripirellula sp. (assembly GCA_965216875.1). Lineage (GTDB taxonomy): Bacteria > Planctomycetota > Planctomycetia > Pirellulales > Pirellulaceae > CBDCUW01. Next base: position 5,916,280 of record OZ244207.1, read on the forward strand.
CCCGCAGCGTGCACCATGGCTGTACCCATTGATCACGCCAGGATAGCTGCGTCAGCTTCCGGCTGACTGCGATGCGGATTCGATCCAGAGTAGTACAACGTTGCTCCGACTCCGCCGAACTCGTGCAGCTTTTCGGCAGCCTTGCCGTACACAAACTCGATCTCCGCGCCCGTTCGAGTGGCTTGGACAATGAGCGAATCGAATTCGCTCGCATCCATCGGATAGGGCACGACCACCGTCTTTGCCAAACCTTTGGATAGAGCGGTTTGAACACCTTGGTACTCGACGACGGCCGAACCGTCGCGGTTGTACGCTGCAACCAGATCGTCGACCACACCTAGGTCATGCTCCAATTCGAAGCGATCGGAAATGCCTCGCACCGTTTCGGCAACGTCATTCTCGGACGTCGTGAAATCGATGCGTTCAACGGCGACCAAATTCGTTCGGACGAGTGGATGCAACGCATTCTTGATCGCGTGCGCCGACTTGAGATTTCCACCAAGGACCAATCGCTCGACGTCGGGATCGGACAAGAAGTAGCGATTGAGTTCGGTCGCCACCTCTTTCGTGAACTTCCGCTCGTATTCTTCGGCGCGACTCACATGTTTGTGCGTGTGCCCGCTTCGTCCGAAGCGACCTGCCAAATCATGATTGGTCTTTAGCACAAGTTCCTCAGTGGCCCGAGCGACAAAGACCTCAATCACCCGTACGTCCGATCCTGAGGTCAGGACGACGAGGTACTTTTTGTATTGATCGAGATTGAACAGCATCTCTTTCAACTGGGGCAGTCCATAGTAGAGCCTCGTTTTGGTGGGCAACGGCATGTCAACGGCAACAACTTCGTTGTGATCCGTAAAGAGAACGGCCGAGCGGCCCGAGACGGGATGTTGACTGAGATAGTCGGCGACCATGTCTTCGGTGTTGGCCCACTTGTTCTGTGCGGCGCGCCGCTTGAGCTTTTCCTGGTCCAACTCTTCTTCGAGTTCCTTCGCCGCGTTCTTCAGCTCAATCAGCCAAGCCGGGCGATCCTTGCGGTTATCGGGATCCGTTGGATCCAGATTCACATAGGCGGTCAGGACGGGCCGGTTCTCAGAATCGTCCGAACGTACAAAGTCTCGAAACCGCTGGAGTACATCGTTGATTCGCGTTTTCATCTATCCAAATCCTTCTTCGTTGAGGACGCATGGGACTTACTGTTGCGTTGAGCCGTTTGAGTGCTCGTTAGATAGATGGTTTCAAGTCGCTGGAGATTACAGCAAACGAAAAAGAACTGCCGTTTTTTCGACGCCGCAATCCCCTGTGATTCCCGCCGTTCGTAGTACCGAGCTTTAGCCGGAATCTTCTGGCTCCATGAGCCGTATGCGCTAGCATCGGGCCTCTCGCGTTTGGTTCACCGTAAGAGTAGGCCGGATCAAGGAGCCACAGCGACGCAGATCCGGCAGCGGCGCTCGCCTGAGCGTCGGAAACCGGAAGGCGGCATGCGATCTGGCGAAGGTAGCTACGAAGACCACCGGCGGTGAGTGGCCGTGATTCACAGTGAGCCGTGATCGCGTAAGCGGCCGGGCATTGCACACAGCGTTTGGTCCGCCGTTCGCAGTACCGTCTTTTGGCGGCGTGCGCGAAGATTCCGGCTAAAGCTCGGTACTACAAACTGATCAGCCGAATGCGCTAGCATCGGGCCTCTCGCGCTTGGTTCACCGTGGCGACGGTCGCCAGAGCGGCGGGAACCGGCCAGCGGCATACTATCGCCAACCACCTTCTGGCGAAGGTAGCTACGAGGACATCAATACGCCGCATCTACCGTTCGTCGCGGGGCGGACTGGACCGATACTCAGGCGTTTCGCAGAAATAGGCTCCGTGACTTTGAGCATACTGCCCGATTGGTACTGACCAGACTTCCGCTCCGTCCAATTTCGCACTCAACGACAAATCCGACATGCGCGCAAATGCGTAGCGCCAGTTGATCGAGTCATCGGCGTTCCTGGTTGATTCCAGCAACACCACCGATTCGAGGTCGGTCCCTTCGACATATCCGAAGATGGCTCCATAAGACTTCGAGTGAGACTGGTCACTGTAGACATAGAGCGGACGAGGGAGGACGCGCAACTCGTTCGTTTTGTTTTCCCGATCGGTGCTGGTCAACGCGAATCGTCGGGCCAGGTTACGGGCCTGCAGACTTTGTCTCTGCGACGAGGTCGCTGCGGGTACGTCATCGAGCCGATGCCACTTAATGCCACCCTCAGGGCAATTCCAAACACGCGTTCCCTGTGTGCCACGGATCGCCGAATCGCTGAGCGATTGCAGTTCGTGGCAGACCCCAAACTGATCTCCCCTGGGCCAGATAAAGAGTGTGCCAATCACGGCGGGTCGCTGACCGTCGGTCCACAGATAAACCGCGCCCTGACTGCCGCCGCGAACCGGCTGACTCCAATTGGTGATTGGCTCCGGACGCAAGCGAAGCGGCTTCGGTTGGGCCGACGTGCCACTGGACAGTTCGTAAGACTTCGCGAGTTTTTCGAAGTACGGATACCACGACTCTTCCTCGCACTGACCAACCAAAGCAAATCCGAGCAGACAAGCGAGCATCAAGACAAAACGGATCGCAGTCATCAACCATCCTCCTCGGCAGCAAACATTAGACATATCGTCTATTTATAGAAGACGAATCTCCCCACGTCAAAACCCACCACTTTACGCGCAGCGAAAGCTGCGTCATTCAAATCACCGATCGGGCGTGCCAACTTTAGCGAGAGTGCCTAGACTCAATCTTAGCCACTACCAGTCTCTTGACATGATCGTGCTGTTGGTTGGAACGAGCAGTTGATTCGCAACTCTCTAGTGGAGACGACGCTGAAACCGTCTTGGCTGATCGACACTCTTGCCATAGAACCGTCGTACCCCGGAACCTACCGTCGAGGCACCTGCAGAACGTGCAGCTGCAGTAAACGCCCGTTTCCGCAATCACACGCGCACATAAAAAAGGCCACGCTGCCGGAAGTGGATTGACCGCGTGGCAAGATCGAGGCCGCGAGACCTCTATCCAGGATTGGTGACGCCGGTGACGTTCATGCCCCGCGTACGTAGCAAGCGACTACCGGTCCGCTCCGTTCTAAGCGGGACAGCTGCACTTAAGCAACACTAAACACGTCAACTTTTCCGAGAAGCGAAAGAGGTAGGACGTTTGCGAATGAAAGAAAACGCCGCCCAGAGTGTAGGCACCGGGCGGCAGAGCAACGACACGGCGCAGGCCAGCCTCATGCCTTTCGTAGGATCGACAGCCACGTCAGCGATCGTGTATTAAGAATTGAAAGTTCCTGCAACCAGAGTAGAACGGCCGACGACCTTCGTCGAATATAACTGCATGACGATTCGAGATGCTGCGTTCTTTTTGATCGCGTTGGCTGTGTTTGTGATAACGGCTTTTGTAGCTCGAGTCATCTTTGCGGCACTCGGTGCTAGTTGATTGTCGCGAGCTCGGCAAGAACCAGAAAGACTGCGAACTCCCGACCAAGCCTGAAAGTCTTCTGCATTGAGACGAGTGCTTATTTGATAGCTGGTCGGTAGCCTTCTCGATTACGAAAACCTAACGACAATGTATGAGTGCATACAAAAACCCATCCACTCAAGCGATTGGACGGACTACACAACACATTCGCACGTGGGCGTAACGTGACAATGACTTTACACATCGGCAACGCTGGCCGAGAGATCCGTTGAGTCGTCCACAATCCGATGTCTAACCATCTCGGTCTGTGTTTCGCAGAAGAGAAAGGCGTTTCTCAGCGGCGATGCGGGAAAACGCACAACCGGAAATCAGAAGGGCTCTAACATGCCACCAAGCGGGCGTGCCGATAGGCAAACTACTGGAGGACCATTGCTCACCTTCAGTAGTCCGCCCAGGTACGACTGTGCCCTGGGCGGACGCTTTTGGTCTTTGCCTGCTCGCCACCAAGGCTGAGGTTCTATTGGCCTACCCTCTCGTCGGCCGCAGCGAAACCTTTGCCCAGGCGCTATTTGGGTGCTAGCAGAAGAAAAGCCGAGACTCGCGAACAAGCCTGTTCGTGAGACCAGCCTTGATCGCGTAATGCGACATAGCCGGCACAGTGTCTTTTGAAACTCTCGCCTCCACCCGCAGGAATTACTTCGTCAAGTCCTTCCACAATCTCAGCGAGGCTCACTTCGATTTGGCTTCGTGCCAATATTTTTTTGGCTATGAGTGAAGATCCAACGATGCTCTCTTTCGACTCGAAACACTTGATTTCTAGTCTTGTCAGGATGGCTTCACATTCCTCAGTGCTTGCGGTCAACGACTGAGCGGCAAGCACTTGAGCTGGTGTTAGCTCTGTTGGCGAGCTTTCAATGACGCGCTCCTTTTCAGGTAGAAGTGAGCCCACGAGCCATAGCAGCACAGCGCCGCCAAGAATGACGAGACATCCGGCACGCGCTTGCTTTTCTGACCGCTTCTCTTCTGGTGTGGGAATCTTGCCAAACAGTTTGCTCATAGCTCGTCCTCAATAAGGAGACCGTGCGCTAACACGGTCGCGGTCGGCCCGTCCACTTGGCAGCGCGTGAGTGCCCTTCTGGTTTTCTGGTTGTACGGCTGCCCCATCGTCACCGAGCAATATCTTTCTCTTTTGCGAAAACACAAACTCGACTGGTCACAATATCGGATTGCGATCCTCACTATGGGACCGCTGCGTTGGCCACTGACTTGAGAATCAACCACAGCCCAACCAGGCAGAGCATGCCGCCAGCAAATTGATCGAATAGCTTGCGTTGTTTCGGGGTCGTCTTGCGTTTGCTGAGCAACGCTCCCATTGCCGCATAAGCTAACAGGCTGATCGTGCCCACTACCGAAATCGCTAGCGCAACCAACAGCGCTGGTTCATGGCTGCGTTCTGCATAGACGGTCATGACAACGCCCGGGTATTTGGGATTCAAGCACTGCAACGCTGCGCCCTCGAACAATGTTGGTCTTCGTTCTTGCGTTTGCCGCCTTTCGCGGAGCATCAGCTGAATGCCTAGGAAAATGATGAAAGTACCACCCAAGGTCGCGAGAATACCGGATGCACGAGGTGCTATCACAAAGAGCTGCTTTGAAAACACACCCGTGGCAAATGCAATGGTGACATAGACAGACACTATGCCGAGCACGAACGGAATCACTTTGGAGATTCCATGCCGAGCTGCGAGTACGAATGACGCCAAGTTTGCAGGACCTGGGCTCACCATTAGCGGAAGAACGATGACGAGGGTTTCAATCACGGGAAAACCTGTTCCGTAAGACGTACAAGAGTTGGAAGGCTCGGTTTGTGTCGCTGGAATCCTTGACCATAACCGCCAATTTAGGTTCTGGTTCCGAATCGCCTAACGTACCGAATTCTGTGCGATGCCCCATACCATGACCTGGTGAATGCTGAACGATCCCGTTCGAGGTTGACCGCCATTTAACGACCAATGGAGCCATAGGCCGGTAGTTTCACGCATCTTGTAGGACGTTGCGAACGAGTGAATTCGAGGATTCACCTCTCCTTCGGTAGAGCACTTGCCAAGCGAAAGACTAATCTGGGTTTCCCGTGCGTGGCTTTACACACGTGCGACCGATCCCAATGATCCCGTTTCAGGACAGATTGCCATGCACGACCGACGTGAGTTTCTCCAAAATACCGTGACCCCCGAACTTCTGAGGCGCCGCCTACCGAAGGTCCGCAATGTGCGGGGCGCATGAGAGATGGAAGCCCGGCCGCTAACGCGAATCGCGGCTCACAAACCATCACGTACCGAAAGAAAGAGCACACCCCGGCAGGATTCGAACCTGCAACCCTCGGTTCCGAAGGTCAACCCTCGATCCGCAATCAACGCGTTCTACATTGTCGCAAGTCGTTTGCTTCCGGGACTTTCCGGCGACGCAATTGAAGCCCGTAAGCTCGCTCGATTTCTAGCTTTTTAAGCGTTTTCTGTTCCTTTGCAATGAATTCTGTACCACGCCGATGACTTGGTGAATGCTGATACCGCGTGATTCAGTTCAAGATTCAAACGCCAATGGAACGAGAGACCGGAAGACTCGCGCAGATGGTGTAGACCAAATCTCTTCGCATTTGCAGTCACAACCGCGCACATTGGCGATGGAACCTGATGTGCTACGGGAGCTGGTCAGTCTGGCTTGGCACCGGCCGAGATCGTTTCGATCTTTGGAAGTTGCGAAAGGCGGAAATCTACGCTGGATACTAATTCAGGCAGTTCCGCGATATCGATCTGGAACGGGTTTTGAACGTACGCAGATCCGGTCTCTTGAAAATGTTGCTGCCAAAGTTCAAAGTCTGGATCGCCTTCGCCTTCGAGAAATTCGTCTTCGGAAGATTCAAACAAACTACCCGCAAAAACGTTTCCCTCGCCGACCCATCGGATCAGTCGGGCCAATCGTTCGTCCTCATCGTGATCCACCCCGTCCTCTTCTCGCTCAACGACGAGTTGAGCCCCGCTACATAGAAAAAGCGATCGCCTTGAATCGATGCTCAACGAACCTATATGATCCTCATGCTCACTGTAGACGCTGAGGACGTGGGAACATGCAAAGGTGCAGTCGGTGATGTTGATGTCATGACCCTGTTCCTGAAAAACCTCAATGCCGGTCTCTCCCGATACCCAACAGTTATGGAGGTTCGTGCGGGCCCTCTCCTGTGGGTCAAGACCCAAGACCAATGATTGAGGAGCGTGGAGCCGACAATTCTCCATCGATAGATTGGATTGGCTGTCTACACAAACGCCGACGGCGGCGACCAAAGTACAGTCGATCATTTTGACGTTGCCTGACGGTTCGACACTAATCAGGGCAAAATCGTCCTCCTCGGAACTTTCCGGCAAGTAGAGTTCGATTCCCCTTAGCGTGAGGTTGCCCTCGACATGCAGCATGGCTTCGAGCTCCGCGTCTTCACCAGGCTCGGATACAAGAATCGGCTCGTAGCCCTTACCCGCTGCAATTGTGGTGGCCGACCCGACAATGGAACATGGCCTCATCTCAACCATGCCGTTGGTGTGTATTTCAATTCGACCTCGGTTGTATTGGCTGTTGATCGCCTCCTCAAGTGATCCAAACCTTTCGAATCGATTTCCGTTTTCGTTTACGCAGATGAATGGGTTTGCTTCGTCGTCCACTTTAGCGAACCTTCTGCCTCGCGTCGCAGTGGTGTCGGTGCGTTTGCCGATCGCAGCCATTTCAGTCGAGGTAGCGGCGTTACCTGAGGTAGATGGGCCAAAGGCCACGACACATAACGCCGCGATCAGTACCGCGGCGGCGGAAAGACCAGCGTATATCCATAGTGTCCGTGACTGCCGGTTTCTGCGTTTCGCGTTGTCCCCTCGCGACGTCGAGGAAGTGTCGACTGTGACATGTGGCATCGAAGGCGTATCTTCGACGGCGGTTTCTGCTGTCACTTCCTTGACCCGCGCGGTGGCACGCTGCGACTCGATCCCCTGCGCAAGAGCGTGACGGACTTCGACGGCCGACTGAAAGCGGTCATTCGGTTTCTTTTCGAGCAGACGCATCACGATTTCGGATAGCCAGTCGGGTACGCCTGCAACCCTCTCGGCGAGCGGTTCCGGCTGCCCATTTGACAAACGGTGAAGCGTCCCCAGCAGCGAGTCGGCTTGAAATGGAGAGTCTCCACTGCACATCGCGTACAGCACGACACCGAGACTGAATAGATCCGCGCGATGATCGGCCGATTCCGGATTCTCGAGGACTTCCGGCGCGACGTAGGCGGGTGTCCCAACGAGCGTCCCTGTGCCGGTTAGTCGAGAATGATCGGCGGCGCGAGCCAGACCAAAATCTCCCAACAGCACCTTGCCGGTCTGAGCGCTCAGCAGCGTGTTTCCCGGCTTGATGTCGCGATGCACGACACCTTTGCCATGAGCCGCCGACAAACCCGATGCCATCTGACGGCCGATGCGAACCACGTTCTCGATGCTTATCCTCGCTCCCGAGTCGAGCTGTTGTTGCACGGAGCAGCCTTCCACGAATTCCATCACGATATAAGGTACAGGTGGTCTCGCGGAAACCGAGTGAATCGTGATCACGTTGGGATGAACGACCGCAGCGGCCGCACGCGCCTCTCGAAGGAAACGTTCCCGCGAGGAAGCATCGCCGGCCAGCGACGGCGATAGTACCTTCACGGCAACCACGCGATCCAATGATTCCTCTCGAGCCTTGTAGACAACACCCATACCACCACGACCGATCATCCCCAGCAGCTCGTATCCATCCTTCGTCAATGTGGTTAGGTGCTGCTGATCTTCGTGGAATTCCGCATTGGTCGAGGGAGGCTCACGTGGTGGTGACGCACGCAGCGACTTGGCCTTCTCAATCGCGTCCTGCAAATGTGGCGAGCTTGATCGCTTTTTCTTCAACTCTGGGAGTTGTGGACCAAGACCGGACACCGCTTCCGCCAGCCGTTGTTGGCACGAAGGGCACTGACCAATGTGATTCGTCAAACGATCGGACTCCTCCTCCGCGAGCAGCTCGGAAACGAGATTCCTGAGCGTCGACTCCGAGGGGCACGCGCTACTGGCTTTCATCAATCTCTCGAATCTTCTCGGCAAGCCGTTTCATAACACGGCTCTTGGCAACGTAGACCGAGCCGACGCTGAGACCGAGTGCCTCGGCAACTTCCTGAGGCGGCTGTTCTTCCACCGCAGTCAACCAAAACGCTCGCCACGTCTCTTCCCGAAACTGGTCGCGAACCTGTGTGGACGCCCAATCGATCAACTGTTGCTGGTACTCGCGGTCCCATAACCGTTGAAGATCATCGTACTGATCGGGATGGTTATTTAAAAGTTGTAGCGACTGGCTATCGCCTGTGCCCTTGGGTTGCCGTAACTGCTTTTGCTGAATTCGGGAACTGGTCCGTTTGGCAATCTTGTACAGCCAGCTGCGGAACTTGCCGACTCGAGGGTCATACTCAAATCGCGAGATCGATTTAGCGACCTCGCCCATTACTTCCTGCACCAGATCAGCGGCATCCGATTCCTGGAGGCTACAGCGGCGGGCAAAGCTGAAGATGAGCGGGCTGTAAATATCGACGAACTGCGACCAAGCTTCAGCATCCGCGTTATCTCGCAGCCGAATCAATAGGCTCATGCGCGTCGAAATTGCCTCGGTCACCGAAGATCTCCGAAGAGGAACAAGCAGGGATGAGAATTCAGTATAGGAGAAGCCAAGTTTTTTTCGAGATTCCGTGTAAGCAATCGGAAGATGCCCGGCAATAAGTAGGCAGGAATATTTCCGCTCTCAAATGTAACGCGCCGCACATGGAGCCAGGATTCATGAGTTTCCAAACAAAGATCAGACTTGTCTTCACGCTAATCCTGTTGGCGATCGTCCCGTTATCGCTCACCGCCTTGGCACATACGGACGGTTTGGCAAATCGTTCGCTGGCAATCGCCCGCTTCAGCGATCCGATTGATGAGACGGATGTGACTGATGCCCGCGAACCGGGTGTCGAAAACGAGCTTGCGCTGAAATTGCAAGAGAGTGACGGACCAGAGGAACCGGTGCAGGACGAATTGGATGAAGACTCCTGGGACGAAGAAGCCTGGGATGAGGAGGCAGAAGAGCACGAGGGCGACGAGGACGAATTTCAGGATTTCGAGCAACTGAACCTTGCCAGAGAGATGGCAGCGCTAGCGGACAGCAAAGCTGCCACCGTGGCCTACGCTTTGCAACTGCTAGTCGATTCCACCGATGAGGAGTATGCCGCGAATTCACTGGAGCAGATTCTCAAAGGCACAGACGACGAGTTGACCCGGCGATTGATCACCATTCGTCTTGCAGAGACGTATGTCGAACTTGAGCAGACGGCGAAGCTTCAGCCTCTGCTCGAAGAACTTTGCCGATAGTTTTCGACGCTAATGAGATCCCATCGCCGCACCCAGGCTACTTGCTTGGGCGCGGCGATTTCTTTTGACGTCGTCGGTCATCGCAACTTTTTTCGCAAGACTTCAGAGATTCGTGTAAGAACTCGCCGAACGCTCGCAAGGAATACGCGGGCGAGGTGGCTTGGCCTCCTTGACCAATCTCTTCGCCAACGTCTTTTCGCTTTTCGCCGCTGCTGGGCGGCATGCAATAGGAGAATCCTGATGTCTAACAGTTGGATCCGTCGAGTTCTTGGTCGCCAGGCAAAAATCAATCGCAATCGTACGTTTCGTAGGCGCGTCAGTCGGCGTTTGCTGCTTCAGGGTCTGGAGACTCGGCAGCTGTTGGCCGGGGACACGATCTTAGCTCCGGAGGTAGCCGCGGTGACTTCGGAGATCTCGAGTGCACCGACGGATCCGAGCCCCGAGCAAATTAAGAACCATGCTGCGACGAGCCAATCGCATCACCAGGCAGCTCACCCCGCTGCAATGGATTTGATCTCTTTGGACCTGGCAACGCACACGGTTGTTGGTTCCGGAAACTGGTCAGACCCGTCGGTCTGGGAGAACGGGACGCTGCCAGTCGAGGGCGCCCGCATCATCATTCCGCAAGGGATGACGTTAACGGTCGATTCGGTGATTCTGACGGAATTCAAGACAATCGGGATTCACGGGGCATTGCGGTTCGCCACTGACGTGAATACCGAACTGCGCGTCGATACGATCGTCAGTGCCCCACACGGTCGTTTCGAAATGGGAACGGTCGCCGACCCGGTTGCTCAAGACGTGACTGCGAAGGTTGTCTTTGCCGATGACGGGGCAATCGACACCACTTGGGATCCGCAGCAGCTGAGTCGTGGCGCGGTACTTCAGGGGCCGACTGAGATTCACGGTGCCGAGACGACGCATCGTGTCACGCTCGACAGTTTCCCCTCGGCTGGTGCCACGTCCATTCAGCTCAGCAGTGTTCCGGTGAACTGGAGCGCGGGTGACGAGATCGTGATCACGGGAACTCAGGGTTCGACCAGCGATGAAGTCCGCACAATTCAGTCGATCAACGGAACATCGGTTGCCTTTGGTGATCCGCTGGAGCTGGATCATGTTCCCCCCAACTCGGATCTGAATGTTTATGTTGCGAATAAGACCCGCAACGTGCGGTTCTCATCCGAGAATCCCGAAGTGGCTCGGCGCGGTCACATCATGATCATCCATACCTTGGATGCGGACATTCACAACACAGAATTCAACGATTTGGGGCGCACGGACAAGAATCGCGAGCTGGATGATCTGATCTTTGAATTCCCCGATGCCGTCGGCAACTTTACCAGCGCCCCAACCGTCTACACGGTGACCAGTGGTGAACGAACGAATGTCCGTGGTCGCTACGCAGTCCACTTCCACCGTGGCGGAGTGGATCCGGGCAGCGCGCCAGCCACAATCGCCGGCAGCGTTGTTGACGGCAGCCCCGGATGGGGATTCGTCAATCATTCGGCCAACGTCAATATGATCAACAACGTCGCTTACGGCGTTCAGGGCGCATCCTTTTACACCGAAGTCGGCGATGAGATTGGATCGATGGAGGGCAATATCGCCATCCGCACCGTTAGCCCCACGTTCAGGCTCGGCGACGAAGGTGCAATCGATCCTGATCTTCGGCTCGATCGAATGGACTTTGGAGTCGATGGCGATGGCTACTGGCTGTCCGGTCACATGGTCAGCGTGCGAGACAATGTATCGGCCGGTGCTTCTGGACATGGCATCATCATCTGGAGCGACGGTGTGATTGAGCCGGATCTTGCTCGAGGCCGATCCAGCGTGCTCGTCTCCAACGTGGAGAACGGACACCTGATCACAGGCCGTGAGACGATTCCGACCTGGTGGGCCCCGTTGGCAGAGATCAGTAATAACGAGTCGTATGGTGCGACCATCGGATTCCGATCGCGTTACGTCCACTCGCAAGGATACCTTGGTGAGATCGGCAGCGATTTCCACACCCCGCCAGACCAGGCCTACATCGACACGCTCAACCCGACCATCGACGGCTTGACCGTTTGGGGTTCGCGAGACGGCGTTCTGATGAACTACAACGAGCGCATGTCAATCAAAAACGCGAGGCTCATCGGCGTCGCAGATCCGTACGTTCAGAACGCCGGTACGGCAGATACGGGCGTTGGCATTGATATGTACAACGAAGTCACCCGCGGCCCAGGCGTGATCGAGAATGTTTCAATCGAAGGCTTCAATATGGGGCTGTTAGCCCCGCGTCAAGACGATTGGCGATTGACCAACGTCCAGCTAAGCAACACGACGGACATGTTGATCACCGAGATGATCGAAGGTCCACGAACGCTGGAGATGACTGACGTCACGTTCGGCTCGCTCGATGGCACCGCCGTGGCAGGTCAGGCGGCCAATCGCCAGAACATTGTGATGCGCGCCAACTTCGACGCGAATCCCTTTCAACCGTTCAACTTCCTAATGTCAGATCGCGTCACTTTGAATGGGCAACAACTCTACTTCAATGAGCAGGCCGCTGACTTCGCGCCCACGGCTGGCGAAATTGCGGAGTCTCCCGGGCAAGTCCCACCCAGCATGATCCGTCTGACGAACCAGCAGTTGGTCGATCGCTTCGGCACGTCATTCGGTGGCGCGATCATTCCGGACGACGCAACAACCGCTGAATATCTAACCGGCGGTGTTGTGGGCAGTCTGGCCGCCCCAGCGGCGACCTCGCCGCCGCTTTATCATCCAGCTGGCGAAAGTGCGGGTCCCAACGGACTGATCATCGATCCAGGCACACTCACGAACTTCGATGGGCCAGTCACCAATCCCGAAGATGATGACGAGGAACTGGATGACGATACCGGTGACGAAGATGAAACCGACGACGAGGAAGGTGGCGAAGGAGACGGAGAAGCCGATGATCATGGCGGCGATGATGATCACGACGAACACTGTGTAGACCCCGATGAGGAGTCAGATGAATCGGAAACCGGTGAAGGTGGCCAGAACGAAGGCGAAGACGAGGGAGACGGCGATGAATCTGATCAAGACGATGAGGAGTCAGATGCAACCGACGAAGAGGAATCGGAGACCGGCGAAGGTGACCAGGACGAAGGCGAAGAGGACGACGACGTTCACTGTGTAGACCCCGATGAGGAGTCAGATGAATCGGAAACCGATGAAGGTGGCCAGGACGAAGGCGAAGACGAGGGAGACGGCGATGAATCTGATCAAGACGATGAGGAGTCAGATGCAACCGACGAAGAGGAATCGGAGACCGACGAAGGTGACCAGGACGAAGGCGAAGAGGACGACGACGTTCACTGCACCGAAAACGATGAGGAGTCGGACGAGGTTGACGATGAAGAATCAGACGCCGAAACCGGTGACTCACGCGATGATGAAGACGAGAGCGATCCAGAGAACGGCGACGCCGAGGAGTCAGACGAAGCGGATGACGATGAGATCGACCTTCACAACGACCTTGCACCCACCGACGTCAACAATGATGGTCAAACGACCGCGCTCGATGCCCTGCTGGTTATCAACTTCTTAAGTAGCCAGGGGTCTGATTTCCTACAAACGCTTACGACGGCGCTGCAGCACTATGTGGATGTGAATGGCGATCGAACAGCCACGGCCCTCGATGCACTACAGATCATCAACGCCCTCAGCAGCGGCGCTGTAGGCAATGTCCCGATTCAAGCGATTGATACTGCCTTTGGTCTTGACGAACTTGGCGACGATGAAGACGACGACGTTTTGGACCTTCTTTCGGAGTCTCAGGCGACCATCGGCTAAAGAAGCTGGCCCGTTGAACCACCACGCAGGCGTCAACGCGCCAGCGAATTGGTAGACCAACATTTCGGCAAAATTGACGACAATCAACCATCCGTTTGCGAGACCGAAACCCGGGTAACCAAACGGATGCAAAAACGCAGCCTTTATGTGCCAAGATTTGAGATCAAAGAGAAGATTCTGTACCCGGTACAGAATTCTTGGCTGTAAAACGTCGACGCAAATCAAACGGTTGACGCAACTCGTTGTCTAGCAAGAACTTCAGAAGCACACCCGGCAGGATTCGAACCTGCAACCCTCGGTTCCGAAGACCGATGCGCTATCCAATTGTGCCACGGGTGCGTTCGTGGAAAGTGACACCGTCACTTTCCACGGGTTCAGTATTTTAACGCTTCTGCGCCGTTCTTCCAGGGCTCGTTTCCCTCGGTTTTTGCCGCTTCGCTTCGTTTTCGCCGCTGCGTCCCCGTTTTGTCGGGGCTCGCGAGCTCAAACGCCCGGAGAGGTTTGTATACATCGTTCCCTCCCCGGACTTTGCGTCCGACCCTCCCGCAAGCGGAAGGGTGATTGCTGCTTGGGCAAGCACTTCGGCCTATGGCACCGCGCGGCGCGTTCAAGCACGAGTCTTTGGGGTCTCTTACTCGGTGGTCTCCGTGCCCTCTGTGGCTCATCCGGTTTATCTGCCAAAGTCCAGCCATGCCCTCCCCGGACTTTGCGTCCGACCCTCCCGCAAGCGGGAGGGTGATTGCTCATGGCGGCGCGTTTCCTACAGGTCCTTTTCGGTCGGCGGAAAACGTTTTCGTGAATCGCTGTCGATCGGCTTGCCGGTTCGCATACTCCACCACTCCCCTTCCCTCTCGGGATCATGGTTCGGGTTCGGAATGGGCATCCGGGCGAGCGTCTCGGTGCGGAAGGCGGCGAGCTTTCGCTTCAAGTCGGCGACACGTCCTTTCTTCTCATCGGCAAGGTTCTTGGTTTCGCCAATGTCACCGGCAAGATGGTACAGCTCGATGTCGCCCGATCCGTCGAGGTATTCAATCAGCTTCCAGTCGCGCTCGCGAATACTGCTTGCTGGTCGATCGTGGTGGTAGTGTGGGTAGTGCCAATGCAATGCCTCGCGATCAAGCTTGGCCGATGGTTTGGTGAAAAGTGGCCGCAAACTCTCGCCGTCGATCGTTTGGTTTCGTGGCAACGCTCCACCCGCGAGCTCGGTGAACGTCGGGTAAAAGTCATAACTGATCGCCGGTTCCGAGCTGACGCTGCCCGCCGCAATTTCGCTCGGGTACTTGATGATCAGCGGCACGCGCACGCCGCCCTCATGAAGTGATCCCTTCTCACCCTTCAAAGGTGCCAAACTCGAAACGTTGTCGTCAGCATGCTCGCGGTAGTCGTAACGCCGATAGAGTCCACCATTGTCGGAGGTGAAGACAATCATCGTCTTCTCAGTCAGCCCCGCATCATCAACGGCGTCCACGATACGACCGACCATGTCGTCGCAGTGCTCGATCATCGCGGCGTAAACCGGGTGCGGCAAGTCTCGTGATTGAGCTTTCGCCTTTTCGCGATACTTTTCAACCTTATCCGACATGGCACCGAGCGGAATGTGGACCGCGAAGGGCGACAGCATGAGGAAGAAGGGCTGGTCTTTGTTGCTGCGTATGAAGTCGATTGAAAGGTCGGCTTCGAAGTCGGTTCGGTATTGGCCTTGCTTCGGCTTCAAGTCATTGCGCTGCGCAACGCGATAACGACCAGGCAAGTGGGGCCCGCCAATCACGGCCGCAAACTCATAACCTTGCCGGTCCGGTTGGTGGATACGATTGGTTCCCAAGTGCCACTTGCCGATGTAGCCGGTCGAGTATCCGGCGTCGCGCAACGATTCGGCGACCGTGACGGTATCAAGCGGGAGCGCCATCGTTGTCAGCGGCGTCGTCACGGGTGCAAAGGGACGCCAGTGACCAGGGATGTGGGCGGTGATCCCGATGCGAGCTTGGTTTTGGCCCGATTGGACCGCGCAACGTGTCGGCGAACAAACTGCACCGGCGGCGTAAAAGTCGGTGAACTTCAACCCGTCTTTGGCAAGTTGGTTGATGTGCGGCGTTTCGACGAAATCGTTGCCGTAGCAACCCACGTCTTTCCAGCCGAGGTCATCGATGAAGATCAGAATGATGTTTGGCTTCTCTGCACTGGCGAGGGGCACCGACGCGAGAAGCGCGAACAAGGCGATCAGTAGGCGGGGCATGTGTGGTGGGCTCCGTGGTGGGTGGGGTCGGTATTGTAGTTCAGAGCGCGTTGAAATGGTGGTTGGGAAAGATGGAACCACGGATTGCTTGAATCACACGAATAGGGGCCGCGTTGGAATGGGATGAGATGGAATGGCTCGAGGAGTGAATATGAGGAGGAGAACCACGAATTAGTCGAATTGCACGAATGGGGTGCTACCAGTTTTGCCACGATGAGTCGTTGTCGTTGCTAGCCAAGCAGCGAGTCATGAAACGGACTCCGTCGTGACCATCTTGGACCTTGGGGTAGAGTGAAGTTGGTTCTTGCGTTTGGCCTGCGTTGACTCGGCGCATGTCGGCAAATGCATCGCGGTAAACGTTGGCAAACGCTTCAAAGAAAGCTTCAGGATGCCCACCGGGCAATCGACAGGCTGCGACAGCGTCGGCCGACGAATAGGGTGCGTTGGGGTTTCGCTCGTAGATCTTTGTTGGTTCGCCCAGCGACCGTACAAACAATTGATTGGGTTCCTCTTGTCGCCAAGTCAGCGCTGCTTTTGTGCCATCGATTTCAATTGACAGGTCGTTCAAACGACCGTGCGTCACTTGGCTCCAAGTCACCATTCCGGTCGTGCCACTTTGGTACTTCAGCATCGCGTGCCCGTAGTCATCCAACTCGTGATGCGGCGAGTAGGACTTCATGCGACAGAGTAACGAATCAGGCGTTTGACCTGAGACAAAACTTGCGAGGTGAAACGCGTGCGTGCCGACATCGCCCAGTGAACCGGCGCGACCGTTCATGTTCGGGTCTGACTTCCACGCACCGCGCGCTGGAGTAGCGGCTGGGTCCATTCCGTGCATCCAGCCTTGAACGTAGGTCGTGCGGACCGCGATCAAGTCGCCAAGCTCACCGGCCGCGATCATCTCGCGTGCTTGTCGCATCATCGGATAGCCGCTGTAGTTGTGCGTGAGCGCGAAGACGCGTCCTGTCTGGGCTGCGGCGTCGACCATTCGGTCGGCGTCTTCCAGATTCGTTGTCATTGGTTTGTCACAGACAACGTGAAAACCAGCCTTCATTGCCGCGACCGCGATTTCGCAGTGAGTGTGGTTGGGCGTCGCTACCGACACAAAATCGACGCGTTGGTCCGCAGGCAACGACGACTCTTTTTCGAACAATTCTTGGTACGAGGTGTAGGCACGGTTTGCAGCAATCCCAAACTCCGTCGCGGATGACTTGGCGCGATCGGGATTCGACGAGAGTGCACCGGCGACCAAGTCAGCTTGACGATCAAGTGTTGCCGCGGTCGCATGCACTTTCCCGATGAATCCGGCGCCGCCGCCACCGACAAGTGCCATGCGAAGTGGTCGTTGGGATTGGTCCGTCATGATGCAGAGATTCCTAATTCTTTGCGGGTGGCAGCCGTCGGAAGCTACGCTCGGTCAAGCGATGATGTCGTCGATGACGTGTCCGTGCACATCAGTCAAACGGCGATCGATACCGTTGTGACGCACGGTCAGACGCTTGTGATCGATCCCGAGCAGATGCAGGATCGTCGCATGGATGTCATACACCTGGGTTGGATGATCCCGATCGAGCGGCTTATAGCCCCACTCGTCCGACTCGCCAAACGTGACACCAGGCTTGATTCCACCACCGGAAAGCCAGTTCGTAAAGACGTAGGGATTGTGATCGCGGCCCTTACTTCCCTGAGTACTCGGCATGCGACCAAACTCGGTGGTCCAAAGCACGATCGTGTCTTTGAGCAATCCGCGTTGTTTGAGATCTTTCAACAGCGCCGCGGTGCCGACGGCCATCCCGCGCGCAAGCGGTCCATGATCGCGTTCGATATTCTCGTGGCTGTCCCAATTGCGACGTGGAAAGCTATTGTCGTTGCCCGACCAAATCTGGACGAAGCGGACGCCCCGTTCGAGTAGGCGACGCGCGATCAAACACTTGCGTCCAAAGTACTCGGCTTCCTCGGCCGGGTTGATCGTCTCGGGATACTTGGCTCCCGCGCGATCGAGCCCGTACATTTTCATGATGTGTTGCGGTTCGTCCGAAAGATCAAGCGCCTCGGGCGCGCTCAGTTGCATCTTCGCGGCGAGTTCGTATGAGCGAATCCGTGCCTGCAAACGCGAGTCGCCGGGCCGTTCCCTTTCGTAACGCCGGTTGAGCCGATTGAGCAGCTCGATCCCGTCGCGATCTCCTGCCTTTGTCACATAGTCGGCATGCGGCAACAGATCTTCAATCGGATTGGCGCGTTGTGGAAAGATTGCCGTGCCTTGGGAACTTGCAGGCAAGAATGCAGAGCCCCAGTTCTTTGGCCCGTTGCTCGCAAACCCACGATGGTCCGGCAACACAACAAACGTCGGCAAGTTCTCGTTGATCGATCCGAGACCATACGAAATCCACGACCCCATCCCGGGAAAACCTGGACGTTGAAAACCGGTCGCTTGCAAGTAGGTCGCCTGGGAATGCACGCCTGTTTTGCCGACCAAGTTATGGACAAACGCGATGTCATCCACGCACGCACCAAGCGGCTCGACCACTTCGCTGATCTGCTTGCCCGTTTCTCCATGCGGCGAAAACCTGAAAGGTGACTTCATCCATGGACCGAGACCGTTTTGAAATGCTTCGACGTGTTCGCCAAAATCAGACTTTTCGCCGTGATGTTTCTCGAGCATCGGCTTGTGATCCCACAAGTCGATATGGCTGGCCGCACCCGCCATGAAAAGCTGGATGACGCGGCGCGCCTTGGGAGGATGATGGAGCACTTGGACGGCGCCCCCACCAAGCGCAAGATCCGCTGAGTTTTGATTGCGGGGCAAACGCTCGTCGCCGACGGCTTCGTCGCGCAACATCATCGCGAGTGCCATCGCACCAAATCCGCCAGCAGCATCCGCGAGGAGGTCACGACGATGAATGGTCTTGCTCATGAGTGGGCCCCGATCAACATCAATCGATGAAAACGAATTCGGAAAGGTTGAACAGCATCCGGCAAAGGTTTTGCATTCCATGACGCTTGGCATAGTCAACCAATTCGCCGCGTTCATCGTCCTCAGGCAATCGTCCGGCGACCCGTAGCATCGCGTGATCAATCTGTTCTGCGAGCGATAGGCGATCGCGCGTTAAGTCTGCGGCGAAACGCTCAGCCATCACGAGGTTGAAGCGGTTGTTTAACAGCGAAAGCGCTTGCAACGATGTGAGCGTTTCATTGCGGCGCGGCGTGCTCTGTGACGAATCAGCGCAATCGAGCGTTGTCATGAACGGGTCGGGTTGCGAGCGAACCACAAATCGATAAATCGACCGCCGGTGGCTCGCTTCATCGCGTGGATCAAACTTGTGGTACTCGTAGTGAGGCGAGTGTTCGGTCCGTTCCAATTCGAACAGATAGAAACCCGGCCCACCCATCTGTTCGTTTAAGCTGCCGCTGACAGTCAAAATTGAGTCGCGAATCTCTTCGGCCGTCAGTCGGCGTCGGTTCATACGCCACAGGAATTGGTTGCCAGCGTCGATCTTCGCATGATGTGAGTGACTCGCGGATGATTGTTTGTAGGTTTTGCTGGTGACGATCAAACGATGTAACGACTTGAGTGATTGACCATTGTCGCGAAACTCGACCGCCAGCCAATCGAGCAGTTCGGGGTGCGTCGGTAACGATCCCATCCGCCCAAAGTCATTGGGCGTGTCGACGATACCCGACCCGAAATGATTTTGCCAAACGCGATTAACAATCGAGCGCCAAACAAGCGGGTTCGCATCGTCGGTCAACCAACGCGCGAGTGCCGCGCGACGTTCGCTTTCGGTATCAACCGAAGCGAGTCGCCAATCGTTCTCGGCGTCTGTCGGTAAAACGCCGGCAGTCACTTCGTCCAACGGTTGAGTGATGTTGCCGCGGTGGAGAATTCGTACCGTTCGCGGTTTGCCGCCGGTCGGTTTGAAGTTACCTTGAGGTTTGAAGCTGGTTGCAGCAGCGTAAACCATTTTTCCGGCTGGCAGTCCGCTGAGCTCTTCTTCATGTTTTCGGATCTTTGCCTCGATGGCATCACGACGGCGGACCCAATCTTCGGTCTCGATGCGGGCCACAAGTGCACCGCGCTCGCGTTGCACACTGACCAGCGTCGTGGCGGCACCATGATCTTTGGGACGCGCAAAAAGGCCATCAACGAGGTTATTTCGGTGCCAACGCACGGGAGCTTGTATCGAATCGAGCGATGTCACCTTGGCGTTCTCGGCAGCGTTGCGACCGCCAGCATCAAGCACATGCAATTCAGCAAGTGCGAAGATAAAATCGTTGCTACGTGGCGCCAACTTGGTCGCGGTCACTCGAACGAAACGCGCCGTGGTCTCGTTCGTCTCAATCGTGACCGGCAGGTACCCAGGATTGGGCTGGTCGGAATCGGTTCGATCCTCGAGGATCGTCCACGTGGCCGTAGGCGTGGAAGGGTCGTCCGAAGTGGTTTCGATTTTGTAACGAACGGGGAACCCGAACCCGGCGCCGATGCCCGCGTATTCATCGTGGCAGGGAAAAAGAACGACCCTCGCGACATCGACCTGGCGGCCTAGATCGACCTGAACCCATTTTGTTGCGGCTTGCTCTTTGACGATTTCGCTGTGGTATCCGAAGGCCGGTTTCTTCTCGATGCCAACTTTCGGTTTCAGCTCTTTGATTTGTTCGTCTAGTTTGACCAATCTCTCGCCTGCCGCGTCACTTCGTTCCTTTTCAACCGCCTTCTTTTGCGTTCTCAAGTCGGTGAGTTGACTTTCCAGCTTCGCTTTTTGTTTGACGATTTTAGGATCGAGATCATAAACGCGTTCGGCCCGATCGACGGCGGCGAAGATGGCTTGCAAACTGTAGTAGTGTTCCTGGGTGAAAGGATCGAACTTGTGATTGTGGCATCGAGCGCATTGAATGGTCACGCTGCAAAACGTATTGAGTGTGTTGGTCACCATTTCGTCGCGATCGAGATTGCGAGCCACTTTCCCGTCAATCTTTGACTCGGGAACCTCGACATGACCAATGAAATCCCAAGGCCCCGCAGCGATGAAACCAAGTCCGATGATCCCGTCTCGCTCACCGGGAAACAGAACGTCACCTGCGATCTGTTCTTGGACAAACCTCGCGTACGGTTTGTCTTCGTTCAGCGAGCGAATCACATAATCACGATAGGGCCAAGCGTTTGGCCGAAGCTTGTCTTTGTCATAACCGCACGTGTCCGCGTACTTGACGACGTCCAACCAATGCCTGGCCCATCGCTCACCGTAACGGGGCGACTCAAGCAACCGATCGACCAACTTGTCGTAGGCGGCGTCACTTGAATCGTTAACAAAGGCATCAATCTCTGCTGGAGTTGGCGGCAGACCGGTCAAGTCGTAGGTCAATCGTCGTATCAGAGTACGACGATCGGCTGGTCGCGAAGGGGCAAGGCCTTTCTCACGAAGCGTGGCCTGTATGAACGCGTCGATCGGATGATCTTCGCTGCCCGGGATCGCTGGTCGATTCATCGGCTTGAACGACCACCAGTCAAAGTCGCTTACGGTGGCTTCAATGCGAACGCCACTCGGCCATTCAGCGCCGGCGGCAATCCACTTTTCGATGGCCGCCAACTGCGTCTGCGTTAGCGGAGTGCCCTCCTTTGGCATCGACGGTGGTTGATCGCCGTCGGATCGCAAGACATCCATGAGCGACGAATCCGACTGACGCGGTTCAACGTGCCCGCTGTCAAAGAACGCTGCTTTCGCTTCGAGTGAAAACCCGCCTTCTTGATCGATCTCGTTGTGGCAGGCAACACAATGCTTCGAAAAGATCTCGGCGACCGGCGCAAACAGGTCGCTGTTGTTTTCGCTATTGTTTTCGTCGCCATAACCGGTCGCAGAACACACCGTCAGCGCAAAGAGGCACGTCAAAAGGCTGGCGTAAGCGAACTTCATGGTGCTTGCGGAAGGAGGGGGAATTGCCCGCATGCAGGCTGGGTGGGAGATTACCGATTGTAGTAGGTCACGATGACGAAGTGGGCTCGTTCCACGCCATTCCTTTTCGAAAAGCTCACCCGAAATGAGAATCCGCATTTTGCAGCATTCGGCCGCCGATGGCCCAGCGGCCGCCACCGATACCCTCGAGCGGATCGACGCGGAAGTGATCACGACTCGCGTCGACAAAGGCGATCCGATTCCCAAAGAGCCAGACGCCGACATGCTGATGCTGTTTGGTGGCGCGTGCTCGTTGACCGCGAGTGAACTTCCCGAGTGGGTCGCTCCTGAGCAGGAACTGATCCGCAAGTACGCCGATTCGGATCGCAAGGTATTTGGGATCTGCTTTGGCGCTCAGTTGGTCGCGTCCGCACTTGGCGCAGCGGTGCGTCGCAACGAACAACCCGAGATTGGTTGGCATCGCATTGAAAAAGTAGCCGGTTCCGCTTCTCCACTCATCGACGAAACGTTTGACGAGTCGACGACCGTGTTGCAATGGCACCAAGACACGTTTTCGATTCCCGACGGCGCGTCGCATCTTTTCCAATCGGATGCCTGTGTCCATCAAGCCTACGGAATCGATGACCGTGTGATTGGATTTCAGTTTCACCTCGAAGCCAACGAGCGCACCGTACGCCTGTTCCTCGCCGCATCAGAGAAGTGGAAACTCGAAGGCGAGCATGTTCAAACGCCCGATGAAATCATCGCGGGAATCGAAAAGCATTTGCAGAACCAGAACATGGTGTTGGAACGGTTCCTGGAGCGTTGGATTGGGCCCGTGAGCCGAACGCACTAGCGCGGGCAAGCAAAGATTCCGGCTAAAGCTCGGTACTACGAACCCCGTGAGCCGAACGCGCTAGCGTCGGGCCTTGCGATCTTCGACGCGTATGCGGCTGTCATGCGGAGCATGACCTACGAAGAGGACGCGGAGCGTCCGAAGAGGGCGTTACCACGCGGAGCGGGGTAACGAGGTGTGAGAGGGCGTTACCACGCGGAGCGGGGTAACGAGGTGCGATCACGGCTCACAAATCTGGCTGCAGACCCACTGCATTCTCGGCAAATGAAATGGTCCTTTCCAAAGGTTGCCTTTGAGTCGACTACTGACGGAGCCGTCGCGATGAAGGTAACCAAACCATTCGCCATGATGGGGGTCGGGGAAATGAGCGTAGGTCCAATCGTGAATTTGCTTGTGCCAATCGGCGTACTTTGAATCACCCGTCAATTCATGAGCCAACAGGGTTGCGATGATCGTTTCGTTTTGAGGCCACCAAAACTTCATGTCATGCCAATACTCTTGCACCGGCCCGCCATGCAAATCGACAAAGTAGAGCATTCCGCCATGTTGTTTGTCCCATCCACGATGCCACATCCAGTCGAGCATTCGGCAGCCTAACTGAATCAGTTCCCGATCCTCGCGTCGCTTGCCTTCGTGCATGATGAACCACGCCCCTTCGATCGCGTGCCCCGGATTGAGCGTCCGACCGTCAAAGTGGTTGATCACTTGCCCATCGATGCCAACCGTTTCCATCACACACTTCAGATCTGGCTTGATGTGAAACCTGCGAATCGCGTCGATGCTTTGATCGATCCAGTGATCGGCATCTTCGAGTCCGATCGATTGCCGCAATTCTTGGGCTGTCACGATCGTGATCATCGGAAAGCCGATCCCACGTGTTGGTCTCACGTCGGTGAACTTGGGGCTGGGGTCTACGTCGTGAAGGTTGTGGTCGATGAATTGCTGAAAACAGCGTTTGGCAAGTTTGGCGTAGTGATCGTAACGCGCCGGATCGTCTTTCGAAGCAAGTGCCAACTCACCGAACGCGATCGCCGCAAAACTCTCGCTGAACGCGTACCTTCGCTTGCGAATCGGACGACCATCACGAGTCACGTGAAACCACATCCGGCCATCACTGGAATCGAAACAATGCTTTTCCAGAAAGTCGGCACCGTGACGCGCGAGCTCGAGCCATTGGTCGTTGGGATCGAGTTGGTTGTACAGCTCCGCCAAGAGCCAAGTGAATCTGCCCTGTTGCCAAACACCTTTGTCGGTGTCAACGACTGTCCCATCCTGGTCCAGAGCCATCATGAACCCGCCCTGCTGGCGATCGACACAATGAGAAATCCAGAAGGGCAACGTGTCTTGCAGAAGACCGCCACGATAGATCTCAAATAGCTCTTTGCGTCGCGCGGCGTCCATCGTTCACTTCATCGTGTAGATCGTCAGCCCGTCGAGGTCGCGTTGCGACGCAGGCAGCAGGTAACTGGCAACGTACCCAACCAAGAAACAGGTTGTGATACCGATGGTGGTGAACAGGTATCCCGAAACCACTCGCGAGTACCAAAGTGCGATCATGATCGCCGCACCTGCAAGCGCCCCAACGAGCGCGCCGGGTCCACTGGCGTGCTTTGTCAAAGCGCCAAGCACAAACAACCCGCCGAGCACACCCATAAAGACTCCGATCACCATCAAGAATTCGTCAAACAACGACTTGATGTTGTCGTTCAAAAAAAGCAGCGCGATCAGCGTCCCGGCCACGCCTATCGAAAAGGTGATCCAGCGTGCCGCCGAAAGGTAACCTGCTTCCGTACGACAAAGCTCAAGCGGTCGAAAAAAGTCCGTCACGATGGTCGTTGCCGTCGAGTTCATGCTTGTCGAAACGGTCGACTGGGCCGCGGCGAACACGCCTGCAACGATCAACCCTGCCAGCCCGATCGGCATTTCTCTAGCGATGAACAACGGAAAGACTTGGTCGGTCGTCATCGTTGGGTCGAGCCGTTCAGGATGCGACTTGTAAAACGCAAACAATCCCGCACCAATGCCGAAAAACAGGATCGTTGCGGGAATGGTCAGGGCAGCGTTGGTCCAAATCGAACGGGCCGCGAGTTTTTGCGACGGCGTGGTCATGTATCGTTGCACGACCGCTTGGTCACCGGTGTAGGACGACAAGTTTTGCCCAATCCCCCCGATGATGATCACCCAAAGAGCAACTTGAGTGCTGGTGGCATCCCACCCAAAGTTTGCAATGCGAAACTTGTCGGCTTCGGATGCTGTCGCAACAAATCCGCTCGCCCCACCGTCGATTCCGGCGACCAAGACATAGATCGCCACACAGGCACCTCCCATCAACACGAACGTTTGAATGGTGTCGGTCCAGATCACCGCTTCGATGCCGCCCATCGTGCAATAGACAATGCTCAGCACGCCCATCAACAAAACCGATTGCGTCGGCGTTAACGGCGTTGCGACCGCGATGGCAAGTCCTGTAAGTGACATCACGACTGCCATGCGAAAGATATGGAACAGCGTGAAGCTGACACTGCCAAACCAACGCACCATGCGATTGAAGCGCTTTTCGAGGTATTCGTAGGCGCTCGTCGCATCGATCCTTCGGTAGAACGGCAACGCGACATAAACCGCGACGATCGCGACAACGGGAATCATGAAGTTGCCAACGGCGTAAACACAATCTTGGGCGTACGATTTTGAGGGGACTCCGGTGTAGGTCAGTGAACTGAGCATCGTCGCGAAAATGCTGCATCCGGCAGCCCACCATGGGATCGCTTTGCCGCCCCGAAAGTAATCGTTCGTGTCTTTGTTCTTGCCGGCGAAGTAGATTCCGACGGCAACGATGGCCAATAGGTAGACGACCAACACCACGTAGTTGACCGTTCCAAACTCGGACTTGGTTGACCGCGGAGTGACTTTCCAAACCTTGGGCGATCGGACGCGCGGACAGACTTCGCCACTCGGAATGATGATCGAATCGCCCCAGTCAACGGCAACGGTGGTGACGTGATTCCGCGGCGTCGGTCCAGCGTCGATCCAAGTATCAGTGATCGTGTGGTAGGAATATGCTCGCTTTGGAAAGCCGGGATGGTCATCGAGAAGGTCGTTTTCCTTTCCCCAAAACGAACCATCAGCGCCGCCGAGCACAAACAAATGACTTTGCCCGAAACCGATTCCGGTTCCTGCCATCACGCAGTGAGGGATCGCGGTTCGCTCGCGCCAAGACCTGGTTGCAGGGCAGTATTCCCAAACGTCCTTCAGAAACTCAGTCGCCTCACCCTCCTGTCGGCGCCCACTGATCACATAAAGACAGTCGTGAAAACCGTTGTGCTGCGCCGCCGCAATATGCAGCGCACGCGTCGGAGCCGGCATCGGGTCATGAACTTTCCATCCAAAATCCGATTCGCCTTCGGCTGAAAGATCAAGCGACCAAAGGTCCGAGGTCGCTGTATCGAGACCGTTTCCCGATTGCCCCGCGACCACGTAAAGGGTTGATCCAACAACGGCGGCCGACGTGAACGCGCACGGTTTTGGTAGGGGCGGTAATTGCTCGGTCGATACCTTGCCCGCGCCGTCATATTGCAGTCGATAGACGTCCTCGAAAGTGGTGGTCGAATCGTTGCCGCCAAGGCAGATCACGCCGCTCGGTGTCGAGACTGCGGCGCCATAGGCCGTTGGCCTGGGCAGCCTACCGACTTCACTCCACTCAAGCTCGCCTTGATCCCCGAGCGGCAAGACGTAGATGGCATCGTGCCACGCTTTGTCGTTTTCCCAAACCGGTTTGGCAAAGTTCGCACCACCGGCAACGATCAGCGCGTCGTTATGGATTCCCGCAAACGGACCTGCAACTCCGAGTTCGCCCGGGATCGACGGCAACTCGCTCCATTCGAGCAAGTCGTCGGCCGAAGCGTTGTGTGATCTTGCGACACCGAGGAAACTCGCGAGCGCAACGCTGCAGAGCACAAGCCATTTACGAATACCAATCATCCGGTCGCCTCCGGACGTTTGTGGCCGCACCAGTCAAAGAATCCAATCGCGTCAAGTCTTTTCGCAAGCTCGTCGACTTGAGTCACCGACATCGATGGCAGCGGCTTGCGACACGGTCCGACCTGCATTCCTAGCCACTGCATCACCTGCTTGAGCGCCGCGTGGAATCCGAACGGCTTCATTTCTTCGATCATGCGGACCGACTTGAGCTGAAACTCGCGAGCGGTTTCCAGTTCACCTTGATCAAAGGCGGTCATCACACGGTGATAGAGTGGCGCGGCGATGTTGTAGGTGCTTCCAACCGCGCCCCGAGCTCCCGTCGCCAACGCGCCCAACAGCATTTCGTCGCACCCCCAAAGAATGTCGAACCTACCACCGTCGACTTGTTGGCAACTTTGGAATTCGTGCAACAACGTCGTCGTGTATTTCATTCCGACCAAGTTGCCGATCGTTTCACCGCCGCGATGGAGAAAGTCTTGCACATCGACTTGAGAACCGGTCAGCGCCGGGATGTGGTAGTAGTAAAACGGCAGTTCGGGTGCGCCACCGGCGACATCGGCCATGCAGGCAACGAGCGACTCGGAGTCTGAGATTTTGAAGTATGACGGGCATGTCGCCGAAATCACGTCGGCACCCACTTGCGCGGCGTGTGCAGCCAACCCACGCGCTTCGGCAAGGCTGTTGTGCCCGACTTGAACGATCACCGGCACGCGACCAGCAACGACATCGACCGTCTCGTTGACGACGTCGCGCCGCTCCGCGATTGTCAACGAAACACCTTCACCCGTGCTGCCACAGACATAAAGTCCCCGAACGCCTGAGCCAAGCAACTGGTCGACCATCGGACCAATCGCCTCGAGGTTGGCGGCTCCGTCATCGCCCAGCGGAGTCGCCATCGCTGCGATCAAACCGGTCAAGGGAGGGCTCGTCAGAGGAGGAGCGGCCTGGGCCGCGCCGGACGTTGGAGGGTGATTCATGGAGTCGAAAAGGTGGGCGGCGGTTGGGGAGGGACAGCGCGAACGCTGCGTTTTACCGTTCAAATCGAGCAGACTCTTGGTGAGTTCGTCTCGGTATCGTACAACATTGCTTACTCGCAAACTGACGCCGGAGACAAAGCGGATGGCAAAAAGCCTGGAAGAACGACTGGGAAAGATTCACCAGGGAGATTGCATCAAGGGTCTAAAAAAACTGCCTGATGCATCGGTCCAGCTTGCCTTTGCTGACCCGCCATTCAACATCGGTTACGAGTACGACGAATACGACGATCGCCTCGAGTCGGAAAAGTACCTTGAGTGGTCGCGCAAGTGGATGGAACAGATTCACCGCGTGCTCGAACCAACCGGATCCTTTTGGTTGGCGATCGGCGACGAGTATGCCGCCGAACTGAAGATCGAAGCTCAGAAGCTTGGTTTCCATACGCGCAATTGGGTCGTTTGGTACTACACCTTTGGTGTCCACTGCAAATCAAAATTCACGCGGTCTCACGCACACCTTTTCTACTTCGTCAAAGACCCCAAGACCTTTACCTTCAACGCCCAAGCGGTCGCTGTGCCATCGGCTCGGCAACTTGTGTACGGTGACAGTCGAGCCAATCCGAATGGCCGCACACCCGACGACACTTGGATCTTGCGGCCTCAAGACTGCGAAGGCTTCTCGTCCGAAGAGGACACGTGGTACTTCCCGCGTGTGGCTGGAACCTTTAAAGAGCGCGCCGGTTTCCACGGTTGCCAAATGCCCGAACAACTGTTGGGACGCATCATTCGCGCGTGCTCGAATGAAGACGACATCGTGATCGACCCGTTCTCGGGAAGCTCGACGACCGTGACGGTTGCCAAGAAACTTGGACGCCGATTCTTGGCGTACGAGTTGTCGAAGGAGTACGCTAAACTCGGCCGAAAACGATTGGCGGCCGCCGAGGTTGGCGACCGACTCGAAGGGGCTGAGGAACCCAAGGTCAGCGCCCCCGCGACCAAGAAAGGACGGACGCGAAAACCGAAGCCAAAGTCAAACAAAGACCAAGCCAAGTTTGACTTCGCAGGTTAAAGCGAAGTGGATCCAACCTCGTTACCACGCTCCGCGTGGTAACGCAATCTTCGGACGCTCCGCGTCCTCTTCGTAGGTCATGCTCCGCATGACAGACGCTCGCACACACGCAAAAAACCGTAAGGCCCGACGCGAGCGCGTGCCGCTCACACGTTTGTAGTACCGCCTTTAGGCGGAAGAGCCCGAAGATTCCGGCTAAAGCTCGGTACTACGAACAGGCCCCGACGCTAGCGTGTGCGGCTCACACCTCGCTCCAGTCGCTTGATCTCTGTTTCAACATCCTCGCCTTCATAAAACCAAAGGCCTCCGGTGACTTCGACGGTTTCTCCTGGTGGGCAATCGGGAAAGATCGGATCGGCGTGAATGCAGGGAACCGGCGGGTTGGCCCAAGCTCGATTGAGAGGACTCCAGGAGGTGATCAACCAACGCGGTGATTCGTCCGCTTTGACGGCGATGAACGAGTCGCGTGCGAATTGAGCTCGCGGACTCTGTGACTGAAAACCAACCAGCCCTTTCATCATCACACAGACTTGTGATCGCAGTCCGGTGAGCTTTTCGTCGGTTCCATTGCGCAACCACATTCGCATCTCGACACCATCGTTGCCGTTGGGTTCGACTTCGCTTCCAAAGGTGATTCCGTTTGGAAGTTCGCGTTCAAACGAATACCGATCTCCGTTTCGCTTCCATTCGACTTTGTCGAGTTCAATCCCCTGCTCCGTCCAGATCGTCGGGATGTGTTCATGAGCCAGGTAGGTCAAACCGAGATTTGAAAAGATCGCTTCAGGAGTATCAACGACGACATAGCCGCCCTCTCGCCAGGGTGGAAAGATGCTGATTTTGGTGTCGCGTTGCGGGTCGATTGCTCCATCCAAGAAACCACGGCGGGGATGCCGGCCGCCTGGATACGGCATCAGACGCAGCTTCGGTGGATCCTCTTTTGCGAATCCTCGCAACGTCATTTTGTTGACCAGATCGCGAGCTTCCTCAATAGGCATGCCTGTCGCCGCGCGTAGCTCGTGTGCCGTGAAGCGATGATGCATCACCATGTTCTCAAGCCATTGTTTGCGTCCCAGGATTCCGGTGAGCGGTCGCGATTGACGCTCGACTGCTTCTTCGTCCTCCAGTTCAGGAATGCTGCGATAGAACTCGAGTGCATCCTGGTACTCGGCCATCGCCGCTTCCGACACCACTCCGCGGCTGCGCAACATTTCGTCCCGCATCCGATTGACTAAATACTCTTTTTCTTCCGGTCGTATCTTCACCGGTTGATCATCGACTTGAACGTACCAGGGTGCAGTGTGTGCGAATCGCGGTCGCACCGCCGCCGACACTTCCTTGGCAGGCTCCTGTTCCCAAAAACGAATCGCAAACCAGCCGCTTCGATTCGGCACGTGGTACGTTTCCACTTCGCTGCGATAGGCTCCCGACTTGGTGCGATTGTTTTGAACGCGCAACAGCTTTTCAGGGCGACCATTGACAATGAGCTCGCCAAACCCAAGCGGTCGCTCGGACATCGTTTCAATCTTGATCGGAATCGCAGCTTCTTTCTTCGAATCAATGAAAAAGCGTGTTCCAGGATCGTGCTCTGCTGCCTTCGCGAAGACCATTGGTCCCGTCGTCACGAACGAGCGTCCTTGTTGCAATCCTTCGCGCCAGGATTGGTAGTTGAACCCGTCAGGAAGATGGACGTAGACGCGGCCGAAACCGGCTGGGACGGGATGCACGCCGTTTGCAGTCCCTGCCGTTGGCGGCATCTTCAATCCGCAATTCAACAGCGAGTAATACATCCCCCAGGTAAACTCGATCCACTGGCGTTCGTTCCCCTCCGAACCACCGAAGGGAGGCTGAATAAAATTCGGCGCTGGCGTGTACCAACGTCGAAAACCGAACTCGGTGCGCCACATATGGTTGTTCGCCAACTCATAGGTCGCATCAGGCGCGATCGTTGGCAACAGCATTGCAAAGGGCCACGCGTTCTTGTCCATGTCAAACAAGACGTCGGGATCAGCGCGTCGAGATGCATCGACGACGGGTCGCCAGGGCGGAACGGTTAACTTGAGCGGACCCTTGTGACCCAAAACAAAGAGCGCACCAAGCGTGTGACGTTTCCCACCGACCGAAAAGATCTCGTACTCGGTATTGCGCGGCCAAACGACGTGGTGGTCGTCAATCACATGAAGCTCATCAGGAATTTCACCCACAACATTCTTGTTGCCTGCTGCGGGGGGCGTTTCCGCGATCGTCACCCAGTTTGTTAGCGGGAAAGCGACGTTGAGATCTTCAGCCATGACAACGTTGTCAATCTCGTCGAGCGTTCGATGAAGATGCGTGTCACCCGAATACCAACCGCGATCAGCCATGTTGATCCAACGATGAATCGGTGCCGTCAGAGCAACGTCGGCGTCATCTACGATGAACGATTGCCGCAAGGTTTGGTATTCCTTGCCACGCCGAACGACCAACGTGTATTCACCGGGCGGAACCAGCGCGAAACTGGGGTGCGCCGAAACGGTCGTGTGGTGCTCGATCGAGTTTTTATTGTTCCAGTTTTGTTTCTCGTACCGAGCGGCCGAACCAATGTCACTGGTTGACTCGAAAGAGTAATGTTTGCCCGAGTCATCAAAGAGGTAGACGCGCGCCGGAAGCGGCTCTTTCGTTTCGGCATCGAGAATCGTGAGCGAGACTCTGCGCTGCGGAAGCTCACTCCGTTGAAGCTTCCTCTCTTGCCCCGAATTCTCCTGCCCAGTCTTCTCTTGGGCAGATACGGGAACCGCGAACAAACCAACCAACAGAAATAGAAGAGTTCTCATGAGCCAGCCCGTTTCGTCTTTTTCATTCGAGGCTAAGGTTCGACCACCATCGTGCCGTTCATCACCATCCAGTGTCCTGGAAACGTACACAGGAAGGGATACTTGCCCGGTTGTTTGGGTGCGGAAAAGTAGATCGTGAACTTGGCATAGGGCGCGACGACATCGGTAAACGCAAGCACGTCGTCGGTCTTGGGAATGTAGTGATTCGCTGCAGCTTCGGGATCGGCGATCAACTTGTTGGTCAACTCACCGACACTCTTGAGTGTCCCCGGTTTGAGCAGCGCCCAGTTGTGTGGGACCGCATCGGGATTCTCGAACGTCAACCGAATCGGCTCGCCCGCTTTGACTTTGAATTCGGTCCGGTCGAACATCAAGTTCTTTGCAGCCTTGATCGTAATCGGCCGGGCATTTTGACGTGCCTTGCGATGAGGGTTTCGCTTAGCAACCAAGGGCCGCGCCAAGTCGGCCAGGATCGGGTGCGGAAGAACGATTTTGTCTTGGGGTTGGTAGCCATCAAAGTCAACGAAAGGCTCGTCGAGTCGATGGACGGTCATGAAGAGGTCATGCGCGTCTTTGGATGAGGTTTGAAGGAGCAGGTGCAATTGATTGACGGGCTGTAGGTCAGGAATTTCGACAAAGACGGTTCGGCCATTTTCGACGACGTGTGCCGAAGTGATCTCCAACACATCATGCCCGCGCAGACCAAGTTGCCGCGTCGAGTACTCGGGCGAACCATACGCGCCGCTGTATCGGTAGTTCCATGCTTGAGCGAGATGAAGCTTCGTCCTTTGAACCGTTTCCTCATCTACGTCCGACGAGAACTCGACCTTGATTCCGTTTTCGTGAATGTGAAAACCGATCGGAATGGGCTTTGCGTCGCCGGTGAAACGCACACGCTCGAAGCTACCGTCGTCGGTGGTGTAGGTTCCCCAGCCCCCCATACCTGAAACGTAAAGCTGGCCATCAATGGGATTGAATCGCCCCCGGTGAGCGCCCGATGCAAACTCGCCCGCGATCGGCACGACGGCACCCTGAACCCAGCCATCGAATTCATCTCGCAGCAACAGAAACGCTCGGCCCGCACCAAAGGAAAGATGCACCATGTTGTCCTTCGCTGCGCCCCATCGGTCGCTCTTCACAAAGACTTGGCCGCCGGAAGAATTGTCCAAACCGCGAGGCAGGTACAACATCGGAAGTTCAGGCGGGTGCTTTCGACCAAGCCCGGGACGTCCAAAGAAAGGCACGCCTCGATCGTCGTTTTGCGAAGCGATTTGGATTCGATTCAGCACGGGACCATCAGGCCGAACGGCGGCGATCATTGATGCCGGCATCCAATCCCCTTCACTACTCGGGATCGTCAACATCCCGTCGGGATGCCGACCGATTCCATCGGAATTGCGAAGCCCTGTTGCAACCACCGCGGCCGATTGTCCATCCGATGCAATCCGCATCACACCCTGTTTTCCCGACGCGGTGTAGAAGCGACCGTTGGGATCACGAGCGAGTCCACAAGTGAAGTCGTGGCCGCCTGCTGAGGTCGCCAACGCATCGGAATAGTTTTCGTAAAAGTCGATTTCGCCGTCGCCATCGAGATCGTGCAAACGGGTCAACCGGTCTCGTCCGATCACAAAAATCTGGTCGTTCTCGACGACGACTCCCAGTGGCTGTTGCAATCCCGAAGCGATCCGCCGCCAAGTGACGCTTTTCAATTGGGCGTCGATGCCGGAGGCGCGCCAAACGTCGCCCTGCATCGTGGTAATGATCGCCGAACCATCGGACAGGAAGTCGTGGCCGGCACAATACAGAAGTGCTTTCCAGGGGTTATCGACAGGCAATTCAATTTTGTCGACCGCGTACGGACCGCCTTGGCCGAGTTTTCCCGCCGTGACAAACGTTTGATCCCACTGAGCTCCACCGCCGTCGGTGAGTGACGCCATCGAATGTTGGTCCCGCGGCGCGATCTCACGTTTCAGTTTTCCATCGACAAGGCTGACGCAATCAAGGTACTCGGCTCCGTCAACGCGGTAGCTGAAGATCACCTTTCGTCCATGACGATACATTCCGATGAACTTCGTATCCTGTGAATTGGCATCGACGGGAGACTTTGCAGCGGGCACATCAATCGTTCGGCCATCTTGGTTCAATCCTTGCATGAACCCGGCGCGAACGTCGGTGAATTTGACGAAACCATCTTTCCAAAACCGCACATAGCGAAGTCGGTCGGGATCGAAACAGGCGGCGACCGCATCTTTGCCTGTGCCAATTCGGACGCAGATCCCACGAGCAACGGTGACGCCCGGCCCGCGAAACACACCACAGAGCAGGCTGCCCAGATCGCTCTCGTTCCAGCGTCCGTCGGCCCAAACCGGATCGGATTGATTGCCCCAGTGCCCGTAGCTGCCACCATCGAGCCCAGGGAATTCGGCAAGCAACGACGGCCGAGGCTCTACATCGCGAAAGTGCCGAGCCTGTTTGCGATAGAAATCGTAAACGCGGTCGCGATTGACATGCTCTTTCCAACTTGGCCATCGCTCGGGTTCAAGCGGATCGCGCGTAACTTCAAAGGTCGCAGGGTGGTGTCCGTGGGAATGCCCGAGCAGTGAATCGATTGCTTCAGCGCTCACCTGTTTGTGATGTCCCAATTCGCCGAGAAACGCGATCAGGTCAAGTTTGTCTTGTTCGGAATAGGTGGCCAACAAACCGTCGGGCATCACGGTGCCGATCTTCCGAAGCACTTCGATATCTTCTTGAGCAATCTCGATGTCTTTTCCGGTCGTGCTGTCACGAATCGTCAAGACGTCGTCGGTCTTTGACACGATGTAGCCACTCTTGATTTCGCCATCAAAAGTCAAGATCGAGACCGCTTCATACTTTTCGTCGACCACCTTCTTGGGATAGACGATTGATTCGGCAATGTGAAAGAGCTTTTGTTTCTTTCCGACCTCGGTCAGATCGGGACCGATCCTTCCGCCATGCTTTCCCACCTTGTGACACGACAAACATGCACTCGTTGGCGACGCATACAAAACGGCACCGCGAGCCGGGTTGCCACTGCGTTTCGCCGAATCGACCAAGTCGGCGACGACCTTGGCGTCGTACGGTTGTTGTGCTGAGACCGATCCGACGGCAGCAATAAGAAATGCGACCGAGAATTGTCGCAAGAAACAATGCATGGCAAAGTTGTCTGGCAAAGAGGAAGGTGACTTGCGGCGGGACTCGCAAGTATACACCGACCAGAACGTGGCTCACGACTCGAGTTCGTCGAGTGTCTTGGGCCAGTCGTCTTTCAACAATCGAGCGAGCGAGCGGTCAGACAGAATCCTGCCCTCGGTTTGGCATCCTGGACAATAATTGCATTCGTTATCGGCGTATCGGATGCGTTGCACCGGTGCCTGGCAGACGGGACATTCTTCTTTGAATTTCCCGTGGACAGCCATTTCCGGGCGGAACGCAGTCACCTTTTCGGGAAACGCCTCGCCGGTTTGTTCACGCAGTCGATCGATCCAGGTCGTCAATGTCGTGACCGCAGCAGCGTGCAACCTGGCCGTCTCGTCATCGGACAACTGCGACGTCCGTTTGAGTGGTGACAGTCTTGCTGCGTGCAGAATCTCGTCTCCGTAGGCGTTGCCGATGCCATCGAATCGTTTTGGATCGGACAACGCTCGTTTGAGCGTGTTGTTCCCAACGAGTAACTGAGTCTTGAAGTCATCGACCGTGCAACTCAAGACATCGATGCCGCCTGGGTCGAGTGCGTCGACGTCTTGAATCGTCGACAACACCCAAACGCCGGCCCGTTTCTTTTTCGCAACTTCGGTCAACACCATCACGCCGTCGTCAAAGTCCAGCGCCAACAGATCGCTCTTCCCTCGCGCGCCGTAGCCAACCTTCTTCCAGTGAAAACGGCCGGCAATCATCGGATGAACGACGACAAACGGCCCTTCACCAAAATGCCACACGATCCGCTTGCCACGTCGCGAAAACTCCGTGACCGCTTTGCCGACGACCGATTCGATCGGTGGATCAAACGTCCTCAATACGAAGGGGCTGCGGACACGGACATCACGCACCACTTGGCCACCAAGCAGTCTTTCAAGCGACTCGACATACAAGGTCACATCAGGAAGTTCCGGCATGGCGTCCCGAGTACCAAGGGTAAAGGCATGCGCCAAACAGAATGGTCACGACACCCACAATCGCTTGAGTCGGTTTGTGGTACGCCGAAATGCTGGCTGTTAAAAGCGTCCCGCCGACAAACACAACGGGGGCAATGTAGCCAAGCGGACTCTTGAAAAAGGGCTTGTTGACGAAAAACAACAGGCTTGCCGTCAACGCGGCGCTCACTGACAACGTAAAGCCAAGGTAGCCAAGCAAGTCATTGAGGCCGGCGATGCAAACCACAACCATCGCAAGAATTGACTGGATCACAATCGCGTTGATCGGGGGCTTACCGGCCTCGGAATCCCAACCTGACAAGAACAATTTGCGTGGAAGGAAACCGTCTTCGGCCATCTTTGCGTAGACTCGCGGTCCCGCCATGATTTGCGCCGACACCGAAGTGAAGAGGCATAACAAGATGACGCCTCGCACAAACAACTCAAACGATTCGCCGCCGATGGAACCGGCCGCCACCGTTGCCACTTGTGCTTGACCGGCAATCGCTTCGGCGGGTGCGGCAAACACAAAGATTGCGTTGAGCACCAAATAGGCGAACGTGACCAACAGCGTCCCTCCCAAGATAGCGCGGCGGACGTTCTTTGCTGGATCGACCACTTCGCCTGCAACGTAGACCGCTGCATTGAATCCACTGAAGCTGAGCGAGATCCACATCAACTGCGTCGCCAAACGCATTGCTAGGGGACTGTCGCCGCCAGCCACCGATGTCGACTCTTGAAGTCCGGTCCGGCCGACCGCCGACATTGCGACCGCGACGAATGCCGCGATCAATACGAATTTCAAGACCACCACAACGTCCTGGGCGCGTGCGCCAGGTTTGACTCCGACAAGATGCAGGATGGTAGAGACGATGATCACGCCAATCGCAATCGCTTGAACAACGATGGAGTCCTCGCCAGACTGCGTTAGAGGCAAGAGAGGCTCGAGGTATTCGGCAAAGGTCGTCGCCGCAAATGCGATGGCACCCGTAAACCCGGCGAGCAGTGAAACCCAACCTGCCATCATTCCTGCGATCGGATGCAACGCGCGAGAAAGGAACAGGTATTCGCCACCCGATTCGGTAAAGTACTTGGCGAGCGCCGCGTAACAAACGGCTCCCGAGATGGCGATCACACTGGCAATGCCCCAAGCGACCATCACCCAAACGGGCGAACCGAGCGAAGCGAGACTGTACCCGCTCGTGGTGAAGACGCCGGCACCAATCATGCTTGCCGCCACTAACGATGTGGCAGAAACCAAATCGATTGGGCGGCGATGGGCCGACGGTGTTGTGGGGGTTTCGGCTTCGCTCATCGCGGAAATGTGTCGTGACGTGGCTTGTCGCTCAAAGGTTGTTTTGACCGCTCTGCTGTTGATGTCGCGGACGCTTGGTTATCCTGAAGACTCGGCGGGAAGCCGATTCCTGTGCGTCAGCCGTTTCGGGCAGAAGCGAAAGCAACTGAATCGCCCCTGGCAATCGAACGAAACCCAAGCCGACGACACGAATCCTCGTCCATACCCGTCACCAATCGACCCGAGTCCATGACTGCGTCCGATCCGAATCGAAAGGTCGATGCAGCCTATCATGATCAACAGGGGCTCGGGTTGTACTATCGCCAAACATCCACAGGCAAGTAAGACCACAGGCGAAAAGAATGACTGATGCGTCCAACGGTTGGTTCCTGACACATGGCGGTGACGAAGTTCATGGCCCGTTCACACTCGCCGCACTTATCGATGCCGCAAAACAGGGCAATGTCATCCCCGCAACGATGGTGCGGCATGAAGAGCACACCAAAGGCACCTGGTTGCCGGCAGGGCGGATCCGCCCCATCGCCGAAGCACTGAACACGGAAAACACAAAAAACGCCGGCGCGCAAAACCCCGCCGCGCAGGGAGGCCAGCCGCCGAATCAACAGTCGAGCCAACCAACAAAAACGGCTGCGCAACAACCTGCACCGCAACAACCTGCGCAGGCACCACCGGCTCAGCAAGCTCCCGTCCAGCAAGCTCCCGTCCAACAAGCTCCGGCGCAAACGCAAGCACCGGCTCCACAGCCGGCCCCGTTCACACCCGCACCGGCGCAACCCACCTACACTCAACCTGCTCCCACGCAAAGTGTTCCAGAGCAACCAGCGCCGATCCAATCGGTTCAACCTCAGGCTTTCGCGGGTCCCACCGCACCCTCGACCGTGATCGAGACTCAGCCTGTTGGTCGTCGCGGCGACATCTTGACGGTCCCGACAACGTTTGGTGCTGCCGTTGTGGGCTTCTTCGATTTTCGATTTCGATATTTCGTGACCCCATGGATCGTCAAAATCACTTGGGGCATCTGTGTGGTGCTGGCGGTGATTGCAATGTGCATCTTTACCGTTAACTATCTGCTGCGACCTCTTGTCAGTTCGGCGGAATCAACCAGCGGCCAATCGATGTCATTCGAGGGTGACGGAACGATGCCCGAGTCGGTCCGCATCGAAACGCGCAGCTCTGGACAATTTGAATTCCAGCCGCCAACGCTGGTAGAGCAAAACATGCAGCGTTTCATCGTCTATGGTGCGACGATGACCTTCGTCTTCTTCCTGCTTCTGTCCTTGCGGATGTCTCTCGAACTCGCCATCGTGCTGTTCCGTATCGCTGGCGATCTTGGCACGCTTAAAGAGTTTTTCAAGGAACAAGAGAAGATGCATCAACCAGCGACGTAGTGCGAACCTTTTGACGACCAAGCTGTCCATGCCTGAAAACAACGGCAGCACGAGCAAGTAAACGAGATGAGCTGGGAATTTTCGGAATTTGGCAAACGCCTCTGTGGCGGCAGCGGGATCGGGGAATTGATGGAAGACCTTGGCCGTGCGTTGGCCAAGTCCGAAGGTCATGTCCGAATGCTCGGTGGCGGCCAACCTGCACACATCCCCGAGATGAATGCACTGTGGCGTTCGCGAATCGAAGACATCAGTGCGTCCCCTGGCCAACTCGAACAAATGGTTGGCAACTATGAACCGCCGGCCGGCAATCTCGCCTTCCGCACAGCTCTTGCCGAGCTGTTTCGCAGCGAGTTTGGCTGGGACCTTGGCCCGGAAAACGTCGGCATCACGGCTGGCGGACAAACCGCGTTCTTCTTTTTGTTCAACGCATTGGCCGGACGGTTCGACGACGGTCAAAAAAAGAAGGTCTTGCTGCCGATTGTGCCTGAATACATCGGCTATGCAAACCAATCGATCTCCAGCGACATGTTTCGCGCGGTCAAACCCAGACTTGAAAAGACGGGACCGCATCAATTCAAGTATCGCGTTGACTTTGATCGGCTTGAAGTGGATGACGATGTCGCAGCGATCTGTTTGTCGCGTCCAACGAACCCCAGCGGCAATGTGCTCACCGACAATGAGATTGGCCATCTCTCCGACCTTGCCAAGCACAACGATATCCCGCTGATCATCGACAATGCTTACGGTGCCCCTTTCCCCAATGTCATCTTCACCGAAGCCAAACCGATCTGGAATGACCACATCGTTTTGACACTCAGCCTTTCCAAGATTGGTCTTCCAGGCACACGCACTGGCATCGTTGTTGGTCCCTCAGGATTGATCGACTCGCTGGCATCAATGACATCCATCGTCGGACTGTCCAACACCAATGTTGGTCAAGCGATCATGAAGCCGGTTGTCGAAAGCGGCGAGATTTTGAGGTTGAGTAACGATGTGGTCCAACCTTTCTACCGCAAGAAATCAGAGCAGGCCCAGCAGTGGGTCGAAGAGTTCTTTGACGATGACCTTCCGTATTTCGTTCACCGCAGCGAGGGCGCACTCTTTTTGTGGTTGTGGTTTGAAGGGTTGCCGATCACATCCAAAGAACTTTACCAGCGATTGAAACAGCGCGACGTACTCGTCGTGCCAGGCAATTACTTCTTTTTCGGCCTCGATGATGAGACCTGGAAGCATCGCGATGAGTGCATTCGGGTCACATTCACGATGCCCGAAGAGGATGTTCGCGAGGGTTTTCGCATCATCGGCGAAGAGGTTTCCAAAGCGTACCGCAACGCCTAGCACGTTTGATCAGCGACGGTAGGTTTCGAATCTGAGCGTGGATCAAAAACGTGGGTTGGATTAGCATGGTGTCTCACTCACCAACGCTTCAGGCTCATGACGGTGCCCCACGAATCGATCGCCGAAAGTAAAACGCATACCAACGCATTCGGTGGCGGCAGCGCTCTTCTTGTTTGGCTTGTCACGATCGCATTGTCGACCGTCACGATTTGGACGGCATGGGACTATGGTGGTGGTTACCTACGCACCAAGTTCGTGATGGCTGTCACAACGCTGGCCGTATTGCCGATATTCGCGCTGTCCGTTGTGATGCTGCCGAAGTCCGGCCGACTTCAGCATCGCCGTCCACCCACACTGACACTCATCGCGTGCGTGATCTGGTTGGCTGGAATCGTGCAGACCCTTTCTTTGCCGAGCGGATTGGTTGAGCTGTTGTCGCCTGGATCAGCCGCGGCGTACATCGACTGGGTCCCTGATTCGGTAGCATATGAGGCTGCGTCCGCATCGCCGCCACGGTCAGTGGATCCACGCATCAGTGTTGCGCCGGCATACACGCAGATGGCGCTTTTCGTCCCGTTGGTCTTTGGTGCGATCTGCTGGTTTTCCTCCTATTGCTTTTCGTTCCACCGCGCAGCACTGATCTTTCTTGCAATGGCGGCGCTGGCCGGAGGGGTCTTTTCCTTCTTTGGTCTTGGCGACGCGATGCTGTTGGCGCGCACCGAGAACTTTGAATTGCGTCAACGTTTGCTCATTTCACCCGTCGGAGCCGACGGTCCCTTCGGCCCCTTCGTGCATAACGCCAATTGCGCTGGCTACCTTTGCCTGACGATCGGCTGTGGCATCGGGTTGCTGATCTACCTGACCAACCGATCCGAATCGAATGCGGCAACCAAGGGCAACTCATTTCGTTTTGTCGAACTGGCAACTGACCCGACCGTCCTGATTCGGCGATGGCCGGTGATCGCCGTGGGCTTGCTCGTCATCATCTCGATCACCGGAATCTTGGGCAGTGGATCGCGTGGAGGAATGCTAGGCTTGGCTGCCGGCTGCGGAGTCTTTCTCGTTGCATCGCTTCGGTCACTCCCCAAAATCCGCTTGATCGTCGCTGTCGTTGGCGTTGTCGCGTTGTCGATCCTCTTGCTTCACGGCATCGGTTTGGTTGAGTACACCGAGGGTCGGTTGCAAACACTTGTTGGAGAAAAAGCCAAACAGGAGCCACGTCTCGCTCATTGGCAAGATGGCTTGCGCGCGGCTGCGGCCTATTTCCCTGCCGGCGCTGGCATCGGATCGTACCGCTATGCTTACCTGCCCTATCAGGCGACCGGTGGCAAACAATGGTTTGTCAATGCCGACGGCATGCATGTCGAGCTGTTGGTCGAAGGCGGAATCTGGCTACTTCCCCTGGTCCTGGTTGGCGTTGTGATGGTTGTTCGCGATCGACGTGTTGTAGCTCGAAACCTGGGTCAACTTTCACCTGCTGATGCGAGACTCGCCCGGGCGATCGTCGGTTGTGTGACGTTCGTCGTGCCATCCATGCTGGTCACCCAGTGCTTTGACTACGGGATACTCCAGCCCTCTCTACTCGCAACCCTTGCGTTCATTTGTGGGGGACTCCATTGGGCGAAATCGAGAGTCAAGACATCGGTTTCAGGACCAACACCGCCCACTCAAAGCAATCGACTCGTGCTCACGACCTTCTCGGCGTTTGCAATGGTTGTCGGACTTTGTTTTGCGACCTCTGCGCTCAAGACAGGCGCGACAATCCAGAGGATTGATCGCCAGCGAATCGCGAGGTCAAGTGAATCGGCGGGCGTACCGTGGGATAACGAGAGTGAAATCGAAACGGTCCGCGCGATCGTAAACGAAGCGCCCAAACGTTCGGATGCCCGACTCCTTTTCGCACAATTATTGGTGAACCAACAGCGACGCGTCGGTGCAAAGTTCCTTTTGGACAATGGGCATGCCGAGCTTGACGAACTGAACCGATGGGTTTCACCCCGAACGGTTCGTCAGGCCTATTACGGTGCATCAGGAACTCGCCCCATCGAGGAACTGATGCTTCCAGGTCAAGAGTTGGCGATCTGGCAACAGGCCCATGGCCATGCCGCAGCATCGATCGCAGATTGCCCCCTCAACGACCTCGCTCGCATTATGCTTGTCGAAACCGACATGGTTCACGATCGAGCCAGCCAGTCTTCCCACGAGTTGATTCTGCAGTCCGCCCAGCTTCGACGGCGAAACCCTGAGTATGTCCAACGGCTCAAGTTGCTCGCTGAGGTCTACCCGGCCGATGATACCGTCGATCAAATCGCCGACATCGTCGCGGGCAACGATCGCAACCTCCCTGCTCAAACAGCCGTCCCGGAGCGTCCAGAATCCGGTCAATAGGCACGGTGACAACATTGGCTAAGATAAGTCGCTTCCGATTCAATCGTTGCATCTCCTGATCGAGCCATGGCGTCGAAGAAACTCAATCTTGCCTCTGCGCTACTCGCCCTTTTCGCCTGGCTTCTGATCGGTTCGCTGGTTGGCGCCGGCATCGGATATCTGACGTTCGCGAAAACTCCGGCTACGTTTGAAGCAACCGCAAAGGTACAAGTGAAGCGAGTCGGAACGGAAACGCCCGATGTCAGCGACCAAGATGTAATCGTTTCGGACGCGACCCTTCTCGATGCGGCGTCGAACAATCGATTTGCGAAACTGCCCGAATGGGAATATCGCAAATTGACAACTGAAGAGATCGCGCGCGAGGTCTCACAACGTCTACTCGTCTCGAAGACCGCC
The DNA here is from genome assembly GCA_965216875.1 of Rubripirellula sp. Lineage (GTDB taxonomy): Bacteria > Planctomycetota > Planctomycetia > Pirellulales > Pirellulaceae > CBDCUW01. The sequence continues at coordinate 5,958,777 of OZ244207.1, forward strand.
GATGGAAGTCACGGCCCCGTCTATGAAATACGGTTCCGAGGCACGACACCGTCATCTGCCCAGCAAGTTGTAACCGCCGTCACCGATCATGCAGTCCAACGCGTGACGCCAGGTGTCACCCAAAATGAATGGCAAGAAGCGCTGGAATTGCTTACTCAAGCGCGCGGCGAAGTCACAACGCGTATCGAGTCGCTCGAAAGTGAATTGCGAGAACTATCAGGCGATGATCGAAGCCTTGAACATGATGATGTTTCCCTCTCGTCAGAGGTGGCTCGCTGGGAACGTTTGAAAACCCGTCAACGTTTGCTCCAAAACGAACGAGCTGGAATCGAATCAAAGATTCGGTCCATCAAATCGGAAGTCGCGAGTGGCGTCGCGCCCGCTCTCATTCTCCGTGACCTCGGTCAGGCCCCCGAAACCACTCCCAACGTGGCGCACGCGATAGAAGAGGAATCGTCTGACGATCCTGAGACAACCGCGGCCGACGAGCGACTGCGACGAATCAAAGAACGCGAAGCTGCCGTCGAAAGCGTCGAGCGAGAACTCGAACCGCTCGAGAATGAACTCGCGCGTCTGCGAGAACGACTGGGCGAGAACCACCCGACCGTTCGAGGCGTCAAGGAACAGATCGCTGTCGTCCGGTCGCGGCTCGATGCCCTTCCGCCAATCGATCCAATCAAAAACGAAACGGAATCGACCGAAAAGCCCTCCATTGGCGAACCTCGCGAAGCGGAGCCTGCGCGCGTCGCGGAGACGCCTCCCGCTCAGACGGTCAAAGATGCCGCAAAACAGGTCGATCGTCTTTTGCGTGCCCTCACCGAAAGCAGGCTTGCCGTATCCGATGAACTCAGTGACGTCGCTGCAGAACTCGACGTCCTGGCGGAAGCACTTTCAACACAGGATCAGGCGCGGGTTCGCATCGGCCAAATCAGAGCCGACCTCGTCAAGCAAGGACGCTACCACACCGAGATCTTGACACGACTCGACAACTTGAGCGCCGTGCCTCCGCAACGCTCCATCGAAATCGAGGTCGTCCAGGCAGCGGGCCTGGGACGTCAGATTGCACCGGTTCTAGCACCCTATCTGGCGCGGGGTATTGGAATAGGCGCCATTTCGGGGGCAATTCTCAGCACTCTGCTCTTGCTCATCGGACTTGCCGCACAGGGCCGCGAAGTGTCCTCAGAGTGATTGCGGACGGGCGATGACCGCCCTCTCTTGTTTCGCTGACCGCTAATTCCCACCAGTGAGCCAAGCTCTTGCCGGTTCTTTTTGTGGATTGAACGGGAAAGTGCGGTAACTATCGTAGTCTTAACGCGTTGTAGGCGTGCCGAGGAAGATCCGGACCTACTTCCTGTTCCTTCCACAGCCTCTTCGTCACCCTGATGAGATTCACAATGAAACGACTATTGGCAGCAGCCACTTTGTTTGTGGCGGCATGTGTGACCCTGCCTGACACCAGTGCCCAGGGCCTTTCGAAATTGAGCGTCACTCAGTGGGTGATGCCAAGCGTTCCGGGCCAGTTCGAAGCGCGTGTGGTTGTTCCCCGCGTTGATGGTGGTTCGCGCGCCGTTCGAAACGCCGTCATCACTCTTCGCGGCAAAGGCGGGGTGATTTACCGTGGCAAGAGCAATCGCGACGGCGATGTTCTCATTCGAAATGTCGAACCGGGCATCTACGCCGTAACAGCTCAGGGAAATGGAATCTGTGCGTGCTATGCAATGCACATCCTTAGCGAAACAACACCAGGTTCAAACATCTATCCCGACGTCGCCGAGATCTCCTGTGCTCTCGTTCCCGTCGAGATGTTTGAGAAGACGGTTCGCCGCTACCTGCCAAGTGACTACAGCATCGACAAGTTGACCATTCACGAACCAGCCGTCGAAAGAATCGCTCAACAAACACGCGGGAACGAAATGTTCCGCGTCACACGTTCGGGAAGTGGAATTGTTGGTTACATCTACGCTCCCACCGATCACGGTGAAGTTCTTGATGCATTCGATCACGACGACAAATTGGAACCCTCCGAGCGTGCCCAGGTCTATTTAATCCGTGACGGCAAGCGAATTCGTCATGATGTGACGGACCGTCGCGGACGATTCGATTTCACAAACCTCAAGCCAGGCATCTACTCGATTCTCGCCGTCAGCCGCGATGGCGTAGCTTCGGTCGGCTTCGAGCTCGAAGACGAGCAACCTGATCTTGGCACGGTCACCACGGACGGCAAGCAGTTCGTCATGCAAGCGGAAAGTGGCGGATCGCAGTTTGCCGTTCAACTGATCCCCGTCGTCGCGGGTGAAGAAACGGTCGCCAACGCTGACGACTCGATGCCCGCCGGTTACACCGATGGTTTCGCCGGCTTTGGTGGCGAAGCTGCCGTAGCTGGGCTGGCAGCTGCCGCGCCTGCCGGTGCTGGAGCAGCAGGTGCGGGTGCCGCAGGAGCTGCCGGCGCAGCAGGTGCCGGAGCCGCGGGTGCAGCAGGAGGACTCGGCAGTATTGGTGCCGTCTCCGCTCTCGGCGGTGTCGTGGCGGGAGCTTCTGGGGGTGACAGCGGTAACCCTGTTGATCCAATCGACCCAGCAACTCCCGATGTGGTTGGTCCCTAAGACCAGCCCCGCCATCAACCAAATCTTCTTCAACCCTCCCGGCCCCCGGGAGGGTTTTTCATTGCGCTTCTTCACACAAGTGAGCCGTGATCGCGTGAGCGGCCGGGCCTTGCTTTCACGACGCCTCGCGTCCAGCGAGTCGGCTCATTGGCATTTATCCGGAATTCGCCAAGTAAGAGATCTGACGCTGGTGTCGCCAAAGGTGTGAACCCAATGATTCACGCTACAGATCGAAGAAAAGAGAGGCTTGAAATGGCTGCTTTGAAAGTAAACGACCAGACGTTCTCGGAAGAGGTTCTCCAATCGCAACAACCGGTCCTGATCGACTTCTGGGCGCCGTGGTGCGGACCTTGCCGCGCGATGAGTTCGGTGGTCGATGAAGTCGCTCACGAAGTTTCGGGAAAGGCAAAGGTGGTGAAAGTCAACATCGACGATGCCCCTGACACGGCGACTGAATTCGGAATCCAATCGATTCCTTCGTTCGTCGTTGTCCAAGGAGGTGAGGTCCAAAAGACGGTCACCGGTGTCGTCCCCAAACAAGCGCTGGTCGACCTATTTGACTGACCCGTTCCCTTCAGAATTGTGCCTGCCGAAAACCGCTCGAGAACGACGCAAGTCTTTCTCGGGCATCGGCAGCATGATCCTCATCCATCTATAGCGGACCCGATACAGATCGCCGAGCCCTCAAATGTCGAGGCGTTGCAATCGACCCTCAATCGCTGTCTCGACGAGTGGTGCAACGTCAAGCGTCGTTTGCACGAGTAGCAACTGCTTCGCAGCCTTGGCAGGTTTGTTGGACCCCTTCAACGACTCAAGATACGTGCGAGTCAGCTGGCTTTCGATCGCGCAGCCAAGTTCCACCGCAGTTTCGTGCATCCACTCGATGACATCGCCCAGACCACGCGGCGTCTTTTTCTCCTTACCAAAAGCAACCGGTAGAGCGTTCTCCCAGCCTTTCAGTGCCACGTAAGCACACAGCGGTGATGCGGTCGCAATTTCTTGAAAACGTTTGGCTAGACGCGACAAGCTCATGCTTTTCTGGCCAGTGTGCTCGGCGAGTACGCGTCCGAGGTTGTCAGAACCGATTCGACCGTCCTCGATCGCGCGCACCGCAATATCGACAGCAAGTCCATGCTCACCCGGTTCCTTTGCGGCCAACCCGCACAAGAGCATGAACATGCCCATGTCACCGGGAGGCGTTTTGTCATCCAACAGTGGCTCAAGAAACGTTCGGTTGTGCCACGCCGCTTCCCACCAATCGAGGTTCTCGTGCAAGTTCTGCGCGCCCGTGGCGAAAAAGTTGTCTCGAGAGAGCGGCCAAATACTGGCCACCCACGCAATCGATCCTCGCGTCGTGCCGAGATCCCAAAAACTGACCGACGTGTTTTTCCAGCGATCGGTTTGCATCAGTTGCGTCAACAACGTGGTGCGTGCATCGCGCGTCCGATCCGAAGTCTCGATAACGGCATCGTGAATTGTCCGGCCACCGCAGCCGCGGGAACGGTACCGCACTTGAAATTCAGCACGCTTTCCTGCTCCCTGACCTAGCTTGGGAAACGCTTTAGCAACGCGATCATCGTCCGACATCGGTGATGCCGCCCGGGCCGCCGCACTCCAAAGCGGTGCCGATTTGCCAATGCGCGGGACTTTGCCACCAAGTGCGTAGCGAATTGCGTTGACCCATTCGCCTTTATGATTGCTGCCGAGCAACTGTATCGCCTCATCACGACGCTCTGGCGCCAACCGCAACAGCGCGATCACCAGGTCGGGTTCACTCGGAGGTCTTGTCGCGTCGTTGACACGCTTGACCAATTCAACCGGATCGATCCACCCGCCCCGGTGCGTTGGCGCACTTAGCAGTACGGCCGTTTTGCCCAAGTGCGTGGTCGCCTCGATCGAGCGAAGCGATAGGTAGGCGAGCGGAGACGCGTCAATGCGCCATGATTTCATCGGTTCACCCAAGCCAAGAATCTCACTCGACTCATGACCATGCTTGTCTTTGTAGCGCCTCAGGGTCACTGGGCCACCGTGATCCCATGCCGCCAACAAACCCGCGACGTCGCCTCGAATCGACTCGCCAACAAAGGGTCGCAGCCCACGTTTAAAGAGTGCCCAAACTCGTTTAGTCAACGGCGCCATCATCTTCTCGAGATCATCATGACTTTGCCCTGAAAGTCGCACGATGCCATCGATGGCTCGTTCCCCGTCATCGATCAGCTCATCATCTTCCAGAACACGACCACAAACCTGTAGCAGTTCCTCTAGATCGGTCATGGGCTCGAGCCGCTCTGATTCCTTCAGTCGTGGCAACTGCGTTTCATCAAAGATCGTCGCGGGAATCGCTGGCAGGCTGTCATCCCCGGACGCCGCTGCATCCTGTAAAGCGGGAATGGAAAGCAGCGTCAAGATTGCCGGATCGTGCTTTGCCAACCGTTTATTGCTCGTGGCCTTCGTCCGGTTGCGTGTCGCGGCGGATGATTTTGGTTTCGTTTCGCTCGCCTTCGCATCGGCCGGATTACACCATGCTGACACCTCTTTGCGGATTGATGCACCGACGATGCTCTCGTACGTTCTAACGGTATCGACGAGAGCTTCGTCATCTTGCGATCCATGCTTGGCGATGAACTTGAAAACACTTTTCTGGACATCCACCCGGCTGTGCCCTAGCCCATCCGCAACGAGCAAACAGATTGCCGAACTCGATTCTGGGGATTGTGAGATAAGGGTGGTGTAAATCTTCAAACCTTTGCTCACCATCGTCTTTTGCTTTGCGACCATTGCTGGAGCAATCGCGTCGGCGAGCTGCATGGGATCCTTGACGATTCCGTCATCAAGCATCTGCTCCGAGTGCTTGAATGCCCAGCTTGCGATGTTGGGAATGTCGCTCCCGATTAGCGTCAACATTGTCTCAACGTGAAGCTTTCGCTCTGATTTGGTTGGTTCAAGTGAATCGTAAAACTTCATGAACCAGGCAGAGCGAAAATGGTTGAAACCAAGTTCTAGCGCGCCAAGCGAAGAGGCCAGCAAACGTTTGCGAGAGAGCCGCTTGGATTCGGCGAGACTCAACAACGCAGCAGACCAACTACCCTCACCCCAGCGATCGACCGTCGCCAAGGTGTTCTCCCCGTCACCTTCATGCTCGAACAAACGCCACACTTCGTCTTTCAATAACGCCGGATCATTCTCGAGCGCTTCGAGCGTTGACGTGCCCGACGCGTCCCAGCGGTTGCCTTTTAGCCCCGAGATCATGCCTGTGTAGTACCGCGGGTTATCCGGCTTGCTGCACAGTTTGCGGCGCACCATTTCGCGTACCGTCGCCCAGTTTTGCCAATAGTGACTTCCCTTGAGAAGCAGCTCAACAAGTTCGTCGGTCCACTTTGGCTTCCGAGCCGCGACGGTCTCGACGATCGCCTCACTTCGCGGCAGCGCCCAACGCCCAGCCTTTTCGATCTCGCTGAGGGTTGCTGTTGCAAACAACGCCACGCCAGCTGGCCACAGCAAAGGATTCATTCGAAACGTGCCAGGCGGGTCCTGAATCAGAGAATTCGATTTTTGCTCTCGATACCATTTGGCGCAAAACGGCGCTAACTCACGGCGTTGTTTTTCCGTGAGCGGATCGAAAAACGCCAGCACCTCCGTTTGAGAGTCCTCCTGTTCCAACAGCGTTTGCAACTTGTCGACATCAGTCGACGCGCTCTTGGCGGCTTTCTTTCTCTTAGCTGGCCGCTTATTTGATTCTGTGGTCGCCTTCTTTTTCGCCATCAACCTTCGCCCGACTCTTCCAGATAGATTTGCACGGCCAGAATGTGTTTACAGGGTCCGCGAGATTGGCCGTGGCGGTGGTACCACGGACAGCTGCACCGGACATCGTCCTCTTGGTCTGCCTTGACAACGACGCGATGCTTCACGTCCGGTCGATCAATTTCGAAAACGGCATCACCGCTCGCATTGTTGTCAACTTGAGACACGCGGTGCTCGGCTACCAATTTGCGCGCATCGATTAGGCGGGGCTGTAACTTTTCAACATCGGAAACATTGAACGGCAACTCGCGATGAAAGTAAGATTGTTGAAAAAGATCGAATCCTACGAGACCTTGCGTCGCCAACACACTCAACGCGACATCCGCCTTTGACTTAGAGACCTTTGCCGACTTCGCGATCGCTTCGGCGGTAATCACCGCTTGCCATTTCAAAGCCGCGCGTACTTGTGCCAATCCGTCACGATCCGCGGCGGCGAGTTCGGAAAGGACCTGACCCTCGCCCGAAAAGCCTCGCCAAACCTCCGGACTGATGACAACCGTGAATCGAGCACCAGGAAGCTCCAACACCCACCCCGATGCTCCCGTAACTTGATCCGAATAGACACCGAGCGTCTTCGCTTCGCGGACGAGAGGTTCAAGTACGGCGAGACGTTCGAGTCCACCGACACGAACGCATTGCGGCGTCGACAGTTGAGACAAACGCAAGCCCGCACCCGATGCAACCACATAGGTCTCCCGTCGATGCGTCTTCACCCTTGGCAATGATCGCAGAAACCGAAACGCGTGAACTCCGGCGACCTCATGGACCTTTTCCATTCGATGTTGAACCGCCTGGACTTCGATCAATCCTCGCAACCAACGAACGGGCAGCTTGACTTTCTTCTCAACCACCGCGCCCGCCTGACGCTGTAGACACACCTCGTCACTTCCCACCGCGATCGAAACGTTTTCGGTGGGCTTCAGTCGAGCGAGTGCCGCGAGCATTGGTTGATTGAAGTCGACGTTAGTGGTCCCTCGACCGCTGACATCTCCGTCAAAGGAATCACTTTCGAAATCGGCTCGTGAATAGGCTCCGCAGCACGCGGAAAACCCTTCGAAGCGAAGAACGTCATCATTGCAAGTGACAACAGGATCGGCTTCCGCCAAGATCCGATTCAGCATGGCGGCTGGCACGTGAAATCGAGACTTCACCACCCTCATCACTGCGGTCAGCAACTTCGCAGCACGCACCGGCGAAGCCAAACGTGCCTCAAAAAAATAGGGCGAATGTTGTTCGGCGTCCGCTACCGTGGCCAATCGCAAGACTTGCTTCGATCCATCTCGATCAAGCTGCGATGGATGCGCGTAGCGCATGACCTGTTCGGCACCTCCTAATGACATACCGGACCATTGTAACGGCTGTAGGCCGGATCAAAGAGCGACAGCGATGCAGATCCGGCAGACACAAGGTTTGCTTTCCCAGAACAGGGCCCGCCCGCTGACGCGATCGCCGCTCAGAGCTCCCACCGTCTGGCGACGGTAGCTACGTTGCAACCTTTGTAGGCCGGATCAAAGAGCGACAGCGATGCAGATCCGGCAGACACAAGGTTTGCTTTCCCAGAACAGGGCCCGCCCGTTGACGCGATCGCCGCTCAGAGCTCCCACCGTCTGGCGACACTAGCTACGTTTCACGCTCGGCCTACAGGTGGTAAAGGCTCTCGAGAAGTTCGCTTGCTGTTGAAGCGACGTGAGCGTTCGCTTTGAACATCGTCTCATACCGTGTCAGGTCAACGAACTCCTGAGCGAGGTCGGTATTCGATGCCTCTCTCGCACCTGCGATGATTCTTGCAGAGTCACCATGAACATCGATTGGCAAACCGCTGCTAGGGCTCATCGCAAACGTGTTGTTCTCTCGCCGCTCAAGTCCATGCGGATTCGTGAACCGTGCCAATTGCACGCGTCCCAAATCTCGCAGCACGCCATCGCCAAAATGGCCGCGAATCACACCATCGTCGCCCACTTCAAATCGCGCGAGGTCCGAGTGTGTCCCCAGCCGATTCGCAGGTAGCTGAATCGGCTCGAGTTGATGTTCCTGAATCACAAAGTCTTGATTGACGTTCTGACCTAGGACGCGTTGGCCATGCGCGGTCAACAGCTCGCCATTGCCGCCAACATGAAACTGTCCGTTCCGTGTGTACAGTCGCTCGCCACCCGATCCCTCCAGCACAAAGAGTCCGTTCCCCTCGATCGCTAAATCGAGAGAGCGATCGCTGAGCAAGATCGAGCCCTGCGTGTGGTCGGTTTCGATCGTTGCCGCCTGCACTCCTAGGCCGACCTGGGCGGTGTTTCCACCGTTTGAATTGCCGAGCGAGGCGGCTCGCGGCCGTTGATCCGAAAGGACAACACGTGTCGCTTTATAGCCGACCGTTTGCGAATTGGCGACGTTGTTGGAGGCGTTGCGCACCGCAAGTGCCGCATTGGACATTCCGCTCAGCGATGTACTTAATACCGACCCCAGCATGAATGCCCCAAAATCTGAACAGACACAATCCAACCGCATGACCCCAATTGAAACCCTAGGTCACAAATCGCCTTCGTGCTGCGAAAAAACAAAATCCGAAGCCCTTTTGGTCGCTTCATCGAACGCGACTACAATCACGTGCTCCCCAACTTCCTCCCGCCCCGTCAGATTCTTCGATAGCCATGCTCGGCAAACATCACTCCATCGCGTTTGTTCTAGCCCTCGCGATCAACAGCTCGGTTTGGGCGGATTCGTGGACGATCCCCACCGCCGGCAACGCCTTTGCGACCAATCCAGCCCATAGCCGAGGCGTCGGGCGCGGCGGCATCACCTTGAGCGGCGCGGATGAATCCTACTCGGTCTACTTCCATGTCGATCGGCCGGCGAGCATCGACCTGTCGTTGGGTGTTGATGCGAGACAAGAGACCACGATCGAAGTAAGACATGGCGAACGAGTTTTCGAGGCCACTGCTTCGCCAACGGAAAAAGAGTCACACGTTGGAACTCTCAAGATCGCTGAAGCGGGCTATGTCCGAGTCGACTTTCGCTGTTTGTCGCCAAAGCACGACTCAGGCCGTGTAGCCAGTATCGATGAACTCAAACTTGCATCGGCAGACGAAGATTTGAAGGTCGACTTCGTCCGCTCCAATGACGGAAACATGTTTTACTGGGGACGGCGTGGACCATCAGTGCACCTTCGATACACCGTACCACGTCAACCGCTTCGATATGCCTACAGCGAGATCACGGTACCGCAGGGGCAAGATCCGATTGGCACGTTCTACATGGCCAACGGCTTTGGTGAGGGCTACTTTGGCTTTCAAGTGAACAGCCCGTCTGAGCGACGCGTTTTGTTTTCAGTGTGGAGTCCTTTCAAGACCGACAACCCCAACGACATCCCCAAAGACCAACGCATTAGCATGCTTGCTCGCGGCAACGGTGTCCACGTCGGCAAGTTTGGCAATGAAGGGTCGGGCGGCCAAAGCTATTTGATCTACCCTTGGAAAGCGGGCAGTACTTATCGCTTCCTCACCAAGGTCGAACCCGATGGCAACGGCAACACGGTTTACACGTCATGGTTCGGGGACAAGGCGAAAGACGAGTGGCGTTTGATCGCCAGTTTTCGGCGCCCCAGGACCGATACGAACCTGCGTGGTTTCCATTCCTTCCTCGAGAGCTTTTCACCAGCCTACGGCCACATCGGTCGAAAAGCGCATTACGGCAACGTTTGGGTCTACACCGTCGATGGATCGTGGCACGAGTGCAATGAGTCCCGGTTTTCGGTCGACGGCACAGGCAATGGTCGGCACCGACTTGACTTTGATGGCGGCTCTGTAGGCGGCCATTTCTTCCTCCGCAACTGCGGCTTCGTTGCCGGCGAGCAAAAACCAGGCGCAACCTTCACGCGCGAATCGACCGCGCCGGAGCAACCGCAAATCAACTTCGCCAAGCTACCGATGCAATAGCACGCGTTCCTGCAAATCATACAAGTACAGTTCAGACGCTACCCGTGTAGGCCGGATCAAGGAGCGACAGCGACGCAGATCCGGCATGAACGTCGACCACGTGTACCCGTTACCGTGGTGGATCTATAAGGCCCGGAATGCCCGCGGCTACGCGAGCCCCGCAACAGAACCAACGACGGGCTTTTACTTCACTTCGGTCAGAATTGCGATCGCCGCGCGGCCCGTGATGCCTTCGGGACGTTTCATCCATAGCCACGTGTCATCAGCAAAATGATGCTTTTGGTCGCCAATTGTTTTGCCGGTCAATGGATCGAACCAACGGATCTGCATGGTCTTACCGAGAATCTCCGGCAATCGTCCATTGATCCCTTTTCGATAGTCGGGCAAATAAAACAGGAACGTGTCTGTTCCGTTGCCCAACATCGGCGGCGAGAAAGTTTGCTGGGATGGCTCGAGCGAATTGAAGTCGTACTTTGCAAAGAGATCCGTCAGGTGCTTGTAGTACGCGAAGTGAGGTTGCTGGTGCTCAGGCAAAGCAAACGGTTTCGTGATCACGTTGTACCACGATGTGTTTTGCCAATAGTAAGTCGAATACGTGCCAGCAAAGATGCACTGGTAAGTTCGGTCTAAACAGGTTTCTGGATCGGTGTAGGCACCATCGAAGATACTGTAGGTCGTCTTCTCGTAACCGCCATGTTCGATGTTAAAGACTGGCTTGTCGCCGTATTGCTCGCCGATTTGGGCCATCCGGTGGTACAGGAATGGTTGCCATTCCTGGATCGAAATGATGTCGACTTTCCCCGGAAATGCGCTGCAGTACCTGAAGTCATGAACGGTTAGCAATCGATTGTGGCCGTCGAGGCGCCGGAGTCGATCAATGCGCCGCGAAATGTAACCCATATCGTCGCGACCGTAGTCGAGTGCTTCTTTGGAAATATCCCAGATCAGGTTTGGAAACGCCTGATAGCGAGCCACGACGTAATCAAAGTACCGATTGTCAGCCTCCGATTCTGGATCGGGCCAATTCACTTGCTTGTTCCATACGTAGATCATCAGGTGAGCAGCGATTTGCTGTTCATCCTGCAATCGAAACATACGGTCGAGTCGCTGAAAGTAAGTCACATCCAGCGTTGAAAAGTCGGGATCCTCGTTTGTCCCACCAAACGGAAAGACATTCGGCTTGGCAAAGTTATCTTGAGGAAGGATCTTGTCTTTCTCTCCCCAGGTTGCGTCGTACGCAAAGACGTTCATCACGACTTGGTTGAAACCGTTGTTGGCGACCGATTTCACAAGTTCTCGCGAACGTGGAATATCGTTCCCATTCTCAGCGTCGAGCGCAAAGAGCCAATCAAGTTCGAACGCCATCAAAAAGTAAGGCGATCCATCGGCGTACTCGAAACGGCGAGAATTCGACTCTGAAACCCTGATCGGCCCGCGTTGCCACGATCGCGTGTTCTCGACCACTTTGACCGTCCCCGTCTTGCTGGCAAGCTGCGGCATCGTGGAGTACGTCGTGTAGTACCAATCTCCGAGTTCCTTAGGGCAAAACCTGACCACCCATCGATCGTCCCCATCGTAGTAACCAGGAACCCGCAATCGATCACCTTCGGCATGACGAAACACAGCTCCAAACTCGACGGCGAATGGGTCCTCGTCGTCATCTTGTCCCAGAAAACTAAGTTCCACGACCTCCCAGCGCTCAGCGTCGGTGACGACTTTCGGTTGCTGAGCCTTTACCACTGAACAGTACGAATAGGTCGTGCAGCAAAGCAACAACGCCAGAACCAAACGTAGAATCATCGGAGTTTCAATCTTTGTAGAGTAGACAGATCAATGAAGTTGCAACCTCTCACAGCTCAGCAGGACCGTCAGATCCATGTCAACGGCGCCTAGTACTTTGCTTGGGCACCGTGAAAAAGCAAGCACGTACTGGTAAGCGGGCTAAGGGAGGTGATCGATCAGCTCGCAGCGTTGGAGTCTCATGCGGAGTCGTCGCATCCCCTCGGCGCTAATCTTGGTATCAACGACATGTAGCTTGCGAAGCGACTTCAACTTGGCAAGATCATCGATTGCCTCATCGGAGATCGAAGTATGATCGAGCCAAAGTTCTCGCAGACGATTCAGCGAGGCGAGAGATTTCAGCCCATCGTCAGTGACTTTCGTTTCGCCGAGATGCAACCCGGTCAACCGCGTGAGTTTGCTAATCTGCTTCATGCCGGCATCGGTCACATGGTTTCCGCGCAGGCCCAGGTAAACCAATTGCTTCATCTTGCCGACATGCACAAGCCCGTCATCGGTGACCTTGGTCCCGCCAATCGGCAAGTGTTCGAGGGCTTCGAGGCCGCTGATCACACGAAGGCTCTCATCGCCAACACGCGTGCGATAGAGATTGAGCCACTCGAGCTTCTGCAATTTGTCGAGATGCACGATGCCTTTGTCAGTTATCGCCGTCTGCTCAAGTGACAGATCCGTCATGTTCACAAAACCGGCGACCAGCATCAGGTCTTTGTCGACCAATCTCGTCCCATTTGCACTGACCTCAACCACGTCATTGTTCTTTGAAAAAACAACGGCTCCGAGATCGCGCAGCTTTGCGATGCAATCCGCATGATCTTGGTCGGCGACGGCAGCAACAGCCCATGGCGACAATAAACAGAAAACAACATTTAGACCAATAAGTTTCATTACCAGACCCAGCACCATCGGTACCTACAACATCCACAAACCAGCACAGTCTAGCAGCCTGAAAAACCTGGTTAGGAACTGCAAGCCGTCGCTTCCATCGTATCGACGCTACCCATGCGGGCAGACATCAAGGGCGGCGTCCAGGCCGGAGGCCGACACATTCATGCCGGTGACGTAAGTCACCGGCAAAGACTGCGAAAAAGCGATCAGCCCGGAGGGCGCCACATTCGAAATGTATCGCCCTCCGGGCTCAATCGATTTTCGCATCCACACCCGGGGTCTTACGACCCCGGCAGATCTTGTTTTGCCCTCCGGGCAAGCGGGAGTCAAAGAGGTGAACAAAATTAAGATTTTTGCTCGCTCGCAAAACCCAATAACATTTCCTAGGGGCTCATCAACTAGCCGCATGAGCGTGCACGCGAGATTTGCACGCTTCTCGCGCTATTCGACCCCGACACTGAACAAAAGAGATTCAAACTGACACGCCCAACTCGACCGAACTTCCTCGTTGGACTCTGTCCAACCAACTCGCTTCTGGGAATCGAGCGGAGACCATCGAAGGCATCTGACTGTTCCGCGACAAACGTCCGTCAGAGCGGAAGATGTAGAAAACGAGCCAGGGTAATCAGATGGGGTACGGGACGTTTGGAGCAGCCCAAGCAGAGCACGCGCGCACCGCAGAGAAGAAAAAAGTAGGGCTGGCAGGACTCGAACCCGCGACCTAGGGATTATGAGTCCCCAGCTCTAACCGACTGAGCTACAGCCCCCTCTTGGTGTTTGTTCCTTTATAAAGGAACGCCGCCACTTTTCCAGGTGGCACCCCTCCACCCACCTTCCCGCATCTTTGACCACCACCAATGCTTCGTTTTTGTCTTCTCGTCGCTTGCCTTGTTTTTGTCTCGCAACCCGACGCCCACGCTGCCGATCCCGCTCCAAACGTCGTTTTGATTCTTGCCGATGATCTTGGCTGGGCCGACGTTGGGTACAACAACCCAAAGGTCTACAGCCCCAATCTGGACAAACTTGCTGGCGAGGGAATCACCTTCTCTCAGCACTACGTCATGCCTCAGTGCACTCCGACACGTGTTGCCTTAATGACCGGCCGCTACCCAGGCAGATTCGGTGGCGCCGCACTCCAGGCGAGTAACGACTCTGCCTTTCCAATCGGAACGCCTACCATCGCTTCGATGTTGCAAAAGAGCGGCTACCGTACGGCGCTCACCGGGAAATGGCATCTCGGATCAAGTGCCGATCATGGTCCCAACCAATTCGGATTCGAAAGCAGCTACGGCTCCCTGGCTGGCGCGGTCGGGATGTACGACCACCGCTACCGCGTAGGCGAATTTGAGCATACTTGGCACCGTGATCACCGACTGATCGAGGGAGCCGAGAATGGAACACACGCCACCGATCTGGTCACTTCCGAAGCAATCCGCGTGATTGAAGAGAATGATCCGCGTCCCTTCTTTCTGTACGTCCCCTACCACGCGGTTCACACGCCGCTTGATGAACGTGGTTCGTTTGCCGATCGTCCGACGCAACTTGATCCTGCTAACCCCAATCGCTGGCTAGACGAAGACCATATTCAATGGTTTAACGATCCGAAGGGGTTGATACAGAGTGAAAACGACCCAGAAAAGCGACTACTGCTCGCCGCCGTTCATCATCTTGACCACGCGGTTGGAAAGATCGTCGACGCACTCGATCGCACTGAGAAACGATCGAACACGTTGATCCTTTTTTCATCTGACAATGGCCCGCAAGTCTCTTGGCCCGGCAACGCTTACCCGGACGACCTCAAACTGACCGACTTTAACCAACCGATTCCGATGCGTGGAAAAAAAGTCGACGTGTGGGAAGGAGGGATCCATGTCCCCGGCTTTGTGAACTGGCCAGACAAATTCGCACCGCGGCGTGAATCGACGCCAATGCACATCGTCGATTGGTACCCAACGCTTTCCGCAATTGCCGGCTCAAAGGAGCTCCCGCCCGAAGTCGACGGTGTCAACTTGCAGCCTCTTTGGTTCGGCAAACAACCGGTCAAATCGCGTGACCTTTATTGGACCTGGAACAAACGGACCAATCGCTGGGCGCTGCGGCACAATGATTGGAAGGTTGTCAAATATGGTCGCGGCGCACCCCAGTCGCCATCGGAATGGCAACTATTCCATCTCGTTGATGATCCGACGGAATCTCGAGATTTGGCTGCCAACCACCCCGACCGCGTACGAGAGCTTCACGAGCGATTTCTCGCCCATCGCGCCCTTGATTCGAAATAGGCGGACAGACGCTCCAGCAGTGTGAAACGCCGCCATCGATGATGGAACCGCCATGCTTGGCGTGCTAAGATTGTCGTTCTCGTCTGCCCTCCCCTGCACTTCGGCTTTGGCGTCCCTTTTCTCTCGACGCCGCTGGTTGCGTCACGGCAACCACGTCCAGCCACCTCCTCAATCACCCCGCCTGTTATGCCCCACTATCGTCTGATCGTCCGTCTCTTTGCGCTCGTGTGCATCCTATCCGGCGTGACATCTCGGGCACACGCCCGGGTGTTCGAGATAACTCCGTTGGGACCGATGACGATTCAACAGGCCGCCGACGCAGCGCGCGCGGGCGACACGATTCGACTTTCGCCAGGCGTTTATCACCAGCGGGTCGTGTTCAACAAAGCCAGTGGAACGCACGGAAAACCGATCACCCTTGAAGGGCCCACCGACGCCATCATCGATGGCGCAGTCGAGCAAGCGTTCGATTGGGAAGATGCCTCGTTCATTACGAAAGGGCTCTACCGTGCACCGATCGCCAAGCGTGCCTGGCACATTAGCGCCGATGGTCGATCAGTCACTCAGCTCTACTACAAACGCGTTCAACTCAGTTCATCCCATCCCAAAGATCAATGGCCAGCCCTTTTTCACAAAGCCCCCGAACGACGTGACTACTACGGGCTCAAAGGTCTCGCGATGGTGCACGATGACGAACAGATGCTTTACGTTCGTTTCGAAGACTACAGCCACCCCAAAGACAAAGAGATTACGGTCGCACCCAAACAACCGATTGTTTTGATCGACGGCGTGCATCGTATCGTTGTGCGCGGCATCACGATTCGAAACGGCTGGGTCGCAACCATGGTCCGAGCCAGTATGGGGAGTGTTGTCGAACACTGCACGATCACACAAACTCGGCATGGTGTTTGGCTCGGTGCCAACTCGGACCGCTGCACCGTGCGGCTGAACGAGATCACCAACGCACCGCTGGCAACCATCGACCCGCGTGGACAGGGTGGACGCAGTTGGACCAATTGGCTGGCCAACAAGAACTACGGGTATTGGGATCATTTCGGGATTCGCTTTGTCGACACCTCCGGCGGCAACCAGATCCACGACAATCACATTTATTCCCATTGGGGCGGGGTCGAAGAAGCGAGCGCCAATGCGAACACCAACACTGGCAATAACATCCACCACAACTTGATCGACTCGATCGCCGACGATGGACTCGAACCCGAAGGCACAGGTCCTGAGGTCCAGTGGCATCACAATCACGTCCGCAATTGCATCGTTGGATTTCGAATCAAGCCACTGATGGCCGGCCCTACTTACATCTATCGCAACCTGATCGTCAACTGCGGCGAAGGCTTTCGAAACTTCCAGTCCTCTGCAACCAAACCCTACGTCTACGTTTATCACAACACGACCGACGCACGGGGCGCCTATTCGAGTAACGGTGTCGAAGACGATCGCCTAGAAAACTACCATTACTTCAACAATCTGATGGTCGGCGATCTTGTATGGCGTGACTCAAAGAAGAGTCACCTCCCGAATTGGCAAGCAGACCACAACGTCTTCGTTTCGCGCGGACGCAATGCGGACGACTGGAGAAAAACGCGAAAGATCGTTCTCGACCAAGGCCTCGACCAGAACAGTCGATTCCTTGACTCGCCCAAAGGTGTTTTCGCCAACCTGGACCAAGGCGATTTTTCACTTGCCACAAACAGCCCCGCCGCGGGTGTCGCGGGCGACTTAACAGACCTCGTCAAGCGAGATCTTCCAGGCATTGGGCCAACAGCATCAAGCAGCGACGCTGGGGCGCTGCCGCTTGGACAATCGATGCCGACGGTTCCGCGAGATCCCCGCGCGATCGACGATCTTCCCATCGCTGGAACCTATCCGGGCCCCAACGCAACCTTTCGCCGAGTCGTCGAAGAAGACCAAATCCGAAGGTACACCGGATACCCGCTCGAAGACCTACAAAGCGAAACCTTTTGGGGGCGACGCGCCAACGCATTGCCGATGTCCCCCGAGGGATGGCGGCAAAAGCAGGCCGAACAGCAACGCATTGCCGATGACGCGGTGCTCGGTCCCAATCTGCTCAAAGACGGAGGCTTCGAAGATCATCGCCAAGGTGCGATCAGCGAATGGAAGCTTCATCAATCAAAGCAAACAAACCACCAGCTAACGATCTCGCCTGAATCGATTCCTCAACTCGGCGAACGCAGCGTAGCGAAGATAAGGATTGACGGCGCGGCTGATGGCCTCGGCCAAATGTTTCAACGTGTCTATTTCAAACCTGGACAACGCTACCGCTTCTCTGGATACATCAAAGATGACGGTGGGCAAGTCGGAATGGTTCAGATCAAGACATTCAAAGGAAGCAAAGAGACGGCGCGTTTGACCAGCCCACGCAGCAAAACGGAATGGCGCAAAGTCACCATCGACATCACCGATCGAAAAGTCGACAAGCTCGAGATCATCGTTCGCTTTAACCAAACGCCTTCCGCACAAGGCAAGACGCTTTCGATTGCCAACTTCTACTTGGGTGCAGAACAATCTGCCCGCTAACTGCCTGAGCGACCATTGCTCAACAGGCGTCAACATCCGCCCGACTAGCCAGATACACTTGCTTGATGCTGGCCTGTTTCGGCAAACGTGTAAGCCTCATGAAATCGGGCTGCGACTTGGTCACCCAAAATATCGGCAAATTCCTTCGCACTTCGATCATATTCCAAGTTCTGCTTCGTATTCACCGAAGGGTCCGCATTTCCACGTACGATCCGACTCGATACGTCTCGCGCGCTTGGATTGGTAACCATCCACCTTCGCATATCAGGGGGCGGACAACTGACAAGTGAAACCTTCCCTCGATTGTCCGAGATGAATTTCTCCCACCCGGCAGAATCTATTTCAATTCCCGCGCCCTGACGATGCTTTGTGTGGTCGGCAATCAACACGACCTCGCGCACGCCAGAACTTACGGCATCGCGTATGAGTGAGAGCTTCGTCGTCGCGGAATTGGAATCGTGCGAAGTCGGTCCTTCCGAAGGACATATCGATGTGCACGGAACAACAAGGATGGTCGCACCAGGATTCTCGTAGATGCAACGGTGGTAAATGTCGTGGCACGCTTCACCATAGAACCCGCCGTACTCAGACCTCTGCAGAGAATCATCGTACTCGGCAACGCCCCCAACCATGATCAGCCTTCTCAGACCGCGAGCAACCAGCGGATTGTCGCGAAACTCCCTTAGCAAAACGTCGTTTGACGTCACGACAGTGACATTTCGCAAATGCTCGCTGATCGCAAGTCCACAATAGAATGCGCTAGAACCTTCTGGCAAGACGACGCTGTCGCCGTCTTTGATGATCGACCGCCCATTGCGCACTTTGGCTGACACTAGGAAATTGGCAACGAGCTTCTTCTCTTCCTGGTTCTCGTAGAGCGATCGTCCAAAGTGACTCGCGATCGAATACCGTGCCAATGGCTCCATTCGACGGCGCCCCCACAACCAATAACCTTCGACAATTTCATCGAACGACGCCTCTGCGCGTCGACATACCAAATCGTGCAGCTGAGGATCCGATTTCAGAAGCTCGCCGATTGGCAACGTCCTAATGCGCTCAAGGTCATCAATTTCATCCAGGTGAGCGCTCGCAAACTCTCCACTTTCCCAATTGCTCCCCGGTGGAGAAACATTGCCAAATGCGATTCTTAATTGACGATTGAGTAGCTCGTAGAATTCCTTTTTTGAAATCAGCTTTGTGCAAAAAAGGAAAAACAGAAAGTCCATCTCGAAGTCTCCTTGTGCAGTTGGAACCGACACAAGAATTCTACACGTGCAAGAATGGATTCAATACTTTTTCTTAATCTTGCAATTTAATAGTTTCTGCATTTGCTAGCAATTCACTGCACCGAATAGCGCTCGCTATGATACGGACGGTACGTGCGCGCGACTTCAAAAAGCTCGCCACACGTTACTCAACAGGCGTCAACACGATCGCTTTCAGGTTGATGACGCCCTGAGTCATCTTGCTGACCTTCGCGGCAATCTCTTGCTTGCCTGTCGCCGCGACGTCGAGTTGACCGATCGAATCGACTCGGTAGCGGTACCAGGTTCCCGTTTGCTTTGGAGTGAATACGAGTGATTGATCGCCAAACTGGAATGTCATCTCCGTTCCCTTCTTGGGGGCACGCGAATAGACAAGTTCGACGTCGTACTTTCCAGCTTTGATCTCGTGTTCCCAACGAACGTAGTCTTCGGCTTTGGACCAATAGCCGATGCGATAGGTGCCTGGGTGGGACTCAAGTTTCGCAACCTTGCCCACCACTTCGCCATCGAGCGCACTGATCACAATCGAACCATCCGCAAAGGTGGCGGTCGGCTCGCTTATCAGGCAGTGAAAGGCTGCAGGGCGCGAGCCATCAGCGGCGTAGACCTGGACTTCGGTTGCGTCCGCGTTGAAACCGAACTCCACAGGAGTCTTGTCGGGGTCTCCCTCGGACCAGATCTTGATGATGCTTGGCAGTGGTCCCTTTAGACGAAGCACGCCATCGGAGGGCCAACTTTCAACAGGCAACCGTTGGATTTGCGGTTGATTCGATTCGGTCGCGGAGAGTGTGACCGCAACCGGTTCGCTGTTGCGTTCCTCGGCCGACGCCAAAGTCGTCATGCAACAAAACAGAACTGCGCTGAAAAACAGAAAGATCGATCGAAGAGGCATGGTGTTTCACTGGGTGAACTTGAGGTCGGTTACGCAAGAATGTCTTTCACGACATGGCCATGAACGTCCGTCAAACGGTAATAGCGTCCTTGGAATCGATAGGTAAGGCGTTCATGATCGATCCCAAGTAGATGCATGATGGTTGCTTGCAGATCGTGGACATGGACCGGGTTTTCGGTGATTTCGTAACAGAGATCATCGGTTGCACCATAGGTTAAACCCTTTTTGACGCCAGCGCCTGCAAGCCACAGCGAAAAACAACCGGGATGGTGATCGCGGCCATAGGTTTCGGCGTTCAGTGCGCCTTGGCAATACGACGTCCGCCCAAACTCGCCGCCCCAGACGATCAAAGTGTCATCAAGCATGCCACGTTGCTGAAGGTCATTCATCAAGGCGCGCGTTGGTTGGTCGACATCCTTGCATTGCCCGGGCAATTGCTTGGGCAGCGTGAAGTGTTGGTCCCACCCCATGTGGTAGAGCTGAATGAACCGCACATCGCGTTCGGCCAATCTTCTGGCTAACAAACAGTGATAGGCGTAGGAACCGCGTCTGTTGACGTCGGGCCCGTAGGCATCAAGCACATGCTGAGGCTCGTCCGAAAAATCGGTCAACTCGGGAACCGAGGTTTGCATTCGATAGGCCAATTCGTACGCCTCGATGCGTGTGTTGATTTCGGGATCACCAAAGTCGGCGAGCTTTTGTTGATTTAATTCAGCAAGGTCGTCGAGCATGCGACGGCGAGCCTTTGCATTGAGCCCCTTTGGGTTACGCAAGTAAAGCACAGGGTCGCCGACGCTCATCAGCTTGACGCCGGCGTGAGTCGAAGGCATGAATCCGCTGCCCCACAGTCGGTCGTAAAGCGGTTGGCAGTTCGGGCGCCCCGAACCACGCGACACCATCGTGATGAAGGACGGCAAATCATCGTTGAGTGACCCCAAGCCGTAGTTCAACCAGGCTCCCATGCTTGGTCGACCAGCCAGTTGATGTCCGGTTTGAAAAAAGGTCACCGCGGGATCGTGGTTGATCGCCTCGGTCTTCATCGAGCGAATCAAGCAAATGTCATCAGCGAGCGTTGAAATCTCGGGAAGCAACTCGTCGCACAGTTCCATCCCCGACTTGCCATGACGATTGAATTTGTAGCGAGTTCCGGCGAGCGGAAACGACTTTTGGTTCGCCGTCATGCCCGTCTTCCGAAACGAAACGTCGACGAAATCGGCGAGCTCTTTTTTCTCGTGTTGTTGCAGCAGCGGTTTGTAGTCAAACAATTCCTGCTGCGAGGGTGCGCCACTTTGAAACAGATAGATCACCCGCTTGGCTTTTGGCGGCGTATGGTACTTGTCCATCACGCCGTTGGGCGCGGCGAACGCGGTATCGGCTTTTTCATCAGCTGAAACGTCCCGTTGCATCAGCGATGCGAGTGCAGCGACACCGATGCCAGTGGCCGTACGACCAAAGAAATGCCGGCGCGTTTCGAGCATTCGAGCGGTGTTGGTGAGTTGAGATTCGTTCATCGGTCTATTGGATTGCTTGGAGTTTCGGTTCGTTTTTTCGTCTTATTCGATCGTGATGAACTCGTCCAAGTTCATGATCAGGTGTGCAACAACCGTCATCGCTGCATGCCGATTCACATCAAGGTTCTGATCGCGTTCTGATTCGCCTATCGACAACAACTCGGCCGCGTCGTCGGGGTGATTGGCAAAGTGATCAGCAAAGAAATCGAAATTGCGTTGCAAAACAGCGAGCGTCTTGTCGCTTGGTTCCCTCGCAATGGCACCTCGGTACATCGATGCGAGATTTCCAGAAACCTCCTTGCCGTTGCCCATGGTTTTACCGGCCAAGTGGCGAGCCGCTTCGATCATGGTTGGATCGTTTAACAGCACGAGCGCTTGCAGCGGTGTGTTCGTGCGGCGAACTCGAACATTGCAAACCTCGCGGCCTCCGCCATCAAAGATCGTTTGACGCGGGGGATTCACCGCCCGTTTCCAGTAGGTGTAAAGACTCTTGCGATACAGATCGCCGCCCTTTGCCGGTCGGTATTTTGTGCCGGCGTTTGCCGCCAACGTTTCCCAGAGCCCGTCAGGCTGATAAGGTTTGACCGGCGGTCCACCAGCCTTAGGGTTCAACAGGCCACCGGCTTGAAGCGCAAGGTCGCGAATCACGAATCCGTCCGCACGATAGCGTGGCCCCCGAGCAAGAAGGCGATTCTCGGGATCTCGCTGTTGCAATTCCTTTGTTGTGCGGGACTGTTGGCAATACGTTTCGCTCGTGACAATCAGTTTGTGCAGTGCCTTGACGTCCCAACCCGATTCCATGAATTCGGCCGACAACCAGTCAAGCAAATCCGGATGGCTTGGCATGTCGCCTTGTACACCAAAGTCTTCGGTCGTCTTGACCAGGCCTGCGCCAAAATGATCCTGCCAGATTCGATTAACGATCACTCGTGCGGTGAGTGGGTTGTCGCGAGAGACAAGCCAACGGGCGAACTCGAGTCGATCTTTTGGTGCGGGCGCATCAGCATCAACCATCAACGACGCGGGTACCGCTCGGCTCATTTTGCGTGACTTGTCTGGCGAGTTGTATTGTCCGCGATCGAGGTAATACGCAGGGATTGGATCGCCTGCCCGTTCCCGCATGACCATCACAGTGACGCGTGGACCAGTGATGGCAAACAGTTTTGACTCGGCTTTCTTGAACGCCGAGTTCGCTTGCGAATACTGAGGGTCCTTTGTCTTGAAGTGATTTCGAATTCGGTTCTTTTCGTCCTTTGACCATTTCTCCGACGGCTTGTCGATGATCTTGCGAAGCTCCTTGCTCAAGCCAGCAATCGCCTCGTCTCCTGCCGGCGCTTCTCCAGCTTCTGTCTCGTTCTTTTCGAGTTTCGCCACCACGCTTGTTAGCCACTCCTTCTCTCGAGACTCCAATCCGCGGCCCGCTTCGGCAAGTAGTTGCTCTTTGTGAAAGTAGTCCTTGCGAAGCTCTTCGGGCGGCGTCACCAAAGGTGAAAAGGCTTTCATTGTGGGGTTTGCGTAAACTCCCCTGCCCGTTCCCTTTTCGCCGATGTTATTGAAGTAACTGAAGAGTTGATAAAACTCTTGCTGACTGATCGGGTCGTACTTGTGATCGTGGCAACGTGCGCAACCCATCGTGAGCCCCAACCAAACGGTCGAAGTTGTTTCGACTCGGTCGATCACGTTCTCGACAAAGAACTCGTCATCAAGTGCTCCCGACTCGGCGTTTTGTCGGTGATTGCGATTGAAGGCCGAAGCGAGACGCGTTGAATCGTTTGCATCATCGAGCATGTCGCCTGCGATCTGCTCGATCGTGAATTGATCGAACGGCATGTTTTCCATGTAGGCCTTGATGACCCAATCTCGCCAAGGCCAATTGGTTCGTTCGCTGTCGTTTTGGTAGCCGTCGGTGTCGGCAAAACGTGCTGCGTCAAGCCAGCGAAGCGCTTGACGCTCAGCATAGTTTTGCGAATCCAGCAATTCGTCGACCGCTTTCGAAAAAGCTTCTTGGCTTGGGTTTTCGAGGAAGCGATCCTGCAATTCCTTTGGCGGCAACAGGCCGGTCAAAGTCAAAGAAGCGCGGCGCAACAGAGTGGCCCAGTCGGCTCGGTGCGACCGAGTGAGGTCTTCGCGTCGCAAACGCTCGGCGACAAACGCGTCGATTGGATTGTGGTTTTGGTGGGCCTCGGAACTTACTTTTGGAACTTCTGGTCGTCTGACTCGCTGAAACGCCCAGTGGCCCGCATAGGGTGCGCCCTGCTCGATCCACAATTTCAACGTTTTCTTCTGCGCCTCGGTAAGTGACCGATGACTGTCCACCGGTGGCATCACCTCACCTTCATCGTCACTCATCACACGACGATAGAGCTCGCTTTCTTCGGGCTTGTTCGGCACGACCCCCGCATAGCCACCGAGGTCGGCGAACAGATTCTCTTCAGTGTCGGCTCGGAAGTCCGAGTCCTGATTCTCGGCATCGGGGCCATGGCAATGAAAACAAGCATCAGCAAGAATCGGTCGCACATCACGTGCAAAATCGATCGCGTCCGCTGCCCAAACGGCATGACAAAGGACGCTCAGGCTGATCGCGAGTGAGGTTCGAAGCAACAAATTCATCTGGCTCTACTGGTCGCAGGATGTGGGATGGCCGGACGGAGGATTGGCTGATGCGGAAACACTCCCGATCAGATCGAAACCTGCCGCCAGATTGCCGAAAAAACCGGAATTCCCGTGGCAGGTTCCGAATCGAGCGGGAGTATCAAGTTGCTGCAATCCCGACTTTTGCCGTAAAAAGGCGAGCGACTTTGATCTGCGTGACCATCTGAGCCAAATTGGCCATTTGAGTAGTCAGCTATGAAAGATGACCGTTTTCTCTCCCTGTTTCTTCAACATGAGCGATCGCTCGCTGCATTTGCGCGAACGATGCTGCCGGACTGGGAATCGGTCGATGATGTGATTCAAAACGCGTCGGTTGCGATGTGGCGAAAGATCGACACGCTCGACAACGATGACGAATTCATGCGTTGGGCCATCGTCGTCGTTCGCATGGAGGCGCTGAAGTATCGTCGCAGCAAAGCGCGTGACCGGCTGGTGCTTTCCGATGAGCTCGTGGACCGCTTAACGAGCGAAGCGCAAGAAGAAAACGATCCGTCGCATGTCGCCGCCTACGCGAGCGCCTTTGATCAGTGCCTAAAGTCGTTTGCACCTGAGCACCAAAAGCTCCTTTTATCACCTTATGTCTCGCACGGCAGCGTCAAAGAGCTTGCCAAGTCGATCGGAAGCACGGCGAACGCGCTCTACAAAAAGATTGGGCGACTGCGAGTCAAGCTTCACGACTGCGTTGAAACACGTTTGCAAACCGAGCGAGGAAGTGCCTGATGACCGACCCAAGCAAACCAAACGCGGAAGCACTCTCCGAAAGCGAAAAGCAACTATTGATTGAGCGGTTCTTTCTTGACCAGCTCGATGCCGAAGAGATGGAACTGCTCGAATCGGTGTTGATGTCGGACCGAGAGCTCCGCGATCGGTTTCGCTCTGCCTCGTCGATCGATTCGCTATTACGTTTCCGCACAAGCGATGATTCGGTCACACCAGCGGGCTCGCCCGCAAAGACAACACTCCGTTTGAACAAACCTTGGCTCGTCGTTGCGGTCGCGGTACTTGCTGCGTCGCTCTTGATCGCATTCACCTTCTTCAATTCGGCTGGCCAAGATGACCGTCAAGCTGAAGTCGAACAAAACGAAGGAGCAGACGATGGCGGCCCACCACCGATCGCGCCGCCGACCCAATTAGCCCAGTTCGTTGTGGAAAAGGACTTGATCGTCAACGGTTCCGCCCCCGATGCAACTCTCGTTTCGGGTGACTACGAGATCAGCGATGGTGAAGGAACACTGCGACTCGAAAACGGTGTCGAGATCACGATGAGTGCGCCATCCAAGTTTCGCTTGGTCGACGCAATGCGTGTGGAGTGGTTCCTGGGACGAGCTCGCGCCGTCGTGCCGCCTCAAGCGCATGGCTTTCGCATCATCACCCCTGATGCCGAAGTCGAAGACCTAGGAACCGAATTTGGAATCTCAGTCTCGGAGGACCAATCAAGCGAAGTTCATGTCTTTGCAGGTGAAGTTCGTCTGCATATTGAAGACCAACCACCGCAACGTTTGACCGAAGACATGGCGATTCAACTCGCCGGCGGTGTTCAGCAATCGCTCGCTTCCACATCGGCTGATTCCTTCATCACAAGCAATGAGATCGGCTTTGATCGCTGGCGAGCCTCGAGTGAAGCACTCCGTTCGGATCCATCGACAATCCTCTACTACAACTTCCAAATGGACCGCGATGACGCGACCAATCTTCCAGACCGAAGCGAACGTGGGTCGGTGAATGCGAAGATCATCGGCGGTATCGAAGCGACGGGTCGTTGGCCAGAGAAGCCCGCATTGCTTCTTGAACGCCCTGGCGATCGCGTTGAGCTTTCGATCCCGGGCGAGTTCGATCAAGTCACATTGATGACCTGGATCCAGGTCAACCGATTTGACCAACCACTGCAAACCCTGTTCAACACCTTTGACTGGGAACCAGGCGAACACCACTTCAACCTGTTGCGCAGCGGAGCGATCCGAGTCGGAATCAAGAGCGACTACGCACTCACTGGAAGCGATCGACCTCTCACGGCGGGACGTTGGACGCAATTGGTCGCCACGATCGATTCAGACAAAGCTTCGTATTACATCAACGGCGAATTAGTCTTGGAAACGCAGCGAAATTCTGATTTGCCGATCGTATTTGGTGATTGCTCGATTGGTGCGTTTGGTTATACGGGCGCAAACGGGACGATCGCATTCGGCCGAGAACTGCGTGGTCGCATCGACGAATTCGCCCTCTTCTCACGCGCATTTTCCGAAGGCGAGATTCGTAAGACTTATGCGTTGGGAAGTGGCTTCGGCCTCTAGATGCTTCAAGGATCCCAATACCCTGTTGGTGGCTCGAGTCCTGACGAAGGCTGGAGCGCATGAAAGTAGTACCGATCTTCTGGTTCACGTAGCTGAATGAGTTTGCCTCCATAATTCAAACCCATGATTGGCACCGCTTCGGAAAGGAAGATCTGAAACAGGCCTGAACGCTCGTCATACTTCCGATTTGCCAACAGAACCGTTCGACTCTCTACGTCCAAATACCCTGGCCGCGTCCATGTGATGTCTTGGTCGGCAAAGACGACTACGATTTTTGAATCGCTCCGGATTCTCTGCCGCCGCAATCGCGTCCCCATCACAGAATCAACAGCGTGAATACGCGACCGGCCCGGCCGCGCACCGACTTGGTAGCATCGGCAGCGAGACGTAGTAGTAGATCCCTGCAAGCTCGATGACCAAACGGTAAAAACGACGAAGCGCGCGCGTTCTCCATCTTTTCGCATCCAACTGGTCGGTTGCAATTCCGCGCAACGTCAATTCGCTTAACAGCATCCCCAGTAGATAGAGGGTAAAGTAGCTGAAAAGCCAAGCGAGCAGCGTTAGGAAGATCAGCTGAATGATCGGGAATCCCGATTGCGAGGTCTCCGCGATCGTTGACTCAGCACCTAAGGCGGCTTCCGTTTTTTCAGTTAATCTCGCCAGCACAACCGCTGGACGGACTGCACCCGTGAGCTCTTGATTCGCTGCAGCCCAGTCATTTGATTCCGTTCCCTGGCAGACGTGCGCCGAAACAAGGAAAAACAAGAACGCACAAAGTACCCGCATTGATGCCCTCAGGACCTTTCGCTTCCAAACCACCCATTATAGGTGATTCCAGTGCCCGTCGAAGGTTCACGCTCGGCCCGACGTGGAAGCCGACTCGAGCAGCAATCTCGCCCGGCACGATCGGCAACGGGTGGAGACTCGACGATTGACAGAAATTTAGCAGTGGCTACACTTTCGTCAGCAAGCGGGCCTTTTTGGTTGGCCCGTTTGGACGGTCGATTTGGACGGCCATCCACTCGCGATTGCTTTTTTCGGTCGAGTTTAGAAAGAGTCGCCTTTTGCTCCGCAAAAGATGCGTTTGTGGACGCTACTTTCGCGGAGCGAAAGGCGACATGAAGAAACTCACACCCAACGAAACGACGGCGCGGAACCAAGCCTTTTGTTTCGTGATCACCACGAGCCCCTTCTTTGCCACTGTGTGGAGCACTCTATGAGAAGCCTGTTGTCGCTGTTGGCCGTGATG
Source organism: Rubripirellula sp. (assembly GCA_965216875.1). GTDB lineage: Bacteria > Planctomycetota > Planctomycetia > Pirellulales > Pirellulaceae > CBDCUW01. The sequence continues at coordinate 5,986,487 of OZ244207.1, forward strand.
GCATGCGTCGCGGGATGCACGTCTTCCTCGTCAACCACTCCACCCACGGCCGAGTTTGCCGGTGACCGCCCAGTGAAGATCGTGGCAACGATCGGCATGGTCGCGGATGTTGTCCGTGAAGTGGGCGGCGAGCATGTCGACGTGTCTCAGATCTGTGGCCCCGGCGTTGACCCGCACCTCTATAAAGCGACGCGTGACGATGTCGCGTCACTGATGTCAGCCGACATGATCTTCTACTCGGGATTGATGCTCGAGGGAAAGATGACGGACACGCTGATCAAAATGGCTCGATCGCGACCCGTCGTTGCCGTCACCGAATCGATCGACGAATCATTGCTTCTTGAACCCGAAGACTTTGAAGGCCATTACGACCCTCACGTTTGGATGGACGTCTCAGCGTGGTCGCAATGCGTCGACGCGATTTCATCAGCGTTGTCGGAATTCGATCCAACGCATGCGTCCGTCTACGAAACAAACGCGCAAGGCTATAAAGAACAACTCGAGAAGCTGCACCAATACGGCGTTGATTCGATTGGATCGATCCCCGAAGGCAGCCGAGTCTTGGTCACTTCCCACGATGCATTCAACTATCTCGGGCGCGCCTACGGGCTCGATGTCCAAGGCGTTCAGGGGATCTCGACGGAATCCGAGGCCGGTCTGCAGCGCGTCAGCGAACTTGTCGATATGCTGGTTGAGAAGAATGTGAAAGCGGTCTTTATCGAGAGCAGCGTACCACGCAAAAGCATCGACTCACTGATCGAAGGTGCCAAGGCAAAGGGGCACGACGTTTCAATTGGCGGCGAGCTATTCTCGGACGCGATGGGAGCGGACGGCACTTACGAAGGGACTTACATCGGGATGCTTGACCACAACATCACGACCGTTGCGAAAGCCCTTGGCGGCGAAGCACCGCAAGAAGGTCTTGGCGGCAAGCTGACCGGTGAACACCACAGTGAGTAGAGCCTGAAAGACGAGTCGGCGAGGGGAATTTCGAAAAGTGAATGATCAAGTCGCAAAGTATCAGCGAGCCGAGATTCCCCTTTCCGTCTATGACCTGACGGTTGCCTACGATCGCAAGCCGGTCGTCTGGGACGTTGGGTTCGACATTCCGGCCGGATCGTTGGTTGGCATTGTCGGCCCCAACGGTGCGGGAAAGAGCACACTCCTTAAGGCTGTAATGGACCTGATTCCGCGCGCGTCAGGTCGCGTCGAGGTTTTTGGCCAGCCCTATCGTTCGTGCCGCAATCGCGTCGGTTACGTTCCCCAACGAGAAAGTGTCGACTGGGACTTTCCCGTCGACGCACTTGATGTCGTCACGATGGGACTCTATCGCGAAATCGGTTGGTGCTTTCCCGTTCGCAAGAAGCACAAAGACAAGGCAATGGAGGCACTCGACCGCGTTGGTATCGCGGACTTAGCCTTTCGCCAAATCAGCAAGCTCTCCGGTGGCCAACAACAACGCACTTTCCTTGCCCGTGCACTCGTACAGGACGCCGACCTGTACTTGATGGACGAACCCTTCGCCGCCGTTGACGCCGCGACAGAGCGAGCGATCGTCGAACTGCTTTCGGACATGAAGCAGCACGGCAAGACAGCAGTCGTGATTCATCACGATTTGCAAACCGTTCCCGAATACTTTGACTACGTCGTGTTGTTGAACATGCGCGTCGTCGCCCATGGGCCTGTCGCCGAGACGTTCACGCAAGAGAATTTGCAAAAGACTTATGGTGGACGGCTGACGCTCCTCGATGAAGTCGCTCATGCGATGGAGCGTTCGATATGATTCGCTTCGGCGAGTTGCCTGTTCGTTGCCTGCGTCACCTGTATCGCTCGCTAGCGATTCAGATTGCGATGGCGGCGCTCCTTTGCTTGGCGGTTCCCTCGACAGGCGCCGCTGCTCCACCTTCCCATGGATCCGACCACGCGATTCATGGCAACCGGTCGATCGCGGGCCGGTCGGCCGAACTGCCAACATGGGCCGAGCTTGTGCGTGTCCTGTCGTTGCGTGATTACAACGTGCGTATTGTGGTGCTCGGCACCACATTGCTCGGCTGTGCGGCAGGAATGGTCGGCAGCTTCACGCTGTTGCGACGTCGAGCTTTGATGGGCGACGCGTTGAGTCACGCGACACTTCCCGGGATCGTGATCGCCTTCATCGCTGCAACGCAATTGGGCTACGACGGCAAGTCAATGATTGTGTTGCTGTCGGGGGCGACCGTGTCGGGATTGATTGGCGTCGCCACCATCTTGGCGATTGGCCGATTGACTCGTTTGAAAGAAGACACCGCCCTCGGTGCGGTGTTGAGCGTTTTTTTTGGTGCCGGCGTTGCCCTGCTGGCAATCAGCCAGCAAATGGAAAGCGGACATTCAGCCGGCCTTGAGTCCTATATCTACGGCAAGACCGCGTCGATGGGGATGGCCGACACCCAGATGATTGCCGGTGCCGCTGGGATCTGCATTGTTTCGTGCTTGCTGCTGTTCAAAGAACTGAAGCTGCTCTGTTTTGATGACGCGTTCGCGGGCTCGCGTGGATTCCCCGTCACACGGTTGGACATGACCCTCATGGCGATGGTCGTGATCGTGACAATCGTTGGCCTGCAAGCAGTCGGGTTGATCCTGATGATCGCGCTGCTGATCATCCCCGCAGCATCGGCCCGCTTTTGGACCGAAAGACTGAGTCGCATGTTCTTCATTTCCGGGAGCATCGGCGCCGTCAGCGGATTACTTGGGGCCGGTATGAGCGCGCTCTTTTCGCGATTGCCTTCAGGCGCGATGATCGTGCTCGTTTGCACGACGATGTTCATCATCAGTCTGATCTTTGGATCGGCACGTGGAGTGCTCGTTCGTGCTCGCAAACGCTTGCAACTGAACCGATCCGTCGACCGGCAACACTTGCTGCGCGCCCTGTACGAACTGCTGGAACAAGCGTTTCCCAAAAGTGAGTCAGCGGATCGTAAGAAAAAGCCCTCGGTCAGCCTCGACGCGTTGCTGCGGAAACGCAGTTGGACAAAAAACCGATTGCTGCGTGAGGTGCGGCGGTGCCAGTCGGATGAACTGGTCGAATGGCGCGGAGATCGTCTGCGATTGACGCGGCGCGGCAAGACCGAAGCGGCACGGTTGACGAGACAGCACCGACTTTGGGAACTCTACTTGATCACTTACGCCGAGATTGCACCAAGTCGAGTCGATCGCGCGGCCGATGACATCGAACACGTGCTTGAACCGGAAATCATCGATGAACTGGAATCGTTGCTTGCACGCGAACAAGCCTCGGTTCCCGAGAGCCCTCATGAATTGGAACGTCCCTCGGAAACGGCCACCGAAACGCCGGGAGGTGATGGTTGATGTCTGAGTGGGACTGGTCTCTCGACGGTTGGATCGTTGCCGCGGGCGTACTGTGCGCCGTCTCCGCTGCGTTGCTTGGCAACTTCCTGGTCTTGCGTCGCATGAGCATGCTTGGGGATGCGATCACGCACGCGGTCTTGCCTGGCCTAGCGGTCGCATTCTTCATCACCGAATCCCGAAGCAGCTTTCCGATGTTCTTGGGAGCGGTCCTCGTCGGTGTCCTCACAGCTCTTTTTACGGAATGGATTCGCCGCTACGGCCGCGTCGATGAAGGCGCCTCGATGGGTGTCGTCTTCACTTCGCTCTTTGCGCTTGGCTTGGTCATGATCGTCCAAGCGGCAGATCATGTTCACCTTGACGCCGACTGCGTGCTCTATGGTGCCCTCGAACTCACGCCGATCGACATGTCAAGCTTCATGGGGCGTGATGTGCCGCGAGCCGTCCTAGTCTTGGGAGCGGTCACGATCATCAATGCCCTGTTCGTCACGCTTTTTTTCAAAGAGTTGAAGATCAGCTCCTTTGATCCGTCACTGGCAACAACCACCGGCTTCAACGCCAATGTGATGCACTACCTGTTGATGGTTTTGGTCGCCATCACTGCAGTCGCGAGTTTCGAAAGCGTCGGGAACATCTTGGTTGTCGCCATGTTCATCGCGCCACCCGCTGCCGCCTACATGCTGACCGATCGACTCGGTCATATGATCGTGATTAGCGTCATCCTGGCGGTCGTTTCGGCGGTCTTTGGACATGTTGCCGCGCTCGAAGTCCCCACCTGGTTCGGATTCGAAAGCACGACCACCTCAGGGATGATGGCCGTTGTCTCTGGTATTGTGCTGCTGATGTGTGTTTTGCTCGGACCGCGACACGGTATTTTGACCCGCTTGGCGCGACGCAAATTCCTTTCGCTACGAATCCTTGCCGACGACATAGTTGCGTTGCTGTACCGTCTACAGGAACGCGATGGAATCGCCGACGCAGAAACCGCATCCGTTCAATCGACGCTGCTCGCAAGCCCTCTGCCGTTTCAGGTCGCGCTGCGGTGGTTGCGTCGGAATGACTTGATCGAAGCCGAGGACGGCTCGTTGCGGCTAACCAAAGACGGACAAAAAGTCGGCAAAGAACTTGTGCGTTCTCATCGACTTTGGGAACAGTACCTATCGTCCCATGCCCATATTGATCCGAGTCGATTGCATGACAAAGCGGAACGGTTCGAGCACTTTACCGATCGAAACCTGAGAGATGAATTGGATGCGGCAACGGACGGTCCTGGCGTTGACCCGCACGGCACAAAAATCCCGCCCGAAGAAAACGATTCCTAAGGTGCTCGTCCCATGAGAACTGTCGCCATCATTGGTGCAAGCGAGAAACCCGAGCGTGCATCGAACTCAGCATGTCGCCTGCTGATCGAACACGGGCATGCAGCGATTGCCATTTCGCCTCATGGTCGCGACATCCATGGTGCACAAGGGGCAACCTCCTACGCCGATCTTGAGCAACCGATTGACACCGTCACCCTTTACATCGGCCCGGCGCGTCAGTCCGACATCATTGATCAACTCATCGCCGCACCCCCAAAGCGTGTCATCTTTAATCCAGGCACGGAATCCGATGAGAGCCAATCGCGACTTGAGGATGCGAACATCGAAGTCATTGTCGCCTGCACGTTGGTGATGCTGCAGTTGAATCAATTCTGAAACTCGGTGTGCCACTCAAAGAAGCTGGAGTTCTTTGTGAGCCGAACGCGCTAGCGTCGGGCCCTGCTTGGAACGTAGCTACGCTCGCCAGAGCGTGGTGATTGTGGCTATCGGTCAACCGATGGGAACCACCTTCTGGCGAAGGTAGCTACAGCGTCGGGCCTTTCTGGACGTCTTGCCGCACACCAAGGTCATGCCGGATTTCAATTAGTAAATCTGCGAGTTTGGGCGAAGAGCTCGCGTCAAACGGGCTCTGGTTTCCTTGGACCCCAAAGAACACGCCCCAGCGGAACGACTCCTATCATGACCGACTCGCGCAGCATCAAAAAACCTCTTCTGTATGCGTTGATCGCCTCGGTGATCCTCGGTGCCACCCTCGGGATCATTTTCGTGCTTCGCAACACTTGGGGTTGGTTCGAAGTTCGCGTGATGCTGACGACCATGATCATCGCAGTGGCCAGTCTTTGCGGGCTTGCCTGTGACCTTTCCAAGATCCCCTCAGGACTCAACCTGCTTCCGCGAGCCGGGCTCGCTTTGACGGCGATCACATCCTGTCTCTTCCTGGTCGGGATCTGGATCGAAATTGACAGCGAGTTCTACTGGAGAGGATCGGCGACGCTTTGCACCTTTGCGTTAGCCACCGTGCACGTCAGCCTGCTTTCGATCGCGCGACTTGTTGGCAAATTCCGCTGGGTCTCGTTCATTGGCAACCAAATTGTCTACGGACTGGCAGTGCTTGTTTCAATCACCATCCTTGGCGAGGTCGACTCGGGCGCGATGTGGCGTTTTATCGCAGCGCTCTCGATCGTCGTCGCAGCGATCACGCTGGTGATCCCGATCCTATACCGCATCGGCCGAATTGACTCGAGCAGCCCCGAAACAATGATGCCACTCGAACAGCGAAACGTTGCGTCGATTGATGAAGAGATCGTACGCCTCAAGGAACAAATCGTGAGGCTCGAAGAACTCAAGGCCAGGCTCTTGTCCCCTTCCGCCACTGGCTAGCACACCTTGGGCGCTGATTTGATGACAAGCGTTCACGATACGCTGCACACACGAACAGCCCTAAACAACGGAGCATCCGGAGACAAAACGGTTCAGCAGAGAATTCGCCCACTCTTCTATGGTAGGCCGAGGTTGCCGTCGTTAGGATGCAAATGCATCTACGTTGAACCCTCCATGAATCAGGCTGAGCCAATGATGGCGCCCTCCCGCTTTCCGACTGCAAACCGTCTGCGCCTCGAAAGACTCGAGCGCCGAGACCTTCTCGCCTCCGACCTTCTCGCCTCCGACCTGCTCGGCTCCGATTTGACCGCCGCGGCATCAATCGACGTGCTCGACACGGACTCATCACGTTTGGCACAAATCATCGGCAAGTATTCGACACAAACGCACGGGAACCGAACTAGCCTCATCGCTCCATCGTCCGGCTCCCTAGATGCAAAGAGTATTCCGATCCTGCAAGGTGACATGAGCGACCCGGCGGCCACCGGCGTCGAATTGCTCAAAGCGGTCGATCCAGGAAACGAATACCAACTCGTCGAAGTCAAACATGGGCTCGCAAGCAGTCACGCCCGGTTCGAACAGGTCGCTGGCGGAATCGCCGTGCACGGATCATCCGCTTCGGTTCATCTCGGCCCTGATGGCGCAGTGCAAACTTTGCACATTGATTCCTACCAATCGCCAACCATCGCCAAGACACTGCCACTTGGAATCAGTTTCGGATCAGCAGCAGCCGCAGCATCGTCGTCGATTGGAATCACGCAGTCGGCCGATTCCGCCTCGGGCGAGCTCGTTTGGCATCCAACGTCTAATGGCGAAACGGTCTTGGCGTGGAAGACGACGATTCGCTCGATCGATCCGATCGGCGATTTCGAGACCATCGTCGACGCTGACTCGGGTAAGGTTTTGGCGACGGACAACTTGGCTGTGTTTGCCTCAGGCACGGGCGATGTCTTTGAACCCAATCCGTACCAAACCAAGGGAAGTGGTACGGGCTTGGCCGACAACAACGATGCCAACAGCGCAGCACTCGATGCCGAACTGATTTCAGTCACGCTCCAGCGACTCGACCCGGGCACCGGACTGCTAAGGGGTGAATGGGTTGACTTGTCGACGCTCAACAGCCCGACGCTGCCGGATGTGGATGCCAATGAACCGACGCGCGTATACCAGTACACACGAGACGACCCTCGATTCGAACAAGTGATGATTTATCACGCGATCGATTCGATCCAGGAATACATTCACTCACTGGGATTCGACGACGACACGGGTATTCCAAACGGCATTCGCGATTTCCCAACGCTTGCTAACGCGCATTGGTTCAATGACGACCAATCGTTCTATTCAACCGGTAACGATGCGGTCCATTTCGGCGACGGCGGGGTCGATGATGGTGAAGACGCAGACATCATTGCTCATGAATATGGCCACGCTATCCAGCATGACCAAAATGCCAACTGGGGTGGCATCGAGATGGACGCGATGGGTGAAGGCTATAGCGACTATCTGGCCGCAAGCTTCTATGCAAGCGACGGCGACGCGACCTATCAATCGAGCCACGATGCCTGTGTTGGCGAATGGGATGCGACCTCTTATAGCGGCACCACACCGCCCTGCTTGCGACGAGTCGATGGCAACAAGATGTATCCTGACGATCTGGTCGGACAAGTCCATGCCGATGGAGAAATCTGGTCGGCGGCGCTTTGGAACCTTCGGGCTGCAATTGGATCCTTTACAACCGACCAACTGTTGCTCGAACATCACTTCGCTCTGCCGGCAAACGCAACGATGCCCGAAGCGGCGCAGGCAATGCTGACCGCTGACGCCAACCTCAACGGCGGAGCGAACGCTGCCGAAATCCTGCAAGCCTTTTCCGACCGAGGGATCCTAGCAAACCCGGCCGGGAGTGTGGAATTCAACAACGCGGCCTACGCAATCGGCGACACGGTCACGATCAATCTTTCCGACAGTGATCTTGCCGGTGCGGGCACGGCAACGGTGGTCGTGACGTCCGATTCGGGCGATTCCGAATCGGTCGCACTGACCGAAACGAACGCTGGCGAGTTTTCTGGTTCCATTGTCATCTCCGGCAACACCCCGGTGCTCGGCAACGGAAGCATCGAAGCAGTCGCGGGAGACCAAATCATGGTCTCCTACAATGATGCGGACGACGGAAGCGGTAGTCCCGCGGTTGCCACCGACACGGCTGACGTTGCCGCCTTTGTCAATTTGTTTGAAGCCGACTTTACGGATGACTTGGGCGCCGCGTTCGACGAAGGATTCACCCTTTCCGGCCCAGCCAACGAGTGGCATTTATCGACCGGTCGTGCCAACGACTCGGGACACTCACCTGACGACAGTTTCTACTTTGGCAGTGGCGAAGGTCCCTTTGGCGGAGGCAGTCACAACAACAACTCGGACGGTACGCTCACATCACCCCTGATCGATCTTTCAACGGCGACCACAGCCGAATTCTCCTTCAACCACCTCCTCGACTCGGAATCGGGTTTCGACTTTGCCTCGGTGAGTGTGATTCAAGGCGCATCGACAACCGTACTCGCTTCGAGCCAAGATGGTAGCTTACCGTTTAGCACGAACGGATTCGAATCGCAGACATTGAGTTTGTCGCCGTTCATTGGCCAAACCATCCAACTCGCGTTTCGCTTTACCTCTGACGTGAGTGTGACCAACGAAGGCTGGTACATCGATGACGTGATCGTGCGTGGCGTCGTCCCAAACGTCCAGTTGACTGAGGTTTTTGTTGCTGATTTTTCGGACGAGCAAAACGATCCGTTTGACGAAGGCTTCACCCTATCTGGCCCATCGAATGAGTGGCATTTGTCGACGGGGCGCGGGAATGACCCGGGGCACACATCCGATGACAGTTTCTACTTCGGCTCTGGCGAGGGACCAACCGGCGGTGGCACACACGGAAATCTTTCCGACGGCACAATCACATCACCCTTGATCGATTTGACAGAGGCAACCACTGCTTTCTTGTCCTTCAATCACTGGCTGCAGTCGGAGCAGAACTTTGATTTCGCCATGGTGAACGTCATTGCGAATTCAACAACAACACTGCTTGCCACCACGAACGACCTTTCGCTTCCTATCGCAACCTCTGGATTTGAATCCGCGGTATTCAACCTTTCTGATTTCGCCGGACAAGAAATCCAAATTGCGTTTCAGTTTACTTCCGACGTAAGCGTGGTAAACGAAGGTTGGTATGTCGATGATGTTGTCGTAAGGGCAGATGTTCCTGAGGAAAACTCCTTCGTGGAAAGCGTGTCGATCAATGGCGGTGAAGCACAGCGTTCGACGCTTACGGAGATCGCTGTATCGTTTGACCGAGAAGTGACCGCTCCCGCAGCTGCATTCTCGGTGGTCGATCGCGACACGTTGCTTGTGGTGGACAGTCTGGTCGTCAATACATCGGTCGATGATGGCAAAACGGTCGCCACCCTAACCTTCGCTCCGGGAACTTCCGTACAAACGCGTACCATCGGCGATCACTCGCTCCTCGACGGCAAGTATCGACTCGACATCGATGGTGCGATGATCACTGAAGCTGGCAGTGGAACACCGATGGGTGATGATTATCAGTTCGGCAACGGTGACCTCGACAACTTCTTCCGCAAGTATGGCGATGCCAATGGAAACGGATTGGTTGAGTTGTTCGACTTTGCTCAGTTCCGCGGCACGTACAACAAAGCTCCGACCGATCCCGACTTCATCGAACCGCTCGACAACGATGGCAACGGCGCCATCAACCTGTTCGACTTCGCTCTCTTCCGGTCAGGTTTCGGCAGCTAATCGCCTAGGACTTGAGTGACTCGATCAGCCGCTGTCGGTGGATCGCATAGCCATCCGCGTAAGCGTTCGAGAATTCGTCGGCTGACACCGCCACCGGCTTGTCCTCATTCATTCGCACCAATAGCCTCTGCACAACGTCGGCGTCGTCCTCGGTGGTTAACCATGTCTCCGCAAAACCCTTGACGAGTTCGTTGAGTTGACGTGGCTGGTTGGTTGCGATTTCGAAGTTGTCGCCCGGATACATCCGAACCGTACGGCAATACATACGACCACCAACCTGTTCGATCATGCCATAGAGATCGCGAAAGGGTTGAACGTACCCTTCGACAAAGTGGTCATCGCCGATCCGAAACTGCCCAGCTGGTTTATAGGCAGCACTCGTAAAAGCTGCGGCGGCCGCGGAGTGGCGATCAGTATCTTGCCAAGCAATGGCATCAATCGGAATCAACTCAATGCTTTCGGGAAGTTGAAGCACTGATTCCAAGTCGAGCGAGTACCCATCGAACTTGGCGTTCGGATCGCCGCGATCAGCCTCGTCGAGTCCGCTCCACCTCTGCGCAAGGCTTTGCATCTTTTCACTAATGCGTTTGCCTGCGGCGTTTCGGCGTCGGTGTTCGTGATCGGTATGCGCCCATGCCTTCGTTTCATCCTCTTCACTGAGTCGTCCTTGATCGCGCGCTGACTCGATCAATTGGTCGATCGCTTCGAAAACACCCCGTTGCTGCTCGGCATACTCCGAGCCCACGTTTTCGCTTAGCTGGGCAAAGATCTCTTTCCGTCGCTCAAGCACGCCATTCAGACCGGAGGAATCAACGATTTCGTGCTGGATCAAATGACGCAGCAGCCATGCGACAGGTCCATGCACATTGCCGTGCAACACCGAATCGAAAACGGGCTGGGAGTGCTTTTCGTCGGTCAGGATCGAATTGAGGTCGGCTCCTTGTTCGACCAGTTTCCCCAACACTCGACGAAGATGAGCGACGGGCACATTCGCGCTCGTGAGCGCAATACTGATTGGCGACAAACACCCCAACCCGCCGGCGCTTGGATCGGCACCGCGCGAAAGCAGCGCGTCGACGATCTCTTCCATCGCATCTGCATCGCGATAGGGAAAATGCAGCAAGGTGTAGCCGAGCGGCGTGTGATTCGTTTCCGGAAGTTGACTCAGCGAAGCACCCTGATCGAGGGCTGACTTCACGCTTGTTGGGTCGGCCTCGTCAATCGCAATGGCCAAACGCTTGCTCGCATCAAGATCAGCGTGATCGTCGCGGGGACCCAATTCCAGCAAATCGATCCGTTCAATCCAAGCTGGCAAATCCAACTCGGCAACGACTGCGTAGAGTCCATCGTCGCTCGAGAATTCGATGTGAGGCACGTAGGCGTCGAGATCAATCAACAGCTGCTGAAGCGCCATCACGTGCGACGGTTGTTTTTCAAGCCAGTCGCTTGGATATCGATCGGTCTCGAACTTCAAGAATTCATTTTCATCATCCTCGTCGTCCCAATCTTCTTCGTCGAGATCCTCACCATCGAGGTCGTCATCCCAATCTTCGTCTTCCCAATCCTCGCCGTTTAATTCCTCGTTGTCCTCTTCTTCCACGTCTTCATCGTCACCCACATCGCCGACAAAAGCGTCGTCCGAATAGAAGTGCAGGACTTTGTTGCCCTGTTCGTAAACAGCAAGGTAGTTCACTCCGGCGCTATCAACGTGGCCTGTATTTAGCCACGGCGAACCCGCGTCGCCCGCCTTCGTTTCCGCCATCGTTTCGAACACCTCTCGATGGTTTGACGGAAGCACGATGGCCCATGGGGTCGATTTTGGAACGACGACCAATGCCCAAGATCCAAGAGGCGGTTGGAACGTGCCTTCAAACACCGCATCGGTAACTTCAGGCGTGATCCGAGCGACAAGCGGGTGCCCGCCGAGCGCGGTCTCAGTACTGTTGCTCTTCAAAGCAGCCTGGGTGTCTTTGCCAAGACGAACGGCCCAGAGCGACCACGTGTCACCCCAAGCCGTGTGTGTCCCACGACGCGCAGCCAGATCTCCCTCAACAGACCGCAATTCGTCTCCATTCTTCATTGGTCAGCCAAAGAAAGTAGGGGCAAGATGCAAAGAGCAAGGCAGAGGCGATGATCGTAGCCGATCGCGGCGCAACACATGGCGTTAGATCGCCTACAGAAAGGCAAACAACCAAGAATGCATCAGCACCTTGGTGTCCATCAGTCAACTCAAGACACCACGGCCACTGATTGGTTGTTCACGCGAATGACCAACCAACTTGATTTGGTGAAAGCATGTTCAATTGCATTACAGCTTGACCGAGTCCCAGAAGGCTTGCTTCTCAGCTTCGGCAGCGGCCTCGTCATACTCGATCGGTGGTTTCTTTTGTTGGACGATCAATGGCGTCCAAAGATCCACCTCGTAGGCAGGACGTCCCCAACCGACGATCGTGACTTGATCGCCGTCTCGGTAGACTTCAATTTCCATAAAAGGAAACACGATACCGGTCGATATTCGCGCCTGGATACCTTGGCGTCCATCGCGACTGCACGATTCATCGCCGTAGACATCCGCCATCAATAGACGCTCAAGTTGTGAACTGAACTTCTCCTCCTTGATCTCAGGATCAACGGTGCAAACCGCCAACAACATCGTCGCTTTGGTCGTCGTGCTATAGACCGCGTGTGATTCAAGACCCGACGGAAGTGTGTCGAGCGTTTTGCCAGCGGGAAACAAAGCCGATGCACTGCCAACCGAAACGGTCTGCATTTCGCCCGCGGCAGCTTGCGCAGCTTCTGGATCGACGCTCGGACCCGAATCCACACTCGAACCGGAGGCCGCTTCGCTCGATGCGACTTCGGATGGCTCAATGGACGGCGACCCCGTATCGCCTTCGTTCTCGACTGGTGTGCCCGACGCTCCTTGATCGCCGGCATTGGAATCGGGCGTGTCGGGATCGGGCGTGTTCGTGTCGCTTGTGGTTGAGGCCTCATTGCTCGACGTCTCAGCGGGCGATGTATCGGCCTGTGCCGTTGTCGTGTCCGAACCACCACCCATCATCAGCATGGCAACGACGCCGACACCAACGAGCAACAGCAATCCCGCTACGCTCGCCCCAACGATCACCAACAGTTTTTTGTTTGACTTGGCTGAACCTGACCTCGCGGCCGCGCCTGGCTTCGCAGCAGCCGCAGGCCTCGCGGCTGGTTGTCCTGGACCACCGGGCACGGCCCGTGATTGGAACATCGGCGGTGCGGGTTGACCTTGAGGGGGTGCGGCCGGTGGCAAACCACCCTGCCCTGCGGGCGCCAGTGGGTCAAATCCTGCAGGAGCCGGTCCACCCTGAGCTGGCGGCAAGTCGAGGTTACCCAAATCGAAACCGCCCGGTGGCGGGCCAAGCGGGTCGCCCCCCGCAAGTGGATCGGCGGGCTGGGCAAGCGGATCATCAAACGGCATCGCCATCGGGTCAGCCGGTTGCGTGCTTGTTTGCGGTTGCGCTGCAGGCTGTTTTGCTGGCCGCTTGGTCCCCGGCTTTCCGGCGGCAGGACGTTGCTTACTTGCCGGGGCACGTTGTTTGCTTGCCGAAGCTTGTTTCGCGGCTGTTTGTTTCGCTGCCGCTTGCTTTCGGGCCGGCTGCTTCGTCGATGCTTTTGCGGCAGCTTGTGTCTGACTTGCTGCGGTCACGGCTCGCTGCTGAGCTGGAGCCTTTTGCGGCCCAGAAGAGTGCGCCGCGGGCGCAGGCTGCTTTGCTGCCGCAACCTTTTCGGATGCTGCCGCAGCCTTTTCGGATGCTGCCGCTGGGACCTGCAAGATGGTCGCACACTTAGGGCATTTGATTCGAACGTCCGTCCCCTGCGGCTCAAACTTCAAATGCGTTGAACACTTGGGACACTTCACAGTCAACATCGATGACACCGTCCCTATTCGAATGTGAATGAGTTGTGACCTTTGACTTGGCAGAACCAGTGGCTGCCGTTGTCTTTCACCCAAACCGACATCGCGTACGGCGGAGCGTCACTTGATGAAGCGATGACCGAACCTTGAGAATGCAAGGATCGGCGAAAACCACTCAGCACGGCGTCTTTGATCACGGGATGCCACGGGCAATGGTCGTAGTCGTCAATCGCGACCTCGAGACACATGCACAATTCGGCGATCGTGAAGTCTTCTTTCTTCGGCTTGATTTGAAGCTGCTGCTTCCTCTCCATGAGAGTGCCGAGTTCCCAATTGGCGACGAACTTCTTGCCGTTCCACTCAAGATCGGCGGTATACCGAGGGCCATGTTCGCGGCGCATCGCAGTAAACGCCTTATTGGCATCGACCTCCGTGAGCGGCCCTTCGAGCTCTTTTGGACCGCCAGCTGGAAAACACCCACCCGCAAGAAGAGTGGCCAAACAAATCAAAAGTGCTGGTCGACGTAACACCTGTACAAACATCATCTTTCCCCGCTGAGACGTGTTTCTAACCCGTTTATCTTAGTCGCTCGCCAGACTCACGTGTTGGCGCCGCTGTTGCTCCCCTCTTCGTGCTCTTGCCCTTCTACGAGACCGCCCCCACCCTCTCGACGGGGTGAACCGAGTCTTCCTGCACGCCGCCCAAACCAACTGGGTATATTAGTTGCTTCCCGCCTTCCCCGGTTCGATCTCTAGTAATCGGAACTCCCTCCATGCGTTTGTTCACGTGTCTGTTGGCAGCAACTTTCTTCGCGGCATCCCCATCACTGTTTGCTGATTGGAACACCTACCTCGGCGATAACGCACGAACGGGGTTCACGTCCCAATCGTTGCAGACGCCGCTCAGCCCCGCATGGACGTATCGATCCCATTCCAAGCCCATCAAAGCATGGGAAGGACCGCGCAACGCGCCGATCGAAGGTCACGAAATGCGTCACCGCGTCAACTTTGATGACGCGATGCAGGTCGTGATGTCAAACGGGCGGGCGTACTTTGGCAGTACCGTCGATCAGCAGATGCACTGCGTTGATGCCTCGACGGGCGAACCGATCTGGAGCCATTACACCGATGGCCCGATTCGCTTGGCCCCCACGATCGCCCATGGCAACGTTTACTTTGGCAGCGATGATGGCAAGGTCTACTGTCTTGATGCAAAAAGTGGATCGGTTCAGTGGCAAACGCGAGTTGGACCAGAGGACGACCGATTGCTCTCACGCGGCGAAATGATTTCGCGTTGGCCCGTTCGCACCGGCGTGCTCGTCGAGGGCAAGACCGCCTACTTTGGCGCAGGCGTGTTCCCGCACGAAATGGTTTACCTGCGAGCCGTCGATGCGATCACGGGCGAAGTGCTTTGGCGCAACGACACGATCAGCCAACAGAATGCCGGTCGCAACGACCTTTCGCCACAAGGTTACTTGCTGTCCGAATCGAGTGGTAAGAGCCTGTTCGTTCCTTCGGGCCGCTCCCTTCCTGTAGCCATCTCGAAAGAGAACGGAAAGATCGTCTTCCAAGAAAAGTATTCGTGGCGAACTGATGCCGGCGGCGTTGTCGGAGGAACGAAAGCCCTTCTTGGCGATGGCCAAGTTTACGCCGGCGGCCCGCATCACTTCCTTGCAATGGACCAACGCAACGGTGATGTCGGCGAGTCGTACATCATTGGTCGCCAGATGGTGCTCGCTGATGACCGCGCCTACATCATGACGGGCGAAAAGATCATCTGCGTTGATCGCAGCGAACATGCCAAGGCAAGCCAGGAGAAACAAAAGTGGTTCCTCAAAGCAAGGCAATTACGTAGTGATCGCGAGAAGCTTGCCGAAGCTCGAAAGAAGATGGACGAGTACGCGCAAGTCGGCATCCTCTGGGAAGTCGAAAGCAATTTTGACGACGTGCTTGTCGCCACCGAGAACCTTGTGATCGCGGGTGGCTTTAACCAAGTGATCGCAATGGATCGCGAAAAGGGAAACCTGGTTTGGTCACACGAAGTTGAAGGAAATGTTCGTGGCTTGGCAGTCTCCGACGGCAAACTTGCCGTCAGCACTGACGAAGGCCATGTCCACATGTTCCAAAGCGAGCCAGTCAGCTCGGTCAGGCAATGGCCGCAGCCCTACGAGCGTCCCTTTGCCGAGAGTCCAACCACGGCGTTCTACCAAAAAGCGGTAAAGGAAATCCTAGCAGCGAGCGGTCAGACAACAGGGCATTGTCTTGTCGTGGGAAGCGAAGAGGGGCAACTCGCGTTTGAAATCGCCATGCAAAGCGACCTCAAGGTGCTTGCGGTCGAACCCGATCTCGAAAAGGTCAAACGAAGTCAGGCTCGGCTTCAACGCGCGGGCGTTCACGGGACACGTGTGACCGTCGTTCACGCCGACTTGGATGACCTGCCGTTCTCGAACTACTTTGCCAACTTGATTGTTTCGGATTCGCTGATCACCTCGGGCAAATTGCCGGGCGACCCCATCAAGATTGCTCGACACCTTAAACCGTGCGGCGGCGTCGCGATTTTGGGTCGACCTGAGGGATCACCCACCGTTTCGGAAAAGGCTTCCAATGACCAAATCGTCAGTTGGCTCACCTCGCTCTACCACCGCGACGAAGGCGATGTGGTCACCGGTCCCACTTGGAACCTGATGCGGCGCGGCAAACTCGCTGGCGCTGGCCAATGGTCACACCAGTATGGAAACGCTGCGAACACGTCCTACACCGCCGACCATCGTATCCGCGATGGACTGGGCGTCCTTTGGTATGGCGATCCTGGCCCAAGTGCGATGATCAATCGTCACGAAGCTGCCGGTGCTCCGCTTTCGACCAACGGCCGCATGTTCATTCAAGGCACCGACAAACTGATGGCGTACGACGCGTACAACGGAAACTTCCTGTGGGAACACAAGAACCCAGGTGCGATTCGCACGGGCGTTTTCAACAACCGCGAAACCCACAACCTGGCCGCGAGTGACGATGTCCTTTATGCGGCCGTCGACAACCGATGCACCGCATTGGATGCCGCAACTGGCAAAACCATCGCCGAGTACACAACGCCCGATCCAAGTGACGGAATCCCGCGTGCCTGGGCCTACCTTGCCTATGACAACGGTCAACTTTTTGGAACCAGCACCATTCGCGAAGAACTCGAAGCGCGGATGCGGCGTCGCGGCTTGACCGTCAAGAGCCAAACCGATTCGATCTTCGCCATCGACACTTCATCGGGCAAGCGGATGTGGTCCTACCGTGGCAAAAACATCTTGCACACCACGATTGCGATTGGCCCCGAGCGAATCTATTTCATTGACAGTTCAATCTCGCCAGAAGAACGCCAGCAGTTGTACTTGCGAGACAAAGGCGAACTGAAGGCGTTGACTGGCGAAGCGGCCAAGAAAGCCGAAGCGGAAATGAAGCAACTCGACCTCCGAGTTGCAGTTGCCCTCGACCGCAAAACGGGTGATCGCGTTTGGGAGAAAGCGGTCGACGTCACCGACACAACCAATGTCAGTGCCGGCGGCGGAAGCCTGACGCTGATGTATGCCGATGATCATGTCGTTTTGTGTGGCGCCAACGCGAACGGCCACTACTGGAAGCAATTTCTCTCGGGCCAGTTCGAAAAACGCAAACTCGTTGTCCTCGACGCGAACAGCGGCGATGAACTTTGGAACAAGAACGCCAACTACATGAACCGCCCCGCCGTGATTGGGCAAGAAATCTATGCCGAACCGTGGGCGTTTGACCTGCACACCGGCAAGGCGAAGACGCGCCCTCACCCTGTTACCGGCGAAGAGACTCAGTGGAGGTTTAGCCGACCTGGACATCACTGTGGTGTCATCACCGCGACGCCGAACATGATGTTCTTTCGATCGGGCTTCATCGGCTACTACGACCTGTACAACGACAGTGGCACGCGTCACTTTGCCGGCCAGCGGCTTGGATGCTGGGTCAATGCGATCCCGGGCAACGGGCTGGTCATGATCCCCGAAGCGAGCGCGGGCTGTGTCTGTCAATTTTCAATCGCGTCAACCGTCGTCCTTGAACCGAAGTCCGAAAACCGATCGTGGGGCATCTTTAGTGCGGTCGGAAATGCCACACCAGTCAAACGGATCGGCATTAACTTGGGCGCTCCCGGCGATCGCAAGGATCAAGCGGGACGCGAGTGGTTCGGTTACCCACGTCCAAGTTCTCGACAGCGATTGGAGTACGTCTTCTCGCTGAAAGAGAAACTGGCTTCGGGCGGCGGGTGGTACAACCGCAACCTCGAAACGCTCAACATCCGCGGAACCGATACGGATTGGCTCTACGGCAGTGGCGCACGCGGACTTTCGCGAATTGAAGTGCCATTGCTCGGCAAAGACGATCCGAAATCACTTTATACGGTAAAGCTTCACTTCGCTTCGTTGCCCAATGACCAAGCTGGATCTGACGATGGTCCCGTTCGCTTTGACGTGCGTTTACAAGGCAGTGCCGTTGCGAAGGACATTGACATTGAGTCTGGTTCACAGACCGCCGTTGTCAAAGAGTTCGAGGATGTCACTGTTGATCAGAACTTGATCATTGAGATCGTTTCAAGCGACCCCAAATCACTGGCGACGCTTTCAGCAATCGAAGCCATTCGACAAGACTGACTTTCGACATCCCCACTTCCGCTTCAGTATTCCCGATCGAGCCAAACCCTCGTTGCCAGGACTTCCTAGATCATGCTGCGATCACTTCTCTCGCTACTACCTTGCCTGTTGTGCCTATCGCTTGCCGCCGACGACGCCGAATACCCTGCTTCCGAAAGCGACAAACCGGTCAAGGTCTTTATCTTGGCTGGTCAATCGAACATGGAAGGCCGGGGATTCCCAGAACCGCTCGCATGGCAGACCACACAGCCCGAGTTCCAAGATCGCTACAAGCACTTCATCAAAGATGGCGACTTCGACGCGTTCAATGCCAAAGTTGCTTCGACGACCGATCCGAACGATCGCCGCAAGACTCCCGACTATCGATGGAGCACACGCCATGATGTTTGGATCAACTACCTAGGCAAACACGGCGACCTGACCGTCGGATACGGTGCCCCACGTGAAGGGTTTGGCCCCGAATTCAACTTTGGCCACGTGGTTGGTGACCACTACGACGAACAAGTCTTGATCATCAAGACCTCTTGGGGCGGACGTGCATTGGCGCGCGGATTCTTACCACCCTCTTCGATGGCGAGCGACGAAGAATACGCAAGGCAAGCCGAAGCGTTAAACGAAAAGAACAAACAATGGAATGAATCAGAACCGGCTCGAATCGAAGCGCACAACAAACGAATCGAAGAACAAAACAAGACCGCCGAGAAGAAGAAACCGCTTCGAAAGTTCAAACCACGCGCTATGGTTTCGGCCGAAGAATACAAGGCACAGTACGGCAAAGACTATCGCAACATGATCGCCGAAGTTCACGGCTGTCTCGATGAGCTTGGCGATCGATTCCCAGGCTACAAGGGGCAAGGCTACGAACTGGTCGGATTCGTTTGGTTTCAAGGCTGGAACGACCAATACGAAGAACGCTGGCTGACCTACGAATCCAATCTTGCCAATCTGATTCGCGACGTCAGCAAAGAATTCGATGCACCCAACATGAAGTTTGTGATCGGTCAGATGGGTCAAGACGGCACCAAGCCCGACAAAGAGGGTTCGCCCCGTGACTACATCAAAAAAGCACAAGCGAAAGTCCCCGAGAGCGACGAATTTAAGAATCGCGCAGTCTGTGTAAAAACGGACAAGTACTGGGACATGGAAGCCGATGCGATTTATCGAGGGCCCGGCGGATGGAGCAAAGATGTCGATCTTTGGCGTCAATTCGGCAACGACCACCCGTACCACTACCTCGGCAGTCCGTGGTGTTTCGCGCAAATTGGTACGGGATTCGGCGAGGCAATGTTGGAATTGGTCAAGTAAAGGGGTACGCCACCACGCCCCACTAATTGACGATTCAATTTTCGCGACTTCGTTTTATAATCAGGGTGTGCGTCGCGTCCTCACGCCTACTCGGCGCGATGCCTGGCCACCACATTGATCGCCAACTCCCTCCCCCTCGGTCTTTGCTGACCACTCTTAATCCCCACAACGCATGTCGACTGTAAAACTGATGCTGGTTTCGGTCGCGCTGGTGGCTTTGCCTCTCTCCGTGGTGAAGGCTGACGACGCGACGATCGAATTCAATCGAGACGTACGCCCAATCCTCTCGGAAAACTGCTACCACTGTCACGGCCCCGATGAAGAAACGCGCGCAGCGGACCTTCGCCTCGATACATCCGAGGGTGCCAAGGAGTACGCGATCCTCGAAGGCGATGCGAGTGCCAGCGATCTGTTTGATCGAATCTCGGCCGATGACCCAGACATGGTGATGCCGCCTCCAGACAGTGAACGCAAACTGTCAAAGGAACAAATCGAAACGATTCGCCGCTGGATCAATCAAGGCGCCAAATACCAATCGCACTGGTCGTTCCGCTCGCCAACCCGCCCTGCCCTGCCCCAAGCCGATTCGACCGATCTCGCCATCGATCAATTCACATCAAGGATGCTTGAGAAGAAAGGCTGGCAGCGCGCAGAACGTGCCGACCGCGAGACGCTGATTCGCCGAGCCACCTTTGACTTGATTGGTCTGCCGCCAACCATCGAAGAGATTGACGAGTTTCTTGCCGACGACTCACCCGATGCCTATGGCAAACTGCTCGACCGACTGATGGAGCGTCCGGAATTTGGCGAGCGAATGGCATCCGACTGGCTGGACGCTGCACGCTACAGCGACACCTATGGTTACCAGGTCGACCGCGATCGCTTTGTTTGGCCGTGGCGTGACTGGGTGATCGGCGCCATCAATGACAACCTGCCCTACGACAAATTCCTAACTTGGCAACTTGCCGGTGACCTGTTGCCAGACGCGACCCAAGATCAAGTCCTCGCGACCACCTTCAACCGACTACACCCGCAAAAGGTCGAAGGTGGCAGCGTGCCGGAAGAATTTCGGATTGAGTATGTCGCGGACCGCACGCAAACGATCGGCACCGCGATGCTCGGATTGACGCTTGAGTGTTGCCGTTGCCACAACCACAAATACGATCCACTCAGTCAACGCGACTATTACCAACTGACCGCGTTCTTCGACAACATCGACGAAGCGGGCCTCTATTCGTACTTCACCCCTTCAATTCCTACGCCAACGTTGACGTTGCCCAATGACAACGAAAAGGAATCGCTTACCCAAAAGCAAGCGGCCGTTGACGCAGCGCGCGACCAGCTTGCCAAGGCGATGTCCGATCGCGCCGACGCGTGGAAAGAGGCCTGGGGAAAGATCGATCAAGAGCAACGATTCGCACAGCCCGTCGAGGCCCATGACTTTGACGGCGATGTCAAAGGCCCCAACGAATCGGTCGAGGGCGTGATTGGGAAAGCAATCAAATTGACGGGCGACGACGCGGTCAAAACCAAGGTAGGTAACTTTAGTCGCTACCAACCTTTTTCGGTTTCGCTTTGGATCAAGACACCGAATCATAAAGACCGCGCCGTGGTTTTCCATCGATCGCGTGCTTGGACGGACGCAGCGAGTCGCGGTTACCAACTCTTAATCGAAGACGGCAAGCTGAGCTGGTCGTTGATTCATTTCTGGCCAGGAAACGCGATTCGAATTCGCACCAAAGATGCGATTGCTGTTGACCAATGGATGCACGTTGTTGTGACCAACGACGGTTCGAGTCGCGCCGGCGGGCTCGGTTTGTACATCAACGGCAAAGCGGCCGAGATCGAAATCGTCCGCGATTCGCTGACCAAACACATCACCGGCGGTGGCGGCAACGAAATCGCGATCGGCGAGCGTTTCCGAGATCGCGGCTTCAAAAACGGAAGCGTTGACCAATTCGAAGTCTACGACAAACAACTTTCCGAGCTTGAAATTTTGCGTCTATTTGACGCCGACACGATCACTTTCGCCGATGGTTCGAGCGAGGGACTGACCGAGTCACAGGCCGCACTTCTGGCGGACCATTTCCTTCGACGGCATGACGAACCGATCCAAACGGAACTAACGAATGTCCTCGAAGCTCGCAAAGCGTTTTGTGGTCTGCAGGACAAGGTCAAAGAGATCATGGTCATGCGTGAAATGGAAACGCCTCGCCAAACCTACCTGCTTGGCCGCGGTGCTTACGACAACCGCACCGACGAAGTCGCACCTGGCACTCCCGCCGCGCTGCCACCCTTGCCGCAAGAATTGCCGCAAAACCGACTTGGGTTTTCAAAGTGGTTAACCGATCCGTCGCACCCACTGACAAGCCGCGTTGCAGTGAATCGGTTGTGGCAAATCTGTTTTGGCACCGGACTCGTTCGTACGCCTGAGGATTTCGGAAGTCAGGGCGAACCACCAACGCACCCCGACTTGCTTGACTGGCTTGCAATCGACTTCGTCGAAAACGGATGGGACGTCAAGCGAATGCTCAAGCAGATCATGATGTCGGAAACGTATCGCCAAAAGAGCGCAACCGACAACGAAGCGATGCTCGCGGCCGACCCCGAAAACCGATTGCTGGGCCATTTCCCAAGCTACCGGTTGCCGGCTGAAATGCTGCGTGACAATTCGCTCGCGATCTCCGGACGATTGGTCACGAAGATTGGTGGCCCGCCCGTCAAGCCTTATGAAATCGAAGCTTCTTTCAAACCCTCCAAGCGAGACAAGGGCGACGGACTGTACCGGCGAAGCATTTATACGTATTGGAAACGTACCGGCCCCGCACCGGCGATGATGGCACTCGATGCCGCCAAACGTGACGTTTGCCGAGTGCAACGCGAACGAACGTCGTCGCCGATCCAGGCCTTTGTGTTACTCAATGGACCCCAATTCGTGGAATCGGCGCGTGGGCTTGCCGAACAATTGCTCGGCCAATACGACAAAGACGAACTGGCCGAGACGCTTCAACACGGATTCCGCCGTCTCACCAGCCGACGGGCGAGCGAGGACGAAATTCGTGTTTTGAAAACACTGTTCACCCAGCAGCTTGACTACTTCCAATCGAATCAAGAAAAAACGAAGGCCTTTCTATCAGTCGGCGATGCAAAGGCGAATGAAAAACTCGACGCACCACGACTGGCCGCACTGACGGTTGTGATCTCGACCGTAATGAACTTTGACCAAAGCGTGATGAAACGATGACCATGAATAACCACCCTAGCGAAGCAGTACGACAACACTCGCGTCGTGCCTTTTTGGGCCAAGGCGGGATCGGTCTCGGATCGGTCGCGCTCGGACAATTGCTTTCGGGCAAGGCGCAAGCGAACTCGCGATCAGCCGAAACACTGGGACTGCACCACGCGCCAAAAGCAAAGCGAGTGATTTACCTGTTTCAATCAGGTGCGCCATCGCAGATGGACCTGTTTGATTACAAACCGCTGCTCAACGAAAAGCACGGAACCGAATTGCCCGACGAAGTCCGTATGGGACAGCGACTGACAGGCATGAGTGGCAATCAATCGAGCCTTCCGATTGCCGGTTCGCCGTTCAAGTTCACCCAGCACGGCGAAAGCGGCATGTGGATGAGCGAACTGTTGCCGCACACCGCAAAGATTGCCGATGACATTTGTGTCGTGCGATCGATGTACACCGAAGCGATCAACCACGGACCGGGGGTCACCTTCTTGCAAACCGGCAGCATGTTCCCAGGCCGACCGAGCTTGGGCGCGTGGCTCGACTATGGACTTGGAAGCGAAAACGAAAACCTGCCATCGTTCGTGGTGATGGTCACGAAAAACAAAGGCGGGCAACCGCTCGTGTCTCGTTTGTGGGGCAGCGGGTTCCTGCCAAGCAAGCACCAGGGCGTTCGCTTTCGCGCCGGAAGCGACCCGGTCCTCTACTTGAGCAACCCAGACGGCATCGACGCAACAAGTCGACGTCATTCAATGGACGCGTTGAAACAGCTTCATGAGTTACAGTTGACTTCGGGCGCCGACGCCCAGATTGAAAACCGCATCGCTCAATACGAACTTGCTTTCCGAATGCAGTCGTCGATCCCGGAAGCAACCAATTTCAATGACGAGTCGCAGGCAGTCTTGGATGCATATGGACCGGATGCAAAGAACCCAGGCACGTTCGCTGCAAACTGTTTGCTCGCGCGACGCTTGGCGGAACGCGGTGTTCGTTTCATCCAGCTCTACCACCAAGGTTGGGATCACCATGGCGGTCTCCCCAAGAGCCTTCCCAACCAATGCCGCGAGACAGATCAACCATCAGCAGCACTGGTCAATGATCTGAAACGGCTTGGACTGCTCGACGACACACTGGTGATTTGGGGCGGCGAGTTTGGACGCACCAACTATTGCCAGGGTAAACTGACGGCGAACAGTTTTGGTCGCGACCACCATCCACGCTGTTTTTCGATGTGGATGGCGGGCGGTGGCGTGAAGCCCGGCTTTGTCTATGGGGAAACCGACCCTTACTGTTACAACATCGCGAACAACGCCGTTCATGTTCACGACCTTCAGGCAACGATCCTGAATCAGCTCGGCATCGATCACGAGCGTCTGACTTACAAGTACCAAGGACGCCAGTTCCGGTTGACTGACGTGCATGGTCACGTTGTCAAAGACATCCTGAGCTAACCGGCCTCGGTCGTTTGCTGCTCGAAGATCCGAAGCCAACGCTGCAGATTTCGGTCGCGATTCCACTCGGCTGAATCCCTCCCAAGATTCATGCAAGTGAGCCGGGACTCGCGCAAGCGGCCGGCCTTGAACGTGCGGCCAGGGCCCGAAGCCGCACGGCCAGCGGCTCACGGGACGGATGGCGAAGATTCCGGCTAAAGCTCGGTACTACAAACGGATCGCGGTTTCCGGCACCCAAATGATGTGGTTGCCAGACCTCGATTGCCAGCGTCATAATGTCGGGCTACATCAAAATCGAAAGAGTCGATGGTACCGTGTCGACCACCTAGAAAGAGCGAAGAATGAGCGATTCAAAAGTCAGTGGCGTCGTCCACTTGATTGAAGAAACCAAGACTTACGGAAACAAAGGCTTCCGCAAACGCTTGGTCGTTTTAGAACAAGACAAAGGAAGCTTCACCAACTATGTTCCGATCGAATTCACACGCGACTCGTGCGATTCGGTCGACGACATGAACCTTGGCGACGAAGTCGAAGTCACCTATCGGCTCAACGGTCGTCGCTGGCAGCGAGACCAAGCGAGCGAAGTGAAGTACTTCCTCAGCGCAGAAGCGATGTCGTTCAAAATCACCAGCAGCGGTGGCGACACGATGACCGAGCGTGTTAGCGAAGGTAACGACGCCTTTGCAGAAGCGAGCGACGACGAAGCGCCGTTCTAATCTTCATCGGCACATGCTCCGCTTGAGCTAAGTGACTAGATCGTCGGCGGTCGAAAAGCGCGATCGTCGACCGGAGCTGGATCGGTTGCGTCCAATTCAGTTCGGAAACGCTCGGCGTCGATGTATCCTGGCGCCGTGTAGGGGTCGAGCGTCAAGATGTTCGCCTTATCGATCGCACTTGAATCGATCAACTGGAACGCTTGATCGGTGGTGACCATCGCTCGAAAGGGTTGCCGTCGAACGTAACCATTGGATCGCTTCCGCGAATCCAACTTCTCCTTCAGCTCGTCCGAAAACGCGTTCCACTCCTCCCCAAACTCGTAGGCGACTCCCTCTCGGGTCAATAGCTGGTCAATCTCACGCCTACCCAAATCACAACGGTCGAGTTTGACCCAAACGAGTGCTTGATTTTGAACGATCGCGTCCATCAACGGTTCACTGATGCTCCAACCGGACAGATCGAGTTCTTCAAGTGAGTTTAGCCTCAACAATCGAATCAAAGCGTCGTCATCGATTTCGGCGTTTGATAGATCGAGATAGGTCAATTGCGTGAGCGAAGTCAGCGCGTCGGCAGCCTCATCGCTAAGCGTTACACGTCGTAGCGAAAGTTCTCGCATCGACTCGATTCCGGATAGCCAATACAACGTGCCAGCCGCGATTTTCGTGTCTGCAAAGTTCGCACGATTGAGACGTCGAATACCGCGCCAATGGTCCGTTACATCGTCGTCAACCTCTGCCCCGGGAACTTCAATCGTGGTCAACTCGGTGAGTTCGCCAAGGTCTTTGAGTGCCTCTTTCGAAATGGACGGGTATGCCAAAGTAATCCGGTCGATCTTAGGGCAGTCCAACACCGCCTCCACGACGGAATCATCGATTTGCCCGCCGCCGATGGAGAACCATTCCAGATCGCGCAGCCCTTCGAGTCTTGCGCCCACCGGCCACGGTGACTCGAGCGCAAAACCTCGCACCTGGGGAGCGTCACGAATCACCAACTGATCGGGACATTTCGCAAGGTGGAAGTACGCATTCAAGTTGGGCACTTCTTCGAGTCGCAAGTGAGCGAGCTTTTCGTACCGACTGGTTCGCAAGAATTTGAGGTCATTCTTGACCAAGTCGAAACGCTCAAGAGCGGCGACGTTGACCGCAAGGTCGCGAAGCTGAGGAAACGCCTCAACGATCCAAGAGAGTTCATCGCCCTCGAGCGAACAATCGGATATGGCAAGGCTGTCAAGCTGCCGCATCCCATCGAGCGACTGCAACTGCTGGAACGTGACTCCGGTATGCCCCAATCGCAGTCGGCGTAAGCGTTGATTTTTTACCAACGGCGACAGGTCGATTCCGTCAAGAGAGAGCCCCGTCAAGTCGAGTAGAACAGGCCCTGAAGACTCGCCGATGCTGTCAATCCAACTCTGGACAGACTCCTGGTCGACGTCTTTGATGACAGCCAACCCACCACTCAAAATGAAGTAGGCCCCCAATTCGAGATGACGCAAACCAGGAAGGTTTGAGATTTTGAGTGATCGCAAATCGGCTCCAAAGCAACTGATCCGCCTCATGCTTGGAAGGTTCTTAAAGTCCGCATCAACGACCCAAGTCAATCCAGGCGCCTTGTCATCGGCACCGAGAGCGAAGAACAGCGTTTGAACATCCTCGTCAATGCGCATCAATCGAGGCGCATCGTGAATTTGAAGAGCATGTTTCTGGACGCGATTCAAACGCAACACCTCCAAGCGAGGCAAATCCTTCAAACTCAAGTCGAGCGTTTGCTCGTTCAGCTGAAGATTGAATCTCGAAACGCTCAAGCTTTTGAGCTTTGGCCATCCGTGCAAGGTCAACGAATCGGATTGGCCCGAATGCGGCCTTGGCAACCACATCTGTTCGACCGATTCCGACCATTTCGGCTTGCCCAATTCGGCGAGTCGAATATTGGTACCGTGTACGTCAACTTCCTTCAAATATTGCAGCGAATCGAGCGCATGCAGCTGAGTGCTCGTCAAGTTGGAACCTGCAAACGCGACCCTTCGAAGCCAGTTCATCTTGGCAATCGTATCAGCCGTGTCCTGCGTGATTCGCTGGCGGTACAGGCCAATCGATTCGAGGTGCGGTGAATCTGTAAGCGGAGCAATCGAATCTGCTTCAAAGGTCCCACTGGTGATTTCGAGCGCATCGAGTGAATCGAACCGCGCAACCTTCCGCACGAGATCATCATCGGGGGAATAGAGCTTTGCTTGGCGAACGCGCATGAAGACGTCGGCCAGCTGCTTTGGCACACGGTTAACAATCGGTTCCGGCAACCACGCGGCGACATAGCAGTTGCCATTGCGGCTGAGGCTACGAACAATCGTGAGTTGGTCGCTGCGTCGCTTCCAAAGCAAACCGTAGGCCGTTGCTGGTACCAACAGAATCAGGAACGCAACCAGCGAGTCAAATACGATCCGTGTCGAACGCCCTTGATTCGGCTTGTCGATCGTCCGGGAACGCCAAAGAGTGAAACAATAGACGGCCAAGCAGATAACGATTGCGGCGACCACATTGACGCACAAATTGCGTGGCGACCAAAAGCGATTCTGAATTCCGGTCGCTTCGAACTCGTAGTAAATCGAGTAGCGCAGCGGCCATCCGGCCATGACGGGCATACTTTCAACATGCCGTCCAACCTCGGCGTCGCCGAAACGCTGGCCGCCAATCCATTCCCCTTCTCGCTCGACGTACTTGTAAGGCAAGTTGGCAACAAGAAGCAGAAGAACGACGGTCGCCGCGAGCACTCCCGCGGCGAAACGGTTTTTTGTGGCTGAATTGTCAGCGTGCATCGCACCTTTTCGAAAGAGACTCTCTCATGACGTTGGCCAAGCTCGTAAGTCGAACGCTCGGCCAACTCAATCGTTCGGGCAAGGCTAAGATCCATCCTGATGAAACGTCGTCGCGCCCCATTCGATCGTTTCGCGCCTGCCAGTTTAAGCGTACTCGCCCGCTTTCGCCGGGAACACCATGACCTGGCCAACATTCAACTTCAAAACAGATCGAGTTGTCCCGACTTGGGCTTGGGAGGTCGAAACTGGCTCGAATCAAACTCTGGCAACCGATCATCGTACCCGAGCTTCTTCTTGAAGGTTGTGAACATTCCTCGGATTTGATCGGCAATTTCTCCGCTGCCACTCATCCGCTCGCCCCAATCCGACGTGTTCAAACCGCCACGTCGCGTCGAACGCACCCGGCTTAGAATCCGCTCAGCCTTGAGTGGTTGCGTTCGCTCAAGCCATTCGGCAAACACCTGCTGGACCGTCATCGGCAACCGCAAAAGAACGTACCCGGCGACCGACGCGCCGGCTGACTTAGCCGCATCCAAAATCGCGGGGACTTCCGAATCGTTCAAACCTGGGATCACCGGCGCGACCATCACTCCCACGGGCACCCCCGCTTCAGCGAGGGTTCGAATCGCGCGCAAACGCGCCTCGGGAATGCTCGTTCGAGGCTCCATCTCGGGAGCCAATTGCGGGTCGAGCGTGGTGACAGAAACATAAACGTGTGTCAGATTCTTTACCGCAAGCTGCACCAACGGCTCCAAATCCCGAACGACAAGTGCATTCTTGGTCACGATGCTCATAGGTTGGCAACATTCGAGGGCAACCTCAACGCATTGCCCCGTCAATCGATACTTTCGTTCGGCGGGCTGATAGCAGTCGGTGACGCCGGAAAACGCAATCGGGTCCCCCTTCCAGTTCTTCTTGCGCAAGAAGTCTCGGAACAGTTCGGGGGCGTCTGCTTTGACCACGATCTTGGTTTCGAAGTCCAATCCCGCATTGAAGCCAAGATACTCGTGTGTCGGTCTCGCGTAACAGTACGAGCAGGCGTGAACGCAGCCTCGGTAGGGATTCAAGCTGTACCGAAACGGCAGGTCTGGCGACTTGTTCTCGGTGACGATCGTCTGCGTATCGTCAATGATGTATTCGATCTCACGCTGGTGACGCGTCTCGAGGTATTCGGTGTCCCACTCAACATGCTCGAGGTCACTTTCGAGACGATGCGTTTCAAATCGATTCGGCGGATCGATGTTCGAACCATGACGCACGACAGTTGTCCTTACTCCCAGCAGAGAACGAGCCCGCGGTCATTGTATCGCTGACTTGAAATCGGCAACCGTATCCTTTGCCTTCCCGATACTCCTCGACCCAAAAACGCAATGAACACCGCAAGCTTTACGATGTCCGAAATTCTTGAGCAACAACAGGACTCTCACAGCCATTGGCTCGAGTTCCTCAGGACCTCAAACCTTTCGATGGGCGTCTACCGAATCCCCAAAGGCACCAATGACCGCGATACGCATACCCCGCACGACGAGGACGAGGTCTATTTGACAACCTCTGGGAAAGGCAAACTCACAGCCGATGGCCAAGAGTTTGCCATGGAAACCGGAGCGATTGTCTTTGTCAAAGCGGGAATCGATCACCACTTTCACGACATCGACGAAGATTTGAATGTCTTGGTTTTCTTCTCCGCAACAAGAGTTCCCGATTCTGTGTGAGCCGCACGCGCTAGCGCTGCAGATTGCAATCTTGGCGCCACCAGAGCAACTTCTTGCGCGGTGCTCGTGAGCCGCCGGCCGTCAGGCCCGGGCCCTTGCCGACGCGCAGCGAGTTGTGGGAGTCATGCCCGGCCGCTTACGCGATCGCGGCTCAGCTGTGTGAACTTGGAAAAGGATTTCCGATGGTGGAAGCGCAATTGCAATCCGTAGCACTAGCGCCGGGCCTCTCCGCGAGGCGTGGGAAGAGTGCAAGGCCCGACCCGCGGCTCAGGCCGAGAGGACGCAGAGCGTCCAAGAGTGCGTTCCCACGCGGAGCGTGGGAACGAGGTTGAAAGGTCGACCGTTTTGCTCGGGTGTCCGACGGTGTGCGGCCAGCCTATAACAGCGGCGTGACTTTCGCGTGGATCAAGGGACAGGGTTACCAATGCCGGCAACGAAAACCAAGAACGCTCGCAAGGCTGTCATCGCAGCGGCAAAAAAGCTTTGCAATCAAGTCGATCAATTGCAATTCGGCGAGCCGGTCACGCATGTCTACAACCCGCTTCGCTACGCCTGGAAGGCTCACAAGAAATACCTCGACCAAGTGAGTGAATCGGGGGCGCGGGTCGTCTTTCTCGGGATGAACCCTGGGCCATGGGGAATGGCTCAAACCGGAGTGCCGTTCGGCGAAATCGCCGCCGCTCGAGATTGGATGGGAATCAACGTCAAAGTCGATCGCCCCGAAAACGAACACCCCAAACGGCCTGTCGAAGGATTCGAGTGTCCCAAGAGTGAGGTGAGCGGACGGCGTTTGTGGGGATTGATGGCTGAAAAGTACGACGGGCCCGAAGCCTTCTTCGCAGATCACTTTATCGCAAACTATTGCCCACTCGTTTTCATGGAAGAATCGGCTCGCAATCGAACGCCCGACAAACTGCCCGCCGATGAACGCAAACCGCTTGATGAAGTTTGCGATGAACATTTGCAAACGATCCTGAAGGCACTTCAACCAACCTTTGTTGTTGGCGTTGGCGCCTACGCTGAAAAGTGCCTGCAACGAGCACTCGACGCAACCTCCTGTGACGCATCGCTGTCGCGCATCTTGCATCCAAGCCCAGCCTCACCAGCGGCGAACAAGGATTGGGCTGGCACGGCGACTCGCCAACTCGAAGAAGCAGGGATTTGGTAGTCACCCAAACCGCTGCCCTTGAGGCAGCACGGCCTACGACTTGTCGGTTGGTGGTTCTTGTTTGAACGGAAAGTCGGTCGGTCCGGTTCGCGCTGCGATGATCTTTTGCCAGATCTTTCGACTCAGACCGGTCGTTAGCTGTTCCAGTTCGCTGACGGCGGCAACCGACGCGGCGTCATCAAATCGTTGGACGTAAAGCGACGCGATCTTTCCCGTCAGTGCCAACATCTCGCTGCAATAGTCGAGGTATCGATTGAGTTGAAACGGAGTCATCGACTCTTTTGGCGAATGCTCCGTACGCTGCCAACTGTTGAGCACGCGCTCGGGGTCTTTGGTGAGCTGATGCATGTCGATCACATGAGCGATGGAGCGCAGTTCGTGAACGGCAGCGAGTGCCCGACGGCGTTTGATTCGCGTTTCGAAACTAATCAAAAAGTAGATTGCGATCACCAGAAAAATGATGTCGTTCAGTCCCGATTCAACGATCTGAATCAAGACAATGACCGTCATCTCTTCTGTCACGCTCGGCCGGACCGCTTGCGTGATGATACCGACGATGATCGCTACCAACGTGAAGGCGATCATGTATCCCGCGATGCGAATCGACAGAATCGGTCGGCTGATCCAAGCCGAACGATCGGAAGCTTGGCGTGCCAGATCATGTAGCTGGCCGCAAACACGTGAGAGTCCCGACTCTGGAAACCGTTCGCTGATGCGTTGCTCAAGCGTTGCGACCGTTTCGATAATCCGGTCATCGCGCAGAATCAACAGCTGTTCGTCTTGTCGTCGCGTCGGTGCGTTGGATGTCTCAGGCTTGTTCATCGAAATCAAGTTCTATTGCTTGGCGACTGGCGGCCAATGCGGTACTACAAACACACGCGTTCTCAAGATTGCCTACACCGCAAAGTACTCTTCGATCGCTTCTTGAATCACTTCGAATTGCACCGGGTGTTCAGACCATGTTTCAAGACACCCGGCAAGTGTATGGGCGCGGCGATCATCAATGGTGATCGTTCGGTAGCCAAGTTCGCGGATCGCATTCATTTCGGGGCGACCATCAGCGGTGATATCGACCACCATTCGCCCGGGATCACCTTGAGGCCAGTCGTCGACTTCCAGAATTGCAGGTTGGTCTGCAGCACCAGAAACGACAATCAACTTGGCTGACGCGAGGTCTTCCGCATCGGGGGCTTCAAGCAAGGGAGTAGGATCGTCGAACATCTCTTTGCCGATAAGGTTTGACTCGTCGTCTCCCTCAGGCAGACCTCCAAGCCAAAGTCGTTCTACAGATGCAGGCTCGAAAGTTTCGATATGTCGTCGCAAAATCTTGCCGAGATTCTCTTTTTCTTGCCAAGTCGCTTCCAGCTGTCCGGACTGAAAACAAAAACAATCAACATGGCCGGGCGGTTGTTCGCCCTCCGTTTGACGCCGGTCGTTCCAAGCTGCGGCCGCCTGGGCGAGCGTGGGGTCGAGAATCAAGCCGCGAATCCCCAGCACTTCGGCACCATCGAGCGCCTTGGGAATCTGGTCGGGCGCCACCTGAAAAGAAAGAACGCGCCAATCCAAATCGAGCGCGACCAGCGCGCGTTCAAGCGCGAACTGTGAGGGGTTTCCGGCGATGGGATGACCAAACACCGCAACGATCGGCTCGGTGGTACCGTCCATGACTCAGACTGCAGGGGGTGAATCTCGTGTCCCAATCAAGATACCATTCAACACGGCATTGGACGAACCGGGTTTGACCGATCGAGCGAATGAAGCCTTACCTCACCACCGCCCCGAAACTTGGCGTCATGACGATCGTGACGGTCGCGTTTTGGCATGCGCTCTTCGCCGTGTTGATTTTTTATCAACCCGAGCCGGTACTCTTCCCCAAGATCAACACTGCCGACCAATACGCCCGCATGACTCAAGCTGGCGTGGTCTACGGTCTCTGTGCGTGTGTCTGCTGGATTTCCAGCTCGTTGCTAATGATTTGGTTGCGATGGTCGGTTCGACTGGGGGCAGCTGCGGCGGGCGCCTTCTTGGTCCGATCCATCATCCCGATGAGCAACTACATCGAGTTTGCCATCTACTTTGGCGGGATGACGGTATCGCAGGCTGCCCTTTTCGGTGCATCCCGTGTTCCGCGTTGGCAGATTCGCTCGGCAGAACAGGTTGAATCGACCGGCCAGTTTTCAATCGGAGACATCATTTTTGGAACCACAGCCATCGCGGTTCTGCTCGGCCTCGCACTCCAGTTCAAGCCGCCGATCAGTGATGGCGAATCGTTCTGGTCCGTGCTCGCAGCGATTTGGATTTGCCTGCCGGTCATTTCAGCGTTGGTGGCAACCTCATCGACCATGCGTCAAATCAGCGTGATGGTGCGAATGCTGCTGGCCGCAACGTTGATCATCGTCTTGGGGTCGCTGGGTATCGCGAGCCTTGAAATGGCGATGCTCGATGAAGTCATCGCCGCGGCGACAACGGAACCGCCACTGCTGTGGCTTTTCACGACCCTCTATACCGTCCTTGTCGGAGTCAATGCCCTGTGCATCTTGACCCTTGGACTCGCTGGTCGGATGGATGCAAAGCGATCGCGTGGGATCGAAGAGGGACTCGGTTCACAGTGAGCCGCAAGGAGGCTGCCTCTAAGGCCCGGAGAGGGTTCGTATGGTTAACAACCTCCCCGGACTTTGCGTCCGACCCTCCCGCAAGCGGGAGGGTGATTGTTGGCACCAAGATTCCGGCTAAAGCTCGGTACTACGAACGGAGGCTCACGTCCCTCGTCACCGAGCAGCTCTCGGCATGAGAACCGCCTCGAGGCTGGACGACAAACTACCGTGCTTGTTGTTGAATCATGTTCAACAAATCGGCCGACGGATTGTTGAGCGTCATGACTCGTGAAGTCGATTCAGGCTGGTTGCGATCACGAACGATCACAATCACTTCCTGGCTGGAAGCCGCCGAAGGTTGCGTGATCGGTGCGGCGTTGACAGGAGCCGACAAGCTCGCCGGTACGACAGCTGCCGTTGCAGGCGCCGCTGCGGGTGCCGACGGCACCGATGCGATGCGATCAACGGGAGCCGCTGCGGGGCTTCCTTGACCTTGATACAGATGCGCCAAGTCGACGCGATCGAGTTGCCAATTGACCGATCCAGGACCAGCGTAAATCCCAACGTCGCCCTTGTAGTCGGCTGAGTTGCAAACGCCGATCAAACGACCTTCCGCGTCGAACAAGCCGCCGCCGCTGCGTCCATCAATCGGTGCACCCGCAATCTCCAAATTGGAAACGCCAAGGTGTTGGTTGTACTTGTTGATGCCGGTGATGCGAGTATCGCGGCGCGACGGATCATCACCGCGGTCACATCCAAAGCTAAACGCTGTTTGGCCGTTGATCACCTTTTCGGTGCTTGGGAGGACCTTGACCGATTGCACCGGGAAGCCAGGTCGGATCACAACCAAAGCGATGTCTCGCGTGTCGGCGTCGTAGTCGACGACTTTGCCTTCGACCGTTTTGGTTTCGGCGCCGATGAACAAGTCGACTTCGATTTTGCCTTGACCTTGAGTGTCGCGGAACAAGTGACCACAAGTCAGCACGAGTGCTTCGGCGCCGTGCGTATCGATGATCGTTCCGGTACCAACGCCATAGCCATGTCCATCGTGGACACGCAGTCGAACGGTTGCCGACTTTGCTTTCTCGACCGAATCAGCCAATGAAATGCTAGGCATCGCTTCGCCAGCCGCAGGAGCGAGCGGAGCTTTCGATGTGAGCGTCTGGGGAGTGGGCGATCCGGCAACGGGTGCCAATCGCGTTTGGGGTGGCGCGATGCTGTCGAGTGCAGTCGGTGCCGACGGACGCGACTTGGCGCCGGTCTGAATCAATGGACCCTGTGGATTGATAGCGATTGCCGACCGAAGCTGGGTAAGGGACTGGGACCCGACCAATCGGGTGACCTCTTTTCCGCCCGAAACGACGACAAACGTGGGGGTGCTGCGGATGCCATAGCGGCGAACCAGTTCGTGTTCGCGAGCGACATCGACATGGCGAACGGGGATGCCAGAGCGCTCCAATTGCTGCAAAATGGGCTTCATCGCCCGGCATGGACCGCAATGATCCGAAGTGAAATTGATAAGAATCGATTCGGCTGAAGCAGCCGATGCACTGAAAGCCATTGCAAACAGAGTCATTCCGATCGCAACCGCGAACTTAGCGTTCCTCACCCTCGTCCCTCCATGGATACGGGTTTTTCAATTTCATGCCGACACGGTCTAACCGACCGCAAAAAGAACGGTCGGTGGCCTCCTGCCAAAACCGTTCTCGCCGGGTGGCCGATCGTCCGCTAATCTTCTGCTCGGCGGCAAGGTCAAAGGGGCGCAACCTGAAGCCAACTTGAATCTTTTTTGAGTTTCACGACGCTTTTTTCCAAATTGTCGCCCCCCACCCTGCAGGCCCCTCGGCTGCTAGACTGCCCGACAGTTCATCACTGGTCAGGAACAACGATACCGAAATGACACGACAAATCCTCGTCACCAGCGCCCTGCCCTACGCCAACGGACCGATCCACATCGGCCACTTGGTCGAGTACATCCAGACTGACATCTGGGTGCGGTTTCAAAAGCTGCGTGGCAACCGTTGTATCTACATCTGTGCCGACGACACGCACGGCACGGCGATCATGATTCGGGCTCGCAAAGAGGGCCGAAGCGAAGAGGAATTGATCGCCTCGATGAGCGAAGCGCACCAACGCGACTTTGCCGGATTCGGCATCGAGTTTGAACATTACGGCAGCACCAATAGCGACGCGAACCGCGAGATCTGTGGCGAGTTTTGGCAATCGCTGCGCGATGCCGATTTGGTCACCGAGCGAGTCATCGAACAGCTTTTCGATCCCGAAGCCGAAACGTTCTTGGCCGATCGATTTGTGCGCGGCACCTGTCCCGTTTGTGGATTGCCCGACCAAGCTGGCGACAACTGTAATTGCGGGGCAACCTATAGCCCGACCGACTTGATTGACCCCAAGAGCACGCTGACCGGTGCGACGCCAATCTTGAAAGAAGCGACGCACCTGTTCGTTCAGCTCGAGAAGCTGCACGGCTTTCTATCTGGTTGGGTCGATGAAAGCGGTGCACTTCAAAAGGAAGTGGCGAATTACCTGAAGGGCCATTTCCTGGCCGAAGAACTTCGCGACTGGGACATCAGTCGGCCAGCGCCCTACTTTGGTTTCGAGATCCCCGACGCACCGGGCAACTACTGGTACGTTTGGTTCGACGCTCCGATTGGTTACATCGCGAGCACCAAAGAATGGTGCCAGGCCAATGGCGAATCACTCGATGATTGGTGGAAAAACGACGACTGCGAAGTCCATCACTTCATCGGCAAGGACATCACCTACTTCCACACGCTCTTTTGGCCGGGCATGTTGGAAACCGCAAAGTATTCGCTGCCAACCAAAGTGCACATCCACGGCTTCTTGAACGTTGATGGCAAGAAGATGTCAAAACGTGACGGCACGTTGATTGCCGCCGAGACGTACCTCAAACATGCCAAGCCAGATTACTTGCGGTATTACTACGCAACGAAACTGACACCGCGCGTCGAGGACTTGGACCTGCAAATTGACGAGTTCACTGAAAAGGTGAATTCCGATTTGGTCGGCAAAGTCGTGAACCTAGCGAGCCGCGTCGGCAAGTTCGCAAACTCGACCGGACTCTCGCCCGAATACCCCGATGATGGCGGGCTGTTTGAAGCGGCAGCCGCGGCAGGTGATGAAATCGCCGAAGCGTACGAGGCGTGTGATTATGCCCGCGCAATGCGGCGCATCATGGAACTTGCCGATGCGGCCAATCCTTTCGTCGAACACGCCAAACCTTGGGAAATGAAAAAGGATCCCGAGCGACAGGATGAACTGCGCGATGTTTGCACCGTCGCACTGAACCTGTTCCGGCAACTTTCCATCTACCTCGCGCCCGTGCTGCCTGAGCTTGCAGCAAAGTGTGGCGAATTGGTTGGGGAAGAACTCACTTCGTGGGAGCAAAGCCGCACGCCCCTGGTTGGCACTCCCGTTGCAAAATTCAAACGCATGATGGATCGAATCCAAACCGAGGACCTTCAAAAGATGATCGAAGAAAGCAAAGAAATGGCCGACGCGGAAGCCGCGACCGATGCCACCGCAGAAACCGCAGCGAAGTACAACGACAGCGATCAGCCACTCAAGGACGAACCGCTTGCAGATGAAATCACGATTGATGATTTTGCCAAAGTCGATCTTCGCGTTGCTCGCGTGCTTTCAGCCGAGCAGGTGCCTGAGGCGAACAAGTTGCTGAAGTTGACGCTGAGCCTCGGTGGTGACCAGCGCCGTCAGGTCTTTGCGGGGATCAAAGCGGCTTACGAACCTGAGCAACTGGTCGGTCGTTTAGTCGTGATGGTCGCCAACCTCAAGCCACGCAAGATGCGTTTCGGTTTGAGTGAAGGGATGGTCACCGCGTCGGGACCAGGTGGCGCCGACGTCTTCATCCTTGGTGTCGATGAAGGTGCCGTCCCAGGACAACGTGTCCACTAGGTCTTCCTCGTCAGCGGCTTTGGCGCTAGCCACCGGTGTTTTGCGCGCGGAGCACTGGTGGCGAGAGCCGGTTCGTGAAGAGGGAACCACGGATAGCACGAATCTCACGAATAAGAGCGAGAGAGTTTCTTCGTGAGCGGCTTTGGCGCTAGCCGCCGGTGTTTCTAGCACACGATGAACGAACACAGACGTGCCGATGGGTCGAGCGATACAAGAGTTGAGACGGTACTTGCTTGACCGCATGGTGCTGCGCCCATCGCGCGACGAGCTTGACCATCGCCCCAAGCAGCGTGTTTGGTTGACATCGGCCGGTCGACCGCTGGAGTGTTTTGTTGAAGAAACGCGCAACGACGATGACCAACCCGTTGATGTCTTGGTCCTAAAATTCCCCGGCACTGCGGGCCGCGCCGAACGCGCGTCCAACTTCCCGCTCGATTGGTTACCGATCGATCCCGAGCAACGCGTTTCGATTTGGACGTGGAACCCACCGGGCTACGGCGGAAGTGCCGGCCGCGCAAGCCTGGGGCGGATCGCCGAAGCGAGTTTGGATTTCTGGGACAGGGTCACAACGAAGAAACTGGCCGAGTCGACCCGAGTTCTGTTGTGTGGCAATAGCCTCGGATGCGTCACGGCACTTCATGTTGCATCCAAGGTCGATCATCAACGCTCGGGGCTCATTTTGCGTAATCCACCACCTCTGATTCCGGTCGTCAAACATGTGGCAAGTCGGTATCCGATGAGCCGATTGGTGAATCCAATCGCCGAAAGCCTTTGTGATCGGATGAACGCTACCGTCACGGCCAAGTCTGTCGAAATTCCGGCCGTCTTCATGCAATGCGAACTCGACTCGCTGGTATTGCCGGAATTTCAAGAGCAAGTGATCGATGCATTCGCTGGCCCCAAACGCATCGCCTTGCTCAAAGGCCTCGATCACGCCGATGTTACCATGGACGAACATGAGGAGATCGTTCGTGAATCGATTCACTGGCTTTGGGAAACGGTGTCGAAATGAACAACGAAGCGATTGACATCGAGCGCGTCACGATCCGATATGCAACGGTGAAAGACGCCGCCGCCATCGCAAGCGTCTACAACTTTCACGTCGATGATGGCGGTTCCACATTCGACAACGCGCATTGGTCACCCGAGCGGATCGCTGAGCAATTGCCTCAGGAGTTGCCCAACGTTTGGTTTGTTGCCGAACAAGGCAAAGATCACCTCGGCTGGGCATCAGTGCGACGATACAGTGCCCGCTTTGGCTATCGGTACACATGTGAATCAGCGATCTACCTGGACCCGATCTCGTATGGAACCGGAGTTGCCGATGCGTTGCAAAACCGCATCGAGGCTCATTGCATCGACCAAGGGATCCATCACGCCGTCGCGAAGATCGTGACCGACAATGTGCGGAGCATCGCCTTTCACCTGCGTCATGGCTATGAAGAAGTCGGCGTCCAACGCGAAGTCGGTCGCATGGACGGAAAATGGGTCGATGTCACGATCCTGCAACGCATCTTTGAATAGTTGACTTTGCCGGCCGAACGCGCTAGCGTCGGGTCCTGCCAGTGATGGTGCGTGAAGAAATAACTGCCGCTTACAGGTGAGCCGAGACTCGCGTAAGTGGCCGGGCCCTTCGCTTGATGAACGCTTACCACCGCCCGTCATGCGGAGCATGACCTACGAAGAGGACGCGGAGCGTCCGGAGAGTGCGCTGCCACGCGGAGCGTGGTAACGAGGTCCGAAAAAAGATGTTTGATTACTCGGTCACGCGGACTTCGCTGAGCATACTTTTTACGGCGGCGGCAACCAGGTCGGAGGGCAACGCGTACGAAACGACTCGGCCTGCTCGTGCGATGTTCAGACCAACGATGTTGCCGGCAGAATCGAGGATTGGGCCTCCGCATTCATAAGGATCGAGCACCGTGTCGTGCTGGATGACGCGATCAAATCCCGTCAGCCGTTGATTACGAGGGCCGTTTACTTTGGAATCGTTTTCCGACTCCTGCATCATCGCAAACTCGCGAATGCCCGCATCAATTTCAATGATGTCAGTTTCTCGCGATTCGTTCGAGCGACGAATCGTCAAACGGACACTTTCTCCCGAGTATTTGCCACGCAAGATCGTCATGACTCCCTTGGTGCTTTCCTCTTTGTGGCCGTTAACCGCAATGATCAAGTCACCCGGTTCCACCCCCGCGACATCCGCGCCGCTCTCTGGCCAAACGCCTTGAACGAGGGCACGGGAATTGGTTTGTTCAAACATGATGCCGAGCTTGCCTTGATTGGCAATCTTGCGCTCGGGTCCGCCAACAACGCCGATTCCGATAGGACGACCAGCACGCCCGACGCTGACGAGGAAACTGGCGACGCCGGGTGCAGGAGTATCGAAAGAGGCCGGATCAAGTTTTACATCGCCGTCGATTCGCAAAAGCGCCAAATCGTTTCCGCGTCGCACGGCCGCGACGCGCGCCGGGAACATTCGGCCATCCGCGAGGCGAACACGAATCGGATCGCCACTCAATTCGCTTCGCTTGGTCAACAAGTATCCGTCTTCGGAAACGGCTGTCGCCAAAGAAACGGGCCGGCCAGCGATCAGAACTTGCGCTACCGATTTGCCCACCTCGTCTGACAATGGGCGAACAAGGCGAACCATTTGCCCGTTGTCGCGACGTTGATCTGCCATCGAAGTGGCGGCACCAACAACAACCAGCAACGCGGTGGCGACAAATCGGAGTGGACTCAAGTTTCTCATTCGCAAAACCATTCGTAAGTCAGATCCTGTTGTTTGCTCTGGATGGTTCGACTTCAATCACCGCGACCGATTTCAACTCGCACGGCAATCGGTTCATTGTTACGACGAAGCCAAATTCGAACGCGTTCGCCAGGCATCGTGTCCGCCACGGCCGCCTTGAGCGAATCGAAGTTAGAAATCACGCGGTCACCGAACTGCTCAATCACGTCGTCGACTTGAATGCCATAACGTTGGGCCGGTGAGCCGTCGTAAACTTTGACCACGCGTGCTTCGCCTTCAGTCGTGCCACGCACGCCAAGGACGGGCCTGAAACCGGGCAGGTATCCCCAGGCTTCACCCGCAGCCAGCCGGTCCCATGAAAAATCGTAGTTGTCGATGGGAACGTGCAGGTTGTCTGCGACGTCATTTCCAATTCGACTGTGAACGGCAATCAATCGACCCGCGATGTCAAAAAGTGGGCCACCACTATCGCCACCAATCAACGCACAATCGGTCACGATCGCGCCGGTACGCACATCAAGGATGCGACCAATCCGAGTCACCGTTCCTCGATCGGACTTGTACCCACCGGGATGCCCCGTCGCCACACACCACATTCCTGGAACGAGATTCTTGCTCGTCCCAAGG
This sequence comes from Rubripirellula sp., assembly GCA_965216875.1. Lineage (GTDB taxonomy): Bacteria > Planctomycetota > Planctomycetia > Pirellulales > Pirellulaceae > CBDCUW01. The sequence goes on from OZ244207.1 coordinate 6,027,220, forward strand.
GTTGCATGTGGCCATGGTTTGCCGTCGTTTTGGCCCGAATTGATTTTGATCAACCCCGCATCAACATTGCGGTTCATTCCCAACGTGGTTGCAAAAATCACTCGGCCATTGGAAAGCGTGACGCGAGCTTCCTTGTTGGGCCGCATCGCCACATGAGCCGCAGTCAAGATGTAGCCGCTTTCGGAGATGATGACGCCACATCCTTGCGCTGGCCCAATCTGGACGCTAACCGTACAGTGCTGTGCGACTTCGGCGACTCGACGCTGCTGTTTCTCGAGCTGCCTGAGCTGATCGAGTGACTCGGGGACACCGCCAGCGTTGAGCAAGTCGGTGAGATTCGACGGCAGGGAAACGAGCGTTCCATCCGATTTGGGTGCGGGCAATCCTTGAGCCGTCACGGGACAGGCCATGAAAGCGCCGCACACAACGAGGATGACCGCCAAAGATTGGGCTGTCCGCGATCGGGTCTTCCAACGACTTTGGCTCTGGTCTCGAATCAACATAATCCTCGGGAAGAAACGGTGCGGTGCGAAGTGATCCCGCGTGATCTACGGAGTCTTTCCGCGTGATCCTCGGAGAATGTCCGCCATGGAATCGGCTAAAAACCACATCGTCCCAGGCGGCAAAAAACGGCCGGATTCGTCCGACGCTCTATTGTAGCCTCTGAGCAATGAACTTGAAAAAGTGAACTGGGTAACGCGAAATACGGAAAAAATGGCTTTTTCACCGCAAAAACTGCTCGTTTTCGGCTGTGGCTATCTCGGGAATCGGATTGCTCGAAAGTCCGTTTCTGCGGGAAGCGTCGTTTGGGCGACCACTCGAAATGACCAAAAGGCCCAGAAACTCGCCAAAGACGGGATCGAGCCTTTGATTGTCGACTGGAACGATGCTCGCTCGTTGAGCCGTTTGCCGCAGGTCGACGGCGTCGTCGTCGCAGTCAGTTACGACCGAAAGGGACGGCTCGATCGGTACCAATCTCAGGTCGGTGGGCTTTCGCGTCTACTCGATCATCTCCCGAAATCGACCCCCATCAGTTACATCAGCACCACCGGGGTTTACCACCAAACCGGTGGCGTGTGGGTCGACGAAACCTCGCCGACACGGCCCCGACGCGAGGGTGGCAAAGTCCACCTGCAAGCCGAGCAGCTTCTTCATCGGCACCGACCAGGCGGCCCCTGGTCGATCCTCCGGCTCGCTGGGATCTACGGCCCCGATCGAGTCCCGCGGGCTGCCGACGTCATTGCTGGCCGCAAAATCGCTTCACCTGCTGGCGGGTACCTCAACCTGATCCACGTTGACGATGCCGCCGAGGCAGCGATCCGATCGCTTGAATCGCCAAGTGGGCGACTTTACCTGGTTGCCGACGACCAACCGGTCCTGCGACGGGCCTTTTACCAACAGATCGCGTCACATTACGGGGCAGCTGAGCCGAGTTTTGAATCGCCCGACGCGAAACGGAGCCTTCGCAGTGACAGCAACAAACGGATTTGGAATCGACGGATGAAGCGTGAGCTGATGCCAACGCTTCGTTTTCCAACCTACCGACAGGGTCTTGTCAGTGCGTTGCCCCCTAAGCCGCGAGTGAAGACGTGACGCTCGACGAGAACCATTAATTATCGCAACCGTTGCTGAGTCAAATCGGCGGCAGGTTCCGATAATTGCGGCGGGTTCTTAGAATAGGGTCCTTTGACTCTTCCACCTTTCTACTGCTGACATGCTGGCTCGCAAACCAATTTTCCCTGGCGTTATCGAACTCAACTTCCAGGCAGGCGAAGTTTTTGGGTGCAACGTTTACCTGATCTACGACGCTGACGAATGGTTGCTGATTGACATTGGCTACGAAGAGACCGTGGATGACTTTGTCGAAATCATTCGGCAACTCGATTTTCCGCTTTCGCGTTGCAAGACCTTGGTCGCGACCCATGCGGACGTTGACCACATCCAAGGCTTGGCGAAGATCAAACAGTTGCTTCGGACAACCGTCACGGCACATCCCAACGCGGTGAAACCGCTGCAAACCGGCGACACGTTGTTGACGCTTGCCGAGATCGAAGCGCAAGACCTGAAGCTCTCGATGCCCAAGGTCGACATCGAACACCAAGTCAACGATGGCGACATCATCAAAGTCGGTTCGTTGGAGATCGAAGTTTGGCACACCCCAGGACACACGGACAGTCAACTTGCGTTTCGCATCGGCGACGTGTTGCTTAGCGGTGACAACATTTATCGCGACGGGTGCATCGGAGCCATCGATGCTCACCACGGCAGCGACATCAACGCGTTCGTTCAATCTCTCGAGCGGATTCGTGACAGCGACGTAAAATGGTTGGCACCGAGTCATGGGCCAATGTTCCGAAACGACCCCGACTTTATGAACAAGACAATCGATCGCGTTCGCAGCTACCTGCAAATGGCCGACTTCGGGACACTCGCTGACAGCTGGCCTTTGATGGACCAATGGGAAACCGAAGTCGCCGACGGCGTCCTTCCCGAAGGTTTGGGCAAATAGAGCTCCTGAGCGGCCGGCAAATCTCAGCTTAAAGGGCGCAAGCTCAAAAAATCTCGAAAAAGAGCGCGCCATTCGCTTTTCTCATCGCACTACGCTAGTAGATGCCATGAGACTCATCAATCAAACGACCGATGACGGGTCGATTGCGGAAACCGATCGACACGCCCCTGACCAAGTGGATTTGTCCGCGTTCTCGGATGCGGACCTGCTGGACGGTTGGCGCCGCGACACACTTCCCGGCGCCTTGGAAACGCTCGTCAAGCGCTACAGTGTGATGGTCGGCAGCGTCTGTCGGCGGCGATGTCGCAACGACGCCGATGCCGACGACGCCTTTCAAACAACGTTTCTTTATTTGGCGCGGAACAGCCACAAAATTCGGCATGCCGAACGCTTGCCCGGTTGGTTGCACCGCGTTGCTCAAAGAGCTGCGGTGGCGACAACCAAATCGTCGAAACGAGAGACCGAGCCGATGGTCGAACCGCCTGACAAACCCGACGATCCCCTGGATCGATTGAGCCAGCGACACGAAGCGATCGTGTTGGACGAAGAGCTGGCTGACCTGCCCGAACACTATCGCACCGCGTTGGTGATGCACATCTACGATGGCTTGCCGTTGCAACAACTTGCCGACCATTTCCAAACCACCATTGGATCGGTGCGTGGTCGTCTGCAGCGAGCCAAAAAGATGCTGGCCCAGCGACTACGACGGCGCGGCGTCGTTCCCGTCCTCGCCTTCGCCGCTGCCAATGCGTGGACCCTTTCAAACTCGGGCGCAGCAGTTGCCAGCCAAACCTTCACGGCAACGACCGGATCCGGACAACTCCCCGATCCTCCGATCGAAACTTCTCTTCTCGAAAATCTCCTCGCACAGGGAGCACGTGCCATGCCTACGATCTACACCACCACTGGACTGGCCGGCGGCGCAGCCCTTATCGCTATCGCGCTGGCCACCGGCAACTCAACACATGGCCAGACAGGTGACCACGACATCGATGCTCGCCAAGACAAAACGATTCGAATGGAATCACCCCAAGTCGTCGCGCAAGCTAACGGCGGTGTGATGCCTGAAGTCGCAGTGACCGAAACCCTCCCCACCAATCCACCTGCGGCGCAAGGCCAAGCCGGCAACATGGGCGGAATGGGTGGAGGAGGTATGGGCGGTATGGGATTCCCGCCGCCAAATACGAAAGGTGCCGAGCCAGGCATGATGTGGTCCCATCGGCCCACACTGCCCAAGCCGACCTCGCCGGTCGCCAAAATGGTTGAATCCAAACTCAATGAACAAACCAACATTCAGGTCCAAGGCACCATCAGCGAATTGGATCAAAAGATCTCCGAGGCAACCGGTATTCCGGTGTTGATCGATGATCGCGCGTTGATTTTCGCGAATCTCAGCGGCAAGGAAAAAGTCGCTTACACCGCCTCCAATATCCCTCTGAGAACAGCGCTGCGGAACATGCTGCGAGACCACGGCCTTCGTGCGATCGTTGAAGACGAGGGTCTGGTGATCACGGCAGACCACGCGGCTTTGGTTCAAAAGGGAATCGGAACATCGCGTTGGATCAACGTTGATGATTCGGCGGCGGAACTCATCGCCAAACGTTTGGCAGAACCGATTAGCGTCGAGTTTGCCGACACACCGTTGGGCGAGGCGATCGCAACCATTTCCCGCGACAGCGGAATGCCCATCGTGCTGGACACACTCGCCATCGAAGAAATCGGATTCGATTCGACAACGCCGATCACCTTCGCGTTATCGAATATCAAACTCGGCAGTGCATTCAAGATCATGCTTACGGACCTTGAGATGACGCTCACCATTCGCGGCGAAACCGCCGTGGTCACGACGGTCGAATCGGCCAGTCAGCGACTTCTCCATCGGATCTACTGGCTCGAAAGCACCGGCATTGCGACAGATGATTACCAGTCCGTGATGAACCTGATCACCAACACGATCCAGCCCGAAACCTGGGAACAACTTGGCGGGAACTCCCGGCTTTCGCCTTTGGGCTCCAAACGCCCTGCACTCTTGATTAGCACAAGCTATGACGTGCATGAAGAGATCGAATACCTCTTCGAGACACTTCGTGAGACACACTTTGGTGTTGATCCCGTACTGGAACCTGTCCAAGTACCAATGCAGGGTGTTGGCTTCGGTGGTGGAATGGGAGGAGGCATGGGCGGCGGCGGTTTCTTTTAAAAACCTCGCTCGCGACTTCTGGGAGATCGTCAGCTTTCGTTCCCTCGAGATTGCCGCGCGCTGACCAACCGTCCGGCCGACGCGCGTGCACCGAGCAACCTACGCTGACAGATTCGATCCAACATCAGTGCGGTAAGCTGACCAAGCTGGCAAGAATCCGGCGAGCAGCGCCAGTCCCAACACGAGTGGCAAAATCGCAAGCTCCAAAGTGCTTGTCGTAAACAGCCCGATTTGGACGCCGGTTTGATCTTCGATTTGCCCGCTGTAACACCACATGGCAAGGTGCGCGAGAAACCAACCAAGGATGCCTCCGATCACAGCGATCAATCCGCTTTCGCAAAGGATGATCGAAGTGACCGTACCGCGTCTGGCTCCGAGAGCACGCATCACAGCGATGTCGCGGCGGCGGTCATTCATCGAGTTGTAAATCGCAACCAGGACTCCAACGGCCGCAACAACGCAGGTGATCAGCGTGATGATCAGCAACGCCGTCATCAGCGGTCCGACAATCAGTCCCATGAGTTTGTTGATCTCGCCGATCGGCGCGGCCGCTTGAGACCAGGGCAGTTCATTGATCGCATTCTGCATGGCGGGTGCAAACATCAGGTTGCCGTTGCGAACGAGAATCGCGGTTACTTCGCGCTCTGGTATCGAAAGCAAACGAAACTCGTCGGTCTCGTGATCACCATTGGAAGCCGCCCCTTTTTCAACAAGGATCTTTGTTTCGCCCTCTTCTTCTTGGAGCGTGACCAACCGAACACCGTTGCCGTCGCCAACGTTAGCTTGGTCATCGGAAGCCTCTTCATCACCCTCGGATGATTCAGCATCCTCGCTCGCATCCTCTTCGACCGTAGCGGACTCGTCCTCTTCGATCGGCTTCGCGTGACCGTCCATCAGGTAAAAGCCTTCGAGGTTCACAAAGGCCGCGCGGTCATTGGGGGTGCCGGTTGGATCCATCACGCCCACGATGGTGAAACCCAAGTCATGGCCGTGACCGCTTGGATCACCATGCGTCGGATAGAACTTGTCGCCAACGCCAACACCCATGTCTTTGGCCACGCGCGATCCCAAGACCGCTTCGAAGTAGCTATTCTCGGTTGAGAATTCGACGAATGCTCGGCCGTCGGCGAACGTGAACTCCTCATCCACATTGGGTCCGTGGCGAAGCTTTTCGAAAAAGCCAGGAACCGTACCCACGACGCGGTATTGGCCAAAGTAATCGCCCAGAGCAAGTGGAATCACATATCCACCTGAGACGTACGGCGCGTATCGACCGCCCCGTTTGGCCAACTCCGAATCGCCGCCATACTTGGCGACCATCGCGGCGCGTTCTTCCTGCGTGAAGAACTCCATGTATTCACTGTAGGGAAGATTCTCGATGGGCTGGCTGAGGTAGTAGACGCTGTTGAGCGTCAATTGCAGCGGGCTTCCTTTGGGGCCAACCACCAGGTTGTAACCCACCGATGCGTTACGGGTGAACGCTTCCGAGATCACTCCGTAAATTGACAAGACCAGCGCCACCAAACCAACACCGAGGGCCAACGACAACGTCGTCAGCACACTCGAGAGAGAACGATGGCAAAAGTTTCGCCAAGCGATTTGCAAAAGCGGCATGACAGGCAAACTCTTTTATGCGGCGGGAGCTTCTTTGAAAGCTCGGTTGATTTCATCCAGCTGGTCGACTCGGTCGAACTTCCCAGCCACTTCCATGCTGTGAGTGACCATCAACAGCGACACGTTTTCTTCTTGGCACGACTGGCGAATGAGCTGCAAAACCTCCTCGGCACTCTTGGGGTCAACGTTTGCGGTCGGTTCATCCGCCAACAGGACCTTTGGCTTGCTTGCCAGTGCCCGAGCGATCGCGACGCGTTGCTGTTGGCCAACCGACAATTGACTGGGGCGATAATGAGCCCGATCGGCCAAGCCAACGCGGGCTAACAAATCGGCTGCTCGCCCGTGATCGGTACCACCATGGCCAAACGTCATCCCCAGGCGAACGTTTTCGATCGCCGAAAAAGCGGGCAGCAGGTTAAAGGTTTGAAAGACATAACCGATTGCGGAAGCGCGAAACCGATCGCGACCTTGCTCGCTGAGCATTGTCAATTCGGTTCCACCCACTTTGATGCTGCCGGTGTCGGGAACGAGCAGTCCGGCAATCAAGTGCAACAGTGTGGTTTTGCCACCGCCACTTTGACCGATCAGCGCAACCTGTTCGCCATCGGCGATTTTGAATTCGGCAACATCCAGGACAGTCAATTCGCCCCCTCCCGGTTGAGGGAAGCGTTTGACCAAGTCTTTGATCTCTAACATGCGTCTTATCGTCCTCGCATCGCGCGTTGAAGTCCGCGGTCCGCGTCTCGTTTCTTGAGAGTTTCGCGTTTGTCGTGCAGCTTCTTACCTTTGACCAAACCCATCACACATTTGGCAAATCCGCGGTCATTGAAATACACGCGAAGTGGAATGAGGGTTAAACCGCGTTCATGTGCCCGGCCGGCAAACTTTTGGAATTCCCGTTGGTGAACTAACAGTTTTCGAGGCCGACGCGGATCGTGGTTCCACATTCCGGCGTTGTTGTAATGAGCGATGTCGGCACCAACCAACCACAACTCGCTGTCCTTGACCCGTATGTGAGCCTCGTCGAGCGACAGCTTGCCTTCGCGCATCGATTTGACCTCGCTGCCGATCAACATCATCCCGCATTCGATCGAATCGAGTATCTCGTAGCGGTGCCGAGCCTTGCGGTTGTCGGCGACCATCGTGATGTTCGGCTGCGATTTCTTGCTGGCCGATTTCTTGTCTTTCTTTTTCTTTTTTCCCATGACCGGGAAATTCTAGCGGGGGACGGTCGGTTGCCGTAGAGCGGGATGGAGGGCAATCCGAGCACCAATCTGTGATCGCGTGCTTGACCAGAGGCAGGCGGATCGCCACGGGCGCTGGACCGACAGCCCTTAGCCACATCGTGACGACCTACTACAATGCGGTTCCAAGGTCGATTTGGTTCGTTAATTCCCCGAGAAATGTCCCGCTAATGGTTTTTCGCCTCCCTGTCGTTGCTGATCCAGTCGAAAAATTCCCTGCCGGTGCCAGCGTCACCGCCACGGGACGGCTGCCTCGCTGGCTCAAACGGCAGGTCCCCAAGGGAAACGCGAACCATATGACGCAGGGGCTGCTCGATGAGCTGAACCTGGAAACGGTCTGCGACAACGCGAAGTGCCCCAACCGGATGGAGTGCTACAGCCAACAGACCGCCACTTTCATGATCCTTGGCAATGTCTGCACCCGGCCCTGTGGTTTCTGTGCCGTCCACCGAGGCCGACCCCCGCAGCTACCTGAGGCCGACGAACCGGCTCGCGTCGCCGAAGCCGCCGCCCGCCTCGGTCTCAAGCACGTTGTCATCACCAGCGTCACGCGCGACGACCTTGATGACGGTGGTGCCGAACACTTCTATCAATGCGTCGTCGCCGTCCGCGAACGGACGGGTGCGACCACCGAAGTGCTGACGCCCGACTTTGTTCAGTGCAAACCGTCGCTCGCCCGCGTCATCGAAGCAAAACCAACGGTTTTTAACCACAACATGGAGACAGTCCCGAGACTCTATCGCCGCGTCCGCGGACCCAAGAGCGACTACCGCTGGACGCTCGGCATGATGCGGAAGGTGAAAGAATACGACCCCGACGTCAAAACCAAGAGCGGGCTGATGCTCGGCCTGGGCGAAGAACGCGGGGAGCTGCTCGAAGCGCTTGCTGACTTGCGCGAGTACGGGGTCGATTACCTGACACTCGGCCAGTACCTGCAACCTGGTGACAAGTACCTGCCGGTGGTTCGGTACGTTCCGCCAGAAGAATTTGAAGAGCTTGGCGAGATCGCCCAAGAAATGGGCTTCAAGAAAGTCGCCAGCGGCCCCTTCGTGCGAAGCAGCTACCATGCTCGCGACATGGCCGAAGACGAGTGAGCCGTACGCGCTGGCGTCGGGCCTTGCAGCGATGTCGGGCCTTGCCGCGATGTCGGGCCTTGCAGGGGATGGTGTGCAATAGCAGCGGCTAGCCTCTTGCCGATCAAAGGTGAGCCGTGATCGCGTAAGCGGCCGGGCCCCACATCTCTTTACATGCACTCCAAAGGCCCTTGGCCTTACGGCCAACGGCACACGGGAATTGAGGACGCGGAACGCAACCTAAAGCTCGCTTGCCGCTTTCTCAACGACATCATCCCAGCAACCCAACTCTGCCTGACGCACCAACTTCATCGTTGGGTACCAGCGAGTTGAATCGCCTTCGGTCAACCACCGCCAATCGGGAACTCGGCCGAGCATCACAGTCACGTCGGCACCAACCGCTCCGGCCAAGTGCGCAATCGCCGTGTCGGTCGTGATCACCCCATCAAGGTTTTTCAGGATCGCCGCGGTATCGGTAAACGCGCCGTCGGTCGCATCGACATGGTCCGGCAGTCGTACGATTTGGTCGGCAAAGTCGCATTGATCAAATTGCTCGCTACCAAACCCAAATTGCAAGTTTACAAGCTGAACGCCCTCGATCTGCGACAACGGCCTGAGAGCTTCCAGCGGCATACTGCGATAAACATCGGCATGATGCTCTGGATTGCCTTGCCAGTTGATTCCGATCCGTCGCCCTGAGGTGTTTGCTTCGAGCCACTTCTTCCAGTAATCGATCAACGGCTGAGAAACGGTCAGGTAACCCTCGCCACCTTGATGAAGCGTCTCGGCAAACGCAATCTCGTGATTGATTTGGTAGTGAACGTCAACCACTTCGACCATCGACGCATGAAAATCGACTTGCGGCACAGCAATCTCTTTCGACAGTAGCCGCGTCACGCCAGGTGCCGAGGAAAAGAGGGCGACCATTTCGGGTGCACACTGCAAATAGACCTCGGCGCCCTGCTCAGCCAAAACCGACGCGCTGCGCACGAACTGAATCGCATCCCCGCGTCCTTGTTCGGCGTAGAGCAGCACTTTCTTGCCCGCGACGGGCTCGCCTCGCCAAAGCGGTGCGTGGGTCTGTGGCCGATACATGCCTGGCATCGCCCATCGCCAGCGATATTCGTTCCAACCCCGGTCGTAGTCGCCAAGCAACAAATAGATCACACCGAGGTTGCGATGCAGTTCGGCGTTCTTTGGGTCGACCTTCAAACCTTCTTCGTACCACTGCAACCCGCGCTGCACTTCGCCCGCCCAGACCCACAGTGTTCCGCGGTTCTTCAGCGCCGACAGGTAACCTGGTTGTTGGGCGAGTGATGTTGCAAAACACTCCTCCGCCTCCTCGACTTCGCCCAGCATCCTCAGCGAGTTGCCGAGGTTGTTCCATGCGATCGGAAAGTCGCTGCGGATAGCGATCGCTTGACGGTAGGCGTCAACCGATTGCTCGAACTCGCGTTGATCAAAGAGGGCGATGCCAAGATAGACCAAGGCGTCCGAGTCCTTTGGCGAGACGGCAAGGACGTTTCGGTACAGCTTCTCGGCAGCGGCGACGTCACCCGACTGATGCAGCGTCCATCCGCGTTGCAAGGTCTGTTGGTTGGACATGTTGGCAGTGCATTCCCAAGTGCGCACAAAAAAGCGGTGCCCTTCCCGAAAAAGGAGAAAGGCACCGCGATTGTGTCTTAATTGCTCGTTTGGTCGCTAGTCCAGGAAGCCGACCAAATCTTGGCTGCGGCTTGGTTGTTGCAACTTTCGAACGGCCTTGGCTTCGATTTGGCGAATACGCTCGCGAGTCACCTTAAAGATGTGACCAACCTCTTCGAGCGTGTAGCTGTAGCCATCGCCAAGACCATAACGCAATTTGATGATCTCGCGTTCACGATACGAAAGCGACTTAAGCACGTTGCTGATTCGGTCGCGTAGCATCTCCTGAGTCGCACCGATCTGTGGGCTTTCGGCCGTGCCATCAGGAAGCAAGTCGCCGAACTGGCTGTCTTCGCTGTTACCGACAGGGCGATCGAGCGAAATCGGGAACCGGCTCATCGTCAACACGCGACGTGCTTCCTCGACCGTCACGTCGGCGCGACGAGCAGTTTCTTCGATCGTGGGTTCGCGACCGAGCTCTTGCAGCAATTGACGAGCAACGTTGCGAACGCGGCTCATCGTTTCGACCATGTGAACCGGAATACGAATCGTTCGGCTTTGGTCAGCAACGGCGCGGGTGATCGCTTGGCGAATCCACCAAGTCGCGTAGGTACAGAACTTGAAACCGCGGCGATATTCAAACTTGTCGACCGCACGCATCAAGCCGGCGTTGCCTTCTTGGATCAGGTCAAGGAAAGACAAACCGCGGTTGCGATACTTCTTGGCGATCGAAACGACCAATCGCAAGTTACCTTCGCTCAACTCACGTTTGGCTTGTTGGTATTCGGCGTAAACCGAATTGAGCATTTTGACGCGATTGCGAAGCGAGGTTGGCGTTTCTTGGCAAGCGGTCAAGATTTGGCGACGTTCGTGCAGCAGCTTCTCGCGAACTTCGCGACCGTGCTTGGTGCGTTTTTGGTCGGCAATCAAACGATCGATTTCGGTCAATCGATTCGAGAACTTCTCGAGCAATTCGATGCGAGTTTCGATTCGCTGGGTACGCAAACCGAGTTCTTCGATCAAGCGAACGGCGCGACGACGGCGGCGGGCCAGAGCTCGCCATGCTTCCGCACGACGACGCTGCGATGCACTTTTGCTGAGAGCCACTTTCCAATCGTGACGATTGCGTTTGAGCAGCGTTTGCAGGGTTCGCAGGTTGTGTGGCAGACGACCGATGATTTGCTCTTTTTCCAAGCGGTCGGTCACGGAAACTTGCACGGTACGGTCAAACGGAAGCTGACCGCGATAGACCTTTTTGAGCGTCTTGTAGGCTTCGACGAGAACGTAATGGTTCTCGAGCAACTTGGTGCGGAAACGGCGACGCGTTTCTTCGATGCGTTTGGCCAGTTCGATTTCCTGGCGGCGGGTCAGCAAGGGGATCTCACCCATTTGCGTCAAGTACATCCGCACCGGGTCATCCGACCACGACTCACTCTCATCAACGGCCAGCAATTCGTCAGGGCTATCCAGTTGGACTTCGCCTTCGGCCTGTGCTGCAATCGCGACGGCAACATTGTTGTCTTCGTTGTCGTCGACGGGCAACTTTCGAAAGCCGCCAGTGACAGCTTCGGTACTTTGTGCGGCGACGGCTTCGAATTCGTCCAATATATCGAACAAGAGAGGAACTCCTCGCGGAAGCGGTATGATTGCGTGGTGTAAGGGAGTGTTGACGTGCTTGGCAGCGAGTCCAATGGACCGATTGAATCCAAAATTCCGGGGCGACCTTGATTCTATTTGCGGCTGAACATCGGCCTGGCGGATCGCAGTGGGGCAGCGAAGGATCCGGCGTGAGGCACCAGGATGAAAGTAATCAAGGACGAGGCGGCGTTACGTTTGGTTCATTCGATTGGGGCTTGGCACGTGAGCATCAAACGGTGTTCAGCTTGGCTGTCAGTTACAGCGAAGCATCGAGCGTGGTCAAAGGGAAAACAAAGTCAAACGAAAATATCAGGTTGGCAGTAAAAGTCTTGGTTCGTTTCGTATTCAAACGAGGCGCTTTTTGTTGAAACACAGCAAACGCCAGTTGGTTGTGGTATTCCCATTAGCAAAACACGTGACTGCTTGTCGCAGCGGTGATGACCTTTAGAAGGAGAGGGCTCGTGAACAGTTTTGCGAAAAAGCGAATCTGGTCGCGATTAACTCTACCACCCGTTATCTAATGCACCTTGTCACGTTCTGGAAATGGAAAAACTTTCTGTTTGGGGGAGTCGTTCGCAATGAGTCGTCACTGTCGAACAGAAAACCAACCACCAGACATACCGGTCGCACGTTTCTCTCAACTCAACCAAAAAACTCGCCCATGACTTTATGGAAGCAACTGCTGGAGAGTCGCGGGCGGAAGAGAAACGGGTCACGATCTACCGCTGCATCACTGCTAGCGCGGAAGTCAATTCCCCAGTTCCATCGATTGCGTCACCCAGACCTCTAAAAACCTGGTGCTCCAGCTGACTTATTCCAAGGTGTTGAACCAAGTTGTCAGCGATGACGTAATCGAAAATGTTCCCCCCGGTCCGAAATCAATCTCAAGCCGTTGGCTTCGATGCCCTCCTGGCAGCACTCGGCGTTATCGACCACGCTAGATGTGACTCGATTCATTCGGATCACGTTGACGAACAAAACAGTTCGTTATTGTTGCCAGCTACCCTGTGGAGACCTCCAGGCCTTCGAGAACCGTCTTGTCGTTAGCTCTCTCAGCGGGCGCGGCATAAGTTGGGCGGTGGTGCCGTTTGCTGTCTAGGATTTTAGTCCCCACCAACGCCCGGTCCAGTCGTCTAAGCTTCAAATATTCTTCATTTAAGCATCATGCATCTGCTCCCCTGCCCCTCCTGTGAATCGTCCATTGAGGTAGCCCCCTCCCAGGCGGGCAACCAAATAACTTGCCCATCCTGCGGCGCCTCCGTCCCGATCCCTAAACTCGGCCAGCTTCGCCAATTGCCCCGAGCTGAGCAGTCGGATCAGGTAAGGGACGCTGGTGCTGCTCGCGAAGCTGGGGGGGGCGGCGGATCGATAGCATTTGGGCTATTGGGATTGATTGCCACGGCAAGTTTATTGATCGCGGGATTCTGCGCCGTTCGCTGGGTGCTGATGGAGGTGCCTACGGACACCGAATCGCACATCGCCGAGCTTCAAGCAGCCTACAAAGACCTCAAACCTGCCGAGTTGATTCGCGAATACGAGCAGATGGAAGAGTTCGGACTCGACATGCCGATGCCCTACAAATACCACACCGCACAGATGGAACGGGCGGTGTGGGGCCGCAATTCCCTGATCGCGGGCGGAGTGTTTTTAATCTCACTCGCCGCCGCCGTCATGCTCGGCATGACTCGCCCAAGAACTTCTGGCACGACGGACACTTAGGCAAAACGGAACCCAACGCTTGGGTGCGATGCGCCGTCGTGGCCAGTGAAATTTTGTCTGCTAGTTCAGGATGCCCAACCGAGCCTTTCCGATCAGTCTTGCTTGCGTCTAAGCACGTAGACGACATCTTCGGTTGAATCGTCGACCGTGATCGGATCGCCAAGATCGTAGGCAAAGTCGTAGGTCGCGACCGATTCCCAGCACTTGCTCGACCGAATCAAACGGTTCATTTGTTTCGGTGTGTAACTGCGCAAAACAAGCTCGTCGACAATTCGAAAACTGCGCGACGGCGAATGCACGTCAAACCGAATACCAAATCGCTCGACGCGGTTTTCCACATCGCGGTCATTGGTCCACATGTGCGTGCTAATCGACAGGTGACCACGTCGAGCCGACCAGGACTCGGTCTCACTCGGCGCAACCGCGGTTGGCGTCAGATGGACGCCAAGCAGGTACAACCCTCCTGGCCGCACCGCTTTGCCCATGCATTCAAGATGGCCCCGCGCAGCCGCCTCACTGGAGAGGTGACGAAAGCTATTGATGGTGTTGAAAGCCACATCAAACTTGCGGCGGACTTTGAAGTCGGACATGTCATCGACAGTGGCTCGAAAGGGCATGCCATGACGTTCGAAGCGGGCGTTGCAGAATTCAACCGCCTTTGGATTCAGATCGAGACCACCAACTTGATATCCCTTGCGCGACAGTGCATAAAGCAATCGGCCCGTTCCGCAGGCTGGTTCGTAAAGCCACTTCGCTTTGCGACCTTCGAGGTATGCCTCTGCGCAGCCGAGGATGAATTTGACTTCTGCCGCACAGTCGGCTCCGAAGACCAAGTCGTAGTACTTGGGATGGTCGTAGATTGATTCGCTAATCGTTTCCAAATCACTTCCCTATCGAAAGTCATTGCCGGCAGTCGCTCGTGCGGGCAGCCCAAGATCCCGAGACGAAACTAGCGGACCGGATCGAAACCAAGTGCGCGGCGAAGCATCCCGAGCTGTCCTGCATGAATGTGTTCGTGCAGCGGGCAAAACAGAACAGCGCCCAAGTTGACTGGGTAGGCGGCGTAGGGCATGTCGACCGGCCGGAGTAGAACTTCGGGTGTGACTTCGCAGAGTTGCTCCAGGCCGAGGCGGTGCACTTCGGACATCCGCTCGAGCAGCTCGGTGGGAGAAGGTTGTTTCGACGGATCGGCAGAGGGTGTCGATCCGCGACTGTAGGCCTTTCGGAACTTGCTGGGGATGAGCTGCACATCCTCGGGAGTGCGGCCGCGGAGTCGGAAGAGGAGCAACCCGTACTGACTGACCGTCAGATGGCCGACTTGCCATGCGACGTTGGTAGGCAAGCTGTCGGGGATTGTGAACCACTGGTCGTGCGGCACCGATTCGATCAGCTCGAGGGTGTAGTTGCGAGCAAATTCGATTTGCCCAATCGCACCCTGGAGCATTTGGAGGGCAGCATCTTCATCGGGCAGCGCCCGTCCGTTTTCGTCACTCATGCTAGCAAGCATAACGCCCCGCCCCCACAAGGGGACAGCCACCCAACAATTGCCTGTCCCCGTCCAGGGGACAGGCACCCGATAGACACCTCACGCAGACAATCTGACTGTTAGCAATGCCTGTCCCCGTGTTTGAGGAAGAGTGGAACTCTAGCGAGCAAGAGAAAACAGGGGACACGCACCCAAGTTATGCCTGTCCCCTTGCGCCCCAAGCAATCACAGGGACAGCCACTTTGGAAAGACAATCTGACTCGCAGTAGTGCCTGTCCCCATGTTCTGCGCGAGTCATGCCTGTCCCCTATAGGACGGCGCGGTGCAAGCAACTTATGCCTGTCCCCTGGCGCGAGGGAGGGTGACGGGGTTTGCTAGCCAGCTTTCTTGACTCGCTTCTTTCGCGTCGGCTTGGCGACGAGGCGGATTTCAGGGAAGACCGGACGGCCACCGTGAAAGGTTCGGCGACCATCGATACTGTGGTCAAAAACGAACGCTCCCCCTGGCATCCCCGAGCGTGGCGACACCCGCAAAATTGCGGGATGACCGCACTCGGTGCACTGGATTCGCAACCCGTGCCCGTCAAGCAACTGATGAATCGACTCAACCAGCTTCCGATTCTGCTCGATGTCCCCCATCGTCGTCCCGGTCAATGACGCCAACTGCGCCTGAATCGTCAGCCGAACCGTGCGTTGCAGCCGATTGAGCTGCAATTCCAACTCCTTCAGCGTCACCGAGGCCTCGCCCTGAAGCCCGTCTGCCGGCAAATCGGCGTCCTTTCGCTCGTCTTTTGGCATCTGACTCATAGAAAACGCTGAAAAAGCCCCAGGATAGTTGCCCCACCTGGCCAGGGACCAAAGGTGTCGACCGTTACGAATAAAACCTAGACGACACGATTTGCCAAAAAGTGCCCGACATCTGTAGACGAGTTTATACAAATTGTATAACCTGTCCAGGACCGCTGCGAGGGAAACGGCATTCCCCCTCCAGAATCGGGGACAAAACGAGTCGCAGCTGCCACGCCTCTGTTGTCTTGCAGACCTCCGGCTCAAACCCAATCCAACGTCTTTGCGGATCCGTGCAGAGACCAACTTGCCGCAACCAAGGTCTAACGCCAACAGAATCCCGACTTCAGGGGCGGAATCCCGATCTCTAAGACCTACGAGACCCGAAAAAGCCGCGAGTTGTGATGCAAAAAAGCAACACCCCGACCCAGGAAAAAACGCACTAGACGCCACAACCAATACGGCCAACCAACCCAGGCCATGAATCTTGCCTTCCCGTCAAGGTCAACATGGCGGCAGATTCGCGGATTCACTACTGTCAAACCTTCCAAACCCGTTCATTTCCATAGGCATTCGAGCCACACATGTCGGTCAATCAACAAACCGTCGAGGAAACCAAAGCCCAGATCCGTGGGCTGGTGAATGAGATTGCGTCGCTTTCGAAAAGTGGTGCAACCGCGGAAGAGTTCTATCCCGAGCTTCTTTCGCGAGTCATCACTGCGCTTGCAGCCGCCGGTGGTGCCATCTGGCTTTTGGACGAAGATCGGCAACTCAAGCTGCAGTACCAAATCAATGCCGAACCGTCGATCCTTGCTGATGACACTGACGATGCCGTTCGCCACACGCGGTTGATTCAACGCGTTGCCAACAGCGGCCAGTCACTCTTGGTTCCTCCCTATTCGGGAACCACCGACGGCGACGCCGAAGGCAACCCAACTCGTTACCTCCTGTGCCTCGGCGCTCTCAAACACGACGGCCAAAACGATGGCCTGATCGAAATCTTCCAACGCCCCGACACCGCACCCGATACGCAACGTGGTTACCTGCGTTTCTTGCAACAGATGTGCGAACTGGCGGCCGAATGGTTGCGCAGCCAAAAACTTCGCACGCTTGGCGATCGGCAAACGCTTTGGCAACAAGCCGACTCGTTCGCTCGCGCATCGCACGAATCACTCGACCTGAAGGAAACGGCCTACATCGTCGCGAACGAAGGCCGACGATTGATCGGCTGTGACCGAGTCAGTGTCGCGATCAAGAAAGGTCGCAAATGCAAAGTCCAAGCGATCAGTGGCCAAGACACGATCGAAAACCGCTCCAACATCGTCGCGGCACTCAACAACCTCTCAACGCGCGTTTGTGCCGCCGGCGAACCTCTTTGGCATGACGGTTCCACTGAAGACTTGCCGCCGCAAATCGAAGAAGCGCTCGAAGACTACGTCGACCAGTCGTACGGGCGACACATTGCGGTGCTGCCACTTCGCGAACCCGAGCGAACGCTCGGTAAAGACGACGAACTGGGCGCTGCGGGTGCAATCGACCGCGACAATGCTCACCGCGGTGAAGTGATCGGTGCGTTGATTGTCGAACAGATCGAAACCGACATCCCTGCGGAAATCTTTCACGCGCGCTGCGACCTCGTTTATGAACATGGCACACGAGCGATCGCAAACTCGCGTGCTCATACGAACCTGTTCCTGATGCCGATTTGGCGAGCACTGGGTCGAGCGACCTGGGTGCTTCGCGCTCGCACGCTTCCCAAAACACTCGCTGTCCTCGGATTGGTTCTGGCCGTCGTCCTTGGATTGGTCTTCATCAAAAAGGACTTCACACTCGAAGCTGAAGGCACGTTGACGCCGGTGGTTCGACACCAAGTCTTTGCCGGAATCGATGGTGAAGTGATCGATGTGTTGGTCGACCATGACGACGAAGTCAAACAAGGCCAAGTCTTGGTACGCATGCGGAACCCAGACGTTGAACTGCAACTTCAGGACATCGAAGGTCAAATCCAAACGGTGCTTGCTGAAAAGGCCCGCGTCGAAGGCCAGCTGAGTTACCGCCGCGAACTCAAGCCGACCGAAGCTCGCGCGCTTGAAGCCGAACAGTACGAACTCGAAGTCAAGCACAAGACGCTGATTGAAAAGAAGCGTCTGCAAATCGAGCGTGCGAAAGAACTCGAAATTGTCAGCCCGATCGACGGTGTGGTCGTTTCGTGGGACGTCGACAAAATGCTTCGCAGTCGTCCGGTCACCACCGGGCAGGTCGTGCTCGAAGTCGCCGACCTCACCAAGCCGCTGTTCTTGGACCTCGAACTTCCTGAAAAGCGGGAAGGCCACCTCGACGAATTCATCGAACAACAAGGCTTGGATCAAGTTTCGCAAGATGGCGAAGAACCATCACTTGATGTCACTTACATCCTCGCCACCAACACCGATACCAACATGGACGCAACGCTGATGCTTAGCAGCATCTCGATGCGAGCCGAGCCTCATGATGAGCATGGAGCGATCATTCGCATGGAGGCCATCCCTGATCAGGAAAGCCTGCGTGAATTGAATCCCCGCCCGGGAGCCAAAGTGACTGCAAAGATTCACTGCGGCCGCCGATCGAGCGGATTCGTTTTCCTTCACGAAGTGATCGAGTGGTGCTACGCGTTCTTCTTCTAACAGCCGCGAAGAAGCGAACAACGCCACAAACCTAGTCTTTTCTCAATCGAGCCAACGTTTCTTTATCCGGAGTACACCCCTTATGCGTACGTCTTTGCTGTCGCTTTCAGCGAGCTTGGTGATGGTCGCAACCGCAATGGCTCAACAGCCAATTTCGCCCGGTGTGAACGAAATCCGCGCAGAAAACTGCATGGTGCAGTACATCAACAAAGTTGAAATCCCTGCACGGGCCGAAGGCACGCTGACGGCCCTCCACTTCGAAGAAGGTGCAACGGTCAATGTCGGCGATGTGCTCGCGGTCATTGACGACACGGCAGCTCGCCTGGCGCTCAAGCTCAAGAAGGCTGAAGAGAAGGAAGCGATCCTGAATGCGGCCAATGAGGTCTACATCAAAGACGCGATCAACACCGAAGAGCTGACCAGCGAAGAGGCCAAGGCCTACGAAGAACTTCACGTTCAACGAGCCGTCCCACGCTGGGAAATGGAAAAGAAACGACTCGAGGCCGTTCGTGCAAAGCTCAAGATCGATGTCGCGAAGATGAACAAGAGCATTGCCGAAGCGCAAATGCACGCGAAATTCGCTGAAATGCAAATCGCTGAGTACGAACTGACTCGACGACAAGTCACCGCGCCCTCGACCGGCTTCATCGAAAACCGAATCGCTCAGCTTGGCCAATGGGTGCAACAAGGCAGTCCGATCGCGACGCTGATTCAAATGGACAAACTGCGTGTCGAAGGTGACATCGACGCGCTGCGTTACGCAGGCCAAGTGCAACCTGGCACACCTGTGAAAGTGATGATCTACAGTCAAGCAAGCGACGTGCTTTCCTTCGATGCCAAGCTCGGCTTTGTCAGCATGGAAATCGACCTGCGAAATCGTCATCGCGTCTGGGTCGAAGTCGAGAACAAAAAGATCGGCAACGAATGGATGATCAAACCTGGCATGCGTGCCGAAATCGTCATCCAAGTCCAACCGTAGCCGATCGTTTTTCAGTTCGAGGGGAACCAGCCCTCGACACACGTATATCTAAGACCAAAACCCGCTTCCTTTTCCTGACTCCACTGCCCTTCTCCGATGACCACTCTTGCCGAATCACTCGTTAGCAGCTCATCAAGGCCGCTGACGGTGCGCAAGCGTCCCGACCTGTCGGCCAACCGACAGCGTTATCAGGGGACCGGTTATTGGGTCGTCAAGGAACCGGTTGGTCTGCAGTACTATCGTTTTCACGACGAAGAGTACTACATCTTGAACATGCTGGACGGGCACGTCAGCCTGCAGCAGATCAAGGATGGCTTCGAACAGCGTTTCGCGCCTCAAAAAATCACCTTTGGCGACTTGCAACAGTTCATCGGGATGCTGCACCGCAGCGGTCTGGTGATCAGTAATTCACCAGGTCAAGGCAAAGCGCTTCGCGAACGCGGTCGCAAGAAACGCAACAAAGAAACGCTCGGCAAGTTTGCCAACGTCTTTGCACTGCGTTATCGCGGGTTTGACCCCGAAAAGATTCTCAACGCGATCCTGCCGTGGTTCGGATGGTTGTTTACCGTCCCCGCTTTGATCGGCGCAGTCTTGCTGTTCCTGTCAGCATCGCTGTTGCTCGCGACCCAATACGAGACCGTTTACACGCGTCTGCCTACCTTCCAGCAGTTCTTTGCTGCTGACCGCTGGTTGATCCTTGCGGTCACGATGGCGCTGGTGAAGGTGATCCACGAATTCGGTCACGGCCTGAGCTGTAAAAAGTTTGGCGGCGAGTGTCACGAAATCGGCTTCATGCTGCTGGTCTTTACACCCTGTTTGTATTGCAACGTTTCCGACTCGTGGATGTTGCCCAACAAGTGGAAAAGGGTATGGATCGGTGCAGCCGGTATCTATGTCGAAATGATCTTGGCGTCGATCGCCGCTTTTGTTTGGTGGTTTACCGAACAGGGAACGACGATCAATGACCTTTGCTTGAACATGATGTTCTTGAACGCCGTCAGTACCGTTCTCGTCAACGGTAACCCGCTGCTGCGATTCGACGGTTACTACATCTTGATGGACCTGCTCGAGATCCCGAACCTTCGCCAAAAGAGCACGCAGGTGCTGACGCGATGGTTCCAAAGCACTTGCTTGGGTTTGGAACTTCAAGAGGACCCGTTTCTTCCCACTCGTGGAAGATTCATGTTCGGGATGTTTACCGTCGCCAGCGTGATCTATCGCTGGGTCGTGGTTTTCTCGATCTGCTGGTTCGTGATCAAAGTCCTCGAACCTTATGGACTGCAAGCCGTCGGTCGCATGGTCGCCGTGATCGGTTTCGCAGGCCTCGTTGCTCAACCCTTCATCAAAACTTGGAAATTCTGTCGTACTCCTGGGAGGTTGTCCAAAGTGAAACGCACTCCCCTGTTGATCACGATCAGCGTCGTTGGCGCTGTCATCGCAGGCGTTTGCTACATCCCGTTGCCTCACCACGTTGATTGTGCCTTCGAGATTCGTCCCAATCAGGCAGGCGTGGTGTACGCCGGTTCGCCTGGTCGCATTGAGTGGACGGTTTCGCCAGGCGACAAAGTCGAGGTAAACGACAAGATCGCTGTTCTTCGTAACCCTGATCTTGAAATTCGCCTCGCTGAACTCAAGGGCGAAGAACTGGTTGCAAAAGTCAAGCTCGAGAACATGTCGTTCCGCAGCCGCGAAGATGTCGCCCTGAAAGCTCAAATCGAAACTCAAACGGAATTGCTGGAATCGATTCAGTCGATGTTGGCAAAAACCGAAGATGAAATCGATCGGCTGACCGTTCGCACCAAGCGAGCCGGTTGGGTCATCCCGCCTCCGTCACGTGCTCCGCAAGACCAGAACGATGGACGCTTGCCAGGTTGGACCGGCACGCCGCTGCACGAAAAGAACCGCGGCGCGACGCTCACTTCCGACGACGTGATTTGCGAAATCGGCGCATCCAATACTTGTGAAGCGGTTCTGATCATCGAACAAAGCGATGTTCAACTGGTCCGCGAAGGACAAGAAGTCGATATGAAGCTTGATTCGCGCCGCCTCGAAACCTTTCACGGTTCGATCAGTGAAAAATCAAACGAACCAATCGAATCGATGTCGATGTCGATGGCAAGCCAAACCGGCGGTGCCATGCAAACTGAAATTGATCCGACAACCGGACAGGTAAAACCACGGAACGTCTCGTACCAAGCGCGCGTCCCACTAGAGCCGTTGGAGCTTCCGCTTCGCCCCGGTTACCGCGGTGCCGCAAAGATTCATGTTGACCCCATGTCACTCGGCCAACGCTTATGGCGACTAATCACCAAGACCTTTGCCTTTGAGTTTTAGCCAACCAGCCTACGCATCTCACGTGGCTTAACTAACTACCCGTATTTTGACACCAAACCATTGCCCAGTCGCGTTGCAGCGATACCGCCGTTCGGTACGATAAGAAGCGCGTCTTGGCGATTCCAAAAGTGGAGTAACTGTGTGCGAGGTGGGCAGCACCTTCATGACGACTTCAACGCCCGCAACATCGTTTCCCCTGCTTGCTAACGACGGACACAGACAACCTGTTAAGCGTTAACAGCAAAACGTTTCGAAAACACTTTCAACCCTTTCTTCGGAGATCCCACTCATGGCAGACACCAACGACGACAAGCCTCAAGCAGCCGCCGCACCCGCAGCAGCCGAGCAAGCTCAAACCCAACAACCTGTTCAAGTACAAGTTGAAGATGATCACGCCGTAGCGACCTACGCGAACTTCTGTCGCGTTACCGGTTCGCCCGAAGAGTTGATCGTCGACTTTGGTTTGAACCCACAACCCATCGGTGTTCCTAAGGATCCAATCCAAGTCAAGCAACGCATCATCGTTAACTTCTACACTGCAAAGCGTTTGCTCGCTGCATTGCAAATGTCGGTTGCACGTCATGAGTCGGTGTTCGGCGTTTTGGAAACCGACATCAACAAACGCGTTCGTCCAGGTCTTGGCCAACCACAAGGCGCTGCACCACAACGCGCTCCTGCTGCTCCACCAGCGGCAGAAGCCAGCGAAGGCTAATCGCATTCGATCCTCCGGATCGACAAGTTCATGCAACAAGAGGCCGTGTCCACATAGGACGCGGCCTTTTTTCGTCCTCTTGGCCTGAGCCGTACGCGCTAACGTCGGGCCCCTCCAAGAGACGTAGGACGAGTGCAAGGCCCGACGCTAGCGCGTTCGGCTCACAGGCGAATAGCGAGTGCCTTGGTCCAGCATGGTTAGAATGAACGTGCCCTTTTCGCTTCACTTTTCCACCTGCGAGTAACACCGTGCGAACGACTCTCTTGTTGCTGCTTGCGTTTGCAATCTTGATTGGCGACCGATCGGCAGCGGCAGACCGCGATGACATCGTCGCGGTCCATTGGCCGAAAAGCGCCGAGTGGCTCTCCAAGAAAGTCATGCTCAATTGCGACACACTCAGTCAGTTTGTGGACGAGATTACTCAACAAACCGGCGCTACGATCATTGTCGACGAGTCCGGTCTTGATGAGATAGGCGTATCACTCGACACCCGTTTTCAGATCCGCGTGCCGCGCAATATCACTGTCGACGAAGCCTTTGCGCGACTCCTCAGCCAACTCGATGTGACGTACCAGCTTCAAGCAACCCAGATACGCATCGCGTCGATCGATGATTTGGAATACGAAGGTCGGCAACAAACCTATCGGGTTCGTCCTCTGCTGAGCGTTCTTGAAACCGATCGCTTCGATCAGATGGATCGCGACAGTCTGATCATGTTGATCGAGACGACGATCGCTCCCGACACGTGGGAGTCTTTAGGTGGCCCTTCCACGACCATCGCGCATCAAGACATGATCACCGTCTCGACCAGCGACACTGTGCATGTGGACATCCTGCGACTCCTTCAGACTTTGGCACAAGCTCGAATGCTAACCGCTGCCGAAGCTCGCCAATCGCCAATGTTGCCAATCGATCAAGTCGACTTTGACCATAGCGTGACGCTGGAGGACTTAGAAGCCAAGATCCAACTGAACTTTCCAGAGGATCCCGACAAGGTGCCACTCCAACGACTGGTCGAACAACTCAACCAGCAAACGCAGCTGCACTTTGAGATCAACAGCCGTAGCCTTGACGAGAGTGGGCTGCCGAGTGACCAGCCGGTCAAAGTGATCAAACACGCGACATCGATCAGCGACTTGCTTACCGAAACGCTCCGCGACCTCGATGCTACTTATCGGTGTTATGGCAGCACCGTCTTCATCGAGACGCTTGACTCAAGCGAAACCAACCAGCAAACGGTTGTGTACCCGATCGCCGACTTGGTCGCCCGTTCCGTGTCCAAGGAAGCGCCTCATCTGTCGATCACTCCCTTCCTTGGCCGAGCCAATGGAACTTACTCTGGCGGCCATTCGTTTTCGGGAAGCGACCAATGGCGATTCAAAGTCTTACGGGGCGTCGAGACACCTCATAATACGGTGCATCCAGACGACTTGACCGAACTGATTCAAAGAACGGTCTCATCTGAATCGTGGGAAATGTTGGGTGGCCCAGCAACGATGGCTTACTTTGCACCAGCATCTTCACTTGTCGTCTCAGCAATTGACGAAAATCACGCCAAGATCCGAAAGCTTCTGCAAGACGTACGCAAAGGCCGGACGCTCGGCGGACAAGTCGGTGCGCCGATCGACATCGGTTCGGAATTCGCCACCGTCGCCTTCAACCTGAAAGCGAATACAAAAGAGCTTGCCGACCCAGTGGACCTGATTCGCAAGAACGTCGAGCCAAGGATGTGGGAACAACCTGAGGCATCAATTCAGCTCAACGGGAACTTGCTCATCGTGCGCAATCGCATCTCGATCATCGGCAAAACACTCGACATGCTCGAGCGACTGCAATTGCTCCAACCGCCAACCCAACAACTGCCCGGCGGTATGTTTTGAAGCTGAATCAACAAAAATCATCCGTAGGCCGGATCAAGGAGCGACAGCGACACAGATCCGGCAACAAACCTCGCCACCGGAAAGCGTGACTTCCCGCGGAGCTAATCAAAACGTTCGGCAGGAGCCTCACGCTCCCGAAAGCGTTTCTTTCCAACGGTCGATTTGAGCTCGGACTTGTTTGGGTGCGGTCGATCCGTAGCTGACGAACGCTTCGACCGCATTCTTGCTGCCAAGGCATTCGTAGATCGAGTCGTCAATCTCCTCGGCGTGTTGTTGCATCACATCGAGTGGCAACTCAGACAACGGCACATCTCGTTGCATCGCTTCGCCAACAATCGCACCGACCAAGTGATGGGCACGCCGCTGGGGCATTCCCTTTTTGATCATCCATTCCATCAAGGTGGTCGCATCAAGGTAACCGCGTTCCAAACGACTGGCGATCGAGTCGCGTTGCAACTCGCTTCCCTCGACGATGGGTGCGGCCAATTCCAACATCGCCAGCACGGTATCAAACGAATCAAACAGCGGCGGCTTGTCTTCTTGTAGATCACGGTTGTAGGCGAGCGGCAAGTTTTTGACCAACAACATCAACGTTTGCAGGTTGCCCATCACTCGAGCCGACTTGCCGCGTGTGAGTTCGAGCGTATCGGGATTCACCTTTTGCGGCATGATGCTGCTGCCGGTACAGAAAGCATGCGGCATTTTGATGAAGTTGAACTCGACCGTACTCCAAAGAATCCACTCCTCTGCCCAGCCGCTCAAGTGCGACGCGATCACGGAAAGGACGAATGCACTTTCCATCATGAAGTCGCGATCACTGCTGGTGTCGAGGCTGTTGGCGGTCATACCATCGAACTCAAGCGCCTTTGCCGTTTGCTCGCGATCGATCGGCAGTGTCGTTCCAGCGACGGCGGCGACGCCGAGACTGCATTGATTGACCCGTCGTCGGCAATCGGCGATACGCTGGCGGTCTCGATCAAATTTCTCGATGTACGCGAGCCAATAGTGAGGGGCCAGAACGGGCTGGGCGCGTTGCAGGTGCGTGTATGCGGGAAGGATGACATCGAAGTCACCATCGCAGCGACCGAGAAACGCCTTTTGCAGGTCAAGCAACCGCGCGTCGACTTGATCAAGAGCTTCGCGGACCCACATCCGCACATCCGTACTGACTTGGTCATTGCGGCTTCGCGCGGTGTGCAATTTGCGGCCAACGTCACCGATGCGATCGATCAATGCCTGCTCGACGTGCATATGGATGTCTTCGAGTTCCAGACGCAAAGGCAGCTTGTCCTCGTCGAGCTCTTTTTCGATTTCTCGCAAAGTGTCGCGGATCAATTCGAATTCGTCGGCAGTGATCAAGCCGACGTTAGACAGCATTTCGGCGTGAGCAATCGAACCACGAATATCCTGGCGATAAAGCCGCCGATCGAAGCTGATGCTCTCGGCAAAGGCTTCCAAACGCTCGTCGGTACTGGCGTGAAACACACCGCTGCGGGAGGGGCTATTCACTGTTTGACTATCCCAATTGTGACTGGCTCTCAATAATGCGTCCGGCGGCTATTATCCTTGCAAGGGGCGAGATGACGACCCCGGATCCCACTCGAATTAAGAAGCACTTCCAACGATGCCCATTCGACTGTTGTTGATTGCCCTCATGAGCCTGACGGTGGCGACCGCCGCCTCGGCCGTGGACGTGTTTGTGACCGCAACCACGGGCCAACCGTACGGGATCGCTTCGATCGAAATCCCGATCGATCGCCCCGTGCTCGGAAAGCAACTCCCGCCGATCGAAGTGACCGAGGAATCGGGCCGAGTCCTCTACCCCATCTCGGCTGATGTCCGCCAAAAGGTTTCGCGAGTCTCTTCGCGGCCGGTTCCGCAACCAGGTCGCGGACGATTGCTCGGACGAGTTGGCAACCTGATTCGGGAAATCACCGGCGGCGAAGAGGCGATGGAGCAGACGCTATCGCGACGCGTCTTCTTTTTGGTTCGTGGTAACGCGCCGGTCCGCGTGCAACTTGGCGATGCTTCCGGACCGATCGGCCAGTACGAAATCCAATTGACCAACGACGCTGCCGCGCGACAGAAGTTGATGAATGAGTGGTGGTCGTCCTATACCGCCGCGGCGCATCGACAAGCGGAAGCCGCAAAGTACCCGACCGTGGTCGAGTCCTATCTGGTTGCGATGCTTTCTGGACGAACCGGCATGCCACTTCCGGATTGGTTCACAAGCACAGACGACGAAGACGACGCGTTGGTCGATACGCTCAAGTTGATCGGTGGTGCGCAAGGCGTCTCGGACTCGATGTTTCGTCGCGCTGCTGCTGGGCACATCCATAACGAACAAGCGAACTTGCCGCTGCCTGCGGCGCCCAATTGGGCACCGATGTTTGAGGCAGACAACCTGGACGACGTCGCCGTCGAACCGCTTGCCAAAGCCGTTCCGCCTGAGTGCTTTTACATTCGCTATGGCTCGTTTGCGAATTACATGTGGTTCCGCGATCTCTCGCAAGACTACGGCGGAGACATATCGCGGATGGTCACGCTCAATGGCATCGCCGACGATTCCGCTGGTCGAATCGAGCGTCAACTCAACCTCAAAACGACCGAACTTTCGCGCATGCTTGGCGGCACGGTGATCGAAGATCAAGCGTTGATCGGACGCGATCTGTTCATGTCCGATGGCGCTTCGATGGGTGTGGCGATCCAAGCCAAGAACGTTTTCCTATTGCGAACTTCGCTAACGGCCGACCGCACCAAGCGCGCCGCGAGCGATGAATCGATCACGCTCAAAGACATCACCATCGCGGGAAAGCCAGTCAGCTTCCTGAGCAGCCCCGACAATCGTGTTCGTTCCTACATGGCCGAACATGGCTCCGTCATTCTGGTCACCAACAGCAAAACGATCGTCGAGCGATTCTTTGCCGTCGCCGAAGGCGCGCCGTCGCTGGCCGACACCGCGTCGTTTCGTTTGTCGCGTCAACTCATGCCTCTGGAGCGACAAGATTCGATCTTCGTTTACCTTTCACCAGCGATGCTGCGTGGCTTGGTGAGCCCCGAGTACTTGATTGAATTGCGTCGCCGATTGGTTGCCAAATCGGACATCACCCTCGTCCATTTGGCGCGGCTCGCCGCTGCCGCGGAAGGGAATCGCGAGACGGGCATCGACCAATTAGCGGGACTCGGATTCCTGCCTGATGGCTTCGGTCGCCGGGCGGACGGTTCAGGTGTGATTTCCGTCGACGACACCGAAGTGATCGACACCATGCGCGGCGTGCGCGGAACGTTTCTGCCCATTGCGGATGCGAAAATCACTTCGGTGACTCAAGAAGAATCGAGTTGGTACCAGCGGGTTGCGGCTCACTACAGCAACGAGTTTCGCACGATCGACCCGATCATGATTGGCGTGCAACGAGAAGAGATTGAAGGAACCGAGAACGTTGAACGCGTGACGATCCATGCCGAGATCGCACCCTGGGAACCTGAAAAGTACGGGTCGCTCGCCAAGCAGCTTGGACCGCCAACCAACGTGGCTTTGAAATTTGCTCCCGACGACATCATCGCCGTCCAAGCACACGTCGCCTCGGATCAACTCGGACCTCCGACACACTTGTTCGCGGCCGTGAAAGACAGCGTGCCACCCCGACCGGAAGACTTTGACGGCATCCTGAATATCTACCGGTCGCTTCAGGAGATACCGGGTTACCTGGGTGCCTGGCCCCAGCCGGGTGCACTCGACCGGCTTCCCTTGGGACTTGGCCGCGGTACACCGGTGGGCCCAAACATGAACCGCTTGATCGGCGGACTGTACCGCTACACGGCGGGAGGCTACAGCATCTTGTCGTTCCAACCGGACATCCTGCAGGCAAGTATCCCCCACATTTCGGCGATCAATGTCGAAGACAAAGCTCAGGTTCGATTGCATGTCGGCAACTTCTACGGCAGCCGCATCGAAGGTTGGGTCAATGGCCAACTCTACAAGCTGACCAGCGAAGGAAGCGGTGCTGGCGCCAATTACATGGGAATGCTGACTCGACAACTCAAAGTTGCCCCCGAGGACGTTCATGCGGCAGCGACCCGTATTCTGGGCACACCCATCCAATGCACGCTCGGGGGGCAATACGAGTACTCTCCCTCAACGCACCAGTGGGTCAGTACGGCGTGGACGGCTTCGGCGTCAAGTCAGGGTGCACAGTTGACCGAAACGCCTCCGCCCGGGTACGTTTCGCCGGCGTTGAAGTGGTTCCGCGGAACCGACGCCACGTTGACCCAGTTCGATGACCGCCTTGTTGCCGATGCGGTGATCGACATTCAGCGGTAAAGCCGAGACTTTTTTACAAGAACATTTTGCGTGCCTTATCGCGACCTTGTTTGGGGTTCGGTTTCTTTAGGCGCGATTAGAGGCGGTTGATTTCTCACTGTCGCCTCTTTGGGCAAATGCGCCCCCGTACATGGTGGTCCGACGACATCCAGTTCGCGTTGACGCACTCTGGGGGCGAAGTATAGTCCGAACCTCTACTTGGTCGTTTTCTCTGGCGACCAACGACGGAATCGCGGCCAAAGTTTGGCGGGCATTCCGCTCCCTCCATATCCAACACCCATGCTTAAGATCATTCAGTCGCGCTCAGCGACCATCAAGCTAGACGTTCTCTCAGGTCTTACCGTCGCCCTTGCGCTCGTTCCCGAAGCGATTGCATTTGCCTTTGTCGCTGGCGTCTCGCCCATCATCGGCCTTTACTCGGCGTTCATGATTGGCTTGATCACGTCCATCCTCGGTGGTCGCCCTGGGATGATTTCAGGTGCAACGGGAGCGATGGCGGTCGTGGTTGTTGGTTTGATCACCATCCACGGAATCGAATACTTGTTCCCCGCTGTGATTCTTTGCGGGCTACTTCAGACCCTCATCGGGGGGCTGCGGCTGGGAAAACTGATTCGATTGGTGCCGCACCCGGTGATGCTGGGATTCGTCAACGGGCTAGCGATCGTGATCTGTATGGCCCAATTCAACAGTTTTCGCACCTATGATGCGACAACCAAATCAATGGCGCTGCTGACTGGCACGCCGATGGCTTGGATGGTCGGCCTTGTCGTTTTGACGATGGCCATCATCTGGCTTTTACCGAAATGGACTAAGGCGGTACCCGCTTCGCTGGTCGCCATTCTTGCTGTCACTGGATTGTCGATCGCAATCAATGCGCAAGCATCCAGTGCCGGATCCGAAGGAACGCTCGTTGCCACCGTTGGCGATATGCTGCACAGCAATGCAATGGCTGCTGCAGCAAATCAAGGTGACGCCATCGACATGGAAAAGATCGCGAGCGAAACGACGATCTCGGGCGGACTGCCGGTCCCCTTCTTTTTCGATCACGCCTTGCCGCCGATGAACATGGAAACGCTGTGGATCATCCTGCCGTTTTCATTGACACTCGCGGGCGTGGGTCTGATCGAATCGCTGATGACGATGACGCTGATCGACGAAATCACCGAAACACGTGGTCGTGGGAACCGCGAATGTATCGGACAAGGCGTCGCCAACATCGTCTGTGGTTTGTTCGGCGGCATGGGTGGTTGCGCGATGATCGGCCAATCATTGATCAATGTGAACTCGGGCGGACGGACGCGAATCTCAGGAATCACTGCAGCCGTCTGTTTGCTGTTGTTCGTCCTGTTTTTCGCTCCGTTTATTCAACAGATCCCGATGGCCGCCTTGGTCGGTGTGATGTTCATGGTCGTCATCGGAACGTTCGAATGGGCGTCGCTTCGAATGTTTCGACGTATGCCACTCAGCGACGTTGGTGTGATGATTCTTGTTGCTGGCTACACCGTCTTTATGCATGACCTTGCTTCGGCAGTGATCCTTGGCGTGATCGTTTCAGCTCTGGTCTTTGCCTGGAAACACTCGCAACACCTTGGTGCTCAAGTTCATCTCAATGAACATGGCAGCAAGATCTACCAGCTTCATGGCCCGCTCTTTTTCGGCAGCGTTGCCCACTTCAAAGAGATGTTCGAACCAGCCTGTGACCCCGACGACGTCGTCATCGACTTCTATTACACCCGTGTGTATGACCAATCAGGACTCGAAGCGATCAACATGCTTGCCGAAAAATACGAAGCGTGCGGAAAACGTCTCCACCTGACGCACCTCAGCACCGAGTGCCGCGATCTGCTCGAGCGAGCTGGCGACTTTGTCGAAGTCAACCTCTCGGAAGACCCTCAGTACCACATCGCCACCGACCGCCTCGGCTAGAGTCGTAGGCCGGATCAAGGAGCGACAGCGACGCGGATCCGGCAGTCCTTCAAATGTGTCTGGCGAGCGAGGCCACGGCACTGCGCGAGGTTGATCTACAAACAACGGCGGCCGGATGAATCCGACCGCCGCTTCGATGATCAACTTAGAATGGGTGCTTAACGACTAGGCTTCGTCTTCGCACTTTTCACATTTACACTTGCTGCAAGTGCATTCTTCGCAGTCGACGTCATCGTCGCTGCAGCAGGCGCAACCGCTTTCGCAGCCTTCACAGCAGCTATCAGCAGCTTCCGCCTTGGTGCATGTGCCGCCGGCGCAACAGGACTTTTCAGCATCGGCATCAGCAGATGCCAAGGCCTTGTCGTCACAGCCGGTGCACTTGCATGCGGCGCAT
Source organism: Rubripirellula sp. (assembly GCA_965216875.1). Taxonomy (GTDB): domain Bacteria; phylum Planctomycetota; class Planctomycetia; order Pirellulales; family Pirellulaceae; genus CBDCUW01. The sequence continues at coordinate 6,058,341 of OZ244207.1, forward strand.
TGGCAATCATCGCACGACACCGAGTCGTCGGCACAACAGGTGCAACCAACTTCGCATTGGCCGCAAGCGCAAGCTTCGGGTGAGGCGGGGGTGCGATCAATGAACGCAGCGCCCGCGACAGCTCCTACGACGACAAGCGCGAGGAGCGAGAAAACAAATCGTGACATGGAGAGTCTCCTTCGTGAAATCCCCCAGGTGGATCGATGCAGCATCTGCATGCAAGCAAAGTCTGCATCACAGGGGATCAAAGCAAATTGAAATGAAAGTCGATTGATCGGGTTCGACTTATTTCAACCAGCGACAAAGGAGAGAGCAGCGCGCAGAGGCATCATCAACAGGAAGAGATGCCCTCCAATCTGCAGCCGCGAAATGGGAAGCAGGAGCAGCGACAAGGTGGGGCACGGCCGCCCCGATCCCAGCATCGTCACTATCATCCGATGGGTTTGCTACGGTGCTTGGCGTTGCTTGGATGACAACGAGCTCACAGCACCGAAGTGCACACGAACAGTCGTCAAGCATCGGATCGGTTTCGGCCGCGACCTTCGCGCCACCGCTTTGGCAGCAGGCCGATTCGACTTCAGCCGAACAGCAAGCGGACTCGCGTTCGGCCTGATCCGACTGACAACATTCCGCTCCGTCACCACGTTCACAGCAACAATCGGCTAGCGTGAACGCTGGCCAAAAGCAGAGTGACACCACGGCCAGCCAAGCTGGCAGCAGTCGAATCGCTCGTGGGAGGAAAGTTCGCATCACAATTCAATGGTATGCGGTGCAACCAAAACAGTTCAAGACTTTTTCAGATAATGCCCAAAACCCCCAACAATCCGGCAGAAAAAAGGGATCAAGACGCTTTTTGGCGGGCCAATTAGCTGGAAAAGCAGGCTTGGAGGGCAAAAGAGATCTGCCCCTTTTCCCGCGACTCAAGAGTGTCCTGACACCGTTTTGATGCGGTCAGCGATGGCCTGGGCCACCAGGGGATCGGGGCCGAGGTAGTCAGACAGCCGAAAGGCGATGTCGGGGAACGACTCAGCCGCTTCGCCAACCTGTCGAGCGATCGCCTCGAACAGACGCCCCGTAAAGAGTAGGTGCGGGTGGATGATGATTGAATCGTAACGGTCGTCCTCGGCCAGGACAGCAAGCATTTCGACAAGCGATGGGGTCGCCATCGCATAAAACGCAGTGTGAACTCCAGCAAAACCAAAACGCCTCGCCACCACTTCGCTCAGCACGCGCATGTCTGCCTGAGCACATGCGTCGCGATTGCCACGTCCAACCATCAACAATACCGTTCGGTCGGGATCGTGATCAAACGCCGAGGCCGTCTCTTCGAGCCGTTTGACGATCAGATCGATCATCGCACGGTGGCGTGAGATCGGGCGACTGTAGCGTACGGTCGGTGGTGACCACGACTTGATCCTCTCGGCCGACTCGCCCTGGCACCGAGCAATGATGCCGGGGATATCCTCCTTTGCATGGCCAGCCGCAAACAGAAGCAATGGCGCGACACAAATCTCGCTGACGCCACCGTCGATCAAGTCATGCCAGACTTCCGAAATCGTCGGACGCTGAAACTCAAGCAGGCAGGCACCAACCGGCAATGGATCGAGTTGCTCTGAAAGAAGTTCGCCGAGCTCAAAAAACTGGCGCGTCCCTTCTTCGTCCCGCGTGCCGTGGCCAACAAGAATCACGGCAGACTTGGTCTCGGCTTGAAGTTTGCTCGGATGCAATTCATTCACTTCGGAAAGATTGTCGATGCGTCACGTCCCTTGGTGCTTTGAAATTCCGTTTCACCCAGGGACGGCTACCGAGCATCGATCGTTACTCGACCAGGTCCGAGTCCTTGAAGCCCTTGGCATTCAGACTGGCTAATGCAGCGTCGAGATCAAAGCCGGCCTCGTAAGCAACGACGACTTGCCGGTTATCGATCGTCCCTTCTTCCTTTTGCTCGTCGAGTTCCACCGATGTCACGGCTTCAGCCCCTTCAAGCGTCGTCTTCACTTTAGGGTAGCAGGCAAACTCGCAGTGCATTGCCGGCACACTGATCGTGAGTGTGCCAGCTTCTTCCATCACGCGATGACTTGCTGCAGTCACCTTCGGCTCTGCGGTTGCGGCTGCCTGATCGTTCTCGCCGGGTACGGTGGCGATTGCGATCATGATTCCAACAGCCGCTAAAACGGCGACGATATACGCCATCGCTTTCATCAAAAAACTCCAGTCATGTCAGGTAGTGAATCGAGCAACGAAGACTCTGTATTTCTTATTTGAGCCTCGACCAACACAGGATGCTCAACGCAGAGAAATTCGGCAACCCGGATGATGAGTTTCACGCCGTTTTGGAGCGGCGCAAAACTGTGCAATCTGCAATGTATTCGTCTTGACGCCCGCGCGAAGAATTGCGGAATGTCCGCTCAGGATTTCGCCACTTTAGGAAATCCGCGGAAAAACTTCGAAAATCACGGAGCTTGTTTTGAAGTCGCGCCTTATCGCCGCACTTGCGATCGCAATGTGCTTTTGCACACACTTCGCATCCGCACAGCAGCCTATTCCGACCATTTGGCAGGGTGAATATGGGCCTACGATGCTGGTCAACAACACCGTCGCGCTGCCCGATCCCTACGCCACCGTGGGCGTCCCATCCCAAGCACCTTGGACTGGACTTTCGCTGATCCCTGCGCAAGCGCCGACCCAAGACCGCGTCTGGTACCGCATCGAGTATTTGCGTTGGAAAACCGACGGCATGGATGTCCCCGCACTGGTCACGACCAGTCCTGCCGGGACGCCTCAAAACCAAGCAGGCGTGCTTGGCCAGCCCGATACAAGTGTGCTGTTTGGTGCAGGTGAATTGAACGGCAGTGCGGTCAACGGCATTCGAACCAACAGTGGTTATTGGTTCCGTGGCGGTCGCTGGGCACTGGAAACCGAGTTCTTCAAGCTTGCCAGGCAGAATGACGCCTTCGCGCGTTCAAGTGACGGGTCGGTCATTCTGGCTCGACCCTACTTCAATGTTCTCACTGGCGCTCAAGATGCATTTCAAATCGCTTACCCCGGATCGACCTCGGGAGCTTTGCAGGTCTTTTCCGATACCAAATTGCGATCGTTCATGATCAACGGTCGTGTCGCGATGCTGCCTCGCGGGCCCGTCTGCGATCCCTGCGGCCAACCCGTGCCTCAAGATCAACTCAGTCTGCTCATCGGTTATCGCTACGCGAAACTCGAAGACCGACTCTCGTTTGCACATAACCGCGACACGCTTCCACCTGCGGCTGCTCGAAGTGAAGTGGTTTCGGAAGCGTTTGAAACTCGCAATGACTTCGGTGGTTTGCAACTTGGTTTTGTTCACCAAAAGAACTTCCGCCGCGTTTGGCTTGAATCCATGGTTCGGGTCGCCGTTGGAAACAACCGTCAACGCGCCTACATCCGTGGAACCACGACGATCACTGATGGAGCGGGTACGAGCAACAACGTCGGAGGTGTCTTGGCACAACGCACCAACACTGGCGTCTTCAAACGTAATCGCTTCACGATGCTGCCCGAGGTGGGACTGACGCTTGGCATCCGAGCCACCGACCGACTGCACGCCACGATTGGCTATTCCGTCTTTTACCTACCGAACGTGATTCGGGCTGGCGACTTGGTCGACACCGACGCGAACCCAAACCTGTTCCCACCAGAAACGGTACCGTTCTCCGGCGCACTGCGTCCAAGATTTCGATTCATCGATTCGGACTACTACGCACACGGCTTGAACGTCGGCGGCGAATTCCGCTTCTAGCAAGTAGGCCGGATCAAGGAGCAACAGCGACGCAGATCCGGCAAGATCAATACGCGGTCCACGCCTGAGCCGTACGCGCTAGCGTCGCGGGTTGGAGTCCAACAATCACCCTCCCGCTTGCGGGAGGGTCGGACGCAAAGTCCGGGGAGGGAACGCTCTCTAATCATGCAACCCTCTCCGGGCCTTAGAGCCCGACTCTCCCAAGGGAGAGTTTCAACATGCGCAGTTTCGAAGCCTGGTGGAAACGCAATTGCAGTCTGTAGCGTTAGCGTAGGGCCCGACGCTCGCGCGTTCGGCTCAGGCGCGCAACACCAATAGCGATAGCTCGGGGCGACAATTGATCCGCATCAGATGCACGGCCCCAAGTCCTCTCGTCACGTGCAGCGTCGTCGGTGTCCGATAAAAATCACCCGATGCGTACCGACTGCCATGAAAACTTGGGCTGAGCAACGGTCCGGCCAACGGCAGACGCCCCTGGCCTCCGTGAGTGTGCCCTGCCAACATCAATGTGACGTCGTGCTCGCGAGCCCATGAAAACTGATCGGGGCTATGACTGAGCAGCAACCGCATCTGCTCATCACCGCGATCCTTATCAAGGGTCGGACGATCAAACCAAGGATGCTCGTTGCCGATCAACATGACGGGCACACCGCCAAGTGAAACATGCTTGGTTCGACCTCCGACATCCACCCAACCCGCCTGCTCCATCGCACTGCGTGTGTCGCGTGGATCGGCGATTCGAGTGTCGTGGTTCCCCAATACAAAATAGCAACCGTCCGGCGCCGAAACGCCTGCGAAAAGATCATCAATCCACCCGACACACTCTTGGGTGTCGATGATGTCTCCGGTGAGCGCGACCATATGTGGATTCCACTCCATCGCGCGCTGGACCGTATAGCGCATGTAGTCCGGTTTCACGTCACCAGTCAGATGGATGTCTGACAAATGAGCGATTCGGTAACCATCGAGGGCCGCTGGCAACCCAACAACGGGAAGTTCGATCGTTTCGACCGATAGCTCAAAGATTTGATTGAGCGGCAGCGAGGCTTCGTATTTGCACTGCCGGGTTGCCGCGAGCGATATGCCAACTTCCCTTTCAACGTTGACTGCCTCGACTTGGCGTTTTGCGTCAACCCATTCGATTCCCCAAAGGGGTCGCCAAAGCAACCAGGGCACACCCAGCACGATCCATGCAGCCAGGCAAAGCCAAGAGTAGCCAAGCAACATGATCGGCAAGTCCGATTCGCCAGCAAGCCAACCGCCCCAAGATCGCCAAAAAAGCACGACGATGATTGGCAGCACCAGCGCGTTGACGAAGAAGACCTTCACCATCCGCTTGACGCGTTTGCGTGGCCAGCCAAAACCGTTCACGCGGTTGTAGATCGCAAGGTGCAGCCCGAAATGGCCAATCACGACTGCAATCATCAGCAGGTATCGAATCCATGGGTCCATCAGCGATACCCACGACGTCGTGGCGATGATTCAAACAAACAACTACGGACCATCGTCATTCGCATCACAGCGCTTTTGGACGCATGAAGTGCATCAGTGTTGTCGGTGACGCCCATCGCAGCTCACACCACTGTTCGATCTCAACTTGAAAGATCGCGATTGCAGCGGTCGGCATGTCCATCGACTCATCAGCTAGTTCCGAGACCAAATAGGCTGTCCCCGGATTATGAGCGACCAACATCAAACACTCGGATGGGTCCCCGTGAGTCATCGCGACATCGAGCATCGTATCGGGCCGAGATAAGTACAGATCCTCGCGAAACGAAATCTGTGGCGATTCATTCCACCGAGGCGTCATCAAGGCGACCGTCTCCTGAGTCCTCAGCGAGGAGGACGACAGGATCCGATCTGGAACGAGCTCCAAACCGGCCAGCCAATCAGCCATTCGTGGTGCGGCATCGCGCCCCCGTGCGTTGAGTGGGCGATCGTGATCGCTAAGCGACGGATCGGCCCAATCGCTCTTGGCGTGTCGCATCAGGATCAGTGTTTTGGTCACTTTGGCGTCTTTTGTCACGGTTTGGCCATTACCCTAAGGTCAACTCTATTTCTAAGTCCAAATCGGCATTGTGAGCGTAACATGCAGCCGACGCAAAGTACGCCTTCGGCAACGATTGCTATACTGCTTTGACAAATTTGGACGTCTTTTGCTGAACGCCGGGCTTCAAATCGCCGGTCGCTCTCAAAGCCTACATGCCTCACTTGTCCTGCTGGAAAATCGATGAACCGTCTGACCTCATGTTTCGCGTTGGCCTGCTGTCTGCTCGTCACCTCCACTGCTCTTGCCGACAACTGGTCAGGCTGGATGGGCAACCAACGAGACGGAGTTTACCGCGAAACGGGCATTATCGACGAGGTGCCTTCGTCGGGGCTTGACGTCAAATGGCGAAAAGAGATTCATGGCGGATACGCGGGGCCCGCGGCTGCTGATGGCCGTGTCTTTGTGTTCGACTACGAAAAAGAATCGGGCAAGTCGTTTAACAATCCTGGTCAACGTGCCAACCTGAAGGGGAAAGAACGACTGACCGCCTTCGATTGGGAATCGGGCGAGCAGCTTTGGCAACACACTTACTCGTGCCCCTACAGCGTTTCCTACCCAGCTGGTCCACGATGCACGCCAACGGTCGATGGCGATCACGTCTACATCCTTGGTAGTGAAGGTGACCTGACCTGCCTTCGCGCGAGTGACGGTGATGTGATCTGGCATCGTCAACTCAAGAACGAATTCCAACTCGACGTGCCAATTTGGGGCTTCAGCTCGCATCCGCTAATCGATGGCGACTTGCTATACACCATGGTCGGTGGCCCAGGCCAAGGCATCGCCGCGTTTGACAAGAAATCGGGTGAAGTGCGTTGGAAAGCGCTCGATTGCAAGACCGGTTACTGCCCTCCCTCAATCATCAATGCCGGCGGCACACGTCAGTTGATCGTCTTTCATCCCGAAGGGATCGACAGCCTCGATCCATCGAACGGATCCAAGTATTGGAACATCGACGTCGAGCCTTCATACGAAATGTCGATCACTCGACCGATGGTCGAAGGCAATTTGATGTTCGTCAGTTCGATTCACAAGGAAGCGGTCCTGATCGAACTCGGCAAAAGCTCACCGACAGCCGAAGTGCGTTGGCGAGGCCAGCCGAAGAATGCCGTTCATTGTGCCAACAGCACCCCTTTGTTCGTTGGCGGTGTCATCTACGGAACCGACTGCAACGAAGGTTCACTGATCGCCGTCGACAGCAAAGATGGCTCGCGGTTGTGGACCACCTTTGAAGCAACCAAGCCAGGCGAAAAGCGTTTCATCAAGCATGGCACCGCGTTCCTGACCCGGGTTGGTCAGTCGGACCGATACTTGATCATGAGCGAAACGGGCGATCTGCAAATGGCCAAGTTAACCAGTGATGGATTCGACGACCTCGGTCGCTTTCATGTTCTCGAGCCCACCAGCGAATGCTTTGGACGAGACGTCGTCTGGAGCCATCCGGCCTATGCCAACCAAACCGCATTCGTGCGCAACGACAAAGAAATCGTCGCCGTCAGTTTGGCCAAATAGCACTCTCCCTTGGGAGAGTCGGGCTCTAAGGCCCGGAGAGGGTTTGTATGGACTATTCCCTCCCCGGACTTTGCGTCCGACCCTCCCGCAAGCGGGAGGGTGATTGTTGGAGCGCGCGTTCGCTAAAACGCGCAGTTTTGAAGCCGAGTGGAAGCGCAATTGCCTATCGGGCGGGCGTTGGTGATGATTCAAGCAGTCGGATGATCAGAGGCAGCAACTGCTTCTTGCGACTGACGACTTCATCAAGTTGATAGAGTTTGTCTTCGAGCTGCGGGTAGTTGATCTCTTCCCAACCCTCTGGTTCGCCGCTCATCAAGAGTAAGCTTCCGTTGCTCGCGATATCGGTCACGAGCAGTGCCGAGAACTCCAAGCGATGCTCATCAGCCAAACCGACCAACGCCTGCTCGAGTTCATCTTTACGTTGCCAGAACAGATCGAAACCGATCTCTTCAATTTGCGATAACGAAAACCGACGACCGGTCTCGACAAACTCTTTACAGTCCTCGCGGACAACTTCTTCGGGCGTGCAAGATCGCAGTGCCGAGCCAACCTGGAAAAACTCGTTGGCGTACTCTTTCAAATCGACGTTGCAGTACTGCTGAAGCCACGCCAACAACTCACAATCGGTGTTGGTCGTCGTGGGCGAACGCAAGAAGAGCGTGTCGCTGATCATGCCCGAAGCCATGCACAAAGCGATCCCGGCGGTTGGCTCGATCTTGGCACGTTGAAACATGCTGGCGACCAACGTGCAAGTGGAACCCACCGGTTCCATGTGCAAGCGAATGGGGTGACTTGAAGTGAGCGATCCACCGAGGCGATGGTGATCCAAAACCTCGACGATGTTCGCATCTTCGGCGCCTTGGACGGCTTGCGAAAGCTCGTTGTGGTCGACCAACACGATTTCACGTTTCGGCGGGTTCACCAAATCGCTTTTGCTAAGCACTCCGGTGAGTTTGCCACCATCGACGACGGGAAAGATCGTTTGCGGCGAACGAAACACCTGGCCACGGGCCGCTTCCACCGCCATTTTGGCTGGCAACGTGATGAAGTTTGGATCGATCACCGAGTCGATCAACTGTGCCGCTTTGATTCGCAGCGTTGTCGTTGCGGTATCAAACGGGCTGTTCAAGACAGCAACACCGCGGGCTTCGGCAAGCTGCATCAACCCGCTGCTGAGCTGATAGCCACCAGTGACCACCAGAGCGCGGACACCCATCTCGAGAGCTGGCAATTGAATGGTTGGCCGGTCGCCACTGACGACCAACAATCGATCCGCAGGAAACTCTTTAAGCCGCTCTGTAAAACCACCGGCGCTCATCGCACCCACGGTCACAATCAGATCTTCGTTGCGATCCGGCTCAATGGCATGCTGGAACGAACCATCAATCACCTCAACGATTTTGTCGAGGTTGCTGCGTACCTGCCGTGACCGTGTTGGATCAACACCGCCTTGAAGCATCAGTTCAAGCAGATCCAACAGCGAAACGATGCCGACGATCTTGTCGTCGGCGTCAAGGACGGGGATCGAGCGGACTTCGTGCTCGTTCATCCGTTCATAGACTTCGTAGAAGACGTCCGAGTCGCGGGCGACAACGGGATTAGGATTGCAAACGTCTTCGATCTCGGGACGGATGTCCATGATGATCTTGGGCGGTGCCAAGTTCGCACGTCGTAGCGCAAACTCGGTCCGCGCGTTGGGCGGACCACAGCATGCCGCTTCGGCATCGGGCCGAGTCGTGCGACGCAAAAAGTCGGCGTACGCCAAAGCGCTACAGATTGCGTCGGTGTCGGGGTTGCGGTGCCCAAAGACGGTGACAGTCATGATGTCCGCTGGAAGTTACTCGGATTGGCGAGAAGAGTTTGTTGAAGGTTAGCAGTTTGCTACAGCTGCGCCATGTCGTCTATTCGTCTGCTACCGGCGGCCACTCCACCATTTTCCTGTCACTTCATGATCTCGGTGGCGGCTGCGACAATTTGGTCCGGGTCACTCATCCGCCCCTCGCCTGCGGCGCGACAACTAAGCCAACCGCTCTCGGGGCCCACAAAGTGACACCCGTCTTCGCGCAATTGGTCAAGGTTTCGTTGGACCGAAGGCTTGGCCCACATCACGTCGCTCATCGCAGGTGCGAGCAAAACGGGGCAGCGCACTTGCAGGTACGTTGTGCTTACCAAGTCGTCGGCAACACCCCCAGCAAACTTGGCCATCAGGTTTGCGGTCGCTGGCGCAACAAGCATTAGGTCGGCGTCGTCCGCCAGCTCGATATGGGCGCCCAGTGGCAGATGGTTTTCAAAGACTTGGGTTGCGACCGGTTTGCCCGAGAGCGCGGCAAAGGTGGGAGGCCCCACGAATTCGATGGCGGCCTTGGTCATCGCAACGCGCACGTCAAAGCCGGCTTGGACAAGGCGGCTGCAAACGATTGCTGATTTGTAGGCGGCAATACCGCCCCCGACGGCGAGCAGAATCGCCCGCCCTTGCTGGCTCATAGATCCGAAGCGTCCAGTTCCGGTCCTTCCGCAGCGGCGATGGTCGCATCCAAGTCGGCCACCGCTTGAACTTCGTTGTCCATGTTCAACATGATTTTGTCCTGCATGATTTCCTGCAGAACAATCGACATCTTGTCGTGCGTGTCAACGTTAACCAGGGCGCGGCTACCTTGATTGAGCTGAACCAAGCGCTTTTGAATCAGCGTGCTTAGCTTAAAGCGGCCACCGACCTTGTTAACGATCTCTTCTTCTTTTAGCTCTTCGAGCATGAATGTCTTTCCTCTTGGTCTTCCAAAATCTGGCAGATCTCGGCAACCGCCGTTTCTACCGACCCATTGATGATTTGATACTGATATCGATGCATGTACCGCATCTCGGCACACGCCGTTTCCAGCCGGCGGGTGATCGACTCCTCCGTCTCAGAGCCTCGGGAGCGGAGCCGACGTTCCAATTCTTCCATCCCGCCCGGATCGATGAAGAGAGTGATGGGGGTGAACTCTTCATTTTCCAGGACATCCATTGCGCCTTGGACGTCGATCTCCAAAATAACCCACCGACCCGCAGCTAGACCAGAGGCAACTTGCTCGCGAAGGGTTCCATACCAATGTCCTTGGCTGAAAACTTCCTTGCATTCAAGGAATTCGCCCGCGTCTTTGCGCTGTGCAAATTCGTCGTGAGTGAGGAAATGGTAGTGTTTTCCGTCGATTTCGCCGTCGCGGGGCGACCGCGTGGTGGCCGACACACTCAAACAGAGCGGCAGCTCACAATCTTCGAGCAATTTTCGCACCACCGTCGATTTTCCGGCTCCACTGGGGCCCGAAATGATGATCAGATGGCCTGGTTTGTCAGTGCTCATGCCCTCCCCCTCTCTGGTGGATCCGGCGATTGGATGTCTTGTTTTATTTGTTTGAGCACCAAAATCGAGTGATCGCGAAGATCACTCCAGATTCTGGACAAGTTCTCGCATCCGTTCAATTGCACATTTGATTTCAACCACTTCGGCCGACACATCCGCATCCGCCGCTTTGCTACCAATCGTATTGGTCTCGCGAAACATCTCTTGAATAACGAAGTCTAGCTTACGACCGGTTGGCTCTCGCTGGTCGCCCTTGTCACCGCTGCCGGCGAGCACCGAGGCAAACATCTTGAGGTGACTTTCGAGCCGCGTGATCTCTTCGCTGACGTCGGACCGGTCTGCAAAAATCTGGACTTCGCGGAGCAGGTCGACTGCCTGGACTTCGATTTTGTGTTCTTCAAGGGCGCGACGAATCTTGGTTTCGAGGCGCGTTCGATAGACGTCAACGCACCGCGGAGCCAAGGTGCTAATCGAAGTCAACCGAGTCCGAATCTGGTCGCAATCGGCCATCAACGACTCGGCCATATGGGCACCTTCGACAGCGCGCATCTCATTCAGATTGCCGATCGCATCGGTGATCACCTTGCTGACGAACTGCCAAACCTGATCGCCATCGCGTCGCTCTTCCCGAGCCCCCGCGATCACACCTGGCAATGTCATCATCGCCGCCAGATCGATGGTCGTGGATGCTTCACCAACGGCCGACTGAACTTGTTTGAGTTGTCGACAGTAACCTTCAAGCAATTCGTGGTCGATGTTGGGCAAGTTGTCGCCGCTCGGGCGACGCCAATGCACCGACAGTTGAACCGTCCCACGATGAATCAACGAACGCGCAAGCGTCTCGATTCGATTCTCGAGGAACGCAAGTGAATCGCTAAGCCTGGCGACGCACTTGAAGCCACGGTTGTTGACCGTCCGCAATTCGACCGACACGCGGCCGAGTTCACCTTCCCCAGTTGCATGACCCTGGCCGGTCATGCTGCGAACATTGCTAAAGTCTTGGCCCATCGGCGACTACTTGTCGTCCGTTTCTTCAGAGGTGTCCGAATCGGCGGCGGCGTTGTCGGCTGCTGCTTCATCGCCACCTGTTTCATCACCGCCTTCGGCATCGTCGCTACTGCCTTCGGCGTCATCGCTCGAAGCGTCGGCACTTTCACCGGAGTCAGCGTCGTCATCTGAGCCGCCAAGTTCGGCCGAAGGGGTGTCACCACCAAGGCTCGTGTCGCCGCCCAGCCCTAATCCGCCTGGCGATAGATCAAGTGCATTGGTGTCTTGAGCTTTTTCATCACCAGGGCCTGCGGTCATGTTCGGCTTTTTGGAGATCGGGGCTGCGTGCGTGCCTTCTTTCCACATGGCAAATGCACAAGTGAAACCCCACAACGCTGCCACCACGATGGTGATGTAGGTGAACGTGTCGCCTGCTTTGGATCCGAACGCGCTCTGACCACCAGGTCCGCCCAAGGCTCCAGTCAATCCGCCACCTTTGCCGCGCTGAATCAGGATCAGCATGATCAAGAAGACGGAAAGAAAAAGCATCAACAAGCCAAGCATTGCATTGGCGATCGATCCGAGAAAGAAGAGACTCATCATCTTTTCCAGTACGTTTCAGTGCTTTCGTTTAATCGGTTCTATTTGCTCAGGAAGCCGCGATGATGCCTGCAAAGTCTTCAGCTTTGAGACTTGCGCCGCCCACCAAGGCTCCATCGATATTCGGCTGGCCCATCAATTCCTTGGCGTTGCCAGGTTTGACGCTACCGCCGTATTGAATGCGAATCTGGGCTGCGACATCGTCACCGAACAATTCACCCAGCAATTTGCGGATAAACGCGTGAACTTCTTCGGCTTGCTCGGGGCTTGCAGTCTTGCCCGTTCCGATCGCCCAGACCGGTTCGTACGCGATCACCAAACCGGCTGCGCGAGCTTCGTCGAGGTCGGCGAGCGAACCGCGAATCTGCGTCTCGACCACCTTTTCCGTGTTGCCCGCTTCGCGGTCCTCGAGCGTTTCTCCCACGCAAACGATGGGAACGAGGTTCCCGGCGAACGCTGCATGTAGCTTTGCGTTCACATCGGCGTCGGTTTCGCCCATCAAGGCGCGACGTTCGCTGTGTCCAAGGATGACGTAGCGACATCCGACATCGGTCAACATGCCCGCGTTGACTTCACCGGTGAAGGCTCCGTCGTCAGCGGCGTAAAGGTTCTGTGCTCCCAGCTCGACTGGGGTCCCGGCAACCGCTTCAGCAACGTCTGATAGGTAGACGCTTGGCGGGCAAAGAGCAATGTCGACACTCGGTTCATCGCCAGCAGCAGCAACAACGCCGCTGGCCAAATCAACAGCGCCACTGCGGCGCGTGTTCATCTTCCAGTTACCAGCAATCAAAAGTCGGCGAGTCAAGCTTCGGTCTCCGGACGCGGTGAAATGGTTTTTCCAAGGAGTTTGGCCAACCCATTCATTTGGGCGACCAGTTCATCGTATTGATTTGGTAGCAGTGCTTGCGGCCCGTCGCTCTTGGCTTCCTCGGGGCAATCGTGCACTTCGATATGGACGCCGTCGGCGCCCGCAGCCAAGCCGGCCATGGCACAGGCAGGAATACAGTCGGGTCGACCGGTCGCGTGGGACGGGTCAACGATGATTGGCAAGTGAGTCAGCGTGCGAACGACTGGCACGGCTGCGACATCAAACAGGTTGCGGGTCGCTGCATCGAAACTCTTGATGCCCCGTTCGCAAAGGATCACGTTCGCATTGCCTTGCGAAAGCACGTACTCGGCACTCATCAACAAGTCTTTGATCGTTGCACTCATGCCACGCTTAAGCAGCACGGGCCGATTCGACTTGCCAACTTCCGACAGCAACACAAAGTTTTGCATGTTGCGTGCGCCGACTTGCAACATATCGGCATACTGCGAAACGAGGTCGACGCAGCGAGGATCGGTCACTTCCGTGACGACGGGGACATTGAATGTGTCGCCTACCTCGCGAAGGATCTTCAAACCCTCTTCGCCAAGTCCTTGGAACGCATAGGGGCTGGTCCGTGGTTTGAACGCTCCACCGCGAAACAGGTTGGCGCCCGATTTGCAAACCGCTTCGCCAATGCGAAGCATGCGATCGCGGTCTTCGACGCTGCACGGTCCGGCAATCATGCCGAGGTTGCCGCCACCGATCTTGACGCCGGAAACGTCGACCACGCTCGGTTCGGGATGAGCATCGAGTGATGCCAACTTATAGGGAGGCAGCACGGGAACGACTTGCGCAACCCCAGGAATCGCTTTGAGCGGCTCCTCTTGTAGCTTTTCCTCGTCACCGATGATGCCAACGATGGTTCGGTAGGTGCCACGGCTGAGGTGGTGTTGCAGGCCGAGCGCCTCGACACGCTGGAGGACGTGGTCGATCTGCTCATCCGTGGCTTGGCTCTTCAGGATCAGGATCACGGTGAGCGCACTTACTGGGGGTTGGGAATGCTTTGTATGAGATGGACGGGGCCAGTGAGATCCAACAGGCCGGGGCAAGACAGGGGGCACAACCTCGGGAGATTTCCGGGTTCAGCCGCAGAGTCTTCGTTATTGCCAAAATTAGGCAAGTCGGGCAATGTAACAGCCGATGGCCAAGATCGTCGAGGCCAATGGACAGCTGTCTGGTACATTGGCGACGAATCGGGATGAAGAATTGCCGTTTGGGTCGTGTTCGGGCCGTTCCGGACCTGCTGGAACGAGTCTTCGGGGTCAGTCGAGCCTTCGGGGTCAGCACCCGGGCGAATCGCACCAGTGGAACTGGGCCAGTCACACCAAACGACGCGAAAAAGGGAGTCTTCGACGTTGCACATCAACCTGCTGAGCGGTCTCCTCGACGGTGGAGCGGCCAACGCAGCCAAACAGCTTCTGCGTGGCCTCAAAAAGCAGGGCGTCTCCTGTCGTCTCTATTACCCACCCAAACTGAAGGTCTCATCCAGCCCTCCAGAGGACGCCTATCCGGCGAAATGGCGAAATCGCCGCGGCTGGGGCGGCGTCGGTGACTATGTCCGTTTTCGGATCCACCGAACCGACTTTAAGAAGAAGGTCCGCGGTCGCCCCAAAGGCAACGAGATCTTCACCTCCCCCCGCGGTGCCCCACAAACACTTTGGCCACCGTCGAACCACTCGCACGCCGCGGATGACATCCTGCACCTCCATTGGGTGGCAAAATTCATCGACTACCCAACGTTCTTTGGCTCGCTGCCCCCCGAACTTCCGGTGGTTTGGACGTTGCACGATATGAACCCGTTTACCGGTGGATGCCATTTCGCCGACCACTGCGAACGTTTTCGCAACGGCTGTGGCGACTGCCCTCAACTGCCGCAGTCGGCACCAAACGATATCTCCAGTCAGATCTTTGAAACCAAACGAAACGCCCTCTCGGGTGTGAATCTGCACGTGGTTGCCGCCAGTCGATGGATGCTGGAAAAAGCGAAAAGCAGCCCGATCTTCGGTGCTGCAAAGTCGTTTCAGCGAATCCCTTACGGCTTGAGACTGGATGACTACACGCCGATTCCCCAGGCCCAAGCTCGCGCCGAACTCGGACTCGACCCAAACGCATTCATCTTTTCGTTCGGTGCGGTCGATATCGAAAACCGGCGAAAAGGAATGTGTCTCTTGCTGGATGGACTTCAAAAGGTCGCCGACCTCGAGAATGTCCAGGGTTTGGTGATGGGCGGCGGCGACCTGCCGAACATCGATACACCTCTACCGAAACTCAAATCGATGGGATTTGTTCGCGAAGTCGAAAAGCGAGTGCAAATCTATTCGGCGTGCGACGTCTTTGTACTTCCCTCGACCGAGGACAACATGCCGCTGACGGGGCTCGAAGCGCTCGCCAGCGGAACGGCGGTGGTCGGATTCGATGCCGGCGGCGTGCCCGATTTCGTCCGACCTGACCAAACGGGACTGCTTGCCGAGTGCTTTGACGCTGCTGGACTAGGCGAACAGATCCGAAGACTTCACGACCATCGAGACGAAGCGGCACGGATGGGCCGGGTCGCAAGACAAGTGATCGAAGACGAATATGCCGACACACGCGAAGCGACTGACTACACCCATCTCTACCAGCGACTACTCTCAGAGAGCGGAAACCAATAACGCTCACCCAGCCGCTTGAGAACGAGCTGCCTGAGAAATCCCGTCATCTCTTATCCAGTCAGACACGATGAACCAAAAGCCTCCCTCCGATCCCTCGGGTCCCAAGGTGCCGCCGCAAGTCGCTCGCCCTGTCGACAAGAGTCAGATCCAACAATTCGTGACGACGATCAAGAATGCCGAGCAACAGGTTGGCGAACACATCATTAGCGCGCTTCAGCATCCAGGAACGGTCGCAGTGCTCACGACCGCGGTCGTCGGGCCGGACGGCCAACAGCGAGTGATTTCCGCGGCACTCGATCCGCAAAAGCTCAAGCTGGTCCAAGAAATCTTGACCGACGCCCAAAACGAACGTGTCGAAGAAGAGCCCTGCGTCGGCTTTCACTGCCTGGTCACCCCCAAAGAGCCCGCCGAAGCGGAAGAGCCAGACTCGAGCGCAGATCCCCCGAGTGGTTCCTAGCTGCAGAGTGCGAAAGCCGGTTCGGCCCGCAATCTGCTTGCAAAGCGAATCGTCGTCGCGCATCACGCTCGCCAGTTCGAGTAGCTAAAATAACAGTCCCCCGGACTTGTTACGCCTGCCGGCCCAACCGTCGACAACACATCGACCAGGTCCATCGGCACGCCACCACACCCACCGATAGTCCCTCACACCCACCTAAAGGATTTCGATGTCTCACAATCAAAACCGTCGTGGATTTCTAAAGACGACCGCCGCGGTCGGCGCCGCCGCAAGCGTGCCTTACTTCTACTCGACCCAACAAACGTTGGCACAGCAAAGTAAGTCAAAGAACGATCGAATCACACTTGGCGTTATCGGTGCCGGCGGCATGGCCAACGGCAACATTCGCTCGGCAAAAGATTGGATCGACGTGGTCGCGATTTCAGACGTCGACAAGTCGCGTGCCGAAAGCTCCAACAACAACATGAGTGGTGGCAAGGCGAAGTTGTACGAAGACTATCGCGAACTGCTTGATCGCGATGACATCGACGTGATCCACGTTGCCACCCCGGACCATTGGCACACCAAGCCGTTGGTCGAAGCAATGCTCGCAGGCAAAGATGTTTACTGCGAAAAGCCGCTGACGTTGACGATCGACGAAGGCAAGCTGATTCGCAAGGTCCAAAAAGAAACCGGCCGCATCGTTCAGGTTGGAACGCAACAGCGCAGTACGTTCAACTTGTTTGTCAAAGCGATGGCAATCGTCGCCGAAGGACGACTCGGCAAGATCAAGCAAGTGCAAGCTGCAATCGGCGGCGCTCCAGCGAGTCCCTCCATCCCAGTCGCGCAAGTTCCTTCGGGATTGAACTGGGATCGTTGGCTTGGACCAGCACCTAAAGTCGATTACCGAAACCTGCCACCCAAGAATGGCAGGGGTCGTGGCAACTCGAACTGCCACTACGAATTCCGTTGGTGGTACGAATACTCAGGCGGGAAGTTGACCGACTGGGGTGCCCATCATGTCGATATCTGCAATTGGGCGCTCAAACTGAACGGCCAAACCGCAGGTCCCGTCTCGATTGGCGGAAGTGCCGAACACCCGGTCGACTTCAAAGATGGCGTGGCTGTTCAAGCGGATCGCTACAACACGGCGACAAAGTTCAAGTTCAACGTCAAGTATCCAACCGGCGCCGAAATGATCATTCGCAATGACACCGACAACGGTGTCCTGATCACGGGCGACCGAGGCAGGATCTTTGTCAGCCGCGGCAAGCTGGCTGGCAAGCCCGTCGAAGACCTCGCGAACAACCCGCTTCCCGATGATGCCATCGCCAAGGTCTACAAAGGCCTGCCAATGGAAAGTAACGAACGAAGAGCGCACTGGGCCAACTTCCTGCACTGCGTTCGCACCCGCAAAGAGCCCATCTCCGATGTTCACTCGCACATGGAAATGCTCAATGTCTGCCACTTGGCCGGTATCTCAGCTCGCCTCGGCCGAGACTTGAAATGGGATGACAACAGCGAACAGATCGTTGGCGATGAACAAGCCAACTCGTTCCTCGGACGCCCCTATCGATCGGGCTACGAAATCGAAGGCATCGGTTGATCCCACCTTCATGACGCATTTTCGAAACGCCGGCTTGGACTCAAGCCGGCGTTTTTTTGCGCCTGCGTG
The DNA here is from genome assembly GCA_965216875.1 of Rubripirellula sp. Lineage (GTDB taxonomy): Bacteria > Planctomycetota > Planctomycetia > Pirellulales > Pirellulaceae > CBDCUW01. The sequence continues at coordinate 6,076,229 of OZ244207.1, forward strand.
CGAGCATTCTGCTGGACCCGCCGCCGCAATGGAATGAGTGGCCACCCCCTCAAATTAACCCGCGCAACCTGCACATCCAACACAGGCCAACGCAACCGCGATGACGCCTACATGTAGTCACCGCATCTTCATCAACCTGCGGGGCCTTCTCAAGCTAAGAGTTTCCTAAGGCATCCTGCAGACCTTCATGGGCAGTGAAGGAAAAACAGGCGTTCAATCGCCGCTGGATCGCCGCACAATTTGGGGCAGCATGCATGCTGAGGCTTGCATACACAGCGATCACACTCCTCTTTCCCACGGCAGCTACCAGTGGGATCGCTCGGAGTCTGTCTGCACCTCACCTCCCAACACTTCCTGGGAGGCGTTCATGAGGGATCTACAGCGCGAGACAGTAAGCGAAGAAGAATGCCAAAGCGTTCTTCGTGACCAGCTTGATCAAATCCACCGCCAGACGGACCGCACATTTGCTTTCCTTTTGATGGCCCAATGGGCGTTCTGTATCGTTTGCGCGATCATGGTCGCGCCAAACGGCCACACTGCCACGGTGATCCCTCCGAAGGTCGCACTTGCCGCTGCGATGGGAATCGGTGGTCTGCTCACGGTGATTCCCTGTGCGATTGTGTTCCTTGCTCCCGGGCGAATGTTCACCCGTATGATCCTTGCGGTCGCGCAGGTGATGTTCTCGTCGCTGATCATTTACTTGACCGGCGGGCGCATCGAATCGCACTTTCACATTTTCGGTTCGCTTGCCTTCCTGGCGTTCTACCGTGACCGTTGGGTTTTCCTGCCGCCGGTTCTGTTGGTCGCGCTCGACCACTTGGTTCGCGGACAACTCCTTTCCGGATCGCTGCTTGGAGCGAACTACACTGCGCCCTGGCAAGCACTGGAACTTGCTGGCTGGGTCATGTTCGAAGTGGCGTTCTTGTTGGTTGGTGTCGCGCAAAGCCGCAAACAACTCGCGGAAACCTCACGACTACAATGCTCGCTCACGATGGAACGCGACCTTTTGGAACGCCGTGTTCTCGAACGGACGTGCGAAATCGAATCGTCACGGGACTTTTACCGAGCGATCAACGACTCACTGAACACTCACATCTGCATCCTGGATGTCGATGGCAAAATCATCGACACCAACGCATCGTGGAAAGAGTACGCCTACGAATGCGGAGCCGATCTGGCCACCGCCGGAATCGGGGCAAGCTACCATGCGATGTGCCGAGACACCGCCGGAATCTTGGGCGACCAAGCGGAACCGCTTTCAGGAATCTTGCGGGACATCATTGCCGGCAAACGGAAGAGCTTTGTTGGTGAGTTCCCCTGTCATGGTAGCGATGAACCGCGCTGGTTCCTGATCCGTGCCTGCAGCATTCCGCGAGATCGAAACGGTGGTGCGGTTGTCGTGGCACACGTCGACGTGACTTCGCGTGTGCGAGCACTTGAAGAAGTGCAAAAACAGAAAAAGCAGGCCGACGTCTTAGCCTTGGTTGCTCAAAACACCGACGACTCGGTCGTCGTGACCGACGAAAACGCCTGCGTCGAATGGATCAATGCCGGCTTTACCCAACAAACCGGTCGAGGGCTCGACGAGGTCAAAGGCACCAAACTGACCGAACTCGGACGCGGGCCATTGACCGACCTGATGACGGTCCGCGAAATCCAACGCGCCATCGACCACGAACATGGCTACGACGCCGAAATCGTCAACTACACCAAATCGGGTGAACGCTATTGGGCCAGCATCGAACTGCGGCCCATTCGAAACGCCGAAGGCAGGCTAACCCGTTTCATCTGTATCGAACGCGACATCACCGAGACCAAGAAGGCATCCAAGTCGCTACGACAAGCAAAGCTACAAGCCGAAGTCGTCGCCGAAGAACGCGACCGTCAACGATTGTTGCTCGAGAGCATTCTGTTGCAGATTCCGACCGCCGTGTATTGGAAGGACCGCCACGGACTCTACCTCGGTTGCAACCAAGCGTTTGCGAGCTACGCAGGGCTCACATGCACTTCCGAAATCGTGGGTCTTTCCGATCAACAACTCCCCTGGACTCCCGATCAAGCGGAAGCACTTAGCACCGGCGATGCCGGAATCTTCCGCACCGGCCAAGGCCAAAGCAACGTCGAACGAGACATCACCGATGCTGCCGGCGTGACACACACCGTGCTGACGAGCAAGACGGCATTGATCAATGAAAACAACACGGTGATCGGACTGCTTGGAAGTTTCCATGACATTTCGGAGTTGAAGGCTGCTGAATCGTCAGCCGTGTCGTTGGGACATGCAATCCGCAAGTCACCCAACGAAGTCTTCATTGCAGATGCCAAGACCTTCGAATTCGTCGAAGTCAATCAAGCGGCTTGTGACGACCTTGGCTACACCCGTGAAGAGCTGTTCAAGATGTCGCCACTGGACATCATCACCGCATTCACACCGGAAGAATTCCAATCCAAAGTGGGACCGATCGCCGAAGGCGAGACCGATCGCATGTCCTTTGAAACGATCCATCGCCGCAAAGACGGAACGATCTATCCGGTCCACGCCAATCTCAATCGCGCTGTCTACATGGATCGCGATGTCGTGGTCGCCTTCGTGACGGACCTGACCGAACAGAAACAGCTCGAAGCGCAACTGGCCCAGGCACAAAAACTCGAATCCATCGGACAACTGGCCGCCGGAATCGCTCACGAAATCAACACGCCGATGCAGTGTGTCAGTGGCAATGTTGAGTTTCTGATGGAGTGCTACGGGCGTCTCTTTACGGTCGTCGACGCACTTTGCGGGCAACTCTTTGGTCCAGACAAAGAGGACTGGAACTCGCGTCGCGAAGAGTTGATTCAGATCACCAAAGACAACCGCTACGAACACATCCGGCGTCAGGCACCGATCGCGATTGAAGAGGCAGCCCAAGCGACACGCCGCATTACAAGCATCGTTCGTGCGATGAAGACCATGTCGCATCCAGGATCGATGGACAAAACCGACACAGACATCAACGAACTGGTGCAGAGTGTCGTGACGATCTCACGAGCCCGATGGAAGTACACCGCCGATCTCGAACTCGACTTGGGGGAGAACATTCCTATGTTGCCGCTGCTCGCCACCAGCGTCAGCCAGGTGTTCATCAACATGATCGTCAATGCTGCCGATGCGATCGCCGAGAAGCTTGGCGAGAAACCAAAAGAGCTGGGGCACATTTGCATCAAGACCGAGCATGTCGACAACGGCGTGAACTTCATCATCCACGACGACGGTATCGGAATGGATGAAGAGACGCAGCGACGCATCTTCGACCCGTTCTTCACGACCAAAGAAGTTGGCAAAGGAACGGGACAAGGCATGTCGATTAGTTACGACGCCATCGTGATGAAACACGGCGGTCAAATTGATGTGCAATCAACGCCCGGACAAGGCACACGTATGACCGTGTTCCTGCCATCGGAACCAACCACTGGCTACCTCGATTCAAACACTCACCACGCTTCCAAGTCGGAAGCCAACCACGATCAAGCTGCCATGCCGCTGATCGAACTGGATGCCCCTACAACACAGGCTCCAGCAAGCAACTAAACGGGGACCCGACACGATGACCGATCGCATTCTTTTCGTCGACGACGATCGAGCGCTACTCAATACGCTTGAACGCAACTTGGGATTCAGCTTCCCGATCACCATCGCCGAATCGGGCCCCGAAGCGCTCGAGAAGATTCGAGACGGCGAGGGATTCGCCGTGGTCATGGTCGACATGCGAATGCCAGGCATGGACGGCATCGAAGTCATCCAGGAAGCACGCAAGATCGCGCCCGATACGGTCTACATGATGTTGACCGGAAATCAGGATCTCGAAAGTGCCACACGCGCTGTCAACGATGGTCGTATCTATCGGTTTTTGAACAAGCCGTGCGAGATGACCGAACTTAAGGCTGCCATCGATGCCGCGCGCAAACACTATGACCTGGTGATGTCTGAGAAAGAACTCTTGCACAATACTTTCGTCGGTTCGATCGGAGTGCTCACCGACATCATCGAAATGATGCAGTCCAACATGGCTGATTCGAATGCCATCAGTGCAACCGTCTTAAAACTCGCCGATGCTCTCGATTTTGGTCCCAGTTGGGAACGGCAACTTGCCGCCAAGCTTTCCCTTGTTGGCTTGGCCATGCTTCCCGATTCAAAGACCGACACCCTTCGTTTCGCTCCCGCCCGGTCGCCTGAACACAAGGAAGTGTTTGGAGAAATGGCGGAAGTCGCTGCAAAGATGATCGATCGCATCCCGCGTCTTGGTGGCGTCGCCGAAATGCTACGCCTGCAAACCAAATGCGACGGCCGCGTTCAAGCGGGCGAAGAAACAACGCAAGCTTGCGCGACACTCTTGCGCGTCGCGTTCTATTGGGAATTGCTCGGCAAGAATGGTGTCCCCACTGCCAACGCTATCAACGAAATTCAACTCGCGCTTCCTGAACTTCCCAACCGAATCACCGAGACCCTGGCTGAGATCAACGGCGGGGGAATCATCGACGAGGGGGTCGTCAGCATTGGCCCCGACGAACTTGACGAAGGCATGGTGCTTGTCGAAGACGTCATCACAGACAACGGCGCGTTGCTCGTCTCGCGCGGCCGACGGCTATCGCGTCCGATCATCGAAAAGCTACAGCAATACGCTTCGCAGCAGCAATCGGATGTCACATTCCCGATCGCCGCACCATCGTGCCGCGTGGAAGCAGCGACCGCCTAGCCGCCGCTCCTACTTCTGATTCACACCTTCCCCCGAAGGTGATTCACGCAACACCGGGGGCGAAGCTTGCGCAGTGCGGCTGTCCAATTGCGTGAAAACCGGCGTTTTTGCAACCTATCGCGCACTCCGCGTGTTTCCGATCTGTTGGCAATAATGCCCCTCTCGGCTCACGGCGTCGCATACAATGGGGCCTGAGTGGGTGGCCTTTCCCGCCTTTCCATCGCCGGCCACCTTTCTTTGAATCCTCTGAAGCATAGGAACCCTCCCTTATGAACGGTCGATCGATCAACCGTCGCGCCTTCCTCGAAACCACCGCGGCAACGGCTGCAGCAGTCACAGCCAGTAACATCGTTGGACCGTCGGCCCTGGCCGCGGACGCAAAGTCAGTCACAGCCGAATCGCTTGTCGAACAACTTTACGGAACCCTTTCCGATCAACAGAAAAAGGGAATCTGTTTCGACTGGAACCACACAGACAAAAAACGCGGCTTGCTAAGAACGTTTGTCGCGAACAATTGGAACATCACCAAACACGAAATCAACGGCAAGTTCTATACCGACGACCAACGTGATTTGATTCAATCCATCTTCGAAGGCATCATCCATCCTGATTGGCACGACCGCTACTACCAACAACTCGAAGACGACGCCGGCGGATTTGGCAACGAGCAATCGATCGCGATCTTCGGCCAACCTGGCGATGGCAAGTTTGAATTGGTCATCACCGGACGACACATGACGCTGCGGTGCGATGGCAATTCGGCCGACCATGTCGCACTTGGCGGGCCAATCTTTTACGGGCACGCGCCTGAATTTAACGAAGGCCCCAAGCACACCGACAACGTCTTTTGGGATCAAGCGATCGCAGCGAACAACTTGTACAAAATGCTCGATGGCAAACAACAGAAGCAGGCCGAGGTCGGCCGCACACCGCGTGAGCAAGCGGTCGCCTTCAAAGGCAAGAGCGGTAAGATCACCGGGTTGCCCGTTACGGAGATGTCATCGGACCAACGCGGGGAACTGCAAAAGGTTCTCGGCACCTTGACCGAAATGTACCGTCAGAGCGATCAAGACGAACTATCGCAGTGCCTCAAGACTCAAGGTGGCCTCGACGCCTGCAAGCTATCGTTCTACACCGATCACGACCTCGGCAAAGATCGCGTCTGGGATAACTGGCGACTGGAAGGCCCGTCGTTCGTTTGGCACTACCGCGGTGCACCCCACGTGCACGTTTGGGTCAACGTCGCCGACTCAGCCGACGTCAAAACAAACAGCTAGCCGGTAGGCCGGATCCCACCTCGTCCCCACGCTCTGCGTGGGAACGCACTCTTCGGACGCTCCGCGTCCCGGGCCACATAAACCGTTTGCGCCCGACGCTAGCGCGTTCGGCTCACAGGTGTTGGCCCGGGTAGGCCGGATCAAGGAGCGACAGCGACGCTGATCCGGCAATCCGCAGCCGTCGAAAGAGTGTGATCGCCAATCCTCGGAAGAAAATCTCCGAGATTCTGGACCGCATTGCGTGACAAATCGCTCAAGGCTCTGTCTTTAACGATAAGGTCCTTTTGCACATGTCCATGTGATCCATTCTCTCGCCAATGGCTGGGAACACTCCGTCTCAAGCCGATGAATTGATAGGCGCCGCTCAAGATGGGAACTTGAGCGCGCTGGGGTCATTGTTCGCGCTCTACCAGAACTACATCAAACTCTTAGCTACCACTCAGGTCCGACCCCAGCTGAGATTGCGCGCGAGCGCATCGGATGTGGTTCAAGAGACGTTTCTTTACGCGCATCGAGGTTTCAATGAGTTCCGTGGATCGTCTGCCCGTGAATTCGTCGCTTGGCTGAAGGCCATTCTCTCGCGCCGCATCCAAAACCTGCACCAACAACACCTCGATGCAAAGCGACGCGACGTGCGGCGCGAGGTCTCGTTGGACGCGATCGGTCATCAACTCAATCGATCAACGATCCGCTTGGAAAATGTGCTCGTTGATCGAGGCCCCAAGCCTGATTCCCAAGCTCAGCATGAAGAACGGACCATCCACATCGCAAACGCGCTGGCGGAAATCCCCAAAGACTACCGCGATGTGTTGATGCTTCGTTGCATCGATGGGCTTCCTTTCGCCGAGGTCGCCCAGCACCTCGATCGATCACCCGGCGCCGCTCGAATGCTCTTCCTGCGCGGTATCAAGGACCTGAGAGATCGGCTAAATGCCAAAGGGCAGCTATGAATCGTTCATCGGCCGTTCTGGAGTCCCTTGGCAATTTAGATCGAGCATTGCTGGACGTCCTGGAATCGTATTTGGAACTCCGATCTCAAGGGCCCGTCGATCGCGCATCATTCTTGAGCCAGCATGAATCACTTGCCGAGGAACTCGAGCCGCTACTTGCGAGCATGGATGCGCTCGAAGCACTCGGCCCTCATCGATCCTCGGGCGAGAGGGAGACTCGTGACGATTCGATCCAAATCGGTTGGGAAGACCTGACTTGCCAAACGATCGGTGACTATCAGATCGTGCGTGAGGTGGGACGCGGCGGCATGGGAGTCGTCTACGAGGCGCGGCAGATTTCACTCGATCGTGTTGTTGCCTTGAAGGTACTTCCGCTAAGCATCGTGCTCGATGAGACGCGCATTGCACGTTTTCTTGTCGAGGCTCAGGCCGCGGCTCAACTTCAACACCCAAACATTGTGCCGATCTATTCGATCGGTTGCGAAGACGGACTGCATTGCTACAGCATGCTATTCATCGATGGCGTCTCTCTTGACCGGTACCGAGAAACGTTTGGCGAACTGGATCAGCGGCAGTGTGTTGAATGGATGATTCAAGCCGCGCGCGGGTTGGATCATGCCCATCAACGGGGTGTGATTCATCGGGATGTCAAACCATCGAACATGATGATCGATGAGGAAGGCAAGATTTGGGTGACCGATTTTGGATTGGCCCGATGTCGTGATGACTCGAGCTTGACGAAAAGCGGCGCGATTGTCGGAACGCTCCGGTACATGAGCCCCGAGCAGGCATCCGGAAGACCACATTTGGTCGACCATCGCAGCGACATCTATTCGCTCGGCCTCACGCTCTACGAGCTGGTCACTGGAAAAGCCGCGTTTCCTGATGATCCGGGACATGCACCTCCGCGGTACGGCCTCACCGAACCGATCGCCCCGCGCCGCGTGGATGCGGCCGTGCCAATCGATCTTGAAACGATTCTCCTCAAGTCGATTGCAACCGAAGCGTCTCAGCGATACGACACCGCTGCGGACTTTGCGGAAGACCTAGCACGGTTTCTCGCCGGTAAACCGATCATGGCAGCGAGACCATCAGCCCTTGATCGTCTGTCGAAGTGGACGTCCCGACATCGACGCTCGGTAGCCGCCGGACTCGGTATCTTGCTGATCGCATTCATCGCTTCCCTTGCAACGACTGCTCTATTCATCCACAAGCAAGGTGAATTGCGGGCAGCGATCGCGAGCAAGAACGCGCAAGAAGCAATAGCGCAGGAGAACTTTCGACGAACACGCGAGGTTCTGGATCACTTCGGTCTCTTGGTCGCGGAAAAGCTGGCGGACGTCCCAGGTGCCGCACCAATCCGCAAACAGATGGTTCGCGATCTCCTCGAATACTACGAACAATTTGTGGTCTCGGCCAACGACGCCCCGGGCCTCCGCGAAGAGCTCGCGCAAACTCATTTTCGCGCCGGACGCATTGTTGAAACTTTGGGTGGAACAGAACAAGCACTCAAAGCCTATCACCGCGCCCAATCGCTCTATCAACAACTCGCTTCTGATCCGTCGACCGCGAGTGATGAGATCGACCTTCGACTTGCGCTGTGCCACAACAACATCGGGATGCTCGATGCCGAAGCGGGTCATGCTGAAGCTGCCGAGCATGAATACCGGACCGCAATCAAATTGCTCGCCGCAATCGATCAGCCCGCGTCGCAAGTCCGTCGCGAGTTGGCCGGCGTCTATGGAAACCTCGGTCTACTTTTTTCAGCCAAGGACGAGATTTCGCTCGCTGCAAGAGCGCTGGAAACTTCGTTTGATCTGCTGATCGACGGCACGCCATCGCAACATAACACTCATTGGCGTCTCGAAGCGGCAATGACGCTTAACAACCTCGGTTACCTCTACCAGGATTCCGATGTCGATCGCGCGCTTGGGTACAACGATCGGGCAATTGAGACTTTGCGCCAGCTAGCCAGGGAATCCGAAACCGAGACCGTGCTTCACCCGCTTGCGACAAGCCTGAACAACCGTGCGTCGCTGTTAGCAAAGCAAGATCGAATGCAGGAATCGCTCAACGCCTACCGCGAGGCGCTCGAGTTCTATCAAGGGATGGTGGAAGAGTCGCCCTACATGTGGCGGTTCCTCGAAGAGCTTGCGATCACCTACAACAACTTAGGCAGGCTTCTCACGCGAATGCACCATCTTCGGGATGCAACCGATGCATTCGACCGTTCGGAAAAGTTGCTGACGGAACTCTGCCGCAACGCACCCCAGCGACCTCGCTATTTCGCGAGCCTTGGCGGCGTCCTCAACAACCAAGCGCGCGTTTCGATGCAAGGTGGTCGCATCGAATTAGCCATCGCCCAATACCAAGACTCTCTCGCTCGCCAGCAAGAACTTCAAGAGATGACACCCGACACCGAGTCCTTCGAAGCGATGTTGATCACCACGTACGAAAACTATGAATCAGCACTTCGGCAATCCGGCCGCAAAGCAGAAGCGGAAAGGATCCGGACCATCCGACACAAGCAGCAAGCCCAATGAAACCTACAACGCGTTCCCAAGAGCCCGACCTCGCACGGTTTCGGAAGCTTCATTTTGAACGAATGGAACCGAGACTCGCTCTCTCGGGGTTGCCCTTAGGCGAGGGTCTGCAGATGTTCGAGAACCCGGTACCCTCGTTGGCCGAAATCGAGCGATTGTTTGCGATTGGCGAGTCGCCAGAAGTGCTGCTCGAGGCGATCCGGCGGCGGGCCCAAGCAACGCCGCCGGACACGCAACCAACTCCAGTCACCCCCAAACCTGCTGTTTCATTCGGTGACGAGATGATTGTTGCCATCACCACCTTGGCGATGAATCAATCAGGTCAGACCGTCACTGAATTCGCACCCGGTAAGCAATACACCTTACGCGTCTTTGTCCAAGACACACGCTCCCAATTCCCGAGTCCCGACATTGGAGGTGGCGTGTTTCGCGCCAGTGTCGACCTTCGCTTTGGCGAAGGCGTTGTACCGACCGGGACGATCGCGTTCTCTGATGCGTTTGGCAGTATGAGAACGTTTGGAACAGAACGGATCACAACGGCTGGAAGCATTCTTGAAAACGTGGGGGCCGTGAAGGCATCGGTGTTTCCGCCACCGCCCGGACAGAATACCGAACCGGAGTGGCTCTTCGACGCTCCATTCTTGGTTGAGTCGGAGGCGACCGCCGCGTCCATCGTGACCGTCCCCGCACAGAACGAAATCGAGTCGATTCTTTTGTTCGGCGAAAACGATGCGATCAACCCTGCGAACGTTTCGACGGCTCAGCTTCAAGTCCCGATCACTGGGTCGATCGATTCGCCCTCACCCGCAACACCGCCGCCGACGCGGTCACCAGAAACGGTAACCTCTCCAGTGGCCAACGAAGCAACTGGTGCGTCACCGCCTTCATCACCACAAGTCTTGATCAACGCGACCATCAGTCCCTTGGGGTTTCGTTTTGAGTCACTCAACCCCATCGATGATCTTTTTCGCGAAGACGCTCACCAGCGACGTCGATTGGATTGGCTCGAACACCGTCGCGCTGACGACGACGAGAACGATGGTGACGCCGGATTCATCGAGTTGGAGTTTCCGCAAGCGTTTGAGTCCGAGTTGTTGGTTCCAAATGCAAACAGTGACGCCGGCTCTGACACAACGGACTCCGACAAGTCGCTACATGAATTTGAGCTGGGCGAACTGTGGGGAATCGCTGACCTTTTGCTTGAAGCGGAAGACCTTGAGCCATTGCTCGGACAGTATCGGATGCAGTTTCGGATCTATTCACCGCAACGAAAGCCATCCAAAACCACACCCTGTACTCCCGAGTCACATAGTTCCAACCAAGGCATGATCGACGTCGCTGAATTCCTTCGCCCGAGAGAGGGTCGACCTATCGACAACGTCGCCTCAAGCGACATGACCACCGACTCGGACGGTGTTGGCGAAGACACGTGGCGCGGATCGCGTGCCACCGCGATGGCTTTCGACCTCGATGCACTCTTCTCGGTCGATGCCAAAAAACTGCGACTGGATCGCCAGCCGACCGCGCCGGACCCTCCACCACGGCCAGCGCCTGATGACTTGAGCACCATCAAAGACCCATCCGAAAACTGACTCATGTCATGCTCAATGTGTCAAAGATGTACGAGAGCGAATCTTCACTCTTGCTTCCAATGCGAAAGTAAATCGGCTCGCCAATCGTGACGTCGATGATTCCGCCCGGGATTCCTGACGATGCTTTGGTGGGATAGGCGTCAAGCAGCGTTCCTTCTGCGTCCCAAATGGTGATTGAAAAGTCAGCGTGACTACCATCCCTTGCCGTGAGCCCAAACCCAAGACGGTCGGTCGTCGGTTCGATGACGTAAAGGTCCAGCGTCGTGACAGATTGCAAACTGCTCTGCGTCGAAACTCCATCGGTCCCCGGAGTGATCAGGACGGCCGATGAGTATTCTTGCGGAGTAGGCGGTGTCACGTTAACGAAGTCGGCTGGCGTGCCGTCATCGAGAGGCAGGTTCGGACGGGCGACAAACGAGGGTATCTCTTCGTCGGTCGATAGAAACGGCAATGCGTCTGGCGAGAAGACAGCGTGCGTGTGCTCACTTTGGTCGACTTCGTCATTTGAAACGACTCCGATTCGATTAATGACGCGGAGTGCATCCGACGCCGAGAGTCGGCTATCACCGTTGGTATCGAGTTCACGGTCGTAGGACGATTCGCTCGTTTCTTCCGAGTCTTGCCCGAGCCGGTTGATCACTCGCAGTGCATCGGAAGCCGTCACGTTGCCGTCTCGGTTCGTATCATCTTGGGCAAGGAAAAAGTATTGTTGCTCTGCCGCTCCGAGCACGAGCTGCTGCGTAGTACCGGCCTGGGTAAACGTTGCCGATGCGAGTTTGATGTTTGCTGACCCGTCTGCAATGCGCCGGAAATTCAACATGACCAGATCGTGTCCTGTGGAGAACCCGTTGAAAGCACTCAGGGTGACACGACCAGGACTCTCGTCAGTTCGCTGAAGAAAAGGAAAGCCACGACCGTATTCGGTTCCTACCAATTCGACGCTTGACGGATCATACGAGAACGTGAGTTCAAACTGAGAAACACGGCCAAGGCCACTCGAAGAGACCGCTACGTCAATCGCCTCGTTCAAATCGGAAGCGGCCACATTGAAAGTGACGTCGGCGACCTCCGTTACGTCGACCGTGATCGTGCTCTCCAATGGCTCGCCATCCTGACTTTCGCCGACAACCGTCACGGTGTCCGTTCCTACGAAGTCCTCCAAAGAGTGATACTTGAGTGCGAGGAGCTTTCCTTGTCCGTCCCGCCGCACCGTCACATTGGCTCCCGATTCACTGGTCACACTTTGCAGGGTTGCCAGTTGCCACGCGGCGCGCTGGGGTGAGGTCAGGTTTCCCGTTGTGGTGAAGACAGAGTGGATGGAAAGGTCCACACTCAATCCGCCGCCCACGATTCGACCGGCGTCCAATGGAACCAACTCATCCGCGACCACTGTCAACTGGCTGAGCGGTTGCTGCACCGCAACGTCGACTCGAAATCGACCGGCTGCTTCATTCCACAAGACGCTCGAAACGCCAAGACCTCGCGATTGGACGGTAATCTTTTCATCGACCATCACGAGATCAACGTTGACGCCTTCAAGTACTTCGTCGGTCAGCAAGATTCCTTCCTCAATCTTTGCGATCACAGATTCCAGATTCGCCTTGCCTTGTTCCGGCGTACCGATCGATTCGATAGGATCGGCCGATGGGTCTCGACCCAAGATCGTGATATCACCCCTTTGCCCGTGAACGACTTCGCCGGCCTGGCCAAGAAGGAAATTTCCTGCGATGACGTTGTCGGACCCCAGGTCAAAGGTGGGTGGATTCTCGGCAAACGCGACACCAACAAAGCCGCCGTTGATCACCCCAAATTCCCCGCGCCCATTCTCCGTGATTGTCGACCCAGCGATCGTCGTGTCCTGTGACGAAAAAACGCCAAGTCCATTTCGGAACAAGATCGAATCTTCCACATCGAGGCGGCTCGACTCATCCCTTTGTGCGATCGCGCGAGATGACACGAGCCCCACGACAGACGCCCCAGCAACCGTCGTATCAACCAGACGCGTGGTGGCTTCGCCGGTTTTGACCGCACTTCCACTGCTGTCGATTAACGCGGACCGGCGCACGGTGAGTGTGCCTGCGTTTTCGATTAATATCGTCGCCAGCGACATGTCAATCCGCTCGGGGTCGACCAAGCCTATGATCGCAACCTGATCCAACTCGGCGACGCCACCAACATCGACGATCAACGCGCGAGGCGGAACAAGGGCACCGGGATTCGGCTCCATCGATCCATAGACCGTGATTCGGCTCAAACTCAGTGACGCTTCCGGCCGCACCGCAAAGACTGCGGAATCAAGTTGCGGCAAGATCGAGACCTTGCTTGGCGACGTCCCGATGAGATGAATGTCTGACGTGATCTCGAGAACGGCTTGGTCGGCAGGCGATGCCGCCAACGACGACAAGTCGTAGTTGGCCGGAGCAAGCTCGATCGTGTCCGGCTCGGGCGTCGAGTTCGCTGTGGCAACCGCCTCGGCCAGCAACGCCGCCGGATCCTCACCCGGTTGCGGCGAAACGGACAGCACTGCCAACAACACCCGCTCATCAAGCCGCTCGAAGCCAACCGGTCGTCGAGTCGCGGGTGGCAGAACGGCCCGGGCCGCCCCACCACGAATTCGAAGATACTCTTGAAGTCTTTTTCTATTCTCGCGCATCGAGTGGATTCTCCTTGGTGCCTCTTACCGTCGGAGACCTTCAAGGTTCAGGCCCTCCGTAATAGAAAAGAGGGAAGAAACGAACCGATGTCACGCGAAAAATCACACTTGCTGTCAAACCTCATCCAGCGGCAGGTTCGCGGCCAATCGTGTCAAGCAGATTTCGTTCATTTTGCGACGCTGATCATCAAACAAGAACAGCTCGCCAGTGATCTACTGACGAGCTGCTTCGATATACCCAACAAGTGACGAACGCTATTTCTTTTCGACGCCGAGCTCCTCGAGCTTTGCGGCAATGTCTTCGCCGTGATTCCCGGCTTTGACTTTCTTGTCGACGTACAGAATCTTGTTGTCCTTGCCGATGTAGTAAGTCCAACGGCTCGCAAACCCGCGAGGACTCAAGCAACCAAATGCCTTTGCGACTTCCTTGGTGGGATCGCTCAAAATCGGATAGTCGAGGTCAAGGCTTTTGGCAAACTCGGTGTTGCGCTCGACCGGATCAGTACTGGCGGTGAAGTAAGCAACGTTGAACTTTTTCAGGATCTTGCCACTCTCACGGAGCGACTTGCATTCCTTCGTTCAGCCTCCGGTGAACGCTTTCGGGTACCAGGCGATCACCACCACCTGTTTGTCTGTAAAGTCCTCATTGCTGTACGTTTTGCCGTCGCTGCCGACAAGCGAAAACTTCGGTGCCTCGTCGCCCACGCTTACCTCCGCGTTGACTGTTGGTGCAGCCAGCAACAACGTGCAAGCCACGACCAAGCTAGTGGAAAACCATCTTTTCATCACGATCCCTTTATTGAAACAGAAAACAGAACCAACACCTATCGGCTGGTTCATCCGCTCACTTCGAGCAAGCCTAATCAGCGGCCAACTCGAAAATCAATCACCAATGTGGTGTTGTGAGGAAGCAAGTCCGATGCCGAGTCAGTCTGCACGATTGGTATGAAGTTTTTCGAGCAACTTGGCCGCTCCCGTTCCGAGCATCAGCGTGTCGACTCCCGCAACCACCAAGTTGTAACCCCGCTCGATGTAGGGCTGGACCGCTGAGGCCGAGACCCCGAAAAACCCCAGTGGCATGCCGGCGGCTTGGCAAACCGCTGTGACACGTTCGATGGCGTCGGTCACTTCGGGATCATCGATTTGCCCCATCTTGCCGAGGCTTGCCGACAGGTCATACGGCCCTACAAAAACGGCGTCGATTCCGGGGACCTTTACGATCGACTCAATGTTGTTGACCGCATCAATGTGCTCAGCTTGGACCACCACGACGGTTTCGTCATTGGCCGCTTGCATGTACTCGTTGAACCGCAGCCCATAACCGTGCGCGCGAGCCAAACCGACGCCACGATTGCCCAACGGCGCGTACTTCGCGAACCTAACCACCTGCTCTGCGTGTCTCGTTGTGTTGACCATGGGCGCGATCACGCCCGCAGCCCCCAGGTCCATCACCCGTTTGATGTGCGTCTCGGTGGTTTCAGGCACGCGTACAAGGCAAGGGGTCGTTCGCCCAACCGCCTGGAGGATGCCTTGGACGTCGGAGGTTTCGAGCGCACCATGCTCGGCATCAACAAACAGCCAATCGAAACCACTTTCGGAAAGGATCTCAGCAACCGCGGGCGTCGCCAGCGTTACCATGGATCCACAAAGTAACTCACCCGCCTTGAGGCGTGATTTGAATTCGCTCGACATGATGGCTGTGGTGTTGTGAGTTGTCGTGCAGCAAGTTCGTAGTACCGCCTTTAGGCGGACAACCTAGGACAGTGCGGCTCATGCCGGTACCACGAACATGGTAGTCCGCCTAATGGCGGTACTACAAACATGTTCCTACAAACATCATTCCGTCAACGTGAACGAAGAACAATCTCTTATCGAAGCGATTCAAGCCGATCCCGATTCCGATGCCGCGCGATTGATCTACGCCGATTGGCTTGAAGAACAAGGCGACGCGCGCGGCGGGTTCTTGCGCGCCGAACTCTCCTTTGCGGCCGCCAAAACGCTCTATGACGCGACCGACGGAATCGCCTACTTCAACACCACGCACTATCTCGATCTTGATCAACCATGGCTTGACTCGGTCGCAATGAAATTCGACCTGTCCATTTCAGGGTCCCGAGAAGACAAGAGTTTCGCTTTACACATCCTGCCTCACCAATACCCCGTCTTACAAGAGAAACTTCAGTCAAGTTGGTCGCGCCGGTCACTCACCTACCCTGAACCAATGGTACTGACGATGGGCCAAGACCTCATCTCAGTTTTTCAGCATTACTCCAATCTTATGAATGCGTTCCGTGATCGATATGTCAGGCGAAGAGACATCACCATTTCAATCGTAAGATCAAAGTGATCATGCCGGATCAGCGTCGCTATCGCTCCTTGATCCGGCCTACGCAATGACGATAAGCGACACGCGCCGGGCCCCACACGCTATTTCGGAATACGATTGAGGGTGTAGTAAGCGTCCGGATGCAGTAGCTTCTCTCCCGTTTCGCTTCGCACACCGTCGGCCAAAAGCTCGTGAACAAAGTGCCGTCGCCTACCGTCGACGACCAACTTTACCGATCGGCGATCATCGCTCACACTCGCACTGCGCACTTCCAACGACTTGGTTTGAATTTCGTCGCTGCCGTAAGTCGAGTGATACTGGTACGTGTAGCGACTCATCTTGTATGAGTTCAGATTTGCCGCCGACTCGGCTTCGACCGGCTTGGTGAATCGCAATTCGAATCCGTCCGAAAGCGCTCGCATCTGCTCAATTTCAAACGGCACTTTCCCGGTCCAAACCAAACGTTGTAGACCATAACTTGCGGTGCCCAAACTGCTCCAACCGCGGTTGGTCAAACCTGCGAACACACTGCCATCGCCTCCCTGTTGCAATCGCAAGACCGCCGATGCCATCCCGGAGCGAAACGGAAAACAAGCCCCTTGATATTGACCGTCGACCTTTTCCAAAAAGACACGATTGATTCCCGCTTGCGTGAACTCGCCGACGAATAGTTGCCCGGCAAAGGGACCAAACTTGCCTTGGCTTTGATCCAACATGATGTCGGTCGCCGATTGCCCCATCTTTTTGTAGGGAAACCAAACGGCCGGTGGACTCAAGTGCGGAAATTGCTTCAACGCTTCGGGCAGCGGCAAGCCGTTGGGGATGCTTGCCACTTCTTTGATCGGCGACTCTGGTAAACCGGCGGACGCGAGCGATTCGGGATGATGAAAAAACGCACCCCGGCGCATATGGTGCAGCGAATTGGTTGCGACCCAATTGCCTTGTTGATCGGTATAGAACATGTCGCCGTCGGCGTTGGCACCAAGCCCTGACGGGGAACGCATCCCAGCGCACATTGCGTGTAGCTTCCCTTGCTTGTCGACCATCATGCCCCACCCCCGCCAGCGTCCTTGCCGATAGCCGCCCTGCGCATTCGGGACGACATGCTTGAGATGCTCTTTGCGAAGCCCCAATCCAAGATTCAAGGTGACCCAAAGATTCCCTTCACCATCGACTTTTGGACCAAATGCGTATTCGTGATAGTTGCCGGTTACGCCCCAACCCTTAGCGACCGTCAAGTATTCGTCGGCAACGTCGTCGCCGTCGACATCGCGCAGTTTTGTGAGTTCGGTGCGCTGGGTCGTCAACAGTGAATCACCAATCGAAATGAGCCCCAGGGGTTCGTGCAACGCCGAGGCAAAACGTTTGTATTGGATGTTCGTTGGTGGTTCGTCATAAACGCCATCGAGCAACCAAACTTCGCCCTTTCGAATCGCCACGGCCAAGCGACCATCGCCAAGGAAGGCCATCCCGCTGACTTCGAGTGGCAATCCATCGGGCGATGGTTTCCAAGTTGCTGCCCGCGAATCGGTTTGGGCCTTGGGCGCAGCGATCGTTACCACGCGATAGTATTCCTCTTCGCCAGCGCGCGCGACTGTAAAACCGCTTGCCAACAACACACATCCCGCGATTGCGGCTAGTCGGTTCACCATCGGTACTCCAGTTGGATCGTTTTGCGATCTTTGATGTCGAGCGGGATCCACCAATGTTGACCACGCTCGGTCGCGACGAGCTCACCGGCATGCCCCACATCCTCGGATACTTTCACCGTAAGTCCCTGGGTATCGACAAACGACCAGGGGCCGGCACGCGTGATCTTGTCTCCCGTGTGGGCGAGCAAGGTGAGCGGTTTTGCGTCGTCGTTTGTAGCCTTTCGTGTGATCGTCAAAGATCGGTCGAGCCCCGAATCGGTCGCAACCACGCGATCTGCCACCTGCCAATTGCCAATTTGATACAGCAGCGTTGGCACGCCCGAGCCATCCATTCGAAGACCGCCAAACCGATACCCTGCCCTGTTTGCATCATCGGGCCAACTCGCCAGATCGCCTTCCAGCGCCGCCAACGAAAAGCTTGGTGAAAGCTGGACCGATGCATCGAGCGGGTTCGTTGGTGTTGCGAATCGTTCGAACCAAGTGCTTTGGGCATCGAGAAACCGCCCTTTCCATGCAACGGCCAAACGCATCGATTCAGCATCAAAGGCATAGTGCACTCCGCTCGGCGATCCCACGGCAATCGCGTGCATCCCGACACCCTCCATGAAGGTGCGCAGAACGATCGGTCGTTCGCTCGGAATCAGCTCATAGTTTTTTGAACGCGCTTCGGCAATCTTCTCGGGCAGTGGCTGCGTTGGCAGCTCTTTCAAATAAGCCCACACCGAAGCGATCTGTCGGTCAACATCACCCTCGAGAAGATCGGGAAGCGTGCTCTTTCCATCAGGAAAGAAGGTCGGCATCCGCGTTCGCTTCTTGACCGATCCTGGATCACGTAAGAACGCGGCGAACCACGATGGGTGAACTCGCTTGGTGACCTGATCGAGGTCGAGCCCCACGACACCGGGCAAGTTTTCGCCTCGAAAGGGATGACATTGCACACAACCTGTGTTCACAAGTGCACGTCCCGATTCAGCAAGCCCGGCCATCTCCCCAAACACCGCTTGCTCGCTTTCGGTCTTAGCGTGATCGGCCGAAGGAAGCGAGTTGACCAAAGGGCCGGTGACCGACTTTGGGTAGCCTGGCATTCGAGCGGTCATGTGTTTTCGGTAAGCGTCGGCGGTTGGTTGTAACGCCGCGTTCAGCGCGCTGACGGTCAATTTGCGTCCCACCCCAGTTAGCGACGGCGGCAAGCGACCTTCATCACCAAGATCGACTTGTGTCACCGTCTCGAAGAACCGCTTTCGAAACCGGCCGACTCCGCCAAACGAGACCGATCGAGTGGTCGGAAGCTCTCGTGCATGGCATCCGTAGCAGTTCAGCTGCAGCATCCGGAAATGGACGTTTTCCCACGGCTCGGTTGGTGTCAATGCTCGTGCGGCGGGTTCTTTTATCGCAGCGATTTGACCGGCATCCAACGCGTACTTTGGCATTCCCGATTTCGGTTGGCCAAAACAGCTCGTCGGCTTGTCGAAGTCGAGCGCGGTCATCGGCGTTGCCATCTTCGGTTTGAGGCCGGGAATCGAATGGCAATTGGCGCACTTGAGTTGAACAAACAACTCCCGTCCGCGTTGCACCCGATCAGAGGGCGCGGTGGACCCGACATTGTCGTCGGAGCGGCGATCGGAATCGGGAATCAAGTAGCTCGCGATGTCAGCCGCTTCGGTCGGCAAGAGTTTTAGCGACGGCATTCGCCCACTCGGTCGCACCGCGGGTGGATCGAGCAAGAACATCGTCAGCGATCGACGCGTGTACTTTTTGTCTAACTGGCTATGAGCAACCGATTGGACAGCCCTTGCCTCGCTTGCCAATCCCATATCGGCAAGTTCATCGACATCCAACTGCTCGATCAATTGATCAATCGGTGAAGGTTTCGTCTCAACCGTTTCGTAATCTTCATCCGGTTCATGACAGGCAACGCAACCGATGGTGTGATAGAGATGTCGACCCGAATCGGCATCGCCACGATCCCAAAACAACCGCGGCACGGGACGGCGTCCACTTCCTTTTAGCTTTTGAAACGGCTGCTGTTGCGACATCAAGAAAGCAACCAAACTCTCGACCACGTCATCGCGTTCTGACTCGGCAACGCCGGCCAGAATATCGGGCATGGTTGTGGTTGGCTTTTCGTTTTGCGGGTGCATCAAGAACGACCGCAACCATTCTTTTCGAAGGCGTACACCGGCGCCGGCGAGGTTCGGAGCACCCACGGGATTCAGACGCGACAACTTGGCTTGATGACAAGCCGTGCAGTTGAGACTCGAAATCAGCAGCTGTCCCGAAACGCGAGGCGAAAGCTCGTCGTGCTTTCCATAGCGGTCATAACCGCTGACCAGCGGTGGCGACGCGTTTGCAATCGCAACTGCAAACAGCGTCGTCGCAGTAGCGATCAGAAGTCGACATTGAAGGAGCAACAAAATGAATCCTGGCTTCGCGGCGTCTGATTTGTTTTTCCGAGAATACACCGAGCTCAGGTGACTGTGTGAATTCGCGAGCAACAAAATCTGATCCAGACGCAACCGGCGGGGTTACCGCGTCGTTCGACGACGATAGTAGTAATAGCCTGGAATGAAAAAACAGGCGGCTGAGACGAAGCCAAAGATAAGGTGCGCCGCCGACGGCCAAATCGCCATCAAAAGACCCGCGACCAGCAGCGACGCGGTCTGTATGTAGAAGACACCGTTGAGCATTCCTGCTTTGATCACAAAAACCATCGCGCTGATCACACCCAACATCGGCGAGAGGCTTAGCACCTTCAGATCGAGCCACCATTCAAGGGGAAACAGCAATCCGATCGCGATCATGCTGGCGCCCCAAATGTGAGCGACTTGACGTTCGACAAAAGTGACCGGCCCCATCCGCTGACGCAACTTCCAAAACACGGCCGCCCAGGCTCCCAGTCCCACCGTCCAGACCGCTCCATAAATCCATCGCTGAGTCACTCCGAACCACAAGTCGAGCGTCCACGTGAGGATGCCTGCGACAAGCAACACCAACGAGTGCCACATCCAAAGCACTCCCCAATTCTCAAGCACGGCCGCATGATGCGTTTCGCGAAAAACGCGGGCAACCACTTGGCTGAACCGACCACTCGAGGCGAGCACCTTTTCGTCCGAAAGGTACGCCTGCAGATCCGTCACGAGCGAATCGGCACTGTCATAACGAAGGTCGATCGGCTTTTGCATGCAGCGAACGACAATCATTTCCAAGTCGCGATCCAAGCGAGGACGCAACGCTCGCGGCGGTGTCGGGTCTTGCTCGACGACCAACATCACCAACTCCATTGGCGAATCGGCCACAAAGGGTGACCGTCCCGTCAAAGCGAAATAGAGCACGCACCCAAGGCTGTAGATGTCGCTGGCCGGACCTACCAGCGATCGCCGTCCGCCCGCTTGTTCGGGCGACATGTAGGCCGGAGTACCCAGTAACACTCCGCTGCGAGTCAAATCGGTGTTGTTGCCCGATTGTTTCGCCAAGCCAAAGTCAGTCACCAAGGCCGTTCCATCGCTGGTGACCATGATGTTGCTCGGCTTGATGTCGCGATGCACCATTCCCTGGCTATGCGCAAAATCAATCGCCGATGCGATCGAAGCAACAATCTGGGCCGCCTGTCGTTGCGGCAACGGGCCATCAGCCGCCAATTCCGCCAGCGTCTTGCCTTCGACCAGCTGCATGCTGAAGTAGGGTCGACCATCAAAATCGCCGACGTCGTAAACGGGAACGATGTTGGGGTGTTCCAAGCGAGCCGTCGCGAGCGCTTCCGCAACGAATCGTTCCATATCGGCGTCACTCGCCAGACGCCCGCGAAGGATCATCTTCACAGCGACTTCGCGGCCGAGACTCAACTGCCGGGCTCGAAAAACAACGCCCATCCCGCCGCGACCAATTTCTTCGAGCAGTTCGTAGTCGCCAACGGTGGTCGGCAACTCCATGCGTCGCCATTTCCGCCCGGACGAGTCCGAGCTCAAGTTCAAGAGTCCCTCGTCGCGCGCCGTGCCTGCCGTGTCGGTCACCAGCACGGCGCCCCAGAGTTTGCGAAGCTCCGCAGCGAGGTCAGGATGGCTTGCGCAAACGTCGTCAAAATTGACCGGCTCGCCCCGACAAACCGCGTCGGTCAATTCAGCCAATACATCAGCCAGACGTTGATCGCGATCGGTCGAATCGTCCGCATTCACGATTCGGTCTCGCCCACAGTTTCTTCGTCCTCGAACAGCTCTTTCAGCTTCCGCAGCGCACGAAGGTACCGCATGCTCGCGGCCGGTGGATTCACACCGAGCACTTCCGCGATCTCCTGGTTCGACAGATGTTCGTAGTGCCGCATCAAGATGATCTCGCGGTCGGTGTCACCAAGTCGCTCAATCGCATCTTCGACTTTGACCGCTATCTCTCGCTGCGTCGCCGCCGCGGCAGGAGTCAAACCGGGATCGCAAAGTTGAATCGCCAACTCCATCGTCGATGAATCGGGATTCCCCGCAACGGCCATCGGCTGTTCGCGATCCATACTGCGTTTTGCACTGACGCGATGTCGCCGATAGGTGTCGATGATTCGGTCCCAAGCGATCTGTCGCAGCCAGAGATGGAACGCCATCGCAGGATCTTCGAGGTAGCGATCGAGTCGACCGCTCGCTTCAATCATCACATCTTGCACGACATCACTGACGTCGACACGTTGCTGCACCTTGCGATCGAGCCGCAATTCCACCAGGCGTCGGATCGGTGCTCGATGTTTTTCCAGCAGCCGATTGACAGCATCAGAATCGCCATCACGGGCAGCAACGAGCAGGGTTTCGGTTTGATCGTCTTGGGGCCAAATTGATTTTGCCATCACAGTCTCCACACTTCATGGTAGCAGGCTGGAAATGGGAGCCGACTGCGACATCCGACCACACAGCGGGCCAAGCAACGGGAACACAAAACGAGTCGCAAGTGCCTACTTGAGCTTGCGAACCTTGATGTTCTTGAATCGCACGACCATCGCGGGCCCCTGGTGGAGTTGCAAGGCGATGACACCCTTTGACGACGACTTGTCCGTCTGATTGTCGATGACCTCGGCCGTCATCGCGCCGTTGATGAAGTGTTGCAAGTGGTTACCGTCGGCAACCACTCGAAAGTCATTCCATTTGCCGGCATGGATACCTGAAGCAAGCTGCTTGGAATCGGCAAACCGTTTCTTACTCGCTTCGCCATCCTCGTCGAACGTCACAGACTCACCTCGGTTGGCCATGATCCCTCGTCCAAGTCGCTCTTCGTAAAGGATTCCGGCAAACGTGTTTCCGAAATCGATGTCAGCCTGATAGCCACCGACGATGAACTTCTCTTCGTCGATTACCTTGCTTCGGTATTGGATTCCCGAGTTTCCGCTTTCGATTTTGAATTGTGCGGTCAACTCAAAATTGTCGTACTCGCCGCCTTTCCAAATCAAAAACGTGTTGTGTTTGATTTGCCCTGCTGTAGTGGTTCGCCCAACGATCGCTCCCTCTTCGACCGACCAAAGGTCCTCGCGCCCTTCCCAACCACTCAAGTCATCACCGCCACCATAAAGGACGACCACATCGTCATCTGCTGGCAAGGCACTGGCAAGGCAAAGCAAGAGTGTGAAACAAGCTGCGAATCTCATCGGTATCAGACTCCGGACAATCGGTGGGGAATGTGGTTGGGAGGAGCCATCATCTTAGTTGATGCACTGACCGGCTCCAATCGCGACTCACGCAGGCCGGATCAAGGAGCGACAGCGACGCGGATCCGGCGCGTACTTGTTGTGTTACTCGGTGCCGCGATCCACGTCCCGAACACATGAGCCCAGCGCGCTAGCGTCGGGCCTTTCGTGAAGACGCTACTTTCGCGGAGCGAAAGGCGACAATGCACTCGCGCCCCGTAGCTACCTTCGCCAGAAGGTGGTTTCCATCGGTTGACCGCTTGCCACGATCATCACGCTCTGGCGAGCTCACGAAAAACCACAGGCTATTTGAAGATTCCGGCTAAAGCTCGGTACTACAAACGGGAGGCTCACATCGATGTCGCAAACCCGGCGTCGTTTCTAGACACCGATCCCATCGGGCGTGTTCCAGTAACCGCCGCGCGAGTGATCGAACTTGAGCTTTGCGCCGCGGAAGGTTTCATCGAACCCGTCGGCCTGACTCCAAACTTGGTGCCCGCCCACCAGCGTTGCAACGGGCCAACCTTTGAGCGTTTCGCCATGCCACGGACTCCAGCGGTTCTTGGTGTGCTGTTCTTCGTCACGAATCGTCTTCGATTGATTCAAATCGACGAGCACCAAATCGGCGTCATAGCCGGCTTCGATTCGCCCTTTGCCAATGATGCCCCACACGCGTGCGGGTGCATCGCACATCCACGAAGCAACTTGTTCGATGGTGCAGCGTCCTGCGTTCACTTGGTCAAGCATCAATGCCAAACTGTTTTCGACCGCTGGAAGCCCCGAAGGACTTTCTGGATACGGTTTTGCCTTTTCTTCGAGCGTGTGGGGCGCATGATCGGTCGCAATGACTTGGATCGTGCCATCCAACAACGCTTCGAACAGCAACTTGTTGTCGTTGGCTGTCTTGATCGACGGGTTCATTTGGATGCGACTGCCGAGTCGATCGTAGTCGTCCACATTGAAGAAGATGTGATGCAAACAAATCTCGGCGGTCACATAAGGTTTCGCCGGAGGAATGAACTCGAGCTCGGCCGCCGTGGAAACGTGCAACACGTGAAAACGGTGCTTGTGCCGGACCGCGAGTTCGGTCGCTCGCTTGGTCGCGATGATCGCCGCGTTCTCATCACGAATCCGCGAGTGATCATGAATGTCGGACGTTCCTTCCAGTCGCTTTGCGTTGGCGCGAACGGTCGTCTCGTCTTCACAGTGGGCACAGATGGGAAGCGTCGTCTCGGCGAAAATGCGTTCAAGAGCCTCTTGTTCGTCGACTAGCAAGTTACCGGTACTGCTTCCGATGAAGATCTTGATACCAGGGACATCGGTCACGTTTGCCAACTCAGCCGCATTGTCGGGCGTGGCACCGATGTAGAAACCGTAGTTGACGCGAGACTTTTCGGCGCCGAGTGCTTCCTTGGCGCGTACGCCGTCCCACGTGACCGCTGGCGGTTTCGTGTTGGGCATCTCAAGAAACGAGGTCACGCCGCCGGCCGCACAGGCGCGCGACGCCGTCTCGAGGTCCTCTTTGTGGGTCAGGCCAGGTTCGCGAAAGTGGACTTGGTCGTCGATCACCCCCGGCAGTAAATGCAAACCTTCGGCATCGATCACATGGTCCGCGGTGACTTGATTGCCAGCGTCGACATCGATGATCTTGCCGTCTTCAATGAGGACGGATCCCGCTCGAGTGGAATCGGGAAGGACGACGTGGGCGTTTTTAATGAGCGTGCGATTCATAGGTGCGAGGATACCGCGCACCATTGAATTGTGGGATAGCCGGTAAATGCGGCCACTTGCCTATCGACCTTGGCGGCTGATCGCCCGGCGGAACTCGTTAAAGGCGTCGCGATGAGCCGCTGGAACGGGTCGACGGTTGCCCGCATCGCGGATTCGCTGCATTCGATCAGCCGATTCGCGTTTGTTGAGCGTCGTTTGACGCGGGTCACGCATCCCCAGACTCTTGAGCGCCTCTTCGACGTCACGTTGTTGCTCGGCGTCGCCCGTCCGTTGCATCTGCCGCACCTTTTGCCAACGGTCATAGAACCGATTCAGGTCTTGCTCGGTCCAATTCATCTTTTCCAGCAAATCGCGGTCGGGCGCATCACGGGTTTGATCCAAGTAGTCGAGGACCAAGTCGGTCGCCTGCTTGGCGTACTCGGTGTCGATAGGGTCGGGTGGCACGTCGGGATCGCCCTCTTTGGCTGTACCTTCACCGCCCGATCCGCTGCCGTTGAAGTTTTGGCTGGACGCTTGATTGTCGTCGCTTGGGTTTTGGGCTTCGGAGGGATTCGACTGCGAGTCACCAGTTGATGTTGAAGGGTCGGCCGCATTGCCTGGGTTGTTTTGCTCGCCCTCGGATTGCTCGCCTTGGGACGGGTCAGCCTGTTCGCCCTCCGTCCCCTGATTGCGCGAGTTGGATTGGTTGTTGGACTGGCCAGTGTCGCCGATGCCATTTTCGCTGCCCGCGTCATTGCCCGATTCGCGAGAGTCACCTGTGTCTTGGTTGTCGCCAGGCTGTCGATTCTTTTCGGCATCCGATTGGCCGCCAGTGCCCTGCTCTCCCTTGTTCGGGTCGCTGCTGTTTGGGTCTCTGCTCTTTGGGTCGTTGCCGGTTGGATCCTTCTTGTTCGAATCATCGCTGCCGGAGCCGTCGGGTTTTTCTGATCGTTCGCTGCTGCCACCTTCATTGCGTTGATCGCCCTTCGAACCCTCTTTGGAAGGATCGTTTGCCCCTTCCGACCCGCGTTGATCGCCTGTAGCCGAATCCTTTGGATCGTTTTGATCTCCGGTCCCTTGTTGGCCACGGTCTTCGTTCTGGCCACTCGACGCGTCAGTGTTCTGTTGCGATTGCGTTGAGTTTTGGTCTTGGTTGCCCGATCCCTTTTGGTTTCCTTGTGGGTCCGTTGAACCACCTTCGCTGCCACGCTCTTCGTTGCCACGCTCCTCGCTGCCGGCGTCGGGTTGTTGAGAATCCGTTCCGCCAGAGGGATCGTTGTTGGAACCTGGTTCTGGCTTTGAACCCGACTGACTTGAACCACCCTGATCGGTTTGTTCTTGCGAGCCACCTTCGCCAGACGGCTGTTGGTTTTGCGAACTGTCTTGACCTGTCGATGAATCGGAACCGGACTGTTGTTCTTTCTGCTTTTGCTCCAAGAACTCTTTCAGCCGCTCCATTGCTTGACCATCGTTCTCTGGAGCTCGGTCTGGATCGCCGCCGGGTTGTTGTCTTGCCGCATCACTTTGCGATTGGCCATCACCGGCACCCGATTCTGGCGCGGCATTGGGATCGCCGGTTGCGTCACCCGATGGCTGGTTGCCCGTCCCCGATTGGGCGTCGCTGCCTGACTGGGAGTCGTTGCCAGCACCTTCGTTCATTTCCGAGTCAGCACCTTCGGACTCGCTCGCTCCCTCGTTTTCCGGCGAGTTCGAACCTTCACCTTCGGAGTTGTCGCCAGTGCCGCCGGCGCCACCTGAGTTGCTTGGATCGTTTTGGTCCGACGACTCCCCTTCACCGTCATTCGAACCGCCCGAACCTTTTGAGTCGGGCGACTCGTTTTCGCCTTCGGACGGTCCGCTGCCACCGGCATTCCCCTCGCCTTCACCTTCCGATTCCGAATCACCTGATCCCGAACCGCTACCGCCACCTTGCGTTCCTTCGTTTCCAGACTGTCCGGTTTCGCCGGAATCACCCGAATCCTTCGAGTCGTTGTTCTTTTCTTCCGACTCGCCTTCCTGGTTAGAGCCTGTTGAGGCTTCGGACTCTTCCGAACCGCCTTCTTGGTTCGCTGGATCTTGTTTCGAATTCGGATCGTTCGAATCGGGATC
The DNA here is from genome assembly GCA_965216875.1 of Rubripirellula sp. Lineage (GTDB taxonomy): Bacteria > Planctomycetota > Planctomycetia > Pirellulales > Pirellulaceae > CBDCUW01. The sequence goes on from OZ244207.1 coordinate 6,103,427, forward strand.
GCTGGCTTCGGGCGCGGTGATTCGAAGATCGATCGGATCGGCGGTGGTCACATTCGGTTTGATCCGTGGGTCGGTTTCGGAAAACCGATTGTCGATGGCAATCGCCGTGACACGAACGCGTTCGCCAACGCGAAGCCCAAGCTTTTTGGGCCGCAAACCATACTCGACCACTTGATTCCCGCTGGCACCGACGGGGTCGGACCAAAGCACTGGTTCATCAAGCACTCGACCGCTGCGCATGATCTTCAAGCGAACGCTCTTGAGCCCGTAGTCCGCATCGAGCGCATGGATCTCGAACGATTGTTGCGCATCAAGCGGAACGTTCTGCGGCGACTTCTGAGGAACGACGACCGAGATCTCAGGGGGCAAGTCGGCGATCACGCGAATGGGATAGATGATCGGATCGGGATTGCTTTGATCGGCGTCATCCCAAACCTTGATGCGATAACTTTCCAGTCCTGCTTCGGCGGAACGTCCTTCGGGTGTTCGCAACGTGAAGGTCAACGTCAACTTCGTGCCGCTTGCATCAAGGCTCAAAGCCTGTGCACCGGCGGTCGCTGCGACTGTGTTGCCAATCGGTTTCGGATTGAACTCAACCTTTCCCTTTGCGACAGCACGATTGGTGGTGGCGTTGATCGTGACCACCGTACCATCGACCCCGGTGATCGCGCCGCTGCTGTTGGTGTGTGGTTGTTCGCCGGTATAGGCCGGCGGTTGGTAGTGAATCGAATCAACAGCAACAACCGGAACGTCTTGCACTTGAAGGTGGAACGGCCCGGCGATCGCGTCGCCCGCTTCGATGTAATAGGGAACGCTTCCCGATACCGAATGAGCGAGAGTCAAACTTCCCTGATGACGCAGTGACGATTCTTCGAAATCCAGCGGCGCTTCGTGCTCGGCCGCCCCCGTTTCCCAGCGAATCACTGCCTGTTCGTCATCGGTCATTCCGATGATCGAGGCAGACACCGTGACATCACGTCCGGCGATCGCTTCGCTATCTCCCGGATTCACTTCAGCGATCGATACGCGTCGGGGCGGATCGATCGAAGCAAATGGGATCAACAGACGCGCTGCGGAGACGAAACTGTTCTTGGGTGACAGGACGGCATAGCCAGCCAGCACTGCAAAGGCGACCATCGTGAACAGCCACCAACGCATCGTCCCAGTGGCTTCGGCTGGCAAATGGTCGTGGGTACGAAGTGTTCCGGCGGCCTGTGAGCCGATCGAATTGACGACGCGGCCTCGCAGGTTCGCTTTGCCGCGATCACCACGAAGGGTGATGTAGCTTGTCAGAGCTTGCCTGAGAGTCGGAACGTCACGTTCAAGTGACCGCGCGGCATACTCGGGGCGCACCGAACTTTTCAGGACGGGCATCACCCGTTTGACCAATGTCCAGCCAACCCATCCGGCCAGTGTCGCCAGTGCCAGTGTGCGAAAGAGTTTTCCGCCCGCGTAGATCCACTGGTCAAGAACGATCCAAACCAACAAAGCGACGAACAAACCGATCAGCAACGCCAAACCGGTTCGCGTCAGTTCGGCCCACCACAAAGCGCTACAGGCTTCGTCGATGCGTTGCTGGATCAGCGAATCGGCCGCGTCTTTCGATGGCTTGGTCCCTTGAGGCGAGTTCGCCTTGGCAGGTGACGCAGCGGCTGGTGCGGGAGCAATCGACATGATGAATGAAGGTTTACCGGCAGCAATGTCGCCAGGTGGTCGAAAGAGGAAGCGGCTGGCAGAGCGGAAAAGACTCCCACATTGTAGCCTGATACTGAACAAAACGACCAAACGCCGCCGGTCTTAGGATCGGAAAACAACTTGGTTCTTGAAAAACATTGCCCAAACCGCATAAGGGGAATTGCGTCTGCTGCCGATACACGTTTCACTGCTAGTGTTCTGCTTGATGAACCAATTTCCCCTCCCTTGGTTCCGAGACTGACGAGCCGAGGGAACGGATTGTGAGCTTTTTTGCAATTGTAGCGCCGATTGCCTCGCGCTAACCCGCAAATGGAGCGTGGACTTCCCAGACTGCAGAGTGGAAGGTTGGGCAGTTGATAGAATCGGGTCGTTCAACAGACCTCTCCTCGTTTTTTCTAAGTCACCAATGAGATACGCATTCCGTTTGGCGGAATTACTTGGACACACCCCTGACCGCCGCAAACGGCCAGGAACGATCAAATCGATCGTTGAGCACACCGGACTGGACCGCCACCAAGTCGCGTCACTTCTGAAAAACGAAGCGAAATACATTCCGCTCGAAGCCCTCTCGCGCTTGTGCGATTACCTGATCGATCATGGGTACGCATCGGCCGATCAGCTTCCAGGTGCTCTTTTCGCCGTCAACGCGGAAAACTTCTGGGAACTGCTGGCTCGTCGCGGTGACATCGAAATCGTTCTCGGTGTCCGCCAAAACCCCGACGCAGACCTGCCTGACGCCGCAACCGTTGTCGCCAGCGACGCGGTTCTGTTTGGTGAGTTGCTCAATGGTGTTTCGACCCTTGGCGGTGCCGCAAAACACCATGGCTCGGCCGATTCCGAAGATGGCAAGACGGGCGAAGTCCCCATGCCTGACCGCCTGCAACAAACACTCGTTTGGAGCCCCGGTCGAGTCTCGCTCGAAGACGCACGTGCCCGAGCATCGGAAGTCTTCGACAGCTTTGTCTCGGCTCAAGGCGACCGCGGCATGGTCTGCATCGGTAGCGTCAAAAGTAACCCTGTCGTCGAACTGATGTTCGCTGACGCGTTTGGCTGCACACCTTTTGTGACCGAAGACGACGTTGACGACGTCTCCGCTCGCTCATGCCCCTTCTTCCTCCGCTACCGTGACAACGACCCGCAGCCGGGCGGAGCCGCGGCGGGGATGCGTTTGAGCAAGAACGAAGACGCTCCTGAACCCGGTTTCTACTACGAGAAAGATGACGGCACTTGGGCCTACGCGGGTGGAAACGACAAAGACACCGCGCTTGTCTTCTACCTGTTCCGCGAAGCCCTCGGTCGCCTCGACATGGTCCTTTCCGGTTTCTCAGGACGTGCGACGCGTCTGTTAGCTAAAACACTCGCCATTCGCGGCGAAGAGTTTTGGCCACCTGTCTACGAACAGGATGGCGTTCAAATCGGTGCCTACTTGGTGACCTACGACAACTCGGACACCAAGCCGAGCCGCGACGACCTGCTTTACAACCCAGGTGGTGCCGCAGAGATCATGCCGCTGCCACGCGAAGCGATCGCCAAGCGAATGGCACGCCGCTAGAAGGCATTCTTCGGTAGGCCGGATCACGGAGCGACAGCGACGCAGATCCGGCTTCGCCAGAAGTTGCTCATCTTCGTAGCTACCTTCGCCAGAAGGTTGTCTTGCTGGCGAGCGGTTGGCCATCACACCCACGCTCTGGCGAGCGTAGCTACGAACACGACGGCTACGGCTCTCGGGAGAGCTCCCAGGCTTCATCAAAAAAGCCGTCGGCGACCACGTCGCCGGCGAAGATCCCGTCTTCTTCCTGGTCGACCTTCATCACGGCCCAATCAGGCAGCATCGCGATCTGGCGCGAGTTGCTGACGTTCGAAAACTCACGAAACGTCATCCCACTGTTCACCACCAAGTACTTCTTGGGGTTCTGGGGATTGGGAAAGCACATCGCCACCGCATGGACATCGGGGTCGAATGCCTGCGTCCCCACCTCGAGCGTTTCGTCAGTCCATTTGATCGGCAACTGCGACGCGATTCCGGCCAGATAAAGATTGCTGCGAAAATCGCCAAAACAAACCAGGTTGCAGTTTTCGATCAGCTCGGGTGTCACTTCGCTATCGCGAACAACGTTGACCTTGCCCCGCATCAAACGCGCCCAGCGTGATTTCGCATAGTCGATCTCACGATCAATCCAGCGTTGCACGACACCGTGTCGCGCTGGCCGACTTGGCACGACAAACACAAACCGGCTCGTGAACGCATCATCGATCGGACCTTGCAACCCAGGTCGCTTGCGTCGCGAGTTGTCGATCACCTCGACCACTTTCCAATCATCCTCGCGGACCAATTCACACTGGACACCCGGTTCCTTGCTCCAGTCCTCGATCGTCAAGGTTTGGCCATCGATGGTGAGTGTCGGATTGACCAATCGTTTGGGCCAAGGTGATTTGGCGAAGTCGATCTTCAAGCGTGTCACGCCATCCGTCTTGATCTCAAAGCTTGTTTCGCCGGTGATCTTCCCTTGCACACGGGAGGCACGAAAATGCTCTTCGAGCCCCAGAACACTTAGCCATCCGGCTCGGTTGTATTTCAAGGTGTAGGTTGTGAAGTCGATCGACTCACGCGGCGAGGAAACCGGCTTTGCGGCCCATTGATCAATCGTTGCATCAATCTTCTCGACCGAGGGCGGATCGATTTTGTGACCCATCCCTTCGCCAATCACATAGGGGAATTCGAAGCCGTTTGACTTTGCGGCTGCAACCAATTGATCGGCTGCCTTGCGTTGTTTATCGACTTCGCCACTGTAGGCCACCATGTTTGTGTTGCGCAGGTTATTGACCCAAGGCCGAACGTCGTACCAACCGAGCAACTTCTTTCGACTGTCGGTCAGCTCGAAGGGCATGCCATTCTTGTCCCATCCCTGGTACTCGATCGTGTCCACAAACCCTGCACCAGGGTTGGCCGCAAACCACATCGTCGGATCATGAACGGCGAGGTGCCAGACACCGGCGCCTCCCATCGAAAACCCACGAATCGAAATGCGGTCGCGATCAACGTTGATCAACTTGCAAACATGCTCGATCGATTCGTAGACGTCGGTCTCACCAGCAAACTTGAACGCATTGCAATGTCGACCAAAGGGATGCAGGACGAACGTGTCTTCGGGCGTGTAGTAACCCTTCTTGGTCATCCGTTCGACCAGGAAAGGCACTTCTGTCTTTGTGTCTCCGCGGCCGTGCAACCAGACATCCAACCGATACGAGCGATCTTCGTTCGGATCGTAACCGGCTGGCACGATCAAACCGAAGGGCTGAACGGAATCGTCAATCGCGGAAACGAAACCGCCGACCAACAACTGCGGCTCGGAACTGCTCGCCTTTCCATGCCCCAGCAGATCGAGTCCACGTTTACCTTCGCGTGCAAGTTCAATGCGGCGCCGAGCGAGATTGGCAACGGTCTGGAACTGACTGATCGCCTGCTTCTTTTTGCCAAAGAACAAGTTCTGGTCGATGGCGAGTTTCAGCGAGCGGCGCAGAACCAAGACATCGTTCTGCCAGGCTTTGTCGTTTGCTGCCTTGCTCAGTGCTGTGATCGACCCATCGATCTGAGCAACGCTTGCAGCAAGCTCTTGTTTTTCCGAAGTGGTAAGCTCAATTCCGTCAGGCGGCAATCGCTTGTAGGTTTGAGCGTTAACGGAAAATGGCAAACAAACGAACAAACCAACCAAGACACATTGAAGCCAACGCACGCTAAAGATCTCCACCTATTTCCAGAACGTCTTCCAATTTCATCGCACCATCATAGATCGCTCGGCCGACGATTGCGGCTGGCATGCCCATTTCGGTCAATTGCTTGACATCGTCCAGGGTAGTGACGCCGCCGCTGGCAACCAGCGGGATGTCCGTCGCCGCGGCCATGGTGGCAAGTCCATCAAAGTTTGGCCCCTGCATCATGCCGTCACGAGCGATGTCGGTGTAGATGATGGCGGCGATGTTGCTGGTGCGACCGCGCAGATCTTTCGCCAGATCAACGGCAGGTGTTTCACTCGTTTCCAGCCAACCGTCGGTGGCAACCATGCCATCGCGTGCATCGATGCCAGCGGCAAGTTTTCCAGGATAGGCGTCGGCCATCTCAGCAAACCAATCGGGCTTCTTCAAGGCGGCCGACCCAACCACGAGTCGGTGCAAGCCGATTTCGATCAGCGCCTTGACCGAGGCTTCATCGCGGACACCGCCGCCCATTTGACACGGCAGTCCGGTCGCTTCAACGATCTTGGCGACCGCGGCGCGGTTGGCCGTCGAATCATCCCCTTTCGCGGCGTCCAAATCGACCAAGTGCAACCGCTTCGCGCCCGCTTCCTTCCAACGCAATGCGAACTCAACCGGATCGTCTCCGAAAACTGTTTGGCGATCGTAGTCGCCCTGCCGCAAACGGACTGGTTTCCCGTGACGCAAATCGATAGCGGGCCAGATTTCCAAGTCAATTACTCCGAAAACACCAAACGAGAATACGGGGATCGTCGCTTCGAATCAGCGACCGTCAATGTCGGGCCAGTGTGATCCGAATCGGTCGACTCGGGAAGCCCCACGGCCAAGATGTTTCGACGGCCCCAAATGGCCCATGCGTTACGATGCAAATCCGGCCAGTTCCGCGGCTCGTTTCACTCGCGTGATGCCGATGATGTAGGCAGCCAATCGCAGTGATACGTCTCGCTGCTGAGCCGTCTGCCACACCTTCTCGAATGACTCGTTCATCGTGTGATCAAGCTCCTGACGCACACGGTCGAGTGTCCAGCGATAGTGTTGGCGATTCTGTACCCACTCAAAATAGCTGACCGTCACGCCGCCAGCATTGGCGAGAATGTCGGGAAGCACCGTCACGCCGCGCTCCGTCAGTACCGCATCGGCATCCGGATCGATCGGACCGTTTGCCGCCTCAACAATCACACTCGCTTTGATCAGATCGACGTTGTCTGGAGTGATCACTCCGCCAAGCGCCGCGGGAATCAACACCCGAACGTCATCCAATTCCAACAAAGCGTTCATCGGTAGATGTTCGCAGTGCTGGTAACCCTCAAGCAATCCCTGCGGATGATGCAAGGTATGGCGAAGCAGGTCAGGAATATTCAAACCATCTTTGTCGTAGTACGTTCCCGTCACATCACTCACGGCGACAACAGGAAACTGCGATTCGTGCAAGAACTTGGCTGCGTGAGAACCAACGTTGCCGAACCCTTGAATCGCAACCGAAGAATCTTCGGCTTGCATGCCAAGACGCTTGACCGTTTTGACCGTTAGCAAACCGACTCCGCGGCCAGTCGCTTCTTCGCGACCCTTCGCCCCATACTCCTCCACCGGCTTGCCGGTGATCACCGCGGGGTTGAATCCATGATACTTTTCCCATTGGTTTCGAAACCACGCCATCACACGATGGTCTGTCCCCATGTCGGGCGCAGGGATGTCGGAATCAGGTCCGACGATGTCATGAATTTGATCGACAAAAGCTCGCGTGAGACGTTCAAGCTCACGGACCGACAGCGCCGTTGGGTCGACACCAATACCACCTTTTGCACCACCGTACGGCAAGTCAACAACAGCGGTCTTCCATGTCATCAAACTCGCCAGAGCGCGTGTTTCGTCAAGATCAACGTCAGGGTGGTAACGAAGACCACCCTTCATCGGACCGCGGTAGTGATCATGTTGGACACGAAATCCAACGAAACTCGCGAGGCAACCATCGTCTTTCTCGATCGTGACTTGAACCTGCACTTCGCGGCGAGGCATGAGCAACGCTTCGCGTTGATCCTGGTCAATCTCCAGATGTTCCGCGGCGGCGTCAAAGTAGTGTTTGGTTGCTTCAAAAGCCCGCATCATTTTCTCCTGTCATCCAATTCTTCTAGAGCAGGATACCATGGCACATGACCTTGTGGTCCAGGGCGCATCGCGGTCCAGAGCGTCTCGCGGTCTGGGCTCTCACGAGATCACGCCGAGCGGCGCAAGCCATTCGCAGCAGGTTGCTTGCGTTCTTGAAACGGCACAGTAGCAGGCGAAGGTTGCTCTTCGCTTTGCGAGTCCTCAATAGTGACGACCGTTTGCTTCGAATCAAGTGATTGCTGACGACGCTCTGACCAACGCTGTTCGTCGTGGTACACCTTCACGACCCGGTGCGTCACGTCGACTTCCGCAGGCAGGTTGTCGACCAAGTCACCCGTCCCGCGAAACTCCTCAAGAAGAGCGATCGCGTCCGCACGTTCAAGTCGCGATTCCATCCAGGTTTTCCAGAACTGTAGCGGAACGTCAACGGTCGCAAGTGCGGTTGGAAGGGACAGGAACTTTCGTGGCAAACGTTTCTTGCGCGTTGCTTCGGCGTCATACGCAGCTCTTTCAAAGATGCGTGCCAGTCCGGTGATCGCTAACCCAAACAGCTCCGAGAGTTCTTCGATCGAGTCGTTCGTCAATCCATCGCGCGGATCGTTGACCGCTTTCCCAAGATCATAATCGTTGAGTAGAAATCGACGCTTGCGATGAGCGAATCGGGCAGCGTGCAACATTGCCTCGCCAAGCCAACCCTGACCGCCGGAGAGCTGAAAGACCACGCGCAATTCGTTGGCGGCCCAATTTTGGTAAATGCGGCGATAGTTCTCTCGCACGCTGCATTCGAACGGACCATGTAAGACTCGCTCGGTCGGTCCGATTTCGGTATGCAACGGTTGCAGGACATCCGTGAAGTAGTGACTCAACACACCGGCTGCGTGAGCGGCATCGCCGTAGCGATTTGTCCTGAGGTACTTTTGCAAACGGTCGTACCAAGCGTGCGCAACGCGCGGTGCGCCACCCCAATAACCCTCGGTGACATGAATCACGTGGTTTTGGAAATCTCGAAAACGCACATCGGGATCGATCGCGCCTGCCAAATACCGGTCATGGTGCCGCAACAAAATGCGGGCCAAGCGTTTCCCAGCGTCGGTCTGCACCAACGGAATCGCGTCGACGGCAAAGAACTGATGCGTGCTGAAGCAATGCGAATTGCGTAAGACTTTGACCAATGGCCACAACATGAACACGTTCACCTCAAATCAAGCCGCGTATCGAATGCGCGACAACTCTTCGTGAACATCCACCTCGTAGGCGGCGGCTTGTCGGGCCAATCGGTTACGCATCATCGCTTCGCCACCCACAAGGGTCCGTGCACATTCCATCCGATCTGCGAACTGATCAATCGAAAGCGGACGAAAAGCAAAGTGGTCTGATGGAGCACCTGATTGCCCGAACATCGTTCGCTCGCGCCACCGATGGTCGGCGACCGCGATCGCCAAGTACACGGCGTAAAGCTCGCGTGTGTTCAGATCCGACAGATCATGAAGTGAATCGATTGCCATTGGACGCTTCCTTGCGTAGGCGACTTGTCAAACGAACGTGCAAGACTGCGCGAGACAACTTTCACAGCCAAAGCGACGATCGAGGTTATGCACCAAGTTCGACTGCGAAGACAACCTCAATCGACGGAGAACTGACGCGCATTCCGCTCATTCCACGGCGGACGTCAACATAAAACTTTCTTAACGTGGTTTGGCTCGCACAATATCGCGAGTCTCTTCGGCTAGCCGAAACACTTCCTCGGGTCGCGGATCGGGTGCAACACGCGTGAAATAGTCTTCGTCGATCCCTAGAAGGCGACGGCGATGCCGTGAAACACCTGGGTCGGCATCCAAAAAGCCTTCAGCCATCTCGAAATCTCGATCCCAAAGAATGGCGTCGGTCAAATTGTGGATCAGCTTTTCCCACCGGGTGATGTCGATCGACGTTTCGTGAGGGACATCTGCGGCATCGTCAACCTGTTCTTGTTCGCTGTCAAACTCGCGGAGACGTCGCGTTTGAAACACCTCCTCGTAAGCAGCGAGCACAAGTCCGCGCCAAGTACGTTGTTGCTCGTCACTTGCGTCGGCCGGAAACAGATCGATTTCGATCGCGACTTGATCACGAATCTCGACGTAGACGGCTGCAACCGTCGCCTCAACCATTGCTGAAAGCGGCATTGCCGATTCGGTCTGGGTTAACAGATGCTCGGCAACATCATGCAGAAGCCCGACTTGCTGTGTTGCGGACAGCAAATCGTATACAGCGATTCCCGATTGGCAGTCAGCTGCCATCGGATCTTCAAATGCATCATCAATGTGAACGAGCAGCGCATCGATCATCGTCTCGATCGCTGTTCCCACGAGCACAGCTTCTGCGCCACGTAGTGTTCGGTCACCTCGACTGGTATGCCACATCCGTAATAGCTCCCCCCGGTCCTATATGCTCGCACACTCAAGAAAAGACGCTAAAGCGTGCGAGGAAACAATGCTGCTTCTCGGATAAGTCGCCGACATGATAGTCGCTTCACATGCCAACGTGAGTGGTTGCGGAACCTTTTTTTTTGAGCGCGCAAAACGGCTCGCAAAATCAAGTTCTTACTCACCTTTTTGTGAAGGTTTTTGGCGGATTGCGCGATTCAACAGATTTTGGATGTCACGGTTCAAACTCGCCGCAAAAGACTCCACAGCGGCGGGGTTGTAATGACATCTCGTCCGCTCAGCGAACGGGCATGGGTGACAGATGCGCACTAGCCCGCTTGGTTGATCGATTCGTCCGTATCGCCTCGTCGCACAGGGCGCACTCGTGGGCGCTGACGAACCGAATCGTCCGCGAGATCAACTCGGTCAAGATGAATGTCAAGCTGCGGGAAGGGAATTCCAATCTTGGCCGCATCGAGTTGACGCTTCACTTCAGCGGTCAAGTTTTCAAGCATCGACCAGTAGTCGGCAGCGTCGACCCAGATTCGCACTTTCCATTCGACCGCGCTATCACCAAGATTGCTCAAGACGACAGCTGATCCGCGTCCTTCACCCTGAATGGTTTGATCAGCAAACGTTTCAGCCGCCGTCTCAAGAACTTTGCGAGTGTCAGTGATGTCGGCGGAGTAGTCGACGCCAACGACCACTTCAATGCGCCGATGAGGGTGGTAGCTAATGTTCTCGATGGTGCCGCCGGAAATCGCACTGTTTGGCACGATGATGCGACGATTGTCGGGCGTGTCAAAGGTGGTTGTGAACAAATCGATTTCGTTGATCTTGCCCGTGACCCCCGCGGCGCTCACGACATCGCCCACTTTGAACGGACGAAAGACCAACATCAACACGCCAGCAGCAAAGTTGCTAAGCGTTCCTTGGAACGCAAGGCCGACAGCGAAACCCGCTGCTGCCAACATTGCGGCGAGACCGCCAAGGGGTGCGCCCAGTTTCGAGAGAACAGCGGCGATCACTCCAAAGGTAACGCCATAAAAGATCATTTTCTCGACGAACTTGCCAAGCGTTTCGTCAACACGTCGGCGCACCGGCTTGCTAATCACCCGCGACAAATACTTGCCGACGAGGTAGCCGATAAAGACCACGGCCAAGCCACCTGCAGCGTAAACAACTGCCGGTCCAAGATGCTTGGATGCATATTCGGAAAGGAAATCGTAGTTTCCCCGTGACACCTCGCTAATCGCCGTCTGAGTTGCCTGCCCTAGGCCTACGGTTGGTGGAACATCGGCGACGGTAGTGATCGTCTCGACGGCATCTTGAGTTCCAGGAGTCGTCGGATTGATTTCGTTGGCCACAACAGGCATCCCTTGGCGAAGTACGGAAGTTCACCAAAGGCGTATAGAGAAACTGGCCATCCAAGTAAAGAGAATCCGGGGCCAGTGAGGTCGAGACCGCGGAACGGGTAAAAACAGGCTAGGAAGCAACGGGCTCAATTCACGATGGGCAGCTGACTCTCGTTGTTGCTGTCAATTGCATCGGGATCGCGATAGCTTCCGGTGTTGAAGTGTTTTGAGTAGGTTCCGAAATCGTTGAAGGCGTACTTCTTCGCCCAACGATAGACGAGACTTCGTTCCGGGATTTCGTCGCCTGGTTGGTATTGGCTCCGTCGCGGCTCCACATGTTTGAGTTCTTCGATCACATGACTTCTCGCGGTCGTATCGCGGGCACCGTGTTTTTCGGCCAGTTCAACCAGAATGTCGGGTCTTTCCATGATGACGCAGCCGCGCGTGTTCTCGGCGGTGAGCTCACGGAACTCGCGAAGGAACTCGGAGTTGTTAAAGGTCTCCGCAAGCGGTCGATCGTCGTGGATCGAATCGGTCGCGAGTTGGATGACCGGGCAAGGCTCGATGTCGCCCCACGGTCCGACATGGTGAGTGAAGCCGGTAGCGGCAGGACAGAGTGCGTTGCCAGCGTCGTCGTGGTAGGCATCGATGACGATGATTGGCTTTGTTGCGCGTGTGTCGACAACGAATTGTCGAACGCGTCGCTGCTGTTCGCTGGTCAGCGCCAATTGCGGGTTGGGTTCGGGCCCAACGGGACGATAGATGTGATACCAACAATACATCACGCCCATTTCGATCAAACGGTCGACCCATTTATTGGTGACAAGGTCGTCAATGTTGGTTTTGCAAACGCTGGTGCAGACGCCGACGAGCAATTTGTTCTTGATTGCGTTCTCGATACCCTGCATCGTTTGGTTCAACACGCCGTCTCGACCACGACGGGTATCGCTGATGATTTCGGTACCTTCGACACTGATGAGCGGAGTGACATTGCCAAGGCGACGAAGTTCCTTGGCGACTTCGTCGGTGATGAAGTGCCCGTTGGTGAAGACTTGAAAATAGACGTCGCGATTGGCTTCGAAGATTTTCAGCAGATCGCGGTGCATGAAGGGTTCGCCACCGAGGATCCCAAAGAAGCTATTCCCCATCGCTTTGGCTTGGGCGATGGTTTTGTTCGCTGCTTCCAGTTCGATGCGGTGTTGTTTCGAACCAACGTCGACCCAACATCCCTGGCATCGCAGATTGCAGCTATTGATGACCGAAAGGTAGAGGAACGGCGGGAAGAACTCGCCCTTCTTGAGCCGTCGTTTGTGTTTGTGAACGCTCAGAAGGCCGCGAACGCCGAGCGTCCAGCCAGCTTTCAAGAGGAGGCGTTTATCGGTTTCGACTAAGAATCGGCGAGCCAGGCGGAGATACATCGAGCTGAACTTTCTCTGAATTGTGAACCTTCACTATTATGTCAACAAACGCCCCCCAAAACAGGCCCGCGCGAAGGGACAGGCATATGCCAGCGGGTCGTTTCCGGGGACATGTCTCCGGGGACAGGCATTTTGTAGGCCTCCTCACCAAATTGGATTCTCCTCGGGGGACAGGCACACGCTGGCGTTGCTGACCGCGGATCGCGCCTCGGGGACAGGCATCAGTTGGAGGCGTAGGGGACAGGCACTGGTCAACGGCTCGTCGGGGAGAGCAAATCGGAATTCGCCCCCGCGACGATCATCTGTTAGACACCCCACCCGCGCCCAAGACGGGGACAGGCAACTCGCTTATGCCTGTCCCCCGTCATTACAGCAGCAAGTCAATCGGGCCGTCCTCTTGGACAGACATCTCAGGCCATGACACCACGAAACTCTTGCCTGTCCCCCGAATGCGCGACCGAGTCCACACGCACGTGAATGTTAAACGAGGCAAGATCAGACGCACGAATTCGACGGCTACCGGACTTTTCGCTCCTGGTGATTGCTTTGCCTGCATAAACACTGGTAGCATTCTTGCGGTCGTGGTGGTCGACGGTTTGATACAAACCGTTGATCACGGTAGGAAGCCGGATAGGAGGCACACACGACCCTCGAGTGCGGACAACTCGATTTGGAGACAGCCTGGTGAGCATCTCGCTTCACCGGGCTGTCGTTTTTTTTGCATCGTCCTGACTCTCGCGACTCTACTCTGTTTGTCTCACCGAAGTGCTCTCAACCCGACACCGATGTCCAGAGAAGCTTGGCACCCGTCGCGACCATGACGACGATCAAGAAGGTAAACACAAATCGATTTCCCTTCTTGATCACCAACTTGGCTCCGATGACCCCACCAACAACGTTGCCAGCCGCCATCGTCAAGCCAACGCGATAGTCAACGAGGCCGGACATCGCATAAATGGCTGCGGCCGACAAAGTGACGATGCCACCAACAAGATTCTTGATTGCGTTGGAACGAACAAGGTCGCCACAGTGAATTCCCAATAGGTGCATCGCCAACAGGAGCAAGACGCCAAGTCCAGCCTGTATAAAACCAACGTAGATCCCGATAAACAAAAAGACGACAGAGGCCCATCTATTTGGCGTCTCCTCTGAACTCGTATGCCGCCGCACGATTTGGCTGGGATTCGCAATGAGCAGACATGCCATACACAAGAACAGGAGGCCGAACGCACCCTCAAACGCTTTGCCCGGAAGGTAGATCGCAAGCATCGCACCCAATGGAACACCAGCAAGCGTCGGAAGAAGCAGCCGCCGTGTGTTTTCTCGATCAAGAAGCCCTTGCCGTGAAAACGTTACCGTCGCAGAAACACTGGACAGTGCTACGGCAATTCGGTTGGTGCCATTGGCGAGTTTCGGATCGAGCCCAAACAACATCAAAGCGGGAAGCGTTAAGAAAGACCCGCCTCCTGCGATTGTGTTGACGATGCCAGCAACGAAACCTGCCACAACCAACACGAAATACCAACCCAGCTCCCCCAACACAGACCTTTCAAAACCGCAGGCTTGTCGAACACACACCACCGCCTATTGAGACATCAATCGCGGTGAGAAGTTCGGAGCAGATTACTCTCGGAACTGATTGGACGATAGCCGGCCGAGACTAACGCCGAAAACGACAGAACGTAATGCTGATGGGGAAGATGGCTAATCTCATGCCACTGCTCGGAGCGGATTCCCATCAGCACGCAGCCATTTCTGGCCGCGCCGCACAGCTTCTTTGGACAAGCTTTCCTTCGTGCCTGCAGCTCGTCGAAAAATCCTTCCGAAGCCGTTTATTAGGCGGCACCAAGTTCGATCATCGATCCCAATTCGTTTAAGTATCGGCGCAAGGCACGATGGAATCACGCCATCGTACTTGGCATGAAGTTGTCGCCCCGTCCAATCCAAGAGCTGAATATATTGAGTTAACCCGATATACAAGAAACCACGTTCGCTCGCGCGCCTTGGAGACACAGTCTTGCTTGTGGTTCCGTTATGGTCTGCAGCCTCATTCAGTTGAATCGGACTCATCCAGCCGCTGTGTTTTCGTTCGACGTCCCTTTCCCAATCGTGGGTATCCCTCGGCACTGCCGCGTCGCTGACCAAGTCATCGATGCGATCCTTAGCACCTGTGAACTTGCTTGTTTCCGGTGTTTCTGCCAACGAAGCTCGGACGGGATTCAGATCAACATAAACAGCACAAGCGAGCAGACTACTTTCGTCTAACAAGGGCTGGGCATGATAGCGGCCTTCCCAGAAATGGCCTGT
Source organism: Rubripirellula sp. (assembly GCA_965216875.1). GTDB lineage: Bacteria > Planctomycetota > Planctomycetia > Pirellulales > Pirellulaceae > CBDCUW01. The sequence continues at coordinate 6,118,463 of OZ244207.1, forward strand.
GACCTCGTCCTCGCTGTTGGCCAGGCGAGCAATATGCTCGCTGAAATACCGCATCCACCAACTCATGTCGCTCAACCGACTGCGAATCACAGCCGTGCGTTGCTCGTTGTTGGCAATCATGTCGGTTTCTGGCTGAGAAATCTCACCAGAAGAAGCGTCGTCACTGCGTTTCTTCGGGCCAAGTCTCAGCCATCGAACCGCCACTTCTTCATCAGACCAAGACTGCACGACGTCGGGACGGCTTCTCAGAATCATATGGGTATGGTTGTGCATGACCGAATAGGTCAAACACTCAATCCCAAATATTGAAGCCAAGAACTCCAATCGCCGCTTGATCCATTCACGGCGATGTTCGAAGCTCTTTCCGGACACGGCATCGTTGCCGCAAAGAAAGGCACGTCGAACACAACGTTGTGTGCAATGAACAATCTCAACCTGCGAGGGATCAATGATCTCTCGCCGCGCTTGCCGAGGCATATCTGCCCTCCCCCGACGAATTGTTGACTCACCCGATCGGTCCCGATTATTGCGAGAAAGTGAACACTTGTCAACCTATTAGATTTGAGTAGTGAAGTAGCTTCGGGGACAGGCATTTGCTTGGTGCCTGTCCCGTATTTCCCTGTGTGCCTGTCCCCTGTGTCCCTTTTGGTATTGTGCCAATCCCCTGAACCTGGCCCGCGTAAAAAGACATACCTGTCCCCACCGTGCCAATCCAGATGCTCATCCGCAGCTAACGCTGCTCCCGTGTGAGTCTCTTCACTTCAAGCGATGAGCGTGAATGTTTCTGATAGAGTGTTTCCCGCGCTTTCGAATTTCAACTTTCCACAATCTTTGGCCTCGTCGAATGATTCGCCGATTTCTAACTTGTCTCACGGCTCTCGTTTTCACGTCACTCCCTGGAGCTGCCGACGATGATTGGCGAGTTTGGCGCGGCCCCAATGCCAACGGCGTCGCGAACAGCGATCAACGTCCTCCGACTCAATGGAGCAAAACCTCCAACATCGTGTGGAAATCGCCAGTCCCTGGTCGTGGACACTCTTCGCCAATAGTCGTTGGTAATCGAATCTTCTTGACAACAGCGGACGAGTCGAACCAAGTTCAATCTGTCCTTTGCTACGACCGCACGACTGGCCAGCAGGTGTGGAAAGTCGATGCCAACCGCGGTGGATTCAGTCCGAAAATCCACAACAAGAATACACATGCTAGTCCGACGATTGCGTCCGATGGCGAACGTGTGTTTGCTGTCTTCAATAACAATCAAGCAGCCCAACTCACCGCGTTGACTGTCGAGGGCGATCAACTTTGGCAGAAAAACGCGGGCGGATTCGTACCCCGTGCTTATCAGTTCGGCTACGCCCCCTCACCACTCCTCTTTGATGACACCGTGATCGTCGCATCCGAGTTTGAATCGGCTGGTTTCCTCGCAGCGTTCGACGTTGAATCAGGAAACGAGGTCTGGCGACGACGACGTCCTCCTACGATTAGCTATTCATCACCGATCGTCGGCGATGTCGCTGGCCGCCAGCAACTGCTCATCAGCGGATGCAAACAAGTCGCCGCCTTTGACCCAAGTACCGGCACACCACTCTGGTCCACCCCAGGGATTTGGACGGTCACATGTGCGACCGTCGTTTGGAATGATGACATGGTGTTTGCAAGTGGAGGCTATCCAGACAAGGGCACGATGGCCGTTCGGGCAGATGGCTCAGGCGAAGTCGTTTGGCAAAACCGAGTGAAGTGCTACGAGCAATCCATGCTTGTTCACAACGGCTTTCTCTATGGGGTCGATGACGGCGGTGTCGCTTATTGCTGGCGCTGCAATGATGGCAAAGAAATGTGGAAACGGCGGCTTGGTGGAAACGTTAGCTCGTCACCCATCTTGGCTCGGGGCAATATCTATCTTGCAAATGAAGGTGGTACGACCTTCGTTTTCCGAGCCGATCCCGATCGTTTCGAACCGGTCGCCAAGAACCAACTCGGAACTGAAACTTTTGCAACGCCCGCTTTTTGTGGAAACCAGATTTTCACCCGCGTCGCAACTCGAGACTCCGGTAAGCGACAAGAGTTCCTCGTCTGTATCGGAAACGAATAGCCTCCCTTTCCAACACTCGCCGTTCGTTGCTCGCTCTGCAGGGGACAGGCACAAAGCGGGGCACAAAACGGGCAAAACGGGGGACAGGCATGAAGTTGATGCCTGTCCCCGCTTTCAGATCGGCCGCGCTTCTGATGAAGCATCACCTTGCTAGCATTCCGATGCGTGGATTGCGGGGACAGGCATTCAGATTGACGGGACAGGCATTGACGAAATGCCTGTCCCCCGTTCGCTGGGCTGTCCCCACGTTGCCCTACGCGCGCCTGTCCCCCTTCGCGCGCCTGTCCCCTGGTTGGCGGTACCCGATTTGGCGCGGGTTGTCGCTTAATCTTGGGGTTGCTTTAAGCCGATAGGAACCGAGTGTTGCCTCTGCTTCCACATTGCGCGTACGGCCTTCGTCAGACACCCGACTCTTTCACATGATCCTGCAATGACGTGGAGCCGATTCAGCTTTTGGGTGTTTGCTATCACATGTGGGCTCAACGCCTTCGCGCAGCCCCCATCTGACCCCTCCGGCTCACTCGATCGGCTTGAACACCTCGAGGCAACCGTTCAGCTGCTGCAGCTAGAGCTCGAGCGACTCCACGAAGATCGTTCTGTAACTCAGGTGCTCGGCCACGATCGCGTCGAAATCCCTCATCCTTGCGACGCACCCGCCTGCGACGGAGCCGATCCCACCCACTCAAGAACCCACTACGTCACCTACGACGATGGCTGGGTGCTGCGTCCGTTCGATCGTGTTACGACACCGTTCGAATTGAAGTTCAACCTTCACAACCAGTTTCGTTACACCGGCTTTAATCGCTCCGTCCGAACATTCACCAACAGCGCTGGCACGACCACACCCATCCGCAGTCGAAACGACTTTGACGTCAACCGCGGCCGGCTTGTCTTTTCGGGATACGCGTTTGATCCGCGTTTCACCTTCTACACCAACATTGACTACAACACCGTCGCCCAAAACCCCGTGCTTCTGCTGCTCTCTTGGATCTCGTTTCGCCACAGTGACGCGTTGACGATTAGTGCAGGGCTTGGCAAGGTTCCGGGCACCTGGGAATGGATCGAAACTTCGCGCCGAACACTCGGATCAGAACGAACGATGGCAACAACCTTCTTTCGTCCTTCAATCACCGCAGGGATCTGGGCCAACGGCGAACTCTTCGAAAACATCTACTACGAAGCTCTCGTTGGCGACGGATTCAATACCTTCACGCTTCGCGCCAGCGAACTCGATACCAACCTCGCGTATTCAGCCAGCGTGTGGGCGGAACCGCTTGGCGATTTTGGCGTCGGCTTTTCTGACCTGGAAGAACACGCGTGCTTGGCGATGCGAATTGGCCATGGCTTCACCTTCGCCAGCAACGATAGCGAACCGACGGGCGAACCCGGCCCGGAACAGACCGTCATTCGACTCTCAGATGGAACACGGCTCGTCGAACCAGGCGCTCTCGCCCCCGGGGTCACCGTCAATCAGTTCGACATCTCACTCTACGCCGTCCACCTCGGCCTCAAATATCGTGGCGCAAGTTTCGCAACCGAGTACTTCTTTCGATGGCTCACATCACTCGAAGGAAACGGGCCTCTTCCGGTCAACTCGCTGTTTGATCACGGCTTCTATGTCCAGGGAGGCCTGTTTGTCATCCCGAAGCGGCTCGAACTTTACTCGATTGGATCCCACGTTACAGGTGACTACGGTTCAGGCCACGAGATCGCCGCAGGCTTCAACTACTACGTTGGCGGCCGACGAGGATCGCGCATTACCTTCGATGTGTCGCACATCAACGATTCACCTGCCGACCAGAGTCGCACCGGCTTTGTCGCTGGCGCAAGCGGCACACTTTTTCGCGCTCAGATGTGGACGTTCTTTTAGCCGGTCGCGAAAGCTACGCAAGCCATTCAAAGAACGCCAACACGCTCCAGCAGCCGCTTAAAGAACCCGCGACCCGATTGAACATCCTGAGCCGAATCAACACGTTCGAACTCACCCTCACTGCCTGAACCAACACTCGGCTTTTTGCTCACCGCCGCTTCGCAGTCGCTTTCACAGCTCGCGTGATTCTCTAGCCAATCCTGCTTGGCGTAATCCCAGCCGACATCGTAGCCAGCCTTCTCGCTTAGGAAGTACTTGTGCGTTTCTACTTCAGCGACTTCTTGCTCTGTCAAATCTCTCATCCGTTGATCCCCCGCGAAATGATCGGGCAAAGACTCCTTCAACACGCGTCGATTTTAGGGCCAGCTCGGAACTCTCAAAGGATCCAATCTCGCAGCCTCCATCAGCAGCGACTCGATCGCCCTAAACCGGTCGCTGCGAGGGATCATCACGCCCTAGAAAACGCATCGGCGAATTGCAAGCTTTCATGCGCCCAACTGTCCATCTCGCCACCGCACGATCAACCTGGCACTAGCTAGCCTGACGCAACCTTTTCCAGAACCTGATGTATCACTTCCGCGAGCCGACCGTTGGTTGTGACGAGCGTGACAGTCTCGAGCTCGCGGTATCGACTCAAAAAGAGTTCCCGGGAAACCGCAGCAAATTCCTTCTCACTGACCCGGCCGTAACCACAACCAAGGCAAGCCGCAGCGATCGACTTACAACCAACCTCAGCAAGTTGCTTGATCGCTCCGTCATAGGTTCGCAGTATCGTCTCGACATCCGTGTCGTAAAACCCATCGATCGACACCGCGTGGGCCACCGCCTTGAAAGTCGAACCGCATGGCGGCGCAACGACCGATTGGCCAGGTGAAAGAAAAGGAACACCACGCTCACGAAAGACGCCATGCAAGAATGTCTGCATTTCATCTCCGTAGCGAAGCCCAAACGCTCCGCCGACGCCACCCGACAGATTCAAGTGTGGGTTCGCCGAACAAATCAAACCCTCAGCGTTCGATTCAAGTAAATCACCCTGCTCTACCTTCCACCGCGTCATGCCGCCCTCGTGATCGCCAACCTCAAACCGCTGCAACTTCTTTGATCTGCTTTGGCCAACTGAAGATGAACGAGGCACCCTGGCCAGGCTTCGACTCAAGTCGAATATCGCCACCATATTCACGCACAAGTCGACGGATGATCGCCAACCCCATTCCGCTGCCTTCGACTTCGTCTTTCGTTCTTAGACTTTGGAACATCTCAAAGATCTTTTCGTGGTACTGTTCCTCAATGCCGGGCCCATCATCCGACACGGTGAACCGCACCATGTCTTCGTCTTCCTCCGCGATGACCGACACCGTTCCACAGTCTTTGTCGTGATGCTTGAAGGCGTTTCCGATCAGGTTCATCACCACTTGCCGCAACGGAGTCGCATAGGTTTCGAGCGATGAGACATTCGATTGGACAACCACACGAAACCCTTCTGGTGGAGACAACAATTCGACGGCGTCTTCCACGAATTCAACGACGTCGATGCTTTGCAGATTGCCGTTTTGCCGACCCACGCGTGAATACACCAGCAGATCATCAAGCAACGATTCCATCCGGTGAGCCCGCTGCTCGAGCTTGTCGAGATACTCGCGTGACAGCTCCGAAAGATTGTCCGCTTCGTCTTCGCGCAGAAAAGTCACCAAGTTCGAAATACCGCGCAACGGCGAACGCAGGTCGTGGGATGCAACGTACGCAAAGTGTTCGAGATCGGAATTGGCCTGTTTCAGTTCGCCAATCGACTTCTTGAGTGTGGTCGTATCAACGATGATCGCAACGAAGCACTCGTGCCCGTTGTAGTCCGTCCGCTGCAAATGCACTTCGACGTTGTAAAGACTCGTGTCTTTGCGTTGGTGGACCGTCTCAAAGCTCAAGTAATCCTGCTGTCCGTTTCTCAGCGGTTCAACGAGCTTGACGAACATCGGCAACTCGAATTCAGGCTTGATATCCAGTGGCGTCATCGCCTTGAGTTCTTCAAGCGTGTAGCCAAGGTTCTTCGTCGCGCCTTGGTTGACGTATTCAAAATGAAGGGTATCCCGTCTGAAGATAAAGATCTCGTTTCGCGATCGATCAACGATTTCACCCAAACGTTTGAGGGTCACTTCCACCCGTTTGATGTCGGTGATGTCACGGCTCGTCGCCAAGACGATTTCTTCGTCACCAAGAGCGACCTTTTGGTGGCGTGTCGAGACGGTGATGTTGCGGCCATCCTTCGTTTCGTAGTGAACTTCCCCTGTCCATTCGCCTCGTGATGCAATTCCCTCGTCGATCTCTTGCCAAGAAGTCGGTCGGATCTCCCCTAGCAACTCTTTGGTGTCCGTTCCGATTGCAACTTCTTTGGAATAACCAAACAATTGTTCGGCGCCGCGATTCCAACTTTTCACTCCATCGCGACGCGTCCAAGAATAGATCGCGTCGTGGCTCAATTCGATCAACTGAGAGTTCTTGTGGAGCGCAACGCCCGCCGCTAGCTTCGCTTGCTCGGCAGCGCGCAGTGCAAAGATTTGCTCAACTTGTTCCGACAAAACGCGCAGCGCCGCAATCTGTTTTTCGGTGATCTGGCGCGGCTGACGATCGATCAGGCAAAGAGTGCCTACTGGCAGTGAGTCTTCTCCTGGCGCACGCAGAGGCATTCCAGCATAAAAGCGAATCAACGGATCGGTCAGCACCAGCGGATTGTCGGCAAATCGAGGATCCAACGTCGCGTCTTCGACAATCAACGGGTGATCGCGATCAAGAATCGCGTGTGAACAAAACGATTGACTGCGAGGCGTTTCGCACGCATCGATACCTACTTTTGACTTAAACCACTGCCGATCGTTGTCCACCAGACTAAGAAGTGCAATCGGAACTTCAGCGATCTGAGCAGCAAGATCGACCAACCCGTCATACAAACTCTCCGCCGCCGTATCGAGAATCTCCAAATCGTAGAGAGCCTTGATCCGCCGCGATTCTTCTGGATGCTTTGCAGAAGCAGGCATCAATCACCCCAAAACACGTGTGCAAGCTGAACAGCAATCTCAGAAAAGACCGCCACCCACCATTGTTCCACGTCGACCAGAGCCGATCGATACCAATCCGTGTCACGGTGACAGAATTACTGAACGTTTGCGTGTGTCGATCACGCGACGTGCTGGCCGCCGGAGGTGCTTATCGAAGGCAACGTCACGACGCACCGATCGAGTACCAAACGACAATCATCCCCATGATCAAGGCCGTGACAACGCAAACGATCACGCCGACAAAGAGCAAGATCACGTTACGAGACAACCAACCCGACTTTCTTTGTTGTTCGTTTGGTGGGTCGTAGGGGTTCATTCTCTCTAGGGCTCCACGATCAGACCACCAAACGGTTCCTGGGCGTCTCGCGGATAGCCTTCAGGAGGCCAAGTCGGGGACTCTTCCACCAAATCACCAGAGATGACGTCGTATTCATCGGGATGCACACCTGGAAGGACACTTTCATCGAGATGCGCACCTGGAAGGACACTCGGTACTGGAGCGATCAAGTCCGAAGCTTCGTGTGCCCGATGTGCGAAGACTTGGTAGAGAACGATCGACGCCGTCCCTCCAACTGCAATGAGCGTTCCGAAGAACGCAGTCACCGTGCAGCAGACGATCAACGTCTTCTTAATAAGCTCGCCGTTTGTCATCACCGCACCCTCATCAGCGTCAAAAGAAAAGCCACGTGACCCAAGCAACGGATCACGTGGCGATTGTGTTTGATGATGCCAATCGCTGCCGCAGCCGACCTCTAGGAAAAGCTGAGACAGCGACTTCGATTGAGCCCACAGACTCGTTCGATCGCCTGATGCTATTGCGTTTCGGACCACAATGCAAACAAAAACAGCCGCACAACCTGCTGGCAGGCGCGGGCAGTGCAAAAGAAAAGCACCCACGTGGTCTTTAAGCGAGCCCTCATTCGATCAGCGCCAACACGGTTCGCAAGGAATCTTGACGAACCACCGGGCACTTGCAATCGTATTGCATCAGCGATGACGCATCGGGTGTCGTCGATTGGCGGGGACTCTACGCTACTTTCCTCTTCAACGATTCAAGGAGCACGCTTGTGAGGACGCCAACGATACTCATGATTGCGATCGCCACCTTCGCCGGTTGTTCCAGCGACGAAGGTGCGAAACAGGATCAGCTCCTGCCTTCACTGCAGGTTGTGCGAGGAGCCGAGTTGCAGGACTTTGTGTCCTCTTGCGACACACCCGTCCTTGTCGAATTTGGCGTTGACTACCAATGCGAGCGTTGTCGCCAAATGAAGGGCGGTGTCGAGGAACTTGCTGACAAATTCTCTGGCAAAGCAGAAGTTGTTCGGGTGGACTTCAATTCCAATGCTCCACTGGTCGCTCAGTTCGGTGGAACCATCTGCCCAACCTATGTCTTCTTTCAAGATGGACAACCGGTTAGGACAGAGAGCTTTCCTGTGTCCGCCGACATTTTGGAGTCGCAACTAACTGATCTGACGCAATCCTCGCCTTTCGCTCCGCGTGGAGACGCTTTGTAGGTCATGCTCCGCATGACGAACGTTTCCATTGCGTGTAATGGAACGCAAGGCGCGGCGCACTGGTGAGCGGCTGTGGATTATGTGAGCCGAACGCGCTAGCGTCGGGCCCTCAGGTTGGCTGTTGAAACACGGTGGGCTAGCGTCTTGCCGCTGCCTGGTCACCTTTTGTAGTCCCGCCTTCAGGCGGATCGCGAGAAAATTCCGGCTAAAGCCGGTACTACGAACGGTGCGCCGCTCTCCGCAGTACCACGCTCTTGCGAGCGTAGCTACGGGATTCTTTGAAGTCGCCGATCCAATGCCCGCTCGTTCCCAGTAAGATGGTGGAATGTCACTCACATTCACCAGCGCAAGCCAGTTAGATCGTTTCGTCGAACGATTCATTGCGCGGCTCGAACTCACGGACGAACACTGCCAACTTCGACCAAGTATCTTTCCGGCGGGCCGCTACCCAGAAGAAGCGTACGGCGTTTGGGCTGACTGGTGGGAAGAGGCTGGCGACAATGAAAGGGCGGCTGCCTGTCGCCAACGACTCGAAGTGCTCATGCCGCCATCGACACGCCATCTTCAGCACGACACACCACATTCATAGTTTGCACACGTAAACTCGATCGGCCATTGGCGATACGGTCGGTGCGCGATGCAACGCTTTCGGTCCTCGCCAGTCTCACCGTCGTCGGACACCGAATCATGAAGCGTCTCCCCGATACCTCTGCCGGCGTTCCCAAGCAGAACAGCGATGCTGGCCAAATCACAACGACGCCCAATCGGAAACGTGAGATCGGTTTTGCGGCGTCGATGCTTGGCTATGGTCTAACGCTGTTTGTCGCGGCTGTCTTTTTCGCGCGATCGCCACCAGGCCTCGACCCAACGCTTGACGGCACCGAACGGTTTGCTGAGGAGATTGGTCACGGATTCATTGGGCTGTTACTGATACTCGCTGGAATCGCGGCAAGCTTGGTGTTTGGTGGAATCGGGGCGATGCTTGGAAGCAGAGCGGGAAAGACGCTCGTGTTGATCGGATGCGCGTTTTTGGTGCTATCGGCAGGTTTTGCCCTGATCGCAAACTAGACAACGCAAATACCGCCTGCCCGCGTGCGCTCGCGGGCAGGCGGCTTACACAACATGGCATTGCAAAAGGCACAGTGCCATGGCGGCGAAGATAGCCGAGCGTCATGTGCGCGGTGTTAAGATTGCCGCGAACGCAAAAGAAAACCCGCCCGAACGCTCAAAGGCACTCGGGCGGGCGATTTGGAGACGAACTGAAGAGGCAGCATCAGCCCGCCAGTAATGCTGATAGCGCGGGGCACTGTGCTATCAGCATTGACCTCAACGAGGTGATGTCCGTCTGGACGTTGCATCCGTCAACGCAACGAAGAAAATTCAAAAAGCACCCCCGGCAGGATTCGAACCTGCGACACCAGCTTTAGGAAAGCTGTGCTCTATCCCCTGAGCTACGGGGGCCGATGCGTGTGGGCATCTTATTCTCTCCCCGCCGTTGCTGGGAAGGATGGTCGTTTCGCTTCACGCATGTCGCCAAAACACGCGCATCGCAATACCCTCGCACCACTACGGCTGGGACACTGCGAACGGCGTGGGTGTTCGCACCGGCTATTTCGCCAATGCAGCGCGGACGCTCTTTGCAACCTGCTCGGCGAGTTTGGCCGATCCGTCTTGCGTGTAGTGAACATTGGCCGGTCGCTGCTCGGCGTGCTTGAGCGCGAATTCGAAGAGCGGATTGATTTCGATTCCACCCACTTCTTCGATCGCTTTCCTTGCCGCTTCGTTGTATCGCTTGGAATCACCCACGACGCGGCCTTTGGCCCCTTTGGGCACCGGTGTCGTTTCGCAAAAAATGACCTTCGCGCCGGTCTTCTTCAGCCGATTGGCAATCTTCTTGATGTTCTTGGCGTATTGGTCGAGCGGAACCTGTTGGTGGCTACCAGCCGCATCGGGCTCGGCAAGGTTTTCGCCGTTTGGCCCGAGGTACTTCAGATCGTGCAGCCCGTGATTGAAATGAATCACATCCCACTTGCGGTCGCCAATCCAATTTTCGAGTGATTCCAAACCTCGCGTGGTTGGTCCACAATTGGTCGCGGGTCGCCAAACATTGGCCTGACCCGAAAGCGCTTCGCGAGCTGGCAGCATGTAGCCGATCGAGATCGAATCGCCGATCAGCAAGACGTTCGGCAATCCTTGCACCACTTCCGGGGGCTGGAATTGGGCGGGGATTTTTCTGACCGGTTTTTTCGGCTTCGCTTTATCCTGTGCGTATGTTTCCAAAGAAACTCCGGCCAAGACCAACAGAGCAACGAGCCAACGGCAAGCGAAAAGCTTTGTCATTTGAGATACCCAACGATTGTCTTTTGAGACGAATGATTTATGTCGGAAGCTGAACTTCGAGCCACCTATCGTATTCTCGACGCCTCCTCGAATCGAGCCTCGGAGGGACTCCGCACACTCGAAGAGTTTGCACGATTCCTGCTGGATGATGCCGAAGCGACCGCCGACCTGAAAGCGGCCCGTCACGAACTGGCAGCCGCGTTGACGCGATTTCCGCGTACTTTGCTGCTGTCTTCGCGCGACACCGACTCGGATGTGGGCACGGAAATCTCGCAGCCGAGCGAATGGGTGCGCCAAAACGTTGGCGAAGTGGTCGCCGCCGCCGCTTCGCGAACAGCCCAATCGCTTCGCGTGCTCGAAGAATACGGAAAAACGATCGACGCCGAGGTTGCCGCGCGGATCGAACAATTGCGTTACCGCTGCTACACGATCTTCGCCAACCTCGAATTGAAACTCTCTCGAAACGTCCGGCGTCAACGACTTGCCGAATCCCATCTTTACGCGTTAGTCGAAGCAGGCGAAGACGCAAACCAATTCGCCGATCTGGTTCGCCTGCTCTTCACGAGTGGCGTCGACATCATTCAACTTCGTGACCACAACCACGACGATCGAACGCTCATCGAACGCGCGAAACTTGCAATGGCGATTCGCCACGAAGTGGGCGGGCTGTTTATCGTCAACGATCGCGCCGACCTTGCACTTGCCGCCGATGCCGATGGTGTGCATGTCGGGCAAGAAGAGTTGCCGGTTGATGTGGCTCGGCAGATCCTTGGTCCTGAACGTCTGATCGGACTTTCGACCCACGACATCCATCAAGCGCGTCAGGCTCAACTCGCCGGCGCCGACTACATCGGCTGTGGGCCGGTTTTTCCCGGACAGACCAAATCGTTTGACGACTACGTTGGTCCCGACTTCCTTCGCCAAGTTGCATCCAACATCGAGCTTCCCTCGTTCGCAATTGGAGGGATTGATGAATCAAACGTCGACCAAGTGATCGATGCGGGTTTTCATCGAATCGCCGTGACGGGCGTGTTGAGAGACACCGACGATCCAGCCTCAACGTCGCGTGCCCTCAAGAACCAACTTGCCGCTGCTAGCGATCACACTGTGCCATCAGGTGATCGGTGACGTTACGAATTTGATTCACCGCAGACGGAGTGTAACCTTCCCACACTCCTGCGATGTTCCCCTCGCCATCGACGAGAACCGAAGTTGGATAGTAAAGGTTCGGTCTCTCAAGTCGATCTAACAAACTGGTGCGAGTGACTCCGCGCGGGTCGGCGTAAACCATCTGGTCCGTGATCGCGTTTTGGCTGAAATAGTCCTTTGTCTTCAGCCAAAGGCCATTGAACGTTTCCCTGTTGTTGCTTTCACACGAAACGGAAATGAACCGAAAACGACGGTCATCACTCAGCTGAGCTGTCATTTCCGAAAGATGCGGGTATTCCATGCGACATGGACCGCACCACGTCCCCCAAAAATGAACGAGCGTGACTTGGCCATCTTGTAGAGGTGCGGCCTGGTCCCATGTCGCATCGTCGGAGAGGCGAACCAGATCAACCTCAGGTCCCGGTTTGCCAACCGCTGGACTATCTTGAATCGCGTAGGTGGGCATCGCCGATCGAATGATCAAAGCGACGGGAATGACCAACACGAGCGGCACAAGTAGCCACCATCGAAACCCTGCACCACCAGACGTGGTTGGCAATTCGCGATCGTTCGGCTGGTTGGTCGTTTCGTCCAAAAAGCTATCTCGTCAGTGTCCGTGTGTACCGAGAGTTATGTGTCCTGCGTTGCTTGCCCCAGCGCCGAAGAGCGCTATCACTATACCGTTCGACTCAGATTGACCAAGTCGAACCTGAATGACGAATTGCGCAAGTAGCTATGATCGTGATTGCTACGAGAGGAACACCCAACCGAGGATCAAGAAAACGAGTTGATGCGAAACACCGCCCCCACTGTCGGCTTCATCCTCGCCTATGTCTTAATGTCTGCGCATGGACTGACGTCCGCCAGCGCTCAATCAACCTCTGACGATCAACGCCAAACGTTAGAGCTTGACGACCAGCGTGTTAACGAAAGCAGCGGTCTGGCCATTTCGAATCGAACCGCGAACCGACTGTGGACTCACAATGATTCCGGCGGAAAACCGCAACTCTATTGTTTCGACACCAACGGCAAACGAAAGGGTAAGTGCGATTTGCCATCGATTCGTCCTAACGATTGGGAAGACATGGCGTCCTTTGTTGACGACGGTGTTGCCCGGCTGCTTGTTGCGGACTGTGGCGACAACAATTCTCGGCACAGCAGTATCGAGTTGCATCTTTTTGACGAGCCGAAAACCGACAAATCGACAACGATACAAACTGAGACGATTCAAACGATTCGCGTGCGATACTCGGATGGTCCCCGCGACTGCGAAGCCGTTGCGGTCGATTCAACGCGCCGAATCATTGTGCTGATAGGGAAAAGCCGATTTGGCATCGCAGGTGTCTACACCCTTCCATTGCCTCGACGCGACGAGCCCAAAACGATTCGGCAGACTGCTAAGCGGATCGGATCGATTCCGATCCCAATGATCACGGCCGCTGACTTCAATGCCGCGAGCGGCGACCTTTGGGTGATCAACTACTTCATCGCCGTCGAATTCCCCTGTGAGACGCGTGACGAGCCACTCAGCAGCCAGATTCCACGAATGGGCCGGAAGCTCGAGCTACCGCGTTTTCGTCAGATCGAAGCGATGGCGATCGACTCAAATCAGGGGATGTGGGTCACCAGCGAAGGGGTTCCCGCACCACTGGCCAAGTTGAATGTGGCCAAGGCGGAGTCCGGCTTCGGGTCAAAATAGCCTTCCGGATCAGAAACTTTCTCACCGAGTGCCATTGCCACCCGGCGACGTGGCAAGCTATTTGACCATTACCTACTGTTCGATAGTCTCTGCAATGAAAGGTTCTGGGATCTCTGAATCGAGATTCTCTGGCCTCCGCGTCGCGTGAGACTACGATGAGGTGCTCAAATGATCACCAAGAGTATTAAATTGACGCAGCACCCCAAGGCTGCCTATGCTCTATGGTTCTCGTAACCGGACGGATCGAAACCCTTCGACATTTTGTCCCACTCAACTCTCGGAGCTTCGAGTATGAAAAAGTTTGCAAGTTTCATGGCCGTCCTTTTGGTGGCCAGCGCTACCGTCGTCGCGGGCGACGTTGATCTTGATGGCGTCAAATGCGTGGTTGCTCCAAAGGCTGCCAACGCAAGCAAGTCGGCTGACTACAAAGACGGCAAAGTCTACTTCTGCTGTGGCGGATGTGCCGGCAAGTTCGCCAAAGATTCAAAGAAGTTTGCTGTGAAGGCAAACCACCAATTGGTCGCCACAAAACAATACGAACAAAAGGGTTGCCCTTTCTCGGGTGGCAAAGTCAATGCTGACACCGCCGTCAAACTTGCTGGCACCAGCGTTGCTTTCTGCTGCAACAACTGCAAAGGCAAAGTCGTCGCTGAGAAAGACGAAGCCAAGCAACTGAAGATGGTCTTCTCGGACAAAGCATTCGGCAAAGGCTTCGCCAAGAAGAGCGAAGGTTAATCTTCATTTGCCCGATTGGAAAATCAATGAAGCCGGTTGCTCTCGAGTGGCCGGCTTTTTTCATGCGCGGACGGAACGACGAAAGCTACTGCATTTGCTTTTCGCAAACTTGCAACACCGAATCGATGACTAACTCAACTTGCTCGTCCGTCAGCTTGTCGTAAATCGGTAAATGCACCAGTTGACCAACCACTTTCTCTGCGACGGTGCAAGTCACGTTTGATCGCTTCGAAACCTGGTCGTCCAAATGCATCGGGCGCCAATAGGTTCGCGTATCGATGCCAAGGGTCTTGAGCTCGGCGATGATCTCTTTTGCGTGGTTTACGTTGAGCCGCTCAAGATCGAAGAGGACGGGAAAGAGTTGCCACGTTGCGATTCGATTCGCATCCAATCCTGGCAGCGTCAACACGCTGGAAGATTCCAGTCGCTCGACATAGCGTTGTGCAATCGATTGCCGCCGAAGTCTTGCTCTTTCTGCTGAGGCAACATGGGTTTGCAGCATGGATGCTTCGAGGTCGGTCATTGCATGGGTTTCACGAACATCGCGGGCGACATTCCCCCGTGCTCGGACCGCTCGGCTTGCGATTGCCCTCAGCTCAGTGGCCAACACTTCGCTGGCCGTGGCGATCATGCCGCCTTCGCCCGAGGTGAGGACCTTCGCTGGATCGAGTGCAAAGCAAGTCATGTCCGCAGTATCGTTTCCGCAATGACGCCATGGTTGCTCTGACGAAAAACGGATTGCCGCTCCAAACGCGTGCGCCCCATTTTCGATCACCCACAAGTCAAACTCGGAAGCCAAACCTGCCAGCGACAACGAATCTGCCATTCGCCCACCAACGTGCATCGGCAACATTCCGACCGCTTTGAAACGTGTGGACAACAGTTTTGAGCGTAGGTCATGCACGTCCCAGTTGAGCGTTGACGGCTCACAATCGACATAGATTGGGATTGCACCACGCTTCGTCAAAGCACCGATTGTCGCGCGGTCGGTTAACGTTGGCACAAGCACTCCTTCGCCCTCGCTCACCCCGATCGCTTCGAGTGCAAACGCCAGAGCATCAGCGCAGGTGCTTACACCGACACAGTGAACGGCTCCGATCTGGGCAGCCACGCTCGCTTCGAGATCCGTGACCAAAGGCCCGGGTTGAAGTGGATCTTGGGCGAGTGTGTCGACAGCAAGACCAATCTCGACTTCCGAGAGGTTGGGTTGCAGAAACGGTACTTTGACCTCAGCAAGCTCAGCGGTTTTATGATCTTGGCTATTCATGACCGGCTCGGCTTGAACTCGCACCACAAGATGCAAGTGTCAAATCGCAAGGGGTCGCCCCAACATCTGTTTTTCTAAGTTTGCCATCGTGCGGCCTCTGGCTTCGCCCTCACCCGGCAAGCCGGACCGCGAACAAGCAAAGACAGCTGGCAGAAATCTGTCTTCATCAATGACTTTGTGGACAAGCGGCGGCGAACGGGAGTGCCCCATCGCAGGCACCGCCTCGCCAACCTCTGGCATACTACCCCCCCGGTCGGCGATGTCAAGCTTCGCCCCGCATGCTGTGCGACTTTCATTGCCGCAAACGAAATGGGTGCTTGAGCCAAAATGCGGCGTTAAGATATTGCCTTTTCTCTGCCCACCATCAAATGGACGATGGCTTCGCAATTCCAAAATAACATCCGCAGGACAATCGGGAGTCTGGTCAGTGCCGTCGCGGTCATTGCGATTGGCGGAACTGCCCGAGCGGAAGAGCCTGCGCGCGAGTTTTTAGACGGCCTTCGCGCTCGCGGATTGCACGATGTTGCAATCGATTATCTCGACCAGATGTCGACCAGCCCGCTTGCGCCCGCTGAAATTCGAGAGACCGTACTTTACGAAAAGGCCCTCACCTTCATCGCGGCCGCGCGCACCCAGCGAGACCCGCAAAAGAATGAACGTTTTCTCAACGACGCCAGACGCCTGCTTGAAAGCTTTGTCACCGAGTACCCCGATCACGAAAAGGCCAATGCTGCCCAAAGCCAACTTGGCAGCTTGATCTTTGAACGTGCCCGCGCCAAAGTCGCGAGCGCAAAGAGCAACAACTCAAAACAACAGTTGACTCAGGCGCGAAAGCTTTACGAAGAAGCCTTTGCCGTCTTTGGAAAACTCCAATTGTCGGTCGCCAGCGAGCTTGACCAGATCCCCAAGGTGCTCGACACACGCGATCGCAAACAAGCCCAGCTTGCCACACGCCGCACGCGACTGCGCGCCGACAACCTGCAAACCGAATTGTTGGCCGCCGCGGCGCGTGAGGAAATGGCGGATACCTTTCCAGCCGGCTCCACCGAAGAAGCCAAATACTTGACCGAAGCCGCGTCGCTGTACGACGGCATCTACAAAAACTATCGCAGTCGGCTGGCCGGGTTTTACGCGCGGATGTATCAGGGTCGCTGCAACCAGAGAATGGGCAAGCTTCGAGACGCACTCGGCTACTACGGCGAACTGCTTGACCAGCCCAATGCATCCGATGGCATGTTCAAGCTAAAGACCGAAACCCTGCGCCTGGCGATGGAATGCTGGCTTGCGCCGAGCGAGCGAAAGTACATCGAAACGATCAAACGCGGTTCTCAGTGGCTCGATCTCGCGCCGCCCAATCAAGATCGACAACCCGATTGGCTCGCGATTCGCCTTAGCCTCGCCAAAGCACTGAAGATGCAGGCCGATGCCGCAAAGAACGAAACGCCGCCTGACACCAAACTCTTTCGCCAATCAATCGCCGAAGCCGTTGGGCATGCCAAGTTCGTTGCCGGCGAAAGTGGCCCCTTGCAAGAACCTGCTCGTGAATTGGTCACCGCACTTGGTGGTATCGCAGACATTGATGAAAAGCTTGAGCCAACCACATTCACTCAGGCTCAATTGGTTGCCAAAGAAGCACTCGACGCGATCCAACCTACAAGCCAAACCGTCGCAACGTTGACGGCAAAAATTGCGAGTGAACAAGACCAAGCCGCGGTCGCAGCGCTCAAAGAGCAACTCGAAGCAGCACAGCAAGATCACCTTACCGCCCGTCAGGACGCACTGCGTTACTACAAACTCGCTTTGCAACTTGTCGACGAAAGTACGCCGCAAAGTGATGTGAATCTGGTTCGGTACTTTCTCTGCTACCTCTACTATCTCGGCAAAGACTACCGCGAAGCAGCCCTTGTCGGCGATTTTGTCTGCATGCGTTTTCCCGACAGCGCGGGCGCGAGGCAGTGTGCTCAGATTTCGCTGGCGTGCTACCTGTTGCTCTTCACCACTGCCGAAGAATCAGATCGCCGCTTTGAAACACGGCGTCTTTTTCGCATCGCCAATCACATCGCTGATCGTTGGCCAGGAACTCCTGACGCAGCAAATTCTCTGTTCACGGTGATCCCTCACTTCGTCAATGCAGGAAATTGGCAGGATGCCCACTCACTCACGCGGCGCATTCCCGAATCGTCTCCACATCGGCAAGCTGCCGAATTCATCACCGGCCAATCGATTTGGGCGTCCGCCGTTCAACAATCAACGCAAATCAAACAATGGGAACTCGATGGATCCGCCGACGGAATCGATCTTCCGAAGCAACGAGCACTCCTGCAATCGACTCAACAGACTGCTCGGGAAACACTCGAGGCGGGCTATCGACGGCTCCCTTCACAGCCCGCCGTCACCGCATCCAATGCAACCGCCATGCTGTCGCTTGCCCAGGTTGCTCACGCGGAACTTGATGATGAATTTGCAATCGAAGTCCTCGAACACGACGTGATCGGCCCACTTGTTTTGGTCGAAAACGGATCGAGCGAGGTACAGAGCCCCGTCTTCATCGAAGCAACGTACCGCACCGCGCTCGAGGCCTACGTTGCGCTCCTTTCAAGCGGTGACGACGAGATCCTTGCCAAAGCGAAGTCTGCCATGACCGGGTTGCAAGCGTCGGTTGGTTCCGACACGGCGGCTCAGCAGCGGATGCTCGCCGTGTACGTGAACTTGGCGCGCAGCGTCGAAGAACAAATGAAATCGGCGCCACCCGCGTCGCGGGCAACCATGGCCGAAGCCTTCGAATCTTTCCTCGGCCAACTTTCCGAAGGCTCGAGTGACGTTGGAACCTTGAACTGGGTCGCCGAAACGTTTGCGGCCATCGCCACAGGATTCGAAGGGAACGGAATCGAGGGCCCGACGACCTCATCCGACCCTTCCGCCAAACGCTACTACGAAGAAGCGAACAAGGCGTTTGTCAATCTCTTGCAACTGCCCAACGTTCCCCCCAAAACGAGAACGCAGATTCGCGTTCGGCAAGCGGCCGTGTTGACCAAGTCAGGGCAATACGAAGCCGCGCTTAAGATTCTTGAAGAAGTCCTGGCGGAAAACCCAAAAGCGATCAACGTCCAGGTTGAAACGGCGCGGCTGTTACAAATATGGGGCAAACGTGATCCGGGGATCTACAATCAAGCGATCAGCGGAATCGGGGCCCCAAATTCAAACGCGTGGGGTTGGGGAAAAATTGCAACGGCCACCCAACCACACAAACTGTTCCGCGAGACGTTCTACGAAGCACGTTATGAACTTGCGAGGTGTCAACTCGAACTCGCGTTAACGAAAGCTGCCGCCGACAAAGAGAAACTGCTCGCCGCTGCGTATCGCACGGCGACGCAAACCAAAAAACTCTACCCAACCTTGGGCGGCGTTGGCTGGACAAACAAGTACAACGAACTGATTAACCGAATCCTGGTTGCTCAAGGCAAGCAGCCGACCGAACCGATCAACATCGCCGCCCCAAACTAAGCTTCACCATCTATGTTTCGAGTTTGTCACACGTTTGCAATCGCGTTTGTGTTGACCACGATCGCAACCGCTCAATCAGACCAAGTGTTTGTCAAAGGCGGCTCGTCGATCAGCGGCCGAGTCGTAGCCTCGACCCAGGCCGAGATCAGCATCGACATGCGCGGCACACCGCGAAAAATCAAAGTCAACCAACTTCGCCGAGTCTCGTTCGCGGGCGAACCCACCGAATTGAATGCTGGCCGTGGCAAAGCGCTCGCGGGAAAATACCGTTCTGCACTTAGCGACCTTAGCCGAATCGACCCCGCTTCGATTAAGAGTGAACTGATCAAACGCGACTTGCAGTTCTTTCTTGCCTTTTGCGAGGGCAAGATCGCGCTCTCGACGGGCGGCGACAAACAGGCAGCATCCGACAAGATGCTCGCCTTTGTTCGAAGTGTGCCTCAGAGTTTTCACTTTTACAGAGCAGCTCAACTACTGGGCGATCTGGCGGTTGCTCAAGGCGATTACGACAAAGCAGTCAGCTACTATGGCGCGATCGCAAAGAGCCCGTTCCCCGAATACCAACTCGGCGCAACTCTATCCCAGGCGCGAGCGTTTGTCGGCAAGGCTGACTTTGCAAAGGCTCAACAAGCGTTCCAGTCGGTACTTGATTCGAAATCCGACGACACCGAATCGAAAAGGCTCAAACGATTTGCAGAAGTCGGGCTGGGACGTTGCATGGCGGAAACCTCGAGTCCCGCGCAGGGCGTTTCCGTCATCGAAAAAATCATCGCCAACAACGACTCAACCGACGGCGAACTCTTTGCGCGTGCCTACAACGCTCTAGGCGACTGTCTTCGCAAAGCAGACAATCCGAAAGAAGCTTTGATGGCTTACCTGCATGTCGATGTGCTTTTCTATTCCGACGCCGACGCCCATGCCGAAGCGTTGTACCACCTGAGTCAACTCTGGGACGCTGCAAAAAAACCTGATCGCGCCGTGGCTGCGAAGAATCTGTTGCAAGAGCGTTACGCGGGAAGCGTTTGGGCGAATCGGTAGGGTACCGACCACTGACGGTGTTCTTTGTAGCTACCTTCGCCAGAAGGTGGGAATTGTTGGTGGGTGACTTACCATCACACCACGCTCTGGCGAGCGTAGCTACGAAGGTCAAACGCCCGGCATCGGAAGCGGCTGAAAATCCCGGCGAATGCTGGTACGACGGACGGTGCCTGCTACAGCTTTGGCGGCTTCATTGGGTTCTTGACCTGGACATACGGCACTCGATAGTCCGGTCCAAGATCGACACCAAAACCACGGCGCAACTCCCAACTGGCCCTTGCTGCCCATGGCGAACCGGGGTGGTTCTTTTGCACGTCGGCAAACAGCGTCCGCGCTCGCTCGATGTAGGGCTTTGCCTCTTCCGTCCGTGTCTTTTTGGTTGTGCGAATGTCCCAATGAACCAGCTTGCGATTGTTTCGCATCGCAGGTGCTGTTTTGGGATTGTTGATAAACGCATCCAAGGCAACACCATATTCGTAGGTGCGAGCTTGGTAAGCGACCAATTGAGCAAGAATCAAGTCATAGTTCGCTTGCCACCTTGGATCGACTTCTTGTTCACGCAGTTTGGCACCTGCGATGAGTCTTCGTTCCGCTTCAGCCATGTATTGCAAATGCATCTTTGCTTTGGCCTGTTCCTGGCGAGTCTGCGCGACAAACTGCTGTGGATTCAGCGAAAACTCCATCCGCAACTCAACCGCCTTTTTGGCTTCCTTGTTATGGGGATTTAAATCCTGGATGACTTGCCAAATCAATGTCCGCATCGGGTATTGGTCACGATCGGCGAGCACTTCGATTCGTGCCCTCAGGTCGGGTCGATAAGGTCGCAACGCCTCCATGTCGTACTTCTGTTTGTTTGCGCCGACGAGGTTCGTTTCAACGCTCGGCAGCATGAAAAAGATACCGTTCGTCTCACGAGCCATTCGTGTTTGCTCATAAGGCCCAAACCCGCTGCTGAATGCATCGTGTCGTCGTCGAAACCCGTTGGTTTGCAATTGTTCGGGAAAGCCCGTCTCGGGACCTCGGTCAACCGGCAACCAATGAACTCGCTTTGTTTGCGGGTGTGGCCACCGGATATAGGCATACGGGTAACCAAAAACCGATTCGCGTCCAAGCACATAGATTTTGCACTTGTTCGCTTTTGCAATTCGAATCGCTTCTTCTAGATAGGTGTCGTTGTTCTTTCGATCACCACTCTCGTCGGTAACCAAAATCAATGCCATTTGCCGACCACGCTTGGTCAAGTCCCGGTACGTGCCGATCGCCGTGCCAACGGCGCCACACATCATCTCGGTGCCTGAGTCATCAACAGGTACCGAGTCGATCGCTTGGCGAATTTGGCTTCGGTCGGCGGTCGGGTTGTGCAAGGTGTGGTCGATAAATTGGTCGCCATAACTCGTCACTGCGGTCAACAACGCTTTGTTATTGGTGCGACCGAGTAGGCCCAGTTGTTCGTAGACCGTTTCGATGCGATCACGAATCTCTTTCTGGTCGTCTTTCATGCTTTCGGATTGGTCAAAGCACCAGACCGCCAGAACGGGCCCCTTGTCGAGCATCCAGACCAATTCCTGAGCCAACCGATCGAGCGCCTGTTGGTAGCTGTCGACAATATCGCGAGCTTCGCCCTTCACTTCGCCATCGGGCACAGCTGCAATCAGCGAAAGTGCATCGGGAATCCCAATTGTGGGTGCTGCAATCGGAACGAGAGCCGTGTCTGCCTTTGCGACCAAGGTGGGATCAAGCACCGGCGTGTTGGATGCTGCGGCCGCGGCAGGTGCAGGAGCGGCGTTGAAGAGTGCCACGTTCTCAACCACCACATCGATCTCTGGATCGAGCTCGACTTCGACCGGCGGATCTTCCTCTTTTTCGGGCGGCGGCACCGCAATCATCCGCACCAAGTCGGTCGTTTTGTCTTCCAACGTGACGAGGGCCAAGAACATTAGCACGAGGGTGTGCACGAGAAGTGAAATCACACCTGGTGCCGCCCCTTTCACGGTGTCAACGACCGACGACTCAATCTCGATCTCGTTGGCTTCGACCGTCACCTTCGCCGATGTCGGTTTCTGTTTTTCGTCGCGCAGCATAAGGAATTCCTCGGTTGGCCTTATTGTAGACCCAGGCAGCTCGAATCTCGAAGAGAAATTCTTGCCGACGCCTACTGAACCATCCCCACAACCAATCCATACCCAAGAAAAGGGAGAATACGCCCTTCCCCTGTATCGCTTGATCAAATCGCCGATCGAGCACTGCTAAGATGACATTTCTTCCGCTCGGCATCGTGGCCGAAACTGACCATTTATTGAGGGCAACTTATGCACGGGCCGCAGGGCAAACGGTTATTGGTTCCGGACGGATTCACTCAACCACCATCGTCGTATCGTTTCCGCGCGTGGCTGGCGATGATCGGGCTACTGGTCTTCATCGCACTGTACATCAGTTTGGCGTGCTGGTTCAGCTACACCGCCTATCGGATGATTGCAGGCGTATTCGCTGGCGGAAACGGCGCCGTGGCAGGCTTCTTTGCCGCCATCCCGTCTGCTTTCCTGGCCATCTTCATGTGGAAGGCGTTGTTCTTTGTTCGGCAAGGATCCAATCAACATGGCATCGAAATCAACGATGGAAACCAACCCGAACTGCATCGCTTTTTGCGTGAACTGGCCGACGAAATTGGCGCCCCGCGTCCACATCGCGTCTTTCTTGCGCCCAACGTCAATGCTGCCGTTTTCTATGACCTCTCCATCCTAAACCTCATCATCCCCACCAAGAAGAATCTGATCATTGGATTGGGCTTGGTCAATTCCTTGAACCGTTCCGAGTTCAAGGCCGTGCTTGCGCATGAGTTTGGCCATTTTGCCCAGCGATCGATGGCCGTCGGCCGATGGGTCTACGTTGGCGAACAAATTGCTTCGCACATCATTTCGAAACGCGACCTCCTTGATAAGTCGCTCGACTTCCTTTCCACGATCGATCTACGTGTCGCCTGGATCGGTTGGATCATGCGGCTAATCGTTTGGTCGATCCGTTCATTGATGGAGACGGTCTTTCAGTTAGTCGTTCTTGCTCACCGCGCGCTCGCGCGTGAAATGGAGTTTCAGGCTGACCTTGTTGCCGTCTCGGTCACGGGCAGCGATCCGCTTGTACATGCGTTGCATCGGCTTCAAACCGCCGAGGAGGATTGGGACCAAAGCCTCGAGTTTGCCACAACCCAATTCGCCAACAAACGAGTCGTCCCCAATCTTTACGCCGTACAGTCGCGGATCGGCGAGCACATGCGACGCATCCTCGACGACCCCGACTACGGAACGGCGCCAGACCTCCCTCCGACCGACCGCCCTAATCACCGAGTCTTTTCTCAACAAATCGCGCAACCACCGCGAATGTGGTCCACTCATCCGCCCAACAACGAGCGTGAAGAGAATGCCAAAAAGACCTACATCGCTTCGGCTATTGATAACACGCCTGCTTGGAGTCTTTTCTCGCAGCCTGAGCAACTCAAAGAATCGGTCACTGACTACATCTTCGAAGATGCTCCAATCGACGAAACCTACCAAAAGATTTCCGTCGAGGATTCGCTGCAACTCGTTGATGAGATGTATGCCGAAGCAAGCTACGATCCCAAGTACCGAGGAGCCTACTTGGGACGCGCCATCACCATCGCGAGTGACTCGGTCGATACGCTTCGCAGCGAACCTGTCCCGCGAGATCACCTCGCCGATTCTCTGATTCAGCTGTATCCACAAGACTTGCATACTGCGGTTGGCGATCTGAGACAACTCAACGAACGTCTCACGCTATTGGAAGCGGTACAAGATGGACACTTTGATGCATCTGAAGCAAAGGGAGAATCCGACACTCAAGATCGAATCAATCGGCGCGAGCTTCCGGAATTGATCGCGACGACGAAAGGACAACGTGATGAAGCACTCGCCATCATAGAAACGCATGATCGCGCCTGCCGAACGTTGCATCACAGCGCCGCGCGTTACGTCGCCCATGGCTGGCAAGAATACCTCGATGGAATAACCCAACTGCTCCACTATGCCGAACACACCGAAGCCGAGTTGAATGATGCCTACGGGCACCTTGCCAACGTCACCAACATCGCTCTTGCTGCCGGTCGACCGGGACAGGCAAAAGTCAATCGCGTGGTTGAATCGGCAAATGATCTACAACGAATCTTGGCGGCCATCGACAGCGATTCGGATAAGGTTGTGCTCCCACCAAGAGTGCTCAAGGATCTCGAGGTCGAGAACTGGCGTGCCGCAATCGACAAGCTAGAACTTCCGCCTGCGGATGTCACGAATATCGGACAATGGTTGGAGGTCGTCGAATCGTGGGTCGAACCGGTCCGCCGCCGACTCGCGGACTTGCGAAAAGCCTCCCTGAGTGAACTCCTCCGCGCCGAGGCGGCCGTTGGTGAAATGTATTCCGGAAACGCGGAAGCCACAGCGGCTCCCAAAGTCGCGATTGTGCCCGACGCCTATCGAACGCGTCGGCGCGGCACGGAGCGCGAGCGGCAGAAGAAATATGACTGGTGGACTCGCTTTACGCGTGCCGACGGTTTCGGACATGCCGTGATGAGATTCGCGGTGGCTGCCTGCATCGTCTCAGCGGTGGTGGTTGGCGCCGCTTTTGTTGGCGGGTCCGACTTGGTGGTTTACAACGGACTGTCCGTCCCCGTTGTCGTTAGCGTTAACGGAAAGAAGTTGGTTGTCAGCCCTCATCGCTATCGCAAAACCCAACTCAATGCGCGTCACGGTTCAATCGAGGCACGAACCAAAGAAGACAAGCGTTTGATCGAGTCCTTTGAAATCACTGCCGACAAGGCCTTTGCATCATACGTCTACAACGTTGCCGGTGCGGCGCCGATGGTCGAATGGACGGCGGTCTACGGAAACGTCGCCGCTCCCCTGCCGATCAACCTTGGCTGCCCGAGATGGCGGACGACCAGCGCCGACTTTCTTTTTGTACAACCGCCCGCACAGATCAAATCATCGGGTAGCGGAGGAACTCGCAAAGTCCTTTCAAGTGACTCCGACATCCCAGCCGGCGCGATTGTCGACTCGATCGAGGACCCAAGTGAAAAAGATCGGGTCGTTCGAACGCACGCACTATGGGATGCGCCCAACGCAACCTACTTGGAAAGCTGGTTGAACTACGCAACCGATCTTCCCGACTTCGACCAGATCGTTCGCACGCGGCTTGACGTGCATCCTTGCGATGTTGTCGCTCTCCGCGCCCAACAGGATGCGAGTGACATCGAGGAAAGACCTGTCGTCTTTGAGACCCATCGAAAACTCGCACAACAACATCCAGATGACCCCGATTGGCAATACATTCGTGCTCGCGCTCAAGTCAGCGGCAAAGAACAAGATCTCGACTTTATCGCAGGAGCAAAGAAATGGCCGCTTCACCCCTGGTTCAATTATGCGGCGGGCAGATCCTATATGCGTCTCTCTGATTGGGAGCGAGCGACGGACTGCTTTGAACTTTGCTCAAGAGAGGGTGGCGCGGCGATGTTCAACCGCGTTGCTGTTTCGGTAGCACGCTTGCGCCGCCAAACCAGTCACAATGAAAATGCAGACCTGAGCGATCTGAAGCGGTCACCCGAAATCGAACTGATGTTGCGATTGGAAAACGGAACCGACTTGGCCGGTTCGCCTTACCGCGCCTACATGCGACTAAAAGAGGGACGACTCTCCGAAGCCTACCGTGTCGCGGGTGGCAAAGATGCCGATGCTCGAATTCTGATCTTGCTCGCGGCATCCAAAGACGCCGAGCCAGAATGGACTGACCAAGCACTCGCGGTACCTACCGAACAAATCGATGACCCCGCACTCCTTCTGTACTGCATCGCCCTGGCAACCCGCGAGGGCAAGCCAACCGACAAGCACTTTCAAGCTTTGACAAAACTGTACGAAGGTGAATCAACCAACGTGATCGAGATAGCCCGCAACTTGATGTCGGCTCGACCTTCGGATGACATTGAATCAACTCTCGAAGGACTTGACCTGCGAGAACGCGGGATGCTCCTCACAGCCGGTATCATTCTGTTCGAAGACACCACACCGCCGCCTTGGCGTCCGTCGTCAAGGCAGATCCTGTTTGTCGCCGAGCGACCGCATCTCTAAGACTCGCGTGTTCCCAGTTCCACCTTTGTCGGCCCCACGAACCGCCCTCACGTTCACCGCGCCCTACAAGCTCGGCCGAACCTCGTTGCCCGAATCATCAATCGGGTATTGGGCGTCGTGTCGCTCGAGCTGTTCGATCAATCCCGACATCATCCTTTTCAAGACTTCGGGATGCTTCTTGGCAAGATTCACCGACTCGAAGGGATCATCGGCCAAATTAAACAGCTCGTGGTTGCCACCTTTGAATTGAATGTCACCCGTGTTCGTCGGTTTGTCGGGGAGAGCGTGAAAAACCACCTTCCAATCACCGTCGCGCCAACAAGTGAAATAATTGCTTCGGTGGCGGCCATGCGGGTAGTGCATCAGGAATTGCTCGGGTCGCCCCGGATCCTCTTTTCCGACCATCAATGTGCTTAGATCATAGCCATCAACAACGTGATTTTTTGGCGGCGTCGCACCGACCAAATTCAACAAGGTCGGAAACAAATCGTTGACCGACGCTACCTGTGATTGGATCTTGCCAGCCGGGATCGGCAGGCTCTTTTGCAGTTTGTTGTCGCTGTTCGGTTTCGCCCAAGCTGCGATAAAGGGAACTCGCATGCCCCCTTCGTAGTGCGCTCCCTTTTTGCCTCTCAGTGGCGCCGCGCATGCGACTTGATGTTGTTGTCCAAGGGGTGCGTCGGAACCATTGTCGCCGAGAAAGATCACGAGTGTGTTCTCGGCCACGCCGATGGCCTCGAGATGATCCAGCATGTCGTCAAGCGACTTGTCCATGCCTTCGATCAATGTCGCGAACGCCTGAGCCTTCGCGGGTTTACCAGAGTCTGTGTAGTGATCGGCAAATCGCGGATCTGAATCAAACGGTCCATGAACGGCATAGTGGGCAAAATACAAATAGAACGGATCGCCATGTTCGACCGCTTCGGACACTCGCTCCTTGGCTTCGATGGTCAATGCTTCGGAAAGAAACGTGTCGCTGCCGTGATAGGCATCGAGATGGGGAACGGCATGGTGCTCACGTTTGGTTCCCTTGCCATAGTTCTTTTCCCCGTAGTAACTTCCTGGTGCGCCAAACGACGCGCCGCCAACGTTGACATCGAATCCCAAATTCAGTGGTTCCGCACCTTCGTAATCGTTGGGACCAAAATGACCTTTGCCAACATGGATGGTTCGGTAGCCCTGCTCGCGTAAGACGCCTGGCAATGTGACGTCACCTTTCTTCAAACCAGCCCAGTTCCAATCTTGCGCGCCATTTGTACCCGCGTTGTTGGTTCGGGGGTTGATCCAGTTGGTGGCATGATGTCGCGCTGCATTTTGACCAGTCATGATCGAAATACGCGTCGGCGAACAAACACTCATCGCATAAAACTGATTGAAGCGAATCCCCTGCTCTGCCAATCGCTGCATCCCTGGAGTGCGGTAGTAGTCATTCAGCGGGTATCGCTTTGGCGAACCACTTTCGTCGGTAAGAAATGGCACCGAAGTATCCATCATTCCCATGTCGTCAATAAGAAAGACGACGACGTTGGGAGTTTCGGCAGCAGAAAGGTGACCGGGGGATCCTTGGACCAGTGTCGCAACCAGAATTGCGAAAAAGAGTCGTTGCATGGCAGTTTTCTCGTGGTGGTGGCGTGACTTCCAAGTGAACCTCAACTTGGATGAACCCCACCATGATAACCTCAGCAACAGGTCAAAATGAGGCGTTGTACAGACCCGCGTCGTACAAACCTTGCCCCTGAACACAGACATAGTGGTGTCCCGGCTCGAGCGGAGGCAACGTTTGAGTTTGGCCGTTTGCCCATTGCACCGTCGTTTCCTTCGCATTCGGTGCATCGCCAAATGCGAACACCAGCATCCTTGGTGTAGAAACCTGGTATCCATTGCCGCCCAACAGCTGTTTGCTGATAACCGCGATCCCCTGGTCCGTCTCAAGGCTTAGCGAAACGATCGATCCCACGGCGCTGCGTTCGCTCGTCTTTCCGACAAGCTGCAACGTAGCGATCGGATGCGTGACCTGCGTTTCGTTCACGACGAGTGATGGGGGCTCGGTCATGTGGGTGACCAATAGATCGAGTCGGCCGTCTCGATTCGCATCCATTGGAATCAAGCAGCGGCCCACGTGCGATTGTTGAAAGTAGTCCGTGTCTCGCTCGACAACCTTGATCGCTTCGTACACCCCTGTCTTCGATTCACGCCACAAATCTGCCGGCTGGGCATAGGGAGCACCGCTCGCACTGCCACCGCTGACATGACCATTGGTGACGAACAATTCCGAGAACCCGTCGTTGTCAAAGTCGATCGCCTTGGCGGCGAACCCGACGCGATTCATTGTCGGCGTCACCAATCGCGCTCGTGTGGTTTGATCGACCCAAAGCCCTGGCGTCTCTTGCCGGTAGAGAACGTGATACTCATCTTCAAAGCCGGTCACGAAAAAGTCGAGATCGCCATCATGATCGAAGTCGTCGGCCGCCATCCCCATCGAAGCCTGGGTCCGCCCGCGGCCGTCCACGGCCAGACCGCTCAAGAAACTCTGGTCGACGAATTCAAACGTCGCGCGGTCGCTCTGCTTTGGCGAGACCAAGACGACATTAGACGACATGTCATTGGCGACAAATAAGCCCATGTCGCTTCCATTCAATCGTCCGGCAAGCACCGCAAGACTTCGCCCTGGTTCGGGATCGGCCCTCCAACTTTCCGTGACGTCCTCGAACGATCCATCAGGCATTCCTGCATAGCAGCGGTTTGCGGCTGCAGAAAAATCGAGTGGTGAACAGGGCGCGGGCTTGCCCGAGGAATCAAAACAGACCTTGGCGACTTGATCGTCATCGTCGATGTAGTTGCAAACGAACAGGTCAAGGTAACCGTCGCCGTTGAAATCGGCCCACGCCCCACTCGTACTCCATTGCGGCGATGAAAGTGCGGACGTGCCAACCACCCGTTGAAAGGTCCCGTCGCCATTGTTTCGGTAGAGTCGGTTTTCGCCGAAATTCAAAACGTAGACATCGTCAAATCCATCTTGGTTGTAGTCGGCAACCGCAACGCCTTGGCCAAACCCCGAATCACTCAATCCACTTAGCCGAGTCACGTCGGCTAGCCGCGTGTCGGTCATGCGCAGCAGTGCACCTTGATCACTGTTGTTTTCGTTGATCGTGCCACCAGCGGCTGCCAGATACAGATCGGTCTGACCGTCGAGATCAAAGTCCAAAGCACCCGCGCCGCAACCGAGTGAATCGGACAGTGGCACCATCGGCCCGAATCGAAGCGGGCCAGTATGCCCGTTGTAGGTGAGCCCAAACTCTTCACTCGATTCGCGAAGCTGGACCGGTTCCTCGCGGGATCGAACCAGGGCTTCGCGTGTTTCCGGCACCGTGCGAAGCGATTTCGAGACCTGGATTCTCGGCATCGGTAGCAAGTCATCCACTTCCGATTGCCAAGGCGTATCCAAAGACAGACTTGCAACAATCGCCTTTCGCGTTGCGTCAAACTTTCCGAGCGTTTCTTCGTCAACGCCAGAAGCCTCTACCAACGCGACCGCAACGGCCGACCATGCCTCGGCTTCCCAACGACGCCCAAGTCGGTCAAGAGTGCGCGCGACTGCCATCGCCTTGATCGGGTCATCATGCCCATCGTGCGAGAAGCTCGTTGCCTCGACCAAGAGCTTCGCCAACTGCTCTCTTCGATCCTCAAGCGACTTGAGAGTTCGTGTGACCTGTTCGTGCTCATCGACGTCGGCGTCCATCTGTTTCAATAGCATCGTCATCTCAGCCAACAACGTGGGATCGTTCGGTCGAAACTCGATGGCTTTGGCGGTGGCCTCGACTGACAAGGCAAGCTGCTGGCGTTCTTGGTAGTAACGACTCAGGGCGAAGTAGCCGTCCGCGGACAGTTCCGTTTGGCCAATGGACTTGCGCCACTTGGCAAGTTGCTTTTCTTGCCCCAGCATGGCCAGCGACCGACCATACAAACCGCTTGCCGGCTTGAATTGAGGATGCTGATCGACAATCGGCTTGGTAATTCTCACTGTCTGTTCGAAATCGACCGCATCAAACGCAACCGCTGCTTCGGCAATCTTCAGACGCAAATCGCCAGGGTTTCGATTTGAGAGTTCGTTCATTTGTTCGACCGAAAAGCGCCGTCCCGGCAAGACAACCGTCTCGAGTAGAAACACGTCGAACTTTCGAGCTCGAATGAGCGGCAAGAGATGCGTTGGGATCTCGTCGGTCATCTGTGCCTCACCCAGAAACCCGATCAGTGTGCGGCGCAGCGCCACATCGTCCGGGCTCTGTTCGATCGCGGCTTGCAGCAGCTCAATCGATTCAAAAAGTCTCCCAACTTCCAAATTGGCTCGGATCGCAAGATTGATCGTCGAGGCATCCTTGCAACCCTCATGCACTGCACTGCAAAGCATCTCGGCCGCTTTCTCACTCTGCCCCTGTTTTCCGTAGACGAACGCAGCCGTATGCAGGTAGCTCACGTTGTCGGGATCTTGGATAAGCATCGCCTCGACGATCCTTTCCGCTCGTACATAGTCTTGTTGATTGACGGCTTTGTTGAGCAGCACCGCCGATGCCTGACTCTCTTCGACGGCAACCGAATCCGGTTCTTGGTGGCCCAGATCCTTGGTTGCACAGCCACCGATCAACGATGCGAGGGCGATCACGAGTGGTCTGACGCGCTTCATTGCTGTTTCTCCTCGAAGAACCATGGTTCCTCTTCACCCTCAACCACCAACAGGTTTGCCGTTGCTGGCAACCCCGAGAACGTTTGCACGTATCGACCGTCTGCACCAACTCGGGTTGGCCACGTGATCGTCACATCGACCAGGCCATCGAATCCTCCAAAACGAATCACCGGCTCGTTGCGTCCCAGATACCCGCCGCCGCCGATCACAAGGGCTGCTGTTTCCTTTTGGCTCGAACGAACCACCACCTTTGTTCCGATCGCTGACCGCTCCGATTCGCTTCCAACCATCGCGACGGAAAGTTGATTCCCAACGGGATCCGACTCGTTGCGAAAAATGCGTGTTGGTTCGAGCGCGTCGGTGATCACTACATCCGTTCGGCGGTCGGCATCAAAGTCGGCGATCGCGACCGCGCGACCAAGATGGCTGTCGCTCCAATACGAATCACCAAGATCGCTCACCTCGGCGTACTTGCCCGTTGGAGCCAACCGCAACACCTGTGTTGGCATTCGAAACGGCTTCGTCGGGTCGTCAAAGTCCTCGATGTGTCCGTTGGCGATGATGAGTTCGGAAAACGAGTCGTTGTTAAGGTCGACCGCTTGGCAGCCAAAACCAACCATGGCCGCAGTCGCATCAGCGATCCCCGACGCAACCGATCGATCGGCGAATTGCCCCGGCCGCTGTTGCAAATAGTGGTTCGACCATTCATCGGAAAAGTTGGTGACGTGAAGATCCGCCAAACCGTTCGCATCAAAATCGTCAACCGCGACCCCCATCGAAGCCAAAGGGCGGCCACTCGAACCAAAGGCGAGGCCTCGGATGGTCGCCGTGTCCAAAAAGGCTTCGCCTTCCGAAAGACTCCACAGTTGGTTTGCCATCTGGTCGTTGGTAATGAAGATTTCGTTCGATCCGTTGCCAAGCAAGTCGGTAACCACCACACCCATTCCCGTGCTCGCCTCTGAAAGCTCATGCGTGAAAACAGAACCATTGGGCAAGCACTGGTGGATGCGATCCGAACCAGGTTGAAAGTGCGTTGGTGCGGGCAGATTGATCGGTGCACCGTCCTCTGCAAATCGAATCGCTTCAAACACGTTTTTGTCAGCGACGTAATTCACCTCAATCACCTCTGGCAGTGCATCGCCATGAACATCGGCCATGGCCAGCGATAGAGTGACCGTGTCACCACCTTGCTTGAGCATTGGCCCAGGCTGAAAGGTTCCATCGCCTTGATTGATCCAGATTTGGTTCGACCCGATGTTGCCAACGACGATGTCTTCCCAACCATCCTGGTTCCAATCACCGGCTGTCGCACCGTGACCATAAGCCGATTCGTTGATCCCACAGGACTGCGAAACATCAGCAAAACGAATCGTGCCCCGACTCTGATTCCGAAACAAGCGATCGCTCTGCTTCGACGGCGTCTTGTGCGGATCACCACCGGCTTGAACGAGAAACAGATCCACTTTGCCATCGCGATCAAAATCGGTCACAACCGCACCGCCACCCAGGGGTTCAAAAAGCCGAAAGTGTTTTTCCCGGGGCTGATCGTGGTTTTTCCACGTAAACCGCACTCCCGCAGATTCGCTTACGTCTCGCAGGCGAAGGCGTGTTTGCGATGGAGACCTTTCTGAACTGTTCCGAATCGGTTTGGCGCTCGCCGATTGTTCGGCCTCGATGGTGATCGAGTGGACCAGCCGATCCGCAAGTGCGTGCGTTGCCTCCTGATCAAGCGGCCCCAAAATCTGGTTCCAATCGTAGCCATCCTCAAACCGCCGAAGCAGGCTTGTGCGCGCTGCCTCGAGTTGTGGCAACTGCGTGTTCGATGCAGACGTTTGCGAAACGTACAACATTTGCCATCCAATCGACTCGATGGGTCGACCACTTTGGTTCAACGTTTCGGCAAGCTTCCCAATCAGTCGGCTTGGATCGACCGACTGACCTGCGATGTCGTTGACAAGCGATTGAATGGTCAGAATGTGCTCGGCTGTGTCGCTCAGCTTCGCCCGAAGTGAAACCTCAGCTGAATCATGTAGCACCGACTCGGCGGCCCGGCACGCTTCGAGGTGATTGGGTTCCAGACGCAGAGCCATGCGGTAGAAGTCGGCCGCCTCCCGCTTTGAAAAGGGAGCATCATGCGATGTGTGATGGACTGCAAGATTGCCCGCGGCAACCCAATACGATGGGAATCGCCGACATTCGCGGGGAAGATCTTTGAAGAGCTTGGCCAGGTCTTCGTTGCGTTGGCAACGGGAAAGCAGCCAAGCAATCGTCGCCAAAGTCTCAGGATCGCCGCGTCGAAATTGCTCGCAAGTTCGTGCTTGGTCAATCGCTCCGCAAGCATCGCCATGCATCTGAAGCGCGTACAGGATATTCAGTAAACCGTAGCGATTCACCGTCGCTCGATCACCGATGTCGGGCTTGTCCGCGAAGTCGACACCGGGGCGCGTGGGGTGAGTGATTCCGACCAAGTGTTTCAGTTGTGGAATGCTCGATAGAAGTGAGTCCCGAACCAAACGATTCCCACTTTGCCGCAGCCCGACGCGATCGCAGAACCGAATACGACTGGCCGCGTCCGCTTTACTGCTGTCACGCTGCGAAAACCGCTCAATCGCCTCGGCGTGGTGTCCCGACTCGAATAGCGCCTTTGGTGTCGCGTTCTTACTTGCTGCGCCGGCTGGTGATACCGATGCGACTGGCTGGCGTTGCTTCGAATGGACGTCGGCCGTCTCGCGGGTCGGATTGCACCCGGCGGATGCCAGGCCGAGGGCAATCAGGAGACAACAACGCTTCAAATGACTGGCAGCGGAGTTGAACAAAATGGGTGCGGTCGCAAGCACGTTCATTTGGTTCAGATCAATCGGTTTGTTTGTCAGGTTCCAACTTCCAAGTCACAAACATTTTGAGATCCTGGCCCGGATCAAGCTCGACAAAGCTGCCCTGGTTTTCGACCTCGGCGAACCTGGAATCGGGGGCAAGATAAATTTCGATCGCAGCTTGATTGGGCGCAACGCGATCTGGCATCTTTCTCGTCGTCGTCAGCACCAGTCCGTTGTTGCGATACCGACTCCAAAGAATGCCGTCGCGAGGTGATGGTGGCGTGTAGAAGACTTTTTGCGCGTTTGGTTGCTTCTGATTGAAAGGAATACGCAGCGTCGCGCCGACTTTCTCGGTCACGGCGCCGCGCGAGTTGTCTCGAAAACGAAACGTACCGCCACTAGGAAATTCGACCTGCCCGGACCAATCAACTCGAATGTTCTCCCACAGCGCGACGGCACACGAGCGGTCGCCTTGATTGACCACCTGATAGGTCATTCGCAATTGTGGCAATTCACCCGGATCGTTCTCGAAGCGTGCCTCCTTGAACATTTGCAGTCGGGTTCGCGGATCGACACGACTAGCCAGTTTGATGTTCCGTTGACCATGCGCAACGACTTCAAATGCATCTTTGTCAAAGGTGTCGATCGGAGGCCATCCCCAGTCTTCCTGCGGGCTGGTCCAGAGCGTGCTGCCCCAATGCCAATTGTTTGCATCACGCTCTACACGCAGCGCTTCTTTACCGTCCAATGTGAACGAAGCAAATCGTCCGCCAAGGGTTGGATCCACCGAAAGCTTCAGCGGCCCCGAAGAAATTGACAGATACTGATCGCCTTGCTCTCGCTTGTCATCAGCTGCGACCGGAGACGACAAGACAATCACAAGAGCGACCAGTAACTGCCATAGCTTCAAGGATTTTTTTACGATCGACACGTCAGGCAACCTCAAGCCATCGCCGGATGGGTGTAGGGTTTGCGGTAGGGACGCATCAGCATCTCGGTCGCCTCATCATCGCCAACGATCGTATGGGTGCTCGGATCGAACTGCAGTGTTCTTCCCAATGCCATTGCGTTGTTGGCCATGATGCACGACGCACTGCTGATGTGGCCTTCTTCGATATCAGCGATGGGTTTGTCACGCTGATCGACGGCATCGAGAAAGTCTCGCATGTGTTGGCGAATTGCCGGCGCGACCTTGACGTCCATTCGCCATTTCTCGCGATCGCCTTGGTCACTGGGGAATTGATCGAACTCGGCGATCGCCTCGCCAGTCAAATTTGGACCGCCACCGCGCGGCGAAAACTCATATCGATCAACACTCAGTTTCAGCGTGCCTTTGTCACCGTAGATGAACGCGGCCCAAGGAAAACGAGGGTCCGGAGGATCGCCCCAACTACGGTGCGTCCAAACCACTTTGAGTTTTTCGAAGTCAAAGACAGCAGTTTGCGTATCAGTGATATTTGCCTTCGACGCGTGGTCGACAAGGATGCCGCCGGAACTGCTGATGCGTGTTGGCCAACCGAGCCCCAGTTGCCAACGCACCATGTCCAACATGTGAACACACATGTCGCCAACGATCCCGTTGCCGTATTCCATGAATGCGCGCCACGATCGTGGGTGCACAAGCGAATTGTAGGGGCGCATCGGCGCCGGTCCCGTCCAGGCTTCGTAATCAAAGTGGGCTGGCGGATTCGATTGTGGTGGGTTCGCTCGCGCCCGCATGTGGTAGTAGCAACAGATGTCGACGTGCGCGATGTTGCCAAGCAACCCTGCGTCGACGATCTTTTCCTTTGCCTCCATCAAGTGAGGCGTACTACGGCGTTGAGTCCCAACCTGAACAACGCGCCCCGTTTTCCGAGCCGCGTCGAGCATCGCTTTGCTCTCCAACACATCGACACCGGTTGGCTTTTGGACGTAAACGTCGGCTCCCGCGTTGACTGCATCGATGGTCGGCAAAGCATGCCAATGATCGGGAGTTCCGATGACGACGATGTCGAGATCTTTTTCAGCCAACATTTCTTTGTAGTTGGCGTAAGTTCGCGGACGTTCTTTGCTGACTTGACGCTGCGAAAACAAATCGGCAGCCTCGGCGAGCATTTTTGCATCGACGTCGCACAACGAAACAACGTTGACGCGTTCGACATTCAGAAGCTGAAGCAAGTCGCACTTGCCATACCATCCACATCCAATCAGCCCCACTCGGCGAGCGGCCCCGGATGTGACGTTTGCGTGAGCCGAGCGACTGACCGCCGCGATCGATGCGGCTGCTGCAGATGAACGAATGAAATTTCGGCGATCCATGGTGTGCAATTCGTTTGATGAACTCGTAATGAAGCGTTCTGCCCGTACTTTGGATCGACGCCCCTTCGGTCTAGACCGAAGGGGCATCGCTAACTCCAAACCAATCTCCGTTACTGGTTAAGTTCTTCCTCGATCACTTCCTTGTTCGCACGTGTGCCCAACGCTCCCCACAATCCGTAAGGGCTTTTGACACCCGCTTCGATACTGATGTAGGGAAATTCGCTGTTGCCGGCTTCGATCGAATCCGAGATGAAGACGACCGCACCGTCGGCCATCAAGATGTGGACGCCACCGTTGTGTCGGCTTGACGCAGAATAGGCGCCTTCGGTCCATTCATCAAAGTTACGCAAGCAAACGGCCGTGTTTGGCGGCAGCAAGGTTGTGAAACCGGTGTGCAACGGAGCCCAATGAGCCCAGATGTATCCACGACGGTTTCGGTCATCAAGCAAGCCACCGGCGACCAAAGTGGCATCGTAAAACTGAGGTCGTGTTGGATCGACATAATCGACCGAACAATGCTTTGAACTCGATGGTGGGCTTTCGACATCGTGTCCCAGCTGGTTCGCAGCAACCGAAGTTGTCTTGACGTCCAAGTCTCCGAGGTCCGTTGCAATTTCACCCATCGCGATCGTGTTGCTGGCACCATCAAGGATGTCACGCATGCGGATGAACTTGCGCGAAGCGGCAAATCCGCGGATATAGCGTCGTGATGCGATGAACTGGCCTTGGTCGCCTGGACAGTGCTGGTCATCGAAATGACGCCAACTCTTGTGCCCAATCCACACGTTCTTGGCGTTGTCACCAATGCAGCTGGCATAGTTCGATCGCCCATGCGCAGGCAAACCGACACCTGGATCGGATGGACATCGGAAGGTCGGAACCTCCGTCACCCAAGGCTCATAGGTGTAGTCGCCCCAGTGGGGCTTTGGCCCCATCGCAGGCCAAACGGCAGGGGTTCCACCGTTGTTGTCCAGCGGGTTGGAAATGGTTTCCCACAATGCCTGCTGCTCGACGAAGGGTAACAACCCAACAAACTGACTCAGCTGCTTTTGGTTGGTTGCCATTGAAACGTTCGACAACCCGTTGCTCCACGCACACGGTGCGTTCAGCTGAGAATCGAGTCCGCTACCGCCGCCGTACTCGGGGAATTTCTTGTAGGCACTGTGGTAGTTGTGCAACGCCAATCCGATTTGCTTGAAGTTGTTCGAGCAACTCATTCGACGTGCTGCTTCACGCGCCGCCTGCACTGCTGGCAGAAGCAATCCGACGAGTACGCCGATGATTGCAATCACGACCAGAAGTTCGACTAGCGTGAAGCCAGCCTTCGATTTTCTTGACACTATCTCGCTCCTGAAACGAGCCTGACCTTATTCGTCAGACGAGACAAAGAAATAAAAAGAACAACCGCGGTTGCTCCGAAGTCGAGCAAACAAAAACCGGCGACACCAAAATTGGAGTTCGCCAAAGTGACCGTTAAGGAGCACCCTTGTTTGCTTGCGACTTCGCCGCGCCCTCGGCGTTGTACTTCGCGATTTCTTCAGGCGTTTGCTGATAAGGATTCGACTCAGGAATTTCGATCGCAGTTGGCTTCTCACTCCCGCATCCGGTCAGTACGAAACTGAAAGTGCCAACACAAATCATCAATAAGAAATTCCTCACAGCCCTCGGCTCCTGTCATCAAAAAACACCAACGAAGTACCAAACTGAAGCCGATTATTTGTGCTTTGCCTGACAGAACAACTGGCAAATGGTATTGGTGTACAGATGTCCCCAAGGGGACCTAGACTGTCGCAGCGCGTCCAATTGTGGCGAGATGACCGCCATCAGGAGACATTTCGAAGTCGGTTCGAATCGGGGGCAGCGCGGTCAAAACGGGCATTGGTTTGCGACCGTCATGGCCGCGCGTTGCGCACGCACGAACCGCTTCCGTTCGATCCAACGCACAACACCATCCGCTCAAAACGAGCGCAAGAATCTTTTGTCAATCGACGACAAACATCACCGCCGGCAGTATTAGACTGATTCGTTCCCCGTTGATCTTTTCACATACAGATCATGTCATGAGAGCATCGCTGATACGCGAACTCGTACAACTGCAAAGCAGAATGAAAGCTCACCTCTTTCTTTTACGTCTGATCGTCGTTGCGCTCATTGCCTACGCCCACCACGCAACCGCGCAAGACTTACCGCTTACCAAGATGGATGAGATTCGCCATCTCTCGGTCGAGCGTGCAGACGAAAACTTGCCAGTGAAGGTGCGCGGTGTCATCACGTACTTTGATCGCCCGTCCCACATCGCGTTCATTCAAGACGAAACGGGTGGCGTTTACTTTTCGCCGAAAGACACAACACTCAATTCGATTGACCCACAAGGCTCGCTCGTTCCGGGAACCGAAGTCGAAATGACGGGCCTTACCATTCCTGGCGGTTTCGCACCTTGTATCGGATTGGAAATCGTTGCGACACCGTACGGCCCCGTCGATTTTCCCAAGCCGCTCTATCCGGTACGCAGTCGACTGGTTGACCCCAAGTTTGACAGCCAGTGGATTGAACTCGAAGCGACAGTTTGCGATGCCGAAATCGTTAACCGCCAACTGCTCTTGAAGATCGCGTTCGATGGCCAACAGTACGAGGCCGTTGTCACGGGAGACTGGACGAACAAACCTGTCCCTGAAGACTTGGTCAACTCCGATGTTCGCATGCGAGGCGTTTTTGGATCGGTATACAACCAACAAAGACAACTCGTTCAGATGCGTGTCTTCATTCCGTCGATCGAATTCATTTCGGTCATCGACTCAGGCTATGAGCAAGCGTTCGCTCAACCGTCGCGTGCTATTCCAGACGTCATGAAATTCAACCCGAAGTTGCTCGGTCGCGTGCGTGTCCAAGGCACCGTACTTGCCAACTTTTCTTCCGAGAGCATCTTTGTACGCGGCCCGGGTGGTGCCATTCAGGTCCAGACGTTGTCACCCGAACCGATCAAGCCTGGCGAAAGAGTCGATATCGTTGGCTTCCCCACACCTGGCGATATTACCCCGAGCCTGAAGGACGCCGTCATTCGACCCGACACGTCGGCGACAACCAAGCCGATCAGCCTCGATCCGATCGACGTCCAACGCGGTCGCCTCGATGGGGCACACCTGCACGGTGAATTGATTCGCACCGAAGCACGCGTCGTCGATCACTTTCATCGACCTTACGATTCGATGATTGTTCTTGAATCGGTCGGTGGTCGATTCTATGCACGCGTTCCTCATGGCGGCGAACCACTGGAACGATCAAGTTGGATTTCACTGACAGGCATTTGCATTTTGCAGCCCAACATTGGAGCGCCAAACACCATCGTCGATAACGCGGGGTCGGCGGATCTTGCGACCCAGTATTCGATGAGCATGATCGTTCGCTCAGACGATGACATCGTCGTTTTGCAACTTCCCTCCTGGTGGACTCCACAGCGGATTGCAACCATCGCGATCGTGCTGGGCGCCATTTTGATCGCTGCCGTTGTTTGGGTGATCATGCTTGGCCAGAAGGTTCGAGTGCAAACCAAGGTGATCGAAACGAGAATCGAAAAACAACGCGTCGCCGAGGAGCGTGCCAGAATCGCCCGCGAACTACACGACACTCTCGAGCAAGAGCTTGTCGGGATCACCATGCAACTTGATCATGCTGCGTCGCGACTCACCTCAGCGCCCGTTCGTGCACAGGAATCGATCGATCTGGCGCGTGCAATGTTGCGACACAGTCAAGCGGAAGCGAGACGATCCGTTTGGGACCTGCATGCCCCATCGGTTAGTGGTGATTACCTGGCCAAAGCGCTCGACGAAATGGTCGCGCAATTGAGTTTGCCCGATGGCCCCGTCATCGAACTCAGTGTTGACGACGGCGTTTCACAGCTGCGCGGCCGGTTTGCCAATCACATCCTGCGGATTGCTCAAGAAGCACTCACCAACGCGGTCAAACATGCTCGACCGACGCGGATTTCGATCAAGATCACCAGCAATGGCGATGACTTTCGTTTGAGCGTTTCGGATGACGGTTGCGGGTTCGACATCGCCGATCGACCCAGCACGGCCGACGGCCACTTTGGACTTTCGGGGATGCAAGAACGAGCCGGAAAAGTTCACGGCGTATTGGATCTCGATAGCCAACCCGATGCCGGCACGACGCTGACATTGACCGTTCCGATTGCCGCAACCAACTCGGAAACGCTCTCCTAATCGAGGTGCACGATGCCTCGTTGAATGGCCGCCGTCACCGCCTGCGTTCGGTCCATCACCTCGAGTTTTTGAAAGAGGTGGCCGATATGCAATTTGACCGTCGCTTGTGAGATCTTCATCGCCGACGCAATCTCCTTGTTGCTGAAGCCTCCAACGAGGAACTCGAGGGCTTGAAGCTCGCGCGGAGTGAGGTTCGACCGATCACGCCGCAACTGAAGCTTCCTTTCAACGTCAGCCGGAAAATAGCTGCCGCCACCCGCAACCGTTTGGATCGCTCTGATCAGCTCGCTTCGATCGGTCGACTTAGGCAAGTACGCCGATGCACCCGCTTCCACACAGCGAAAAATGTCCTCTTCGCTCTCATTGACGGACAACATCAAGCACCGAAACGATTCGTCGCGCCGACTCAATTCGGTCAGAACTTCCGTCCCTCGCATGTCGGGAAGCAACAGGTCAAGAATCATCACGTCCGGCCGCAATTCGACGAACATCTCGATGGCTTGACCGCCGGAGGTCGCCTGTCCAACGACTTCAATCGACCCTTCGTCGCGCAAGGAATCCGCCAATCCCATGCGTACAAAAAAGTGGTCATCGACGAGTAGAAGACGTAGCGGTTCGGTCGGTTCAATCATACTTTTGCTGGTCGTTTGATTCGCGAAAGAGAACGGTCTTCCGGATTTGCGAACGTCACAACCTAGCGAAAGTTACCCTCGAATGCCAATTATTTACATCGTGAGCCGAACGCGCTAGCGTCGGGCCCTGCACTCGTCCTACGCCGCTGGGAGGGGCCCGACGCTAGCGCGTTCGGCTCAGGCCAAGAGGACACGGCGCGAAAGGCGGCATTGTGCGGACCTCAATGCAGATTCGATCAGTCCTTCAACTCAACCTTGCCATCACCCTCGTAGGG
The DNA here is from genome assembly GCA_965216875.1 of Rubripirellula sp. Taxonomy (GTDB): domain Bacteria; phylum Planctomycetota; class Planctomycetia; order Pirellulales; family Pirellulaceae; genus CBDCUW01. The sequence continues at coordinate 6,159,768 of OZ244207.1, forward strand.
CTTCAACAGATCCCCTCGGCGACGGGCAATCACGCTTTGTGCATCACCCGGTGAAAGTGTCGCTGGACCTTCACTCGTAAGCTCGACCTCGACATCGACGCTCTTCGCCTCGCCTCCTTTGCGGGGCACGAGCTGGATCTTGAACAACTTCGTTGCCGGCGGATTTGAGGCAGCGGCTTCGATGTCCTTGATCTGATAAAGACGCTGCAATTGATTGGGGTACAACACGAGGTCGCCGCCAGAGGTGGACCATCCGCTGCCGCGGAAATTAGTTAGTCCGACGTTGCCCGATTGGGTCTCGAACGCTTCGCTGGACGATGTCAACTTCCACGAGACGTCGTCCCCGTCGCGATCCGTATCAAGATCAAACTGGTACGCTGCATCCCCGGGCAAGTCGACTTTCCAATCGAGATCGTCGTCCTCGGGCGTGACTCCGTTTTCATCGGGCAAATGCTTAACCCGCATCTTGATGATTAGCCGGTGATTCCCTGCGGGCAACCAAAGCGCGAGACCGTCGTCCCCTCGGTGATTGAGAAACAGGTGGCCGGTCGCGAATTTTGGCAAATCTTCAACAACGCGGCACTGACGCATCAAGCTCCACACGACCTGTTTGTTTTCTTGAATCTGTGATCGTGCGTCAGCAAGTTCCGAAGTGAGTGTGTTCAATTCATGCCGGCGAAGTTCCAACCATTCAATGCGCGCGTCGGTTTCCTCGATGCGTTGTCGGCTGTACCAGATCGATCCCGCCAAGACGAACGCGATCCCACACATAACTGACAAAATCAGCGTGCTGATCGCGCGATCACGACGGCGGCGACTGCCTGTCTTACTATCGGTGTCGAGCTCAATCATTGCATGGGGAACTCTTTAAAATTGCCGTCGTTCTCGCTTAACCAAATCGAAAAGCCAAACGACTTGGGCGGCCGGTTCCCGCTTTCATCCTGCAGACTCATGTTGCCCGTAAAAAGATTAGGAAGCTTGCGGTCGGGACCGTAGTCGATTTGCTGCTTTCCCGACACATGCATTGAACCGGCGCCGGTGACATGTGGCGACCGAAATGCAGTTTCAAGCAACAATTGATCGTCAAGCTGAAGCTTCACCGGCAACAAACCGTCAACGGAACTCCCAACGCCAACGCGAACCAAGTGTTCGCCGGGTGCGAGCTCATAGGCGAAGGGGCCCGAATCGTCAAACGGCGACTCATCAAGCAGATCGCCTTCTTGTTCGCCGCCGCGCGCACTTTGGATACCCGATTTGGTTTCGTGCACGCCGTACTTGATCCAGACCTTTCGGTCTTCGGGGACCCAAACCCGAAAGACAACGGGAATGTCGCTCCCGTGAAGCCTGATCGTCGGCAACGTTCGCATCGAAACGATGTCCCGACCGGCTGGCTCGATCTTGCCGTACTTCTTGATCAGTGTCTCGACGTGCTGCTCGCACGTCTCGCGTGCCTTGCGCATCTGATCCGCTTCATCAAGCACGATCAACATCGACTTGTGAAGTTCAGGACTTTTGACCAACAGCGAAGCCTCTTTCGTATCGACTTCGCTCGCCAATTGCTCAAGCGTTATTTGCTTCGCCTTGACTTCGTTGTCGGCGCGCCACGCCACCATCGCCAAAGCGGCAACGAGCGCCAACGCCAACATTTCTCGGATCGAAAACCTCATGCGACCACTTTAACCGATCCACCGTCGGTCGTTGTGGCACGTGCGGCCGGCGATCTAGGAGATAATGTCGTGCAAAATATGCCCATGAACGTCGGTCAAACGGAATCGACGTCCTTGATACTTGAACGTCAATCGTTCGTGATCGATGCCCATCAGGTGCAAGATGGTTGCGTTGAAATCGTGCACATGGACCCCTTTTTCGGCAACGTTGTAGCCGAATTCGTCGGTCACGCCGTAACTGATTCCGGGCTTGATTCCACCGCCAGCCATCCAGCTCGTAAAACATCGCGGATGGTGGTCGCGGCCATAGTTTTCTTTGGTCAGCGTACCCTGCGAATAGGGCGTACGCCCAAACTCGCCGCCCCAAATCACCAAGGTGTCGTCCAGGAGCCCGCGTTGTTTCAGATCGGCAACCAACGCCGCCGATGCTTGATCCGTTTCTTTTGCTTGACCGCGAATCTGTTTCGGCAGATTCGAATGCTGGTCCCAGCCTTGGTGGTACAGCTGAATAAAGCGAACATCCCGCTCGGCCAAACGGCGTGCGAGCAAGCAGTTCGCTGCGAACGTTCCTGGCTTCTTTGCATCTTCGCCGTAAAGCTCAAACGTCGACTCTGGCTCATCTGAAAAATCGGTCGCATCCGGCACACTCGTCTGCATGCGGTATGCCATTTCGTATTGCGCAATCCGCGATTCGATCTCGGGATCAAGTTCTTTTTCGAACTGATGTTGGTTGAGCTTGGCAATGGCATCCAATTGCACGCGCCGCCGCGCAGGCGTCACGCCACCAGGATTGGATAGGTAAAGCACGGGGTCGGCACCGCTTCGAAACTGAACTCCTTGGTGTTTCGAATCAAGGAATCCGTTGCCCCAAAGACGGGCATAAAGTGGTTGACCACCCTGGCCGGACGAAACCAACACAATGAACGCGGGCAAGTCTTGGTTTTCGCTTCCCAGCCCATACGACAACCAAGCGCCAAGTGATGGCCGACCCGCGATCTGTGACCCCGTTTGAAAGAACGTGATCGCCGGGTCGTGGTTGATCGCTTCGGTGTACATCGATTTCACGAAGCAAACGTCGTCGGCAATCTTTTGGTGATGAGGCAAAAGATCACTCAGCCAAGCTCCAGACTCGCCGTGTTGCGAGAACTTGAAGTGCGATCCAGCCAGCGGCAGAGACGATTGATTGACCGACATTCCCGTCAAACGTTGACCGCCACGCACCGAGTCGGGAAGCTCTTCACCATTGAGCTGATTCAGCAGCGGCTTGTGATCAAATAGATCGACGTGCGCCGGGCCGCCCGATTGGAAGAGGTAAATGATCCGTTTGGCGCGAGGCTTGACGTATTGCGCATCGCCAAGCTCTGCAGCATTCGCTTCGCCAACCAAACTCGACAGCGCAGCCACACCAATGCCGGCGCTACTACGTTTAAAGAAGTGACGCCGATTCACCCCGAGCAAATCTTCTGTATGCATCGTCTTTCTCATCGTTTCCAAATCGTTGCGTCCAGGTTCAAAATCGCTTGACACACGGTTGTCAGAGCGGCCACTTCGGCGACGTTTTGATCGTCGCTCGACGGATGATCCCCCAGGGCGACAAAGCCCTTAGCAGCCTCGGGGTTCTCCTTGAAATACTCACGTTCTGAGTCGAGCAGATCGCTCAAGATGGTGAGTTCTTGTTGGTCAGGTTTCCGCGAAGCAAATCGCACAAACGCTGCGGTGATTCGCTGCTTGTCGCCATCAATCGCCATGACCGATTGAGCCATCGAACGCGACGCTTCGACGAATTGCACGTCGTTCAAAAGCACAAGAGCTTGAAGCGGTGTGTTGGTGCGAGTGCGTTTGACCATGCACACTTCGCGAGTCGACGTGTCGAACGCGAGCATGTTCGGAAGCGGCACCGTTCGTTTCCATACGGAATAGAGTGAGCGCCGGTAAAGTGACCGGCCAACCGACTGTTTGTAAGCGGGTGACATCGAGTTGGCTTCGCGCCAAAGGTCCTCGCCCGGCTGGTAGGGTGATACCGGAGGGCCACCCATCTTGTCGTTCATCAAGCCCGAAGCGGACAGCGCGAGATCGCGAATCTGTTCGGCCGTCAGTCGGTACGCTGGCCCACGAGCCAAGAATCGGTTGGTGGGGTCCGCGTCGATCTTTTCCTTTCCGGCAACCGAATCCTGTCGGTAGGTCGATGACAAAACAACCTGTTTGCAGAAACGTTTGACGTCCCAACCGTTGCTGACAAAATCGCGAGCCAACCAGTCGATCAACTTGGGGTGCGTCGGTAATTCGCCCTGTTGTCCAAAGTTCTCGGGAGTTCGCACCAAGGGCTCGGCAAAGAAGTTTGCCCAAAAATGATTCACAGCGACTCGAGCGGTCAACGGATTGTTGGGATCGGTCACCCACTTGGCCAAACCGAGGCGGTTGCGCGGTTGCCCCTCGGGAAAAGCGAGCGGAAGGTGTTCGAACACGTCGCGTTCAACGCGAGTTTCGTCGCTGGTCGGTGCATCGTATAAACCGCGAGCCAGAATGTGCGTTTCTCTTGGTTCGCCGTCTTCGATCATGATGGGCACTTCGTCCATCACCTCTTCCGCCATGACCCAGTTATGACGTGCCGTACCGAGTGCTTCAAAAGCCTCGCGGCATTCTTTGTCAACTGCGGAAACGAAGTACTCGAACGTCGGTTCCGCCGTCGTGTCGCCGGTCGCCATCGCCGTCAGCTCGAACTCCGACAGATTACGGTTGTAGAGACGCAAATCGTCAATCAACCCTCCAGCGAGGCCGCGTGCACGAAAACGTTGACCAACAACAAATTCGCCGCCGTGATCCACCTTGACGTTAGCACTCTTTTTCACGTTGTCACGAAGCACAACGGTCTCAAGTGGTTTGCCGTTGAGATAGATCTTCAATCCAGCGGCTTTAGAAGATCCGTCGTAGGTTGCTGACAGTTGATGCCATACATCAAGAGGGATCGGATCAACCGTACGCACACCGATTGCATTACCAGGCCAGACGCGCGCCATGCGTGATTCGACGTGACCGTCGATGATCGTCAGATCCCAACCGTTGTAACCACAGTCCGTTCCGCGCGTGTGATGCACGATCAAACTACGGTGGGGAACGCGTTTCGTTTCTCGAAATCCAACCGTCACGGTGAAAGGCATCCAGCGGTCGATTGGCTCGATGCCGTGTGTCGTCACGCCGCGTTCACCATCGAGCGAAATCGCTCGACGTGGCTGAGTTTTTGGGTCACCCTCTGCCTTGTCCGACGCGATGGACTCGGGCATTCGCGCCAGTGTTGAATCTTTCACTTCAACCAAGGGCGACATCGATGACCATCCGCGATCGCTGACCGACGGGTGGTACACTTCCTTGATGGAGTTGTCGAAGTCTCGGTCGAACCCGAGTGCGAGTCGCAAATCGGGCAAGTTCGCCAACAACGTTTCGTCGGTCTTGTAAGACGACTTCCACGTTTCAAACCGCGTTTTTGCAGCTGCGACGGCCGCTTGATACTTCTTCTCGGCGTTACCGAGCTCTTGAAGTGATTGATCGAGCGCCGCCTGTTGCTCTTCGGTCGGCAACAGCATCGAAGGGCACGGGACTTTTGCCGTGCGGTCGTAGACTCCACTTTCGTCAATCGTGTTGAAGAACGCGCCCAACGAGTAGTAGTCGCGCATCGAGATTGGATCGTACTTGTGATCGTGACAGCGACTGCATTCCATCGTCAGCCCTAGGACGGCCGTTCCGAATGTATGGACCCGGTCCGCGACGTTCTCGATCCGCCACTCCTCGAAGACCGCTCCTCCTTCATTGTTCAATCGATGAATTCGGTTGAATGCCGTTGCAAGTCGCTGATCGCGCGTCGGATTCTCAAGCAAGTCGCCGGCAAGTTGCCATGTCAGAAACTTGTCATACGCCAAGTTGTCATTGAACGCGCGAACGACCCAATCGCGATAGGGCCACTGAGTGTTGAGTTTGTCCGATTGATATCCATACGAATCGGCGTACCGCGCCAGGTCCAACCAACCCACCGCCATGTGTTGGCCGAACGATTTTGATTGCAGCAGTTCATCAACTGCATTCTCGTACGCCTGTTCGCCGCCGGCTTGCACAGCTTCGGAAAACGCTTTGACTTGTTCAGGTGATGGAGGCAGTCCCGTCAAATCAAGCGTGACGCGGCGGTACCAACGCAGTGGGTCGGCTGGTTTGGTAGGCGAAAATTGGTTGTCTCGCATCCTTTGCAAGACAAACTTGTCGATCGTCGTTTGACTCCAATCGTCATCGGCCGGTTCCGGTACAGCAACCGATTCAGGCAACAACTCAAACGCCCAATGGTCTTGGTAGGGTGCGCCTTGCTCAATCCAATCGGCGAGTAGCTTTTTCTCTTTGGCCGTTAGAGTTAGCTTGGTCGCGGGCGGCGGCATGAGCATGTCTTCGTCATCGCTGTTGATGCGATCGACCAACTCACCCGATTCGAAGACGTACTCCGCTTCGTCGCGCACATCGAGCCGCAGCCCAGCCTCGCGTGTGTTCTCGTCGGGGCCGTGACAGTAGTTGCATTTGTCCGACAAGATCGGGCGTATGTCACGATTGAAATCAATCTCGTCCGCAACCACCGTTGGACTCATCACCAACGCGACGGCCACGGCGATCTGTTTGGTAAGTGCTTGAGTGTTCATACGCCTATTCTGGTTTGCAAAGCCCTTTGCGTCTTGCACAAACGCCCAGCGAATTTGTATAAAAACAGCATGGAAAATACCAACATGCGTGACACATTCTTAAACAAACTTGATCCCCCGGATCAGCTTTTTCAGCTCCTGGACTGCTTGCCGGGGCTTTCGTTTTTCATGAAAGACCGCGACGGAAGGTTCATCGCTCTGAATCAGCGCGGGTGCGAGTATTGCGGGGTTTCCAGCCAGGAAGAGGCGATCGGCATGACCGACCACGACTTCTTTCCCAAGCAACGCGCGGATGAATATCGCGCGGACGATGTTGCGGTCATGGAATCGGGCGAAGCGATTGTCAACCGACTCGAAAGCGCACCCGAGTCGGAAGGGTCGCCACGACTTGTCGTCACCAGCAAGGTGCCGCTGCGCGACAAGCATGGCACGGTGATTGGCATCGCAGGCTTCTCGCGACAAGTCGATCAGATGCGTGCCGCTTCGGGTGACGTCGATGCATTTACGGAAGTCGTTCAGGTCATGCACGAACGTTACACCGAACGTCTTCCCTCTGAACAGCTCGCGGAAATGGCGGGGGTTTCGATCAGTCAATTTGAACGGCGCTTTCGCCGCGCGTTTGGCATGTCGCCTCATCAATACCTAACGCGCATCCGCATCGAACATGCAGCGCGACTGTTGCGCGAATCGGATCAATCGATCACCGACATCTCGCATGCAAGTGGCTTTTACGATCACGCGCACTTCAGTCGCACGTTTCGCAAGTTCATGAACTGCGCACCGTCCGCCTACCGAAGCCAACACAAGATCGCGCAGCACGACGACGACTGAGCGCGTTGTGCTGGCAGGCGGTAGGCAGAACACAAAGTCTTGGCGAGTGCGAGCTTGCACCCTACTCCGTTTTGCGATTGCGTCTTCTTTGGTAGAGCAATCCGAAAACGAAGACACCGGCCAAGGAGACAACGCTTGATGGTTCCGGCACTGCCGCGACGTTGTTGAACACGCCAACCCCGGCCGTGCTACCGTCGGAACCATCACCGAGGCGGAAATCGAATCCGCCACTTCCCGAGGTCAACCAAGTATCGAAAATCGGGTTTCCCATTTCATCGACAAACGATCCGTTGCCGGGAATATCAACCAGCCTTACATACTGGATATCATCAAGCGATAGGGCACCCGACGTCACCAACGGATCAGCGGTCAAACTATCGAGGTCAAAAGGCGTGCCAAAGCCGCCAGCGTGTTTGCCTGCCAAATTGTGGACGTTGGAAGGATCGAGTCCCGCAAACGATCGGCCGAATGGGGTGTACAGTTCCGATTCCAGATTGGTCGCGGTCGATTCAAACCTTGCGAAGTCGATCCCGTTACTTGAAACTTCGACGTAGGCGAGCTCGGCAAACAAGAACTGCGACTCATCCTCGGGCGTTCCTCCATCATCAAAGAACGAAAACCCGTTCTCGAAAATCACGAAGTCGAATCCCGCACCATTGCGGATTCCGCTCGGGAAGGTGACGGTCAAGAATCCGGGATTCACACCGGCAGCGATGTCTGCCGCATCGAGATCACCAAGGCTGTTGACTCCGCCGGTCTGATCAATCGTCGTGCTGCCGCGTGGCCCAAAAATCGTTCGCGAAGCATCGATCAAATTCGCCCATTCGGCAAACCTCGGATCATCGATGACGATCGCCGGATCAATGCTGTGCGCGGTGTCGGAATGCCCCGAATAGATGCCGGCCTGGCTGATGTTTGGCGTTGACAAGGCCAACGCGAACAGCGCGAAACAACGTGTAAAAACGTTCCTTTTCATGACAATACTCACGGAAGATGCGCAGCCGTCCTCACGTTCTTTTACGGAGGAATCTGTTGGTGCGCAATCGATAACAAAGCATCCGGCATCAACCCATTGGCTGACGCCGCAACGATCGCCCTAACCCTAGAGAGCACTCAATCGTCTAGCTTGAGGTAGGTCTTCTGACTCACTGCCCTGATTGCACTCCACCTTCTCACTCGCGTTGGCAAGCAATGGCATGAAAGAACGTGCATCCAGCGACGCTTCGAAAGCGTCAAAAGCAGTTTACAGCGGCCGGACCGTCCCGGAATTTCACCGGAGTTCCCTGTTCATCCATCGCAAAGCTATGCGACGAATCACCACAAACTGACCGAGATCATAGTCGGCCATTCGATCACCATCCAGGGACAAGTCATCAAATCGTCCCATTTGCCGAGTCATTCGAAATGGTCCCAATAATCGACGGCTTGCCCGGTGTTTTCGTTGTTGTCTTCAAGGCGTTTGGCTTGCTCACGCAACAGGCTGCGCATCGATTCGATGCGTTGGGCGTGTTCGCCGTGGATGGAAAGGTCAACGGTTTCCCAGGGGTCTTCATCCACATGAAACAGCTGAGTCACTCGTGAACCGGAGACAAAGTCGCCTCGTTGTTTGTCGGCATCGGGGGCGCGAACGTATTCGATCAGCTTATAGCCGTCGTGTCGCAACGCTCGTTGATGCTGTCGGTAGGCATGGTACGTGAAATCGCGAATTTGCGACTGCTTGCCTTGGATCACCGATTGCAAACTCTTTCCAGTCATCGACTTTGGCTTTTCGACACCCGCCAAATCACAGATCGTCGGGCTGATGTCGTGTGTGTAGCAGAGTGCGTCGACGACCTGCCCCCTCGAGTGAATATTGCCACCCGAAATGATGAAGGGAACATGAACGCCGTCCTCGTCGTAAACGTTCTGCTTGCCCATCAATCCATGGCATCCAACGGCCAAGCCGCTATCACCGGCCAAGACGACCAGCGTGTTGTCGTATTGGCCCGTCGCTTTCAAACCTTCCACGACTCGCCCAATTTGTGCATCCAGGTGGGTGATGATCGAGTAATAGTCGGCAAGTTGTTGCTGGCGATCTTTGAGAGTGCGTGGAAAGGGCGCGAGTTGTTCGTCGCGGATCACCATGTGCCCATTGTCAAACGGATGCTGCGGCATGGTCGAAGGTGGTAATTTCATCTCATCGACCCGATACATGTCGCGATATTGCTTTGGCGCTTGCCGTGGATCGTGGGGCGCGTGAAACGCCAAGTACATGAAGAAAGGGTTTGTTGCTTTGTTCGATGCTTGGCGATCTTCAAAAAACTTGATCGCGCTATCGGCAAAGATCTCGGAAGTGTGCGGCCCCGTTGCTTCCGTCGCGATCGGTCCACGTTGATCGCTCTTGGAAAACGGGCGGCGTCTGACATTGCCATCCTCGTCATACTCCAAAAGGTACGCATCTTGTGGCCGGTACCGTTTTGGCTCCTCCGTCTTCCAATCCCAGAGCGGCATCCGAAAGTGATCGACCAGGTAGGCGCCGAGCCCCATCACGGTGCGTCCATCATCAAAGCAACGCGCCAGTGAAGCTTGGTCTTGATGCCACTTGCCAACGATCGCTGTGTCGTAACCGGCCGCCTTGAACGCTTGGCTGATGGTCGTGTGCTCGGCCGGAATCGTTCGACCATCGCGATGTAGGTCAAACAAGTTGCGTCCGGTAAGCAGCATCGCCCGACTTGGTACGCACGTCGCCCCCAAGAACGACCCCATCAAATAGGTTCGGCGAAACGTGATTCCCTCTTTGGCGAGCGAGTCAATGTTTGGCGTTTGGACTTGGTGACCGCCGAGCGCGCCAACTCCACTGGCACGATGGTCGTCGGTGTAGATCAAGAGCACGTTTGGGCGGTCAACGGCGTGGGCCAGTTGCGCAGTGCTCGCGAGGATGGTGACCACGGCCGCCAAGAACGCCAATCGGCGGAGGCTTACTAAACGATTCAAGTTAGTTGTCCTTTCGAAGTGTCTTAAAGCTGTTCTTCGATTTCGCACGGTTGCTGTCCGATACAACAATGTCACGAGAATGCTCGCGATCGACAAGAACGAACACATCGCTGTCGCCCGAAGCATGACAATTCCGAATCAAAGCCTCGGAAACGGCCTGCAGCCGGATATCGGACTCGGCGCCCTCGGCGACGCGCATGGAAACCGCGTTGATATCCAAATGTGCAACGTCGTCGCAAACGATCGCTGGACGTGCGTCGGGATCTTTGGATGAGATTTGCACGTTGTTCAACGTCAAACCATCGACATGACGAGCATAGATGCCGTGCGTGGGAACGGTTTTGCCAAACCGCACGTATTCGGGCCACCAACCTTCGAGAACTTCGGGCGTCATCTCATTCAATACGCGTTGCCCACCTGTTTCACTGTCGCCACCACCGCCCGTGACCAGTTGCAAATCACTGATGAGGACATCCTCGATCGAATGACCTGGCATGCCGGTGATCATGATTGCCGAATCGGCGCCGCACATCGACGAGTCGACACGAATTCCGTCAAAAACGAACCCCTTCATTTGGTTCATTGGCATGAGCTGGTCTTCGGGACTATCGACACACGCTCGCTGCTGGCAAAAGGTCATGAAGATTGGACGGGGAACGTTTTGCATGACGAGATTCGAAAACACCATGTTCTTCATCGCGCCTCCCTCGCACATTTGAATCTTCAACCCCGAGTCGTCGATATCGCGAAAGACACAGTCGCTGACGGTCACGTTGTTGAAATCGCCAAGCGACAACAAACCGATTCGAATCCCCGCCCACTTCGATATGAAGATACAGTTGGTGATCGTCACGTTTTCGCAAGGCTGGTCCTTGCGTGAGGCTTGCAAACAAATCGAATCATCACTGGTGTCAAACGCGCTGTTGCTGACACGCACATTCTTGCAACCGTCGAAATCAAGCCCGTCGCCGTTGTGATTGACTCGGCTGCTAATCGTAATCCCGTCAACGACGATGTCGTCACAGTAAAGCCAAGCCGACGTCCACGCGGCGGGGTTCTTGAGCGTGATGTCTCGCATGCGAATCCGCGAACACTCGACAAAGCGAATCAACATCGGACGATACTTTTTGGGGTCGCCCTTGTTCGGAAAGAGATACTTGTGCCCTGGTTGTCCCAACCGCCCTTCACCGCCCCGACCATTGATGATCCCGTTACCTTCAATCGCGAAGCCCGTCGCGTTTTTGGCGAAGATCAGGCAACGATCCATGTGCGGCTCGTTCTTGTACATATTCTTGTGCGTGCCGGCGGCGTAGTCGGCGATCTTTGTGCTGCCGAGCAGTTCGGCGCCCGCTTCGACCCGCAGTGTCACATGACTCTTCATGTGGATCGTTCCCGTGACGTATTGGCCGCCCGCAACGAGCACAACGCCGCCCCCTGTTCGACTGCATTGGTCAATTGCCTTTTGGATCGCCTCAGTGCAAACCGTTTCGCCGTCAGCTACAGCCCCGTAACGACGAATGTCATGCAGCGTCGGTTCATCGGCACTCACTGCGAGACATGCGAAGAGTAGCTGGGTCACAAAAGCAAGAACGAGCGGTTGTCGTTTTGAATTCATCAATTGGCTCGCAACATATGGAATAGCACTCTCTTGGTTACTCGATGTGAGCCGAACGCGCCAGCGTCGGGCCCTAATCCTAGCTGCCGGTAGGCAACAAGGGCACGAGGCCCCACGGCCAGCCGCTCACGCGCACGGCCGTCGCTGAGCAAGCAGTTGCTCTGGTGCACGCTGCTTTCGCGGAGCGAAAGGCGACGCTGTCGACCAACCCCAAGGAGAAGCTGACGATACCTGGAAAGTGCGCCAGTACCAGTGGGATCCCAAAATCGCTCTGCACCTCTGGAAAACAAAAAAGCGTCAAGAACCTCTTGACACATTCCGATAACGGCATATAAATAAGTCATGGCAAGATCAGCGACGACAACCGATGCGTTTAACGCGATTTCTGAAGTACGACGGCGAGAAATCCTTGGGCTCTTGGCCCAGCAGGAGCAGTCGGTCGGCGATCTGGTCGACTCGATGGGACTCACTCAACCGCAAGTCTCCAAGCACCTTCGGGTATTGCGCGAGGTTGGACTGGTGAAAGTTCGCGAAGAAGGGCGTCATCGTTGGTATCGCATCGATGCTCAACAGCTCAAACCGATCTACGACTGGGTTCGCACCTTTGAAGCGTTTTGGGATCACCAACTCTCGTCTGTCAAAGCGCGTGCCGAAGCAAAGGCGCGGTCTGCCAACGATCGCGCAAAATCTGGGACTTCCTCACGAAAATCAACAAGAAAAGGGACCTAATCCATGGTTGCTGCGGCCGAAACTTCACCCACGTCCTTGCGCATTGAGCGCACCATCGAAATCAACGCTCCCATCGGCATCACATACGAAGTGCTGCTGGCTCAGCTTGGACCTGATAATGAGATGCACGACGGAACGCCAATGCCGATGAAGTTTGAAGCCTTTCCCGGCGGTCGCTGGTTTCGCGATCTCGGTGATGGCGCCGGTCACTGGTGGGGTTCAGTGCAAGTGATCAAGCCACCTAAGTTGATTGAAATTCACGGCCCCATGTTCATGTCCTACCCGGCGCTTTCGCACATCCAATACCGGCTGGTCGAAGGTGACGGCCAAACCACGATCCAGTTCCTTCACCGCGCCATCGGTGAACTCGATCCCAACCATGTCGCTGGCGTCCATCAAGGCTGGGAACATCACCTCGGCAAAATCAAGACTTGCGCCGAGGCGTGATGTTGAGTTCTTGTGCCTTCGTCGAAGCAAAGCGAGCTGTCCTTTTATTGAAAAGGACGCGGGAAAAAAGGCCTCGTGCCTCATCCACCACTGCATGCTTCCCCCTTTTTTTGCATCAACACATGCCGTTATGGGCATCTCTTTAGTAACGACCACTTCCTTTTCATTGTTTCCCTGTTTGGAGGATTTGCACGATGGCAACGCAAACTGCATTGTCGATTTCACAACTGGCCATTGAACAGCTCAACGGTTCGCGCCGATTTGTCTTAGGTTTGATCGAAACGCTCACCGACGAGCAATTGATCGTTCGCGCAGCAGGTAGCACGGGCAACCATGCACTGTGGGTCATGGGACACCTCGCTCTTGGCGAAGACCGTTTCGTTTCGTCATTTCATGGCGTCGACGAAGTGCTACCGCAAGAGCACCGTGACCTATTCGATGTTGGTACCACACCAAAGGCTAACGCGGACGACTATCCAAGTCGCGGTGAACTGCTTCGGCGGCTCGACACGATGCGCGCTCGGACGATTGATTGGGTTGCTGCGATGAACTCTGATTCCCTTTGGCAGCCATCACCTGAATCGCTCGCCCATGTCGCTCCGAATGCGATTTCGGCCGCCTACACACTGGCCAACCACGACTTCCTGCACGCGGGTCAGCTGGCCACCATCCGAGCCTCACTCGGTATGAAACCGTTGATGATGTAGCCCCCGGTTGCTGGTCCATGCGGGTGAAGCCTGAAAATGACGGGGCTCCACCCGCGAGCGACCTTGACAGATCGCTTTCTTGATTGCGAACGCGTGATGATCGGAAGTGAGCAAAGCACGCCGTCATTGTTTATCTTAGATCAACAAGCTTTGGTATCCAACAACGAACACCTGACTGTTGATCTTCGGCTGCTCGCTTCGAGACGGCGAACTTCCCTCACAAACGCGAAAGCGATCTTTGTAAATGAGTGCTGTGAACTTGCTCCGTCGTCACGTCGTCCATGCGGCAGTCGTCCTCTTGCTGGGACTTGCACCCGCCGCATTTGCAAACGCCCAAGAATCATCGGCCGCGCGGTCCGAACAGATCCGCCAGTATATCCGTCTTCTCGGCGAACACGACAAGTTCATGGGGGCCGTCACGATCTCAATCGACGGCAAGGAATTGGCAAGCGCTCAGACGGGCATCTACTCTCATAGCGATGCATCGTCGGCGGAATCAAATGCCGAAACAAAGTTTCGCGTCGGCTCGATCACCAAAACTTTCACTGCGGTGATGATTCTGCAGCTCGTCGAAGAAGACAAGCTCTCGCTCGACACACCGCTCGCAAAGTTCTTTCCCAACATCGGCGATGCTGAAAACATCACGATCGAACACCTGTTGCGACATCGCAGCGGCTTGGGAAGTGTGACCGACGATCCATCCTATCGAGTTTGGCACACCAAGGCACAAACCCGCGACAAGATGCTCGAACTCATCGCGGCGCAACCGAAACGCTTCGAGCCTGATGAGCGCACCCAATACAGCAACACAAACTATCTGTTGCTGGGCTACATCATCGAGGCGGTCTCCGAGAAAACTTACGGCGAGGAACTCAAGACTCGCATCGTCGATCGACTTGGGCTGAAACACACTGGCTACGCGACCCTTGCCGATGCCGAGCGCAATGTTGCATGTTCGTTTCGATGGAATGGCAAACAGTGGACGCCAAGTAGCGAAACTCATCCCTCTGTTCCTCACGGCGCCGGTGCGATCATGTCGACGTCGTCCGACCTGGTCCGATTCATCGAAGGTTTGTTCGCGGGTGAATTGATCTCGAAGCCAACACTCGACGAAATGACTTCGCTTGTGAATCGCGTTGGATTGGGAATCATGCGAATGCGAGCCGGCGAGACACCTGGGTTTGGACATCACGGCGGCATCGACGGATTTCGTTCAACCGTTCAATACTATCCAGAGGATAAAATTGCGTTCGCCGTCGTCGGTAATGGATTCAATTACTCGTCGAACGACATCATTTCTGCGTTGGCCAGAATCGCCTTCGATCTCGAATTCGAAATGCCCTCGCTCGAAGCCTTCGATGTCCCGGTCGAGACCTTGAAAGGGTACGAAGGCAATTACGCATCGGACGAGATCCCTATGAAGATCACGATCAAGGTCGATGATCAAACACTCACCGCACAAGCCACAGGCCAACCCGCGATTCCCCTTACCGCAAGCAGCTCGGTCGACTTTGCCTTCGACGCGGTCGGAGTGAAAATCAGCTTTGACGAATCGGCCAAAGAGTCCGGTGTCGACTCATTCACGCTTCGACAGGCGGGCCGCGAGATTCGCTTCTCGAAAGAGAAGTAGACATCCTCTCGGAGAGGCCGTGAGTTTCTCCTGAGCCGAACGCGCTAGCGTCGGGCCTTACAAGGCTCGGGCCTTTCTGGGTTGGTGTGACACAATACCGGTGGCTAGCGGCTTGCGAAAGAGAAGGACGCGGAGCGTCCCAAGAATGCGTTACCACGCAGAGCGTGGTAACGAGGTGGGCTGTTACCGAGCTTTAGCCGGAATCTTCTCCCAATCCGCGGAAAGGCGGGGCGACGAACGATACTGACGGCCTTTTCGAGGCCGCAATTCCCAAAATCGACAAACTCCGTTGTTTTAAGCGAATCCTGAATCAGACTGGTGGGGTTCAATTTCCCAATCCTTCCATTGGAAAATTGCCCCCACATTCGGTCGAGGAAGTGCGAAGCGCGCTCCTGATCGTCCCACCTTTCGCGTCGATTTGACTGCCGCTGCTTCGGAGTATTCCTAGGTTTGTCTCGCCTGTTGTTCGTTTCCATTTGTGCGACCGTAGCCGTCGTTTTCACGGCAACCGCTGCGCACTCTCAGGAGGCGAAACCGGTTGTGATTGCCAACGTGACGGTCGCCGAAGTTCCTTCAGGTCGACGCGTCGTTGGCACGGTGAACCCACGACGCAGTAGCACGATCGGCAGTGCGATCGATGGCCGCGTCCAAGGTTTACTGGTCGATCAAGGCGACCGGGTTCAAGAGGGCGACGTGCTCTCTCGGCTGCGAACCCAGACGTTGGAAATCGAACGGTCTGCTGCGAAAGCGGAACTTGACTTGGCCGTCCACCAACTCGCGGAACTTGAAAACGGTGCCCTCCCGGAAGAAATCGCCCAGGCCGAGGCGAACATGCGAACCGCGAAAGCGGCACTCAAGAACGCCGAAGGCGACTTGAAACGCATCGAGACCCTTTCCAGTCGCGCGGCCGCCAGCGTGGCCGAACTCGGTGACGCCCAAGAACAAGCTGACGTCGCCAAGTTCGCTCTCGCCGCCTCCGAAGCATTGTTGAAACGCATCAAAGACGGCGCTCGCATTGAATCGATCCAACAAGCCAAAGCGCAGGTCGCACTGCAACAAGAACGTCTCAAACTGATCGAAGACCGCATCAACAAGTCAACAATCACCGCTCCCTTTGATGGCTACATCTCGGCCGAATTCACGGAGGTGGGTGCATGGATTTCTCAAGGCGATCCCATCGTCGAGATCATTCAGCTTGACGAAGTGGAGATCCAAGCTCCTGTGACGGCCGAGTCGGTCGTTCACCTTCGCATCGGTGATGTGATCCGCGTCGAGTTCCCCGAGCTGCCCAACGAATTGATCACCGGGACCATCGATCGCATCGTTCCCATTGCCACCTCGCGATCGCGAACGTTTCCGGTGATCATCAAACTGGAAAACTCAATTCGCGACGGCACGCCGATGTTGATGGCTGGCATGCTCGCGCGCGTCGAAATACCGGCCGGCACGCGTGAAGCTTTGCCATTGGTTCCCAAAGACTCGCTGGTCCTCAACGGCAACGATCGCAGCGTGTTTTTGGTTGATCGAAAAAGCGACGATGAAGTGATCGCCCGGAAGGTGCGCGTCGATCTTGGTGTTGCGGTCGACGATCGCATCCAGGTGCGCGGCGATATCGATGCGGACGACCAAGTGGTTGTCGCCGGCAATGAACGCCTGCTTCCTGGTGCATCGGTCAAGATCCTTCGAAACGTCGACGGCCAATCGACCGAAGACAACCGATAGCCGCGTTTTCCACCCCGTCGCCCTCCACGTCCCACCAACGATGAAACTGTTCGAGACCTTCATTCGAAACCCGGTCAAGGTCTCGGTGTGCGTTTTGATCGTCGTGCTGTTCGGGTCGATCTCATTGGTGACGATGCCCAAGCAGCTCATTCCGGGCGTGCAGAATCCGATTCTGTCCGTCGAAACGAGTTGGCCCGGCGCAAGCCCTCAAGAGATCGAACGTGAGATCATCCAAGAGCAAGAAGAACAGCTCGCGGCAGTTCAAGGGCTCGTCAAAATGACATCGCGATGTCGAGACTCGCGCGCCGACATCACGCTTGAATTCGCCGTCGGGACCGACATCGAAGACGCGATGATGCGCGTCAACACACGTCTACAACAGGTACGTGAATACCCGATCAACGCTCGTGAGCCGGTGATCGAAGCGTCGGATGTGTCGGACAGTCCCATCGCCCGTTTCGCCTTGACCGCTCGACCACCCTCGCGCGAAAAGATTGCTGCGTTTCAACAGGAACATCCTGAACTTGCCGAAGCACTCACCCCGTCACTAACGGCGATCAATACGGGATTGCGCGTCTACCGACTGCAGCGTCTCTATGACGAACTTGGAAGCGACCATCCCGAGCTCAAAGAACTGCTGCCGCCCGAAGTCGATCTCCAAGAAGTGCGCAAGCTTTCAGAAGACTTGATTGAACCGCATTTTGAACGCGTCCCCGGTGTTGCCGAGGCCGACACCTACGGCGGCCAAGACGAAGAACTTCAAGTCATTGTCGATCCCGAGCGTCTGGCGTCGCGCCAATTGACGATCGAGGATGTCCGTGTCGCCCTCGGTGGCCAAAACAAAGACACTTCAGGCGGCAATCTCTGGGAAGGCAAACGACGTTGGGTGATTCGAACACTCGGCCAATTCCGCGACCCCGAGCATGTGCGATTGCAAGTCCTGGCTACGACGGACGACGGAACGCCGATCTATGTTGGCGATGTTGCCGAAGTCCAAGTCGCCTACAAGAAACTCGACAGCCTCTCTCGGCGCTATGGCTTGACCAGTAACGGACTCAGTATTCGCCGCGCGTCGGGTGCAAACGTTCTTGAAGTGATGCAGGGTGTTCGTAGAGCAACCGACCAACTGAACAATGGTCTGCTCAAACGACTCGACCTGGAACTGTTCCAGTATTACGACGAAACCGAATACATCGAATCGGCGATCGGTCTCGTCCAACAAAACATCTTTGTCGGCGGAGCGCTCACGATCATCGTGTTGTTGCTCTTTCTTCACCTCGGTCGTCGAACCTTGTTGGCCGTTCCGCTGATCGCGTTTTGCGCCGTCGCATCGATCCTCGTTTCGCCTTGGTTCTTCGTTCTCACTCTCACCCTAACTCTGGTCGCAGGTTTTTGGTTTGGCCGCGGTGCATTGGTCGTCGGACTAGCGATCCCAGTCAGTATTGTCGGAACGTTCTTGATGCTCGGCTTGATGGGGCGGTCGCTCAATGTGATCAGCCTCGCGGGACTCGCGTTCGCTGTTGGGATGCTTGTTGATAACGCGGTCGTCGTATTGGAAAACATTTACCGTCATCGCCAGATGGGCGATTCGGCCTTGAATTCCGCCATCGCGGGTGTCTCGGAAGTTGCCGGCGCCGTCGTTGCCTCGACGTTGACCACCATCGCGGTATTCATTCCCGTTTTGTTTGTCGAAGAAACCTCGGGCCAACTCTTCCGCGACATCGCATTGGCAATCAGCTGTGCGGTCAGCCTTTCGCTGCTTGTCTCATTTACGGTCATCCCCACCGCCAGCGCCCGCTTGTTCCAAAAAATGAACAGCCAAGATTCTTCGGACAGGTCGGCGCCAAGCAAGCCCGTTCAATGGATCGGTGGCGCAGCTGAGCGGTTTGTTGAAGGGATTTATCAAACCAATCGCTGGGTGGTATCGCGTCGTTTGCGATGCTTCTTTCTGATCGTTGGAATGGTTACTGTCTCGGTTGGCGCGACCGCACTGCTTTGGCCGCGAGTCGAATACCTGCCGACGGGGAATCGCAACTTTGTCTTCTGCAGCCTGTCGCCTCCGCCGGGCTACAACATGCAAGAGTTGACCGAAATGGGCAAAAAGGTCGAAGCCGACTTGGAGCCCTATTGGAATGTCGATCCCGGCAGTCCTGAAGCCGCCGAACTCGAGTACCCCGCAATCGACTACTACTTCTACGCCGTGCGCGGAACGTCGGTCTTTATGGGTTTTCGGACGGTCGATGAGACGAGGATTCGCGAACTGATCCCTTTGGTCAAAGCAACCGGATCGCAGTTCCCTGGCACGCGCGCGATCGCCAAACAATCGAGCCTGTTTGAACGGGGACTGACAAGCGGAAGAACGATCGACATCGAGATCACCGGTGGCGACCTCGACAAACTGATCGCCATTGGTCAACGCGTGATCGACGACGTCAAACGTTTGATCCCCGAAGCTCAAGCGATGCCCCAACCGAGCTTGGACCTATCAAGCCCCGAGATTCATGTCACACCCAAACTCGTCGAATCGTCCGAGATGGGCATCAGTGCTTCCGAATTGGGTTACACCGTCGACGCGTTGGTCGATGGTGCCTACGCAGGCGACTACTTTGTCGCTGGCGACAAGATCGACTTGACGATCATTGGCAAGGACGCGTTCGACCGACGCACTCAAGATCTCTTGTCGATTCCAGTGGCAACGCGTTCGGGCGAAACGGTGCCGCTTTCGGCGCTGGCAAGCATCAAGTACAGCAGCGGTCCCGAAGCGATCTACCGCCGGGAAAAACTCCGTGCGATCACGATCTCGGTCACCCCACCGATCGAGATGCCGCTCGAGGAAGCAATGTTGGTCATCAGCGGCGAGATCGTCGAAGCGCTGCATGACGATGGTTCGCTCGATGGGGAAACAATGATCGCACTGTCGGGAACGGCCGATAAGTTGCGTCAAGCGTGGGAAGCACTTCGTTGGAACTTGCTGCTCGCGCTGGTGATCACTTATCTGTTGATGGCCGCACTTTTCGAGTCGTGGATCTATCCGCTGGTGATTCTGTTTAGTGTCCCGTTGGGTTCGGTCGGTGGCGTGCTCGGTTTGTGGGTATTGAACCTGTTTATCTTTCAAGCACTCGACGTGATCACGATGCTTGGCTTCGTGATTCTGATCGGCACCGTGGTCAACAATGCCATCTTGATCGTTCACCAATCGCTCCATCTGATGCGCAGCGGAACGCCGCCGCGACAAGCCGTTCCCGATAGCGTTCGCACGCGAATTCGGCCGATCTTTATTACCACGTCGACAACGGTATTGGGACTGTTGCCGCTGGTGATCTTCCCGGGGGCCGGCAGTGAACTTTATCGAGGCCTCGGCGCGGTTGTCCTCGGCGGCCTCTTGATTTCGACCCTATTCACCCTCTTCCTCGTCCCCGCCGTCTTCGTCCTCACGATGGACGTTGTCAAACGGGGCCAAGCACTTATCGCGCCGACGAGCGAATAAGACGAATGGCAACCGCGGTGTTCCAGAGCGTTTGCATGGCGACAAAGGCGATCATGCCGGAGTGAGTCGCTTCGAGGTTTCCCGAGGCGACGCCGCCCATGCCAATCACGGCAACCACCATTCCGATCGCGGCGGTCATTCGCATCGGAGTCGTCTGGCGCAGCATGCTGACGGACCAGAACAGAATTCCCAGCGACATACTGAGCACGCCCATCAACGCCATGACTCGAAGGATGTCGAGCAAGACGTGGCCGATGGCGTGTGCAAAGTCATCGTTGCCAGCGTCGCTCAATTCCTCGACAACACCCCAGTAGACAAAACCGTCGATTGTCGCTGCGACGATCATGCACAGACCGCCGAACACATAGGTGATCGTTCCGGCACGGACGCACAATCGACTGCTGCCCATCAAACTTGCCAGATAGCTTGTCGATAACACGAATGTCGCGATCACCACCACCAACGTGCCGTGCACGAGCGCGTTGAGATGATGCATAAAACGGGTTGCATGAGCCGCATCCCCAAACATCTCATGTTCATGCTGGAGCCCGTCGGCGGTGGGATGATGCAGAATCCCGACAACCGAAATGAGCGACGCCACAACGAGTAAAATGCCGGCGATCCGCATGTCGCTGCCACGTTGTTTTTCGGTACTGTCGATGTTCGAATCAATTTGCGTCATCACGCTTCCTTCTCAGTTCTCAATAAGGTTCAATTGCAGTGCGGCATGATCACGAAAACCAACGACAACGCTCAACCTGCATCGGGCTCTCGGGAGTGATTTCGGACAGAATCGAGAATGTGTCCGATTTCGACATCAACCACCGCCAGCCATGACTGAACAGAAGAAATCAAAGGCCCGGCAAGCACTCGCCGAGGCGTTTCGCGAGCTCGTCGTCACGCGCGATTACAACGACTTCCACGTCGCCGACATCATCTCGCAGGCAGATGTGAGTCGTTCGACTTTTTACGAACACTATCGAAACAAAGACGACATCCTTCGCGAGTCGCTCGCGGTTGTGATTGACGCACTTTCAGGAGTCGGATTCGATGACGGCACCGATCGCGAAACGCTTGCCTTTTGGATGAACCACTTCCGCGACGTCAAAGAAGTTGCCGTGGTCTTTTTCAAATCGGACGTCAGCGAAATCGTGGTGAAGATGTTGGCGGAATCCATCGCGGATCGACTCGACCAGCACGGCCGAACAGGCTCCGTGCCGCACAAGCTCCTTGCCTTGCAGGTCGCCCATTCAACCATCGGGTTCATTCGAGCGTGGCTCACCCAATTCAATGAAATTGCCGGCGAAACAGCAACGGATCAACTACTTACTTCGACGCGTCTGCTCATCAACACTCAGGACTAGCCATGCGTACCGCGACAACCGCAAACGACGTCGACCAGATCGCCCACTGCATTGCCAATCTTGTTCGATTTGTGCAGCAGCAGGACGCAGGGTGCATCGATCCCTACGCGATGGGTCTCTCAACCGAGGCCCACGAGTACGCGGCCAAATACATCAATAGCGACGACGCCTTTGCGTTGGTCGAAGAAAGGGACGAGCGCGTCGTCGCCTGCCTTGCCGCGCGGATCACCGAAACATCTTTTCCGCCGAGCAGCATCGGTTTAGTCGGCATGATCGATGTTTGTTGGGTCGACCAAGATCACCGCCAAAAGGGAATTGGTAAACGAATGCTTCGTGAAGCGGAAAACCGATTTCGCGTGTCAGGTGTCAAACACATCGAACTCTCCTACTTGGCAAGCAACGGCATTGCCGAGAAAGCATGGCACGGCCTCGGTTTCAAACCGTTTCGCATCTTCGCGTTCAAGGAGATCCCAAGTGAGCCGTGACTCACGTCAGCGGCGCATTGGCTGCTGTTGGTAGTACCGAGCTTTAGCCGGAGTCTTCTCAAATTCCACTCTTCTTGAACTGCATGTTTTTGCCAGCTCTCTTCAATCTGTCCCAGGCTATGATCACAAGCTGAACCTTTTGTGTGTCTTCTCGTGTTTCTCGTGGCCCATCGACTACCCGGAAACCCCGTGAGCGCGCCGCTCCTGAGGAGTCGAAACCGCGACAGCTCGGCGGGAGCCTCGCCCTCCCATCTTTCAAAGACAAGCTGGGGGACAGACCACCAAGGCTGAGCGTAGCGCGTCTGTGGGCGCTGAGCGATGGGAATACGGATCCTTGTGGCGATGGCTTCAGAAACCGGAACCCGATCCTCCGCTGCTATCGTCATGGCCCATCCTTCGCTCACCCGAATGGGTCGCGCGCGTCAACGATCCGCTTACCGATAAGGAGCGTGAAGCTATTCGGACCAGTGTCCAACGAGAGCGTCCGTTCGGAGACGCTACTTGGACAGAAGCGATTGCTGGTCGGCTCGGTCTGTGGTCCACGATCCGACCTCGCGTAAGACCCCGCAAGCACTTCTAGCCAAAAAAGACCCCCGCCCCTATTCTTCTGTACTTATTCAACGCGAAGTCGCAAGGGCGCTCGGGGGATTCGCTTGGAGATCTCGTTGCCCAACTTTGCGTACTTGGTTTTAATAAGTTGTTCACGACACGATGAATTCCGTCTTTCACTTGCCTGTTCGCTAGAACGAATCGCTAGCCCCAGCTTCAGTTTCTTTCGTCGCAAGAAACGCTATTCGTTATGCGTTCTTCTCTTTGCGTCATTGCGCCCTCGCGCCTCTGCGTTTTCGCAGCCGTAAACGCCACCAAAAAACTTGTTCTACCTTGTTAAAGGTTGGTGGAAGCCTTCGCCGCGATGTGAAAGGCTTCGCCGGGGTCAGGCCTTGTGTTCCAACAAGACGGCGCGATGGAGGGTTGGCAAGAAGTACAGGAAAGAGAGACAGAAAAATGGGGGACAAAAGATGGGGTTGCTTCAAGACCTGTCACCTAGCGTGGCATTCGAATGCGTTGGCAAAAAGATGTGCGGCAGAAAGATGAAGACGGGTCATCGTCACTTTATGAGAACAGTAGATGAGCTTGGATAAACACTTACACATCATCTGCGTTCATTCGTGTGTATCTACGGTTCCTCTCGAGAGCCTTGAAGCATCATGGCGACTCCCCATCCTGTGCCTATTGGAGATTATCACGAACGAGCCGGATCACACGATTGAAGAATCGACAATGCGTTCGCAACGTAGCACGTCGTTTTGTGGCCGGTTCGGGTTCGCCACGCATCTCACGAGCGACAAAGTGAGAGAAGCAGTCTAACGGGCGGCTCTTTCAAGAATTCTTCGTCGGCCACCTCCGCGAGTCGCTTTGTGGTTTCTCTCGCCTCATCCATTCGATCGGCGCTGACGAGCACTCGAGCTTTTCCAAAGAAGGCTGGCGAGTACTCGTCATCGCATTCGATGGAGCGATCAAAGCTCTCAAGCGCCTCGTCAACTCGGCCAAGCTTCGCTAAACACTCGGCGTGGTTGTTCCACAACGGCGGGTTGTTTTCTCCTGATTCAGCAATCGCGTCAAAACACTCAAGCGCGTCTTCAAATCGATCAAGCCTTGCCAGACAAAGGGCGAGTTCTCCGAGGGCAACGGTATTTCGCGAAGTTGCGTAGGCCTGCTCAACCAACTCCAATCCCTTTTCGTCGCCGCGATGAACCATGCAGACGCCAATTCCGAGACCGGCTGCATAGTCCTCTTTGTCGAGAGTCAATGCTCGTCGATAACTCTCTTCCGCTTCTTCGAGCCGTCCCAGTGAACGCAAACTATTGCCACGGTTGGACCAGGTCATTGGATCTTCGGTATCAATGGCGAGCGCCGCCTCATAGGCTAGAAGCGCCCCTTCGTGAAGTCCGTTGTCATCAAGGATCCCGCCCATATTGATCCAAGCGTCGGCCATCGTTGGATCGATATCAACCACCTTCTGGTAGCACTCGACCGCCTCGCGAAGATCATCGTGGTCTTTGTAGAGGTTTGCCAGATTGTAAAGTGGCAAGGCTGCCATCTCTCCGGCATGCTCGGCCGATGCCGTGTAGGCAGCGACTGCTTGTTCCTTCTCGCCTTTGGCACCATGCGCGATGCCTTTCATAAAGAGAAGCTGAGCGTTGGTAGCATCGCTTGGGAGAAAACCGTCCAACCGCTCAATCGCGAGATCAAACTGTCCTTCTTCGATGAGGTTGTGAACTTCAAGGCTGAACTGATCGACGTCGACATCGTTCACTATGCTTCTCCGGTTCAATGATTCCAACAAAAGTCACCCAAAAGAAATGGAAGTGACCTTTCGGTGTCATTGTCGCCGGTTTTCGCGTGAAGCAACAGACGGCCACCAGCCGTGAGCTGGCGAGTTTTTTACCCCGTTCGACCAAGTGAGAAGCGACTCGGTCGCGCAAACGGCGTTCATGCGAACACCCCAAGCCCTTCATGCGCGACGCGATCGCGCATGAAGGACCAGCGGGCATCAAGCGACCTACGGTTCCAGGATGAGGCCGCCAAATCCGTCGCCACCAGCTGCGGTGGCTGCGCCGAACACATTGTTGTCCAAACGACCGGTGTCGGTGTTGGCAAGAATCGTTGCGGCATCGAGCGCGATCGCACCGGATGCTGGGGTCGTCGTTTCGATCAACTTGCCCGAGACGATTGGACCATTGTCGTCAGCGTGGGCACCAGGCAAGACGGACGCGACTGCGGCGACCAAGTCGCTCGTTTGATGACCGAACAGCGACACCGAAGCGGCACAGATAAGTGCGACGCCTGCGATGATCAAACCGTACTCGACCAGACCTTGTCCCTTTTTGTTGCGAATGAGTTTTCGTGACATGTAACTGTTTCCTATTGAAAAATGTGCTTAGTTAAAAATGGGGTCGCCGAACGCAAACGGTTCGACAGATTGGTTACTAGGACTGCGTAGACTCGCAGACCTCGTTTTTTGATCGCGATCGTTCGACCGCAATGACAAGTGAACATGGTTGGTTGCACGCGCTTGCATGAAGAACCAACGACGAAAACGACGCGAAACGGATTCCGCAATTCAACCGCCGGGTGGACCTCGAGGAAGAAAGCTCGAGCGTGTTGTTGCGGAAATCAATTCCGCACAACACGGACGCGCGACCGCTGCCACCGCCACATCCATGACCACCGATGACTCGATCGGCGCCTGTTGAGGTTGCGCCAGAATTTGGCAGAAAGCACAAGGTGACGAATCGCGTCGTTTGCGGTCATCAGAAGGATCCGACGGTTCATTGTCGGCTTGTTGGATGGTTAGCGAGCACTCGGGATCGCTGCAACAGGTCACTCCAGCGGTGGAGCGAACGTAGAAATGCAACGATCGCGGACCGGTGAATTGAACGCAACAAAGCGTCAATACGACCAGCGCAAGCAAGAGCCTTGCGGCTCGCTTGGCTGCGATCGTTCCTTGACGCCTTATTCGTTGCATGATCAATGTTGGCTCAGTGTTCAACAGATGCGTTTCGACGCTTTCGCTCTTACCAAAACCGCGTCAGCCACTTCCAAAAGGGATGATGCGCCATCGCCACGGTGAACAAGACCGCGGTCGGGCCAATCGCAAACTGGGCCTGCAACGCAGTTTGTCGAAAGCGACTCGAGCGACCTCGCTTCGTCATGGCATTCCAAACCAACGAAGCGACGATCCAAAAGACTGCGATCGTGACGGTTGCCTGCCATCCGAGCGACACGCCGAGCAGAACAAAAGGCACTGGTGATGAAGTTCCAATTCCTAGACGGCGAGACCCCAGCGCGATCATCCACCCGACGATTCCCCCGACCACACAGGAGATGGCGCGGACGGCGATGGGCGGCAATGAGTCAGCGATCTTGGTTGGAAGAAACTCGTCAAATGCGACCGGCAGCAACGTCGGAGCGACCACGGCAAGCGCAGTGAATAAGCCAATCAACGTGATCGACGCACGTCTTGAGCAGCGCAAGCGATCCGTTTCCATCAACGCAAACACGACCAGGCAACTGAACATGAACACGTGGTAGAAGTAGATGCCAATGACGGGCCACTTGGCATAGAGAATGATCCAAAGGATTCCGGCGAAATGGTAATGCTGGAAACTCGGTACATTCGCTGCCCCGGTCACTAGCTCATACAAAAAGAGCGAGGAGAAGATGGTTCCCACAACCACTTCGACGGCAAAGTAGCGGACCGGGATCTGGACCTTGCATGCTCGACACCGCCCCTGCAAAGCCAGGTAGCTCATGATGGGCAGGTTATCGATGCGACGAATTTCGGTACCACACTTTGGACAGGCTGATGATCGAAGTGCGATGGACTCGCCCCGTGGCAGACTCGATGCGACGACATTCAGAAAACTGCCGACGCATGCACCCAAGTACGCAAACAGCGAAAAGACAAACAGCTTTGCACTACGAACTCGTAGCAGTTCCCAAAAGGACATCTTCTCAACGACGAAACCCTCGGGGAGATCCTTTTGATGGCTTGAGAATCCGTCTGATTCGGGCCAAAGCAGCAAATAGACCAGCGCTGAACCGGCGACAATCACGACCGTGACGGCGCGCATCAGGCCGTTCATCCCCCCTCTTCCGATCACCATCACCACCTCTCTCATTGCGAGAAACGCAACGCAACTGAGCATTGCCACGGGTGAGAAAAAAGGGAGTGGTGAAAGCCATTGACCGTCTGCCTGAGCGACGGCGGCAAGTCCTACGCCAACTGATAAAAGAACGACCAAACGGACAAGGCCAGCAAACCGGTTGGAAAGGAGTGTTGCCAACGACACCAAACAAGTCGCAATCATGACGAAGGCTGGAAGCCCCGTTGAAACTCGCGTTGCCCAAATGATCGCGGTGCAAATGGTTGTGCTCAGCAAAACCAAACGCGCATATTCACCCAACAACGAGTTGTTGATGGGGTCGTAGGATGATCTCGACGTGCGAGCTTCCTGGAGCGCTAGTTGCTGTCCAGCAAAAACATTCATGATTTTGGTCCGTTCCCAGGAATGGATCGACAAGTCGAATTCACAGGAGCGATGGCTTGTTCGTGACGTTGATTGTTTGCCAGGATCTGCTGTATCTGTAATCGAAAGGGCCAAAGGAGCCCTGACTGCGCGACGCGCCACCGATCGGGTTTGGTCGGACCGTGACCGATCACACGTTCGCGCAGCAGGACGCGTGTAGCATGCAGAACCAGGCGAGAACGAAACGCAACCTGTCCGTGTGAATGCGCGCATCGAATGTTCGCGAGCGCATCGGCAGACGATCTGGGTTGACTATTCAGTCGTGATGATGATCAGACCAAGAGAGGTGGCCCACGCGGATGTGCCGCTGTGAACCATGGTTGAGGCTGGGAAAGAACGGTTGCGGTAACGACAACATCAACTGCCGTACCACAAACCTCGGGGATGAATCCCGTCCACTTCACACCAACGGGGCAGGCCAACGATTGGCAAACCACGCAATCATCGGCGTCATGGTGGTGGTGAGAACCGCTCTGCTCGTGGTCGCCCAATCCGGTGGAAGCGGGGTCGCCCAATCCGGTGGAAGCGGGGTCGCCCAATCCGGTGGAAGCGGATTGAGCAGAGGAGCGAGCAGTTTCGTTGTCAGCGTCACCTTGTTGTCCGCCGTGATGGTGACAGCAATGGCCGCAACTTGGCGCCGGCGCGTCTTCCTGTTCAAAAGCCGTAGCGCACGAGTCTTCACACGTTGCCACATGGATCCACGCTGGCACGCGACCGAAGACGATCAGCAGGCAAATCGTGGCGGCGATGAAGGGTCGGATAACAGAATGCACAGCACTGAAACGGCTACGAAAGACACCGGGTGCGGTCCGACCAAAAGACTTGCAAGAGTTACGATGACTACCCAGCGGTGGTTCGTCAAGTAACCCGAAGCCTCAAAGTCCTATTTCGTCGTCTCCGCACCTCCTTGTGCGATCGGCGAGCCTATTTCGAGTCACTCATGCGTTAAATAGTCAACCAACGCGTCAAACGCATTCAGATCGTATTTATTGAGGTAATCATCTTTTGATTTTGGTTGAGACGAAAGTTTGACGACTGCGATCTTTCGGGTGGCATCAAGGTAGATCCACTGACGATGGATACCGATCGCCATGAACGCTTCTCTGCCCTTCGTGTGTTTGACCCACCACTGCCCTCGATAGCTCCACTCACCTTTGGCGTGAACGTAGTCATCAGAATCAGGACCGGTATCGAATGCTTCGATGCTGCCACCTTTGGCAATCGTCCGAAGCACGTCCGAGGGAAAAGGCTGAGAGAGTCTGGCGATACCTGAAGGTTGAGTGGTTAGAGGGGGAACGCAGCCTCGTCCACGATCTTCGAAGATGTCTCACGATTGAGAAGTACCCAGGACCGGACTCGAACCGGTACAGCCGCATTTGGCCGGGGGATTTTAAATCCCCTGTGTCTGCCAATTCCACCACCTGGGCATGTTTCTTGAGGCGAAACATCGTTGGAAGCCGTCAACTTAATCCACTCATCACGGATAGCCAACCACTCGATTCTTGAAGGGCACTCTCCCGATGACAGTCCACCAGCGCGTCATGCGCATCATGACCTACTGACAGTCGCCGTGCGCTCGAGGTTCATCAAAAGAACGATTCCCCGCAACTCGTGTCATGCGACTCGTGTCACGGGGAATCAGTGTTGTTGCGGGGAACTTGTTACCGCTTCCTCGCCGTTGAAACTCTAACGGTTCAGCGCGATGCGGAAGTAGGCTCCGTCAAGGCTGATGTCATCGATCAGGTGCGCGTTTTGAGCTTCCATGTAGGCGTCGGTAAAGACACGCGTGTCGGCCAAGTTGAACCAGTTGGTCATCTCGTAGCCGCCAGCAACGCTGAACCAGTACTTGCCAAACTGACGTTGGAAGTTGATTCCAACATTCATGTCCAAGACGGGCGTCATGCGAGTCTCGCTAAAGGTCACGTCCGTTGGCACGCCAGGTTCGTCATCTGGAATGAAGACACGCGTGTCAACGGTTCCCATCATCATCCCCATGTTTGAACCGACGCTTAGCTTCAAGCTAGGGAGCAATCGCCAGATCAGATCGCCGCCAGCCATGATGCCGCCACCGCGGTATTCACCCGTCTTGAACGCGCTAAAGGGAACTTGAAAATCACCGCCGGTGTAGCGAGCTGTGAAGGCTTGGTCGACCGATGCAGCTCGTCCACCACCACCAAGTCGCAGCGACAGGCTATCGGTCAACACGAGGGTTTGCGCGAGCTCGACATCAAAAACTCGATAGTCGAACGCCTTGCCAGCCAAGACTTGTGTGGCGCGATCGTCGGGAGTGACATCGTTAACGTTGTCATCCGAGTCGTTGTTCTCGCCGTTGTCGCTCGAAACGAAAACACTGCGATGGCTACCAAGGCCAAGTTCGGAGTGCCAGGTGTCGAAGTCGGTGAACTGAAACATGAGCTCGGGCCCCTGTTTCATTCGCCGGCCGAGGGCAATTCGATACCCCGTGTCGTACTTGCCGCCAAGTGACAAGACCGATCCAACCGCTCCACGGTCTTGGACTCCGCCGATGTCTGTGATCGCATACTGATTGCCCGCTTCACGCACGCTCCAGTGAAGCACATCGAAAGAACCGACCCAACCGCCTGCGCCATCCGTGGCCAACGTCGACGCGTTGACGGGAAGGGTTGATTGCGAAATTGCAACCTGACTGAGACTAAGAGTTGCGACGAGCGCGCACGTGGCTGCAATAAACCTACGAAACATCCTTGCCCTCCCTGGCAAAAGAAGCGTTGTGTGGGTGGTCGTGAAACCTTCCGGCAAAACGCTGGCTTGAACGAACCTGTTCGAAAAACCACGGCGTTCGCAATCTGCGGAAGTCGTGCCGAAGGATGGCAACATCCATGCTGCCGTTCTAACACGTTTTCGTTGCAGATATCGGATAGGCCCCAAGAGCTGAACCACCTTGTTCACGTCATGCACGCGAAACTCTGTCGCGACGCGCCAACAGCCCGCATTGAACCAGTCGTTCGGATTAATCCGAATCTCAGTAACATTCCGTCAGCGAGCTTCAACCCGACTGCAACAACCGATGCACTCGCCAACTGACAAACACTCTCAGTCCCTGTGATCCTTCATCTCATTTGCTAAACGGGCGCAAGGCAATAGTCTGGTTGTTCGGATTGCTCCGGAAAAACTGGTCGCACTGACGAATCTCCACGAAGAACGCTGACGAGCTCGTGATGAAAATCCAAACCCGATGGCTCTTGATTTCGCTATTCGTATTCTCGAGTACCAGTGGGGCACCAGCGGACGAGCGGCCGAACATCGTCGTGATCATGGCCGACGACATGGGCTACTCCGACATCGGATGTTATGGCGGTGAAATTGAAACGCCCAATCTCGACCGGCTTGCATCACGCGGGTTGCGTTTCACGCAGTTCTACAACACCGGGCGTTGCTGCCCGACTCGCGCATCGCTGCTGACGGGGCTGTATCCGCATCAGGCTGGCATCGGTCATATGGTCTACTCAGATAAGGGGCCAGGCTATCGACCCTACCTGAACGACAACTGCGTCACCATTGCTGAAGTCCTTGGCGACGCGGGCTATCGCACGATGATGGCGGGCAAATGGCACGTTGGTCACAAACCGGGACAGTGGCCATCCGATCGTGGCTTTCAACATTTCTACGGCATTCATATCCACGTCGACAGTTACTTCAAAGTGCTCGGCGGATGTCCGATCTACCACAACGACAGACTTGTGATCCCGCCAACGGCGAATCCCAAGAACGAGCTTCATCCTGACCAAGAATGGTACACAACCGATGTTTTCACCGATTGGTCCCTCAAGTTTCTTGGTGAGGCGGCTGATGATGAGCGCCCCTTCTTTTTATATACCGCCTACAACGCGCCGCACTGGCCGTTAGAAGCTCCCGACGATGTGGTTGCCAAGTATGAGGATCGGTACGCGGATGGATGGGACGAACTTCGCAAGACGAAGCTCGCGCGGATGAAAGAGATGGGCATGGTTGATTTGAAGACCGAGCTCTCACCCTCCGGATGCCCCGAATGGGAGTCGCTGAGCAAAGACGATCGAGCTGAGCTTGAATTCCGTCGCCAGATTTACGCTGCGCAAGTCGACAGGATGGACCAGAACATTGGTCGCATCGTCGACAAGCTTGAACAACTCGGCAAACTCGACAACACGCTATTGATGTTTCTTTCCGACAATGGTTGTTGCGCAGAAGGAGGAATGTTCGGCTACCAGTGGAATAAAAACCGGCAAGACAACTTCGCAAAGTGGCGAAATCAGTCGGGCCGTTCAAGCAGCATGGGCGAGGCTTGGTCCAATGCCTCCAACGCTCCATTTCGAATGCACAAACGATGGGTCCACGAGGGCGGCATTGCGACACCTCTCATTGTGCACTGGCCGAAGATCATTAACCGCGGTGGCTTGATGGTTCGTCAACCGGCGCATGTCGTCGACATCCTTGCAACGTGTGCCGATGTTGCAAAGGCGACTTATCCAACAAACCGCGAAGGTAACACCATCAAGCATTCTCCAGGATCAAGCCTGCAAGGATCGTTCAAAACGCCAGACGTCGTGCGCAAGCGAACGCTCTATTGGGAACATGAAACCCATGCTGCGATACGTCGTGGCGATTGGAAACTTGTCACGCTCAATGCAACAGACAGGAAAGCGTGGGAGCTCTACGATCTGAGCAAGCTGCGCACGGAAACCAATGACGTTGCCTCGCGCCACCCGCAGCTCGTTGATGAACTCGTCGACGATTGGACTCGATGGGCCAAGCGTACCAATGTGCTGCCGTGGCCCAAGGACCGCCAAAAAAACAAATAGTCGACGCCCTGCGACTGAGAATCGGAGATTGAGAATGAGGGGCTGATGGTGCTTCGGGGATTGGCACTGCTACCCAGATGGATGGTATACGCTTGTCGCCGATTGCAAGAAAGGAGGGCAATTACGTAAAAAGGGAGCGCTGGGTCACCTAGGGCAGCAGCGACCTTCAACCATCGTGTGGGGTACCACGGTGTCGGGAAAAACTCGAACTTCCGATCTAATCTCATACACAATCGTGATCGTCGGATTCGGCGTTGCGATTTGGACGTTGGTGATTCGAGAGCCACCAACCAACCCAATGACCGTCTACGCGCTGCGGATCTTTTTGTCGCTCGCAGCCGGGTTGGCAGCCAACATCATCACTGGCTCACTCGACATCAAGTTGCTCAAAGAGAACAACGAGATTCGTTCGACTGGAGCAATCGCATTCGCGTTGCTGACTTTCTACTCGGCCCCAACGCTGACGCCAACGCTTGACCCGATCAACGTACAACGTGATCCACCCCGGATCATTAACGGGCAAGTTTGGACGATGAACAACCTGCTTCCTCCCCACGATTATCCGGAAGCGCAGCGTTCGCGCTGGGTTTTTGACACTGTCACACTGATGCAACGTAAGGCAGCGTTGGAACCGATTCAAGGCGAGGGCAAAACGATCTACGCGATCGCCGAAACGCCGCGCATGGACGCCGCCTACCGTGCCTTCGAGGCAGAAGTTCGGACACTCCCTCCGCTCAGCAAATCGCGGCCTGGCGACCGGCACAAGATCCAAGCGTTTCTCGTGTCAACCGAAAAGCGACTTCACTCATACACACCGCTGACGCGGAAGTTTGATGAAATGACTCGTGAGCTATTCATCAATGTTCCCGAGTCACGTCCGGGCGATTACTTGATGTTCATAATCGAGTTTCGATTCTCGGAAAAGACGCCCACACAAATCATTCCTTTCGAGCTGCGTACTAACTAGGAGTTAAACAAATGGTATCGCTGCATCAGATTCAGTTTGCGTTGATTGGCATTGTTTTGATCGGTATTACGAGGCCCGCCGAATGCACAGCAGAAGCAAGGTATTGGACGAACGAACAAACTCAGCAGCGTGTACTTGCCGAACTCGATCGAGTAGACCTGGAAACCCGAACGGTCTATTTCCTAATCAGTACGGGTGAGCAGAAGCACGCTTCACTCGGCGTCTTGTCCCAAGTTGATCTCGATTACATCCGTATAAACGGAGCTGCTGAGAATCAATTGGTATCGATGCTACAGAGCACAAG
Source organism: Rubripirellula sp. (assembly GCA_965216875.1). Taxonomy (GTDB): domain Bacteria; phylum Planctomycetota; class Planctomycetia; order Pirellulales; family Pirellulaceae; genus CBDCUW01. The sequence goes on from OZ244207.1 coordinate 6,193,279, forward strand.
TACGGCACAGATCTCCGGTATCGTGTTTGACCGTGACCGAGATCCAACAGCTGGTGTGGTCGTTCGTGCCGTTAGTCAGCTTAATCCTGACGATGTCGTAGCGCGTGTGATCACTGGTGCCGATGGCTCTTACAAACTTGACATTCCGCTGGATGATCGCGTCAGCATTGACCAGCTTCGCCTTGACTTTATTCCACCAGAGGGCATGGTTCCGGGAACGGACGAGCAACTCAAGAGCGACCGTGTTCAAACGATCAACAAAGTGCTCGATGGCGTTCCAAATAGCAAGCCTGCTCGCGAGGCAGCGGTGGCCGATCCTCCAGCCAATGTCGAGAATGCTCAAGACAGCGTGGAGCGAAGTGTGCAAGCACAAGCGATTGCTGGCGCCGCTCCCGCAATGTCCGAGTCGGCTGCTCGCCAAGAGCTCAAGCAGATTTTTGATAATCTGCAAACGATGGAAGAGTTCCTTCAGCGAACAGAACTCAAAGACAAGTTTGGTGAAGATGACATCGCGTTACGCGATCGGATCTTGCAATACCTCGAATCGGTTCAGGACTTGCCAGGGATTCAACCGGGGACGGGTCGAATATACGACAGCGTCAAAAGCAAGATTGACTACCTGCGTACCGAATACGACCTCGATCAGCCCGCAATGGCAGCCTCGCAAGTGTGTACAACCCGCACCGTTTGCCAGCCGGCATGCCGCCCAGTCTGTCGCACGGTGAAGCCTCGCCGATGTGGACTCTTCCGCCGCTGGTCAAACTGATTTTGTAGTCCGCAACGATCCCGAATTCTAATCGTGTGATGTCATGGCGAAGAAACGCGCAACCAATCGACAGCGAGCAGCCCGCGAAGAAGACGCTGTTGAGGATCCTCAGGAGCTTGAGGAGGCAGTCGATCCAATCGACGGCCTTCCTGAGTTGACAATCAAACCAACCACGATTGTCATGGCGCTCTTCCTGGTTCCCACTGTCGGTATGTTGGCAGTGTTGTTGCTTTACTTGGGCACGGTTTCACCGCTCGTTGATGCGGGGACTGCGACCGAGTTATCGCTGCCGCGAAGCCTGGAGCTTGTCCGCGTGACATCGGTCTTGGTCGGTGGCCTGTCATTGTTGGTTACGGGAACCATGTTGATCAGCGTTGGTCTAGTCAGTCGTCCCCGAATCGTCGACGCCGACGAAGCGTCGCGTGAGGTCGAGATCGCGAAGGCGCGACAACGGGTCATCACCGCTGGCGTATTCGCCTCCTTTGTAGGAGGCGTTCTACTTTCAATCGGGTTGCTTGTCAAAATCGATCCGCCAACCTTGCCTAAGGCAGGATTGCCACAACCAACGATGCCAAAGACGCTAAGCCCCTAACAGGGTGAATCGTCCAACCAAGCAAACCCTTGTTTGAGGGGATAGGCATTTACTTGATGGGTTTGCGAAGAGACACGCAATGCGATACCCCGCGCGTGGTAAGACAGTACGGTCGCTGTCAAAACAGTTCGATTTAGCTGTGCGTGGGTTTCGATTCTTCATATCGCGTCTGTACCCTGGATTTCGCGCTCAGATATCGTGCCTGTCCCCTGGCGACGCGGTACGGCGGTGGCCCAAGGAACGCCCCAAAAAAATAGTCGAAGCCATGCGACTGAGAATTGGGGATTGAGAATGAGGGACTGATGGTGCTTCGGGGATTGGCACTGCTACCCCGATTAAAAAATGGTACGCGTTTGTCGCCGATTGCAAGAAAAGGAGCAAGCGGTCGAAAGCTTCACTTTGGCTGGCACAAGTGATTGAAAAAGTGCGCTGCAAGTTGCTCGTTTCGGGATCTTGGAATTGGGGAGCTTCACTTTTCGCTCGGCGAGCCATTCCTTGAACCCTTATCAATCCACTCTTCACACTTCGGGCGTTTCCCGTTGGTCGCATTTCGCCACGTGGCTCGTCGTCCTCGGCTGCTACACGAGCCTATTGCCTGTCAATGTTGGCGTCGTGTTCTCTGGATTGCTTGTGTTTTTCATGGGGCCCATCCCGCCATCAGTCTTTGTGGGCCTGGCAATCGCTTGGGGTGCAACAGGCTTGATATTTGGTTGCATCACCCTAATCACATCGCCATCGGTCCGGCAGCGACTTGCTTTCATCACATGGTCCGCTTGCGTGACTCTTGCTGGCATTCTTTTCAACACATGGTGTGTGTTTGTCATTTTGAGCCGGTAGAAAAGAGCCAACCCAAAACTCATGCCAGCAAAGTGCCAAGCCAGATTCCCACAGGGGATTCCCATAGGGGACAGGCACACACCCTTCTCTTTGGATCCTCCGCTGAGGGGACAGGCATGGAGCAATGACAGTATCAACCTGACTCATCTGGTAGTGCTCTGTCCCCAGTTAAGAAAGGGGACAGGCACACAATAGTCATGCCTGCCCCCTCGCGCTGCGTGCTCTGTCCCCGAACAATCTCCGGGGGCGCTTTAGGGGACAGGCACTGGATGGGGATGCCGGTCCCAATTCTTAGCGCGAATGGGCTGGCTGGGAAACGTGGGAAGCCCGGAATCCGGGTAGTGCTCTGTCCCCGGCCGATGCCGAGGCCGATCCGGGCGATCCCGCATGCCTGTCCCTTTGCGCGGACGGTGGTGCTCTGTCCCCCGGCGCGGTGCGTGTGCCTGTCCCCGATCGAGCCTGTGTCGGCCGGCGCGCCTGTCCCCTATCACGGACTTGGTTGAGCGCATGTTGATGCCTGTCCCCTGGCGAGGGGCGAGCGTGAGAATTGCCTTTGCGCCATCGGGTTTGCTGCTATCCTGGCAGGTTCGAATCGCCGCGGTTGCGGCGACCTCCCTGCCTTCCGCACCTTGCCCGGAGAATTTGGTGAACGGACCCGACTTTTCGAAGAGTGATTTGATTCCCGTGATCGCCCAAGACGACGCGACCGGCGACGTCTTGATGCTGGCATACATGAACGACGAGGCGTACCAAGAAACGCTCAAAACGGGACGGGTTTGCTACTTTTCTCGCAGCCGCAACAAGCTCTGGCGCAAAGGTGAAGAAAGCGGCAACGTCCAGGAAGTCAAAGGCATCTTCTTTGATTGCGACGCCGATACACTACTCGTCAAAGTCAACCAAATTGGCGATGCCGCATGCCACGAAGGCTACCGCAGCTGCTTCTTCCGACAAGTCGTCCCCGAAGCCGACCAACCAACGATCGTTGGCGAACGTATCTTTGACCCCAAAGAAGTTTACAAGAAGTAGATCAAAGCCAACGCATCATGAGTGACTCCGAAATCCTGAAACTCGGCATCCCCGCTGGAAGCCTGCAACAATCGACCGCCGAATTGTTCGAGCGAGCTGGTTACGACATCACGTTCTCGTCTCGTTCCTATTACCCCTCGATCGATGACGACGAAATCGAATGCCTGCTCATTCGCGCTCAAGAAATGGCCCGCTACGTCGAACAGGGTGTTCTTGACGCCGGCATCACCGGTCACGACTGGGTCTTGGAAACCCAAGCGGATGTCGTCGAGGTCTGTGAACTTCGTTTCTCCAAAGTGAGTCGCCGACCTGTTCGCTGGGTCCTTTGCGTCCCCAATGACTCGCCCGTCCAATCGGTCAAGGACCTGCAAGGAAAACGTATCGCTACGGAAGCGGTCGGTCTAACCCAAAGCTACCTTGCCAAACATGGCGTCGAAGCGAACGTCGAATTCTCTTGGGGAGCCACCGAGGTCAAGCCTCCAAAACTCGCCGATGCCATTGTCGAAGTGACAGAAACAGGCAGTTCGCTTCGTGCCAATAACCTGCGCATCGTTGATGAAGTGATTCAAAGCACGACTCGAATGATCGCCAACAAAGACGCAATGGCCGATCCTTGGAAAAAGGCAAAGCTTGATAACATCGCCTTGATGCTTAAGTCGTGCCTGCATGCCGAGGGCAAAGTCGGCTTGATGATGAACGTTGCCCGCAACGATCTTGATGCAGTCCTTGAAATGCTTCCAGCGTTGCAGAAGCCAACCATCTCGGCGTTATCTGACCCCGAATGGGTCGACGTGATTAGCATCCTCGAGGAAAAGGTTGTTCGCAATATCGTACCCAAGCTTAAGTCGCTTGGCGCGACGGGGATCGTCGAATACCCGATCAACAAACTGATCGACTAGTCGTTCGTCAATCATTCTCATCAAGCGAAAACGGTAGTGAACGAAAGCCCGACGATTCGTTGCTTCGTCCACTACCGTGAAACCAAACGCTCAACTGAAGTGGAATCGATCCACTACTGGTTCAGCGGTTCTTGGATCTTTTCCTTGTTGGCCTTTGTGCCAAGCGCACCCCACAGCCCATAGGGGCTCTGGCTACCAGGTGCTCGGCCTCCGGTCCGATTTAGCCGAACGGTACCGTGTGTCGAGTCGCCTGCTTCGATGGAGTCGGTGATAAAGATCACGGCCCCGTCAGACATCAGCATGTGACAACCGCCAGAGTGCCGACTGCTCGGGGGCAAGATCCCATTGCCAGTGTGATCGATCGAAATGCAGACCTCTTTGTTCGGTGGCAAGATCGTGTTGACGACGGTGAAAGGCGCATCACCACTTGCCCAACGAAAACCGCGACATGCATTGGAGGCAAGTAATTGAGTGACTCCGGGTGCCCAGAACAAAGGTCGCTGGGGATCAAGGTCTCCGCGGCAAGCGATCGGGTTGTCTTGAACCGTTGAAAAGCCCACGCCGCCACGTGGATGGGTTGTGGCGAATCGATCACCCAAGTCGGTCGCGATTTCACCGCACATGAACGTATTGGAAAGTCCATCAAGAATGTCGCGAAACTTGGCAACCGTGCGTGTCACGAACACGCCTCGGCCCGACGCGCGAATCTCTTGAGTTCGCGTGCGTGAAAGGGTTTGCAGATCGTTGCTGAACGGACCCGAATCATGCAGCCGATTTGCATCGCCCAAACATGCTGCGTAGTTCGTTCGTCCCATCGCTGGAAAGCCCGTCCCCGGATCACTTGGGCAGCGAAGCGTGGGAATCTCGGTCATCCATGGTGGGTAGTCGGTGTTGCGCGTGTTCTGTCCCGTGCCGTGCAGATTCACTTCGTCAGTCGGCGTCGGTCCCATCGGCGGCCATGGTGGGTTTCGAGGCGTGCCTGGCGTTGAAAGGTCCTCCGTGTTGGGGTTGGTGATCTGCTCGTAGAGTGCCTGTTGTTCAAAGTAAGGCAATAAGCCCACGAAAATACTCAACCGCATCCGATTGGAAAGATCACCTGGCTGCCACCATCCGCCGGCCGCCGGTGATGGACGCGTGCCGCCCATGTGCATCGGCAGTTCTTTGTGGGCAGTGTGGTAGTTGTGAATGGCGAGCCCGATCTGTTTGAAGTTGTTGCTACAGCTCATCCGCCGTGCAGCTTCACGAGCGGCTTGAACTGCTGGAAGCAACAACCCGACAAGGACTCCGATAATTGCAATGACGACCAATAACTCGACCAACGTAAAACCCGCTGATCGATGTCGCGTTACCCATGGTTTCATCGATTCGCTCCAATAAATAAGCAATGAATGTTCATATGTCGTAAAGAATGACCAGCCGCAACCGGATTGATTGCAGCAATCGAATAACGGTTCGTTAACGGCCTCCGCCACCGCGAACCAATGGAGACTCCGACGCAACCGGTGCCTCACGAACGTCTTGATCGCCGCGCATCGATTCGACCGCCTGCTGGTTACTCTTCTCCTGTTGCGTCAGTTCGTACTGTTGATCGTGTTGAATGACCGTTAGGTCGTCTCCACAACCTGTAAAACTGATCGACAAGACTCCGAGTGGCAAAGCGAGAAGCAACCGGGGCACGCGCAGTCGTTTTCTGTTTGCGTGATTCAAGATCACCTCCAAAAAACGGGAAATGGGACAACAGAACGTCCCCGTGACCTTTGTTGAATCGTCGGGAACGTTTGCGAAGCACTAGCGACGCAATTTGGATGCGGAACGTGTGCACGTTCCGACCAAGCATCAGAGGACGGTCCCGACGTCACGAATGCCCCCAAGTGAAATCACTTCGAAGCCGTATTCCGATTTGCTTGTGCGTACTAGAAGAAAGCAGCTGTTACGCGAAAAGCAGTTTTGGTTCGCGATCGCTGCCTTCGTATTGCTTCACCTTTCCTCACCAAGGCACCTCATAGGTCGAAACAGACCGTGTATTGCCGTTGAAAACACTTGACCGAGAATGATTCACCCACGAAGCTGAACTCTTCGAAAAAAGTAAAACGATTGCAACTGGCGTCATAAGCCATCGCGTTACCTAAACACTTGTAAAGGCACATTGCTGTGTTCACTCGTGCACAACTGATACCCTTCCTTTGTTTCTGTCTGGTAGCCGTTTGTAGTGCCATTTCATACGGCCAACAAAAAGAATTGAAAGTCGTCGTTGGTAGTGTTGCACTACCCGATGGCACACCTGCAGAGAATGCGGACGTCCATCTCTTGCGCCGCAGTTCCGGTTCGTACACGTTGCCAGTCAAGACGACCAAAGTCGTCACCGATGAGAAAGGTACGTTCGAATTTCGCGACGTCTCGCCTGGTAAGTACAAGGTCTGGGCAGAGACTCCACGGTTCACTTCGCTAAAGAAGAAGCTCGGCGGCCTTGAGTTAACCGTTACCAAGGACGAGGACGAGATATCACTCGAAACGCTCAAGATGCACGAAGGTTGTCGCTATCTTGTGCGCATTGTCTCAGCAGAAACGGGCAAACCACTTGCAGGCGGGCGGGTGATCTTTGGTTGGACAGATCTCCCGCGCGAGTATCACGGCAACGAGGAAGGGATCGTCGATATCGGGGGCCTAGGAGTTGATGATTGGTACTTCGTTGTCTCGGCAACGGGTCACGGCATCGAATTTAAGAAGGTTCCCAAACAATCACTCGGCAGCACGACGGAACTTGAATTCAAGCTCAAACCGGGTGGGCGGCTTGAAGGTGTCGTTCAAGACGAAGCCGGAAAGCCAGTGGCCGGCGCTCGCGTCTACGCGAGCGGCACAACAGGTGGCATGACTCCCAACTACGGCCGTGCCACCACCGGCGAAGACGGAACGTTTGAGTTCCGCAATCTACCGGCCGGCGTTCAGATTCGAGTCAGCGCCAGCAAGGATGAGCACGAGCGTGTATCCGAGAACATCGCGATTGGCGCCGGCCAAGTCTCATCGTCGATCAAACTGTTGTGTAAGCGACGACCCTACGGAGGTGACTGTATCGTCACGGTGGTCGACGAAGACCAAAACCCGATCTCCGAGGCCCTCATTCAAAACACTGGCAGTTCGAGTTCGCTCACGCGCGAAGCCACAACAGACAAAGCTGGCAAGGCACTGCTAGCGAACATGTATAAGAGCTATCGTGGATTGCGTGTGTTCGCTCGTGCGAAAGGCTACATCACTCAGGAATTCACGGTCGAAGCGGGGACGAAGGAAGACCCCAGTACATTCAAGGTTGTGATGCAAAAGGGTGTGACCTTAAAGGGCCGTTTGGTCGACCCCGAAGGAAAACCTGCGGCCAAAATCCGGGTCTATTACAACGAGGGCGAACATCCCTGGACGGTAGGTGGCCGCGTCACAACCGACGATCAAGGGCATTTCGATATCGAAGGACTTCCCGAAGCGTCGACGTTGACCATCTATACACCCAAGAAGTACGCGCCCATCAATGACATGAAAGTCACCGCAGGTCAGGCCGAGCGGATCACGTTCGAGATGAAACTAGCGGGTGTGCTTCGGATCCGGGCAATCGATTCGGAAACGAAAAAGCCGATCGAAGAATTCAACGTCAAGGTTGCTAACTCGCGCCAGCGCGACGCCAACGATCCTTGGGGTTCGTTCAGCACGGCGTTCTCGCGTCAGGGCGTGAACGTGATGGGCGAGCAGAAAACGTTCGAGATGACCCACTTGATGCCGGGTACTCCGTTGTTGGTCACCGTTTCGGCCAAGGGCTACGAATCGTTTTCGCAAGACCGGATGATGACCGAAAGTAGCAACAAGGCGAAGGTGATTGACATCGCCTTAAAACGAGATGATCCAGAAAACTACGAATCCATTGCTGGGAAGATTGAAACGAGTGATGGTAAACCTGTCGTGGGAGCGATGGTCAGATTGATCGTCGGCAAGGAATCGCCAATCTCGGAAGCGAACAAGCTGCAAGGTGGGCGTCCCGATGTCTGGCGAAACTACAACTGGTACTTGGTGATGTCGGACCACATTGACCGGTCGCCGAATTGTCTTCAGGTACTGACCACCGCGACCAACACGCAAGGCAACTTCAAGTTCCAACAAGTCCAAAAGAAAGGCGAGTGGCTTGAGTTGATTCACACCGGTGGCGGAATGGCCCCAGCCCGACATCCCGACTTACGGAATGGCGACCAATCGCTTCAAGCGGTTCAGTTGACGGCGAAAAAACCATCGTCGATGCGGTTGTTCGTCGACAAGGACAAATACCCCGATGCCCAATCGATCCAACTTGATGTCCCCTACTCAAGTCAGTATCCCGATTGTTTGAAAATGGCTTTCAATTCCAAGACGATCAACATCGACGAGAAGACTCGCGAAGTTCATTTCAAAGATCTGCCTGCAGGCAATTACCGCGTTTCGATTCAGAAGAAACCGACCCCGGTTGGGAACAACGGTTTTCGAACGGAAACGATCGGATCGTATACGGTCGAATTGCCTGTCGGCGAGGACATGGAAGGCGAACTCTAGGCGCTATTGCGCGTCACCAAGCTGTTTGCGCAATCGTCTGAGTACTCGGCTTTTGGCTTGTCGCACCGCGGCGGGCGTTACGGAAGCCTCGGCGGCGATCAAATCAGTGGGATGCCCGAGTACCGTTGCTCGCCAAAAGAGGTCCCAAGTGTTGCTCGTGAACTCGCCACGAATCTGCTGGAGTGCTCGGTGCACAAGTCCCGAAGCGTGGTCGGGTTCGGTGGGGTCTTCAAGCGGAATCGGATCGACGATGCCTTGCAATTGAAAATGGGCGGTCGAGCCGCCTGGGGCTTGGTTACCTTTGTTACCTCGGTAGAACTCGACGATTCGGCTTCGGGTGATCGTCCAGAGCCAGCCGCGAAACGTTGCGCCATCACGTTTGGAATCGAAACGCTCAAGTCCGCGAAAAGCAGCTAAAAAGACTTCTTGAGCGATATCAGCGATCGATTCCGATGAAACTCCCGCGACGCGGCACCAGCGATCAACGAGCGGACCATAAAGTTCAACCAAATCCCGCCAAGCTTCGGGTGATCCGTCCCTCAACCGCTCGGCGAGACTAAGCCCGCTGGCATTGTCGGAACTTTTTTCTCGCGTCGTGTCACGCGCCACACGTTGAACCTTATAGACGATGGAATTCTCGGGCGTCGGCCAGCCATTGCTGACGCTTTCGCTCGAATCAATTTCATCACCCATTGTGATAGGACCGTACAGCGTCCGCAACAAAAGGCCGATGGCTCGCGCCGTTTTGCTGGACTGACTTGAGCCCGAATCCTCGCGTGATTCCGCCAAGAAGGGACTGCAACGAACGCTCACCCAATACCGAAAGACGATGTGATGCTCGCCACAAGCTGCTACTCACGCGATCAACTTGAAGATTACCTTCACGGAAGTGTCGACGATGCCTTGAGCGATGCGATCGAGTCGCACTTGGTCACCTGCCCAAAGTGCGAAGACACACTGGCCGAACTCGATGAAGCGGACGACACGCTTGTTCGCACCTTGAAATTACGCCAAGACTCGGTGATCGCCCCCGAGCCCGACTGGGTCCAACGGGTCGCAGATGCTGCTTACGAGGGGTCATCGTCCGCAGATGTCGAGATGGACGAAACGTCGGACCAAGTGCTGGGAGACTATGTGCTTGAACGCGTGTTGGGCCGCGGCGGAATGAGCGTGGTGTTTGCGGCTCGGCACAAGCACCTCGGTCGCGAAGTTGCTCTGAAAGTTCTATTGCCGACCAACCAACAACATGCGGTTTCGCGTGATCGATTCGCGCGTGAAATGCGCGCCGTTGGCGTGTTAGACCATGCTGCGATTGTCCGCGCGACCGATGCTGGCCAGTGCGACGACACGCTTTACTTGGTCATGGAACGGGTCCGTGGAGTTGACTTGAACCGTGTCTCGAAATCGCTCGGACCTCTACCTGTGGCCGAAGTCTGTAAGATCGGTCATGAAATCGCCTTGGGGCTTGCACACGCTCACGCCAAAGGTGTCGTTCATCGCGACGTCAAACCAAGCAACGTGATGTTGGACGACAATGCCAACATCAAAATCTTGGACTTCGGTCTCGCGCGCATGCAATCGGGCGTTTGTGATGTCAGCCTGCAAACGACCATGGGGCAATTGCTGGGAACGCTCGACTATATGGCTCCCGAACAAGCCAGTGGCGGCGAAGTTGGACCTCAAGCGGACCTCTACGCTTTGGGCGCGACATTGTTCAAACTGCTTGCGGGTATACCGCCGCACGGTCGGTCTTCAGAGCTTCCGATTATTGAATTCCTCAATCGATTGGCGACTGACGAAGCGAGTGCGATCGATCAATTTCGCGCCGACGTTCCCATCGAGCTTGCCAACCTCATTGCTCAGCTTTTAACAAGCGATCCTTCCCAACGCCCTTCCTCAGCGAATCAAGTTGCTGAACAGCTTGCGGCATTTGCCGCCGATGCTAACGTCGATTCCATTGCCGTTCAAGCGATCGCAAAACTGGATGAAACCGTCGAAGGCGAAGAGTTTTCTGTCAAAGCAACGCTCTCGCAGTTGTTGGCCGCGCATCGAAAAGACGACAACGATCCTTCGACAACAACATCGGGTACGAACCAAGCTGCGGGCGGGCCGCGACGTTTTGGCCCTTCGGATTGGATCGGACTTGGCCTCGGAGCGATCAGTCTATGTGGCGTGATTTGGTTGGCCATCATCTTAACGCTCAAGAGTGAACAAGGAGAGATACGCATCGAGTCCGACCTTGAGGATGTGCGGGTCGAAATCGTCGATGAAAAGGACCGCAGCGATATCCTTGCTGTGCAGCGTGGACAAGCTGCAACAACCGTGAGTGCTGGTCGTTACCGGATACGACTTGCCTCGCCAGCCGATGGCATCGAAATCACGCCCAACAACTTGCAAGTCACGAGGGGCGGCATCGTGATTGCAAAAATCAAACAAACAAAGACATCCGAGTCGAAGAGTGATCCACCGACTGCGACGCCGAGAATGACGGCAGCGTTGGAAGTCGTTTTGGCGGAAACGGAAGAACAACTTCAAGCGGCGATCGATGCAAACAATACCGAACGCATTCGAAATCTAAGAACGAAACTTGAAGAACTGAGGATCATGAGCCGTCCTGTACCGACCGAGCCCGTTTACCAGGGCAGGACCCTCGGCGACTGGATTGCGCAAATGCGATTTGAACAGGAATCCAAGTCTCGCGAGCTAGCCGAAAACAACGTCCTGCGGCTCGCTGAAATTCAGCCGGACAGCCAGCACATCACCCTTGCCATGGAAGTTGGGGCTCGGCAATTCGAATGGAAGTCGAGAACCATTGCAGCACAATTGCTTTATGACTTATCTCCCGACGGTAGCGCCGACAATCTGACCAAAATCGCAACACACATCGTCGACGTTGATCGGACGATTGCTGACGAACAACTTCGCCAATTGCTTTCGGGTGAAGATCGAAAGCTTCGCGATTACGCGCTCACCCTTTGCAGCGACCTGCGTATCAGCATTCAGCAGGGGCAGTGGCCAAAGACGTTTGCAGCCCTACGGGCGTTGGCCGCGACCCAATCGGAATCCGAAACCCAAGACCACGCCCGCCAGATCGTGCTTGCCATATGCGAACCTGATGCATCGGCAGCCACCCATCGGCTCGACCAATTGGATGCGAACTCTCTGAGCGAAGACGAGTTGACGCTGGTCCTTTATGTCATTCACGAGCGACGCTTCGAGGTCGACCGCAGTCGCCATGTCGAACTGCTTGCGCAGTGGTTCGACCGCATTGAATACGACCCCGGCCCCTACCCTTCCTACGGTCCGCTGAGCCGGTTTTGGTACCAAGCCAGCGTTGGGCCGTTCATCGGATTGGATGTTGGGAACATCAATGAGAAAACGCAGAATGAGCTGAATCAGGTTTTGACGCCGTTGATCACCAGCCTTCAACGGGCGGTCAATGACGCCGAGAAAAGTCCCCATGATGCAAAACTCAATCGCGCCGCAGCGAGCAAGTCGCTGTCATTGTCTACATTGCTGCGGGAGATCCCGCTTACAGGATCCGCTCGCGAGCAGGCAGCGAAGGCACTCGACCAACGGCTCGACCAACTGATTCGTTTTCGAGCCGAAAGTGACGTGCCGCCGATGAACACCATGGACTCGCCATCTTCTGTCAGCAGCATCCTTCTGCTGCTTACCGGTTCGGTACCTGAACAACTCACACGAGATTCATCCGGCGAAAATGGCTGGATGGCGAAAGAACTGGCCTCCGCTCGAACGCAACTGACCGAGCATGACGGGGTCATCATGTTCGGCGGACGCGGTGCCTTCGCGCGACCAGGAAGCCAGCGTGGGCCAACTCAACTCGCTAGTTGGTATCCGTATGAATTGCTCGACACGCTTCAGGAGTGTCTTGCAGTGATGAGGGCAAGTCAACGATCAAGCCGACTATCCCGGCCGCGTTCGGATCGATCCATCATGAAGAGTCTGTTGCAACAAAACCGGCATTGGAAGGTCGACACCCGACTCTTGATTCACTACCTGCTGGAAAGTGAAGTCAACGCAACGTTCGTGAGCCGAGTGATCGAAGACGAAGATGAACTGCGACCGCTGCTAAGACATCCTTCCTTCCGCAGCTATGTCGGCCAATCACTGGTGCGTGCTGACAACCCAACTAGCCTGTACACCTTGTTCAGTACGTGGAAGCTAGGCCAAGCCGAGCCAAAGATCATCCAAGCCATGTTGGATTGGCTGGAAACGGGCGACGCACTCCATGTCCACTTTGCCTTCAGCCAACTTAGCGACATTGACAAACGCAACGACACAAACCGGATGGACACCACATGGGTTGCCCCGATCCTGTCTGCGATTGATCGACTCTCTGAATCCAGCGCGGTCAACGATCGCGAAATATCCTACCTACTTCAACTCGGCGACCAAGCGCCCAACGCGGTACCGGTTGCCGTCCGCTTTTTGGACCGCTGGCTCGAGACAACCGATCCCGCGGAAGAAGTCGACATTGATGATGACCTTGTTGAGATACTCAACCGAGATCTGGAGCAGGTCAAACCTCTGGCTCCAAAGATCGGCAAGTTCTTCGAAGTCGCGGCTGACGTCCGACGCACGAACCTTTGGTTGCTTTTGCAATCGTTGCAGGACTTCGTAAACGAAGAAGTGCTTCGCAAGTAGACTGGCCAGACTGCAACGTGCGACCGTTTACTTTACGCCAGCAAGTTCGATTTCCGCAGCCAGCCGATCGGCCTTGGCCAGTAAACGCTGTTCAGCTTGGGCCGCGCCAACATCGAAGAGTTGTTTGGTCGCCGCCTCGAGTTCGCGTAGGTTCGCAACACGGTCACTGCGAAACTTCTTTTCTTTTGCTTTGTCCGTGCCCTTGACGATCTCGATTTCCGCAAGGAGCAACTTGTCGCGAGCCTTGATCATCTCGGCAAAGTCAGCTTGTCCAGACCGGTATCGTTCTTCGATCAATTCGCTGAACTGACGAACAACATCTCGATACTCTTTTTTCAACTCGATCACTTCGCCCGAAGTCGTCTTGTTTGGCTCTTCCGAAACGACCTGATTTGCCAACAGACTCACCAAAATCACCACCATACACGTGGTCACTAATGCAATCGTGGATTTCATCGTTCGTTCTCGCTTTTTGAGTGATCCAGCAACCGACCACTGGGTATTCTAAACCGAGACCGTACGCGGTACCGACTCAAACCAGATCAAAACCAAACTCTCGATACCGATTCATCCACGGAGCCGAAATGATGAAGCGTCGCCAATTCCTTTCAGGTGTCAGTGCCGCGAGTCTCGCAGCGGGTTTGCCGAGTGGTCGTGCTTGGAGCCAGCATCAACATGCCGATCACAACCACGCGCACGAACACTGTCATCCGACCTATGAATCGATCGAAGCCGCGATGACCGCACCGCGTGAAACGCATGCGTTCGTACCAGCCATACGCGTCGGCACCAAATCGTCGGGAAAATCGGACTACATGGCGACTGTGGATGTTGACCCGGCTTCGGCTGATTATGGAAAGGTGGTCGGCCGGTTTTCACTTCCACACCCGGGCGACGAACTTCATCACTACGGCTGGAACGCTTGCAGTAGCTGCCACGGCGAGCGACATCGACGCTACTTGGTTGTGCCTGGGTTGGCATCTGGCAATATCTACATCGTGGACGCCGTTGATCCAACCAACCTGCAGCTACACAAGACGATTCAAGCCGAAGAGATTGCGAAGAAGGCCAATCTCTCGACCCCACACACCGTGCATTGCCGCGCTGACGGTGTGATCATGATTTCGATGCTGGGCGACGCGGAAGGCAACGCGCCTGGCGGATTCCTTGAAATCGACTCGGACTTTTCCGTCGCGGGACGCTGGGAGGCGTCACTGGAGGGCATGAACTTCAACTATGACTTTTGGTACCAGCCGCGTCATAACGTGATGGTCAGCAGCGAGTGGGCGGCGCCCAACACAGTCAAGAATGGCTTCCAACTCGAAGATGTCGAAGCTGGAAAGTACGGCCACCATCTGCACTTCTGGGATTGGGAACAAAAGAAGATTGCTCAGTCGGTCGACCTTGGCGCCGAAGGAATGATTCCACTTGAAGTCCGTTTTCACCATGATCCCGACAGCACTCATGGGTACGTCGGCGCGGCGCTCAGCAGCGCAATCTTTCATTGGCACAAACATGCCGATCAATGGGTTGCCGAAAAAGTGGTTCAGGTCGAACCGATCGAAACCGAAGGCTGGCCGTTCCCGGTTCCTGGATTGATCACCGATGTGATCCTGTCACTTGATGACAAGTACCTGTACTTTTCGAACTGGTTGCATGGTGATTTGCGGCAATACGACATTAGCGATCCAAGCCAGCCAAAACTGACCGGCCAGGTTTGGCTTGGCGGCGTGGTCGGAAAGCCCTCTGAGCTGGCTGGCCGCAACACCACCGGCGGTCCGCAAATGATTCAGCTCAGCTTGGACGGCAAGCGTCTTTACGTCACCAGCTCACTCTATAGCGTTTGGGACAACCAGTTTTACCCTTCGATGGCAGAGTCGGGTTCTTGGATGGTTGCGATCGATTGCGACACCGAAAACGGCGGGATGAAACTTCGCGATGATTTCTTTGTCGACTTCGGCAAAGAACCCGGAGGCCCGGCTCGGGCTCATGAGATCCGCTTCCCGGGTGGCGACTCAACTTCCGACATCTGGGTCTAAGCCGACAACCAGTTCGTGGTGAAGCGTGGAGCGGAGCAAACTCGCGCTTTGGACTACCGCTTCGACGTTGTTTCGATCATCCTCGATGCATGAACGAATCCTCGTCAGAAGCACCGACACAACCTACGCCCATAGATCATGCAACCCAGACTTTCTGGGCATTCCCTCGATACTGGGCGGGATGCCTACTAGTTCTGATTGGTGTTTCCTATCGCCTCTGGATTCCACCCGACCTCTACCCTGCCCTTCCCTTGCACGGTGTCTTTGGTGCACTTCCGTCGGTGACTCACTGGCTCGCGCTCGGGTTTCTGATCGCATCGATCGTTGCCATTGCGATCGCCCCGATGCGTTTGCGACTGGCTTGGTGGATGGTCGCCTTTTCTCTGCTGATCTTGTTTGCGCTCGACCAACACCGACTACAGCCGTGGGCGTACCAGTCTTTTATCTATGCGATCATCTTTGGATCGATGCGTGATCCGATGCTCGCTCGGCGTTTGGTTTTTCCGGTCGCGATTAGCGTCTACTTCTTCAGCGGACTCGGGAAGCTTGATTACCAATTTGCCTACTCGGTCGGCCAAGATTTTCTTCAGGCTGCTGCTGCGCCAATGGGTGGATTACCCGACGGCGTCTCTTTGGATCTTCGGGCGAAGCTCGCGCTTGTGATGCCGGCAGCAGAAGTGATTGCGGCCCTTCTGTTGGTGTTTCGAGTGAGTCGAACGATTGGTGGCGCGTTGCTGATTATCATGCATGTAAGTCTGATCGCGCTGCTGGGCCCTTGGAACATGGATCATTCCAACGGTGTGCTTGTTTGGAATGCAACTCTGATTGGTCAAGCATGGTTGTTGTTTCTCAAGAAACCAACTGACTCGGTCCCATCAACCAACTTACTGCGTCACACGCCGATTCCCACGATGGTGGTGGTCGCACTTGCCACCTTGGCGCCACTGTCGGAACGCAATGGATATTGGGACCATTGGTTATCGTGGGCTCTCTATTCGCCTCATAGCAGTCGAGTGGACGCAGAGATCCATCAGTCGGCTGTCGGAAAACTCCATCCTTCGTTGGTAGCCTGCCTCGAAGAAGATCGCAACGAGGATGGTTGGCAAGAACTATCACTGACCCAGTGGTCACTTGATCAGCGTGGTGTGCCAACGTACCCGCAAGCCAGATATCAACTTGGCCTGCTCAGCGAAATCGCTGAGAGGGCCGAATTGAGACGTGCGATCCGAGGTCAAATCAAGAGTGTTTCCAATCGCTGGACGGGTGATCGCGAAACCAAGCCCCTCCTGGGAAACTATGAGTTTCTAACGGCCAAACGCGACTACTGGTTTCTGCCCTAGATACCCATCTGCTGGAGGATATCGGCGATCCGTCCAAGCGATTCTGTGAGCACAGGATGGGACTCTTCAAAGCGTTTCGCCGAGCTGGTCACGCGGCTGCTTAGCGTTTCGCTGGCGTCTTCTTGCTGACTTAGAACAGCCTGAATTCGCGACACCGTTTCCTTGAGTCCGTCGACGTCCTCGTTATCGAGATCGTCAGTGCTCGCCAACTCGTGACGCAAGGTTTCCAGCGCGGCCGTCAATTCTTCATGGCTCATTGTCGAACATTCCAAGCATCGATTACAGATTCTTAAACGCCTCCATTCTAGCCGATCGCTCTCGCGGGTGAAGTTGAAGCGGAGAGCTGATTTCGAGTTAGAATGGATTCAGCAGGCGTTTCCCTTATCTTTTTTCATCATCAATGCCATGCGTCTATTTCAAAACATCCAATCCAACCGATTGCTGTATGCCAAAGGCGTGCTCTTTCTGGTGTTGGCCGTCATTGCCGCTGCCATGCTGATCAGCCGAGCACCGCGGCTTGATATTGCTGCGCTCTTGCTGATTTGTATTTGGGCGAGCTGCCGCAGCTACTACTTCGCATTCTACGTGATCGAGCATTACGTCGATGGCAAGTATCGATTTGCAGGTTTGTTCGACTTCTGCAAATACATCGCAGGTGGTCAAGGTGAATTGGCCAACGAGGTAGGCTGCAACAACAATGACGTCGTCACCAACAACACTCAGGGCGAAGCTCATGAGTGATGCAGGTCCCTCGAACAAAGGTGCAAAGCCGTCAGGAAATGCGTCCAAGAATCCCTGGAGCCTACGGGACGTCGATGGATCCATCACACAGCTAAGCGAGCAGAAGCTTTACAAGCGTTTGATCGCCGCTGGCGACGACATTGAAAAGATGTCGGTCCGTCGTAGCGACAGCGGCTGGCATCCTGCGAAAGCCGTTTTGCAGAAATATGAACGGCTACAGGCCGAAGGCATCTATTTGCGGGTCGACGGTCACGTGGATGGCCCTTTCACTGCAATGAAAAGCATGGAGTTGTTGCGGGAGTCTGACTCGGTCAATCAGATGCAGGCCAAAGTGGGACTCCATTCGGATTGGTTTCCGGCCAAGCGTCTGTTACGAAGACTCGAAAAACTGACGGCCGAAAAGGAGGGTACCGAGCAAGCGAATCCGCCTGGCGATGACAAAAGCGGATCGTCAGACAGCTTGGGTGAATCGGACATCATCGACGCGCGACTCATCATCGATGATCTGGAGGATGAAGAGGTCATCGACGTCGACGTTGACCTGGACGATTCAGATACCGAAACCGAGCGGAAGCCCGACAATGATCACGATGAAGACGAACTGGTATCGGTTCAAATCATCGAGGACGCATCCGCTTCGAACTCAGACAACTTGGTCAAGGTTGAATTGATTGAGGACGACGATCAGGTCAAGGTCGAAATCATCGAAGATCAACCGGCCAACAAGCCCGTCGTCGCGCCTGTCGTGGCGCCTGTCGCCACACCCGCGAACAAGACGGCTCAACCAATGGCGCCCGCGGCGAAAACGCCCGATACCAAGAAGGTCAAACCAACTCCAGCCGACACAAAATCGGAAGCAGCGCAACCCACCACAACCGCTGACGACGCCGCAAAACTCCCCGTCGCAAAACCGGTGAAAGTCGAGGCCACCCCCGCAACGCCTGTTGCAAAACCGGTCACCGCAACGCCTGTTGCCAAGCCGGTCACCGTAACACCTGTTACCAAGCCGGTCTCCGAAACGCCCGTTGCCAAAACGACACCCGTTGCGACGCCCGTGGTCGTGCAACCCGTTGTTGCAGCGCCTGTTGCACCCCAACCTGCGCCGGCCGTTCCCGTCGTCACACCAAAACCGAAGCGCCCCGATCGGTACACGTCGACCACGCGGCGACCTGAGCCGAAAACGCGTCAGGCAAAGATCATCGCAGGCATCGGTGCTGCCGGGCTGTTCTTGTTGATCTGCATCGGCGGGGGCGTGATGTGGCTTGTCGCCAGTCTCAACAAAAACGCGCCAATTGAAGATTCAAACGCGTCGCTGACTTCCGCAGCGTCAGATCAGGATTCGATCGCCGAGGTCGCGTTGGAGCCGCCGGTCCTTCGCGAAGGCACGATCTATCGTCCAACGATTCGAACCGGGATCGGTGAAGCGAAAGGTGGGATTCTTTTTTCGGCCCGGTTGGGACGATCCAATCAGTTGCTTCTTATTGGCGCGGCCAGCTTGCTCGGTCCGAACAACGGTTTGGAACGTCAACTTCGTGGCGCCGAGGTACTGATTCACTTCAAAGAGCTTACCGTCCAGGATTGCCTGAGTAAGAAGAGCGAAAAGGCAAACGGCAGTCCACTTCGCATTCGTAGCACCGCCGAATACCCCGAGTTTTCCCAAAGCGGCGACGCTTTTGCGTTCGCGACCGAAGGCCACATGGGTCTCGACCCTCTGTCAGTCGGCCGCCAGGACGCAAAGGTTGGCGATCGGATTTGGTTGCTCGCGCCCGTCGCTGGGCGGGAAACGATGACGCATCCCGGCGAGATCATTGGCCGACAAGACGATTGGTTGCTGTACCAACTTGACAACGTCAACCTGTCGACCAGTTCCGTTGTTGGTGCGCCGATCATCACCGACGACCGCGAAGTGCTAGGCATTCATGTTGCGGTCGACGGTTCCACCAACGTCGCATCGCCGATCAACATGTTGGTGCCGGCGATCGAATAGGCATCTGGGTCCTAGACGTTCTTCCACGAACTTTCAGCGGCACTGGCCAAAACCGCATCACAAACGCGTTGGGTTTCTTGCGCGTCCTTGAATGTTGGATGACATGGCTCGCCCGCTTCAACGGACTTCAAGAAATCAGCCACTTGGTGCACGAATGTGTGTTCGTAACCGATTTGAAGTCCAGGGACCCACCACTTGTCCATGTAAGGTTGATCGCCGCCATGGTCGGTGACATGAATCGAACGCCAGCCGCGCAGTTTGCTTTCGTCGTTGTGATCGAAGTACTCGAGGCGATGCAGGTCGTGCAGGTCCCAACGAATCGAAGCGTTTTCGCCGTTGATCTCGAGCGTGTAGAGCGCCTTGTGGCCACGTGCGTACCGGGTCGACTCGAACAATCCGAGTGAGCCGTTTGCGAATCGGCACAGGAACGCACATGCGTCGTCGATGTTGACCGGTTCTTTCTTGCCCGTTTCCGTGTGCATTCGCTCTTTCACAAACGTTTCGGTCATTGCCGTCACGTTGTCGATCGAACCGTTGAGCCAGATTGCGGTGTCGATGCAGTGGGCCAGCAAGTCGCCCGTCACGCCCGACCCGGCCGCGGCGGCATCCAGACGCCAAAGCGCCGCACCACCCTGAGGCACGTCGTCACTAATGGTCCAATCTTGCAGGAAGTTTGCGCGGTAGTGGAAGATTCGACCAAGGCGTCCTTCATCGATCAATTGCTTGGCCATGGTCACAGCGGGAACGCGGCGATAGTTGTACCAAACCGTGTTGGCAACGCCCGTTTTCTCGACCGCAGCGACCATCCGATCGCCTTCTTCCGGATTCAGTGCCAACGGTTTTTCGCAAAGGATCATCTTGCCGGCTTCTGCGGCCGCGATCGCGATTTCAGCATGCGAGTTGTTCGGCGTGCAAATATCGACAGCGTCAATGTCGTCGCGTTTGAGCAGCTCGCGCCAATCCGATTCCGTCGACTCGTATTGCCATTGATCGGCAAACGCTTTGCATTTCTCTTGGTTGCGACCGCAGACCGCTTTCAAAACAGGTCGTGTCTGTAGTTCCGGAAAGAAATCGTTGACGCGTTTGTAGCCATTGCTGTGGGTACGACCCATGAAGCCGTAACCTACAAGTCCGATATTGAGTGGTTTCATCGTTTTTGATTCAAAAGGTATTTACGTAGAAAGCTTGTTGTAAGGATCTGGTGAAGCGAATTACTCGTTCCAGCCATGTGCATCTTGGACTGACAGCATCGCGGCGAGAATGCTGTTCCAGGTTTCAGGTTTGGACATGACGTCGTTGGGGAACATACAGCCGTCCCAACAGATATGGCGGCATGTGGTCAGCACGTCGCCATGCTCATCGCGCAACCAGAAGCCGGCGTCATGAGCAATGTCAAGTTTCCCATTGGGATCATCGGGCAAACAGTGGCGTCCCGTCTTGTCGTGACTGCCCGTGCCATGAACCGTCGCGTCATTTTGAGCGACGTGGAAGTCGATCGTCCAGGGGCGCAGTGCGTGCGTGAGTTCTTTCAGCGCCGCGTTCTTCTTTTCGACATCGTCCCAAGCGAATCCTTCCGGCAAGATCGCATCTTCAGGTGCGTTGTAGCCGAGAAGGTAAAGCAAGGTGTGAGCCATGTCAGCTTGGAACCCAAAGCGCTCTGGGTGACCAACGCGTTCGAGCAAGTCGACCATCTTTCGCCAACTCTGCATGCCACCCCAGCAGATTTCGCCCTCGGCGGCCAAACGCTCGTCGTACTCTTCGGCAATATCAACGGCTGCCTTGAGCGTGTCGGCAATCTTTGACTGATTCGCTTCAGGATCCTTGACCCATTCTTCGACCGAAGTCGCTGTGTCGAGTCGCACGACCCCGTAAGGTCGCACACCGAGTTCACGAAGCTTCTTTGCAATCGTGCATCCCTTGCGAACCTGAGTAAGAAACGCGTCAATCGCGTCGCGATCACCAGCGGCCGAACCGCCGCCGGTCGGTTCCCAAACGGGAGCCACGACACTGCCGACGACCAAGCCGCGGCTCTTCACGCGTTCGGCCAAGTCTTCCAATTCGGCATCGGTCGCATCAATCGAAACGTGCGGGTCGTAAAGAAAAACATCGACACCGTCAAACTTGCGACCATCCACTTCGGCAGCCGCGGTCATGTCCAACATGGTGTCGAGCTCGATGCAAGGATCATTGCCCTCGCCACCTTTGCCGACCACGCCAGGCCAAGCCGCATTGTGAAGTTTTGGAAATTGATTGGGGTGATCAGTCATGATTCTATTTTTGCTTGAGGTTGGTTGGTGATTTTTTGTTTTTGTAGTTCCAGTCCTCGTTCCCACGCTCTGCGTGGGAACGCAATCTTGCCCGCTCCGCGGGCCGCCGCCTTCCTCTACATCCAGTCAGTCGTCACTTCGATCAGCCCAGGTTGCTGAGCAAAATTCCTGGCGCTGGAATAACGCCAATCCACAGGATCATCAACGTAACCACGGCGGACTGGATTGTAGTGAATGTACTCGAGCTTCTGCCACATAATCGAATCGGTGCGCATTTGCTTGGGTTGCTTGCCCTCCTGCCAAAGCTGATACCGACGATCGGTTTTGTGACGCAAACGGTGCATGTTCAGTTGCCGTAGCAACGAACTCTCACCGCGCGCTTTTAAACCGTCAATAACCTTTCGAGCTGTGTAGGACCGACACCTCGCGAACGTGTCTGCGATCCGGTCACCACAAGCGATGAGGTGCAAGTGGTTTTCGAGGATGCAGTATCCAAGTAGCTCTAGCTCGCTGTTTTCGTGAAGGAACCTCCAACTATTGAGGACTTCTTCCACTGCCCACGGTCGAGTAAAGACCGATAACCAGCCATTGATCGTCCAGGTGGTGAAATAAGGATATTCATTTTCAACAATCCGATATCGCGTTCGCATGTCTGCCCCACTTGCGTACGTCGGAGTAAGCCGCGGAGCGGCCGGTTATGCGTTACCACGCGGAGCATGGTAACGAGGTTCGAGGTTCGCCTAGCTGCCGGCGGTTGGCAGGTTGGCGTGGGTATCGGGGCCAAAGTAGCGCAAACCAACAAGTGGCTCACTGCCCGTGTTTTCAATCTCAACACCAGCGGTCGCCGCCTTGTGTGAAATGAAGACTTCGTCCGTCGTGTTCTCGCCAAAGCGAATCATCGCCGGCGTTTGCAAATCGAGCGAGCCGATCCGTCCTCGACCTTGAACCGTGATCCAGCTACTTGCACCTGGATCCTGCAGAGTGCATTTGGCTCCCGGCGCGAGCGTCAACTCTTTGGCGCTGAAAAGCTGGCGTCCATCAACGGTACCGTAGACGATCCATAAATCTTCGTATCCCTCGCCGCTGCGATCGTCATCACGAACGGGTTCGAGATAATTGCTCTGTTTGAAGTGGGTATCGACGTTCTTGTCCCAATCGAGTTGGCCGACAATGAAGTCGAGGTCCTGGTGTTTGTCTTCTGGCATGTCTTTGACCAACAACGACCAAGGTACATAACGACCTTCGACAATCGACTGGTACATGCCAAAGACATCGCTGCCCCATTGCGGTTCGTATGTGCAAAGCGAACCCGGAGCGTGAAGCACGCCTGGTGGGATCAACCAACCTGTGCCCCGTTTGAGACGGTAGGCGCGGCTGAGATCAAGCATGCCGTTATCGCCGGCGTTCCAGTTTTCCAAACAGAGACGAACATCTTCGGGTGTCGTACCGGGCTCAAGCCCCATGAACGTGTAGGCAAAGTTGTTGTCAACATTGTTCAATTGAGGCGGGAAGTAGTAACTTTCCGGCTTGCCCTCTTGGCCGACCAAAGCCGCATCTTCAAAGCTTTGATGCATGTGGTGCGGAATGGGGCCCATGTTGTCGAAGAACTTGGAGTAGACGGGCCATCGTTTGTATTCGTCAAAGATCTTGGAACCGACAATGTCCGCGCCGCGTTCTTCGACCGCATCTTTCAGCAAAAACTTTTTGCCCTCGAAAAGACAAAAACTCAGACCTTCGTGCCATACGCGACCCTCGTTGGCCGCTTCGGTCGTGCTGCCGAACCAGCGTTCGTCGATGCCACCGCGGTCGGCACCAAACCGATAGTAGTCGCCGGGGTGCAACTTGATGCGGCGGCCAGGATGCAGAAAGGAACGCGGCACCCAAGTGGGCGTAAGTCGCAACAGGCCTCCGCCCGCATCGAGTGCTGAATCGAGAACGGACGCAACGCTGTCACCTTTGATCAGCCCTTCGTCCAAATTCACCGTGCTCATGGATTTCGTCTTTTTCGGTTGGATGGGCCAGGCAGGAAGTTTGGGGACGACAATCGGCCCGTGTGGTGGCGTCGTCGGAGCTCATTGTTTTATTAGCTGATCCCGCGCGGTACAAGATTGCGAGCGATTGTCGCAGCCTATTGACCGCTAAAACGTCGCGAGCGGCCTTGCGTTTGCCGATCGCGTTGGCACACTGGTCAGGCTTCTTTATGACCCGTTTTTGTTCGGCTGAATCCCGCATGACCACTCAAACGTCCACGCATCGCCATCTCGACGATCGCTCCGACAGCATCCAATGGGATGCGCAATCGCCTCTGACCATGCAAATCGAGACGCGTGCAGGGACAATCACGACCAAGCATGGGCGATTTATCGGCGGTGCAGCCGACCAAGTTGAGGTGATTGAGGTCGATACGGGCGCGGCCAGAGTCATGATTCTGCCGACCCGCGGGATGTCGATCTGGAAAATGGATGCCGGTGGCGTCACTTACGGTTGGAATTCGCCGGTTGCTGGCCCAGTTCACCCATCCCAGGTACCCGTTTTCGATCCCAGCGGCATTGGCTGGCTCGAGGGTTTTGACGAATTCGTCGTACGTTGCGGGCTGCACAGCAACGGTGCGCCAGAGCATGATGACGCAGGACACTTGGTCTATCCGTTGCACGGACGGATTGGGAACCTGCCAGCCGATTCGCTTTCGATCGAATACGACGAAGCGTCAGGGCGACTGGAGGTGATCGGCGAAGTGGTCGAATCGCGACTCTTCATCGGCCGGCTGCGTCTGCGAAGTCGTACACGGTTTCAAGCGGGCAAGCCCGACGTCGAATTGCTCGATGACGTGACCAACGATCTTTCCAAGCCCGCCAAGATGCAGTTGCTGTACCACATCAACATGGGCGCCCCCGTCCTGGGGAACGGTTCAGTCCTCGATGCTCCCGTCGAATCGCTGGCACCCAAGGATGACCTTTCGGCAAGCGAAATCGATTCTTGGAACAAGTATGGTCCGCCTCAATCGGGTTACGCCGAACGGGTCTATTTCGCTCGGCTGCACGCCGATGATTCGAAACGGACGGCAGCCATGCTCAAGAGTCCCGATGGTGATCGTGGACTGGGTGTTCGGTTTCATGTCGGCGGATTGCCACGGTTCATTGTTTGGAAAAACACCGCGGCGGAAACCGATGGTTATGTGACCGGCATCGAACCGGCTACGAATTTTCCGAACACACGCTCGTTCGAGGAAAACCAAGGACGTGTCGTCGAAATCCGCCCTGGCGATACCGCAGCCTTTCGTGTCTCGCTGCACCCACTGGTCAATGAAGAACAGGTCGAAGAGTTCGCGACCGGAATTGAGAAGTTGCGCGGTGATCTTGCGAGTGAGATTCACGACACGCCGCGGCCAGGATGGAGCCCCGGTGCCTAGTGGCTATTTGACCGATTCGCCGTGGATTCGGAAGATTGCGAAGTGACTGGCGCCCCTTGGGCCAACACCGCCTGGATACTTGTACTTTTCCGTATCGACCTTGAATTTGCCTTCGACGGTAACGGGCCGAGTCACGAAATCGGTCGTCTTGCCGGGGACCATTTCGATAATCACGCAATCAAACAACGCGGCGCCCGGTCCAAAGCAACATTCTTGATTGTCCCGCACCAGCACAAACTGATCGATGTCGGTCTCTTTGAACAACGTGGCTGGCAAGATGTAGCCGCGAAGTTTGACCTTCTTTCCATCGAGTGATTTGACATCCTTGTTCAACATGCCCTTCTTGAACGGCTGATCCTTCTCGATCTCAAACTTGAGGTCATCGAAATTGATTTCGCCCTTCTTGCGAGCTGCATCGCTGCTCTTTCGGTCAATCACCTCGTTCTTGCCACGAGGAACCACTTCACGAGGATTGGATTGTTCTTGATCGTTTTCGACAGCGTAGGTCGCTGTGGGTTGAGCGACATCTTGTGTGCCAACCAGCAGGGTAGCGGCAAAGGCAAAACCACCAGCAAGCAACAGGCGAACGGATTTCATCTCGATTGACTCACCAAACTGAGTTGGGCTACGCGACCAGACGGGAAAGACCCTCGTTTCGGACAACCCTCGTTATAGCCCGTTATAGTCGGAACAAGTGTCTTGGTGACATACCAAACCAACCCCAATCGAGTGGGGGGCGGACCGCTGAAGGCGGAAGTGTGAGCCGCCAGTTCGTAGTACCGGCTTTAGCCGGAATCTTCATGCTCTTCCGCCTAAAGGCGGGACTACAAACGGCAAAGATCGCGACTAGCGGATGTAGTCGACTTTCATCCGGTAGAAGATTTTGTTGTCAAAGTCAGTGATGTTGTAGCCTTGGTTGACCCGAAAACTCCCGGCAAGCTTTTTCTTGATCAATCCTGCCTTGGTGGTCAATCCACCGCCCAAGGTGATCTCGATCATATCGCTGCTTTTCGGTTGGCCACCAAAACAGCAAGTTCCAAGGTCAGGAACCAAAATGAACTGCCGCAACATTCCCGACCCAGACGAGGGGTGAATGTAACCTTTGAGAAAGACATCTTCACCGTCGATTTCGAGCGCTTTCGAGGTGGGGCCTTCCAGAGCACCCTGTGGCGTCTGTAGCTCCCAGAACCCGACTCGCGTGTAACCATCGGGAACTTCGGTCAGGTAGATGTAGGTATGCAAGCCAACACCGCCGCCGAGGAGCAAAAGATTGGCCATCAAGCCGAACTTCGCCAGGCTCTGGCCGCTGAATTCGTTTGGATAGCGCCGAATCGCTCGGAAACCCACGACTGCGGCAATGGCGCCAATCGGTGCCAGCACGAGCAACGCCGAGAAGAAGGGAAAAAGTCCTGGAAGCGCCAACGCGAAAAACACGACCGACGTCACAGCCCCTCGGCTGATCGCTCGGTAGGGAAACTCGTTCGAATCTTCGGCTGAAGAGACGGGCAACTCGGCTGACATTTTTTACTCTGTGAACAAAAAATCGGCCGTCGAAGCACCGAGCGTTATTCGCTCGCGGGCTGGGGACCGCCGGAAAGCAACAAGAATTGGAGAATCATGGCCGAAGCCATCGCCAAAGCCAATACGTAGCCTAGTCGCCAAGGGTTCGCTGGCGAGCCCGAAACCAGATCAGCAACCTGCGGGACTTCGGCCAATGACGCGGTTGGGCCGGCTGGAAGGGTCGAGCCTCCATCGCCTGGCCGGGTGTCGGTCGCAATCGCCGCCAAACCCTCTTTGGATTCATCTTCTACCGACGAGGTGCTCGGTTCCGTTTCGCGTGCAGGAATCGGAATCGTGAAGAAACTGTTAGCGCGTTTGATGCTCTCGGGATCCACCTCCTCAAGCTCCTTCAGGACCGCCTCCGCTTCCGGCTTGGGACAGGCTCGCAGGTATTGGACGACCGGAACACGCACCCAGTTGTTGTCTTCGTCTGCTTCGAGGAACAATCGCTTCAAGCGATCGATCTGGCTCCAGTCGCTCCAGCGTGCCAGGTCGGGAATCACAAGGTCTGCCAAGTCGGGGCGTTCCAACACATGGTGCAATGATTCGACGAGCGCCGTACGTGGGATCACACCACCTTCGGTCCCGTGGAAACGAATCGCCATGATCGCGGCATAGGTGTCGGCGTAGGGTGCTTTCTTATTGGCCAGGAAGAGTTCGTCGACGAGCGACAAACCTGATTCACCTGAAAGCGTCAGGTAACACGCGATCAAGGCATCGAGGCCGCCGCGCGTGCTCTTCTGAGTGCTGCGCAACATCTTTTCCAAAAACGGCAAGTCACTCTCATCGCCGCAAACACCAAGCATCGTCAAATAGAGACGCTTGCGGTCCGTCGTTAGCTCGGGATCGCTCAACCATTCGATGAGCTGGCCACGATCGATTTCAGGCGCGAGTTTCTTGATCGCGTCGTAAGGTGCGATTGCGAACTCGTCGTAGGTATCACGAGCGAGAATCGATTCGCTGTCGTGAAGGTGCTTGTAATAGAACTTCAGTCGCTCGACCGGGTCGTCCCCCAGTTCAGCAACTTTGCAGATGTAATCCTCGGCATGTTGGCTGACCGGCAAACAGGACCATTGCATGTCATCAGGATCGACCCCGGTCAACATGAAACGACGACCGATCGAAACATCGCCGTAGTAGGTTGCGACGATCTCCTGGCCCACACGGACGTGCTCGCCACCTTTCAAGACCTTTTCGATCTTCATCAGGACATCGCCCGACTCTTTGTTTCGAGTCGCATCGGACTGAATCGATTGAGCGATCACCACCGCGTCCATCACTTCCATCTCTTGTCGCAGCGTTTGCGAGACTGCGTTGCAGAAGGGACAGGCATTTGCGATCGAAGCAGGAACCAGGAAGGTTGCTACTAGCAGCAGGGCAATCGCGCGTCGCATAACGGCATCTTCTCGGGAGGTGGATGGTTGGTTGTGATCGGGTGGCCGCAAAGCGCCAACGATCACTGTGTGGCCAGCCAGTCACTGGGTGGCCGGGCAATCACAGGGGATCCGCGGCAGGGTATTCGAATGAACCCCACAAAGGAGATTCTAGCTCTTTTACCCAATGCACCTCTTCCAACCTTTGCGTCAACCTTGCTCTCTGGCAAAGAGAGTTCAGTTGTTCAGGTGATTCGGTGTTTCCCAATGATAGGTGGCACCTACCCCCGATGAGAAGTCGTTCTTGGCAATTGATGGCATTTCCGGTGGCGGCTGCGGCGTAAATGGCGTGCTCGCAGTGGGGCTGGCTGGCCGAAACCGTGAAAATAGACCGGTTGCGAAGAATGTCGGGAAAGCGGGGCTCCGTTTCGGTTCGAAAACGCTCCCTGAACGACTCAACCGGTGCTACCGCATCTGCCGATAGTGACGGTACGTCGGGTTGATTGTGCGTCCCGTAACTCTGATCGCGCGTCGACTTGGTACCCATATGAGCGCTGGCCGTGGACCAGCGAATTGAATTCACACGCAACTGGCCCGTAAAACCTGGGTTGGGTGCTTCGAGGGGGAAGCAGTGATGATCCGTCATCTTTTGATTGCCGCCGTGCTCTCATGCAGCTACGTGGCCATGACTGAATCGGCTTCGGCTGATCAGCGCGCTTTTGGACGCAGTTGGGGGGGCCAGACTGACTTCCGTGATTGGAATCGGTTCTATCACTACCCCTATGTTTACTATCCCCAAAACTTCTGGGGACAAGAATACTTCCGCAGCAGCGACAGCTTGTACCACCGCTATCCGCCAGAGATGCGCATCCCGGTTTACAACAAGCGTTGGCACAACGCGTACCCAAGCAATCGCCGCTTCCACAAGGGCCACCACTTCATCTTGGACACGTTCTAAGATCGATTTGGAAACTTGCCGAAAGCTAAAACGAGTTTGATAGGGGCGTCCGCAAGGACCGCCCCTTTCTGCTGTTGGTCCCATTCTGCTGTTGATCCCAGCGGTAGGTCTTCCGCAGGACGCGCGTTGGCGCGAGCATCGCGTGCCGGCCAATGAAGCGACTAAACTGAGATTGGGCGTTTCGTGACTGCGGCAGAATCTTATGGCGACGGGAACCAAGTTCAGAAACTTTGCGCGAATGTTGGATGCTTCCGACGTTCCGCTCTGGATCATTAGCTCCTCGG
Source organism: Rubripirellula sp. (assembly GCA_965216875.1). GTDB lineage: Bacteria > Planctomycetota > Planctomycetia > Pirellulales > Pirellulaceae > CBDCUW01. The sequence continues at coordinate 6,222,588 of OZ244207.1, forward strand.
GAAAGCTTGTTTATCTTTCCGCGGGCGTTGAAACTTGGCTAGGAATTGATCCCGAATCGCTGCTTGATCGTCATTGTGTTGCGGGCACACCTCTTTCCGATGATCCACTTGATGCTGTCGCCGCATCAATGTCTCCACCGCCAGGCCTGCGAGAACGCGGCACCGCTTCGCTTAAAGTGCAGCCGCCAAGTCATGATGGGCGTCGCATCGAATCGATGGAAGTTCGATTTGTGCGGATCGGAAAACAAGACCCAATGACCATCGCCGTCGCGGGCGAGTTTGATGACCGTGTTTTGGATCACGACCTGCACGATGCGGTCGCTGTTCGCAACAAGCTCGATGCTTGGCGAAAACACCACCGACAACTCGCCGCGATCGCCACCGCGGGCGTCTCGAACCAATCGCGGAGGTTACGATCACGGCTTCAAGTCGCTTCCACCGCGCGGTGCCACATTGCCTTCTTTGGACCGCCTGGGAACGGTGCCGAATCGATCGCCCTTCGAGTCCACCAGAGCTCTGCACCCGGCGAGCCGATTGTGACAGTCGATGGTCCGCTGATGGACGCCGAATTGCTTGACGCAATGGTGATGCCTTTGATCCATCGCTTGGCCGACGCGAACGATGCAACCGCAACTGCGCTGATCCGTGGCCTGGACGAAATGCCATCGGAAGCCCAAAACCGGCTCGCCGAATTGGTCGCGTCCTATTCACCGCGACTTCGGTTGCTCTGTCTTTGCGGCGAGTGCCCCGAAGTCATGCGCGAGCCACTCGATCGATCGGAAACAGAGATAGCCGAAGTCAGTCTCGAAGAAGACCCACGGGGAAAAATCCACCCTGGGTTGCAAGATGTGGTTAGCACATTGACGGTGACTTGCTATCCGTTGGCCCAGCGTGTCGAAGACATCCCGTTGCTTGCTGCGGCAATGGTCGATGCCCGCCATGCCGCCGGCGATGGAACGGCTCAGCGCCTCAGTCGAGCGGCGCTCGATGCCTTGGTCAGCTATCCATGGCCAAAGAACTTCGATGAACTTAGCGACGCGATGCGACATGCCGTGCGGACTGCCAATCGTGAATCGATTGGTGTCGAACACCTGCCACTGGCCATTCGCTCGTATCGAACCGGCGAAACCAACCGCGCCGCTAAATTCGTCGGTTCCCTCGATGAAGCCGTCGGACGTTACCAACAACGTTTGATCAACGAAGCCGTCGAGGCGGCCGATGGCAATCGCGCCGAAGCCGCACGACGACTCGGCATCAGTCGTGCCCGATTGCTCCGAAAACTCGACGAAGCGGATGGCAAGAGTGATTGAGTTGCCACCCGAGATGGCCCACATTCGGCCTTGGGTCATTAGCGACCCGAGTGGACGGTGGCTTGAAGGAGCTCGCCGGTTTGCCCCCCAATTGACCCCCAAACCTCTGGTGGCCTCCGTCACCGAAGCGACCAGCGACCAAGCGACCGCGCGAATTCGGGCCGAATCCAAGGGGGTCGTTCTGTGGGCCACACAACCGAATCAGTTTGCGGAACTCTGTGATTGCGTCGGTCGAGCAGCGATCGAGCGCCCAGAACTGCTCCGTCTTGTTGCCGTCGAAGGGCTATCCAACGACGAACTTCTTGTTTTGGGTGAGTTCCAGGTTTCGGCGATCGTTCGACATCCCGAGCAGCTTCCGGGACTCAAGGCGATGATTCGACGCTATTTCGCGTAGACCTGATCAAGCTGCGACAGCGACGCAGATCCGGCATTTAGATCACTCTTTCCCCGGCGTTCCGCGTGTCGTTTACGGCCCGTCGCGACCATCACGCTCTGGCGAGCATAGCTACGGTGATGGGGGCCCGAACGCGGGCGGATTTGCCAACTACTGGACAATCTCTACCCTGACGTGCGACCCTTTGGTCTGCGCGAAAGCCATTCTCGGCCTCCAGACGGCTACCAACTCAAGATCCAACCAGCCACTCATCATGAACAAGCCAACGGTCGAATCCGTTCGTCAACTCATCGGTCAACACCCTGATCCCGAAACGGGGCGCCCCTTGGAATCGACCGGTCAACTGGGCGATGTCGCGGTTGACGACACAACGATCAACGCGACGATCGGGTTGAGTTCCCATTCGGCGCCCATCAAGACCGAAGTTTGCGATGCAATTGAATCGAAGTTGGTCGCACAACATCCGGGTTGCAAAGTCAACTTGAACGTCATTGACCACGAACGGCCACCCGCGCGTGTGGGCCAAATTGGTTTGCGAGCCAAAAGTGTGATCGCTGTCGGCAGTGGAAAGGGCGGCGTTGGCAAGAGCACCGTCGCCGCATCACTCGCACTGACACTGCGCCGGATGGGTTCCAAAGTGGGCTTGATGGACGCCGATGTGTATGGGCCAAGTATTCCTCACCTGCTTGGACTGACCGGTCGTCCAACGGTTTCAGACAACAAGACGATCGAACCGATTCAATTGACCGGTCCATCAGCGGGTGGCGACATGCCAGTGATGTCGATGGGCTTTTTGGTTGAACCTGATCAAGCGGTCATCTGGCGCGGACCCATGCTGCACGGTTCGATCAACCAGTTTCTAAGCGACACCGATTGGGGACCACTCGATTACCTGATCATCGACATGCCTCCGGGCACCGGTGATGTTGCGCTGACCCTTTCACAAGCGATCCCACTTGCCGGCAGCGTTGTCGTTTGCACACCCCAAGAAGTGGCGCTGCTTGACGCGATCAAGGCGATCAGCATGTTCCGCAAAGTGAACATCCCCATTCTTGGTATGGTCGAAAACATGAGCGGCTTCTTGTGTCCGGATAACGGCAAGACATACGACATCTTTGGCCGTGGTGGAGCAAGAGAACGCGCTGAACAGACCGACGTGCCCTTCTTGGGCGGTTTGCCCATCGACATCAAGCTTCGAACCGCGGGCGATGAAGGTCGGTTGGCCGAAGTGATCGAGTCGGACGAGGCTGCTCGAGCTCCGATCGATGCCATCGCAACTGCGCTTGTCCGAAATCTGGCTTCACGGTCGGCCGCCAGTCCCCCGAAACCAAGCCTGCCCACGCTGTAGTTTGTGGTATCGCCTTCAGGCGGAATGCGAGAGTCTCGGCTCCGCGGGAGCGTCGCCCTCCCAAAACCGCCTGAATCACGGCTCCGCGGGAGCGCCCTCCCAAATCGAGCGTCACTCTCCCCAAAACCGCCTGTGGCGCATAAAGAAAGCCGCCCCGGGAGACACTCCCTGGTGCGGCTTTTTGTTCAACGTCGGGCAAGCGGCTTCGATTAAGAAATCGAAGCCGGCAAATTGCCTTTCGTACAGTTTACTAGCGACGCTTTTTAGCGGCTTTTTTCTTAGCCGTACGCTTCTTAGTAGCTTTCTTCTTGGTAGCTTTCTTCTTAGCTGCTTTCTTTTTAGCAGCCTTCTTCTTAGTCGTACGCTTCTTAGCGGCCTTCTTCTTGGTTGCTTTCTTCTTTGCAGCCTTCTTCTTGGTCGCTCGCTTCTTAGTTACTTTCTTCTTAGCGGCCTTCTTTTTGGTCGCTCGTTTTGTAACTTTCTTCTTCGCTTTTTTCTTGGCCACGTTCTTCCTCCGCAAGAAAGGAAACGTTGGCGAGTCCTCGTGACTTTTAAAACGAAACGCTTCAGAAGCCACCGGCCACGGCTCACCAACCGTTATTTGTGGTTGAATCTCCGAGCTTCGATGACTCCTTCATTGTCGACATCGGTTTTGCTCATCCTTTCAACCGTTCAGAAACTGCGCGTAACTTTACGCGCTTCTGTGGATTCCGCAACATCTTTTTTGAAAAAAAGTGCTTGCGTGGAAAAAGTTTTTTGTTACGCAGACGCGTTTTTTCACTGCGATTAGTCACTTCTTTGCGCAACACAACGTGCAAAACGTGCGCTATAGACAAGACAAACGCGCATGCGCGCGGTGTTGGACACTTCCTAGTAACGCCAACCACCACGTTGTTGCAGCATCTGAAAATTTGTGATCGCAAGTGACAAAAAAAGTATGCCCATGAACATTTGGTCGTTGCCAAAACCATACGCGGCAAGCAAACCCGCAGCGATCAAACTGATCCACGTTGCTTGATCGGTGTTACCACCACCAAGTACCACCGCCGATCGACAGATGCGCCCACCATCAAGCGGCCAAACAGGAACAAGGTTTAACAACCCCCAAAGAACACTTGGCCAAATGTAAAAAATGCTGAACGCAAACAGCCCTGCGTTCTCGATCGGTTTGCCTTGAACGATCCACTCGATGTTGCCCAAACCAGCCGGCATGAGCTTAAACGCAACGACTTGGTAGTCGCCCATCTTCAGTAAACCGATCAAGATTGCCGCCGATGCCAGTTGAAATGCCGGTCCAGCAAGCGCAATCCATAGCTCTTGAGACGCGGTCAACTGCGAATAGCTGCGGCCACCACCACCAAACGAATCGCGCGGGATCGCCAAACCACCAAAGTGGTACAGCACGATCGATGATTCGATCCCACACATGCGAAAGGCGATCGAGTGGCCAAGTTCGTGGATCAAAATCGACACCAGCATGCACAAACCCCAAAGCACATGCAGCGCCGCCAGACCCGGTCCTCGGTCGCCAAGCGAAAACTGAACGAGTTGGATCAATCCGAACCCAAAAACCAACGCGCCGAGCCAAAAAGACCACGCAACGCGAATCGGAAACCCGAGCAGATTGAAGCGGAGGTCGTAGGGCGACGGGGTCGGTTCTTGCAGCAACATCGGGTTGGAAAGCTCTGGATCTTTGTTGTCTGTGCCAAGCCGCAGGTCGGCTTGAATCACCGGCGTCGTAAGACCGGCTCCGGACATGATGATCCTACGCCGTTATTCTGTCATCGTGGCACGGCGCATGGCTCACCTTTCCTGGCAACCGGATCCGTTCATGGCAATCGGAACACAGAATACCTTGAATCAGCACCTAGGTTACCAAACGTCTTACCGTACTTCTCCTTCAAGGCACGTACCTTGCGGCGGCTGATCGGATTGTAGGCTAAGTGGATCTTCGTTCGCTTGCGGCGTTTCTTGGCTCGAGCCAATTGGTCAACGCCAAGATGACCGATTCGATTTCGACGCAAATTCAACTCGACCAGGTTTTCTAGCAGATCACTCTCGCAAAGTGCTTCGATCCCATCATCGCGTATGCGATTGGATGAAAGATCGAGTTGCCTAAGATGGGGGTAGTGCTGGCACAGCTCCATCAACACATTGCTTGGACACCTGCCGCCGTAGCTGAGCCGCGATAAGTTGGGCAACGGATCATCAACGTTGAAGACATCGGGATCCGGAAGCGATCGACTTCGGATCATCAGGTCTTCGAGTTCACGACACGAAGTTCCCGATTGCAGTTTCCGAATCGCATGTTGTCCAAAGACACCCGAAACGTGCAACGTCTTGAGTTGTCGCAAGTTTGGTGCCTCTGCGAACGCTTGCAACGAATCATCGTATTCGCTGGCGAGCGTTAGCGAACGCAAGCTAGTGAGCTCGCTTGAACCGGCGATGAACTTGCCCACACCGTGGTTGTGCCTGATCAACGACAACGATTCGAGTTTGCGGAACGAAGGCTGGTTTGCGATCAGTCGACCGATTTGCTGGGGCAATTCCGATTCGTCAATCAACAGCGATCGAAGGTTTCGCAGTCGGCCACAGGCGAACAATCCCTCAAGCTGGCTTTCACGTGCTCGCGTGTTGAGCAGCTTCAATGACGAAAGTTGTTCGAGGTGTTCGGACTTTTGCAGGTCATCGAACTTGGCGGACGTGTAGCGAAGCACAACCGAACGCACGGGAGAATTGGCAAAGATCTCGTCTTGGAGCTTCAAGAACTTTGCAACGGAAACTTCAACCTTGTCGATGAACCCGCCGCGAGTCCCAATCACTTTTACGAAGGTCGGCACACTTCCGAAATGCCCATATTGGCGCAGCAGTTTCAGTTCACGACTTCTTAGCTTGCGGCGTTTCGGATCCCACTTGTCGATGTCGGCAAGCTGAAACTGCAATCGAATCAACTCGCCGCGCGGATCACCCTGCTCTTCCAGATAGTCGGCAAAAACGAGACGCGCGGCATCTTCGTGCGGGTTCGCGATGATCGCAGCAATGAAGTCGTCAGGTGTCACGTCGAAACCCCGCGGCTTGTTAACCAATCTCGACAAGCGATTTCAAATCGATCACCAACGGTTGGTCGCCGTCGATCGCCAACAATCGTCGTGCGATCTTGGCTACGACCTCTTGTTCGATCACACGCTGCAGCGGACGAGCCCCAAGCAACGGATCAAAGCCGACAGCCGCAATCCGTTTGACCACGGAATCGTCCCAGACCAACGTGACCCGCTTGTCGGTCAGCGTTTCACGTTGCTGAAGTGATTCAAGTTCTTTCTCAACGATCTTTTCGATCACATCGGCTGGCAACGCATCAAAGGTCACGACTTCGTCGAGTCGGTTCAAGAACTCGGGCCGAAACTCCTGTTCAATGGCTCGTTGCAGTGCGCGATTGTCTTCGCCCGTGAATCCAATCGACGCGCTGCTTTTGGCGCCCACGTTGCTCGTCATGATGATGATCGAACCACAAAGGGTGGTCGTTCGGCCAAAACGATCGGTCAACCTTCCCTCATCAAGGGCGGACAACAAACAATCGTGGACTTCGGTCGATGCTTTTTCAAATTCATCCAACAGCAACACCGACATTGGGCGTGCTCGCAATCGCGCAATCCAAGCGGCGACCTCACCACTCGGCTCCATCAAGAACCGATCGACGGCGTCCCAACTTCCGTACTCACTCATGTCGAGACGGACGATCGTCTTTTCAAGTAGGTCTGTGTGGCCGAACAAATAGTCGGCCAAGCTTCGAGCAAGCTGTGTCTTGCCAACTCCTGTTGGACCGCAAAACAACATCGTTGCGACAGGACGACCGGGATCACAAAGGCCCGCCTTGAGTCGCAAGATCGTATTGGAAGCCGAATCGACAGCGGAATCTTGCCCGATCACCGATTGACGTAGCGAATCGCGAACCGACTCGGCCGAAAGCGTCACCGAGTCGCGGAGCATCGCTTCAGGCAATCCCGTCAACTTCGTAAAGCGGTCGACAATGTCTCCAACCGCGATCCGCATCTTACGGGTATCTTGCTGATCGGCGCCGTTTTGTTGTTGCCAAGTTTGGGTTGATGAATCATCAAGGGTCTGCTGAATCAGATCACCAATCAATTCAACGGTGCCGCGCGGAGGCGATTGGTACGGCATGAATTGAGCGAACAGTCGCGTCACGGTTTCCGCCGCCGACTCTTCGATCTCGATTCGGTGGTTACGGCCAGCTCCCGAGAGCATCGTCTCAGCAATGTCCCGTGTTTGATCATGGGTGAGCGTTGGAACATTGACGATCTGAAAACACTCAACCCAACCCGGTAACAGTCGCCGCGCAGCATCAAGTTCTTCGTGAGTCGCTTCGGCGATCACGCGCACTTCGCGTCGACGGATGTAGGGCAACAAAAACGCGGCCAGCGAATCGGTCGGTTGTGAACCACCGAGGCGCACTAAGTCGACGAGCGATGTGAACGACAGGATTCCGGATATCGACTCCAACTCGGAGATCACTTGTTCAAGCCGCTGCTCCCATTCGCCCAAGTACTGCATGCCGGCGATCAGGTTCTCGGCCGAAGATTCCCACACCAGGGGCGGCGGAGTGCGATCACCATCGATCTTGGCCTGTTGGCGCGCGTTGGTTTGATGCAGTTGCGATGCCAAACGCACAACCGTTGATTTTCCACAGCCGGATGGCCCGACCAGAATCAGGCTCGAATCGATCATCCCGCTTAAAACTTGTGCCACTTCATTGTCGCGATGCTTCAGCGGAGCTGATTTCTGTTTGCGTTGGCGAACATCGATCGGAGAGGCAACGGTCGAAAGCGTTTCGGTGTTGTGCTGTGGCTTGCGGTCTTCGACGTCGCGCAGCTTGACGCGCACCACGCGCAGTTCCGAATCCGCGGGCGGGGTGGCTGCGAGAAGTTCGCGTGAATCGATCTGTGCCGTTGCGCCACGAACCGACTCTTCGATCAGTTTCGGCAGTTCGCGAATTGCTGGGCAATGAAAAACAACATCGAAGTCGGTTAGAAAACACTCGACGCTCTTGTCGACGTAGTGACCCAAGACATACCGAACCGGCAACTTGAGTTCTCGGCTGGCGGGAAACTGTCGGTTTTCGTCACGGTAATAAAGTCGTACGCGAACGCTGGTTTCGTTTAGTTCGAACGAGTCGATTCGCGGCCAGTATTGATCGGGCTCGCGCATTCCCTGTTTGCGCAAGTAGTCTCGCACCCAGCTGAATGCTTCGGACGCAGACGTACCGGCAGCATCCGCGTCGGGTCCGTCAACCACGCGGGCGGTGAAGATGTCTTCGGCGTACTTCGTTACAAGAACGGGAACTTTTACACTTGTCATTTCGTTGCCTCTTTGTGATCGGGCAAGAATTCGACACTACGGCGCGACTGGCGAACCAATTTCATGAGCGCCACCTGGCCCAACGATTGGCTGACCGCTGCGCCGCTGACCAAGTCGACCAGTGGCCCACCCGATTGAAGCACGCGTCGAATCGGCGAGATTCGTTCAGGCTGTGGCTCGTTCATCCAGCGTTGGTGTGCATCGTCGTCTGATTCGTTCGCATCGAGCGGTCTTGCACTCACCTCAGCTAACAAAAACTCACCGGTTGGTCGGACGATCAGCCAGCCGCCGAGCAAATGGTCGATCGTGGCTTTGGCGAGTGCTCCTTGGACGATGTAAAAACAGACATCGCGACTCGCATCCGCAACAAGGTTTTCATCGCCAACCATCCATTGGTGAATGATCGACGACACGATGCACGGTTCAACGTACGAATCGACTTCGGGCCATTGCTTTGACCATTCCGACGACGGTCGATGAAACTCGGACCGTCCGTACCAACGGATCGACAGCGCCCACCGATGCGACATCCCACGTGCGGAGAGTTGTCCATGCAATCGCCCCATCTCGTTCAAGAACTGATCTCGCGTTTCGTCCAACTCGCCAGAATCAACATCAACGAGTGAATCCTGCAGGTAGTCCATGATGTCATCGACCGCTTGCAAATCGCGCATGTCGATTGTGCTGTTTGGTTCGAAGCGTTTTCCAACCATGCTCGATCCTGGAACAGGAACCGGTGTCGATTGCGGCTTCTGCAGCTTTGGTTTCTGCTGAGTCTCGGTCAGTTTGCGCAGCGTCTGGCGACACTCCAGCAAACTGTCGCGAAGTGTCATCGTTTCAAACTGTTTGGGATCGACGCCTTCGCCGCCGAGTTCGAAACTTAGTGGCACGCCTTCGATTTCGTCGGCAATCTCGTCGAGCCACAATTGACTGCGTCGCAGAAGCTCGGTCAGCGGCATGTTGGCGTCAGTCGCAACCGGCTTGGCGTATTCGATCGGCTGCCAGCGCGTTTGAACGGATTCGCCATCAAGGTAGAGGCGCAAGATCGTTGGTTGGTCCGTCGGTGTGGACGCGAGAACTTGCGACGCGGGTCCGACAAGATCACGTTCGATTTGACGCTTAAGCGCGCGAGCCCCCATCGACGGGTCGTAACCTCGCGACGCCGTCCATTTGATGGCCGCTTCGTCCACATCGATCAAAACGCTGCGTCGCTGCAAACCGTCTCGTTGAAGCACATCATCCAATTGCATCCAGGCGATCGATTCCATCGTCTCGGTTGACAATCGCTCAAAGCTCAACACATCGTCGATACGATTGAAGAACTCGGGGCGAAAGAACTCTTGGGCCGCTTTGCGATGAACATCGCCGATGACTTTTTCATCGGTCACATCAGAAAAGCCGCTACCACGCCCGGACTGTCGTGACCCGAGGTTGCTTGTCATCAAGATCAACAGTCCTGACAGATCCACGGTGCGTCCCCGCGCATCACTCAGCCGCGCTTCACCAATCGCGTGCAATAGGACATCAAGAACGGTTGGGTGCGCCTTTTCGATCTCGTCTAGCAACAGGACTGCGTGCGGTCGGCGGCGAACGGCACTGGTCAACATTCCGTCGGGGGCATCGAACGTTCCAATCAAGCGCGACGCGGAAGCCGGAGACGACAATTCGTTCATGTCCAACCGAATCAACCCGCCGCTATCGAACATGCATTCAGCAACCGCCTTGGCAAGTTGCGTCTTGCCGACGCCAGTTGGGCCAACCAACAAAAAGGTTCCCAACGGCCGATTGGTATCATTCATCTGAGCCGCAGCGATCATGATTCGATCAATCAGTTTTTCGACCGCCGCATCCTGCCCAACGACTGACTGGCGAATCGAGCGGTCCATCGCAACGCGCGTTAACGCTTGACGGCGATCGATCATCGATGGAAGCAAGCCCGAACGCGATTGAAATTCGTTGATCGCCAACTCACGGTTGACCATTCGGCCCTGGGGGCGGGCGGCGAGTCGGTAAAGCGCCGCAGCCGCCTTGCCTGGCAACACCGAAGATCGATCAAATCGATCGTACAGCGACACGATTTCGGGGATCACGTCGGTATCGAAAAACAATTTGCCATTGGCTTCGAGCTTGCGCTGAATGCCGACCAGCGTTTCCATGGTGCGGCGAGTGTCGAGCGCTTCGGTCGGTACCACGACCATCCGATCGGCCAAAGTTCGATCACGTTCGCGAAGGATCGCCCAAGCTTCGGGAGTCATTTCAGCGAGAAGACGTACGGGCCGAATATCAAGTTGAGCGCGCAGCGTGTCGGCGACACACATACTGCTGTCTCTGCACTTGCCTGCCTCGTAAAGCCCAAGCAAGTCATCGAAGTACAAGATGTGATCGTAGCGATAGGCGTGCTTCAAAATCCCGAGCACACGCTCCTGCCATTGACCCAAGTAGCTCATGCCCGAAATCAAACGCGCGGGCGAAAGATGCCAAACTTGACCCCGTGTTGCCGATTTCGATCGCAAGCGCCGACGCCGCACTGCACCTTCGATGCGCGCGGTCTTGCCGCTGCCGGATGGCCCGACCAAAACCACACCTCGCCGGTCGCCAACTTCCATCAAGTGCATGAGTCGTTGAACGTCGTCGCCCACACTGATCGGATCGCAAAGTTCGTCGATATCGACCCAGTTCAAACAACGTCCGACCTGGCGCAATTGCGAAGCACCATCCGAGACGTCTTGTCCGCCGAGTAGCGCTCGAAGCGGGTCGACCGCCTTCTTCTGTGCTTTCTGGGCCATCACCTCGATCGTGACGTAGTCGACCCAAGCTTTGCCTTCGATGCTGTGGTGTTCCACAGGGTATTCAGGACGATCCTTACGAATCTTGCGAAAGTAGGACTCGTAGACTTCGGCTGCCCGCGTCTCGATCGATTCGCCTTCTTCAACGTCGAACCACGAGTCGAAAAGCGTGGGTGAAAACACCAGGCGACGTCCATGCCGAATCATGCTGACGAGCAACAACTTGAGGTTGGCGGTGCGATCGCGGAGGTCTAGCGACAATTTGACCAATCGGTCATCCATCATGTCGGCTTCATGCCACTGCAATAGCTGTTGGTGGTCGCTCTCGCGCGCAAGTGGCGCCAGTTCGACGCGAAGTTTGTTTGTCAGTTTGGCGATGACCTTGCCCAATTCGGTTCCCCGCATGACGGGCTCAGGGAAAAAGAGTGGGCGCACCGTGATCGGCGGAGTGGTTCCCCGATTGCGGCGTTGCTGGACGTAAATAGGTATGGTGATTTTCATGTTGATCGCGGTCGTGTTACAGGGATTCCGCGTCTGTCAAATCGAACGTCTCGTCTCCGTCTCCTTCTGTCTCGTCCAACGCGGCCCACACACGACGCTTGGTTTCTTCTTCGATTGCGGCGTCGAGCCATCGCCCTTCGCGATCACTCTTGATCGTGTGGGTTGATGACAGCGTGAATTCCGAGACCAACCCCGTATCGAGGTCGTAATAGCGTCGTGGCGCCGCTGGCATTTGGTAGTCACGCGTCGGCAACCAGTTGGGCGCCACGTAATCGATCGGCGCCCCGGTGTGCTTGCTGACCAAGATCGATTCACCGATTTGGTCGGTAATGCTCGACTTTCGAAACGTGTGGACGCCTTCCTCTGTGCTCATCGACAACTCCGCACCTTCACCCCGAAATGTCATCATCAACGCCAACGTATTCTCCGGGATCAGGGGAAGCGTGGTCGGGTGCGTCATGAGGTACGCCGCCAAACTTGGCTTGGTATCGGAGGTTTTGTTCTCTTCCTTCAAGACTTCCAAGTTGTCTCTTTGCGTTGCGATTCGAAACGAAGCGTCTTCGGTCCATCCGTCACAATAGACTTTGGGATCCGCCTTGGACTCTTTTTCGCGGCGAAGCAGCGCATGGACCTGCAGTTTCCACTCGCGCCGAGAGGCAACGTACGTGTAACCAGTCAGGAGGCGTTGAGCGACGTGAAAGTTCGGGCCTGACAGCACCAACGAGATCTGCTGGCGGCCCATCGGCTTTTCGCTATTGAGTTCGCATAGCAACCGCCACATTCGCTCTTGTAGGTCTTCGGTACGCTTTTTGGTCTCTTCAAGATCAATCTCCTCGTCAAGGTAATACTTCACCATGAAGTCGGATTCGATCGCGTTGATGCGCTCGGTGAGCCGTGCGATGTCGCGCAGTCGGTTGCGTTTTTGTTCCAACTGCACAGCCAACGGGCCATGCGCAACTTTGTCGCGACGCTTTTCGTCGCGGACTTTGCGGCGCATCCGCTTGATCTTGCGCGAAATCAGAGTGCATTCGTTGCGGAGTTTGCGAACCGCGCTGCAGCGAGCAAGCGACTGACTGCGACGACGCAGCGTCAGCACATCGGTCAACATCGACCAAACGTTTTCGGATGCGCAATTGTCGTTGTGCCCCCGAATTGACTCGATCGAGACATTCACCTGTTCGTTTTGTTCGCTCGATTCCGATAGTTGGACACTTGCTTCCAGCCTGTCAGAGCGCTTGTTGCAAATCGCTTCCGCTAACGGGACAAGGACCGTCTTTTCAATTTCGCGCGCAAGCGGACGAGCACCATACTTGGCTTGATAGCCATCGCTCGACAGTTGGCGGACGGCGTCCTCGCTGACGCTCAATCCACGACCTCGTTCCTTCCAACCGCTTCGACGTTGCAACTCGTCCAGACGCAATTTCGCGATCTGTTGAACGATCGCTGGCGACAACGGGTCGTACGTCAGAATTCGGTCAATGCGATTGAACATTTCGGGGCGCAAGAATTCACGCACCTTCTTTTCGAAGTGTCCGCGGTAGCGCTGCACCGATTGTGTGTCGGCGAGTCCAAGTGGGACTTCACGATACGACTCGACGCCCAGGTTGCTTGTCATGAGGACAATTGAATTGCGAAAGTCGGCGACGCGTCCATGACCATCGGTCAATCGGCCTTCACCGAGCACCTGAAGCAATAAGTCAAAGACCGAGGGATGCGCCTTTTCGAATTCATCCAAGAGCACCAGCGAAAAAGGTTGCGCGCGTACCGCCGAGGTCAAGATACCCTCAGGGTGCATCGCATCACCAATCAATCGGCCGACGGCAGCCGGCGTCGACATTTCCGACATGTCAATCCGCACCAGCCGCGACACATCGCTGTAAATCAGCCGTGCCAGCGCCTTGGCGGTTTCGGTCTTGCCAACGCCTGTTGGTCCGATCAACAACAAGGAAGCCAGGGGACGATCGCCACGCGACAGGTCGGCCGCGAGCGTTGCAATCATGTCCACCAAGGTCTTGATGACCGATGGTTGGCCCAAAACCTGTGAGGCGAGTTTCTCTTCGATCTCATTTAGGTCGGGTCGCACACTGTCATCGATCAAGAAGGGAGGCAACCCGGTTTGGCGCCCGAATGACTCGATCACCCGCGCGACATCCAACGTGTCGCCGGGCTTAAGTTCGCTCATCGTTGCGTGAAAGAACGAGAGTGGACGGCCTGGCGAGGCGGCGTCCGTTCGAAAGCGTCGATGAAGTCGGTCGAGTACCTGCAGCGCGGACGGTTCGACTTCGGGAAGTCTTGAGTCTTGCACACGTGGCTTGACTCGCTTTCGTTTCTTTCGTTTCTTTGCAATTTCGGCCGTGATGTTCACTGGTCGCCACGCCGCCGCGGAATCGAGCAAGATCGAGCGCGTTTGATCGGGCGCCGGCTCTTCGATGCGCATCGTCGTCAATGCGGCGAGCAACCGTGGCTCGACGCGTTGCATTCTTGACAACTGTTCCGGCGTGCATTCGATCACCGCGCGCAGCGATCCACTCGCGAGTCGGGGTGCCAACAAGGAACCGCATCCACCGCTACCACGAAGCCTCCCCGACTCACTGAGTTCAACCAGGTTCCCAAGGTGAACCACGGACGGAAAACGCGACGCCTCTTCGGCCATTTTTAAACATTGCTGCTGCCACATCCCGAATCCACTTTGGCCCGAAATGAGCCTCGATCCGTCGGTCGCCCAGCATTGGATCGCTTGCATGCCAAATTCATCACGCTGGCGCACCCATTGGTGAAACACGGCCGTCTTGCCAACGCCCGAAGGTCCGACCAGCAAGACACTGCGCGCTCGGCTGCTCGAAAGAAGCGAAGCCAATTGCTGGACTTCGTCGTCGCGGTGGTAGGCAGGTCGCAAAGTGTCGCGGCGCAACCGAGTCGCAACCGTGCCGAGCGTTGGCGTCTTGCTTTTCGGTTTTTCGTTGGCTTTTCGCTTTTTCTCGCTGGGCGTCAGCAGGTCGACCTTGAAACGGTGCTGCTCAAGCGAAGCAGTCTGGCTTTTTCCGAGCGCGGCCAATCCCATGAGCTCCCAAGAGCCTTGTCGGCGCAGCGCCGATCGAATCTGTTCCTGGACCAGACTTTCCACGTCCGTCTTTGGCGTCGAGACGATGGTCAGTGCGAGGGACGGAACGTAAGTCACGATCAAACTGGCGTCTTGTTCCCAAACGAAGGTGTCGAAGTCGACATCAATCGGTTCGCGCCAAGCATCCGATCGCTTGGGCGGCGCGATCTCGACGGTCACCCTTTCTTGGCGCGCAGGACCGCGGACAAGTAATTCGACCAGCTCGCCACCGTCACTGCCTTTGCAGGTATCGATGACATACCGACGAACCAAACGGTGCGCGTTGTCTGGATTTCCGGCGGCGATCGCAATCTCAGGAAAACCAATCGGACGAACGAGAGTGAGTTCACCATGAGGAACGATGACCAAAGGCAAATCGATGTTGATCGACTGGGGCATATCGTTGTTGGGAAAAGTGATTGGGTGTCGGCTGGCGCAGCAGCGAACAAGGTTCGCTGTACCTCTGGGTCACCGAAATCGATCGGATCGGCGCGCAGTGGCAGCACCGATCTAAAACGAGTGTCACATTACAATCGACACATTCAAAACAGCGAGGTTCGTGCCCGTCGCCAGATCCACTCAATCGCGCAAGTTATCGATCAAGAACGCCCAAAGATCGGCGTACTCATCAATGCTCTTGCTGACCGGCGTTCCCGCACCATGGCCGGCTCGTGTTTCGATGCGAATCAACGTTGGATTATTGCATGATTGCGCGGCCTGTAGGGCAGCGGCAAACTTGAAACTGTGGCCAGGCACGACACGGTCGTCACGGTCTGCGGTCGTCACCAGTGTGGCCGGATAGCAAGTACCCGGTTTCAGATTGTGGAGCGGTGAATAGGACAACAAGTTGTCAATCTGATCCTCTTCGTCGCTACTGCCGTACTCGGTCACCCACGCCCACCCGATGGTGAATTTGTGATAGCGAAGCATGTCCATCACGCCGACCGCAGGCAAACTCGCCCCAAACAACTCAGGTCGCTGTGTGATCGCCGCGCCGATCAGCAAGCCGCCATTGCTGCGGCCCGAGATGGCGAGTTTCTTGGGCTTGGTGTAACCCTCGGCGATCAGGTGTTCGGCAGCCGCAAAAAAGTCATCAAAGACATTTTGCTTCTTCAATCGCATTCCATCCTCGTGCCACTGACGACCGTACTCGCCGCCCCCACGCAGGTTCGCAACGGCATAGATGCCTCCACTTTCGATCCAACCAGCTTTGGCTGGCGAAAACGAGGGCGTGATTGAGATATTGAACCCACCGTACGCGTAAAGCAACGTGCGATTGTTCCCGTCAAGCTTCGAGTCTTTGTGACGCGTCACGATGATAGGAACCTTCGTTCCATCTTTGCTCTCGCAGAACAATTGTTCTGTCACATAATCGGAAACTTCAAAGTCGACTTTCGGTTGCCGCCAGAGATCCGCTTGATTGTTGCCAAGATCAAGTCGATAAATCGAACTCGGTGTGACATAGTTTGTGAAGCTAAAGAACGTTTCCTCGGCATCTTGTCGGCCACCAAAACCGCTGACACTGCCGACCCCGGGAAGCTCGAGTTCATCGATCAGGTTTCCGCCGAGTCCGTGCCGCGTCACCTTTCCTCGCGCATCTTTCAACGACCGACAGTAGAAGGTGTCGCCGAAAAGACTGACCGATTCGACAACATCATCCGATTCGGCAATCACACTTTTCCAGGCGTCACGGTCGGAGTTGCCAACTTCAACGGCGATCAGGCGACGCTTGGGCGCTTCGTTGTCGGTAAGGAAATAGAGCGTGTCGTCTCGAGAAGCGATCCATTCATAGTCCGCATCAAAGCCGGTGATAATCGGTTCGACTTCAGAATTAGGATCTCGCAAATCTTTGACGAAGATCTGCGACTTCGGTTCACTTCCCTTCCAGTTGTAAATCACCAAGTAACGACCGTCGTCAGTCACCGCTGGCGAGAACCCCCACTTGGGATGATCAGGACGTTGTAGAACCAGTGTGTCGTCGCTTTGGTCGTCACCGATTTTGTGGAAGTAGAGTTTTTGGTTTTCGTTGGTTCCGGTAAGCAACTCCCCTTCGGCAGGTGCTTCGTACCGTCCGTAAAAGAACCCACTGCCATCGGGCATCCAAGCAATTCCGCTGAATTTGACCCACTTGATTTCGTCTTCCAGGTCTTTGCCAGTGGCAACGTCACGAACTTTCCATGTTCGCCAATCGCTGCCGCCATCAGCTAATCCGTACGCCAACAGTTTCCCGTCGTCACTTGGCGTCGCGCCCGCCAATGCGATCGTGCCATCCTTACTTAACGTGTTTGGGTCGATCAACACTTCGCGTTCGGCATCAAGCGACGATGCCTTGTAAAAAACGCTTTGGTTTTGCAACCCGTCGTTGTGCGAATAGAAGTAGGTGTCGCCGCGACGACGCGGCAATCCGAATCGCTCGTAGTTCCAAAGTTGTTCCAAACGTTTGTGCATTGACTCGCGTTCAGGAATCGAATGCAAGTACTTGTCCGTGACTTCGTTCTGTGCCTTGACCCACGCAGCCGTTTCATCGCTTTCGGTGTCTTCCAGCCAACGGTAGGGATCTTTGACGACGCGCCCGTGATAGTCATCCTTTACGTCAACGGTCGTGGTTTCGGGATAAGTCATGGACGATTCGCTTCCTTTCGCGGGTTGTTGGCAGTAAGCACGTGGCATCGCCACGAGAACCGAACTTGCCGCGATGACAAATTGCCCAGCGATAAATCGAAATCGGCGAAAACTCACGTCCAATCCTTTCAGTGCTCTATTGCGTTGATTCTTGGTGCTTTGCATGCAACCGAAGCGAGGCATCTGACGCCGGTTTCCCCGATCATGGGAGGTCCCCCATCGCCGGAATTCAACCATCGCCAATTTCGCTCACCTCGATGCTCCAACGTAACCGAATCGGACGCTACGATGTAGCCAATCGCTTTGCCCCTCCCATTGGCGGGCGTTAGCGAGTTGTGGGCAGACTTGATCGGGCGACAAACGGTCACGTTGATGAAAGCAGAATCTTTGGGCAGCCTTCATCAAACGCATCGGGCGCCGCGCCGCGTCATTTGAAAAAGTAGGAAGACACATTGTGTCTGGGGCAACTTCCATTGCGTCAGGGCGATCGGCTGCGCTGCGCAACCGATTCGTCGGTCTCGTGCACCGTCAACCGTTGATGCTTCTGGCAATCTCGGCATCCGTCGGTGTGTGCACGGACCAATACCTTCAGCCGTCGCTGACCTTCTGGTTCATGATCACCGGAATGCTTGTGGCGGCTGCTCTTGTGATTCAACCGCTGCGATGGTGTTTGGTGGTGCTTTTGTTCGTGCCGCTTTTTGCCTTGCGGCACCAACAACATTGGCAGGACTTGTGGTCGGCTTCGATCTTGGAAGTCACCGACCCCAATGAGCGTATCGCAATCGTCGAAGGGCTCATCGACACGCCCGTGACACTTCGCCGCCACCCACTGGCTCGAGACACCCATGCCAAAGCGGGCGGCGACCGCGGTCGGCCTGATCGTCGGCCGCAGTGGCAAACGCGCATCGAATTGAGCGTGCAGCGCATTCGATTGGCCAATTCACTTGAACCGACCGATGGCCGACTGTTGATTGTTTGCGATGGAAAGCTGGATCACCTTCGACCTGGTGATCGTCTCCGAGCGTTTGGAGCGTTGCGTGCTTTTGGAGCTCCGACAAATCCAGGAAGCCAAGACCTGCGGATCGCTTACCAACGCAAGGGGCTGCATGCCCGGTTTATGGTATCTGGTCCCAAGCAGATTGAATTGATTGACTCGAATCGTTTGCACGTTGGCCGTTGGGTTGCCGAACTTGCATCGTCCGGTCGTGAGTGTTTGATTCGCAATACCGATTCTACGACGGGACCACTCGCCGTCGCACTTGTGTTGGGCCAGCGCGACTATGTCGATGCGAAGACACGCGACCAGTTGTTGGTGACCGGAACGGCTCACTTGTTATCGGTGTCAGGCTTGCATCTCGCCATTGTGGTTGTGCTTGCGCGGTGGGTTTCGTTCTTGATCCCTGCCCCCATGTTGATGCGAGCTTTATTTGTGGTTGCGGTGTGCGTTCTTTACACCATCGTCACCGGCGCTCGGCCTCCCGTCATGCGAGCTTCTGTTTTGGTGATGGCGATGGCATTGTCGACTTGGGTACGTCGTCCAGCACAACCTCTCAATTCATTGTCGCTGGCAGCGCTCGTATTGCTCGCGACCAATCCGACACTTCTGTTTAGCGTTGGAGTTCAGCTTTCGTTTCTTGCGGTTGCAACGTTGATGAGCTTTGGTGCGTTGTCGGGTGCGGGCGATGCGCGTGACGCGTTGTCACAGCGATTGGAAGAGCTCGCTGAATCGTCCTACCGCCCCTCGGTACGTTGGATGCGAGCTGCATTGGCGAGCGTTCTGCAAATGGCAAAGTTCAGTCTTTTTGTCACGCTCGCATCGCTGCCGCTGATCTGGCAACACTTTCACGTGATCTCGCCGATCAGTGTGTTGACCAACGTCGCCCTTTGGCCATTGATGTTTGTCGCACTCAGCAGCGGTGTCGCTACCGTCACGCTCGGTTTGGTTTATGAACCGCTCGCCTTTTTGCCGGGACAAGTCTGCGAACTCGCTCTCCATGGAATGCGACTGGTCATCGAGACATCCGCCGAAATTCCTGGCGGTCATTTTTGGTTGCCGGCACCTCCAAGCGCCTTGGTCCTCTTGTACTACGTCGTCTTAGTTGCTTCGATCAGCTTGAAGCAAGAAACGGGCAATCGTCTCCGCTTGGTTTGGATTGCGTCGTGGATCATCGTCGCGGTCTGGTGCTCGCTGCAGCCCGCGCCGCTTCCCGATGGAACGCTCGAGGCCACCTTTGTCGATGTCGGGCATGGGACAAGCGTCGTGCTTCGGTATTCCGACAACGATGTCTGGTTATACGATTGCGGACGCCTCGGAAATGACGTCGGAAGTAGCCGCGGGATCGACGAAACACTTTGGTCCCTTGACGTCACGCGATTAAATGGCGTCTATGTTTCGCACGCTGATGCCGATCACTACAACGCACTTCCAGGATTGCTTGAGCGGTTTCGCATCGACCAAGTCCTTGTGTCGCCAAACATGTTGTCAAAACAGGAGAGCGGTCTTGAGGCGGTGCGCCGTGCGATTGAAAGTTCGGGCGTCGAGGTGAAAGAGATCTGCCGTGGCGATGTCATCAACGCATGTCGATTCGAAACGAGCGTGTTGCACCCGCCCCGTGACCGGATCGACGGAAGTGACAACGCCAACAGTCTCGTGTTGCGGATCGCGCAAGGTGGAAAAACGCTTGTCCTTCCGGGTGATCTCGAATCGCCTGGGACAGAAGCGCTGCTTTCGCAAGAGCGACCGCCGCCCGGCGGCGTTTTGATGGCGCCGCATCATGGAAGTTTGACCAAAGATTCGAGCGCAGTCTTACAGTGGGCTCGACCGCGGGAAACGATCGTCAGCGGGGGCCAGAGGGCTCGCCGGCCGGAGGTCGCTGAGATGCTCTCGCTAACGGGGTCGAGTGTTCACGTGACCGCCAATGTGGGTGCGATTCGCGTCCGGATCGACAACCGCGGCGAAGTTGAAGTCCGATGTTGGAAAGTGGACCCTTGGTAGGACATTGCGGATCGCCTGACGGTTTTCCGGTTTTTCCGAATATTCGGGCAGGTAAACCGGCGTATCGGTGGTGGAGCCAACGTGACAATTTTCGCTGAATGTGTAGGATTGAGAGGATTGGCGACGCCACGTTGGGGTTGGGTGTTGCCAGGGCCTAGCTCACTTGCTCGGCGACTCTCTCACCCATTTACCTGCCTCGAGAGTTGATGCTCGCTGTTCTCCGCGAGATATCGGTAACGTGCTTTTTCACCAGCTACCTTGTGGTGCTTGTGCTGGAATTGCTGCGCGTGTTGGGCAGGATCCCAGGGCGTGCGTTGCTCGTGATCGCGATGACCGCGATTGGCTTGTTCACCCACGTCACTTTCTTGATGTTGCAGGCGTCGGCCGAAGCCGAAGCGGTTGGCACAGGGTTATTCGCAACCTGGTCCGATTGGTCACTGCTGATCGCGCTCGGACTGGCGATTTGTTTTTTGATCCTGTATCTGCGACGCCCCGACACCATTGTCAGCTTCTTTTTTCTGCCCTGCGTTTTGGCTCTGATCGGATTGTCGCTGTTGCTACGCGACTTGGCACCGTTTTCCAGAAGCGAAGCGGTCGAACTTTGGCGCAGCATCCACGGCATTTCGATGACCGCCGGTTCGATCGCGGTCTTGATCGGGTTCATCGCCGGAGTGATGTACCTGGTCCAGTCATGGCGTTTGAAACACAAGCGTGCTGGATCTTCGTTTCGTCTGCCCACACTGGAATCGCTCGGCAAACTTAACCGCCGATGTCTGGTCACCAGTACGGCTGCGGTCGCCGCTGGCTTGGTGGCCGGTGTCGTGATGAACTTGAATCGCTTCGGGCACGTCGGTTGGACCGATGGCGGAGTCCTGTTGAGCGTCTTGTTGTTTGTCTGGTTAGCAGTCGCGACGAGCGTCGAGTATTTCTACGAACCGGCGAGTCATGGACGCAAAGCGGTCTACCTGACCCTTGCGAGTCTTGGCTTTCTCGTGTTGGCCATGATCGGCGTTCTGAGTGGATCGCATGGCGAATCGGTCAACGATCCGGTGCCACCAGCAAACGTCGAACTCTCAACCGATTCAGCGACCGTCCCTTCTCCTTCGACGATCGAAAGCGCTCCTTCGGTGACGGAAAGCGCTCCTTCGACAACGGAAAATGAAGGAGACCCGGCGTGAACATGAAGTTGCAAATGATCGGCTGCAGCCATCATGATGCTGCAGTTGAATTCCGCGAGCGTGTTTCGTTCACGGCGGAACAGGTCAGCGAAACGCTCAGCGCCTTTCGAAAACGCTTCCCGAAAGGTGAGCTGGTCCTGATCAGCACGTGCAACCGTGTTGAGCTTTACGCTTCGGGTGGCGACGGCGATGTTCTCGATCATGAATCGGTCGCAAAGTTTCTAGCCGACCAACAACACCTTCGCGCCGACGAAGTTGTCGACCAGATGATTTACCGAGCCGGTTCGGAAGCGGTCGAACATCTGTTTACGGTCGCCGCCAGCTTGGACAGCATGGTTTTGGGCGAGGCTCAGATTCTGTCACAGGTCAAACAGGCGTACGACCTTGCGTTGACCAGCGGATCGGCTGGACCGTTGACCAACGCGGTTTTTCAAGCGGCACTGCGGACGGCTAAGCGGGTCCAGGACGAAACTTCGATTCACCGGCGTCGTGTCAGTATTCCGAGCGTGGCAGTTGGCGAGGTCGTCCCCGAAGTCTTCGATTCGCTTTCGAACAAACGGGTCGTCCTTTGCGGTGCCGGTGAAATGGGCGAAGAAACGCTCCGCTACCTCAAGCAAGCTGGCGCTACGAACATCTGCATTCTCAATCGTAGCTTTGAACGCGCCGTCGCGTTGGCCAAAGCTTTTGGCGCCGAAACGGCTCCTTGGGAATCATTGAACGAACACGTCGTGGAAGCTGATTTGATGATCGGCACGACGGCGGCGACCGAGCCCATTTTGGATGATGCGACGTTTCGCGCGCTGCACGCCAAGCGGCACGGCCGGGTGATGCTGATCCTGGATCTGGCCGTTCCACGCGACTTTGATCCGTCCATTGGCGACCACGCTGGAATCTATCTTTATCAAATCGATGACCTCGAATCGGCCTGTGAACGAAATCGCACCGAGCGAAAGAAAGAGTGGCCAAAGGCGAAAAAGATCATCGATGATGAAACGCAACGTTTCATTCAAGCGATCAACCACCGCGCATCAGGACCGGTGATCCAGCGACTTCGCAGTCAGGCTCAAGAAGTCAAACAGGAAGAGCTTGAGCGATTGCTTAACAAGCTCGAAGGTGGCCAGCTTGATGACGCCGAAGTTGGCAAAGAGATCGAAAAGTCGTTCGATCGATTGGTCAACAAGCTGCTGCACCCGCCGCTAAGTTCGATTCGGGACGACGCGGCCGAAGGACACCGTCACGGTTTGCTCGATGCGATGCGAAGGCTGTTCAATCTGGGTGATGAGTGATCACTTTGGGCGATAAGTGATCACGGGAGTTTCGTCGTTCTGCCTCGGGGCAAATTCTTCGGCTGAAACTGCGACGAAGATCAAGAGTTGATTGCTGGGTGATCAGTCCCAGTCTTCATCCTCGTCTTCTTCTTCTTCGTCCCAATCCTCGTCGTCGTCTTCATCTTCGTCGTCTTCGTCCCAGTCTTCGTCGTCGTCGTCGACTTCTTGCCACTCATCGCCTTCGTCATCGATGTCGTCAAGATCTTCGTCGTCGTCATCGTCGTCGAGGTCGTCTTCGTCCTCTTCGTTGTCCCATTCATCGTCGAGGTCATCGCCGAAGTCATCTTCCTCGTCGTCGTCCTCGTCGTTCCAGTTGTTCTCCTCGTCATCGTCATCGATGGAGGCGTTGGGATCTTCGATCACAGCCGTATCCGACTGAGCGTTCTGAGGATCGCTAAGCAACGAGGTTTCGGATTCGGACTCAGAGAGAACCGGCGCGACGGCAATACTCACGACAGACTCCTTCGGGGATGTCGACAAATCATCAGTGGGAGAATCGATTGATGCAGGTTCAGGATCGTCTTCGACCTGGTCTGGATCGTCTTGCAGAGTCTGCCATTGGATCGGTGGCAGTGCATCTGCACTAGTCAGTCCAAAAAGTTGTAAAAAACGTTTCGTGGTACCGTAAAGATAGGGGCGCCCCAACTCCTCGCTACGTCCAGCGATACGAATCAAATCACGTTCCATTAGCTGACGCAACAGCTCACCGCAGGCGACCCCCCGAATTGCTTCGGCGCTGGCTCGGGAAACCGGCTGGCGGTAGGCGACCACGGCAAGCGTTTCCATCATCGGCGTCGACAAGCGAACTGCTGGAGGCAAATGGCCAAGTTTCGTGAGCCAAGGTGCCAAAGCAGATCGGGTCATTAACCGATACCCGCCCGCAACCAGTTCCACCCGCAACGCTCGAGCGTGGGTTTCGTAGACGCGGTTGAGTTGGCGGACAAGTGTACGGGCCTCCGTGGCGTCCGCCAAGTCAGCCAATTGAGCTAACTTTCGGGTCGAGAGTGGTCCTTTGGCCAATAAAAGTATGGCCTCCACACGCATCTGCTTGATTCGCGGGTCATCCTCTTGGCCCGAAGGGGCCAATTCAGCCGTCGTGGTCGGCTGGGGTGTCGCACGGCAAACATCGTACGGACGAACCGGACGCAAGTTTTTTTGGCTGCCCGACAGCAGATTCGCCAACGGATGACCGCACAAACTGGACGAACTTGATTTCGACCAATCAGCGGCGTTTGCAAATTCGGCGGGGGATCCTGTCCGCTTCATGGCTTACATTAGAGGTTGAACTGGCGTCGCCGGTTCGGTTGATTTGGTTCGATCAGTCTCTTCAACCGTCCTGCACGTCCCATCGGCGTCCAAAAAAGCAACATCCCGCAACAAAGCTCCCGTGTCCACCTCGGTTTCCAACTCCACCGCCAAGCCGCGCAAACGCAAGAGCAAGCTGCGAATTTGGGTTTCTGTACTCGGTGGCCTGTTCGCGATCGTCATCGTTGGCATTGTCGTGCGAACGCAGGGGCGTGTTTCTGGCGTCGAATTCACGCCGACCCACTTCCAACAGCGGGAGTTCAGCTTCTATGAGATCCCGATCCTGCACCTGCAAATCACCCCCATCAAACGCCGCTCGAGTACGCCCGCGACCGCGCTTTACCTGCGACAAAACTCCCTCGTGAAAATTGCCAAGGGCCCGCCGACAGACGACTCCTGGCACGTCGTGAGCGTTTCACGAGGGCTCGCAGGACAACGGCCCATCGATGCAAAGTTGCTCGTCGATCAACTCGAAGCCCAACCCCAAAGTGATCCCTTCTGGGAAAAATGGAGTATCGACAATCCAGAGCACGCAAAAGTGCTTTGGCCCGTCATTCAGAAACTGGCCCAGCGGGAACTCTACGTTCTGATTCCCAAGGTCTTTGAGCTCGCCCGACAAGACTCTCAACCCGATGAGCTCGCCGAGCGGATTGACGAGTACCTTCGCCAGGAATACTCGCAATTGATCACCGACATGCGCGATGCAAACCGCGACGAGCTGGCTGACGGTCTGGTGGCGGAAATCCTCGCCGATTTTCCTGATGACCCTGAACTCGCCAAGCTTCGACAGTCATCGAGTGCTGCGGCCGACAGCGACGGGGACAGCGGGGTCGATCGTGAGGATGCGGCGAGCACTGGCCGCTAGTCCCCAACTGGCCCCTGATCCTCAATCTTTGCGGTTTGTGTAATCTCTGCGATTGGTTTTGGACTCGCCGCTCTTACTTCCCTGACTTCCGTTTGTCGTGATCTACTTAGACAACAATGCGACCACCGCGATCGACCCGCGCGTTGCCGATCTTGTCGTTGAATCGTTGCGGTCAGGACCTGCGAACCCTTCAAGCCTTCACCAGCGCGGACAGAACGCCCAATTCGAAATTGACGAAGCGCTTGCCGTCATCGGTCATTCCCTCGATGCCTCATTCGACCAACCGGGCGGTCCACGACTGATTCTGACCAGCGGCGGTACGGAATCGAATAACCTGGCCCTCTTTGGAATCGGTGACCCCGATAAGGCGGTCGTCGTCTCGCGGATCGAACACCCCAGTGTTTTGGAAGCGGCCAAAGCACTCGAGGCCGCCGGCCGCTCGGTCGTGTGGATCGAAGCCCTACCAAGCGGCGAGGTCGACCTGACGTCGCTTCCCGAAATCCTGGCCACCAATGACGTTGGCTTGGTTTCGATCATGTCGGCCAACAACGAAACCGGTGTGATTCAGCCGTTCAAAGAAGCCGCGCAGATCTGTCGCGATGCGGGTGTACCGATGCACGTCGACGCAACCCAATCGATCGGCAAAGTCCCCTTCTCGCTCACAGATTCCGGTGCCGCCGCCGTCACTTTTACGGCGCACAAGTTTCACGGGCCGGTTGGGATCGGTGCTCTTTACCTGGACGCTGGAATCAAAGTCCGACCGATTTTCCACGGTGGTCAACAACAACTCGAGTCGCGTCCGGGAACGGAATCAGTCCCCTTGGTACGAGGCATGGCCGAGGCGGTGCGACTGGCGGCCGACGAGTTATCCACATCGGCCGAGAGGATGCAGACGCTTCGTGACAAGCTCGAAGCGGGACTCCTTGGCCGCCATCCAGAGATCGTGATCCAGGGGGCCACGGCCAAGCGAATCCCCAGCACCAGTTGCATCTCCTTCACGGGGACCGATCGCCAATCGATGCTGATGGCTCTCGATATGGCGGGGATCGCCTGCAGCAGCGGTTCGGCGTGCAGCAGCGGCAGCAGTCCTCCAAGCCACGTTTTGCTCGCGATGCAGGCAGAATCGAGCCAGGTGGAATCGGCAATCCGGTTTGGTGTCTCGAAGTTTTCCACCACCGAAGAAATTTCTAAAGCAATCGACACTATCTCCAATGTTTTCAACAGGTTAAGTCGCTAGAAAATGGTGGAAAACTCGGACAATTTTACTCGCCTTGTCCGACCCTCCGCGCTAAAATGACGGCTCAAGAGAAGACTCCAGTTTTCCTCTCTTGGCAAACTTGACCTGTTTTGCGTTCTTGCCTTGTCATCCGCAGCAACCATCGTGGCCGAGCCTGTCGAAAGCTCGCAGATCACAACGTTCCCGCTCGAGCGGCCGTCGCTACGCGTGCGTCGTCGCGGATCGGTTGCGCACGGACTCTCGCTGCCCTACTTCATCGCAGGACCCGAGAATCGAATGGTTTCGTTTGTGGCTCAGTCACAGAGCGAAGTCTTTGAACTAGGAAATCCGATTCTGCTGATCGGTCAAAGCGGCGTCGGCAAGACGTCGATCGCCCTTCACTTGGCGGCGCGACATGCGGTCGAAATCGGCGACACATCGAGCGCGGCGGTGCATTACTTGCCAGCTGTCGATTTCGCCCGTCAGTACGCCGAAGCAGTCGATGCGGATGATATGCCGCCGCTGCGGGCTTCGCTTGACGATCCTCCGGTCCTGGTGATCGATGACCTGCACTTGATCGCCGACAAAGCATCGGCCCAGGACGAATTGACGCGTCGCATCGACGCTCGGATTCAAGCCGGCAAAGCGACGCTGCTAACCTGTCGACGACTACCCGGCGAAGTTCGTGGAATGCGACCGATGCTGGTTTCACGTGTGTTGCCGGGGCTCACGATTTCGATGAACCCGCCGATCGGCGACGCTCGCACCCTCCTGCTTCGCGAGTTTGCCATTCAGCACGACCTTGAACTTGGTGACGATCTTGTCGAGACACTTTCCTGTGGTCTCGATACCAGCCTGCCGACACGTTCGCTCGAGGCGGCGATCAAACAGCTGGCTCTTTGGTGTCGGATGAAGGATTCCGAGCCAACGATCGATGGTGTCCGTGCGACGATTGAGCTCATCGGCAAAGGTGACGAAGTGTCGCTCAGTTCGATCACCAATGGTGTTTCGCGTTACTTTCGGCTTAAGTCGGCCGATTTGCGAAGCAGTTCTCGCAAACAACAGATCGTCCGCGCCCGCTCTCTGGCAATGTTCCTTGCCCGCCGGATGACTTCCAAGAGCATGCACCAAATCGGAGCCTACTTTGGTGGTCGCGATCACACGACCGTCCTGCATGCGATCCGCAAAACCGAGTCTCTGGTCGAAGAGGACGTCGATTTGCGCCGTGCCGCCGAAGAGTTAACAGAAAAACTTGCTCGCTAGATCCGGTGGATAAGTTGTTCACCGACCGTTGGATCTTGGTTGGCCCATCTGTTCGTCTTTTGCCAACCACCCTGACCCCCCGTTGATCGATGTCGGAAACCGGACTGTTTTCACACATCAATCCAACAGAAACCAACGAGTTTTCCACGGCTTCGGAGAGCACGTAAATCGTTTTCAGCAAGCGACTTGAGTGCGACACCAACAGGGTTACTGACGATTTTGGCCGACACATTACGATGACGACGATATAAATAGAAATACTCTCTTAATGGAAGCACCACAGTGATTTTGGAAGGGACGCTGTACTAGGTGCTGTCTTTTGCAGCGACAGGCGGTAAAACATCACCTTCGAAACAAAAGACCTCGGACCAGATCGGCTTCCATGAAGATCACTTGCCAACGCGAACCACTTACCGCTGCTTTCTCACTCGCAGCCAGCATCGCACCTGCACGATCGCCCAAAGAGATCCTTCAAAACGTGAAGGTCACTGCCGCAGGCGGCAAGATCACGCTCACAGCAACCGATATGGAAGTCGGCATTCGGCTCGACCTCGAAGAGGGTGTTGAAGTCGAGACCGAGGGAACGGCATTGTTCCCCGTCAGCCGTACGATGGCGATCTTGCGGGAAAGCAACGACGAGAAACTTGAATTCGAAACCGACGACTCAGGAATCTTGGTTCGCGGCAGCCGCAGTAAGTTCAAACTGCCCGGCAACAATCCCGACGAGTTTCCGACCGTCGCCTCCTTTGACGAAGACAAATACCACGTCATTCCAACCCGCCTGTTCCGTGAGTTGGTCAAACGAACCGTTTTTGCGACCGATGCCGAAAGCAGTCGCTACGCACTCGGCGGTGTTCTGCTGGAGATGGAAGAAAGCAGCGTGATCGCGGTTGGCACCGACGGTCGACGATTGGCTCGCATGGAAGGCGAAGGCGAACCCCACGGCGGCCACCAGACGTCCGGAACAAGCACAATCGTTCCAACACGTGCAATCCAGCTGATGGAACGTGCACTTAACGACAAGGACGAAACGGTCGACGTTGCCGCCCGCAGCAACGACCTGCTGCTTCGCACCTCACAAGCGGTCATCTACTCGCGATTGGTCGAAGGTCGCTATCCAAACTGGCGACAAGTCTTTCCGACGCGGGAATCGAGTGTTCAGCTCGACATGACGATCGGGCCATTGTTCGCCGCACTGCGTCAGGCTGCGATTGTGACCGACCACGAAACGCGTGGAATCGATTTCACCTTTGCCGACGGCACACTCAAATTGGAAGCCAACACTGCGGACGTCGGTGAGTCGCATGTGGAACTGCCGATTCCCTACGATGGCGAACCGATCACGCTGACGATGGACAACCGGTACGTTGCCGACTTCTGCAAAGTCCTCGACAACGAAGCCGCATTCGTGATGGACATCGAATCGAGTGCCGCTCCGGCCGTGTTGACCACCGAAGACGGTTACGGCTACGTCATCATGCCAATGGCCCGCGACCGCTAGTTTGTTTGTAGCTACCTTCGCCAGAAGGTGGTCCGTGCAAGCCGACCGCTCTCAACCACCCCACGCTCTGGCGAGCGTAGCTACGGGACTTCTAGACGAAACGGTGTTGGGACTTCGTAGGGACATGGTAAATTGACTCTCGTGAGCGACTCGAACCAACCACCCTCGTCCCAGCCTTCCAAGCCAACGAAACGGTACCCCGCTTCGTCCTCTCAGCGTTCGTCTTCTCGAACCTCTCAAGTCCAAGAAGCCAAACCTCGGGTTCGCAAGATTGGATCGCTGGTCGGCCAGTTGATGTCGCGCCGCGGCTACGCTCAAGTCGCCGTCAACGACGAACTGCAAGCGGTCATCGTTTCGGTAGTCGGAAGTGAAGTGGCAAACAGTCTGCAGGTTGGTAACCTCAAACGGGGCGTGCTGCAGGTGTATGCTTCCGATTCGGTGACGCTCCAGGAACTGAATTTTCAAAAGCGTCAGATCCTGAAAAAGATCCAAAAGGAAATGCCACAAAGTGGTGTGACCGATCTGCGATTTCGCATCCAGGCGTGATGTCCAAAACCGATCAAATCATTCGCGGCGAAGACGGGACACGTCGCTGTTGGTGGTGCGGCAGCGATCCTCTTTACGTTTCCTATCATGACAACGAATGGGGCCAGCCGGTCGCAGATGACAACCGCCTGTTCGAGAAGATCTGTCTCGAAGGCTTTCAGTCGGGGCTCAGCTGGATCACCGTGCTGCGAAAACGCGAAGCCTTCCGCGAAGCCTTTTCCGATTTTGATTTCAACAAGGTTGCCAAGTTTGGCAAAGCTCGCGTCGACAAATTGGTCACCAACGCCGCGATCATTCGCCATCGCGGCAAGATCGAATCGACCATCAACAACGCCAACCGTGCGATCGAGATGCAAGCCGAGTTCGGATCTCTTGCTGCCTTCTTCTGGCAATACGAACCGGCTCGGCCGCCAGTGCTAAAGAACCGCGCCGAGATTCAGGCAACCACCGAAGAGTCGACAGCGCTCAGCAAAGAACTCAAACGTCGTGGTTGGAGCTTCGTCGGACCCACCACCTGCTACGCCTTCATGCAGGCAATGGGAATGGTCAACGATCACCTCAAAACATGCGACGCATGGAAAGTGATCGACCAGGCAAGAAAGAACTTCAAGCGACCTCCCGTGAGCCGAACGCGCTAGCTAGCGTCGGGCCTTAGAGTTTTTATTCCTCGTAGCTACGCTCGCCAGAGCGTGGGGAAGTGGACGCCGGCGTGCCATTGTGAATCACCTTCTGGCGAAGGTAGCTACGGACCTTTCTTGGTATGTTGCAATACTGGCGGCTAGACCTCCGCCGCCGAATTCAACGATAGTGACCAGGTCGATCCTACCTAAGGAACACCTATGCGATTCGGATTGAAATCTGCATTGCTGATTGTCATGGCCGCAGCCTGTGTGTTTGCTTTCGCAACCGCCATTCAGAGGTACAAAATCCAACGCCTTGAAAAAATGCGTGCAGACCTAAGGATAGCGCCAAATGCGACGCTAGAAATCCTTGACCGTAAAGACGATCACTACCTCATGCTTGTAGGATTCAAGAATAAGTATGAACTGATAGTATCCGTGAACTATAACCGTGGTCGTACCTGGGGCATTGTGAGAGGCTTCCCGGACGGCTCCTCTGTTGACAGGGATGTCGACTATTGGCAGGAATACGATGGACCTCCGACTCCAAGGCAAATCATGTTGTTTCGCGACCGCTACTTCCGCTAGCGTCGGGCCTTGCAATATTGCTTTCTCGTAGGGCCCGACGCTAGCGCGTTCGGCTCACAAAGAGAGGACGCGGGGAGGTCTGAGAGTGCGTTCCCACGCAGAGCTTGGGAACGAGGGTGAGGCCGAGTGTTTATGCGAACACGTCTCGTACCGTTTCGCCGCCGATCACGAGCGGTCGATTGCTGCGGTCATAGATTTCCGTCAACGGATCGATGCCCATCAGTTCATAGATCGTCGCGGCCAAGTCTTCGGGTTTGACAGGATTTTCCTCGGGGAACTTGGCTCGTGCGTCCGACCGACCGTGAACGTAACCCCCCTTCACTCCCCCGCCCGCCAGCAGCGTCGTATAGCACTGGGGCCAATGATCGCGACTCAGGTTCTTGTTGATCTCGGGGGTACGTCCAAACTCGCCCATCCAAACGACAAGGGTTTCATCGAGTAGTCCCCGTTCTTCTAAGTCATCAAGCAAGGTCGGCAAGGTTTGATCGGTGATCGGCAAGTGATAGTTGTTGACGATTTTGTACATCCGCGTGTTATCAAAACCGTGCGTGTCCCAACCGCCAGAACCAACCTTTCGGCCGCCGATACTGTTGGAGAAATAGACCGTCACAAACTTCACGCCCGATTCGACCAATCGTCGAGCCATCAAGCAGCTTTGTCCATACGAGGTTCGTCCGTACCGATCACGCATCGCTTCACTTTCGGACGACAAATCGAATGCCTTTCGAACGCGATCCGACGTGAGCATGCCGATCGCACGTTCGTAGTACTCGTCGAAACCTTGAGCTTCACCCGAATACTCGAGCAGTCTGGCTTGTTGGTCGACAAGCTTTTGCATTTCGCGGCGACGGTGCAAACGATCAATCGTCAAGCCGCTCGGCAGGCTCAATTCGGGCAATTTGAAATTGGGATCGTTTGGATCTTCAAGGAACAACAGTGGGTCATGACGCTTGCCGAGAAAACTGGCATGTTGGGCGGGAACAATCGACCCGTCACGAATCACATGCGGGTAGGCGACGGAGGTGGGCATGCCGTTGGTGTTGGGCGCCAAGTGATCCACAACACTGCCATAGGCTGGATAGAGATCAAGCGAATCGCGTAGACGTTGATCATCGGAAGGAGGTTCATGACCACTGAGTGCATAGTAGCCCGCCGAGGCATGATTCTTCATCGTGTGCGTCATCGTACGAATCAGCGACACGTGATGCATTCGCTTGGCCATCTCGGGAAGCAACTCACAGACCTGAATGCCATCGGCACTCGACGAGATCGGTCGATAGGGACTGCGAACGGTATCGGGAGCGTTCGGCTTCATGTCGAACGTATCAAGCTGGCTGGGACCGCCCCATTGAAACAAAAAGATGACCGACTTGGCACGTTTTTTGAGTTTTTGGGTTCGATCGGAACCGCGCAAGATTCGCGGCATCGATAGTCCCAACATCCCTGCACCGCAGGCACGCAGGATTGAGCGGCGATGATAGGCAGCCGGATTCATGTCGTCGTTTTCCTATCGATCAATGGCGGAACAAAAACTCTTTCGCGTTCAGCAATGCCCAGGTGATGTCCTGGAGTGCGACAACACGCTCTTTCGAAGCTTCGATCATCTTCAACGCGGCCGCTTCTTCCGAGGGCGATGGAGCACGCGACAACGCCGTCCAATAAAGTTCATCGATCACTTCGGTATTGGATTGAGTCGACGACGCTAACTTGCCAAGACGACTTTGCTGATCATCAAGTCGTTCACTGAGCCCAGAGCCGATCAGTGTGAACACTTGCTTGAGTGTTGTTTCGTTGCTTCGTTCGCAATCACACGCCAGGATGCGTTCCGGTTTGCCAAACGTTTTCAAAAAACGATCACCCGATTTGGGCGCTTCGTCACGCGGCCGTTTCTTATGCACGCCAGGAAGCTGCACCGCTCGAATCGCATCTTTGTAGCCTACAAACTTTGCCGGTACGCCAAGGACATCACTTTGCATGTCCAAAATCACTTCGGCCGGCAGCCGTCGAACCAGTGCCCGCGAATAGCTTGTCGTGTCATCACGATTGCTGGCCGTGGGGTACGTAGACAATTGGTAGGTCGTGGAATTCATGATCGTGCGAACGAGCGATCGCAGATCGAATCCACTGGCGACGAATTGATCGGAAAGCCAATCCATCAAGGGTGGGTTTGACGGGGGATTGGTTAGCCGAAAATCATCAATCGGGTCGACGAGGCCCCGGCCCATAACGTGATACCAAACGAAGTTGGTCTGCGACTGTGCAAACAATCGGTTCTCTGGCGACGTGAGCCACTGGCCGAGTGCCGGCAACCGCTTGTTGATGTCACCATCATCAAACGAACTTCCACCCAGGAATTTCGGGGCGGCAACCTTTCCCGTTGTTGGGTTGCGAACTTCGTTTTGCTTGGAAACCAAGACGGTCTGTTCGCCTACAAACTCATTCTTGTCTAGCTTGTCGGCCCGCTTGTTCTCGCCAACTTCGTAGTCAATTTGCGAAAACAGATTGCTCCACCGGTAGTAATCGTCCTGGGTCCAGCGATCAAACGGGTGGTTGTGGCACTTGGCACATTGCAACCGTGTTCCAAGAAACAACCGAGCGGTGGTTTCGCCGCGTGTGCTTGGATCACGATTGGCACGATAGAAGTTTGCGGGCGGTTCTTTGAACGTGCTTCCCGTTCCGGTGACCAATTCACGAACGAACTGGTCTACCGGTTTCGCTTCGGCAATGCTCTTTCGGATCCAACTGTGAAAAAGGTCGACCCCTTTGGGATCCAACACTTTCTCTTCCGTTCGCAGGATGTCTGCCCATTTGAGTGCCCAATAATCAGCAAACTCTTCTCGCGACAACAGTGAATCAATCAGCTTGCTTCGCTTGTCTGTCGACGAGTCAGCAACAAAGTCTTTCGCTTCATCGGCGGTGGGGAGCCGGCCGATTGCATCAAGGAAAGCTCGCCGAACGAAGACGTTGTCCGAGCAAACCTCCGAGGGATTGATTCGAAGTTTCTTGAGCTTGGCGAAAACATGTTGATCGATCGCGTTGTTTTCTTTCGGTGCGTTCCAACGAAAATCGGGACGCTCGTCGATAAACGCAATCGACACAGGCACCTGCTTGTTCAGGTAGCGAACAATCAAAGTGGTCTCGCAGAACTTGTTACGAGAAACCACACCGGAAGGGGCAACGGTTGCATCAAGATTGGAGAGCTCGTAACAAGCACGATCGGTGACATCGCGAGTGGATCCATCGGCAAAGTATGCCGTGACACTGACGGCGACTTGCTCGTTGGGAGCGGCAACGATCGCTGATTTGGGTTCGACGTCAAGACGCACGACTCGCGGCGTGTCGTGCGACGGCGCTTTTGTGCCTTGAACGATCCAGTCCAATAGAACGCCATACTCTTTTGAATCTTGTTTGAATCGTTGGCCGCCTCGGTGTGGGGTTTCGCCCGTTGCTTTTCGCAACAACAGGCTCTGGGCCGGCGCGTTTGCATTGACGCGGCGACCACGCGACGCAAGAACAAGAGCGTGGTAATCAAAGACGGGGTCCTCCCCGCGCAGCGACAACTTCATGCCACCTTTGCCATTCAAATTGCCGTGACAGGTACCCGCGTTGCAGCCAGCCTTGGACAAAACGCTCATCACATCAACTGAGAAGTTGACTGGCAGTTCAGCTTGAGGCTCGGCAGAAGTGGTGTTGGAAACCGAGGCGGCAAGCAAAACGATTCCGAGTAAAACGCGGATCATTGGTGCATGGGGCGTGACGGTGGGCAACGCAAAGGTGGGTCGTTTCAGCCGAGTTGCGGCCGAAGTCAGCGTTGGCGGTGGGATCTCATTCTACTGACAACCGCCAGCCGAGGCGCGGTCAGAATCGCAGGAATCGCAGCTCGTCTTGGCAAGTTAGGTCGGAAAATCTCACAAAATTGAGCCGAGACACGCGTAATGTGGCCGAGACCCTTTCGCGCGTGGGATAGGGGCCCGAGTGGACAGGGGCCCGAGGCCTCACGGACAGCGGATCATGATTTGCGCAAGAAGTTGTTCTGGTCCAGCAATCACCCTCCCGCTTGCGGGAGGGTCGGACGCAAAGTCCGGGGAGGGTCTTGGATGTGCTAGCCCTCTCCGGGCCTTAGAGCCCGACTCTCCCAAGGGAGAGTGTTAACGTGCAAGATTGCAATCCTCAGCACTAGGCCCCTTCCGGCCCAATTTCCCGCTGAACGCAAACCGCCAGCTTGTCTCTCAAGCGACCGAGCAGCTTGTAGAGCGAATTGACCGACTTGTTGCAGTCCTCGGCGATCTTCTTCACACGTCCGTCGCCCGCATAGGGTGCGAGAAGTAGCTGTTGGTGGTGATCCGAGAATTTGGCCAGGCAAACGTTCAATGCTTGTCGAACGGCAACCACACTTTCGTTGTCGATGGCGTCGGCTTCATCGGCGATCAGTTTCAACACCTCGTCGCTCAAGACGTGGCGATCACGGCGCACCGAAGCAATCGCGGAGAGGCATTTGAAGCGCAGGATGACCTTGGCCCAGGGAAGAAACCCATCTTCGCCGTTGAGTTGGCCGAGCTTTTCCCACATCGTCACGCTGGCTTCCTGGAGGGCGTCGTCGACCGTATTCCAATCGGGCAACATCGACCGCGCGTAGGCTCGTAGCGCCGGCTCGTGCTTGACGAACAGCCGCATGAAGTCGCCTTCAGAAAGCGGGTTCGATTCGGAGGTAGAAGAAGCCATAACGTCCTATTCAAGTCCGGCGACAAACCTGCCGCAAGTTTTTTGCAGGTCAAACAGAACCTGCTCCGCGTGGTCAGGACCGTTTGTAGTCCCGCCTTCAGGCGGAAGAGTCTGAAGATTCCGGCTAAAGCTCGGTACTACGAACTGCGCGGCTCACAAGAGCGTCTCTCGAGCTCCACGAACTGGCTCAATCGAGCGCGTACGGTGGATGCTCAAAAATGATGTTGTCCGATACACGGGGGTCGCCAGTGCTCTTCAGCTCGGACATCAACCGTTTGTGAAGTGATGTCTTCACTTCGGCATGATCATCGTCGTCGGCGAGGTTTTTCATGCAGTGTGGGTCTCGTTTGATGTCGTAAAGTTCAAACTCAGGTCGACGGCCCACTGCAAAATCGAACGAGATCGGATCCTCTTCACGGTGTTTGACGACCCAAGCTTTTGTCGGACTGGCGTCGAGGTCACCGAAGGCGGCAAAGGTGTTTTCGCGAAGCTTGACGAAGTCTGGCATCGCACTCGCTTGCGTTCCGAACCCTGGCCCCGTTCCCATCGGCCAACGATTGGGTTCGAAGTTAATGATGTAAAGGTATTGGTCGGTTCGAATTGCGCGTTGGGGGTAAGGTTTTTCTTTCGTGCGTGCCTTCGCAACATGACGTTCACGGCCGGTGAAAACAGCATCTCGTTTCGGATCGACCGTTCCCTGTTTGTTGCTCTTGAGAACATCGACAAGTGACCGAGCGATCATCGTGTCAGGCGAGTCGACACCAGCGATTTCAAGAAACGTCGGGGCAAGATCCGGCAATGAGACAAAATCATCGACCACACGACCGGGCGTCTTGATCCCACTGGGCCAGCGGATCGCAAGGGGCACTTGAGTGCCAAAGTCGTAGAGGTTGCACTTGCCTCGCGTGACTCCGGGGATTCCGTGATCGCCACTGACAACAAGGATCGTGTTCTCATAGGCTCCGATACGTTTGAGTTCTTCGATGATCACGCCGAGCCCCTCGTCAAACGCTCGCACTTCGCCCAAGTAGTCAGCAAAGTCTTCCCGGACGATCGGAACATCGGGAAGAAACGGTGGCAGTTTACCTTTGAGGTCATCGGGGTCGATGTTCCAGAGTTTCTTACCACTCCCCGCGATCCATTTGCGATGCACATTGGTTGGACCGAACCAATAACAGAACGGTTGGTCGCCATCGAGCTTGCCGTCGTTGTCGGCATCAAGGAACGAACGAATGTTGCCACGAACTTCATTGAGAAGCTGTTGTTTTCCTTTTTCTGGATCCTTCGCTTTCATTGCCGACTGCGAAAAACCATTGAACCGCCGGCCGGCGCTATTGAATGCTCGAGCCGCGCCACCGTGAGGTTCGTCCCTTGGCGAACCGGGACTCCAAACCTTGTAGGTGTGACCGATACGGTAACCATCTTCTTCCAGCAACAACGGGTAGCTGGGAATGGAGCGATCCCAAATGGCGCCTTGCAGAATGGCCCCGCGCTCGCAGCGCCAAAAGTGTTGTCCGGAAAGGAGTGAACTGCGGCAGGGTGTGCACGACGGTGCGCTGACAAAGGCACGGGTAAACAAGACGCCTTCACCCGCGACCTTGTCAAAGTTGGGTGTGACGGCGACATCGTTGATACCGCCAGGTTCGAGTTGCCCGTAGACGCTGGCGTATTTGCCCCAGTCGTCGGCAAAGGCCATCACAATGTTGGTACGCTCGGCAGCTCTTGCGGATGCACAGCAGGTGACGGCAAACAGGCAAATCGAAAAGAGAAATCGATCGCAGTGGTGGGGCATGGAAGCAGATCTGATGGAGGGAGGGGATTGGGAGGGAAGCGACAGTTTAGCTACTGGGACTGGCGAAAGGTAATCTTCTTGGCAGACGGTATTGGCCCAGAATCCACTTCAAGTGTTGGACTGATTCCCAAGTTTGGTCTCGTCTGAGAGAATACGAACAGACAGAAACCTCGATCGAACACAGGTGGGTTGCCCCTCGATGAACGACACAGAAGCCAGCGAAGAAAAACAAGGTCCCGTGCCTCTTTCGGAAAACGCACGCCGCGTTTTGGGCGTCCTGGTCGAAAAGGCAAAGACGACTCCTGATAGCTACCCGTTGACGCTTGCAGGCATCGTGACGGGAAGCAACCAAAAATCGAATCGGAATCCGAAACTTGACTTGGATGACGAGGACGCGCTCCTAGCACTAGATGAACTGCGTTCGGTTGGCGCGGCTCGTGAAGTCCAAGGGTCGGGACGGGCCACCAAGTACCGACATGCTGCCTATGAGTGGCTTGATGTCGATAGCCCAGGCGCCGCCGTGATGACGGAATTACTTTTGCGCGGACCGCAAACGATCGGCGAGATACGAACACGAGCATCGCGCATGTACGCGTTGGCCGATTTGCAAGCGGCCCAACAAGTGATCGACGAGCTGGTCGAAAAAGGGTTGGTCGAAGCCCTTTCCCCACCGGGACGCGGACAAACGTTCGCCCACACGTTGTACACGCCCAACGAACGCCAATACCTCGAGGCACGCGTTGAAAAGCAAGCCGCTGCCGCTCCGACGCCGAAGGTTTCGAAGACCGTCGTGGATCAGCTCATCGATCGTCTCGATGCCGTGACCGAGCGAATCGAAACGCTCGAAAAGCGGTTGGAAGATCTGGAGAGCTAGGCGTCGTTCGTAGCACCCGGCTCGAGTGCCACAGATTGCCGCTAGGCTTCGAAAACACTCTCCCTTGGGAGAGTCGGGCTCTAAGGCCCGGAGAGGATTCGTCTATCTGGGGATCATCCCTCCCCGGACTTTGCGTCCGACCCGCCCGCTTGCGGGAGGGTGAGTGACAGACCGTGCTATGACCACTTGCAAAGTGATTCGACGTAGGCGGCCGACCCGTCACGTTTCCATGGATCGAGTTGGGCTTGGGTCTTGAGTTGTTGGCCACGCCGCATGTCGGTCACGAAGAACTGACAATCAATTTCCGGAAGGGTCGACATGTCGCCCCATAGTTTTTCGAATTGAGCGACCGGGAAGACATCTTCTTGGGCGTGACCCCAACGTTTCTTGACATCTTTGAGTGTGATGTAGGTCGGTAGGCGCGAACTCATTGCCCGAATCGCCTTGTCGACTTTGACCGGATCATCAAGGTCACCGCGACTGAGCCCAAAGCTTTCGAGCAATCCGTCGATACGAATCCAGGTTGTCATCGAGTTGTAGTAGGTCAAATCGAACTCGATCTTCTCGTCGGGCATTGCCAAACCCTCGACCAACCGCGGGCGTCCGTTGACCAGTGCCAAGCCACCGCCGCGGTCGTCTAGACGTCGCGTGATCGTTTCGAAAGCGAGCGTTGACCCACCATCGATGGCTCGGCCTAAGATACCGGGATCAACGTTCGCACCGAGAGTGTCGATGTTATGCAGCATCAAGTACTCGAGCCCATTTTGCTGATCGAGCAGTCTCTTTAAGACGCCGTTGCGCAACATGTTTGGGATTTCGTACCAGTGCCCCACCGGGTGCACACATTGGCTGGCAAGGTTGTCGGTATAGTCGTTTCCTTCGCCGACGGACTGCGCCCAGTTCATGATGGCGCTGCGTTGGCTTTCGCGAAGCTTTTGTTGTTGTTCGTCGAGTACCTGTTGGGCTGTTTCTTCCCAAAGGAACCTCAAATCACGAACCATCGGAATCATTCGCAAGCCAACATTTTGGCCGGTCGATACGTAAAGCGGGCCATCGAAGTTGTAGTTCGCTTGCTCTTCGAGGTGT
The DNA here is from genome assembly GCA_965216875.1 of Rubripirellula sp. Classification (GTDB taxonomy): domain Bacteria; phylum Planctomycetota; class Planctomycetia; order Pirellulales; family Pirellulaceae; genus CBDCUW01. The sequence continues at coordinate 6,261,901 of OZ244207.1, forward strand.
TGACGAATGGGTTGATCGGTCAGATAGCTGGTCGTGAAGACATGTGGAATCACGCCGCCGCCTGCGTCAGTCGCAGCGCGGTTCTTTGCCAAATGAACTTCGAGAAAGCTCCGATGTCGATCACCAAAACGATTGAAGGGATGCAAGGCCTTACAAACACCGGCCCCTTCCGTCCATCGACTCCCGACCCCAGCAGCAAGTGTCACCACAGCCACCTTTCCATCCTTGATGGCAGATCGACCAAGATCGACGTATTTTGAATCGATTTTGGTGCGAAGGTCGACCACATCTTCGGGTCGAACATCTTGAAGGTTCGTGTTTGCCGAAAGCCGGTTTTGTGCGAGTCCAATCCGACCATTACGAAGATCGTTGCGGATTTCTTCGTGTTGTTGTTGGTCGAAACCACATTCCGAAAGTAGTTGTTTGAGCGATGTTGTTTCGCTATCCGTACCGCCCGCGTGAGGCAACAGGCTGTTGAGGATCATGCCCGTTGTCGCTGTCGAGGTCTGTTGGTCACGGCATCGGTTACCGACTCGCACCATCTCGCTATGGGTTTCAGGGCTGAGTTCGCGTGCTGGCGTTTGCAACCACTTCGGTAACATCAACGCATAGTAGCGATCGTGCATCATCGCATCGTCGCCGGAAAGTAGTTTTGACGACGAGCCTTGATCATTGATCTTGAAATCGTAAACGACTGGATCCATCGCAAAAGGAAGCGCCGTTTGCATCTCGCGTTTCACCTGGACCATTTTCTCGCCAAGCCAGGTTTGCGCTTCGGGCTTGATTTTGGGGTCGAAGATAAAGCCCATTCCGCCGCCCGCCATACCGCCGAGCATCCAGAACCCCCAAAACTGATCGCCGTATTGGTCACGACAAGCTTCGATCAAGCGGTCGGTAAACCGATTGGTTGCCCAGGGGATGATCGTTTGGAGTGGTCCTTGAAAGTTGCGAGTTGTTAATTCGCCGATGCGTCGAATGTCGCCATCACCAATCGCGGCGACCACTTCGTCAAGGATTTGCATCGCTTCCTGACGACCGTGCCATTCACGTTCATTTCGCAGCAGGTAATGTTCGGTCACCATTTCCAAGATCGGACCGACATTTTGAGCCATCCCGCCGTGCACAAGCACCAAACTGTCTTGCAGCTTTTGGCGCGTGTCAGCCGACGCCTGCTCTTCGCCAAGCACGTGATGGATGGGCATCAGCCGACCTCGACTGATCCCGAATTCGCTGTCGCCTTCCTCGGCCGTCGTGCCCGAAATCAGTTTGATGCCGGGCCAGACACCCCCAGAATCTTGCCAACCGCCACCACTGCCACCAATCCATTCACCAAGGATCGCCCGAGCGGCAACCAAGCGTCGATCGTTTTCACCGAGTGGACCAGTGAGCGCGTCGACTTGGCCGGTGGCGCGCATCAGAATCGAGATTAAGGAACCGAGCAAGTTGGTTGAAACGGCGAGTCGTGAACCTTTGGGAATGTCGTTCACCTTGCTGACCAGTTCCAACCCGCGTCCTGGGCCAATGATGCGTTCGAGCAAATCAGGGATCGACTTCTGGCAACCTTCCAGGCCTGGAGGAACAATACCCGTGGCGATGACAGCGGCCTTCAACAGCCCAAGGTAGTCGCGTCCGAAATCGAACATTTCCGAAATCGATTCGACTTCGACACTGGCACCCAAATCGATACTGACCAATCGTATGACCGGTTGATCGATCACGCGCAAATAGGATTCGATCGGCGGCCGTGTGCTTGAATCGCGGCCGCGAACTCCGAGGTCGACCGACACGTTCAACACGCGAGCGCCAGCCGGGTAGTCCATTCCTAAAAAGAAAATGTCGCTCCAAGCACTATGCGAGAAATCCATTCTTACCGCGGTCGCTTCCGTCAAGATTGGCGAAACGCCTTGTTCGGATTTTGCTTTCAGTGCGTCGACCACTCGCAATGGATGGTCGGCTGGGTGACCAAGCCGAAACATCCATTGATTGCCTTTGACCGTGCGGACGCTTCGGCGGACTTGATCAGCGAGCGTTTGAAAACCGAGTTGGTGATAAGCATCGGCTAGCGCGCTGGAGAGACCATCGCTCGGACCTGATTCGTTTTGCACGGCCAAGAAAACATCGATCGCTTCCATGAAGCGGCGCGACAACAGATGGTCATACCCAGCATAGGGAATCAGACCCGAGTGTTGTTTACCGAAGTGTGCCGGCAAGTGGTAGCGATGGATCGCCGAAAGAAAAAAGAGGGCTCGAACACGAAAGTAAAGGTTCTCTTCACTGCGCCGAAACTGATCAATCGCATCACAATGCTTGAGCAGTTGTTCGAGTGACATCTCGCCGCAAATCGAATCGAGCGATTGATTGCGAACGGCATCGTCATCAGAGGTGATGATTTCAATCAGGCGATTCATTTCGCCTCCGGACGACGTGCCAAAAGGTCGACGAGATTGGTCAGGATTTCATCACGGTCGTTACCGGAGAGTCCGATTGCCAACTGCGCTTTCAAGACTCCGTATTTGACGCCAAGATTGCAGCGTCGTCCCTGAAGTTGACAAGCAAGGTAGCGCGATCGAGTTAGACACAGCGAAGCAGCATCAGAAAGGGTTGGCTTGGTTGCTTGCGGATTCTCAGTCCACTTGGCCAGTAGTTCTTCGATGGCCTGCATCATGTCGTCGGTCAGCACATGCATTCCAAAGAACCCCAGGTAGTGCCCTGCCCTCAAACCAGGTGTGACGAGTTCCTGTTCGGCAAGGGTTGGGGTTGGTTTTTCAACAACACGTTCAACTTCGTAAAGGCGTGAGTGTCTTGGAACATGTGGGCCGCTAACCACGCCGAAATAGGGCAAGTTGTTTTCGCGAGTCGATTCGACTGCAGACACATTGCACTGAAACTCTTCGGCAACTTGAATCAACTGCGTGGCACACGCGACATCGGTGTCGCTTAGATAAAGATGGTCACCGACTAGGTGCAAAAAGGCTTGCCCAGCCGTGAAGTCCCGCGCCCTGAAGATTGCATCGGCGTAGCCAAGCGGCTCAGGTTGCTCCACAAAATGAAGGCTGCCAATCTGATTGCCCGCCGCGGCTGCAAAGGCATCACGGTCACCGGGACGAATGACGACGCAGATTTCCTCGATCCCGGCTGCGACCGTCTCTTCGATCACCAATTGCAGAGCCGTTTTGTCCTCACCACTTCGGTCGACAAGTTGTTGAAGTGGTAGCCGGTTTTGTTTGGGTGCAGCGGCCGTGATGACCGCTTTGCTGACTTGCATGGTTACGGTGGTTGATGTCGATAGCTACGAAACGAAGACCGCTGGGCGATTTCCCCGATCTGTCACAGAATTGGCGCATGGCCAAGTGTTTCGATGCAGCTTAGTTGCTTACACCTCGTCCGAACGGGCTGGTCAATTTGAACCTACCATCGCGGGGGGATAAAGCACAAATGGTGAGGGCTTTGACGATTATGCCGACGCTCGTTTTCCCAGAACCAAGAAGGTCGGGTTCAGGGCATCAAACCGGACGCGGTCAAGTTGATGTTGTCCACGAGCAATGTTGATCATTCGGACGTCACTTCGCAGACCAGCTTGGTCGATGACCGATTGCACTGCGACCAAATTGTCGGGGCTCGAAACGTTGACCACAATCGATCCATTTTGGCTCAACCGGGACAGTGCGCCGCGTACCAGATCGGGTACGACTCGGCCGCTGCCGCCAACAAAGATCGAGTCGGGATCCGGCAGGTCGTTCCATGCGTCGGGAGCTTGGCCGTGAATCGGGACCAACGAAGGAACATCAAACATCTTCGCGTTTTCGATCATCAAGCCGTAATCTTCGGCGTCCATTTCGATCGCAAAGACCTTGCCGTCACTTGCAATGGACGCGGCTTCGATAGCGAGAGATCCACTACCCGCACCGACGTCCCAAACGACACTCGATTTGGACAAGTTCATTTCCGCCAAAGCGATGCAACGAACTTCGCATGGCGTCAACAATCCACGTTTAGGACGCGACTGTAAAAAGAGATCGTCCGGGTTACCAAAGAGTCGTCGATTTTGACTTCCCGAGGGTTGATCGGCGGCGCCCTGCCTGCGAACCAACACCATCACGTTCATTGCCGAAAAGCTCTGATCACGAATCGATTGCAAATCACCCTGTGTGACCGTTTCGTCAGGCGTACCCAAGTTCTCGCAAACGTAAACGGTGAAATAGTCGATGCGGCGATCCAGCAATGCTTCGGCGACAACCGATGGCGAGATCGATTCGGTGGTGAACAATCCAACGCGCTCGGCCGTCCGAATCTTGTCGACAACACGATCAAGTGATTGCGTCGCCAGACTCGTCAAATAGGCGTCGTCCCAACTCTCTTTCACACGGGCAAACGCAAGCTGCATGCTGCTGACGTGCGGGACGACTTCGAAGCGATCTTTGCCGAACGACTCAGTCAAAAAACGGGCGATGCCATAAAAGAGCGGGTCACCCCCGGCCAGCATGACGGTGGGGGCATCGGGCAGGTCGAGAAGCTTCTTTTGCAGCTCTTCCAAGTTGCTGCCCGTTTCGATTCGCTTGGCGTCCGACGTGGGTATTTTGTCAAGCAACGCAGCATTGCCAACCAACACACCTGCCGCGTCGATCAACTCGCGAGCGTAACCGGTCAGGCCATCCAGTCCATCGTCGCCAATTCCAACAATGTGTATGCGTGCAGTCAACGAATTACTCTTCAATAGGTCTTAGGTGTCACGTTTGGCAGATTCAGAATCCGAGTTCGTCAACTCTTTGAAAGCCTGCGAACTTCTTTCAGGATCTCTTCGGCAGTGCTTCGACCGGCGTGACTTTCGCTAATCTTGGACCAACGCACACGGCCGTTCTTGTCAACAATAAAGGTTGCTGGATAGGCGGTCTCACTTCGCTTGTTCCAACGCAATCCCCAGTCGTCGACCATTTGCATGTCTTGGTCACGAACGACGACGAACGATTCGGGTAGCTTTCTGGATCCGACGAATCGCTTGGCGTTCTGTTTTAAGGTTGAGCCTTCACCGGGATACACAAAGACGACCCGATGTACATGTTCGCCAAGCACGCGAGCCCGATTGCGGAGCGTCGAAAGTTGCCGACTGCAATTGACGCATTGGTAATTCGGATAGCCGCGCAGAACGATGACGACCACAATCCCTTGATCGTATTCGTCGCTGAGCTGCAAAAAGGAGTCCTCTTGACCAACCACCGGCAGGTCAAAGTCAGGGACCTTTTCGCCAACCTTTGGCGCATTGGAAGGACCAGCGGCAAACGTCTGCTCGGTCGCGCTTGTCGCCAACCAGCAAACCGCTAATGCCAGAGTGAAACAACAAGGCAACGATTGAATTCGAATCATCATGTTCGTTTCTTACATCCCGCGTTTTTCTCGTTGTCGCCGACTGTAGCGTTCCAACGTTTTTCGTTCCGAAGAGGTCAGACTTTCTTCGCCTTCGCGATGGATCTTTTCCAAAATGCGATCAGCTTCGGCCGCGTCTTGTTCCAGTTTGCGATCAGGATCGTGAAGCTTCAATTTCATCCGTCGCGATCGTTGCCGCAAACGCTGGGGTATCTCCCCGATCGCGGCAAGGTTAAGCCAGCGAAGATTCCAACGCCTGAAGTAATACCCGAGCGCAAAGAATGCACCGGCAAGGTGGACGGTAAACGCCGTGTTGGATTCGATACCGATGCCGAATCCGAATGCACCACCCAGGTTCATCGCCACAAAGAAGACAGCCAAGACCCAGGCTTTCACCGGGAAGACGAACATCAACAGGATTTCGGCTTGCGGGTAGTAACACGCAAACAGGATCGTCACGGCTACCACCGCACCGCTAGCTCCGACCGTGTAGGTCGGCGTTCCGGTCATGTTGACCGCGATCATGTTCGAAACGGCGCCAACGATCCCACCGAGCACAGTTGCTAGCAAATAGAACCGAAGGAATTCCATTCGGCCGAGTCGTTGTTCGATCGTTCGCCCGAAAAAGAACAGTCCAATCATGTTGAAAAGCACATGGTTGATGCTGTTGATATCGTGCAGAAAGCCATACGTGAGGAACTGGAACCACATCCAGGGTCGCATCAACGTGTTGCCATCGATCGCCAAATATTCGGCAAGATTGCTGATGAATAAGATGCCACTGCCGGTGTCGGCTGAGAGGCGGTCGACGAAGTAGACGACCACATTGATCACGATCAGGGTGATGGTGATACTGCGTGGCGCGCTCGATTGGCCGCCACTTGCCCAGGGCGGTCCTTCGTCGTCTCGTCCGTAGTCTCGGTCGTATAGCCCCATGGATGGTCTGTCTCTGAGAGGCGGCGGAAGTCGCGTAAAACAAATCGATCAGGAAAGATGCATCGTAGCAATCCATCCCCTTCGGCGTCGAGGCATTCCCAAACGGTGGAGTCGGGTGTGCGCTTGCACGGACCTTTTTTCTCGTCCTAAGCCTCTTGGTGGGGCCCCACGCTAACGCGTACGCCTCAGGCCAAGTGGACGCGGAGCGTCCGAAGAGTGCGTTCCCACGCAGAGCGTGGGAACGAGGTCGAAAGGCGACATTCAAAAGTCCGACTTGATCCAGCCGCCGCCGAGGACGCGTGTGCCGTCGTAGACCACCGCTGCTTGGCCGGGGGCTACGGCGTTTTGAGGCTCGTCGAATTCGACCGAGAACCGTTCCGGATCGTCGAGGTCGATCGTTACTTTGGCTGGTTTCGGCATCCCGTTGTAGCGGATCTGCACGGCAAGGCCTTCGCTGGGCAATTCCTCTGGTTCGACCAGCCAATTGGCTTCGTCTGCTTCCAAGCCATCGCGGCCGAGGGCCTCTTTGGGTCCGATGACGACCTGACGTGTTTCGGGCGCGATTCGAGTGACGAAAAAAGGCTCGCCCATGGCCACGCCGAGACCTTTTCGTTGGCCGACGGTAAAAGCCTCGTAACCATCGTGTTGTCCGACGACTTCACCATCGACGGTCACGATCTCGCCTGCCGTCTCAGCGGACCGATCGGGCTCGCGCGCTCGAACGAAGTCGCTGTGATGTCCCTGGGTGACGAAACAGATTTCTTGGCTGTCCTTTTTGCCGGCGACGCCGAGATTCAATTGTGCGGCGATCTCGCGGATGCGTGGTTTTTCGAACCCGCCGACTGGCAACAGCATCCGAGGCAAGCGGTCGCGCCGGATTCCGAACAGCGCGTACGATTGGTCCTTGTGCGAGTCGAATCCACGATGCAGCTGGCCGGCTTTCAGAGCATCCTCTTCGTTCAAGCTGGTGCGTGCGTAGTGACCTGTCGCGACGAATTCGGCATCAATGTCATCGGCGTAATCGAAAAGACGCCCGAACTTGATCCAATGGTTGCATTTGACGCAGGGATTGGGCGTCCGGCCATTCAAATAGTCATCAACGAAATAGTCGACGATGCGACGAAAATCTTGCTGGAGATCGAGGGCGTAGAACGGGATTTTCATATTCGCGGCGACCCGTCGCGCATCGGCGGCATCCGAGGCGGTACAGCAGCCTTGCTTGTGATCAGCCCGCCCCTGGGCCAAACCACCCAAGACAGGTAGGCCGTCGGCCTTTCCCGGTTCGACCCGGCACTGCTGGCTCGACTCTTCGCCATGCCGCATGAAAACGCCGACAACTTCGTGCCCCGCCTCCAACAGCAGGTGCGCGGCGACACTCGAGTCGACGCCACCACTCATCGCTAGAACCACGCGTGCCATGTATATTTCCTACAAAGTTCAATCGAAGGCGGGGCCGATCCCCTCTTCGCCTTCTTCACCACATCATACGCCCCCATCATAGGTTCGGAGCCGGAAACGAGAATGGATGCTGAATTGGTCCAGCGCAGCGAAAAGATCCGTCAGCGCCTGAAACAACTCGGAGACTCTCTTTGACCACGCTGGCAAGCGTGATCAGATCAAGGCGATTGAGGCCCAAATGGGGGAATCCGGCTTCTGGGATGACAACGAAGCGGCTCAAAAGGTGATCTCCGAATTGAAGGGACTGAAGGTCGTGGTTGGACCGCTCGATGAGCTGTCCAGTTCGGTCGAGGACTTCGAAGCGCTCTTTGAGATGGCTGATGAGGACGAATCGTTGGCCGAGGAAGTGACTTCGGAAGTCGGCCGCCTCGAAGGGATTCTGGACGATCTGGAACTCAAAGCTCTGCTGAACGGTCCCAACGATTCGGCTGGCGCGATCGTGTCGATCAACGCCCGCGATGGGGGTACTGACGCCAACGACTGGGCCGACATGCTGCTGCGCATGTATTCGGCATGGGCCGTGGGCCAAGAGTACAAGATCGAACTGATGGACGAACAGAAAAACGAAGAGGCGGGGATCAACCACGCCACGATCGCTGTTCGTGGACCGATGGCCTACGGCTACCTCAAAGGTGAGGAAGGCGTCCATCGGTTGGTGCGGATCAGCCCGTTCAACAGCGAAGGTAAACGACAAACGAGTTTTGCAGCTGTCACCGTCTCGCCCGAAATCGATGACTCGATCGAAGTCGATATCGAAAAGAAGGATGTTCGTGAGGACACCTATCGCGCGGGCGGTGCCGGTGGTCAACACGTCAACAAGACAGACAGTGCCATTCGTTTGACGCACTTGCCAACCAATGTTGTCGTTCAGTGCCAAAACGAACGCAGCCAGCATCAAAACCGCGCAACGGCTTGGAAGATGTTGCGCGCCAAAATGGCGCGTTTGGAAGAAGAACGCCGCGAAGCGGAAGAGGCCAAGAAATATGGAACTCAACCGAAGACCGGTTTCGGAAGCCAAATTCGCAACTACTTCCTGCATCCTGACCAACGGGTCAAAGATGCACGCACCGGACACTACGTCGGTAACTTCAACAGTGTCCTCGACGGAAGCGAGCTGCAAGGATTCTTTGACGCCTTCCTCCGCTGGAAAGCGGGCGAAGAATAGTTCTCGTGAGCCGAACGCGCTAGCGTCGGGCCTTACGCTCTTTGCGGATCTTCCAGGGCCCGACGCGGATGTCGCAGGACCCGATGCGGATCTTCCAAGGCCCGACGCTAGCGCGTACGGCTCACGTGCTCCGCAGTTTGTGGACGCTACTTTCGCGGAGCGAAAGGCGACACTTAAGGAGTCACAACGTTACTCGATGAAAGTTGGCGGCACGTGGTCGACCAGCCAGACACCGTTGTCGGACACAAAGAATTCAAATCCCTCTTGGTGCATTCGTCCGCTGTAGACTTTCAGCAGCACCGGTTTGCCGCGTCGGCTACCCACCGTTGTCGCAACTTCAACGTCGGGATGCAGATGAACGTGGTGACGTTGCATTTTTTTCAGTCCCTCGTTTCGGATGGCATCAACAAACCGCTCGGTGGTGCCGTGCCAGAGAAACTCAGGCGGCTCGGTTGGCAGGAGCTCAAGTTTAACCTCGACCGAGTGCCCCTGGTTGGCTCGAATGAGCGTCCCGTCATCACTAAATGCGAAACGCTGTTTATCGTTTTCTCTCACGACCGTTTCCAGTTCTTCACGCGAAAGTGGTCGTTTGTTTTTGGCCAATGCGGCCAGGAGTTCTTCGACCGCGACCCATCCCGAATCATCCAACTCGATGCCAATCGTTTCAGGTTGGTGACGCAGGACGAGGCTGAGGAATTTGCTGGTCCGTTTCTGTTGTTTCTTTTCCATGGAGTCGTTTTCTTTTTTCCTTCTGCTTTTCATTTGATTTGAAGGATCGAGACACAAAAGTGCGTCCGGCGGTTCTCGGCAGCGGAAAAAAAAGTGACAATACGTATCGCAGTAGCAGGTTGTCACGAATACCCGGTTTCACGTTTGCCAGTGCGATTATGCCTTCTATTTTCACCAAGATCATCGACCGCGAAATCCCGGCTGACATCGTTTACGAAGATGATGTTTGCTTGGCATTTCGTGACATCAATCCCAAAGCACCGACGCACCTGTTGGTGATTCCCAAGAAAGAGATTGTGTCGTTGGCCGACCTCAGCGACGAAGATGAACAGATTGTTGGCCGCTGTGTCCTCGTGGCCTCTCGAGTTGCTGCCGACGAAGGCCTCGGCGATGGCTATCGACTGGTTTGCAATTGCGGCGACGATGGTGGCCAAGAAGTCCCGCACCTTCACTTTCATGTTCTCGGCGGCCGTAAGCTGACCTGGCCTCCTGGTTGATCCAACAATGGCCGATTTTCGTTTTCTCGCAGAGAAGATCGAACAGCTTCGAGGGCAGGATCGATCGCGCAAACTCGTCCCAAGAGTTCACGACGGCGTTCACCTAAGGTCGGAGGACGGGATGTCGCTGATCAACTTTGGCGCGAACGACTATTTGGGAATTGCGGCACAACAAAAGACCCCCTCGCGATCATGTTTGACGGGCGCGGCAGCGAGCGCATTGGTGAGTGGTTGGACAACCGAGCATGAAACGCTGGCAAAAGCGATCGCGGCTTGGGAATCGACGGAGGCGGCCGTTCTGTTTCCGTCAGGATACGCCGCATGTTCGGGAACCATCGCTTGCCTCGCGCGCGAGGGTGATTTGATTCTGAGTGATGAATTGAATCATGCTTCGTTGATTGACGGATGCCGTTTATCCAAAGCAACGAAAGTCATCTACCCACATCGAGAGGTGGAAGCGGTTGATGAGATTCTGCGGACGTTGCGCGACCGATACGATCGAGTCTGGATCGTCACCGATGGCGTTTTCAGCATGGACGGACACGTTGCGCCGCTCGCGTCACTCTGTGACCTCGCCAAGACACACGACGCGACGGTCATCGTTGACGAAGCCCACGGAACAGGAGTTCTGGGATCAAACGGAAGCGGCCTATGTGAAGCGCTCGGATTGAAAGAAGAAGTTCCCATTCGAATTGGCACACTCAGCAAAGGCATCGGGTCACAAGGCGGATTCGTTGTGGGGCCTCAAGTGGTGATCGACTATCTGATCAATCATTGTCGGTCGTTGATCTTCAGCACCGCACTCGCACCAGCCGCAGTTGCAGCAGCTGCATCGGCGATCGAAACCATCAGGGCGCAACCCGATCGAGCACAAACGGTGCAGCGCTATGCAAAGCAATTGCGCCAACGGTTGTCGCTCGATGGGGACGGCATCGAGTCGTGCGTGCCCATTGTGCCCCTGGTCGTTGGTTCGGACTCTGCCGCGGTTGGTCTGTCAAAGGAACTTGAGCGACGAGGTTTTTTCGTGCCGGCGATTCGTCCGCCAACGGTCCCCGAAGGGGCGGCTCGCGTCCGTGTTTCTCTCTCTGCGGCGCACGAGCCCGCGATGGTCCAGTCGCTTGCCGATGCGATCATCGAAAGTGGCTTTCTAGGCTAGCCGATCGCGCTATTTTTCGGATTTCGAAATCCGTCCGGCGGCCCAAATCGTCTTGAACCTAGTGAACCGCCTGTTTGTGGTACCGGGTTTTGGTCGGAATCTTCCCGCAATCCGACCAAAGGCAGGCCTGCGAAGAAATCATTCGCCTTAGGCGTGATTTTTGAGCAAAAATAGCGTGTTGGCCCCGGCACACGGCAACTTCTCCTCTGGCCAGGCTAATAAACGCGACGTTGGGTCGTTTACAGCGTACCTGACAACGAACCGGCATCCGCCGTTCAATGATTTCAAAATGATCCTCCCGTCACTGACTTTTCTGACAAGGAACGACCGTCATGCTTCGCTTTCCCCGGTCGCATAAAAAACAGTCCGCCCGCAAAGGGGCCCTTCGCAATTCGGTTCGTCGCGCGTTGGTCGCCCTCACGCTTTGCATCGGAGGCGCCCAAACCATCAGTGCCGAACCAATTGGCGTGATGGAACGCTACGCTCTTGCGGCAGATCGCCAAGCAATGCTTGCCGAGTTGATTCCCGGAAGCGAGGACTTCTACTTCTATCACTGCCTGCACTACCAAACGACTGGCGAGCTGGAGCGATCCGAAGCAATCTTGCGCGATTGGTTGGCCGAACACAAAGGCCGCGAAACACCGCTGATCACTGCGATGATCGATCGGCAACGTTTGCTGACCTACAACATTTCACCCCAGCGAACGGTTGATCACTTGATTCGTCGTCTTGGCATCAAGCTAGACCATGCACCGCCAGTCACAAAGGGCGAGCGTCGCTATCCGAGTGAGTTGAACGTCGCCGCGCTCGACATCGATCGCCTTGTCAAAGATGCACTACGTCGCAACGACCCATTGAAGCCAGTTGGCATGGCTCATTTGGCCGAGTTGTATCGCACAGGGAAAACGGCGGGAGTTTCGATCAGTCTGAAGGAGTTTTTGAAGCGGGTGAATGGACCCTACATCGCTAACCTTGATGAATTGGTCATCAAAGAACTGTCCTCGCGGCGACCGAACGAACAGAAATTTGGCGACGTTGCCGCACACAACCACCTAACGCTTGATGAGCTTCGAAGTGTCGCAAAGAGCGTCTCGGCGGTTTCAGACGACAATGGCTACGTTGCGGCAGTGCTTAGACGACTGCGTCCAGACGGTGACAGCGATCCAAGCCAACAACCTGAAGTGCAACTCGCATACTTGCAGCAGGTTGAAGACTACGTCAGCACGTTGCCGCAAAGCTACAACTCGCTGAAGGCGGCGTCGATCTATCGACTGCTTGAGGCCAACGTGACTCGAGGCAATTATGACCGCGCGCTATTCCTGCGCTATCTACAACTTCCGCGAACAAGCCCAATCGTTCCGGCAGAATGGGCGCGACGACCGAGCGTGAAAGCAAAACTCGGTGACAATTTCATGAGCATGGCGCTGCTGCCGCCCATCGGTGACGAACAACCTCTCGTCCGCGCACACCTCGAACACTTTCTAAAAGAGGCAAAGAACACAGACGCTTTCAGCAGCTACTTCAAGCCTGAATACCTTCGCCAAGTCTTTGCGGAAACGAAACTGCTCGAGGGGATTGGCGATGAAGAGCGCTGGTACAAGATGCTGAGTGCTTCTCAGAGGCAGGCCTTGCGCGATTCGACTCAGCTGCGTCTATCCGTCGAGAATCCACGAACGTTTGCAGCGGACCAGCCTACGAAATTGCGAGTCGACGTCAAAAACGTTGACGAACTTGTGGTGAGGATCTACGAGATCAACACCGAGTCCTATTATCGAACTCACAGTCGTCCAATTGACACCGATATTGATTTGGACGGACTTGTGGCCACCCACGAAAAACGTCTGCCATTCAACCATCCCGCAGTGCGTCGTCACCGCGAGGACGTTTCACTTGACGAAATCAAAGGCCGCGGAGTCTGGATCGTTGATTTGGTCGGAAAGGGCATGCGGGCACGAGCGCTCGTGCGTCGCGGCGAAATCGATCATGTCGATTCGGTGGCTGCGGATGGGATGGTTTTCACCATTGTTGACGAAAACCGCAAGCCAATTCCCGTTGCGTCGATGTTGGTTGGTTCCCGCAAGTTTGTTGCCGACGATCAAGGACGAATCCTGTTGCCGCCCGTGGCCGAGAACGTGCAGCGGCGCGCGATGATCAGCGACGGAAAAATCTCGCGACCCATTACTTTCCGTCACCTGCGCGAATCTTATCGTTTGACCGCTGGGATGCACGTCGATCGGACGCAGTTGCAAAGCGGCGGCAATGTCGACGTCTTGATTCGACCTCGATTGGTGATGGGCAACACTCCGATCGACCCGCAAACGTTGACTGATGTTGCGGTACGTGTCGAGGCTCGCGACCTGGACAACGTCGTGACGAACATGAACATCGGTGATGTGAAGCTGGATCAAGATGCTGAATTGGTCGTACCGATGCGCGTTCCGTCGCGATTGGCGAGTCTCAAGGTAACACTCGTTGGTGTCGTCGATGGTCTTGCTGATGGCAAAAAACGCACGGTGGAAACGAGCCGAAGTTGGGACGTCGCCGGGATTCGACGTACCAGCCACACGCATGACGCTTTCCTGACGCGTGATGGCGACAACTTCGTGATCGAAGTTCGTGGACGAAGTGGTGAACCGGTGGCGGATGCGACGGTGAACGTCTCGCTGACAACCAACTCAAGGCGCGCCACCGTCGATCAAACACTTCAAGCGGATCGCAATGGGCAAGTGAAACTGAAAGACCTGCCAGGAGTCGATCAGATTCGATTCGGAGTCACCTCGGGTCTCCAGCACGCACGCCAATTAAAACTGAATCAAGTGCGGTGGCCAAACGAGATTCATACCACCACCGAACGTGGCGTGCGCCTGCCACTGGCCGATGTGATCAAGTCAGCCGCGGAGCGTTACCGACTTGTCGAGCTGCGTGCCGGATCCAACCGCGCCGATCAATCGGATCGCCTTTCGGTCAAAGATGGCATGCTGGTGATCGGTAACCTTGCATCAGGCGATTATCACCTGATTGATCGATTGACAGCAGCACGAACCGTGATCGCGGTCGTGGACGGACCCGAGATCGAACGCATCGCAACGGGTCGTGTTCGACATCGTTCGATGGCCATGAATGAACCCGTTTCGATCGCGTCGATTGATCGGAACAAAGAGGGTTTGAGGATTCAGCTATCGGGCGACTCCGCAGATGCTCGCGTCCACATCTATGCGTCTCGGTACATCGACTCGACGTCGCCGATGGACCAGCTCTACATCCCTGAACCGAGTCTTTATGGTCGCCGCATCACCCTGCCCCGCAATGGATATGTCGGTGATTTGCGACTTGGCGACGAATACCAATACGTGCTCCGTCGTCAGTACGCCACGAAGTATCCGGGCGTGATGATTCCTCGGCCAAGTTTGATTCTGAACCCCTGGGAAACCGAGGAAACGACGAATCAAAGCCAGTCGGCTGCTGCTGGCGATGTGCCGCCGCCCAGTGCGGCCGCACCCGATTCGATGGCCGAGGCCGCGGCCAAACGCAAGAGCGAAGCTCAATCACGGATGGTGGGATCGGACTATGACTTCCTTGGTGACTCGGGTGCTGTTGCAGCCAACCTTCGCGCCGATGAAAAGGGTGTCGTGACCGTACCGGCGGATCTGATTGAATCGATGCCGGTGATTCAAATCGTCGTTAGCGACTCACTCGCTTTGTTGCAGCGAACCATCACTGCGCCGCTGGCGGATGCTGAAACCGTCGACCTGCGATTGGCAAAGGCACTTGATGCCAAAAAATCGTACTCGTTTGAGCGGGCCGTTTCGATCGTTTCCAAGGACAACCCGCTCGATTTGGAAAGCCTTGGATCGGCCCAACTGCAAGTCTATGCGTCGGTCGGAAGTTTGCTCAAGCTTTACAAGACACTTGTCGGCGACTCGCGTTTGTCCGAATTCGATGAGCTTGGCTATTGGCACAAACTCGATCGCACTCAGAAACTGGATGCGTATTCACGGCTAGCAAGTCACGAGCTGCATCTGTTCCTTTGGGCCCACGATCACGGATTCTTTGAAGACATCGTTGGTCCCTACTTGGCCAACAAAAAGGAGAAGCAATTTGTTGATCATTGGCTCCTTGGCGATGACTTGAGCGAGTACACAACGCTGTGGCGATACAACCAATTGAACGCGGCCGAACGTGTTTTGTTGGCGATGAAAGTCAACGACGTTCGAGATTCGGTAGCCCGTGAGCTTCGTGAACACGTTGCCGAGCAAGAAGAAGACTTTGCCACTGTCCGAATGCGTATCGACAGCGCTTTAAAAGACTCGGGACTCCGCTTTGAGAGACTCGAGGCAAAGTTGGGTGCCGACGCCAGCGACATGGTTGAGGCGGAGCCGATGATGGAAATGCGAATGCAACTGTTTGGCGCGATCGCCGACAGCGATAGTCGAGGTATCGACAAATCACGCCAACTCCGCGCCAAAGAGGTCGAGCGTGAATCGGATCGTTATTACAGCAAACAATCGCGTGGTCGACGAGTGATGTCGCGCCGCGGTGGCATGTTGGGTGGCGGAGGCCGGTCGCTGGCGTTCTACCGAGAACTCGACAGCACCAAGCAGTGGGCCGAAAGCCATTGGGATCGAATCCGAACCGTCGGCGGACCTCATCCATCGAGTCTGATTTCTCGAAACGGATTTTGGGCCGATTTGGTTGCCGGCGAACCTGGCAAGATTGATGTTTCATCCAATTTGTTGAGTCCGGTCGAAAACCGACACTCGGCATTGGTCGCGCTGGCACTTTGTGGTTTGCCTTTGACACCGGGCGATGTTGGTTTGCCAACCGAACGCGACGAGGCGTACGCTCCCGAGCACGCGGTTGCCGTGGTGACCAAGCGGTTGAATGTTCTTGACGCAGCCGAAGGTGAATCGAGCATTTTGATCGGTCAACGGTTCGATGATTTGCACCGATCGAGCAGTCGTTCGGACGATATCTCAGAACCGAGCGAGTTTTTGACCGGTGTTGCCTACAAGGGCCAAACCGTTGTTTCCAACCCCACAGCAGCTCGCCGAACCGTGGATGTCTTTTGGCAGATTCCGGCGGGAAGTCTGCCGCTGGCAACAAGTCAAACCACGGACAGTCGCACAATGGTGCTCGAACCGTTTGCCGTTCAATCGATCGAATACCAGTTCTATTTCCCAGCCGCTGGTAGTTTCGTTCACTACCCGGCAACCGTTTCAAGCCAAGGGAAATTGATCGCTCGTGGTGGTGAAAAAGAATTCAAAGTGGTTGCACAGCCGACTGAGCACGACAACATCACTTGGGAGAAAGTGGTTCGAAACGGGTCGGCCGACGATATTCGCGATTTCCTGGTCGACGCTAACCTGCGTAAGCTCAACTGGATGCTGGTCGCGCACCGCATGCAGGACCAAGAGGTGTATCGCGTCGTGATCGACTCGCTGCGCGACGCCAACATGCCAGTTGCGGAACTGTGGGCATATTCGCTCAAACATCGTGATGACGATGCAATGAGCGACTACCTGTCGATCCGCGAAGACTTGGTTGGACGCGTTGGCCCTTCGATCGACAGCCCGCTGCTTTCGGTTGATGCAATCGAGCGTCGAACCCATGAATTGCTCGAGTATGCCCCACTGGTGCGAGCACGCATCCATCCTCTACGTGGCGAAAATGAAATTCTGAATCCAACCTTCTTGGGTCAGTACCGGAGTTTCGTACGCATGCTCGGGTTCGACAACGAAATTCCCGACAGCGAACGACTCGTGCTTGCCTATTACCTGTTGCTGCAAAACCGAATTGAGGAAGCGATCGATCATTTTGGTAAGGTCGATCGCGAGAAGATCGCAACCAAATTGCAGTACGACTATGTGGATGCCTATTTGGCGTTGCATCAAGAACACTACAAACGGGCGGAGAAGATCGCGCGTCAACATGCTGGTCATGCGGTTCCACGTTGGGCTCATCGGTTCGGTGAGTTGTCACGGCAACTCAATCAACGACTCGATCTCAATCGCACTGAAAAGCTAGTCTCCGTTGATAAAAAGGATGCGGGCGACAAGCCGGTTGATGTCGCATCAGGCGATCTTTCCGTGATTGACCGCGAGCGCAAACAACAGGCCGCCTCGCAGGCACAGCCCGAAGTGATCGTTCGCATTGAAGGCGACTCGCTAAGGATCGATCATCGCAAAGCCAAAGAGGTGACCGTCAACCTTTATGGTGTGGACCTTGAGTTGTTGTTCAGTAAAGCGCCGTTTGTTCGTGAAGACTTGCAGCGTATGGCCATGGTTCGACCGGCTCAAAGCGAACAGGTCGAGTTCGAATCGGCAACCGGAGTGGGCAGGTACGAGTTGAACGAGAACCTGAGCCGTCAAACGCTGCTTGTTGAAGTGGTTGCTGGCGCATCACGTTCAACCGCGTTGTACTACGGTGGCGAAATCACGACGTACGTGTCCGAGAGCTACGGCCAGTTGCAGACGACCGATGCGCAATCGCATCAACCGATTCCTGGTGCCTACGTGAAGGTCTACGCAAAGTATCCCAACGGAAACGTCCGATTCTTCAAAGATGGCTACACCGATGCTCGTGGTCGGTTTGACTATGCAAGTATCAGTGCAAACGATGCCAAGGGAGCCGAGCGTTTCGCGATTCTCGTGATGAGCAGCGAACAAGGGGCGACCCTTCACGATGTTCGCTCACCCAATCAGTGAGACGAGTAGGCCGGATCAAGGAGCGACAGCGACGCAGATCCGGCATGATTGTCGCCTTTCGCTCCGCGAAAGTAGCGTCCGCAAACGCAGTTCTTGTGGAGCAGAAGGCGACTATGTTGAAGCTCGGCTAAAAAAATCACAGCCTTTCTACGTGGCAACGCACTCCACGCTCTGGCGAGCGTAGCTACAGACACATAGTAAAGCCCGGCCGCTTACGCGATCGCGGCTCAGCGTTTGTCGTCCCGCCTTTAGGCGGAAGAGCCTGAAGATTCCGTTTAGAGCTCGGTACGACAAACGCCCTGCTCGCAGCCTTACGCCCAATGACGCAACCATTTTTCAAGAATCAAAAGGTTCCACAGTCGGTAACCATGATTGTGTTTGCTCTCTTCGTGAGAACGCACGAGCGATTCGACTTCTTCGCGTCGGAAGTAGGTACTGATTCTCGAGTCGTCGGCCAGAATCGTGTCATGCACCATCGGTTTGAGTTCGTTTCGGAACCATCCACCGATCGGAATTCCAAAGCCCATTTTCTTGCGATGGAAAATCGAGCGGGGAATCATCGAACCGAACGTGTCTTCGAGAATCAGCTTGCCGCGTTTTCCGCGGAACTTATGTTCGACCTCCATCGATGCGGCCAGTTCGACAATGCGATGATCCAGCAGCGGTTGACGAACCTCTAAGCCGTGAGCCATCGAGGCAATATCGACTTTGGTCATCAGGTCGCAACAAAGGTAGGTGAAGACGTCGGCCATTGACGCGCGTGTGACGACATCGCGACCTTCGGATTGATCCCACGCTGCGGCAAGGAAATCGAACGGATCATCACCAGGCAACGTTTCGACGAAATCGTCGGTGTAGAGCGATGCCCGCATGGATTCGGGAAAGATCTGCAACCAATTCAAGTATCGTCGTGCGGCCGGTTGATTGAGCGCTTCCAAGAATCGTTTCGCTCGCCGCGGCAGTGAACGCTGACGATTGGAATCAGGCAGTTTCTGAACCAGCGAGATGCCAGGGAATTTGTGGATGGGAAATAGCCTGAGCATTTTGTTGCTCAGCCAAAGTGCACGGTAACGTTCGTAGCCGGCGAACAATTCGTCACCGCCGTCACCCGAGAGTGCAACGGTGACTTCCTTGCGGGTCAGTTCCGACAAATACCACGTCGGGACTGCCGATGAATCACCAAACGGTTCGTCGTAGTGCCAAACCAGTTTGTCGATCACATCGACACCACTTGGCATCACTTCGAATCGCTGATGCTGCGTCCCCAAATGTTCGGCGACGGCCGCTGCGTGCACCGTTTCATCAAAATCCGCAACGGGAAAACCGATACTGAACGTTCGGACTTGATGGTCCGATTGGCTTTGAGCGATCGCGGTGATCAGCGACGAATCGATTCCGCCCGAAAGAAAGGTACCTAGCGGAACGTCGCTTTGCATACGAAGACGCACCGAATCGGTCAGCAATTCGCGTAGACGCTCGCGTGCCTCGCCGGGACGCATGGGTCGTTCGATGCTTGGATCAATATCCCAATAACGCTTGACCGAGAGTTGGCCATTTTCAAAGACGGCGTAATGCCCCGGCGGCAGTTTACGCACGCCCTTCCAGATGGTTCCGGGATAGGGGACGTATTGGTAAGTCAGGAACTCGTCGATGGCGCCGGGATCAATTTCCGAACAAACACCTTCGACTTCGGCCAAGCACTTCATCTCGCTGCCGAAAACCAGCCGATCATTCTTGACGGCGTAATAAAGCGGCTTCTGTCCGATACGGTCGCGAGCGAGGACAAGCCGGTTATGGTGCGGATCCCAGATCGCGATCGCGAACATTCCATTGAGCTGGGAAAAACACTCGACACCAAGGTCTTCGTAGAGGTGAAGAATCGATTCACCATCACCGTCGGTCGAAAAGGTGTGGCCTGTTCCTTCGAGCCGGTTTCGCAGTGTTTTGTAGTTGTAGATTTCGCCGTTGAAGACCATGCGAAGCGTGCCATCTTCGTTGGCCATCGGTTGGCGGGCGCCTTCGAGGTCAATGATGCTGAGGCGGCGAAACCCAAGTGCGACTCCGACCGTCTTTCCGTAGGCATCGCGGTGGTCGGTGTTGTACCAAGTCTGTGAATCATCGGGTCCACGATGTGCGATCGATGCGGTCATTTTGGCGAGTGTGTCTGGGCTAATCGCCGAGGACACCTCTCGCCAAATTGCTCCCGTAATGCCGCACATAGATGTTGGTCTCCGCCAGTCTGCCGTTTCTTGGCGACAGCATGTTGATGATCGCGATGGTGTTTTTAACGTGCACTACGATAGTCGCCGTCGAACACCATTATTGCGACTTTGCCCACCGAGCGTGATGCGGGGCGCTGAAATCGAGGAGTTATTGATACGATCGTCTCAGTCCTACACGCCAACGCGTCCGTTTCTTGGTTCGGTTGGTACGATGGTGGATCTTCAGCGTCACCCGAAAGTCAAAAAATGAACGAATCGCGACCCTACCAAAGATCTCCTTTTTGGGCCCTGGCCATTGTTTTGGGTTTGATCGTTGTTGTGCCGCTTCTGCTTTGCGGAGGCGTCCTGACTTGGTTCTTTGGTCGCTATTCAGCCGCTTCGAAGGAGTTGACCGTTCGGACGGAGTCGCTTCGGGCCGAGGACGTGCCGGTTGATTACGATTCGGTCGCCGATTTGCATCGCCGATTGACCTCGGACGAGCGAACCGATCGATGGGTCGAGCTGACGGCTGTCGTTGAAGGAAGAGACTTTGATGTAGCAAGTGTTGGTCTGCCTCACTTGGGTGCCGGCCCGGAGATCCCACCGCCAGATCAACCGTGGACTGACGAGCAAACGGTGAAGGATTTCTTGGCCACTCACGATGAGTTGTTGAAGTCGATCCATGAGCTGGCCGAAGCCGAGCTTGCCGATGGGGCCAAACCCATTTTTCGACCGATCGAAATGGAGGGCCTGGGAACGCTCCTGCCCGACACCCAAGCGACGCGAGCACTTTCAAGATTGATGATGCTTGAATGGGAAGTTGCGCTGCGCGACAACGATTCCAAACGGGCCCTTGAGTGCATCCGTGCGTGCCAAGGTTTAGAAGCATCTCTGTTGGGTGAACCGATGGTGGTGTCACAGCTCGTTCGGTTCAATGTTGCCAACCGGCGCAACGAAATGCTTCGACGTTCGATCGAGCATGACCTGCTTCAGCCGCAACAGCTGCGAGCAATTCGACGCGACATTCCAAGCATTGATGATGAGCTGGCAAGCTTTTCTTTGGCGGTTCAGGGTGAACGCGGATTGTCGTTGCCGGTCTTTTCCGATCCTGCTGAGGCAGCCGCTTTGCTCGAAATCGAAGAAGCAGAAAACTCGCCGCTGCTCGGCAAACTGAGATCTCGCGACGCGATCTTTTACCTTGATCAAATCGGAGCCTTCGAAGATGCGCCGACGGAGCTCGCCGAATTTCGCGAGCACGGACAAAAGTGGGGCGAGAACTTGTCTGCAAAAGTCGATTCGTCATCCGCTGCAGAAAAGACCGACTACATCGTTTCTTACCTGCTTCTGCCGGCGCTCCAAACCGTGTCGGCCGCTTATTCAAACGCGATCGAAATCGACAACCTTGCGAGATTGGCAATTGATGTCAGGCTCTATCGCGTGGCCGATGGCTCACTTCCGCAGACGATGGATGAGTTGATCAAGAAAGGTGACGGCACAGCGGCTTATGAAACCGCTGGCGATGAACCGTTCGGTTATTTGAAAGAAGATTCGGGCGTCACGGTGTGGGGAATTGAACGTCTCAACAGTGATGTGATTCCCGAGACGCCACCAAACGTTCAAGGCGACGAAGAAGCGAATCGGCGCTGGGTGTGGCGGGTGCCGAAACTGGCGAGTCCGTAACCTGCTACCAAGTGTAGGCCGGATCAAGGAGCCACAGCGACGCAGATCCGGCACGACAAACGGTTCGTAGTCCCGTCTTTGGGCGGCCGGCCAGAAGATTCCGGCTAAAGCTCGGCTACGAAAAAACCTAGGTGAGGTCGCGTACTGCGGTGATGAATTCTCGCATCGACTGATACCGCTCGGTTGGCTTCTTCGCGATTGCGCGCATCACCACGTCGTCGGCACCTTTGGGGATGTCTCGATCGGGTGAGCGGACACTCGGTGGATCGGGCATTCGATGCTTGATGTTGTCGAAGGTCTCATCAATATTGGCGCCGCGAAACGGTTCACGAATGGCAAGCAGTTCATACATGCAAACGCCTGCGCTGAAGACATCGGTTCGTTCGTCGATGCTGCGGTTTCCATCGATCTGTTCGGGCGACATGTACAGTGGCGTTCCGGGGCGTTGCCCGCCACCGGTCAGCGTTTGAAGCTGTGTCTCTTCGCTTTGTGGTCGCAGCACACTTTTGGACACCGGTTCATTGTGGTCGGTGTGTCCCCAGACTTTCGCCACTCCCCAATCGAGCAGAATGACTTCGCCAAAGTTCCCGACCCAGATGTTCTCGGGTTTCATATCGCGATGGATCACACCGCGTGCATGCGCGTAGGCGAGTGCCTGGCAGGAACTGGCCAGGATTTCGAGACGCCGCGCTGTGTCGAAGGCATCGATCGTGGGTTGGTCGCCCATCGCGATGCGTTTGAGGATTTCGAAAAAGTTCTCACCCGAGATCCGCTTCATCACAAAGAAGATGCCTTCTTTGTCGTCGTCACCGATGTCGTATACCGGCACCGTGTTGGGATGTTGCAATTGGGCGGTGACGCGAGCTTCGCGAAGCAACCGACGTCGTTCGTTGCGATCACGCTGGGTGGCGGGCAACAGCGTTTTGACGGCGACCGTGCGACCGGTGACTGGATCGAAACAAGAACGCAAGATCGCACTTCCACCGCGACCGATTTCGCGGTAGCCGGTGTACCGACCGAGTCCTGGCGGCAGGTTGCGCGGCAGATCGGGGTCGGTTCCGGAAAGAATGATGGATGATTCGTTCATGTTTCCAGTATAGAGAAGAATCGGCCGGTATCGGGACACGACCAAACCGGAAAACGGCTCACGAACAGTCCGCTCAGTCGAAACCTGAGGGATCCGACCGGCCACAAAAAAACCCGGTAGCGGGATGCTACCGGGTTCAAGCTTCTCTTTGCGGAGAAAGATGCTCTCGTTTTACTTAGGCAGGTTGCTCGACGCTTGCACCCTTGACCGTCGTGATGATCGCGCTGGCGACCATGTACGGGTCAGCGTTGGATGCAGGACGACGATCTTCCAACCAACCCTTCCAGCCGTGCTCGACGGTGAAGACTGGGATACGGATCGAAGCACCACGGTCCGAGATACCGTAGCTGAACTTGTCGATCGATTGGGTTTCGTGCAGACCGGTCAAACGCTGATCGTTGTCGGCACCGTAAACGTCGATGTGATGCTTGATGCGTGGCTCGAAAGCTTGGCAAACAGCATCGTAAACTTCCTTGCTGCCGCAGGTTCGCAGCAGGGTGTTCGAGAAGTTTGCGTGCATGCCGCTTCCGTTCCAGTCGCCTTTGACGGGCTTGCAGTGGAAGTTGATCGACATGCCGTACTTTTCGGCGGTACGCTCAAGGATGTAACGAGCGAGCCAAATTTGGTCACCAGCTTCTTTGGCACCCTTGGCGAAGATTTGGAATTCCCATTGGCCCATCATCACTTCGGCGTTGATGCCTTCGACGTTCAGGCCAGCTTCCAAGCACAGCTCGAGGTGCTCTTCGACAATGTCACGACCGACTGCTTTGCCAGCACCGACCGAGCAGTAGTAAGGACCTTGAGGAGCTGGGAAACCTTCAGCTGGGAAGCCGATTGGACGATCGGTTTCTGGATCCCAGATGGTGTATTCCTGTTCGAAGCCGAACCAGAAATCGTTGTCGTCGTCTTCAATGGTCGAACGACCGTTGCTCTTGTGAGGTGAACCGTCGTGGTTGAGCACTTCGCACATCACCAAGAAACCAGTGCCCAAACGGCCTGGATCGGGAACGACGTAGACTGGTTTGAGCAAGCAGTCGGACGAGCCGCCTGGAGCTTGTTCGGTCGACGAACCGTCAAATCCCCACATCGGGGCGTCTTCAACGTTGCCGCTGAAATCATCAACAACTTTTGTCTTGCTACGCAGGCTCTGGGTGGGCTGATAGCCGTCGAGCCAGATGTACTCCAACTTGCATTTGGTCATAAAAGTGATTCCCCCTAGTGAATCAATAACGAGTTTGACCGATTGGCGCCTGTCACCCTCTGTGGGCGGAATCAATGCACCGAAAACGTTCCGAAAAACTTTCCTACGAAATCTACCTACCACACCCAGAAATCCGGGTTCCGTCGCATCGTGCGGCGACCGGAACGAACGCTCACCAAGCCTGCCGGCCCGGTGGAGCGTACAGTCTTAAAATAACCAATTTCTGTTCAAACGAAAGTCTTCCGGCTCGGCCTCAAGAGAAACTCCACCACCGCCCGCCACCGAAGCAAAGGCGAACTGTCGGCTTTGGCAGCCGGTGGCGACCCACTCATAGGGTGCAAGAATTCAGGCCAGGTCCCGAGCTTTCAAATCGCCCCCGTTGATTCTTGGCCGCGGTCGCCAATCGATCGACCGGACCAAGGGGGGCATCGCCGCCAAAAGGACCAATTGTCGGCGGCTCAATTCACAATGCCCGCGCCCCTGCGCGGAGCCGCCAAATGTGGTGCCCAGCGAAATCCCTACTGCATCAATGTTCGGCGCTCGACCGATACGAACCTGTCCTCCCGCGTTTGGGCTACCAAGCGGGCACAATCTGCGGCCAATCGACTCGCCACCAAACAACCGAAAGAAAATTTGTTTGCCCGGCAGACCTTCGATTGGATTGAGGAGCCCATGCGGTCACCCCTTCAGAACCTTGCGTTCCACGCGTATTGGCGGTCGCTCGTTGTTCCAAGCGAGGTGGTCGTCGCGGCCGCGCCCCGCAACCGCCCCGTTTTTTGCCTAACTTTTAGGTCTCCGGTGTACTTTTGCCAGCACCACCGAGATCGCTCTAATAGCAGCAGATTGAACAGCTCGATTTGTTGTCCCCCAATGGAGCCGGTTGCTGAGTCACCTTGGCACCGAATTGGGGACAGCCTCTCCATAGCACCGCAGAACCATCCCGATATTGGATGCATCATTGTGAGCATGACACCAAACAATCCTTTTGAGCAGCAAAGCCAAGCACCCGCACCGGCCAACAAAGGTGGTGGGAAAACCTTCCTTTGGGTCATCGCGATCTTGTGTGGCGGCGGTTTGCTCGGTGGCCTCGTTTGTTGCGGAGTTTTGTACGGACTGTTCAGTTTTGGGATCGATGTGCTCACAGAATCCTACAAAGAGCAACTCGCTGGTGATCCCGTGATCGTCGAGCATATTGGCGAGATCGAATCGCTGGAGATGAGTTTGTCAAAGACCGCGGCCGAAGCTGAAAACACCGACGGCGACATGATGGCCTTTGAAGTCGAAGGCACAAAGGGTTCGGGCACCCTTTTGATCGAACAGGACAACGCGGGGGATGGCACCGGAATCGAGTCGGCAATCTTGGTCACGCCTGATGGACAGCGGCACGATGTGATCAAAGGACGTTTCAGCGAGGGCGGCGAGTTCGATCTGAGCGAAGTGGATCAGATGCTTGAAGAGTTCAAAACCGAGCTTGAATCAATCGAACAATGAGCCCGTGAACCTGAAGATCCGGTGGCCCTGAATGCCGCATGGATGGACAAGCGAGTCATCGATGCAAATGCAGGGTTTGACGCCTTCACCATCACCCCCGATCATTTTGGCCACCGACCAACCGGCACATCCCACCAAGTCGGCCGTTCGAAGCATCCGCACCTCTGCGGATTCCGAAAAGAACAAACGACAAAACCGATCACATAACCACAACAAACCAAAGAGAACCATGAAAGTTGCAACCTTCGAAACTGACAAAGGCAACATCCGCGTCGAGCTGTTTGCGGACAAGACTCCGATCACCGTCGGGAAATTCGAACAGCTCTGCGAAAAGAACTTTTACGATGGGCTTACCTTCCATCGCGTGATCGCCGACTTCATGATCCAAGGCGGTTGCCCACAAGGCACAGGCACCGGTGGACCAGGCTACCAATTCGAAGATGAGTTTCATCCAGAGTTGCGTCACGATGGCCCTGGAGTCCTCTCGATGGCCAATGCGGGACCCAACACCAATGGATCGCAGTTCTTCATCACTCACGTCGCTACCCCGCACCTAGACGATCGCCACAGCGTTTTCGGACGAGTGCTCGAGGGACAAGACGTTGTCGATGCGATCGCCCAAGGCGACAAGATGAACAAAGTCACCGTGACCGAAGAGTAAACCGCCTTCTGTAGGGTGTGTGGGTCGCGCCATTGGCGAGCGACCAACACCCCGTTTCGACGTCCCGCCTGAGGTGTGCAACATGCGATTCTTTTCACTCGTGATCGCAACCTTCGCGATCGGTTTCGCGTCGTCAAAAGCGGCATGGTGTGAGACGCTTCCGGTCTATATCGGAACCGGCGCCGAGGGGATTTACCTTTCACAGTTTGACGTCGAAACGGGCGAGCTAAGCGAACCCAAGAAGGTGGCTCAGACCAAACGCCCCACCTTCTTGTGGATCGAACCAAATACCCATTCGCTGCTTAGCATTTGCGAACTCGGAAGAGGTTCGGGTGATGACGGTGCGGCGATCGTCTCCTGGGCCATTGATGCCGCCACAGGCGGACTGACCCTGCGAAACCGCCAAGACGCGATGCATGACGGCCCCTGCTTCGTCGGTGCATCGTCGGATGGCAAGTTTGCTGTGATCGCAAACTATGGTGGCGGGAGTGTTGCTCTGTATCCGATCAACGATGACGGATCATTGCAAAAGGCTTCGGCCCACATGGTGCACAGCGGATCGAGTATCAACCCTCGGCGACAGAAAGAACCACACGCGCACAGCAGCCGGTTCGATCCGAGCGACCGTCGCGTCGCTGCCGCTGACCTAGGCACGGACAAGGTCTATCTGTACGACGTTGGCGACGGGGGATCGCTCACGCCATCCACTCCGCCCGCTATCGAGACGCCACCTGGAAGCGGGCCGCGCCACTTTGTCTTTTCGCCCGACAACCATTACATGCTGATTCTGGGTGAGCTGACGGGAACGATCACCACCGTTCGCTACGCCCCGCCCAAGATTGAGAAGATCGAAACCGTTTCGACGATGGCCGATGGCGTTGCCGACGATGCACCTCGCGGGTCGGCCGAGATCTTGTTTCACCCCAATGGACGATGGGTCTATTGCAGCAATCGCGGGCCCAACGAAATCGCCGTGTTTGACTATGACGCAAAGTCAGCCAGATTGAAGCGGACATCAGCGATCAGCAGCGGTGGGAAACACCCGAGGAATTTTCGAATCTCGCCTGACGGCAAGTTCATGTTGGTCGCAAACCAGCTGACCGATAACATTGTTGTCTTCAAGATCGATGCGGAAGACGGAAAACTCGTTCCGACCGACATCGAGCTGAAAGTGCCCAAGCCAATGTGTTTGAAGTTCTTTCAGAAGTGATCGTCAAACGCGCTTAGTGGCCAGCCAATGTCAAAACCACGATTACTGATTCAATGGATCGTGGGTTTGG
Source organism: Rubripirellula sp. (assembly GCA_965216875.1). Classification (GTDB taxonomy): domain Bacteria; phylum Planctomycetota; class Planctomycetia; order Pirellulales; family Pirellulaceae; genus CBDCUW01. Next base: position 6,289,508 of record OZ244207.1, read on the forward strand.
CCCTTGGGACCGCGTTGATTGCAGCGACCTCGCCCTTTTTCGTACGCAGCTACGTTCCGCTGAGCGTAGATCAAACACGCAATGTTTGGACCATGCCGCCAGGGCGACTTTACCGTTGGCGAAGCGAAGGTTACGCAAACACTTCGGTGGGGCCGCTTGGCATGCCAGGCAAAACCGAGTTGCCGCCGCGCGACGAGCGGATGCGAGTTGCGTTGTGGGGTGATTCGCAAGCCGAAGGTGTCTGCGTTGTCGACCACCAAAAGCTGTTTCATCAAACCGAGATTGCTTCGGGTAACAAGGCGGTCGTTTTTCCGCTCGTCCGAAGTGGCGAAGATGCGGCAACGTGGCTGACCCAGATGCCACGTGTCGAAGCACCGCTCGCGATCGACGCGCATGTGTTCTTGATTGTCGACTTGCCGGATCTGCAAGCCGCCATTAGCGCACCGATTGATCCACCGTCCGAGGCCGACATCCAGCAAGCCAATGCCGCGCTGGCATCGCGTTTGCCGGCGTTTGTGATCCAGACGGCTCGACATCTGTTGTACGAAAACGATGGTGCGACGCGTCGCCAATTGCGGTTTTCGATCGGGCCGATCCAGCAGGACGAATCCAACACGCAGAACGCCGCTTCGGCCAATAACGGAAGTGCCATCGATTGGTCGCCTTCGACTCGAGCGGTACGAAGAACAACCAACCTGCCGGTGGTCATTATCTACGCGCCGATCTTGCCACAGATTTTCTATGGCAAGCTACTTGTCGACGATCCAAACGAAGATTCGTTCAGTCAACTTCGCAAAACAGCCGAACAAGCCGGGATCGCCGTGATCGACATGCGGCCAACGTTTCGTGAGTCAATGCAAGACGGAGCGTTCGCGCATGGCTATCACAACGGTTTGATCGGAAACGGACATCTCAACGCAACCGGCTACAAACTTGTCGCCGAGGCTTTGGCGACGACCCTTGCTCAAATTGCAAACGAAGGCGAGTAAGGCGGCATGCTCTTCACCCAAATTGAGTTCCTCGTTTTCTTTGCGGTCGTCGTTGCCGCGACGTGGATGGTGCCAAAGTTCGTTGGTGAGCCGTCCACTTCAGAAGACCCCGAGGTGGAAGAACCACCTCCCGAAGAAACGACATCCGATAAGCAAGAGCAAGAGCAAGAGCAAGAGGACGCGGACACTGACGCCGAGACGGACCCCGAGGAATCCTCCGCGCCAGTGCGAGTGAAGCGACGTGATCGGAATCCGGCACGCGGTCAGCGGAACTCGATCCTGCTGTTGGCGAGCTATTACTTTTACGCCTATTGGGACTATCGCTTTTGCGGGTTGCTACTGCTTTCTACGGTGGTTGATTACGTCGTTGCAAAGCGCATCGAAGCAAGTGACGACCAGGACACACGCCGCTCGCTCTTGTTGGTCAGTTTGTTTGTCAACTTGGGCGTCCTCGGCTTCTTCAAGTACTTTGGGTTCTTTGTTGAATCGGCCGCGCCGTTGGTAGAATCGTTTGGGATGAGTCCGACCACTTTGGACATCATCTTGCCGGTCGGTATTTCGTTTTACACCTTTCAAACGCTTAGCTACACGATCGATGTCTATCGGCGAGTGATTCGCCCGGTGAATCGGTTCCTCGACTTTGCACTTTACGTTGCGTTCTTTCCTCAGTTAGTTGCCGGTCCAATCGTTCGAGCGCGTGAGTTGCTCCCACAACTCGCAACCGTTCCGGAGTGGTCGACTCGCCGGTTCTATGGCGGCGCCCAGCAAATGTTGCGCGGTGCGGTCAAGAAAGTCTTGCTTGCCGATCGACTTGGCGAAGCGGTCGACGTGGTCTTTGCCGGCCCCGACCTTTACTCGGGCGTCACGATTTGGATTGCCGTGATCGCCTACGCAGGGCAAATCTACTATGACTTTTCGGGCTACAGTGACATGGCGATCGGTGCCGCCAAGATGCTGGGTTATCGCTTTCCAATTAACTTTCGGCATCCGTACCTTTCGCGATCGATGGCCGAGTTCTGGCATCGTTGGCACATCACGTTGTCGAGGTGGCTGCGCGACTATCTGTACATTTCGCTCGGTGGCAATCGAATCAGCAGCTTGTCGACGTACCGAAACCTGATGATCACGATGACCCTTGGCGGTCTATGGCATGGTGCGGCGTGGACGTTCGTGTTGTGGGGTGTTTGGCATGGAGCTGCTCTCGCCATTGAGAGATTCGTCAGAGCAAAAACCAACATTGCACTTCCCTCCCCTGTCGCGTGGTTGGCGACGATGACCGTCGTACTTGTTGGATGGGTGTTGTTCCGAGCTCAGGATCTCGAAACGACTGCGATCCTCTTGGAGCGGATGGTGACAATGACTTCGGGCGTTGACTGGTTCCCGCCACTCACGTTGCTTGCGATTTCGATTCTGGTCATCGAACACGTCGCCTGGCGCACGCGACTGCGAAGAGCGATGCGACTACCATGGGATGCTTGGTATTCGCCCATCGCCACCGCCGTCATGGTCTGGGCGATCGTGCTCTATGCACCCCAGGGATTCCGGCCGTTCGTCTACTTTCAGTTTTGACGTATGTCTGAGGAAGCGGTCGAAACGTCCGAGACTTCGCCAACGCCAAAAAGCGTGCATTTGACGTCTCGACTTCTTGCGCCCACAACGATCCTGAGCGTGGTATTGCTGGCGTTGACGCTATTGCCGATGTCCAAATGCAGCAACGACCCAAACGATAGCGACGGCGAAATTGTGCCAGCGGTGATCGCAGTTGCGATGCTCGGACGCGATGAACAACCACCGCTCAGTTGGTTCGAGTCTATCGAGAGATTCGTCAGCCAGGTTCCGCTTCTGTTCTTGATCACGTGGCCTTACTGGAATGCCTTTCCAGGTATTGCGGCCGGGATCGTGGTGATACGTTGGCCCCGCGCCGCGACGACCATCTATCGATTGCTGCTGTTGCTTCTTGCAGGGGCTGTCACCTCCCTCGCGTTTGCCGTGGAACCCCTTTGGCGGCCGGTTGTTGGAGTCGGCGGACTGGTTGCACTCGCGACAATCGTCGTGTCGTTTCCGTTTGTCCACCGATCGATTTTCCGCTGGACATCCTCGCAGCGCTTCGAAGGTCAACCCAATCGAGTGCACGCGGCCTTTACTTCGGTGGCCATCTTATGCGCAACCGCATCGATCATGTTGGCCACCCTCGACCAAACGATTCTCTATGGTGGAATCTTGGCGCTCTTTACGAACCTATCAATGGTATTCGTTGCGGTGACATCGGCCGCACAATCCAAAGTCGATTGCAAACGCACGCCACGCTTCAAAATCGCGCACGTTCTTTGTCTGACGTTCGCGATTGCAGTGATCTTGGGCTGGCTGTTTCGGAATTCCTGATCACTAGCCGATTCGCTGAATCTTTTGCCAGTCGATCTGATGCGACGCGGTCGTCACGCGATGGTATGCCGCGGTCAGGGCCAGCATGACACCAATGGCGATCGCGGCGGCGATCACGAACATGATCACGATCTGGTACTGAACCGCTTGGATGGGCGGCGCGCCGGCCAGCAATTGACCCGTCATCATGCCTGGCAGGCTGACAATGCCAGCGACCGACATGGTATTGAGGATCGGGATCATCGCGGTTCGCGTTGCCGCTGCGAACACGTCGCGACAGGCTTCCCAGCGTGTCGCGCCGAGCGTCAGCTGCAACTCGACCTCGCCGCGCCGCTGCCTCAACTCACTCAAAAACCGGTCCAGACCGAGGGAAATCCCAGTCAGTGAGTTGCCAAGCACCATGCCGAGAAGTGGAATGACAACCTGAGGGCTGTGCCACGGTTGCGGGCGCACCACCAACAAGACGGTGACTCCCGTCGTCAACCAAGTACTTGCCCACACCGAAAGTACGGCCGCAGGATAGATCGATTCAAAGCGATGTTCGATTCGGCGCACCGCGGCAATACCCGCGATCAAGGTCATTACGGCGGCCAAGCCAAGAACGGGCCAAGCCGACGACAATGCAAAAATCTGTTTGAGGATCAGTCCGACGATGGCGAGTTGGATCGTCATCCGAATCGAACTCACCGCGATCTGGCGCGCCAATCCCAGTCGCAAGACCCAGGACACGATCGCGTTGACTCCGATCAACGCGGCGGCGATTCCAACTTCGACCCACGTGATCGAAATGTCGTTTGGTTCGCCGGTCGCTAAGAGCAGTGCGTCAAGCATGGGGTACTCCTTCAACCATGCGACCGGCATCCAAAAGGATTTGCCGCGAGGTTAGTCGATCGCGTTGGCTTTCATCATGACTGACGAGAAGGAGCGCGCGTCCGCCAGGGTTGTGCCAATCCATGACGACTTGCTCGAACCGGAGCGTCGTTTCGGGATCCAAAGATGCTGTTGGCTCATCGAGCAGCAGCACCGAAGGATCAACAAGGATCGCGCGAACCAGTGCAACCAATTGACCTTCGCCGCCGCTAAGTTGTTCGGCCGATTGGTCCAAGAACGCCGGTTGCTTTCCGAGCTGGTCAAGCAATTGAATGCCGCGCGTCTCGTCGTATTTCGGCGAAGTTTCGCCCGCAGCGATTTGCAATTCAAACGGCAATTTCAAATTGTCGCGAACCGTCCCCGACACGACCGCAGAACGCTGAGCGAGATAGACCACTTGTCGGCGATAGCGAATGATGTTTTCGGCCGAAACCAAGGCGCCATTCCAGTGAACGTCGCCTTCGATTGGATCGAGCATTGCGATCGCTCGAAGCAACGTCGACTTGCCTGATCCGATCGGGCCCACAATGGCCAATCGGTCACCCGCGTCAATCGTCAACTGGGAAAGCTCCAGTAACACCTGGTCAGCATCGATGCGACGAACGAGATTCGATAATGTGAGGATCGGCGACGGCATGTTGGATTGGTTGGACCGACCAAGTTTAGTTTCTTGGTTTCAGGCCATTGTGTGTTGCCGTCGCCGCCGTTGGATCTTCGGGCCAATGGTGTTTGGGATAGCGACGGCGAAGGTCTTTGCGGACTTGAATGTAGGTCGAACTCCAAAAGTTCTGCAAGTCTTCGGTAATCTGCTGAGCGCGATAGTTTGGTCCGAGCAGATGCAATTGAACAGGGACGCGGCCACCGGCAATGCGAGGGTTTTCGTTCCAACCAAACAATTCTTGAATCCGCACTTCCATGATTGGGGGTTTTCCATCCGCGTATTGCAGGCGGATGGAATTCCCACTGGGGACACGCATCTTTTCGGGGGCGAGTCGATCGATCGTCTGCAACGTTTCGTAGTCATAGCCAGATCGGATGTGGTCCAGCCACGGCGCTTTTCGAAGCTGGGCGAACGATGTGCGCGACTGGCACAACGCGACAAGGGCGTCGTCAACAAGCTGTTGGGTTGATGGTAATTCGAGCTCCGTCATTACCGCTGACAAAAAGCGAACGCGTTGAATGAATCCCTCGAGCTGTTGGTCGTCACTCGGAAAGACTTGATCCATCTGCTGTTTTGCGGCTTCGACCAGCATCTCAGCAATCTCGCCACCAGGAGCGCACCGGATCGGTGTTTCTGAAAGCAACAGATCATCGTAGTAGGTGCGGTGCCGCGCGATCACACTTTGCGATTCGGGCTGAAAAATCGGCTCGTCGACTTCTCGTATGAGACCCTCGTCAAGCCAATGACGCTCAACCGCTGTGGCCAAGCGAACGCGAGCATCGGTATCCCCCGAGTCCACATCGACGCAAACGAAGAGTTCCGAGTCGCGGACAGACGAATTGCGATCGATTCGGACACCGCGACCGCCAACCATCACTCCCTTGTCACTGGATGGTTCGCGTCGGCGTGCGACTCGATCGGGAAAGGCAGACAACAATGCGCGCGATAGTTTCGCACCATGATCCACGCCTTTTGCGTTGATGCTACGTAAGAGTTGATCGGCCACGCGACGAATCTGTTTCGCGAATGCGGGTTCGATGTCGCCACCGCGATCGCCTTCAAAGAACGCCTTCAAGCGGTCGACGCGATCGGAAACATCGCATGCTGACAAGGTTTGACTGTCCCGTCGCCGATCTCTTCGAAACGGCGATCGTTCGGTGAGCAACGCTGCTGCGATTGCAGCGTCATCGACGATTCCTTGGTCAGCGGCCGAAAGCAGGAACCGGGCAACACGCGGATGAACGGGAATCGAGAGCATCGATCGCCCTAGCTCGGTTACCGAACGCTCCGAATCAATGGCGTGCAGTTGTTGCAGTAGCTTGGTCGCCCGATCAACCGCCGAGACTCGTGGTGCCGTCAACCACGGGAAATCGCTGATGTCACGCTCGCCCCAAGCGAACAGACGCAGTGCAGCAGCGCAAAAATCGGCTCTCTCAATCTCGGCTGTGTCTCGTTCGGGCCGCGAACGATGCACATTGGCCGGCCATAGTCGAAGGCAACGACCGGCCTGCGTCCGTCCAGCGCGCCCCGCACGCTGCTCGGCGGATGCCTGCGAAATACTCTCGAGTGAAAGTTTCGGCAAGCCGACCGACGCATCAAAACGCAGGACGCGCGCGAGCCCGCTGTCGATGACACCCGTCACGCCTTCGATCGTGACCGACGTTTCCGCGACATTGGTCGAAAGAATGATTTTGCGACGGTCGGACGGTCCGAGCACGTCGTCTTGATCCTTAGGGGAAAGGTCCCCATACAAGTCATGGACATCAAAGTCGTCTCCGAGTGCGGACTCGACAATCGCGTGTGTGCGTCGAATCTCACCCACACCGGGAAGGAAACCGAGGAGGTGCCCGGACGTTTTTTCGGCAAGTTCGCGAATTGCATCGAGCATCCTTTGCTCGAGTGGCGCGTCGCTGTGATGGGCGACGTGAGCAATGTCGACGGGATAGGAACGTCCTTCACTCATCACCGCTTCGGCATCACCAAGAAAATCAACGATCGGCCCAGGATCGAGCGTCGCGGACATCACGATCAGGTTGAGCTCAGGTCGCACGGTCGTGCGAATTCGATGGACCATGCCGAGCAGAAGATCCATCTCGAGCGAACGTTCATGGAATTCATCCAACACGACGCAGGAAACGTCTTCCAAGAAAGGATCGGATTGCAACTGACGCAGCGCGATGCCCGGTGTGACCACAAGAATCCGCGTCGACTTGCTTGATCGACGATCAAAACGAACTTGGTAGCCAACTTCGTCCCCCAGTTTGCAGTTCACCAGAGAAGCAAGCCGAGACGCGGCACTACGCGCGGCAAGACGCCGCGGCTGAATCAACAGAATCTTGCCAGCTGGGGTGTCGGCAAACAGCGCGGGCGGAACACCCGTGGTTTTTCCCGCACCCGGCGGCGCCTTGAGAACCACGGGAACGTTCCGCGCGACCGCATCAACGATCTGCGTCAGACATTCGTTGATGGGCAGATCGTCTTGATACGATGCCGTCGCCAAAGGATAGAGCTAGTTTGGTTTTGAATTCCGTCTTTGGATCGGACTCGCCACAGCGCGTCCTGCACAGAGTCTTATTGCAGGTGGATATCGGCAAAGTCGAGATACTGCGTCCAGTCATAAGAGGTCACGCTATGCTTGCCAGTTCGCAAGTGGTAACCGATTTTTCCGGTCTTGATCGCATTGTCGGGTGCTGGCATCTCTGGAGGCGCGGATCCACCGAAGCCAACCGTACCAAGCAATCGATAAACCGGATCGGCGTGGACGGCTGACAAGAATTCACCCTTGGGATCTGCCCAGCGATCTTCGGTCGCGCTCGCGATGTAGACGGCGCGGGGTGCGATCAACGCGATGAGCTGGTGTTGGTCGACGGGGCATTCGTCTTCGTTGAGGTTGTATTGAAGGTAGTTGTCACAGAACCAGTGCGGGAAAACGGTGTTGATGCGGCCAACCGTTTCGCCGATCGCACGGCGACTTAACGCTGCGCCGCCACAACCCGAGTTGTTACTGATGACAAGTTTGAACCGTGTGTCGGTCGCGCCCGTCCAGAGGGAAGTTTTTCCAAGCCGCGAGTGACCCATCACCGCAAGTCGATCGGAATCGATCCATTGGTCCGTTTCCAAGTAGTCGACGACCCGGCTGACCCCGTAGGCCCATCCTGCAATGCTGCCCCACTTTTCCCCGGAAGGGATCTTGGCTTTAGCGACATCGGCCTTCAGTGCGCCGTGCACACCATTTTCGAAACCATCATCGAAATCGGGATCGATATCGCCGTAGTAGATCGTTACCAGCGCGTAGCCTCGATCAATGATCATCTCGATAGGCCATCGACTTGAAGCAACACCTCGAGCCTTTTCCGTTGCACGGTTGTTTTGGGTCGTTTCCTTCTTCGGTCGCATCCAGCTTTCGTTCAATGAGATCGAAGGGTCTGGATCAACGCTGTGATTGCCTTGAAAGTTCAACGTGACAAAGGCTGGCGCGGGCTTTGCCGAAGTGGGCGTGTAGATCAGCACCCGAATCGATAACGCATCGTCTCCCAAAATGACATCGACTTCTCGTCGCGTTGCCTTGCCACCGAAGACCTTCGTCTGGCTAACTTCTTGATGACGAACATCGCAGGGCTCAGGAGCTCGACCATAGACCTGTGCAGCGAACAGGTCGAGGATCTCGGGTCGTCGAACTTCGAACCACGTTTTGGCGTCGGTGACGGAATCTCCTTTTTCGGTCACCAGTGGATCGGGCAACGTGAACGAAGGAATCTTGGATTCGTCATAGTTCGCGACAAACTTTTGAGCCTGCGAGATTGAGGCGAACTGCGACACGGACAAGAACAAACCGAACAAGGTTGCAGAGAGAATCAGTCGCGACATGAGTGTGAACCCCGGGGGAAGTGAGTCGACGGGAGCGGGCGGGACGATTCGACCCATGACCTTGGTCGCATCGCGAAAAGCAGCATAAGAGCCGCTAGAGGCGAGTGCCAGTCTTTCCCCCGATGAGACTCTCAATCATTTCTGATTTGTGCAGTGACGCTAGGCGGGTCCAAGACCAACTGCACGTCGCCAGGCACTCATTTGTCCCATGTGCAGCATGAAGTGACCACCGACATAGAAACCCAACATCGCGCCGGTGGTTGGGAATTTTGCTTTGGCGGCTTCGTTGGCGTTGGCCGTCAAGAAGACATCGTCCGGAGCGGCTTCCAACGCATCAGCCGCCGCGCGATGCCCGTCAAGCAGCGCCGCGGTGACCTCGTCCATCGAGGGATAGATCGAGCCATCGGGGTCGTCGACGCATTTCGCATCTTTGGAAAAGACTTTGATCCAATTTTCTGCTGGTTCAAACGCGCTGGCGTCGCCACCGACTTCACTGATCACTCGGCTCGAATAAAGACTCAGATGGCCGTAGATGAAGGCGGGGTGGTTCGATTCAATCACCGTGTCGCCAATCGTCGCAAAGCGAGCGAATTGGTCTGGTTTGACATCTGAAAGAAGACGTTCCGCATACCCTAACCCGAGTCGGGCGGAAGCAGCGATGATGGGTCCGATGTTCGACACGATGGATTCCTTGGTCGTGGGAAATAGAGTCGCCTTAACGTGCAAGCCATGATTACAGCGACTGTTCGGACCGATGTCCATCGGCGTCGAATCGAGGTGTGATTCGTTCAACAAAAAACGCTCCCGCACATCAGTGCGAGAGCGTCATCGTTTTCAACATTGAATCGGTCAAGCCGCTGAATTACGCGTACGGGTTGTACTTTCCTGGGACAGGAACAGGGTACTTTCCGTCAGCACCCGGCTGTGTCGGTGGAATGGTATCGATCGTGTAGTCGTCGATTCCAGGAGCGAGTTCCGTTCCTTTCGCGAGCAAATCGTCCCACTTCAAGATCTTGCCCGAGTAGCAAGCTTCGCGGCCAAGGATGGCGGTGAAGGTCGACTTCGCGCCGTATTCACCTTCGTTGTAGATCTCGCCACGCATCAGAGCTTCGATCATGTCGTGTTGCTCTTGTTGGTGACCGTTGGGCTTTTTGCCGTCGAAGGCCCAGGCATTGGGACCATCGATTCGACCGCTTGGGTCGGCAGTTCCCTTGGTGCCATGAACGGCCTCGCCAACGTGGTTCCAAACATTCTTTGCGTGACGACCTTGGCTGAACATCTTGGTGCCGTCAGCAAAGGTGTACTCACAGAACGTGTGGTCAAAAATCTGGCTCTTGGTGGCGTCGCCATCCATTCGCAGTTCGCGACCGCCCATGCCGTTGCATTCGACCGGGTACTCGCCTTTGACCCAGCATCCAACATCGAGGTTGTGGATGTGCTGTTCACAGATTTGGTCGCCCGACAACCAGTTGAAGTGATACCAGTTGTGGACTTGGAAAGCCATTTCGGTGTGTTCTGGTTGACGGTTGCGATACCAGATACCACCACCGTTCCAGTAGACGCGTTGGCAGATGACGTCGCCGATCGCACCTTCGTGAATTCGCTTGATGGTTTCCATGTAGCGAGGCTCGTGGCGGCGCTGCAGACCGATGGCAACCATCAGGTTCTTCTTCTTCGATTCTTCAACCGAAGCGAGCACGCGGCGAACACCGGTTGAATCGGAAGCAACTGGCTTCTCCATGAAGATGTGCTTGCCTTTGTTGACCGCGTATTCGAACTGTTGAGGTTTGAATCCGGGTGGCGTGGCGATGATCACCAGGTCGACGTCCGAATCGATGACTTGCTTGTAGCCATCCAAGCCGCCAAAGAAACGTTCGGTGGGAACGTCAACCTTTTCCTTGAACTTGTTTTGCAGGCCCTTCAGCTTCAGACCAGCGATCGATGGAAAGGGGTCGGCAACGGCAACCAATTTGGTGTTGCCTTTGGTGCTCATGATTTGACCGGCGGCGGACGAACCACGTCCACCACATCCAATCAGGCCAAAGCGAATCGTGTCGCTTCCTTGTGCGTGAGCTGTTCGTGCGATTGTGCTGGTCAGGGCAGCACCAGCGGCTGCTGCGGTGGTTGATTTCAGGAAGCTACGACGATTTGAGTCGCTTGGCATCACTGGGATCCTCTATTCGGGGGTTATCTCTAAGAGTTGGACTACTTGGGGAAAGACCGAATTGTAAACGCAATACGGCAAAAGTGGAGCGGACAAGGCCCTTGTGGCGTCAATTTGCCGTTTTCACGACGTTTTGACGCGCTCCAAATCCTGCGATCCCCCTCATCCAGCGGGATCAAGACGGTTTTAAGGGCCAGGTTTTAGGGGCCAGTTGTCGTCGACGACAATCAACCTCTCGGACTCTCTTCCCTCACTATCTAACACCGCAACCATCGAAGCTGATCGGATCGATCCAGGCCTGGCCGGCGACATCGCGTCGATCAATTGCTTGAAGGTTAATGGACGATGGCCCGCGGCGGTCAACCAAAAGGGTTTGGCAAGCAGCTCAAACCGCGGCGATTCCTCGTCGCCGTCTAACAGCGACAATTCACTTTTGTGCAACCATCGCCCGCCAAGGTGCTGGCTTGAAGTCATTGCCGGAAGTTTGGCCTTGGTGGTGTGGCCGAACGGTACAAACAGCCTCCCCTTCACCAGCGCCGCTCGTTTGGTTGGCTGAGGGAATCGTTTTTCACAAAGCCGCAATTGGTGATTGAAGAGTCGCTCGAGTTTCAGATCCAGACGGTCCTTCGCATTGGGCCCAACCCAAAGGTCGCATTGAGGACGCGTTGGCTTAGGTTGAAGAAAGAACTTGACCGCCGTCTCAAGGTGGACGAACTCACCCTCTTCGTCTTCGAACAAAAAATCAATTTCGCCGACCGTCTTACCTGAACGTATGACTTGATGCTGATGAGCGATCAGCTTGACCGATCGAATCCGCGTCAGCCAATACAGCACCAGGGATTCGAAGTACCTGCCGACGCGATAGCAGAGACGATCTTGGATGAACTTGCCGAGGTCGGCTCGATCGATGACATCGGGGTCGATCGAGAACGGATCGCTGGCGTCGCAGGTGATCAACGAGTTGCTGTTAATCGCCCAGGCGAGATCCGCGGCCAATTGATCACGGCGGTCGTCGTCCATGATCACGCTGTGAGACATCTGCGATAGGTAGGTCGGTACAATGAATCTTCCATCGCTTGTATTGGCTGGTATCGGGAGTGGGTCATGTTGAATTGGTTGTCTTATCCCTTCGATACCGAAGGATTCCCGCCACGTTGGCATTGTGGCGAAGCCTGGCAGGAAGAGCCGTACATCGGATGGCTTCACATCATAAGTGATCTGGCGACGTTCGCCTCGTACTACGCAGTGCCTTGCGTCGTTGCTTGGTTTGTGATGGGAAAGCCCGAGCGCAAGTTCCCGCCGATCTTTTGGATCTTTTTCGGTCTGGTTTTTTTCTCTTGCGGTAGCGTCCACCTGATCGAAGCGGGGATCTTTTGGTGGCCGATGTACCGAATGTCGGCGATGCTCAAGCTCGTCACTGCCGTTGTATCGACCATAGGTGTGGTGGTGCTGGCGAGATCTTTGCCGCGCGCACTCGACTTAAAGACTCCCGAAGAGCTACAGGCCGAGATTGAAGAGCGGCGCGAAGCGGAAGCCAAGCTCGACTTTGAAAAGAACCTGCTTCACACGTTGATGAATCATCTTCCTGACGCGATCTATTTCAAAGATGCTGATGGAAAGTATTTGCGGGTCAGCCGAGCATTGGCGGACAAGTTGCAACTCGATGACGTCGCCGCAGCAACCGGAAAATGCGAATCCGATTTCCTGCAGCCCGAGCTAGCGCAAAAGTTTGTCGAGAGTGACCGCAGGGTCATGATGACTGGCGAAACCATCGAAGGTCAGGTTGAACGAGAACCGTGGCGGCGCGGCAATCAAGAACGATGGATCTCGACGACTCGCGTTCCCCTTCGTGATTCAAGCGGCGAACGTATTGGCACGTTTGGCATTTCTCATGATGTGACCAACATCAAGAACGCAGAAGAACGGCTGACGCGTCTGGCCCAGCAACTTGCACTTCCCCGTGACGGGGCATCCGAAAAACCGATGCCATTGCACCTGGCCAACTTTGGCCTGCGAGACATGATCTCGTGCGGCAGCGATATCCGCGGGATGGCGATCGGTCACGAAACACGGCGCGGACTTGATACAGCACTTTCGGAATACTTGTATCAACGCATGAAGGGCAGCGATCGGCAACCCGCGTTCGCATTGGTGCGTATGTTTCAATCAACCAAGTTTGGCGAGCTGGATGACGAACGCAAGGCCATTGCGACCCGGCTTGCTGGCGGCGCAGAACTCGACGACCAGACGCGGTGCCTGACGTTGCAGGGAACGGCGGGGCTTGAGCCCGCGTGGAATGATCGCACGCGATCCAAGTCGCACCGAGTGATCCCGCTTCCCAGCGAGCAAGCGATCAACGATCTACCAATGATCGCCCAGTTGCTACGTCAACTCGGATTCAACGTCGATGGTGTGCTTGAAGGACGTATTGAAGCTTCCAAGGACACACGAGCAAACGTCTTTCATATTGCCAAGGCCCGCGGCTGCGAGTTCATTCCGGATCAGGACGAATTTGTGATTCCGCACGGCATTGAATCGGTCGTTGGATTTGGTGACGTGTTGCCGAGCGGCGATTTCTTCGCCGTCATTTGTTTTTCGCGGATGCCGATCGATGCCCAGACGGCTGCACTGTTTTCTCACCTTTCCATCAGCACCAAGCTGGCCCTGCTCGCTCACGAACCGGCAGCCGAAAGAGTCGAGGCCCAGATCATTGCCGTCGATCAATTGATTCAGAATTACGAACATGTGGTGTGTCACCAAGAATCGAGCTTGCGAAACGCGATGGTCGAACTTGAACAGGCGCGTGATGTCGCCGATGAAGCGAACCGAGCGAAGAGCGAATTCTTGGCCAACATGAGCCACGAAATCCGTACGCCAATGAACGCAATCATCGGGATGACCGAACTGGTACTCAGCAGTGATTTGCCCGATACCGAACGCGAATACTTGACGACAGTGCTTGAATCGAGCGAGTCGCTGCTAAACATCATCAACGAGATTCTCGATTTCTCGAAGATCGAAGCGGGTCGGGTAGAGTTGGATGAAGGCGAACATAACCTTCGAGATGAAGTCGCCGATATGGTCAAGTCGCTCGCCATTCGCGCGCATCGCAAACAGATCGAGCTGGCCTGCGAAATCGGCAACGATGTGCCCGATTGCGTTGTCGTTGATGCTGCAAAGTTACGACAGGTGATCCTGAATCTCGCCGGCAACGCGATCAAGTTCACCGAAGTTGGCGAAGTGGTTGTGTCGGTTCAATTGGAAGGTTTCGAAGGCGACCTGGCTCGGCTCAACTTTTGCGTCACCGATACCGGGATCGGCATCACCCCGCAGCAACAGGTGTCGATCTTCGACGCGTTTGCCCAGGGCGACGCTTCAACGACGCGACGCTTTGGCGGTACCGGATTGGGACTCTCCATCTCGGCCGATTTGGTTCGTCTGATGGGTGGCCAAATCGAAGTCAGTAGCCAAGTCGGAAGCGGAAGCACGTTTCGGTTTACGTTGCCACTAAGAGTCGGTGCGAAGAATCAAACTCCGGCGCATCCCGATGCCATCATCGATTTGCCTGTGCTTGTCGTTGACGACAACGAAACAAATCGTCACATCCTCGAACAAATGATGTTGACCTGGAAATGCGCTCCCACCATGGCCAGCAGTGTCTCGTCGGCGATGGAGTTGCTTGAGCAAGCGCAGCGAGACGAAAAACCGTTCTCGTTGGTGGTGACTGACATTCATATGCCAGACCAAGATGGTTTCGATTTGATCGAGTTGATTCGTGGCAATGCCGATGTTTGCGAAACTCCGATCATCATTTTGACATCGGGTGTCGGGATCGACGACATGCAGCGAAGCCAACAACTGGCCGTCGCCGCTCACTTGATGAAGCCAGTCAAGCAGTCAGAGCTGTTAGACGCGATCTTGGTCACGATGGGCAACAAATCAGCCGAGTCATCGACGGCAGCGCGAAATATCTTGGCGAGTGGTCTCGGAACCGAGCGACTGAATTTGCTGTTGGTCGAGGATGGGCTTGCCAATCAGCAACTTGCGATAGGATTGTTGCGCCGCTGGGGGCACGATGTTGAGGTTGCCGAGAACGGTGCTGTTGCCGTTGAAAAGCACCGCAACGGCGAATACGACGCGATTCTGATGGACTTGCAAATGCCCGTGATGGACGGGTTCGAAGCAACAAAATTGATCCGCGAAGCCGAAGATCGTGATCAGGTTGCCGCGATCCCAATCATTGCGATGACGGCACACGCGTTGGTTGGTGATCAAGAGCGATGTCTTGCGGCTGGAATGGATGGCTACGTTTCCAAGCCCATCCGCCAAAAGGACCTGTTTGATGCCCTCGCGGCTGTCGCTCCCATCGACCCCTTGCGATTGACGGGGATGAATCCGGCAGCGAAACCGGTTCAAGCAACAACGAACGAAGAGATGGGCGACCGAGTCGACATGAGTGCGGCGCTCGAAACGATGGACGGTGACCGCAGCATTCTCGACTCGGTCATCAACGCGTTCCTGCAAGAAGGCCCTAAGTTGTTGGATCAGCTGTTGGACGCGGCGCAAGAAAAAGACTTCAAGCGATTGCGTCGGTCAGCTCATACCTTGAAAGGCAACTACATGATCTTGAAGCAAGAGAACATGCGGAGTCTTGCAGAGAAGGTCGAAAAGAATGCGGCCGACGAAAAAGTGGAAACCGATCTGGTCGATCAATTGCACGCTCGATCGAAATCGGTGATGCAACAACTCAAAGCGTTCTTGGATGGGTAACGCACCGTTTGTAGTCCCGCCTTCAGGCGGAGCGCGTGAAGATTTCGGCTAAAGCTCGGTACGACGAACAGCCAGCGCGTCGGCTCACAAAAGCCATGCCGCACGCGGGACCTAAAGCTCGAGCGCGGCCGCGACGACCGCTTTGGATTTCTCCAAGCCCTCGACACACACTTCCAACGCATCACGTTGCCAATAGTCGCGGTTGAACAGTTCCAGCGAGAAAGCACCCGCAAACCCGCTGTCGATCAATCCACGGATCAGTTGCGGTAAGGGGCAATCGCCGTCGCCGGGAAAGACGCGGTCAGCGTCGCCGATTTTGTCCAGCGGGATGTCGCCGGGATAATCGTTCATGTGAAAGCAATGCATGCGGGATGCTTCGATCATTCCCAACGATGCAAAGTCATTGCCGCCTTTGTAAATGTGATAGAAATCCGGCAAGACGCAGGCGCTCGGGTGTGCTGCGCCCGTTGCAACAAATGCGAGTTCGCTGAGCTTGCTCAGTGTGGGCGAGAATCCCCACAGTTCGAGTTGGGGAATCACACCTGTTTCGTCGCCGACTTCAAGCAGCGCACGATACCTCTGGGCGATGGCTGGCAGCGGTGGCGAAACGCTATCGCCGCGATGCGCACCGACCGGCGGCGCGGCCATCAAGGTTCCGCCGATCGCTTTGACCAATTCCATGTCATGACGAGCCTGCTTGAGACCCTTGGCACGTTCCCCATCGTCGTCGCTGATCCAATTTGCGAAGCCGATGGCGCTGTCCACCGTTAGCCCAGAGTCTGCGATTTGCTTTTTCAAGTCGGCAAGTTTGCCACCCTTGTTGACGTAGGCTTCGATGTCGCGAATCCAAGGCTCGATCCCGTCATAGCCTGCTTTGGCAGCGACTTCGATTTGTTTGTCGATCGTCAATTCCTGGCCGCGAATCGTACTGGTGTTCAGGGCAAAGCGGACAGGCATTGAGGGGTCTTTCATCGGTGTGGCGGCTTGGAGTGGAAGTGAAGGAAGGGATGCTGCCGCGGTCATTGCGGAGGCGGCAACCAATAGGTCGCGACGGTCAAGCTTCATCGTTGATCGGTCTCGAGGCGGGGATCGGCAAAGGAAGGACCACCAGATTAGCAAGAATGATCCAGCACGCCGAACGGTCGAGAAAGAAATCGACGAAATTACGCCGGCTACCGCCTTGCCGCTTACCGGTGGGTTTTTCAGTGACCGTAGCTACGCTCGCCAGAGCGTGGTGAAAGTGGAAAGCGGTCAACGATTAGAAAATCACCTTCTAGCGAAGGTAGCAACTGGCTGTGACTGCTACCGAGTCAACGATGTCATCCGCACGGCCTGCGTCGCCGCGGCACCAAAGAGCCGCTCGAATTCCTTGACCGCAATTTCTCGAAGGCCGGTAGGAAGAATCCCGATCGCCATTCGGTAGGTATCGAAAGAGTCCCCTTTTTTCCCTTCGAGGTACAACTTTCGCGCGTGTCGAACGAGCGCCTTGCCCTCTTCGGTTGGCGATACCCGTTTTCTCGTTTGCTTGCCCGCGATCAGCTCCTCTTTGCTCATGCCAAGAAGCTGACGGTCAATTGCGTTGTGATCAATGATCGTGGCGTGGACCGAGGCACCTGAACGGCCGAGCGATGAACCAAAACCGCGGCTGAGTCCACGACGATTCATCCCGGTGGCGGACCGATTGACGCCGCCCAGGTAGGTGCTTCCACCAGCAGGTACGACGACTGTCCCGTTGTACGAGAAGGATGAAAACGATGGCAATTGTACCGTCGTTGGAAGCTGAGCCAACGCCGACTTGGCATCAGCCAGACAAACGCAAAACGCAAAGAGCGCGATCAAAGTCCACCCGTGCCGTCGCATCACTTCTCTCCAGGTTTCTTGATTTTGTCGCCGAAGTTCCGATTGAACTTTCGAACCTTGTTACGAACGACAACTTGGCAATAACCAGCGTTTGGATTTCGACGGTAGTAATCTTGGTGGTAAGCTTCGGCTGGATAAAACTTGGTTGCCTTTTCAAGCTTGGTCACGATGGGTTGATTGAACTCACCTGAAGCGTCCAGCTTCTTGATGTATTTTTCAGCAGCTTCTTTTTGCTCGTCGTCGTGATAGAAGATCGAGCTGCGGTATTGAGGACCCTCGTCGTTTCCTTGACGATTGAGCGTGGTGGGGTCGTGTGTCTTGAAAAAGACTTCCATCAACTCGTCATAGGTCGTCACCGAAGGATCGTAGTAGATCTCGCAACCCTCGGCGTGGCCGGTGGTCTTGCGACAAACTTCTTCGTAGGTTGGGTTTTCGACGTGCCCACCGATGTAGCCCGAGATGACATCGTTGACGCCTTGCATTCGTTCGAAGACGGCTTCGGTACACCAGAAACAGCCGCCGGCGAAGGTCGCGACCTTTTCTTTCGATTCGGTGTTCTCTTCGCTTGTTGACTCAGATTCAGCGGGTTGATCTGACACCAATGGGGCTCCTGGGTTGGCGGACTCGGCTGTGGTGTCGATGCTTAGTAGGAAACCGCCGACCAACAGACCGAGCAAGGATGCGAGAACCAAAAATGTTCGTGTGGCCGGTAGATGATTGGGCGAAGACATCTCAGACTTTAGGCTCCGGTACAGTTCGGTTAAGAAACGCGGTGCATGATTTCATGATACGCGTGGACTTCCATGATATGCATGAAAGTCCGTGTTTTGTCCATTCCTTTTTGCGTTGTTTGACCCGGCTGCGTTCTTTTGAGGCCGGATGACACTGCTGAGGGCCCTCGGTCGGGCATCGAATCTGGCTGAAGGAACACCCTGATTTTGAGCTTTGGCATCGTATCAAAGCGTCCACCACCGATCATGAATGACTTTTTTGACCGTCACCACGTCGTCGGGGATGACGAAATCGATGCCCAGAACCATGTTCACAATTTGCGGTATTTGCAGTGGACGCTTTGGGCCGCGGGTGACCACACCCGCCAATTGGGTTGGGATTCAAAGGCTGAATTGGAACGCGGATTTGGGTGGGTCGTTCGCAGCCACGACGTGACCTATCGTGCCGCGGCGTTGGCAGGCGACCAGATCGTCGTCAGGACTTGGGTGTCGGAGATCGCAAAATTTGCGTCGCGGCGAAAATATGTCGTTTGTCGGCCAGCAGACAAAACGATTCTGGCGCGGGTCGAAACGCGGTGGGTGTACGTCGACCTGAATGCTCATAAAGTGGTTGCCATTCCCAAGGATGCTCTCGAGCAGCTTGTGATCCCTTGCCAAACTCCGCCGTTGCCCTGGGAGTAGACCGTTGTCCAAAGGCCCCGTATCCAATGGCCCCGACCAAACTGGAGATACCTCGGACCTACCAGGTCGATACGAGCGGTGGTTGATCTTGCTGCTGCGCGGCGTCGCGGTGATCACTTGGCTTGCTTTCCTTGCCGCCGTGATGCCCGAAAAGTGGATCGTAGAAATCTCGGAAGAGCTTGGCTTTGATCCCTTTCCTCATTCGCCACTCACCTTTTATCTCGCTCGCAACCTGTCGCTGTTGTACGGAATGGTTGGTGCAGGTTTATGGCTTATCACGTTTGACTTTGATCGCTACCAACCGCTGATCAAGTATTTCGCACTCGGCACCATTGCTTTCGGAGCATTGCAGTTGGTGGTTGACTTTCAAGCGTCGATGCCCATTTGGTGGACGCTTGGTGAATCGGTCTCCACCATGTTAGGCGGCATGCTTGTTGGATGGCTGGACCGCAAAGTCTGTTGGGAACGCGCAAACGCTTGAGTTTGTTAAAAAACCAGATTCTGGATGCGATCGATCGACCATTGCGTTTGATCGATCGAGCGAAGCGGCGGAATTCGACTCAGGTAGGTGTCAGGTAAGCCCTTATCCTGCAGGAATCGTTTGGTCGCATCCATTTCGCGGTCCCGAAAGGATTCGGCTTGTTGATAGATCCGAACACCAAGGATCGAATCCGCGAGGCGAGTGATCACGCGGCGCCATTGTTCGGCGTCTTGGTTGTTCGCATCGATCGGTGCTGGTCGATGTTGTTGCGAAGCAAACGCCGCGCAAACGCTCTCGCGCCAACTCATCGGATCTGAAGGCGAATCGAACCGTTCCGCAATTTCTTCTTCGACCAAGCGATCGACTTCGAAAAAGGTGGCATCGACGGCGGCATCGAAGATGGCCGCTGGTTCTGGTGGCAGTTTGGGTGTCAATAAAGCGGCGGTCGCTTCATCGAGCAACCAGAGTCGTTGTCGCCAATCCCACTGGTCGTACCAGTCGATGCCATAGGTGATCGGTTCGTCGTCTTCGCGGCCTTCACGCACAAGGGCGTCAACCATCACGCCCACAGCTCCCTTGACGAGGGCTGCTTCCCTTCCGACGAGGACTCGATTTCCGGTACAGGTTGACCACATGTGTCCAGTTTGAACCAAACACTCGCCAAGGTGAACAGGAGGTCATCGTGGACGTGCGCGAACTCGTTGCTTTCCATGGTTGCGCATAAACTTGGTACTTACACCATGCGGAACTTCTTCGTCGCGTTTTCATTGTGGGGACACCAATGAGCTTACGCCTCTTTTTGGCAGCCTTTTCGATTCTGGGTTTGGCCACAAGTTGCCTCGGACAGGGCAACGCAACGTCAAGCAAGTTGGTGACATCCAAACAGCTCAAGGACTGGGAAGTCGAGCCCAACGTTGTACTTGGTCGCGAGCTGGTGTTGTTGACCAAGGTGATCGACGACGCCAAACGCGCTGAAAGCGAAGCGACGCAATTGCGGACGGAGATCGCAATCATTTCGTCCAACGTCGTTGTGCCCTCAGGGCTTTACGGTTCGCAGTATTCACAGAATCAAGCGGACACGCTCACCTCGCTCGAGTCAGATGCAAATCGGATCGCATCGTACGGCCAAGGAATCGACGATCGGATTCGGCAAGTCAAAGAATGGCTTTCGGAGGCCTCCGAGGAAAACGCTGACGCCGAAGTACCCACAAAAATCCTCGGCGACTTAAACGCAATTCAAACGCAAATCGATCACGATCGCGCTGCGATTGCCCAGCATTCTGAGCGGCTGGACCGGATTCAGTTGGTGCTGATGGTTCGTGACGAGACCCTCAACGCAAGCCAACAGCGTCTCGATCTCTTGAAGAGCAGTTCCATCGAAACGATGCCTCCCAGTCAGCCCATGGGATTTGGAGGCGGCGGCTTCGGCGAAAACTTGATGCGACCGACTGGGGCATCGAATCAGTCGACCGCAACACGTACAGACGCGCTTGAAACGGTGGCTCAACTCGAATCAGAATCGCAGACGCTCGCGGTTGAGGCTGCGGAACTGGTCAACAATCATGCTCGCGTGATTAGTTTTTGGAAAGCGACCACGGAGCGCGCCGTCGCGATGCTTCAGGAATTGGACGGTGTCCAAGCAGAAATTGCTGAGAGTCTCGCACAGTTGCAGACGCAAAAAGAGCAGGTTGAAAACGCGTTGTCCAAACGCGATGCCGACTTGGTTCAATTCGAGATCAACAAGATGCTCGTCTGGGCCGTCTACGGAATGATCGTGACCATCATCGCCCTGTTCGTGCTGCTGAAGTATTTTCCGACTTCGCTGACCGACTTGATCGTTGAACAACGCGTCGTGGTGGAAGTCCTCAGTATGGGATTCTTGCTGGTCACCGTCATCATCTTAGGATCCGCCAAGTTGATTCAAGGCGAAGGTCTCGCGGGGTTGCTTGGCACGATCGCAGGCTACATCTTTGCCAAGAAGACATCTGATCTGATGTCGGGCGACAAACCTGGATCGACCGAATCACTTGAACGTCGGTTGATGCAAAGCCAACTCGAGCTGGCCGAACTCAATGACAAACTTGACGCCTACAAGGCTCAAGTCGGTTCGAAACCAACGCCGGGTCAGCAACAGACGCTCGAGAAGCTCCAACGCCAAGTCCGGCTTGCAGCTAGCCGAAGAGATACGTTCCGTGAAGCGCTTGCGCGAGAAGGCAGGTCGACGCCACCAGCTGCGATGCCCGAAAGCGAGACGAATCCAAAGCCAGATAAGAAATAGATGGGGCCAGCTTAGTTGAGCATGCCTTTGACATCTTTTAGCAGTGTCGCGACATCGATTTTGTCAGCATCAAAGCAGTGCGTTGCAACGACCTGGCTGTCTTTGGCAACCACAATCGAAACTTCAACGGCTTCGGGCAACTTGTAATTGACCGGGCCTGTTTTGTTTTCTTTTGCAACAACGAATGGAACTTTCTTTGCCCCCGACGCTTCTGCGATCTTTTTGGCGTCTTCACGCAGGACAGCGGCATCTTCGCCCATCAACGTCATCAGCCCGCGAAGTTTGTAGTCTTCGTTTGCAGCAACTGCCGAGTCGAGCTGTTTGACAAGCTCGGGCACTTTGCCGCCGGTGTTTCGCGCGAACACCATGACCATCGGGCTGGAACCATATCGACATCGATAACAAAGATCATCACCCGGTTGAACGCCATCGTCTTCTGCGCCTGCGACCTTGGTAACGTAAAACGCACCGATTGCTTCGCCGGTCTTTAATCCGACTTGCGAGTCGTCAGCGACAAGGACCGTGCAAGTCATGGCAAAGGTCAATGCGCTACAGAACAAAACTCGGCTCAATACCAACCGTGACATCACGACTTCTCCAATCCCATCTGACGCATCAAAGAAAAGGGATAACCCCGAACGGACTGATCGTGCAAAACCGCCTTTAGACCTGGGTGGTTGCAAGTAGACTCACAACCGCAAGGCCGGCCATTATCTCGCTGCGTGGTGAATTGGATACCCCGCAGCGGGGCGGTTTTTTCAGATCCGCGTTTTTCCGCGGCACAAACACTGGAATGCGGCTGATTTGCTAGCTCAATTCAGCCTGTGCAAGCAGGTGTCCGATTGGATCGCCCGCGGCGTTTGCGCGAAATCGCGTGGTGGAAAACCTGTTCGACTACGCCGTTTGCGGCTGGATGACCACTTTCATTTGGTCCGGATCTCCCGCATGAAGTCGTTCGAACCATTGTGGTCCATCGCCCAGGGAGATCTTGGCGGTGATCAGAGGCGCGACATTGATGATCCCTCGGTTCATCAGATCGATGCACTGGGGGTATTCGCCATTGCAACCGCAGGTTCCGTGCAGCGAGATTTCGCGGGTGACGACCGATTGAAGCGGCAGGTCGATGGTGGGCGAGACGTTTCCAACCAAAGTGACGTTGCCACCTTTGCGAACGGATTCGATCGCCGTGACCACCGTTGGCGTAGCCCCGACCACTTCCATCGCGATGTCGGCGCCGCGGCCTTCGGTCATTTCGCGAACGACAGCGGGCACATCAACTTGGTCACTCCTCAACACATCGGTGGCTCCAAGTTCTTTGGCAACTTCAAGACGCTTGTCGTTGATGTCGACCGCAATCACGCGCGAAGCACCGGCGGCGCGAACGGCTTGAAGTGTGAGTAGTCCAATCATGCCAGCTCCGACCACAACGGCCGTATCGCCGAGCACGACGGGGGTGACGTTGACGGCATGCACAGCAACCGAAACCGCTTCGACCAGTGCGGCATGTTCAAAGGGAAGCGTGTCGGGCAAGCGATACACGATGCGACGAGGAATGCTGATACGCTCGGCAAATGCCCCATGACGACGATATTCGCCACACGAAACACCAAGCACCATACGGTTGTCACAAAGGTTGCGATGCCCGTCGAGACAGAACTCGCATTTGCCACAAGAGACCATCGAATCAAAGGTGACTCGCGTCCCGTTGGGCAAGTCGGTCACGTTGTCGCCGGTGGCAACCACGATGCCCGCAGCTTCGTGCCCCATCACCAAAGGTGGAATGCGACGGCCTGTGCTGCCGTCGTAACCATGAATGTCGCTGCCGCAAATGCCACATGCTTCGACTTGAACGAGGACGTCATCGGCGCCGACTTCGGGCTCGTCGACATCGGTGACTTGCATCTGCTTGTATTCAGTTAGCAATAAGGCTTTCATGATGTGAGCTCGATCGGTCTCTTGTGATTGTTTGTGGTGGTCCGCCCAAGTTTAGATGAACGGCTATCAAAGTTGAATTCAAACGACCCGAATTGCGAATGGACGCTGACCGCATATCACGAAGCAGGCCACGCTGTTGTTGGCTACGGCCTCGGTGGGTCGGTGCAATCGATTCAACTAGGTGGTGAGGCCGACGATGATTTACCAGAGAGATTTGGCGATTGCCGTGTCGCTTGGGGGCAACCTGGGGAGATCCCAGACCTCTGGCAGCGTGAACTGATGACCGTCTTGGCCGGCCCAGTGGCCGAAATGATCTACACTGGGGAGCCGTATCATCCCGCACTCTACGGGCCCTGGCAAGGTGATTGGCAAACCGCCTGGGAAATGTGTTCGCTGCGTGTCAAGCTCGCTCGGCAAGCCAAGGGCGAGCCGAGGGACACGGTGGCCTCGCTCGTGGACCAAGCCAAAATGCGAGTGCTCGAATCGATTCTGCTTCAGTTACGAGAGCACATGCAGAAAGAGCCGATTTGGCCCGCGGTCGGAGCCGTGGCCGACGAACTGCTTGCCCACGAATACCTCGAGCAAGAAGAACTCCACGACACACTCGATTTCTGGTTCTCGCGGTAGCCAGCTTCAAGCGCGCTCTCGCAACGAACGATCGCGCGCTGGGTCACGACTCGCTGCAACGAAAGTTGGTCGTGATCGTTTTCGAAGGGGCAAGAAATGTGGGATTGGATGCGGCCAGCTTTGTCGCTTCTGGCGCCACTGAAAGTAGACTGCAACCGGATTGAAAACCTCGGTCGTCGCGAGTGCTCTTGTTGGGACGATGAGACGGGCGACAAGACGGAAGGATCGACAAGACGGTCGGATCGACGAGACGGGCGGGACGGCATGAGTCGGGCGCCACTGCACCTTCACCAGACAGGGTTTTGGCGGGGGGTGCCAAATCGGTCAGGTGTTGTTTCAGCGAGCCTATGTGGTGTAGGACACGCGCAATTTGTGCGTTTATAGACAGACTGACTGATAGAAACGTTTTTTCTGGAACCTTTGTTCGTTTTCGTCGTCAACGTCGCTGTGCACGGTGTCGGCGGCGTTGACAAGTTGCAGCGTCTAGGTAGTTTGTCACGCTCGCAGTTGTCACTTATCTGGTCTGCCGACGCGGACTCCCGCCTTAGGTGAGTCGACCACACACCGCCTGTGAGCGATCTCTTTCGTGCGATCGCGTACACACTTTTGTGTATTGGATTGGCGGGCTTTTTCGAATCTGTCGGAGTCACGTGAATGAAGGATTTTGCCTTGCGGTACCGCTATTTCCCCGTCCTGGCGCTTTGTCTTGTCAGCTCGCTCGCCCTCGTTGGTTGCGGAAGCGGCGAAGCCGAGGTCATTCAAACCGAAGAGGTCTTTCAAGAAGACCCAGCGGTTGAACAGGCGAAGGAAAAGGCCAAGCAAGAGTCGATGAAAGAGCCTCTTTAGGCCACGACCTCTACCTATCTCCCCCCTCCAACTTCAACTCTATTTCGTTTCAGTAACAGGAAGCATTAATGCAATTGTCCAAAAACACCTCTTCACGCCGTGCAGGTTTCACATTGGTTGAACTGCTCGTCGTGATTGCGATCATTGGTGTCTTGGTTGGTTTGCTCTTGCCGGCAGTTCAAGCTGCTCGCGAGGCGGCCCGCCGCATGAGCTGCAGCAACAATTTCCGTCAAATCGGAATTGGAATCCACAACTACCACTCGACCTACAAGAACACACCGATGCATCTCGGCGGTACCAATTCACCTGGTATCGAAGGCGGTGCCGAGGGTGGTACCGATTCGTGCTCGACCTATTCGAACCGTTTGCGACTTAGTGCTCTGGTCGGTTTGATGCCCTTCATCGAACAGCAAGCTCTTTGGGAAGAAATTTCGAATCCCAGTACGTTTGATTTGTCCAATCCAAACACTCCACTGTCGCCGCCGTGGCCTGCGATGGGACCAACGCCATCGGATGAGGACAACGTCTTCGCACAAGGTGGTCACCCAACCCGCAACACCGCTTACCGCCCTTGGATGACTCAGGTCCCAACCCTGCGCTGCCCAAGTGATCCTGGCTCCGGCCCACCTTCGATGGGTCGCACCAACTATGCGGTTTCGATCGGTGACGGGATTCGTTTGCAGCAACTTGGCCCTTACGAGAACTCGATCAGCCAAAGGACTTCAGGCAACACCCAGCAATGGCGTGCTGCTGACCGCGGTTTCTTTTCGGCACGCACCTTCCGTAAGTTCCGCGACTGCTTGGACGGAATGGCTAACACCATTGCGATGGCAGAAATCGCCACCGACCTTGGCGACCGTGACATCCGAACTCAAGGGATGCAGGGGGGTAACGATGTTCGCACCAACCCAACCATTTGCCGCGTCAACATCGACCCCGAACGCCCACAGTTTTGGGATCCATCGGTTGGCGCCGCTGATTTGTTCGCGATCAATCAAGGCCGCGGATACCGATGGGCCAGTGGTGAAGGACCTGACACTGTGGTTTCGACGATCCTGCCACCAAATAAAGAAGTTTGCGTTCGCAGCGTGACTCGTTACATCATCGCATCGGGTGCATTGCCACCAAGTAGCCGTCACCAAGGTGGCGTACACATCCTGATGGGTGATGGTGCTGTGGTCTTCATTTCCGATTCGATCGAAGCTGGCGACTCGACCGCTCCTGCGATCGAAGGCAACCTTGCTGGTCGTCAAAGCCCCTACGGACTGTGGGGTGCATTGGGCACTCGAGCAAGCAAAGAAGTGATCGAAGAAGAATTGAATCAGTAACGCTCGTTACGATTTCAAAAACAAAAACCTGGTGCGAGAGAAAACTCGCGCCAGGTTTTTTTATGCGCTTGTCCGGAACTACAGTTGCTTGGCTTGTTTCAGCGCCGCTTGGTCGATTGAAAATCCGAGCCCTGCGCGGCGAGGCACTTGGATCGTGCCATCGGTCACTTTGCCGTAGGAGCGGTATTCCTGAAATGGTCCAAGGTTGTCCAGCACGCTGCAGAGGTGCAAGTTGGCGGCGGCATCGGGAAGGACTTTGGGGCTGTGTGGTGTGATCGGCAAACCAGCTGCGTTCGCCATCTTGGAAACTCGCAGCGTTCGCACGAATCCTCCGTTGTAGAAAATGTCGGGCTGCAAAATGTCAACGGATCGGTTTTTCGCCATCTGGGCCCACAACCAGAGGTTGCTGTCCTGTTCGCCGCCAGCAACGTTGATGTTTCGATCGCGAAGACCTTCAGTAACGGATGCCGTGCCTTGAGTATCTTGCCAAGGCACAGGTTCTTCGAAGAAGGCAACACCGTGATCATCCAAGAAGCGACCCATCTCGATGGCTTCAGAAACCGTGTAGGAGCTGTTGGCATCCGCATAGATGGTCACTTTGTCGCCAAACGTTTTTCGGGCCAACGCAATCATCTTGCGGTCGCGTTTGTTCTGCTCGGCTGAATTACCCATCCGTTTGCCGATCTTGAACTTCGTCGCCTTCGCCCCGGTCTTTTCAAGGTCTTTGGCCGCGTTTGCAACTTCAGCTTCGGCACTCGTGTTTCGTCCAAATTGTGAAATGTAAACCGGGATGTCGGTCCGCAACGGTTTACCAATCACGTGACTGACGGGGACGTCCTTGAGCCGAGCAAGCATGTCAAAGATGGCGATTTCGACGTGCCCAACGACATTCCAAAACGGCATTCCCGCAAATTTATAGACGCTGCCTCGATCGTCGCGCTCGGTGTACACGCCGTCGACTAGCGATTCGATGTCGCGAGCGTCTTTGCCAACGAAGAATGGGTTCACCAGTCGTTTTGCCAGTTCGACCGTCACTTCCAAACGGCTGTTGCCAGGGCAATAACCAACCGCGCCTTGTTCGCTCGTCACACGAAACCAAATCGATCGTCCGACCCGGAGTTGGTCAACCGACGCGATAAGGATTGGCGAATCAAACCGGCGGTGCAATTCGAGCATTGGGCTGGCGCCCGGGACGTCGATGGCAATGGATTGCCCTGCCATCATCGCCATCGCGCCGAACAAACTGGTTTTGAGAATGTGCCGACGGTTCACTTGAGAGCGAGATTGTGAGTGGTTGATCTTCATGACAAGGCACTCCGCAGATTGGCGTGGCTCGCACGATGTGCATCGACTGCGGAGAGTTTTTTGGGCGACTGCGCTTCGACAGCCTGTTCGAGTACGAGATGAGGCCGGATGTTTCGTTTGTCAAGAAACTCGAAGATGCGTTCGTAATTGATGTCGCCCTCTGGCGCAAACGTCTCCGTCCAGATGCCTTCGGCCGACTGGCGCAAATGAAGCTCGACGATGCGTTGGTGGTAATGCGTGATCGCGTCAAACACAGCGAGTTCGGAGTTGCCGCAACCGCGATAGATCCAATGTGAGTCGAGACAGAATCGAACGTTGTCTGGATCGGTCGCCGTCAACATGTGGTGAAATTCGCGAGCCCCCTCGCGTAGCTCGGCGTCATGGTTGTGATAGGCAAGAGCCATGCCAAGTTTTCGCAATTCGGCTCCTAGAGCATCGAGGGCTTTGGCTTGCAATCGCAATTGGGCATCGGACTTGTTTTCAGGTCCGCCCCACCGAATCGGCGATGGGTTGGTGACAACGATCTCGGTTCCAAGCTTTTTGGCTTCGGTTGCAATTTCGATCACCGCGGCTGTGCTGCCGTCGATCTTGGCTGCGTCATGCAGTTCGCTGTTGACGTAGATTGACCGCATGGAAAGACCGTGTTCACTAAGCCGATCACCGAGCCCGACCAGTTCGCTCTTGTTGCCGATGATTGGTTCGTATCCGGTAATGCCGGTGTCGGCGATATCAGTGAGCAGCGCATCGGAATGCGCTTTGAATTCGCGACCATCACGACGATCGAACGTGAGCCACGGATAGGTGTTGGTTGCAATGACGCGCTGTTGATCGTTGGGAGCAGCGCTGAGCCAATTTGAGAAGACCGGCAGTGCAAGCGTGGCGGCAGTGCCAGCAAGCAGCTGGCGTCGGGTGTGAGGCATCGGAAAGCTTGGGGGGAAGGATCGACGGGGAGAAACAGTGAGTTTTCGTGAACCGCGGTCGCGTCGGGCTCTTATTCGTGATGGCTGGGTCCCTATTCGCGAGGGCCAGAACATGGTGGTGGTGAGTAGCCTATCAACCTATCCCACCTGCTGGCGATGATAGCTACGGCAAGGCTCTTGCTGTGAAGTTTTTGGTCGTGATGCAGTTTTTGAGATCGAGCGGAGCGTTGCGTAAGATAGGGCTGTTCTTTCGACAGATTCGTTTGCCCATCCGCCTCGAGTGGTACAGCAAACGAGCGAAAGCAACCCTCGCATCCCGCCTGACTGTCCTCCCCTTCTGATTGCTGTGCCGTGAGTCGACTTCTTGGTCTGTTATTTGTCTTCGCATTCGTTGGTTCGCTCGGTGCCCAAAGCCCCAGGCAGCCCAACATCCTTTTGATCATGGCCGATGACCTTGGTTACTCCGATCTTGGCTGTTACGGCAGCGAGATCCAGACGCCAAATCTTGATGCACTCGCGGCGGGCGGCGTTCGCTTCACCCAGTTCTATAACACTGGCCGATGCTGGCCAACGAGAGCGGCGTTGTTGACGGGTTATTACCCGCAAAGCGTCAGGCGTGACACGGTCGACGGTGCACGCAGTGGAGGTCGTGGAAAACGGCCGTCTTGGGCGCCACTGATTTGCAAGCCGCTTCGCCAGGCGGGATATCGCAACTACCACACGGGCAAATGGCACTTGGATTCGATGCCCATCGCGAGCGGGTTTGACCGCTCGTATTATCTGAAAGACCAACATCGTTTCTTCAATCCAACGTTGCATTGGAAAGACGACAAGAAGCTTCCTCCGGTTCCAAAGGGTACGGACTTTTACGCAACAACCGCACTCGGCGATCACGTCATCGAAACGTTGTCAGAGCATCAAGACAAATATTCGGAGCAGCCGTTTTTTCATTACCTTGCGTTTGCTGCGCCCCATTTTCCGTTGCACGCGCTGCCCGAAGACATCAATCGGTACCGCCAAATGTATCGGGTCGGCTGGGACGAGATTCGCAAACAACGACATTCGCGCATGCAAGATTTGGGATTGGTCTCGGCGCCATTGTCGGATGTGATGACCACCGTTGGACCTCCGTACGACTTTCCCGACGCGATGAAACAACTTGGTGATGGCGAAGTGAATCGGCCAGTCGCCTGGAGCGAGCTGACGGACAAGCAGAAAGAGTTTCAGTCGACCAAGATGGCGATTCACGCTGCGATGATCGACTGCATGGACCGCCAGATTGGTCGAATCATCGAAAAGCTCAAAGAGTTGGAAGTGTTCGACAATACGGTCGTTCTTTTTCTGTCCGACAATGGCGCAAGCGCCGAGATCATGGTTCGCGGCGACGGCCATGACCCAGAAGCACCGATGGGATCGTGGGCGAGCCATCTTTGCCTCGGACCAGGTTGGTCGACGGTTTGCAACACACCCTTTCGATACCACAAGACTTGGACGCACGAGGGCGGCACTGCGACGCCTTTGATCGTCCATTGGCCGAAGCAGATCGCTGCAGCTGGCCAGCGACGGCATGACGTTGGCCACGTGATCGACATCTGGCCTACTCTTTTGGAGGTCGCCAAAGCGAATCGACTGGACGAAACCGAGCTTGGTAGCGAGGGGCCAGACCGTCCAGGTAAGAGTTTGGTCGATACATTCACAAAAGACCGCGTTGTGCCACGAACGATTTGGTTCCAACACGAAGGCAACCGGGCGCTGCGCGTTGGCGACTGGAAGGTAAGCGCCGTGAACAACGGCGATTGGGAACTCT
Source organism: Rubripirellula sp. (assembly GCA_965216875.1). GTDB lineage: Bacteria > Planctomycetota > Planctomycetia > Pirellulales > Pirellulaceae > CBDCUW01. The sequence goes on from OZ244207.1 coordinate 6,320,010, forward strand.
ATCGTCTTTCCGTAGATCGCAGTGAAACGACCGACCTGTCAAAGAGCGACCCTGATCGTCTGTCCGAGATGACGCGCCAGTGGCAAAGGATTGCCGATGAGAATCGACGCCGCGCGACCGAGCTTTGGCGCGAGTAAGAACTGCGGTCGCTACGATTTGGCGTCGGCGTTGCTGGACAACAACGTGTTCTGTGTGGTTCGACACAGGTTCAACAGCTGTTGCGTGTTCTTAAGCAGATTGAACCACTGCATGTTTTCTTCTGCCGCTTCGGTTTCGATCCGATCCGCCGCTTCGGCGATCGATTCGATATCGTGGCGACGAGCGAGTGCACCGAGACGAGCAGCCAAGGTTTGAAGGCCGTCGACATCACGCGCGTCCAATGCATCGGCAAGCCGTTCGATCTGCAAGCCGAGTTGCATCGCTGTCTGCTGAGGCACCGATTCTTCACGCAATCGATGACGGTCGTGTTCGTCAATCGTTTTTGCGAAGTGCTCGACAAGGGTTGGGTCAAATTGTGATCCTGCACAGCGACGAAGCTCGGCGACGGCATCATCGTGGCTGCGGCCTTCGCGATAGATTCGGTCGCTGACCATTGCATCGTAACTGTCAGCGATCGCGAGCAATCGTGCTGGCAGTGGGATCTCGCTGCCAGCCGGCAGGTGAGGTTCGGTGGGACGCGCGCAGAAGTAAGCGTGGTGTGTGCGAATGATCTCGGTCAGCTCGGCACAGTTGAATGTTCCTGCAACGATTTCGACACCAATGCGATCAAACGATTGCATTTGTTTCCATTCATCGGGCGTCAAAGTGCCCGGTTTCAAGAGCACATCATCTGGAATGCCAATCTTCCCGATGTCGTGCAGCAATGCCGCGATCTCAAGAAGGTAGGTGGTGCGTTTGTCGAGCAGCCCGGATGCGAGTTGCACACAAAGATCGGCGACGCGGCGCGAGTGTTCGGCTGTTTCGGAATCACGATAGGCCAACGCGCTCACCAAGGCAGTGACCGCCTGGAACGGCAAGTTGGTGACGTCAGACGTTTCGGGTCGGCCCTGTTCGGCGCCATCTTCGATGTCCATCGCGGCGACTTGTTCGCTAAAGGCGATCACACGATTTCGGCCTTGGCGTTTAGCAATGTACAAACACTTGTCGGCTTGCTGGATCAGTGCCTGAGGGTCGACCGCTTCATACGTCGAGGTCGATACGCCAATGCTGACCGTTAGCTTCAGGTCCTCGGGGTCATCGAGTCGCGCTTCTTCAATGGCCTGTCTTGCTTTTTCAGCGAGCTTGCATGCTTTGTCGGTATCTGCGTCAGGAATAATGACACAGAATTCTTCGCCACCATAACGGCAGACGAGCGCAGGAGCCGCAAAGGTCTCTTGAATCAATCGAGCAACGATTCGAAGCACGTCGTCGCCGACTTGATGTCCGTAGGTATCGTTGACCTGCTTGAAGTGATCGTTGTCGATCATCAAGCAGGCGATCGGCAGATAGCTGACTTCTTTCCAAAGTGTTTCGAAACGTTCAAAGAGGGCACGCCGATTCAAGCAGCCGGTCAACGCATCTTGTGTTGCGAGGATCTCGAGTTCGCGATTCTTGCTGCTAATCTCATCGCGGCTGTTTCTCAGCATCGCGAGCATTCGCTCAAGTTCCGCACGATGCTGTTCGCCCTCGGTCACATCACGGAAGGTGGCCAGTGCACCGCGTCGTGGTGAATCGGGGGTCGAAATGGGCGAGGCGTTGATGGAAAAGAATCGGTATTCACCGGTCGGCAATTGGTACCGCATCAGTTGTTCGATTTGCTGAGTCCCTTCGTTGATCGCTCGGGTCCACGGGAAGTCGTTCGCCGCATGTGTGCTGCAGATCCATGGCAACTCGCTCGCTCGCCGGCCCAGTAATTTGTACGGGTTCACGCCGACGGTGTCGCAAAAGGATCGGTTCGCCAAAATAATCCGCTCGCGTTCGTCGATGATGAGCAGACCTTCGGAGAGTGTGTCGAGTGCTTGGCGAATTCGGTCGGGTGCCGCTTCGCACACGTGTGTCGACCCAATCCAACCGATGGTTTGCAGGATCCAAACGAAGGCCACAACCAGTAGCACGAGGCCGAGAGATGCGTACTTGGATGCAAAGCCACGAAGCGTCGTCGCTCCTTGCGAACTGTCAAGATAAAACTCGGCTTGACCGTATGACTTTCCGTTAAGCCTGAGGGCGACGGCGTGTGTCAGCGAGGCAGCCGACGACTTGAGATTCGCCGACGGGCGGTCTGCAACGGGATGGTCGGTCGTTGGCCTGCTGGATCCGACCAGCCACTGTCGCTGGGGGTAGGACTCTGCTTGCAGCGAGATTCGGATGCCCGAGATCTTTGCTTCGCGTTGGAGAGATCGACGCAGAATCACGTCCACCGTTTCGAGTTCACCGTCGCGAATTCGATTGGTCACGCGCAATGCAATCTCGTTACAGCGTTCGATGGTGTTGTTGGCGATTGGAGACGCATTGGCCGGCAAAAAGCCGAGCCACCGTGCGCCTACAAAAAGGCCAGCAACCGCACAGACAAACACTGCAAAGCGGCGTAGCGATTCGAATCGAGGCTTGAACAAGGTAGGAGCTCAATGATTCAAGTGAACGTAAGTCATTTACGCTCTGATGAGTCACCAAAGAGGTGCATAGAAATTCTGTAGCACGCGCGGGGGGACATGCTGTTGCGAATCGGTCTCATGTGCAATCGATTTGACGATCGTCGTTGATTTGGGGTGTTGTGACGGTTGTTGCGGTTGTTGTGATTGTGAGTTTGTCATGTTCCGCAAAACAATTCGGCCGTTTCACTTGCAAAACACGTTGGCGTCGAATTGGTGACCTACCTTTTCAATGGTGCTGCGCGCACGTTGCGCGAACATCTCCGTTTCCGACGACCATTGACCAAGACGCACATTCTGAAAGGGGGGCAGACGTGTTTGATTCGTCCAGCGCACGCCTGTTATTGATCGAGAAGGAGCCAGTCCTTCGCGAGTTGACCACCTTTCGACTGCAGCTCTTGGGTTACCAGATTCATGTGGTTGAATCGGGGGCCGAAGCGATGGTCGAAATCGGACGCGATGCGCCCAACCTCGTGATCGTCAACACCACGCTCGCCGACGGCGATGGGATCGAATGGATCGCGCGAATGCGAAGTGAGTACACGGCGGAACAAGTGCCGGTCCTTGTATTTTCACTCGACCCAAGTTTGGAAACGGTGGAACGAGCGTTCCATTCGGGCGCCCAAGACTATTTGATCACGCCCTTTGATCCGACCGTCATGGAAGAAAAGATCGAAGCGTTGCTTACCGGACAACATGCGGCGACCAAATAGCAGCCACCTCACCCTACCTACCACCCTGCCCCTTCCCTGATGGGACAACCGAGACCCATGCGATGCGACGACTTGGCGATATCCTGATCGAAAAGGGAACGCTTACCGAAGAACAACTCGAGGAAGCGTTCAGCACCAAACCACGCGACACGATGTTGGGTGATTGGTTGGTTCGCCAACGACTGTTGTCGGTGGCCGAGCTCGGTTATGCGCTCGCCGATCAATTCGAAGTCCCCTACATCGATATCGATCCTGCCAACGTGGACCCGCAAGTCGCGCGTTTGTTGCCCGAGGACTTTGCACGCTCTCACCTAGCCGGTGCGATCGAGATTTCACAGGGCCATATGACCCTTGCGATGGTTGCTCCGGACGACATCGGCACCATCGCCGAGGCGGAACTCATGACGGGTTATCAGATTCGGCCCGCTGTCGCGATGGAAGAGGATATCGACGCGTTCATCAGTCGGATGTACGACGATCGAAGTGTCGCACGTCAGACGATCGTTGACATGAAGCTTGCCGAACTACGCGAAGCGGGTGTCAACGCCGACGAGAACAACGGCGCGATGTTGGCGGCCGAACAGGAAGATGCACCGGTGGTTCGCCTTGTTCAAGCGATCCTTGCCGGGGCCGTTTCGGCCGGGGCGAGCGACGTGCACTTGGAGCCGTTCAAACCAGAAATGCGCGTTCGCTATCGCGTCGACGGCGAACTGCAACAAGTGATGACGATTCCGAACCATATCGAAGATTCAGTGGTCAGCCGGATCAAAGTCATGGCCGATATGGACACGACCGAGAATCGCCGACCACAAGACGGACACCTGAGCGTTTTCGAAAATGGACACCGGGTCGGATTTCGTGTCAGCGGCATTCCAACGGTTGACGGCCAAAAGCTGGTTCTTCGACTCCTCGAAGAAGGCAGCAAAACGTTCGCTCTCGATAGCATCGGGATGACCCGACGCGACTACGAGCGAATGCGCGCGATGATCGACAAGCCGCACGGAATGTTCGTCGTTACTGGCCCGACCGGTAGCGGAAAAAGCACGACGCTGTACGCAGCACTCCAACACCTTAACGGTGACGACCGCAACATTGTGACCGTTGAAGACCCCGTCGAATACCGTATTGCTGGCATCAATCAAGTGCAAAGCGACAACGAATTCGGAATGGGTTTTGCCAACGCACTCAAGTTCATCATGCGACAAGACCCCGACGTGATCATGGTCGGTGAAATTCGAGATAGTGAAACGGCAACAACTGCGATCCAAGCGGCGCTGACTGGCCACTTGATGATCAGCACACTGCACACAAACGATGCCGTTGGCGCGGTTCAGCGTCTGAGTGACCTTGGCGTCGACAATTTTAAGATTGCTGGTTCGTTGCTCGGAAGCGTCGCCCAACGTCTGCTTCGTTGCGTCTGCGAAAACTGCAAACGCAGCGTTCCGGCAAACGAAAACATGTTGAATGCACTCGACCCCGAGGGGACCGTGCCTCGCGATGCAAAGTTCTATCGCGGTGACGGCTGCAAGAAATGTTTGGGCACCGGTTTTAGTGGACGGATACCGATCTTCGAGATCATGCCCATCACGCCTGACATCACGATGGCCATCGAAGCCGGCGTGCCCCATTCGAAGTTGCACCAAATGGCGGTTGATGCCGGAATGGTGCAATTGTCGCTAGCCGGTTTGGAACAGGCACTCGCAGGGCGCACGTCGATCGAAGAGGTGTACTTCAAGACGAGTGGCGATCGACGAGGTGGTGACTCGGCCCCCGTCGCAGGCGGCCGCCGTGAACTCGACGCAGCGCACGCATAGGAGAACGTCGTGGTAAGCAAAGCAATCTCCCGACCCGCTGGCGAAAGCGGCATCCTTGGCTTCTTCAAGAAGTTGCACTCGATCCAGATCGGAGGGCCAAAACATGGTGATCCGACTCGCATTAAGCCAAACCAGCTCGCAGAGATTCTGCGATTGCTGTTGATGCTGCTCGAAAACGGCCTTTCGATGCCAAAGGCGCTCGCATCACTTGCGTCCGACCAATCGATGAAGAAGCATGCACAGGTGTTGCATCGATTGCGATTGAATCTTGAGGCGGGTGGATCGCTCAGCAGTGGGATGGAGCTCTTTCCGCGTACGTTCACTCCGATGCAGGTCCAACAAATCCGTATTGGTGAACAGACCGGGGCGCTCGAAAGAGCACTCGATCGGGTTTGCGAACAGATGGAACGCCAGGCTGCACTGCGAAAACGGATCATCAAGAAGATCAGCTATCCCATTCTGATCACCGTCGCGGGCGCAGGCTTGATGATCTTTATGTGTGTGGTGGTGGTCCCCGAATTTGAAACCGTGTACTCGGGGAGCGGCGTCGATTTGCCGACCGTCACGCGGGTCGTGACGGGAACCAGCCGTTTCGTCATTCGCTGGGGGTGGATCGCACTTCCCGCGATTGCCTTGACGTTGACCGCTTGGGTCATGGCCAGGTCGCGGCCCCGTACAGCACGAAAAATCGATGCGGCGCTCTTGCGATTGCCGCTGGTTGGTCCCTGGCTTCGCGACGTTGCTGTGTTGCAGTTCGCCGAGGCAATCTCGTCGATGATCGAATGTGGTTACAAACCCGTCGACGCCGTTCGCGTTGCGACCAACTGCGTCCGCAATCTCGAAGTACGAGGGGCTGTGGATGAGGTTCAACGGGGCGTTCAGCGGGGCGAGAAGCTCAGTGACGAATTGCAAAAGCACGAGCGGTTCTTTTCCGCAACGCTCTGCCAGTTGGTTGGTGTCGGCGAACAGTCGGGCGAGTTCGGCAAGGCAATGCGCGGCACGTGCGACCATCTTCGTGAACGACTTGAAACGCGAATTGACGCCACCGTCGGCATGCTTGAACCGACGCTGACAATCACCCTTGCCGCAGCGATTGGTGGCATCGTGTTGTCAATCTACACGCCGATGTTTCATATGTTTGAGGTGCTCGAATGATCCGATCACGATCGCGTGGATTCACCCTGCTGGAACTGATCGCCGCCGTCATCATTGCATCGATGTTGATGGTCCTGAGTATTCGGTTCATGCGCCCGCCCGCAGAAGCAGGCTCACAGCGCAGCTGCGACTTGACGCGTCAATTACTACAGAACGATGCCGACCGTTTTCTCGAAACCGTTGGCCGCTCGCCATCACGCGACCTCCGCGAACTGCGCAGCGATGACTATTCCGGAGTCGTCCTCCCGACTTGCCCGGTCACCGGCGAACCGTATTCGATCGACAACTCGGGCGTCGTCGTGTGCCCAACTCACGAAGCAACACGCTGAAGAACCAGTTCAGACGTCCACCTGCGAGACGCCCTTTGGCGGGATGCGAGAAGATTCCGGCTGAAGCTCGGTACTACGAACCACTGATCTGCACTGATCGAACACTGATTTGGCTCAGGCATCAGAATGCCACGCGATATGCGGACACACTCACCCGTGTCCCCTTTTCCGCCGCCTGTGCGCCGCGTGCAGATTTGGGAAGATGCAATCATGGACTGCGCCGTCGAATTCATGGAGGAGGCATGTAGATGAAGTCGATGTTTCGATCCGATTCATCCAAAGCGTTGATGCTTGAGTGGTACGAGCGGTTTCATGATCGTTTGTGCGTCCCGACGGAGCGTCGTACGGTGAACACACGGTGCGGTGAGACGCACGTTTTGGTTGGCGGTCGAGCAGAGAGTCCCCCCGTTGTGTTGTTGCATGGCGCCATGGCCAGCTCGGCCCATGTCATGGTCGAGGCGGCGCCGCTGCTAGACCGGTATCGCATCTACGCTGTCGATGTAATGGGTCAGTCGCCTAAGAGCGCCGACTATCGACCATCGGTTGCCAATCAGGAATACGGCCAGTGGCTCGGTGACGTGATGGATGCCCTCGAGCTCCCGCGTGCCCATCTCGTTGGTATCAGTTGGGGTGGATTTGTGTCCTTGCAACTTGCCGCGCTTTCGCCTCAGCGCATCGAGCGTTTGGTTCTGATGGTCCCCGCTGGAATCATCAATACGCCAGCTTGGACGGGGTTCAAAAGGATGGGACTGCCCTTGCTGTTGTATCGGTTGTTTCCCACCGATCGCCGGTTACAGGCGTTTCTGCGGAACCTGTTGACCACGACCGATGATGACTGGGCAAGTTATCTGCGTGATGCGCTGGGGGCATACAGGCTCGACATGCGTGTACCCCCCTTGATCCGACCGGGCACCCTAGATGACTTGACGGCGCCGACGTTGGTCATCGCGGCCGACGGCGACGCGAGCTTCCCGGGATCTAAATTGCTCAAGCGTGCCAGCGAGCTCATCCCTTCTTTGGTTGGTCAGGAGCTTCTGTCGGACAGCAACCATTGCCCGCCAACAACCGACGAGTTTCGTGCATGGATGAGCGAGAGGATCGGTGCATTCTTGGACGGCGATCAGGACCAGTCTGCTGCACGATGAGTTGACTCGCTCTTCTGAGATCACTTGCTAGGAGTCGCTCGCTTGCGGGTCGTCGTCGATTCCACGTGCTTTTAACACGACGTCTTGTTCGAGTGACGCGCGTAGATCTTGGAACGATTTGCGGACGGGTGAAACGAGTCTCTGCATGCTGATCTGCGCAGCTTTCAATGCCTTCAACTTTTCGAGGTTACTCAGTTGTTGCCCACGTCGAATGTCGGCGATCAGGCTTGTCGTTGTTGATTCCCACTGGGCTGCAATGGCCGCAAATCGTGTTTCTAATTGGACGACCCGATCGAGTGATGATCGATAGCGTCCCTGTTGAAACTCCCTTTCCGCTTCAGACAATTCGACGGGAAACCCACGCAATCCACTGAGTCCGCTGATCGCGCGACCGCTGGGCAGTCCTCGTATCTCGCCTCCCGGCAATCTTTCGGTTCGTTGTATCGCAGTGACCACCAACGAAAACTGTGATGCGTTTGTTGCAGACACGTTTTGACTCAATTTCTGCTGAAGGTTCGTGTGAGCGTAAGTCACGATCCGTTCATTCTAGTGATGCGTTGGCGAGCAAGAGCCACTGGTCCGTAAAGGTCTGAACGCTGCGGTGCACGGGGTTGGTTAGTGTTCCGGACATGGGAACTGATCGGCTCGTTCGTTGAGGAGGTGGTGAGAACCGCAGATGAACACGAATGAACACAGATGGATGTGGATGGTAGATAAGAGTAGATAAGAGAGCTGGGTGTGTCATGCGGAGCATGACCTACGCGGCGCGTGGTGTGAGTACGGTGCAGGTGTCGCCCACTTCAAGTTGCAAGGCGTTTGCACTGGCTCGATTGATGACAAGTTCGTCAGGTGTGCAAATCGCGCTTTGGTAGACGCTTGCAAACCCACCCGCCGAACTGCATAGGATCAGCGGCAGGTTGTCGCCGGCAACTTCGTCCAAAATCTTGGTGACTTGCATCTCGCGACTGCGTCGTACCGCGTTGATTTCTGTCTTTTCGCAACTGACCATGGGGCCGGCGTCAAAAATGTCGACAAATTCAGTCGCCTGGAACCCTTCGCTCTTGAGCAGTTTGAGGGCAGGAACCGTTTCATCATGAACCTGGCCGATCCCTTCGCGTATTTCATCAGGCAATAGATCGAGGTAGACCGGATGCTGTGGCATCATCTCTTCGATGAACTGTTTTGAAACCGTCGACATGGCATCGACGGTTGCAAAGTCGGTGGGGATAAAGCGACCAGGTACAGCTTGCCAAAAAGGGACGCTGCCATCGGGGTTCGCTTTGCCCCGCATTTCTGCGATCACACGATCAGCAAAGCGATGAGGCATCATCGCGATCAGTGCAAACCGAGCAAGAGACAGCCAGCGGCCACGACCCTCGCCGCGGTATTTGCCGCGCAAGAATAGGCTGCCAATCTCGGTTGGCCCATCGTGAATCCGAGTCAATTCAAGGATCGTTCGATGATGGCTGATGCCAAGCATCTCGCTGTGATGATCCGATTCGGCCAAGCGATAGGCGTACAGCGGTTGATAGCCGCCGCTCTTGGCATAGATCGTCGATGTGCCAACGAGTTCGCCAGCATCGTCGTCGACTAGGACTAAGACAAAGGGTTCGCCGCGCGGCGACAATCCGCTGCGTGAAAACGCAAAGGTGGAATGCTCGACGCGGTCAAGCAGGCGGTTGCGGTCAAGTTGCAACGAGGTGAGTCCCTTGGTCGCCGATTGAACCAATTGGTTCAATGCGTCGAGGTCATCGAGTCGAACTGCGCGAACCGTCCACATACCGAAACCGCCAACGTTTGTTGTCAATAAGTGCCCCGGGCGAACATGTGCCCGAGTGAGTCCCCGGAATGCTTCGAGCGACTAGCTGCCGAGTTGATTCTTGAATGCCGCGAGCGATTGATCGAGCAACGCCAATGCCGCGTCGATGTGCTCGGTTGTCGTATTGGCGGGTGGGGGGACGAAACGAATTCGAGTCGGATCGGATCCACAGACAAAACCAAGTAAACCTGTTTCGTACATGATCGTCATCAACGTCTTGGCTTGGTCAAAGCTACCATCACCTGGCGTGAAGCCGATCATCATGCCTTCGCCGTACGGTCCGCGGACAAGCCCCGGGTATTTGTCAGCGAGACTCGCCAGTCCGGCAGCGAAGTGCTCGTGGCGTTTGACGTTTTGTCCATCGGGTCCAAAACACCCGCCCTCTTCAAGCAGGTCCAGCATCTCGATCCCGGTTGCGATGGCCGACGACGAACCGGTAAAGGTTTGACTGAGGATCGGTCCAGTCGGTTTGAAGCTTTCGCCGTAAAGCGTTGCGCAAACCTGCGTGATTTTTCCCACGGTCACAATGTCGGCAAAGTGATCGAGCTGGAAATGTTGGAACGCAAAGGGTCGACTCGTTCGTGAGAACGATTGAACTTCGTCAAAGATGATTGTCACCCCAGCTTCGCGAAGCGGCTCGCAGAGTGCTGTGAAGAACTCTTGGCTGCCGGGATAGTATCCGCCTTCTCCGGCGATCGGTTCCGCCCAAAAGGCAGCGTAGCGGCTGGGGTGTCGTTTCAAGAGTCGATGAACTTCATCAACAGCCCATCGTTGGCTTCGCTCGGGATTGGCTGGGTCACGAAAGGGGATGTAATCGACATTCAGAGTGAGCGGCAAACCGGCTCGATAATTAGGGCGGTCGGTCAATGCCGCCATCGCCATGGTCCGTCCAGCAAACGCGTTGTCAAAGGCGATGATTCGGTCGGCAGGAGCTTTGTTGTGGAAGGCGATCTTGAGTGCGTTCTCATTCGCCATCGCACCGCTGGTCGAAAGCAGGCAGTGGTCCAGTTTTGCTCCCGACTGTGTTGCCAGCTCAAGAATCTTTTCGCACAGTTTCAGACTCGGTGGATGCTGTTGCAGGTTGCCCTGCATCACGGTGTCCTCGAGCGCCGAGTCGATCGTGGCCGAGATCATCGCTTGATCGGAATGGCCTGCGCCGTGGACACCGATGCCGCAGATGAAATCGAGCTTGACACTTCCGTCGGCCAGTTCGACGTAGGGGCCGTTGCCGAGACCTGATGAGAGGTATGGCCAAAAGGGCGTCCCCCCGCGTGCGACACCAAGTCGATCGAGCATCGCCTGATAGCTGTCAAGCAGATCGGGCTGGGGCGGAGCAACGCCGCTGATCGCGCCACCATGTTCGGCGACTGCCTCGGCAATCAAACGCTTTGCTTCGGCGATGCGCGGGTCGGCTCGCAGAGCTTCGGCGTGAGTTGACGAGGATTGGGGTGCGGCTTGGTTCACGACGTGACTCCTTCGGTTGGATCTTGGCTGGCCCATCAGGGAGGCGATGGACACAGACATAGTAACGTTCTGGGCTGAAATGGTTCAGGGTCAGTTTTTTGGCTCGCTGTGCCGCCGCTATTGAGAATCACTGGCTTCCCAGTGTCGAATGCCCGGCCGCTCGCGCGATCACGCCTCAAAACGAGTGCTTCGGCCATGTATAAACACACATCGGGTCGCCAACCTGATCCGGACCCGAACACCAATCTCACTTTGGGCAAACCATGGATCCTTCCGTCGCAAATCGAATTCTCGAGCATTTGAAACAGCGGCGCGAGGAGATGGTCGAGTTCGCCGCTACGCTGGCCGAGGTTGAGTCGCCGTCGCACGATGGCGGTTCCCAGGCAGCTGCTTTCCGTCTGCTTACTGACCGGCTCGAGGCCTTGGGGTTTCGTTGCCGCCGATTCCCTGGCGATCGAAGTGGCGGCCAGCTTTTGGCAGTGCCGGAAAAGCGAAAGCGAAAGGCACCCATTCAATTGCTTCTCGGTCATTGCGATACGGTTTGGCCGATCGGAACGGTCGAGACGATGCCCGTCCGGGTAAGCGACGGCAAGTTGTTCGGACCAGGCGTCTACGACATGAAAGGAGGGCTGACTCAGGGACTGTTTGCGATCCAAACGCTTTTGGATCTCGGCATGGAAACTGCGGTCGAGCCGATCTTCTTTATCAATTCCGACGAAGAGATTGGAAGCCGCGAATCGGAGTCAAAGATTCGCCGACTCGCAGCAGCAGTTGACCGTGTGTATGTCCTGGAACCCTCACTTGGAGAGTCGGGGAAACTGAAGACATCACGCAAGGGTGTTGGCCGTTTTGAGATCGCGACCATCGGCAAAGCTGCCCACGCTGGATTGGATCCCGATAAAGGTGTCAGTGCCATCGTCGCGATGGCCCAGGTGATCGAGCAGCTCGACGCGTTCAACGACAGCGCCGCCGGAGTCTCCGTGAATGTTGGAACGGTCGCGGGCGGGACTCGACCGAACGTGATCGCAGCCGAGTGCCGCGTCGAAGTGGATATCCGAGTGCGAACAATTGAGCAGGCCGAGCATATTGAAGCTGCAATCAGCAAATTGACGGTTCGCGATACAAGGGTTCGCATCGAAGTGACCGGCGGGTTTTCTCGACCGCCACTCGAAGCGACATCGCGCAACCAGGCGTTATGGGAACAGGCGAGACAAATCGCCGAGACGCTCAGGATCCCCATCGAACAAGGGGCCGCAGGTGGTGGATCAGACGGAAATTGGACCAGCCTTTACGCCGCGACGCTGGATGGACTTGGTGCGGTTGGTGATGGCGCGCACGCGACGCACGAGCATCTGTTGATCGACAAGATGCCAGAGCGAGCAGCGCTGCTCGCATGTATGATGCTCAGCGAGCTGAATTAGGTGCGCGAAATCGCTTCGTAGACCGAGATTCTCGGGCTACATCGTGCTTTTCAGACCCCACCGATCTGCTTATTCTGGTAGGCTTCTGAGCCGATTCATGACACATTCATTGGGAGCTGGGGGACGATCCTGAAACAGGCGGGCATCTTCCCAAATTCATGAGCGATATTCTGCTCTATTATCGGCGCCCCGATCCGACGACATGGGTTTATATGTCGTCGTTCTTAACGATTGGCTTGTACTTCGTGTTCCACCGTTTTTGGAGCATGAGGAACCTCGATATCGTGCTTTTGATCTTGCTCGCGCCCGGCATGTTGATGGTGCACGAGGGACGCCGCCAATGGGTGCTCGAGGCTGAAAAGAAGGACGCCGTCGCTGCTCAGCGTTCGCAGACTCCCGTGCCGGACGATGATCGAACGCAAAATGGGGAAGATGACCAAGCGGGCAAGAATAGGCCTAGCTCAAAGGTCCTCGTCGCATTTCATCAAGACGCTTCCGATGACGATCTCCAACAGGGGGAGTCGCCCAAAGCGGCTGACGCTCAACCGTCTGGCGACGATGATTCAAAAGATGATGCCAACGACGAGTCAAACGACGAGTCGATGGATGCCGAAGCACCTGGCACCGACGCAGCCGAAGGCGATGGAGCAGATGTTGCGGTGACGGATCCGAACATTGTAGGCGCCGACGACGAAGTGACACCTTTGTCGGATTCGGGGTACACCGCTTCAGAAATCCAACGGCTGGGATTCATCACCTTGTTTGTGGTTCAAGCTCTCATTCTGATTCGCTTGATGCTTGATCCGTTGAAGACGCGCCGACCGTTGCTCGATCCCAACCTGTCGATCGGCGGCTTGAACTTCATCGGAATCTCGATGTTCATCTTCATGATGGCCAACGTGGTGGCGAGCAACCCTCGGTTGCAGGCGACGCAGGGTCCCCAGCTTGGACCAGGCTATGCCTTGATGAACATGCTGCCGGCAATCCCAACGCGTCCGGTAAGTGATGCACTTGGAAGTGCGGCACCGCCAACCGAGGGCGAGTTGACCTCATCGCAAGCACGGCTTGCGATGATCGCCAAAGTCCTTGCGATCGTCGCCCAAATGGCGGTCGTGACTGGAATCGTGCTGATTGGCAATCGACACTTCGGGAACCTTCGCGCTGGAGTTGGTTGCGCGACGCTGTATCTGATGATGCCCTATACGGCACAGATGACCGGCCGCGTTGACCATGCGGTTCCAGCTGCGCTTTTGGTTTGGGCGCTGCTGCTTTATCGCAAACCCATTTTGGCGGGCAGCTTTTTCGGTTTGGCTGGCGGCTTGGTCTATTACCCATTATTCCTGCTGCCACTTTGGGTCAGCTTTTATTGGAAGCGTGGTGCGGGTCGCTTCGCAACTGGCGTGGCGGTGATGTTGGCCGTGTTGATGGTGCTGCTGTCACTCGCGGGAACCGATACGCTTGTCGAACATTTACGTTTGATGTTTGGCTTGTTCTCACCCTTCAAGGAGGCGAGTGAGCTGCGCGGGTTCTGGCAATTGGGGCTCAATCCAATATGGCGGCTTCCGGTGATTGTCGGATTCGTCATCTTGAGTATGTTCTTTGCGGTTTGGCCGGCTCAGAAGAATCTGGGAACCTTGCTGAGTGGTTCCGCCGCCGTGATGGTGGCTGCTCAATTTTGGCATGGCTATGGTGGCGGGCTTTACATCGCTTGGTTCTTGCCGTTCTTGTTGCTCACGATCTTTCGTCCCAACTTGGAAGATCGTGTCGCGATCAAAGTGGTCGATGAATCAAGATCAGGGAATTCATCAAGAGAATCGCGGCTGGAGGCCGAAGCGGCTTGACCAACGAAACTTCCGCAAGGGAATCCGAGCTGGGAGATGCATCCCAGGCACTCGCACGCTACCGCGAACACCTTCAAACGATTGCCAACGAACGCGACCAGTTGAAGGCCAAGGATCGCAAGTTTGGCGTTGTTCGCGTGATCCTGTTCTTCGCAGCAATCGTTTGCTGGATTGTCGGCATCTACGAAGACGGACCAGGTTGGATCGGCACCGGTGCGATCGTACTGTTTCTGATCGTCGTGATCGTCAATGAACCGATTCGCGAACGCCTGGAAGAACTGCGAAAACATCGAAGTGTGATTCGGCGGTTGATCGCACGGCTGGAACGCGACTGGGATCGATTGGCAACCAAACAACTCGCCAGGCAACTTGCCGAGGTCCCGCTTCCAGATCATCGTCGCGACGTTGCCGACGATTTAGATTTGCTCGGGCGCGCGTCGTTGTTTCACCTAGTGTCGATGAGCTTCACGATGCCCGGGATCCGCACGCTCGCCGGTTGGCTAGCCGGTCCTGCGGTCGCGGAGGTCGCTCGCGAGCGATCCACGGCGATCGCTGCTCTGGCACCGATGAGAGAGGAACGGCTGAGGTTCTATACGTTGTCGCGCGAAGTCGGTGACAGCAGCGGTGACCCGGATCAATTCACCGACTGGGCCATTGGCGAGGCGTGGCTACCAGGAAGGAAGTGGTTGGTGACTTGGTCGCATGTCACCACCGGCTTGTCGGCTTTGCTCGTCGTGGCATTCGTCGTCGGGATCATTGGGATCGTGCCAACCTTCGTGCTCAAGTACAGCTTGATTGCGATGGGCGCGTTGATCGCAATCAACATGCTGATCACCACAGCCTTTCTCGCACCGGCGCACGCAATCTTTTCGATTGCCATGCACAACCGACGAGCGGTCGACAATTATGAGGAGATCTTTTCGGCGGCCGGGTGGATTCCACAAGCATCCGATGGCCCGCTGACCAGAATCCGAGACACGCTGCTTAACGGACCGACCTCTGCCGTCGAAGGCATGCGAGCACTTCGGAAAGTGGCTGGCGCGGGCGGGCTACGACAATCTGCGGCAACGTTTCTGATTTACCTGCCCCTGCAAGCGCTCATGCTTTGGGATGTCCGCGTTCTAAAACGTCTCGAAGATTGGCAAGAGATCTATCGCGAACATGTTGGTGGTTGGTTTTCGGCACTCGGCGAATTGGAAGCCTTGCTTTCGCTGGCCGCATTACGTGATGAATACCCTGGATGGGCGCAGCCGTCGTGGCAAACGGGTGACGATTCGATCGTATTGGAAGCGACTTCCATCGGTCACCCACTGCTGCACGATGGCGCGCGCGTTTGCAACGATGTCTCCATGGGGCCGCCAGGGACGATGTTGTTGGTCACCGGCAGCAACATGTCCGGCAAGAGCACGATGCTCCGCAGCGTCGGATTGAATGTCGCGTTGGCGGGGGCCGGGGCACCCGTGTGTGCCAAGACGTTCCAACTTCCTTCGGTCGAGTTGGCAACCAGTATTCGCGTCAGCGATAACCTGAGTGAGGGTGTTTCGTTCTACATGGCGGAACTGAAACGGCTCAAGAGTGTTGTCCAGCACGCCCAAGAGATGTCCAAGGCCGAAGATCGCGTTTGCTTGTTCCTGTTGGACGAAATCTTGCAGGGGACCAACAGTCGCGAACGTCAAATCGCCGTGGTTCAGGTCCTCGGCCACCTGATGCAAAGCAACGCGATCGGTGCAATCAGCACTCACGACCTGGAATTGGCTGACGAGCCCGAACTACAATCGATCGCCACCGCCGTGCATTTCCGCGAGACGATTCGCCCCGATGCGGATGGGAACGAACAAATGACGTTCGACTACAAAATGCACCAAGGTGTTTCGCCTACCACCAACGCCCTCCGCTTGCTTGAGATTGTCGGACTGGGCCAAGACGACACAGGTCAAACCGAAGAATGAACGCCAGTCAATCGTCGAAACGAACCCTCCGTTTTGTTTCGATGGTCGCATTCCTGACGTTGGTTTGCTCGGCGAACGTTGTTCTTTCCGATGACCCAAAAGATGCCAGTGTGGTTGTCGTTCGCGAGCAGCTTTCATTGGGCGCATCGGGGTCTTTGGTGGAAACGCTGCAGCGGACATTGAACGCGCGCTTGGTCCCCTCACCCCAACTGTCGATTGATGGTGACTTTGGACCGAACACCCAAGCGGCGGTGGTTCGATTCCAGCGATCAAACAAACTTGAAGCCAGCGGCGTGGTCAGTCAGGCGACTTGGGATGCACTGGGCACGCTGATCGAAAAAGACGATCCAGTTGCCGATCCGTCCGTGGTCAATGCAGAGGTGCTTCCCACGCAGCCCGCCGACCCGCTTGATGGGCCACCCTATGTGACGTGCAAAGCATGGGTGATCGCGGACGGTGAATCGGGAAAAGTACTGTGGCAGCACCGTGCATCAAAACCGCTGCCGATGGCCAGCACGACGAAGATCATGACCGCTGTGGTTGTTTTGCGTCTCGCAGAATCGGATCCCTCGATACTCGATGAAAGGGTCACCTTTTCCGAGCGCGCTGACAGCACGATCGGTTCGACCTGTCGGGTGCGAGCCGGCGAATCATTGTCCGCCGGTGAGTTGCTCTATGGGTTGATGTTGCCTTCGGGAAACGATGCGAGTGTCGCGCTGGCCGAGCATTTTGGCGATCGAGTTGCACCTGCTGATTCCGTTGAAACGGACGCCTATTCGAAGTTCGTTCAGGCGATGAATGAAGAAGCATCGAGGTTGGGATTGGAAGCGAGCGCGTTTAAGAACCCGAACGGATTGACCGAAGAGGCACATCATGCCAGCGCGAGCGACCTCGCCAAGCTCGCTTACCACGCGCTTCAAGATTCGAGGTTTCGAAGAATCGTTTCGACGCGTCAACGTGGTTGTGCGGTGGTCAATTCCGAGGGAGCGACACGCAACCTGATTTGGAAAAACACCAATCGCCTGCTCGGTATCGACGGATTCGACGGCGTCAAAACGGGCACAACTTCGGCGGCGGGCGCTTGCTTGGTTTCAAGAGGTTCTCGTGACGGCAAATCGTTGATCGTGGTCGTTCTCGGATCCGCCACTTCGGATGCTCGCTACGTCGATGTCAAAAACTTGTATCGTTTCGGTTTCACCAAGCAAGGGACCGAAGGGATTCCTGGCGCGGGATCTCGATAACCTCACTTCCCTTCTTTGTGGTCGACCTGATTGATGGAACATCCCTACGGCCTGTTCAGCATCGCGCCTCCCTTGGTAGCGATATTCCTTGCGATCGTGACGCGGCGACCAATCGTATCGTTGATCGCGGGACTCTTCTTCGGCGCCTTGGTGACAACGGGCGGCGATCCATTGGCTGCGACTGCGGACCTTCTCGAAATCCACCTTTGGCCAACACTGATTGATCCCGGCAAGATGCGCGTCTTTGCCTTCACGTTGTTGATGGCAGGGATGATCGGAGTGATCAGCCGCAGCGGAGGGATGCAGGGGCTCATCCAGTTGATAGCGCCGCTTGCGAAGACTCGCCGAGGCGGCCAGTTGACGACATGGTTCGCTGGTTTGGTTGTTTTCTTTGACGACTACGCCAACACGATTTTGCTCGGCAGTACGCTGCGACCGCTAACCGACCGTTTGAAAATCTCGCGAGAAAAGCTCGCCTACTTGGTCGATTCAACGGCCGCGCCCGTGGCAAGTCTGGCATTGCTTTCGACCTGGATCGCCGTCGAAGTTGACTACATCGGCGAAGGGATCGGCAAGGTCGACGAAGGTTCGGGACTCAAGCCGATGGAGTTGTTCATCGCCAGCATTCCCTACCGGTTTTATGCGCTGATGGCGTTGGTGATGGTTCCGTTGATCGCTTTTTCCGGTCGCGATTTTGGACCGATGTTACGCAAAGAACGAGAAAGCCTCGGCACAGCGCCCGGTAAGCTTGATGCGCAGCCTATGGAGGATGATGCAAGCGAGGAGGACGCGAACGCGACGTTCGATCCATCCAAGGCACGTTGGTACAACGCAGCGGCGCCGATTGCGATGACGTTGGCGGTGGTGATGTGGTTGCTGTACATCACCGGCAAGCAGTCACTGGGCGACGTCGAATCGCCCAAGCTGCGTGAGATCCTAGGTGCGGCCGATTCCAGCTTGGCTTTGCAGTATGGATCACTCGCCGGTCTGATCCTTGCGGGCGGTTTGGCAATCTTTCAGAAAATTTTGGATGGCCCGGGAGTGATCGCTGCAACCGGAAAGGGGATGAAGGTCGTGCTGCCCGCGATTGCCATCCTGTGGTGTGCCTCGGCTCTTTCACGGATGACCGGCAGCAAGTCGGTCGATGGCGTCAAGAGCGAGAGTAGCGAGAGTTACGAGTTCCAGGACCACCGTCTCTATGCGGGACGTTATCTGAAAAACGTCGTCATCCCTTCCGAAGAAGACTTGGAAACGAACAAGAATCCTCGCATTGTGAAAATGATGCCAACGATTGTGTTTGTCCTTGCAGCCGTGCTCGCGTTTTCGACGGGAACAAGTTTTGGCACGATGGGTTTGTTGATGCCCACCGCGATCTCGGTGACCTATCAATTGCTTGAGGCAACAGGTGGCGGCGCGGTTGATCCGAACCACCCAATCCTGCTTGGTTGCGTCGCAAGTGTGTTATCGGGCGCCGTATTTGGCGACCACTGCTCGCCGATTTCTGACACGACCATCTTGTCGTCCCAAGCTTGTCGCTGTGACCACATTTCACACGTTGTCACGCAAATGCCCTACGCCGTCGTTGTCGGATTCGTTTCGATTGGTTTGGGCACGATCCCGCTTGGATTCGGAGTTTCACTGGCGATTCTGTTGCCAATTCAAATCGCTGCTCTGGTCGCGATTGTGATGCTGTTTGGAAAAAAGGTGGTCGCGGAATGATGTGATCCAGAGAGTTGGGAATGCGAAGCACGAGCGGCTCGTGCGACGGTACCAACAATCACCCTCACGCTTGCGGGAGGGTCGGACGCAAAGTCCGGGGAGGGAACGACCTTAAAAGAACAAACCCTCTCCGGGTCTTCGAGCCCGACTCTCCCAGGGGAGAGTGTTTTTAAGAGACGCAGTATCGCTATCGCCTTGCCGCTTATGCGCGGCTAGTCGGTCGTCGCACCAACTTTGCCGAGGACTCTTGGATCGGAAACGCCTTGCAAACGTCCTTGCGCGTCACGCGCGATCGCTTGAGTTACCCCGGCTGCTTCAATCGTTTTCACGGTGTGGCCGACGTCCTTCATCGCTTTGATGAATGACTTGTCATTGGTCGCTTCGATGTAAAGTTGGTCGGGACGCCATTGATGGTGGAAACGCGGTGCGGTAACAGATTCCCTGAGTGTGTGTCCGTACTCGAGGTGGCGAATGATTCCAAGCAACACTTGAGTGATGATTTTGGGGCCGCCCGCGGCACCGATGGTCATGACTGGCTGGCCGCGTTGGTCGAGAACGATGGTGGGTGACATGGACGAGAGTGGGCGTTTGCCGGGGGCGATCGCGTTGTTGGAGGCGCCGACAAGACCGAATGCGTTGGGCACACCGGGCTGAGCGGAAAAGTCGTCCATTTCGTTGTTCAATACCACTCCCGTTCCGGGCACGACAACCTTGGAGCCATAATGAGTGTTGATCGTCGCAGTGATCGCTACCCAATAGCCTTCTTCGTCGGCCGCGGCGATGTGCGTGGTGTGACGCCCGAACTTGCCCGCTTCGAAATCGGCTGGTTCGCCATGTCCGGCCACGTTGGTCGAGCGGTCCCGTTGGATGCCTTTCGCCAGCGATTGGGCGTAGGCTTTGTTGATCAATCCTTTTGGTACATCAACAAAGTCGGCATCGCCGAGCCAGTGGGCGCGGTCGGCAAAGGCAAGTTTCATCGCTTCGGCGATCACGTGCGCCGCTTGATTCGGATCGTTTCGATGGATCGTTGCGATGTCAAACGATTCCAAAATGTTCAACATCTGAGCCACATGGACGCCGCCCGAACTTGGTGGCGGGAACCCGACGACTTTCCAATCGCGATAGGTGGTGACGATCGGCTCACGACGGACAGCGTTGTACGCGGCAAAATCGTCTGCGGCCAGAATGCCACCATGGTTCTGCATCCAGCCGCCGACCCGCTTTGCAAACGGACCTTCGTAGAACCAATCGGTTCCGTGACTGGCGATGGCTCGGTAGGTCGCAGCCAAATCAGCTTGCTTGAGTGTTTCGCCCTCGCGATAGGGTTGGCCATCCGCTTTCAAGAAAATCGCTTTCGATCCTGCGAAGCGTGCGAGGTCTCGCGCTTTTGCGTTTAGGTTTCGCGCGTAGACTCGATCGAGTCGAAAACCGTTCTCGGCGATGTCGGCTGCAGGGGAAAGCAAGTCTGCAAGCGCGAGGTTCCCAGCGTCTTGAATCGCCATTTCGTAGGCGGCCAGTGCGCCGGGAACACCGACCGCAAGCGGACCAAGCGTGCTTTGTTTTGGATCGGCTTTTCCATTGCGAAGGTACATGTCGGCGGTCGCGGCCGCGGGTGCTGTTTCGCGGCCATCAATCGCGATCAATCGGGCCGGTTCATCGGGGCCCTTTGCCGGAACGCGGATCAGGATGAAGCAGCCACCACCGATTCCTGAATTGTGCGTGTCGACCACACCAAGAGTGAGGGCGGTGGCGACGGCGGCATCGACAGCGTTGCCGCCCTTTTGCAGCGCAGCGATGCCAGCATCGGTTGCGAGCGGATGAACACTGGCAACCATCCCGCGACCAGGATCCGCAGCCAGGGTTGACGTCGTGGCTGTCACCAGCGCGATGGCGACAAGACACAGAATTCGAACGAACATGATGGCGAGCGTCCAAAAAAGTCAGTGATGAAACTCAGCCATCACTGTACTCGGTTCTCGCCTGCTGCGTTTGTAGCGCCCTTCGCCAGAAGGTGGTTGTCTCACCTCAAGGCGTGAGCCGAACGCGCTAGATAGCGTCGGGCCTCGCACGCGTTTGCGCGCCTCACAAGGCACGAAGCTAGCGCGTTCGGCTCATGAGGTATCGAGCTGGTTGCAGGTTCCGGCTGAAGCTCGGTACTACAAACTGGCGAGCGGGTCAGTCGGGGCGACCGTTGATGCAATCGATTAACATGCGTAATCGGCCGAGCGATCTTCGATTGAATTGGAAAACCAATCGTGGCAGGTGTGCCAAATCGGGTTCGCCACTCTCTTCGGCCAACGCGTCACGCTGCTCGAATTGGCCTTCGACCAGAATGTCGGCAAACTTGTCTTGGATTCGATCGAGGTGTTCGTCGCTTAGCTTCTCTTTCAGTCTCAGCACCAGTTGGTCACGCACGTAGCGCATGCTGTGGTAGACCTTGTAAAAGCCGAGCGTTTCTTCGATGGCTTCGTCGACAGAATTGGTGATCTTGTACAGTCGCACGTCTTCGGGAGAAATCATCCCTCCAGCGAGCAGTTGTTTGTCCATGAACGCACCCAGGTCTTTCCAATAGGAACCTTCGGGGTGATCCAGCAGCACCAACGGAATCATGGTCTGTTTGCCGGTTTGCATGAGCGTCAACGTTTCTAGCGCTTCATCGAGCGTTCCGAAACCGCCTGGTAGACAGACCACGCCGCTGCATTCTTTGACGAACATCAACTTGCGCGTAAAGAAGTACTTCATCGTGACGAGTTTTGCATCGCCATCGATGTATTCGTTCGCGCTCTGTTCGAAGGGAAGCATGATGTTCAAGCCCATCGATGCTTCGCGTCCAGCCCCTTTGTGCCCTGCTTCCATGA
This sequence comes from Rubripirellula sp., assembly GCA_965216875.1. Classification (GTDB taxonomy): domain Bacteria; phylum Planctomycetota; class Planctomycetia; order Pirellulales; family Pirellulaceae; genus CBDCUW01. The sequence goes on from OZ244207.1 coordinate 6,342,105, forward strand.
TGCCGCCGCCAGCGCCGGTGATCACCATCCAGCCGTGTTTGGCCATCTTGTTGCCAAGGTCAACCGCGCTGAGGTATTCGGGGTGATCGGGTTGTGTGCGTGCCGAACCAAAGATGGTCAGCTTGCGTCGTCGGCGAAAGGGTCGAAAGACGGTAAAGGCGTACCGTAGTTCTCGCAGTGTTCGCGAGAGGATTTTAAGGTCACCGCGGGCCGTTTGGTCCTTTTCCATACGGTCGATGGTGTGTCGCATGACCTCGTAAAGGTCTTGCGAATCGACCGGAGAGATCGGTTCATCGGCTGGTTGCGGGCGTTCGATTTCATCTTCGCCGATGGCTTCGATCGGCAGATCGTCCTGGTGCATTCCACATGATCCTTCTTGCAGGGTGATGGCTGCACCGAAATCGTTTGGGCCCCTTCAGCGATCACCAATGATGTGTGATCGCCGCTCAAATCCCGCCGATGTCGCGGCAGCCGTCTAGGCAGCTTGCGAAGCTTCGTGTTCTTCCGGAACAACCGTTCTGATGGCTCGGATCCCAAGGCCTCGGCCCAGGATGATTGCCAGTGGAGCGGCAGCGAAGCTTAGCAACGCTCCCATTTTTACCGAATCTTGGATGGCGCCGGGAACCGTAAAGGCGGCAACCGAGACGAATAGGGCGACCGTGAAGCCAATTCCAGCCACCATCCCAAGGGTGACCACGTGTCGGTAATCCATTCCAGCCGGTTTCTCGAGCTTGAGTCCCTTTTCGGCAAAGAACGTCAAAACGGTGATTCCAAGCGGTTTACCGATCAGCAAACCTGCCAGAACCAACCAGGTTCCCGTACCGAGACTGCTGAGCACCACGCCAGCATTGGCGAGGCCAAAGAAGCCTAAGAAAAATTCAACCGGTGTCTTCCAAAAGTGCTCGAACTCACTGAGCGTGTCCTCACGATGCAATTCTTCCTTGGCGAATAGCCCCAAGTCCGTGTGAGCGTGTGGCAGCAGCGGGATGATCGGAACCAATCCAAGTGCTGGGTGAATGTGAGCCTGGTAGAAGCTGAACCAACACAGCGCTCCTGGCCCAAGGATGTAAGCCCAGTGGCTTTGTACCTTCATGCGTCGCAGGACCAATGCACCGAGCATCGATGCGACGGTCAGCAGTAGCCATTGCGGTACGATCGGAGCTTGTGGGTAGAAAATCGCCAGGATCATCAATCCGGCGGCATCATCGGCGATGGCGAGCAACAACAGGAATGCGATCGCTGGATGGCCCGCACCAAAGATGAATCTCGCGACGAGGTAACTAAAGGCAATATCGGTAGCGCACGGAATTGCCCAACCGCTACCTAGGTCCTCGTTCGTCCCCGTTGCATAACACCCGCCGATGTAGACCAACGCGGGACCAAGGATTCCGCCAACGGTTGCAAGCAGTGGTGTGGCCGCTTTTCGTGGATTGGAAAGGGCACCACCGGGCAACAACGATTCCCAGACTTCCTTGGCTGCAATCGCAAAGAACAACGCCATCAAAATGTCGTTGATGATGAAGTGGATCGTCAGACCATGGTGGCCGCCGTGGCCATCACCATGCCCATCATCGGCTGCGTGAGCCGTTGCGGCGTGTTCTTGGTCGCCTTCATGAGCGTGATCGCCGGCGTGTTCTTCATCGCCGTGGTCGGTTTCGGCGGTCGCAACGCTTTGGTCTGCATTGTCGCCATCAGCAGAGTGTGCGTCGTCGCTGTGCGCGTCGTCGCTGTGTTCGTCCGCGTCAGAATGATCATCATGAGATGTCGATTCGTCGTGGCTCGACCAAAGCGAGGTGACGTCAAAGTTGACGAATTTGGTGTAGCTGGTCTCGACGACCTCACCCTTTTCCGCAGCGCCATCGGTCTCTGCTTGATAGGCAACGTTCGCCCAAATCAAAGCGCCGACAGCCCCTGCGATCAGCAGGAAAGAGTTGTCAATCAGCGTGCGGACGATACCGCCTTTATGGTTGTGGCCAGACATTTTCCCGTGCGAAGCCCCCAAAATTACGATGAATCTTGCCGTTGCGACGCGCGTACGTTGTCCCGGCGCCCCGGAATATAGTTGCTTACGGTCAAACTGATGAGGGCACTTTTACGGTAACCCCCATTGGGAAGGTGTCACTTTCGACCGGGTTGTAGGGGATGTTCCGAAGCCGGCTGATTGAGCGGCTATGACGGCAGCATCATCGCCCGATTAGTGGAGACTAATTCACCCATGAATCGGATGGATCACACCTACATCGATACAGGCGACTTCAAGAAAAAGTTGCTGGGCAGCTCATTGAGCCTTCTTGAGCATCCCGACAAACTTGCCCGGCGCATCGGTTTGCCGTACCGCAATGGGCAGTTTCCGCTTCTGGTCGAACATGATGTAGCGGACTCGCGAGGGAGTGTTGATGTCAATGGCTTTGAGCGATCGCCGGTCGAGTAGCAAAGAGAGCTGCTCGGCGTCGACCTGGCGATATCCCAAATTCAACATCAACCTTTCCGCGTCGGACCAACCGAGTGCGCGACGATTGCTATCGGCATTGGCAGGCGGCCACGGGAGGTGGCGGGTCCCGATCGGCGAGTTGAGTGAAAGGACGACCGCCCCCGATTCGATTTGGTCGTCCCACCAGGTGAGCAACTCACTGATGTCGTGGTCGGCTCGCACAGGTTGGAATCCCCAAAGCCGTTCGCACAGTGGGTTCCACACCACCGAAAAGTCGGAGCCGGCCAAGAAGGGCAAGATCGCTTCACACCAAGGTCGGCGCGTCTGAGGATGCTGCTCCAAAACAAGTAGTCGCCGGGTGTCGACTGCGTCACTCAATGCAAACCGCATGCGGACGTCGGCAACGTAGACGTCGTCAAAGTCTCGAGACAGCCCGTCCAGTCGAGTCAACGTCTGCTGCACGATCGAAGCACCAGCGTCGGTGTCTTCTTTGAGGGGTTTTGTGCCGAGCGTTTCGACTGTGGTGTCAAATTCGGCGTGCCACATTCGGGACAGTCGCTCGCGGCTTCGCTGGGCCAACGCTGCGATCATGGTCGGTCCGTCTTGCCGTTGATTGGCTTCAACCGTCAGTACCTCTTCGGCATCCTCGATCAAAGTCAAGAGTGCGTCGGTATCAGGCACACCGACACAAAACGCGAGCAACCGATAGTTACCGTCGCAGACAGCAACCACACAACGACTTGGCATCGTCGATGCTTGCCCGCCGGTCAGGTTCGCAGGCATGCCTACAGGCAACGGTTGAAGTCGGACTCGATCGCGAAGGTCAGGTCGCTCAAGTCGCGCCCGACGGACTGCCCTTCCAAGCAGACCGGAACACCAGAGTTGCTTGGCAAGTTTGTTTGGATCTTCTTCGGTCGCAAGGAACGGGTCGTCGTTTGTGATCAAGACAAGAACGAACTCGTTCTTTTGACTTGCCGAAATCGAAGAAAACGCCTTCGACCAGACAATCGCATCCGGGTCGTCCTCTGCGTCTTGCCCAAATGAAAGTGTGAATGCCAAAAGCGATGCGGCAACCGCCAACGAAGCGCGCATAGAAAACCCCTACCGAGCGATTGAAAAGAAGCAGTTAGATTCCCGGCATCCCACAAACGGATCTTAACCGCCCCCCACAGGGCGAGTCAAATTTACCGTAGTGGACGAGGCTACGAGTCCCTCCGCATGACATTCTGCTGACCATCGTTGCCCAAAGAGACTGGCCACGAAAAACACAAGAATCCACAAAAAGCCACGTATGAGAATTCGTTAGTGAAAGATGAAACTCATCACGCGAGTAATTTCGAGCACTCGCCACGTTCACCGTTTTCTTCTTTTCGTGCCTTCTCGTGCTTTTTGTGGCTACCCCACCAAGCGCACCCGTAGTGGACGAGGCCACGAGTCCCTCCGCATGACATTCTGCTGACCATCGTTGCCCAAAGAGACTGGCCACGAAAAACACAAGAATCCACAAAAAGGCACGTGTGAGAATTCGATTGTGAAAGATGAAACTCATCACGCGAGTAATTTTGAGCACACGCCACGTTCGCCGTTTTCTTCTTTTAGTGCCTTCTCGTGTTTTTTGTGGCTACCCACCAAGCGCACCCGTAGTGGACGAGGCTACGAGTCCTTCACATCTGAGATCGAAGGACTCGTGGCCTCATCCACTACGAGGTTTGGATTAACGAGTCGGCGGCTCGATGGGCGACCGTCATCACGGTTGCGTTTGGGTTGCCGGTCGTTACCGAAGGAAGCACGGAGGCATCAGCAACAAAAAGCCTTTCGACGCCGCGGACCGCAAAGTTTGGGTCGACCACGCATTCGGAATCCGTTCCCATCGCGCAGGTGCTTGTGGGGTGATAGAGCGTCAACGCGTATCTCGCCACTGCTTTGGCAATGGCTTCTGGTGAAGATCGCTTTATCCCGGGCAACAACTCTTTGCCGACCCAACGGGCAAGAGGATTTCTTTTGACGAGCGATCGGCACGTTTCGATGGCATCAACAAGCGTCGATAGATCGGATGGATGTTCGAGGTAATTGGGTTCGATCAATGGCGCGGCATCGACCTTGCTGGAGACAAACCGTAGCGATCCCCTCGACTCTGGATGGCAAACACTGACCGCGACCGTCATCGCAGCCGGTGCATGATCGCTGGGATGAAGCAAATAGTGAGTTGGCGTGACGTGAATCTGGCATGCCTTCTGGCCTTCACCTAAAACGCCACCGCATTCGGCCAGGTTCGATGTGAGCGGGCCGGTGCCGGCGAAATGCCAACGGGCAAGATCTTGCATCGGGTGGGTCGTTGGAAATCGGTGGCACGTTTCCAGCGAGAAGATGATGGGCATCACCAAGTGATCTTGTAGGTTCGCTCCGACTCGAGGGGAATCATAGGTCGTCGGAATCGTGTGTTGGGCCAGGACATCAGCCGGACCGATACCGCTTCGCATCAGGATCATGGGTGTGGCGATGCTACCCGCGCAAAGCACAACGCCCTTCCCTGCTTTGATCTCTCTGCCGTCGTCCATCATGACTCCACTCGCGCGCTCCGCGTGAAAGACGACACGGTCAACGGCACCGCCGGCGATCGATACCCGAGATTCGCCATCAAGGAGTGACGCGGGACTCCATCGAATGCCGTTGCGATTGAGTCGTTGATAGGGACCGAAATCGTTACCGTTGCCTTGCGCCGCTCGAACAAATCGCCGGGATGCTTCCGAAACCCAACGAGGTGCCTCGGGCTTCGCGAGCGATTCAACTTGACGATAGGTCGTCATCCAGTCGGTGACTGGGACGCGTTCCCCGGTCGCTTGCTCGAGCATTTCGAAGTCCCGGCTGGTGGGCGGGAACCAGATCATTGCGTTGATCCGACTGCTGCCACCCACGCCCTTGCCCCGCGGCCAATCGATCTGGCGACGGGCAAGTTGGCGGCAAGGTTCGGTTTTGTAGCCCCAGTCGTCGGTCGAACCGAGCAGACGAATCCAATCGGCTGGTCGAGCGATCGATTGGGTTTTGGAGCCTGCTTCACCGGGCTCGAGCAAGGTCACGCGCAAGCCGCTTTGGGCGATTTTATGAGCAATCACGCATCCGGCCGAACCTGCACCGACAACAATGACGTCACACTCAATCGTGTGTTGGACTCTGGTCATCGCACAAATCCCTGCAAAAATATCGGTCCCTGCAATAATTGGGGACAATAGTCGATCGGGCGATTAATGTTTACGATTTCGCCTGCACGCAACAGGTCTCCATCCCGTTTCCACGTCATGCTGGTCACCAGCAAAGCTACAAATCCATGTCTGCCTCGGCCCAAACCTCATCGCGTTTCGCAAACCTTCAAGTCGCACCCCCAGACGCCATTTTGGGGCTAACCGAAGCGTTCGTCGCCGATTCCAACCCCAACAAGATGAATTTGAGCGTCGGCGTCTACAAAGATGCCTCGGGCCAAACACCGGTCCTGCGATGCGTCAAAGAGGCCGAGAAGAAGCTGATTGAAACGGAGGCCACCAAGGGTTACCTGCCGATCGATGGCTACGCCGACTATCGCAACCACGTTCGCCAATTGATTTTTGCCGACAAAGTGGATGCCGAACGTATCTCGGTTCTGCAGACGCCGGGTGGAACGGGAGCGCTTCGCGTCGCGTCCGATTTCATGGTGTCGCAGTTGCCCAAAATTCGTATTTGGATGCCGACACCAACTTGGGCCAATCACAAAGCGATCTTCGAGGCGGCTGGATTGCCTAGCGACGGTTATCGCTACTTGGGCGCCGATCGGACGTCGTTCGACATTGATGGCATGCTCGAAGATTTGCAATCCAAGACCACTCCCGGCGACGCCGTGTTATTGCACGCGTGCTGTCACAATCCGACCGGTGTCGACCCAACCGAAGAGCAATGGAAGCAGATCGCGGACGTCTTGCGTGAAAAGCAACTCTTGCCACTTGTCGACTTTGCCTACCAAGGCTTTGGAAGCGGGCTCGAAGAAGATTCGACCGGACTGCATACCGTCCTTTCGGCAGTGGATGAAGCGATCGTTTGTAGTTCGTTTTCGAAGAACTTCGGTCTTTACAGCGAACGTGTTGGCGCGGTGTCACTGGTCGCTGGCGATGCGTCGGCTGCGAAAGCGGCGCAAAGCCAACTGAAAAAGGTTGTGCGTTCCAACTACTCCAATCCGCCACGACATGGTGGCGCTGTGGTGGCGACCGTTTTGGATGACGCCGAGCTGACGCAGCTTTGGAAAGAAGAATTGACCGAGATGCGTGAGCGGATCACACGTTTGCGAACTTCATTCGTCGAAACGATGAAGACGACCGGTGCAGGTCACGACTTCTCGTTCTTGCTGCCGCAAAACGGAATGTTCTCGTTCTCAGGTTTGACGCCAATGCAAGTCGACCAGCTCAAGAGCGAGTACAGCATCTACATCGTCGGCAGCGGACGCATCAACGTCGCGGGCATGAGCGAAGACCGAATGGACTGGTTCTGCGAAGCCGTCGCCAACGTGCTCGAGTCGTAAGCCAGACAAACGTCTCTTGTTCTCACGGGGAGAGGCAGTTCGTAGTCCCGAGCTTTAGCCGGAATCTTCTGGCATCGGGCCTGCAAAACATCGGCCGCAACGCGATAGCATAGGGCCTTACGGACGACTAAGCGTATGCGCCTGTCATGCGGAGCATGACCTACGAAGAGAACGCAGAGCGGCGTTCCCACGGGGACCGTGGGAACGAGGAGTGAGGCCTAAGGTTCAGCCAAACAGCTCGATCGGTTTGTAATCGCCGATCATCTCATGAGCGTTGGGGCAACGCAGCCAGTCCTGAAGCACGGCGGCATAGACCTGGCGAAAGTCGGTGTGATACTTCAAATCGCCATCAGCCAAGTCGGTTAGGCTTGGATGTTTGCCAATCAGCCCGGGCTTGATCTTCGTTCCGGCCAAAAGGATCGGACCGGCTGTGCCATGATCGGTGCCATCACTTGCGTTTTCAGCAACGCGGCGGCCAAACTCGCTGAAGCACATCGTTAGCACGCGTTCGGCCTGGCCGATCGCGACCATGTCGTCGACGAATGTAGCGACCGCATCACTCACTTGCCGCAACAGCCCGGCATGAGCATCCGGCTGGTTGGCATGTGTGTCAAAACCATCGATCCGCAAGTAGAAGACTTTGGTCTGCAAGCCGGAGGCAATCAGTTTGGCGACCGTTTGAAACTTTTTGCCAAGTGGCGTTTGCGGGTAAGGACGACTCGGTTTGTAGGCGGCGCCGGCCGATTCCATTCGTCGACTGGCGCGGATCGCCGATGCTGTGCTCGTTTGTACAAAGCCAAGCAAGTCGTTGCCCTCTTCGCGTGTTTGTCCACTCAGATCGCTGATCGCGTCGACAAACTCGGGTCGACCGCTGCCGTCGAGCCGAAACTGCTCGAGCGATTGGATCGAAGGCACGCGCACGTCGCGTGACATCAACGCAAACGGCTGTTTGTCGTTGCCGAGGTGAAGTCCCGTGGGGTCTTGTGACAATCCGATCGATTGGAGGTAACGACCGATCCAACCGTCGGTTCGAGTTTCGTTCTTGCGCTGGCAGGTGTGCCAGATGTCCATCGAATCAAAGTGCGACCGATTCGGTTTGTCGTAACCGACACCCTGGACGATTGCGAAACGTCCCTGTTCCAACAAGTCGGACATGCCACGCATGGCTGGGTGCAAGCCGATCTCGTCGGTGACCGACCGTGTGTCTTTGGCGTTGATCGCAAGCTTGGGTCGGGAACTGCGATAGGCCGGATCTTTGGCCGGGACGACGCAGTTGAGCCCGTCGTTGCCGCCCGCCATTTCGACGACAACAAGGATGCGTTGCTCGTCGGCGGCATCGGCTGCGGCATGGCACATCAGCGCCGGCGCTAACGAGGAACCGATCGCCACGACCGCCGATCCCGCTACGGTTTGCGACAAAAATTCTCGTCGGGTTGCCGACGATCGCTGCAACTGCGTCATCTCAAGTCTCCGATCTCGCGTTAGGCCAGTTGGAATTCCGGTAGCGTGCAAATGGCGTGCACCGCCTCTTTGACTCGCTCTTCACTCGAGGTTGCCCCGTGGTCATAGAGGTCGCGAATTCGCTCGCGGGCATGTCCCGGGATGTCGACCGCGAAGAGTGTTTGCTGGAAGTGCTCGATCAAGTCGCCGGCCGATTGGACGTTCTGTTTGCGAAGGTAGTCGACCAGTCGTTTGCGCCCGAAGCGGGTCTTGTCGCTGTCGATCAACGTTCGAATCAGGTTGGATCGTCCAAGCAGTGTCGATGAATTGATCCAGGTGCGTCCGCCATCCCAGCCTTTGACACTGGGCGGAAAGAACAATCCCTGTCCCAAACGCTCAAAGGCATCCGCGAGTTGGAACATGTCGGTCGAGCCGTCGAGCGCGACTAAGAATCCGGCACCCAGCTCCACGGGCGAACGCACTTTTCGGCCACGCGTGAAGGCCGAGAACATTAGGTTGCTGCCGAGGATGCGCTTGACGGTGGGGCCGATCTGCATGCCATCGCCGCGCATTTGCTGGGCCAACGGTTCGATCAGTTGCTCGCTTCCTTCGGGTTCGTCCGCAAGGAAGTAGCGAACCAGTTTCTTGGCAAGGAATCGAGGAGCTGAATCTTGAGCGGCGACAATTCGGACACCCTCCTCGCCACCAAAAGCGCCGGTTTCACCAAGTACCTTTTTGGTCCCCGTGTCATGCTGGTAGCGATTGAATCGAAACTTCTTTCGTTTGATTTCCCAGCCGGTGAAACAGCGAGCGAGTTCACGAATGTCGGCTTCGCTGTATTGGCCTTCACCGAGCGCGAACAGCTCCATGATCTCGCGAGCGTAGTTTTCGTTTGGGTGTGCTTTGCGATTGGTTGCCGAATCCAAATAGATCAACATCGCCGGATCACGCGACACTTCGAGCAGTAGTTCATGGAAGTCGCCCATCGCAAATCGCCTAAGCAAGTCGTTTTGGGCAAGCATCAACTCGGCGTCTTCGACTTTGGCGGCACTGGTAGCGAAGTGGCCGTGCCAAAACAGCGTCATCTTCTCAAGCAGTGGCGCCGGCGTGTTGATGATGCGGTAGGCCCACTGCGCCGCAAGTTGTTTGACGTTGCCAGTGCCGAGAGTGGCCTGAGTCAGGTCGGTCATTTCCTGCTGGAAGGAGTCAGGTTCGACGGCGTCAACCAACCGCTGCACCACCTCGGACGGCGTCTGTGTAGCGGCAACTTCAAGCTGCTCGCGCGAGGCCGCAAACCCGGCTCGGCGAAACAAGTGCGCTGCGGCTCGCACATCCCAGGGAGATTCGTCCGAAGGCTCGTAGGCTTGCCAGGCCCAGGCCGGATCGATCATTGACCAGTCCATCATCTCGGCTCCTTAAACAACGGGGCAAGCATCTATTCACCTTGGACACGAACGGCCAAGCCGATGTCGAGTCGATCATCGGTGGTCGCCAAGTCAAACGACATCTCTTTGAAGTAACCAACGACTTCGAGAACCAAGTCGATCACCGCTTCGGCTTCTTCGCGGGTGTTTCCATCTTCGAGCATGTTCTGTGCGATCAGTTGTCCGCGATTGTCGTTCAGCACGTCCCGCAACACCGACGCATTGAGCACTGCCTCGGAGTTCTTTTCGATGCTTTGACTCGATGGCTTCACCGAAACGAGATCCTTGGCCAGCGTTTTTGTGCTCGACACAACAAACCGACCACCATCAAAGGCGACCGTTGGTGAAAAGTTGAAGATGATGGGCGCTTGAGTCGATTCTCGATCATCTTCTTCGGGAACAAAGGTTGAACTGACCAGTTCAATGTCGTCTTCGAGTTTCTCCATGTCTAACTCGAGTTGGTTCTGGCCGTTCATGGCACCAATGACATTCAAAAAGCCGACCACGCTCTGGAACGTGCGGCGCAGCTCGCGGGTCATCGTTTCGGGTTCACGAAGACGCATCACCAATGCGAACGAAGGCAGCTTGATGGTCGGTCGAGGCAATATCCCTTCGAACTCTTGCCGGGCCGCGATGAATCCAACTTCGGGATGAACCGAACCGAGGATGTCTTCACCGAAATCACGTCCTGCGAACAACGTGCTCAGGTTTGCATCGGCTTGAGCGAATTGATCGTTGATGCGTTCGCTGAATAGATCCCCCGCTTGCAGCCACATTTCCGAAAAGTCGCGGTAGGTGCTTAATGAAAACAGTGTCTCGTCGACTTCGGCGACTTCAGGACCATGCCCTTTACCATCAGGTCCGAAGTAGTATTCGCGCACTGTGGGCACCCAGCTGGATTGGTGTGGCATGCTAATGGCGAATTGCAATCCGGATGCGTCGATGTTGGTCGACGCCGTCATGTAGGGAGTCTTGTTGAGCGTGCTTTGAATCCCACCAACAAGCAATTCCAATGCCGGGTTATCAATCTGCTTTTTGTAGATCCCTTTGCCCTGCTCCGTTTCGCGAACCGCTTGGACATCAAAGAAGGCCCACGCGGTTTTTGCATTTTCCTGTTCGGCAAGGGCTCGTTGATAACGCTCGTTGTCGGCAAGGCTGTCACCTTCGCCATCGATCATTCGATCGAGGACGGCTTGGCCAATTTTGTTGGCCAGTGTCACCACCATCCGGTCCTCGACGACGGCAAACTTGGCTTTATTGATTTCGGTGACTTCCACGTCGCGATATTGGTGTGTGTAGATTTCATCGGCGTTCATACCGAACTTGGCCAGCGCGACGAGCTTGTCGCGAAAGTGGGTCATCGAATCGGCGTCGGCACCATGTATCACCATCGCGACGGAGTTCTTTTCCGCCGTGTCCATGCCGATTGCGATGCCATGCTTGGCATAGGTCGCGATCGCTTCACGCCAAGTTTTTCCAAAGTGCGACTCGATAAACAATCGGGTCGTTTGAAAACGCTCAAAATCGGGTGTTTCGGTCGCCATTTTGTACGGCGGAAGTGCTTCGATCCGCTTCCGCAGCGGATGGTCAAAGATCGTCGTCACCAGGTCATCGGGATCGTGCAGTTCGGCATAGACGATCGTCGAAGCTGGGAAGAGCGAGGCCGACGACGAAGGGTTCTCAGCGATCGACGTCGATGTGAAGGAGATGCCCGATAGCAGCGCGAGCACCGCGACGGTGGTGGATCGGTTCATGTCAAAACCTAGCTGGATGTGAGAAGGGGCAGGACCTCGCCGACTACGTTTCGCAGGATTCGTTCGAATCTTGGCGAGAACCTTATCCTTTTTTAGTTTGTTTTGAGCCGCGTCGCAGACGGTTCCTCTAGAGATACCCGGCATGGCTGCCGCCGGTTTCAGCTACCATGCCAACAATCTGCCGGCCAGCAGATTGTCGTATCGAAGTACTGGCGGAATCTCTCGGATCTTTCGCCAAAAGGCGGGGCCACAACCGGATCTTGAACGGTCACTCGAAGAGTCATGGCCGCTAGGCGTGATTCTTGACCATGACGACTTCGCTGTAGTCGTTATGAAAGTGGACATCGTCCATGAAGCTGGTGATCAGCATGAGTCCACGACACTGTTCGAGTTCGAATGACTCGGGTGTCCCCGGAGCGGGTGTCATTCGTGTCAATCGACCGGGACCATCGTGCGAAACCAGGATGCGCGTGTCTTGATCTGCCACCGAAATTTTGAGTTGGACGCAACGTTCACTGTAAGGCTTTGAGTCGGCACGAAATTGGATATCATCGACTCCCGAAGGGTCTCCTGAAACCAATTGACTCAGCGCATGGTCTTCGTCTTGCAGCTCGAGGTTGCCGTAGCAAACCGAGTTGAACAATGCACTTGCTGTGGCGGTCGCCACACGAATGCGCTCGGTGGTGTTCATGCGCCCTGCGGCTGCGAGTGATTGAATCACAAACAGCGTTGCGGGATGAATTGATTCGACATGATTGTCGAGTGTGAAGCTGAACTCGGGACGCGACAAACTCCCTGAAAAGTTTGAATACATCTGATCAACATTGGCCATCTTGATCGTTCGATCGACGACGTTGACCAGTAGTTTGCTGAGCGAATTCTTGGGCACAAAATTGGCGGCACCCAGCGCGAGAGCGTCGACGGCGAGCGATTCGGATCCGCGCGCCGTGACGACAACCGTTGGCAACTGCGAGTGTTCGGCTGCAATCGTTTGCACCAACTCTTGGCCGTTCATTTCCGGCATCCGCAAGTCGGTGACAACCAAATCTGGATTGAGTTCAGGGATCGCGTCGATCGCTTCCTTGCCGTTGGTAACGCAGTGGACGGTGTGCGAAACCTCTTCCAGCAACGAACGCATCAGCACCGTATGCGTTGGACTGTCTTCGGCTAGCAGGATCACCGACATCGGTTGTTCGTCGCTCAACGTTGGAAATGATCAAAGGATGGACACTCCCGAATTTAACTCATCGCGAACGTCCTGTGGTGAATTCTGTTTTTCTGGCGGGGATGGCTGTACCACCTCGGGAAATCGCTCAACGCCAAGCGGATCGGTTTGTAGTACCGCCTTTAGGCGGATGAGCACGAAGATTCCGCCTAAAGGCGGTACTACAAACGGGAGGCTCACGAAGACCACAGTTTGCTTCCCCACCGACGCGATCGATCACCCGCGAATGCTTGGTGCAAGTATGATGTGGCCTTCCCTCCACACCACCCGCCGCATACTGAACAAGATGAACCGATCTCCTTGGACTCGGGCGATTTGCCTAGCAGCGCTTGCCGTTTTTTCTTTTGTATCAATTGGTCGCGCTGACGGACCCAAAGATAATCTTCCCGAGAACGTTCGCCCCATTCCACCAGTTGGGATGGAAGTCCCCGAAGCGACACTCGAAGCACTTGCGTGGCGATGTGCTGCGGTTCGTACGGAGTGGATGTCGTTGCTCGATGCCGAGGCGAAACGCCAGGAAGGCAAAAAGAAACCCGATCGAACACAACTTGATCGCCTCCGTCGGCTGGAACCCGAAATCTTGGTCTTCCCCCGATCCGTTGAAATGGCGATCGAGTTCGGCCAGTTCTACAAACCGATTGATCCCGAACGCGCTTCGAAACTGTTGGATCAAGCGACGGCGCGAATCAAGATCGTCCGCTCCGGTGGCGATTGGAAAGAGGTCGTGGGCCTCGGCGATGGCAAGTCGCAACAGTTGATCGTTGGTGGTTTTCGCTCAAAGCTTGATGGGTCGGTTCAACCCTACGGGGTGGTGATTCCTCCCGGGTTTGACCAGTCCGACGCGCGCCCGCGAAGGCTTGATGTCTGGTTTCATGGCCGCGGCGAAACGCTTAGCGAAGTCGCTTTCTTGAGCACGCAAAGCACCTCGCCGGGAAGGTATTCGCCCAGCGATACCTTTGTGCTGCATCCTTATGGCCGGTACACCAATGCATTCAAGTTTGCCGGCGAAATCGACGTACTGGAAGCGATCGATTACGTCCAGGCAAACCTACCGGTGGATCAACATCGAATCAGCGTTCGCGGTTTTTCGATGGGCGGTGCGGCATGTTGGCAGTTTGCAACGCACTACGCCGATCGATGGTTTGCTGCGAATCCTGGAGCCGGGTTTTCTGAAACGCCCGAGTTCTTGAAATCGTTCCAACAGGAAGACCTTTCAGGAACGCCACCCTACCAACGACGACTTTGGCAGCTTTATGACTGCCCGCCGTGGGCCGCAAACCTCAAGCATTGTCCGACCGTTGCGTATAGCGGTGAGATCGACAGGCAAAAGCAAGCCGCCGATGTGATGGAAGCGGCGCTAAAGAAACACCAGATCGATTTGGTGCACATCATCGGACCGCAAACCGCACACACGATTCATCCAGATTCGAAAGTTGAAATCGAATCGCGCATGGCAGCACTGGCACGGTCGACGACCGCGGCCGTGCCAAGGACGATCGATTTCACAACGGTTTCTCTTCGCTACCACAAAATGCATTGGCTGGAAGTTCACGGTTTGAAGTCTCATTGGACGCCAGCAAACGTAAAGGCATCGATTGTCGGCCCCAACGAGATCGCGGTTGATTCAGCCGGCGGAGCGACTGAGTTGCGGTTGAGTTTTGATTCAGGTCAGTGGCCAGGCGCACCAAGCGGACCGGTCCACGTCAAGATCGACAACGAAACCGTGATCGGCCCTCACGTTGGATCGGATCGTTCTTGGTCCGTGAACCTAAGCCTTCGCGGAGAGAAATGGATTGTTGGGAAACGAGACAACGAACTTCGCAAGCGACCCGGTTTACAAGGGCCGATCGATGATGCGTTCATGGATTCGTTCTTGTTCGTCTTGCCGACAACGGTTAGTGGTGATGAAACCGTCCAAGCGTGGCTCGAGGCCGAATCCGAACACGCGATGACCCACTGGCGAAAACACTTTCGAGGTGACATTCGCTACGTTCTCGATCGCGATTTGACAGGCGAACAAATTGCCGCGCACAACTTGATCGTTTTTGGCAACCGCGACTCAAGTCTGGTGATCAAAAAGATCATCGATCAGTTGCCGATTGAGTGGAATGACGAGCACATCAAAGTGGGTGATGCCGAAGTGCCACGTGACGGCCACGTGCCCGTCTTGATTCACCCGAATCCGCTCAATCCCGATCGCTACGTTGTGCTCAATAGCGGGTTCACCTACCGCGAGTACGACTATTTGAACAACGCCCGCCAAACGCCAAAACTGCCTGATTGGGCATTGGTCGATATTCGTGGTGGCGCGACCTCTCGGGATCCCGGAAAGGTTGTTGCCGCTGGCTTCTTTGGCGAGGACTGGAAGCCGTAGCGAGATAGCCTCGTCCATCGAACCTTCTCGGTCGGATTCGTGTCATCCAAAGATGACGCTACGATTTCGGGAGGATGAGCCATCACGATTCTTTACGTTGATATGGATGATGTGATGTGCGACTACACGCGCACACATCAGAGGGGCCTCGCGGCCAATCCAGCGACCGCTTTTCCGCAGAGTGTTGCGGGGTTCTTTCGGTCACTACCCGCGATCTACGGCGCGGTCGAGGCGGTCGAGCGACTGCGCGATGAATTTGATGTCTATGTGCTCACCGCTCCCTCGACTCGCAATCCACATTGCTACACCGAAAAGCGGCTGTGGATCGAAGATCACTTCGGTTATGACTTCACAACGAAGCTGATCATCAGCCCCAACAAGGGACTGCTCAAGGGCGACTTTCTAATTGATGACAAGTCAAAGGGGCGCGGCCAGGATCAATTCGAAGGCACGTTGATTCAGTTTGGGACGGGCGATTTCCCCGATTGGGACGCCGTGTTGCAGTACTTTGAAAAGCTGTGTTGCGTTTGACGGTGGACACGTGAGCCGAACGCGCTAGTCGGTAGGCCGGATCAAGGAGCGACAGCGACGCGGATCCGGCATAATCTTGGTGAGCGGTAAGACGCCCAGAAAGCCCCGATGCTGTGCTGCCCGCAACCCGCAGCTACCTTCGCCAGAAGGTGCTTTCCATCAGTTGACCGCTTGCCACGATCACCACGCTCTGGCGAGCGTAGCTACGTTCTGTGCAGGGCCCGACGCTAGCGCGTTCGGCTCATGTGCACAGACGAGTTGTAAGCCAGGCTCACGCGATCGCCGCCTTCGTCGAGGCGCGCCAATCGAGTGCTAGGAACGCCGTCATGCAAGCGGTGGCGGCAACGGTGACTGCAAGCAGGCCGCCCAAGAAGACAGGCCACCCATAATCTTCGGCGATCGTCCCACCGAAAAAGTTGAACAATAGCGCGCCGATGTAGCCAAAGATGTCGATCGTTGCGACGAGAAAGCCGGCGTGCCGCCCCCCGAAAGAGATCGAAAAGATGCTCATCGGGATGTAGTAGGCGGGCGAGATCACGAAACCGAGTACAAAGATCTCGGCCATTGCGATGTAGAGTTTGGTGTTCGCTTCTTGTGGTAGTTTCGCGACGTTCCAAAGCAAGATGACGCACGCGTTGGCGGCAACGAGCAGACCGCCAAGGGTGAAGATCAGCTTGAACTTTGAGAGCCGGTCATAAAGGAAACCCGTTGCAATCAACGCAGCAAACATACCGGCCGGAAAGGCGGCGGAAGCCATGCCGCCAAGACTCCCATTTTCTTCCGTTGCCTCCGGCCCAAAGATCGTTTCGGTCAAGTAGATCGGGATGAAGTTGATGAAGTCCATCAGGATGCAAAGAAAGAACAGACTAAAGCCGATCAGCCAAAACCGGGGGCTGGCCGCAAAATGCACGCAGGCTTGCCCGAGTGACTTGGCGTCAAGCGGATGCGGCTTGTGTTCTTCCTGGTCGTCAGAGGACTCATTTGAGTCGTGCTCAATCGGAGGAAGGTTTTTGTCTTCCGGTGAATCGTAAAGCAAGAAGTAGGCCGCAGCGACGATTGCGAACGTGACGACGGCGGTGACGCCAAACACGATTCGCCATCCCACGAAGGTCAACAGGAAGCCGAGCAAGAGACCCGCGCAAATGGTTCCAACGCGTGAGCTTGTCGAGATGATGCTCCACACCCTGCCGTATCGATCCGGAGGGTACCAAGCGCCGACGATCTTTGTCATCGCGGGCCAACCGCCCGATTTGACGAACTGGCCAAAGAAGTTCAACGCGCCCATCAGCACAAATGACGAACAGAACGCGAAGCCGAGATTGGCTGCAGCGGTCAACGCGAGCGCGAGCAGAAACATTCGCCGGCCGCCCAGTTTGTCCGCAGCAATCCCCGTTGCAAACTTGCCAGCGATCGCGCCGGCGGAATGAAGACTCATCAATTGACCATACGACTCTTTGTCGAGGTCGATGGTGGGGTCGAGGATCATCGTCGCGCTCGACGCGATCAACGTGTTGCGGCACAGCATGAACGCTGCGTAGCCAACGTACATCGTCAACAGAATGATCCATTGTTGACGGTGCAACTCTTTTGCCGTCGGATTGACTTCGCTATTCAACAGACGGCTCGGCGGATGCAGGTTGCTGGACGCTCGCTTTGGAGTTTTCGTTTTTGCTGGATGTTTGTAGCAGTCCCCCGTTATCGCTCGATTCGATGCCGAGCATCTGCCGAAGCCTTGCGTCCAATTCGGTCATCACTGGGTCGGCTTGACCGCGAACACGCTTTGCCGACACTTCAATCGCTTCACCGACTTCAACCGATACGGACATCGGCCGGTAGACGCGACAGAAATCGGTCAGGTCTTCTTCGAACTTTTCGACCGTTTCAAGGAGCCGTTCGCTGGTCGGATTGGAACGAACATAGTTGGGCGGGTAGTGCCCGAGTTGCTGAGCCAAGTACATGTCGGCAAGTTGATCCCAACGTCTCGCTCGTTCGTCATCATTGATGTTGCCTTCGATCATGTCGGGCAGAATGGCAACTCGAAGCTCTTTCACACGTGCGACCACCGTTTTTCCACCGGACGACTTATCCGGAAGCCATTCCTGTTCGATTGGCAACAAGATGCCGTCAATCAACTTTCGTAGCCGGTCGTTCAGGTCACCCGATTGAGGCGAGCCAAAGTATTCGATCTCTTTAAGCCAAAGCAACGCTTCGCCAACACGGTAGATTCGATCGAGCAGGCTCGCATCCCGTTTGGGTCGCCAGGCAAGGCGATGTTCGATGTCATCGAGCGCTGAATGCAGCTCCGATTCCACGTTGCCATGAACGTGGTAGCGCAGCGCCATCGGGTGAAAGACGACCCCCGCTTCTTGTTCTTTGCGTTTTTTTGCCGCCGAGCGAGCAACGAAGGACAATCCCTCCATCAAGGCGATCAGTCGATCATTCGTGCGCGTGATGACACCTTCGGGGAAGATCACGAGCGGACGCTGAGCCTCGGCGACAATGTCGACGGCCGTCTGCAATGCTTGGCGATCCATCCCTTCGCGATAAACACTGAACGCTCCGGCACGCCGCAGAATAAAGGCTTGCAGTCGGCTGCCCATGAACAGATGCCAACTGGCCATGGTGTGAGGGATGAGACCGGCCTGGCCACACACGTGATTGACGACCAACGGATCAGCGGGACGGCAATGATTGGGCGCCAAGATGATGCCTCGCCCCATTTGCTGGGACTGACGCAAGTGTTCCAAGCCTGTGCACTCGACCGACTCGATGCCATAGTCCTTTTTAAGCTGTCGCGGCAACATCCACTGCAGGATTCGCGGCCACCATCGACCACGGTACGGTGGTACAAATTCGTAGGGTTTGTCGATGACGACCGGGTGCATAGTCGCTCGTTGAATGCGTTGGCTTGAGGCGGTGTCGGGAAACAGCGAAACGCGATATTACCAGATCGCATGCAACGTTGCTCATCATCGTGGGAGCCCGATCCGAGGGCATCGCAGCGCGGAATTCACGCTCTTCCGCCTGAAGGCGGGACTACGAACGGCGTAGGCCGGATCAAGGAGCGACAGCGACGCGGATCCGGCATGTGAGCTAGCCAGCGCCTCGCCGCTTAAGTCTGTTAAGGCCCGAGGCCTGACGGCCGGCGGCTCACGGGCAGAACATGCTGTCCACAACGATGGCGACTTGGCCTCTGTTCTCGTTCTGAGCGACTATCGGCAACGTTGAGCAAAACTGCAAATCGCACCGGCGGCGTTTTTCTGCCAGTCTTCTAACATAGGCATTTTCCGGAGACCTCCGACTCGATCTCCAGACTGGCCTTCCACACCGACCATCCAAGGATAAAGCCTCTTTGACTGACTGGATCTTCCTGAGTCTGATCTCGGCTCTCTTCCTTGGCTTCTATGACATTGCCAAGAAGACATCGGTCAAAGGCAATGCGGTACCGCCGGTGCTGTTGCTAAACGTGACTACCGCCGCTCTGGTTTGGTCGGTGCCGATCGCGATCTGTTACCTATCGACCGATTCAAGCGGCGAAGGCTTTGCTTCGATCAGCCATTTGTCACCCCGGCAGCATGCATTGTTGCTGGCCAAGTCGACGCTGGTTGGCATGTCATGGACGTGCGCTTTCTTTGCGCTCAAGCACCTTCCACTTTCGATCGCAACGCCCATTCGCGCAACCAGTCCCCTGTGGACGATTTTGATTGCCGTGCTGGCGATGGCGGAGAGTCCAAACATCAGCCAGTGGATTGGGATCGTCGTGGTGCTGGTGGCGGTGCTTTTCTTTTCACGCGTTGGCGCGAAAGAGGGGATCCATTTTCATCGCGACCGCTACGTTGCATTGATGGTGGCCGCGACCCTGCTGGGTGCGGCCAGTGCGCTTTACGACAAGTACTTGCTGCAAAACGAAGGCCTTCATCCAGCGGCCGTCCAGGCATGGTTTTCGATCTATCTTGTGCCGGTGATGATTCCGCTGTCGATCCGCTGGTGGAAACGCGAACGCCAGGAAACGCCCTTTCAGTGGCGGTGGTCGATTCCGTTGATCGCACTCTTTCTGCTCGTCGCCGACTATGCGTACTTCACTGCGATGGCCCAGCCCGATGCACTGATCAGCGTTGTTTCGCCGCTTCGGCGGGCCTCGATCATGATCCCGTTCCTATTTGGGATCGTGCGTCTGAAGGAACAGAATTGGCGAGCCAAGACGCCCTGCATCGCAGCGATGTTGGTTGGCGTGGTTCTGATCGGCCAGAAGTAGGGCTCCCCCACCATTGACGATTTTTCGCCTCTATCAAAGACTAACGGCTCACCCCTTCAACCATTGCCAAGGCAAACCCAAGCCATGACCGAGTCACTTTCCGAACTCAACGCCATTTCTCCCATCGATGGGCGGTACGCAAGCAAGACGATGGAATTGCGCGACGCCTTTAGCGAACAGGCGCTGATTCGCTGCCGAGTGGAAGTCGAGGTTCGCTGGTTGCAGTCCTTGGCGGCAAATGAGGCGATTGGCGAGGTCCCCACACTTAGCGGCGACGCGCAAAACGTGCTCAATGGCATCGTGTCAAACTTCAGTGCTGCCGATGCCGCCGAGGTCAAGAAGATCGAGAGCACGACCAACCACGACGTGAAGGCGGTCGAGTATTTCATCAAGCGACGCTTTGAAGGGAATGAAGAGCTATCGGCGATTGGCGAGTTTGTTCACTTTGCCTGTACGTCCGAAGACATCAACAACCTTTCGCACGCCTTGATGCTCAAACGCGGTTTGGATGCGATGCTGCCGTCGATGGAAGCGATCGTCGCAAGCCTTCTAGGCATGGCGACCGAATTTGCGGACGTGCCGATGTTGTCACGCACCCATGGACAAACCGCCTCGCCGACCACGGTCGGCAAAGAGTTTGCCAATGTGGTTGCACGTTTCCGACGACAGCTCGATCAGATCAAATCCGTTCCACTACTCGGCAAGATCAACGGCGCCGTTGGGAACTTCAATGCTCACTTGGCCGCCTATCCCGAAGTCGATTGGCAATCGCATTCGAAACAGTTTGTCGAATCACTGGGGCTGACTTGGAATTCGTACACCACGCAAATCGAACCACACGATTACATCGCCGAGTTGTTCGATTCGATCGCGCGATTCAATACGATCCTGATCGACTTGGATCGCGACATCTGGGCCTACATTTCGCTTGGCTATTTCAAGCAAAAGACGATTGCCGGCGAAGTGGGTTCTTCAACGATGCCGCACAAAGTCAATCCGATCGACTTCGAGAACTCCGAAGGCAACCTTGGGATTGCCAACGCACTGTTCGGACACCTCAGCGCAAAGTTGCCGATCTCACGTTGGCAACGCGACCTGACCGACTCGACCGTGCTGCGAAACATGGGCGTTGGTTTTGGCTACAGCTTGATCGCCTACAAGTCGACCTCAAAGGGACTCGGCAAGCTTCAACTTAACGAAGCACGATTGGCCGAAGACCTCAACAATTCCTGGGAAGTGCTCGCCGAACCGATTCAAACGGTGATGCGGCGGTACGCGATCGACGAACCTTACGAAAAGCTCAAAGCGCTCACGCGAGGTCAAACCGTTGACCAGAAGTTGTTCCAGGAGTTTATCGAAACACTCGAGATTCCTGAGAGTGCCAAGGTGGAACTGCGAAAGCTGACACCAAGTTCCTACACAGGCAACGCCGCTGATCAAGCCAAATCGCTCTAGGGCGTTCAACCTCGTTACCGCGCTTCGCGTCCTGTTTGTAGGTCATGCTCCACATGACAAGGGTGTAAGGCCCGACGCTAGCGCGTTCGGCTCACATCGTTCGTCGTCCCGCCTTCAGGCGGAAGAGATTGAAGATTCCGGCTAAAGCTCGGTACTACGAACCTATGCGCGGCCTCGGGGGCCGAGGCGACCGAACATACGGTCGAGTTCGTCGCGGCTAAAGAAGAGCGCGGTGGGGCGACCGTGTGGGCAGTGATGCGTGTCGTGGTACAGGTCTTTTTGTTCCAAAAGACTCGTGATCTCTTCCGGCGAAAGTGGATCGCCCGCTTTCACCGCCGCCTTGCAGGCGATGGTTGATAGCAGGTGGTTGAGCAGGTCTTTGGCATCGGGCTTCTTGCCCGCCGACATGACCGACTCGAGAACGATTCGCAGCATGTCGCTCGGCTTGGTGTTCTTGAGCATCGCGGGATACGACTGAATCACCACCGTTTCCCCACCAAGATCGTCGATCTCGATTCCGATCTTGGCGAGCATCTCTTTGGCGTCAAGCGCCGCGGTTCGTTCGGCGGGCGTCAGCGAAACCGGTTCAGGCACAAGCAGCCGTTGCGATTCGAGCGACGCACCCTCGGAGAGCACTTTGGCACAAACGCGTTCATACAACACGCGTTCGTGCAAAGCATGTTGGTCGATGACGACCATGCCAGATTCGTCTTGAGTGACGAGGTAGCGGTTGTGGACCTGAAAGCCGAGGTAACAAACACTCGGGTTGTCATTCGTGTCGACCGGTACGTCCCAAGGGGCGACGTCAGCCGGTTGTGCAGTCGGCGTGGTCGTTCCAGCGGCTGCGTTCCCATCGGGATAGGGTTTGAAATCGGGTACCGCTGTTGAGGCAGGATCAATACGCGTGCTTGCGCCGAGATTGTCTTGCACGTCACTTCGCGTCGACTGGCCCGTGCGAGCCCAGTCGATGACCGCTTGTCGTTGTTCTTGCTCGACGCGTGCCGGCATCCCGAGGGCGCTGCTCGCTGGCGGTGTCATCGCTTCGGGCGAAACGGGTTGCGGTGTGACTGGTCCGACACGCTGGGTCATGTCGGTCGTTAGGAAGTGATGACGCAGCGTTTGAAGCAATCGACTGTAGATGCGCCCGCTGTCAGTGAATCGCACTTCAAGTTTGGTTGGATGAACGTTGACGTCGATCAATTCCGCCGGCATGTCCATCCGCAGGAAACAGACGGGGTGACGTCCGACCATCAGTAGCCCGCGGTAAGCCTCGCCAAGTGCATGTTGCAGCGCGCGATCACGAATGTGTCGCCCGTTGAGAAACAGGTACTGCATCCGAGTGTTGCCCCGGCTGACGGAGGGATCACACGCATAGCCGGTAATCTTGACCTGGGCGTCGTCGCTGTTGATCGGGATCAACGCTTCGCCAATCTCGTCACCAAAGAAGGTCGCGATACGATCGGCCCAACGTGTGGTTGGTGGCAGGTCGTAAAGCTGTTTGTCGTTGTTGGTCAGCACAAAGTGGACGTGGGGATTGGCCAATGCCAATCGCGTGAACGCCTCGACAATGTGACCACGTTCGGTTTGAGCTGTTTTGAGGAAGCGATGTCGAACCGGCGTATTGAAAAAGAGATTGCGAATTTCCATCACCGTCCCGACGGGGCAACCGCAGGGTGCCGGCTTTTCAAACACGCCGCCGCGCACATTGATTTCGGAACCACAATCATCCAGTTCCGTTCGGCTGCGAATCGTCAGGTGCGAAACGCTTCCGATTGATGCGAGTGCTTCGCCCCGAAACCCGAGCGTGCTGACGTGAAAAAGGGCCTCGTCGTCGGGCAACTTGCTGGTGGCGTGCGAGGCCACGGCGAGTGGCAGTTGCTCCGCCGTCATGCCGCAGCCATCGTCGGCGATCCGAATCAATTCGCTGCCGCCGCCGGTGATCGTGACTTCGATCCGCCGCGAACCGGCGTCGATGCTGTTTTCGAGAAGTTCTTTGACGACCGACGCTGGCCGCTCAATCACTTCGCCGGCCGCGATTTGATTGATCAGGTTCGGTGGGAGCTGTCGGATCGTCGGTAAATTGCGCGTGGTCGTTGTCATACGCTCGAATGTACCGCCGTGCCGAGCAATCACAACCCACGGTGGACCGAAGGCCGCAGCCAAGGTCGCCAAGGAAACAAAAAATTTGCCGGATCGGCGCAAACCACTCGGAAAGATGATGCTTAGCCGAGTGGAACCAAAACTCCTGCGGCAGCGGCCGCTGTTCCGCAGCCGTAGTTTGCGTGATACGGCCTACCTTTCTTCGTTTTCCGCTTCGAGCCGCTAGCGGATGACGAGCAGCGAACGAGTGCGACCGCGGCGGACGACACATTGCAGCGGACGACCTTGGTTTTGCGCCGCTTCGAACAGCTCGGCCAACCGTTGCACCGAATCGAGCGGCACGCCGCCAGCCGATTCAATCACATCGCCGGCTTGAAGGTCAGCTTCCTCGGCCGAACTGCCGTCTTTGACACTTTCAACAATCAAGCCGTGTTGGAGTCCTTGGTATCCATACTTGGCCGCCGACTCAGGGGTCACTGGCACCATGTCGGCACCAAACAAACCGCCGCTTCCGAACATCGCCATGGCTTCGCTGGTCCGTTCTTGCAAACTGACCTTCACCTGCATCGTGCGTCCGCCGCGGTTGACTTCCATGTTGACGACGGTGCCGGGTGGTCGGCTAGCGACGTAGTTGCGAAGTTGTGTGCCACTGGTCACGTCGCGTCCATCAAGTCGCGTGACGACATCACCCGGTTCCAATCCTGCGCGGGCAGCGGGTTGGTTTTCAAGCACCTTGCCGATGAATGCACCACGATCGACTTGCAGGTTGTAATCACGAACGCTGTCGGGAGTGACCGTGTCGACCGAGGCACCTAAGAAACCGCGTCGCACTTCACCGTTTTGTAGGATCGATTGAAAGACAGGACGCGCGAGGGATTCTGGAATTGCAAAGCCAATTCCTGCGCTGGCACCAGTACGCGACAGGATCGCGGTGTTGATGCCGACTAACTCACCACGGAGGTTGACCAGTGGGCCGCCTGAGTTGCCGGGGTTGATTGCAGCGTCGGTTTGCAGGAAGTCTTCAAAACCTTTGCCGCCACCGACGATTCCCTGCACGCGGTGTTTGCCCGATATGATTCCCGCCGTCACCGTTTGGTCGAGTCCAAAAGGGCTGCCGATGGCAAGCACCCAATCGCCCACTTGGATGTCCTCGGAGCTACCAAAGCTGGCCGCGCGCAAGCCGTTCAAGTCGACTTTGACGACTGCCAAGTCGGTCGGCGGATCGAGCCCAACAACTTTGCCGGGGACGGTGCGACCGTCGGAGAGTTCGACCGTCAACTCGTCAGCGTTTTCGACCACATGGTTGTTGGTCAAAATGTATCCGTCACTACGAACAATGACTCCACTTCCCATGCCGGTGGTTTCACCGCGTTGTTGCGGCGCTTGCGGTGTAAAGAAGTCCTCGAATCCTGGTGGGAAGTTTCGTGGTCCGCGACGGCGCTGCATGACTTCCGTCTTCGTGCTGATCGCGACAACGCTCGGACGTAGCGCTTCGGCAACGCCCCGAAACGCCGACGAAAGGCCTTCGGCATGTTCGAGGTTTTGGCGATGGACCGGCTCTTCGCCGCCCGCACGATCTTGCGCAACGGCATCGGATTGCATTTGTTGGGGAAGGGACATGATGACGCCGGTGACGAGTGACCCGGTGAGCATCGCGCCCAAAACGAAGCTGACGTTTTTCCAGATATGTTGCATTTCAGTTACTCCTCGCGAGCAAATGATTGTTGTTCTTGATCAAGCGTTGGATTCCGTCGTGAGCCGCACGTGTAAAGGGACGCGTACGTTTGCTGGGGAACGCGCCTGGGTGGGACGTCTCAGGACCGCGAATCGGCTCGATGTGCGTCACCCGTTTTGGTGGAGGGTCAGCACTTGAGCCCAAGGGGCCGCGAAATCCAAAGCTTTTCCTATTTTTACAAACTCGACGCGCATTCTTACAAAGCCAATTCAGGCCCGAATTACCTCCGATGCGACGAATCGCAGCAAATCACCCGCTTTCTGTCGATTCCACGATAGGCACGTGTCGAGAGATGTTTTCAGGGTGCAAACTGCAGGCCAAACGGAACATTTGGCCATCTGCATCTGATACGTTGAGGGTTCACGGCCGCGAACCAACAGGGGCTGAACGAAAACGCATAACAGGAGGGAACGCGTGCGCGACATCTTGACGGTCATTCTTGCAGGCGGACGAGGCACTCGGCTGGAGCCGTTGACCCGTGATCGGGCCAAGCCCGCTGTCCCGTTTGGCGGTTTGTACCGGATCATCGATTTCGTGCTCAGCAATTGCCTCAACAGCGGCATGCGACAGCTCTTGTTGCTGACTCAATACAAAGCCCAGTCGCTCGACCGTCATATCAATCTCGCGTGGCGATCTTACTTCTGTCGCGAGCTCGGCGAGTTCATTGATGTTGTCCCGCCACAGCAGCGGATCGACAACAACTGGTACCGTGGCACGGCCGATGCGGTCTACCAAAACATCTACGCGATCGAACGCGAACAACCCGAAGATGTCGTCATCCTTGCGGGCGATCACATTTACAAGATGAACTATGGCCCAATGGTCGAGTTTCATCGCAAACGCGGCGCCGACATCACGATTGGTGCACTGCGTGTCAGTCGCGCCGAAGCGCGTCAGTTTGGTGTGATGCAAACCGACGCCGATCATCGCATCGTTGGCTTTCATGAAAAGCCGAATGATCCCATTCCGACGCCTGACGATCCTGAAGTCTGTTTGGCTTCGATGGGCATCTATGTCTTCAACGCGCGGTTCCTTTACGAACAACTTTGCGACGATGCAACGCGCCAAGATAGCGATCACGACTTTGGCAAAAACATCATTCCTGGTGCGATCGAAAACAACTTCAAAGTCTTTGCGTTTCCGTTTCTCGACGAGAATCGGAAGCGGGATGCTTATTGGCGTGATGTCGGAACGATCGACGCCTATTACGAGGCAACGATGGATCTGATTGACGTCGATCCACAATTGAACCTGTACGACCAGCAATGGCCGATGCGTTCTTTTCAGCCGATGTTGCCACCGCCAAAGTTTGTCTTTGGCAGTGAAGGCAATTCATCGCGCCGTGGCGAAGCGCTTGATTCGATCGTCTGCCAAGGGGCGATCGTCAGCGGCGGCAGCGTGGCCCGAAGCATCATCGGGCCTAATGTACGAATTAACAGTTATGCACAAGTCGAAGACAGCATCCTGTTTGACGAAGTCGATGTTGGACGTCGATGCCGGTTGCGACGAGTGATCGTCGATAAGGGAGTTCGTATCCCTCCTGAAACCGAAATTGGATATGATCCCCACGAAGATCGTGCGCGTGGGTTCACCGTCACCGATAGCGGGTTGGTGGTGATTGCACGTGGCGAACAGATCGAATCGTTGGTGACAACGTAAGATCACGGAAATCATTGGGCGGTGCGACTGACAGATCGGGGCAGTCGGTTGATGAACCATTGGGTTCAGCGATCGGCATCGACGGTTGGCTGCGCCTTTCCGCATAGTTCGGTACGAGAACGGGAAGTCTCAAACATGCTTGCAAACAGCGTCGTGATGGCGGCTGGCGGTTTGGTCGGCTTATTGCTGCTGATCATTGGGATATTGTTGGGCATTCGAATTGGTCGCCGCGGTTTGGATCTGGCGCGCGTGAGTGAACAGGATCGCGAAGAGATTCTGCGCTTGATCCAAGAGCTGGGCGCCTGGACGAGCGAGTATTCGGGCAGCGTTTCCGACTACCAAAACCAATTGGGCGAACTGACCCAAGCGGTCCAACAGGGCAAGTCGCCTTCCGAAAGTCGAGTGCTCGTCCTGCTCAAGCAGATCATGGACAGCAACGGTGAGTTGCAAACGCGATTGGATGCGGCAGAAAAGCAACTCGAAAAGCAAACGCAGCAGATCCAAGACTACCTGACCGAAGCACGAACGGACGGATTGACCGGCTTGGCCAATCGTCGAGCGCTCGATCAGAAGATCGATGAATTGTTTGCAGCTTATCGAAAAGGTGGCCGCTCATTCGTTTTGGTGCTGATCGATATCGACCATTTCAAGTCGATCAACGATACCTACGGGCACCAGACCGGCGACATGATCCTGCAAGCGCTTGCGCGTACGCTAAGCACTCAGCTGGAAGGGGCGATGATCGTGGCCCGCTACGGTGGCGAAGAGTTTGCCGTGTTGCTTGAAGGTCCGCTTCGAGTGGCCGCGTCGAAAATGAATGAAGTTCGCAAGTTTGTCGCTGACCAGCGGCACGACATCTCGAGCGGCCAATTGGACATTTCGATCAGCATCGGGTTGAGTGAACCTCGCCAGGATGTGGTGGTTGGTCCGATCGTTCGGCGAGCCGACGAGTGCTTGTACTCGGCCAAGAATATGGGACGAAACCGGGTCTA
This sequence comes from Rubripirellula sp., assembly GCA_965216875.1. GTDB lineage: Bacteria > Planctomycetota > Planctomycetia > Pirellulales > Pirellulaceae > CBDCUW01. The sequence goes on from OZ244207.1 coordinate 6,370,023, forward strand.
CTATGACGAAGGACGCGGTCCAACTCTCGTCGGTGCCCCCGAAGTGGCCCGCGACTAGGCGCGTACAGCTTATTAACACTCTCCCTTGGGAGAGTCGGGCTCTCAGGCCCGGAGAGGGTCTGTCTTTGCAACGATCATTCCCTCCCCGGACTTTAGCGTCCGACCCTCCCGCAAGCGGGAGGGTGATTGTTGTCCGAAAAGCCCAGCGCCCTCCGAACGGCCCGACCGCTTACCCGTTCGGTTCACAATTAATCGCGACGCCACCGGGGGGTGAGCGAATCCGTGTGGTCTCAGCATCGCCTGGGCCTTAGAATCCTCGGGCAATGATCTAGACGAGCATCCACTGCGGGAGCCCACCTGACGATGAGCGGTGAAAAAGACGGACCAAATCCCTACGAAAGTTCGGAGGGACTCGATGTTGAGTATGACCGTGAGCCAGGTGGTGGAGTGCCACCGGGTGAGCTGAAAAAGGGACAACCGGCCGGTCTTTGGGTCCTGTTCATCACCGAGATGTGGGAGCGGTTTAGCTACTACGGCATGCGCGCACTGCTCGTGCTCTATCTCGTCGCATCGACCAAGGCCACTGTCGATGATGGCGACGGCAATCTGGTTGATAACGTCAACCCAGGATTTGGATGGGCAGAAGAATCGGCCTACCAGCTGTATGCGGTCTATACGATGGCGGTCTACTTCACGCCGATCATCGGCGGCTGGTTGGCGGATAAGTTCCTGGGAACACACCGCTCGATGTTGCTCGGTGGGTGGATCATCACACTCGGCCACATCACGTTGGCGGCCACCGAGTTCTTCGGGATCACCGCTGGCGAAGCGGTCACACTGCAAACCAGCCCCGGCGCTCTGGTGACGTTTGTTGCTGGCCTTGCATTGATCGTGATCGGAACCGGTTTCTTTAAACCGTGTGTCAGTGTCATGGTGGGCCAGTTGTACGGCCCTGAAGACGACCGCCGCGACTCAGGATTCACGATCTTTTACATGGGGATCAACCTGGGTGCCTTTCTTTCGCCGCTTGTCGCTGGAACTTTGGGTGAAAAGGTGGGCTGGCATTGGGGATTTGGTTCCGCTGCAGTCGGCATGATCCTCGGTCTATTCTTCTACCAAGTCTTGCGTCCAAAGTACCTCAAGGGTGTTGGACTGTCGCCGAAGGAAATCTCTGAGAGTGGCGGCGCCATCGAATCGAAAGTCGATGAAGCGGAGCTCAAGCGTCCATTGAACTCGGTCGATTTCCAGCGAATGATCGTCATCCTGATTTTGGCGTTCTTCGGAAACATCTTCTTCTGGGCCGCGTTCGAGCAGGCGGGAAGCTCGCTCAACGTGTTTGCTGAAAAGAACACCAATCGCGTCCTGTTTGGGTATGAATTCCCGACGACCTGGTATCAGTCGGTCAATGCGCTAACGATTGTGTTGTGCGCTCCCTTCTTCTCGATGCTTTGGGTCTGGCTGGCCAAACGAAATGCCGATCCGTCGACACCGGTGAAATTCGCAATTGGACTCTGGCTGTTGGGCCTCGCGTTCATTGCAATGGTGCTAGGGTCACTCGAAGCGAGTGGTGGGAACTTGGCCGGACCCCATTGGTTGTTGATCACGTACGTACTTTGCACGTGGGCGGAACTGTGCCTGTCGCCAGTCGGTTTGTCGGTGGTGACCAAGCTCGCACCGGCGAAGCTGCAGTCGTTGATGATGGGGGCTTGGTTCCTGTCGTTCTCGCTGGCCAACTTCATGGGCGGGTTGATGGCTTACTTCTCGACGAAGTTCATTCCAGGGGATAACGGAGAGCCAGCTCAATACACCTTCTTCCTCGAAGGTTTGCCAGGCTTCTTCCTGATGCTCGTCGTCTTGCCCGCTTCGGCAGGTGTGGTGATCTTCCTGATCTCGCCCTTCCTGAAACGGATGATGCATGGCGTGAAATAGCGGCGTCAGCTTGAGCTGTGATTTTTTTCGGTCGGGAAGCTTAGTCTTTCCGATCGACCGAGCAAATCAGCGACGGCAGCAGTGTCAGGTTGATCATCGTTCCAGAGGCTAGCGTTGCGGCGACCAGCATGCCGAAGGTGGCCGTGGGGACAAACTCGCTGCCGGCGAGGATCGAAAACCCAATCACCAAAGCGACGGTCGCGAGCACAACCGGAACACCGATTCCGCCCGCGGCGTGAATGGCCGATCGGTGCGGGTGATGGCCGTTACGTCGATGACGCTGGTAGCCCGCCAAGAAATGGACCGACCCATCGATTGAGAGGCCGATCGAGACCGCGGCGATCATCGCGGCACCCATGTTGATTCGGCCCCCCACGAGCCCGACGATCGCCAGGATGACGAACACGGGCATGAGGTTTGGAACCAAGGCGGCAGTTGCAAGACGCAGAGAACGCGTTGCAACGATCAAAAGAAGCCAAACAAGAATGCCCGAGGCGGCGAAGCAGCGCCACTGGTCGCCGACGAGTTTCTCGACAAGCCGCGCCATCATCACGTAGTAGCCTGTCACGCGTCCCGTTTGGGTTTGTTCACGCGAGCCGAGCGATTTCAGCCAGCTTTCGCTCGATGTATGCTCGGCAACGACCTGCTCGACACGAGCGATCAAGTTCGCTTTTTGATTCGCGCCAACATGTTCCTTGCTTCTTAGCATCACGCGAAACGTCCGGTCGCTCGGCTGTTTGGCAAGCAATGCATCAAAGAAGACGGGCATTTTGAGTTGCATTCCCGACAGTCGAATCGTCGGCGTCGCAATCTTCAGCAGGGGCGATCGAGTTGCGACCAGATCAGCGTCAGCCAGGCTGAGCACTTTCGTCAGTCGGACACCCTCGACATCGATTGCACGAAGTTTTTCTTCGAGCTCGCGTACCTGTTGCAAGTAGTCGCCTGAGAGTTGGTCGGGAGCGTCGAGGATGACATCCCAAACTCCGGCACCGCCGAAGGCTTGTTCGACATCTTCATAGGCCTTCACAACACCGCTGCGAGTCTTGAAGTTCTTCAAAAAGCTCGTTTCAGTCTCCGATCGTATGACTCCGGCGATGGAGAAGATGGTCACACTCAACGCAACGACGACAACAGCACGGCGGCGCTGAACAAACCAACCGGCCATGCAAATGCAGAGCCGACGCAGCGACCGGGCGACCCGCTGTTGTTTTGCGTGTAGACGCGATGCCATTGAGAGGCTGGGCAACATCAGCGCAGCCGGCGCGAGCAGTGCGGTCGCGATGCAGACCGACGTTGCGGCCGTCGCGATCATCAACCCGAATTGCTGGACGGGAACGATTCGCGAGAACGATAGAGCTGCGAACCCTGCCGCGTCAGTCACGCACGTCCAAAAAACGGGTATGGCGAGCAGGGCAATCGTTCGCTCACATGCTTCGCGTTGATCGTAGCCACGCCGCCGTGCGATCCGAAATCGAACGCCGAGGTGAAGCACGGTCGCCACCGATATGACGGTCACGATTGCAGTCAAGATCGTCGACACCAACGACGCCTGGGCTCCAATGGCTACGGTGATGGCTCGAGTGACGGTGATGGACCAAACGATGATTCCCGCCATCAGCAAGACGAGCCGCAGATCAAGCAGACTGACGAGCACGACGATCGACAGCAGCGCGACGGTGAGTGTCGCCAGCCTCGCGCCGTCTCGTTGAATCAATGCAAAACCGTCATGGACCAACACCGGCTCGCCAACGAGAGCAACATCGGAGACGTGCTGGCCAAATCGATCGGGCAATGAGTTCGCGATGCGTTTGAGTTCGAGAATCGTTGAGGGTGGATGTTTGGGGTCGAGCATCGCAACGACTGCGGCCCGCGAGTGGTCGGCGGAATGGGTGTAGCCGGCAAAAAGAGCATCAAATCCCGCCGCAACTTCGTCCCCATTTCGAATCAACGCGGGCGTGTCGTCCCCGGGCGAGAGCAAGTTTTCGGGTGAAATGGCATCGACGGCATCGCTAAGGACCGAAGGCGAAAGGATGCCTCGGTCGCGCACCCCCTCGATGGTCGATACTTCCGCAGCAATCTGCTGGTTTCTGCGAAAGCCAGCGGTCGAATCAAGGTCGTTGTCGCGGTAGACCAACATCACCACCGCGTTGCCACCGAACGTCTCTTGCAATTCCAAGTAATCCGTCAATGTCGGATCGTTGGGATCGAACATCGCACTGATGGTCCGATCGAGCTGCAAGCGACGCGCTGCAGGTAACGCAACCAGCATCGATACGAAAGCGACCAGCACGAGTACAATTCGATGTTGCACAGCCAACCGCGCAAGGTCTAGCTTCCGTCGCTGCGGCGAAGGTTTCGAGGTAGATCGCTGGGCACTACCCGGTTGGACGTCTTCGTGATTCACGAATACCTTTTCCGTTCTCGCGCTGATTGCATCGTCGTACGCTTACTCGGTTGTTCGCTTGAAATCGCCACTTTCCCGCTGGTTCATCCTTGCCTTGCTTGTCGGCGTGTTCGTGCGCGGCGCGGTTGGTCTGGCGAGTTTGGAGAGCTATTCGGGAGATCCGGATGCCTATCGAGCGATCGCCAGTTGTCTTTCAAGTACGGGAGTCTACGGTCTGGTTGGTGCGGATGACCAGCCGCACGCGACTGCGTTTCGACCTCCACTTTATCCCTTTGTCCTGTCTTGGATCACGACTGACCAGGGGCTTTCGAATCGTGCGGTCGCGGTGTTCCATTTTCTGATGGGGGTTGCCACCGTCGCGTTGACGTTTGTGGCTTGCCGCCGGCTTCTTGGTGAGCGATCACCCATTTGGATTTCGTCGTTGGCAGCGATCCTGGTCGCGATCGATCCGATTCTGGTCCAGCAATCACGCTTTGTCATGACCGAGACACTTGCAACGATGTTGGTTGTGGCGACGATCGTCATTTGGTGTGGCCGCTCGAAGATTCAACACGATTCGATTGGAAGCGGGTTGGCGTGCGGCGTCCTTTTGTCGCTGGCGTTCCTGTGCCGACCGACGTTCTTGGTTTGGGCGGCGTTATTGTCGTTGGGCTGGTTGTTGATCGGTGTGCTTCGATCACGCAAACGAACGATGATCGCTGGCTGTGTGATGGGAGCAACCGTGCTCGTGACGGTTGGCCTATGGACAGTTCGAAATCAGCGAGCCGTCGGGCACCCCGTTTGGGCGACGACGCACGGTGGCTACACATTGTTGCTCGGAAACAACCCGCTTTTCTATGATTACCTGCGTGAGGGGAACTTTGGCCGTGCATGGGATGCCGAGCCATTTCTGTTGGCCTACACACATCGGTACGACGGCGATCCAAACGATGAGGCGTTCTGGCACCAAGATTGGCAACGGCAGGGAACGATCACTCGACAGGTGACCGAACACGAAGATGATCGCGTTGCCTACAACGCTGCTCGATCAACGATCGATCGCGAGCCAGCGATGTTCATCAAAGCGTCGATCGTGCGAGTCGGTCGCTTATGGACTCCCCTGCCCCATACCACTGCCGAACGTCGTGCAGCAGGAGTCTGGATCGTTGGCACCTACTACGCCGTGTTCTACGCCGCGATGTTCGTTGGACTCTGGCGCCAGCGAAGGAAAGTGTTGGGTTCGGATTGGTGGGCCGTATGGGCACTCGCGCTGACACTCAGTTGTGTGCACGCGGTTTATTGGAGCAACCTGAGAATGCGTGCGCCGATCATTCCGTTGATGGCGATCGCTGCGGCCGCTGCACTGGTAAGGCCTTGCGAACTCCCGTCTCGCGGGCCCGAGAAAAACGAGTCTTCTACCGACTAACGCTCGGCCGTCGGCATCTTTTTGACCTACGTTTGGACGAAGGAACCGCGCGCAACCTGCGCGCTGGCAAATACGTTCAGAACGCAACGGTCCTACCGATTAGTCAGTCATGGTTGAGCCGAATCAGCTGCCGCCCTACCTCATGCGTTGGGATCATACGCAATCGCGTCGTTTTACCGACGAGGTCGTAACCACCCGGCACCGGCTCGAAGAACTTGCCTGTTTTGACGATGCAAGCCTGTGCGGAATGATCGACCGCACCCCTGCGGCATCCATGACCATCGAAGCGCTGGGCCGCGATTGCCGCTATCCGTCGCAGTGGTATCCCGTTTCCGTTTCAAACGCTGACGGCAATTCACTGATCGCTTTGATCGGGTCCGGCGGATGTGAACTGCGGATCCATCTCCTGACGCACCCGGCGCTGCACGAGGCAGTAGATCGATTGGCGATTGAAATGGGTGAGTGCGACCAAACCATCACGGTCTCACAGACCGCGGGTCAGCTTCGCATCGCCGCGCCCGGATCATCGCTTCCGCTGGAATGCGACATGGTCGGTCGCGTGATTTGGCAAATCCGCGGAACGGCTCGATATCGCGTCTACCCTCGAACCCAAGAAACCATCAGCACTCGCATGATCGAAGACGTGCTGAGTGGGCGCCGAGTGGATGCACTGCACTATGACCCGGCATTCGAGCGAGATGCCGAGGAATACGTCATCGAACCTGGTCAGATGATCGCCGTACCGGCAAAACGCCCTTTCCGGCTCGTGTCGACAGAGGGTTTTGGCACCTACCTGACGACTCGCTACGCCACGTCGGCACTTGAGGGTGAAAACCAAGTGCACCGTGCCAACAGATTGATTCGCCGACTGTGCTCTTATCCCTTGACTGGCCAATCGCAAAACGCAGCTGCTTTTGCGAAGCGCGCGCTGATCGCAGGAGTGGACCGACTGCGCCGCAGCAAGCCTCCCTTCTTGGATGACTGGAGCGGTATCACGCCAGCGGTCGGTGACCAGCGGATCGTCGAATCATCAATGCCCTCGAGTGCGCTCGCGGGACAAAGCGAACCACCGGTCGTACTAGCGACCAGCCTGAAGACAACAGCGGCAACCAATGTCGCAATGGAGAACTAGACATGTTGCGATTGTTGATTGGTGTATCGGCAGGTCTTTCGGCCGCAGTGGTTTGCGCTGCAACGCCAGCCGATTTCCTGCGTGCCGAGCAATGTGACCCAAATCTCGTCATGAGCAATGAATCGTGCGTGAAGTGCCATGCTCCTGAAATAAACGTTTGGAAGAAAACACCCCACGCACTGACGTTCGACGAGCTGCATCGCCGTCCTGAAGCAAAGAAGATCGCAAAGAAACTCGGCATCAACTCAATCAAGCACGAAAGCCGTTGTGTCGCATGTCACTACACCACTCAGCGTGACTCGGACAGCGGCGATGTGCATGCGATCGCGGGTGTCTCTTGTGAATCATGTCATGGAGCTTCGAAGAACTGGTTGGACGTTCACCACAACTATGGCGGCGAAGGCATCACGCGTTTGACGGAAACCGATTCGCATCGCGCGAAGCGAATTGCGGACAGCATCGCCACGGGGATGCGCAATCCGACCAACGCCTATTTAGTTGCACAAAGCTGTTTACGATGTCACACCACGGCCGACGAACAGCTGGTCAACGTGGGAGGCCACTCGGCGGGAAGTCTCGACTTCGAATTCGTGTCGTGGAGTCAAGGAACGATTCGCCACAACTTTGTTGCCTCCGATGGCAAGTCAAACACGCTGCGTTCTCCAGAGCGATTGCGAGTGATGTTTGTTGCCGGGATGATCGCCGAACTCGAGGCGAGCTTGCGTGCGACAGCCGTCGCGACCAAGAAAGCGACCTACGGAATCACTGCCGCGAAACGCGCCGCTCGAGCGCGAGCGCGTTTGAAAAGCGTGTCCGAAAAGGTGCAGGTCGATCAGGTGAATTCGATTGTTGAAATCGCCAACTCGGTCAAGCTGAAGCTCAACAACGAGGTCGAGTTGACTGCCGCTGCTGACGAGATCGCACGACTTGGTTTCGAGTTTGCCGCGAGTCAGGACGGCAGTTCGTTGGGGGCCTTGGACGCATTCGTCCCCAAATCAGATCGCTGGAAATAGCTCAGATCTGGGCCGACGCGACGCCGTGACCACCACCGAACCGGCGGTGTGGGCCATCAAAAACACCGCAAAAATCGCGTTTTTGCATCGATTTTGATTCTGGTTTGAATCGGGTGGACGGACAATTCATACTTAATGTCTGATTTTCCGTTTCCCCCTGGTCGGTGGTGTTTTCTGTGTCTTGCCCAATCCGGTTTTGTGCGCTGTTCGCCTTTGCCGCCGCTGCGATATTTTCGCATGCGGATGAGCCTGCGATGATTCAAGCGGTCGGCCCCAATGGCCAAGTCATTCGTATGGCCGCGCCACAAGGAGGAAAGCCAGGGCGACCTGGCGGAGGTGAAAAGTCCAAGGGCGACGAAAAGAAAGGCAAGGAGGGCGAGGAAAGTTCTGGCAAACCCAAAGAGGGTGAGAACGATTCACCCGAACCCAAGGTCATTCGCCGGGACGACGCAACGAGTGGTGATGCCGATCCAAACGAATTGAAGGCGACCGTTGGCGAAGATGGTCGTGTCGCGTTTCAGTTCCGCAATCAACCGTGGGTCGAACTAATCGAATGGCTTGCCGACATTTCGGACCAACCGCTTGATTGGCTCGAACTTCCGGGAGACCGTGTCAACCTGCGATCACCAGGACGATATACGGTTGAACAGACACGAGACCTGTTCAATCGATACTTGCTCGCCCGTGGTTACACGCTCTTGGAACTGGACGGTGGATTGACGGTCGCAAAAACGGCCAAGATCAACCCTGCGATTGTTCCGCGAGTGAAGGTTGAACAGCTTGAGGCGATGCAACCTCATACCTACGTTCGCGCCTTGATGGATGTGGGTTGGTTGTCGGCCGAAAAGTTGGCCGAAGAATTGAAGCCGATGATCAGCGAGAACGGACGCCTGACGGCGCTCGCGACAACCAATCGCATCGAAGCGATGGATGCGGTCGTGAATTTGCGCGAAGTTGCCAACTTGCTCCAGCAAGAACGCGACAGCAACTCGCGCGACGCGCTTGCTCCTGAGTTCAAGCTTCGCTACTTGCCGGCCGAAGAGGCTAAGCAAATGCTTGAGCAGTTTCTCGGGATCGAAAAGAAGCAAGCCGCTCCGATGTCGCCGCAGCAGATGCAAATGATGGCTCAAATGCGGGCTCAGGGTGGCGGCAAAGGGGCGCCAGCCGAAAAGAAGGTTGAGGTTTCCATCGTCGCAAATCCACGACAAAACTCGGTCATCATTCGAGCTCCGATCGATCGAGTGGCCGTCGCGACCGAGTTCCTCAAACGCATCGATGTTGCAAGTGAGTCGATGGTTTCTCTTTCGGACATTCGATCCCGCGTACAGGTTTTTCGATTGGCATCGCTTGATCCTGAGAAGTTGATCGAGATTGTCAGTGAAATGAACATTCTGGAGCCCACAACGCGGGTCCGTGTCGACAAGGACAATAACGCGTTGATCGTTTCGGGGTCCGCGGCCGATCGCTTCATCATCACTTCGCTGATCGATCGACTTGATGGCAGCGGGCGGAAATTTGAAGTGTTGCAATTACGACGTTTGGACGCGACCGAAGTGGCCGAATCGATTGCCTTTTTGATGGGCCAGGAAGAGGAAAAGGAAGACAATAATTCGCGTCGGCGATACTATTTTGGTTACTACGGCAACGACGAAGAAGAAAAGAAGACAGATGAGTTTCGCGTTGCTGCCAACAGCCGCTATCGCCAAGTCTTGTTGTGGGCAAACGAACACGAAATGGCTGAGGTGCGATCATTGTTGATCAAGCTCGGCGAGCTTCCCCCGCCAGGTGGTAGTAATCGAACGATTCGAACAATCGACGCCTCGGCAACGCCAGACACTTATGAGTATCTCAAGCGTCTGCGCCAACAATGGAATCGCTTGTCGCCGAATCCTTTGGAATTGCCTGAGGAGGGGCTCTTCAACGACCCCAACGAAAGACCGCAGCCAGTTGACGATGGTGAGGAGGGCGAGACGGATGATTCGGACGCGCCCGATTCCGTCGAGCCTTCGAAGGACGATCGAGTGGCAACGAGCGAGCGTCCAACCGTCGACTCGACCCAGTACCAATTTGCGATGGCTCAGGTTGCCACCTCGGCGCTCACGGCCGACGACGCCGAAGATGCGGATGTTCCGCGCAGCGACGAAGGGCCGATTCGTAGTTCCGAGGACTTCGATCGTGCGTTTCGTAACCAGCCAAGCGAACCACGTCGGCAGCCAGGCCAGCCACCGGCACCGGTGCGAATTGCCGTCGACCGCAACGGGAACCTGATTCTTCAAAGTACCGACACCGATGCACTCGACCAGCTTGAAACGTTGATGTTGCAGGTCGCCCCGCCCCGCCGGCCGTATCAAGTGTTTCATATCGAGCACGCGTCAGCGTATTGGATGCGATTGAATCTCGAAGACTATTTCGAGGAAGAAGAGGCTGACACCGACTCGGCCGCCGACTCGTTCTATCGTTGGTACTGGGATATGGATAGCGATGATTCCGACGACGGGCCCACGGGCCTTGGAAAGGGGAACAAACTGAGGTTCGTTGATGACCCTGACACCAACACGTTGGTTGTCACCGGCGCAACCTCCGAGCAGCTAAGGACGATCGCGGAATTGATCGAGCTTTGGGACGTGCCAGAACCCGTGAACAAGCGAAAGACACGCTTCACGAAGTTGGTGCACCTGGAATACGGTCGTGCCGAACAGATCTCTGAAACGGTCAAAGAAGCCTATCGCGACTTGCTTAGCAGCAACGACAAATCGTTTAGCGGCGGTCGCGGACAAGGCCAAGGCGGAGGAGGCGGAAAAAGCGAAGACGTCGCCAAGAGTCGTGATGGTGGCGGGAGTGGCCTCGCCGATAGCGAGAGTGGTCGCGAAGGGGGCGGTGCCGATTTTTCGTTCAAGGGAAAACTGTCGCTGGGAATCGATCAAACCGGAAACACCCTGTTGGTCAGTGCCGAGGGCGAGCCTCTCTTGGAACTGGTTTGCGACATGATCAAGCAGCTTGACCAAGCGGCCCGACCAACGGGTGATGTTGAAGTCATGCAGTTTTCCGGCGACATCAGTGCCTCGTCGCTTGAACAGGCATTGCGCGCACTTGGCGCGGAGCCAACGGCAGCGCCAAAGCGACCTAACGGGCGGCCGAATGGACGTCCGACGCCACAAGGTGAAAAACCGGGCACGAATTAGGGAGCGATTGCGAAAACTTGGCAAAACGCCAAGCCTTGTACATTTGGCACCAAGTTCTTAGCCTTTCTTGTTGCCGGTTCGCGGGAAAACACGCTTCGTCGATCCTCTGAGAGTCTTCAAAAAGGCCCTCGCTTCAAGAACGCATGACCGTCTGTGGGTAGATTGAAGCCTGCGAGACGGCGATCGACCAAGGATCCAGTGGGTCTACGCTGTCGCTTTTTCCCGCTCCCTTACCTTTCTCTTTCCCTTCGCAGCCGATGCATCGTCCTCTATCGCACCGGTGGGCTGCATTTGTGACAACCCGATGGTGGTTGGTGGTCCTGGTTTGGATCGTCATTGCTGTTGCGATTCGGCTCGTTGCGCCCTCGTGGAAAGAGGTGGCTTACGACGGCGACTTCGAATACCTGCCCTCGCAAATGAGCAGTGTCGCGGGAGGCCATTTGCTTGACGAGGCATTCCCGGGTGAACGCGCGCGTAGCCAAGTCGTGCTTGTGCTTGGTCGCGAAACAGGGTCGCTGTCCAAACGCGACGAGATCGTTGGGCTTGATCTGCTTCGCCGATTGCAACACCGCCTCGGCGAAGTCTCCTGGCAGCGCGCGATCGAATATGGCTATGAAGGCGGGCCGCCCGTGGATGGGCATCCTTCGGCAGCGTGGTTGCGTATGGCGCGCGAGGCGTTTGACCAATCGATTGCCGCCGACGATTCGTTCTATGAAAAGATCAGCGAGCAGGTGCCGCCGGACGATCCGACACCGCAAGAGCCGCGGATGGCAATCTCGTACTACGATCGCGGCAAGTTGCTCGAAGCATGGGAAGAGTCTCCCGAAGCCATCGAAGACGATTTTGAATCGGCACTCGTGCTGATGGAGCAATTGCCAGAACGGGTCAAGCCGATCGAAGAACGAGACCTGGGGCCTTGGAAGACGATGATTGACGTCTTCTCTTGGGACGACAAAGTGGTTGGGCCAAAACTCAAAGCCGACGGCGCCCAGTTGGCCGTGATGCAGCTATCTAGCGAGTTGGCGGCAACTTCAAACATCGCAACGATTGAAGAAGTCCAACGTTTGCTCGATCGCGTGATGCAATATAGCGGTCACTTTACCGATCCCGGCTTAAAGCTGCATATGACCGGATCGGCCGCGATTGGTGGCGAGACATTGCTCGCCGCACGCGACGCGATTCAGTACACCGAATGGATCACGGTCTTTATGATTCTGTTGATCTTGGCGGTTGTTTATCGGGCGCCGTTGCTGGTTGCGATTCCGATGATCTCCATCGGGTTCGCCGTGCTGGTTGCGATGTCGCTGGTCGCGCTGCTGACCGACCTGTCGATGCGCGAGACGATTCCAGGCTTGGACATGCGGGTCTTCACCACAAGCCACATCTTTGTGGTGGTGATTCTGTTCGGTGCCGGAACGGACTACTGCCTGTTCCTGATTGCTCGACTCCGCGAGGAGGCTTCCAAGACGGTCTGGCCTGTTGCTTGCCGCAATGCGCTTTCGGGCGTGATGAGCGCATTGATGGGCAGCGCCATGACGACGGTTTTTGGATTGGCGATGCTTTGGTTTGCTCAGTTTGGCAAATTCCATTACACCGGACCGGTCATCGCGATCTGTTTGCTGGTGGGCTTGCTTGTTTGCACGACGTTGACTCCTGCCCTGTTGGCGGCGATTGGTCCCAAGGTCTTTTGGCCGTCGCGTCTGCCGCCCTACAACGCGGGTAAACTGTCCATCTTTGGCGATCCAAGTGAACCTCGTGGGAACCTGGGGAGTGGTTTATGGAGCTGGGTCGCCTTGATGTTGACCCGGCGACCGCTCGGCACCTTCTTCATTGGGATGGGAATCCTGTTGGTGCCAGCCTACGTCGGCGTGAAGAACGAAAACGCCGTCACTTACGACTTGAGCAGCCAGCTCAATCACTCGGCTTCGAGTCGTCAGGGATTGCGACTGCTGGCTCAGCATTTCGAAATGGGCGATATCAATCCAGCGACGGTGTTGATCAAACGTCCCGAGGAAACGGATCGCGAAACCTTCAGCAAGCAGATTCGAGAACTGTCGATCGGGCTCTACGCAGTGCCCGGGGTCGAATCGGTGCGTACGGCCGACGATCCCATGGGCGACTTTCCGCCTGATCGGGACATGGGCGTGTTCGACAGCGACTCGTTGCGTCGGCGGATGCTGAAGAACCACAGCATCGCTCAACGATATTACTTTTCGTCGATTCCCGAATTCGAGAACCGTCTTGCCCGCCTGGACGTGATTATCGATGCGGATCCCTTTTCGACCGAGGCGGCCGATGTGGTCCTGCGGGTTTCGGAATTCTTGAAAGAACAAACGAGCGAAGATCAGCCCGAGAGTACTCTTGGCGGAGTTTGGCGAGGCGCAGAAGTTTCGATCACCGGTACGACTCCGTCCATTATTGATTTGCGAAAGGTCACGATTTCAGACAACCGCCGCATCAAAGTGGCCGTCGTGATCGCCGTCTTTGCGGTGTTGGTTTTGGTGATCCGCCGCGTCGGTCTGTGCCTCTATTTGATCGTTACCGTGCTGGTCAGCTACTACGCAACGCTCGGCTTGACCTATCTGTTTTTCAAGTCAGCCTACGGAAGCGATTTCGTGGGACTCGATTGGAAGTTGCCGTTGTTCCTGTTCGTGATCTTGGTCGCGATCGGCCAAGACTACAACGTGTACCTCGTGACGCGAATTGTCGAAGAGGAGCGGCGCCTCGGTTGGCTCGCTGCCATCCGCCGTGCGGTTGCCAGAACCGGTGGCATTATCACGGCCTGTGGATTGGTCATGGCAGCAACGTTTCTGAGCATGACGGCGGCGGCGTGGCTGCCACCACTGCTTGAATGGTTGGAACTCTCACCCAAGGCGGCCAACACCGCCCTTCGAGGCATCGTCGAACTCGGCTTTGCCTTAGGACTTGGAGTCTTGATCGACACGTTTTACGTTCGAACGATTCTCGTTCCAAGCTTTGTCGCATTGATCGGGCAGTGGTCCAAAGCACGATCTTGAGTGTTCTCACGTGAGCCGCTGGCCGTAAGGCCTCGGGCCCTTGCCGACGCGCAGCTAGGGTGAAGGCGAGTAAGGCCCGGCCGCTTACGCGATCGCGGCTCAGTTGTTTGAGCTTGGGTAACGCTGGTTCGTCGTACCACCTTTAGGCGGAAGAGCCTGACGATTCCGGCTAAAGCACGGTGCCACAAACTGGGCCTAGTCGCCGACGCCGATGTCATCATCCATCGCTGTGAGGATCAGCTTGAATTCCGCTTCTTCGTGTTGTTGGAACGCGTCGCGAAATTGCGCAAAGTCGTGAAGGAAACGAGTCACTTGCTCGTGGCTTTCCGATGAGACTTCCAATGCGACATCGGCAAGATCTCGAATTCGAGCAAATAGCAACGCGTGCTGACTTCGCAAGAACTCGGCCGATGTGGAGAGCTCGGGGGCGGTCACGATCGCTTCGTCAAAGTAACCGTATGCTTCTTCAAGCGAAAAGTGCAACGCAAGCTGATCACGCAATTCGGCAAACAGCTCGATCAACTCGTGCCAGTGATTGGTTGCAGTCTGAGCGTGTTCGGCAAGAGGCCGAATACGGTCGAGCAGGTTCTTCAAATCCCGATTGTCATCCTTGATGTCTTTTAAGAACGCCGCGTTGACCGTTAATCGACGCGTGGTTGTTCTTGAGGTACTCATACCTATCCCCATTTGAGCAGATACCATTGTAGCCCAAACGTCCGGAAAATGCGAAACAAAAGACGATACCGCTGCTGCGTCTTCGGTTCATTGTGCGGGCTTTTTGCGGAGTTTCAACGGAATTGCATGCGGACGAAAACGATCCCTACGCGATTTCGATCGGAAGCGGGATCACTTCGCCAATCGTTCGTGCGCCGGTCATTGCCATCAGCAGTCGATCGACGCCGAGTGCGACTCCAGCGGATTGCGGCAAACCGGAACGCATTGCCGCCAGTAATGTCGTCTCCTCGTTAAGCGCCGGTCGGCCAAGAGCACGGCGCTGCTGGTTGCTTTTTCGATAGCGGCTCTTCAGCTCATCCGCATCGAGCAGTTCGTCGTAGCCATTGGCAAGTTCGATCCCGTCGACAAACAATTCGAACCTCGCAGCACATCGCGGATCGCTTGTCGACGTTTTGGCCAGCGCGGCTTGAGAGAGGGGATAGTCGGTCAAGATCAGCGGGACGCTCTGTCCGAGTTTGGGCTGAACGGTGCGTGACAAGATGACGTCAAGCAAAGCGTCGCGATCATTGCCGATCGATTGGGCAAGCGACGCATCGATTTGGCTCGCGTGATCGACGAGCGTTTTGACAGGTGCTTCGAGAGGATCGAAGCCAGCCACTTGTTGAAACGCCTCGCGATACGACGCGGTCTCGTACCGATCGTGCCCCAAGGTCTCGCAGGCGAGATTGCCGAGCGTTTCGATTCCTTGTGCCGCGCTGGCACCGACTTCGTACCATTCCAGCATGGTGAATTCGGTGTTGTGTAGGTCGCCACGTTCGCCGGCTCGGAACACGGGGACGATGCTGTAGATCGACGGTGCACCGGCGGCCAACATCCGCTTCATCGCTGATTCGGGCGAGGTCTGTAGGAAGAATTCATCCGCCATCCCTTCAACGCTGATTCCGAACTGGCATGAAGGGACGGTGATCGGATCAAGGTAGGTGTCGACCACACAATCGCGACTCAAGCAGGGTGGTTGAACTTCAAGGAATCCCCGTTCGTCAAAGAAGGATCGGACGAGGCGAAGCAGCTGGGCACGCTGGCGAAGGAACTTGAGGTTGGGGGTCACTGGGTTCACCAAGTGTGTGGATTCGATCGGTCGTGCCTTGTCGCTCGGACGTTGAGTGTTCAAGATGCCGGTATGAGTCATTCGCGAGAGAACCGGTACGCACGCCAAACGCAATTTGCGGCAATTGGAACGGAAGGCCAGAGTCGTCTTTCCAACTCGCGTGTTGCCGTATTGGGATGTGGCGCGCTCGGTACCGTGGCAGCAGAGATTTTGACGCGGGCCGGCGTGAAGTGTCTACGCCTGATCGATCGCGATGTCGTCGAATGGACCAACTTGCAGCGTCAGGCGTTGTTCGAAGAGCGTGATGCGATCGATGCCGCCTCGAAAGCACAGGCCGCTGCCGAGCATCTCGCGCGGATCAATCGTGACGTTGAGCTTGTCCCCGTCGTCACGGATGTTTCTGCGGCCAATGTGGGTGCGGCGATCGCCGACGTCGACTTGGTGATCGATGCGGCCGACAATTTCGCTCTGCGGTTCTTGCTCAATGATTGGTCGCTTGCCAACGAAACACCGTGGGTGCATGGCGGTTGCGTCGGCGCAACGGGCCAAGTGAGGTTCTTTGACGGAAAGGGAACGCCCTGTTTTCGCTGCGTCGTTCCTGAGCCGCCACCCGCTTCGGCGGTCGATACCTGCGACACCGCCGGTGTGGTCGGATCGGCAACGCACACGATTGCCAGTCTGCAGGCGACCGAAGCGATCAAATGGTTGTCGGGTGCTCGCGACGCCGTTCGCGACACGATGCTGTCGATCGATCTTTGGAACAATCGCATTCGCGAAATCTCGATCAGCCGCAGCATCGGCGCGACTTGCACGGCATGCGGTGAGCGAAGACTGGAGTTTCTTGACGGGTCGCGCGGCAATGCGGGGCCAGCAGTGACCCTATGCGGGCGTGATGCCGTTCAAATACAAGCCGAAAGCGAGAGTGATGTGAACTTGGACAAGGTCGCCGATCGCTGGGAGGGAATCGGCCGCGTTCAATCGACGCGTTTCTTCGTCCGTCTTCATGTCGATCCCTTCACTGTCACGCTCTTTCGCGATGGTCGCACCGTGGTCTCCGGAACCGACGATCTCGCCAAAGCGAGGTCCATCGCCTCGCAGTACGTCGGCCAATAGTCCGTCTCTCCTCGTTCGTAGTGCACCTGCCCGTGAGCCGCTGGCCGTGAGGCCTCGGGCCCTAGCCCCCACGTGCACGGTTCGTAGCTACCTTCGCCAGAAGGTGGTTCCCATTGGTAGACCGCTAGCCGCGATCACCACGCCCTGGCGAGCGTAACGTAGGTGTATAGGCCCGGCCGCTTACGCGATCGCGGCTCACAGGTGAGTGGCAAGGCGCTAGCCGCCGGTTCTTCAATCACGCCTGCCCGTGAGCCGTTGGCCGTGAGGCCTCGGGCCCTAGCCCCACGTGCACGGTTCGTAGCTACCTTCGCCAGAAGGTGGTTCCCATTGGTACACCGCTACCCGCGATCACCACGCTCTGGCGAGCGTAGCTACGTCGGTGTATCGGCCCGACGTTCGGTGTTGAAGCCAGACCCAACAAAAAAAGCGGCCACGCATGTTGTTGCGTGGCCGCTGTCATTCGGAGTCCGACTCAAATGAGTTGGTTGATCACTCGGAATCTTCTGAAGCCGATTCTTCGCCTTCGCTGACGCCGGCGCTGACAGGTTCTGGCTCAGGCAGCCCGCGTGTTTCGCCGCGGAAGTCCAAGCGAACCGTCTTGCCATCGTCGTCCTTGAAGGCGTCGATGATGATCGTGTCCTTGCCTTCGAAGGCACCGCGGAGCAATTCTTCGCTCATTGGGTCTTCGATACGTTGTTCGATCGCACGACGCAGTGGGCGAGCACCGTAGTCGAGGTTGCTTCCCTTCTTGACGATGAAGTCCTTGGCGTCGTCGGTCAACTCGATGGCCAAGCCGCGTTCGATCAGACGTTCGCGAACCTTTGCCAATTCGTAATCGATCACGCTCTTGAGGTCGTCTTTGGTCAAGTGGCGGAAGATGATCGTGTCGTCCAAGCGGTTCAGGAATTCCGGTCGGAAGACGCGTTCGATCTGGTCCATCACACGTGATTTCATCGAGTCGTAACTGACGTCGTCATCAGGTGCTTGGAATCCGAACTGCGACTCGTTCTTGATCGCTTCGGCACCTGCGTTGGTGGTCATGATCAAGATCGTGTTGCGGAAGTCGACGTTGCGGCCGAACGAATCGGTCAACCGGCCTTCTTCCATCACTTGCAACAACATGTTGAAGACGTCGGGGTGAGCCTTTTCGATTTCGTCGAAGAGGACAACCGCGTAAGGTCGGCGTCGAATCTTCTCGGTCAACTGACCACCCTCTTCGTATCCAACGAATCCGGGAGGGGCACCGATCAGACGGCTGACGTTGTGCTTTTCCATGTACTCGCTCATGTCGATATGAACGAGTGCTTCGGAATCGCCGAACATGTATTCGGCAAGTGCCTTGGCCAACAACGTTTTACCGACACCGGTTGGACCGGCGAAGATAAACGAGCCGGTGGGCCGACGTGGGTCTTTCAAACCACTGCGGCTACGGCGAACTGCCTTGGCGACGGCCGTGACGGCTTGGTCTTGGCTGACGACGCGTTTGTGCAGTTCATCTTCCATTTGCATCAGACGCAGGCTGTCTTCGGTCGACAGTCGCGTGAGTGGAATGCCGGTCATCTTGCTGACCACTTCCGCGATGATTTCTTCGTCGACGACACCGTCGGTTTGCTGACTCTTGTCACGCCACTCTTGAGTGATCTGCTCTTTCTTCTTGCGAAGCTTTTCAGCCTGATCACGCAGGTTGGCGGCCTTTTCGAAGTCTTGGTTAGCAACCGCGTCTTCTTTTTCCTTGTTCAGCTTTTCGACTTCTTCGTCGATCTCTTTCAAGTCTGGTGGACGGGTCATGGTGCGAAGACGCACACGAGCACCCGCTTCGTCGATCACGTCGATTGCCTTGTCGGGCAAGCAACGTGCCGTGATGTAACGCTCACTCATTTCGACCGCAGCAACGACGGCGTCATCGGTGAACTGAACGCGGTGATGTTCTTCGTAACGACCACGCAGACCTTTGAGGATCTCGATCGTTTCATCTTTGCCTGTTGGGTCGACGATGATCTCTTGGAATCGACGTGCCAGTGCGTTGTCCTTTTCGATGTACTTGCGGTACTCGTCCAAGGTCGTTGCACCGATGCACTGGATTTCGCCACGAGCAAGTGCTGGTTTGAGTACGTTGGCGGCGTCGATTGCACCTTCCGCACCACCGGCACCAACCAGCGTGTGAAGTTCGTCGATGAACAGAATGGTGTTTTTCACGCGACGCACTTCGGTCATGACGGCCTTGATGCGTTCTTCGAATTGACCGCGGTACTTCGTGCCGGCGACCATCATCGCGAGGTCAAGCACAACGATTCGCTTGTCAGCAAGAATCTCTGGCACTTCGCCTTCGATCACGCGTTGTGCGAAACCTTCAACGATGGCTGTCTTGCCCACACCCGCTTCGCCGAGCAGGACAGGGTTGTTCTTGGTACGACGGCAAAGGATTTGGATGGCTCGTTCGATTTCGCGAGCACGTCCGATCACGGGGTCGAGTTCACCCTTCTTGGCCAACTCGGTCAAGTCGCGACCAAAGCTGTCCAGTGCAGGCGTCTTGCTCTTGCCGCTTTTGCCCGACGAGCTTCCGCTGCTTTCGCCATCGCCACTGCGGCCACCGCGTTCGCCAACTTCGGCTCCTTCAAGGCCATGGCCGAGGAGGTTGAGGACTTCTTCGCGAACGTCTTCAAGCTTCAAGCCAAGATTCATCAAGACCTGAGCTGCGACGCCTTCTTGCTCACGCAGCAAACCAAGCAAGATGTGCTCGGTGCCAACGTAGCTGTGATTCAAGTTGCGAGCCTCTTCCATCGAGTACTCGATGACCTTTTTGGCTCGTGGTGTTTGTGGCAGCTTGCCGACGGTGACCATTTCTGGACCGCTTTGAACAAGCTTTTCGACTTCGAGCCGAATCTTACGCAAGTCGACCTCAAGGTTTTTCAGCACGTTGGCTGCAACCCCGCTGCCCTCTTTGACCAAGCCCAACAAAATGTGCTCGGTACCGATGTACTCGTGATTGAAACGCTGGGCTTCTTGATTTGCCAGCTGCATCACTTTGCGTGCGCGATCAGTAAATCGTTCGTACATATTCTCTTCTCTTTACCCAGGTCGGTTCCGAATTCGGCAGGAGCGCGGGTTCTGTCAAATTGGCGAATCTGTCTCAGTGTGGTTCTCTATGCAAACCGTACGCCACTCCATACCAACACGAGTACCAGTTATGTGCCGTGCAGAACAAGCGGGCGCATTCCTGGCCGATTGGTAGGTCCCCTCCTGATTCTACCGGTTAGGCGAAAATGTCGGGATAGGAGCTTTGGGGTCGACAGTGCGAAAATCACGACGGATTGTTCCGGCGATTCGCTTTTTCTTGACAAAAGTGTGACCAGTTTTTTTTGCTGTGGGTTCCACCCCCAACACGCGGGAAGCCCGCAGGAATCCGCATTTCTGCTTCTGTTCTTTTTTTTCTGTTCCACGTCAACGCCTTTTCACATTCATTCAGGCTGCCATACGTGGCGGTTCTGTCAGATCGGCAGCATCGTTTGGCGGTTCACTTTCAGCCTCTGCCGTCTCGTCTGACTTGACTTCCGAAGTGTCCACTTCGTCGTCTGCTTGTTCTTCTTCGTCCAAAGCGGCCATGGCCCGGTCCAGACGCTTCGATTCCGCTTCCACTTCAAGCCACCACCGATCGGCAACCTCAAGCTTGCGGATCTCGTCCAATAACGCTTGTGCCGACTCGAGACGATCTTGATGGCGGTAAACGGATGTCAACAACAAGAGTGCCGGTGGATCGCGTGGTTCAATTGCTAGCACTTCGTTGAGGTAGTCTTCTGCCGCTTCCCACTCGCCTCGCAGGAAGGCGGCATGGGCCTCCGGAAAAACGTCTGGTTCATCACAGACGGCTCGCGGAGTGATCAATTCGGGTAGTTCGCGGACGCTGCGATAAACGAACATGCCCCAGATCACCAATCCAACCCAAAAGGCAAGCGTCACGAGTCCGCCCGAAAGCCACTCTGGGTAACGGTAGCGTACGATCAACATCATGTTGAGCGCAAGGGCGAACGCGACCGCTGTCGGAATCGACGACAAGCGACCTCGCCACCAAAGTTCGGGAAGGCCTGGCCAAAGGCAGGTCAGGTAGTAACTCGCACCCATGGAATGGTTCTTACGCCGAGAACCGGCCAAGAATCAAGGCTGTTGCGTGAAACACGATCTGAATGGGGGAACGCGCGCGGGTGAGGAAGAGAGGAACCACGAATGGCACGAATCACACGGAATAAGAGGAGGAACCACGGATAGCACAGATCACACGGATAAGAGAGTGAATCAAGAACGCGCCAAGAATTACGCCAGACCTAACTCCCAAACACTTCGATAGGCGCCAGCGTTTTCGAAATAGTCCAACATCGAACCGTAGAAACGATGGCTGCCAAGGGTGGCGCTATCACCGAGAACGATGAGCTTTCGTCGCGCCCGCGTCAGCGCTACGTTGGTCCGGCGAGTATCCGAGAGAAAGCCGATTTCGCCCGATTCGTTGCTGCGGACCATCGTTAGCAGCACGACTTCTTTTTCACGTCCTTGGAATCCGTCGACGGTATCAATTTCGAGGTTGGGGTCGTCCAGTCGGTTTCGCAACAAACGAACCTGAGCAGCGTAGGGCGCGATGATCGCGATTTGATTCGTAGCAACCCCCGACTCAATCAATTCACGAACTAAGTGAACGATGACGTTCGCCTCTTTCGGGTTCAGTTTGCTTTCGCCGTCCGGTTCGATCTCTTCAGTGAACTCGGCGCCTGCAGTGTCGATAAACTCAATCGGCGATTCGGTCGAATCGGACGCGGCGACATCTGGCAAATCACAAAGCCGATGTGATTTGACCGACGCATCAGCAACCAGTGAGCCATCGTAGAACGACTGCGATGAGAAGTTCATGATCGATTCATGCATTCGATACTGAACGGTCAAGCGACGATAAACACTCTCCCCTTCCCTTTCGATCAAACGCTCCATCAATGATCGTTTCATTCCTTGCCGGGCCGCTTCGTCACTCAGCACGGTGGGCGGCAGTTGGCAATGGTCGCCCGCCAGGATCAATCGATCGGCTCGCAAAGCGGCTTGCCAGATTCCCTGCTCGGTCGATTGGCAACATTCGTCGATAACGATGGTGTCAAAGGTTCGATCGGCCAACAGGTCATCGTCGATGGTCGTGGTCGTACAAACCACATCGGCTGAATCGAGCACGGCGCGAATGACGGAGCGTTCAAAGGTTCGGATTTGTCCGCGTAGTTGACCCGCTTCGGCAAACAGTTCGCGTCGTCGACGATAGCCGTCGCGGCCACGAAAGTCTTTCGACGCTGCTCGCATCAGTTGTTCGACTTCGCGGCGCATGTCACGAATCACGTCGGTCGACGGATCGTTGTCGACGCGTTCATCAAGCGTGTGGCCGCGCAAGGCTTCGAACACGCGTGCAGGGTGTCCGACGCGGATGACATCGGCGAGCATCGACACAAGTTTTTCGAGCAAGTTGTCGACGCCCGTGTTGCTTGGCGCGCAGGCCAATACGCGGTCGCCTCGTTTGACCGCTTGGTAGATCACTTCAGCAAGAACGATCGTTTCGCCCGTTTTTTCGACATCCGCCTGAGCACGCATTTGGCGGCGACGGGCCATCCGCATCCGCTCCGCTTCACTCTCCAGTTCCAACCAACGCTCTAAAACGTCAAAGTACTGGTCACTGCTCGCCAAGTCGTCGAGGTTGATCCGTTCCGGTTGATTGGGTCGCGGCATGTAGGGGGCTTCAGAAGAGCTTTGTCAGGTTGGAAACTGTGTTGATCGCGATTTTTGTTTGGATGTTGGTTTGCAGCGTGATGACTGCGGGAATGTACCTGTGGGACAAGCGAGCCGCAATCAAAGACAAGCCTCGCGTTGCCGAGAAAACTCTACTGGTTTGGTCACTGCTCGGTGGCTGGCCCGGTGCGTTGATCGCGGGGAAGAAGATCCGCCACAAGACAATCAAGGGCTCTTACCGCATCAAGTTTGTCGCAGCCAGTTTGCTGAATATCGCGGTCGTCTCTCTGGTACTTTGGTTCCGCTATGGCTGAGTTTATTGAAATCCAATGGCGGTCCGACCGCTATGAAGAAGAAGTCGCCCTGCGGGATCGTTTGCTGCGCAGTCCACTCGGTTTGGTTTTTGATCAAGACGATCTGGCCGCCGAAAAGGATCACCTGCATTTTGGATTGTTGGAAAACGACATCCTCATCGCCTGCCTGGTCATCACGCCAATGTCGCCAAGCCACGGCAAGATTCGTCAGATGTGTGTCGACGAGGCTCGGCAACGATCGGGATTGGGAGCGATGTTGGTGAGTGCCGTCGAACGCGAGCTTGTCGAGCGGGGATTCAAGTCGGTCGAGCTCGCTGCACGCGACATCGCCACTGGCTTCTACGAAAGACTCGGCTACACCGTCGATGGCGAACCCTTTATCGAAGTGACGATTCCACACTACAAGATGATCAAGCGACTGTAGGCAGGAATCACCCTCCCGTTTGCGGGAGGGTCGGGCGCTAAGGCCCGGGGAGGGAATCATCCATATAAACCCTCTCCGGGCCTTAGAGCCCGACTCTCCCAAGGGAGAGTTTTTTGCGAACCATGGTGGCACCAAGATTGCAATCCGCAGCAAGAGTGCCAATCCGACCACTACTTCCCCAACAACTTTTCGCATCGTTTGGGCGACACCTTCACGGATGTTCCGAGCGGTTGCGCAAAGAGACTGACTCGCAATTCTTCGGCCATCCAGCGAAACTCGGTTGTCGCTTGGTAGCCAGGCGTCCTCTGATCTTGGGGAAGCGATTCGATCCAGCGATCCCAAAGTGACGTGACCGTTTCAGCAAGTTCCGCATCGCGCGTTGCCGAACTGCGTATCTTGTCGATTCGATACGCGATCGCTTGAAAGTATCGCGGGTAATGCTTGAGCCATTGCCACGGCGTGACCGACAGGAATTGATCGGCTAGCAGCCATTGCAGTTGGAATTGAATGTCCTTGGAAGCCTCGGCGAACCGGTCGCTTTGCATCGATTCGATTTCTTTTCGGGCTGCAAAGTAACTTTCGGAGAGCCCGGTTAACCACGTGGCAACTTCTTGAGCCGCCTGGGCAATGCGAGTCCCACGGTTGCCGCGTCGCGCGTCAAACTCGACTTGAGTTCGAATCGGTTGGGCACCTTCAACGAAGGCGATGCGCGCCAGAAGGTCAACCAGCGATGACTCCATGTTGCTGGCCGAGATCGCGCCGCCCAGTTTGATCTTTGCCTGTTCGAGGGACGGCAGCCATCGGACTTGGCTGCGCAGTTCTTTTCGTTCCGCGAGTGCGTAAAGCCGCATTGCGCCGACGCGAAGCGATGCGTCGGCAGTCGTTTGATCGGCAAAGATTGTCGTTCCAGCGGCGTCGCCGAGGTCGACCAAGCCCGGATACTGTGCGACTTGCACGCCACCGCGCGATTGGATCACTTCTTTGGGAAGCGACTCGATTTCGAATGTTGTCATGCGGTCGCGAGCCCAATCGGCATTGTCGCTGGGCGCTGTGGCGGAATCTTGCGGTTTGGCGGAACCGACCTTTGCGCGAAGTGGTTCAACGCTGCGACCTTCAGCCACTTTTTTGCCATCGTCATTGACAACGGTCACCAGGAATTCGTGGTGATGATCCAGCTTGTCGGATTGAAAGTCGGCTGGTGTGACCGGCATTTCGGCGTGCCGAGTCATCGCGGCACAGGCGGCTTGCATGAAGGGGACGTTTCCATAGTCGGATTCGAGTTCGGATGCGATTCGAGTGGCCACGTCCGCGGCGGGAACCAGGTTGCGACGAATCCGCTTGGGAAGTGATTTGATCATGCCAACAAGCTTGGCGTGCAACAGCCCAGGGACGAGCCAACCGAGTCGATCGTCGCTCACCTGTGACAACGCTGCCTCGTGAATCTTGACATTCACGCCATCGTTTTCGGCGCCCGGTTCGAAGCGATACTTCAATGGCAATCGTGTGCTTCCCACGACCAATTCGTCCGGGAAATCCTCTTGCGCGATCACATCACTTGTGACATCAAGCAAGTCTTCGGGACGCATGTAAGGGGTCGCGTCGCCGGAGCTCTCAGGTGGCGACGCCAGCCAAGCGGAAACATCGGCTGCGTTACGCAATTGGCGCGTCCAGTCGGGGGCGTCGATCGACCGGTCAAACTTTTCGAGTCGGCCGCGATCAAATACTTCTTGAGGCAAGCGCGATTGATAAAAACGTGAAACGATGTACGAATCAATGACAAGATCGCGTCGACGCGTCTTCGCAGCCAGCGACGCAATCGATTCGGCGAGTTGGCGGTTGTGCCGCACGAACTTGGCGTTGGTGCGCAGACCATCTTCGGCAAGCCCCGAGTCGATCAGCAGGTCGCGCGCGGTGGTCGGATCGATGGGAGCAAGCGGAACGCGCCGTCGCGCGACAACCGGCAGCCCAAAGAGTGATTGCCGCAAGTAGCAAAACGCACCGCTCGATTTGGTGCTCCAATGCGGGTCGCTGTGTGACGATTTCAAAAGGTGTGCACCAACCGCTTCGACCCACTGCGGTTGGACCATCGCAACCGTTCGTGCGTATTGCTTGGCGGTCTCGACAAGTTCCGCGGCGACGATCCATTTGGGCTTTGTGGCAAAGACACCGCTGCCAGGCCAAAGGAAGAGTTTCAGTCCGCCCGCGCCGGTGTATTCGTTCTTATCGCCAGCCATTGCGACACCCGAGAGCAACCCGGCGAGCAGAGCTTGGTGAATCGAAGCGTACCGGTCGTCGTCGACAAGCTTGTCGGGATCTTCGACAAAGCGAGGCTTGCCGATCTTGGTGCGTTTCTTTTTGTCGCCGACCGTCATCGCCATTTCACGGAGTTGCCGATAAATGTCGGACCACTCGCGCATCCGCGTTGGCGAGAGGAACTGCTTCCTTAACACTCGCGTCAATTTGTTGCGGCTATGTTCACTTCGAGCCGATTCGTAGTATCGCCAAAGCCGCAGATAGGAAAGGAAATCGCTGCGTGGATCCGCGAAGGGTGCGTGCGCGGTATCGGCGGCCTGTTGCTTCTCGGGTGGACGATCGCGCGGGTCAGGGATCTCGAGTGCCGCGGCGATGGGCAACACTTCGGCAAGGACGCCATGGTCGGCTGCCGCCAAGATGATGCGGCCAACGCGTGGATCGACCGGCATTCGACCGAGCTTCCAACCAATGTCGGTCAACTCGCGATCGTCATCGAGAGCACCAAGTTCGGTCAGTGTGCGAATGCCTTCGCGAATCGTTTCCGGTCGCGGTGGGTCGAGCAGCGGGAATTCTTCTAGCCGACCAAGCTTGAGTGTTTTGGTTTGCAGGACGACCGACGCGAGGTTGGTACGCCGAATCTCGGGAGTCGTGTAGGCGTCGCGCGTCTGGTAATCCTCGTCACTGTAAAGGCGCACGCAGACGCCTGGTCCAACGCGACCGCAACGGCCCGCACGCTGGTCGGCGCTGGCGCGGCTTACCGGTTCGATGGGCAACCGTTGCAGTTTGCTGCGTGGACTGTAGCGACTGATGCGCGCCATTCCCGCGTCAATCACGTAACGAATGCCGGGGACAGTCAGCGAGCTTTCGGCGACATTGGTTGCAAAGATGATCCGACGAACCTTGCCGGTCGGTTGAAAGATGCGTTGTTGTTCGGCTTGTGGGAGTCGTGCGTAGAGCGGAAGGAGGTCGACCCGGTTTTCGATGCCGAGGCGTTTGAAGTGGCCACGAACTCGGTGCGAGACATCGCGAATGTCGCGTTCAGTTGGCAAGAAGACAAGCGCATCGCCCTCGCCGCTGCGTGTGATTGAGTCGATGCCTGCGATGACGTGGCGGGCGAGGTCGTAGCCCCGCATGCCATCATCGACAACTTCTTCCCAGGGCAGATAACGAATCTCGACCGGGTAACCGCGGCCTTCGACGTTGACGATTGGGGCCGGGCCCGACTCGTCAGAAAAATGTTCGGCGAAGCGTTCGGCGTCGATCGTCGCCGAGGTGATGATGATCTTGAGTTCGGGCCGTTTCGCTTGAAGACGTCGAAGGTAGCCAAGCAGAAAGTCGATGTTCAACGATCGCTCGTGAGCTTCGTCAATGATGATCGCATCGTAGGCATCGAGAAAGCGATCCGATTGGGTTTCGGCAAGCAGGATGCCGTCGGTCATTAACTTGATCAGCGTCTCGGGACTGGTTTGGTCACCGAATCGAACTTGATAGCCGACCCATTTTCCCAGCGGCGTGCCGAGTTCGTCGGAGAGTCTCGAGGCAATGCTGCGGGCGGCGAGGCGGCGTGGTTGGGTGTGGCCGATCATTGCCTCGCGACCGAGTCCCGCTTCGAGGCAAAGTTTCGGCAGCTGCGTGCTCTTACCACTTCCTGTTTCGCCGCAAACGACGATGACTTGGTTTTCCCGGATAAGTTTGACCAGCTCGTCGCGATGTTCCGAGATCGGCAACTCGGCCGCGTATTCGATTTTCGGCGTGGCCGCTTTGCGCTTTTCAAGTTGTTCGATCGAACGTTGCAGCCGCTCTTGATAGACCTCGGGTTTGAGCCGTTTCTTGGCCCGCCGCAATCGGTAGCGATCGATCCGCATGGCATCAGAAAGCGAACCGGGTTGCTCGATCGGATCGGGCGCTTGCTCCGACGCGAGCGTTTGCTCCGACTCGGCGCGAGCTTGTTCCGTGGCTGCGGGCTCGCGCGCGAGTTGGGTATCGAGTCGGGGGCTAGAGGGTTTTGCGTTCATGGTAGTTTGGCGACGTTTATGGGACCTCGACGTCGCTCACATTATTCACAGTGGCCAAACTTCGGGAATCACCACCATGGCGACCGCAAACACAATGGCGTTGAGCGGCAAGCCAAATCGAACGTAGTCGGACATGTGATAACCACCGACACCGTAGACCATCATGTTGGTTTGGTAGCCAAAGGGCGTTAGAAAACTCGCGGATGCCGCGATCATGACCGCGATCACAAACGGAGTTTCTTCGGCTCCCACCTTGCCTGCGGTTTGCATCGCGATCGAGAACATCAGCACTGCAGCGGCGTTGTTTGTAATCAATTCGGTGCAAATCACGGTGGCCAGGTAGACCGCCGCCAGAGAGAGACGCGGGTCACCACCAGCAAGGTTCAGTAGTCCGCTTGCGATTGACGATGCAGCACCACTCTTGTCGAGCGCCGCGCCGATTCCCAACGCCGCTCCGATCACGATCAACACCGACCAATCGATGCTGCGGCGCGCTTCGGAGGTCGTGCAGCAGCGAAACCCGATCATGGCCAACGCGGCAATCAAGGCTGCTGTCACGATCGCGACCACTTTAAAGGCGGCTGCAATCACCATCGCGGCCATGACGATGATGGCTGTCCAAGCCAGTTCGCTGCGGCGGACCGTTCCCTTTTCAACCGCCGAGACCAAAAAGAAGTCGCGTGATTCACGCCGGCGGTGCATGAACGATGGCGACGCTTCAAGCAGCAGGACGTCGCCTGTTTCCAAACGCACGTCACCGAGCTTTCCGGTCAGTCGACGGCCGCCCCGTGCAACCGCAACAACCGCAGCGTTGTAGTGCGAACGGAACCTGCCTTCGCGGATCGTTTTGCCAAGCAGTGCACAGCGTGAGCTAACGACCGCTTCGACCAAAGTGCGCCGCCAAGCTGGGACCTTGAGTTTACGCGCTTGGTCGTCTGGAACGTTGAGCCCGCGGATCTTGCGCAGGTCGACAACACTGTCGAGTGCGCCGACAAGAATCAAAACATCACTCGCTCGAAGACGCTCATTGGGTTTTGCGGCGGCGATCACGCCGTCTTCGCGTTGGACCTCGGCGACGTAGAGTCCGGGTAGGTGTCGAAGTCCTGCGTCTTCAATCGTTTGTCCGACGAGGGGGCCGTGTGGATCGACTTCCATTTCGACGGTGTACTGTCGTGGGTCGTCCGAAACGCTCACCGCCGGTCGCCGGTCGGGAATGAGTTTGCGTGAGGCGACGACGATGTAGATCAATCCGAGGATCGTTGCCGGAACGCCGACGGCTGCGGGGGCAAAAAAGCCAAGCGATGGCAGCTTGGGATTTCGCATCGTGTACAGATCACTAACGATCAGATTGGTACTCGTTCCCATCACCGTGCACATCCCGCCAAGAATCGCGGCATAGGACAACGGCAAAAGCAGCTTGCTGGTGCTGGCCGAAATCCGTTTGGCAAGATCACCAACAACTGGCAAC
The DNA here is from genome assembly GCA_965216875.1 of Rubripirellula sp. Classification (GTDB taxonomy): domain Bacteria; phylum Planctomycetota; class Planctomycetia; order Pirellulales; family Pirellulaceae; genus CBDCUW01. The sequence continues at coordinate 6,399,223 of OZ244207.1, forward strand.
AGCGCGGCGACAACCGGCGTGTTGTTTAGAAAACCACTCAGGATTGAAACGGGGACAAGCAGCCGAACCTGGGCATCGGTCAGTCCCTTCGCTTTGCGCAGCAGCCAACCCGTGGCAAGTTCGGTCCCGCCCGTGAACTCCAAGCCGGCGACAACGGCAAACAACAAGCCAACGGTGATCAGACCCTTGTTGCCGAAACCGGCGACCGCTTCTTCGGGCGTTGGCAGCCCGGTCGACTGGGTCACGTTCTGGGCGAGCATGAGCACGGCCAGGCACGCAAGCGCGAGCACTTCGGTCGCTGCGATTCGCAGCGCCAGAGAGATCAGTAGCGTGCCGGCGACCCCGATGGCCAACCATGCTTCCCAAGTCATCAAATCATTCGCAAAGGGATCGGTTCGGAATGTTCCGCGTTACCCAACATTCAAGTCAGCCCGGTCGATTCATCAAGTGCCCTTCCAATGAATCACTGTTGGGGCAGATTCACCAAGATGATCGTCGGATGACAAAGAAAACACCACACGGGTTCTCGAGCAGTCTGGCCGGTCGCGTCCGATGAAATCCCGCGAAATGTAGGGGGATTCGAGCCCAATCGGTCTCGGCGGGGTTGGACCGGGCCTGTACTGGGAAATCGGCAGATCGGCTCGCGCGACACACCGGAACCGGTGATTTCGTCGAAATCGCGACTCAATTACACTGCTTCGGACCCAAATCATGCCCAAAACGGTTCGCGCTTTCCGACCGATTTCGGACGTGCCGCCTTCCTTTCCTCCTCCGGCTCTTGTCGCAATGTCGACCACGAATCCCACACCAAAAAGTGCTCGAGGGCCGATGATCATCATCGGCCTCGTCCTCCTGCTGCTGATTCTGCACCAAGACAATTGGTTTTGGACGGACGGCCGACTGGTCTTCGGCTTCCTGCCGATTGGGCTCTTTTGGCACGTTTTGATTTCGATCGGCGCGGCATTGACTTGGGCACTGGCCACCAAGATCGCTTGGCCCGTTTCGGAGACCGATGCCGCTGATGGGGCGACCGATTCGGAAGGAGGCCAATCATGAGCGGTGTGCCTCAACTTGTCATCATCATTGGCTACCTTTCGTTGCTGCTTGCCCTTGGCTTGGTTTCGGCCCTGCTCTCGCGCGGGACAAAGGCGGACTACCAACACGCAAGTCAATCGATCGGTCCGTTCCTACTTTTGCTGAGTATGTTCGGCACCACGATGACCGCATTCGCGTTGGTCGGCAGTAGTGGTGAATCGTTCAAAGAAGGAATCGGTGTCTATGGAATGCTTGCCAGCAGCAGTGGCATTGTGCATTCGCTTTGTTTCTTTTTGATCGGCGTCAAGGTTTGGAGCGTCGCCAGACGTAACGGCTACACTACCCAGATTGAGTTTTTTCGTGATCGCACCGAAAGCAATTTTATCGGTTGGTTGCTCTTCCCGATTCTCGTCGGATTGATCATCCCCTATCTACTGATTGGGGTGATCGGTGCGGGCGGGGTCGTCCAAGCGTTGACCGCAGGTCTGTCGCCTGAGTGGTTTCCAGCGACGTTGGCCGATGGTTCGATCGACCGTGGTGTTCACGGTGGTATCCCGGCACCGATCGGGTCACTTGTGATTTGCCTTGTTGTGCTGGTGTATGTCTTCTTCGGCGGCATGCGTGGAACGACATGGGCCAATGCGTTTCAAACATTGGTCTTTATGGTCTTGGGAGTGGTGACGTTTTACGTGATCGCAACCGAGGTCGGCAAACAAGGCAGCTTCTTTGCAAACCTGAAGACGTTGGGCGAGCAAATCCCGGTCGAGAAAGCGACGCGGATGGACATGAGTAAGACCAAGTTCTTTACTTACTTGTTGATCCCGCTTTCCGTTGGCATGTTCCCGCACTTGTTCCAGCATTGGATGACGGCAAAGAGCGCCAACACCTTCAAGTTGCCGGTGATCTTCCATCCGGTCTTCATCATGATCGTGTGGGTACCCTGTGTTTTGGTTGGTGTTTGGGCCACCGGCGATTTGGTGCCTAACGAGTCACTTCCAAAGTTGCCAAACGGAGCGGTTGATGCCAATAAAGTGCTGCCGTTCTTAGTCAAAACGAAGACGGGCGCGATACTCGGTGGATTCCTTGCCGCCGGAATTTTGGCGGCGATCATGTCGAGTCTCGACAGCCAATTTCTTTGCATTGGCACGATGTTCAACAACGATGTCGTCCATCACTGGTTTGGTGAAGGACGTTTTAGCGACAAGCAAGAGATCCTGTTCACACGATTGTTCATCTGCGCCGTGGTCGCCGTGACTTATTTGCTAAGTCTCGGCAAGCCGACCAGTGTTTTTGCACTTGGCGTTTGGTGCTTCAGCGGGTTCAGTGCGCTCTTTCCGGTGATCGTTGCGGCGCTCTATTGGCGCGGCTTGACCAAATGGGGTGCGATCGCTGGCGTCCTCGCAGCAATTGCGAGCTGGTGCTTCCTGTTCTACCAAGGCATCCAGTCGCCGGAAGGCTTGCGAAAGTACATCTTGCATCTTCCGCTTGGGGGCGAAACCTACGAAGTGATGCCGGTTGTCGCGATGCTGGCCGCCGCAGCGATCGCTACAGTCGTCGTTTCGCTTGTCACTCCCAAGCTTTCCGAAGAAACGCTTGCCAAGTTTTTCAACAAGTAGTCAACTCGAGCGTCGGTTCACTCGCTAGCTTCCAAAGCCGCTGCGAAAGGTGGCAAAGTCGAAGAGGTTGACGACTCCATTGCCGTCGCTGTCGAGTTCGTTCACGTAGTCAGGGTGTGAGGAGACACGGCCAAACGTCGATCGGAATTGGGCAAAATCGAAGAGGTCGACCACGCCGTTTCCATTCTGATCGCCGTACTTGCGGAAGAAGTTGTCCAACGCGTTCTCACCAAAATTGACGTCGTCATGCATGTTCAGTCCATCGGCCGTCGACGCAACTTCAGCGGCGAGAATGGTAAGCAGGTAGTCGCCATCGTCGAGACTGTTGCCACCTTCTGCGCGATCTTGCACCGAGGGTCCGCTCAAGAACGTGATGGTTGTTTCGGTCATGCCGTCGACCACTGCCGATTGGACGTCCAGTGACGTAACGTCTTCGCCGGTTGTTGTATTGGTCAGTGCGAACGATGAAGCCGATACATTGACGGTGGTGTCAAACACGACGGTGATTTCGGTCAGCACCGATCGAGTCGCGGCACCTCCGTTAACGATGATCTCGCTCACCGAAGGAGCCACCAAGATGCTGCCGGGTGTTGGAGGTAATGCGATCCAACTGTTGGCTTCGTTCCCCTGAGTCGCCGCCTGTTTGCGGTGCAGCGAGTCACCTGTACCGTCAGCCGAAACTGGCCACGGTGCCAAGTCATCGTAGAAGCTCTCGTCGACCATGACGCGTGGCGTCACCGTTGGCTCATCCACCGGCGCCGTGTCGGGACGTTGCAGTTTGACAATTCCGTAACTGTTGTCCAGCGTTCCCGACATCGGGCCAACGAGCGGCACCGCCGCGTCGATACCGTAGTGAGCACGGAACGCTGCTAAGCGATTGACGTTTCCGACAAAGTTAGGATCGAACGGGACGACGACAAGCGTTGCACCGGCGGCAATCAACTGGCCAGCTGCAAAGTTGAAATCGCCTTCACCACGCAATCGCCAGTTCGTCAAGTCAATCGTTGAAGCGGAAGCGTTGTGGACCTCGATAAACTCGAGATCGCTCGCACTGATCGTCGGATCGATCGCTAACGCTGCAGGGGTTGGGTCAGCGGGATGGTAGTTGAACTCACTGATGACCACATCGGAGGTCGCAAACGGACCGTTCGCCGCGCCCAGGCTCGCTTCGGCGAGCGGCACCATGCGACTGGTTGCGTCGGGTGTGCGCCCGAGCGTCATTCCATTGAAGGTTGCATCGAAGTCGACGTGATCAACAAAGGAGAGGACGCCTGTCCCAGGTCCGTCACCAATCACAAGCCAAACCGAATCACCATGCGACCCGCTAAGTGCAAAGTCCTTTGGACCGGGTGTTAAGGGCGTTGGATTGAAGTCGTTTTCGTCAAACGTGATGAATCCACCCGCTGTCAGAATCGTGCCATCTGGAATGCGGTACTTCAGGAAATCGGACTGCGAGTCGCTCAGATACCAGCCGCCGATGTTGATGTCGGTCGCACTGGTATTGTGGAGCTCGATGGTGTCGAACTGCGGAGCATCGGTGTGTGCGAGGATTTCGTTGATCACAACCCCGTTGGGTAGGATCGCGGATGCGCCGGGAGTTCCTCCTGGAAGAGTGCTTCCGCGCCAGTGGTAGGGTTTGCCGAGCTGGTCGGCAGGCGTGTTCAGTGGGTCCACAAGTGTCAGCGAACCGCCGTTGCCATCGGCCCACACCGACCAAGGGTCGCCGTCGCCGTACGTGAATTCGAACAGCGTGTTGCCCATCGCGTCGAGAAGCTTGATCTCTTCGCCACTATTGCTCAGCGCCCCCGTGTAGTCGCCAATGATCAGCGACGGGTCAACGCCGGGGTAGGTCGCGAGGAAGGTTGCCGTGTCGCGGACAATCAGTCCATATTCTTGTGGGTCAAGCGTGGCTGTGATTGGCAAATTCAGCGGCTCGCTTGGTCCGCCGGTAAGCGAGAGTGAGCCGAGGTCGACGGTCACGCCACTGGCACCCGAAGTGATGTTTTGGATTTCAATGAACTCGGCGTTTCCGTCTCCGGCCGGGTTGTACATGAATTCGGTAATGCGAATGTTGTCTACCGAGGCGGGCACGCGAGGCACGACGAAGTCGGCAACATGGACCGCGGACCATTGACCTTGAGCGTCGCGTGCGCGAGCTCGCATGGTGACCGAGTCATTCAGGATGATTGGAGTCGCATTGTTTTCTGAAACCGTCAACTCCGCATCGAAACTAATGTCACTACTCGTGTTGCTGACTTGATGGATCTCGACCGCGAGGGTGTTGAGTCCGTCGGCAAGAAGTGCGGGGTCGATATCGAATTCATGCCAGTTGGCACCGTCATCGGATGCTACGCCAAACGCCGGCGTTGAGAAACTAATCGTTCCCACTGGCATGTTGTCACGAGCAATTTCGGTCCCGTTCAAGTAAACGACGATACCGTCGTCGCGTTTGACGCGGAGTTTCAGATTGGAATAGTCGCCCGCATCCGCGTTGAATTGTGACCGGAAGTAGGTGGTGCGGTACTTTGCGCTCGCATTGGGACCAAACGATACGACGGTTGTTTCATCGCCATCGCCATAACCAAGTTGAGCGTCGCCCGAGGCCCAAGCGGTATCGTTGAATGACGGGTCGCGCCAGGTCGTTCCCAGGTCGACGCCTTGGTCATGGTATTTCCAATTGGATCCTGCAGCGACCAATGTCGTATTGACCGTCATCGGGTCGTAGGCGATCGCGGTTGGACTGATCCCGCCGCCGAGCAACCTCGGGTCGCTTCCGTCGGTCGTGTAGTAAACCAGCCCTTCATTGGCTGCAATCCGGACCTCCGTTCCCTCGGCAATGGTCCCACCGTGTTGTGGTTGGCCGCCAACCAAGTATTCGGGAGCATCAATGGTTGGGAACAATGGCGCAGGAACGTTGACCGTGTAGTTCCCTTCGGCGTCCTTGAGCAACATTTCGTAGTTGCGAAGTTGATTGATGAAGACGGCGCGGCGATTGGGGAAGTAGTTGTTGCGCAGGTTATTGATTGCGGACACCCAGTGGCTGCGCAGCCGTGGATTGGTTTGTTTTGCATCACCCCAGCGGGCCGATTCACCAATGATCGCCTGATCGAGTTTTGCTGCCTCGGCATCCAGCTTTGCGATTTGGGCGTCGATCGAAAGCAATCCGTCGTGGAAGAAGGCGTCCTGCACCTTATCCGCGAAGCGAATCCGATACTCGTCGTTCGCGGCAAGTTGCTGATGTAGCCATTGTGGATTGAAGTAATTGACGCTCGATTCAAAGTTGGGATGTTCCCAAGGCCCCGTTCGGTCCCGAGTCGTGCTGCGGAGAGTGTGTTCTGAATCGTGAATGAAGAATCGGAAACCTTCGTCGCCAGTCCGGTCGCGGACGGCAAAGTAGTTATTGATTCGGTTATTGCCCAAGAAGTTACTGATCGGTGCGTCGAAGTTGCCACCATCAAGGATGGTGATCATGTAGGCGATCAAGTTGTCGACATCAAGCAAGTTGTCGAGTGCCGGGTTGTCCGTGCCGTCAACGTTCAACCCCTGGGCTTCCATGTACTTGGCGAAGTCAACAAACGCCGGAGTCACTCCGTCGCCATCGCGTGCAAGTGCTTGTTGGAAGAGAGCGTCGTAGGCATCAAAATTGCCGTCGGTGGCGATGTTCTGATATGGACCACGTTCGGGTTTCAGAACGTCGTAGTCGTCCGCTGATCCACCAAAATAGGTTTCCCCAAAGTTTGCCTCGGCACGCTCTTGGGTTTGGAAGAGTCCCCAGTAGTGACCGTTCAAGTAGAGGTGCAGCCAACTACTTTTCGTGTAAGGTTGACCAAGGTCACGTTGGTTGTAGCGTGCCAGTACATCGCCGACAAAGGCGTTCGATGCATCGCCCTGGAAGCTCCAGGAATAGTTTTGAGCGGTCCGCAGGTCGATCTTTTTGAACTTATCGGTTCCCTCGTCGCCGTGTACCGGATAGTCGAGAGTCGAATCACCGTACGATCCGCGGAAGAAGATTCGGAACGAGTGTTTGGGGTTGTTGTTTGAACGGCTGAATCCACCACGAATGCGCAGTCCAGCATTGATTTGAAAACCTTCGCTGCCGTCCGGATGTACGAGTTCGACCGAAGCGGGACGTTCCCAGTCGCGTCCGTCTTGGTTGGCGTTGGAATAGATGCCGATGTTCGCATCGAACAAGTTGTCGAGGTCGGTTGTGATCGACCAGGTCGGGATGGCAAGCAGTGCGTCGCGTACCGCCTGGGCTCCTTCGATTGCGATCACATCGGGATCGATTCCGTAATCAACCACGTTGTTTCGCCAGGTTGTGGGCCAACCTGCCGGTGCGGACCCATCATTTGACTGGGTCAGGACGTCGTTCAAAAAGAAATAGGACCACGTCTTGCTGGGAAGCGTTGCATGGTTCGCCTTGGTGGCAACGGCTCGCAAGTTGGTCGTGCCGGTGATCGAGATCGGACCCGCGTAGGTAAACCCGTTTGTTTCGGAGGGTTCGCTACCATCGAACGTGTAGCGAATGGTTGCGTCGGGTGTGGGTGTGGTGAGCGTGACGTCAAACGAGGTGTCAAAGAAGCCGGCTTCGACATCAGCCGTGACACGTTCGACGATCCCTTCAACAGGATCTTGGTTGGGGGCGCCGGGCGTTGGGGTGGTGAAATAGTTACTGTCGGTCAGCAGGCCGGTGACCGAAAGCTCGGGCAGGATCAAGAAACTAGGATCAAACACGGACGCATTGAGCGCTTGGATTGTCAGTACATTGTCCCCTTCGACCAGTGCCGAAAGCGCTGTGGCGGGCAGCGAAATCTCTTCGGCAACGATGACGTCAGCAGGATCTCTCGACGCGAGTGCAGTCGAGTTGAAGGCAGGATTCGCCGGAGCATTTCGACTCGCGACTTCGGTGCCGTTGATCGACGCGATGAATCCATCGTCGTACAGGATGCTCAACGAGACCGCATCGATGTCCCCGATGTCGGTCACCGTAAAAGGCAAGCGAACGTAAGCCGACGCGTTCACGCCCTGGTGTTCGGTAGAGATGTCGGTTGCAACGTAATCGGAAGAACCTGGCGTGTAGGCGACCGCAGCAGGTAAACCGCCCGACGCGACGTCGCCCACGAGGTCGAAAACCGAAGCGTTGAATGAACTGTGAGTTCCAGGTGCTGAGAAGAGTTCCACGCTGGCACCACCGCCAGCTTCGTACATGACCAACGTCACGTCGTAGCTTCCCGGATCGAAAAAGGGAAAGGTTGCGATGGTGTCGGCCGTTCCCCGAGGATTCGGAAACTCGCTGGAAAAGGTTTCGATCCCGTTAGTGATCGTCAAGCGGAAACCGTCGTCGCTGTTGACACCAAACGAATAGTCACCAGGAGAGTCGATCTGGATGGTCGTGCGGGCTTCGAAAACGAAGTTGTCAATGTTGACGCCAATCGTCTGGGTGGGGAACGCAAGGTTGTTCCCGTAGCGGCCGCCAGCGCCAGAGCCGAGATGGTTGATCACTGGCGCCGTGCTCTCAACCACTTGCGCCTGATAGGCGGGTGTGTTGATCACGTCAAACGCGAGGTCGAGTGAATTGACGGTCCCGTTGAACGCTCCCGATGCTTGGGCTTTGTAGTAGGTCACATCGAAACCGGGCTGGCTAACACCGTAACCAAGTCCCGTCGCCCCGGTGCTCCAGCTCGAATCGTCAAAAGCAGGTTGTTGCCAAGTCGTGCCGAGTGACCCGTTGGTCGGGACGTGGTAACGAGCTTGGTCTCCGCTGGCGACGACAAGGTCATCACGGAAGGTGATCCCGTACGAAATGTTAGTCGTCTGTTGCGGATAGGCGGGATTGTATTCGCTCGCAACCGCTCCGCCCGCTTGATAGAGCCCGACGTATTCGCCGGAGGACGAGAACTGAAAATTGGTGTGCAGTTCTTCGCCGGCGACCGATCGATCTTTGCCCGATGCAAAGACAACAAGGAACCCGTCGGGATCAAGCGTGACGTCAGGAAAGACCCACTTGTCCGTGTCGGTGTGGTCATCAGTAAGTGACCATCCGTCCAAGTCGATGGGGCTCGTAGTTGGATTGTAAATCTCAATCCAGTCACTCGAGTCTCCATCAATATCCCGTAAGCCCTCACTGTTGGAAGCAAGGATTTCGCTGATCACAGCTGTGAGTACCATCCGCTTTTCGAGCGTTTCCGTCCGAAGCGGGCGCTGGTGAAGCTTGCGCGGAGATCGACGGTCCTTACGGAAGGCATTGAGACGGGGCATAAGCGATGGCGCGAGAAGGGAGGGACGCTTGGTGGGTACAAGCGATTTTGGACAAGGTCTGGGCAAACCAGATAGTTTTCGTGGACCTCGCATCATAAAGAGAGCATGAAGAGGGAGCAAACAAACCACCTGAATGTGCTGCATTTCTGCGTATTCGGCTACCCAGCAGAGGGGGTGGCTCGTTTTCTCGTCGCAGTCCGGCTCGCACCGTTCGTCGTACCGAGCTCTCGCCGGAATCTTCAGCCACTTCCAGATAGGGCGGCCTGAATTGATGAGTAGAACGCGCGAGCGTCGGGCCTCCCGGTCAAGTGTTGAGAACTTAGGTTGAGGTGCCGGTGCCGGATCAGCGTCGCTGTCGCTCCTTGATCCGGCCTACAAAGATCCGGCCTACGCAACTGGCAAACACGCTCAGGTGCTACTTCAGGATGAGCGTGCCGAAGTTGGACGTGTCACTCCAGGAATCGTCTTCAGTGTGATTCCATTTTGCGACTGCTTTTCGTGCTCCTTCGCCTGGGTCGTCGTTGATTTGAAGTTCCATTCCCAGCTTCTTTCCAGATTCCAATTTGCCAGCGTTGACTTCGACTGCCATCTCAACGGCATAACCATTCTTGGTTTCGCGTGCGTCGGCAGAAAGGCGGCTGACGTCAAATCCTGTGCCTTGGCCAGAGAGTTCGCCGATGCAGTTGACTCGGTATTGAGCATCGTCGGCTTCATAGGTCACCGTTCGGCCGAGGTCTTCATCAAGAAACAACTCAACCGAGTCTTGTTCCCATGCGTCCAAGCCGTCAGTTGAAAGCTTGCCGTCTTTGACTCGCCACAACAGGTAGATGTGGTTCTCGTCCCACATGACTTGAACGCGGCCGGTGGCCATTTTGTCGGCGTCCATCGCGAGTAGTTTGGGTACCGATTTTTTCACGGCGATCACCGGAGCGTCTTTCCAGGCTTCATCAATCTTGCCGTCGATCTTTGGTGTTCCTTTGATTGCGTGAGCGACCGCCTCCTTCGATTCCGTTTCTTTCTCGGATTTCTTTTCATCCGCGCTGGTTGAAACGATTAGCGAAGCGGCGAGAGCAAGGGCGGTAAACAGACGAGGCATGGCGATCACCAAAGACGAGGAAGTAGGTCGAGAAACGTAGCGACGATTATAGCCTTCGGCTCAGGTGGGTGATGCGATTAATACTCGGCCAGTGGAGCGTCCTGCTGTGATTCGTTCGTAGTGAAGGCTTTAGCCGGCTCGCGAGCACAGAGCAGCCCGACCTTCGCCTAAGGTCGGGACGACGCTGGCCATTTCGAGGGGGAACAAATGAAAAAAGGCGTGTTGGTGCAGTGACCAACACGCCTTTTAGCAATAGCGATGGATGGGAATTGCTGGCTTACCAGCGGAATTCGCCACCAGCAACGAGACCCGAGAAGGTGATCGTTTCGTCGACGTCGACAAAGCGGCCTTCGCGAACCGAATCGATGTAGGCTCGGCTCGAAACGGCGTTGTAGAAAGCGGTATTCATGTAACCGCAGTTTAAGCGAATGTTGCCGCATTTGTTGTACCAAGCCAAACCAAGCTCGAGCTCGAGCACGGGTGTGACGCGGTGGTCATCGTAGACGTTGCCAACATTTCCAACGGCGACCGAAGCGGCGTCGCGGTAGCTTGCTTTCCACTTACCGGCCAAGGCACTTGCGATGGCACTGCCGTAGCATGACAAACCGGTGCGGCAGCTGTATCGTTCGAAATCCAAGCCACCGAGAAGACCGAAACCGGTGAAGTCGATGTCGGTATCGACCGAGAACGTGCCGTTGGCAACCGACGAAGGAACGGTTTGAGTGAATAGGAACTCTTGCTCCATTCCACCGTATTGGAAACCGCCACGCCAGTTGATGGCGTAGGTGTCGGTGTTACGCCAGATCGATCGGTAAGCCAGATCGATCGTGCCATAACGCATGTCGTAGGCAGCTGCTTCTTGCAAACCGGTCGCACCGGTGGTGAATCGGCTGGGGTGCAAGATTTCCGAAACCAACACGTTACCGGCCGACGCATTGATCAAGTCGCTGTCGTCACCTTGCCAGTAGGTCAGACGACCAACCAAGCTCGTACAAGCCGAGGCACAGTGTGAAAATCCAACGCGAACACCAGGTGAGTGTTCGATTTGAGCGATGCCAGTGGGACCCGTTGGGAAACCATTGACGTTGTTTTGTTCGATCGTGTAGGTGATATCTGAATCACCTGGGCGCAAAAACAGGAACTGCCCCGAAACGCCTGTGCGGTGTGCCCACCATGGTGGACAACAGACTGGTTCGCAGCAGCCATCGCAGCCTGCGTCGCAACCGTCACACGCGGTTTCGCAACCAACCAAATCAATGGCTGATTCGTCGCTTTCCAGTTGAATCCAATCTTGGGCAAAGTCGTCTTCAAGGCCTTGGGCTTGAGTCGAGACAGCGCCACCAAACATCATTGCGCCAGCGAGAATCATCTGGAAGACTCTCCGCTTAGCTTCTTTTCCAAACCAACTCATTGTGTTCTCGCAGGTAATATGATTCGTTCATACGCTAGGACTGGGGCAACCCGAGCGTTCGGGTTTGTCACTAGAACGGACACATGCGCGATAATTGGCATGACCGGTCTTATTCTTCGACATCGGATGATCAAATCACCATGTTTGGGGGCCTCGAACACAGACCTCCCCCGATCGGTGCGCTTCTCCGAATCGTTAAAGCTTGCCTAGCTTCCTGCGGGGTCGCACAAAACCACGTGATTTCCGCTATTTGCGCAGCAAAATCGCCGGCCTGATTTCAGACCGGCGATTCGAGTGTCGATAGATCTCAACTTGATCGTTAAGACTTCACGCGCTGTTGTTCCTGGTCAGATGCCAACAGCGAGATCAGGTCATCATCCTCATCATCGTCCAAGTCGCCCAAGACGTCGTCGGCAGCGGTGGCCCATGAGACTGATTCTGCGTTGAGGCTTGCCGCATTGTTGATGACCGCCAGACCGTTGATCACGCGAAGGGCGTCAAGCGACGTGATGTCGCCATCGCCACTGGCATCAAGACGGTAACCGCCAAGTGAGGAAACCACGCGAAGTGGGTTCGAGCCAGGATCGAAGTCCGTTCGGTTCAACGCGTTGATCACGACCAAGGCGTCACGTGCAGTGACTTTGCCGTCAACGGTTGTGTCGAGCGGGTTCAGGTCGTTGGTCAATTCAGCGAGGAACGAAGTGCCTCCCGAATCGCCGACCACTGGTGGGTCGAAGTTGCCGAACAATGGCAGTGCAAAGTCATCGCCAAACTGGGCGTGCAAGTCGTTACCCAGTGGTGCTGGGCTAAACAGGTTGAACACCGAGCTTGGGTTTGCCGCGACGTTGTCGCTGATCAGGAAGTGGAATTCACCAGCTTCCTTAGGCAACTGACCTTCTTGGTGTGGCACCCAAAGTCCAATGTCGTCGATGCCATCAAGGTTGTAGTCACCGGCAACTGGCTTTTCGCCGAAGCCTGGGAATCCAAAGTGATTGATCACATCGTCAACGGTTCCGTCACGATCCAAGTCGAATTGGAATTGGCCTTGCAGGGTACCGGCACCGTCGGAGTCGTAGACGGCAAGGTCATCAAACCCGTCACCGTTGAAGTCACCGACGAATGGAACACCTCGCAGATTCGATGGAAGGATTTCGCCCGCATCGATGACGTTGTTACCGTTGGTGTCGAGATACCAGTTTTGGCCATCGAACAATCCAATCTCGTCGCCAGGATGGGCGGCGTTGAAATCACCCGCGACCGGAATCGCAGCGATTTGGAATGCCGAGTTACTGACGAAGTCGCCAACGCCATCATCATCGGTGTCGAGCAAGAATTGGTAGACACCGTTGAACCGGCCGTAAGCACCAAGCTTGTCGAAGCCACTTGCGGTGACCGCGGCAGCGTCCGAGAAGTTTCCGGTGAAGTAGGCGTCGGTGATTTCACCAAAGTTGAAGACAAAGTCACGATTGGTCGCGTCGTTGTCTTCGCCCTCTGGATCGTAAACAAAGTTGCCGTTGATGTCGGCGTAGACAACACCTTGTGACCAAGTCGCGATTTCAGGACGGCTGTCCACGGTGAAGCGAGCGATGAAGTCGCCACCTGGGATTGCGTCACCGGTTGGGAAGAACGGTGTGCCGATTGGCTCGGCAGCATCGTTTTCGCCATCGAGCTGGTTGCCAGCTGGGTCAATCACGTTGTCCTTGAGCGTCAACGTGAACCGGTCATCTGGAAGCGGGCTGGAGAAGTTCAGCACGATCTCGCCCGTTGCCACACCTGGTCCGCTGTTGGTGTCGATGTAGCCCCAGCTTTCGATCGCGATCGGTCCGCTGTGGTCACCCACGAGGACGACAGGTGCCAACGGTGGCACGTTCGAAAGAGCCGGGTACAAGAACGCCGCAACACGAGGTGGCAGGTCTTGAACCGAAATCGTCAAGCTGTCGACTCGCGGAGTCGGTTCCGGAGTGTCTGGCTTGAGGTTGAAGATGTTGAACGCAGGATTGCCGGTGATGAAGACATCGGTCACTTGAGGACCTTGAGTGTCGACAAAGATATTGAGCGTCACATTCGCGTTCGGGTCGGTGATGTTGCCAGCAACATCTTCGGCCGAAAGCAAGATCGTTCGCAGTCCATCTTTTGCCAATCCGAGGGCGGTCAAGATTCGCGGGTCGTTCATGTTGACCGTGGAAGTGACTTCCCACTGACCGCCCGGTTCGTTTGGCTGAGCGGGAGTTCCCAATTGCTCGGTGCCATCGAGCGGCGTTGCTGTGGATTGCCCGATCAACAGGTCGTTAGCAGTCAGGGTGCCAGTGCCATCCATGTCGACGTAAAGTCGGATGATCGCATTGGCTTCCGCACGACCGAAGAACGTTGGTACTTCGACGTTGGTGATGTGGTCAACCAATGTCAACGGAAGTGCCGCGTCACCACTGTCACTGTTCGGGTGCAATCCGTCAGTTGCAGATGCTGCCAAACCAAAGACGACTTCGGGCTCGGTGGTGTCAACAACGATCTCGAGCGATGCACTACGCTCGCCGTAGGCCGTCTGTTGAGGGTTGGCCGGGTCGATCATTTGGACGCGTGCCGACAGGAAGTGACTACCTTCGCTGAGAGCAAGCCCGTTTGGTACGGTGAACTCGTAGACGCCTTGTTGGCCAGCAACTGCTGTCGCGAAACCGAGAGGTGTCTGAACTGGATTGCCGGTTTGCGGAGGCGTGTTGCCTTCGTCAAAGATCGCAATCGCAAAACCTGGGTCTGTTGGTTGAGCGACACCCGCGCGGAACGGAATCACAATCGTTTCATCCGGTGGCGAATTCGTTCCCGGAGGCGTGTTGCCTTGGATGTCGTTCAGGAAGACGCCGTCATCGAGTCGGAAGTAGATCGTTGGCGTGTCATCGTAAGTGATGTTGTCGAACTGTGACCGACCGGTATCGCTGTTGGCCGACGTTCCAGGAGGGTTCGTCGTGCCGTCGGCTGGGTTGTCGAGCAATTCCAGGTCGAATGGAACTGGCGGTGCGTGGTTTACGATCGAGAAGTTGTAAACGTTGATCGCATCGCCGTTGCCAACCACTTCAAGGTAGTACGTTTGGCCTTCGACAGCTGGAATGCGTACGCGTTCGTCATCATCGGCGTCGTTCGCACCAAAACCGGCGATCACGTTGCCAGCGGCGTCCCGAACGTTGATGTCCAAGTTGCCGTCGTTCGGCAGGCCGGGGCGTCCACTTGCCAGAGCAGCAACCTGACGGAAGTAGACTTGGAAGTCGAGCGTTCCGGTCGCTTCGGCAACGACGCGATAGTAGTCGCTGTCGCCACCAAAGTTTTGTCCATCACCAAACGGATCGGCCAGCGGACCTGGGTCGATCGTTGGGTCGACATTGATCGTGTCACCGCTGCCAAGGTAGGTCGCGGTGAAGCGATCGTCGTTGCTTTCGAACGGATCGTGTTTGAAGACGACCAGTTGGCTGCCGGCTGGGTCGTTCGTGATCGCAGTGCCGTTTTCATCGACGAAGTCAATGTTTTCAACACCCGAGAAGACGGCCAACAGAGGTTCGGCGTTTCCAGGTCCAACTTGGACCGTGCCACTGTCGTTGGCTTGGCCCTTGCGATAAAGGACAAGGTCGTCGGTGCCTTCGTCTACGACGATCAATCGATCGCTTGTCGCGTCCGATCCGCCTTCGACTGTCATTCGCAAGGCATCGGCGTTGGCGTTAACGCCGTGTGCGTCGAGCCAATTGACTCGAACCAAGTCGGCGCCATTGCCGCCAACGATTCGAGCTTCTTCGACGGTTTGGACACCCGCAACAACGACCAGTGTGTCGGTTTGAGCGTCGCCATTGACTGTGTGCTCGAGCGTTGTTGGGGCTGATTGGAAGACGTCGATCACATCAGCACCACCGGTGCCTTCGATCAAGATCGTGTCGAAGCCGTCACCACCATCGATGGTGTCGTCGCCGGCGCCACCGACGAAGGTGTCTTCACCCGCACCACCGATCAGCAAGTCGTTGCCGGCACCACCTTGAAGGAAGTCGTCGCCAGCACCACCGATCAAAATTGCATCAGCACTGAGGATGTCATCGCCAGCGTCGCCTTCAAGGGTGATCGCAATGACGGCTTCGGTTCCATCAGCGGCCTTCAGATCGTCATCGCCTTCTTGGCCGTGGACGTGAAGCGTGTCAGCTCCGCCGACGCCACCGATTTGGACGAAGACCGAAGCACCTTCGATCACTGTCGCGCCACCTTGGACGGCGACATCAATGTTGTCGTCGCCAGCGGTGCCGTGCACGTCGATGTAGTCATCGCCGAGTCCATCAAGGACTTCCACCGAAGCAACAGCGGTTGCGGCCAAGTCAGTACCTTGGCTGATTGCAACACCACCACCCACCGGGCTGTCGCCGCGGCTTGTGGCGTCGACTTGGTTGTTGATGACGATGTTGTCGTTGCCATCGCGAGCGTCGACGTAAACCGATTCAACATCGCCCGTGTTCAAGAAGACTTGGCCGGCGTTGAGTTCGAAGATCGCGCGGGTGCTGTTTTCCAGCGTTTGTGGCGGGAAGATGCCTGCGGGGTCGTCGGTCGACAGGCCGCCACCGTAAAGCTGCAACAGGTTGCTCGCGTCGTTGGCGATGAAGATCAACTGGTCGGTTTCGCCAGCACCACCTTCCATCAGATCACTGCCGTCGCCGGCGATCCAGCGAAGTTGATCGCTGCCGTCGCCGCCAAAGAATTGGTCAGCACCTTGTGCACCTTCAAGGAGGTCGTCGCCATCACCACCGTCGAGAATGTCGCCCAAGCTACCACCGATCAGGATGTCATTCCCCGATCCACCACGCAGGACAAGCGAGATCGGTGTGGTTGTCGCGACGGTGTTGTCGGCGTTGCGCGTGGTCGCGATCGCTTCGTCCGCACCGTTGCCGCCTTCGAAGACGGTTGGGATGGTCAAGCCTTGCAGGGCTGAGGTATCGTCGCCGTCGCCCGCGTCGATGTCGATCTGTTCGACGTTCGATGGGACAACCGTGCCAGCGATCAAGCCGCTGACGGTAATGGTTCCGGCCGCTTCGCTCAGGTCCAAGATGTCGTTTGCTGATGTGCCTTGGTAGAGCAGGTTGTCGAATCCAACGCCGCCATCGACGGTGTCATCGCCACCGCTGATCACGATCGTGTCATCTTCACTGCCACCAGTAATCGCTTGGTTCTTGTCACTGCCAGAGATCGTGTCGCTGCCTGCGCCACCGTCGGCGGTGTTGAAGTCGCCGGTGATCGCATCGTCGCCAGCACCACCGTTAACGGTTGTGTCGATCGGCAATCCGGTTTCGACGTTTGCGGTGTCGTTGCCTTCGCCGAGGTTCAAGACCAACGTGTCTTCACCAGCGACGGAATCGCTAATCGAGACGTCGTAGGTCAGGCCGGTGATCGCAACCGTTCCTGAAACGTTGATTGAATCATCGTCGCTGCGAGTGGCGACGGTGACGGTATCGCCTTGGCCGCCAGCAGGCAGGTCGACGGAAACTTCAGAGACTTCAGTGCCGAACAGGTCGTTCACTGTGACGGTCGATGCGGCACCGTCGCCAGGGGCGACAACGATCGTTTCGACGCCAGCCACGTTGATCACGGCGGCGTTGAACATTGCGTCAACGTGTCCGTTGTCATTGGACAAGGTGAATGTATCGCCAGCTTGACCGCGTCCTCGGAATTCGAAGACGTCGGCGGCGTCATCACCGCCGCTGATCGTGTCTTGGCCATCACCTGGTTCCCAGATGAACAAGTCGATTCCGTCGCCGCCCGAGAAGATGTCGTTACCGGGGTCTTGTGCACCCGCAGCCGCGCCACCAATCGTGTCGTTGCCGATGCCGCCGTAAACGGTGTCTGCTCCACCGCCACCGACGAGATCATCGTTGCCTTCGTTACCGAAGATCGTGTCAGCTTGCAGGCCACCAACGATCGTGTCGTTGCCGGCACCACCCGAGACAGTGATGCTGACATCGAGCGCACTTAGGTCGATGTTGTCGTCACCACCCAGACCCGAAAGCGAAACCGCTTCGATGCCTGTGCCCAAGGTGACGGTGCTGCCATCGACAGTGATCGACGCCGCAGCTGCGGTGACAACATCCGTCAATTCATCACCGAGAACGTTGATGTTGTCGACGCCCCCGCCACCGTTGATGGTCGTCGTTGTTGCGTTTTCGTAGTTGAACGAAACTGTCGGCGATCCGTTGTGAGCAAAGGTGCCAGCGCCCGCGGCGGTTGGTGTGATATCGATCGTGTCGTTGCCAGCTGTACCTTCGACGGTCAGCGTGTTGCCAGCGTTGATGTTGACCGTTTCAACACCTGAATACGAAACGGGACCGAAACCGGCTTCGGTGATGGTCTGAGCATCGAGGTCAAGGGTGACCGCGCCCGCACCGCTGCCGACAAAGTCGAGCACGTCGCTGCCGATCGCAGGTGCACCCGCTTCGACGAGCACGTTCTCAAAAGGATGGTTGCCGGGGATTTGGAATTCGTCGTCGCCGCCAAGACCGTTGACCGAAAGGTTGCGAATGCCCGGTGTCTCGACCACGACCACTTTGTTTGCCGAGGAGACGGCAACCAACTCTTGCGTGACGATGCGCCCGGCCGCGTCAATGTTGACGACGTCGGCGGTTGCAGTGCCTTGGTAGATCAAGTCATCGGCTCGACCACCGCCTTCGTCTTGGAAGGTGATCGAAGAGTCGGCGGTTCCGACATCCAGGTCACGGTATTCGATTCCGACGAATGAATTACCGGCGGGATCATTGATCGCGACGCTGCCGTTATTGGGGATGTCGCCCGTGGTCAACGAAATCTGTTGTAGACCCGATGGGGTTTCGACCACCAAGTCGTCGCTGCCACCTTGGCTGACATAAACGATTCCTTCCGCACCCGATACGGTCAGTTCGGGACGCAATGGATCCGCTTCGGTGATGTCCGCACCGTCAACAGTAAGCTCATCGATCGTGACCGTGTCGGTTGCCGTCGTGCCGTTGACGACGACCAAGTCGCCGTCGGCTGAGGGCCCGCCACCGTCAACGTTGATTTCGCCAAGCTCGTCAGGTTGGCTTGGGTGATTCAAGTTGATTTCATCGCTGCCCGACCCACCGTCGATATTCATGACTTCGAAGTTCGCAAATTCAAGCGATTCGAATCCGTCGACTGTGATCAATCCAGTGATCGCTCCTGCAAAGACGATATCAGCGGGGTCGTTACTGTTGGGGCCTTCGCTGTAGTTGATCGAGTTCGCAGCGTTGAGAGCTTGTGGGAAGCCAACACCGAGAGGAGCTGAGGCGATGTTGAGAATGTTGTTGCCACCAACGGGTGCAAGCACTTGAAGAGGTTCGAGTCCAAAGAACTCGACGCTTTGCACCACTTGGTTGTCGACATGGAACAACGCTCCGTCGCCACTTTCCGATCCTGGGTTGTAAACCACTTCGGTCGTGGTGGTGAAACCAACGGATCGAATGGTGTCGAAGCCACCAGGTGTTGGGAAGGCTGGCGGTCCGAGCGGTCCACCGGTGCCGTCGCCGTCAAAGACGATGTTCGAACCGATCAGTCCGTTGGAGTTGTCAATGACAAGTGTGTCGTCGTCAGCCGAACCACGGATAACAATTTCGCCGGTGGTCGCGCGAGGCTGGCTGAACACGAGACGCGAGTTGATCAGGATCTGGATGTCGCCGGTCAGACCGGTGTCATCATTTCGGATCACAAACTCGTCGGCGTTGCCGTCGCCCGCGGTCCCGATCGCCAAGTCGTCGGCGTCGATGACGAAACCGTTCAAGACTGCTTCGACCGCACCGATGTCGTCTGCACCGCCCTGTGGACGTGAAAGGTCACGTTGATCTTCTTGCAAGCTGGTCAATCCGAACCCAATCGCCGCACTGCCAACTGCTGGAAGATGCGTCGGAGCGGCACTGCCGACCGCAGGAATGAATGGGCCGCCATTGTCGGCAAGCGGAAGCAACAAGGCATCCGCCGAGAAAATCGTGTTTCGAGTCAAACCGGTGAGCGTTCCATTGTCGGCGTCGCCGGTCAAGTTGAAGTCCAGGCTGTCAATATTTCCGGCGAGGTTCGCTTCGTTCGTCAGGCCAGTGTTCGCTGGGCCTGGGTTCTGAGCAACGATTGTGTTTTCGATCGTGACGCCGCCACTTCCACCTTGGATACCCGCACCAATACCAGTCGAGGCATCGTTGAGTGTGATGGTGACGCTGTCGAGGCTGATCGAACCACCATCGACGTTGAAGATACCGCCACCGTCACTGCCGGTAGCTGTATTGCCGGAGATCGTTGTGTTGGTGACGGTGAACGTCCCTGATCCCGAATTCCAAAGTCCGCCACCTTCGACCGCGGTATTGTCGTGAATGGTCGAGCCATCAATGGTGACGTTGCCGCCGCCCGAGATGTGGATACCGCCGCCGTTACCGGGACTTGAACCAGCGTCGTTAGACGCGATCACCGAGTTGGTGACATTGAATCGCGTTCCACCGTTGTCCTCGATACCGCCGCCCGCTCGCTGTGCGGAGTTGTCAGCGATCAAAGAGTCAACGATCGAAACCGAACCACCAAGGTTCAAGATTCCACCACCACTACCGGCGGCACCATCGGCTGTGTTTTCACTAATGCTGGCGTTCGCGATGTTGATCACGCCACCGTTGTTGAAGATACCGCCGCCACCATCATCGGCTGCGTCACCACTTGCCGTGTTTCCAGAGATGGTGACGTTGGTGATGGTCATCGTTCCGCTGCCGTTCCAAAGACCGCCACCTTCGAGAGCTGCGGAATTACCCGAGACCGTTCCTCCGGTGATCGAGACGTCACCAGCGCCGGTGACGTGCACGCCACCGCCGTTACCCGGAGCGCTGCCGGTGATGTTGTCGGCCAGCAACGAATTGGAAATTTGCAATCCAAGTCCCGCTCCTGATGCATCCTCGATGCCACCACCAGCGCGACTTGCGGTGTTGCCCGCAATGATGGAACTGAAGACTTGAACCGTGCCGCCGGTGACATTCAAGATGCCACCACCGCTGCCGCTTGAACCATCGGCGACGTTGTCGGTGATGTTCACATTGGTGACGACCAAGCCGCCACCGTTATTGAAGATACCGCCACCGCCATCATCGGCTGCATCGCCACTTGCCGTGTTGCCGTCGATCGTTGTCCCGATCACGGTCATTGTGCCGCTACCGTTCCAAAGACCGCCGCCCTCGAGCGCGGCGAAGTTGCCACTTGCCGAGCCGCCATCGATAATCGAAGCAGCGGGACCGGTGATGTGAAGACCACCTCCGTTACCGGGTGAAGTTGCGTCAGAACCGAGCGCGTTGTTGTTGTCGAGAGTCACATTGGTCAGTGACAAGGTCGTGGACGAAGCGTGTTCAATACCGCCACCAGCTCGTTCGGCGTCATTGCCCGAAATCGAGCCACCCGAAACCACGAGCGAACCTTGGTTGTTGAAGATACCGCCACCGCTGCCGAGGGTTCCGTCGGCAACGTTGTTGTCAATGATGGACGGAGTGATCAGGCCGATGTTGAGCGAACCGCCATTGTTGAAGATACCGCCGCCGCCGTCATCAGCAGCATCGCCGCTTGCGGTGTTGCCAGAGATCGTGACGCCGTCGACGTTCATCGTTCCGCCACCATTCCACAGACCGCCACCTTCAAGAGCAGCACTGTTTCCGCTGGCCGATCCGCCAACCACGTTTACGGTCGCGTTGCCAGTGACATGCAGGCCACCGCCGTTACCCGGCGAGGTTGCGTCGGTTCCGTTGGCGAAGTTGCCATCGAGGTTGACGTTGAGCAGATTCACAAGAGTGAACGATGCATCTTCAATGCCGCCACCAGCACGTTCAGCTTGGTTTCCGGTGATGACCGAATTGGAAATGCCAAGCGAACCGTTCAGGCCGTTGAAGATACCGCCACCGCTACCGAGCGTTCCATCTGCAACGTTGTTGGTGATGCTACTGCTGAAGATGTTAAGATTGGCACCGTTGTTGAAGATGCCACCGCCGCCCTGATTACCAGCAGCGCCGGTCGCGGTGTTGCCCGAAATCGTCGTGCCTGTGATCGTTGCCGTCGTATTCGAGTCATCGATCAGAATACCGCCACCGATCGTTGCGCTGTTGCCAGAAATCTCGCCGCCCGAGATGGTGACGGTTTCAGATCCGGTGATCCAAAGGCCGCGACCGGGAGTATCGATCAGGTCAACGTTGCGAAGCGTAACGTCGTCAGTCGCTGCACCACCGTTGATGATCAACGAAGCGGCGTAGGCGGAATCAAGCGTGTCGACTTGAAGCGAGTCGCCTTGATCACCCAAGTTGACCGTCAGCGAATTGGACGGGTTCGGAATGACGGTGTCTTCAAAGGTTGCACCGAGATCGACGATTTCGATGTCGCCGTTGTCAGAACTGTTTCGCAACAAAGCGTTGTTGGCAAACGCAGTTGGCAGATTGAGGATCGTGTTGACTGAGTCGCCGGCACCGATGGGTTCCAATCCGGTGTAAGTGATCAGTGGTCCGCCATCGAGAGAGATGTTGCCGTTGTTACCCTCACCCGGTGTCGTGTCGGTGTAGTTGAGAACCTGATCGGTAAAGCTACCGATGATGTTGAGCTCGTCACCGAACGGGCTGTCTTGGCCTTCGCCGTTAAAGACAACACCGTCGGCGGGAACAGGGTTGCCGCCGCTGTAGTCGATGGTCAACGAATCGTCGCCGGCACCACCGTTGAGGACCAAAGGCCCAACAATATCGGCCAACGGAATTCGAATTGCATTGGTTCCGTCAACGGAAAGCACCATGTCTCCACCGTCGGCGACCAGATTGAGGCTCTCGTCACCGGGGCTAAAGTCGATCGCCCCCAACGTAACTTGGCCGTTCGCCGAGGTGGTGGTTTCGATCCCGCTGTAGTCGATGGGGCTCTCAGCCGTGAAGTTGTACTGACCTGTTCCAAAACCGTTGATGTCCAGGTTTGCCGCGGATGCTCCGGCTAGGTCGACATTCAAAACGTCGCCAACACCGCCCGGGCCAGGGTTGTCACCTCGAACGTCGATGTTGACGCCCAACTGCGGCGCTACGTCGAACGTGTCTTCACCTTCGTTGCCGCGCAAGAGGATGTCGGTCAGGTCCGTTCCGCTGAGGTCGTCAGTGACGTTAAACGAGTCGTTACCGTTTCCGCCGCCCAAGTCGAGCTGTTCGACGGTGAAGACATCAAGAGTGAACGGTCCGAGACCTGCACCACCGTCTGCGCGTGAGACGAAGAAGCCACTGCCGTTCGCTGTTACTGAGAATGCGTCGCCGCCTGTGGTGACCTCCGAACCGTTGACGATGACTTCATCAAATCCATCGTCGCCATCGATGATGTCGCTTCCATCGCCGTTGTTCCAAACGAATAGATCGTCGTTGTCACCACCGAGCAGCTGGTCATTGCCTGGGCCACCAATGAGTGTGTCGTCTCCGGTGCCACCTGTGATGAAGTCGTCAAATTCAGTGCCGATCAACGTGTCGTCATCCGACCCACCGTTGATGTCGACAAACGAACTCACCAC
This sequence comes from Rubripirellula sp., assembly GCA_965216875.1. Lineage (GTDB taxonomy): Bacteria > Planctomycetota > Planctomycetia > Pirellulales > Pirellulaceae > CBDCUW01. Next base: position 6,422,178 of record OZ244207.1, read on the forward strand.
GCCGCCTTCCAGGCTTGCATCGATCGTGTCATTGCCATCGTTGCCGTTGATGACCGCGGATGCGACGCTGCTTCCCAACAAGTCGATCGTGAGCGTGTCGTTGGGGCTCGTCGTGGTTGAAAGAACAAAGTCGGCGTTCGCAACTGCGTCACCGGCAAGTGTGATCTCGTCGCCATTGCCAACGGTGATCGTTAACGTGTCACCAGAACCGATAAGTTGAATGTCGTCGGCTTCGCCGGCATCGCCATCGACGGTCAAGTCGTTAAAGGCGGCGTCGTAACCAACCACTGCAAGCAGGTTACGATCCTCGAGTGTTTCAACTTGAGGAGCACGTTTGGTCATCAAGTTTGCAAGCCGACGTCGTCGCGCCTCGCGGTGTTTTGCTGATTGCTTACGGTCTCGACCTGTTCTCTTGCTACTGCGAAAGATCATGACGTGTTCCTACCTACCCGTTGTGTGCATCAAGTTGAGTGAAGAATTGCTTATCTGTAGAACGCAGCTACGCACCATCGATTCGATGGTGGGCCGTTTCATTTCGATCCAAACTGGGGTCCCCATGATTGGGGTCCCCGCTACCAACAGATAAGAATAAAAACTGCAGATCCAGCAAGATAGGAAAAACAGGGCGATTGCACAATTATTCCTGCTTTTCTTGGAACCTTTATCTTGACGTGCTGCATCGGGTGATTGACGACGAAATAGACGACGTGTGTACACCTGACAACGATGCGATTACGCAAACCGGGGGGCCAGGTTGCGCGACAAGGGTGCCGTGACTCTTTGCTCAGTTTTTAAACGTGGATCGCCTTTCGTTCGGGGTGGTCAGCACCGTTCGTCGTCCCGCGTTTAGGCGGAATGAGAGAAGTTTCCGGCTAAAGCCGGTACTACGAACTGGTGTCTTAGCGAGAACCACCACCACTCCGAGAGAGCAGCGTCCGCAATCGCGACGATCAAGAAGCGCATAGAAAAAGGCCACGGCAAAGATGCCGTGGCCTCAAGTTGATTCAATTTGGATTGGCGATCTTAGTTGCCGAAGGGATTCGGATCGTCACTAAATGGATTCGAGTCGCCCGCTCCACCGAATGGATTCGAGTTGTCCGCACCACCGGCTTCACCACCACCAAATGGATTGTCATTTGCGGGGGCTGCATCTGCACCGCCACCGAATGGATTGCTCGTATCGCTTGGTGGGACGGCTCCGGCTGGAACTGCTTCGCCACCGAACGGATTCTTCATCGCGTCCTTCAGTGCGTTGTCGGAGTCGACTTTTGCGGGGCCAGAGGCCATGTCGTCCGCAAAGGGATCACCTGCTCCACCGGTCGGTGGCGGTGTGACCTGAGTCGGTGGGACAGGCTTAGGTGGTTGGCGAAGCACACGGGCTTCGGCTTCTTGGATTTCGCCATATCGTGCTTGTGCACGGCTGGTGGCAGTTGCGAGAGCCTTCAAGCGGGCTTCTTGGCGGATCGATTCGAGCGTGAGTCGAGCGGAACCTTGGAAACGCGACAGCGAGCGGCCAACACCAGGATTGGGGCCACTGGCAGCTTCCATGTCGGCACCCATCTGCCAATCGATTTCAGCTTGATCTTGGTTGCCATTCATATGGGCAACGAGTCCGCGGAAGTAGTAGGCACGCGGGTCTTTGATCCCGTTGTCGATTGCCATCGTTAGGAAACGAGTGGCGTTGTCGGTGTCGCCTGCGTAATAGGCGTGAACCCCGCGGCCGTACATTTCAGCCAAGATTTCGCTCTGGGCGGACGCTTTGTGAGGCGCGATCGCCGCGAAAGCCAGCAGCGCTGCGGCGACGGTCAGAACGGATTTCGTCATCGGGTAAGAATCCTCCCCCACGTGGATCGGGGCCGTGAGCGTGATTGAAAAGCAGACCCACCATACGGGCACGATGGGGGTCCAGATTGCAACGAATCGCCGCGCAGAGAGTGTTCTCCGTCACAGTGGGCAATTCGACCGGTTCCAAAACTTTAATCGTCCGCAATCGAAGCGGCAAATGTTTTTCACCGTAACCAGGGGACTCTTCCAAGATCACGGCGCCACGGCGAGTCATTATGACGCTTGAACGTCAAAAAGACGCCATTTTCGCGGTCATCCGCGATCAACGGCTAGTTGCCTTGAGATGGCCCAAATGGGGAGTTGGAATTATGCGGCCTTCGGCGTCGGGTCGATTTCCGGTTCAGACTCGCTCGGATTCTCCGCTTCTTTGCCTTGGATCTGCTCGACGGCGCGGCGCAATTGGGCGTCAAGTGACAGACCCGACGGCCGGTCGGTTTCCAAGGCCGCTTCGTTTTGTGAGGCCATCGCTGGGTACGATGCTTCGCGCCATCGCTTGGCGAGAGCCTGCAGGGCTTCCTCTTCGATTTTGACTTCCATACCTGGATCAGGCTTCACGCCCCACTCTTCGTCCTCGCCCGCATCCTTTTTGCGATGGATGTTCTCGCCGTTGGGGCGATAGTAGCGCGCGACGGTCAATCGAAGTGCGCTCAGTCCGTACTGCAAAGGCAAGATGTTTTGAACCGTTCCCTTACCATAACTCCGCGTCCCCACAATCGCTGCGCGTTGATTGTCTTGCAAGCTGGCTGCGACGATCTCGCTGGCACTCGCTGATGCGCCGTCAATCAACACGGCGATCGGTTTGGACTCATCAACCAGCGTTCCGGGCGAAGCGCTGAATTCGTTTTCTTTCTTTCCGCCGCGAACTCGCGTTGAAACGATCTGGCCGTGATTCAGGAACATGTCACTGACATCCACCGCCGCGGTCAACAAGCCGCCTCCGTTTCCGCGCAAGTCGATCACCAAACCGTCGAAGCTGTTGTCGAGTTCACGCAGTACCGTTTGTAATTCGTTTACGGTCTTGTCGCCGAAACTCGTGATGCGAATGTAGGCGATGCTCGACTCGTCGCGCAATCGATAAACCCAGCGATCATCGGGGTCGCGATAGTCTCCGATCACTGATGGCAACGGAATGACGGCGCGCGTGACCGAAAGCGGTACGTCGTCAAAGCTAACGACATTGCCCTTGTCGTCCAATTCGGATCGTCGCACAACAAGCGCGACGCTGGTTGCGACAGGACCTCGCAATCGCGAGCTGACATCATTGAGAATCATCTCCGAGACGTCCTCGCCATCGACCTTGACGATCTCATCACCCGGAAGCACACCTGCATTGAGTGCGGGCGATCCAACCAAAGGCGTGACGACGCGGACCGGTTTCCCCGATTCAGGCTGCTCGACGAAAATGCCGATGCCTGCAAACTCCTGTTGAATACTGTCTTGAAACGATTGGTAGTCATCGCCTGGTATGTATTCACTGTGCTCATCAAGGATTGAGGTCATCCCATCCATGGCCGCGGTCAACAGAGCGTCTTTTTCAACAGAGTCGACGTAGTAGTTGTCGATCTGTGCGAGCGCCTCGCCAACAATCATTGCCGTCCGCGACCGTTCGTGAGCGACATAGCAGAATCCTGAGACGCAAAAGGCGATCAGGATGACGTTGAGCGTGCGGGGTGGCATAAGCGTTCGATTCGTCTGGACAGACTGGCGGTGGATGGGTGACCGAATGAGTGTTCGGGACACTCAATTCTATTCCATCACCAACCAATCGACGAAGGCCGGATCAAACGCCGTCTAGGAAGGGAATTGGCACCAGCACTGCGTGTTGCTGGACCCAGGTTTGCAAGCCGTCCCAGCTCGTGTATTGCGAGACGTAGACAAATAAGAGGTAGGTCGCCACCACACCCGGCATCAGCAACCGGACCGTCCAGCGAGAGATCGCGGCCCATGTGCCCTTGGGATCTGGCCGCCGCCGAGCGCGTCGCATGGCTAAGCCCTCCGCGATGCGTGCCGGCAACATGAAAGCGACAAATACAAGACAAGGAAGCCACATCACCTCGCGTGGCGTCGCCTCGATCTTCAGCAGGTAAAGCGGGATCGGAAGCAACACCAGCCCCAAGACCATCGCTAACAGCCAAGCCCAAGGGGCACGGCGAAAGTCTCGGTGAACGGTGCGGATTTCAAATAACGCGGACAGCCGATTCTCGGCAGCAAAGTGTGCTTGCAGCATCGGCAGAAAGAGCATCACCACCCCCAACGCCATCAGCCAGATGAATCCGACCACGCCGGCGAGCCCTGTTTCACCATTGCGAAAGACCGCGATCAAGATCATGGCTGGGATCAACCAGATCAGTGTGCCGATCGCCCCGCGGGCACCAAGCCAAAAGAGCTTGGGTAATTCAAGTGATGTGGTGAAATCCCAAAGTCGATCGGGTGCATCGGTCCAAGTCTTGGGACGCCAACCTTCGCGCATCAGTCGAAGTGGTTGTGGCCAAAGGTAGTGGCGGAGCCTCCCGCCGCGCACCCAGGCCCATAACAAATAGAACATCGTCAACAGTGCCGCTGCGATCGCAAGCACTCGAAGCATGGTCGCTTGACCCGAACCAGGATTGATCAAGTAAGCGTTCGATTCCCAGTGAACGAGCAGTTGTGTGGGCAGTGAGGCAAGAAAGATCGCGGCGCCAGCCATTCCGATTTTGCCGGCTTCATGCAAGTGCGGTAGGCAATCGCGCAACTTCGAACCGTTTGTTAATCGACCCGCGACCATTAATAGGTAGCCGAATGCGACCAGTTGAACGATCGGGATCGCGGTCAGTACGGCCAGCAAGACAACGAGCGACACGATGCACCAAGAACCATGCAACATCCAACCTGCAAATCCAATCAGACGTCGCAGGATCCCGCGTTTCGGCGGCTCGGCTTCGGGTGGCTGGACAACTGGCGGTGGAGTCGGTTGAGTGACCGAACCGGTCTCAACCGATTCGGCGACGAGCAAACCGACGATTGGATCGTTGGCTTGGGCGTGGGTTGCTGGTTGGGTTGATTCGTCGACTGAAAGTTTCGTTTCCGAGACCGAGATTGGACTATCGGCGTTTGGAGCTTTGGATGGAATCGAGTCGCTCGAGTTCGGCTGTACCAGCGTGGCTGTCAGTGGCTCGTTATCCGCGCGCGGGGTCTCGTCAAGAAGTTCGGCGACGACAGGCTCGTCCGATCGGTTGTCTTTGAGCCGATCGGTGGCTGGATCGCAATGCGTCGAATTGCCCATGTGATCTTGGAGATCTGCCTCGATGTTGGTCGAGTCCGACGCGCCCTTCGTCGCTTCGCGGCGCGAAAGATCGGAAGCGCTGGCTAGATCGGATGAGCGGAAGTGAGAGTCGACCACGACGTCTCCTCGGTGGGATAGGCAAAAGATGAGCGAATTCGCCGTGCAGGCCATGGATTCGTCATCGCAACCTCAACCTTGGCAACTGCCGAAAAGATATCAAAGACTTTCTTGGCAAAGGCTGTCGAAAGTTGCCTGGCGGAGGGTTGGGCTAAATGCATCTTATTTGCCGAACAGGCAAAATTGACTGCAGGTTTTTTGGTTGCCTGCCGATAAAGAGAGACGATCAGGGGGGATCACCACACTTTTCGACCGCTTTCACGAGCGGAGAGTGATCCATGGATGGCCACCCAAGAACTCCGATCTTTCTCGTACTTGCCCTGCTTCTGATGCAGGTTGGCTGCGTTGCGCTCAACATTCCCAGCGAGCGGCTGCATGACCCCACCGACAATGGTGGCATTCTCGGCCCTTGGCGCAAGGCTCATATCAAACAGGCGCATCACGAGTCGGCAGAGGTTGCGGTGATGCATGTCGGTGATGACCGAGTGGGTTTGGCACACTCCGCATCGGTTGAGATCGGTGCAGGCGTACATGGTCATGTATCGGACGCACATTGCACGAGCAGTTTTTGCGAGACCGACTGCCTCGGCGGCCCATTGGAAGAGGATCCCTTCGGCGACGAAAAGAAGCCAGCTCCTCCCGAGATCCCATGGCCGAGGTTCCATCCAGTACCAACCCGTCCCATCTTCGGCGTCCCCGCGCACTAGGGGACAGGCACCCATTGCTAGCTTCCCAATAGGGGACAGGCACCTCTTTCCCATCTCGGGAATGCCTGTGAGCCGCTGGCCGTGAGGCTTCGGGCCCTTGCACTCACGCACCCAAGCAAGTCTCCCGCCGCATACGCGAGTCCCGGCTCATTTGAGCTCGGCGCGCAAGGGGACAGGCACCCATTGCTAGCTTCCCAATAGGGGACAGACACTTTTTTCCATCTCAGGAAGTGCCCGTGAGCCGCTGGCCGTGATGCACCCAAGCAAGTCTCCCGCCGCATACGCGAGTCCCGGTTCATTTGAGCTCGTCGCGCAAGGGGACAGGCACCTAAGAGACAAGTGCCTGTCCCCAGCGCAAGGCTCCTCACCAAACTCAGTTTGGTGTCTGTCCCCGTTGTGCTCGCGCAAAGCTAGCAATAGGTGCCTGTCCCCTGGTCTGGACGCGTGAAGCTAGCAATGGGTGCCTGTCCCCTTTGTGGGTGGAAAAGTCGGGGGGTTTTGGCGATTCGCTTCAAGCTGGCATCGCTTCGAGGGCGGTTTTGGACGCGGCTCGGTCCCTTGCTGTTAATCCTGGCAAACCTTGCGGCGCGCAGTGTCGTGCCATCAAGCCGAACGTCCGATTGTTCCGATGCAAAGGGCCGTACCGGTGATCCGGACTGTAGACGACGGAACCCGTGATTTCGTCGAAGCCGTACGACCGATTGTTTCGGGTTCGGGAATTTATGCGACTGAAGATCCAAGTTTCCCGCACCGTTGGCCCACTGATCGCAGTCAGCCTGTTCGTTCTTGGTGCTCTGTCCCCCGCGGCAGCACAAGCACCTACTGGACGTGTGTCTGACCTTCGCGAGACTCCAACTGTGCTCGCCATTCGCCGTGCCTCACCCGCCGTGGTCAATATCCACGGTCAAAAGACGGTGAGGTCGACCGCTGCTGGAATGGCAGGGGCTACCGGCCCTGATTCGTTTCGACAAGTCAACGGCATGGGAACCGGGGTCATCATCGATCCGCGGGGCTATGTCATCACCAACTACCACGTTGTTGAAGACGTGGAAGATATCCGCGTGACGCTTCACGACGGCGAAACCACTTCCGCCGATTTGATTGCATCTCGCATCCGTAGCGATCTGGCGCTCATCAAAATCAACAGCGATCAACAACTGCCCATCATCCCCCGTGGAACGAGCAGTGACTTGATGGTGGGCGAAACCGTGATCGCGATCGGCAATGCATTCGGATATGTGCATACCGCGACCGAAGGCATCATCAGTGCCCTGCATCGCGATGTTCCTGTCAACGAAACGCAAGACTACCTCGATCTGATTCAAATCAGTGCTGGCATCAATCCTGGTAACTCAGGCGGCCCGTTACTGAACATTGAAGGTGACATGATCGGTGTGAACGTTGCCGTTCGCGTTGGTGCCCAGCAAATCGCGTTTGCGATTCCCATCGACCAAGTCGTTGAGATCGTGACCGACATGATTGAGCAACATAACGAAAACCGAATGAACATCGGCTTGCGAGCCAACGGCGGACCCCGCGACGGTGATGGCGTGACCGTTGCCCATGTCTCCGCTAGCAGCCCTGCCGCTCGGGAAGGCCTGAAGCCGGGTGACCGCGTGGTCCGCGTTGGTTCGCAACCAGTGGATGATCGATTGGATCTCGCACTGCAGATGTTGGAAATCAATCCCGGCCAGCCTCTTCGATTCGCCATTCAACGCGAAGGCGAAATGTTCGAATTGGCGATGCAAGTGGGTAACTCGTCGACCGCCAGTCGCGCCACCGTCTCGGACCTCGCTTGGCAAGTCCTTGGCGTTCAAGCGAAGGTGGTCGCGGACTCAACCATGCGACGGCTCAATAGCCGCATGCGAACCAAGTACCGCGGTGGACTCTACATCACCTCAGTGCGTGCCGGTTCGGCTGCGGATGAACAAGGCATCGTTGCCGGTGACGTCCTGCTGGGGATTCACGGATGGCAAACTTCGTCGATGAAAGACTTGGCTGGAATCTTGGAGCATCCCGATATTCGTCGCGGACCGCGGGCCAAGTTCTACATCATCCGACGCGACCAAACGCTTTTCGGTCATTTCCAGCTTGCCGCTCAACCTGGAAGCACGACTCGCCGCTAAGACAACTCGTCACTTTCGCGAGGTTGGACGTTGTAAGGACTGAGCAGCTCTTGTTTGCTCTGTCTCGTGGAATCACCGCGCACGTCCCGGGGTAGACTCACGTTCGGACTGCACGCCCGCAGCACCGAGTTTGCCGACCCAGCCGGGACGCAAGCGCGCACTCGTTCGCTCGCGTATGGATGGCATGCCGTCATTCAAGAATCCTCGCCGCGAATCATGAATCGACGACCTCTGACATCCCAACCATCAAATGCTTGGGACTACCAAGTCCGAGCTGATTCGTAGGCACTGATCTTCTCTTCGTGCTGCAGCGTCAGCGCGATGTCATCTAGACCGTGAAGAAGGTTGTGGCGGCGACTCGAATCGACTTCGAACGATCGTTCCCAGCCGGTCGAATCGCTTACCTTTTGGCTCTCCAGGTCAACGGTCAACTGGTAGGGCTCGTTCTCTTCAGCACGCTTAAAGATTTCGTCAATGTCTTCTTCAGTAAGCGTGATTGGCAGAACACCGTTCTTGAAACAGTTGTTGAAGAAGATGTCTGCAAACGATGGAGCGATCACGCTGCGAAAGCCGTAATCGTCGAGTGCCCACACGGCATGTTCGCGGCTACTGCCGCTGCCGAAGTTTTTACGTGCCACCAGAATCGAGGCTTCCGAAAGGGCTGGCTTGTTGAGTTCAAAGTCAGCGTTCGGCGTTGTCCCGTCATCCTCAAAACGCCAATCGTAAAACAGGAACTGGCCGAAACCAGTTCTTTCGATGCGTTTGAGAAACTGCTTCGGGATGATCTGGTCCGTATCGACGTTGGCGCGGTCAAGCGTGGCGATGGTGCCGGTATGAGTGGTAAAGCTTTGCATGGATCGACGCGAGCGATAAAGGTTGGGTGCGGATGGTCGTTGGTTGCCAGCTGGTGACTTGAATTCTTAGTTACTTGTAAGTCCAGCCACGAATGTCAACAAAGTGGCCTTCGATAGCAGCGGCGGCGGCCATCGCGGGGCTGACCAAGTGAGTCCGGCCGCCTTTGCCTTGACGTCCTTCAAAGTTGCGATTGCTGGTGCTGGCACAGCGTTCGCCCGGTGCGAGTTTGTCTGGGTTCATTGCCAAACACATGCTGCAACCCGCTTCACGCCAATCAAAGCCGGCTTCACGGAAGATCTGGTCGAGGCCTTCTTGTTCGGCTTGTTTCTTCACTTGGCCACTTCCAGGAACCACCATCGCGTTGACGCTTGAGCTGACGCGGTGACCCTTCAAGACTGCAGCAGCGGCACGCAAGTCTTCGATGCGGGCGTTGGTGCATGAACCGATGAAGACGCGATCGATCGAAACGTCTTCGATGGGTGTCTTGGCTGACAGGCCCATGTAGTCGAGCGCGTCGCTGGTCGACTTGCGTTCGGTTGCATCCTCGAAGTCATCAGGGTTTGGAATCGATTCGCTGATGCCGCGGACTTGTCCCGGGTTCGTTCCCCAAGTGACTTGAGGTTCGATGTCTTGCCCTTGATAGACATTCGATTTGTCGTAGGTTGCACCGGCATCGGTCGACAGGTGTTTCCAACGCTCGACGGCTGCGTCAAAGTCCTTGGGGACTTCGGGAAGACCGCGCAGGTAATCGAAGGTTGTTTGATCGGGGGCGATCATTCCAGCCCGAGCGCCTGCTTCGATCGACATGTTGCAAACGGTCATCCGTTCTTCCATGGTCAAGTTGCGGACGCAATCGCCGGTGTACTCAAGCACATAGCCCGTTCCACCAGCTGTTCCGATTTGACCGATCAGGTAGAGGACCATGTCCTTTGCGGTGACGCCTCGCGGCAATTCGCCGTCGACACGTAACTCAAAGGTTTTGGGTTTGAACTGCAGCAACGTTTGCGTCGCCATCACATGTTCGACTTCGCTGGTGCCGATGCCGAAGGCGAGAGCGCCGAAGGCACCATGAGTTGCCGTGTGTGAGTCGCCACAAACGATCGTCATGCCTGGTTGGGTGTAACCATTCTCTGGTCCGATCACATGCACGATGCCTTGGCGGACGTCACCGATGTCAAACAACGTGACGTCGAATTCGGCACAGTTTGAGCGCAACGTTTCGATCTGTTTACGACTGATCGGGTCCGCGATCGGCAAACTGCGGTCGCTCGTTGGGACGTTGTGATCGGGAGTGGCGATCGTGCGTTCTGGTCGACGAATCGGACGGCCTGCAAGTCGCAAACCTTCAAAGGCCTGCGGGCTGGTCACTTCGTGAACGAGGTGCAGGTCGATGTACAAAATGGCCGGTCCATCGGCAGGTTGGTAGACAACGTGTTCGTCCCAGATCTTGTCGAGCAGGGTCCGCGGCGCGGTCGATTGGTCAGCAGTCATCAAGTAATTGTTCGGTCAGGGAGCAAAATGAGGGTGTTTTGAACCCACAGATGGTGGTGGCGGGGCATAGAATCGCGGCCGTTCGCCAAGCCCACCACTGTCGACAGTGAAGTAAAAACTGTCAACGGGCAGCAGTTCGAATCACGGCTGGACAGCCCCTAAAGGCATACGAATCGCTGGGCCGTAGGCACTTCGATCGCGGGGCATTGCCACTTCAGTAGCGGGACATTGCGACTTCGATCGCGGGCTGGGGCTCTTGGAAAGAGTCGCCAGGGGCTCACCCATAGAGGACGATTCTTGCTCGAAAGGGTTCGGTGAGACTTCGAGCGATAGCAACTTGCCGGCGGCAAGGTTGAAGAGTCTCGGTCGCTGCCAAAGCGGGGCGGCAGCGATATGCGCGAAGAGCAAGCTTGCTGGGGCTAGCAGCAGCGAGTTCTAGACAGGCTCTTCGGTGAAATCACGCGAAGGCTCAGGTCCGCCGGGGACGATTCGCGTCACATTCACTTTCGTGCGACGCAGTTCCTCGATCTCGGCTGCCATCTGAGAAATCAGGTTTGCGATCTCGGTACCCGCAGATTCACCAATGTTCACCATCAGAGCTTTACGCGAGTTGTAACTCAGGCCGGTTGTCTTCATTTCACCATCCCGTGGGGAATCGATCGCAAAAATAATGGAGTTCTAGATTTAGTCGAAGGAATCGGCGAGGCAAGTTTTTGCTACTCGACCGTCACGCTTTTTGCCAAGTTTCGTGGTTTGTCCACGTCACAACCGCGCAAAAGCGCGATGTGATAGGAAAGCAATTGAAGCGGAACAACCGTCACGATCGGTTGCAGGAACTCAGGCACCTGCGGGACGCGAATGACATCGTCAGCAATCGAATCGACTTGCGGGTCATCATGGCTGGCAACCGCAATGATCGGGCCGCCGCGTGCTTTCACTTCCTCCATGTTCGCCATCACTTTGTCGTAGGTCGTGCCACGGGGAATGATGAAGACACTCGGCGTTACGTCATCAACCAGTGCGATCGGGCCATGCTTCATTTCCGCTGCGGGATAACCTTCCGCGTGGATGTAACTGATCTCCTTCAACTTCAACGCGCCTTCGAGGGCCGTTGGGAAGTTGTATTGGCGACCGAGGTACAACACATTCGTAGCGTTGTGATACTTCTGGGCAACCTCGCGCACTTGAGTGTCACACGAAAGTGCCTGGTGAACTGCATTGGGAAGCTGATGCAATTCTTCGATGATTCGTTGGCCCGCTTCGTAACTCAAGTGTCGAAGTCGGCCAAAGTACAGTGCTAGCATCGCAAGGACACAGCACTGCGAGGTGTACGCTTTTGTACTTGCTACGCCAATTTCGGGGCCGGCGTGCAAGTAGACTCCACCGTCTGCAGCTTGAGCGATGGAACTGGCGACCACGTTACAGATGGCAAGCGTACGATGCCCTTTACGTTTGGTTTCACGAAGCGCTGCCAGCGTGTCAGCCGTTTCACCGCTTTGCGTGATGCCAAACACCAAAGTGTTGTTATCGATCGGAGGGTTGCGATAACGCAATTCACTGGCGTACTCGACGCTCACCGGAATTCGCGCCATCTCTTCGATCAAGTATTCGCCGACGAGCGCGGAGTGCCAGCTCGTTCCGCAACCAGTCAAAATGACTCGTTCGACGCTGCGCAATTGTTGTGGTGTTAGATTCAAACCACCGAAGACAGCCGTCGCGTCTTGTTCGTCCAAACGGCCACGCATCGCATTGCGAATGGCATCGGGTTGCTCATAGATTTCCTTGAGCATGTAGTGGTCGTAACCTTCCAGGTCGACATGGTTGCTGGAAACTTCCAGCGGTCGGATGTCGACGCGAACTTTTCCTTGTTCGCGGTGAAGGACCGAGAATCCTTCGGGCGTCAACACTGCGATCTGGTGGTCGGCGAGGTAGACGATACGGTCGGTGCGTCCAGCAAGTGGCGCCGCGTCGCTGGATACAAAATACTCACCTTTGCCAACGCCGATGACGAGGGGACTGCCGAAGCGAGCCGTGATCATCAAGTTGGGGCGGTCGCGGAAAGCGATTGCCAATCCATAAGTTCCGCGCAATTGCCCGACGGCCCATTGCACTGCGTTGAGGTATCGCAAGTTGGGTTGTTCGTTGTCTTCAGGCGAGTTCTTCAAGCCTTCGACAATCAAGTGTGCAATCACTTCGCTGTCGGTCGCCGAGAGGAACTTGTATCCCTTCCCGATCAGTTCATCTTTGAGAACTTGAAAATTCTCGATCACACCGTTGTGAACCAGGACGACTTCGCCATCGCCGCCAAGGTGAGGGTGAGCGTTTTCTTGGGTCGCTGGACCGTGGGTCGCCCAGCGGGTGTGGCCAATGCCCATGGAACCATCGGTCGGTTCATCACCCATCAAGGACGCTAGAGCATCGATGCGCCCCGGGCAACGAGTCACGTCGAACTGCGCGCCGGTATGAATTGCGACGCCAGCGCTGTCGTAGCCTCGGTATTCGAGTTGGCGCAAACCGTCGATCAAAAACGAGCCCGCGTCGGCTGCACCGACGTAGCCAACAATTCCACACATGTCAGATCTATTTCCGCTCTCAGAGAAAGGAACGCGATTACCGTCCTGCCACCCGACCGCGCCGCGTCAAAGACGGACGTTGTGAAATGGATGGAGTACTACGCGTCGTCGTTTCGAGATGACCGCTTCCAGCGATGTTAGAAAGCCACTGAATTTCAAGACCAGCTCAAAAACGTAGCTCACTGATGGCCGACCTCGTCCCAAAAGTCGGAAGACTAGCAGCTAGATAAGCTAGGGGGGTTAGGTCCTCGTTGGAAGGCTTTTGTCACCAGAATGGAGCTAAAGAGTGCGAAGGGACCCTTTGCAAGGGTATTGCGGGTGCTCACCCTCATTTCGGGGGTAGCTGCGAAGAACCCAACACCTCGGGGACAGAGCACGATCTCCGCTGACAAGACGTTTAGGGTCATTCTCAGAAAGGGGGCCCAGCAGCCCTCCAGATTTCATCTCGATCCGCGTCCATATGAGTTCATCAGCGGTTTCACCTTCTGGCTGCTCCAGAAGTCACGGGGACAGACCACTTTCCATTGCGCGCAATCACACACCTCGGAGACACACACCTCGGGGACAGAGCACGATCTCCGCCAGCCGCATCGGGGACAGCCGCATCGGGGACAGACCACTCCTCTTGCATGCAAATTCGTCACGGGGACAGACCACTTTCTACTTCGTGCAAAAGGTGCCTGTCCCCTATTTCGCCGGTGACGGTCTCAGCTGGCTTGGCAGATCGATTCTCCTGAGCTTTCGATCAGAACTGGAGAAGAATGGCGATTGATCTCGCACTGGAGAAAAGAGGGACAGGCACCGGTCTGTCCCAGCGAGCAACTTTCTGGGCGAGGGTTAACAGGACTCAATGACCAAGGTGCGCTATCTCCAAGAAGACCGACGACAATGAGCATTCCTCAATGGCTTGGCACAGCTCATTGGTCGATTCTGGGATCATAGTTAGCGAGCGAATCAAGGAAGTCCTTTCCGGCACCTGCGACCCAAACATAGTTCCGCGACCGTCGCTTTGGACGCAGCATCATTGCGCCAGAAAATGCGAACAAGCATGCACCGCCAAAGAGCGAAACTGCGATCACCATAGAAACAGCGGGAGCATAGCGATCGTCATAGCGTACGACCTCTAAAAGTGACACGAAAAGGATAATGGCGACGCAAGCGAGTGCCGCAAAGCCCATCATTGCATAGGAAAGATATCGCAGCCCACGACTAACGAGAGAGTATTTCTTTGATACATAGATGGGCCAATCATAGGTTTCGAAGTCACGACGCCCGGTGACGAACGAGACGATGCCTCGCCCAATCGGGCCACCTACCAAAAAGCCAATCGCTTTTTCGACCGACTTCGAATCGTCAAGCGATGGTATGTCAACGGTCGCCATCACACATTCGTCCTCACCGAGTGGTGTGTTGGACTTGATGCAGCGCGGCGGAAAGCGACATTTACCAACGGGAACGACAAGTAGTTTCCCGTCCCGTCTCAGGTTTCCGCTGTTGGGCGGACTTACACGCGGCGGTCCCGGCGCCACTTGAAACTGGCTTGAGACATTGGCGGATTCAAATACTGCATCCAGGTCGCTTGGCGCGTCGAACGCCAATGGGTCTGCGGGTTGGCCAAGGGGGGCTGCGGGTGGGCTAAGCAAATATTCGTCTTCAACCACCTCGGCAAACTCGACCACTTCTACTGTGTCGGCTTCGACACTTGCCTGGGACGAATCGGCCATCGCAATGAATTGGGACTGGCAATGCGGGCACACAACCGCTTGCCCGATTCGTTCTTTGGACACCTGAATATTGTGATGACAACTTGGGCAATGAACTATCAGACTCAATGAAAACACCTGCAGAACGATGGAAAACCGTATAAGGGTCGACAGTTTACCAGGAGGAGGACCCGATGTTTCGAGGTGTCTCCGGTCGGGCAAAATCTCCTATATAGATTTTGGAACTCATCGCTTTGGGGACAGACCACTCCCGAGTTCGCTCACATGATGCCTGTCCCCTGATGGGCGCAGGCCTTCGGCGACCATGGTGTGTCCCCAGAATCAACCCCCAACGCGGAAGCGTATTGCGACGAACGAACTGGGGAACAGACCACTTTCCAATGCACGCAAAAGGTGCCTGTCCCCTGCTGGGTGCCTGTCCCCTGTTAGGCGGCTCGGCGGATCGATTCGCCTTTGCTTTCGAAGCGAACCCAATCTTCGCCGTCGAGGTAGAGCACAACGGTTTTCGCGTGACTGACGCGGTGGATGAGGGGCAAGACGGCTGGATCCTGCCACTGATCGACGTCGACTGCGATCAGAACTAGGTCGACCGAGCCAATCGTGCTGGCTAGGCGAATGAGCCCGGGAGCGAGCGGGTTGGGGAAAATCTGCGCTTTGATTTCACTTGCTCGAAGAGATTGATGGAATTCCTTCAAGCTCACCGGCCCATCCGACATTTCGAATTGATCGATTGCCGCGTATCGGACCTCGTCGGAGTGTTTTCGCAGCACTTCAATCACGGCCGCCGCGCGCGTTCCGTCGCCAACATTGATCTCGAGAACCGATGTCGCCGCGATCCCTTTGAGCTTCTTGCACAATCCTGCATGAGGCCCTTTGCCCATACCCAATAAACCGCGCGAGGTGGGCTTGGCCGCCTTTGCTGGTTTGGTGGGTGACTCCTGACTACCTTCGCTGTTGTCCGAACGAACTGATTCGTTTGAACGCCCGCAAAGCGATTTCCAAAGTTTCAGCAGCGGCATCGGACCTGCGCAATGATTTGGTGGAAATATGACGACTTGTCCCATTTTTTCGGCGGTGGCGTTGACCAGAATGAATCGGAATCTGCTAGCGACCGGTTAGGCAGGCGTGTGAAAGTTTGCGAGTTGCGGTGTTCTTTCGTTGATTCATCAGCCCCTCCGGCTGGGCAAAGCACTGAGGCGTTAAGACTTACCTATCTTCAAAACGCATCCTCTTGGCTAAGATGACCCGCGATTGAACTGAAAATGGCGACGACATTCGTTTGAGAGTATGCGGTGAAAGTTGGTAGCGGTGGTGGTTTTCGAGCCATCCTTTACACACTGAAGAAGGGACGCGAAGCAGGCGGCATCTGGAAGCTGTACAAGGCCATGCGTTCGCGCAACACGTGCAAAACGTGCGCGCTTGGAATGGGTGGTCAAAAAGGTGGCATGGTCAACGAGTCGGGTGCCTGGCCAGAGGTCTGCAAGAAAAGTCTGCAGGCGATGGTTGCCGACATGCAACCCGCCATTCCCGACACGTTCTGGAAAGAGAACTCGATCGAGCAACTCAAAAAGTTGACGCCGCGAGAGCTCGAGAATCTCGGCCGACTGGTTCACCCGATTCGATACCGAAAAGGTGAAACCCACTACGAAGTGATCACGTGGGCCGAAGCGTTTGAGTCGATCACCAACAAGCTCAAAGAGACGGTTCCCGACGAAACCTTTTGGTACTTCAGCGGTCGTAGCAGCAACGAAGCCGGCTTCTTGCTTCAACTGATGGCACGGGTCTACGGGACCAACAACGTCAACAACTGCAGCTACTACTGTCACCAAGCAAGTGGAGTTGGGTTGCAGTCGAGCGTTGGTACGGGCACTGCCACGATTGTGCTTGATGACCTTGAACATTCCGACTTGGTCTTTGTGATTGGCGGCAATCCCGCCAGCAACCACCCGCGTCTGATGACAAGCCTGTTGCACATGCGCCGTCGTGGCGGGCAAGTTGTGGTGATCAATCCGGTTCGCGAAACGGGACTGCTTAAGTTCCGCGTCCCTAGCAAAGTCCTTTCGCTCCTTACCGGTACCAAGATCGCAACGCATTATGTCCAGCCGCACATCGGCGGTGACCTGGCATTGCTGTGGGGAATTGCCAAGGCGGTCAAATCGGCTGGTGCGTTGGACGACGCATTCCTTCGCGACCATTGCCGCGACAGTGAAGCGTGGCTATCGGCGGTCGACGCATTGACTTGGGAAGAGATCGAAACCAAGTCGGGTGTCGCGCGCAGCGAGATCGAAGAGATCGCCGAGATCTATGCCAAATCAAAACGCACGGTCTTTTCATGGACGATGGGAATCACCCACCACGCTCATGGTGTCGACAACGTTCAGGCGATCGCGTCGCTTGCGATGTGTCGCGGCATGGTGGGTCGTCCCGGCAGCGGACTGATGCCGATTCGCGGTCACAGCAACGTACAAGGCATCGGCTCGGTGGGTGTGACACCCAAGTTGAAAGACAAGATCTTTGACGCCCTCAAAGAAAAGTACGGTGTCAATCTTCCCACCACTCCTGGCCGCGACACGATGGCCTGTATGGAATCGGCCAACAAATACGAAACCAAAGTTGGCTTCTGCCTCGGCGGAAACCTCTACGGTTCAAACCCTGATGCCACGTTTGCTGCCGAAGCGCTCTCGCGTCTGCAGATGAACGTGATGCTCAACACGACGATGAACACAGGCCACGCTCACGGCTTGGCCGAAGAGACGATCGTGTTGCCAGTGCTGGCGCGCGACGAAGAGCCCGAGCCGACAACGCAAGAATCGATGTTCAACTACGTGCGTCTCAGCGACGGCGGCCCGCGGCGTTTGCCCGGCCCGCGAAGCGAAGTTGAAGTGATTGCGGCAATTGGCGCTGGACTTTGTCCCGACGCCGAGGGGATCGACTGGGATCAAATGAAGCAGACTTCGACGATTCGGTCGTGGATCAGCAACGTCGTTCCTGGGTTTGAGAAGATCGAATCGATCGATCAAACCAAAGAAGAATTCCAGATCAGCGGAAGGACGTTTCACGACCCGCGTTTCCCGACCGAAGATGGTCGCGCGATCATGCACGTCCACGAACTCCCTCCGCTCAAAGGACGCGGCGATCGTGAACTTCGCCTGATGACCGTGCGAAGCGAAGGTCAGTTCAACACGGTGGTGTACGAAGAAGAAGATCTTTATCGCAACCAGTCGCGGCGAGACATCATCTTGATGCATCCCGACGATGTGGCCCGACTTGGCGTCAAGGAAAGCCAACCGGTCACCGTTCGAAGTGACACCGGTTCGATGGAGGGGATTCTGGTCAAAAGCTACGATCAGATTCGTCCCGGAAACGCACTGATGTACTACCCCGAAGCAAACGTGTTGGTCGCCCGCCACGCCGATCCGAAGAGCAAAACGCCCGCCTTCAAAGGGGTGGTGGTCGAAATCGAAGCCTGATTCCGCCTTTTTGCGGGATAACCTCGCGATTCGGAGTCGACTTTCCCGGCCAAGTCTTGATATAGGCCCAAAGCAACAGGGTCCGCCCATGCGCGGATTCAAGTGAATTGCTAGCTTTGGCCATTACCATGACAACGATTCTTGGTTCCTCCGTTATCTCCATCTGTTTGTTCATCTTGGTGGGCATTCTGGTGGGACATTTGCTTTGGTATCGAGACAACAGCGAAGATGTGGAGCGGATCGAGGACCTCGAAACGAGGTATGAAAAAGCGCGCGCCGCGGTGGCCAATCGTAAAGCTGAAGTGCAATCGCTCAATGAGCGTGTTGAAGAACTCGAGCAGCTGGCGCAGCGATACCAAAACGATGTCATCACCTTCAAACAGGCGGATGCAGATTCGCGAATTCGTTTTGATGAAGAACACCGGCGCAGCGAATCACTCAAGCAACAATTGCAGCAAGCGCTAAGGACTCACTCGATCGAGCAGAAAGAGTCTCGTGAGCAACACGAAGCACTTGCCGAAATCAATCGGCACTTGCAGCGCGAAATGACGGGTCTTCGTGATGCCGTTGAATCGGAATCCAAAATCGATTTGCCGTTTGTCGACCAGTTGCAGGAGCGATTTGAAGCGGCCGCGATGGAACGCGATGAAGCCAAGCATGAATTGGCGCGAACCGTCGAAGATCTGACACAGCGCTGCAAAGACCTTGATGTCTTGCGAGACGAGCATGATGTACTGGCGCGCGAGTTGGAACAGACCGTCCAGCGGGCGACGCAACTCGAAGCGGAGCTATCGCAAGCAGCCGAGACGCAAGTCGAGCAGCACTCGCTTGATCGTGAACTTGAGCTTGCCGGCGAAACGCTTTCGCAACAGCAGCAGATGATCGATGATCGCGAGCACGAGCTTGAACAAACCGCTTCGGCGTTGACGGATTACAAAATCCGCGTTGACCAGGCGCATGATCATCAACTGAAACTGGAAGAGATGATCGCGGCTTTGCAGCACCGAGTTTCGCAGCGTGACGAAGCGGTGTTGCAGTTACAAGGTGAAGTGGATTCGGCGCGCAGCGAGGTTGAGGCTGCCCGCTCCGAAGCGGAATCTGCAAAAGCGGAGGCTGAGTCGGCGCGTTCCGAGGTGGTGTCGGCACGATCGGACGCTGAGACGGCGATGGCCGAAATCGAATCGGCACGGACGGAAGTCGAGACGGTGCGTCAGGAAAACGCTCAAGCGTCCACCATGACGGCGACCAAAGATGCCGAGATTGGAGAATTACGCGAGCTCGTCGATTCGCTCGTTCCCCTTCGTGCTGAGTTGGTCGACTCGCACCTCGAAGTCGCTCAACTTCGCATCGACAACGAACGCCATCTGGAACGGATCGATCACCTCAAGTACCGACTCGACGAAGTCGAAAATGAAGGCGAAAAGAACAACGAAACCGTCGATCAGCAGCTTGAGGCGATTCATCGACTGACCACAGAGATTCAGCAGCACAGGGAAACCATCGAAACGCTCGAGCGTCAGGTGGCCGACCAGGACAGTACGCTGAGCCAACAACGCGCGGTCGTCGAGCAGCGTGATCGCTCGATCGCCGACCGGCAAAACCAACTCCAACAACAACACGAAACGATTCAGTCTCAACAAGCCGTCATCGCTCAATATGAATCGGACCTAACGCAGTTGCGACAGGATTCGGCCAACCATACGAATCAAGCCGAGCAGCTTCGGCAGGAGCTTGACGCGTGCGGAGCGGCTCGTCGTGGATTGACGAACGAAGTCGAGACGTTGCGTACGGCTTTGCAGTCACATGAAACGTTGCAGACGGAACATTCCGAAACGACCGAACGCCTCTCCGAAGCCACATCGCTTTGTGTCCAGTTGAGGGGCCGACTCGAAGATGCGGACGAAGAACTTGCGCTTCTGCAGCAACAAAACCAACAACACGTTTCGCTCATCGACGATCAATCGAAACAGATCAACAACCTGACGAGTGACCTACGGCTTTTCGAAGCTGCCAAGCTGGAACTCGAGACGTCGACTCAACAGCTCAACGAAGCTCGCGCCGAATCGGACGATCTTCGTGATTCGATCCGCCAACTTGAAATGTCGATGACGTCGTTGCAGGATCAGTCGGAAGGTCACAGCACGACGATCCAGCAGCTGCGCGGTGAACTTGAGAACAAAGATCGACGCTACAGAGAAGCGGTTGAGCGGCATGGACGCACCGAGCAAAAGTTGCAGCAACAGTCGGCAAAGGTCGACGACTTGACCAAGCAGCTTGCGAATGTGGAAGGAACGGGCGCGCAGCTCGAGTCGCATCGGAAACAACTCGCCGAGCTCAAACAACACCTACAGCGAGTCGCGGCCGAACATCAGGGAAGCCTGACTGAGAACGAAAAGGCTCAATCGAGAATTCGAGAACTCGAAGGCGAATTGCACCGGCAAGCCGACGAGATTCGAGAGTTGCGCCGCCGCTGTGGTTCCATCGACGGACTCGATGACGAAGACGATCGCCAAGCGGCGTAGTCTTGCCGCTCACCAGTGAGCCGAACTCGCTAGCGTCGAGCCCAATACTCTTTGACGCGTCATGCGAACGCTCGTCATGCGGAGCATGACCTACGAAGAGGACGCGGAGCGTCCGAAGAGTGCGTTCCCACGCGGAGCGTGGGAACAAGGCGGGCGGACGCTACTTTCGCGGAGCGAAAGGCGACATTCAACCCAGGAGCGTGGGAACAAGGCGGACCCTGGTCAGTTCAGGTCGGGATGGGGCATTGGGGGCGTCAATTTCAGTGAGAGCTCCCACGGCTTGGCCGCCTCTCCGTGACCCGATGCCTTTAGCTTTTCGATCATCGCGACCGTTGGGCCGACCCGCAGCACCATCGGCAATTCGGCAAGACTGGTTTGCCATTGCGACATCTGGTCCATGACGTCGGGTGGCGCAGTTGCTCGCCAGAGATTGGCGACAGCGAGTTTCGCAATGAGAGGACGCTCGTTCTGGTTGGCCAACTTCTCAAGGATCGCGGTTGCTTTGGCCCGGTCAGCGCTCGGAAGCAACCAACTGGCAGCGACCAGTTGAACGGCAGGCGATCCGCTGGTCAGACGCTCGCGCGCTGCATCGAGGTCACTGACAGAAATCCGATCACTTCGCCTCGCGCCGCTGCGCCATGCAATCGGCAGCATGCCGACGGTGATCGGTGGCAGTGGTCGTCGGTCAAGTTGGGCAACCAGCTCGAGAGCCACTGCGCCGCGGCCACTTCGCAACGCGGCTTGAGCTGCGAGCATCGATAACCATTGTTGACGCCAAATCGGAGGGCGTTCGGACAGGACATCCAACAGGGGGCGCAGCGAGTCGGCATACTTGCCTTGCGTGAATTGTTCGGTAGCAGCCTTTTCGTTTTCGGATCTCGACCCAACTTGAAACCACAACACCCGATGAGACGGGATCAGCGACTCCGCCTCGTCGCCAGCCATGAACACGCGCAAGTGTTTGTCATTGAGATCGACAATGGTCCCCAGCTTGACTTTGATCGACTTTGGAAACCAATCGCTTTCGTTTTGGGTTGGCGGTGTTGGTTCCAGCCAGATTCGATCGAGCTCTTTCGAGTCCGATTGGGCCCACGCGGGCGCCGCCAAAGCGAGGCAACACAAAACCCCTGTCAACAAACGCAACATCGTTATTGGGATTCCTTGTTGTCGTCGGCCGTCGGGCGACCAAATGCGTTGAGTCGGCGGACATCGACGTATTGGTATTGGCCCTGATTCATGGCCGCCAGGTCTCGCAAGAAACTATCCAGAGGGGCCGCCGGCTCAGTACCGAATTCGATCGCGTGAATCGTTGCCCCGGCGCGTTCGGCGAGTCCTCGGATCTCTTGAAGCTCGACCGTCGACAGTCGTGGAATCCTGGCGTCGGTCAAAAAGAAGATCACGTCGGGACCCATTCGAAGGGCTAACTTGAGGGCCGAGGCATGCTTGGTTCCGCCAAAGGCTGATACCGAATTCACGTACCGTTGTGCACGGACGACCATGATTTCTTCGGCGGGAATCATCTGCAGGGGCATGTCGCCAGGCCGAAACGGCGTGGGTTTGTCGTTGTAGAAGACGATTTGAAAACGTTGTCGTTCGGACAGCGTTGCCAAGCTCCGCTGCAATTCCGATTTGGCGGCTCGCAGTGGCTTGCCATCAAAACCATTCATGCTGTCGGAACGGTCGAAGACATAGACGAAACGGGATCCGCTGCCCGACACCCCAAAGACCGTGGTCGTGGTTTTGCTCGGGTCAGCAGAGTCGGAATTGCCACGATCGCTTCCAAAAGCGTCGCCATCGAGGTTGGTCTGACCGGCGACTCCCGTGCCCGATTTCGGGTTGGGCGTCGATTCCATCGCCTTCAAGACGCCGGCCAAATCGATGGGAGGCGACAGGTCAGCTGGGGGAGCCGCGGCCGCCGCAGCGGATGCGGAAGCCGAATTCTCGGATTGAGTCTGATCGGGGTTGGGCAGATCCGCGGCGTCGACGTATTTGTCCCGATCGGGCAGTCGGTGGACCATCGCGATGCCGACCGGACGCCCGATTTCCTCGCCCGTTCCCTTGGGAATTCGGGACCAGACCAAGCCGATGGCGGTCAGCAGGATCACGTGCATTGCCAGCGAAAGCAGCAGTGCCGGGGTGGTTCGCTGGGGCAGGTGCATTTCGACCCCTTCCCCGGCTTTCAAGTCGCCGGAATCGGGACCGCGGGGCGGTTGGCGAGTCGGCTGGGGGGAGGCTTGCTTTGTCACGCTAGCGGCCCAAAAGGGTTCACGCGAAGTGCCCCAAATGGCTAGGCGCTTCTCAGAAAGGTCTTTGCCAAGTAATTTAATGCCAAACTCATTTTAGCAAACCTATCTCGGAGAGAGCCCTCGTGAGCAACGCTCGTTACCTCTTTACCAGCGAATCGGTCAGCATGGGACATCCCGACAAGCTTGCCGATCGAATTTCTGACGGCATCTTGGACGCGTTGCTCGAGCAAGATCCCCAAAGCCGTGTTGCTTGCGAAACCATGGTCACCACCGGGATCGCCGTCATCGCTGGCGAAATCTCGACCAAGGCCAAGGTCAACTACTCGGACGTCGTCCGCGAAGTGATCAATGAAGTCGGGTACACCGACGACGAGATGGGAATCTGTGGCGACACCTGTGCCGTCATGGTTTCACTCGACACGCAAAGCCCCGACATCGCACAAGGCGTCAACTCGGACGACAGTGCTGGAAAAGACATCGGTGCTGGCGACCAAGGCTTGATGTTTGGCTACGCCTGCAAAGACACTCCAGAATTGATGCCGTTGCCGATCGCTCTTTCGCATCGCATCATCAATCGCATTACCGAAGCACGCTTCAACAAAGAAGTGGAATGGCTTCGTCCTGACAACAAAAGCCAAGTGACGGTCGAATACGAAGGCAACACGCCAGTTCGAATCGACACCGTTGTCGTCAGTGCTCAGCATGGACCTGACGTCAGCAACGACGAGATCCGAGACTTCATCATCAATAAGGTGATCTTGCCTTCGATCCCAGCGGAATTGAACAAGGGCGACATCAAGTATCACATCAACCCAACCGGCAAGTTCGTTGTGGGTGGTCCTCACGGCGACTGTGGTTTGACTGGTCGAAAGATCATCGTCGACACCTACGGCGGATGGGGCCGACATGGCGGCGGTGCTTTCAGCGGCAAGGACTCAACCAAGGTTGACCGCAGTGCAGCCTACATGGCTCGATACGTTGCCAAGAACATCGTTGCATCTGGTTTGGCCGATCGCTGCGAAGTTCAACTTGCTTACGCAATCGGTGTGACCGAGCCTGTCAGCGTTCATGTTGATACCGAAGGGACCGGCAAGATCGACGATGCTCGACTTTGCGAACTCGTTCGCGAGCACTTCCCATTAACCCCAGCGGGAATCATCGAGCACCTTGAGTTGCGTCGTCCTGTGTTCCGAGCAACCACCGCCGGTGGCCACTTCGGTCGCGACGAGTTCTCTTGGGAAAAGACAGACAAGGCCGAAGCCCTCGCTGCAGCAGCAAGCGAAGCGGCAACCGCTTAGTTTGGTTTGTCGTCCCGCGCTTAGCCGGAAGGTCTGAAGATTCCGGCTAAGGCTCGGTACTACGAACGTCCCGGCATACCTTGTTCCCACGGTCCCCGTGGGAACAGGCTCTTTGCCGCTCCGCGGCACGGTTCGTGGTGCCGCGTTCAGGCGGAAGGGCCTGAGGATTCCGGCCCAAGCTCGCTACTGCGAACGACTCCGGATTAGACGTCCAGGTTTCGAACGTCGAGCGCGTGCTTTTCGATGAACTCACGACGCGGTTCCACCTTGTCGCCCATCAACAGGCGGAACATCTCGTCCGCCGCACCGGCGTCAGTCAAATTGACTTTAACCAGCGTTCGGTTTTCGGGATCGAGTGTCGTCTCGCGAAGTTCCTCGGCGTTCATTTCGCCAAGACCTTTAAAGCGAGTGATCGTCAGCCCTTTTTCACCAGCGGCTCGGACTTCGGGAAGCAGGCCGCGAAGGTCGTCGAGCGGACGACGAATGTCTTCGCCGCGAACGAGTTCGAACCGAGCCGTGGTGGATCCCGTTCGGTCGGCTGGGATCAGGTCGTCGATGTTGAACCCAAGCGGGTCGAGGTCTTTCAGTCCACTGTTGATCGTGCGGACTTCATGAAGCTCGGCCAAGTGAGCCAGGTTGCGTTCGACCACTTCCTCGGACGAATCTGCTGAGGCTTCGGTTGCCTCATCTTCTTCGTCATCGTCTTCCTCGTTGTCGAGGCTGAGGTTGTGCTCGTTGAGGTGACGTTCGACTTCTTCTTGGGTGTGGAACCAATTCTCCTCGTTTCCGTGGGTGACCAGCAGAGCGGGCAACTTACCGGAAACGGGGTCGAGCCGTTGAGCGTGGGCACGCAGGCTGAAACCGTGTTGTTCGAGAGCCAGGATCGCGTCTTCCATTGTCGCCAAAGCGGTGCAGAGCGCTTTCATCTGGTCGCCTTCAACGCGGCGACCATCTTCGGCCTCGAACACGGTGTCCGACAAACCACGCTCGAGCAACTGGCTTTTCATTTCGCCATCGGTTTGAACGTAGTAGCGGCTCTTGCCGTGCGAAACACGGAACAGTGGCGGCTGGGCAACGTAGACGTGACCACGCGCGACGAGTTCGTACATCTGCCGATAAAAGAAGCACAGCAGCAGCGTGCGAATGTGGCTACCGTCAACATCGGCGTCCGTCATGATGATGATCTTCTCGTAGCGACGCTTCGAGATGTCTTGATCGGGGCCGATACCGGTGCCGATCGCTTGGATCATCGACTTGACTTCTTCGTTGGCCAGTACCTTGTCTTCACGCGCTTTGTACGCGTTGATGATCTTACCGCGAAGCGGCAGGATCGCTTGGTATTCCCGCATGCGACCACCTTCGGCCGATCCACCGGCCGAGTCACCTTCCACGAGGTACAGTTCGCACTCGTGCGAATTATTGCTGATGCAGTCGCGAAGTTTTCCAGGCAAACCGCCGCCGCCAAGTGCCGTCTTTTGCTTTCGCAGCAGGTCACGAGCTTTCCGGGCCGCCTCGCGCGCTTCCGAAGCGAGCATCCCTTTGCGTACGATCGCCTGGGCCGCTTTGGGGTTTTCTTCAAAGTACTTGGCAAGTTGCTCACCAACGCCGCCGCTGATGATGCCTTCGACTTCGTTGTTGCCAAGTTTCGTCTTGGTTTGCCCTTCGAATTGAGGCTCGGGAACGCGAACGCTGATGACCGCCGTGATGCCTTCGCGAAAGTCGTCACCGGTGGGGGCGTGGTTTTTAAACAGGTTTTGCTGTTTGCCGTAGTTGTTTAGCGTGCGCGTGATCGCAGAGCGGAATCCAGAGACATGCGTTCCGCCTTCAATGGTGTGAATGTTGTTAACGTACGACTGGACGTTTTCGGTGAATTCGGTGCTGTACTGGAGCGCGATTTCGTACTGCGTTCCATCTTTTTCGCCGACGATTTGAATCACTTCGCCGTGCAGAGCGTCGCTGGCACGGTTGAGGTGTTCGACGAATTCGATGATACCGCGTTCGTACTTGAAGTCGCCCCCTTCTCCGTTGCGTTCATCATGGAACTTGATGTGAACGCCACTGTTCAGGAACGCGAGTTCTTGAAGACGTTTGTAGAGCGTGTCAAAGCTGTACTTGGTCGTCGAGAAGATTTGCGCGTCGGCCTTGAAGGTTGTCTTCGTGCCGGTCTTTTTGGTGGCGCGACCACGGGCTACAGGGCTGGTCGGTTCACCACGTTGGTACTCTTGAGTCCAGGTGTATCCGTCGCGACTCACTTCGACTTCAGCCCATTGGCTGAGAAAGTTCACCACGGTCACACCGACACCGTGCAGACCACCCGAAATGGCGTAGGCGTCTTTACCGAACTTGCCGCCAAACTTGAGCACGGTCATCACCCCTTCCAAGGTGCTGACTTCGCGATCGAACTCTTCCGAAAGCTGTTCGTGTTTGGTCACGGGAATCCCGCGACCGTCATCCTCGACCGTCACACTGCCATCGGTATGAACGGTGACCGAGATGGTTTTGGCGAACTTGGCCATCGCTTCGTCGATCGAGTTGTCGACGACCTCGTAGACGAGGTGATGCAGACCACGCGCGGTGGTGTCACCGATGTACATACTGGGCCGCTCACGGACGTGTTCGAGGTCCGAGAGGTGCGTGATGCTTTTGTCGGTGTAGTCGGATTGAGAGGCGCTTTCGGCAGCGGCGGGCGTACTGTCAGCGGTGGATTCTGAGTCAGGAAGTTCGCTCATGAAAGCCTGCGTTGTGGACCGGAAAGAGGACCAGAGAAATAGGGGGCTAATCGGGGTGGCTTGGGGGTGCTTTGTGGAAGCGGATCAGCCCAAGATGACAGCCCATTATTCTAACGGTTTTTGGCCCGTTTTGCGATGCCGGAAGCAGGTCTAGAAGAGGGCGAAAGAGGCGGTTTTTACGCCCTTTTTTGAGCCCCGGAAAAGAGCTTGGTTTTTGCCTCGGATTGCACTCCGATTTTGGCCGCTCAGGACTTGGGTAGGTACCGCTGATAGGCCGCCACAGCAAGCTCGTCGCAGCGTTCGTTTTCGAGGTGTCCGGAGTGTCCTTTGACGTGTTCAAAGTGGATCGTGTGGGTCTGCATCAGCTCGTCAAGCTGCTGCCACAGTTCGACGTTTTTCACTGGCACAAGCTTCTTGCCGTCGCGTCGTTTCCAACCCTTCTTCTTCCAGCCTTCCATCCAGCTGTTCATCCCCTGCAGTACGTAGCTGCTGTCGGCGTACAGCGTCACTTCGCAGGGCTCACGCAGAGCCTCTAGTCCCTTGATCACCGCCATCAACTCCATTCGGTTGTTGGTGGTGTCGGGGTCGCCATCGCTGCGTTCGAGTTCTTTGTCGGTTTGCGAGCAGCGAAGGATAAAGGCCCATCCACCGGGGCCTGGATTCCCGCTGCACGCACCGTCGGTAAAGAGGCTGACTTTCTTCATACCGGAAGGTTAAACAAATTCGCCAAATTCTTCGACCACCAAACGACCCACATTTGTTAGCCTCACAATAGGGTTTTTCGTACCGTGCCGGTGGCGTTCCGCCTGCCGTCTCATTGAAAGGACGAAAGTTGATGCTGCGACAACTCACCCAAATCAAGCTGGTGATCGTGTTTGCGTTCGTGCTTCAGCAAGACACCAGCGCCCAGTTGATCAACACGACGACACCGTTTCAAAACCTGAACTCGAGTTTCTACGAATCGAATTCCATCGGATGGTCGTTGCGAGGTGATGGTTGGTTTGCCAACTTTGGTGGCGGCGCACCGATCCCATCCCCCTTTGGCGCGCCCGGAAATGGCGGCGGCCTCTCAGGAGGATTCGGATTCGGTGGTGGCGGTCTTTCCGGCGGGCTCGGTTTCAACTTTGCCCAAGGCAGTAGCCGTTCGATCAGCAGCTCGGCTGCTTCGGTCACCACGATGAACGGGATGCCAGGGTCAATCCAATCGGGAACGATCCGTCCCTTTGTCACTGGCGTCACGCCAATCGTAGG
This sequence comes from Rubripirellula sp., assembly GCA_965216875.1. Classification (GTDB taxonomy): domain Bacteria; phylum Planctomycetota; class Planctomycetia; order Pirellulales; family Pirellulaceae; genus CBDCUW01. Next base: position 6,450,394 of record OZ244207.1, read on the forward strand.
CGGCTACCCAACGATTCCGGATACCGGCCAGGTGGCTGCAAACATCGGTGCGAATCAGTTGTCCGCGCTGCGGCGATCACAAGCAGCGCGCCAATCAAAGAAGCTCGACGATTACTTACGGCGAGCCGAGCTTGGCGAAAAAGAAGGCAACAAGCGAATGGCTCGAGCAAACTATCGCAGTGCGATGGCACTTGCGCCGGAGCCGCTTCGTTCGCAGATCGCGATGCACATGCGAAAGATGCTAAGCAGCCGCTAGGTGGTGGTGGTTTCTGAGGCCACCCGCTCGTAGTACCGAGCTTTAGCCGGAATCTTCTTCGGGCTCTTCCGCCTAAAGGCGGGACTACAAACGGCGCTGACCAAGCGAGAGACGATCCTCGCGCGTCGATCTTAGCCCTCGCCCGCCGCCGCTTGCGGCATGAGCTCAACCGAACGCTCGTCGGACAAACGCCATGGCAGAATGACCCAGAAGGAACTGCCGCGTCCGAGTTCACTTTCAAAATCGACTTCGCCGCCAAGTAACTTGGCTAGTTCTTTCACGATCGACAGTCCCAAACCCGTCCCGGCGAACTCGCGCGTGAGTCCCTCACCGTCGAGCACTTTGCGGCTCTGGCGAAATTTCTGAAACACGATGGCTTGGTCTTCTTCGGCGATTCCAACTCCCGTGTCGGTGACTTGCAGTCGGAAACGACCGTTTCGCTGGTCGGATACACCTACCGTGATCATGCCCCCTTCAGGCGTGAACTTGATCGCGTTGCTCAGCAAGTTGTTGACGATCTGTCCAAGTTTGTTGGGGTCTTGGAAGGCTTTGGGCAAATTGTCGGGAACCTCGACCGACATCGAAATGTTCTTGTCTTCGGAAAGCGAGTGGACCATATCGCATTGAGCCGACACTAACCGCGACAACTCGAATTCGCTGCGTCGAACTTCCATCTTGCCGGCTTCGACCTTCGCCAAGTCAAGGATGTCGTTGATCATTTCCAATAACAGGCGTCCGCTCTTTTGGATGTTCGATGCGTAACGACGCTGTTTCTCAGTGAGCGAATCGATGCCTTGAAGCACTTCCGAGAACCCGATGATGCTGTTCAGTGGCGTGCGCAGTTCATGACTCATGTTGGCCAAGAAGTCATTCTTCAACCGGTTGGCTTCATAGAGCTGCAAGTTCAAGTGGCCAAGCTGGTCGACGCGCGCTTCAAGTTCGTTGTTGACTTCTTGGATCTGATCTTGGGTTTCGGTCAGGTGGCGGAGCATCCGGTTGAACGCATCGGCGAGCTCTCGGAACTCGTCTTCGGTGTCGAGTGTTGCACGAAGATTCGTGTCGCCGTGAGTAATCGCGTCACTCACATCGCGCAAGTGATACAGAGGATGGAGGACCAAGTAACGCACGATCGCGTGCAAGACATAAAGCGTGACGGCAACGATCAGCATCCCGAGCGAAACCACGATGGCCGTGATTCGAGAGGTGTTCTGCTCGGTTTGTTCGGCCGGAATCGTGACGCGGATCACGCGAAACGGATATTGGTTGGCTAGCTTTGCGGGGTCATCTTCCGGAGAGGTTGAGATGGTTGCCCCCTGCAACGCGTGGCAGCTCATGCACGTCGGTTTGGGAAAAATCGGCGTATAGAAGATGTATTTTCCGTCGATCGGGCCAATGCTCTTCGAGACCGGCGCGATCTGTGCGGGACCGATTTGGCTCATTGGTTCGTTTTCGGCCAAATCCAATCCGCTGGTAAAGTCGGGCTCCTCTTCAGCAATCTCATCTCGCAACCGACGCCGAAAGTCTCTTTCCAACTGCTCAAGAATCATCAGTTCATCGGGATCCTCGGGCGGATCAATCGACGGCAGGTTTTCGTATTGCACGTCTTCCTTGATGCCCATCACCTTGTAGCTGATTTCTTCATTCAGCAACGCGGTTCGCAGTCCGGCGAGAACGTTTCGGTTCTCTGTCTTCTCGGTGTCTTCACCAACGTCCTCGGACCAGACAGCGTCTTCGTGCAGACGCAACACTTCGGCAAACGAGAAGTCGCGAGCTCGGTTCCAGGTCGTGTGCATGACCAAGCTTTGGCCCACCGTTTGGACGACGAAGAAGGCGCCAAACATGAGGACCAATAGCGCAGAGCCGAAAAACAGGAGGCATTTACGCTCCAGGCTCATCGAGGCGATCAGGCTTTGCAGAAACCGGAACATGGCTCCAATGGGGGGTGTTCGCTTTGCGGTTTGATGCTCCGGCATGCCGGCAAAACGCAGTGTGACGTATTCGTCTCCACAGGTGGACCCGAGTTTTCGGCAAAATCAGCAGCCTCGAGGCAGAACGCCTAAGCTAGCTATTTTTCGCTGCTTGCCCGCCGTTTTGCCCACAACTAGCATAAAGGCCAAATACACGCCCGGTGTCTGGACGGAAATCGAGTCTCTTGGTTCCAAACCAAGCTCAATTTGCGTTGACGCCAACGAAGCCTTCAATGTTGATGAGCCTCGTCCGAGGCTTTGAAACTTACAAGCGATCCACCGTTCCGTTGTGGAGGAGTCGAAAATCATGAAGCGTAAGGTCCGACGTGTCTGCCACTTGGCCCTGGTTGCCAGCTTGGTGACCTTGATGGGCAGCAGTCCTGTTTCGGCAGGTTGGTTCTTGAACAAGATTCAATGCCGATCGAGTTGTGCACCGGCTTGTCCGCCTCCGTGCGCACCCGCTTGTCCACCGGTTGAATGTTGCCCTGCACCGGTTGAGTGCTGCCCACTTCCAGCACCGTGTGACCCATGTGGTGTCGTGGTTGAAGGCGAAGTCGTTGAGCATCACGGTGAATCGGTTGTGGAAACATCCGAAGCGCCCGTTGAACCAATGCCCGTCGAACCAACTCCGGTTGAGCCTGAGCCCGCTTCCGAATCGGACGTGACCGAAGCGCCAGCGGAACCTGAACCAGAAACGGTCGAAGAGCCAGCGACGGAAGCAGCGGAAGCTCCTGCCGAAGAAGCTGCCGCAACCGAAGAGGCTGCAGATCCGGCACCTGCCGAAGAACCAGCGACAGAGGAACCTGCTGTCGAAGCTCCTGCAGAGCCAGCTGAAGAAGCGGCCGCCGACATGCCGGCACCAGCAGAGCCTGCTGCCGATCCACCTGCAAATACCGAGGCAGCCGAGGCTCCCGCCGAAGATCCTTTTGCAGCGCCGCCTGCGGAACCTGCCGTCGAAGCACCTGCAGAACCTGCAGTGGAAGCACCTGCCGAAGATCCAGCTCCGGTTGAGCAACCTGCTCCATCGGATCCATTCGGCGGCGCAGCCGACCCCTTCGCACCCGCAGCTGATGCTCCAGCGGAAGCAGCGGATCCAGCACCTGCGGCAGCCGACCCGTTCGCTCCCGCAGCCGATGCTGATCCTGCTCCAGCAACCGAAGCACCTGCAGAAAACGTTGATGACATCTTTGGTGCCCCCGCCGATGCGGCACCAGCTGATCCTGCACCCGCAGCAGACGCTCCTGCTGAGCCAAGTTTGGACGACATCTTTGGTGGTACCGAAGCTGCCGCGGAACCAGCTGCCGACGCAGCCGCCGAAGCTCCAGCTGCCGAAGCAGCACCTGCTGCTGATTCGATCGACGACATCTTCGGAAGTGACGCTGCAGCCGATCCGGCTCCAGCCGAACCGTCGGTCGACGACATCTTTGGTGGGGCTGAAGAAGCTGCTCCCGCTGAAGCCGCAGACGCACCGGCCGCTGATTCGGTTGACGATATCTTCGGCGGTGGCGAAGCGGCTGCACCCGCCGAAGAGCCATCGGTAGACGACATCTTCGGCGCACCTGCAGAAGAGGCTGCACCTGCCGACGAACCGTCGGTCGACGATATCTTTGGCGCCCCAGCCGAAGAAGCAGCTCCAGCCGAGGAAGCGGCACCTGCTGAAGAAACCAGCGAAGACATCGACGCGTTATTCGGAGCTCCAGCGGAGCAACCCTCCGACGAAGCAGGCGACGCGATTGATGCGTTGTTCGGTTCGGCTGAAGAGGAAATCGATGAAGCGACCGCAACCGCAATCGACGACCTTTTCGGTGCCAAGGAAGTGAACGAGGAAGAGGCTCAAGAGCTTCCTGCTCCCGCCAAGGCAGGGATTCAAGTCGTTTCCACTGATGTCCAAACCGTTCGCACTTTCGCAGATACGAAGCTCCGAACATGGATCGACAACACTGGCGAGTACAGCACCGACGGACGATTGATCGAAATCAATCAAGACAACGTGCGACTGCTCAAGACCAACGGTCGCACCTGCACCGTTCCTCACTCGCGTATGTGTCCTGCAGACGCCGCATACGTCGATTCGGTCCGCGAGCAACTTGAAGACGCGCGACTCGCCTTGCTTAGCAGCAAGTAGTCGCCGTCGAGCGAATCCGCAAAAGCCAGTGTCAGCCTCACGTTGCTGACGCTGGCTTTTTTCGTTTGGAATCACGCAACGAATCAACCGAATCTGAAACGGGAATGGCCAAGAACTTGTCCTTGCATCAGAATGAAGTGACTGTCTTTTCTCGAACGAGGGCCCTGCTCGATGAGCAACCGTGCTGTCCGCTTGATGCACTACGATCCGCGATGGCGCCAGGAGTTTGAACAAACGCGAAGCAGCATTCTGCAATCTTGCCAAGGATGGGTGGTTGCTGTCGAGCACGTTGGTAGCACATCGATTGACGGACTTGTCGCCCGCCCCACGATCGACATGCTTGCCGGAGTGACCTCCACCCAAGCGCGCGACGCAGCGGCCGAGTTGATCGAGGGTCTCAATTTTGGCTACACCGACTCGGTCGAATGGGCACCAGAAGCGGTCGTGATGCAAAAGCCGCGGCGGACGACTTCGGGCGAACCCAATCCAACGCACCGGCTTTTTTTGATGCCCCAGGGAGGCCAATCTTGGGACCGAGCCCTGCGCGTTCGAGATTGGCTGCGTCAACATCGAGAAGATGCCATTCGGTTTGAAGAGGCTAAAGTTCAACGCTGGAAAAGTGGCGAAGGCGAACTGGAACGCTATTTGTCCGACAAGGCGATTTTCTTTTCGCATCTCGAAGATCAAATCGAAGCGGCGGACTTGGACTGATTGTCGCTAAGCTCCATTGACGGGGCGGCGTCCGGTTGGGTGGCGGCTATAATACGCCCAGTCCAAGTTCATCTGACTTGTCCTCTCGGTCCATCTTTTCCCGAACCGTTTCCATGCCGCGCAGCCGTCTCGGTCCCCTGGCGATTGAATCCAAGCTTGGCGACCATCCGTCGCAAAGTTCGGTTTGGCGCGCAATTCACGTGCAGTTGAAACGGAGCGTTGCGATCAAGCTGTTCTCGGTGCCTTTTGGGGCCACGCCCGAGGCCCGTGCAAAGCTCGCTCGCGAATGGGAAGAACTGAAGAAACTCGATCACCCCGTGATCGCCAAATGCTATGGCGGTGGCTTCGAAGAAAGCGATGCCTATCTCGCCTATGAGTTGATCGAAGGCGAAACGCTTTCCAGCCAGATTGAGCGGCGCACAAGGTTGCCTTGGGAAACCGTCCTTGATTTCGCCGAGCCTGTCATCGATGCGCTCGATTACTTGCACGGTCGACAATTGATCCATGGTCAACTTGAAGAGGACAAGATTCTCTTTGCTGGACTCAGCCCGGTTTTGGTTGATATTCGCTACGAACGTGTTGATTCGCCGTTTCAATCGTCGCGAGCCATGACCGCTGAAGAGCTCGCCATGTGCGCGCCCGAACTGATCGACCAGCCCAATGCCATCAGTGTTCAATCGGACCTTTATGCCTTTGGTGCAATTCTCTACAAGGCAATCACGGGACGCTTGCCGATCACAGGCGAATCGATCGAAGAGGTTTCGCAGAACGCGACGACGCAAGTTCCCGAGTCGGTGGCTTCGATTGTGCTCGATTGCCCCGTTTGGTTTGATCGTTTGATCACCCAGCTGCTGAGCAAGAACCCGGCAGAGCGACCCCACAGTGCCAAAGCGGTGCAACTCGGTTTGGCCGAAGTGCGACGTCGAGCGATGAGTCGAGCGGGGGTTGCCGAACATGCTTCGGCCGGATTCAGCCCTTTGAATGTGACCGACCAAAAAGAACGCAACGAAGCGCGCGAGCTGCTAGGCCGTGCGGCTTTGGAAGAAGACGAGAAAGTCCCTGATGCGACACCGTGGCATGACCAGCCCTGGATCCTCGTTGGCGGTCTAGCATTGATTCTGGCCGTGCTGATTTACATCGTTTGGCCGTTGAACGAAGACCAGATGCGCAGCCGCGCCGAGGACCTGCTTGCCCAAGAATCGCGTTCGGCGCTGAATCAAGCCAAGAACCATTACCTGTTGCCGATGATCGCTCGTTTCCCAGAAGGCGAGCATTACGAATGGGCACGCCAGCAGGTGGATCACGTTGACATGGTGCAAGCCGAACAGGCACTCAAGGTCAAACTAAAACGCAACCTTCCCCTCAAGAACGAAGGTGAGCGGCTTTTTGCCGAGGCGAGCGAATACGAGCGGTTTGGCGACAAAGCGACCGCACTCGATCGCTACCGAAGCATGGAGACGCTCCTTACCGGTGACGAGGAGTACAGGGTGTACGTCAATTTGGCGCGTCGACAGATCGCGTCGATTGAATACTCGGATTTGGAACAGACCGAAGCGGCCGCAATCATTCAAGCCAAACTGGAAGAAGCCGATCGGCTGAGCGACGAGGGGAAAAACGTCGCCGCGAAAAAGATTTGGTATAGCGTCGTTGATCTCTACGGTGGAAACGACAACGTCGCACCGCTCGTTTCGAGAGCGCAGCAACGACTTGGTGGTGGCGAACAGAATGACACGGTAGGACAGTGAACGAACCCGAACCCAAGAACGAATCACCAATCGATGCCATGATGGCTGCGCCACCTGCAAACATTTCAGAGCAGGCGCCCCCGATCGAGTCAACAGCATCAACCGGAACGTCAGCGACGGAACTCATGCAAAGCAAGGCCGCGGTCCTGGCAGTCTTGTTTCTGGTCACGGGATTCTTGGGTCTGCCGCTGCTTTGGATCAACAAGAAGTTTAGTTCGACCGAACGTATCGTTTGGGCGATCGTCGTGATCATCTACACGTTCATCTTGATCGGCATCGTTGCCGCCGTCCTGATGTGGACCTACCGCCAGATCACCGCGTACTAGTATCGACGCATGGCCGTAGGCCGGATCAAGGAGCGGCAAGCGACGCGGATCCGGCATGATTCTTTGGCTGGAATCTTCCCGCCTTTCACCTAAAGGCGGGACTTACCTTCACGCGTGCTTGCCAATGAACAAAAGCCGCAGGGCAAGTGTTGCCCCGCGGCTTTCCGCTCTTGCGAACTCAGTCGTGCGACGCGTTAGGCTTTCACCTCTTTGCGTTTTTTCTTTTTCGGCTTGCCGTTTTCCGTTCGCCGAGTCGTTTCACTTGCACTTTCGAAGGTCAAGTGAAGACGATTGCTTCCGCTTGGGATGTCGACCCGTCGGGCGTCGGTCGCAACATCGTCGGAGACATCGACCGGTGCAGCGCGGAACACCATTCGGAAGGCAACAGGAACGTGGTCTGAAATCGTGTCGGGGAAGCTTGGCATGTCGCGATCAAGCCTGACGATCGCCGCATCGTCACCCATGATATCACCCGTTTTGACGTCCCTGCTGACGATGATGTGATCGATCAACGATCGGTGACGGTCGCCAACAAAGCTGATCGCCGATCGGTCGCCGCTGGTCGCATCATCCTCGGTCAGGCTAAACAGATCCGGTGAAGACTTGAGTGCACTCAACACGTCGTTGTCTAGCTTCTCGTTGAAGTCGCCTCCGAGAACGATTTGAATGCCTTCTTGTTCACGGATGTCGTCGATGATTTCGGCCAACATCTCAGCAGCCAACCTTCGGCGAGCCCGACTGGCCGCGTCGCCAAATGCTTTGAGGTGCACGACGATCATCAAGAACTTGGCGCTTCGCCCATCATCGTCCTGAACGGAGCATTCGACAAAGAGCGGGAACCTTGGAAATGCGGTCCGTCCTGTCGGGGTCCGCTTGGAAAGTCGGCGATGATGTCGCTGAACCAAGTCGTCTCGTTTCTTGACGCGCGTCGTCGTGGAGTCGAACAGAACGGCAATGTCCTGCGAACCGCGTGTGTCGAGCAATTCAAAGTCCGCAGCAAAACCGCGCGTTCGAAGTGCGGGGAGCAGCCGATCAAGTGCACCCTCTTGGACTTCCGTTAATCCGAACACGTCCAAACCAAGATTCGCGATCACTTCGGCGACGCCATTGACCCGCGAATTGGAGACGCCGTTATTAAAGTTCTCGATATTCCAAAAGCCAACATCGCAAAACTCTGAAGAGCCAACGAGTCCGTTGACAACGACTTCGACGTTGGGATCTGCGATTAACCCTTCGGTGTCGAAGAAACCGAATTGCGGGTTCGTGCCTTGTTGTAGATCGAGTACGGAATCGATCATTGTGCTTTCACTACGTTCACGTCCGCGTCGGGCCAGTAGATGTGAAACGATTGCCGAGATCAGAATCCCTTCGTTCAGCGCTTGTCCCCCTTGCTGGTTGACACCAGCATGGTGCAAGGCAACCAATTCCCAATTGTTGTTAAAGACGGGCGAACCGGATGATCCAGGTTCGGTATCGGTGCGGTAGCGAACGACGCGCGACATCAGGCGTTCGACACGGTTGTCGTGAACCGAGACTTCTTTGGGCCGCGCATCGGGGTGTTGGATGATGTTGACGCGCTCGTGACGCGTCACCAACGCAGGATTCCTTAGCAACGGGATCACCGGCACATCATCGACTGGTTCACAGGCGACGAGAGTAAAGTCGAGTGTCTCATCAGTGATGAACAACTGGTCGGGGCGAAAGCTGATTCGTCGAATCGTTGCTTGGTCGTTATCGAAATCGAATTCTGCCGTGCTGCTTGTCGCTGTCGATCGATCTTCCAACACGTGGTTGTTAGTCATGATCACATTGGGCGCAACGAGAAACCCGGTGCCGAATCCAGTGCCTCGGCTGGTTTGGATTCGAATCCGACAGACTGCGCGAACACGTTCACTTCCGTCGTTTAGAAAACTGACAGGCAGAAAGTCTGGTTCCAAGTGAACCTTTTCGATAAACGATTCCGCTTCGCTGCACTGCTCCGGATCATCAATTCGGGCGACCTCCATGCCCAACCTTCTGGCCCGGTATGCCACGACGCGTCGAAACGCCGAAGGTGTCAAATCATGATCGTCAAGAAACGCTTCTCTTCCTGGACAACGTTGATTCGTCATCGCTCTGTACCCTGAGTTTGAGTTCGAAATGCGCTAGAACATGAACTAAGGGGGCGCGAGTGCCCCCCGCGAAGCGTTCAGCGTATCCCTGTGCAAGCGGGCCTGCAACGCGATGAACGGATGATCCGCGGCATCGATTCGTTGCGGTAAGCACGAAGGGCGAACTGCGGCCTTTGGGCAAAGGCCATCAGGGTGAAGTCAATGAATCATTGCGGGTCGAGGGTTGGACCCGCAAAAGATTGAACAGCAGTTTCGCCTTTGCTGTCAGTGATCTCGATCGTCAAGCCGGTAGGGGCTTTCGATGGGATTTCGATCGAAAGCAGGTTGCTGGTGGTGATGCCGCTTTGGTCTGTGATCCCATCCGTTTCGGCCTTCATCAGGTAGTGATAGGGCGGACTTCCACCTGCGACAAACATCGTGGCAACTTTTTTGTCTTCGATCGTTTCAACTTTGATGTCACTGAGTTTCAGGGGAGTCTTTTTTGAATCCGTGCTGCCGAAGTAGAACCCGACAATGGTGCCAAGCACTCCCATCATCGCAACGAAAATCTCTCGTGCGCGACGGAAGCGGGCTTCGGTGAATTGATCGCTTGAACCAAAGAATGCAAACATCACAATCACAAAGCCAAGCGTGATTGCCGCCACGCTCACAAGTGATGTGATCAAACCGCGCGCGTATTCAGGTTCGCGCAGCAGCTCCAAGAAGTCTGCTTTGTTGTAGATCGAGACCATAAAGAAGACGAGAACCGCAAAGGCGATCGTGCAGACAAAAATTGGAACCCAGGGGTGGCCGCTAGGAGTTTCGCTGTCATCTTGCGGGATAAGACCAGCCGTTCTTAATGCCGAAATCTGTTCTTCGGACGGGTCGTTTGGGACGACAACCGTTTCTTTTTTATCTGCCATGAGGTGCCCTGCGGATCAATGGTGCGACGCATGTTGGTCCCCCAGTTTACTTGCCTTCAGAGCACGATTCAGCGGTTACTCAGCAAAGCGAAGAGTTTGTGCTCGCAACGATACACAGCGGTACAGGTGTTTATCGAACGCAGCGATAGACGAACGCGGGCGGCAGGTTCTTCCATACCGTGTGACTGCGTTCGACCCGCGAAAAAGTCCTGCGCAGCCGCCGCGAGAAACGTCGTCCGGCGGGCAGCACGACGCCCTGCCAATACGCGAACGTTGCGAACTGACCCTCTTCGGGAAGCATTTCGAGCATCGCGTCAAGGATTTCGCTTTGTAGAGATTCAGAAAACGAAGCCCAGGGCAAACCGCAGATGACCACATCGATCTTGTCCATTGCTTCACGCTCGCAGAGCGAGACAACATTCACGACGCTGTCTTCATAGACCGTCACCGAGGGACACCGCTCGCGTGTGATCGCGGCAAGTTCAGGCGATCGTTCGATGGCAAAGAACTTGGCGTCCTCCTTCAGGCGATCGACAATCCCCTCGGTAAACACGCCTGTGCCTGGTCCGAATTCGACGACGTTGTTGACAGTCGACCAATCGACCCATTCCAACATTGCATTGACTAAGCCGGCGCTGCTGGGCGCGATCGCACCCACCTGCGTCGGATTTCGCGCAAAGTTTTTTAGGAAGGTCAGGCTCGATTTTTCGGTATTCAGAGGTCTGCCGGGGTGTGCAAGTTCGATTGGTCAAAAGAGATCGTGTCGGCGATGGATCGTAGCCGATATACTGGCATTCTGACTACCATGCCGATTCAGCTCCCGAATGTGTATCGCACAGATCAGGCGTTTCGCTTGTCAATCGGCGACCTTGGTTCCATGGCGGAAGATTTCCGTACTTTTTCTAGACGCACGATCCCTTGTACGTTCCCTCGTCTCGTCATCGACAAAGCGTTGGCGCCAACATGACGCCGATGATCGACGTCGTGTTCTTGCTGATCATCTTCTTTCTGGTGTCGAGCCATCTGGCGCGCCAGGAGAATCGACTGCCGCTTGAGCTGCCGGTCGCTGCAACCTTCGATCCGACCGACCCGGATCGAGCGCCGCTGACGATCAGCATCGACGGATCGGGACAGTGGTTGGTGGGTGGAAATGTGGTCGATCGCGAAGCCCTCAAGTCTGCCCTTGCCGAGCACTATGCAAAGATGGGGACCGATGCCTCCGTACGCATTCGCAGCGAGGGGACGATCCAATATCGGTTCGTTCAGCCGGTATTGCGGCACGCGGCGCTGGCAGGAATCACCGATGCGTCCATCGCGGTCCGGCAGACCGAGGCGAGTGTCTCGGCCGCATCCGCGAACTAGGGGACGGCGATGCGTATTCCACAGTCACAAGATTCCGATTCGATGGAACTGAAGATGACGCCGATGATCGACGTCGTCTTCTTGCTGCTCGTCTTTTTCGTTTGGACGAGCAGTTTCGAATTGCCCGAGTTTGATCTCCCCGGCGCGATCGCCGAACCGCCTGCTGGCGGCAGCGAAACGAGCCTCGAAGACACGACGCCTGTCGAAGCGTTTGACGAAATCGTGGTTCGCGTGCGCCAGCAGGATGTTGCCACCGTGATTGAACTCAATGGTCAATCGTTGGCAAGCGTTGACGAACTGAAAGGGCAGCTCAAACAGATCCTTGAACTTGGTGTTCAGCCACCCGTCATTGTCGACCCAGATGATGAGATCACGATGAATACGGCGGTTGCGGTGTATGACGCGGCACGCGCTGCGGGTGCGGATCGAGTTCTCTTTGCAGTGCGCGGTGACGACCAACCATGACCGGGATGAACTGGCGCACAATCGGTTTGGTGGTTGCAATCGCACTGACAGCGATCGGGCAAACCCGCGCCGAAGTGGTTGGGCGAAAAACGAACGATTGGGCCGCGGATCTCGTGGACGAACTGATTCGATTAGGACGCTTTGACGAAGCGACTGCGTATTGCATTGAGCAATCCGAGGGCGCGGACCCAACCGGTGATGCAATCGCAAAATGGGCGATCAAGCAAAGTCAATCTCTCTCCGCCGCGGCGAAGGTCAAGTCGAAGTACAGCAACGAAGAAGTTGAAAAGGCCCAGTCGCCGGTAACCACATTGCTTAGTGCCTATCCCGGGCATCGTCGTCAGCTCTTCTTGTTGGCTCAACTGGAAGCCGTTCGGCGAGACGCGGCTCAACATGCGGTCGTGACCTTTGCCGTTTCTCCAGCAACCGAGTCACGCGTTGACGAGATCACCAAGCTGCTCTCAAGGTCTCAATCCGCAATCGTCGAATTGGCACGCAAGATTGCAGACCAACATTCAAGTCTGCAGAGTGCTCGCAGCGACCACGATCATGCGTTGATTGCGGACCTGCAAAGGCTTGAGCAGTATCTGTTGATCGATGCGGTGTCGCTTTCATTGATGCAGACCGAGTTGTTCGCAGCGGGCAGTCGCGATCGGCTGGGCGCTGCGGCGCAGGCCGTTTCGACGGCAGACAAAGCGATCAACAACTTGCCCGCCGACTCTGCCGCTCGGCGCGAAGTCGAACGTCTGCGCGTCGAAGCAATGATCCGCGGCCAGCAACTGGATCGCGCCGAGACCGATTTGGTTGCACTGGCTCGAAGCTGGCCCAAGCCGCTGCCTCACGAGCTGTATGCAATGCGGGTCAGGATCGATGTGCTTCGCGGCTCGCTTGATGCAGCCGAGAGAAAACTGGATTCGTTTTTTGGAAGCTCGCCCGAATTGGCAGCAAGGTCGATTGAGATGGACCTGGCGCGAACCCAGTGGTTGATCGCAAAACGTGGCGGCGGTGACGTCGGTGCTTGGCTAGACGCGATCGAACGTCGAAACGGTTTGTATGGGCGTCGAAGGGCCGAAGCGATTGCGCTTTCAAAGCTGCGGTCGCAATCGGAAAATCAACCGATCGATTCGGCCCTCGTTGTCGCTCAGGGCGAGGATTGGCTTCGCCGCGGTGACTATGGACGAGCCGCCGATCTCTTTTCGTCGGCTGCCGTTTCAGAACGTGACGGCAAGCGGGCAATCCAGTTTGCAACGAAGGCCGCTGCAGCTTTGATTCAAATCAAACGCGCCGGCGAGGCATCGGAAATACTTGCAGCGGTCGCCCGAGACCATCAAGGCTTTGAGCTTGCACCGGCGACACATTTGCAAGCAGCGGTCACTTATCACTCAAGTGATCGCCAAGACAAAACACGCAAGATTGAGTCGTTGCTGAAAGAGCATCTGCAGCGGTGGCCTGATAGCGATAAGGCACCGGCCGCACGGCAATGGCTGGTCCAAATCTACGAAAGCCAAAATCGTTTGCTCGATGCCGCGGTTGCCGCTTCGATGTTGTCACCACAGTCCCACACGGCGCAAGAACTCGACACCGCACTTGCCCGCTGGGTTTCGGCGGTGACGTCTGCGGAGCAACAGGCTGACATCAAGCCTTTGATGCAAGACTTTTTGACGACGTTCAAGCCGCTAACGGAACGTCCGTCTGCAGCAGCAAAGATCAGGGAAACGGCCGCGCTAGTGTTGGATCGTGAGCTGCTTGGTGAAGTGCCAGCCGCAAAGTCAACCGAAGCCAATCGTTCGAAGTTCTATGAATCGCTTTTGGCCTATCGTGATTCTGCCGGACAAGCGTCGTTGCAGCAGGTTCCGCCAGACGAAATCAGTGATGCGGTGCGATGGCGACTGATGCGAGATGGCAGGCAATACCCACAGATGCGCACCTCGGTTGCTCATCTTATCGAAGGTTGGTCATCCGCACCCGAAGCGACGATTGATGGTGCGGAACGTTCCTTGTGGCTTGGTGATGCGGCCAAAGCGGAAAGCTCGCTACGCGCTCTGATCAAAGCGGCGCCAGCGGGACAGCGTGGTTCGATGATGCGCAAGTCAGCAACACTGTTGGCTTCGACTGAAAACAAGAAAGGAAAAGAACTTGCGGTCACACTTTGGGACGAACTCGCCGCAGGCAGCGCACGCGGAAGTTCACAGTGGCATGAAGCCAAACTTGGCGCCATCGAGTTGCTGAGAACCAACGGACAGGGTGATCAAGCATCGCGACGGGCAAAGTACATCCTGTTGACTTCGCCGCCGAAAGATCAAGCGTTGCGTCGTCGCTATGAAATGGCAAGCCAATAGAGTGAGTTGCTGTGCTTCGTTTCGTGATATTGAAACACACCATTGGTCCTCGTTTTGACCGGACCGACCAAACACACCTCGATTGGATGTTCGAAAGAGAGGGGCACGGTGAATTGCTGCGAACGTTCGCAACGCCAGTGCTTGACCTTTGCGTGCTCGACATTGATGCCGAGGCCACCGAGCTAGCAGGACACCGTGCGGCATACCTCGACTATCAGGGACCGGTGTCTGGGGACCGGGGTGAAGTGCGACGGCTGGTCAGCGGGCGATATCGCATGATCGCCAATTCCGAGGATCGCTTCGAAGTTGAATTGCATTGGCAAGAAGGCAGCGGCGTGCATTCATTGCATGTCGCGTTTTATCGCAGCTTGGGCGAAACCGATGACCGCAACGATGCTTGCGATTTGTGGCGATTGCGGTCTTTTCGGAACGAGACGAACCGATAGATCGGACCCTTAGGCCGATACGAGTGTTGATCCAGCTCGCCGGTGTGCCCCGACAGCACCAAGCTGCCATCGATCAGCTTGACCGATTCGACGGTTACCGGACTGATGGCATAGCGAGGGTGCTCACTCGGGACGGTGATCAATGCGATTGGGCCTGCTTCGGAAGCATCCCATTGGACATCGATATCACCCGTTGCCGCTTCCTTTGAAATACCGGTTTGGAATTTCTTGAGTGGCAACGGAAGCGCGCCCGCTTTGAGTTGGGTGATGTTCAAAGCCAACATGTTGGGTTGTTCGGTAAGAGCAACCTCGACTTCACAACTGATCACCGTGTCGATGCGTTTGTTCTTGTATCGAACCGCAGCAAGAATGCGGCCGTCTTCGATCTCGACGCGAGGGTCGCTGGCGCCGTTGGCAAGAAGTTTCGGAAACTTTTGAGGCAACTCTTCCGCGAGCCAGGCGTTGATTTCATCGTCGCTGAACTCGGCTTTCCACCAACCTACTTTTGCTGCGTCTTCTTGAAGTTGTTTGACGTCGGCGAGCATGCGTTTGCTTGCTTCAGCAGTTTGCTCTGGACGTTGCTTTGTGGCTCGCTCGTAAAACTCCGGGACGTGTTTGGTTTGATTGACCAACCACCAAGATGCACCGCCACCGATCAAAAGGAGAAAGACAGTAAGAACCGTCAGTCGCTTGATCCAACGTCGCATCGCGGTGACTCCGGACGAGAAGTTTGTAATCCTTTGTGTTCCCTAGAAACGCAAAGGACGTGGTAGCCAGCCGCGTATCCTTTCTGCAACACCCGGGGTCGGCTCAGGAGGGTCGACCGTTTCGGCTACGACAGGAGGAGGAGAGAGTTCGGCTTCGCGTAACAGCAATTGTGCCCAATGATTCTTCAAAAGTCGTGCTGAGGGAGTCAAATTCCCCCGTTCAAGTCCTTGTACAGCGAGGAAGGCTTGGCTTTGCAGGTCGCCTCGCTCCTTTGAAAGCGGGAATTCATGATGAAGGTGAACATCATCGATCCAAATTTTTCCGGCCGACATACTGTCAATGGTCAATCGCAACGATTCGACCGCCGACGGTGTGATGCCATCCACTTCCAAGACTACTTGCCTGGACTGCCACTTGCCATCGCGAGGGACCTCGATTTCTGCCGACTTTCGCAGTGGTTGGCCGTTCTGAGTCCCCTCGATGGAAACGCGAAGTTGATGTTTGCTTTCCGCATTTCGTAGTTGCCCGCGACAAGCTAGCGATACCGCAATTCGGCCCGATGTCGGTGCCGCAAACGTTTCGCTGACGAGCCAAGTGCGGCTCGAGAATTGGGCATCTGTCGTCAAACAGACTGAACGATCACCATCAATTGATTCTTGTTGATCCACGGTCACCGCGTCGGCCGGATGCTGGGCATGCAGCCAGCCCACCAAGCCAACGCCACCCTTCTGTTCGAAGCTTCCATTCGATAACGCTTCGTAATCATCAAAGTTGGTC
Source organism: Rubripirellula sp. (assembly GCA_965216875.1). Taxonomy (GTDB): domain Bacteria; phylum Planctomycetota; class Planctomycetia; order Pirellulales; family Pirellulaceae; genus CBDCUW01. The sequence goes on from OZ244207.1 coordinate 6,466,634, forward strand.
AGCATGCCGATCCGGGCAACGATGGTTGATACGCTTTGTTTGATTTCCGCTAGAGCTTCAGCACCGCCAGCAACACGCGCCGTGCAGGAGATGGCACTGGAATCGGGAAGCGGAACCTTTGATTGCAGAATGATGCACTGGCCTGGTTGCAGGGTAACCCTTGTTTGCGAACCAGAGTCGGAGATCGAAGCTGTGTTCGGACCGGCTTCGAGCATTGGTTTCCAACCCGCCGGCGACCCACAATCAATGTCGACTTCCGTTTGCCAGGGAGCGTCATTGGTGACAACGAGATAGGATCGGTCGTTGGCTGCGGTGAACTGGACGCTTGCAAAACTCAACGCAGGATCAGCCATCGGAACGGCCGTCAACTTGCCCCGAGGCAACGCGGTAAAGGACTGCAGCAATTGACTTGCTTGTGGGTTGATTTCACGACCGACCACAGACGATCGCAGCATGAGAATGTCGGGAGCCTCTTTCCGAATGATCGCGCCAATGTGATTGCTCGAGATCCGACGCAGCGTTGGAGTTGGCGAACTGGTCGTTGCATCATCAACCAACGAGACGACCGAGATCGAATCGTTTTGATCTGCATCGAGATTGCTGAGCGAATGAGCGAATCGGATTCGTTTCGAGAGTGGACCGTCGGGTGAACGCTTGATGGCTTGGCGGAACTGGATGTTGGGAAGTCGATTCTTGACGTCAGCGATTGGGTGGCCGGTTGCCTGAACCACAAGCCGATGAGGACGCGGGACTTGTTGCGAGAACAGCGACAGTTTTGCGATGGATCGATCGGCGATCCATTGCTCAAAGGCCGGTCGGCCTTCCCCGCCAACCCAGCGACGCAGTTGTGCGATCGAAACCGATTTTGGGTTCACCTTGGACGCGAACAACGCCAAGTCGCAATCATCGATTGTCGAAACGTCTGCGGCTGAATTGCGAAGGTGGATTCCTTCAAAGCAGGTAGAGCGTGCTGCATGATTGCATACTGATTTCAGCAAGGATGCCTTAGCCTGCCAAACCATCGGATGGTAGCGGGCATAGTTGGGCGTCGCGACTAACGATGCCGAGCGTCGCAGCAACGTCTGGCTGCTTTCGGGTGTTTGTTGAAGTGCCGTTTCCAGGGCAGTCACCGGCATCGACGGGTCGACGCTCAACAGCACTCGTAGGTTCGAGTGTTCCCAAACGGCCAAGAGTAGGTCCAAGGCATCGTCGTCGATGGAGGGTTCATCACGGATCGGCGAGAACGCGTCACATCGGATCAGGCACCGACCCTTGTCGACCACCGGAATCACGAGGCTGTTGAACCCCGATGCCTGGGCGTAATCGCGGAGACGGCCTGCGGCACTCCAAAGCCGTTGCATGGCAATCGTTTGTGGTTGGCATTCGATCACGCCACGTTGACGCGCGACATCGGACGTCAGAGCCAAATACCAATCGATATCGGTGAGTTCGATCGCGCCTAGGCGCGTTTGAAGATCGACCGCAGGTTGATCGTCGTCATTGAACTCGGAAAGGTGATCGGGTCCAGCGGTCACAATGATCGATTCGAATTTCACGGGATGATCTGCGTTGACGTTGGTCAATCGAATCTGATCATCGTTTCGTGGGTACACCACAAAGGTGTGCTCAATCCAATCGCCGAGTGTCGGCGATTCGATTGATTCATTCAGCGTGAATGAGACCTCAGGTGATTCCATTTGCGCCGACGGCGCAACGTCGATGCGAAGCTGCAGGTCGTCATCGTTGGGGTAGCGAACCGTGACCCGATGCGGCAGTCCTGGTGTCTGCACGGGGACGGTCGCTTGAAAAGATTCGCCTGGCAGGAGTTGTGAGACAGACTCACCGGCGTGCTGGGCTGTGCCAATCTTCGGCTCGGTTGGGGCCGAACCTGGAATCAATCGGTTAGTCGACTTTGGCAACCATTTGCTGACCGACCAGGTCGCAACCTGTGAGGGACGAATCTCACCGATCGTTTCCCATGGGGTTGGCGAATTGGCTACGCCTGCGTCTGGAAGCACGACGATGGGGCGAGCGTGGTAGACCGTTGGCGGTGGGCGCCGGCGAAAATGCGACCAAAGGTTTTCGGAAGGCTCGAGCCAACACCGTAGTTCGTAAACCCCGGGATCGTGTGGAACGGTATGTCGATGTTCGATTTTGTCACTATGCCCATTGGCATCTAATGTGACCGTCCAGCTTTCTTGATTCACGGTCGTGGCATGGCCGACGCGCACCAAGTTGTAGTGCAGGCTCAAGCTTTGCGTGGTTGCACTGACCGCTGAATTGGCTTGCACCGAAAACGACAAATCGTCGCCCTTGCGAAACAGCGGCGACTGTTTTGCGAGCTCGATTCTCAATTGGTCCGTTGCGACGCGTTGAAGCGACCACGACTCATGTGAGGCGGTATTTGATTTCTTTCCTTCGTACAGAGTCTTGGCAAGCAGCTTGTTGAGCGGGACAAACTCCTGCATCCGTGTTGCGTTGCCATCGTCGTCCGTTTGAATGAACTCGACAGCAAGCTGCGCATCATCGGAGGCCTGGACACGAAACCGCGCCCCGCCTTCGCTCAGTTTTGCTCGGCTATTGAATTGAAAGGCCGATCGACTTTCGTCAACGCGAAAAGCGCCGGTCGTGGCAGGCGAAAGGCTCAGGTTGGCAAGGTCGCGGATCGACGCATCAAGGGCTGGTTGCCCAGCTTGGTCGACGACACTGACCGAAAAGTTGGATGCTTTGGGGGCCGGAGCGTTCCAGCGCATTCGCAATGTCAAATCGACTTGCTCGCCCGCGCTCGCGTTGGAAAGATCGACCACGACCGCAAGCAGCAGGAACAGTAGCGAGAGCCCGTACATCGAGCGCCTCGCGTTGTTCGTGCAGCGAGTGGATGGGAACGTAACCCATGGCCGACTTGGTCGTACCGTCATTCCATGGGAAAACAATCGGCAAAGACATCCCTGTCTGGGCATCGATCGCTTCGGTGGGTTGGGAACGGGTCAACAGAAAGGACCCTACCGCTGCCAAGCGTCTCACGTAAAGGTGAAAACAGGCGGTACGCGGAAATCCGCGACCTCGTCGGTTTCATGTCGTCGGTTTCACGACACAACGTCGAGCCGAGCCAGGAACAACCCGAGATAGGAAACGACCCGAGCTAAGAAACAAGTTCACCCGTCGGCCAAGGGTTTGGCCACTCGCCGAGACATCCCAAATAGGCCTGATAGGCTTCGGAGTCGTCGGCACGCTCTTCAATCCAGCGTTTCGCTTCGGCAACGAGTTCGATTTCCTGCTCGAGCGAGATCTTACCCATCACCACTTGTGTTCGCAGGAACACAAAGTAGGTATCGAGCACATCGCATCGGCAGTAGTCGCTAATCGCATCAAATTGACCGGCGTCGTATTGTTGTTGGACTTGATCGCCGCGAATGTCCATCTTGCCTGGTTTGCCAAGCATTTGCGCAACAAGATTCAGTCCACCGTGGCACCTCGCTGCGCCGAAATTGGTCAGCGCGTCTTGCAGATCGAAGTGCATGTCAACGTTGTACCGGTTCCTGGGGCTTCGATAGCCGTCCGATTTGAACCATCGTGGGATCGAAATGCCGTATCGAAACGCGGCCAATTCCATCAGCGGCATATCAAAGGATCGGCCATTGAAGGTGACCCATTGCGGTTGCTTGTAGGCTTCCCAACCGCGCCAGAACTTTTCGGTCATCACATGCGGTCGAAACTCGGGCTCGTCCAAAGAAACCAAGTCGATCAACCGCAAATCATCGGCAACTTTGGCAACGACCACCGCAACCGGAACTTGATAGGTGTACGGAACGAAGGTGGTTCCGTTGTTTTCCATCAACTCGTCTTGGTAGGTTGCGATCGCTTCTGTGGGGGTGTAGCCAGCACCGGGATAACGCACCTTCGAGACAAGTTCGCCGTCAGCGACACTTTCAACGTCAAAAATCAGATGCGATACTTTTTCGGCCATCAATTTGCTCGCAGTCTTTACGCGGGTTGCATACCACACCCTACCACAGATACGCCCGTTTTACGTTCCCCCCGCAATGTAGCCCCCACAGGAATTGCTGGATGCAGCGGGAAATGCAGCAAACTGGCACCCTTACGAAAACGCCTCGGCAACGGACAAACAGATGAATCGCCTCAGTGATGCTAGCGTCAAGATTAACCGTCAACGCCTTTTGGATCGCTTCTTGAAATACGTCCGCATCGATACGGCAGCGGACCCAGCAAGTGACCAGTACCCAAGTTCGTCGCGGCAACGAGACTTGGCCGTGGTTTTGCGCGATGAGCTTGCATCGATGTCGGCCGTCGATGTCGAGTTGGATGACAACGCGCTCGTTTGGGGAACAGTGCCAGCTACCGATGGTGGGCAAAGCCCCGCCGTTGCCTTGGTGGCTCATGTCGACACATCGCCCGAAGCACCGAGTGAGAATATTCAACCACAAGTGATCGAAAACTATTCGGGTGGCGACATCCCCTTATCAAATGGGGAAACAATCTCGGTGCAGTCTTGTCCTGCCCTAAAGGAACTGGTGGGTGCGACATTGATCACCACAGACGGATCGACTTTGCTCGGTGGTGACGACAAAGCGGGCGTCGCCATCATCATGGAACTGGCGCAAACGTTGATCGAGAACCCGCATCTTCAGCACGGGTCCGTGCGCGTGTTGTTTACGTGCGACGAAGAGATTGGTCGAGGAACCGACAAGATCGACCTCGACAAACTGGGGGCCACGGTTGCCTACACTCTCGACGGGGGTGGCGCGGGAATGATCGACGTCGAAACCTTTTCGGCAGACGCGGCGACGGTAACGTTTACCGGCCACAACATTCACCCGGCAATCGCAAAAGACCGTATGGTCAATGCGCTGCGTGCCGCAGGGAAATTCGTTGCATCCTTGCCGCTCGAAACTGATGCTCCGGAAACGACCGATGGAAGACAGGGCTTCATTCATCCCTATACCATCACCGGCGGCGTCGGACTGGCGAAGGTCGAATTGATTTTGCGATCGTTCGAAACCGAAGACCTTGAGAAGTACGCCAATCAAATCCGAGCGGCAGCCGATTCTGTTGTGGAAGCGGTGCCAGGGTTAAGTGTGAACGTGGATGTCCACCGTCAATATCGCAACCTACGCGAAGGGCTCGCAAAACTTCCCCAAGCGGTTGAATTGGCCGAGCAAGCGTTCACAAATCTCGACCGCACTTGCACCAAGACGATTGTTCGCGGTGGAACGGATGGGAGTCAACTCACCGAAAAGGGGCTGCCAACGCCAAACTTATCAAGTGGTCAACACAACATTCATAGTGTTCGCGAGTTCGCATGCCTTGATCAAATGATCGAAGCGGTCGAGCACGTGGTTGAACTGCTCGCGCTCTGGAGCAACCAACGAAGTTGACCATCTGTGGTGTTCTCTGCCGATGCATTGCGAGTTGGCGTCGCAGCGAACGCGCAAGGCCCGAAATCTCGTGAGCCGAACGCTCTAGCGTCGGGCCTTAGCCTATTGGTGCAATTTCAAAGTCAGTCGATGCGCTTCGGTCTCGACAATGCCCTCCACTTTTGGCGACGCGTACACGGCGGAACCTGTGTAGACCGTCAGATTGTCGGCCATCGTTGCGATGCCGTCGTTGTGAGTGTGCCCGCAGAGCACGTTGATGTTGCAATCGGGTCGGTCGTTTGCAAGCTGACGCAATACGTTTCCGAGTTCGCCGCAAACGAAAAAGGGTGCCCAGTTATCGTCAGTGGTCTTTCCCTGGTACCAACAGGCCTCGCGAAAGGGTGGCACATGCGTGATCACCAGGATTTCCGCAGCCGACTCGGGGATAGATAACAACTTCTGGGCAAGCCGCTGGGCCGCTTCTTGGCCGAGATGGTTGAGCATCGTTTGCCACTGATCCATGGGGCTTTGCTGGAAATCTTCAATCAAGGCAAAGTCGTTCAAGCGAACAATCGAACCCTCGTAATCGCCCAGTGTCGCGTCGCCCCATCCATCGTCGCCAACCAAATGGACGCCTTCGTCAATTTCGACCGCACCGGTGTCGGTCAGGTAGATCAAGTGCGGGTTGTCACGAGCCATGTCGATGACTTGGCGTCGCGTTTGGGCGAACGAGCTGTGATAGAAGTCGTGGTTGCCAAGCACGAAATAGATCGGTTTGCCTAACGACTCGTAAAGACGTTGGAGCTGAAAAGCAACATCTTCCCCCTCGGAGATGTCGCCGGTGATCAAGAAGGCATCTCCCTTTGCATCTCGATTGGATGTGATCCAGCGATCCCACGCCGTCACCGCGACGTGGTTCAAATGGGGATCGGTGTTCCAAACAAGCCGCATAGCGTTTCGATCATCAGGCTGGAAGCGACGCGCGCGTTGTGAATCGCGGTAGCTTTCGTGGGTGGGACGGGTTGAGGACAACGAGTGTTGTCTATCCAACCTTGGGCGCGAAGTGTGGGCGAACATGTTCTGGCGCGCCACATTCACCCTGGCGATCCGCGAAACTTTAGAATAGCCCGCCTCTTGTTCGCTTACACAAATATCTTGGGGAAATTGACATGGACCGCGTTTGTCACTTTGAAGTGCCGTATTCGGAAAAGGAACGGATGGAAAAGTTCTACGGCGATGTTTTTGGGTGGCAGTTTCTTCCCGCCCCTGGCGGTATGCCCTACACCTTCGCCATCACGACTGAGGTCAACGACCAGCACAAGCCAGAGAAACCAGGGGGCATCAATGGCGGAACGTACGAGCGAAACGAAGCGGGTTCCCATTCGCCCGTGTTGGTCTTGGAAGTCGATTCCTGTGAACAGCGGATCAAAGACGTCGAAGCAGCCGGCGGCTCAAACCTCATGGGGCCCGTGCCGGTGGGAGACATGGGGATCTATGCCCAAGTGAAAGACACCGAGGACAACATCATTGGCTTGTGGCAACCGCTTGGCCCCAGTTAGTGCCGATAACTAGCTGACTTTGGTTAACCCATCGATGGGGTCAACCAACGGCGTTGGCGGTTTCATCGCGTAAGGTTTGAACGCACCCAATCCAATGCGAAGCGATGCGTTCGATCTCCTCGACGCGCTCTCGACTGACGTTCTCGGGTTCGTCCGAGTCCGACTCGATCGATGCTGCTTTGCTAACGTCGTCGGCTTCGGCGACATAGGCCAAGCATGATTTCAAGGTGTGCGACGCAGTTTTCAGTGAGGCGGCGTCGCGGGTTTCGACGGAGCCACGAATTCGCTGGATGAGGTCGGGGACTTCTTCCAAGAATGCTTCGCAGATCGCGAGCAGCATGTCGGGGCGATTGCCACTGCGAGCTTGAATTCGTTGTCGCCACGATTCGGACGACGTCTCGTTTTCGTCCACGACTCGTGCGCCGGTCGTTTCATTGGTCGAGCGATCGTCGCTGGTTGTCTCGGTACCGGCGGAGTCTGCTGCATCGGATGTCTGCTTGGCGATCTCGGCAACAAGTTTGTCTCGGTCGACTGGTTTGGTGATGAAGCCGTTCATTCCGGCATCAAAGCACAGTTTTCGGTGTTCGTCGGTGACGTGCGCGGTAAGCGCGATCACAGGCGGCGAACTCTTAGATTGCCTGGCCAACATCGCTCGAAGACGCTGTGTCGCTTCGGTGCCGTCCATGTCGGGCATTTGCAAGTCCATCAGCACACAGTCGTAGTCTTTCTGGCCGGCCATGGTGATTGCTTCGGCGCCACCGGGAGCGACGTCGACTTGGAAACCGGCTGTCATCAGTTGATCGCGAATGACGGTTTGGTTGACAGGGCTGTCATCGACCAATAACAGAAGTTGGCTTTCGCGGATCTTTCTTGCTTGTCGCGCCGCATCATCTTGTAAGTCGAAATCAAACTCATCGCCTTCACTCGAGTTGGAATGCATGGCGGCAGCGATGAGTTCGTCGGGCAATACCGGTTGCGAAAGAATGGCGTCTTGGTCTTGGGCTTGATCGGAAAGGGGTTCGCCGAGCCGTGTTACCCAGACGACTTGATCGCCGCTGCGCCGCATCGATTCGAAATGGGTCGACGCGATCTGTTGCGGACTGACGATCCAAGTCAATCGGCGTGTGGCGTCCTCGGGGATCTGCGTCACAGTGGGGATTGCGTATGCCCCCAGGATTTGCGCAATCGATTGATCGATGACCAATTGGCCAGTGTCGACAAGGCAGCAAACCTTCTCGTCGATCGCGCGTTTGGGTGTGGTCGTTGTTTCGGCGAGCGGCAACTCGAGATGGCACGTAAAGGTGCTTCCGCTTTCCACCTTGCTTTCCAGTTCGATTCGGCCACCCATCCTTCGGGCTAGCTCGTTTGAGATGGAAAGGCCAAGGCCGGTACCACCAAATCGGCGAGTGGTCCCTTCTTCGCCCCGTTCAAAGGCTTCGAAGACGGCTTCGCGTTTGTCAGCTGGGATTCCAACGCCGGTGTCGGAAACGGCGATGCAAATGTTTGCGTGTTCGTTGTTGGTTGCGGATCGATCGCCCGAGAGTTTCAAGGTAACGCTGCCCGACGGCGTGAACTTGATGGCGTTGCCGCCGAGGTTCATCACGATCTGACGAATCCGTTTCGGATCTGCAACCACATGACGCGGCGTGTCGGGATCGACACGAATTGCCAATTCGAGCGGTTTGCCGACGGCCCGAGCGGCAATGGATTTGAATGCGTTGGAGACAACCGCATGAACGTCGATTGGTTGCGGGTTGATTTGAACCTGGCCGGCTTCGATGGCCGAGAAGTCCAAGATGTCTTCAATCACATCACTAAGCTGGGACCCGCTCTGTCGAATCATGTCGACGTATTGGCGACCGCGAGGTGAGAGAGGCGTGTCGAGAATCAGGTCGGTCAACCCGGTGATGCCACCGAGCGGTGTCCGCAGCTCGTGGCTGACGCCCGCCATGAACTCGCTTTTCGTGCGGCTGGTCGCTTCGGCTGCCGCTTTGGCTTCACGAAGCGTTTCCATGGCCTGTCGCTGTACGGTCACATCGCGAACGATGATTGCCATTCCCTGCGAGTCGCCCATCGGAATGGCATTGATCGTTACCTCACTATCAAACTGACTGCCATCGCGTCTTTGCAGTGTCATCTCATGGCGCTCGGTCTGCGCAAGCTCGGACCAATCTACGGGATCACCATGGTCCACCACGATCGGTTGTGCGATGTCACCGAGTGGTCTGCCGACAAGTTGTTCGGTCGGTATTTGAAAAAGATGTGCGGCCGACGGGTTGGCTTCAACGACCGTTTGATCCCGATCGGAAAGGATCACCGCATCACCCGCGGTTTCAAAGAGCGCGCGTTTTCTCGCTTCGCTGTCTCGCAGTGCGATGGCGCTTCGATGCTTTTCCGTGACGTCCCAAAAGATGACCTGGATGCCAACGCATTGACCCGATTGATCGAATTCGGGCGCCTTGAAGACTTGGACGTATCCCGTGCCACCATCGGGAGTCGGGTGTTCTTCGACGTGTTCGACCGGCTTGCCTGTTTCCATCACACGAAGATCGTCGGCACGATATCCATCGGCCAACTCGGGTGGGTAGAACTCGGAATCGGGTTTTCCGATCACATCGGACGGATCGCGGGCGAGTTGTTTGCAGAACGTTTCGTTCGCGTAGGTGATCGTGCCATCCCGGTCCTTGCGTAGGACTTGAAGGTGCATCCGATCGATCAACGACTGCAAGTTGGTTTCGCTTCGGTCCAGGAGATGCTCGGTGGTTTGTCGCCGTTGGACTTCATCGCGAAGCGATTGATTGAGTTGACGCAGTTCATCGGTGCGGCGACGAACCTTTTGTTGCAGATCACGGCGCAACCCGACACGCCGCCGCCGTGCTCGCATCAAGTTAATGTGAAACAGTCCGGCGGCCGCCAGGGTGAGTGTGGTCCAGACCCGCGCCGGATCGATCACCGACATGGCCGCTGCTTTACCGTCGACCTCGTGAACGGTTTGGTTGTAATTGTGGCTGACCAGGTGGTAGAGGCCCGGAATGACCACGGCGACCATCAAGGTGGCTGTCAGGAGGGAAACGTGGCGGCGATGCAGCAATCGCCAGGCGATCGGCAAGATCAGGGCATGCACGGCGCAGATCGCCAGTTCGGCGGGCGCGAAAAAGTCGGCGATCGCAAGGCACAGGGCGATGGCGATCCAGACCGTCGGTTTGGCGAGAGCGGATTTGAGCAGGGACATCAAGTTGGCAATCACGTGTGAGCAGGCACAAGTAGTATAGCCTGACTGTTCCCGACAACCGATCCAACCCGTCGCTGTTCACTAAGCTGATTGATTCTCCGAAGTCTCAAGTTTTGACTGCAGGGATCCGTGACATAGCTTTTGCATAGAGAGCAGATTGGTGTTCAGTCTGCTGCCGGTACGTTTCTTTCAACATCCGTGAGAGAAACATCCGGTCAGCCTAGCTTTCCTGAACAAAGGCAAATCGCTCGTGAGAGCGAGACGCAAAGCCACGGGTCCTTCGGACATGGTTGGGAGAACCATGATCGGTGGATCGCCGGGCTGCCGTGGAAACGATTCGCATTGTTCCCCAGGGCTTGTCCAAATTGGTCAGAGATCAGGCTGCGACGCGAGTGATTGGATCCCAAGGGATCGCCCACCTAGTCATCGTGTGTCCCAACGGTCACACACCACCTGTGAGGAACAAAATGAAGAACTTCGCTGACAGCATCGTTAATTTCTTGAAAGAAGAAGATGGACCAACCGCGGTTGAGTACGCCGTGATGTTGGCATTGATCATCGTGGTTTGCTTGGCAGCGGTCGGAACGATCGGTACCGAAGCAAACACGAAATTCGGTGAGGTTTCAGCAGGCCTCGCTAACTAAGACTACCCCTCTTGGTGGTGTCTTAGCTACCGGGATCTACCTGGTGCGATTCACGTTGTTGGATCCGGCTCGTTTCTTGCGAGTCGGATTTTTTTTTGCGCGTTCGGGTCGCGGCGACCACCCCTTAGCCGCCGTCGCTGGCACACACATCGCGCTGATTCATTCTCTCATGGTGTTAACCCTTAGTTGCTCGTTGCAATCGATACAAGCGGCTTATCCGGGCAACGATTTACACCGTTAAGGCTTCTGTGACCACACTTTTTTGACGGGACCAATTCGTGACATAGCTTTCCTGTAGAGAGTGAGCGGATCGGTGTTCGGTCCGCTGCCGGAGCGAAGGTTATCCCTGAGGCTCCGGTCAGCCTTGCTCCCTGACAAAGGCAAACCGTTCGAGAGAGCGGGGCGCAAAGCTACGGGTCCGTGGGTCGTCACAAGATTGGCCTCAGGATCGCCGGGCTGCCAAGGGAATGTTGATTCAAGTTCAACATAGCCAAGGTGCGTCAGACGAAAGTCGGAGACGAGGCTGCCCCACCACTGGGAGCGACTCAACGTCGAGTCGTCTCATTTAGTCGTCGTCGTGTGCACTGACACACATCTCACTCGCGAGGAGAGAGACATGAAGAATTTCGCTGATAGCATTGTTAACTTCCTGAAGGAAGAAGATGGCCCAACCGCTGTTGAGTACGCCGTCATGCTCGCTTTGATCGTTGTTGTTTGCTTGGCAGCTGTCGGTACCATCGGTACCGAAGCGAACACCAAGTTCACAGCAGTCGGCACAGCACTTGCCAACTAATTCTGCGGTCGCCCATCTCTTCGGGAACCGTTTGGTTCCCGTCGAGAACGATCCCTGGGCGAACCCACGAGAATTGTCTCGACGCACTTCGGTGCGGTGCCTTCTTGGGGGCGTCGCGCCGACCGCGCCGAGGCCAAAGACCTGCCGTCAAGGCAACCCACCCGCCCGCACGGGCAAACCCAACCCGCCAACACATGCGGGAGGCCCACCATGAACTACCCACTACTACCTGCCGATGCCGCTGCCTACGCCTGGCAACTGTCTTGCTGTCTCGTGACGCTCCTGTTCGCGATGTTCAGCTGGATGGTCGGACCTCGGTAAACCCACCCAAATCACAACATTCTGACGCGTTTGAATGGATCTTCACCATTGAGACGCGTCGGTGAACAAGCTCGCTAAGAAAAAGAAAACACGGGGATAATCCTATGGCCACCCTAATGAACGCCTTTGCCGAAAACTGGATTGTTTGGTTCGTCACCATCGTTCTGGTTGTCGCTGCCGTGATCGACGGCAAGATTTTGAAAGTACCAAACTGGTTGACCTTCCCCTTCATCATCTGCGGATGGATTCACTGGACCATCCAAGACGGTGGCAGCGGATTGGGTTGGAGCCTGCTGGGAACCTTCGTTGGCATGATGCTGCTATTGGTGTTGCGAAACGTTGGGGGCATGGGAGCTGGCGACGTGAAACTGCTCGCCGGCGTCGGTGCCTGGCTTGGTGCGGTTGTCACCCTATACGCCTTCGCCGCAACCGCTTTGGTCGGTGGTGTCATGGCAGTGATCATGATTCTTCGCAGTGGCAACTGGCAAAAGCACTGGGCGATGGCCCACCAAATCCTTCACGAGTGGAAGACAGTCAAGAATCCACAGAAGCTCGCTGCGATTGCACGCGAACGCAAGCCAACCATGAAACTGTTGCCCTACGGCATCCCAATGGCGATTGGCTCGATCGGATACTTCGCTCTGGCCGGCATGTTGGTCTGAGCTGACGGGTGATTTTGGCCCCCCGCCAGGAAAAGGCAGCTGTCGGGGGAGTCAACCACCACTGTGTGAATCTGTGACGATTGCGTGATGGTTCGTGATTGCGTTGTCTTCACCGATCATGTTGATCGTAGCCCGCCGATCGTGCGGATTGCAGCGATACCATGCCTTGCTCCGAAAAACACCTTTGAGTGGGTATCTCGTAATTGTCTGCGAGATCTGCCGCTCATGACCGCGGCACATTTACCTAGGTCCTACGAATAGCCATGCGTAACAAATCACTTTTCTTAATGGTCGCTTGTGTCTGCGGCACGATCGCCGCAATTGGTGTGAACCAATGGATGCAAGCCCAAGACAAGGGTGGCGGTGCTCAGACCGTTGGCATCCTTGTCGCTGTTGCAAATATTGACAAGGGCGCCGAAATCAAGGCCGAGAACGTAGAGCTTGAAGAATGGCCCGCCGGGAAGATTCCCGATGGTGCAACTGCAAACTACGAAGACGTCGTCGGCAAGTTCGCCAAGACTCAGTTCTACAAGGGCGAAGCTCTGATGGCGGTGAAGCTGACCGAGAGCAGCCACAAAGTCATTCCTAAGGGATACAACGTCGTTGCTTTGAAGGCACGAGACGTCAGTATTGCCAACGTCATCCAACCCGGTGACCTGGTGAACGTGATGTCCTACTTCAATAAGAGCGAATTGATTCCTCGTCCGATCACAAAAACGGTTTTGATGGGCGTGCGAGTCTATGCAATCAACGGCGACACCGAGCGACACGTCGGCGAAGACAAGCCAAAGACCGTCAACGACATCCAGCTGCTGATTCACAAAAACGACGCGGAAGCGTGGACCTACGCAAACGAAATCGGAAAGATTCGTTTGGCCATCGGCAACGATGATGATTACGGATCCGACATTGCCGAAGATGGTTCGAGCATCGCTGGAAAAGAGTTCGTCGATTGGATGGACGCTTACCAACGAGAGCAAGAGGCACGTGCCCGCGAGGCGGAAGCCAGTAAGCGAGAGGCAAACAAGCCTCGCACCGTGCAAACAAAAGCAGCTGCTCCTTCGGGACCAACGCGAAGCAAAGATGGTTTCGCGATCACGAAAATGGTCGAAGGCCGCATGACCAAATACTGGATTGAACCGGGCAAGTTGCCTGTCATCATCGAAGACACCGGACCTTTGAGTTCAGTGATCCATGACGAACCACCCATGGACACCAACTCCGCAGGCTCGGGAAGCGATCAACAGCCTCAGGGCGAAGATGATCGTGACGTTGATTACAGCTACCTCAACGGTGAAGACAGCCCGTTTTACCAACCGCCTGCTGGCGGCGAGTTTTGAGCCAATTTCGTATGGCTCGTCAATGTTGATGAGCCGTACTTCCGTTTGTTTAACTTTTGACAACCGTTACCCGCATGGACCTTCACGCCGAGCACTTCTGCTCGTGAGTGAATTTCGGACGGATCCGAAAGGTCCCGCAAGGATGCATCCGCGATGGAAACGACCCGATTGCCGGCGAAACTTTTCGTAGCCCTGCTACTGGTCGCTGGCTTGACAGCGACAGGTCCCCAGCAAGTCCGCGCACAACAGCGTGGGCCGATCATGCTGGCGTCGAACGAATCGACGGTTAGCCACAACATTTCGCAATCGATTGAGCGATTGGAGATGTTGGTCAAGAGCAGCCGCATTTTGACTTTGGAAGAGCGGATTCCAAAGTTCCAGGTTCACAACGAAGAGGTGTTGGGTGCCACGCCGGTTTCCCAAAACCAAATTCAGATCTTCGCCAAGAATCCTGGTACCACACAGCTGAACCTGTGGGACACCAACGACAAATTGTACACCGTCGATGTGGTTGTCCTCGCAGATGCTCGTGAGGTCGAGGGTATCCTTGGATCCCAGCTGCCACTGGCATCGCTCAAAGTCATGCCTCTCAGCAGTGGTGCGATCGTTTCCGGATCGGTTACCAACGTGGATGACGTTGACCGAGCGGTTGCCATCGTCGAGCAGTTCTACACTTCGGTCGTCAACAACATCAAAGTGGTTGGTGTGCAACAAGTGTTGCTGCACACACGAATCATGGAAGTGTCGCGAACCAAATTCCGCGACCTCGGTATCGACTTCGCGCTGATCAACAACAACAAGCTGTTGGTCAACGCACCCGGTAACTTGATCAATGCTCCCGCAAGTACGCTTGCCGGAGCCGTGCCTGAAGCAGACGCCGCACAGGTTCGCATCTTCACAGGCGACTTCGAAGCACTCATTGCCGCTTTGCGTCGCGAAGACTTGATCAAATTCCTGGCCGAGCCAACGGTGGTCGCCACGCACGGTCGTCCGGCTCGATTCACGGTCGGTGGTAAAGTGCCTTACGTTGTTCCATCGGGTGACGATGCGGTGACGATCGCTTACGAAGAATATGGAACGTCGGTTGACTTCTTGCCCTTCGTGGTGGGGCCCGGCCGAGTCCGTTTGGAAGTTCGACCTGAAGTCAGCGAGCCTGATAACTCACGTTCGATCGAAGCGGCTGGTATTGTCGTTCCCGCCTTTAGCCAACGCTATGTCGAAACGGCAGTCGAATTGCAAGCCGGTCAAACCTTTGCGATTGCTGGTTTGCTGCAAAGCCGAACCGAATCAAACCAACGTGCGACACCATTCCTTGGTGAGATTCCTTACCTCGGTGTGTTCTTCCGTCGCATGCAAGAACGACGCAATGACATTGAATTACTCGTGACCGTAACGCCAGAGTTGGTTGATGCCATGGACCCACACGAAGTACCACCGGGTGGACCTGGTTTGAACTCGAACTCGCCAAACGACCACGAGTTGTACTTGAAGGGGCATTTGGAAGTTCCAAACTTGCTGGGCGGCGACGGAAGCTGCTACGGCGATGGATTTAGTGAAGTCGGACCTGTTTACGGCAGCGAAGTTTCCTCGGGCATGTATCCCCACAACGCGATTGTTCCTGGACAGTCGCCAACCGTTGTGGGCGAAGGCGTGACCGTCACTGCACCACCCCAACAGCAGTGACCGAGGCGGGCTAGTCGGTGAACGTTGGACTAGCTCGAAAGCAACCCTAGAAGTGACCGGACATATGTCGTTATGAGCAATGTACTAAGAATCGCGTTGGTCGATCCGAATGACGGAAGTCGCGAAAGCCTCAAAGCAATGCTTTTGGGTATGGACACCGTCTGGTTGGAGGCTGATTGTTCGCGGTACGAGTTCTTTCCTGATGTGATCGAGCAGACCGCACCCGATGTTGGTGTTGTCGCACTCGATGCGGATCCGGACAAGGCAATCGATCTCGTTCAGCGGCTTTCGTCGGAAGCACCTGATACCGCTATCTTGGCGGCCAGCGAAAACACCGATGGACACCTGATCCTGCGCACCATCCGCGCCGGTGCTCGCGAATTCTTGACATTGCCTCTTTCGGATGAGGACTTGGCGGGGGCTCTCGAGAGAGTGAGCCAACAAAAGTTCGGTTCGAGTGAAGGTGGCGCACGCTCTTGCGAAGTCATTGCCATCGCTGGTGCGACCGGCGGTGTTGGCAGCACAAGTACCGCAGTCAATCTTGGTTGCGTCCTGGCCGAGGATTCGCGCAACAGTGTTGCACTGCTCGACCTCGACCTGGCACTCGGTGACGCCGATGTGTTTCTCGATTCGATTCCGGATTACACGCTCGCCGATGTGGTTCAAAACATCTCGCGGCTCGACATCCAACTGCTCAAGCGATCGTTGACGAAGCACAGCAGCGGCCTGTACCTGCTTCCGCGTCCTGTCGAACTGCACGACACGCTTGCCATTACCGACGATAACTTGCGGAAGGTGATCGGGCTTCTGAAAGCCTCGTTCACTCACTTGATTATCGACCTTTCAAAAACGTACAGCGCCGTGGACATGGCGGCGATCGAGAACGCATCTCGTGTTGTGTTGGTGACCCAGCTCGATCTCCCCTGTCTGCGTAACGTTGTCCGTTTGATGATGAGCTTCGAAGAAATCGAAGGTCTTCACAGCAAGGTTGAAATCGTGGTCAACCGTGCCGGTCTCGATTCAGGCCAAATCAGCCTGAAGAAGGCAAAGGAAACACTCGGCCGCGAAGTCTTTGCGCTGCTTCCCAACGACTATCGAACGATGGTCGAAGTCCGCAACAACGGTGTGCCGTTGATCGTGCAAGCACCCAAAGCGGCCATTACGACCGCGATGCGCGAGCTTGCCGTCAAACTCGAAGGTGAACCCGAGAGTGCGATCGAAGGTGAGGACGGCGACTCAAAGCCATCCGAAAGCAAGTGGAAAAAATTCTGGCCCGGCTCGGCAAAGTCGTAGAGCGTTGTGGTTGTAGGCCGGATCAATAAGCGACAGCGACGCAGATCCGGCAGTTTCTCAAACAACCGCAGATACGGTTCTTGCCTTCGCGACAATCGACGACGCGTCAATTGTCATGCGGAGCATGACCTACAAAGAGGACGCGGAGCGTCCGAAGAGAACGTTACCACGCAGAGCGTGGTAACGAGGTGGACAACCGCACGCTATCGCGTTGCGGCTCGAGAGTGCCGTCAAACCTAGGCACTACTTGCGCGACTCGATCCACTCGATCAGTGTTTGCACCAGCGCTCCGGTTGCACCGCCATCACGGTGTGGCTTAGGTCCGTCCGCAAACGCGGGACCCGCGATGTCGATATGGACCCACGGCGTCTCGCCCACAAAGTTTTCTAAAAACTTGGCGGCGGTGATTGCGCCTCCCCATCGCCCTTCCCCGATGTTCTTGATGTCGGCGATGCTGCTTTTGATTTTTTCGTCGTACAGCTTGAACATTGGCAATTGCCAAACCGGCTCACCGACCTGGTTGGCTGCCGCTTCGACTTCGTCGCAAAGCGCTTGATCATTCGTCATCAGCCCCGCGACTTCCATTCCGAGCGCGACCAGACAAGCGCCGGTGAGGGTTGCCAAGTCGACCATCGCAGCGGGTTGATGTTGGATCGCGACATCGAGCGTGTCTGCCAAAACGACGCGGCCTTCAGCGTCCGTGTTGAGGATCTCGATTGTCTTTCCACTTCGGGTCTCGATCACATCGCCAAGCTTGTAGCTGTCACCCGAGACCATGTTTTCGGCCAAGCCACAGAAACCGAGCACGTTCTTTTTGATGCCGAGTTTGGCCATGGCATGCATCACGCCGACAACGGTTGCAGCGCCAGCCATGTCGCACTTCATGTCGGTCATCGACGCACTTGGCTTAAGAGAGAGCCCGCCGCTGTCGAACGTGACCCCTTTGCCGACCAATGCGAGCGGGGCTTCATTACCGCCGCCATTGTGACGAAGGATCAGCAAACGTGGTGGGCGAGTTGATCCGGCACCGACCGCCAGCATGGCTCGGCAACCTTCTTTGACAAGACGTTCTTCATCCCAAATCTCGGCTTCCAGCCCCACCGACTTGGCAAGTTCTGCGGCACGATCCGCAAAGCTTTCGGGGTAGATCACCGCCGGTGGTTCATTGACCAAACGACGGGTGTGGTTGATCGACTGGCCAATTGCTTGCCCGCGATCGATGGCCGACTGGTCGATGCCAACGAACTCGAATTGATCGGGAACATCGAGTCCACCTTCGCTCTGGTAGATGCCCTGTCCCTCGCAAGCGACCAGGCAACCGGCGACGATGGCGTCGTGCAGCGAAGCGTCAAAAGCACCGGCCAAGGCAATGGCGATGCTCTTTCGCGGACGGTCGATCAGTTTACGGACGGCCGTCGAAGCGGTTTGGTAGGCGAGTTGCCGTGAAGCTTGATCGGGCGAACCGACGCCGATCGCCACCACGGTGGAAGGGCCCGATTCAGCCGAAGCGGCGATCACGTTGATCTCGCCACGCTTACCACGCACTTGCCCCTCGGTGACCAATCGCTCGATCGACCCTTGTTCGGGGAGCGATCCTTGAAGGCCACCTTCTTCCGAAATCGCGACCACCACTACCGAGGCATCGCTACTTGAAAGGTCGGGGACAGATTTTAGATTCGGCGTTGGTAGGGGCAGGCTTTCCATGACGGTATCAATGAAGGTAGCGTAGTGTTTAGATTCAGCGACCCATTCTGCCGCTCGTTGGCGTCGCGCCAGTTGATTTTGGCTCGCTGCGTTAGTCTAGCGCTCTGTCGACGGTTATCCTACCCCGGCAATGCGACCTCGCCGGACCCTCGCTTCTGCCTGATTCACACGCTCCTCAACGGGCGGCTTTGACACCACTGCATGACTATCACCGGTTGAACGACGGATGAAACACCGCAGCACCCAAGAGGTGATTAACGACCTGCGCGCCGGCGATCGCTTGATCGAAATCGACGACGAAGTCGATCCGCACCTTGAGATGGCCGAGATCCAGCGACGCGTTTATTCCAGCGGCGGACCCGCGTTGCTGTTCAACAACGTGAAGGGATCGTCGTTTCGTGCTGCGTCGAACCTGTTCGCATCACTCGACCAAGCTCGCTATCTCTTCCGCGACACTCTTGATTCGGTGCGGCGGGTGATCGAGGTCAAACTCGACCCCTCTGCCCTGCCCCGCAAGCCGTTTCGCTACGCCGGTGTTCCGTTGACCGCGCTTCGGATGCTGCCGAAGAAATGCCGAAGCGGTCCGGTGACAGCCAACAAGACGTCGGTTTCATCATTGCCAATGATCAAAAGTTGGCCTGACGACGGTGGGGCGTTTGTTACCCTGCCTCAAGTCTTGAGTGACGACCCGACCGACGCAGGGAATTTGATGCGCGTCAACTTGGGCATGTACCGCATCCAGTTGTCTGGCAATCAATACGAAGTCGATCGCGAAGTGGGTTTGCACTACCAGATTCATCGAGGCATCGGTGTGCATCATCGCGCGGCTCTGGACGCCGGCCAACCACTCAAGGTCGCGATCACGGTGGGCGGCTCGCCAGCGATGAGCCTTTCGGCCGTGATGCCGCTTCCGGAAGGTTTGACAGAACTGACGTTCGCGGGGGCTCTTTCGGGGCGTCGAATCCGTCTGGTCGTCGGCGATCATGCGCCCGTCTACTCCGATGCCGACTTTGCGTTGGTGGGAACGATCGATCCAAACCAAACCAAACCGGAAGGTCCCTTTGGCGATCACTTGGGCTATTACAGCCTCGAACATCCCTTCCCAGTGATGAAGGTGGATCATGTCTGGCACCGCGATGACGCGATCTGGCCCTTCACGGTCGTGGGACGCCCGCCGCAAGAAGACACAACGTTCGGTCAGCTAATTCATGAACTAACCGATCCGATCATTCCAACGGTCATTCCCGGTGTGAAGGCAGTGCACGCTGTGGATGCGGCCGGAGTGCATCCGTTGCTGCTCGCGATCGGCAGCGAGCGGTACATGCCTTATCTCAACCATCCTGCGCCCCAGGAATTGCTCACGCAAGCCAATGCGATTCTTGGCAATGGGCAATTGTCACTGGCCAAGTACTTATGGATCACTGACGACCCCCAGGACCAACTGGATATTCACAACATCGAATCGTTCTTGGCTCACATCTTGCGGCGGGCCGATTGGAAACGAGATCTGCACTTCCAGACCCAGACCACGATCGACACGCTTGACTACAGCGGAACGGGTTTCAATCAGGGGTCGAAACTCGTGATCGCCGCGACGGGACAGCCGATTCGTGAGTTGCCAACCGAACTGCCCAGTGACCTCGCACTGCCTGATGGCTTTTCCAGCCCACGAGTCGTTGCACCGGGCGTGCTTGCGATCGAGGCACCTCGTTTCACCGACGATTCGGCGCATCGACACCTCCGAGCCTTCTGTGAATCGATACCGTTCCCATCAGGACTGAATGCATTCCCACTGGTCACCCTGGTTGATGACAGCGACTTTGTTGCGCGTTCGATGCAGAATTGGTTGTGGGTCACATT
Organism: Rubripirellula sp.; assembly: GCA_965216875.1. Lineage (GTDB taxonomy): Bacteria > Planctomycetota > Planctomycetia > Pirellulales > Pirellulaceae > CBDCUW01. The sequence continues at coordinate 6,487,100 of OZ244207.1, forward strand.
CACCCGCAGCAACCCGGCGGCCGATGTGGATGGAATCGACGCAACCACATCCCACAAGCATTGGGGTTGCCGCGGTTCCTTGGTGATCGATGCTCGCATCAAGCCTCACCACGCGCCCCCGTTGGTCGAGGATCCTGAAACCAGTGCCAAGGTGGATGCGCGTGCGGCACGTGGCGGTCCGCTTGCCAAATACTTATGATCGTGCATCCGGTCCCCAAGCAAAATCGATCGTCGTTTTTCTAACGTTTGCCCATTCGCAATGCCGCAACTTCAAGAGCTTTTTCAGTGTGACCATCCGGTGGCTCTCGTCACCGGCAGCGGTGCGCCACGTGTTGGTCGAGCCGTTGCCAAGCGTCTTGCCAAGCTCGGCTGTCACATCGCGTTACACGCCAATGCAAGTGTCGAGCAAGCGAATGAAGTCGCCGAGCAGATCAAGCGCGACGCCGGCACTCAAGCAATGGTGACGACCGGTTCACTTGCCGAAGACGAAACGGCCGAACGCATCGTAGCCGAAACCACCGAGACGTTTGGTCGAGTCGACATTTTGGTCAACAGCGCCGCCATTTGGTTCCCCACCAAACTGGAGCAAGTCTCCGCCGACGAAGTCCGCAAGTATTTGCAAATCAATACCGTCGCGTCGCTCCTTTGTGCCAAGGCGGCCGGATTGATCATGGTTGACCAACCGACAGGCGGATCGATCATCAACATTGGCGATTGGGCAACCACGCGACCTTACCTTGATCACGCCGCCTACTTTCCCAGTAAGGGAGCGGTCGAAGCGATGACCCGTTCTCTCGCCGTCGAACTTGGATCTCGCAACGGCAAGGTGCGAGTCAATTGCATCCAACCTGGTCCCGTTCTTTTTGCTGATGACGTCGACGAAGCAACGCGAAAGAAGGTCGCGACCAGCACGTTGACCGGAAGAACGGGGACGCCTGATCACATCGCGCATGCCGTCGAGTTTCTGTGCGAAAATGATTTTGTCACCGGCGTCTGCCTCCCTGTCGATGGTGGCCGAAGCGTCTTTGCCCCCGACGGTTTACAAGTCGGAATGAACCTAGGGTGAGCGGCAAGATTCTAGCCATCACCCTCCCGCTTGCGGGAGGGTCCGACGCAAAGTCCGGGGAGGGAATGGCCGGGCTTTGGATGAAGCACCGATTGAGCCACCGAGGGCACTGAGAGCACGGAGTAAGAAACCCATGGGGAGAGTAAAAAACACGCAGTCGCCTACCCGCGCCGACTGACGTACACGTTATCTCTTATATAAAACCGATACGGTAAATCAGCCGCTTTGCTCAGCCCGATGCGTGTGGTGGTGACCACTTGCTCGTCTTCAAAATCGACTTGCGCGTCTCGGATATCGATGTCACTCCCGCGGACAAGATCGACACCGTCATCATCGCGGTCGACGCCGAGGGCTTGGCACAACATGGCAGGTCCGCTCGTGAGTCGCCGATGCTCGTCGAGTCCACGGGACTGCTGCATTTGTTCGATTCCCCAAATGGGCTCAATGGCGCGAATCAAGACAGCACACCCGTCGCCCTGTCGCTCGGTTACGGCGTTCAAACAGTACTTTGCATGGATCGGGTAGACGTAAAGCGTACCCGGTTTGCCAAACATCGACGCATTGGAAGGCGTTTGGCCGCGCGCGCTGTGGCTGGCCAAATCGTCACTCGCCAAATAGGCTTCTGTTTCGATAATCATGCCGCCGATCCACCGTCCATCGGATCGCCGCATCAGCAACTTTCCGAGTAGATCACGAGCGACTTGCAACGTCGAGCGATCGTAGAATGTGCGTGGCAGTCGTTTTTTTCGCGGAGCTGGTTTCATCAATAAAGAACAATCACGAGTTCTGAAAGCACGTTGGATTTTTCCCGTTTCGGCACCGCCAATCAACGGTGGTTGGATGCGCGTCGAAAACGGAAGCGTCGTTGAACTGGGCGGCGGCTCCGCGCCTTTTGGTGCGCAAGATCTGGGTGACGTGGCTCTGTTACCCGGATTGGTGAATGCTCACACCCACTTCGAATTCTCTGACTGCCAGCAACCGATCGGCGATGCTGGCACACCACTTTACCAGTGGATCGGCCAAGTGATCGCAGCGCGTGGTGTCGCATCGGTCGAAAGCAAACAGGCCGCAATTGAACTTGGGATTCGCCAATCGATTGCGGCGGGCGTTCGACTCGTTGGTGAAATCACGACGCCGCCTTGCCAGTACCTCACGGCATCCGATTGCGCGATCGTTTCCTTCGCCGAAGTGCTCGGCTTGGCAACCGAACGCGCCACGGAGAAGCTTGCTGCAGCACAGCGGCATTTCGACAGCCGAAAGGTCGAGTTGGGTTGGAGCCCGCACGCGCCGTACTCCACACGATGGGATACGATCGAACACTGCGTGAGGGATTCCAAAGCCACGGGGCGCGGATTGGCGATGCACGTTGCCGAGTCGCCCGACGAACGTGAGTTGCTTGAAAATGCCAGCGGACCATTCGCTGACTCGCTTCGTCAAATCGGTGTCTTTCAAGAAGAGCTCTATCCTTGGGGCGACGACGCGACACTTAACTTGCTCCAGTTACTCGGCCAGGCGTCGCGTGTGTTGCTCGTTCACGGCAACGACTTGCAGGATGCTGAAATTGAGTGTCTCGCCAAGCACAGCCAGATCACGGTGGTCTACTGCCCACGGACTCACGCCTTCTTTGGCTACGACCGCCACCCCGTCGACAAGCTTCTCGGCAAAGGTGTTCGCGTTGCGCTCGGTACCGATTCGAGGGCCAGCAACCCGGATCTGAACCTTTGGCGCGAGATGCAATTCTTATGGCAGCACCGCCAGGATCTCGAACCGCACGAGGTTCTGGCGATGGGGACGGTCGCCGGTGCGGACGCTCTCGGAAAGACAAAGTTCGGCAGATTGGCTCCAGGAACACGGTCCGATTGCGGTGCGGTAGAAACAAAAAGTGCGAAGATCGACGGTGTTTTCGACGATTTGGCGACTGGCGACTACCGAGTTGTGATGTAGCCCACGCTTTGCGCACTTCCGCCGATTCGTCTGGCCGTCGCGGCCCCGATTTGGTAATTCTTTTCGCGCCCTTTCAATCAATTCCCGGAAAGGATGTTGGCAATCCCGGAATGGATGTTGGAGTAATTGGGAAACGGAGATGCGTGATCTAGCTGGAAAACGAGCCGTCGTGACGGGTGCCGCCTCGGGCATCGGCCGAGCCATTGCGCTCGAATTGGCCCGTCAGGGAACGCATGTCTGTTTGTGGGATCGAGATGCCGAGGGGCTCGCCGAGAGTCAATCACTCTGTGAAGCGATCGGTGTCGAGTGCAAAACAATCACCGTTGATCTTTCTTCGCGCGACGCGATCACCGAAGCGGTTACTGATGTCTTTTCTTCGTGGCCCGCAATCGACATTCTGGTCAACAACGCTGGCGTTGGGTTCGAAGGTCCGACGCAACGGATGACAGCGGATCAATGGGACGCCGTGATCGGCATCAACTTGCTGGCTCCGATTCAGATCATTCACGAGATGTTGCCAATGTTGCTCGGGCGACCCGAGGCACACATCTTGAACGTTGCCAGCATGCTTGGACTTAGTCCAGTGCCGCGTGGTGCAGCGTATTGCACGAGCAAGTTTGGCCTCGTTGGGTTGTCGGAATGCTTGCGGATGGAATACCGGCGAACACGGCTGGGTGTCACCGCTTGTTGTCCCGGATTCGTTCGCTCGAATCTGTTTGTGCATGGCCAAGGCGGCGATCCGTCTCGTCCGATCAGCAAGCCGTCACCCATTCTGTTCACATCGCCCGAACAGGTTGCCAAGAAATCGGTGAAAGCCATTCGCAAGAATCGCGCCAAAGTCCTTGTCACACCGCTCGCTCATTTCTTGTGGTTTGCGAACCGCTACATGCCATCGCTACTTGAACTGGCAAGCATGATTGGTCGTCGTAAAGGCCCGTCCACCGAAGCGCTCTATCCACTCGCACCGCACGGCCAATCGACATGAGCCCGGATGAGGGCATTCGAGTCGACGCCGATTTCACGAGCGAAGGTTGTCGCTGCGCCGCGTGGCTCTATCGTCCAGAACGCGTTCCCGCTGGAACAAAGTTGCCCATCGTTGTGATGGCCCACGGATTCGCTGGCCAGCGCCGGTTTCGACTACCAAGTTATGCAAAACGGTTTGTCGACCGAGGCATTGCCGTGTTGGTTTTTGACTATCGCCATTTTGGGGATAGCGAGGGCGAGCCTCGTAACGTGGTGAACCATTGGCGTCAGCAGCGGGATTGGCGAGCAGCGATCGAACATGCCGGAACGATCGAAGGCATCGATGCGACGCGAATCGGATTGTGGGGGTCCTCGTTCAGCGGCGGGCATGTGGTGGCGCTCGCGGGCAGCGATCTTGGAAGGGACATCCGTGCCATCAGCTCGCACGTACCCATGCTTAGCATGGTCCGTTCGCTCCGCATCAAACCCAAGACCTTGCTTCAAGCCGTTGGGCATGGGCTCTGGGATTGCACCAAGGCGATCTTCGGCGCCTCACCTCACTATGTGCCAGTGGTTGCGCCGCCGGCGAAGTTCGCAGCACTGAACCAAGAGGGCTGTGACGAGGGATACCACTCGATGGTTCCCGAATCAGAGACGTGGGCAAATCAGGTCGCAGCACGGTCGCTGGTAACGAGCCTCTTGTTTGATCCCGGGCGGAAGGCATCCAACGTTCAATGCCCTGCCCTGTTTGTGATTGCCAATCACGACCAAGTGATTCGAACTCGCGTTTCGACAGCGATCGTCAAGAAAGTTCGCAACGCGGAACCGGTTTACGTCGATGCCGATCACTTTGAAGTTTATCAAGGGGAACACTTCGATCGAATCTCAACGCTACAAGCCGACTTCTTCGAAAGATGTCTCCGGTGAGCCGACGGCGTAAGCCGAACGCGCTAGCGTCGGGCCCTCTATCGTTCGTAGTACCGAGCTTTAGCCGGAATCTTACGCAATCCGCCTAAAGGCGAGACTACAAACGGTGCTCGATCCGACTCGTGGGCCGAACTCGCAACTCAATACACGTCGCGGACGTAGCGCTGATTCTTGGTCATGTTTGCGACATAGGCTTTGGCGTCCTCGTTGCTCATGCCGCCTTCTTGAACAATGATGTCGACGAGTGCTTTGTCGACATCGGCGGCCATTCTCGAGGCATCGCCACAAACGAAGAAGTAGCCACCTTCTTCGAGCCACTTCCAAAGTTCCGCGGCGTTCTCTCTCATGCGATCTTGAACGTAGACCTTAGCGTCACCATCACGACTGAACGCCGTGTCGAGTCGAGTGAGCGTTCCTTCATCGACGTATTGTTTCAGTTCGTCCTCGTAAAGGAAGTCACACGCGGCGTGTTGGTCGCCAAAGAACAACCAGTTCTTGCCGTTGGTTTGGTCGGAGTGGCGTTGTTGGAGGAAGGCCAAGAAGGGAGCGATTCCCGTTCCCGGTCCAACCATGATCATCGGAGCGTTGCTGTCCGCTGGGACGGTAAACCCGCCGTGGTTCGGTTGAACAAAGACGCGAAGTGGCCCGCCTTCGCCGACGCGCTCGGCAAGCATCGTGCTGGCGACCCCTTTACGCTCGCGGCCTTCGCGATCGTATGTCACCTTGCCAACGGTCAAGTGGACCGAGTTGCCCACTTTGCTCATGCTGCTGGCGATCGAATAGAGTCGCGGGTTGAGTGGTTCGAGGGTCTCGATGAATTCGGTTGGTGTGATCGTCGCGCCCTCCGCGATCTCGACAATCTCAAGGACATCGCATCCTTCGGGCGTACCGCTGCCCAGCAATCCGACAAGTTTCGATTTGGCTGTCTCGGATGCGGTGCGTTCGATCAGCAACTCGAGCAATTCGTCACTTGGGTCTCGCAAGCAACAGTCCTCGACGATCGCTTCCAGCAGACTCTTTTTCGTTCCTGCGCTTTCGATCGAAATCGACGGGTCGGCACCGAGCAGTTTGATGACCGATAGCGCCAAGTCATTGCAGTTGGTGGGATAGATCCCCAGTGCATCACCCACGTTGTAGGTCATTCCCGATCCATCCAGATCGATCACCACGTGTCGCGTGTCCTTGGCGGACCCTTCTTTGTTAAGTGGGCGCGACTCAAGCAATTTCGCCGAGTAAGGGTTTTGTCGTGACCAACCGTTCGGCTTGTCGCTTCCGTTCGTTTTGGGCGCTGATCCACCGCCCCCTTCGCCGTCGCTCTCCTTGAGCACCTTCTTGATCATTTGTTTGGTTTCTTTGCCGCCGGGGCTACAAAGAGTCAAGTTGGTTTCTTCGCCCGAAGCGATCGCTTCGGCGTAAGATTGGCAAACGTAGCCGCACGAACCGCAGTCAAGTTGGGCCATGGCCGCCATCAGCTTTCGCGGCAGCGGTTTTTCTTTGGCGAGGTCCATTCGGTCGACGATCGGAAGCGCCGAATCATGCCACGGGAAATCTTCTTCCTCTTCAACAGCAGTGCCACCAATCGCATCGGTCGCGATTCCCGCGGCGGCCAACGCTTCGCCGGGTGCCATGTCGGTTTGGATGCCCATCAATCCAGAGAAAAAACCATTTAGCCAAGCGCGTTGTTCTTCGTTAAACGGTGCGGTTTCAGGAATGAAGCTACTCATGACTTCGAAAGTTCTTGCGGGGTGCTTGGTTGAGTGTGTTGATTCGGTTGTTGGTGGGTCTTAGACCGCGACCGCGGCGAGCGACTTGAGCTCTTCGTCACTGTGGCGTTTGGCGAAGTCGACAAAGGACTCGTCGTCTTGTCGATTTGCCAAATACCCGCCGATGATGGCGGAAAGCAGCGAGGGAATCTCGTCATAGGCAACCGCCGAGAACAGCAGCCGCGCGATGCCTTGGCGGTCGCCCCATCCACCGCCAAGGTGAACGTGGTAGCCGTCGACCATGTCATCGCCTTGCTCGACTTGGCATCCTTGCAGTCCGATGTCGCCGATGTAGTGCTGAGCACAACTGTGATGGCACCCCGTGACGTGGATGTTCAAAGGTTGGTCGAGTTCGAAGTTTTGTTCGAGCGTTAGTGCGATTTCCATCGCATGACGCTTGGTGTCGGCTCCGGCAAACTTGCAGCCGGCGCTTCCCGTGCAAGCGACCAGGCCAGCACGGAACGAACTTGCCCGGTAATCGAGACCGATCTCTTCCAATTCGCGGCCAACGACTTCGATGTCTGAGTCGCGGATGTTCGGGATCAGAAGGTTTTGCCATACGGTCAAGCGAATGTCGCCGTTGCCGTAGGTGTCGGCGATTCTCGAAAGACCGCGAGCTTGATCGGAAGTCAAACGTCCAACGGGAAGGACAACGCCGACGTAGTTTCGACCTTCTTGTTTTTGCTTGTGGAATCCAATGTGAGCCAACCGCTGTTCTTTGTTGGGTACCGACACTCGCGATGCTTCCACACGGCGAAGCGGGCGGCCCATCGATTCCTCGACAGCCGCGATGAACTTGTCAAATCCCCAGTCGTCGAGAACGTACTTCAGGCGGGCTTTTTTGCGGTCGGTTCGGTCGCCATTTTCGACGAACACGCGGACGATCGCTCCGGCAACTTCGACGCACTCGTCCGGTGTCAGTAACACGCCCGTGTCACGTGCAAAGTCTTTGTGTCCGGTGATGCCGCCAAGGGTCAATTGGAAGTAGACGCCCGCGGGCAGGTCATCCGTCGCGCTTTCGGGTAGGACTTCGGCAGCGTGGAAGCCGATGTCGTTGGTGTCGTCGAGCGCACTGACCCGGCCGCTGCCGTCAAACGCAATGTTGAACTTGCGAGGCAAACCGTACATCTCGCGATGGTTCAAGATGTAGTGGTGCATCCGTTTTGCAAGTGGAATGGTCTCGATCAGTTCGTCTGGATCGATACCCGAAAGTGGACTGGCGGTGCAGTTGCGAATGTTGTCGCCGCCACTGCCGAGGTTAACGATGTCGAGTTCACGCAGTCCGTACAGGATGTTCATTGCGTTGTCGGCTTTGATCTCACGAAACTGCAAGTTGGCTCGCGTGGTGACGTCGATGAAACCTCCAGCACAACGGTCGCCCAAGTCGGCAAGACCACGAAGCTGCCACGATTGCATCGAACCACCTGGGATTCGCATGCGGCACATGTAGCTGTCTTGAGCGGGGGCGACGTAGAACAGACCGTGGAATTTGGTCAGGAAGACGTCCGTTCCTTTCGGAAACTCGCCCGCATCGCTGCGAGCTTGCATTTCGTCCCACATGTCCAGCGGGTTCTTTTTTTGCTTGGCAGCTTCTTCGTTACAGAGTTTCTTGCCGCCAGCAATGGTTTTCTGCTGCGCTTCCAGCGCGATCTTTTCCGGGCCCACTGGCAAGGCTTCGCCATTGACCGTTGCACCACCGCTACCGATTTGGACGCTGACGCCAGGGCCGCCGCTTCCGCTTAGCACTGGCAAACCGCTTACGGCGCGTGCGACGTCGGCACCAAAGGTGAAGCCGGCGAGGTATTGTTTTTGTTCTTCTGAAAAGGACTTGTTGTCACTCATGTTTAGACACCCAACGTTTTAGTGCTGTCTTGGCGAGCGTCGATCGGCTCGATGGTCACTGCGCAATCCTTGTAGCTCGGTTGACGGCTATAGGGATCGAAATGTCGCAGCGTTAGTTGATTGGTTTGGTCGTAGTGCATCGGCATAAAGGCTTGGCCCTTGGCGACAGTTGGCGAAATCAATGCATTGGCAATCGTCTCCCCACGACGCGAACGGATACAAACTTCTTCACCATTGGCGACGCCCATCTGGTCGGCATCGTCAGGATGGATTTCGATGTATGGTTTGGTCGGATAAAGCTTGCGAAGCACAGGGCTTTTGCTGGTCCGTGTTTGTGTGTGCCACTGGCTTGCCGTTCCGCGTCCCGTCAAAAGCAAGTACGGGTAGTCGTCATCGGGCGATTCCGGCATCGGTGTGATGTCATCAACGATCAACTTTGCTTTACCGTCGGCGTGATAGAATTTGCCGTCTGCAAAGAGGCGTCGTTGTTGTTCCGGTTCCGCTCCGCCTTTGGCTTGTTCGGCACTCCAAGGCCATTGCAGTCCGCCCAGTTTGTCGATTTGTTCGTAGCCATTGACGCCGGTGATGTCACAGGGCTGTCCTTCGCTTGCCCGTTGCATGATCCGAAAGACCGCCTCGGGATTGGTCCACTCGGCAAACATGTCGCCGACGCCCCAGTAATGGGCGATGCCTCGGAAAATATGGAAGTCGGCCAGGGCTTGTCCCGGTGCGGGGCGAACCTTCTTGAGCAGTCCGTATCGCCGTTCGCTGTTGATGAAGGTTCCTTCCTTTTCACCCCATCCAGCGGCTGGCAAGATCAGGTCAGCTTGTTCGGCAGTCTCGGTCGAGTCGTACATGTCTTGCACGACCAGGAAATCAAGTTGCTCGATCAATTCGTGGAAGTCGCCCTGGTCGATCCAGCTATGTGCGGGGTTGGTGGCGATGACCCACAAGCCTTTGATTTCACCGTTGCGAATGCCGTCGACGATTCGGTCGTAACTCCAACTGCCTTCGGTCGGGATGGTTTCGACATCGATGCCAAGGACGTCGGCAACCTTTTGGCGATCCGCTTCGCTTTCGAATTTGTGATGCCCGAATAGGTTCGTCGTGTTGCTCCAAAGTCGCGAACCCATCGCGTTGCATTGACCGGTAATGCTGTTGGCACCCGTTCCCGGCTTGCCAATGTTCCCGGTGATCAAGGCAATGTTGATGATCGCTTGAGCCGTCCGCGTCCCCTCGTAGCTCTGGTTGACACCCATCGTCCACCACAGCGAGGCTGCGTCGGCGTCGGCAATGGTGTCGGCGGCGCGACGGATGGTGTCGGCAGGGATGCCGGAGGTTTCGGCAACCGTTTCGGGGCTAAAGCTTTCGACGTGTTGGCACAGTTCGTCAAAGCCCGTCGTGTTGGCATCGACAAACGCCCGGTCGACTTTGCCCGATTGGATGATGTGATGAGTGATCGCGTACAGCAGCGCCAAATCAGACTTTGGCTCGATCTGCAAATGTTGGGTCGCTGCCATCGCCGTTTCGGTTCGGCGCGGATCAATGACAATGATCTCGGGAGATTTTTCGTTTCGCAAGACGCGTTCCCACATGATCGGGTGGCCGATACAGGGGTTGGAGCCAACGAACACGATGCAATCGCTTTGTTCGAAATCGTCATAGGTGTATGGCGGTGCGTCAAAGCCGAACGATTCTTTGTAGGCCGTCACGGCAGTGGCCATGCATTGACGTGTGTTTCCGTCGCCGTGCTTGATGCCCATGCCAAATTTGGCGACCGCACCAAGCATCGCCATTTCTTCGCAGGGGATTTGGCCAGTGCTTAGGAAAGCGATCGAGTCGTTGCCATGTTCGGCCTGGATCGCTTTCATCTTGGACGTGAACAGCTTGAACGCTTCATCCCAAGAAACGGCTTTGCGTGTTCCGTCACTTTGTCGAACAAGTGGCTCGGTTGCCCGGTCGTCGGCTTCCAGCACACGCAGCGCTTCCCAGCCTTTTGGACAGGCCATGCCGAGGTTGACGGGATAGGCTGTCTCGGGAGTTAGGCCGATGCCTTCGCCGTCGCGGACGTGCAATCGCAAGCCGCAACCGGTCGCGCAAAAGCCGCAAGCCGCAGTGGTTGTGGCGTCAGCCTGCATCGACTCATGCGTCATTCCCAAGCCGTGTTCGCCGGGATGCAACAGAAGTTCGCGCGTCATTTTGCCGTCACGTTGCTGGAGCAACTGTGGCAACTGGACCGATTTGCGAGATTCGTTTGGCGTCAGTGTTTGGCTCATCGCAGCGTCCCCGGCATTCGGTCGTAAACCACGCTGCTGAAATACAACAGCCTTTCAAATCCCTCGCCGACGGCAAGTGTCAATGCACCGCCGATCGCCAATGGCAACGCTAGCGAAGGCAACGCGATCACCGAGACCGTTGCGGCAATCAGAAGCCCGAGCGATGCGAGTCCCATTGCGATGCGAGTCTTGACCAGTGGCTTGAGTTCCCGAGCAACCAGAGCGCGGCTGCGGCGATCGTAGTCGTCGCCTCCGATCCCGCCGGTAGGCTTGAATTGCAATCGGTTTTCCCAGTCGAGTTTGATTCCCAAAGCCGCGACGCCAACGATCAACGCGATCGCTGTTAGCGGGCTCGATGCTTGAGCGTAGATCATTGCGACGGCGGTCCAGGCTGCACCGGCAGCGAGCGTTGTTCCAAAGAACCGCTTCAAGGTTCGTGAGTGACGCCATAGCACTCGCTTGGTTGCGATGTAAATCATCGCACTGCAGTACAACCCAGCGACACCAAAGAGAATCGATGTGCCAAGCAAAGCCTTGGCAACCCAGGTTGGGACCCAAGCATTGACCGTTTCGGCAAGGCCTTCGCTGATCACAGGCAACCACAGGAGTCCAACGGCAAGGGCAAGGATCCCGGCGAACTTCCCAAGCACCACCGCTTCGCGGCTAAGCCAGCTTGTCCGAAGTCCGAGGAAGATGCGCCAGGACCGCAAAGGTTGTCCGAGGTGCATCGGTGCAAGGTTCAAACCAATCGCAGCGATGACAAAGGCGACAAGTGCATTGATACGGGTCGCCATGATCGGCATCTCTTCGCCGCCGAACCAAAGGATTGAAGCGGCGATCCGTTCAATCAACAACATCCCGACAGAGATTTGAGTTCCAACCAACATCAGGGCGAGTGGCCAATGGTCTTCGGCCACCTCGTCGACACCTTGGTCGTGCGGTTGAGCGTCGAGGAACGCTTCGACGTTGCCCGATGGGCTGGCATAGTTGGTCGTTGGCTGGGTGATGTCTGAGGGTGCAGTTCCCGGCGCGACTTGAGCGGGGAATTGTGCGACTTCGTTTTCGTCGACGATTTGAATCGAGATCGCTTCGTTGGGACACGATTGAACACATGCGGGTGCTTCGCCCACACTGAGCCGTTGGTGACACATGTCGCATTTGCGAACGATCCCAAGTCGATCGCTGTACTGTGGCACTTCGTAGGGGCACATCATCGTGCAGTACTTGCAACCAATGCACTGGTCGTCCAAGTGACGGACGATGCCGGTTTCGGGATCTTTGTCGTACGCTTTGACGGGACATCCGCTCAAGCAGCCTGGTTCGACGCAGTGATGACAAGCGGAGGTGACGTGTTGGATTCGCGATTCCGGCTGGCCGATGGTCACCGTGCCGACACGCCGCCAGCTTTCGTTCTCTTCCAGCCCGTTCATCGTGTGACAGGCAACCACGCAGGCTTTACAGCCACTGCATGCGTCAAGGTCAACGCGAAAGGCGTACTGTTGCCCTGGTCCAGGCGCGGTCGCGGGCAACAAACTGCGATAGTACGCCGCTTGAGCCGGCTCTTGTTCAGGAAGGTCGCCCGCATCATGCAACGCACTAAACCGCTCGACCGCAGTCAGCGTTTGCTGCTCGGACAATAACATTTCGACCAAATCGAACTTGGGCTCGTTCGATGCGTCGTCGCTATGTTGATCGGTTGGTGAAGGGAGCGTTGTGGACATGAGTTCCTAGAAGTACAGCGCGGTGACACTTGCTAACTTGTCGCCATCAAAGAAAGGAATGGCCAACCCGCTTGTTGGTTTGGTCGGCAATTCGCCTAGCGTTCGGCCCGCAGCCAGACGCTCGGGATCATCCGTCAGAGCCGCAGCACCGCGAGATGCGGCGAGTCCCGGCAAGCCGGCATCGGCCGGCAACGTCGTCTGTTCAGGCAGCGCGAACGGAGCACCGGCGTCGCTGAACGCACCGCCGACCAACGAAAAGCCAGCATCGGTGACGTTCCAGACTTCCATGGCTTGGGCAAGTGGCGAGACGGCAGAACTGATCAGCAAGACCGAGCTATGGAAGTTGTCCGATGCGATCGGAATACCAATCGCGGTTTTGAGCAATTCGGCCGATGCACCGGCGGCTCGCAGGAACCCAGGATGGTTTGGCAGGTCGTCGTGAATCACACTCGAACGCTGTTGCCAAACTTGGCCAGGCAGTCCGTTTCCTTTTTCGAAACGAACGAAGGAGCTCACGTTCTGGAAACGCTCCATGCGGCCATAGAAGCCAGCCTTGAGCGAAACTTCTTCGTAGATGCCGATGGGTTCCCAAACTTCGAAGACGCCGACAACGTTGTCTTGGCCGTCGCAAAGCTTCTTTGATGAAAGGACAACGACCGAAACGATTTGTCCGCTACGGTAAACCGGTATCGCGATCGACGCCGAAGCGTCCGAAGGAAGCGATCCTGCGTCGGTGCACACTTCGGCCGAGCCCGATTGGATCGCTTTTTGCGCGATCGATTCGGCCGGCGCGCCGATGGCGCCCGCGATTTGGTTATCGGCGATGTCATAAACATTGACATCGCACAAGAACGAATTGGATGGTAACGAGGAAATAGACAAGAGATCGAAAAACCGGGAACGAGGGAGGGGGCCGATTGTCATCTTGACGTCGCGGGTCGTTGTTTAGACCGTTTCAGCAACTTCATTGGCGGATTCGGAAGACTCTTCTTCCGCTTTCTTCGCTTCCAAAGCTGCCAGATCCTCCTTGAGTTTTTTGTGATCCTGATCTTCGAGGAAGTGGATCATGTCGCCCCGTAAGTCGTAGTAATCGGGATGCTCAAGCACTTCGGCTCGGACGCGCGGGCGATCGAAAGGCATGTCAAAGATCTTGCCCACGCGAGCACGCGGCCCGTTGGTCATCATCACGACTCGGTCGCTCATAAACAGAGCTTCGTCGACATCGTGGGTGATCATCATGGTGGTGACCTTGTCACGCACCAGGATTTCAAGAAGCACTTCTTGCAGTTCCATCCGCGTCAACGAATCGAGCATGCCGAACGGTTCGTCAAGCAATAGCATCTTGGGGCGCAGAGCGAACGCGCGAGCGATGCCAACACGTTGTTGCATCCCTTGGCTGAGGTCCGATGCTCGCATGTTCAGGCTGTTGCCAAGACCGACAAGCGAGAGGTAGTAGCCCGCCAGGTCGCGGCGATCGGCCTTGGTCGCATGCGGGTAGACTTGGTTGACTCCGAGCATGACGTTTTCCATCGCTGTCATCCAAGGCATCAAGCAAGGCGACTGGAAAACGACACCGCGGTCAGGACCTGGGCCACGAATTTCGTGGTGATCGACCACGACACCGCCGTGAGTGATGTCGTTGAGTCCGGCGACCATGGTCAACACGGTGCTCTTGCCACAACCGGAGTGCCCGAGCAGGCAAACGTATTCGCCTTGTTCCATGTTCAGGTTGAACTGCTCGACAATGATCGCAGGACCATTGGGCGTGTCGTAGGTTTTTCCGAGATTGAACATCTCGACGTAACCGGCCATTTCTGTTTCTTTCGCTTAGGTGGAGGGGGATTGCGAAGTCTTGTTTGGCGTTGCTGTAGCGTTGGGAGCGTTGCTGTAGCGTTGGGAGCTAGGCGTTCGGATTGATGAACGCTTTGCTCGGCAGCGACAGGTCGGCGGGCTTGATGTCGGGCAAACGGAATTCAGTCGTCGATTCCGCAGATTCCTTATCACGCGAGCGTTGGCGCACGGCGACCAGGTAGTTGGTCACGGCATTTCGCAGTCCTTTGAATGTTTCGTTGTGGTTCAACTCGGTTTTGTTGCGAGGACGATCGAGTTCGACCGTGAACGCAGGGCCAAGTGAAGCGCGAGGGCCGGGGTTGAGTGGGACGATGCGGTCAGCAACGAGAATCGCTTCGTCGACGTCGTTGGTGATCATCACGCACGTTTGTCGCTCCTCTTCCCAGATCTTGAGGATCTCTTCCTGCATCACACTTCGCGTCAGCGCGTCGAGAGCCGAAAGCGGTTCGTCCAACAACAGGACTTTTGGTTTCATCGCCAGCGTCCGTGCCAGCGATGTACGTTGACGCATGCCGCCAGAAAGTTCATGAGGCCGACGATGGGCAGCGTGGCTCAGACCCACCATCTCGATGAACTTCTCGACATGATCTTTGCGTTCTCCCTTGCTCCAATCTTTGAAGACACGATCAACCGACAAGGCAATGTTGCCCCGAACGGTCAACCAAGGCAGAAGCGAGTAGTTCTGAAACACGAGGCCGCGATCCGGTCCAGGACCAGTGATCACTTCGCCATCCATCGTGATTTCCCCAGCATCGGGGCGAATCAATCCGGCAAGCAGCTGAGTGAACGTCGTCTTACCGCTACCCGAAAACCCGACCACCGCAAGAAACTCGCCTTCGCGAATATTCAAGTTGATGTTGGTCAGGACTTCGTTTCGAGTGACGCCGCTACCGTAACCCTTGCTAACGTTCCGAAGCTGCATCAGCGGCTCGGGTGTCGACTCGGTTAAACGGTTGGAGATTGCGGGACGTGGAAGGACAGCAACGCTCATCGTGTTTCTTCAGTTCGTACAAGTTGGAGATGAGAAAGGAAAACCCATGCGAGGCGGAGCCTATGCGGGAGCTGGGTTGCCGAAACTCACCAGGTTTCGCAAGCAGATCATGATTCGGTCGAGGCACAGACCAATCAGGCCGATGATGATCACGCTGAATGCGATACGTGCGTAGGTAACGCTGCTACCGTTTTGGAATTCGTCCCAGACGAATTTTCCAAGCCCAGGGTTTTGGGCCAACATGTCAGCGGCAATCAGAACCATCCAACCCACGCCAAGACTGATCCGCATTCCAGCGAACATCAGTGGCAAACTTGCAGGCAAGATGATCTTGAAGAGTTGCTGCGACCACGAAAGCTTCAGCACTTTCGCGACGTTCATGTAATCCTTGTCCACGCTGGCAACGCCAAGAGTGGTGTTGACCAAAGTCGGCCATAACGAGCAAAGACAAACGGTGGTTGCCGAAATCAGAAACGCTTTGGGGAACAGGGGTTCGCCATCGGTTTGACCGCTGTAGGCCCAGATGATGACCAGGCCAGCGAGCGGCAACCATGCGAGTGGGCTAACCGGTTTGAAGACCTGGATCAATGGAGTCAACGCCGCGTTGAACCAAGGGCTCATGCCGCAAAGCACACCCAGTGGTACAGCGATAAAGGTGGCGATCGCAAAACCAAAGAAGACCGTTTTGAGGCTTGTTTTGATCTGGTCGACAAAGGTGGGTGCACTCGAGGGTTGATAGTTGGCTGCGATGACAGCTTTCTTTTTCAACGCCAATGCATTTGCCTGGCAGAGTTCTTTGTCTTTGCCGCTGACGGTTCCTGCTTTCTTTTCGTAAGCCTTGGCTTGGGCCATGAAGGTGACCGCTTCTTTCAGCTTGGCTTGTTTCTTAACAGCATCCTGAGCCTTCTGCTCTTTGTGCATCGCAAACAGTTCGGAACCTGCTGCCCACGTTGATGCGGGACTTGGCAATTGCATGCTGTCGGTCACGACGTACTTTGCGGCCAATGTCCAGCCACCCAGGAACAACGAGATCGCGGCGATAGGCAGGAACACAAACTTTGCGATGCCTTTGAACTGTTCCTTTGGATCTTCGCCGGCGGCTAGCCGCACAAAGGGTTCCAAAATGGGGAGCCCTGCGACGTTGCAGAATCGCAGTGCATTTCCTCGCCAATTAGCCATGATCTTGTCGTTAACTTTCGTGGAGGGGGTCTAAGTTAAATTGGTTGTTCGGTGTTTGTTTTGTTTGGCAATCCACGGCCAGGCCGGACACAGGGCACCGGACCCTGCATCCGACCCGTATTGGCCGCTTCACGAACCAAGTGACCGAGGCGGTCAGCCACAAGGTTCGACAGCTTGCAAGGTTGGTGTCACTGTTTGGCCAGTGACGCTTCGTCTTTGTTTCCAATGTCGAAGCTGTTGATGTATCCGATCGGATCCTTTGCGTCGTACTTGTTGCCATCGATGAAGTCAGAGGTGACCTCGCGATAGCCGTCGTAACTTGGCGCTGGAATGTCGTTCGGATCGAGTTTGCCTTCTGAAATCAGCATGTCAGCAGCCTTGCGATAGATCTCTGGCTTGTAGATCTCTTTCGCAGTCTCGGCGTACCAGCTTGCTGGTTTTGGTTCGGTGATCTGTCCCCAGCGACGCATTTGAGTCAGGAACCAGATGCAATCGCTGTAGTGCGGGTAACTGGCTTGGCCTTTGAAGAAGACATTGAACTCAGGCATGGGGCGCACGTCGGTCTTTTGGAAGACGAATGTGCCAGTCATGCTGTTGTCGATCACGTCTTCGTCCGCACCGACGTAGTCTTTCTTGCTCAAGATCTTGCACGCTTCTTGACGGTTGACCAGCTTGCCGTCGGCGTCGGTTTCATCCAACCATTTGCCGGCCCGAATCAGAGCTTTAACAATCGCGACGTGCGTGTTGGGGTGCTTGTCGTTCCATTCTTTCGAAACGCCAAAGACCTTTTCGGGGTTGTTCTTCCAGATGTCATAGTTGGTCGTGACAGGCACGCCGATTTCTTTGACAACGGCTTGTTGGTTCCAAGGTTCGCCAACGCAGTAGCCGAGGATCGTGCCGGCTTCCAAAGTCGATGGCATTTGTGGTGGAGGTGTGACCGACAGCAGGACGTCGGCATCGATCATGCCGGTGATGTCTTGCTCGGTGTACATCCCTGGATGGATGCCCGAAGCGGCAAGCCAGTAACGGATTTCGTAGTTGTGAGTGCTCACTGGGAAGACCATTCCCATGTTGAAGTCTTTGCCATCGGCCTTGTATTGGTCGACGATCGGCTTGAGCGAATCGGCCGAGATCGGATGTTTGGGCGTCGGCGACTTCAATGCAGAATCGTTTTTCTGCATCTGGGCCCAAATGTCATTACTGACCGTGATACCGTTGCCGTTGTAATCAAGGCTGTATGCGGTGATCACGTGCGATTTGGTTCCGAAGCCGATGGTGGCACCAATCGGTTGACCAGCGAGCATGTGAGCTCCGTCCAATTGGCCGTCGATGACGCGGTCAAGAAGCACTTTCCAGTTGGATTGGGCTTCGATCTCGACGTTCAAACCTTCGTCGTCGAAGTAGCCCTTTTCTTTTGCGATGACCAACGGTGCACAGTCGGTCAACTTGATGAAACCGAACTTCAAGTCGGTCTTTTCAGGTACCAGGATGGGGGCGGCTGCGGCGGCGCCGTCTCCTTCTAAGGAGACATCTTCCACCTCGACCGATGCCGCTGCGGCTTCAAGGTCTTCGAGGGTGATTTGGGAATCGCTGCATCCAACAAATGTTGGGGCCGCGGCAAACGCGAGCGCCGCGATGGTTGAACGAATCGAAATTCGTCGTGGTTTCGTAAAAGGCACGGGAGGCAACCTTACGTTCGTGGGGTGCAAAAGTCATTGGGTGTAATACCTCTTGCGAGCCGCCACTGCCGAGGTTGCAACATTCCCGACCGGTGCTCGGAAACGTTACAACGGGCCTAAATGCAACAGCCGTGCCAAAACCACTTTGAGAGTTTTCTTTCGCATTCGCGAAGCGTGTTGATTCCGCCCCAGTGCGCAACAATGTGAACCTTCCCCACCTTGTTGCTGAACATTCATCTCCGTTTCTTTTCCAAAGACCCGCTGGTTCATTGGGCAGCTGCCTGAGAATTAGGCGAGTGCCGAAAATCCGCGCAACTGCGGTAGGGGTGGCAAGGTAGGTTGTGGGGTAGTGCCCGTGAGCCCCCGGACGTGAGGCCTCGGGCGCGGCCCCGTTGGCACGGTTTTGTGCCGTGTTAGGGGCCCAGCGTTCAGGGCCAGGGCGCTTACGCTTTACATGACCGCCAGGATTCACGGCCTTTCCCGCGCTCCAACAATCACCCTCCCGCTTGCGGGAGGGTCGGACGCAAAGTCCGGGGAGGGAACGATCTCAAATTATGCAACCCTCTCCGGGCCTTAGAGCCCGACTCTCCCAAGGGAGAGTGTTGACATGCGCAGTTTCTAGCCCGCAGCGCGTTGCGACTCGTGCGCTGCTTTGAGCATCACCGTGCTCAACGTGGTGTAGGTCTCCGTCCAGGCTTCTTTCACCTCCTCGGTAAAGTCGTCACCAAGACCTTGTTCGAGCGTCCACAACAAGGCGGCTCCTACGGTTTCGTAACTGTCGTCCGGGACACCGTAGCCGACGTGCCGGCGACCAAGGTCTTCCACCGCCGGAATGATCGATTCGAGTCGGGTTAAGGATGTGACAGCGAGGTTCAAAGTGGCCATTAGCTTCTTGCCCTGCTCACTCATGTCTCCTTTGAAGAGCGATTGGAGCGAGGGGTCGAGGGTAAAGAGCCGGCCGTAAAAGAGTTGTGCGGCTTGCTCGGAGATGGGTTTGACCTTTTCCCAGCTGGTTTGGACCAATTCAATTTGTTCGGGGGTCATTGGGTAGTTCTCTCGTTGGAGGGATCAAAGTGGTAAGGCGATTCGTTAGGAGCGAATCAACTCGAAAGGATTGGGGGACCGGCATCCATGCCGACGCGACATCCCTGTTCGTTCATGCCAATCCATTAAGGAAGGGGAACACGGACGAGGACGCCCCCCATGACGTCATCCTTGCCAAACTCTGGATAGTCATCACCGCGATTGGAGTGATCGTTGTGGCAACTCCAGCAAGCTTCGGCGACAGCTCGGTCGGGATAGACCGCGACGAAGTAGTTTTTGCCACCGAGCGTTTCTTCGCCGTAAAAGTTCTCGCCGGGGTTGTCGCTCAAGAAATCAAGCGCCTTGGTCTCGAACTCGCTCTTCGGTTTGTGCTGTTCATTCAATGGCCACTTGCTGCGCAGTGAATAGGTGAAGCCAGCTTCCGGGTTTTCATCGACGAGCTCGGCGCCCATCCGGAACATTTGTGCCGGAAGCGGGATCGCGTTGTCCGTGTCGGACCAGTACTCGTCGGCGGTGACCGGAGCGTCCTGTTTCTTGAGATTTGTGACGACATGTTTGGCGTAGACCGTTCGGTCAGCCATCATCACGGCATGCACGCCATCGGCAAACATGCGTGGCGTGATACCAGCAGGCGGTGTCGACGACGCTTCCGAGGAACTGCAACCGGTCAGCATAAGGGTGGTCAGGACGATGACGACGCAAAGGCCGCCCACGCATTGTTCGATCTTGAACTCGCGTGATGCCGGGCGTTCGAAGAGACGGTTCATAGTAGGTTTCTTTCACTTAGGTTGAGGGATCATGTTCGGTTTTGTTGACGCGAAGTCGTTCGCGGTACCAGCTCTCGCCAGAATCCTTCGGCAGGAAGTCAGTACCGCGAACCTTCGCATGCGATCGTTGCAATTACGGTGGGTGCATCGTTTTTCGGTTCACGTTCATTTCCCCGTGTTCGACTTTTCTCGAGTCCGCTTGCGCGCCTTGCGGGCCTGTTCTTTCAGCTCGAACCAGTCGTGAGCCATCCGCACACTCTCGTTTCGCTCAAGCGGAACGTCGGCGAAACAGGAGTCAACGAGTTGGGGGTCCGAAAGCGCGCTCAACGAATACTCAAGTCCGTGGCAGTGCCCACAAACTTCTCGAGCCATCGTTTCGTTGGGCCGCAGGTTTGCGTTTTGGTCGTGGTTGACCCACACATCCCCGTCCTTTTCCAGACGTGGCATGTGGCAAGTCGCACAACTGACTCCGCTGCCAGCTGGAAGCTCGCCAGCAAGCTCTTTGTTCCAGAGATCTGCGTGAGCTGTGGTGTCGTAGGCGATCGTGTGTGCGTCGGCATGACACTGTTTGCAAGCACCAACGGATGCCCACTCGGTGTCAAATCGATGCCCGCCATGGCAACTGTTGCAAGTCAGCTCTCGATGGGCCGAGTCGGTGTGCATCGGCAGCCGGGCAAGCGATGGTGACATCGGCGAAAGGCCGACTGCCAATCGCATCCCGTGGCGACCGGTGACAAAGGACTCGGTTTGCGCTTCGTGACATTGACCACAGGCGTCCATCGAAACCGCATCGGACCAGTCTTTGGATTCGACGTCCGCGTGACAGGCACTGCAATTCACACCGGCAGCGGCGTGAGCCGTGCTGGCCCAGTCGTCAAGGATCGATTGGTCAAGTTGCTGATCGGTCGGACCGTCGTGTTGATGTGCTTGGAGTGATTGATCGTTGGCCTGTTTGGACTCCTTCCCTACTAGGGATGAGTCCCACGACGTGAGGAAATTGCGAAGGGGAACGCGCGCTTCGGCAAGGTGATCGCTTTGTCCGAAGTGATCGTTGAGGTATTTCTCGTAGAGCGCACGATTGTCGTGGTAATTGTGACATCCAGCCGTCGAGCAACTGGTGTAAGAAAGGTCTGCGTGGCTCGGTCGGGAGTCGGCGACATCTTGATGACAGTGCCAGCAGTAGTCGTTGGGGACGGTTAGACCCATGGCCGAGGTTTGTTCGGGAACATGTTCCCGATGACACGTCAAACAGTTTTGTGCATCAAGCACAAGCAGCATGTCGGCGTTGGTCGGATCGTTGAATTTTTTGGCAGGATGCGTGTCGCTGGCGATTCGTAGTTGGTCGGCATGGCATCGATTGCACGCGTCCTGCATCACGGCGCCGACGGCCCCGGCGGCCGATTGGTCTTCCATCGCAGGCGCATGACAAGCATTGCAATCCAATTCGATTTGGTAATGACCGTGCGTGGTCTTGCCCGGCAGGAACGTGGTTTTGATCGATGATGCAGGTGCCAACAGCGCGTAGCTAAGGTAGCCTGCGATCACGAGGTTCAGGACCAACCAAGTTGTCCAACTGCGAGCATGTTTGCGAAGCATCGTTTCCATCACCCTCAGTCGCTGAACCAGTAGAAACTGAGAATGTGAAACGCAATCAGCAGCGGCAATGGCCAGAACAGCCAGAGGTGCAAACGCGTCAGTCGGGGCCGCCAACATCGCAGCAGCATCGCCCACGATCCCTCCAATCGTGACTCGATGCTGCTGGCGATGCCGGCAAGCGTCCCGAAGATGGCCGTTCCAATGAAGACCAGCGAAAGAACCAAATTCAAGTTCTCGCCAAGGCGAAAGCCGGTATGCACGGCGATCGCAACAATGGCGGCTGTCCCCAAAATGGCGTGTACGGCACGCCATAACCCATAGCTTCCAAACTGAAATCGGCTGATGCGTTTTCGCAGCGAGAAGATCATCCCCACAAGCATCAAACCGAGAAGCGTGAATCCGCTGAACTGACGCGCCACATCATCGCGCCAAAGCCAATCGATTTTTCGGTGTCCGTCGCGAACGCTTTCGGCCAGTGGGATAGGCGATGCGAGGATCAAGCCCACCAACAAGATCAAGCCAACGATCGAAGCAACCAGAACGGGTGTCGCGGCGGGTACTCGCGTCCCTTCCGATTTCTGCCCGGCAAGTTCGCATACTAACGATCGACAACTTCCGCACGCCGTTGATGCACCTGTGGTCTCGGCGAGTGCGTCCGGGCACGTCGTGCCGGCGGCAACCAAGTTTGCTAGCGCACCTTTGGTGACAGCGCGGCACGCGCAGACAATGCTTGATGCGGGCCATTGGGTTACCGAAAGCGTTCCGGTTTCTGGCCAGGGATTGCCAGTCAATCGGAATCGCCGACGATGCCACGGCCACAATCGCGTCTGCCGGTGCACGGCCTGTCGAATCTGTGGCAACTCTTTCCATTGTCCGACACTTGCTGCGCCGACGACGCAACCTTGATGAAGGATCAATTTGCGATAACAGTTGTCGGCCTTGAAAGTCAGCGTGATTCCATCCGGTTCGTCACCGATGGCGCGACCAAGCGCCGCAACGTCAACGCCAAGCAGCTTCAGTTCGGCCGACTCATCGGCACCCTCGAATGTTTCGTCGCCGCCAACGAGACGCGAAGCCAAGACATCCGCCATGCGGTAACAAGGAGCAACCAAGCCATACACGTGATCTCGGAAGCTTGCGCACTCACCGATCGCATGAATCGTTGGGTCACTGGTCGCAAGGTCCTCGGCAATGGAAATTCCGCCACGCGGACCCACATCAAGTCCACACTCTCGAGCCAATTCGTCGTTCGGAATGACGCCCGCTGCAATGATCAAGATGTCGGTTTTGAGCGGTTTTGCATTGTCGAATCGAATCTCAAGTGTTTTGTCGTCCGTGGCCGCGATCGATCTGGCTCGACGCGTCAAATGAACATCTACTCCCAACGTTTCAACGCGTTCTTTCAACAGTTCAGCGGCGCGCCAATCGAGTTGTCGTGGCATCAACCGGCCAGCCATCTCGACAACACTTGTTTGCAGTCCGAGATCAAAGAGGACTTTGGCTGCTTCCAATCCGAGCAGACCGCCTCCCATCACGACTCCGATCTTGGCCCGCCTTTCACGGACAAATTCGCCGATTCTCTCGAGATCGTCTAAAGTTCGATAAACGAAAACGCCCGGTTGATTGGCACCTTCGAGTTTGGGCAGGCGGGCACGCGAGCCGGTTGCCAAGACAAGCTGGTCGTACGGATGGACATTCGCCTGGTCGTCAATGATGCAGCGTTGCTGGCGATCGATCTTGACGATCCGACGGCCAGTATGAAGTGTGATCTGATGGGTTTCGTACCAATCGGAGTCCGCAAGTTCGAGGGATTTGGGCGAACTGCCTTGCAAGCACTTTGAAAGATTCACCCGGTCGTAGGCAGGTGTTGGCTCTTCGCCAAAGATCGCGACATGAAAGTTGTCGATCGCGTTGCTTGAAACCAAACGCTGGCACAACCCATAACCAGCCATCCCGCCACCAACGATCAATAGTCGTGGCAAGACGCGGCTCGGGCGCACAGTCGAATCGTACGTCGATTGACTTGGTTGCGATGCAGCTTCGGTTGCGACAGCCATAGGCGGAGGGAGAACCCATGCAAGGGCGCAGTTGCCGCCTTCAACTGATGTTATTCATGTAATGGGCCAAGCTGTCGGGATCGCAGACAACGTTTGCAACCGCTCACGCAAACGTTGTTAAAGCGAGCCGGAATGCAGGTAATGCAACCGCCGTGCCGAAACGGATTCGGATGTCGTCTCAAGATCGTCTGTCGCCGGAACGAAGAGCGCAACCGTCAGTCATGGGCGCGATCCGAGCCACAGAGCGGTGTGAATTAGAAAATGTCAGTGCTCAAAACTAAGCCTGAGTGCACGTTAACTTTGCACGGTTGCGCAATCGTTAGGCCGCTGAAGAGGCCAAGTGCTCGTTGACTAGGCAAACTTTGCCGATTGCGACGTTCAGCCCGCTTTTCAGGGCCAGCTCCGAGAAACGAATCGCGAATACCGCAGGAATTCGCAACGATTTCGCCACGATCTACCGATGCATGAAAAACATCGCCTCAATCGGCGAGCGTACGATCGCACGATGGATTGTGTGTTTTTCAGGCGGTGAGCGACACAGAATCCATGTTGCTGCGACGAAATCGATAGAGAAGAACAAATCCAGGAAGGGAGTCTCACTGCCATGCGCGTTAAACGAACACGCCGCCGGTGGATTGTGGCCGCGGCCATTTCCGCTGGTTTCTTCGCCAGCCCTGTGCTGGCATACGACGGAGAGGGAGGCGATGCAGCGCTTCAACCTGTCCCACTCGAAGACCCATCCGCTTCCGACCAGGTTGTTGATCAACCTGTCGTGATGGAAGAGGAAGCCGAAGCGGTCGCGATTGCCGAACCGGTCGCATCCGTACCTTGCAATTGCTGCAACAGCTACTGCTGCACCAAGAAGAAGAAGGAAGCGGCTACCGCAAAGATGAAAGGTGCCTACAAAGGCGTCTTCTATCAAAACGACTATAGCTACCTCAATGACCGCTGCTACGATGGCCCCAGCTTCCTGGGCGATCGTCTGAAAGGTCTCCACTGTGGCAAACTCGACATTGGTGGCGAAGCACGCGTTCGTTTCCACAGCGAGAACAACCACCGTGGTCTCGGTCTGACCGGACGCGATGACCGCTTCTGGTTGACACGTGTTCGCGCGTTTGCCAACTACCGCGTCACCGAGAACATTCGCGTTTACGCTGAATACCTCTACGCCGACTCGGGCGGGGAAACGTTCAACAATCGACCGATCGAAGAAAACCGCGGTGAGTTGCAAAACGCACTCGTTGACTTGCAGCTAACCGAGCGTTTGTCGACTCGAATTGGTCGTCAAGAACTGCTCTACAGTGCACAGCGATTGGTTTCGCCGCTGGACTGGGCCAACACTCGTCGCACCTTCGACGGTGTTCGCGGAATCTACAAGGGCGACACCTGGACGCTTGATGGGTTCTTCGTGCATCCCGTGCGTCGTACAGCTGCTTTCGAAGACAAGATTGACAAGACCAATAACGACATCGACTTCTGGGGCATCTACGCCACCAGCGACAAGTACGAAATCGGTTTGGTCGAAGGCTACTACTTGGGTCTGAAGCACGACATCTTGAACTTCGATTTCCACACCTTTGGAAAGCGAATTTCGGGAACAAGCGACCGAGGCATCATGTATGACCTCGAAGGTGGCTTCCAAGTTGGCGAAAACAGCAACGGTTCAAGTCACGGCGCTTTCTTCTCGACCACTGGTTTGGGCAAGAAACTCAGCATCTGCACTCGATGCGGCGAATGGAACCCAATCGTCTGGTTCTTCTACGATTACGCTTCGGGCGAGAAGGATTTCAACCAAGTCGGTGTTGGCGACGATGGCTTCCATCACCAATTCCCACTGGCTCACAAGTACAACGGTTTCATGGACTTGTTCGGACGTCGTAACTTGCACGACATCAACGCACAGTTCATCACTCCGATCTTGGGATCGAAAGTCAAGTTGCTGCTGTGGTACCACTACTTCCGATTGGCAGAGCGAACCACGCCATACAACGTGAACATGACTCCGTTCAACACCGTGGCTGCTGCTGGAAGCCGTGACCTGGGTCACGAGATCGACGTGTTGTTCAACATCAACCTCAACCCACGTAACAACGTTTTGGTTGGTTACTCGTTCTTCAGTGCTGGTGACTACTACGACACCACACCAGGTGTTCCAACCAACGCTGACGCAGACTTCTTCTACATGCAGTATCAAACTCGCTTCTAATCGAGCGACTGCGGAAACGTAGAACAGAAAACAAAACGCTCCCGTGGATACGATCCGCGGGAGCGTTTTTTGTTTGCTTGATTGGCGCTGCGGCGACTCGTTACTTCAGGCCAACGCTCAGCCAACCGCTCGAGGCGTCCACCAACGCCGTTTCGAAGACACGGCCACGCAAGGATTTGATTCTTGCTTCCTGCGAAATCTCCATCGAACGGTCGAGCAAGGTTTCGGGAAAGACCTTGCTGAACTTGGTTTGGATCGCTGGCTTCAAGCCTGCCTGTGTGACGGTCAAGCGTTTGCGTCCGGGGAAGTTCACTTCGACTTCGCCATCACGGACCAGGATGAGCTTGCCTTCTTCGGTAGACGCGACTTGATAAATCGCGGTGATCTCCATCGAGCGTTTGAGTTCGCGCCGCCCTTGAGTGAATTTTGTCCCGCGGACACCGATGCGGATTTTCTGGTCGCGAGCTTCGAACACAATCGGTTGCAAACTTGCAAAGCTGATTTCGAACGACGGCTCGGTAGGTTCGCCCTCTTTCTGAGGTGAGGACATGTCGCGACCCACCGCCTTCATCAAGCGATTGAGTTGGCTTTCCTTGAGCGTTCGTCCCGCCAGAACAGGGCTGAACGCGTTGTTGATCACCGACTCGTGAACTTGGAACAAGGCTCCGAAATCGGCATCGACGTTCGGTGGGGAGACAACCGTCGAAAGTTGGTCGCCAGTTCGAAACACCGAATCGACACTTACCCAATCGCTTGTCGACGTCCATGCGCGCGACGGCTCGGAAAGGGACAAGCGTTGCAGAAGCGACCTCAGGTTGTCGAGCCGTCCGGGAGGTCCACCCGCCAAGGCGTCGTCGGTTCGTTGCGTGAAGTTGTCGGCAACTTGTCGACGCATTCTCGACAGCGCGATGCGATCGGCGCGAGGCTTCTGCTGTGCTGCTTTCTTGCGAGCGATGTTTCGAACCAACCGCATCTTGTGTTCGATCGCACGTATGTCGGTTCGCAATGCGGCTTGAACTTGTGTGGGTTCCATGTGAACGCCCGAATCATCAAAGTTCACGATTCGCGTCGCCGTGACGTCACCGCAGCCAACGGTGCGAAGACGCACCGGTCCGTTGTAACCGGTGTTGTTGCTGGTCACCGTGCCAGCAAGCGATACCTCAAGACGAACGCTACCGGTTGCTGGAAGCAAGTCGGCCGAGACCACACCGTTCATGGTCGCTTGTCCAACGATCCGAGTGCCCAAGATGCAGTCGTAAACCGGACGGGTTTGAACGACGTCTTGGTGAACGGCTTCTTGTACCAGACCTTCGCTAATCAAGATCGCGACATTGGGATGGTCAAACGTGTTGCGGACCGCGGTGATGGCGCCGGGGGCTTGCCCCGACGAGTGAATCGAAGCAACCAATGCCGAAATCGCTGCAATGTCGCCGGACGAAGGCGAAGCATCGAGCTGGCTGATGCGGCTTGCCAACGATTCAAGTTGTTTGCTGATCCCTTCGATTGCCTTTTCTTTGTTGCGAAAGCGAAGTGAATCAATCAGCTGTGAAAGGTTGTCACGCAGTTTCGTAAGCGGTTCGAGCTCGAGCCCCTCGTGGGTTCCGATCAGCCGATATCGCAGTGCCACCGCTTCACGACCAATCACCGGTACTTCACTACCTTCGGTGAGTGCTTGGTGAAGCGGATCAAGTTCCAAGTAATCAAGCCAAGATTGTTCGTTGTCGCCAGATGTGTTCGTGCCGAAGAAAGACTTGACCGCTGAAATCTGATCCAGCACGAGTGGGCGGGCCGATTCGTAGTCGGGAAGCCGCGAAGCATCCAAGTCGGTCGCTGCCGCCTTGATTTCGGCCACCATTTGCTCACGTTCGGCGTCGGTCAACGTTGCTGCGACCGGTTGGCAGCAGGCAACCGAGAACAGGCCGGCTGCGGCAAGCAAAGCAATGGGGGAACGAAAAAGTGAATGCAAAGGCATCGCAGTCGCCTGGGGGATTCGGAGAGTCTGGGCGGTCCAGGGGCTATTCTAAGTCGAGCTGCGATTAAACGTGAGGCCAGTTCCGCAATGGCGAGTCAATATTCATGGCGCTCTGCGTTCGTAGTACCGAGCTTTAGCCGGAATCTTCAGGCTCTTCCGCCCTAAGGGCAGGACTCGAATCGAGAGGCTGTGGATTCATGGGAGCCGTGATCGCGTAAGCGGCCGGGCCTTGCACCCCTTTTGCGAATCTCGGGGGCCCGACGCTAGCTAGCGCGTTCCGCTCACGCCAGGTCAGGGCAACGGCGTCTGGAAACTCAAGGCATCGCACAAGCGAGTCAATGCGGGGTCGAAATCCTCATTCTTGCCATGCGTCCAGACCTCTACCAACAGATCGATGTCGCCATCGTTCATCCGGCCATAAAGTCGGCTCGTGTGACGGAAGATGGGGTCGTTGGGATCAAGCCAATCGATTGCGACCTGGTCATATCGCCGTGTGACGACATCGGCGTCTAGCAGAGGGGTGTCGCTACCGGTCGGCGTGGTGTCGGCGTCGCCGGTTTGTTCGAGCGTCTGGGATTCGTCCTGGTTGAGTTTGCTCAGGTCGACTTCGCTCTTCAGCGGTGGCCACTGCTTGAACAGGAAGGGGCGGATTCGGACGATCAGATTGGATGATTCGCAGACGTAAGTGACACGCCGCGCTTTGTGGTCTTTTGCGGTTGCAAGAAGCGTCCAGCCATCGCTTGGTGCGACGGAGATTCCGAGGGACTGGAACGAGACCGATTCACCGGATCGGCGAACGATGTCGACTCCTTGCGGTTCATCATTTCCTCGAAAACCGTAGTACCCAAGCATCAGGATGACGCCGATCGTGATCAGCGTCATGGGCGAAAGTTCGATAGGAGGCCGTTCGGGGCGATTCACTTCACGCGTCCACGCGTTTTAGCTTGCAGAGGTTCTAAAGCTTAGGCAGATCGATCACACCATTCCATGTATCGGGCGGCACACGGTTGTGTCGCAAGATCGTAGCCAACAAAGCATCCTTGGGGCGATCCCAAGCGGGCAAGGCGTGAAGTTTTTCGTACGCATCGTTCCAACGTCCGGCGATAAGGTCATCGAGACTTTGTTCGTAGGCCAAGATCTGTTGATCCGAAAGAACGGGGCCCTCGTTTTCTGGTGACAGCAGTTCAAAGATGTCGACTGGCGTGTCCAAGCCCGCTGGGCGAACGCGCGCGAGTCGGCGAGTTCGAAAACGCTCGTCATTCGAATCGGCAATGGCTTTGGCTGTGGCTTCATCAAGGATCACTTCGGATCCGAAATTTTTCGTGACCCCTTCAAGACGACTGGCCAAGTTGACCACCGGGCCGAACGCCGTCACTTTCACTTGGTCAACGGTACCGATTCGCCCCGCGACCGCTTGTCCGGTTGCGATGCCGATCCCGCAATGAAAGCCCTCGTCGGCCGCAGCATCGTGATTGCTTTGACGTATCTTCATTGCTGCCATCGCAGCACGAATGGCGGAATCAGACTGTTCGAGCGGCCAGCCCCAAAAACCCATTGCCGCATCGCCGTGAAAGTCGCCAATCACGCCACCCGTATCAAGGATGTGACGCGTCATGACGCCGAGCGCGTCGCTGACAAACTCCAACAACTCGAGCAAGTGACTCGCGTCGCGTTCGCTACGCCTTGAAAAGCCACGCAAGTCGCAGAACATCACTGATAGTTCGGCAACGCGCGGTTCCAAAACGGCATCGGTGTCGCGTCCGGCCAGAGCTTGCATCACCACCGGTGCAAAGAAATGCCGAATAGCAGCTTGCCGTCGTTCCAAACGCCGGCTTTGACGAAGGTTTGCAATGGTTGTGCCAACGAGTTCCGCAAACTTGACATCGTCCTGAAGCTCATCCGGCACAGCCTGCAACGACTTGCTGACGTCAAAGCCGGGTGTCGACATCAATTGCCCGGTGACATACAGGGCCCAGCCAGGACACGCCTCGCTGCGCAAGGGAACGCAAAAGGCCCAGTCAGCATCTTCACTCGCCGTGTAGGTCGAAAGGTCGTGTCGAATACCCGTCCACACGTTCAAGACGCTCTCGCGTTTTTCAACCGCACCACGAACAAGCTTCGCACTGACCGGCGGCCCTTCGCTTCCCGGTACGCGGCTGTCGTAGTGCAGAATCTCCACTTCCTGTTCATCAAGTGAAGGTTGATCGACTGAACGTTCCGATCCAATCGATTCGGGCCCAACGGAGACGATGGCAACGGCCGATGCCGACGGCGTTGCTTGCAGCAGCACACCCGTCACACGAACAAGCAACTCTTCGTCACTTCCGCTGCTGGTGATCAAGTCGGGCAGTCGGCTGAGCATTTCGATGCGGCCGGCTGCGTCCCGGAAATGACGTCGCCGAAGGATCGAAAGGTCGTAAGCGTGCTCGGTCACTTCACCAGCGGCGGATGAGTCTGATGCGCCCGGTCGATTGGCGAGGGTGAAGGTGGTGTGCCCAATCACAAAGTGCTCGCCGGCCACCATCACGAATTGCGCCGACTTTTCGCCTCGATGGAAGACCGAGTTTCGTGCCGAGGGCATGCAACTGACGCGAACACGGTCGCCGGACAATGGCGTCAGCCGCACATGGGCGCGCGAGATCATCGAGTCCCAAGGGACATTCCAATCAGCGTCGGCTCGTCCAAGGATCACTTCAGCCCCCGAAGTTGCATCGGGCAATTCTCGGCGCCAGCGGTTTTCGTGGGCTGGTCCCTGTGCGATCAAGTCGGGCATGAACGGTCGGTTTGGTAGACGCGATGAATGGTGGATCCCTTTCCCTCGGAGGTGGAAGCGAATCCGGAACGATCGAAGCGAACGAGTCCCGCGAAACGAGCGTGAAACACGGATTTTACATCGTACATCATTCAAACCCCATCGGAGGGCCAAACTGATCTGGACACTCCACCCCCTGAAAAGCGAAAGAGAGCTATCACGTACCCGAAAGCCCAGCAACCATGACGCAAGAGCAAAGCCGCTACTCCAATCTTCGCGACAGCTTCACCGCACTTCGCGAGTTTATCGTCGTTGTCGCGATGCTTTCGTTGTTGTTTGTGCCTGGACGTGTTCGCGCCGTGCTTGACGATGCGGGGATCCGGTCGCTCGCCGGCGTCGAGTTCGATACCCAAGAATTGGAAAAGTCCGAGCGGGCCGTCGAAGATGCGCAGCGTAACGTCGCCAAGTTGCGACGAGAGCTTTCGATTGTCAAAGATTCGCTCTTCCAGGCCAAGCAAACCCAAGGGATTCAGGCTCGCTTTGATTTGGAAGATGCGTTTGCGCACCTCGATACGGCTCAACGCGAAATCATCGAGACTGAAGCAAACTTGAATCAGTGTGCCGAGACGAACCTCAATATCTTGCAGCGGCACGGCATCAACCGAGAGCAGAAAGCGATCGCGCAGCAATCCTACGAAGTGCCGTTTGATCTCGATCATGATCATCCAACGCAACCCTATTCGACCAAGCTCGACGACGCGTTGTTGCAACGCTAGGCGGATTGCGAGGCAGAAGTCTCGGTCGCCGCAATGGCAGCAGCGCGGCCGGTGCTGAATGCCGCCTGGAAATTGAAGCCGCCGATCGGTCCGTCAACGTCCAGGACTTCACCGGCAATGTAAAGTCCGTCGGCAAGACGACTGGCCATCGTCTTTGAGTCCACTTCATTCAGGGCGACACCACCTGCGGTCACTTCCGCTTTCTCGAAGCCTTTGGTTCCGCTGATCGGCAGTTCAAGACGCTTGAGCTGTTCGGCTAACTTGTGAGCCGACTTGCTGGATAATTCCGCAAGTGTCGTCTGAGGCGTCAGACGTTGGTCGCCGACCGAGCCAACGACCGCATCGATGACCCGTTTGGGCAGGCTTTCGGAAAGCAGTGTCGACAGTCTTCTCTTCCCTGCTTCACCCTCTCGCTGCTGAAACTGTTGTTGCAACTGCTCGTGGCTGATGGAGGGGACTAAATCAACGGTCAAGCGAACGTCGCCAAACGAACGGGCTGCCGTGATCGCACCGGAAACATCCATCGCGGCTGGCCCCGAGAATCCAAAGTGCGTGAACAGCCACGAAGACTCACGCTGAGCCAACTCTTTTTTCCCCTTTCCTTTTCCCACCGGCCGAACGGTTGCAACCACGTTGTCGAGCGTGATGCCGGAAAGGTCATGCGTCCACGGAAAGCCACCCACCAGCGGAACGAGCGCCGGGCGCGGAGGCACAATCGTATGCCCTACACGGCGGAGCCAATCGTAAGCATCGCCGGTCGTACCGCATCCCGGCCAGCTCTTGCCTCCAGACGTGATGATTAACCGGTCACAGGTCAGCGTTTCTTCGTCGAGCGACACATTCCATTGATGGTTCTGGTGTGCGATACCGCGCACAGGACAATCGCGCCGTAGTTGGACGCCGCAGTCGACGGCCTGTTGGTGAAGTGCATCACGGACGTGAAGAGCACGGTCGCTCTGGGGAAAGATCTTTCCGGTCGATTCGATTTTGGTTGGCACGCCCAGCCGCGAAAACATGTCGACAACGGCGTCGGGAGGAAAGCCGCCAACGCTCGGTTGAAGGAAGCGTCCCGCTTTTCCAAACGCCTTTGTAATCCCCCTCGCATCGGTGTTCTGCGTCAAATTGCAGCGTGTGCCACCCGACATCAAGATTTTGACGCCCGTCTTGGGATTCTTTTCGAGCAGGGTCACACGAGCGGACCGTTTGGCGGCTTCGGCGGCCGCGACCAGACCAGCGGCTCCCGCACCAACAACAATAATGTGCACTAAATCCCTTTATTCCGTACCATCGTTAATTGCGACAATTTTATCCTTGCCCCTATGCAAAACTGTAGTGAATATCGATTGATAAGTAAGACGCAAGCGCCCGAGGTGGATAAGGAAGAGTAGCCTCGAGTGCAGCCATTCGAAAACGCATGCGTTCGACGTCATTATGTCTACAGCTCAAAATACCCTTCCGGAAAAAAAGTCATTCTCCTTCGCTGAAGCTCGCAGTCTGATAGGAGATCTGAATCGGCCTAATCCTGTGATCTACTGGACCGATTTCTTGGTTTCCATTCTGATCGGACACGCGGCCATCACCACGATGGACGTTCTCATCCGTCGCTATCCGGATGTACCTTGGCTCGTACCCGCTGTCATTGCGTTGTACGTCACGACGGTGATCGCCTATATGCGGTCATTGATGTTCATTCACGAGCTGATCCATCTGCCCAAGGGCAAGTTCCTGGGTTTCCGTTTCATCTGGAACGCGCTCTGCGGGATTCTGTTCTTCGTGCCGTCGTTCTTGTACTACCCGCACGTTGATCATCATCGACGCAAGCACTACGGGACGGAACATGACGGCGAATACTTGGCGCTCAGCCACAACGGTCGGTGGATGATCGTCGGCTTCATTGTGCAGGCGCTCGTGATTCCATTCCTGGGTCTGGCGAGATTCTTGATCATCAGTCCGATTTGTTGGGTGATTCCGGGTGCACGACGTTGGGTGCATATTCACGCATCGACCATGCTGGTTGATCCGACCTACGAACGTAAGGATGCCAATCCAAAGTTGATGCGTACCGTCGTCCTGCAGGAAGTCTTCTGTTTTGCGTGGTGCGTCTTCTTTATCTGCCGCGGCCGGATTCTCTTTGGTCACTGGCTCGACCAATTCCTATTGATCGCCTACTGCGTCGGAGTCGGTTTGCTGGTACTCAATGAACTGCGAACGCTTGGCGCGCACCGGTGGACGAACGTCGAAGGCGAAATGACCTTCGAAGAACAACTCTTGGATTCGGTCAACTATCCCAACAACGGATGGATCACCGAGATCTGGGGACCGGTCGGGACGCGTTACCACGCTCTGCATCACTTGTTCCCCAGCCTGCCGTACCACAACTTGCCAGAAGCACACCGACGCCTTAGCGAAGGGTTGCCGGCCGAGTCGCCTTATCACAAGACATCGGCCAAGAGTTTGACCAGCGAGATCATGGCACTGTGGAAACGGGCTGCAAAACAGCGCAAGGAAAAGTCATCCACCGTTGACTTGCAGCATTCCTAACGCAGTTTGCAGTGAGCCGAACGCGCAAGTTAACGCGAGCTCCAACAATCACCCTCCCGCTTGCGGGAGGGTCGGACGCAAAATCCGGGGAGGGAATCCATACAAACCCTCTCCGTGCCTTAGAGCCCGACTCTCCCAAGGGAGAGTGTTAACATGCGGACTTTCGAAGTGAGCCCTTCTTCCCTAGTTCTAGCTAGCCACGCTCGTCAGCGAGTGGTGGTTGTGGAAAGCGGTCAATCGATGAAAACCACCTTCAGGCGAAGCTAGCGACGGCACGAGATGACGTGCATGACTTCTCGGCTTGCAGCATATCGAACATGCCGGATCCGCGTCGCTGCCGCTCCTCGATCCGGCCTACACTGCCAAACCGCCAGTGCGGAAGAAACGTCGCCGAATCCACCAGACGAACCCGAGTCCTGGCAAGATCATTGTCAGCAGCCACGGTGTCACTGCGATCAATCCGACCACCATGTCTTGGGCAAAGCGTGAAAGGTCGGCCACCGAACCATTCCATGAGGAAGAGGCTCGTGACGAAAACGTCGGTGCAGCCGCTGGTTGGTACTCTTTCTGTTCACGGCATCGAATCGTGATCGTGGCGAGGCTTGTTCGGTCCTTGAGGTAACGGATTCGGCCTTCCATCCGCTCGATTTCTTCACGGACGCGAGACAGCTCTCGTTCGATTTCCAAGACGTCAGCCAATTTGCCGCTTCGCTCCTGCAACATTTCGACGATCCGGCCTTCGAGCGTGCGTTTATTCTTGATTCGAGCTTCGATGTCGACGAATTCTTCAGTCACATCTTGGGCGTTTTCACTTCTTGATTCAGCGAAGCCCAACGCGCTGATCCCACTCAAGAATCCACTGTACTGGCTCGCGGGAACACGTACCGTCCAAGTTCCCGATTGTTGATCTTGATAGCGACGATCGGTGTTGGAGCTGGCGACAAATCCACCGTATTGCTCGACCAAGGTCGGTAACTGGGATTCGAATCCTTTGTAGTCGTCGACCACCAAGCCAATCGTTGTGTTGTAAATGATCTTGCGGTTGCTTGCCGCTTGCTCCGTTTTTCGCGGCTGGTCGTCGCTTGCTGTCGCGTCAGCAGCTTGAGTCGCGAATCGAACGGCACCCTTAGTCACGGCGGTCGGCAGGCTATCGACCACAGCCTCCTCGATGATCGCTTCCGATTTGGGAAAGGATTCGGCGGGCATCATGTCGGTCGACACCGCGACGTATTCGCTTCCGCATCCAACGACAAAAACGAGTAACCCGATGACACAGAGCGTGTTTGAGGAACGTTGCGAAGTTTTGCGTGACATCAGGCTTGCTTTGCTACGAGGAAGGTGGCGTTGCAAGTACGACGACGCAGCCAACGGTTCGGATTTGACTTTTGTCAAAAAAGTTCCGTGAGCTCGAAAGGGTGTGGATCTACACCAGATTGTCCAAGATCGAAGCCTGATTCAGGTGCAGTGAAAATGGGTTCGTATCGCTGTCAGAATGGAGCCGAACCCGCTCGCCGAGCTTCGTTTGGTCTAACGGAATCGCTGCCGCAGATTCGACGGCCGGTCCGAGCCTGACCATGACGTTCCCGCATGAAGTTCCGTTGTCGTAGTGCAAGGCATACAAGCCTTGTTCGATATCGGTTTCCACCCGCAGGTGTTGGTCATCAAGAAGGCCCCTGCCGATCCATTGCTTTCGGATCGAGAGCAAGTCTTGGTACCAGCGTCGCAGTTCGGCGCTGCCATCGGTCGCGCAACCGATTTTCGACTCACTATAGGCTTTGGCATCGACCGGCAG
The DNA here is from genome assembly GCA_965216875.1 of Rubripirellula sp. Classification (GTDB taxonomy): domain Bacteria; phylum Planctomycetota; class Planctomycetia; order Pirellulales; family Pirellulaceae; genus CBDCUW01. The sequence goes on from OZ244207.1 coordinate 6,522,805, forward strand.
GATCCCGCTCGACCAATCGTGTTGCGGGTATTCGCGTCGACGCCCTTCGACCACCGCGTCGCGCAGAGCGGCGTCACCAAAATCGACAAAGAAGCGAAACGGGTTTTCACACGCAAACTCTTCGCCCATGAATAGCATGGGGATCGCAGGCGAAAGCAGCAGCAAAGCGGCGGCAGCTTTTTGAGTATCAAGGGATGTCAGTTGGTGGAATCGTTTTCCGAGCGGGTGGTTGCCAATGAAGTCGTGGTTTTGGATGGAGTAAATCATTGGGTGAGTGTCAACACGCTCGCCCTTCTCTACTCTTCCGCGTTGACGGTGCAGCGTGCCCTCGTAGACAAAGCCCATGTGCATTGTCTGGTGAAGGTCGCTGCCAGTTTCATAGCTGCGATGGCAAAGCTGTTCGCCGGGACGCACGACCGCAAAGACGCTGTGCAGAAAGTCGTCGCACCATTGAGCATCAAAGCCGACACCCCCTTCTGACGCAGGGCGAATCATTTCCGGATCGTAGACGTTCGATTCTGCGATCAGAGCGGCGGGGCGTTTGTTGTGCTTTGACCATTGGTTAACCGCTTCGGCGATTTCATACGCGACATGTGTTGGACTGTCGTCGCACATGCAGTGGATAGCATCGACACGTAGAGCGTCGAGGTGGTATTCGTCAAACCAGTGGATCGCGTTGGCGATAAAGAAATCACGCACCGCGCGCTCGTTCGATGCTCCATCAAGGTTGGGTGCGTCGCCCCAGGGTGTCGCATGCTTGTCCGAAAAATAGTCGCCCCAATGCCCAAGGTAGTTTCCCTCGGGGCCAAGGTGGTTGTAGACGACGTCCAAAACGACCGCCAAGCCTTTGGCGTGAGCGGCGTCAACAAGGGACTTCATCGCATGGGGTGTGCCAAAGTTTTCAGTGGGCGCAAACAAGCTGACGCCGTCATAGCCCCAGTTCCAACGACCTGCCGACGCGGCGACCGGCATGAGTTCGATCGCGGTCACACCGAGGTCAACAAGTTCGTCCAACCGTTTGATCGCTGCGTCAAACGTTCCACCCTCGGTGAAAGTGCCGATGTGCAGTTCGTAGATGACCCATTCACGCAGTCCAATCCCTTTCCAATCTCGGTCGGACCACGGAAACTCGCGGGCGATGACTTCGCTCGCTTGGTGAACCCCCACCGGTTGGAACCTCGAGGCCGGATCGGGTCGCCAAGTCCCGCCGCCGTCGCCAATGAAATAGCGGTCACCGGCGCGCACGCCGTCAAATTCGCCCGAGTGAAAGCCGCCCGCTTCTTGTGTTAACGCAAGTTGCAGATTCCGCTCGGGGATTTGCACATAAAGCTGTTCATGCGCTGGCGCCCAAATCCGAAAGCGACACCGGTTGTCATCGACTTGGACGGCGCCGAAGTGTCGATTCAGTTCATGGGGCGGGAAGGTCGGGAGATTCATGGGCGTCCAGGTTCGGCCGAGGAGTCGTTAAACTGAATACCCACACCTTCGAGTTTCTGATGTTGTCAGGCAATCCCTCATGAAATCGATACTGACAAAGGCGACGGCGACGTTTGGACAGTTTCTGGTCCTTTGTGGTCTGCTCGCGATGCCAAAGTACAGCGAGGCGGATGAAGCCGTTCGCGCACTGCGGATCGCGACCTACAACGCTTCGCTTTATGGCGACAAGTCAGGCCAGGTCCTCAAGCGATTGCGCACTGGAAAGGATCCACAAGCAAGCAAAGTCGCAACGATCGTACAAACGGTTCGCCCCGATATCCTGCTGATCAACGAAATCGATTACGAAGCTGACGGTGCGGTCGCCGACACGTTGGCACAAAAGTACTTTGCGGTCTCGCGCGGCGGCCAAAAGGCCATTCACTATCCCCATGTTCTGGCGATCCCAAGCAATACCGGTATCGATTCGGGATTGGACCTCAACCGTAACGGGCAATTGAAGGAACCCAATGATGCCTGGGGATATGGAACGTACCCTGGTCAATACGCGATGGCGGTGTTCAGCCGTTTTCCAATCGACGAGGAAAACCTGCGTACCTTCCAAAAGTTCCTATGGAACGAAATGCCGAGTGCCCTGCGACCGGTCGATCCCAAAACAGGACAGCCTTATTACGCCGACGCTGTTTGGTCGGAGTTGCGGTTGTCGAGCAAGAATCACGCTGACGTTCCCGTCAAGGTTGATGGGCAATCGATTCACATATTGGCAAGTCATCCGACTCCGCCAGTTTTTGACGGCGACGAAGATCGCAATGGTTGTCGCAACCACGATGAGATCCGTTTTTGGGTTGAGTATCTGAACGCCAAAGCCGATTACCTAGTTGATGATGGTGGAGTTTCGGGTGGACTGAATCAAAAAGCGTCGTTTGTGATCATGGGGGATCTGAATTCGGATCCCGAGGCGGGTGATTCGCGTCGCGAAGCCATTGAGTCGTTGATCAAACACCCGCGCGTGACCGATCCTCAGCCAACAAGTGAGGGTGGAGCCGAGCTGCCGCAAAGCTCTTTCACGGGCGATCCGGCCAGACACACGGCGCAATTCGGACGAAACCGATCCATGCGTATCGACTATGTCTTGCCTAGTCGTCAGCTCAAGTTGATCGACAGTGGAGTCTTTTGGCCCAAGCGGCAATCGCCACAGTACGGATTGATCGAAGCGAGTGACCATCGCATGGTTTGGATCGATATTGCCCTTCCCTCTTCGGCCATTCCGCAACCGTCCAACCCGAAACAGTCCGACCAGCAATAGACAGATATGCCGAAGACTGTTCTCGCGATGATCAGTTCGATGCGTGGCGGCGGCAGCGAACGCCAGACGCTTCACCTATTGCGACACTTGGATCGATCAACATTCAGGCCGCATCTCTACGTGACCTCGCGCGACGGGGCACTGATGGACGATGTTCCAAGCGATGTTGTGATCCACGCCTATAGTGACCAGCAAGCATCGAGCGGATTCTATTACCCCGGTCGCGCCCTCAACCAGCAGGTGGCGCACCTGCGCGAGGTGATCACAGATCATTCGATCGATGTGATCTACGATCGAACGTTCCACATGACCCTCGTTGCAGGTCAGGCTGCGGCAGAGCTTGGTGTGCCAAGGGTCTCGACCATCGTCTCTCCGCCAGATCGAGCGTTGCCGCTGGTCGAAAAACGGTTTGTTGGTCTCAAGCGACGACGGCTCGCTCGAGCTTATCGACAATCCAAAACGGTGGTGGCAGTCTCTCGACAAGCAAGTGAATCGGCCGAGCGGTATTACGGTTTGCCACCTGCAAGCGTTGAAGTGATCGCAAATGGAGTCGATGTCGATCGTTTGCGTCAAACAGCCAGGTCAGGTCACGCCAAGCCAAGTGATCGCTTGCGGTTGGTTTGCGTTGGTCGGATGACTGAAGAAAAAGGCCACGCCGATCTGATCGAAGCCATCAAACGTCTTGATGAGGCTTGGCCCGAAACGCTTTCACCGATCGAGTTGACCCTTGTCGGTGACGGTCCACTGCGCGAGTCTTTGGCACAGCAATGCCAGTTGGCGGCCTTCAAAAAGCATCGCGTTCGGTTCATCGGAGCGGTGTCGGATGCGGCATCCGAAATCGCTGCCGGCAACGCGCTTGTGTTGCCGTCCCACTTCGAAGGTATGCCCAATGTCGTGCTCGAAGCGATGGCGTTGGAGGTTCCGGTGATCGCAACGAGAGCGGGTGGAACGGTCGAGCTCGAGCAAGACGAGCCGACGCTCTTTTGGGCGGACCCCGCTAATCCGCTACAGCTTGCTGATGCAATTTTGGCGTTTGCAAAGGACCAAAACGCGGGCGGCGAAGCAACCGCGAGGCATGTGAAAGCAGCAGACGATTTGATCTCGCGAAATCACGACATTCGGTCCAATGTCCGCAAGATCGAAGATCTTTTGGGTAAAGCCCTTTAGCCACGCTCGCGAGTGCGTGGAATTGGGAAGTGTTCAAGATCATGCCGGATCTGCGTCGCTGTCGCTCCTTGATCCGGCCAACACGATGATCCGGCCTACGCACTCAAAGCTTGGTTAGGAACGAACCAGTTCTTCGACGAGCGGAATCACATCTTTGTCGTAAGTGAAGCCGACCGATTCACCGCTGTCGGAAAAGACTTTGACCAACTTGCCATCTTTCCCATAGATCAGCACGGCGGGAATCGAATCAAGTTCGGTCGCTGAATAGATTTCGTCACTCGGCGTGCGACTGATGTACGTAGTGAATTCGGCTCCAACACTTTGCACGAATGATTGGACGCGCTCGGCATAGTATTCGGGCGGCCGTGATTTTCGACCGTCGTAGTCCATGTCGACGGCAACGCATTGGACCGATTCGCCATGTTCTTTGTGCAATCGAACCAATCCGGGAAATTCTTTCAGGCATGGTTCACAGGCGAGCGACCAGAGATCGACGACCGTGATTTGGCCTGAACCGGTGGCGACCGTTTGGATTTCATCCCAAGTCCCGTACTCCACGGGGCTCGTTGTACTGGCACCGGCTTCCGCAGGCGGTTCGGTTGACAGGTCGGCATCGGATGGCAATTCGAGCCCGCCTGATTTCGACGCGGGAGTCTCGGAGGACTGGCCAGGATCGGCATCGCTGGGAAGCTCAAGGCCACCTGGCGGTTGAGGGGCGGTGGTGTTGGAATCGGCTGCGGACGGATCAGCGGAAGAGGCCGAGCTATCTGAAGACGCACCTTCATCGGTCGCTGTTCGTTCCGGCGGAGAAACGACATCGTTTTCGGCGGAATTCGATCCGCCGCCACAACCGACGCTCGTCACCAGCATCAAAACTGCCAGCGAGAAGGGAAAAAGGGTCGAGATTTCTGTCAGTCGGTTGGGGCGACCAAGTTGATCGTCCGCATGCATATTTTCACTCATCGACCTATCCGTCTGTATTTCGGCGGGTGAAGCTAGTTCTTGGTGATCCGTTCGAATTTGATTACGCCAGATCGCCCGATCGACTAGATTGTATCGCGTGGGTGACAATCCGGACACAACAATCAACTTGAAAGAGAGCCGAGCGAAATACCGTGGATGGGGACATGTCGACAACGCAGCTGGTGGTCGCCTCGAAGCAAGGCGATAACGAGGCGCTGGGACGATTGCTCGAGCAGTATCGCGGTTACCTGCTGATGCTAGCTCACCGCTATCTGTCCGATCGCTTGCGGCGTCGTGTGGATCCGGCCGACATCGTTCAGCTGACCTACCTTGAAGCCAAGCGTGATCTTCCTGCCTTCCGCGGTGAAACTCCCGCCGAGTTCGCTGGATGGTTGCGCGGAATGCTCAAGAACAATGTGGCGACGGCGGTGACGCGCCACGTTACCACACAAAAGCGTTCTCTCACGCGCGAAGTCGATGCTTCCCCACGACCCGGAAGCGATTCCGCAGGTGCTTGGATACAACAGTTGCCCGGCAGCACGACCAGCCCAAGTGGCGTCGCGATTCGATCGGAGGCGGTGATGGCTTTGCTTGAATCGTTGCACGAACTTCCCGAGACCCAAGCGGAAGCGATTCGATTGCGATACATGGAAGGACTTCCGCTAGCGGAGATTGTCGAGCGTATGGGAAAGAGCGATACCGCAGTCGCAGGACTGCTCAAACGCGGACTGCAAAAGTTGCGAACGATCATGGACACCCAAAGCAGCCCCTGGCTCTAGCCAATCAGAGTGCTAGCTTTCGGATTGGACCAACATGCTGGCCAAATCATGACCCGGCTCAACCAACCCCAGCGCAGACACCGATCGCCAACGCATCAACGGAGCGCCTCACAATTTCGAGAATGAGGCCTTAAACGTACGGCCTGTTCCTTTTCACTTTTCCTAGCCGGACTCGTTCAAGTCCCGAATGTATCGATGGCTGAACCGCCCACCGACGATCCTCTCGACGAAGCTTTCGCAGCCTACTTGCGATTGTGCGATACCGGTGAAGTCACCAGCCGGGAAGAGTTCCTTGCGCAGTTCCCGGAATTCGCAGACGAACTGAAAGAGTTAATGGAACAGGCCGACGTCATCGGTCGCGTGACATTGAGTGGTGCGCCGCAAGGATTGGGCGAAAACGCGGAAGTGGTTCCCGGTGCCGACACCATTTCATCTCACGCTGGTGACCCAGCCGATTCGGGAGGCGATCCGGCGGCGACCCTACCGATGGCCAATCGGCGCAAAGGGGATCCCGGTCCAACATTGCCATTCGACCTTGGCGATTATCAATTACTTGAAGTGATTGGTCGCGGCGGTATGGGTGTGGTCTATCTGGCCAAACAAAACCATCTCGACCGAATGGTCGCCGTGAAAATGATTCGGGGCGGCATGCTTGCCGACGAAGCGGATGTCCGTCGGTTCTATACCGAAGCTCAGGCGGCGGCACGCCTTCATCACGCAGGAATCGTCTCGGTTCATCAGTTCGGACGCCGCGCGGGACACCACTTCTTTTCGATGGAATACATTCGCGGCACCGACCTGCAGCGAAAAATTGACAGCAGTGTGATGGAGCCCGAAGAAGCGGCTCGCTATGTACGCGATGTGGCGCGTGCCATTCACCACGCTCACCAAAACGGTGTGTTGCATCGCGATTTGAAGCCTGCCAACGTCCTGATTGACAAGCAGAACCAGATCCACGTGACTGACTTTGGATTGGCCAAACACATGGATGCCGACAGTAGCGTCACCCATAGCGGTGCTGCTGTCGGAACGCCTCACTACATGGCTCCCGAGCAAGCTGGTGGGCATAGTGATCGCGCCAGTCGTCACAGCGACATCTACTCGCTCGGCGCTGTTCTTTTCGCGTGCCTTGCTGGTCGGCCGCCGATCATTGCCGACACCGTCGTGCAAACGCTTGTCCAGGTCGTCCACAATCCAGCGCCGCCACTGCGTTCGGTTCGGGCTGACGCTCCAATGGATTTGGAAACAATCGTCGCCAAATGTTTGGAAAAGAACCCCGCTAAGCGGTACGACACGGCCGAGCATTTGGCCGATGAACTTGACGCCTATCTTGAAGGACGCCCGATCGATGCCCGGCCTCGGTCGCGAGCGATGCGGGTTTGGCATTGGATCGAAGGGGTTCCGGTCGTCGGTGCCCTCACCGGGCGCCGCGTATTGAATGCATCGGAGAGTCATCGTCGCTTTCAAGCCGCGTTGCTCTTGTTCGCGTCGTTGTCTCCGTTCCTGTTGGTGGGGGCAATGGTGATTTGGAATCGCCACCTTCAATCGATGCCCGCCGACATTGCCATTGGCGGCGGATTGACCGGAGGCGTCTACAACGATTTCTCGGACGAGCTGGCGCAGCGAATTCAAGCCGCGTACGACGTGCCTGCTAAGGTCGTTCAAAGTGGTGGATCGGACGACAACCGCGAAAAGTTGCTCTCACGTGCGATTGATCTTGCGCCGATGCAGGCAACGGCGATCATTGGCGACGACCTTTGCGTGGTGGCACCCCTCTTCTATGAAGCCATTCACGTTTTAGTGCAAAAGGAATCGCAAATCACTTCGGTGCGTGAGCTTGGCGGACGAAGTGTTGCGGTGGGACCGGTCGGAAGCGGGTCGCGCGTCACGGCTGACCTCGTTTTTCAGTCGCTCGGGTTAAGTGACAACGTGGATCGAAAGTTGGTGCCGTGGACAACACTTGCCGAGCCCGACGCACCCGAGGCCGCGATCATCTGTATTGGCCGAGGCAGCCCTCTGGTGACCGAACTGCTGGGAAGTGGTGATTGGTCGCTGTTGTCGCTGCCGATGGCGAATCAGATTTCGGAACAGCATCCGACGTTACGAACCATCACCATTGCTCAGCGACACTACGAACAGGCTGCGTTACCGGAACAAGGCATTGCGACGGTTGGCACAACCGCGTTCTTGGCGACGATTCAAGATGCGCCAAGCGAGCTTGTGACGGGAACCCTCGAGGCGCTTTACCAAGACCCTCCGATTATCGGTTTGATCCCACGCGATCGAGCGGCCGAGTGGCATGGCCTCGATTTCCACCCGGCAGCGCGCGACTATTTCTTTCACAGCGACCGATAGAGTCTGCTCGTCATAATCGTCACAACTCCTCTCGTTGGAGATTCACATTGACGACATGGTGACCTTCTGTGCCCCTCGCTTCGTGGTGTGAGCCATCCGAAACCTAGAGTTTGGCAAACCACCTCGGTAGGTCCGACTGAAGGTCTATGACGACAGAGAGCAGCGAAACGCAGTCCCCACGCACGGCTGAAAGACCGTCTGAGGACAACCTGCGCGATCACCACGGCTCGCTGCGCAGCAAGCTGGTGCTTTCTTTGGCTGCGATGTTCTTCGTCTTCCTTACGATTGACGAAATGGTTCGTCAGCAGGTGATCAAACCCGAATTCGCGGCACTTGAACGTGCGGGCGCGATTCGCGATGCAAATCGAGTGATGGCGGCGATCAACGCGAACGTCGATCACCTCAGCGATTTGGCCGAACATTGGGCCGGTACGGCGGATCTCGAGCATCTGCGTGAAGACGTTGGCTTCAAAGAGCAACAACAACCCCACCTCGACCAAGAGAATATGGAGTGGGTTGCCGCGGTAATGAATGACGGGAGCTGGCGCTGGCTACAACGCAGTCGAGCCATCGAAGCTGCCGGAATCGCGGACACTGACTTTCGCGAACTCGCTGGTCTTTGCCTGGAATCCGACACACGATTGTTGCGCGGAATGACTCGCATTGGCGGTCAGTCACTGATGATGTTCGCCGCTGTCGAATCACCATCGGCCGATGACCCAGGTCCGCAGTGCAGTCGGCTGGTCGTGGGCCGGGCGGTTGACCAGGCTTTGGTCGAAACGCTCCGCAAACAAACACAAGTTGATTTCACGTTGCAATCACTTCGTGACGGATCACGCGAGAAGAAGCTTAGCGTTTGGGAAGCTGACGATTCGATCTTGGTCGTCGAATTCCAACTCGCTGGGCTCAACAACCAACAACTAGCAAACCTTTATGTGCAAGTGCCGCGCGACATCACGGCACACAGCAGCCATACGAACTCGGTCGCTCGCAACTCGTTTATCTTCGGAGCCGTTGGCGCACTGTTGCTGCTTCTGCTGTTGTTGCAGCGAATCGTCATTGGCCCACTGACATCGATCCGTGAACACTCCGATCGAGTTGCCGAGCAGGGGTTGGAAACGGATCCCTTGGTTCTGCCTAGCAACGACGAGATCGGCGAACTCGCATCAGCATTCGACAACATGATGCTTCGGTTGCGAGACACCCAGACACAACTCGCCGAAGCCTCTCGGGCCGCAGGACGCAGTCAAGTCGCAAGCACCGTGATTCACAACGTTGGCAACGTTTTGACAAACGTCAACAGCTTGCTGGATGTTGCGGCTGGGCGTGTTGACGGACTTCGGATCGAACCGCTCAGCAAGCTCGCGGATTGTTTGCGAGGAGCCGAGGGTACCGACGGAGGGTTGATTGATGCGACGCCAGATTACCTTCAAGGTCTCGCCGAGTCGCTCGATTCGGACCGCGAAACCATTTCACAGTTGATTTCGACGTTGCACGACAACGTCCGCCACATTCACGATGTGATTCGCGACCAACAACGACATACAGGCCACGAATTAAAGCGTCAGTCAATCCGCCTCCAGGATGTGGTGGACGAGGCGATCGGATGCTGCCGCGCTCGGCTGGACCAAGACAACGTGCAAGTGAGTGTCAATGGTGACATCGATGTCGACGTTCAAAGTGATCATTCGCTGCTGTTGCAGACCGTGATCAACGTGATCGGAAACGGACGTCACGCGACGCGTTTGGTTGACCAACCGCGCACGATCGACATCATCGGCAAAACGAACAACGATTCGGTCAGCGTGTCGTTTCGCGATAACGGCATCGGAATGAATGAAGAGACGCTCGCACGTGTCTTTGACGCACACTTCACGACCAAGAAAACGGGAAGCGGACTCGGATTGCATTTCTGTGCGATTACGTTGAAACGACTCGGCGGATCGATCGAAGCAACCAGCGATGGACCGGGACAGGGCGCGACGTTCATCGTCACGCTGCCGTTAGCCGAGAGTAGCCAACGCTTGAATTCGACCCAGGCAGCGGGGGCGTTGGCATGACCCAAACATTTTCTGCCGTAAGACGCGTGTTGATCGTCGACGACCAACAGGCGATTCACGACACATTCGAACGTGTTTTTGCCTCGAAAAAATCGGGCAACGATGCACTCGCCGAGTTTGAAGCCAAGTTCCTTTCGGGCTCGGGAAAACATGCCGAATCGCCGGCTCACAAAGGCGAACCCCAATACGATGTCGCGCATGCCACCAGCGGCGAACAGGCGTTGGAGCTCGCGCAGCAAGCCGAAGACCAAGACGATGGCTTTCTGGTTGCCTTCGTCGATATGCGCATGCCGGGCCTTGATGGACTCGAAACGACCGAAAAGCTCTGGGAGATCACGCCGAATCTGCAGGTCGTGATTTGCACCGCCTATAGCGACCATATGTGGGACGACGTCCTAAAGAAGCTCGGCTACAACGATCGATTGCTGCTGTTGCGAAAGCCATTCGAATCGGATGAAGCACGCCAATTGGCGCTCGCACTGAGCGAAAAGAGCCGGCTGGCGATGATCCAGAAACAACGATTCGAGGATCTGGGTCGCGAAGTCGAATGTCGGCGCCGAGCCGAAGACAACATGCGGGACATGGCCCACCGCGATTCGTTGACCGCCCTTCCCAACCGACAGTTCTTGCTTGAAAAGCTGGACGAAATCGTCAATCGGCACCGCGATCACCGCGACCTGCCACAAGATGCCGTCCTGTTTCTTGACTTGGACAACTTCAAGATCATCAACGACAGTTTGGGACACGACGCCGGCGACGATCTTCTTAATCAAGTCGCCTCGCGGCTGAAGGAATGCGTTCGCGAACACGACACCGCGACTCGCGTGGGTGAAAAAGAAGGCAAAACCGTTCGCCTGGGTGGCGACGAGTTCGTGATCCTGCTTGAACAGTTGAGCGATTCGAAGGATGCATTGGCGGTGGCCGAACGCATCGTCAAACGCATTAGCGATCCGTTTCAGCTCGGCGACCGATTGGTCACGATTGGAACAAGTGTTGGCGTCGCCTATATCGATCACAATATCAATGATGCTAGCGAGGCGTTACGCAACGCAGATACCGCGATGTATCGCGCGAAACACACGGGCAAAGGTCAGATTTCGATCTTCGATCAAACCATGCACGAAGCGGTTGTCGCACGCATGGAACTTGAGGACCGCCTCCGCCACGCCGTGCAACATGAAGCGTTTGAGTTGCACTACCAACCGATCGTCAATCTATCGTCAGCAACCATCCAGGGCGTTGAAGTTCTGCTGCGTTGGCGCGATGGCAGCGGCGAATATGTGCCGCCCGGTCACTTCATTCCGATCATTGAAGAGATCGGCTTGATTCGACAGGTTGGAGAGTGGGTGCTCGAGACCGCGATGAACGAGTTTGGCGCGTTGCTCGGCAGATTGCCCGACCAATGTGGTGATGTCTACCTTGGCGTGAATGTCTCGCCCCGACAAATGGGCGACCTGTTTTTCCTTGAGCGTCTCAACAAAATCATCAAGACCGCGGGCTTTGACCGGCGTCTGTTGAAGTTGGAGATGAACGAAGCGGGCGACACGCGGCACAGCCAGCTTTGTTTCGAAACAATGCAGGACCTGCATGCCTCGGGTGTTGGCATCCAAATTGATGACTTTGGCAAAGGCCATTCGTCTTTGAATTGTTTCCAAGCCTATCCCATCGAAACGGTGAAGATCGATCGTAGCTTTACCGCTTCGATTGCCAGCGACCATAGTCACGCTGTGATCACTCAGGCGATCGTGCAGTTGGCTCACCACCTAAACGCGAAAATCATTGCCGAAGGTGTCGAGTCGCAAGATCAACTCGAGTCGCTGCGGAAATGGGGATGCGATGCGGCACAGGGATACCTGTTTGCTGCCCCGTTGACTCTAGGCGAACTCAACGAGTTGCTGCTCAATCAGAGTGCCAGCAAAGGCATTCAGATGCTTCGCAGTGGTGCAATGCCGTCGCTTGCGTTTGACGGCAATGCGACTCAACAGATCAACTTGACCACTAGATGATCGCCAACGGGTCCCGTTTGGATTCCAGTGTTCCGCGCGTCACGCCCACACTGTTGGTCGCCTTGAGCGTTCGCCAAACGTCTTGCGAACCAATCTCTTTACGCAGCAGACGCTGATAGATTTCGATCGCTCTTTTCGTTTCGCTCGGGTTCTGCTGCAGCAATTCGATGCGAAACCAATTCACACCCATTTGCGTCAATTCGGTGACGGTTTCGGCGCCGCTCTGGGGCGTCGCGTTATAGAGAGTGTTTCGGCAAGCCACATCGGCCTGCAACGGATGTTCGGCACCCACGCGATCACGCAGTTCAACGACGTGATCATCACATGGCCGACCGCAATTGGTTTTGTTGGTGCCAGGCGATAAGACGCTGCAAAACACACAGTGCTCCATATGGAACATTGGCATGTGCTGGTGAATCACGACTTCCATCCAGCTCGGCGGCAAACTTTCAATGAGCTCGGAGAGTTGGTCGCGATTGAGATCGTAGGACGCAGTGACCCGCTCGCAGCCGAGTTCACGTAGCCATTGGGCTGATCGATGATTGGCGACGTTCAAAGAAAAGTCTGCGATCACGGGTATGCCCGCCTCGGTGCCAAAGCGAATCGCCGCAAGGTTGCGTGCCAACAAGAAATCGGGCTTGCGTTTTGCGATTGCCTTGAGTAATCCCATCTCGGACGGTTTCTGGATTCGCACGCTCGCAAGCGCGATCGGCATTTGATTCGATCGGCAGACTTCGACAGCCGTTTGGTATTCACGAATGTCGTGAAAATCGGCGTAAAGCACTTCGGGGCGGTCGTGCGATTCGGCAGCCGATTTGACTTGATCAATGGTTCGGCAGAGCACCACCAGCTTTGGCGCGACATGATCGCGAACATCCGTTTCCGGCGTGATTCGGTCGAGCATGCGTTGCCCACCAACGACATCGATGGTGCGCGCGGGCGGTTGGTCGAGTCGGGCGATCAGCTGTTCAACCAGGTCACGTCGCAACTGGTTCAACATGCCGACGGGAACCATTGGGTCGTGGTGGATTTCTGCGGTGAACGTGCCCAGGACAAAGGGTGTTCCGCCAAGTCGCTCGAGCTTTTCTTGCAGCATCGATCGCGTTGCGGGACGCGTCCGAGCCGCCTGCAAGGGATCCGGACCGTGGACGGTTTCACGGATACCTGCGACCGATCCGGTTAACGCAATCGGTTTTCCCGTTTCAGCTTTGACGGCCAAATCAAGCGTTTGTCGACGCGTCGGATCTTCAGATGAAAAGGTTTGACGTAGCTTTCGATTCAGTTGTGGGTCGTCATTCTTGAACACCTTGGCGTCGAGCTGAATTCGATTCCAATCGATCTCGCCGCGGCCAAATCCAATCCATGCGTTCTGACCCGCTTCGAGCTTTTTGCAACGCTCGCCGACATCGTTGTGCAACGAGTAGATGCGCCCACCTTGGTCTTCGTTGCCGTCGTAGCCGACGATCGCAAGTCCGTCACCAAGGGCAACCGGAGCATCAAGCCAAAGTTTGATTTGTTCGGAATCCTCTTCAATGATCGTGCCAAGTTCGATTCCACGCTTGGCCGATTGAAGTCCGGGGACAAGCCGTTTGTGGTCATTGCCCTCGAGCCAACCTGGCGTGAAGCCACGTGAAAACGATAACTCCATTTCCCGCCGATCGTCGTGATCGATTTTGACCGTTCCATCGCGGTAGGCTTGATCGATCGCTTGGCGGTAGTGTTTGGTGATGTTTGCAACGTATTCGGGGGTCTTCAGTCGGCCTTCGATCTTGATCGATGCGACGCCCGCATCAATCAAGTCGGGGATCGCTGCATAGCCGGCGAGATCCTGTGGCGAAAGCAGGTACTTCACGTCACCCAAGTCGCGGTCACGACCATCGCAGATAAGTTCGTAAGGCAAACGACAGGCTTGCGCGCATTGCCCGCGATTGGCACTGCGTCCACCGAGTGATTCGCTGGTCAAGCATTGCCCCGAATAGGCAACGCAAAGTGCGCCGTGGATGAACACCTCAAGCGGCATGTCGGTGTTCGCTGCGATCTTGCGAATTTCGGCAAGCGAAAGTTCACGAGCCAGAACCACACGTGCGAGATGAAGCTCTCGTGCCACCGCAATCGTCTCGGCGCTGGTCAAACTCATTTGCGTCGATGCATGGATCTCGAGCTCGGGGCAGATCGCACGAACGAGCTTCGCGACGCCAAAATCTTGGACCAACACCGCATCGATTCCCGACGTCGCTACCGCTTCAACCACTTTGACGAGCCGCTCGAGTTCCGAGGGGAACACGAGCGTGTTCATCGTCACGTATCCACGCACGCCACGCCGCCTCAGCAGCTTTGCCAGCTCGGGAAGGTCAGGGATGCCAAAGTTTTTCGCGCGGTAGCGCGCGTTGAACCCACAGTCCAAACCGAAATAAATCGCGTCGGCACCGTTCTCGATCGCGGCGCGCACGCAATCCCAGTCACCGGCGGGGGCGAGAAGTTCGACAGGAGGTTGGTTGGCGGACATGCGCTCAGTATGACCGCTCGTTTCGTTGACGCTATCCGTGATTTCCGAAATGGACGACTCCGCGTCCCCTCGATCGACCCGTCTTTCGAACGACGAGCGGCAAGACCCGGCGACTTCGCACGGGAGATTTCGTCCAGTCGCGGTTGTCGCAACAATGGGGCATGGCAACTTCCATTGATGCAATCCTGAACCTTGTCGAGCACGACGCCCAATCGGCACGTTTTCTGATCAAGGCCGCGCGACTCAAAATGCGAGACGCCCCCGATCAGTTGGCCGAGCTGACCGATGAACGTACCGAGGCCTTTGTTGATCTCGCCAAGCACTATTTGCCAGAGTTGTCTCACCAATCGTTGGCCAACGCGTGGGCGGAAGTGCGGCACAAGATCCGCGATGTGCTGCTGGTGCGCGACGATCTTGCTCGGCAACATCGCCGGCGGATCGACGCACTCGAGGCTCGTAAAGACGATCGAGTTTGCCAGCGCGAAGCGATCGCGAAAGACCTCGAAAAGGCCCGCTTGGATTTGATGTCCAAGACTGGGAACGCAGAAAAGGTGCTGAGGGAGAATCCCAGGGTCGCAGCGTGTATCGAAGCGATCGAAGACGTCGATGCCGAAATCGAACAGGCGATCACGGCACTCGAATATGCCCAGTCCGACGCCGCAAAGAAGTTACCCGACTACGAAGCCTCGTCCCTCTTCGGCTACCTACGAGAGCGGCACTTCGGCACGCCGGAATATGACGGTCGAGGATTGGAGCGTCGCTACGATCGTTGGTTGGCAAAGTTGATCAACTACCGCGAGGCCAAAGCTTCCTACGATCATTTGACGACCGTTCCCAAGGAACTGCAAAGACTCGTTGAAGAGAAGCGTGCGCGGTATCAAGACTTGCTTGAACAGCTTTCGGACGTGCGGCGGGCCGCGATGCACAAGTTCTCCGTTGGTACACAAGAGCTCCTGTGGGAGCAGCTTGCCAAAGACCTTCAAGCCAACACCGCCCAAATCGAAACGATCGAGCACGAGATCCATGTGCTCGAGAATGAGTTGGCGACGATCGAACACGTTACTGGTGAGCATTACCAGACGGCCCTCGAAATCTATCGCGAGTTTTTGACGACGCTCGATGCTGACATCTTGAAAGTCTACGCTGCCTGCACATCTTCGCCGGTCGATGACGAGATCTGCGCTCGGTTGCGTGGGATTGAAGATGAAATCGCATCGGTGGACAACGACACCCAGTGGTTGCGGGACGAAGTCGCCGGTCATCAAAAACAACTCGCGGGACTCGCCGAACTGGCTGGCCGCCTGCGTCGGCACCAACAAGAAAGCAATCATCTGATCGAATGTGTCGATGAGGCTTCGGTACGAGCTTGGCTCGACCAGTTGCGTGATCGACGAATGACACCCGCGCAGATCTGGCAAGGTCTGCGTGGCGCATGTGTCAAACCGCTGCGCCGTCGTCTCGGTTTGAACGATCCGGAACGAGATCAATCGGAGACGCTAGGTTCGGATGTCGTCCCCTCGGAGGCTGAGTTGGGGCCGGTCGAAGCAACTTTTCTCGCGGCGTCAGGTTTCGCTGCTCAACCCAAGGGTCACCGACCAACTGATCCCTTGGACATCGTTCTGGTTGATGAAGATGCGGCTCCCACTCAGGTGAGCGGGTTTCGTATGTTTGCCTTTTGTCGCACTCGGCACGATGCATTCGCAGTCACGCGATTGTTAGATGCGCACGGAATTCGAGCCTTTTTGCACAATCACGAATTTGGGCGTTCGCCATCCTCCGCTGGCATTCATGGGCTCGAGGAAATCGTTGTGATGGTCGATCCCCGGCGCTACAGCGACGCCGTTGAGGTGATTCGTTCGCTGCAAGCATCGCATTTGTCGAGTTGGGTCTGCTCGCAATGCAATGCCGATGTGGATGCTGGCTATCAAGTCTGTTGGCAATGCGAACTGCATCGAGTCACCGCGTTTGCGCGATGATCGCGAGAGAATTGGGCGGCCCAAGGATTGGCCCTTTAACGAATACGGCCGTTAAAGAATTGGGCCAACGTAATAGTTGTGGTCCTTCTCTTCGGCGCTGCCCGGCCACTGACGATTAAGCAAGTGGGTGGCTTGTTGCTTTTCGAGATCGGAAAACCATCTCCATGGGATCATGAAGACCAAGCGTTCGCGGTGATTGTGCACTTTGATTCCTCGCTCGGAGCAGCGGAAGTGTTTCAGGGCGACACCTGAGTAGCCAACGGCGTAAAAGGCATTCCCAAGCACGATCATGTTTGGTGTCACCATCACATCAAATTCGCCCACCACGCCGCGCGTTCGCCACAACTGAATCAAACCGACCACCAGAACGACAAGGGACAATCCGACAACGATGAATGGCATCACGTAGGCCATCGATTCATCGCCGGTGAGATGGTAGTGCGGCGGCGGATCGATGACCCAGGGCTTGAGACTGCGGCGCAAGTAATACGCGTAGAGACAACCTGCGACAGCGACAAGAGAAATCGTGGTCCCGCTGGCAAACCAAATCCACCAGCGCATCGTCCCGATCAAGTCCTTACCGGTGAGTTCACCCTGGATGCGAAACGCGTCGGTTTCACCTGTCAACTCGGTGATTTGATTGAACATGGGACGCGCATCTTCCGGTGGGTCGACCGGGGCATGGGTCGACCACGTTTTCTTGATGTCCGATTCGATGATTGGCAACGACTCGGTGATCATCGGTGGCCGAATGACCGCGTTTTCCTTCAGGAACAGTTGATGATGAAATTGGTCCGTGGGCATCGACAGGCACATCGACGGTCCAGCCACTGCAAAGATGCGCTGATCGACGCGGCCTCGGACGTCACCACATAGCCCGCGACACGCTTTCACAAAGCCTCTGCCACTTCGATGAATGATTGACGACGGCCAAAGAGCACCGGCGATGAAGACGATCGGCGTCAATAGGCAAACGAAACTGCCACCAATATCCCCAAGCCATGTCGCAACGATCGACAGAAACCAGACGACAAGCAGCAAGGCCATGGCTAGATTGATCAGATGACTTGAACGCGTGTTTCGACGAACCTGAATGCCCTCGAGCGACCAATCCGATTCAAACTCCAGACCAAGCGACGGCTTGTGTTCGCCCTCGCTGAAAGGGGCACCCGCTTCGTTGGTTTCTGGCGGAGACTGATAGGGATTGGGCGAGTCCATGTTGGAATTGCCCTCGTTAAGGTTTGTTCCAGATGACCGGTTTCTTGCGCCGTGGGTAGAGTTCACAACATAGGTCGCATTTTGTTCCGTCACATCCTCGAGCCGTGCAGTACTCGCGGCCATAGAAAATGATCTGCAAATGCAATTTGTTCCAAGCCGACTCGGGAAAGAGTTTCTTTAGGTCGCGCTCTGTCTGCACCACACTCTTTCCGCTTGAAAGTCCCCAGCGCTGAGCCAAACGATGGATATGCGTGTCGACCGGAAAGGCCGGCACATGAAACGCCTGAGCCATCACAACGCTTGCCGTCTTGTGGCCCACACCAGGCAGTGCTTCCAGCTCTTCAAAGGTACGCGGAACTTCGCTGTTGTGTTCGTCAACGACGATAGCGGCCAGCTTTGCCAAACTTTTTGCTTTTTGTTTGGAAAGCCCCAATGGTCGAATGATTTCTAGGATTTTCGCTTCACCAAGTGCCTTCATTTTTGCGGGGGTTCCCGCCACTTCGAACAACGCCGGAGTGATTTCGTTTACCTTTTTGTCGGTACACTGAGCGCTCAAGAGTACGGCAACCAATAAGGTGAACTCATCATGGTGATCCAAGGGGATCGGAGGCTCGGGATACAGCTCCGAAAGCCGTTCCATCACCACTTCCGCTCGTTCCTGCTTCTTCACGCCGCAATTATCCTGAATGCAATGAGGCCAAAACCAATCAATCGTTTTCTGCTTGCCGCGGCAGCCACCTTCGCCATTGCGATTGCGTGGATCGGGACGCTGCCATCTGCATCGGCGAAACAGTGGCATCTTCTACCCGGTGCTATCCACGATGTCGAGCTGACCGAGCAAAACGAGACATTTCAGATACGCACGACAGGATCGGATCCCTATCTGACTGGGCGACTTGCGGAACCGCCAAAGAAGAACGATCGGATTCTCGAATTCGAGTATTTTTGTCCCTCCGGAATCAAAGGGGCGACAGCTTATCTCGGCCCGCCAATCTCCGAGGCCTCGCGCGTCGACCTGCCCGACCTTCCCATTGCCGAAGGTTGGCAAACTTACACGGCTGACTTGCAAGAGAGGCTCGGCAAACCCATTCCCCAACACGTTCGCTTGCTGCGGCTCGATCTTGGAGTTCAATCCGATCGTCGGATTCAAATACGCGGCCTCCATCTGCGCGCGATGAACGCACGAGAAATCGAAGCTCTCAAGAATCGCGAAGCACGCGACCAAGCCAAACGCGACGACGCCGAGCGGATCGCAAACTACCTCGCCGACTCGCAATCGGATTCGTTTACAGTGGACGTCACCGGGGATGAAATCGTTTTCGAATTTCTTCATGGCATTGAGGATGCTGAATCTTGCGAGCTCGAGGAATTCAAACCGAACCAATCCATCGCCGATCAGAATGCCGAGGCGTTGGTGCGCGTTGAATTGACTCAAAAAGGCAGCTCCTGGGTCGGGCGGTTGCCGCGAGTCGTTGGCAACTACGATCGAGTTTGCAGTGGTTGGAGGCTGGCGCGAATTGGCGAAAACAGGGCAACGTCACCACGTCGTTATCCGCGCCGCATTGCTTCGGCCGTCGAAAGCGCCTCAAAGCAAGAGCTGGTTCCTCTGTCGCAAAAAGGTTTGAGCGGCTTCAGCCCACGCGGTCCGAAACAGGATTTGATCGATCTCGGAATCCGGGGCGTCACCATCAACTTGGTCCTGAATCGGTTTGTCACCCGACAGGCAGGTCCCGGGCGCGAGAAGATCGATGTCGCAGGTGAACCTGTCTACTTCGACGCACGCATCTTTGATCACTACGATCGGATGATCGATTTTGCGCGAATGCATGACATTGTGGTGTCGGCGATCGTGCTTATCCCCCGATCGAAGAATGCTGCATCACGCTCGCCACTTGTGCATCCCGAAGCGGAAGGCGGCGTCTACGCGATGCCTGATTTGAAAACGTCACGTGGCGCTTCCATTTATCGGCACGTCCTCGAACGCATCGCGCAGCGGTACAACAACCACGAAGCTTCACCGGGCGAGATCACAAATTGGATCGTTCACAACGAAGTCGATTTTCACCCGGTTTGGACCAACATGGGGCGTCAGCCGCGCGAGGTTTACACCGAAGCCTACTACCGCTCGATGCGGCTGATTCACAATGTCGCCCGCAAACACAATCCGCACGCTCGCGTCTTCGTTTCTTTGACTCATCATTGGGTCGTTCCTGATGATGGAAAATGGAAACAGCTCGCGCCGCGAGAGGTGATCGAAACGTTGCAGCGATACAGTGAAATCGAGGGGGATTTTGCTTGGGGCGTTGCCTACCATCCTTACCCACAGAGTCTGTTCGCAAAAGTTGCCTGGCAAGACAAGAACATCAGTGGCGATTTTGAGACGCCTCTGATCACGATCCAAAATCTTGAGGTGCTGGGCAAATTCTTGAGCCAGCGGTCAATGCGCAATGCGGATGGCAACCTCCGACCGGTCATCTTGAGCGAGCAAGGTTTTCACTCGCACGGCTACGAAGCCGACGCGTTGGCCGACCAAGCCGGTTCGCTCGCCTACACGATGAAGCGGATCGCCAAAATGCCGTGGATCGAAACGTTCCACTACCACCGCTGGATTGATCATCCCGACGAGGGTGGATTGTTGGTTGGCCTGCGTACCCTGCCAACGCCAGAGCATCGATTTGGCAAACCCAAGCAAGCCTGGCACGTCTACCGCGCGATCGGCACAGCTGACGAAGACAAAGCAACCAAAGGGCTGCCCTCGCCGTAACGAGTTGCGACCCCGATGGGTTTTAGAACTTTGCCGCTCCATGCATTTCGGCCAATTCTTCGGCCGTCATCTTGGCGACCTCGCGGTCATAGGTCAGCAGGCCGTTGACTTCGCCTTCGACATCGGTCGTCTGTGTGTAGACGCCGCCTGCAACGCCGCGTCGTCGCAGGTCCATCAGCGTTTCGAACGATTTCTTGTAGCGCGACGTGTACTCTTGCTTGGTTTGAGGAAGCCCGCCGTAGCCCCAGTTGCGCATTTCGATGTTCCATTGGTGACCTTTGACGACCAACCCGTGACCGCCGAATTCGCCGACCACTTTCACATAATCATTCAGTCGGCGGTCTTCGAATGGAAACATCGGCTCGGGATAGTTGTGTCGGTCTGCCACGTCGCCGACCGGAAAGAAGTTTCCGCCGCTGGCGATGTTGACTAACCGCGTGATGTCGAGGTTCTCCATCGTTTGGCCGATCCGTACCGTTTCGTGTTGTCCCCAGCGTTCGTTGAAAGGGACCCACATGACGATTGATGGGTTGTTTCGCAAATTGCTGACCATGGCTTTCAGTTCGGCCATGAATTGATCGTGTTGGTCTTTGGGCCAAACATCTTCCACGGGGTTGGGGGCGAGTTTGCTCCAGAAAGGTCGTCCCCCTGTGCTGGGCATGTCCTGCCAAACGAGCATTCCTACACGATCACAGTAGCTATAGAAACGTCGCGGTTCGATCTTGATGTGTTTACGGATCATGTTGAATCCGGATCGTTTCAGATAGTCGACGTCGAACCGCATCGCTTCGTCACTGGGTGGCGTTAGCAACCCATCAGGCCACCAGCCTTGATCGAGTGGCCCATAGTGAAAGATGACGTTGCCATTGAGCGTCATGCGAACGTGACCAGCGGGCCCGCGTTTGACCCCCACTTCTCGCATCGCGGCGTACGATTCCACTCGATCAATCACGCGTCCATCACCACCAAGAAGTTCAATCGTGATGTCGTAAAGGTGGGGCGTGTCGGGAGTCCAGTGTTTTGCATTCGGAATCCGAACACTTAGCGAAGCGTCAGCCATACCGACAACCCGATCGCCGTCACGAACGGTAATCCGCAACTCTTCGCCGTCGACAGGATCACCACCGAGTGTTGGCAAGACACGCAAGGTTCCTTCGCCCAATCGCGGCTTCATCTTGACACTCTTGATGCGACGATCCGGAATCTGTTCGAGCCAAACCGTCTGCCAGATTCCCGAGACACGTGTGTAATAAATGCCACGTGGCTTGAGCGTTTGTTTGCCGAGTGTTTGAAGGGGCGCCGTTTTGTCGATGACGCGAACGACAAGCTCGTTGTCACCTTGTTCCACGGCGTCGGTGATGTCGAAGGAAAACGGATCGCTGCTGCCAACGTGTTTGCCGACACTCTTGCCATTGACGAAGACTTCGCAGTCGTAGTCGACCGCTTCAAAGTTCAATCGCGTGCGATGTCCGGGCCGTGGCTTGTGCGAAAAACTGCGTCGATACCAAAGCACTTCCTTCGGATCGAGCAAATGGCCTACGCCACTTAGCGCTGACTCGATCGCGTACGGTACCAAGATCTTGCCGTCGAAAGTTTTTGGCGCAGCCTTGTTGGCTTCGCTAGTAACCTTGTAATCCCAAAGCCCGTTGAGGTTCGTCCATGACTCGCGAACAAACTGCGGTCGCGGGTATTCCTGCCAAGCGTTCTCGGGTGTGACCTCTTTTCCCCAACGGGTCAGCATGGTGTTCTCGACCGGCGACCATTGGGCAAAGCCAGGAGCGCAAACGAGCAAGAAGGCGGCGATGAAAAGGTGACGAACCATAGCCAAGGTGTCCGGCGTAGAATGGAAGGAAGCGCTGCGAGGTGACAGTCTATTTGATCCGCTCGGTGAATGAGAGGAAGGAACCACGGATAGCACGGATGATTGCCGAGTGAGCGGCTTTGGCGTGAGGCCTCGGGCCCTGACCGCGCGCAGGTAGCGTGCAATGCCCGGCCGCTTACGCGATCACGGCTCAATTGAGTGGACTTGGGACGAACCACGGATAAAACGAATCACACGAATGTTGGAAACGGGGATAGGAGCGGCATGAACCGAAGGGACGACGACATCACCGCGCCACTGCTTGATCGCTTGCGCAAACTTGAGTGTCCGACCTCGTTTGCAGATGTGATTGGTGCGATGGAGGCGACCGATGCCATTTCTCCGATGCGCTCGTTCGAACGACTGGAGGAGGCACTGGAGCGTTTCCCAAGATTCATCGGCGAGTGTGTCCCACGGATTTGGCACTGGGCCGTCGAGGCGTCTTCGGAACTACCGGCCATCCCTTTGCTAGACGAGACAGGCGTCGTGACGTTGACGCAGCGCGAGTGTTTGATCGTCTTGTCGAACGCTTTTCTTTGTACCTATGCCGGCCGAGTGAGCGACGATTGTCTCAGCGGTGATCGTTTGCCGTCGATCAACTTCGACGAGCTTTACGGCGGTCATGGTTGGGGGAATGTCGAAGTTGAAAAGCTCATGATGTTGCTTTCGTACTTTGAACAGATGTGCCAGCGCGACGAAGCTGGTGACGCGCTGGATCGACGAATAGGATTCCATCGGCGACGTGCATCGGAATCGTCTACCGAGAATTGGGGCCAGTGCGAGCAATTGCTGAGACCCGTGAGCGTTGCCGAGCTTGGTGAATCGCTTGATGACGCCAAGTCGATGTATCGCGTCGATTTCGCGAATCGCATCATCGGTGGAGCGGCGATCGCGTTTGGCAACGTGCAAGAAGAAATCATGTTCTGTGAATGCCCAGAAATGATCGTCGCACGATTGTTCTGCCCGGCGATGCGAGACGATGAAGCCATCGTGATCGTAGGCGCCGAACAATTCACTCAGCATTCAGGCTACGCCGGTTCATTGCGCTACGAAGGGCGTTATCGCGATCAATCCGAAATTTCTGACGGACAGCTTCAGTCTTACGTTGTCGCGCTCGATGCGCTCGATTTGCGAGGCCGAAATCCACAGAGCCAATACGACTCGTCACTTATCCAGCGGGATCTAACCAAAGCCTGGGCAGGTTTCGACGAACCGGGCACGCCAGAAGTGGTCGCGACAGGCAACTGGGGATGTGGCGTTTTCGGTGGCGATGCAGAGCTGAAGACTTTGATTCAATGGCTCGCGTGTAGTCGCGTCGGAAAAGCGATGGCCTACTTTCCGTATGATCATCGTGGCTTGGCTAAACGTCTCGGCCCACTTGCAAACGCACTGATCGAGCAAAGGGTGACGGTTGGCCAGTTGGCAAGGTTTCTGTTCCAAACGCTCGAGCCAAATGACGTCTTTGATCAAGTCGCCAGAGAATTTGGTATGCAGAATCTTAATGGTTGATCTAGCTCTAAATGTCACGCACTGTTTCAACAGAAACTACCCTCCCACTTGTGGGAGGGTCGGGCGCTAAAGCCCGGGGAGGGCCGTTTGAGGTGCCCCTCACCGGGCCTGAGAGCCCGACTCTCCCAAGGGAGAGTGCCAGTCGGATTCATGGCATTTTGAGCATGACCTACGCGTTTTCGATGAGTGTCAGGTTGTCTCGGTGGACGACGCTCTCGTAGGGTCGATGACCGAGGATGTCGGCGATCTTGTCACTTGGTTGTCCCAGGATCCGCTCGACTTCCGATGAAGGGTAGTTGCACAGACCACGGGCGAACTCCTGGCCGCTGGGTCCGCGAAGTGAAACCACACTGCCCTGTTGGAATTGGCCTTCGACGTTGGTGATGCCGATGGCTAACAGGCTTGAACCCTTTTCGCAGACCGCTTTGGTGGCACCGGCGTCGAGTGTCAAGTTGCCAGCGACTCTTGCGGCACTGCCGATCCAGCGGCGGCGACCACGAATTGATTTTTCGGGCGCAAGAAAGAGTGTGCCGACATCTTGGCAATCAAAAACTTTGTCGAGGACTTGGTCATCATGTCCCGGCGCGATGATCGTCGGATGTCCATGTGAGGTCGCCACGCGGGCTGCCTCCAGTTTGCTTGCCATTCCCCCTTTGCTCATCCCTGACTTTTTGTCGATCGCCAGCGCGGTGATGGAATCGTCAATCGATTCGACCAGAGGGATTCGTTTGCTTTGCGGTAATTCGGGTGATCCGTCGTACAACCCGTCAACATCGGAGAGGATGATCAACAACGCTCCGCCAAGAAGCCCTGCGACTTGAGCGGCCAGGCGATCGTTGTCGCCAAAGGTGGTCATCAATTCTGAGACGGCGACGGAATCGTTTTCGTTGACGATCGCTATTGAGTTGTAGGCGTGGATTTGCGTCAACGCGTTGCGAACGTTCAGGTAGCCGCTGCGTCGCCTCAGGTCTGAAGCGGTCAACAAGACTTGCGCGGCGTGTCGGCTATGTTTGGCAAAGGCCGTTTCGTAGGCTTGGATCAGATCGGTCTGGCCGACGGCCGCAACCGCTTGCAGTTGGGCGAGTCCCCCCGGGCGTCGATTGAGTCCTAGTTTGCCCATGCCGGCACCAACAGCACCGCTGCTGACCATCACCGTTTGCCGCCCCGAGTCGGCGATCCGACAAAGTTGGGCGGCCAGCAAGTCGACGCGCGCGCGATCAAGTTTGCCTTCCGGAGTGGTCAGGACACGCGTGCCCACTTTGACGACGACGCTTTGGGCGTTGTCGATCACCAAGCGGCGGGGATCGTCACTGGAGGGGGCAGACGCGTTCATTTCGATGCTGGCGCGCTCGATTCGAGGTGGTTTACAAAAAAGTTTTTTCAATCTTTTGCGGCACGATTGCGTTGTCGAGCCGATCAGATTGTCATGGGGAATCGACGAACCTGGAAGGCCATCGTAAATTCAGATACAAGAGAGCAACGCCTGCTCAAACGAGTTCGCCCCACTTTGGCGAGGTCGCAAAACCGTCAGTCACGGCTTTCTAGCCTAATTCCCGTGTTTCGGGCAACGTCCTGGAACGACAAAAAGCCGTCACTCATCGTTTTGCGACTGCACCAAGTACTGCCCCAACCGGCGCAGCAACGACCCCCGAAAATGAATCACTCGTTATGAGCGAAATACATCACGAATGTGGTGTCGCCGCGATCTACCATCTCTCAGGTCGCGGCCGAAGTCCTATGTGTACCGAGGATGGTCCGCGACAAATCTCGCGGTTGCTTCCCCGCATGCTGCTGGACATCCAAAACCGCGGACAACTCGCTGCGGGGATGACGACCTACGACCCGGACCGCCCCACCCTGTTGCGCACACGCAAGGACGTTGGCACGGTGACCGAAGTCTTTCGGCTCAACCATCGCGCCAAAGCCGAAAACTTGATGCGGCACCTCGCCGGTCGTGCTGCGATCGGACATGTGCGCTATGCAACCTGCGGCCAAGATGATCGCAGCTACGCACAACCGTTCGAACGCGAACACATTCACAAACGCAAGTGGTTTAGCTTCTGTTTTAACGGCCAGCTTTCCAACTACAGTTTGTTGAAAGAACGGTTGTTGGCTGATGGCGATCATCACCTTTCGCTCGACACAGATACCGAAATCATCATGCATGAGATCGGTCGTGTGCTTAGCAAAGCGCCGCGTCGAATGGATTGGATCGAAGTTCTCAAGCAAACCTGCGCCAACTTTGACGGCGCCTACAGCCTTGCCGTGTTGACCGCCGAAGGCGAAATGGTCGTCGCTCGCGATCCGCTTGGAATGAAGCCGATGTGTTACGTACACGAAGGCCCGCTCTTTGCCGCCGCAAGCGAAAGCGTCGCCCTGTTGAATCTTGGCTTCGACAACGACCAAATCAAATCGCTTCCTCCCGGGCACGCGATTTTGATCGATCCCAAGAATGGATTGCGCATCGAACGCTTTGCCGAGCCCCAAGATCCTGCTCACTGCTTTTTCGAGTGGATCTACTTTGCGAACGTCGCCAGTACTTTGGACGATCGCAGCGTCTATCTCAGTCGCACGGCGCTCGGCGTCGAGTTGGCTCAGGCGGAACGCGAATTCGGACAAGTCGATATCGATCGAGACGACACGATCATCGTGCCTGTTCCCGACACCAGTAAAGCGGCTGCCGACTCGATGGCTTTCGAGTTGTCGATTCCCTGCCAAGAAGGATTGATCCGCAATCGCTACGCCGGTCGTACATTTATCGAAGGTGGCCGCGCACGCAAAGCCAAGGCAGCGTCCAAGTACACGCCGCTTCGCGAAGTGCTCGAAGGGAAACGAGTCATCTTGGTCGAGGACTCGATTGTGCGAAGCACAACGATGAATGTGCTTCTCGATCGTATTCGTGATGTGGGAGGCGCCAAAGAGATTCACGTTCGCGTTGCCTGTCCCCCGATCATCGCTCCCTGTTTTTACGGGATCGATATGAGCACCATCGACCAGTTGATCGCGCCAAAGTACTTCTCGGTACGAGGTGAGCTGACCCCCGAGGCTCAACAGCGACTCGCCGACGATTTGGGCGCCGACACCTTGCGCTACCTTCCGGTCGAGGCGATTGCACGCGCGATCGGCAAACCGAGCGAACACTTGTGCCAAGCATGTGTGACCGGAAAGTACCCGACCCAATGCGGCCAGCATCTGTATCAGATCGCATTGGACAACCGTGGTTCCAAGGTCGACAGCAAGCGAACGTACGAGCAGCTCGCCGCCGCGATGGCAGGTGAGACCTAGTCATCGCCGAGAGCATGGTCGGCGAGTTCAGACAACGCTTCAAGGATCATGCGTTCGCAAATCGATTCCGCCTCGTCGCGAGTGTGTTTTCCGCGCTCTAAGTTCTCAGACCAAGCCGTTTGCAGTCCCTTTCCGTTGACGCAAACGTGAATCTGGTCCTGATGCGATCTCGGTGGGTCCGTTGGTAAAGCGGCAACCAGCGCCAAGCCATACCAGGCATCGATCTTGCGGTCGTCACTCAGTTTTCGGCACCGGTGGTAGGCAACACTGGCGAGCTGTTTTGCTGTTGGTAATGATGCACTTGGTCCGGCCGGCGCGCTGCCAAGGTAGTCGTGCATCGATGCACGCGAGTAAGGAACGACGGCTTCAACGAATGTCCGCGATGCACCGGCTTGGGAAAAACAGCGGCCGATTGCGTTGCAGCCGCCGCCGGACATCACCATCGCAACGGCACAGGGCGATTGACGCAGTTTGTTGTGTAGCGTGTTCCAATCCATGTCGATTGATTCTAGTGAACGCGGCCGTGATGGAGGCAATCCAATGGATGCAAATTGCCGTCGCATAGGCAGTAGGCATTCTCGGCCAAGGTCCTAGGGCGACGGGATTCGGCGTAGCGAGCCACGCACGAACCGCATCGGCGTTGCGTCAGCGAGACTTGCGGGCGGATCGGCGACCAATTCGCCAAGTTGTCGGATTTGCAAGTGACCATCAACACGGATGTCACGCGCGATCAGGCTGCCGGTCAGAATCAGATGATGGTTGTCGACAAGCGGGTCGAGTCGAAAGTCGTTCGTCGTATAAATCAGTCCGGTGAGCGACGTCGCATAAACATCGGTCTGGTCGCTATCGGAGTCTGTACCGGCATAGGGCATGATCGGGGGATTGAAGTTCACGCCGCGATCGTCTTCATCAAGAGTTGCTTCGATGTCGTACAGGTGGATGTTGGAGTCGGTTACCAAGATCGCGTCGGCCGCGCCTGGGTGACGCCAAACAATACCGCCACGAATCTCGATATCTGCGGCATTGTAAATCGCAAGGGTGGCTTCGATTCGGGAGTTCTGGATTCGAATATCGAACCCGCCCGCATTGATCCAATAGATTCCGTTGGGGTCAACACTGCCGTAGGGATTCACGGTCTTTGAAAGTACAACGTCGCGGATGGCGCGGTCGCCGCCCGACCAACCGAGTGCGCCGCGTGGAATTCGCGTACCTTTCGAAATGTATTCACTGACGATGTCGCTCGTCGGCATGCTGACGGCACTGGTCGCGCGGTCGCCTCGCAGATAGACATAGGATTCGATATTGCCTGCGCACTCGAGTCGGGGTGCCGTGATGATGCCCCATGAGTTGGTCTTGCAATCATCATGGACTTGAATGCTGCCTTCGGCCGCAATGGTCCCGCCATCTTCCACTCGAATGTCGTCCGATGCCGTGACGCTGTAGTGCAAGATTTGGAATGGATTGGGGTCCGATTCCAGCGTTGCCACAATCGCAGCTTCGGCACGTCCCACCGAGGCATGAATGGTGAGGTCGACAGCGTCGGAAAGGTCATCGGCCAAGTTCCCATCGACGTCGACAAATCGATGACGCACCGTGCCTTCGTTCACGGAGACACCATCGACCGTGGTGCCGTACCAATTAGTGAACGCGTTGTTGGTTGAATTGTCTCGCCATAGAGAACTCGTTCTCATGCCAGATGCGATTCGATGAAGCTCGTTTTCGGCAAGCCGGAGCGCAGATTGCCGCGAGAGTCGATCGTTTTCCGCTCGCAGGTTCGACGTCGACATGGCAAGTGCACCAGCGACCGCCGTCATGATGATCAACGACGTGAAAAGAACGGCCAAGTAGATGAAGCCGTTGCGGCGCGACGCGTTTGGAGAGGTTCGCAGCGTTCTCATCAGTCGGCATCCGGGTGATTGCGAAGCGGAGCACTAATCGACATCTGTCGCTGTGAATAACGCAGATCCACTTGCCGCCAACGTTCATAGGAAATCGACTCCGGCAAATTGGTCGGGACGTTCGACACAATCGCATCGGCCGAGGCTCGCGTTCCGTCTGGGGCGTCGCAATTGACCACGATTCGGCGGAGAGGATCGGAGTCGTCGTTGCTGGTGACGATCCCGGTGGCGTCGCCGATCGCAGGGGTCACCGTCACCGAGATTGTCCAACCGTCAAAGCCGTCCATCGCTACGCCGTTGCGAAACGTCGGTGGACTCTGCGTGAAGTTGTGATAGTCGTCGACATCGTCGTACGTGTTGCGATCGGCCGCATCTTCGTCGGATTCAATTCCATAGACGGGCGATTCTCGGTCCTGGAATTCTGCTGCCGAGATTTCGTCCAGCATCCAGCCAACGATCCACTGTGCATCGCTTGCGGTTCGGTTTTCGGCATCGTTTCGCATCAGGTTGGCCGAGGCGGTTAGCGAAACCAACAGCACCGTCGAAACCAAGACAAGCGAAACCATGATTTCAATCAACGTGACGCCATCACGCATTTTTGAAGGGATCATTGTTCGACTCCGACGCGGATCCCTGTGTGCAACACATAGCCGTAGTCGTACGCCTGCCACAGGCGCGGCGTTGTTGTGATTTCTGGCGACGGTCCCGTACGAACCGCCACTCCCACCGATGTCTGTGAGCTGCCATTGCCACCGGTGACGCGAACAACATCGGTAAAGGATGCGACTCCGAGCGTACCGTTGGGCCAAGGGTCCCCATCGCCGGCAAAGACTTGCACGTTTAGTTGCCCGGCCAAAAAGCCATCGCGGTCTTCAAGGATGGTTGGATTGAATTGGGGCAGGACGGGCCAAGCATACGGCGTCGCTGTGTCTCGCCAATCGATCGGTGACGAAGTGTTTGCGTTTTCGATTGCCAGGATCGCCGCTGCGATCGAGGAGGCGGGCGAGATATTGAGCGTTAGCGTTTCGGGGATCGAGCTGTTGTGGATTTGGTAATAGTTGAAGGCTCGCGAGTTAGAGACCGAAAGCGTGCTAATGGTTTGCCAGCCCGGCGAGTCGACGTCGACTCGGTCGGGTGTTCGAGCGGAAATGCACAGCAAGAGCAAGTCGCCTTCCTGGCAGCTCGGCGGAAGGTCAATGTCGATGGACGTCGTGATTCCATTGGTCGCCGCGGTGTTGGTTGAGCGAACCCGCGCGAATTGGCTGGACTGTATCAGTGTGGGCGCGGTGTAGCCGTCGACTTGAAACTGAGACGCTGGGGCCTCGGTGTCGTAGGGAACTGCTGGTCCACTTTCAACTTGACGCGTCAGGCCGTCCGCCGAGGTCTGGTACCAAATGCGTTCGAGCGTACCGCTTTCGGGATTGGCTCGCGTGATCTGAAAACCATTGCCGCTGTTTTCATCGACATCCGTTGCATAGCGGAGGTCCGAGGCAAGGCGGTCCGTGATCGCGCGATCGTGCCAAACCGACGCGTTGTCCGGAGGTGTTTCAAGCAGCCGTGTGCTGATCATGATGGTCGCCGCAAGCGAAGCGACCAGGATTGACGCTGAAATCAATGCGACGATCAGCTCAATCAGAGTGAATCCATGTCGTGGTTGTTTGCGGAGTCGGTCCATTACAGGCTTGCTCCAAAATCAACTTCGACTTCGCGCGCTTGCCCAACGCCAACGCCATTGCCTTGGTCTTGGATGATCAATCTGCGCACCGTCGTCGCGCCCGTGCCAGGCGTGATTTCAATTTCGAATGCCGTCCCGTCAAACGCGAGCACAAGGGATCCGTCAGCCAATGGGGTCGAACCGACGTAGGGGACGCCTTCGAAATTGAACGAAAGCGAAGTGTTCGAATCGAAGTCTGCGGTGAGCGTGAATGCGGGGTCGTATTCGTCGCGGATCGAAATGTAGATCAGTTCGCCGTGTCGTTCTGGGAAGTCGACTTCGCCACTGCCATAGCGATGCGACGTGTTGCTGCAGTGAAACGTTGTTGTGCGTGCTTCGTTGACGGCGACGCGACGGATATAGTCGATGTGGGCTGCCGTCTGGCGTGCGGCCACTTGCAATTTGGTGCGCCGGATCGAGTCGGTGAAGCGTGGCGCAGCAAGCGCAGCCATCAGCCCAAGAATCAAGATCACGATCGTGACGTCGACCATGGTCAGGGCGCGGTGGCGGCGAGGCGACATGCGTGCGGGCTCGAGAGCGGTGATGGCATCGCAAAACACGCGTTTTGCGTTACCAAAACCTACGTCATTGCCTTGTTGCAAACGCAGCACAAGCACGGCGAAGATCGCCGCGATCGAGAGCCTAATCGTTGCAGAGGTTAGGTCTGCTACAACCCGAACTCAATCGCAATGCCAATGATTGCCTACCATCCCAGGACATAGGCAAAAACCAGCGGCGCCACGATGGAGGCATCGCTTTGGATCATGAATTTGGGGGCTTCTGCCGAGAGTTTCTGCCAGGTGATTTTCTCGTTGGGGACCGCTCCGCTATAGCCGCCGTAGCTGGTGACCGCATCGCTGACTTGGCAAAAGTAGCTCCAGAGCGGAATCTCTTCTTTCAGGTCTTGGATCAACATCGGAACGACACAAACAGGAAAGTCGCCCGCGATCCCGCCGCCAATCTGGAAAAAACCGATTGGGTGATCGCTGCTCGTTTCGCGGTACCAAGAGGCCAAACGCTCCATCTGTTGCGTGCCCGTTGCGATCGCAGAATGGTTGGCGACAGTGCCGTCAATCACGCGCGCGGTAAAGATGTTTCCGAGCGTCGAATCTTCGAAACCAGGGACAAAGACAGGCACGCCAGCATCTTTGGCGGCGGCAACCCAGCTGTGCTCGCGTGGGATCTGGAAATGCGTGGCGAGGTCTTCGTCATCGAGAAGGTCGAACATGAAATCCGATGGCATTCGCTGCGATGAGCTGCTCGCGGCTTCCTGCCACAGCTTGGTGACGCGGTGCTCGATGTGGCGCATCACGGTTTCAGGTATGCAGGTGTCGGTGACTCGATTGAACCCTTGGTCGAGAAGAGCGACTTCATCTTCGGCTGACAGAGCACGCCAGTTTTCGACGATTCTGTATTCGTCGTGAGCAACCAGATTGAAGAGGTCCTCTTCCAGGTTGGCAGCAGTGCATGTGATCGCGTGGACTTTGCCCGCTCGGATCATTTCAGCCAGCGAAATGCCGAGCTCGCCGGTACTCATTGCCCCAGCGAGGGTGACCATCATCTTTCCCCCACCCTCAACAAGATCACGGTAGCTACGAGCCGCAGCAACCAATTCGCGGGCATTGAAATGTCGAAAGTGAGTATCGAGGAATTCAGAGACGTTCATCGTTTCGCGGCCAAAGAGGATCGGGAGGCCCAAAATGCTAGCGGATTCCCAGAAAAGGTGTGCAAGACTCATTTTCTCGCCAAGCACTTGCTGAGAATTTCAGCGTCCTTCGACAGGGGACAGGCACCTAGTGCTGGAGTTACCGTGCCATGAGGTGAAGTGTTTGCCCAGGTTCACGCGTGCTCCAACAATCACCCTCCCGCTTGCGGGAGGGTCGGACGCAAAGTCCGGGGAGGGAATAGCCCTCTCCGGGCCGTGGAGCCCGACTCTCCCAGGGGAGAGTGTTGAAATGCGCAGTTTCGAAGCCTAGTGGAAGCGAAATTGCAATCCGCAGCACTAGCAAGGGGACAGGCGGATCAACCCAGGGGACAGGCGCTTGGCATGAACCGGGCATGAACCGGGGACAGGCACCTGTTTACAGCCAGGTCCACTTTCGACTTGCCATGGGGACAGGGACTTGCCATGGGGACAGGCACTCATCTAGGGGACAGGCATTTGTGCTACGAATTGCGTTTTCAGCAGCAGAAGTCTTTGCCCAAGTTCACACAACTGAGCCGCGATCGCGTAAGCGGCCGGGCCTTAGTCGCCTTCACACTCGCTGCGCGTCGGCAAGGGCCCGAGCCCTGACGGCCAGCGGCTCACGAGATGCTCTGTCCCCGCTCGGATCGTTTGGTGCCTGTCCCCCGCGCGGTCCGCTTCAACATCTCCGGATTCTGCTAGTGCTCTGTCCCCGTCAAAGGTGCACTTCCAGCAGCAGAAGTCTTTGCCCAAGTTCACACAATTGAGCCGCGATCGCGTAAGTGGCCGGGCCTTAGTCGCCTTCAAACTCGCTGCGCGTCGGCAAGGGCCCGAGGCCTGACAGCCAGCGGCTCACGAGATGCTCTGTCCCCGCTTGGATCGTTTGGTGCCTGTCCCCTGCGCGGTCCGCTTCAACATCTCCGGGTTCTGCCAGTGCTGTGTCCCCGCCAAAGGTGGCCCGATTGCCTTGCGCGGTGCCTGTCCCCTGTTTCCATCAGGTGCCTGTCCCCTGTTTGCGCCCTGTTTGCGCAGGTCTCGCGCTAGTGCTCTGTCCCCGTGTTTGGGGGAATCCCTGCGGGTGGGGGGATGGGTTTTGGAAAAAAAGATTTCGTGCATCGATGCACGAGCTCGATCGGTGAACCGTTGTCGCCTGATAGGTGTCGGAAATGCTATCGACGGCTGGAGTTACGGCACGATCCTCCGTGCCTGCACAATTCGGGCCAGATTATCTCAGTTGCCCTTTTCGTCATTTGCCGGATCTGATAGGTTCTCAGAGTGATCACCGGCCCAGTTGAAGCGTTCTACCTCCACCTTTGCCCATTTTTCACCGCCTCGGCATCCGCAATCGCCGCGACGGCATGGCAATTCTTTTACCTAGCTCGTCTTTCCCAGCGAGCTAACGGTTTGCGCTGAACGTCTCGACTGACGCCACAAAACATTTCAACGGGCCGATAAACCTATTTGGCTTTCGAAGGAGCTTTCACCAACGATGGCAACCACGACCAAGCGTCGCCTTGAGCCCACTAGTGTTCGTCATTTCGGAACGGGACTCGGATCGTTCGAGCTACCCGACCTGACTGCGCTGCAAACTGTTTCTTATTCCGCTTTCCTTCAGGAAGAAGCCGATCCGAAAAAACGTAAGGATCATGGCTTGGAAAGCGTTCTCCGCGAGATTTTCCCGATCAGCAGCTATGACGGGAACACCACGCTTGAGTACCTGTACTACGAACTCGGCAAACCTCGCTATACCAGTCAAGAGTGCCGTCAGTTGCGTCTGACCTACGGTCGGCCACTGCGCATTTGGTTGCGACTGAATCGCGAAGAACCACGCGAGGAAGAAGTCTATCTGGGTGACCTGCCGATCATGATGGGTGGCGGTGAGTTCATCATCAACGGTGCCGAGCGCGTCGTGGTGAGCCAGTTGCACCGAAGCCCCGGTGTCGACTTTGTTCTCGAGCAAGACACCACGACCGATCGCAAGCTGCCAAGTTGCCGCGTGATCCCAGAGCGTGGTTCGTGGATCGAAGTCAACGTCACCAAGAAAGACGCGCTGACCGTCCGCATCGACCAAAGCGGCAAGTTCGCAGC
Source organism: Rubripirellula sp. (assembly GCA_965216875.1). Taxonomy (GTDB): domain Bacteria; phylum Planctomycetota; class Planctomycetia; order Pirellulales; family Pirellulaceae; genus CBDCUW01. The sequence continues at coordinate 6,557,378 of OZ244207.1, forward strand.
GACGACGTTGCTGCGGGCAATGGATCCAAAGTTCTCGACCGACGCCGATCTGCTCAACGCGTTCTACGAAACCGAAACGCTCAAGATCAGTGGCGGTCGCAGCGCTGCGAAAATCGAAGGCAAGATCGCAGTCGATGACGTCGTTTACCCAAGTGACAGCGATCGCGCCGGCGAAATCATCGTCGAAGCAGGTCACAAGATCACCAAGGAGGTCGCCGAAACGATCTGCACCGCTGGTGTCAAATCGATCGACGCAATGGAATCGCCAAAGATTCCTTTGATCTTCAACACGTTGGCTGAAGACAACACCGCCAGTCACGAAGAGGCTTTGCTGCGTATCTACCAACGCCTGCGTCCCGGTAACCCGCCGCAGCTTGAAAAAGCACGCACGCTGTTCACTGAAAAGTTCTACGACGAAAACCGTTACCGCCTCGGCAAGGTGGGTCGTTTCCGCTTGAACCGCAAACTCGATCTTGGCGTCAGCGAGTCCGAAATGACTCTGCGCCCCGACGACATGATCGCGGCGATTCGCTACTTGATCGATCTGTTCGACACCGAAAGTGGTGCCGAGATCGACGACATTGACCACTTGGGTAATCGTCGTCTGCGAACGATTGACGAACTGGCTTGCGAAGAACTACGCAAAGGCTTCCTGAAGCTTCGTCGTACTGTCCAGGAACGAATGAGCATCAAAGATGCCCAGGACATGTCGCCTCGTACGCTCATCAACCCCAAGAGTGTTTCAGCAGCGATCGACTACTTCTTTGGTCGCGGTGAACTCTCGCAAGTGGTTGACCAAACGAACCCGCTTAGCCAGTTGACTCACGAGCGACGCCTGTCGGCTCTTGGTCCTGGTGGTTTGAACCGAAAGCGTGCGGGCTTTGAAGTTCGTGACGTTCACATTTCGCACTACGGTCGTATCTGTCCAATTGAGACGCCTGAAGGTACGAACATTGGTCTGATCAGTTCGCTGGCGATTTACGCCGGTGTTGATGATTACGGATTCTTGGTCACGCCCTACCGCAAAATCAAAGAAGGTAAGGTGACTGAAGAAACCGTGTGGCTGCGGGCCGACGAAGAGAGTGAGTCGTACGTCGCTCCGGCCGATACCGAAGTCAACAGCGGTGCACTGGTTGCCGGGCCAAACATGATCGCCCGTTTCCGCAGTGACTTCGAAATCGTTCAGCCAACCCAGGTCGACTACATGGACGTTGCTCCATCGCAAATGGTCGGCGTCTCGGCTGGTTTGATTCCGTTCCTCGAGCACGATGATGCCAACCGTGCGTTGATGGGATCGAACATGCAGCGGCAAGCTGTGCCACTGTTGGTTGCTGAACCACCGATCGTCGGCACCGGTATGGAACGCGAAGTTGCACGCAACAGTGCGATGGTCGTTCGTGCTCGCCGCGCTGGCAAAGTGACTTACTGTGACTCGACTCGCATCGAGATCGGCAGCGATCACTACGACCTGAAGAAGTACCAAGGTTTGAACGAGCGAACTTGTTTGAACCAGCGTCCGATCGTCAACGTTGGCGACAAGGTCGAAAAGAATCAAATCATCGCCGACGGTGCCGCAACGCAAAACGGTGAACTCGCACTCGGTCGAAACGTGTTGGTCGGCTTCATGTCGTTCGACGGTTTCAACTACGAGGATGCGATCATCATCAGCGAAGAGTTGGTTCGCAACGACACTTACACTTCGATTCACATCGAAGACTTTGACGTCGAAATTCGCGAAACCAAACTCGGCCGCGAAGAGTTCACTCGCGACATTCCGAACGTTTCCGAAAAGGCTCTTCGTAACCTCGACGAGTCAGGGATCGTTCAAGTCGGTACCTACGTCAAGCCAGGCGATATCCTTGTTGGTAAGGTCAGCCCGAAGAGCAAGACTGAACTGACACCGGAAGAAAAACTGTTGCACGCGATCTTTGGTCGTGCCGGTGAAGACGTCAAAAACGATTCGCTTGAAGTGCCCTCGGGCATCGAAGGGATCGTCATCGACACCCAGAAGTTCTCTCGCCGCTTGAGCTTGTCCGAAGACGAGCGAAAGATCTTCGAGAAAGAACTCAAGGACATGGAGACCGAGGGCAACGCCGAAATCGCAAGCTGCTTCGAAGCACTTGTTCGCGATCTCGAAGCTGCTGCTGGAAGCAAGCTGAAGGACGCAACCGGCACTCCTCTGGCCGACGGCCAAGATCCTAAGTTCGTTGCCGAACGAGCGACCGCTTTCCGACTTGATCACGTCCTTGACCAAATCAAGAGCGAAGACAAGAAGAAAGAGGTCGAGAAGGTTTACCAACAGCAATGGGGTAACGTCGAAACCGCAATCGATGTTCGCGACCGCAAGCTCAACAGCATGAAGCGTGGTGACGAGCTACGCAGCGGCGTGCTTCAAATGGTCAAGGTTTACATCGCTACCAAGCGTGTGATCAGCGTCGGTGACAAGATGGCTGGTCGTCACGGTAATAAGGGTGTGATCGCAAAGATTTTGCCGATCGAAGACATGCCCTTCCTGCCTGATGGCACGCCAATCCAAATCATGCTCAACCCACTTGGTGTTCCTAGCCGAATGAACGTGGGTCAGATTCTCGAGACTCACCTCGGTTGGGCCGGTGCGAAGCTTGGTTTCCAAGCACTCACCCCCGTCTTTGACGGTGCGAGCGAGTCGGACATCAACGCGGCATTGGCCGAAGCTGGTCTGCCATCGCACGGAAAGATCCGTCTGCGTGACGGACGCACCGGCGAGCCGATGGAGCAAGAAACAACGGTTGGTTACATCTACATGCTCAAGCTGCACCACCTCGTCGACGACAAGGTGCACGCACGAAGCACTGGGCCTTACTCGTTGATCACCCAACAACCTCTTGGCGGTAAGGCTCGCTTCGGCGGCCAACGCTTCGGAGAGATGGAAGTTTGGGCACTCGAAGCATACGGTGCCGCTTACATCTTGCAGGAGCTGTTGACGGTCAAGAGCGACGACGTCGAAGGCCGAACCAAGATCTACGAGTCGATGGTCAAGGGAGAAAACACTCTCGAGGCCGGCACACCTGCCAGCTTCGACGTGTTGACCAACGAGATTCGTGGTCTGGCTTTGAACATGCAATTGGAAAAGCGACCGATCTAGGTCGCCGACTCAAGATGCGAGCCGAAAAATCATCATTCGGCTCGCACCAAGCCTCGGCCATCCAAAGCCCGGGACGCGACTCGCCTCCCAAACCAACATCAACCAAATCACTTCATTTCGAATGACCTCGACAAACGCCCTGGTCGTTCTTTTTTAACACGCCAAATAAAGTCTCAATCTCGGAATTGGTTCCTCAAAGGGACCTGACCGCTTAGGAGCATTCATAACATGTCGATTGGCGAAAACAGCAGCTACGATCGTATCAACGACTACGCGTCGGTTCGCATCTCATTGGCTCGCCCTCAAGACATCAAGAGTTGGTCGTTCGGCGAAGTGAAGAAGCCGGAAACGATTAACTACCGAACCTACCGCCCTGAAAAAGACGGTCTGTTCTGCGAACGTATTTTCGGACCTGAAAAGGACTGGGAATGCGCCTGCGGCAAGTACCGCGGCATGAAGTACAAGGGCATGATCTGTGACCGCTGTGGTGTGAAAGTCACTCACAGCCGCGTGCGTCGCAAGCGCATGGGCCACATCGAATTGGCGGCGCCCGTGGTTCACATCTGGTTCTTCAAAGCGATGCCATCGCGTTTGGGCAACCTGTTGGACATGAAGACCAGCTCGCTCGAGAAGGTCATCTACTTCCAAGATTACGTTGTGATCGATCCCGGCACGACCGACCTGGAACCCCAGCAGCTTCTGACTGAAGAAGAGTACCGCGCAGCACGCGCCCAGTACGGTGACGGTTCGTTCGAAGCCGACATGGGTGCCGAAGCGGTCCGCAAACTGCTCAACAAGCTCGACCTTGTTCAGCTATCGGAAAAACTTCGCGTCGAGTTGGATGAGACCGGTTCGAAGCAGAAGAAGAAAGACCTGATCAACCGTTTGAACATCGTCGAGTCGATTCGCGATAGCGACAACCGACCCGAGTGGATGGTCCTGGACGTGATCCCCGTGATTCCTCCAGACCTCCGCCCTCTTGTTCTGCTTGATAGCGGCAACTTCGCAACGAGCGATTTGAACGACCTTTATCGTCGTATCATCAACCGTAACAACCGTCTGCGAAAACTCGTCGACCTGAACGCTCCCGAAGTCATCATTCGTAACGAAAAGCGAATGTTGCAACAGTCGGTCGACGCGCTCTTTGACAACAACCGTTGTAAGCGACCAGTGCTCGGTTCATCGAACCGTCCGCTGAAGTCGCTGACCGACATGATCAAAGGTAAGCAGGGTCGTTTCCGTGAAAACCTTCTCGGTAAGCGAGTTGACTACTCGGCTCGTAGTGTGATCGTGGTCGGACCGCGTTTGAAGCTGCACCAATGTGGTCTTCCAAAGAAGATCGCGCTCGAACTGTACCAGCCATTCATCATTCGTCGTTTGAAAGAACTCGGGCACGCTGACACGATCAAGTCGGCCAAGAAGATGCTCGAACGCAAGGACGAAGAGGTTTGGGATATTCTCGAACAGGTGATCACCAATCACCCAGTGCTTCTTAACCGAGCACCAACGCTTCACCGTATGGGTATCCAGGCGTTCGAACCGACCCTGGTCGAAGGCAACGCGATTCATCTGCACCCGTTGGTCTGTAAAGGATTCAACGCCGACTTCGACGGTGACCAAATGGCGGTCCACCTGCCACTTTCGATCGAAGCTCAAGTCGAATCGCACACGTTGATGATGAGTACCAACAACGTGTTTGCACCATCGAACGGTAAGCCGATTATGAGTCCTTCGCAGGACATCGTGATGGGTTGTTACTACACGACCGTCGACATGCCCGACCAACTTGGTGCTGGCATGACCTTCTCGGGTTATCACGAAGTCGACATGGCACTGGCCCAAGGTGTGGTTGCCTTGCATGCCAACATCAAGATGCGTCTGCCACGTCACCAACGTCTCAAGACGGAAGACGATTCGGGCAAGTACGGTGCGATCATCGAAACGACCCCAGGTCGTGTTCGGTTCAACGAAATGCTTCCTGACGGGATGGATTTCTACAACCAAAAGATGAAGAGCGGCGACTTGGCGGGCGTGATTAGCGACTGCTACCAACGTCTTGGCCGTCGTGCGACGATTCACTTGCTTGATGACATGATGCAGATGGGCTTCCGCGAGTCGACTCGCAGTGGCCTGTCGTTTGCGACCGACGACCTGGTGACTCCAGACACCAAAGCTGGTTTCATCAAGGACGCCGAAAAAGAGGTCATGAAGCACAAGAAGGCTTATGACCGCGGTTTGATGACCGGTAAGGAACGCTACAACCAGGTTCTTGACGAATGGACCAAGGTTCGAGAAGCGATCACCACCGACATGATGGCCGCGATGGAAAACGACGTTCGCGAAGGTGGCTGGTACGTGAACCCCGTGTTCTTGATGTCACACTCGGGTGCTCGTGGTGGTATCGAACAGATTCGTCAGCTCGCTGGTATGCGTGGTCTGATGGCGAAGCCAACCGGTGAGATCATCGAAACGCCCATTAAGGCGAACTTCCGTGAAGGCCTGTCGGTGCTCGAGTACTTCAGTTCGACGCACGGTGCTCGTAAGGGTCTGGCCGATACGGCTTTGAAGACCGCTGACAGTGGTTACCTGACTCGTAAACTTGCCGACGTTGCACAAAACGTTGTGATCACGATGGACGACTGTGGTACCACGCAAGGTATCACCAAGGGTGTTGTCTATCGCGGTGAAAAGGTTGAAGTGTCGCTGGTCGATTCGATCAACGGTCGTGTTTCGCGGCAATCGATCGTCAACCCTGTGACCGACGAAGTGATCGTTGCCGAAAACCAAATGATCACTCCCGAGATTGCTCGTAAGATCGAAGGCATGGGCTTGGAGAAGATTCAAGTTCGTACGCCAATGACCTGCGATGCACCGCTTGGTGTTTGCCGACGTTGTTACGGCATGGACATGTCGACCGGTGCCATGGTCGAAGAAGGCATGGCCGTCGGTATCATCGCCGCTCAAAGTATCGGTGAACCTGGTACTCAGTTGACGATGCGTACGTTCCACATCGGTGGTTCGGTCGACAAGCAGATGGAAGAGTCGGACATCAAGACCAAGAAGTCTGGTGAAGTTCGCTTGACCCGCATGCGTGCCGTTCGCAACACCGAAGGCCGCAACATCGTGTTGACTCGAAACGGCGAAATCTCGCTGATCGACGATCGTGGTCGTGAAATCGAAAGCTACTCGGTTCCTGCCGGTGCATCGCTATTGGTCGAAGAAGGCGACAAGGTCAAAGAGGGCCAAGTCCTTTGCGAATGGAACCCCTACTCGATTCCGATTCTCTCGGAAGTCGATGGTAAGGTTCGATTCGAAGACGTCGTCGAAGGCGAAACGATGCGTACCGAACGCGAAGCGAGCGGTAACATGCGAATGATGATCGTCGACCACAAGGGCGACCTTCACCCGCAAATCGTTGTCGAAGACGCCGACGGCAAAGCATTGGACGTCCAGTACTTGCCAGAACGTGCGACGATCATGGCCAAAGAAGGTGCCACGATCGCTCCCGGTACGGTGCTTGCCGAAATGCCGCGTGAAACGGGTGGTGTTTCCGACATCACCGGTGGTCTGCCTCGTGTGACCGAGATCTTCGAAGCTCGTAAGCCAAAGGATCCGGCCGTGATCGCCGAGGTCGATGGCGAAGTCGAAATCTTGGCCGAGAAGAAGCGTGGTAAGCGAACGATCATTGTCCGCAGTGAATCGGGTATCGAACGCGAACACCTCGTCCCACAAGGGAAGCACTTGTTGGTGCACAGTGGCGACATCGTCAAGGCTGGCCAAGCCTTGTGCGAAGGCCCGCTCGTTCCTCACGACATCCTGCGTGTCTCGGGCGAAGAAGCTGTCCAGCAATACTTGCTGCACGAGATCCAACAGGTCTACCAATCGCAGAAAGTGGAAATCAACGATAAGCACTGCGAGATCATCATCGCTCGCATGTTGCGTAAGGTGAAAATCGAAACGGCCGGCGACACGAACCTGCTTCCAGGTTTGGTCATGGACCGCTTCCAGTTCCGCAAGGCCAACGATGAGCTTTCGGGTTGCATCAAGATCTCGAATCCTGGTGACAGCGAAGTCAGCGAAGGAACGATCATTCCTCGCGAAGCCTTCGAGCAGACCAATGCCCAGATCGAAGCACTCGGCGGAACGCCTGCAAAGGGACGCAAGCCAAAGAGCGCGACGGCAAGTACTCAGTTGCTTGGTATCACCAAGGCTGCGGTTCAGTCGAACAGCTTCATCAGTGCTGCGTCGTTCCAAGAAACAACCAAGGTGTTGACCGAAGCCGCACTTGCCGGCAAGGTCGACAAGTTGGTTGGTTTGAAAGAGAACGTGATCCTTGGTCACTTGATTCCAGCCGGTACTGGTTTCCGAATCTTCCAAGAGTCGGAAGTCAACTACCGCCGCGAAGCACTCGAAGAACTTGCTGCCGCACCTGTCCAAAGCTTGGAAGAGAGCTTCCCGCTGCTCAACGCTGGCGACGAAATGGGTGCTGCGGGTGCCGCAGTGGTTTCAAGTCCCGATGCACCGCCGGCGCCCGCCGTTGCGGATGCTCCGCCAGCTCCTGCTCCAGAGGCGCCGCAAGCACCTGCAAGCGAAGGCGAACCGCCAGCCGGTGGAAGCAACGAAGCCCTCGACAGCATGTTCGGTGGCGGCCAAGACTGAGTCGGAACACCGAACGGTTGATCAAAACACAAAGCGTTACCTCGTCCTTCGATGAGGTAACGCTTTTTTGTTGTTGCGGTGCGTGCGAGCACGCACCCTACGTTGACTCTCAGCCTTTGTCTCGCGTCATTGCGGCGAGGGCGGCGATGGTTGGGTCGGTGACCGCTCGGCTCGCTTCGTAGGCGGTGGTTTCGCCGCGGTAGACTCGAAGGGCGGCTGCTTCATTCAGTGTCAGCATGCCATGCTCCACCGCGATGTCTTGGATCTCGCCGGCCGATGCGTGACTCGCGATCGCAATGCTTAGCTCGCGATTCATGGTCATGATCTCAGGCAGACACGTCAGTGTTGTGAACCCGTCGGAGAAGCAGGTTTCGCACGCGTCGCTTTGGCAAAGCTGAGGCTTCTTGTCCCCCAATCGTTCCTTGATGCGATCGCTTACCGAAAGCTCTTCGCCAGTATCGATTGGCTTGTGGCATTCGGTGCAGAGATGGCGAATCAAACGTTGGTTGATCACGCCGATCAGCGAGCTAGCCAGGAACTTGGGATTCGTTCCGTACTGCATCATCGAATCGACTGCCTCGGCAGCCGTCTTTGCGTGCAAGGTCGCGAGCACAAGTTGGCCGCTCGCTCCCGCACGAACTGCCGTGGACGCGGTGCGAGCATCGCGAATTTCGCCGATCATGATCACGTCGGGGCTGTGCCGCAGGACGGCCGCCAGCAGGTCGGCAAAGTCGAGGCCTGCGCGCAGATTGACTTGGGATTGCATGATGCCCGAAAGCGAATGCTCGATGGGGTCCTCAAGCGTGTGGATCTTGCGGGTCCCGTCATTGAGGTGATCGATCGCGGCGTAGAGCGTGCTTGATTTACCACTGGCGACCGGTCCGGCGACCAGGATCAAACCGCTCGGCTGATCAAGCAGTTCCATCACCTGGGCGTATTCGCTTTCGTCCAATCCAAGGTGTGATAGCGAACGGGCACCACGCACCGGGTCAAACAAGCGGATCGCGACGTCTTGCCCATAAAGTGTCGGCATGCAACTCAGTCTCAGGTCGACAGTGCCTCCGTTAGGCGTCACGACAACACCGCGACCATCTGTAGGCCGAATCGTTTCGCCTGCGTCCGCGCCAGCAAGCACCTTTAGGTGTCCCTGCAGCTTATGACCGTAGTCGCGTGCGAGACGGCGAACGATTTCGATTTTGCCCAGGCGGCGAACGGAAACAACGACACTTCGTTCGGTGTCCGACACGAACAGATCGCTTGAATGCCGGTCGACCGCCCATTCAATCAGGTTGGATGCATAAATCTCGGGTGGGGTCAGTTCGATTTCACCTTCAAGACTATCCATCTCGGTGAAATCGATTGCTTCGTCTTTGGACACGGATAAGAGGTCCCCGGCAAAAAGTGGACAAGAATGGCGCGATGAATGTGGGATACAAAAATGAGATCGCAGCAAGACTATGGACGATCGGCGCCCAGAATGCAAAGAAAACCCCGTTCCTGCGATCAATCGAATGTCTCAAAACGAAGCGCGGGCAGGGAGTCATCGGTCCCCCTTTGGGCGGAGTGTGGAGGCGCAGAATTGAATGCCCGATTGACGAATCGGCTTGATGTGGGCCAATCTTGGCCATGATCTTTGCGCAAACGCGCGAAGATGAAGATGAACCACTTCACATTTGTCCACAGCGCATGCTCAGTTCCGACAACAAACTGATACGAACTTGCTCGGCCGACCCCGCCGGTCTGTTGAAGGAATTTTTTGGCTACGACTCGTTTCGCAAGTCGCAGGCCGATGTGATCGAGCATGTCATGGCGGGGAATCACGCGATGGTCGTGATGCCAACGGGGATGGGCAAATCGATCTGTTACCAAATCCCCGCGCTGACTTGCGCTGGCGATGAATTGGTTCTCGTCCTTTCGCCACTCATCGCCTTGATGCAGGACCAAGTCGACTCATTAACGCGTCGCGGGATCGATGCAACGTTCATCAATTCATCGCTTGGCCGCCAGCAGCGCGAGCAGCGCTACGCAGGGATCGCAGAAGGTAAATACAAGCTCGTCTATGTCACCCCCGAGCGTTTTCGCAAACCGGAATTCCTCGAAGTCCTCGCGCAACGCAAGATCTGGTTGTTGGCCGTGGATGAAGCGCACTGCGTGAGTCAGTGGGGTCACGACTTTAGGCCGGACTATTCGCGGCTTAAAGAAATCCGCGAGCGATTGGGTAATCCGACCACGATCGCGTTGACCGCAACCGCCACAGCCGAGTGCCGTGAAGACATCTATCATCAGATGGGAATCGCCCGAGATGAGATCAAGCTGTTTCATGAAGGGATCGATCGTCCCAACTTGTCGCTCGAAGTGACCGATGTGTGGGACGATGACAGCAAGCTCGAGGCGATCTGCAAATCGCTGGACGACGAGGCCTATAAAGAAGGTAGCGTGATCGTCTATTTCTCGTTGATCAAGACCCTGCAGCGATTCAGTGATTTGTTGTTGGCCAAAAACTACGATCACGTCTGCTACCACGGCGATCTGCCCCGCAATCACAGGCGTCAGATCCAGGACGAGTTCATGAACGGTAATGCCGATGTGGTGCTTGCGACCAACGCGTTTGGCATGGGGGTCGACAAGCAAGACATCCGCATCGTGATTCATGCCGAGACGCCAGGTTCGATCGAATCGTACTACCAGGAAATCGGTCGCGCCGGCCGCGATGATCTGCCTAGTCTGTGCCAGTGGTTGTACGACCAAAACGACCTGATGACGCAGATGCAGTTCATCGAGTGGTCCAACCCCGAGGCCGATTTCTACTCGCGTCTTTGGACTCGGTTGACCGAAGACAACGAGAAATGCCGAGCGTTTGGTTTGGATTGGCTCAACGAGCGGCTGCAGAAAGTCAGCAAGCACGACCATCGATTGTCGACCTCGATCGCGATGCTCGACCGCCAGGGTGTGGTCGCGGGACCTCGGCCGCCGGAGTGTTTCGAGGTGATCGGTGAGCTGCCCCCCGAATTCCTGGACGACGAATACCTTGCTGAAAAGAAACGCCGAGACCAACAGCGGCTCTACGCGATGGTCCAGTTGGCTGGCGAAATGGGAGATCGGAAAGAGTTTCTGAACCGATACTTCCTCGGAGAGGGCTGAAAAGGCCGCAAATGACTGCAAATCGGGGCGTTTCGGCCGTGAACAAGCCTACCCGTTATTGGGTCCTGATGGGTATCCTGTGGCGATGCCATTTCACTCGAGCGAAACGATTTTCACGACCCAAACCTTGCTTTGGTTGGCAGCCAGCTTGGTCGCGGCGACTTTGTTGTTTGGATCGATCAACCGTCGACGTTCCAAGCTGACCGATGTGCTGCGTGATTTTGTCAACCGAAACAAGGATGGCAAGGATTAGGTGGCTCGAATCCAAGCCACCTGAACTTTTTGATTCAACCTACAATCCGCTGTCTTCTCTGCCATAAGCCGGAATCGGACCACACCATACAACGATGAGCAAACGCGTTTACATCAAAACCGTTGGCTGCCAAATGAATGTTTTGGACAGCGAGATGGTCATCGCCGACCTCAAACGCCACGGTTATACCGTTGTCGAGACGCCGGCCGAGGCTGATTGCGTTCTTTACAACACTTGCAGTGTGCGCGAGAACGCCGAAGAAAAGATCTACAGCGCGCTCGGCACGGTGCGTCTTGAAAAGGAACGTCACCCCGAAAAGACCATCGGCGTGATGGGTTGCATGGCGCAAAAGGACCAGCAGCTGATCTTTGACCGCGCGCCTTATGTCGACATGGTGGTCGGTCCAGGTCAGCTTCACACCATTCCTGACTTGCTTGACAAAGTGCAGCGTGGTGAGGGACGCCAGATGGCCGTCTCCCTTTCACGCACCAGCGGAAAGCAATCGTTGATCGCTCGCAGCCACGAGACGTTTGATCCGCTGCGTGACCCAACGATGCGACCGACTCCGTTCCAGGCTTACTTGCGCATCCAGATCGGTTGCGATAAGTTCTGTACCTACTGCGTTGTGCCCAACACGCGTGGTCCGGAACAGGGACGCCCTCCACAGCAGATCGTTTCCGAAGCCCGTACGCTTGCCGATCAAGGCTGTCGCGAAATCACACTGCTTGGCCAAACGGTCAACAGTTACAAGTTCAAAGACGACGACCACACCACCGATCTCGCCGGATTGCTCGAGCAACTGCATGAGATTGACGGGATCGAGCGAATCAAATTTGTCACCAGTTATCCCAAGGATATGACCGAGCGGTTGTTGGTGACGGTGCGAGACCTTCCGAAGTGTTCGCCCTATTTACACGTCCCCGCGCAAAGTGGGTCGGACGAAGTCCTTAAACGGATGAAACGTGGTTACACCGTCGCGCAGTACATGGAGATGTTCGAACGCATCGAGCGAGTGATGCCCGAGGCGGCAGTCAGCAGCGACTTTATCGTTGGTTTCTGTGGCGAAACCGAAGACGATTTTCAAAAGACCGTCAAGTTGGTCGAACGTTGCCGATTCAAGAACAGCTTCATCTTCCAATACAGCGTTCGGGCAGGCACAAAAGCATCCGAGCGATTGGAAGACGACATTCCGCGCGAGGTCAAAGCGCGACGTAACAATGAGCTTCTTGAGATCCAGAATGCGATTTCGAAGGAAGATAACTCCAAACTGGTCGGCAGCGACGTCGGAGTGCTCGTTGAAGGACCAAGCAAGAAGGGGCAGAAGGCAGATGGTTCAAGCGAGATCGTGCAGATGACCGGACGCACCCACTGTGACCGGATTGTCGTCTTCGACGGAAATCGCCGCCAAGCTGGCCAACTGCTTACGATCCATGTTGACGATGCGAGTAGTCACACTTTGATCGGTCGCGTGAACACTGTGGAAGTTGTCACGATCGGAAATCTCTAGCAAACTCTCGGCCGAGTGAGTCCAGCGGGCGACTCCATCGGTTCAGCCTCGTCTGCTAATGCACCGCAACGAATTTGAACCGGCGTCGACGGAGCCGTGTACGCGCTCATCGATTCCTCAACTTTTTGATTCCCAACCATTCGTTTGCCCGAGGCGGGCTGCCGTGACCAGCGAAATCATCTCTGAAACTTTGGATAACGGACTGACGGTATTGGTACAGCCGATGCCGTGGCAACGCACCGCTGCGCTATCACTTTCGATACGAGCGGGTGTCCAGCTTGAAGAGGATAAACGTCGCGGGCTAAGTGGCTTGGTCTGTGAGATGGTTCAGCGCGGCGCCGGCCAATACAGCAGTCGCGATCTGGTCGCCGTTCAGGATAACTTGGGGATTGATCGCCACTCGGGCGTGTCGACAGCGATGGTTTCCTTTGGTGCGGCGATGCCTGCGGAGTCGTTTTCACAAGCACTTGCGCTCTATGCGGAAATTGTTCGTCGGCCGCACCTGCCCGAAGATCAGCTCGACGACGCTCGCATGATGTCGATGCAGGAGCTGCGAGCGATCGAAGACGAACCGACGCATCGTGTCATGCGACGCCTTCGCGAAATGCAGTATGGTCAACGACTTGGCCGATCGATCTTCGGAACGACCGACGGATTGGCTCATATTGAACAACAAGATGTTCAGGGCTTTTTCGAGCGGAACTACAACGCGGGCGACGCGATCCTTGCCGTTGCTGGTAACGTGCAAGCTGCTGATGTGGTCAAGTTGGTGGAGGACGCGTTTGGGGATTGGCACAGCGGACCATCAGCACCGCCAGACGAACCCACCGGCGGGAAGGCTTATGAGCACATCACGGCGCCATCGAGTCAAACGCATATCGGGGTTTCTTTTGAATCGATTCCGTACGGCCATGAAGACTACTTTCGAATGCGCGCCGGAATTGGCATCCTTTCCGATGGGATGAGCAGCCGGTTGTTTGACCGCGTGCGAGAGAAGCAGGGTCTGTGTTACACCGTTAGCGCGAGTTGCCATTCACTCAAGAATGTCGGCGGCGTCTTCTGTTACGCAGGCACGACACCCGAACGAGCTCAACGCACTCTCGACACGACGCTTGGCGAAATCGAGCACTTGATGGATGACATGACTGAAAGCGAGCTCGATCGCTGGAAGGTCCGCATCCAAAGCAGTTTGATCATGGAGCAAGAATCGAGCGCCTCGCGCGCGGCGTCACTTGCGTCCGACCACTATCAACTTGGTCGCACGATGCCAACCGAGGAACTCGAGTCGAAGATCGAGTCGCTAACGCTTGAGTGCATTCGTGACTATTGGTTGTCACATCGCCCCTGTGATTACCGCGCCGTCACCTTGGGGCCCGATCCGCTAACCGTCCCGGGTCAATAGTCCGGAAGCGGAAGCGAAAAACGAACAAACCAACACTTCAACATACGTTTCATCATGCCCGAATTTCGCGAGACCACCCTACCCAGCGGCCTGCGTGTTGTTGCCGAGATCGACAAGCGTGGGTATTCGGCAGCGTTTGGTTACTTTGTTCAGGCGGGCTCGCGAAATGAGGTCGACATCGAGTCGGGGCTGAGCCACTTCCTCGAACACATGATGTTCAAAGGAACCGCGCGTCGATCGGCCGAGGACGTCAACCGTGAACTCGACGAACTTGGCGGTCAAAGCAACGCTTACACGACTGAGGAACAAACTGTCTATTACGCAACGGTGCTGCCAAAGTTCCAGGATCGGATCATCGATCTGTTGACGGACATGCTAAGCCCGTCCCTCGAAGATCACGAGTTTGACACCGAACGAAACGTGATTCTTGAAGAGATCGCAAAGTACGAAGATCAACCACCGTTCGGTGCATTCGAACGGGCGATGGAGATTCACTTTGGCCCGAGAGGAATCGGACGCCGCGTGCTGGGGACTTCGGAATCGATCGAGGTGATGACCGCCGACGCAATGCGCGACTACTTCAATCGTCGTTACCGTCCCGAGAACATTGTGCTGGCCGCCAGTGGCAATGTCGACTTTGACGGACTTTGCGAATCGGTCGAGCAGCAAACCAAGGCGTGGTCATCACGAACGGTTGCTACGCAACTCGATCAAGATGATGCATCGACGCTTCCCGATGGCATTCAACTTGATCCAAAGCTGACCGTCGCCGAAGCGAACCAGGCCTACCAAGTCCGCATGCGACCAGGCCCAAGTTTGGCGAGTCACGACCGGTTCGCGGTTCGCATTCTCGCATCGATCCTTGGCGACGAGGGTGGCAGCCGTTTGTTTTGGGAACTGATTGACACCGGACGCGCCGAAGTCGCAACCGTTTGGCCGCAAGAGTTCACCGACACCGGGGCGTGGTTCAGCTACATGATTTGCTCGCCAGAAGACGTGGCCGAGAATCAAAGCGTTGTCGATGAAGTGATTCGAACTGCAGCAAGTGATGGCATCCAAGCGGAAGAGCTCGAGCAGGCTGTCAACAAAGCGAGCGCGGCATGCATCATGCAATCGGAACGGCCAAGCAATCGGTTGTTTGGTTTGGGAAGTCGTTGGCTGACTTGCAACGAATACTTCAGCACCGATGACTTGCTTGATCGTTTCAAGAAGCTCGATGTTGACGAAGTGTCGACGGCTGCAAAGACCTATCTCGGCGCGACAACAACCGACGTGGTCGCCGCACCGTAATCGTGACGTCCGGGCTTTTGGCTTCCGCTGTAGGGTGTGTGCTTGCACGCACCCGGCAAAACATCAATTCTCACCAACCCTTCAAGCAAAAAAAGAACGCAGACATCAATTGACGTCTGCGTCCGTAAAATAACCCGGGTTGAAAATATGATTCAGGAAGAAGGTGGAGATCGAAAAGATGAGATGGAGTGGGCACACCAGATGAGTGTTTCGACCCGCTTGGCAATCGCCACGGCGGATGGTGTTAGCGACAACCGTCGCTCTCCTGAATGCGTAAGAATATAGACAGGACCTACCGGTTGTAAAAGGGTGATTCAGCATGACTTTTTCGCAGTCATCCATCCCACCGTTACTTCAAATTGGCTCACGGATCGCCGTGTTGCCTGTCATACATGGCAGCGGCCAATTCGCGCTCACCGTGCGGCAATGGATGCTGGAGCACGATTTTGACTGCGTCGCCGTGCCATTACCTCCTTCGTTTCGTGAGCCGGTTGAGAGTGCGGTAATCGAACTGCCGCGGCCATCCATTGTGATTCAGCCGTCCTCGCCACGTTTTTCGTCGTTGAATGACGAATCGAGTTGGGGCAAGACGTGGACGGGAGATGACGCGGAAGAGGACGACGAGGCTGAAGTCGCCCCGGCCAGTTACGTGCCGGTTGATCCCTGCCAACCTGTCATCATGTCGATACGCGCGGCGATGGGTGAGCATGTTCAACGTGAATACATCGACTTGGAAACGGATCCCTTTCTCCCCTACTCCGCCGTCATGCCAGACCCATTTGCGGTTCGGCACGTCACCCCCGATAAGTTCGCCGCCGCTGTCTTGCCCGGCATCACTCGGCCTCCCGACCAACAAACTCAATCGCGAATCCTACACATGGCTTGGCGATTGGCTGAGTTGGAAGATCGCTACCAGCGGATTCTGCTTGTCGCGAGCGTCCTGCATTGGCCATGGATCCGCGAAGCCTACACGACCCTGTTTGCGTCCAACACGGCGGAGGAAGAACCCGATAGCGAAGCATTGCAGCCGCCAGAGGATGATGAGGTTCAGCCAGCGACCAGGTATGCGGTCAATCCAAAAACGTTGATGTTCTTGTATGGCGAGTTGCCGTTCATCACGGCACTCTACGAACGGGCTCGATCTGAACTTGAAGAGGACGCCGACATTCAAATCGACGGTGTGAAAGAGTTGTTGATTGCAGCTCGAACAGCCTATCGCGAAGAACTTGGCAATCGCGCACGGCGCATCACGCCTCTGCTGTTGTCCAAGTGCCTGCAGTACATCCGTAACCTGTCGCTCATTCACCGACGGATGACCCCCGACTTGATCACGATCGTGGTTGCGTGCAAACAAATCTTGGGCGATCAATTCGCGTTGCACGTCGCCGAACTTGCGAACGAATATGCCTATGCTGACTCGCCTGAAGAGTCAGAGTCGTTGCAGTCGGTCAAGCTTGGAATTGATCAGGCGACGCTGCCAGACGGCGAAACAATCGAGCTGGTCAATCGTTTGCCCGGACCACCGATCACATGGCGAACCTGTGAACTCAAACGTCGACCCGATCAATCCGAAAAGGAACGCTGGCAGTATCGCTGGAACCCGTACAGCCAATGTAGCTATCCGCCGGAAGACGATCGCATCGAAAACTTTCGCACGCGCGTTTTTGATCGTGCGAAAGCAATCATCGGAAACGATCTTGCGAGGACCGAGAAGTTCACGACAAGCGTGAAGGATGGCATCGACATTCGAGACACCCTTCGTCATTGGTACGAGAAACAGATCTATGTCAAAGTCGTCCCGCCAAGTCGCGGGGCGCTCGATGCGTGCGTGATGCTTTTCGATTCGCCAGCCGATCCGCGCGACTACCCTTGGCGGACGACTTGGTTTGCCGAACACGAAAACGAGTCGACGCTTGCGTTTTACGCGACCAATTTTCAGGAAGAGATGGTTGGGCCAGGGATCGGGTTGGGCGTCTACGGTGGAGCGATGTTCTTGTACCCGCCTGTGATGGTCCCCGATGTTTGGCGCGACGGACGCCTCGACTTTGCCGAGACCCTCGAAGAACGCCTGATTGCTGCGGCTTGCGTGCATTCACGAAGCCCACAAATCGCACTCTTGTCGAGCTTGCCGCCGGGCGCAGGGTGGCGACGGCTTGCGCGGCGCCACAAGAAACATTTGATTCACGTACCGCTCAGTTCGTTTAGCGACGAACAGGTGCAGCAACTGCGAATGGTGCACGTTCTAAACGGCAGCGAAGTGCGCAGCTATGCCGAGGACTTCATTCGCCGCGTCTAGCGTTGAGGGCGCGCTGTTGAGCTTCCAGCACTGCTTGCTCAAGCGGATCGCCACTTCCTGGGACAGGTTTCTCTGACGCGAGAATCGGCGCGACGGTAAAGCCATTGCCGCGACTGAGCGCCGTTCGGTAAACGTCGATTGGTCCTGGTTGCAGCGCGTCGCCCGGCGGAAGAGCAAACCGGCCAATGCCGCGACCGTGATAGTTGGCGTCTTCGATAGGGTTGGGACTTTTCCCCGTACGATCGATGGCAACCGACTGTAGCTCTCGCGTGCGGACGACGATCTCGTAAAGCACTTTGGGTGGAATATGGCGCGTCAGGTCGCGCGTGATCGGTTCGCCATAGATGTCATAGGTTTGATACGTTTCGATCAACGTCCCGCCAGCGCTTCTGGCAAACTCGGCGTTGACGGATTGGCCGCTCCTCAATCGCAATGAACGATCGTTGGACGGATTATTCAGATCAAGGATCTCCATTTGGATTTCGCCCGGCCCGCCGTTATGCAGTTTCACTGGCACGCTCGTTAGCGGTGTGTCAGGTATCAGTTTTGATTCGACCAGGACCGATTGCGGGTATCGATAGGGGCTGTAGAGTCGCTCGGACCCTACCGAGTACATGCCTAAGTTTTGGCCGCCGAAACGCTGGGGCGGTCCATTAAATCGATCGTCGTAAGGTTGGGACTGACGCTGATCCCAAAGTGAAGGCGACTGCGATCGAGGTCGCAAGCTTTCGCGCGTCCGTCGAAACTGCGGGGACGGATCATTGAGGTCTGCCCGCAAGATTTCTCCTTGGCCGGATGCTGGCAGTCGAAGTACCGAGCCGGAGACTTGGTTGAGGTAGCCAAGGAAGTTGCCATCACGCGAATCGTAACGTCGCTCGCGCAAGTATTTGTCCGTTCGACCCGTAATCGTGTCGGTCAACCAAATGTCGTTGCGTTCGAACCGAAGGGTTGCTGTCGTGTTGGCGCGTGAATCGACAATTTCGAACGATTCGGCGTCGGAAGAGGACAAACCTGTTGTCGTCAAAATGAGCAGTGATGCCAGGACGAGTGGCCAGCGCATGAGCTGTACTCACAAACGGATTGCGGGGAGAAATCAATCGGAGGCACCGGCTCGATTATACCCGAGTGAGCGATTCAGAAGAAACGAATCAGGGGCAAGCTCGCATCACAGGAATAAGCGAGCGTTGGCAAATACCGCGGTTCCAAGAGGGATCCAGCAGCAGCGCGAGAATTCGAGTGCCTGGCGAATTACTCGTTCGACACTTTCGCCGCGTCACGGCGTTCGGCGCGTCGCGAGAGCGTGCCAACGCAAGCGGAGCTGCAAATCAGACCGACCAATCCCAAGAAGACGGTCGCCCCCAAGGCGCCAAGTCGCTCACTCACTTCGAGGTTCTTGAGCGATCCGAGAAACAGGTCGCGCGCCTCTTCGTCGAACTGAAGCTCTGCGGCATGTTCGAATTGGGTCAAGCCTTCTTTGGTGACTTTGCCATCGTAGCGTCGCGTGACCAAGTGTTTTTCAATCCACTTGTCCGAGATGGGATGGTAGTCAGAGCGGCCAAGTGCTCCTGGCAAACCGGCCAAGTAAGTTTCGACGGCGCCGCGAATCTTGATCTTCAATTCTTCGCCACTTTCCTCGGGTGTATCCCAAGGCATCGACACAACGACGATCTTGTGAGGCAAGTCGGCAAGTTCCGGCGGTGCGCTGACCCACTCGGGACGATCTTCGGGATAGTCGACGTGATCAAGCAGCGGAACTGACAGAGACTTAACATCGCCTTCGATTTTGGCGGGCGTCTTTTTCTCGGGCGTGTCCTTGTCTTGTCCAAGCGTTGTGGTTGCTGGGACTAGCAGAAGCAGTGCCAAGCATGCGCTACTGGTCGTTGCGATTTTCTTCTTGCTCATGCCACGCTCCTTGCGTCGACTGCAGTCCCGTCAACGGGTGCGGGGGTGAGGTTTCTTCGTGACGAAGCTCGTGGGTTGATCCAAGGCGAAGCCATTTGCACGGCGACTGCGATACCGCCAGCCATCAACATGCCAGCTGGTTGTGGAATGGGAAGGACTTGGTGAACGCCCCATTCGGCGACCACGGCTACCGCGACTGACCAAAGACTCAATCGAGTTCGGCGAAGCGGATCGACAGGTTTCCACCAACGCAGTGCAGCGAACAGCAACGCGAAGTGGGCCATCAATGCTGACGCCATCGGCGACCCGTCCGGACTGTAAAGTGCCTGCGGAAGTGCCGTCGTGGTGACATCGCGAGCAACTTGGGTTTCCGAAAGTGGGATCATCAAGAAGTCACCGATGCTGTAGGCCGCCAAGCCAACTCCAGCACCGACGCCGGCGAGCACAAGGCGACGTGGCAAACCTTCGCCCTCATCACGCTCCCAAAGCTTGCCCATCCCCAGCAGACTGATCGAGGCGACAAGCACGACGATGGCCATCCAGCCGTAAGGTGCGATGGCAACGGCATCGACTGTGCCGGTTCGCAGTCCGATGACACCTGCCCCAAGCGCCATGCCGAGTGCGGTAAAGGTCGCTGCGATCCACGAGGTATTCAGTTCGGCGACGCGATGGATCGAACGCTTGGCTCGCAAGCTCGTTCGCATGTTGTCACGCCACTGCTTGCGTGAAATTGGACGTTGCGGCACGCCGGCCGCAGTGGCGATCCGTTGTGCCTGGGCATACGTCGGTTGCTGGCGCACATGAAGCACCATCTGCCGAACGATGTAGTAGGGAACGTAAAAGAACGCGACGAGCGACAAGAGCGGCAACAGCCAATGGGTGTTGACGATCAAAACGAACGCACCAACGATCAAGAGGAACGCTTTCGCACCGGGTGATCGGTCGAGCGTTGCCCACCAGCGGTTCAAGTCCGAGATGCTGTGTCGAATGGCTCGAGCGAACGGTTCGTCCGCCGTGGGTGATTTGTAATTGGGGCGTTCGTTGTTTCGGCAGCGACCGTACTTATGGTTTTGACGCGGTCCTGCGACTTCCTCGGCAAGGATTGGCAACTCTTCTTGCGTTGTCGCTTCGGCTGGCTCAGGAACCTGTTCTGCCAGGACGACAGGTGAGCCGTGGTCGGTTTCGCCCATGCCGATTGAGTTCATCATTTCGGCAACGGTCGAAAATCGTTTGGCAGGGTCTTTTTCCAAGCATCGCGAGATCGTCGATCGGTATGGTTCTGCAATGCCGGAAAGGTTTGGCGCGGCGGTCAAGTGTTTGACGATGATCTCGTGACAGCTTTCGCCGTCGAACGGGACTTCACCAGTCAACAACTCGTACAGCATGATGCCGAGTGCGTAGATATCGATCTCGCGTCCGTATTGGCCACGGCCGATTTCAGGCGCCATGTAGTGGAACGTGCCAACGCTTTCGGTGTGGCCACCACGGTGCGATGCCGAGATAAACTTGCTCAAGCCGTAGTCGCCAACTTTGATGATGCCCAAGTCATCAAAGACGTTGCCTGGTTTCAAGTCTCGGTGAACCAAGCCCGCCGAATGCAGATGATTGACGCCGGCTGCGATCGCGCCGAACCAGCGGCGTGCTTCACTTTCGCCGAGGCCATCGGGTGATCGGTCAAGGACTTCGCGGAGGTTGGGACCCGCGACGTATTCCATCACAACCCAAGATTCGTTGTTGGGGTCGCGACAGATGTCGAACAACGAAACCAGGTTAGGGTGTTTTAGGTTCAGGCAGTGCGAAACGCCTCGCAGTTCAACCTCGAGGTTGCGTTGAATTCGTTTGAGGGCGACTTCTTTTCCAGCTTCGCTGACGGCAAAGTAAACTTCACCGAAACCACCGATGCCGATCCCGCGTCGAATGGTGTAGCGCGGCAAGGGCTCCGAACCCGGAGCGAAGGTGAACGCATTTGGCTTTAGGCCAGCGTCACTCGCTTGGGTGTCGTCGAGAGCTTGTTGCCGCGAAGAGTGGTTCATCGGATCGGATGAAGTGAAAGTGCCTTCATGAGGCTCAGCTTGCGAGTCGGATGGGCTGGCATCGTCACCTTCTCCTGCCGCCGCAACCTGCTGGCCGTTCGGTCTTATTTTATCGAGAAGAGCGGACATGAAACCGGTTTTCCGGGGAGAATCGTCGTTGCCAGCAGCCACCTGCCGGCCGTTTTGTGCCGCATTTTCCAGCTGCGACGGTTGGTGGCCCGCCGCGTTGGGCTGGTCACCGGAATCTTTCCATAAAGCCTGGGCACCATCGCTGGCGTTTTCGGGCGCATCGGTTGTCGCCGCCCCGTTGGTCGTGCCCGTCGTCGCTGCGGGAGTTTTTGGCTGGTTCATGCCTTCTCCAACGTCATCGCAAGGGACTGCAGCGTGACCCGGTTGCCCGGAACAAGTTCTTCGAAATCGGCGGCCAGTCCTACTTTGCCCATCCACGTGTCGCCGCGGCATGTCAGCACAATGCGGTCGTCCAGTTGGTGGCATCGAATGTGGCAATCAGGTTGCGGGCCGATCAACAACGTTTGGTCAACCAACACCACTCCATCAACGTGATCAGCGAATCGATGCGGAGCTGTAAGTGTCAAGGTTGCCGAACTACTAAGTGGACTTGGTGTTTGCAGTGTCACGCAGGCCGATCCAGGAATCGGTAGCGGACGACCGCTCGTTATCAATGCTCTTGGAATGCTGTTCGCAATGGAGTGACCGTGTTCAACGGGGCTGCCATTGTCGTTGGCTCGCCAAAAATAGTCGCCGCTGTTCCGCTCGATTGTTCCAGCGTTGCGCGGCCAGTCGGCTCGGACACAAATGTCGGCCAGTTGTTGGCTGCTCGGTCCCCCTACACTCCAGCGATCGCCAGTCAGCAGTAGGAATCCGCCACATCCGTCAATCCAAAGCCTCCAGCGAAGCGCTGGAGGCAGGTCGTTCGATGAGGTCGAGTTTGCTGACACGAATCAGCCTACGGTGTCAGGGAAAACTTACGGCCAATCCGCTTTGCTCAGTCAAGCTGAACGGATACCAATGCACCTTGAGGAACGTTTGGCTCGCTGAAGTACGTGGTGATCTCGTTCAGCAAGTCCTCATCGCTCGGTTGGTCCAAGTCGATTTCGCCATAGTAGTCGACATCGACAGCCATGGTTTCCTCTTCAACATCGATACGGGTCGCGATCGTGTCGAGCAGTTCGCGGGTCTGCGACAAGTGACTGTCGTCCAGGTTCAGCTTGCTGCTGGTCTGTGCGACTCGCAGGGCTGCCACGCGGGCTTGCAGGTTCTCGACTTCGACCTCGAGTTGCCGCTTGCTGCTAAGCATCACTTCCATTCGGTCGTGACCAGCTTGCAACGAAGCGCGACGTGCCGAAACCATCTGCTCGAGTTTGTCGGCAGTGGCTTTGCGCGTCTTGAATCGCTTGAAACGATTCGACAGGTCGTTCTTGACCTGAACCGAAGTGTAAGTTCGGTCACCGTAAGTGTAGTAGTCGTTGTCGCTACGAAGGTCGTCGGTCAATCGCTCGATGTCCGACTGGGTTTTTGCGAGACGCTCGTCGGTCTCTTTGAGTTGCTCTTCGAGTTTGGCAACTTCGATCTTTTCGCGTGCAATCCGCTTGGCGTTGATTTCGATCTCAGGCTTCAGATCGGCGATCATCTGGCGAGCTCGCTTGAGCTCCCATTCCAGAGGCATCGAGTCGCTTGCGGAATCTTGCAGGTAGCTGACGCCACAACGAGCGTAGCTGAACAGGGGGACGCCCAAAGTGACGGACGAAAGCAATGCCAACGCGCCGCCGGCGAGGACTAATTTCTTGACCATGGATACTCTCCCAACTTGGCTGATTTGGTTGCGGCAACTGCCGCGTCACAACCAAGGATTCGCAGGCCTGCGGCCGATCTTGGGTCCGCAGCGAAAAATTGCCGGTTTTGCAGGTTTTTTCAATGCTGCGGGGCTGGGAAGAACTCCGTTGCCCAGGTCCGCAGGGGGCCACGAAAAGGTTGCCGCGACCGACAGAATTGGCGGGTGAGAGCCCCGAATTGGCCATTAAAGGAAATCAGGGCACCTTAAGTTGCCATTTAGTGGCATATGATTACACTAAAGTGGCAGGAATGACCGATGACTTATCACGGGGCGACTGTCGTGTTGGCAAGATGCGACAGCAGTGTTGCGAGGATGCAACAGATTCTGGAACAGAGCCAATTGGCTTTCTGATCCATAAGTAAAGCGTCAGTAACGATTTGCGTCGATTTCTGGCGGTCGGCAATGGTGCTTCGGCACGTTGCTTGCAACTGAACCTCCTTCGCCTGACAAGGCTCCTACTAGCAACGGACCTGTCAGCAATTGCACCGACGAATTCATTGTCGCGAATCACTCGCATGGTGGATTCGTTTGTTCCACAAAGACGGCAACGGAGTGCTCAGAATCGGAGGCCACACCCATGACGACCTCAACCGAAAAACGCCAACCATCACTTTCGACCCATGGCGACCATTGGTTGGAAATGACGGCAACCCTTTCACGCGAATCGACCGACGAGTTCGGCGATTGGCTAGGCGATGAATTAGCAAAGCTCGAGAAGGAACTCTACACCTTCATCACTCCCCGGTCACTGACCAAGGGGAGTCAGCGACAGCCCTCGTCCACACCCGTCGCCTAGGTCGATTCTTGCGAGTAGGCCGGATCACGGAGCAACAGCGAGACTGATCCGGCATGGCCCTCGAGAATGCGCTGGGCTGCTCCCGATCTCTATCGCCGTATTCAAGCCGTGTAGAATTGAGGCTTCCTGCCTCAAAACTTCCCACCACGGCTTTCTTGATGCGCTCGTTCTTTTTAACTGCCGTTTTTGGTCTGCTCTCGATTCTCGTCAGCAATCAGGCAACGCTTGCTCAGGGCGTGATCCAAACGCTCGATCAGACTCCAGAAACGAATTGGCATCGCGCCGGGTTTTGGGAAACGATCGACGGTCAACCGATTGAAAGTAGTTGGGAGTTCGAGAACGACGAAGTGCGATTGATCAAGCCGCGCGGTGGTCGCGGCAGTTTGGTCAGCCGACCGTTACCGCCAAACTTTGAGTTGTCGTGGGATTGGAAGATCGACACCAAAACCAACACGGGACTGAAGTATCGCGTCCGCAAATTTGGTGGCCGCTACCTGGGTGTCGAGTACCAAATCATTGACGAAACACCTGGCAAAGGAAAAGGCAAGGGTTCGACTGCCTCGATCTATGACCTCGTAGCGCCCTTCGACGACAAACCTCTTATGCCAGCGGGTCATTGGAACCATGCCAAGGTTGTTGCGATCGGTCATCGGCTCGAGCACTACCTCAATGGAAAACTAGTGGCAACGACTCAGACGGTCGGACCGCATTGGGATCAGCACGTTGCGCTGAGCAAGTTCTATGGTCTCGAGGACTTCGGGCGTCCACGCGATGGCGACCGCATCATGTTGACCGATCATGGCGGCACGGCGGTGTATCGGAACTTTCAATTTGTGACGCGGCAACCCGAGGAGCAATCAGAGCCGACGGTTTTAAACGCACCCCAGCTCGGCAACGGGATGCGAAATAGCTGGGCCGATCAAGACTCAATCGTGCTGTGGACGCGCACCACGGCGCGGCCTGAAATGATTTCGGATGGCCCAAGATTTCACTCGTTAAGCAAAGCGGATGCCGGGCGTCTGGCAAAGAGCGAATCCGAAAGCGACATTCATCGTCAGCAGATTCCAAGTGGCTCGGAGCTTTCCGAAATTTTCGGAGCGATGCCGGGTGCGTCAGGCGAAGTGCGGCTTACCTACTTTCCAAAGCTCAATCGCAATTCCACAAAGTCGACCGATTGGGTGAAGACAACGGCGGCGAACGACTTCACCACTCAGTGGCGGCTCGACGGTTTGCAACCCGGGAAAAACTACGCCGCTGTTATCGAGTCGCGTGATCCCGAGTCGGGTGAACTGACCTGTGTCTTGCGAGGGCACTTCCAAACCGCACCGCCGGCGAAGAAGCGACAGGACCTTTCGTTCTGTGTGACGACCTGCCATGACTTTATCCGTCGTGATGACGGCGCAGCCGGACACAAGATCTACCCTGTGATGTCCTCCATGCAGCCAGATTTCGTCGTCCACGCAGGTGACATCGAATACTACGACAAGCCGGATCCTTGGGCGATGACCCTCCCGCTAATGCGGTTCAAGTGGGGACGCATCTTTGCACTGCCCAGCAACCGTGCGTTCTACAACGACACGACAAGTTACTTCCTCAAGGATGACCACGACACACTCAAGAACGATTGTTGGGTCGGTCAACGCTACGGAAGCGTGACGTTTGAAGAGGGTGTCAAGCTTTTCAACGAGGAGCAGTTTCCTTCACACTCGCCGCGATACAAAACCGTGCGTTGGGGCAAGGACTTGCAGGTTTGGTTTTTGGAAGGACGCGACTATCGCAGCCCCAACAACATCGCGGACGGACCGGAGAAAACGATCCTTGGGAAAGAACAGCGAGATTGGTTGTTTGAAACACTTGCGAAATCGGATGCGAAGTTCAAATTGATCTTTAGCCCAACGCCGATTGTCGGACCCGACCGGGCGAACAAAAAAGACAATCACGCCAATGAGAATTTTGTCCATGAAGGAAACCTCTTGCGTGATGAGTTCGCCCGACACGACGGAGTGATCGTCTTGTGCGGTGATCGACATTGGCAATACGCCTCGGTCGACGAGGAAACAAACCTGTGGGAGTTTGGCTGTGGACCAGGCAGCGAGAAGCATCAGCTAGGCTGGAAGCAAGGGGACGAGCGGCCGAAGCACCGATTTTTGCGGGTTGCGGGTGGGTTCCTTTCGGGCGAACTTCAATACGAACAAGGTGACTCGCAACTCACGTTGCGGCACCACAAAGTGACCGGCGAGCCGGTGAGTGAATTCGTTTTTCCAACCGAGTGACCGTTTTTCGGCTAATGGACCAACCGTTGAATCGTAATCGTGGTGGTGGAGCTGTTGAATGCGAGGACAGGGGTTAGGAAGTTGAGCGATTTTTACAAAACGATCGCGAGTGTTTCATTCTTGCTGGCGATGGCTGGATCGGTCGTTAGCCAAGAGCCGGATCTGACCAAGACCGAGTTTGTGGTTGCCGCGCGCGTCGTAGATGATGCAACGGGAGAGCCCATACCGCTGTTTCGCACCATACCCGGAACAGCCCATCGATCTTGGCGCAGCGATGACGAAGAACTCGCGATTTGGCAGCCGCATCTTGTTCGCGAAATGGAAGGCGGTGTCCTGTCGTGGCCAAGAAAGCGTGGGTATGACAAGTTTCGACTGCGAATCGAAGCCGAAGGCTATGAACCGACCTTTACCGAGTGGACCGGGCGAAAACTGAAGCAGATCACTCCCGAGATTCGGATGCGCCGCGCGAATCTGTTGCGCGGCAAGGTCGTGAATGCGGAGGGTGACCCAGCGGCTGGAGCTGCAATTTCGGTCTCTCTTCCCAATGCAACCGTTCGCCTTGACGGTTGCAAGTTTCAAAGGGGCGACAAGACGCCAGAAAAGTTGAGCGATTGGTGGCGGTTGCCAAGGATGTTCAAGTGTGACGAGAACGGCGAGTTTGAAGTGCCTGCGGAGCCAGACGTTTCAGCAGTCGTCTGTATTGTTCACCCGGACGGCTATTTCGACCAGCTCGCAACCGATTTTGCCATGCATGTGCGAGACAAGGAAGAGCAACCGATTCAATTAAAGCGGTGGGCTCGCGTTGAAGGCCAAGTGAAATGGCTGGACATGATCGGTGATGGCGAACGTATTTCGCTGACGCTGCACAAAGATTTCAAATACCCCGGCATGATTGCAGCCTATCCCAACGTTGTTTCCGATGCGAAGGGGCGGTTTGTGTTTGAACACGTTCCGCCCGAAAGTGTCACGACAAACCTTGTGGTGAAGCTACCAGAGGGGACGAAGCTTAGTCAGATGCAAGTGCGTTTTGACTACCCAACCTTCCGGGAACGGCTTGAGCCAGGAGAAACCTGGGAAGTCGATTTCGGTGGTCGTGGCGCTGTGGTCACGGGGCAGCTCGATGGCCTTGATACGTATGAAGGGGTGACGCTCAGCATTCGGCCACCCGCCCCCGAGACCTTTAGCTGGTTCAAAATGGGAATGCCTGCGGGTGGCGACGACTTGATGAAGGGATATCAGGCGCTGTCGAAATCACGCTACGCGAAGTACTACTTTCGCGATGGCTTGCCAGTTAACTCTGACGGCTCGTTTCGCATCGAAGAGGTGATGACGGGCAAGTATCAATTGATTGTCTCTGGAAATGCTGCTGGCATGAGCCAGTTCGATGTCCTTCCACAAGGTGATGGTGACTCGCCGGTCAACCTTGGAACGATCAAGGTTCGAGGCAGCAAACCCTAAGTCGCAGCGAAAGACTGCCGGTCGTTAAGCGATGACGGGATGCATCAACTCGCCGTGGATGTCGGTCAACCTGAAGTCACGACCTTGGTACTTGTAGGTAAGTCGTTCGTGATCGATTCCCATCAGGTGCAGGATTGTCGCGTTGAGGTCATGCACGTGATAGGGATCGGAAACGATGTTGTAGCAATAGTCGTCGGTTTCGCCGATGGTTTGACCACCTTTGACACCAGCGCCGGCCATCAGCATCGTGAAGCAACGCGGATGGTGATCGCGACCGTAGTTTGTTTCTGTCAGCGATCCTTGTGAATAGATCGTGCGTCCAAACTCACCGCCCCAAACGATAAGCGTGTCTTCGAGAAGCCCGCGTTGTTTGAGGTCTTTGAGGAGTGCTGCGGTTGCTTGGTCGGTGTCGTTGCACTGGCCCTTGAGCGCCTTGGGCAGTCCGGCATGGTGGTCCCAGCCCATGTGGAAAAGTTGCACGAAGCGGACATCGCGTTCGGCGAGTCGTCGGGCAAGCAAGCAGTTCGACGCATAACTGCCAGTTCGCGTCACGTCGGGACCGTAAGCATCGAGCACATGTTGTGGCTCGTCCGAAACATCAAGCAAGTCAGGAACGCTCGACTGCATTCGGAAGGCCATTTCGTATTGGGCGATTCGAGCTTGGATTTCGGGGTCGCCGACTTCTTGCATTCGTTGATTGTTCAGCGCCGCAAGTCGATCGAGTGTGCTGCGACGAAGTTCTGACGAGATGCCGGCTGGATTCGAAAGATAAAGAACGGCATCGCCCGTGTTTCGAAACTTCACACCTTGGTGTTTGGAAGGGACGAAACCGGATCCCCACAGTCGGTCATAAAGCGGTTGGTCATTGGGACGGCCACTGCCAAACGATGTCAGCACGATGTAGGCAGGAAGGTCTTGATTCTCGCTGCCCAATCCGTAGCTGACCCATGATCCTATGCTGGGGCGACCTGCGAGTTGGGAACCGGTTTGGAAGAAGGTGATCGCCGGGTCATGGTTGATCGCTTCGGTGTGCAGCGAACGGATCATGCACCATTCATCCGCAGTCGATGCAATGTTGGGAAGGAGTTCGCTGAACCACATTCCCGATTCGCCATGTTGATCAAAATTGAAGATCGATGGAGCGACCGGAAACGATTTCTGCCCCGACGTCATCGTCGTTAGACGCTGACCTTGGCGAATCGAATCGGGAAGGTTCTCGCCGTGGCGATCCTTCATCATCGGTTTGGGGTCAAACAAATCCATCTGCGACGGCGCACCCGATTGGAACAGATAGATGATGCGTTTGGCCTTAGGCGCATGATGTGGCAAGCCCGCCAGGACGTTCGATTCCGTGGCACCCGCGCTCTCGCCTCCGATCAAGGAGGCAAGTGCCGCAGCGCCGATGGCAGACGTGCCGCGTCGCATGAACAGACGACGGTTGATGGCGTCTTGAAGAGCCAGTGTTTGGTTGGGATTCATTTTCTGGTTTCAATCAATCTCGAGTCACAAACTCATCAAGGTTTAGCAATACGTTTGCCGTCACGGTGTACGCGGCCCACTCAGTCGGATCGAGTTTTTCGCTTGGCTGCCACTTTCCGATTTCGAGCAGCGTTTTCGCAGCGTCTGGGTTGGCCGTGAAGTGTTTTTGGTCGTCTTTGAGTCCGTGCTCGAGAAGCAACAGTTCATCGGCAGTAGGGTTTCGCGCGAGTACGGTTTGGAATGCAAACTTCAGTCGGTCGGTTGGCGTGTTGCCACCGTCGGTGAGCATTTTGGCGGCCAATCCACGTGCGGCTTCGACAAAGGTGATCTCATTAAGAAGTGACAGCGCCTGCAGCGGTGTGTTGGTTCGCGATCGCTTTACCGTACAAACCTCGCGGTTGGGGGCGTCAAACAGCAGCATCGTTGGTGGCGCCGCAGTTCGTTTCCAGATCGTGTACATGGTGCGGCGATAAAGTCCGTCGCCGGTATCCGCTTTGTAGTTTCGCAGGTTGCCGTAGACGCTGGTTTCATCCCAGACACCTTCGGGCATGTAGGGACGAACGCTCGGACCGCCAATTCTGTCGATCAAGAGTCCACTGGCAGCCAACGCCGAATCGCGAATCATTTCGCCAGATAATCGGAAGCGTGAGCCACGAGCGTGCAGCCGGTTGGCCGGATCTTTCTCGAGCAATTGTGGGGTGACGCTGGACGCTTGTTGGTATGTCGCACTCATCACCATCATTTTGTGCATCGCTTTCATGTCCCAGGCGGTTGCCGGTTTGCCTGCGACATCGGGCAGCGTGCTCGGCTCCATGAACTCAACGGCGAGCCAATCAAGAAGTTCGGGATGGCTGGGGAATTCCGCTTGCGATCCAAAGTTCTCGGAGGTCTTGACGATGCCAACGCCAAAGAAGTGTTCCCAGGCACGGTTGACCCAAACACGCGCGGTCAGCGGGTTGGACGGATCCACAATCCATCGCGCCAAGCCAAGTCGGTTCATCGGTTGCCCTTCGGGCATCGGTGGCAAGACTTGAGGGAGGGCGCGTCCGACCTTATCGGCAGGCTTGTCGTATTCACCACGGGTTAGGACAAAGGCATCGCGAACCTTGCCCTCTTTCATCACCATGGTTGTGACGATGGTTTTGTCGATGTCACTGATTTGTTTTTCGAGCTTCTCGACCGCAGCGCCTGCTTCGCGCAAAGGCTTGTCGACATTCTCACGATAGTAGCTGGCGAGTTGTTTGGTCTCTTCGTCGCTTCGCTCGGACGAGGGTTTGGCCAGGACCTGTTCGATGTCCCCGGGGAAACGCTTGCCGTCAAGATGGAGCGCGTCGGGTTCGGCGCCGCTGACCGCAAGACGAAAACGACCGATGTTGTGTCCCGAATAAGGTGATCGGTGCTTCATCGTGATCTGAATGGAAGCACCGCTGGGAAGCTCCATCGGTTCTTTGCATTTGAGCATCAACCGCCGAGGCGTCCGTTTGTCTTTGATATGGCCATCGATGGCCCAGCCCTGACGTTTCTGGTTGGATGGCTTTCCGGTGCGGAGTGATTCGGCTGTCCAGCCAGCTTGTTCGTAGTTGGCTTGAGCCGCGATGAAGTCGACTTGTTTTGATGCGTCGCCATCGGTGCCACGAATTTCAGCAGTGAGGCTCGTCAACACAACGTTGCCGTTTCCCGCTCGGCCGTAGCCTTTGTTTGCAAGGCGATCGTCGGGCAACAATTCAAGCATCACGCCGCTCAAGGTGCTCATGCCAAGCGGCGCGGTGACGGTGTAGTCATCGAACGCAGGATTCTTGCCTTTGACAAGTAGCGATCCGTCGTCGAGGACTTGAAAATCCGCGCCGCCGGTCGACTTGGCAACGACTTTGCTCAGGTCTTGCCACGGCGTTGATTTCGATGGCGAGTCGGCAAGCACCTTCTTTTCCCAAGCAGCGAGTCGCTCAGGCAAATCACTCGCCGTTTTCTTTTTGTCGTTCTTGGCGACCTTCAACAGGTCGCGAAGCTTGGTGAGCTTTTCGGTTTGCTCGAGCGTTGGCAGGTCGAGGACCGGTGGCGTGTTCTGCCCGTTCTTGCCATTGGGCGCGAGCACACCCGATTCTTCGACCGAGTTGAAAAAGGCAAAGAGTTGGTAGAACTCCTTTTGACTAATCGGGTCGTACTTGTGATCGTGACAGCGACAGCAGTTCAGCGTGAGACCGAGCCAAGTCAATCCCGTCGTTTCCACACGGTCGATCACCGTCTCGACAAACCACTCATCGACAATCCGCCCCCCTTCTCCGTTGAGTCGATGATTGCGATTGAACCCGGTAGCAATGAGTTGATCCTGCGATGGGTTGTCGAGCATATCGCCGGCCAGTTGTTCAATGGTGAATTGATCAAAAGGGACGTTGCGATTGAGTGCTTCGATCAACCATTGCCGCCAAGCCCAAAGTTCTCGGCTGCCATCGCTTTGGAAGCCATTGCTGTCGGCGTACCTGGCCAGGTCGAGCCAGCGGTGCGCCATCTGTTCGCCGTACCGTGGGGACATCAGCAAACGATCGACCAGTTTTTCGTAGGCGTCTTCGGACGTGTCGTCCAAGAACTGTTGCACTTCATCGGGCGTTGGAGGAACACCGGTCAAGTCGAGCGTGACGCGGCGGATCAACGTTTGACGATCTGCTTTGCCGGATGGTCTGAGTCCTTCGCGTTTGAGTCGGTCGTGAATGAAACGATCGATCGCACGATCGGACCAATGGGTTTCTTCAGGAAGGTTGGGACGAACCGGAGCGGCGAAAGCCCAGTGGCCATCGTAGGGTGCACCTTCAGCGATCCAACGTTTGAGCAACTCGATCTGCGCTTTCGTCAGTTGTTTTCCTGAGTCTTGCGGTGGCATCCGCTCAAACTCGTCGTCGGTGATCACACGAGCGATCAGCAGGCTGGCTTCGACATCGCCCGGGACGATCGCCGGTTCGCCCGAATCGGCTTCGGCAATCGCACGATCGCGCTCGTCCAGGCGCAAGCCTCCCTCTCGGTGCTCTTCATCGGGACCGTGACAGACGAAACAATTCTCTGAAAGGATCGGACGAATGTCGCGATTGAACGAAACGGGATCGTCGGCAGAGGCAATCGAGGCCAGCATCGCGACGGCAAGGCTTGCGCAAACCGAAGGAAAACGTCGGTGTGACATTTGCGAGGCAATCAGGAGGAAGGGAGGGGAGGCGAGTTTCGCAGCACGCTCGCGGAGTGGAAAGGATTGATTCCGGCTCAAGCGGGTGCTGCAGACGTGTACAGACCGGAACCGCATTTTAGTCGCTTCCGCCGATCCTGCCTGCCCTGGTTTGCTTGCACCCGGGGAGGATCGCTGCGTTCGATTCAATCGTCACAGCCGGAGGCATTCGGAGCGGATTGGCCCCCACTCACATAGGCCATTTCTCGGTGCGCGCGTTCGACCCGGGATTCATGAGCTAAACAAAAAGTAGGAAGTCTTTTCTACAAATATCTGAATCCAGATTCATTCATGATGCACCGACGCTACGCGCTTTCTGCGTTCGCTGTGGGCTTGGTAACGGTATGCGGTTGCAATCCGGCGAACCAACCCCAACCCAATCACTTTGCGGCAACACCGGTTGTTCATTCCTCTCGTGATGCCGAGCGATCAACCGACCCGGCCACCTTGGGGCAACCGTCGATCGAGCGGGAACTGCGCCCGAACCGGTCCCTTGGCCCATCCGGCCGGTACAAGCCGGAGCCTACCTTGCAGTCCGATTCGCTGCGGCAGAAGTGCATCGATGAACTCCGCCAACAGCGCTCCTATCGTTTCGACTTTGGGGTTCAGACGATCGATGGAAAGAGAATCTCGAAACGCGACTTCAACGGTCGGCTCTTGATCGTCGATCTATGGGCGACTTGGTGCGGGCCTTGCAAACGCGAGATACCCCACTTCATCGCCCTACAACGAAAGTACAAAGATGCCGGGCTGTCGATTGTCGGATTCAACTTCGAACGCGAGTCGGGCTATTTGGCCAACGTTCGCAAAGTGCAATCGTTTGCCGATTCGGCAAGGATCAATTACCCGTTGGTCATTGGATCCGAAAAGATCTCAAAGCAAGTGCCGGACTTTCGCGCTTATCCCACGACGCTTTTTATCGATGGTAACGGCAAGGTGCGGCTAACGATTGTTGGCGCTCGATCGAGGGCCGAGCTCGAAACGTTCGTGCAAATCCTTTTGCAAGATCCGTCCATCGACCCCGATGGCGTGACGTTGCCAACGCCGATGGCGGATTCTGCGGGTGCGCAACCGGAGGGTCCGCCCCCCGTGAGGCTCAACCCATTCTTAACGGGCGACAAAGAAGTGCCGTAACAATCGGAACTTTCTGAATATCTAGCCCTTGTTAACTTGACTCCGCAAAGTCGTGACACATGTTTCCGTTGGATACATCTAGCCCATCCGGGGCAAGTTGCGTCCATCGGTCGACCAATTCAATCCTCAAGCTGACCTGATTGTCAGCGGGACTCTGAACGGGTTATCCGAAAAAGGCAAACCGATCGCGAGGTCGGGACGCAAAGTCACGGGTCTCTCCGAGACGGCCGGACTGCCGAAGCAAAACCCGCCCCAACACCAAAATGCGATTCGCCCGTTTTGCGGCAGGCGATTCGTGGGAGAGTCCCATGCAACAAGCCAAGATTCTAGTCGCCGACGACAGTCGGACGATTCGAGCGCTGGTCTGCCGCACTCTGACCCAAGCAGGCTTTGACGTCATGTTGGCTGCTGATGGCTTGGAAGCTGTCCAGCTTGCTCGACGCGATCATCCCGATTTGGTGATTCTGGATATCCAAATGCCAGAGATGGACGGCTACACCGCGTGTGAGCAAATCTTGGCGTTGGAAGATCGTCAATCTGAATTGCCCATCGTGTTTCTGACCAAAGACTCAGCCAAACACCTCAACGCGCTGGGCGCCCAACTGGGGGCCTACCTGCCAAAGCCAGTTGAAGAAGAAACGCTGCTGTCGACCGTTCGCACGTTGCTCCATAAACGAGCAACCTCACAACTCTGCTAACGGGATTTGGCACATGCTGATTAATGAAACACGACCAACACCCGAACAACTCGACGCAAAGAAGTTGCGCAGCGAGCTCGATGAATTCGTTGCACAAATCCAATCTCGTTTGGATCAACTGTCACAATCGATCGCGCAATGTGAGTTAGGCGCCGACGCGCCTGCCGACGAGTTTTCAGCCGAGCCCAATGAGGAAGCTCTGGGTGCGTTGGAATCGATCGGTGCGAGCGACCACCACGAAGCTCCAGCACCAAGCCCACTGCAAACGTTGCCGACGCCGCAACAAGAACTGCCGCCGCAGCAACCCGACTCCCAACCACAACCCGTTTTGCAACCTGAGTCTCAGGTCGCAGAACCCGTTGCCGCTCCGGTGCAGCCCCCCGCTGCTGAAGTCCAACCCGCTGCTGAAGTCCAACCGGTTGCTCAGGTCCAACCCGCCGCGCCAACACGCTCAGTTGCTTCGGCGCCTCCAGTTGCTTCGGCGCCTCCAGTTGCTTCGGCGCAGCCCGTTGCTCCAGCTCCAACAGAGCAGTTGCAAGTCACACCGGCCGAGCCAACCGCTCATTCCACTTCGCCAGCTTTGCCCGCTGCCGATCCCTTGCCAACTCCACCTGCGTCGAGCCAACCGGCAGCGTCCGAAACCGAGGACCCGTTCGATCGCTTGGCTGCGATCAAGCAAAGATTGGCCAAGCAAATCGAGAACGCATAACGCCTGAACAATAAGAATGCCCATGGTTACTGCAACAGCTGAATCTTCGTCGCACTTGGCCGCGCAAGCGGACAAACACTGCGTCTTTCGATGCGGACAGTCTTGGTTTTCTGTACCGGCCATCGCCGTGCGTGAAATCTCGATTGCACCCTCATTGGTACGCGTGCCCGATTGCCACCACGCACTGGCTGGCCTCTGCCATTTGCGGAGCGAGTTTGTGCCGGTGATCGCTCTCGATGCATTGCTTGATGTTGACCAGCCAGAACCGAAGACGCATGACCGCTTGCTCGTGATCAACGGGACGTCGGTTTGGTCGCTGCTGATCGCGGAAGCCGCCGCACTCGAATCGCTCGAAACCATTGTCTCGCCCGAAGTTCGCGTTGATGAAACCAACCTTTCGGCCGTGATGGGAACGGCGATGTTCCGCGAGAACATCGTTCGCGTCCTGAACCCAAACAGCTTGTTCCGACTTGCACAACATGCCCTGGAAGATGCCTGGGGCCGTCCGCCGCAACTCATTCACAACCCATAGTGACGTAGGGAGCCTCCCCTTGAAACTCCAAGCCCTATTTATGTTGACCCAAGGTGCGACCGCTCTGATCGCAGCTGGGGCGTTTGTGGCCGCCTTCCAATCTGGCAATCCCGTCATGATTGGCGGCGCTGCCGTGGTCGCGCTGCTTGCAATCGCAGGCACGGCGTGGTGGCTCAGTCTTCGTGTCCAAGCCGGACTCGATGGCATCGAGCTTGTCGTTGCCGACCACGAGAAAGCCAATCTAATCCGCACCGGCGTTGCAGAGTTCGATGAAGCTGCGAAACGCGTTGGCCAATGTGCGAGCCAATGGGAATCGGTTGCAGCGAACACTCGAGTGCAAGCACGCGAGTTCCAAGAAATGATGTCGCTGCTAAGCCGACGCGGTTCGGACCGACCCTCAAGCGAGCAACTTCGCGACGTGTTGTCGGGTCTCGGTAACACGCTTCACACCCACCTGGCTCAAATCGAACGCGGTGCTACCGAGATCGAACAGTACGCCAAGTCGATCACGGAAGGGGCCGAACACCAAGGCCACGCGGTGATCAAGACGACCGCTTACGTTGAACAGCTTTCATCGACGATCGATACCGTCTCGACAAACGCCCAATCGGCTCATTCGGCGATGCAACGCACGAGCGATTCGGCGAGCACAGCGCTCGGTTTGCTCAGCGAACTCAGTAGCGGCATGAATCGTGTTCGCAATGAGTCGCAAAACTGTGAAAAGAAGCTTCGCGGACTTTGCGATCCGGCTCGCCAAATCAGCGCGATCGTCGGAACGATCAGTGACATCGCAGCTCGAACCGACCTGTTGGCATTGAACGCTTCGATCGAATCGATTCGTGCAGGCGAGCACGGCCGCGGATTCGCGATCGTCGCCGACGAGGTTCGGAAACTGGCCGAGCAAGCGACCGACGCGACACGCGAAATCAGCAGTCTGCTCGATTCGATGCAACTGGTCACGCAAGAGTCGATCCGAGGGATCGAACGTGAGCGTGAACAAGTTGACGCCGAAGTCGAACGTGCCACGGCAGCGGAGAATGCCCTGCAACGAATCTGTAGTGGTAGCGAATCAGACTTGCAAGCGATTCGACACATCGCTGAGTCATCGACACAGCAACTGCAACTTGCTCAAGACGTCGTTCTTGCTGTTGAGCAGATCTCGACGATCGCCAAGGACAATCGCGGTGGTGCCGAGAACGTTTGTTGGACGATGAAGTCGATCGCTCAAACCAACCCGCAATTCTCGGGCGTGATTGACCGACTTCGCGGTTGTGGTGACGCCACACAAAACGGCTTCGAAATGGAAGAACCCGCAGCGGTGGTTCCACCGGTCGCAGCGGCAACGCCGGCTCCTGAAATGACACCAGCGGGCTAAGAGGCACTGCCATGAATAGCGAACATAACTCCGAAGCGCTGTCATTGGACGAGTCACGCGATCTGCTGAGCGAAGTCCGATGCGCCGCTGATCCACAGACCAACCTGCATGAATTCGCAGGCTTGCTCTGTCAGTTGATCGACCTGTACGACCGTGCGGACGACGACCAAATCGCCCAGTTCGTCGGTAGCGGTCTCGATGAAGTCCGCCAAGTGATGGACGCCGACGGATCGACTTCACAGAAAATGGAATCGCTCGGCGACGAAGCGATCAACCGCTGGGGCGAGCAACTTTCGTCGCTCGATGATGGCGACGAGGCTTCAATCGACGCTTGGGAAATGTCTGGCGGCGGCGACGCCGATACGGATTCCGATGCGGCAGACGATGATCTGATCGCACCGAGCGCTGATGAAATCGGTTCGTTGTTGGCACAGCTTGGTGGTGGCGCCGCGCCAGCGCCAGAAGCTGCGCCTGCTGCCCAACCTACGGCTCAAGCCTCGCCCCAACCAACAGCTCAGGCCACACGCCCGACGCCCGTGATCGTCGAAGAGGAAGACGAAGGGCCGGAGATGACGGTCGACAAGCTTGATCCCGAACTTCGTGAAGCCTTTATGGACGACGCTTCCGGATGTTTGGCATCGATGGAAGATGCGTCGTTGCGATTGGAAGCCAATCCAAGCGACGGCGACTCGCTCAATCAGATGTGCCGCGAGCTTCACACGCTCAAAGGTGCATCGGCAAGTGTTGGATTGACCTCGCTCGCCGACCAGATGCACAAACTCGAAGATCAATTGAGGGACGACCAACAATCGGGTCGAGCACCCGACATCAACGAACTGTTGAAGTGCGTTGATTCGGTGCGTGCTCAAGTGCTGGGCGAAGAGGCGGAGACGGCCGGCGATGCTCCTGCCCCCGCGCCTTCAGCGGCTCCCTCGCCGGCGCCGACGCAAACAACGGCTCCCGCCCCAGCGGCTTCGAAACCGGCTGCCCCTGCAACGCCGGCACCCGCCAAGTTGACCGGCTTTTCGGGCGAAGCGGCAAGCGATGACGAATCCGTTCGCGTGAAAGCATCGCAGCTGAATCGTTTGATGGACATGTTGGCCGAACTGGTCATGCTGCGTAACCGCCGCGAAACCGAGTTGGCGGATCTGCAAGAGATCTATCACGAATTGATCGGCAGCGTTTCCAAGATGCGTCTGTTGAGCAACGAAGGTCACATCGAATCGACGGCGACCAAGTCGGTTCAACTTTCCGAAGTTGCCAATGATGTTTTGGAAGCGGCTCAGCACCTTCGCAACTGTGCACGACCCGTTGCCGAAGCAAATACAGCCGTTTCCGGCTTCATCCGTCAGTTTCGTCAAGAACTGGTCGAACTGCGTCGTACTCCCGTATCGGGATTGTTTCGCCGCTTGCAACGCGTCGTTCGCGATGCCGCTCAAGCCGAAGCGAAACAGGTACGGTTGGAACTTGTTGGCGAAGATGCCGGCATCGAACGCTCGCTCCAGCAACGACTTTATGAGCCGCTGCTGCACATCGTTCGTAACTGTGTTTGCCACGGTATCGAAGACGCCGAGGGGCGTGCGCGTTCTGGGAAAGACCCTGTTGGCACGATCACTTTGGAAGCCAACTCGGGCCCCGAACTGTTCACGATCGAAATCCGCGACGATGGCAAAGGCCTCGACTACGACGCGATTCGCCGACGCGGTATCGAGTCGGGTTTGATTTCGGCCAACCAAGTGCCGACGCGCGAAGAATTGTCGCAGCTGATTTTCCAACCCGGGTTTTCGACCCGTCAAACCGCCAACCAGGTTGCGGGCCGCGGCGTTGGAATGGACGTTGTCGCATCGACCCTGCAACGCATGCGAGGCTGGTTGGAAGTCGATTCCGAACCGAATAAGGGAACGCGAATCCGTTTGAGCTTCCCGCTACCCTCGGTCATTCAACACGCGATGGTCTTCCGGTCGGCCGGGCAATTGTTCGCTTTGCCGATGCAATCGGTTCAAACCGCTGGCGATACCTCGGAAAAAACTCTCTGTTTGGCATTGTCGAATCTGCTTGGAAGCGACGCGGTGATCGAGCCAGAGAATTGCCAACGCATCACCTTGGCCGATGACAACGCCAAGTCGGTCACCTTGCTTGTTGACGAGATTGTCGGACCCGAAGAACTCGTGGTTCGACCACTGCCAACCCTGTTGAAACAACATCCGTTCTGTGGCGGTGCGACGTTGTCGGGGATGGGCGAAACCGTCCTGCTTCTAGATGCACACCGAGTGGTCGAGTCGCAGTCACGCCGTATGCGAAGTTTGGACTTGTCGGCTGCAGCGGCTGGCCCGGCACCACAACGACCTCGCGTGTTGGTTGTCGACGATTCGCTGAGTGCGCGCAAACGCGTCGTTCGCTCACTGCGGCGATACGCCGTTGACATCGTCGAAGCATCTGACGGCAAAGAAGCACTCGAGATCCTCAAACGTGATGCCTTTGTCGCGATCTTTAGCGATATGGAAATGCCACACGTCACGGGGATGGAGTTGCTTGCGGAAGTGAACGCCGAATCGGCAATCGATCCACCGCCGGTTGTGATCATCAGCAGCCGCAACGAAGACGAATTCACTGGCCGCGCACGCGAGCTCGGCGCGACCGACTACTTGATTAAACCACTTGCCGACGAAGCTCTTGACGGAGCCCTCGCCAGCATTCCGGCCTTGAGCCACCTGTTAACTGATTATGCGTCAACACTGCAAACGAGCGGAGAGATTCAATGAGCGACAAAACGGTATTGGTGATCGACGACAGCGCGACGATACGTAAGCTGGTCGATACACACCTGAGTCCTGTCGGCTACCGCGTCGTGCTTGCACCCAACGCAGAAGATGGTCTTGAGTTGGCAGCGGAGGTCGGACCGGACCTGATCCTGTTGGACCACCAGCTTCCCGGCACGACGGGGTACGATGTCGCATCGCAACTGGCAGCGACGCCTGAATTGGCCGCGATCCCAGTGGTGATCAGCTCGACGCTTCGCAAAAAGGCCTACGCCGAATACATCGACTTGGACAATGTCGTTGACATGTTGCCCAAGCCCTACACCGAAGACCTGTTGCGCACGACTGTCGCCAACGCTCTTGAAACGGCTGCGATGATTGTCGGATCGCAATCGCAAGGGTCGGCAGTTCCTGAAGTCATCAATCAACTTGATGAAGCTGCGTTGACGGGCACGCTGGCCTACTTTGGCCTTCGTGAGCTATTGGACTTTTTGAACAACGGTCGCAAAGTTGGTGTCCTTGAAGTCGAAGCGGATCGTACTCGAATTCGTTTCCACTTGGACAAGGGTCGGATTCAAGGTGTTTACGCATCGGGCATCGATGGCGCACAGATCGACGAAATGGTCAATCGATTGCCAAAGTCGTTGGCCAACCTTGCACCGGTCATGAAAATGACCATCGGCGGACGCAGCTGTGCGGAAGTTGACGGCTTCGTCCAGCTCCTCGACCAGAAAGTGCTCGATCCGCGGTTGATGACAAAGCTGTTGCGTTACCAGGCTGCGATGTTGGTCCGCTATGCCTTTACCCAGCAATTGAAACTGTTCCGATTCGAAGCGGGCCACATCGAAAACACGTTGCACAAGAACTTGCCGCTCGACATCTCGCTGCTCGCGTTGCTTGTCGAAGGTTGCATTCACGGCGAAGCCGAAAACCAAGCGGGCGGTCAGAACGAGACATTCGTGCGCCGAGCCATTCGTGGCCAGAACCTTGACCGCGCAGGGCTTTCAGCTCGTCACATGAAAGTGTTGAACGCCCTTTCGGATCCGAAGGGTACGGACGAGCTTTCCGCATCGCTTGGCTGGGACGAGGATGAAGTCCGTCAGGTGCTTGCTGGATTTGAAATGGCCGAATTGGTTGAACGCCGAGCTCAAGCGGTCGCGGGTCAATTCGTTGTTTATGAACCCGATTCGGTGCAAGCTCAAGCGTTGCGATCATCGCTCGAAGATTCGGACAACCGATACTCCGGCAAAGTCGTTCGCGACAAGCTCGCGATGCAATTGGTTCTTAAACGCTCCGTTCCCCACACGCTCATCTTCTCGGTTGATGAGGATGCGTCGTGCGAGTTGATTCGCCAACTCTTTGCAACGGAAAACCCCAACGCTGCACGCGTCAAGCGAATCGCTATCGCTTCGGGTGACAGTAACGACACCAATTGGGAAGAGCGGCTTGGCTTCACGCCGGACGACGTGATCTCGCGTCCATGCACCGCCGAGTTGATGTTCCGCTCGATGGATCGTCTGCTCGGTGCGAACCAAAACGAACACGACGGGGCCATCGTGGACATCGTTTCAAGTGCCGGCGGAGTCGGTGCGGCTCAAGCCACAGGAGTGGAAGCATGATTTCACAAGACACTCAATCAACCGTCACGTTGACCGCACGTCATCGCGGCGGCGCCATCAAGAAACACGACCTTTGCAAAGACCAGGGCGTCTTTGTGGGGACATCGTCCAACTGCGGTCTGCAACTTGACGGCGAAGGTCTGTCAGAAATCCACTGCCGTCTCGAGTTCAATGAAGGCGAGCTGTGGGTTCAGGACTGGATGTCGGCCAACGGAACCTCGGTCAACGGAAACGCGATCGACGGAAACCACAAGGTTGGTTCGGGCGATGTGATCCGAATCGGTGACTACGAAATCACGCTCGGCGAGTTTTCAGCACCGGCGTCGACCCAAAACGAAGACCTGGGGCAAAACGACTTCGCTCAGGCCAACACGCAGACTTCGCTTGACGAGCCAGCGACGAGCGACGACGCGAGCGCAAGCTATGCCGACGAACCGGCCGGTTTCGAGGATGGAAGCGATGCTGATTCGACGGAGTCGGCCGATCAAGAGCCTGCTTTCGACGAACCGGCAAACGACAGTTTTGCCGCCGAAGAGCCCCAAATGGACTTTTCGTCGGACTTCTTCGACATCGAAGAAGAAGAGACCTACGACCGCGAAACGGTCGCGTTGCTGCAAGCCGAAATCGAAGACCTGCAAGCACAGCTTGCACAACGCGATGCCGAAGCGACGCATACGCCAGCCGCTTCCGAACACGTTGATCGAAATCCAGAAGACTCGGATGAAGTCCTGGCGCGAATGCAGGAATTGATCGACGAAGCCAACCGAAGTGACGAACGCGTTGGCATCCTCGAAGAACTGCTTCATGCGGCCGAGGAAGCGAATCGTTCCGAACAAGAAGAGCGAGGTCAATTGGAAGCCTGGGTCGGTGACATCGAACGACGAATCGGCCAACGCGAAGAAGAGCACGCAGCCGAACTCGAGGCATTGCGAGCGCGTTTGGAAGAGGCCAACGACGAACAGGATCGTTTGCAACGTCAACTGCGCCAGGTTGCCGCTAGCGGTGGCGGTGGCGGAGCTGCGCCAAAGCAATACGAAGAAACGCTCGAGAAATTGCAGCAATCCAATCGCGAACTGCAGGAAGAACTTGGTGAGTCGCAAAAGCAGATCCGCCAACTCGAACAACGCGCCGAAGAGCAATCGGAATTGAGCGAGTCGGCGCTGCGTGAAGAGCGAGCCAAGCTGGCCAAAGAACAAGCCGAGCTTTCACGGATGCGGTTCGAGATTTCGAGCAAGATCAAGGACGTCGAAGAGATGCCGAAGTCCGAAAACGCTCAAGATCGTGAAACGGCGGCCCGCATTCAAACCTTGCGACAGCACCTGCGTGAAATCCACGAACAGGAAAAGCAAGAGGAACGCGAAGCACCTTTGACGTCTCGCTTGAAGAAGCTCTGGAAACGCGTCGAGTACTAGACGAAGACGAACGGCACCTCGGTCAATGTGTTGGCCGAGGCTTGAAAACAGCATCAATGATTGATTGCCCCACCACAAAACCATGAACACGCATCCATCGACGACCGATTTGCACAGTCTGGATCTCGCCACGGCGACTCCAGAAGCAATCGTCGCTGCGCTCGAAGAGGTGATCGCAGACGTTAACACGTTTCTGGCTGACTTTTGCGTGCGTGTCGGGCGGCAATCCGTTCCGGCCGAATCGCAAGACAAGCCGAATGAAGCGAAGTTGCGACGCGCGATCGAGGACCTGAAGGTCGAACGCGACCTTTGGGAAGCACGAAAGCAAAACGAAGAGGCTCGGATTCAAGAGAAGATCGACCAGCTGTCTGCAGCTTGGTTGCGACTTGAAGAAGAACAACGCGCGTTTTTGCAGATGACTCAAGGAAACCCGACGGCCGCTCACCGCGCCGCCGCGAATCCACCGACGACGGCTCAGCCTGCACCCACCGTGCAAGCCCCGTCACACCCAATGGCGGCTCCTTCGACGGCAGCACAACCGGTGCGCAGTCCCAGTGAGCTTATTGACCAGGCGCCTGCCGCTGCGGCAACGCCAAGTCAGCTTGTACGAACCACCCCGGAAACGCGACCAGTCGCGCCGCCTGTGCCAGAACAAGGTACGGCCAAGCCACGCGAGGACGCGGTTCTTCAATTTCAACGACTTCGACAAGAGATTGAGTCGAGTCGACCAAAGTCAGGCCAGCACTAAGCTAGCCAATGTCATTCACGCTTTTTAAGCGGGAGAAACAAGAGTGTCACTAACAGCCCTATTTGCAGACGCAGTCGGAAAGTGGAAACATCGTCCGGTCGTCCATGTCGACATGGAGGCAGGCTTTCCAGATGTCTCAGAGGCACCCCCGGACAGCCGACGTTTGATTCGCGACCGACGATACAGCCGCGTGCTTTCGAGCCAAGGCGATGTGCCGTTTGATGATGTGTCGATCCGATGCGCTTGGAAAGCGCTCTCGCACGAAATGGCAATCGTTCCTGGTGGCGAAGTGCGTTTGATGAGCGATACCGCCGTTGACCAAGGCTACGGTTACGAACTTGCGTCGTACGCCGGCGAGATGGTTGCGGTCGAATCGATCTATCTCGATCGAGACTGCATCACCAACGCCGACTACGCTCGCTTTGTTGATGCCGGTGGCTATGGCGACGTCAACCTGTGGCCCGAAGAAACGCTACCCAACGTGTTGCAATTCGTCGACCGTAGTGGCCGACCGGGACCATGTTTCTGGAGCGACGGCAAGCCACCAGAGGACCAGCTTGATCATCCGGTCACTGGCATCTGTTGGTACGAAGCCAACGCGTTCGCGACTTGGGCGGGCAAGCGATTGCCAACGACCGAAGAATGGCAGCGCGCCGGAACTTGGCCGAAAGGACATTCGGGTGACACCGCCGAGCAACGGTATCCGTGGGGTAACTCATTCGATCCAGCCAAGGCCAACGTCTGGGCCAGCAACTTGGGCGGGACCGTTCCCGTGAGCCAAATCAATTCGGGGAACACTCCCAATGGTGTTCGCCAATTGGTTGGCAACGTTTGGGAATGGGTCGACGCTCAGTTCTATCCCGGTGCCTGTGAAGGCGCGTCAATTGTTCTCGACCAAACGATGGCCGAGATTCGCGGCGGTGCGTTCGACACGTACTTCCCCTCACAGGCGACCTGCCAATTCCGCACCGGTCAACCATTGTTGTTCCGAGGTGCGAATGTCGGCTTCCGCTGTTGTGTTTCGGCAAACAGTTTGCCCAACCCACCTGAAAACCAACCTGCCAATAACGACGAGCCGCAATCATGATGACCACTCAACTGATTGATGGAATGCCAAGCATGGCAACGGAATGCATCTGCTGTCGCACTCGGCTCGCCGA
The DNA here is from genome assembly GCA_965216875.1 of Rubripirellula sp. Classification (GTDB taxonomy): domain Bacteria; phylum Planctomycetota; class Planctomycetia; order Pirellulales; family Pirellulaceae; genus CBDCUW01. The sequence continues at coordinate 6,602,200 of OZ244207.1, forward strand.
GCAAGACGAATACTGTGGCGAATGCCAGACACCGGCATCGCTTTCGCGAACGGTGACGAACCGCGTCGGCGAACAGAACTTCATTTCCGTTCTCGGCGCCAGTAACGCTGGAAAGACCGTCTACTTGGGATTGCTGTTGGACATCCTTAGCAAGGGTCCCGACGAATTCCGCGGATCGGCGACAAGTGCGTTTTCGGTCGACCTGCAAGAACAGGTGGTGACCGCTCTCGAACGCCGCACGTTCCCCGAAAAGACTCCCGCCGAAGCCGACGAATGGAAGTGGCTGCACTGCCAGATTTCGATGGCCGGTGCAGGCAAGAAAGGCGCGACCGAAAACGTCGACTTGATTTCACCCGACTTCGCTGGCGAAGCGATCGCGATGGAGATCAACCAAGCTGGACTCTATCCCGCGATCAAACATGTCGTCTCCAAATCGAGTGGTGTGCTGATCCTTTGCGACTCGATTCGAGTCCGCGATGAAGGAAGCAGCGAAGACTTGTTTGCGATGAAGCTCGCTTCATACATCGCCCAGCTTCATGGACTCAACGGCGACTTTTCCAAGAAAGGCTCGGCTGGTCCTTCGGTCGCCATCGTGTTCACCAAATGCGATGGTTGTCCGGAAGCGGTTGAAGATCCAGCGGCATTTGCGGCGAACAACACGTCGCGACTGTACGAGTTCTGTCGCCGCACGTTCCAACGCCACGCCTTCTTTGCGGCAAGTGTTGCTGGAAGCTCGGGGATTTTGGCTGACGAACACGGCGTGCAAATGCGTTTGCCGTTCCACACCCAACCTCAAGGTGTCGTCGAACCACTGCAATGGATCGTCGGACGCGGTTGATCAGGAGAAGTTGTGTCGCAACCGATGCAGATTCAACAGGCGATCTTCACGTCGTCTGATCGAGGAACGATGAAGGGGTACCAGCTGGTCGCAAAATCAGCTGGTGTCGATCGGGCGTGCGCCCAAGAGCTTTGTCGTTGGTCGCCTTCGCAGATGACCAGCGATGACCCTTCGCGATGGACGATCAACTACTTTCCCGTTCTCGACGATCACGTCGCAGTGACTCGTACCGTTTTGGGCGGGCCGGAATACAGTGCCCGCGGTGGCATCCAAGTCGTGACGCTGATCTTGGTGCTCACGAACGATCAATTCGCAAACTACGGATGCAACGCCGTTTCCATTGCTCGGACCGCAATGTTGTACGGTTGGCTCCGGTTGCCCCTGGATGTTGGGCGGCAAGCGTTGGAAACGATTCAGTTGCCACACAAGCCATTGGTTGAACCGGTCGTCGTTCCTGATCACGAAGACGCACTGCTTCAATCGGTGATGTCGATGGTTCGTGAGTCACGACGCGTCGCGATCATTGGCGACCATGACCCGCTGGGAACCATCGAGACTCTGATCGCTTGGTTGCCCGTGGAATCGAGAAGGGCATTCAGCTTCACAACCGGATTGGCGCCAGCCGTCCGCCGACCGTTCCAAACCCATTTCTTGGACAACGTCTCCAACTCGACGCAGCGGACACTCGATTCGCAAAGCATCGCCTGCGTCGCCGCCTGTTAGGAAGGCCGCGCGATACGTTGGGGGCGTTTGCAGATGCCCCACGCTCTGGCGAGCGTAGCTAGCTACGGGAAACCCCATGTAGGCCGAATCTGTAGGCCGAATCAAGGAGCGTCAGCGACGCAGATCCGGCATGATTCCTCGGGGCCCGACGTTAGGCCGATCGGCTCACGCTCCCGATCACAGCTGCGGTGTCGTGTAACGGACAGGCGTTCATGATTGCAGTCTCGGCGCAGAGCTCTTAGGCTCAAGGTTGGCGTCGAATGCAGTTCCCATTCGCTCGCTTGTTCGAGAGGTCAGTTAAATGTGCCGATCTGCCGCTTTGTGTCTGTTCACGTTGTCGACGTTTTGTATGACGGTCCAGGCCGAGGTCAACGAAACGAAAGAGTATCCGAACGTCTACCACAGCCCTGCTGCCGAAAAGATTGCACCGGTTTTTCACAGCGTCGTGCAGATGGAGTTGGTTGTCAAAAAAGGGGACGCCGATTCTTCGGTTCAATACGTCAATGGCGTTGTGCTTAACCGCGATGGTTTGATCGCATCGGTCGTCAACACTCCGGGCGAAGGGGCGCCGGAAACGGGCGGGATCGAGGCAGCAACGATCTTGATGCTGGATGGTTCGGGTGCCAAAGCGGAATTGGTTCGCTATTCATCCGACCATGGCGTCGCTCTTTTCCAAGCTCCGGGATTGGACGTTCGCCCAATCGCATTGGCCGAGACGCCGCTGGTCGCTGGCCGCCGAGTCTTGTGGCACACGGTATTCAAAGAGGGACGCAAAACGTACCTCTACACCCGGGCACTCAAAGTCTACAAAGCATCTCATACGGTCGGCTCGGCCGATGATCTTTGCTTGATCATCGACCACGAAAGCAGTTCGCTCACAGCCGAGAGATCGGGTTCGGCGCTCGTTGGTCCCGATGGGACGTTGCTTGGTCTGATGGGCTACCAACCTCACTGGGATGTGACCAAGAATCGATCGCCGCGTACGAAGACAGCTTGGGCCGTCCCTGCGGCCGTGATCGCCGAGTTGATCGCACCCCAGGATCCTGCATCGGAACTCGCGTCGACAGAACGTTGAATCGTACATTCCGCTCGCCGAGCGTTACTCGGTCGACTTGTCTGACGACCAGTCGATCGAGTGCGCGTCGGTGAACTCATTTGCCGATCAACATCGACCCGACCAAGAACGCCAGTAGTCCGATCGGATAAACGATGCCGACGTTGGCCATGTTGGAACTGGTCAAGTTGTCGAGCGCTTCTTGGGTGTCGTTCAAATCGTGCAGCTTGCCTTCTTTTTTGGCTGCGGCGTAAACCGCAAAGAAGCTGACCATTTCTGGGATGCTGGTGACGACGCCCAGGATCCAGCCAGCGATCGCGGGGTGGACGCCAAGTTTTTCGACCACGTCGGCCGTTGCGTCGCCCAAAAAGATGCCGGCTACGGCGACCGCAACCAGCGCGGTGATGCCCAAGATGATTCCAAATGGCAGGTTGCCGACCGCTTCGTCAGTTTCTTCATCCACCTTGGCGGGACGATTGACGGCGCGATCGACCAATCGGTAGAGAGCAAAGAAGCCGAGCAGGATGGGGACGAGTGACCAATGCGTGTCGGTGCCGAATCGCATCAGCACGATGGGGACGCCGATCGCGAGTCCGGCGAAAAGGACTTCGTCGACAAACCGCTTGTTGAACAGTTCGCCGAATTGACGATAGGAGACCATGGCAAAGAACATCAGTCCGGCGTTGATGATGTTCGAGCTCGCGATGTTCCAAAGTCCGGCCTGCCAGACACCGGCGAGTCCGGCGGAGACGAGGCAAACGAATTCGGGAACGCTGGTGGCGTAACCGGTGACTTGACCGCGCGTTTTGGCGCTCCAGTTCATCGCACCGGCAACGAGGTGTATCCCGCGCAGAAGTCCGTATTTGACAAAGGCGATGATGGCGATCGCCGAGATGATCATGACGATCGCAGACATGATGGCAGAGTCCTCGCACCGGCCCCGCGGAAAAGGAGCCCAGGTTAAGGATTGTGGTCACAGCGGGCAAGAGAGCACGATTCGGCGCGTGTTTGAGGTGAGAAGCCACCGAGTTCACCGTGAGAGGATCAGGCACCTCGTTACCACGCTCCCGCGTGGTAACACACGCTCGGACGCTCCGCGTCCGCTTCGTAGGTCATGCTTCGCATGACAAGCGTTCGCATAGCGGGCTGTTGAGGTGTAAGGCCCGACGCTAGCGCGTTCGGCTCACGGGCCAATCCACAGTCGGTTCGTCGTCCCGCCTTTCGGCGGAAGAGGCTGAAGATTCCGGCTAAAGCTCGGTACTACGAACGGGTGGCTCGTCACCAATCATCGTTTCGCAGTTTTGGCGACCCGAGTCGTCGTGCAACACTCAATTGCTTTTACTCGGGGATGATCGAATGGACCGCTCCCTTCCATCCTTCTTCGTCGCAATGAGCGGAGCCTTTGAGATGGAAGGTGTCTGTGCCATCGGTCACCCAGATATCTTCGGTGGGTGACAGGTCGCCGAACGAGCGGTTGGTCCGCCACCGAACGACTCGCAATTTCGAGCGTTGATCCTCCGTGAACCGGTCATCCTCCAAGACCGAATTCCAAATCGCTCGTTCTGCTTCAGTACACGGATGAATCGAAGGCATGAACTGGTAACCAACGACCAGAGCCAACACGATCAACACGTTTCGGATTGATTGTCGCATCGCTTTCTTCCCGAAGGCAAGGCATGACGATTTGTTAGCTCACGATTGAAAACTTTGTTAGCTTGCCGTCAGAGTCAAACCAAAGTCGCAGAGTGAAAGGACCCTTCAAGGTATGGCCGCGCGAGCCAAGGTCGTAGCGAGCAATTTCTATTTGGCCACCCACCTTTGACTCTCGGACGGCGAACGGTTTACCCAACAACCGTTCAATTTCACTGAACGACGCATGGTGAAGAATCGACGCTTTCGGTATGTCCGTCTTGGAACAAGTGTAGTCAGTCGCGCTCGCATCCGGCCAAGCAAGCAGGGACGCGAGCATTTCTCCTCGGTCCTGTTTGTCGTCAACTTTCCAGCTGAAGCTGTTGAATTCCTTGGCATTGCTGTTTTGTGAGTGCCAAGTATTAAAAATAAATCCGCTAAGCAAAAAGACTGCGGTCAATGCAACCGCGATCGTTGAGAACCGAATTGGATCGTTCTTGGTCATTGGATCTATTCGAAGTAGAAAATGTAATCAACAGGAATTCCATCAGGGCAGTTCTCAAGCCTAGTTCCGTTCGGAAGAATCCCCTCGGTGGAGAACAGGTTGTCCTGATCGCGTCGAAGTTCCCAGATTTGATAGTAGAAGTTTTCAAACATAAAGGCTGTCAACCAAGAGGTCGCATAAATGATTCCGCCTCCGTTGTCCTTAAATGAATTGCCCCACTGTAGCAAGTCGTAGCCCCAAGCCATGCTGAAGGCTGTCACGCGGCCTGGCACGCGTTCTTCACTCAAATGACTTAAGAATGGGTGTGATCCAGAGGCTTCGTTGAGTGAGTGGAATACGTTTTCGACCACAGTTTCATGGTAGCGGTTTATGTGATCATATCGGCCCTCTGTTCCGTGGCTTCCGATTCCGTTGACTGGTTTCGTAGCACCGTCTCCCGGACTTACGAAGGTATGGAATGCTGCGGAGTGGGCAATGGCATTTGATAGGTCCGTTTCTTTTGCGCGTACGCTGGTTCCTAGCAATGAAGTGGAGTTGACAATTGTGCCCGTATGTTCGAACGCAATAACCGTTGGATTGCCGCCGTTGCTATACCCCGCGACATGAATGGGCTCGGAACTCCCTAGGCGTCGTTTTTCCACAGCTATTGATTCGATGAGCTTCCCGAGTTCTTCGCCCGCCGCACGATTTAGCTTCGCTTTTGTGCTCAAGATGGCGTTAGATGTTCCAGGCGGTTGCGGGTCAGTTCCGGCGCTTGAGCGCTCTCCGTATTTGAAGTGAATGATTTTCTGTTTCGGGCCGCTTTTCTGATCCAGTCGTTCGGCAAAAGCTGCGATTTCGCGATTGTTCAGATTCTGGATGCCGTGAACGATAATAATCACTCGTCCATCTGGGTCGATGGCGTTGATCGGGTGGTTGGCGGTGTAGCGAGTGAGGTTGGTGTCGCCTGAAGCGAAGCTAATCGGATCTTCGCTGACCCAGTTGCCTGTCTCTGCGTCGTACCAGCGGTGGTGGTTGTTTTGAAGTTCGGTCGACTCATCGTAGGGACGGCCGGTGAAACCGAACAGTGAGTCGATCGCCGCGTCGGTCTCGGATACCACATTCCCATAGCTGTCGTATTGGATGTGGTTGATCGGAGAACCGGATGAATCGACGAGATCACGGACTGATCCCAGGTGATCCGAAAGTGGATAAACGACTTCGTTGGTGACCGCATCTTCCTCGGCAAGGATCTGGTCAACGACCGCGCCCCAGGCATAGCGGTCACTCACTCCGGCGTCGGAGCGTGCCAGGACGATATTGCTGCCGTCATAGTCGTAGAAGGTTGTTTCCGCATCGATGGGTCCGTCGCCATCGACGTCGACTGACTTGCTGATCCAGCGGTTGAACGGATCGTAGCGGTGATAAACGTGATGGATCGCATCATCGCCGGCGGACGCGCGCTGGATGACTTCGGTCAATCGATTTCGATGGTCCCACCGATACTCGGTCACATTGCCGGTTTGCGTGTCGGTGCGCAGGATCCGATTGCCTTCGTTGTCATACTCGTATTGGACGGGTCCGTTCGACATGATGCGGTTGTGATCGCCCGTGGTTTGCCCAACGCCAGCTCGGTTGCCGTTTTCGTCGTAAGTATAAGATTCGTTGGCTTGGCCGGTATGACTGGCCGAGGTCAATTGGTTGTCATTGTCGTACCCGTAGTTCGACGGTCCATCGACAAGACTATCCACCTGTGTGATGCGACTGGCGATGTCGTATTCGAATTGATAGCCAGCAATGGAGGTGCCTGTTGAGTTGATGTGCGAGATTGACTGGAGTCGGGCCTGTCCGTCAAAGGCGTAGTCAGACGTTGCGATGGTTTGAGTTCCAGCAAGATCGGCGTACCGGGCAAGTTGCGTCAGTTGACTTGCACGATTGAATTCGAAATCGAATCGTTTCGGAGAAACCGTAGCGCCTGGTTGCGACGACTGGGTCAATACTGAAAGACGGTGCAGCGCGTCATACGAATAGGTGTTCTCGAAATCGAGCGATCCATCGATGTTGGCTGCGAGACGGGTACGGCGGTTCTGGGCATCAAACTCGTTGTGCAAACCAACCACGACACTTTCATTGGTCGAGTCGATCGTTATCGCGCGGCCGAGACGATCGTAGGCATAGTCGTATCGGCTCTGGGCGACCGAATCCTCGACCGCGAGGACTTGGTTGGCAACGTCATAGGTCGTGGTGATTGACCGTGTCACGTTTTCGGTGTCGCCGATCCAATGCTCGGCGATCGGTCGATGAAGATGATCGTAATCGTGACGCGTCACGCGACCATTGCGATCGGTTACCTCGACCAGATTGTTCATTGCGTCATAGTCGTAGCGTCGAGAAACGGCACTTCCGTCAAGTGAAATCGTCTCGGTCGTGTTGCGGTCGAGTTGATCGTATTGCCAACGCGTCGTGTTGCCGGAGGGGTCAGTGAGTGAGAGGAGGTTGCCGACTAGGTCATAGGTGTAGCTGGTCGTTGGATGTCCAAGGGGCCCAGTCGCACCGTCGAGATCCTCACGAACCTGTGACGTTCGGCGGTACAGATTGTCGTAGGTGTACTGGGTAAGATAGCCGTTAGGGTCAATGGTCGACGTTTGGTTTCCAACTGAATCGAAAGTGAAGTGGGTGGTCGCCGCCGCAAGCGGACCCGTTCCGTCCGGATCGGGATCGATGACGGTGATCACACGCCCAAGGTCGTCGTAGTGGTTTGTGGACGTTCGCCCAAGAGGGTCGGTCACGGTGATCGGCTGACTGGCAACGTCATACGTGTAGGTGGTGATGGGAGAAGTTAGTGGTCCAGTCGGTCCGTCAGGATCGGCTTGGATGGTAGCGGTGTTTCGATAAAGGTTGTCGTATACGAACTGAGTGACGCTTCCCACGGCGTCAGTGCTGGATGTTTGGTTTCCAACCGAATCATAGGTGAAGGCAATCTGGGGAGATTGAAGCGGGCCAGCACCATCAGGGTCGGGATAGATCTCGGTGACGACGCGATCAAGATCGTCGTAAATGAATTGAGTGGTTCGTCCCAGCGGATCCATTGCGGTGATGGCGCGGCTGACCACGTCATATTCAATCTTTGTCACCGGACGCCCTTGTTGACCGGGGCCATCGGGGTCGGCGGCGATGACGTGAGTGCGACGATAAAGATGATCGAATTGATAGGCCGTTGTGTTTCCCAGTGAATCGGTCATGGCGATTTGGTTGCCAATGGCGTCATACGCATAGGTCATCACGGGTGCCTCGAGGGGCCCGGCGTCATCTGGGTCGGGGTAGGTTTCTTGGACGATGCGGCCGAGGTCGTCGTAGAAGTATTGCTGCCGTCGTCCAAGCGGATCGACTGTCGCGACGGTTTGGTCAGCGGCATCGTATTGGTATTGTGCGATTGGGTTTGCGTCCGGCCCATCGCCATCGGGGTCAGGCATGATCACACGGACAAGTCGGTGATGCTGGTCGTATTCAAACCGCGTTGCATTGCCGAGCGGGTCAACGACGGCAATCCGATTTCCGACCGGATCGTAAGCGTTTGTGACAACCGGATTTGACTCTGGGCCCGCACCATCAGGGTCGGGATAGACCTCGGTCGTTGTTCGTCCAAGGTCGTCGTATTGGTAGGCGATGACGCGCCCGAGTGGGTCGGTGACGCTGGTGATTTGTCCTTCGTGATCGTATGCGATTGTCGTGATGGGCGATTCAAGTGGGCCCACGCCGTCGGGATCACTGTCGATGCGCGAAATGAGCCGATAGAGATGGTCGTATTGGTAGTCCGTTCGATTGCCGAGAGCGTCGGTGGTTGAAAGAAGGTTTCCGGCGACGTCGTACTCATGCGCCACGATCGGTGCCGACGCGGGCCCCGCTCCGTCGGGATCGGGGTGCGTGGTTCGGATGAGCAAGTTTCGGTCGTCATATTCGTAAGTAGTGACTCGGCCAAGCGGATCTGTTGTCCGCGAGAGGCGGTTGGCGTCGTCGTATTCGTACACGTAGATCGGTGCAACGTCGGGGCCGCTACCGTCGGGGTCGGGCAGTGTTTCGACAATCGGTCGGTTGCGCGCGTCGTATTGCGTTTCGACGACATTGCCGAGCGGGTCGATCACGCGAATTTGATTGCTAGCTCTGTCGTACTCGATCGATCGGACTGGTGAGGAGAGCGGCCCGGCCAACCCGTCAGGGTCAGCCTCGTGGATTCCCACAAGCCGATAAAGATCGTCGTAGAAGAACTCGGTCTTACGCTTGAGAGGATCGACCGCCGATTGAATGTTGTTGGCCAAGTCGTACTGCAAGACGGTTTCGTTTCCAAGCGGATCGATCTCGCGTACCACTCGGTTTCTTGCATCAAATTGGGTGACCCAAACGTATCCATTTTTATCGATTCGTCGAACGGGGTTATTGTCCGCGTCGTAGATGAGCCGCTGGACCGCGCCCAGGGCATCGATGACGGCGGTCATCCGATTGCGCTCGTCATATTGATAACGCGTCACTCGTCCCAGACGATCGGTTTGACGCACGAGATTGCCGGAGTCGTCGTATTCGTACTGCCACGATTGGTCGAGCGCGTCGGTCTTGCGAGTTCGCCGGTGAAGGCCGTCATATTCGTAGGCAACGGTTCCATGAAGCGCGTCGGACACTTGAAGCAAGTTGCCGTGGCCGTCGTACTCGTACACTCGCCCTTGCGAAGTCTGGGGACCGGGGCCGTCCGGGTCGGGATCGACGGTATGAATCAGCCGGTTCAGTTCGTCGAATTCATATTCGGTTCGATGACCTAGTTCGTTGATCACCGCGGTCAGGTTTCCGGCGGCGTCATATTCGAGTTCACTGAATGCTTCATCAGCTGTCCCGACGGCGAATGTGGTTCGTGTGAGTCGTCCGGCCGAATCGTATAGGTAGTTGGTGAGTCGTCCGAGCGGATCGGTCATCGAAGCAACTTGTCCGCTCGGCAAATACGAGTAAGTTGTGACCAAGTCGTCGCTGCCACCGACTTCGCCGATCACCTGAGTGATGGACAAGGCGTTGCCGGTGGCTGGGTCACGCTCGATCAAGGTTTGGTTGCCAAGCTCATCGACGGTTCGAGTGAGTTGATTGAACTGATCGTCGTACTCAAACTGCTTGGCAAAACCCTCGCTTGTATTGGGATTCGTGTTGCGAACGGTCACAAGCGATGTCATCCCGAAGCCGATCGTATAAATCTGGGGATCACTGGTGCCAAAGGCGTCGAGCAAGGTTGCGCCGATCGGATTGGGGGCGAGGAAGTAATCTTGGCGATCGATGAACGTGCCATCGCCGAATCCGATCATGACGTTGGCGACCGACGCATCCGCCGACGCGACAACCACATCAAGAAGGTTGTCGTTGTTTAGGTCACGCAGCGAGAGGCTGACGGGATTGGGCGAGGTCGGGGTCGATATCGGATCACTAAACGTTCCATCTCCGCGGTTGACTAACACGCGGATCGTGTCGGTGTTTGGATCGGTGGCAACCAAATCAGGAGCTCCGTCGTTGTTGATGTCAGCCGACTCGACATGGGACACTGCAATCGCAGCGGTCAATGGCTCACTGGCGAAGCTATGTCGGGTTGGCGGCGAAAACTCACCATCGTTGGACCCGAGTCGCAGTGTCACAAAGACATCGGTGGTTGATGTGCCCACCAGCACGACATCAAGTTGTCCATCGCGATCAAAATCATCGACGATTGTTTGTGTTGACGGATCGAGAACCGGGATCGGTGGGAGCGAGACGAAGTCTTGATTTCCAACCCCTCGCAGAACAACCATTTCGTTGGTTCCCGTGACGACAAGATCGCTGATGCCGTCACCATCAAAATCGCCCGATTCGATCGAACCCGGTTGGTCGATCGTGGGAAGCTCGACAAGCACGCCGTCGTCGAATCCAAACCGACTGCCGAAACGAATGGAGACTTCGTTGTCGTTGGTCAGGGGCGTCAAGAGATCGGCAAAGCCATCGTCGTTGGCGTCGGATACCGAAACGGGCCCGGCAAATCCACCGAGTGCTACGGTTGTTGGTTGACTGAGGACGCCGCTTCCGTTGTTCTTGAGGATCGAAACGGTTTGGCTCAGGTACGACTGAGTGACAAGATCGACAAGGCCGTCGTTGTCGACATCGGCTGCGAAGATTCGATCTTGTGGCGACGGCAGATTCAATCCAACGCCAACGACTTGATTCGGGTCGATGTATGAACCATCTGGGAACGCCAAGTAGGGGCGAATGAACCGGCCGAGTTCACTTACTGCCATGACATCTCTGCGGCCGTCGTCGTTGATGTCGGCAACGGCGAGTGAAGGCAGGTTGCCTCCTACAAAAACAGATTCGACCGGTTGCAGGTTGCCCGAGCCGTCATTATTGAAGGTGACGAAACCACCACCGAGCACGCCGGCAACAATATCGGCATCTCCATCGCCATCGCTGTCAGATACTTCGAGCAGGGATGTGGGCGGGGTGCCAGGAATCGGTGGTAGCGGCACTGCAAAGGGAATCGTATCCGGGGCATCGAATGTGCCGTTGCCTCGACCCAAAGCGATGGCGATCGCGCTGGATGCGTCGGTGGTGACAACATCAAACGCTCCATCACCGTCAATGTCGGCCATGGCGAGGTCGACAGGAGCAAACGCGGCAACGGTTTGGCGAATGGGCGATGCATAGGTCCCGAGCCCAGTCGACAACCAAACGCTTAGATTGTCCGCTGCGGTCTGGTTGACGGCGACAAGGTCATCTTGCCCGTCGGCGTTGACGTCAACGCTCACCAGACGGACAGTTTGAGTTGATGTCGGCAGCAAGTCTGGTGATTGAAACGTCCCGTCGGCGTTGTTGATCAGCAATTCAATGACACCGGAACTGCGTCCGAGCGTTGCGAGATCGGTCACGCCGTTCTGGTCCACGTCTAGGGCAATCAACGAATCGGTATCGGCGTTGATCGCGACGCTCGAGTGTGCCGTGAACTGGCCATTGCCATCGCCCTTCAATAGGGAAAGCAGGCCATTGTCACTTGCCACTGCGATATCGACGGTGCCGTCCGAATCAAAGTCGCCAGCAACGCTGATCCTTGCTCCCGCCACCGAGACCGCAAAGGGAAGATCGAATCCACCGTTGCCACGTCCCGCGTAGATGGCGACTTCACCCGTGCCCTGTGTCGCCACGACAGCGTCGAGCAATTGGTCGCCGGTGACATCTTGAAGCATGACATGTGAGGGCTGTTGTCCGGTCAATTGAACCTGACCCGCGAAGATCGAATCATCGCCACTGCTGCGAGCAACCGCATCAGAAATCGTGACCAGATTACCGCGTTCGTCGTAGGTCAAAACGGTTTCGTTACCGCGGCCGTCAAGGGTGCGCGTGATGCGATTGTTGAAGCCTCGTTCGAACTCGGGCAGATTTGACAACGGGTCATTTTGAGAGATCGTTTGGCCGGCGCGATCAAGACTTGCTGTAAGGACGTTGCCGTTGGCGTCAGCGACCGAGGCGATCGCCTGGCGTCCCAGCGAAACCGCGGGCGGCGCGGTCTGGGCGTTGCTTGTCAATTCAGGCGGAAGGACCGATCGCGACTGAGCGGGCGAATACTGAATCATCGATCCATCAGTGCGAGTGAACTGCCGAACGCGGCCTGCAAAATCGTATTCGATCCGTTCCGAGTTTCCGTTTTTGTCCGTTTCGGAAGTGAGTCGGTGCTCGTCGTCATAGGTGAATTGCCGCTGGCTTGCGTCGGGGTCGACAATCTGGACGAGGTTACCATCTTCATCGTGTTGAAACGTTGTGCGGCGATCAGCGGGGTCAACGACTCCCGTCAACAGACCATCGCTATATTCCAACCGTGTCTCGAGTCCAACCGGATCAACGATTCGCAGCAACCGACCGTCGGTGTCGTAGTGGAACGTGGTTTGATTGCCGTTTCGATCGGAAATCGATTCGAGTTGATCGGATGCGTTGAACAGATAGACCGTTTGATCGGTCAAGACGCGACGAAAGGTTCCGTCACCGTTTTCGAAGATTCTCGAAAAGTCGCCCGGTGATCGAAAGAAATCTTCGCCAGCGACTCGCTCAAAAACCGACTCACCGCCATCACCATCGATTAGCAGGAGCGAGCCGTCGTAGTTCCGGACGATCTCTTGGAGTCCCGCGATTCCCCAGCCCGATCCGATCGGGCTATCAATCGAATTGATGTGAACCAGATTCGAATCAAGCTCGGTCGTGAGTCCTGCGTTTGCGAGGTTCTGTGCGCCACTGATGCGAAGGCGGGCCGTGTAGCCGTAGCGGCCAGACGGGTAGTCGGCGAGTTCGTTGATCTGTCGGCCGTGTCCGGCGGCGTCGAGCCCCGGTGTGATGGAGCGGTATTGATCCGAGGTTTCAATTGGCGGCAAACCGAGGCCCGCGCTGTTTCCGATATTTCCGATCGCCGTTCCCGGTTCGCGCAAAGGCAGCTCGGCCGAACCGCCATAGACCGTCATGCCAGCGACCAGGACAGGGGCATCAATGTTACGCCCTGGTTGTTGTACTTCGGAGTGAATGATGGGACGTGGGTCGGCACGTTCGGAGTCGTAAACCAATTTGACGGCGCGGCCAACACCTTGCGATTGGTACGCAGCAAGCGTGTGCGACTTATGCAGCGCGCCGGCATGTGTCGAAACGCTGGTCGATTGGCGGTCTTCCGGGGCGGTTAGCGGAGATTCGTGAGTCGACGCGGGGGCGGCACTTTGAGCACTGGGAAAGACCGAGTCAACTGTTTGGCTTCCATTGGCGGAGGCGGCGTAATACAGAGAACTGTCGAGATAGTCGCCCGCAGCGGTCGCCACCCCAAACACCTCATCGCGAACGACGCCATCGGCGCTGGCTGCCCCACCACTTGACCAAGAAGAAAAACCGTTGGAAGCACCCGGTGAAAGTGTGAAGCGGTTGGGAGGAGACGTTGGCGGTTGATCTGGATCTTGCGGTGTCGATGGCGCGTCGGAGTTTGGTGCTAACGAATGGTTGCTTGTCGCATTGAGAATCTCCGACAGGTCAAACGCATCGGGTTCATGGCGGTTTTCGCAATCGTCGCAATCTTTGTCGGCATTGTTGTTGTCGTTTTCTGGTGGTGTTCCGTTGGGAGGTGTGGTGGAGAAGTCATGCCAGCTACTATTTCGAATTCCTCCAGAGATCGTTTCGATCACCGAACCATCGTCGCTCACGCGTCCAACGCCGACGTTGTCAAAGTCACCCGTGATCGGGCTGATTGACCAGAGAATCATTTCTGTTCCGGGCGCATGGCCAGCGCGATTCGGTAGCGTTAGCGGTGCTGGAATTTCGAAGACCATTTCGCCTGGTTGGATCGTGACGACCAAGTCAGTGAACAGGCCAGCAGGAAGTGCGGCTGGTGTCACGTCGACAGGAACTTCGGTGATGCTAAGCAAGCCTGAGAAATCACCGCCGTTTTGATCTTTCAGCGAACCAGCTTTTACCAACACCGCGGCACCCGGGATCGCCGCCGTGGTGACGGTGGTGTCGACCGTTGGATCAACCGTTTGGCCGTTGGCGATGTCGAGTGCGGGAAGGTAGATCGGCCGACCGATTTGATTGTTTGATGCTTGGTAGAGATCTCGGCCGAGTAGCAGCGGGATCTTCTCGGCGATGAACGGATAGACTTCCGTGCCAATAAACTCTTCGCCTCGGATGAGCAATGTGTCGGCAGTCGTCTCCGGCGCGACGCTCAGTTCAAACCGCCCTTCCTCATCAGTCGTGGTGGTGTTGTTGCCGAGTTCAATTGAGATGCCTGGGATCGGCTCGCTATGTGTCGAAAGGACGATTCCCGAGACTCGCGTTGTGCTGTCCGTGTCTTCCGTGACTGATAATGAAACTGGAACAACTGTTTCGGCAGAACCATCCGAGACGACCAAATCGAATGAATACTCGCCCTCCTGACCTGGTGCGGGTGTGACAACGAGTTGGCCATCGGCGGATAAGTTGGCGATTGGCAAACCCATGGCGCTGCGGATGGAATAACGCAATCGATCGCCGTTGGCGTCGATCGCGGGATAGTCGGCTTCGAAGTAGCCACCGGCAACAACCGAAATCGGTCCCGGATCGGTCACCACTGGAGGTTGGTTTGCCCCCTGAGTAAGAACCGTGGGCCGTAGCGGTAGTGCGAGCCCGTTAGGGTTGCGAGTGACGATCGGCACAGAACCCGAATCCGATTCCGCGGCGAGCCCACCCGAGGGAGTTGCGTTGGAAAGATTCAAGTAGGGGCGATTCATCGAGTCGAGCCCGGATGCATTGAGCACCTCGACGCCAGCTGGTAGGTCATCGAAGCGAAACGCAACGCGGCGACCACTCGGCATCGATCCTGTGCGTATCCTTGCAAGTCCGACCAGGTGCCCGGTTGCCGGATCGATCCTCAAGTCTCGTAGGATGGCCTGCGCATCTGTGTCAACTTGAAAGCCGGCTAGGTCAATCTCGTCGCCGACGGGATAGACCGGTGGAGCGTTCGAGAAGGGACGCGACAGCAGGCTCGCTGATTCGTCGATCGCGATTCGTGAAATCGTTGCGATTGAATTCGAATCGGAATCGACGTTGATCCAGGTCGCGACCAATCTCGCGTGTTCCACATTCGACAGCAGACCCAAGTCGACAACCGCGTTGCTTCCATCGAATCGTAGGATTGTCGGATCGTAGTCGACGCTATCCCCAGTGAAGCTGAGTAGTGACGGATTTCCATCGGCCCTCGTGACGAGCGGCACGGGAGGATCCGAAAGCGACATGAGTTGGATGTTCAGCGTGTCCTCGCTCGCGTGCAATTCACTTGAGCGATCAGTGTTAACGTCAATCGTGAAGGTGAGGCTGTGGCGTGATTCGGTTGTCGGTACCGGAAGTTCGACCGAGGTGGTTGAGACGAAGGCCGATTCAGCGAAGGTGACGTTGGCTTCGTGGAAGAGGTCGATCGATGCGGTTGAAGTGTTACCGGCAAGATCGGATGCGACGACTGTGTAGGTTTCTCGCCCGCTTGATAATTGAACATCGAAAAGTTCAAAACTGCCGTCACTCGTGGTTGAAGAGGTTTGCCCTGAGACATGTATCTCTGCTCCGTGTTCTGCTTCTCCAGCGATCACGACGCTCGAATCACTCGTTCTCTGGTCACCAACGATTCCGGTATCGCTTTCGCGAGCAAGTTGGAGGTTGCCAATTGCTGGCACTGTCGTGTCGATGATCACTTGAGCTGTATCGGTAGGTGAGGTTTCGCCATGGATCGTGGTAGCGACAGCAGAGAGGGTGTACGCACCGTCGTTCCAGGCGTAGGCACTCAAGTCGGCGACCCAATTGCCACTTGAGTCGATGGGCGTTTCAAACGTGATTCCTGTGGGAGCAACCGTTAAAGTGACGAGGTCTCCTGCCCGACCGATGCCGTTAACGATGACGCGGTTGTCGGATGTGACAAAGTCCTGGTTGCTCGATCCCGTGTCATTGTCGAGTCCAATGATGGTCGGTGTGATGACGGAGGGTTGTCCGATCACAACGGTTGCCAGTTCAGAAGTGAGGCTGGCGTTTCCGGCCAGATCGATCGCATTTGCTGAGAGACGAAGTTCCAAAGGTGCGTCGCCGACGTGTTGTCCGAGATCGAGTGTGGCCTGCCACTGGCCATCGGCGGCGGTCGGGGTTTGTGCGAGCACGCCCAACGAAACGTCCGAGAGTGAGATTTGTGCAAGTGGCTCGCTGGTTCCTGTGACGACGATGGTTGTGTCGGCAGTGGATCCCGCGATTTCGACTCCAAGAGAATCGGTGATCTTCACGATGCTCGGCGGCGCGGGAGCGATGGAGTCGACCACAACTAAGAAGTCGTCTTTGGGGATACTCTCGTTGCCCGCGCGGTCGATGGCGACGGCGGCGGCGGAATACTCCCCATCGTCAAGATTGATCAGACCGCTCTCCCAATTCCCCTGGTCATCCACGTCGATGGTATACGTCGAGCCATCGATTGCGATAACGATTCGCGCGTCGCGTTCGGCCGCACCCAAAAGACGAATCTCGCTGTCAGATGTCACCGCGTCAGAATCTGATAGCCCGGTGTCGTCGGCGATGCGATGGATCGTTGGTTGGCTTGGGGCCGTCACGTCGAGCGTTACGGCAAGGCTTACTTCGCTTTGATTGCCGGCAGAATCGATGGCAACCAGCGACAACGAAGTTTCACCGTCGCTTCCAATCTCGGGGAACCACTGTTGGACTTGCCCGCTCGTCACATTCCATTGGTTGGAGTTTCGATCGAGAAAGGGCAGCACATCGATCGACGTTTCCGAGTGAACGAGCGATAGCGTTTCGATTGGAGATTGATCAACCACGGTCGCCACAAGAGACAGATCTGCGGTGGTTCGGTCGGAATCCGACCAGCCAGTGTCATTCGCTAATGCGAAGGTGACGCTTGGCGGCGAGGTGTCTGGCCCGTCAGTGGCCGGCATGCGCGATGCGACGACATCTTCGTTACGGTTTCGTTTGTGAGTCCATGCCGCGAGGTAGCCGCCCTGGTGATCGGACGCAATGGTTGGTGCGTATTGATAGGCATCCTGTTGACCGCCTGCGCCTGCAGTGCTCGGCAAAGAAAATTCATCGCCTGAAGGTTGGTCGATCGATTCAAAGTTGCGTCCGCGAACAGTCATGTCGTAGCCGCGCCAGCCGCGCCGACTTGCAAACGAGTTCCATAGGATGAGGAATGAACCATCGGTCGCGACTGCGGCAGTTGGTGCAAATAGAAACCCAGCACGATGTTGATTCACGAGCGTTTCGTCGCGTGCGGGTTGTCCGTTGCTGTGAAAGACGCGTGCGTGAATACCGGACCCGTCCCCCGCCCCGCGTCCAGACCAAACCACCAGCGTTTCTCCGCTCGGTAAGGCAGCGACGTCGGGAGAGCCTTGGAATCCCGAGGGCGATTGGTGGACGCGGATCGGTTCGTGCGCCGCCGCACCCGAGTGGTCATAGTGCCTCAGAAAAGCGCCGAAGGGATCGTCGACATCACTGCCGGCGAAGGCGACTGCGAAACCTTCGCTGGTTTTGGTGATGGAGGGAGCGGTTTGCAGGCCACGGGCTCTTGAATTGACTCGGTGCTCACCCGCGAGCGGATGGTTCTCGGCGTCAAAGACTCTTGCAAACACCCCCGCTGCGTCGCCATTTCCGGCACCTGCCCAAGCGACCGCAAACGCTCCGCCATCGAGTGCAGCGACCACCGGTTGCGATTGCACTCCACGCCGCGTTTGGTTGATACGAAACTCACTACCAATCGGTTGGCCAGTCGCATCGAGGCGTCTGGCGAAAATTCCGCGGCGATCACTTTCGCCCCCGCTTCCCTCCCCTCGCCCGCTCCACACGACAATGGATGAACCATCTTCAAATTGATCGATGGCGGCGTATCGCTGCTTGCCCTCGATGGTTTGATTGACAAGCACGGGTTGCGCGATCGGCAATCCCTCTGCGTCCACACGCCTTGCGTAGATTCCCTTGTTGTCGCCGTCACCTTTGCCGGCATAGACGACGATGCCGCTGCCATCTTGGGCAACCGCGACAGCCTGTTGCTGCACGCCAATCGATTGGTGTCCATGGACCGGATCGTTGACAATGAATGGGTCAAGGAACCCACTGCCGTCAAGCAACAGACGCCGGTCAAGTCGCTCGGCGCGCAAAAGACGACTCTGTTTGCGCAGCAACTGCGCACTACCCCAACTTTTCGAACCCATCGGAATGTGCCCCAAACGGCATCGATCAGGACGTGCCGCTGCCCCCACAATCCTGCCCCAGGATCATTGTGAACGGCACGCCCGATCGATGCGCCCCAATGTTTTTAAGTGTGAACCAGAATGGTTTTCGTCACTGAAAAGTTTGTCGGCTGTTCTTCAGCCATAGCAGGCTTCTGCTGGGGGGTAAGTTTAGGGTTGGTATCCAACATTACAATACAAAAAAACAAATAAACATAAAAAGATTTAATGACTAAAGGTATTGAGGGTTGACGGCATTTCGTTGTTTGAATGCAAACCGTTGTGAGATTCTCAAGAGAACACAACCACGAATCTTCCAGATGCCACGAATAGGTTCGTAGGGGCTTGTTTGCAGGAGGCAGTGAACCTGGGGGCAATGCGGTGTGCCGATGGTTGACGACGTTGCAGTCGAATGACGAGTGTGGGTTGAGATGCGTTACGAATTTCACGAGATCGCGAAGGTTGCTAAGGACCGCTTTAGGTTGAGCCTGAAGGGGACGCATGGGCTTGCGCACTGGCAGCGCGTTCAAGAGAACGGTTTGAAGCTGGCCAAGCACAACGGTGCCAACAAAGACATCGTTAAGCTCTTTTCTTTCCTACACGACTGTTGCCGCGAAGATGATGCGTCAGACCCTTATCATGGGCCACGCGCCGCCGAGTTTACCGAAGGACTGCGCAACGACTTGATCGTTGCTGACGATGAAACGTTCGAAAAGCTGGTCGAAGCAATTCATGACCATACCCTGGTGACACATCATCGTGACGTCGACATCGCTACCTGCTGGGACGCCGATCGATTGGATATTGGCCGAGTCGGTCGAGCGCCCGATCGACGTCTTTTGAACACGCCAATCGCGAAGGAGAAATGGGTGATCCACTGGGCGTACAAGCGCAGTGTGAGTCATTAGCCCGCCAGGGGTCGCGGTCCGAGCGATCCCGGAAACGTTGCGCTGTTATGTGAGCCGAACGCGCTACCGTCGGGCCTTACTCTCGATTTACCCTCGATCCGTCATGCGGAGCATGACCTACGAAGAGGACGCGGAGCGTCCGAGAGTGCGTTACCACGCGGAGCGTGGTAACGAGGTGAGCGGAGTGCGGGAACGAGGTGAGTGGCGAGTCGGAGCCCTTTCCGCGTTTTCCTATTCAGCTCGTTCGATGGCGAAGACGCAGGCGTGTTTCCCAGCGAAGCCTTGGGGCATGTTGATGCGAAGATGGTAGGGGTCGTGGCTGTATTTGATCGTCGCGTCGCTGCCGAGGAGTTTGAGTGATTTGATGTCGTCTTGGTTCAAGCGTCCGCGCGTGCCGAGGGCGCGGATCTTGATTTCGCCTTTGGGCACACCGAGGCAGATCGCGTACAGCGTGTCGTCTTTCTGGGTGAAGCGAAAGTCATTCTCGGTGTAGACGGCATTGCGATGACGCTCGGAGTAATGTCCGGTCTTTTCAAGGAACGAAGGTCCTTCGCCGTAGACCGTCCAGGGGACTGTGCCGTAGATCGCTGCGCCATTGATGTCGAGCCAGTCGCCGATCTCAAGCAGTTCGCCAACGATGTCCTCGGAAAACGTTCCGTCGACTTTGGGCGGCACATTGAGAAGTAGGATGCCGTTCTTGGCAACCACATCCACAAGGATGTCGATCAACGCATTGGCATCCTTGATTCCCATCCCCTCTTTGTAGAACCAACTGACCGGATCGCAAATGTCGATGTCGGTCATCCAAACATCGTAGGCGAGTTCGTCGATGAGTCCGTTTTCGATGTTCCGCATTCCGACATTCGGCGGAATGTCGAACTCTTTGTAAACGAGTTCGACTTCTTTGTTGTGTTGGGCAGCGACGTTAAAGAAGTTGGCGATGTAGGCGCGCTGTGCCCAATCGGGGTAACCCCCGATGTGGTTCTCGCGTTCGGCGATCAGTTTGCCGTGCACCAGCCGCCCTTGGTTGTGCGCGCGGACAGTGCCGCCAAACGAAGTGTCGAGCCATGAAATGTCGGGTTGGTACTTGTTGACCGCTTCGTTCATTTTCGCGAGCCACTGTTCAACAAACTCGCGCGTTGGTGGCGATTGCATTTCGTTGTCGTTGCGATAGCGGATCGCCCCTTCGACATCGAGATCGTGAGGCGGCCCGTAGAGGTCAACGTATTTTGGGTTTCGCCGGCCAGGGTTGTCTTGATCGGTCGCCGCTTTGTACCAATAGCCGGTGTGGAACGACGTGATCAGCTTCATGTCTCGGGCAAGGATCTCGGGTTTGAGCTGGCCAATCAGATCGATTCGCGGACCCATGTTGGCTGAGTTGAAGGGCGTCTGATCGCTATCCCAGTGAAGGAAGCCACTGCCGTGCCAAGCGACCGGGCCCGCGAACTTTGCACCCGCGCGCTCAAAGAGATCTGCCCACTGGCCGGCATCAAATTTGTCGAGCGTCAGTCCGTCGATTAATTCATGCGTGTGCTTCGATTCGTTGCCTGGCAAGTTCTTGACCGTTTCAAACGAAACATGGCAATAAATTCCGAACTTGGCATCCCTTAGCCACTGAGGTGTTTGATGCCGTGAGAGGGAATTCCAATTCGGCTGGTACCGCTCGGCAGATTGTTGTGCCGTGGAGTGGTCGGTCAAAGCGATCCAGACACTCAGAGCAAGAAGCGTTGTTGTCAGCGCTCTCATGATTCTTATGGGTGGTTTGTCGAAAACGGGGCAGCAGCGAGTCGGCCCTCTCGAATCTAGTTGAAACGTGAGGCATTGGAATCGAACTGCTGAGCCACTGTCAAACAACGATTCTTAACTAGGCGACAAGAGATCAACCTGACGCCGGCGAGGGCGAGCGCAAGCGATCACGAGCGCAAAAGGCTGCGTCTACGACTTGGCTGGCGCATCGACCAGCGCTCGCGTTGACTCGACAAACAGTTCGTCCGCGTTAAGCAGTCGCTTGGCCAATCCCTGCTCGTAGAGATAACGACAAGCGGTTTGCATTGCCTTGCGATTCGCCTCGAGACCATATGAATAGAAATTCTCGCCGAGTGCTTCGATGGTCTCGTCGAGTTCTTGGCCGTACCAGGGCAACGAACTGTAAGCCCACTTGATGCGTTTTGCTTCGATGTCGTCGAGCTGCTTGGAAAGCGAGTAGGCTTCGAAAACCTTTTGGGGCAGATCGGGTTGTTCGGTTGTCAGTGCACGCCGTATGGCAATGACGTGCATGATCGGAAAGATCTGCGTGCGTCTGAAATAGTCTTTCTCGACGCTGCGATGATCGTCGAACAATCGTTTGATGTCTGGGTTGCGTTCGACAAACGCTTGCGGTTCGGCTGGATGAAAGATCGCATCGACTTGACCGGAAAGAAGCAAGTCCGACTCATCCTGATCCGCAGGCCCCATCGTGATGTCGATGTCCTCGGGGACAATCCTTTCCCAGCGTGATGCACTGCCGGTTTGAGCGTCGGCCGAGTCTTTTTTGGTTTGCACCCATCGGATGTCTTTGGGTTCAACGCCGTATTCGTCTTTGATCATTCCGCGAATCCACGTCAGGCCCGATGACGAGTAGCCAACCGTGGCAACCTTGCGGCCTTTTAAGTCGGCTGGCGTTTTGATGGGCCCGTCGGTGCGCACGAAGATGCTTTTGTGGCGAAAGACTTTTAAGATAAAGACGGGAAGCAGTTGGTAGTCGCGGAAGTCGTCGTTGCAATACGCAAGCAGGTAGGGAATCAGACCGACTTCGGAAACATCGTGCGTTGCGGGTCCGTTGAAGACATGACGATTCAGGTCTCCAATCTTTGACTGGACGAATTGGACTTTGTAGCCATCAATGGTGGCCTTGCCTTCGCGAATCGCTGTCACGCGATCATAGGGATAGCCTGCGATCGTGAGCGGCCGGTCGTTTTCGGCTGCGTTTGTTGGTTGCAGCGCGAACATTGAGGTGCATGCGGATGCCGCACTCGCGCCGAGGAAGGATCGGCGCGAGCAGGAACGAGGGTTTTGTCGCCACATGGTTCACTGGCCTTCTTGTCCGGGATCGTCGAGACGAACGAGAAGCCACTGCTGGGTTTGGCCGTCTTCGAAGTGGACGAGTACGGGGGCCGTGTCCTGCGTCAGGTTGTTGATGCCGGTTTCCATCAGCGGTCGGGACTTGTCGACGACGGTCCAGGCAGATCGCTGAGTTTTTGCGTCGACCATGCCTTCGATCGACTGCACGCTGTCGTTGGCCGCATTTTGAAGCGACCCGGCAATGATGCCTTCTTTGGAAACCGCTAGCTGCAGGAAGAGTGTTGGCTCAGCACCGTTGGATTGACCATCTTCGGTGACCGCAAAGACGCCAAGCGGCAACCATTCGACTTGTTCAGCATCCACGTCTTGGGGGACGTTGGTTGCAATCGTTTCTGCTTGCTCGGCGTACTGCTGCGTCGAAGCCACTTCTTGAGTGCCGTAGTAGACCGAGTCGCCTTCGTAGTAGACGTTGTCGCCGTAGCTGTACGAGATCGGTTGCGACCAACTCGCACGCGCAACCCATGCGGTGACGGTCGCCCAAACGGCGGGACGCCACCAGTTGATGTCAGAACGGAATCGCCAATGCGGGTGGGGGTAACGTCGCCAGTAGTTCGCCGAGTACCAAGATCGACGTGCGGGGTAGCGGTTGTTGACTTGGTCGCGAACTTGGTCGCGTCGGTCGACGCGATTGTCACGCACTTGTTGTCGGTTCTCGACTCGATTGGGTCGGTTTTCGGAAACGTTGTCACGGCGGTCTTGGCGAGTGTCCAAGCGATCGCCGCGGTTGTCTTGGCGATTGCCAGCAGCGTTTTGACGGTTATCGAGTCGATCGGCGCGATTGTCCGCTGGTCGTCCTTCACCGCCGGGACGCGATGGCAGTTGTCCGGTTTGGGGCCGGTTTTGCAGGAAGTCGCCCGCCGCGTTGCCTCCGCCCGGTCGCGTGCTGGGACGTTGCGATGGCGATCCCAGGTCAAGGAAGTCGTTGAGTTGTCCTTGGCTTGGTCGCCCGGTCGAGGGACGCTGGCCCGTTGAAGGACGCTGTCCAGTTGACGGAAATTGACCCGTTGAGGGACGTTGACCTGTTGATGGGCGTTGACCTGTTGAAGGGCGTTGACCGGTGGAAGGCCGGCTCATGTTTCCAGTCGACGGGCGACTCATGCCACTTGAGGGTCGGCTCATGGACGGTGAGCGGCTGGACATCGATGGCGCCGAACGCGACATGCCACCACCACCCGCACGACCACCTCCGCCTCCGCGTCCTCCACCGCCCCGACCACGGGCCAACACGTCGTTCGAGACCAGACACAGAATCGCAACACTCGTGATGCAAAGGGCGAGACGTCGGTTCATCGTTGGGGCTCTCTTGGCGTGCGGTAGATGATTGAGGACCCATCCAACAATGGCGTGGATTCTCGAACCCAAGATTATAGCGTCCCCGCAAAGAGAGGTTCGTGAGATTTATGAAGTGCGGTTCTAGGCGAGAGTTTTCCGTCTTCGGCCGGGTTGTTTGCACGTGGCCCAGGCCTGAAGCCTCAATCGTTTGTCTAGCCCACCTAGGTGTTTCGGGGAATTACAAACCCAGTCCGTTGGACTGGGCTAGGCAAATGCCAGAGCCTTCGGCCCAAAGAAAACTCCAGACCGTAAACTCCTGAGTTCCGGTCCAATGCAAAACTCCAGGGGCTTCATCGCTAGAGACCGCTCAGGTACTCGTCCAGACCGATGCGAATGTCTTCGTCGTCCGCCCAAATCAGGTCGTCATTTGGGCCGCCGCGCACGATGTCGATGGCGTTGTCACTTGCAACGGTATCGTCGTTGATGGCGAACGCTTGGTTTGCACCGACGCCGGTAAAGACTTCGTCGACGCGATCGGAAAAGCTTTTGTTGCGGTTTCGCCACGTCTCTTGGACCGCTTGAATGGCCTCAATCGAGTCGGCGTGTTGCCAAACACTGCATACAAGTAAGTCTTCGCCATACGATCCGTCGAGAAGGTCGGAGCCCGATCCGCCAATCATCAAGTCGCGGCCCGTTCCTCCCAAGAGCAAGTCGTGGTTGTCGCCGCCGACGATCACATCGTCTCCAGCTTGACCAAAGACTTTGTCGTTGCCGGCGCCACTAAAGATCGTGTCATCACCGGCACCGCCTGCGATCCAATCGTTGCCATCGCCGCTGCGAACAAGGTCGTTGCCGGTGCCAGCGAGGACTCGATTGTTTCCGTGGCCAGCATCGATGGTGTCGTCGCCCAATCCCGATGTGATTCGATCATTCCCGTCACCGGTCGTGATGTTGTCGTTTCCAGATCCAGACCAAATGCGATTGTGGCCCAACAGGTCGATGATGATGTCGTCGCCACCACCCGATTCAACATTGTCGTTTCCATCGCCGGGTCGGATCGTATCGTCGCCGGATCCGGAATGGATGCGGTCATCGCCATCGCCCGATTCGATCAAGGTTGGCAGATCGATGCGGTGCGCGATTTGAATTCGATCATTCCCTTCAAGTGAATAGATCTCGATGCGTTCGATGTCCGCTTCCGCAAAGGTCCAGGATTGGCGATCTTGGCCTTCAGGGCGAAGCAGGACAACAAGGTTCGTTCCTGACTTTCGCAAGGTGATTCGATCGGCCGCTTCCGTTCCCACGATTCGCAAAACGCCATCAAGTAGTGTGGCGCCTTGTTCGAATTCGGTCACCGTGATGGTGACATTAGCGGGATCGCTTTCGAGATCACTGTCCGAAGCAACGTAAGAAAACTGATCGGTACCAAAGAAGGATGCCGCAGGAACGTAGGTCAATGATCCATCGGCCTGAGGAACCAGTGTCCCGTGACTTGGTTCGGCGGTGATGCGATAGAGAAGGGGTTGACCTTCGGGGTCGACGTCGTTGGCAAGGACGTCGATTTTGATCGGCTGGTTCTGCTGAGTTGTCACGGCGTCTGCAAACGCAACCGGAGCGTCGTTGATCGGATTGGTGTCGACTAAGACCGTTGCCGCCTCAGAGATAGTGCCGTCGTTATCTTCGATCGTGTAAGTGAACGTGTCACTCGTCGTTTCGCTGCCATCGTGGATGTAATCGACACTGCCGTTGGGCTGAACGATCACCTGTCCGTGATTCGGGTTGGACGTGATCACGATGGAATTGAACCGCAAGCTTCCGTCGACGTCTCGGTCGTTGCCGGCGATGTTGACGTTGACGGCGCCGGCTTCGTCAACCGTTGCGCTATCGGCGTTTGCGACCGGTGCATCATTGACGGAATTGATGTCGATGGTGACGGTAGCCGTTTGCGATGCGGCGCCGGTCTGGTCCGCGATGACGTAGGTGAACAGGTCGCTCGTCGTTTCGCTGCCATCGTGTTGGTAGAGCACGTTTCCAGAGCCAACGATGGTGACCGATCCATACAGCGGTTGGTCAATGATTTGAATGCTCTCGACGTCGATACCATCGTCCGCATCGGTGTCGTTGATCGCGACGTCGACCGTGACCTGGCCACCTTCGTCGACAACGGCCGAATCATTCAAAGCGTCCGGAGAGTCATTGACTGCGGTGACTTCGATGGCAACCGTCGCAATGTTCGAAAGGACTCCCTCGTCATCGCGGAGGGTGTAGGTGAAGCTGTCGGCGAGTGTTTCGCTTCCATCATGTTGGTAGACCAATTCATTGTCGACAACGTTGACGGCGCCATGAGATGGACCCTCAAGGATCTCGACAGCATCGAGGTCCAGCGACGATTCGGCGTCAAAGTCATTGAGCACGACGTCGATCGCTACTGAATTTCCTTCGAGCACGACGGCGTCGTCGTTTGATGCCTGGGGTGGATCATTGATTGGGTCGATCGTGATGTGGACAGTCGCGACGTTCGAGGTCACGCCGTCGGCATCGGTGAAGGTGTAAGTGAAGGAGTCGGAGGTCGTTTCGCTTCCGTCGTGACTGTAATCGACCGAGCCATCAGCGTTGACTTCAGCGGTTCCGTTGGCAGGTTGGTCGATGATCATGACCGAGTCGGCAACGATTTGGTTTTCGGCATCGGTGTCGTTGGCAAGCACGGGCACGGAGAGTCCCGTGGAACCTTCGTCCGTGGTCACGCTGTCATCAAACGCGAACGGTGCGTCGTTCACGGGAGTGATGGTGACAGAGACGGTCGCGCGGTTGGATTGGCGTCCCTCCGCGTCGCGGATGACATAAGTGAAGCTGTCGGCGAGCGTTTCACTGCCATCATGCGTGTAGGTGACTTGACCAGCATCATTCATCGATGCGATACCGAAGCTTGGGGCGTCGGCGATCACGATCGACTCGAGGTCCAGCAAACTGTCGGCGTCGACATCGTTGGCTGCGACATCGATCGTGAAGACGCCGCCTTCCGCTATGGATGCGCCGTCCGGGTTGGCAACGGGCGCGTCGTTGATCGGCGCGATGTTGATGGTCGCGGTCGCGATGTTCGAGATCGCCCCATCCGCATCTCGGACGGTGTAGGTGAATTGGTCGAGCGTCGTTTCGCTGCCATCGTGTCGGTAGTCGACCGTCCCATCAAGGTTCACTTGAAACGTGCCATGAATCGGTCCGTCAACAATCAACACCGAAGATGGATCAATCTCTTGCTCGGAGTCATTGTCATTGGCGATGACCGCAACACGACCGGATGATCCTTCATCGATCGAAAGTGTGTCACCGCTTGCCGTGGGCGCTGCATTGACATAGATCGACTGCTGGGCAACGCGGTGAATGCCATCTTCATCGACCACGTCAACGAAGATCGTCTTTTCACCAAAGATCGAGTAGATGTGGCTGAGGCCAGAGAGTGACGCAAAAACTTCTGCATCGGTTCCTGTCTCCCACGTCACGCGGTACTCGACAACCGTATCTTCTCCAGGGTCCGACAGGTCGCCAAAGCTCAATGGTAACGACTCGCCTTGTGTGACACGCGGCGGCGCGGACACAACCAGCGAAGGCGAGACATTGATGATGTTGATCGCCATTGCGTCTTCGATCGTGTACTGACCATCTTCGTCTGTTGCCGTGACGCTTACCAAATGTGACGCATCGCCATCGGTGTAAGTATGCGTGAGCGATACCGGTTGGACTTCAAAAGCCCCGTCGGAAAGCGCGATGAAGGTTGGAGAAACCAGTTCGATCGGCGATCCGTCGCCCCAGTCGATCGCATACTCGGTGATCAAGTCGAGACCGGGATCGATGGGTGATCCGATGCTTAAAGTCGCCGTGCCACCTTCGACGATCTGGGATGCGTTAAGAGCAACCGTTGCGGTTGGTTCGACGTTGGTGACTTGGACCGAAATCGGCTGGGCCGATGTTTGCCCATCTTCATCGATGCCCGTCACATTGATTTGGTATTGCGATCCGGCGGAATCGGCGTCGCGGTAAACGTGAGACGCAATCCGTTCGTCACCATCGACTTCTTCGATCGGTGATCCGTCGCCCCAGTCGATTTGCCACAGTGATATGCGATCGTTGCCTGGGTCCGTCGCTTCCAAAGTGATCTCGAACAACCCGCCTTCGGTCGCGGTGCCTGAGGAAGAGGCCGTGATCGTTGGTTGGACATTTCCAACCTGCACCGATTGCTCGAGGAGGTATTCGCCATCGTCGTCAAACGCGGCGATTCGGACAGAGTAAAGGCCATCGTCGAGGTAGGTGTGGACTACTTCGCCAGTTGCTGCGCGAACGGTTGACGTCGAGCCATCACCCCACTGCAAGATCCACGTACCGATTTCGTCGTCGCCAGGGTCACTGGCGCTCAGTCGCAACCGGTACTCGTCTCCTTCGTTCGGTTGGAACAGTGGGTCGAGCACGTTTCCGTTGGCATCGATGACGTCGACACTTAACGTCGGAGCGACCTCGAGCACGTTGAACGAATCGCTATATTCCGTCGATCCATCATCGTCGTGAATCATCGCCCTAACATTGCGCGTCCCCGATTGAGGGACAATGAATTCGACGAACGATTCACTTTGTTGGTCGATTTCGTATTGGCCGTCGCCATCGATATCGAAGCTGTAGCGGAAGTTAGCTCCGCCGCCAGCGCTATCGGCATCCGACGGGTCAAAGGCTTGCAGCAGTTCGAGCCGCACCGTGTCGCCTTCTTGTGATCCGTCACCCGTGGTCGCGATTTGTGCGGTCGGCGCGGTGTTGGTCACCACAAGCGAGGCGGCGGAATCCGAAAACGTTCCATCGGAATACGTTGCTCGCGCAGTGACGGCATAGATGCCGTCGTCGTTGATTGGTGGACTGAGAGATTGTAGGTCGGACCAACTGATGAGGACGTTGTTTCCGATTGCATCGGTGAAGTCGCCGTCGCCATTGACGTCCCAAGTCAGTGTTGGTGTGCCAATCGTTGTCGCGGTGAGTGTTAGGGAATCACCTTCCGCGATTTCGACGTCGTCGATGGACGCTTGTGTCGCGGCAACCGAAACATTTCGTGTTGTTTCCACAACAACTGCGTCATCGTCGGTCGATTGAATCGAGATTTCGAAGTCACCGGCGTCGAGATAAGTGTGGTTTGCGGATGTCGCGCTCGATCCATACGTTTCGATCGTTCCATCACCCCAGTCAATTTGCCAAGTTTCGGTTTGGTCGAGCCCCGGATCGTTGCTCGAGAACTGAATCGTTACCTCTTGTCCCACCGCGACGCTTGGCGGGTCGGAAACATCAAGCGTTGCCGCGACATTGTCAATTTGCACGTTCGCATAGCGGACCGACGCCCGTCCGAGTTCGTCGACTGCGCGTAACGCGATTTGATAAGTGCCATCGTCGCCTAGGCCGAATTCACGCAGTTGGGACCACGTGACCGCAATCTCGGATCCGGTCACATCACCAAACAATCCGTCGCCGTCGATGTCCCACTGTGTCGTGGGGACAGCGATGCCGGACTGTGGCGATGTGACGTTAGCGCTGACGGCAAGGTCTTCGCCTTCGCTTGTGACGAACACGTCTTCGGCAAAGTCAATCAGAGGTGCTGCGAATGTGCTGACCACTTCCAAAGACTGATACGCGACTTCGCCACGATCGACCACGCGGATCGTGCCGTCGGGAAGTGGGGCTGGCAGCGTTTGGACGTCGAGTCCGGCCGGAGCGAATTCCAGAACGTCGCGGTCGTCTTGACCATCGATCGCAATGTTTGATGTTGCGGGGATTTGGCTGCCAGCGACTCGAACCAGGTCGTCGTCGATTCCGGCATCGATATCGATCGTCGAGTCCGTGCCGAGCGTTTCCACGATGACCGTGTCCGAACCGGCGGCGGCGTCAACACCGACGCCAACGTTTGAACGCGTCAAAGCGATCGTCGTTTGGTCGTCGCCCGTTCCGAGTTCGACAACTGTGTTAGCCACTGCGTCCAGCAACGAGACGACGTCATTGCCGTCGCCCGTTTCGATGCGGATCGTGTTGACGGGACTTCCGGGCGCGGCGATCAAGCGAACGTTATCGTTCCCTTCGGGTGTCACAACGCGAATCGATTCAATGTTCGAGAACGCGGTCTCGATTCGCAACGGTTGCGGTGTTTCCGTTTCAATATCGAAGGTGGTGAGCCCACCGCTGTTGCGGTTGTCGCCGGTCGAAGCGACGTAAAGCTGTGAGTCGCTGGCAACGACGATGTCACTTGGGTTGATCAGCCCGCTGTTACGATTGCCGAGGCTCCGCAAATTCTGCAGGAATTGGAGCGATCCAGTATTCAGGTCACGTGCGAAGACAGCAACGGAATCGTTGACCTCGCTTGTCGCGATCAAGTATCGGCCATTGGGAGTCGTTTGCAGATTGTCGACTCCGAAGAGTCCGCGGACATCATCGATTCCGTTACGGACGACATCGACGAGCGATAGTTGATCGGTGACCGCATCGCGACGCAGCACCGAAATGGCATCGTTGTCGGTTGCCGCCACGTAGACAAATTGATCGTCCCTCGAAACCGTGACCGCCGAGGCACCCGCCAATTCCGTCGTTGCGGAATCTTGGATCACTTGAATCGGGCCGATGGTCGGCGCGACGCCGGGAACAAAGACTCGCGAGGTGACGGTGTTGCGTGTGAGCAGCGCACCGCTGCTGGCCGAGTAGACGCGCGTGATTCCGTCGGCGGTTTGAATGGTGACTCGCCAATTCAGCAGCCGGCCACCATCCGAAGTAAACGGACTGGAGAAGTCATCAGTGACTCGAAGCGTCCACCATCCATTTGGGAAACCGCCGTCAAATGCTGACAGTGGTCGTTCGGGCCGATAGCGGCCAAAGAAGGGGGCGTTTCCAGAGGTGATCGGTATCGCCGCTTCGTCGTCAAGAATCGTGTTGGCAAAGTCGTTTCCAGTTCCGCCAACGTCGGTGAACAATTCGACGCTACGTCCGCTCGGTCCGATCAAGAAGACATCCAAGTCTTCGGCGCGGTCGTGGTCAATGTTGACCTGAACATCAAC
Source organism: Rubripirellula sp. (assembly GCA_965216875.1). Classification (GTDB taxonomy): domain Bacteria; phylum Planctomycetota; class Planctomycetia; order Pirellulales; family Pirellulaceae; genus CBDCUW01. The sequence continues at coordinate 6,633,061 of OZ244207.1, forward strand.
GTCGATGATGGTCGCAAACGAATCTTGGCGATAACTCAACACGCGACCCGAATTGGCGTCGGTCGCAAAAAGCAACTCGCCATCTCGGCTCGATTCGAGGTCCGAGATGCTGGTGCCCGTCAGCGTTGTTGGTGGCAGCGGCGAGCCGTTGGGAGCGATCGTGAACAGACGCAGACCGGTCGTTGACCCGACGTAGAGCCGTCGTCCGTCGGGCGACATCTCCATCGAAGTCAACGTGCCGCTCGGTGTCGCGACCGATTCGCGGAAAGTCAGGTTGCCGGTGGTCAGGTTGCGCGTGAAGAAGGCGAGTTTCGATTCACCCGCGCCGGCAACGTAGACGTTTCGGCCATCGGGAGAAACGGCTACCCCGTTAGCGCCGCCCAAACCGTCGACGCCATCGAGTCCATCACGGAACGTCTGTCGAAGCGAACGGTCATTCGCGTTGAGAACCACCAAGGTGTCATTGCGCGAGTCGACACCATAGATCTGCTGGCCATCGGAACTGATTGCGATGCCGGCGAGTCCATCGAGCGTTCCATCGAATCCGGTGTCGCTCCCTTGCAGGTATAGAACCTGGCCGTTCGCAAGCGGGCTCGTTGCCGACGAAGTGGTGGACGCATCGATCGCCGCACTGATCGTCGTGCTCGCTTCGGGAATCAGTGTGGCCCAAATGGCATTGGGGGCGAGCGTGTTGAGGTTGATTGAACCGCCAGGGCCGCTGCCAAGTGTGCCACCAAAGTCGGGGTCACTCGCAACGCCACCCACGGCAAGTGGTTGTAAGAAAACGCTGCCTGTTGCGTCGGTGACCGCTCCGAGCTGTGCCCCGGAAAGCAACGTGTCGGTCAAGTTGACCAACATCAAGACGTCAAAACCTGCGTAGTCGTCGTCGGTTTCCGCGTTTTGATCAAAGTCGAACGCGTCCAGGCGAACCACCGCTACGGTGGCGTCAGGATGGTTTGCTCGGTCGATCCCTGCAATCGTGTTTGCATCGACGTCTAACAATCCAAAGGCTTCAGCGCCACCGACGAGTCCGGGCAAGTGAGGCGTTAGTGGAGTGCCTTCGACGAATGGGTTTTCAGAGGCGGCAAAGGTTGGAACGGCGTCGATCGTGAACGAGGAGACGGTGCCGCGATCGGATTCAAGCGACAGTGATCCCGTTCCGGCGCCACTTGCGATCACAACGCGTCCGTCACCTGAGTTTGATTGGCCGCCTCCGCCACCGCGCGCATCAACGATCACACTTGGGTCGATGTCGATGGCTGCACCAACCAGTTTGACGGTGCCAGCAGAACCGCCGCCGCCACTTGCACCATCGCCACCGGAACCGCCAGCCGCGCCGCTGGCACCACGGTTTCCGCCGCTGCCAGAGCCACCGTCACCGGCCGACGTTCCGGGGAGTCCATTCAGATCGCCGCCGTCGGTGCCTGAGCTTCCTGGCCCACCCGAGGAACCAGTGCTTCCGACAGCGCCGCTGGCACCGACCGTTCCGGCTAGCCCATCGCCACCGGCGATTTCGAAGCGTGTCACGTTCAAGTTTGCGTTCAAGTCGCCAGCGATTGAAAGTCGGCCGGCCGCGATGATCTCGATCGCACCGCCACCACCACCGCCAGCGCCGCCTGTTCCGCCAACGCCCCCACTACCACCGGTTCCGCCTCGGCCGCCCGTGCCGCCTCGGCCCCCCGATCCACCCGTGAGGTTGCCCCAGATGCCGCCGGCACCAGGTGTGTTGACGTAACCGCGTCCCGACGCGCCGCCTCGACCGCCCGTTCCGCCACGGCCGCCCGTTCCGCCCGCGCCACCCTGGCCGCCGCCACCAGCGCCGCCGGCACCACCGCCGCTTCCGCCGGAAAGCACGAACGGATCATCTGGTGTGTTCAATCCGCCCGATCCGACCAAGCCATCTTCGGTCGTGAAGCCACCGCTGCCACCGGTTCCGCCACCGGATGCATTGATGCCAGCTTGTCCTTGAGTTCCGCTTTGCCCAGCTGAACCACCTGATCCAGCGTTGCCTCCAGCACCCGGGTCGCCAGACTTACCCGAGTCGCCTGATTCGATTTCGCATTTGTTATCGTCAAAGATTCCAAGCAGTGTGAATCCACAATCGGTCGACACGCCACCCGCGCCGCCGGTGCCACCACCGCCGCCGAATCCACCTGCGCCGCCAAAACCCGCGGCGCCGCCGAGTGCCGCGACGGCACCTGCGCCACCACCCGGTCCGGGCAGTGATCCTGATCCCGCAAAGTCAAAGACGACATCGTCGCCAATCAATACATCATCGGCGGCCACCAAGGAGACGCCGCGATCGCGAGCCCCGACGACGCGCACGGTTGTTCCATTGGGGATATTCAAGTCACCGGCGAAACGGAACTGGGCAACCGTGCCGTTTTGGACAATCGACGCAAAGAAAGGCGTGTTGTTAAACAGCCCACCACTGCCAACGCCGTTGATCCCCAGCGAGGTTGTGTCGATTTCGATCACGTTCGATGTCGTCGTCGCCTGCGGAAGTGGCGTGACTGTGTGCACAACCGGAACGACAAGGTTGTCAATCGAACCGACGAGTCCCGTCACCGTGACGGAGGTGATCGACGCAAAACTGGCAGGAAGTTCCAAACGGGCGATCGAAGTTCCGGCCGGCACGCCGATCGTTGCAATGGCTTGAGCGCCAAGCGAAGTTGTTGCTTCAAACACGATCGTTTGCGCGACATCGACTTGCGCGACATCAACGGTTACCAAGGCGAACGTCGATCCGTCGTCAGCCGAAAGAGCAAGAATGTCGTCAACCGAGCTGGCGACAAGCGATGGACTTGGCGAGTGGTCAACACTCAAGGTGCCTGTCGAAGTGAGCGTGAATCCTCTTTCGGTGTAGGGTGTGCCGTCAAAGACGACTTGCGAGCCGAGTCGATCAAATCGAATGGCGCTGCGCTGATCGGCAATCACTTCAAAGCGAGATTGGTCCAAGACAACCACGCCCGATTCCAAGTCAATGCGATCGCCGTTGATGGCTGCGTCGATCGACCCCGACCCGGTCGCTGCTTGAACAGTCAACGAATCGGCGGCGCGACTGCCCGAGACCTTGGTCAGGCCCGCACCGGTCGTGTCAATCACATCGATCGGAACACCTGAACTTGGCAGCGTGTCGGCACGAAGGACCGTTGCGTCATCACGCGTCCACGCGACGGCTGTGTCACTCTCGCTGTTGTCGACGACAAGCGTTTCAATGTCGAACGATGCAGCCATGAATTGGTTGGCTTGTGGGAAGCCAGTGATGATCGCTGTGACCTGGTCATCACCTCCGCCACCGACCACCGCAGTGCTTGCCGCGATTGAACGCAAAGTGATTGCGTCACTCCCCTGCCCTGCATCAACGACGATGTCGGTTTCATCAAGGCCATCGCCAGCTGCAGTGTCGATGGCGATGTGGTCGTTGCCCGAACCGAGGCGAACATCGACTTGTTGGATTTGTTCGAAAGTAATGCTGGCTTGCAACCGTGAGGCAACGTCGGCTGCGGCGACGCCAAGGATTTCGCCATGTCCCGGTATGGTCGAGTCGGCGACCAATCCATCAATGACGGCAAGCGTTGCGGCGGAACGATCGACAACCAGCCGGTTGGTTCCGGTTGCATCACCCACGACATTAATCGATTCGCGCGCACTCAGTACAGTGACGGTGTTGTCGCCCGTTCCAAGTTCGACGTTAACGGCGTGAGCGGTCGATTCGATGCGTACCGAATCGGATCCGCCGCCAAGGGTGAGTTGTGTCGGTGCTGCGGTCTCTTCGATCGTCAATTGGTAGTCGGCAAGTTCGGCACCTGCGAAATCGATACCGCCACCGAACTGAGTAAAGCTAACAGGAGCCGCGGTCAGACCCGTCAGTTCAGAATCGGTGAGCGTTCCCACACGTGACGTGGCGACCGGTGCATGGCGATCATCCAATAACAACGAGTTGCTACCCTCATCACCAACAAGGATCAAAGAGGAACGAACGTCGGCGAGCTGTTTCGATTGCGACGGATCGCCGATCGAAACGGTGTCGTCGCCGCCGCGCAGGTTGACGACAGTTTGAACCATACCAGTGGGCGTGTCCCAAACGTTCAAAGAATCGCCCGCGAGGGAATCGTCGGACAGGTGCAACGCCATGTTCGACGCGGCATTGGTCGTTAGCAGCGGCATGAAGACGTCTTGAGAAACAACACCAAGGTTGCCCTCCGTGATGACCCATTCGGTTGCGGCCGAGTTGTTTTCGTTCGAGAAGACAACCTCCTCGACTTGTTGCGTCTCCACCTGATCGGTCCCGTCAGCCTCGCCGAACAAAGTGAATTCAAGTCGATCGTTTCCGAGTGAACCATTCACGATCGCGCGACTGAGTGGCGTCGACGCCGGGGATCCGTCCGATTCGTTCCCGAGCGCGATCGCGATACTGTCGTTTCCACTACCCAGCAGCAGTTCGACTTCTTCGACCTGTTCGCCGTAATCAACGACGCCACGCATAGGCAATCCCGTTGTCGATCGGCGTCCGAGTGCGACGGTCAAGCCTTCGTCGACAAGACTTGCATCATGCGAGACGCGATCGATTCCTGAACCGCCATCGACAAAGAGTGTCGACTCGATGCCGCCCAGTTGGCCATCGCCAAGGTTGATTTGGTCGTCCCCAGCACCAGCCTGGAGACGAACGATGCCTGAGGCTCCGTTCACATCCACTTGGTCGTCGCCGCCACCCGCGAAAAGCGTTGTTGTTGCGCGATCGAGGGTTTCGTCGATTCGCAGATGATCATCGCTGTCGGTCAGGTGAAGGTCGACGACGTTGAATGCGGTGTAATAAATCCCGTTGCCCGTTCCGAAGCCCGAAACGGTGTCGAACGTCATGGCGCTTTCAAGGTTCACCGCCGTTACGAAGGTGTTGGGAACGTCCAACGAGATCGGTTCGGCAGCGACAACACGCACCTGGGTCACTTCGAACGCCAGGTCGTACTCGACTTCGATGTCGATGGCGATCCCCGACGAGAGCGTTGCTGATTCGGAGACCTGCAGACGATTGATCTCGCGGCCTTCCACCGGATCAAAGACAGGCTCGATCGACGCGGTGAAGGGATGCAACTGCGAGAACGCGAGGAAGTTGTCGAGTGCGCTCGGGTTGTCGAAGAGATTGACGAGTGTGCCGGTGCGCAGCGTGACCTCGGTCGTTTCGCTCCGGTTTTCGGGAGCCAGCATTTCGTGAATCAGGCCTTCACGACGAATGCGATGCAGATCGCGCAGTTTGTTGCGCACCACGACCTCAAGCACGTCTGGCGCAACACCTTCCGGGATCACGCTCGCTAATTGTGCTGGATCCGTTGTGATGGAAACATCTTCGACCAAACGCTGTTCGAGCGAGCCGTCGATCTGGCCATCTGCCGATTGGTCGCCGTCAAGATCAAGATCTGCAAAGCGGTTGTCGAAGATGATTGTGTCATCACCAAGCACACCTGTGTCGTTGCCGTCTTGGTCGCGAACATTGCTTCGCGTCAAGCCATCGACAATGACCGGGCCTTTGATACCCGAGAGGTTTCTTGTTTCGGGAACAAAGACCGGAAGCGTCGACTCGGGAACATCGATGACTTCGGTTTCGACCAAGTCAGGTTGAGCGGTGCGTCTGACGATCGTTTTGTATCTCGCCGGCACATAGACACGTTTGTATTGCGGGAATAGTTTCACCCGCCCGACGTTGATGCCGTAACCGACAAGCACTTGATAAGAATAGGCTGCGCGCGTCAGAACCCGCTCCGTCGTCACAATGTCTGGCTGTGGCGTGCGTGTGACTTGCGTGTATTTCGACGCAGGGATCACCACATCCAAGTCAACCGCATCGCCACCGACATAGACCGTGTCGTTGCCGCTGCCTGTGATGATTTGGATCTCTTGGTCATCAAGCGTTCCGTACAGGTAGACGGTGTCGTCACCGGCACCGGTCAAGATGATCAATCGTTCGATGCCTTGGATCTCGGGGATCACCAAGCCGGCACCATAGATCCGCTGGGTAGGAACAAGCTCGCCATCGACATCGACGTTTTCGACAAAGATCGTGAAGACGTCATCGACTTGAGTGCCCAACACAACGAGCGTGTCGAAACCGTCGCCACCGAAGATGTTCACCGGCGCGTTCTTGACATACGAAAGCGTGTCGCGTTCGCCTTCCTCGCTAAAGACGTTGATCTCTTCGGACGGAGTGAAGTTGTCGTCCGATTCGGTGGTGATGTGCGCCTGCAAGAAAAAGGTGTCGTCGCCCGCTTCGCCGAATAGCGAAATCTCAGCGATGTTGTGATTCACTTCAAAGTAATCATTTCCCGAACCGCCAAAGAACGAGGCCGGAAAACTGACGCCATTGGTGATTTCATCAACCACATCGATCCGCCCAAGTTTCGGGTCGACAATCGATTTGGTCGAAAGCACGTTGCCAATAAAGAAGCGGTCGGAGCCACCATCGCCATGGACCGAAAGTTCGGTGCTGCTATCGTCAACGATGAACAGGTCGTTTCCATCGCGACCAGAGACCATCACGTTTTCGGCAGACCGGTAATCAACAATCTGGCGAAACGCTTCGGTCACGCTCGTGTCGCGAACGACGATGTCGGTCGAGAATTCGTCGAGCGTGTCAAAGGTGGATCCATCACCGGCATCTTCCGGACGAGGCGCAAGACGCTGGACGACGTCGACGTCAAAGACGAATGTGTCCGCAACGTTCGTTCCAAAGATGGCGAGATTGTCGATTCCTAAGTTGTCGTCGTCTTCGCCAATTTCGACGGTTGAGTTGATGTTCGAATTCGAGGTCCCGCTTAGAGTGATCTGGTATTGGTCACCCGATTGACCACCGTCGAGGAACGCTTTGCCTGTGAAGTCGCGCAGCGTAAAGACGTTAACACTTAGCGATGGGTGAAGACCTGCGAGATCGTTGTAGCCCAATAGCTGGACGGTTTCGAATTGCCCATTGATGAATTCAACTTCTCGGCCCGTTTCCAGTCGCGGTGACGGGTTCGAATTGCCTTCTGCGTCGGTTTCCGTTCGACCGAAATCGAGAGACGCAACAACAAGCTGCTCATCGCTCAGCGTAAAGTTGGCGTCGCGTGTTTCGAGCAAAGTGTCGTTTCCGGATGCATCGACAAACGCGTCGACGCCTGCGCCACCCGTAACCAAGTCGTCGCCGCTGCCACTATGGATGAGATCCGCAAAGGGTGACCCGACGATTTCGTCGTCACCACTGCCGGCGAGCATCGACAAGGCAATCCGGTCGGTCGCGACGTCACTGGCAAAGATCGCATCATCACCGTCGAGCGTTTCGATGATGAGTTGATCGTCGGCCGACCCACCGATGCGCTGCGAATTTGCGATCGAGACCGTCGCGCCACCTTGCTGGGCGACATAGACGAGTTCGCCGTCGGTGCGGACATCAAAGGTGTCCGACGAAGCCGAGCCAACCACACGCAAAACGTCGACCTGGGAATCGATTCCGAATTCGGGTGTGATAAACGTTTCTGTGACGAGGTTGCCTTCGGTGTCGACTTGAGCGTTTCCGTCACTATCGAGTACGGGTATCTCGACGCGTTTGGAACGCTGGATGCTCCGCAGTTGCACCTCTTCGATGATCGGTTGGCCACCTGCGTCAACGATCGGTTCGCCACCAATGTTTTGATGGACAAGAATCTCGGTTGCGTCAACGATGATCGGGACGAGGACGGGTTGTCCGCTGGCATCAAATTGGAATAGGCCGCCGTCATGCTGCACACGCAAAAAGGTGTCGCCAATCGGTGTGGTGTTTTCCGCGAGCGGTTCCGAGGTCGGGAAGACTTGCGGTACGGTGCGGAATTCGGAAAGGGTTCGCGTCTCGACCCTCTCGGTGATTGGCATTCCCACTTCATCAAATTGCGGCGTGCCGCCGTTGTTTTGTTGGACGAGGACCGGATTGCCTGCATCATCAAGAACCACATCGCCGTCGACATTTGAAAGTTCGACGAGCACTGGCGCACCGTCCGCGTCGAATAGGAACGAACCACCCTCGTGCAGTTGGCGCTCGAATGCGATCGCCGTCTGGGTTTGATCAGCAAACGGAGCATCGTTCGGGAAAACGGTCGGCGTACCCTCTGATTCGACAAGCAGCGTTTCGCCAACGAATTGGTCTTCTTCGATGGTCGTGCTTTCAAGGATCTCGCCAGTGCCAAAATCGATATCGATATCGGTGATCGTTGTTGCGCTCAAGTCTTGCACGTCGACGCGATCAGCACCCTCGCCAAGCGAGATGCTGATCCGTTGGAAGTCGTCAATGGCAAGTGCGTCACCGATGCCCGACGAGAAATAAACAATGTCAACACGAGCGTTGCTCGATGCATTGGGACTGATCGTCAGTGCGTCGCTAAAACGTCCTTCAGGCGCGAAGAGTCGAAGTGTGTCGGGGTCGGGGACTTCGGTCGTCCCCACTGGCAAGAAGACTCCGGTTGGGTTTGCGTCGTCATCGATGATTTCGCCCGTTTCCGGATCGGTGTTGACCGCGAAGGTTGATTGGCCGCCGTCGACAAGAGTGTCGGCACCGTCGCCGACTTGCCAGTCGATGGTGTCGCCCCCGGAGCCACCGCGAACTTGGTCGCGGCCGCTTCCGCCGGCAAGTGAGTCGTCGCCCGCTTGGCCCCAGACCGCATCGGTGCCAGCGCCACCTTTCAGGAAGTCGTCGCCGGCACCGGTGCTGGTGACCAGGGTCACGACCCCAAAAGCGTCAATCGAAACCACATCGCCGTAGATCTGATCGTCGCCTTCGCCCCCTTCGATGTTGTCGTCGCCATCGCCGCCGATCAACAGGTCGTCACCTTGATCGCCGCCAAGGAAATCGTTGTCGTCGTCGCCGCTGATCAAATCGTTTCCGCCGTCGCCGCGCAACATGTCGTTGCCCGTTCCGCCGCCGATGTCGTCATCACCGCCGCCACCGGAGATCATGTCGTCACCCGCGCCGCCACGCAGCCTTTCTGGGGCTGACGAACCAAAGATCATGTCATTGCCAGCTCCGCCAGAGATTTCGTATTGGAACGTTCCGCTTCCGGTTAGCTGAATCAGGTCGTTGCCCGCACCGCCATCGACAAACAAGTTCGCGGAAACGCCGGTGTCCAAAATGTATTCGTCCGCGCGGCTGGTCCCGTTGATTCGGATTTCGTCGACATCGGCCGGGGCAAAGTCAACGACGTTGCCGCGCGAGGTCACAACGATCCGCTCGTGCGTTGAAAAGTCAGTCTTGCTCAGCGGATTGACGCGAATCTGTTTTTGCTGGACTTGGTAGATCTCGCCCTGGGTCGGATTGACCGGTTCGCCTGGGCCGGGAACGTAATCGAGTGTCAGGACACCGGCGTCAAGTTCGGCGATCTGCGCATTGGGGTCGGCGCAAGTGAAGTTAAACTTGCCGATCACTTCGTTGACAAAGCTACGGCGAGCTTCGAACAACGTCTGTTGCCCAAAGATTCCCAGGTCGACGCCAACCCAGAAGAACGCATCCAAAAAGGCAGAGAGTTGCCCTTCGGTATCGAAGACACACGACGGACCTTGCGAAAGTCGCGTGGAGAGTTCGTCGACGCTCAAACGGCCATCGTGGATCTTTTGCGATTCAGTGGATAGGAACGGGTTAGGAACGTCGTTCAAGTCGAATTCGATGGCTGCCTTGATACCACCCTCGACGCCCGCTTCGACAAGTCCCGGAACACCGACCGAAGCGCCAGCGATGATGCTTGAAGTGAGCGTGACTTCGGGTTTGTCTGACTTAACAACACCGTTGCCGTCGACAACTGCGAAGTTTGGGTCAAAGGTAACGTGATCATCGATAAAGAATCCGTCAAAGACTTTGCCAACGTCGGCGAGATTGAATCCACCGTCGGCCCAAGTTTTCAAACCCGATGTGTTGAATCCAAAATCAAAGTTTGTGTCAGCGGTGACGCGACCACCGAGTCTCGCGTTCAGTCCGGGAAAGACGGGGTACGACTTGACGTAGCGGAAGTTCAGATTCAAGCCCGGCAAGTTGTAAACGAACAGGTCAGCGTCTTTGCCCAGCAGCATGTTGAAGGCGGTGATCGGTTGGCTGAGCAGTGGGAATTGAAAACTTCCTTTCGTGGTTCCAAAGTTCTTGGCAACGTTTTTGGTTTCTTGATTCTGCGCGTTCTGGTCGATTTGCGTTTGAGGGTCTTTGGCTCCATCACCGCCTGCGACGCCCTGCCCCGTTCGAAGGTCGCCGCCGACGGTGAATGTCCCCAGATCAATATCAAGGCTTTCACCACCAATCGCTTCGAAGGCCTTGATCGAATCGACAAAGTCACCGACCTGTTCGATTGCACGAACACCGGTCGCAACGCTCTTGAACTTGGTTGGCCCCAACACGACTTCGGCAATGTCAAGCAGCGAGGTGGCTGATGCGCCGAGTTGCTCAAGGAATCGAATGTCGGTTGTCAGCAGGTCGACGATCGGTTTGACCGGATCGATCACCTTCGAAACTTGGGTGACCAGTGGGCTGACGAAGCCCGAAACGAATTCACCCAGCTCAAGGGTGACGTTTTCGAAGACGACGACGGGGGCATCGCCAAAACTTGCTGACGAGCCGCCCGTGCCAAACTCAGCCTCGGCAAAGGTCTGGTCGTAGTGAATGACCGTTCGGATCGACGGGAACTGAAGCCCATCACTTGCGGGGATTTCAACCACCGCGTCCAAGTCGACGTTCGCGCCGGCGGTGACTCGGCCGGTGACGGACAGTGCCTCTGCTTTCAGTGGCGACCAGCGGTCATTGCCGTCGCCATCTTGCAAGTCGATTTCGATGCCTCCAAACAATCGGCTCTGTCCATCGTCGTCGACGGATTCATCAAGCATCACGCGCAAGAAACCGAGTTGTCCCTCGAGCGAGCTTCCCGGTGTGACTGATGCGCTGAAGTCGAGCGAAAGCTCCGAGCCGCTGTCGGTCACACCCGCGGTGTCAACGTAAAACAGATCGGCTGCTGACAATCCAAACCCGAACCCGAAGGTGTAGCCGAGGTCAAAGACGAGACCTGCATCGCCGCTTGTGCTTAGACCAAGGCCAGGTGCCGATGCGTCAAAGGTGATCGGTAGTGTCTTCTGGAAAATGGTGTCCGCCAAGACAACGTTGAACTCAACCGTGTCGTCGCTGATTGTGATCCCGATGTCTTCGGGACTGGTGACTTCACGCAAGACCAAGTTGCCAGTCGCGTCATAGGTTGGACGGCCTTCGGCATCCAAGACCGGGACACGCAGCAGGTTTTCGCCCCCGCCGACGGCACCCAAGGCATCGAACAAGCCTTGACGCAGGACGTCGATAACGCTTTCGCCATTCTGGACCGCTTCCTGAAGTCGCTGGCCGACGCGTCCGCCCGTGTAAACTCCATCGGATCCTTTGACGCCCAGGACATCGTCTCGCAGGTCCGCAACGAAGCTTGCTGCGTCCGAGAGTGCGTCGCCGACCAGTGGCAAACCGATCGAATCGAGTTGTGCATCAATGTCGGATTCAAGCAAGTCGAATGTCGACTCGAGTCCACTTAGGACCTTGGCCGGGTCGTTCAGCAAGGCTCCGATCCCGAGCAATTGCTCGACTCCTGGACCGGCCAAGTCAAAGCTGAGTTCCCCTTCTTCGAACGCGGCACCAATGTGCAGCACATGGTCGGGAATCGCATCGGCGTTTCGATCTTCGGTCGTTCCGCCAACCGGTATGTCCGAAGCAAGGAAGAGGGGCAGATTGATCTCGGTGGCGATCTCGACCGAAACCTCTAAGTCGTCGGAATTGATCGACGACAACTCGTAACGATCGTCTTCGTGGTCGGCGAGTCCGTAAGCGGCGCGGACATCTAAGTCGACGGTTGCGTCATCGATCAAGAAACCAATCGTGCCGAGCGATGCGTCTTGGACACCAACCAATCTTGCCAGGTCGAGTTGTACTTCAACGTCGACCGGAGCACCAAGCCCCGCGTCAACGGCGACAAAGATCTCGGATTGATCATCCAAGAATTTGATCGGGTCGGTCACGTCCGACAGATCCAATCCAAATCCGAAATCGACACCTGCCGATCCCGACGCTACCAGTTTGACATTGCCATCGTCGCCGCCGATCGACGCTTCGATGGCGTCCAAGTCGATTCGGTCACGCACTCCATCGAGAAGTGGGCTGTTGTCGATAAACGACTGGATGTCATCGAGGAAAAGGTCACGCAGATCGAGTTCAAAATCGAATTCGACGTCGGCCAATGCCTTTTCAAACGCAAAGTCGACCAACAGCGTTGAGTTTTCGTAACGCAGTGCAAACGGATCGGCATCAAAACCGAGCACACCGTTGACTGCCGCGTTGAGTTGGCCAGCGAGTGTGCCGAGGCTCGAACTCGAATCGCTGCGCACGTCTTCGATTGCGTTCTTCAATCCCGTGATCAGGTCCGCGGTCCCGTCGCCAAACAAATCGATCGCACTTTGGTTGATGCCGGGAAGCTTGCGAGCGATGAGGCTTCCGTTTTCGGGATCTTCGTCAACAAGGGCATCGAGCCCAGCGACGAGGGCATCAAGGATTTGGTCAAGGCTAACGCCTCGCAAGTCGAACAAATCGGACAGCCCGGGTGTCTCAAGTTCGATGTCAGCGATCAGCGAGTCGAGACTTCCAACGCCGGCAGTGATTTCGCCGCTGGCGCGAATAGCGAGTCCTTCGCGATTGACGCCGGCAAGAGCGCCGGTCAACGAAAGTGGCAAATCGATCTCGAAACCACCTCCCGCGGAAAGCGATGGCACGAGAAGCATCGGGCTGACTTGATTGCTAAGCAGTGCCGGGTAATCGAGACGGACATCCGTCCCCAAACTCATTTCACCGCCGATTTCGATCGAGCCTCCGTCGATCGACAGACCAAACGGCCCGATCGCGATATCGACATCAAGCGGTTCGTCGCCACTGCTCGCCTGCAAGCTGGCCACCAGGTTGGGCGAATCGACATAAAACTGGCCATTGGCATCGAGGCCAAACAGGAACTGCAAGTCGATGCCGGCGGAGACTTCGATCGTTGGGACCGCATCGGAAGCCACGCGGATACCAAGCGACGTCGGATCGAGATCACCAATGCGCAGTTTCGACAAGTCGAACGCAAACGATTGCTCCGAATCAAGGCTCGGCAAATCGAGGGTCGCCACAAACGCGACTTCGTTGCTGCTTGAAGCAAAGTCGAGGTTCGGCTGGAGTGCAAGGTCCATTGTGGTGATGACACCGTCACCATCCAGGTCGCCGCCATCGGCAAAGATCGCGGCAACTTGGTCGACCACGTTTTGTTGCAAGCCGTCAAGCAACGGGTCAGCGGCGCCTAGTTCAATTCCTAAGATCCCCGCCAAGTTCACGTCGCCGATGAATGGAATCTCGACACTGCTGCTAAGAAACCGATCGAGTTGTTCGCCGAGGCCGCCCACCCAATTGCCAAAGGCATCCAACCCTTGGACCAGCCGCACTTGTTCGGGCGATTGCGTGTTGACGACGCTGGTCGTTTCGGCCGGTGGGTTCCAACGCACGCCGGGGGCGATCTCTGCGGCCATCAACCCAGCGCCGTCGTTTGAATCACGCAGTCCAATCGTGTGCCCGATTTCGTGCATGACAACCGTCAACAGATCAATGTTGCCTTCGGGGACCGATTCATCCGATTCGGGCGTTAGATCAACATGCCAGAAATGGCCTCCGGCGGTTGAGTCGATCAGGATGGTTCCGTCGGCAAGGCGGCGGGCAAGTTCTGATTCAGGAAGGTGTCCAAAGGAGATCGATGGCCGCGGTACAACGACGGTCGCTGATGTGTCGCCCGCGACAACCAAGTCGGCCGCCTGCCATCGGGCGACCGCTTGATCAATGATCGCGTCGATCGACTCATCCACTTCGGTGATTGCAGCCGCTGGCAACTGTGGCGCGGTCAACGCTTGTTGCACGCTTGGCCCGCTCGACTGCGCAATCGATGTCGGGACATCGCGGCGAAGTTCTCCCGGCGCAAGCTCACTTTGCATGATCGCTGCGGAACTGTCGATTCGTAGACCGCGCGCGATCTCGTGAATCAACACGCTCTTCAGGTCGATCTTGCCAGCCGGGACAGGATCTTCGGTAACGTGCCAGCCGAAATCCGCGGCGGTCGCATCGATCAGAAGTTCGCCACTTGGCGTGCGTGCTGAAAGATCCGTGCCGGGCAAGTCAACGATGCGAACGGAAAGTTGAGCTGGATCCACAAGCACGCCGCCACGGTCGGTCAACAATCGTCCATCAACGTGTTGCAGCGTAAACGGTTCGTCGCCCGATCCATCCGTGCGTGGCACCGAGATTGTGACACCGTCGAACGCATCGATTGCGTCGGAAAGAATGCCCGCTGGAATCGCGGCGATGCGGTTGTCGCTCGGAACCGATGCGCTGATTACCGAAGTCTGCGGTTGTGGTTGCAGGTCGGGAATCGGACCTTCAAACGTCGACAGGACGCGGGGCGTCTTGATCCATTTCGAACCGCTGTAGATTCCATCGCGGTCGACGATCGTGTAGTCGTCACCGCCTGATTGCGAAAGCAGAATTCGATGTGGGAGTTCCGCATTGTTTTCGTCGACAAAGTAAATGGCCGTAAAGGATTCGCCGCCGACCGATTCGGTTCGAACCAACCAGTCCCACGTGGTGGGCACCGACGAAATGTCGATACGGTCGCGACCGCCACCGCCGCGAACCGTGTCGACGCTCCAACCAACGATCGTGTCGTCGACGTTGGTCGTGGTGAAGACGAACGTTTCGTCTGCTGAGGTCCCGATGATCGTGTCGTTGTGGGGGCTCGCGATCACGCGATTGCCCGCTTGAATCGTGGCAAACGGAGAACCATCACGCGTGATCGATTGATTCGGCAGATCGATCACATAGTCGCCAGCAACCGATTGTTGCGACAGATCGATGGTTTGCGATCGAGGCGACGAAACGCCGGTTTGTGGGTTGCGTACGACTTGCCCGTTGATCGTGTCGCCGTCATCGACATCGAACGCAGTGTCGGCCAGGATCCCGGTTGTGAACGAATCAGCAAACGGCGACCCAATCACCTCGCTCAGTCCAACCACCGCGCGGTTCTCGAGACGTTCGCTCAGTTGGTTCACTTCGCCAAAGCCCGAGTCAAACAAAGTCGTGAGTCCACCAAGCCGTTGTCCTTCGATTCCGGTCGCCTTGCCGGTCGCGGTATCCGGCAGACCTGGGATGATGATTTCACCACCTGAAAGGAGCCAGGATTGAACCGTGTTCAAGGTGTCGTTGACCGCATCAAATACTGGCTCAAAACGATCGAAGGCTCCCAGGTCAGGTACGCTACTAAAGGTCCCGGCCGTGGTGTCGACCACGACCTGACGGCCGTAGTTGGAGTAGTCGAGTTTGACGCGACCAAAACTACCGCCCGACACCGTGCCGCGTAGCGTCGCATCGTCATGCATGCGGACCGTCAAGGTTCCACCCTTGGGACCAACAAGCGACTCGATGTCCATCGCCGCGACGTAACTTGTTCCTTGACTGAGGATCTGTTGAATCAGGGAGGAATCGGGATCACCTGGCAACAGATCCGCAAGCGGTCGCGCCGTCGTTTCCTTGGCGACGACGAGATTGGTTGCAACGGGCGCATCGCCGTAGGTCGCAACGACTTCTTCAGGCGTGACGTTGGGATCGAAAAGAGCTTTGATTGCGTCAATCGCTTCTTCGACCGAAGAGATCGGGTAGACATCGACTTCGACGCTGCCTACGAGACCAGAGAAATCGAGCGTGTCGAGCGCGGCCGGAATCGGTTCGCCACCAATCGAAAGCTCAGGAAATTCAAAGACCGCAGCTGCGCCCCAAGCGTTACCAAAGCGATAGGTATCCGCGCCACCTAGCCCGGAAAGAAAGTCCAAACCGGGACGCAGGGTCTTGTGTTGAAAATCGTTGTTGGCGTTATCACCTTGGATCAGGTTGATACCCGCGCCGAAGGAGACGTCGGTGATGCGAGGATCAAGCCCACCCGATTCGAGTTCAAAACGTTTGATCCCTTTGATCGTTTTGCTGATGTTCGACGACAGCATCGTCGTCAAGTCTCTCGTCTGCAGATTGACGATGTTCTTGTTAAACAGGTCGGACGGACCAGGTACCTTGAGTGGCTCGGTGAGATCAACGCGATGGCCGGGGCGAATTCCCGAGGGAGTGCTGATTTCGGTCGGCGCAACCCGCGACCAATGGGCACCGGCCGTGAAGATCAGTCTGCCGGGATAGTTCACGCCATCGAACACTCGATAGCTGTTTTCGTTTCGCCCGCTCTTGATCACCGTGTTGGCACCGACGCCAAGGATCGTGATCGTCGGGGCCTTGAGTCCAGGGACGTTGTCTTTGATCGAGTTGACCGTGCCCAAGCGAATGATCTCGACGGTGTCGTCCGCCTTGAAATCGAACCGCAGGGGCGTTGTTGTTCCACCAAAGTCGAGATTCAATTCGGCGTTTGCGGGGAGGGTCCGAGCGTCAATCGTGACACTGTTCCAGTTATTGTCGAACAGGAATTGTTGGTTCCCTTGTCCGGGGATGATTTCGGCAATGCGAGGATTGGCGATCTCGAGACGGTTGCTCAGCGGATCGTCAAACGTGCCAGCCGCTTTGTCGAAACCGAGGGGGCCCGCTTCATTGCGCTGTCGCGTGAACGCACCTGTACCGATCGAGATCTTGCCAGCGGTGAAGCTGTAAGTGATCGGCTCGTTGACTCTTGAAAAGTCGAGCGCGTCCTCGGCACCTTCGAGAAACACGGTATCGATCCGATCGCGACCCCAGTTGGGACCCAATTGATAGACATCTCGGTTGCGCCCACCGACAAGGATGTCGTTGCCTGGGCCACCGACAAGCAAGTCTTTTCCGGAGTCGCCAAGCAACAGGTCGTCGCCGGCACCCGCTTCGATCACGTCATCGCCCGCTTCGCCGCGAAGAATGTCCGGTCCAGCGCCGCCATCAAGGAAGTCGTTCCCCGCGTTGCCGAACAGATCATCGCTGCCACCACTGCCGAACAGGCCATCGTTGCCATCACCGCCATACAGTGAGTTGTCGTCTTCATTTCCGAACAAATGATCAAACTTGGAACCACCAAAGACGCCAAAGCTGTTGGTTGTCGACCCCTCGACCGCGGCGAAGTCGCCAATCTCAGTGCCGACGTTGAATTGGACGCCCAGTTTTGGGTTCGTCGAATCGAGCACTCGCGAATCGAAAATGTCTTGTAGTTCGATGCGTTCGGCGAGTTCTTGCAAGCGTTCACGTTGGTCGGCAAGCAGGTTGCCGCGCGCATCGCTCGGTGGTTTCGCCGCGTACCCGACTTGAGTCCCTCCCGACCCACCGTCCAGGTTTCCGACCAGACGCGCTCCTTCGAGGAACGTGATGCGGTCGAGTTTCGACGTTCCCGTGATGCTCGCAATGTTGTCAATGACAAGCCGCTTGCCTGTTCGAAAGATGACGGTGACGCGGTTTCCTTTGGCGACGCCGGCAAGTGAAGCGACCTCGATGGTGACCATGGTCTGCAACGCCGAAAGGTCGAGCACAGACGTTGGCGTCGCATTGGATGCAATCGAATTCTCGACGATGAAGTCGCGCGTGCGCAGCGACAATCGCGAATAGTTGTCGCCAAAACCATCAAGCACTTGAAAGTTGTTCTGGCCTTTGCCAGCGATCAACTTTTCGATGAAGTCAGTTGCTTCGACACGATTGCTGCCGGAGGTGGCAACGACGACGGGGCCAGGTGTCTTGCCGAATTGAAACTGGATGTCATCGACAACGGCTGCGAAACCAAGCGTGTCTTTTCCCGAGTTCGCTTGCTCGGTGACGGTAGTCGTCGTGCCCGATTCCGCCGTCCATGATTCGTCGAATCGGTAGGTGTCGTTGCCGCTGCCGCCGTCGAGTTGGTCGCTGCCACCTCCACCTTCGAGTTGGTCACGGCCGGAACCACCGGACAATTGGTCGTTGCCCGGTCCGCCTCGCAGCGTGTCGTTTCCAGACTGGCCCAACAACACATCGTTGCCTGTGCCGCCCAGGATCAAATCATCGCCGCTGCCACCGTCAAGTTCCGGATCGTCATTGGGGCCACCATCGATCGTGTCATTGCCTGATTCACCGAAAAGAGAATCGCGACCGCCGCCACCTTCGATTTGGTCGCCCCCTTTTCCGCCGGCGATGGTGTTGTCGAATTCGTTGCCAACCAATTGATCATTGCCGCGACCGCCAAAGACATCGCTGATGCCGATCAACTCGGTGAATTCGACGTCGCCAACCTTTGCACCGTTGTTGATCGAGTCGAGTGACAGGTTCACACGCTTGGTCGAACCAAACAAACCGCTTGAGTCGGCGAATGAGAGAATCGTTGCATCTGCAAAAACTTGTCCAATGATCGAGCCGTTCTTAAGCGACGCCCCTTTTTCGACGATGAAGTCGTTTGTACCCGAGCCAGGTTCGAAACCTTCGATGCCAGTAGCGATCAGGCGTTTGCCCGGCGCAGTAACGACCACACGTGAGTCGGCCTGGACGCGAAACGTCAAATCCTCGGTCAGCGCGCTAAAGTCGAGGACATCGCGCGAGCCGCCGGCATCCTCGATGCTTAGGTCTTGCCAAGTTGAATTGGCCGACAAGACATACCGGTCCGATTCCTCGGTGCCGGTGAAAGTTTCACCTGCCGAATCGATCGGGACCTGTGCGAGCAAGCGTCGATCTTCGAGCAGTTCCAACAACGCTCGCCGCTTTGACGCCCGGCTAGCATGTGTCGGGCTTGATTGTGGCCGGAGGCGACGATCGTTGGGGCGGTTTTTGTTGCGGCTGGGGGAGGTGAGTGGAAACATTCTGGCTGACGAACAAGTGGGATTGATCTATGATCGGGACGGGGCGCCTGAACACCGACGGGGCTCTTTGAGCCACAGGGAGGAGATCATTCGGTGGTCGGGAGTCGAGTGCGATTGGGTGATTCAACGCCGCCGTTTTCCCGGTGGAAAGCGTCGAAACGGGTCGCTGGAGAGACTTGTCCCAACAAGCTTGTGACCGGTTAGCGTGTTCAACCGCCACAGATTTCCAAGCTGAAATTTTCTTCCAACACCGGCTTCGCCAAAGCTTCACAAACGAGAGAGAAACCCGGGGAATTTGATGCAACGGAAGGTCGAATCGAGCGACGATGTCACCGGATGGATTCGGGCGGTGGAAAGTGGTGATGAGGAGGCCGCGACAAAGCTGTGGGGGTACTGTTTTCCTCGTTTGCTCGAATACTCGCGGCGAAAACTGCCCGATCACCTGCGCCGAATCCTCGACGAAGAAGACGTCGCACTGAGCGCCTTCAAGAGTTTCTGTCTCGGCGCGGCAAAGGGCTCACTGGGCGACATTCACGGCCGCGACGAGTTGTGGCGACTGCTGTTTTGCATCACCTCACGCAAGGCGCAAGGTTACGTTCGATACCAGACTCGCAAAAAACGTGGTGGCGGAAAAGTGGGCGGAGAGTCCACATTCCTGTTAGAGTCCGATCCGGATGTTGGTGGTGGAATCGAACAGGTTGCTGATCCGACCGCGACGCCCGACATGATGGCCCAGTTCGCGAACGATTGCCAACGCCTGTTCGATATGCTTGAAGACGACTTGTTGCAAACCATTGCCCTGCTTCGCATCGAAGGGTATTCGGTCGACGAAATTGCCGATCGCGTTGGTTGTGCGAAGCGGTCAGTCGAACGCCGCTTGAATCTGATTCGGACGATCTGGAAAAACGCGGATGCGTCGCCTGATCAACCGCCGCACAAAGGCGACGATGACGATGTCTAAAGCCGCTGACCCGAAAACGTTGTCGATAGATGCGCTGCGGCAAATCGAAGAAGTTTGCACTCGGTTTGAATCGATCGAAAAAGCGGACGATCGGGACATCGATCAGTTCCTCTCGGGTTTCACCGGCGCCGCCCGCGAGGCATTGCTCTGTGAGCTCGCTGGCCTCGACGCCGAACTACGCCAAGCCGAGGGCGGACCCAAACAATCGGCCGAAGACTATTTGAAGCATGCTGATGATTCGTGCGACCGCCAAGGGCTCGCCGAAAGAATTGAGAACGTCCTTCGAGGTGGTGAAGACAATCCGCCCTTACGTTCACCACGGTATCGATTTGTTGAAAGGGTCGGCGCGGGCGGACTTAGCATCGTCTGGCGAGTCTTCGATGCGCACGGCCAGCGACCGCTCGCCGTCAAGTTGCTGCTGCCGCGGTTCGCAAACGATGCCACCGCACAAGGTCGCTTGAATCGCGAAGCGCTGCTGACCGGTTCATTGCAGCATCCGGGAATCCCGCCAGTTTACGATCACGGTCAGCTCGATTCTGGCGACGCATTCTTCTCGATGAAACTCGTCGATGGCGACACCTTCGAGAGTATTTTGAAGCAGCGCGACCCGAGCAAAGACGACCTCGCTCATTGCCTTGGGATATTCGAACAGGTCTCTCAAACGCTCGCCTACGCGCACGCGCAGGGCATCATTCATCGAGACCTGAAACCTCAAAACGTCATGGTCGGCCGTTTCGGCGAAGTCCAAGTGATGGACTGGGGGATGGCCAAGCGATTGGGTGAGTCTTCAGAGCATGAATCGCCATTGGCCGGGTTGGACGGCGATTCGTCACAGTCGGCAACCGACACCGCATCCTCGGCCGCCGACAGTTCGCTCCAGCATGCTCGCCACAGTTTGACCGCTGCCGGCGATGTGCTCGGCACACCTTGCTACATGCCGCCGGAACAAGCACGTGGTGATGTTGAATCGCTTGACCAACGCAGTGATGTCTTTGGACTCGGTGCGATGCTGTTCGAAATCCTGATGCGACGTCGACTCTACCTGGGCGAAACCGCCGGCGAAGTCCTCGTTCGTGCTGCTGCCGGCGACCACGCCGATGCGATCACGTCGCTTCAAGAAAGCGACGTGGATCAAGATCTGGCCGACTTGTGCAAACAATGCCTCGAAAACGATCCGAGTGCACGTCCGATTGACGCAGGAGAAGTTGCTAAGCGAATCGCCGGTTACCTCGAAGGCGTTCAAGAACGTCTCAAACGCGCCGAGATCCAACGACACGAGGCGATTGTTCGGGCCGATGCAGAATCCAAACGTCGCCGAATTTTGACCGCAACCGCTTCGATTGTCGTTCTGGTCACCTTGCTCGGTGCGGCCGGTGTCGGTTGGCAATGGAACAAAGCCGTGGAAGCGAACGAAAAAGCAACCGCGGCACTCGACTTGGCGGACAAACGCTTCGAACAAGCTCAAGACATCGTCGACGACTATCTGACCGAAGTCGCTCAACCAGACGGCGTCCTGGCGCGAACGCCCGGCACCCAGGCGCTCCAACGTGTGCTGCTCGAGAAAGCACGTGATTACTACGAGTTGTTCCTGGCCGAGTCCGAAAACAATCCCTCCGTCCGTTTCGAAACGGCGCAGGCCTACGCCCGGTTGGGGCAAATCAGCGCGATCCTTGATCCTGCAAGCAACGAAACGTTCGAGCTGTACGACAAAGCGACCAATCTCTACCAGCAGCTTATCGACCAAGAGGGCGAAGATCCCGAGTACCTCAAAGCACTCGCCGAAGCGAACGGCGCAATCGGGAACGATCATTTTGTGGCAAGTCGGTTTCCAGATGCGGAAACCTTCTATTCAAAGAGCATTGACGCGGGAACCCGGTTGGTCACTTTGCGCGGAGATGCCGACGATGTGTTGACCCTCGCCAAGTCGACTCACAACCTGGGGCACTCGAAAAGCCAGCGTGGGGACAAGAAAGGCGCCGAGCCGCTGTTGGTCGAAGCACTTGATTTGACCAAGCCGCTGCTCGAAACCCATCGAGACGAATCCGAGCACCTGTTTCACATTTCGAACATGTATTCGAACGCCGGGACGTTTTTCGGATTCAAAAAAGGTGACTGGAAACGTTCGCTCGAGCTCTACGAGAAAGCCGTCGAATTGCGTGAACACTTGGTCGAAATCGATTCGCAACATCGAAACAAACACGCACTCGCAGGTGGATACAACAATGTCGGTCTGGCCCTTTACCAAGCACGGCGAATCGATGAAGCCAAAGCGGCTTTCATCAAGGCCGCCGAAATTCGAGAGGTGTTGATCGTCGAAAACCCCGCGATTCATGAATACGCTCACAAACTTGGCGATACCTACATGAACCTGGGGACCTTTTCGATCAAACAAGGCTTCGAGCAGGACTCCCTCCAGTACTACGAGAAATCGGCCGACACCTTTTTGAAGCTCGCCGAGACCTACCCGCATATCGTCAAGTTCCACAAAGAAGCGATCAACGCGATCTTCAGCAAGGCGAACATCAATCCAGGGCACGAACGCGCGGTGCCACAGATTCGCCATATGATCGAGGTCTACGATCGGTTGATCGAACTCAATCCTGACAACCGAAGTTTCCCTCGGTTAAAGGCGCTCTTCCTTTGCGTGATTCCCGACCCGCCGATGGACGAAGTGTTGCAGTTGACGAATCGTTACCAGCTTGGACAAAAGGGAACAACACCGGCCGAGTTGACGGTACGCGCGTTGGTTCTCTATCGCGACCAACAGTACGAGCTTGCATCGGATCACTTGAAGGCGATACCGCAAGGCAAGTATGACGGCGCCACGTGGGCGCTTACTGCACTGGTGCAACACAAGTTGGATGACAAGCAAGCCGCCAAGAGTCTCGAAAAGGCTCGCAAGATCATCAACAAAAACAAGTTTCCCGACTACGAGTACTTCGCCCTGCTCCGAGAAGCGGATCAGACGATCAAGTCCTCAGCCGAAACCGTCGACTGAGGACCGATCTCTTCGAATCGTTTTGCTTTGCCGATCACTCGAGTTCGATAGTGATCTGCTCGATCTCGCCGTTGAATTCGTTTCCGTGTTGTGGGTAGTCGGGCGAAACAGGCGTGTGGTAGTCGACGCCAACGTCAGCGGTTTCATCGGCTGAAAATACAAAGCCAACGGTTTTGTCGATCTTGCCTTGAGCCACCTGTTTGCCGTTGACGATCAACTTGCCAACACCGCCGGCGCCCGGTTCCTTGCCACCCTGGTAATCAAATTCGTAGCGGATCGTTGTCTTGCCTGGTGGCAACTTTTCCGGTCCTTCGACGGTGTAGCGTTGGCGGTCGTACCAGTTGTGCACATAGATCGGCTTGCCGTCTTTCATGTACAAACTCCACCCTGCGAAGTTGCCGCCCTGGCAAATCAAGACGCCATCACCACCCTCGGCCGGGACTTCGATCTCGGCTGTGATGCTGTGCGACGCGTTCTTGATATTGATGAACGCGTTTTCCATGATCCGCGTCATGCCCGGGTAAAGCGTTAGCGATTTGCGATCACCCATCAGGTCGGGGCGTCCTGCGATCGCCGCATTGAAGCGTTCGTAAACACGATCATCCAGAGGCAGAACGTTGTACTTGACCGCTTCGGTCATGAACAATTCCTGCATTTGCTGAAGCTTCTCGGGATGTTGAGCGGCCACATCGTTCGCTTGGCTGAAGTCTTTGGCCACGTGATACAGTTCCCACTTGTCATCAGCCAACGCACCATCGGGAGCCGATGCCCAGGGCGTGCGGTGTTTGGCGGTCGCACACCAACCGTCGTGATAGATCGCACGGTTGCCAAACATTTCAAAGTACTGCGTCGTGTGACGATCAGCACTTTTGGCGTTGTCGAAGCTGTATTTCATGCTCACGCCTTCGAACGGCTTTTGCTTGGCTCCATTGACCGAGGTTGGGAATGGCAACCCGGCGGCGTCCATCACGGTTGGACCGAGGTCGACCACATGATGCCATTGGTCGCGAACTTCACCACGCGCTTTGATGCCACCAGGCCAGTGAACAACCAGTGGGTTTCGTGTGCCGCCGTAGTGTGATGCGACCTGCTTGGTCCATTGAAATGGAGTGTTGCCGGCACAAGCCCAGCCAGCGTGGAAGTGGTTGTAGGCGTCTTTGCCGCCAAAATCGTCAATGCGTTTGAGCTGTTCTTCGACGGTGTCCGCCAAACCGTTCAGCACGATCATCTCGTTGAACGTGCCCGATAAACCGCCCTCGGCGCTGCAACCGTTGTCACCCCAAACGTAAAGGAACAACGTGTTGTCCAGTTCGTCCATCTTCTCGAGTGAATCAACCATGCGACCAATTTCGTGGTCCGTGTGAGATGCGAACGCTGCGAAGACTTCCATTTGGCGGGCGTACAGTCGTTGTTCGTCTTTTGACAAACTGTCCCAGTCTTTGATGTCGTCCGGTTTCTTGGCGAGTTCGGTTCCTTTGGGGACAACGCCCATCTCGATTTGTTTGGCAAGCGTTTGCTGGCGGTACTTGTCCCAGCCCATATCGAACTTGCCCTTGTACTTGTCGATCCATTCCTGTGGCACTTGGTGCGGAGCATGCGTGGCGCCAGTGGCAAAGTAAACAAAGAAAGGCTTTTCCGGCGTCAACGACTTTTGGAAACGCATCCAGCGGATCGCTTCGCTCGCTAAGTCCGTCGTGACGTGGTAGTCAGGATCGTGTGGTGGTTCGATCGGCGTCACCCCGTCATGCAGGAAAGGCGCCCATTGATTGGTTTCACCACCGATGAAGCCATAGAACTTGTCAAATCCTGAGCGTGTTGGCCAGCGATCAAACGGACCCGAGATGCTCACTTCCCAGGGTGCCGTCTCGTGGTACTTGCCAAACGCGGCGGTGCTGTAGCCATTCAAGCGAAGCATTTCGGCAACGGGCTCGACGCTCTTGGGACGACGACCTTGGTTGCCTGGAAAGGCGGTTGCGACTTCCATCACCGATCCCGCGTTCGCCGAATGGTGGTTGCGGCCAGTCAAGATGGCCATTCGAGTCGGCGAGCAAAGTGCGGTGGTGTGGAATTGGTTGTATCGCAGCCCGTTCTCAGCCAAACGGTTGAGTGTCGGTGTGGAGATCGCGCCTCCAAAACACTCTGCCGTTCCGAAACCGATATCGTCAATCAAGACGATCACGACATTGGGGGCGCCAGCCGGTGCGTCGATCGAGAAAGCAGGCGGAGCCGTGGCGTCTCTCGCATCAAGTTCCGTGATCGGCGCCGCCACGGGGGCCTCGATGGGCAACTTGGTTCGATCGAGCGACTGTGCACTCGCCACATGACTAACGACCAACGCCAACACGCATAATGTCGTACGTACCAGCAAACTCATGGCAGCTCCCCCTGTCCAATGTTGAAAAGACTTCGCGCGGCAGGCGAACAAAAAGTTGCCACGCGAACGACGCATTGTAGCTTGGCGCCAATCGCAGCGAGGCTCGTTATCGAAACTTCTTCGAAGGTTCATGCGCTCGCGGGAGCATCCCTGCGGTACAAAACATGTCGCTGAAGTGGGTGGCCCTTTGCCACAAGCGGATGGTCAAAGTCGTCCATAGGAGAATAAATCATCCCCAGCTTTTCCATCACGCGACGCGATCGCACATTTCCTACCGTTGTCGTTGAGACAATTTGTTTCAAAGCGAGGTGCTTGAAAGCAAATTCCATCGCCGCGCTCGCACCCTCGGTTGCATAGCCGTTTCCCCAGAAGGACGCACTCAGTCGCCAGCCAATTTCGACACACGGCGTGAAGTGGGATTCGAATCGGGGAATTGCCAGTCCGATGAAACCGATAAAGGGCGTGTGGTCTTTGATTTGCACCGCCCAAAAACCAAAGCCATTGTCCGCAAAGTGCTTCTCGATGCGTTCGGCCGCCGCGTTGCTCTGGTCTGTCGTTAATGGTTCGGGGAAAAACTCCATCACGACCGGGTCTGCGTTCAACGCCGCAAACGGGATTCGATCGGCGGGTTGCCAACGCCGAAGCAACAATCGATCGGTTTCGATCTCTTCTGGTAAAACGCCCACAAGTCGGCTCCTGCTCAAGCGTTCTCGTCGAGTCGCGTTAAGACAATCGCAAGGTGATGGTCGAGGTGATTGACGTAATCGGTCACCAAGAACTCGAGGGTGCATGTGTCATACGGAGTGATCGTGCAGGGCGTCGGTAGCTTCGAGTCGGGAAGATTGCGAATCAAGGTCGCCAGTTGCCGATTATAGAAATACCAAAGCTGGACGAGCGATTCCCAATCGCTTTCACGGTAGTTGGCCGCATCGACCCATTCATTTTGTTCGTATTTTGGAAAAGTCAATTCCTCGACGAATTGGGCACGCACAAAACGTTGATGGTTGTTGCACGCCGAATCGACCAAGTGACCCAAGACTTCCGCGATCGACCAGCGGCTTGGCGATGGCTTTTGACCGACCGAATGGGTGTCGAGGTCGAGAAAACGCGGCCTCCAGTCATCGACGATTCTCTCGATCGAGGATGCAGCTTGTTGTTGAATCGTCATGAGGCCTACGGCAGTGGGAGTATTTCGAACGGCGGTACGTCGCTACGCTCGCCAGAGCGTGGTGACATTGATTAGATTCTACCGACGGAAACGACCTTCTGACGTGAGCCGAATGCGCTAGCGTCGGGCCTTGCACCCATCGTAGCTACGCTCGCCAGAGCGTGGTGAGAGTGATTAGCGGAACCACCTTCTGGCGAAGGTAGCTACGGCGAGTCACCTTGCGGCTCACCTGTGAGCCGCGAACGCGTCAATTGAACGTCATGCGAACGCTCGTCATGCGGAGCATGACCTACAAAGACGTATTCCCATTACGCCAATTCGAGACCTCGCATCGTTCCTGTGCTGCTGGCGAAGCGGTCGGATTCAATCCCCAGTCGCTGCAACATGCTGACAAAAAGATTAGGCAGCGGATAATTGTTCGATTGATCGAACGCGAGGTGCTGGCCATGTCGGAAGCCGCCACCCGCGAGAATCACAGGTAGGTTTCGATTGTCGTGACTGCTGGCGTTGCCCATATTGCTGCCGTACATCACCATCGTGCGGTCAAGCAGGGAATCGCCCTGCTCTTTGGTCTGATCGAGTCGTTCAAGCAGCCTGGCCAACGCGCGGACATGCTCCGTTTCGATGATCGCAAGCTGCTCAATCTTCTTGGGGTTGCGTCCATGGTGTGAAACGGTGTGGTACCCTTCATCGACGCCCTCGATCGGAGGCACGATGAAAAATCCTTCCATCATGATTGTGATCAAACGGGTTGAATCGGTTTGCAGCGCAAGGCTCGTTAGGTCGAACATCAACTCGGCTCGGCCGATCACGTCGCCTTGGTCGCGAATGTCTTTAGGCGGCTTCGCGTTCACCTTGGGCTTGGGTTTTCGTTGCCAGTCCTGGCGCCGCTGCATTTGTTGCTCGACTTCACGAACACTCGTGACATACTCGTCGAACTTTGCCCGATCACTCGGGTTCAGCTTGCGCTCGAGCGACTTTGCTTGTTGCAACACGGTGTCCATGATGCTTTCGCCGTGTCGCAGCTTTCGGACTTGCGACTCCACTTCGGCGGCGCTGCCGGTCAGAAACAGCTTGGCGAAAACTTGCGAGGGGCGCGTCGCACCCGGAATGGGAACGCCGGCGCGGGTCCACGAAAGCGTGTCGTTGCCGTTGGCGCACAAGGCAAGTGACGGGAAACGCGTTTCCCGACCAATGTAGTCAGCGGCGTATTGGTCGAGCGAAATCGTGTTCTTGAAACTGTTTCCGCCCGGGTGCGGTGCGCAGGTCAAAAAGCTCTTCTGTGCTGGATGGCCACCATCGACTTCGGGGTGTGAAACACCACTGAATACCGTCATCTGATCACGGAACGATTCAAGCTCTTTCAGATAACGTGACGGTTTCCAACCAAAGCCATCTCCGTCGGGGATGAAATGGGGAAGGTGCAAGCCGAGGTTGTTGCAAATGCAGACCATTCGGCGTGGCACGTCGCCTGGTCGTTTGCCGTCGCCATCGGATGGCTTCTTCGCTGCGGAATCGTTTGCCTTGGCCGATTCAAGCAGCGGCAACGACAGCGCAACACCAGACGCTCGTAAACACGTTCGGCGCGAAAGTGATCGTTTCATCTCAGTCTCTCGTGGTGGCATGTTACTTGGCGCGGAACATTTCGCTTTGAACGACGGCGTGAATGAGTGAGCGGACGCCATGTCCCGAGTCGCGTGTCTGGTCGAGTATTTGCTCGATCTCCTCACGATCGGCGAACGTGATCGGCGCTCCGGTCGCATAGACAACGAGTTTCTCAACCAAGTTTCGGGCGATTTGATCTTCGTCTTCGAGCAGCAACCTTTTGAATTCGCGAATGTCTTGAAAACGCCGGCCGTCGGAGAACTTATCGGAGGCATCGACGGGAAGACCTTGCTTGAATTTTTTCGGCAAAGGCTGGTTGGGAAGGTAGTTGACCTTGATGTCAGCCGTTTCCGGATCGATCGCGCGATAGTGTTCGCGCCAACCGCCGATGACGTCAAAATTCTCGAGTGCCACGCCCGGTGGGTCGATCTTGGCATGGCAGCTCGCGCAACTGGCGACCTTGCGATGTTGCTTGAGTTGTTGACGCACCGTCGTAGCACCCCGAATGTCAGGCTCGATCGCGGGGATTCCAGGCGGCGGCGGACTTGCCGGTGTTCCCATGATGCGTTCGAGAACCCAAACACCGCGTACCACCGGCGACGTTGTTGTGCCATTGGCGGTAACCTTCAGCACGCTTGCTTGCGTCAACAAACCGCCACGTATCGAATCTTTGGGCAACGCAACTTTGCGAAAGGTCATGTTGTCAATTCCCGCGATTCCATAGTGCTCGGCGAGACGCTGATTGAGGACCAGAAAATCGGAATCGACGATGTTCCTTGTGCTTAGGTCATGGTCGACCAGTTCGCGAAAAAAACGTTGCGTTTCTTCGGCGAGAGACCATTGCAGCACCGGATCATGTTCGGGATAGAGATCCGAATCAGGCGATGTGAAATCGAGCTGCCGCAAGTCGAGCCATTGTCCCAAAAAGTTCTTGATGAATCGATTCGATTTGGGGTCATGAAGCATCCGTTCAACCTGTCGATGCAATTCATCTCGGTCTTCGGACAATGCGAGGTTCTTTAATTCATCATCCGGAATGCTGTTCCACAAAAAGAAGGAGAGTCGCTCGGCAAGTGCGACGTCTGTCAGGGTTTGGGATTCGGGAGTCGATTGAGACTTTGGGAGACTCGATTGGTGATAAAGGAAGCCGGGCGATGTCAAAATGGCTTTGTAGCCTGCTCGCATTGCGGTATGGAAATCGTCGCCATCGTCGAGCCAGCCGTGCACGAGTCGTTCAAACGGTAGCGTTTCGCTTTCTTGGATGGGACGGCGATAAGCGAGCGGCAGGAATTGCTGTAACAGACGTGATGCATCCCCTTTGGGGTCCTGCGAAACCAACTGCATCGTTGGGTGTAGCGGGTCGCCAATTCGGGCCCGGCGATAGATTTTCTCGCCACCGGCTTCTTGTTTGGGGTCATAAACCCACTGACCGCCCGTCTCTTTGTTTCGCTTGTTTTTTGCGATTCGCGTTAGCTTTGGCTTGGCAACATCCGAAGGCGGCTGCGTCAGGTGTTCGTTGGGATCACGATTGGGTTTGGCGTCTTGAATCGGCCGGGTCTCGATGTCGCTCCAGAGTTGTTGGTGAGATTGCGGCGGCCATTGATTGATGATCGGTCCATCGACTTCGACCCACTGCACCACCACACCAGGACCCCGAAAATCCTTTTGTCGTTCTTTCAGACTTGGAATGAAACGCATGTAGGGAAGCGACGAAGGGTAGATTCGAAAGAACTGCCCGCGAACGAGCTGTTGTTCGAATTCAAAAACCTGAGGCTCTCCCGGGTAGGTGCTGACATGACCGAGTAACGTCTTGGGGACATCGTCCTTTTCGCTGTGTCCTGGACCACCCGTGCGAATCGTCAACGTGATCGGTTCTTCGCTTCGCAATGCGTAGGCCGATACGCGGACTCGGTAGGTTCCTGAATGCGGGATCGTGAAATGATCGAGAACGGCGTTGAGGTGTGCGTGCTTTTCCGGCGCAAAGAAGACCACGCCATCAGGCAAAATGTGGAACGGCCCGCTCCGCCGATACTCCTGCATGATGCCATTGGTATCGCGGTAATCGAGCTTCCACTTCTTTCGCTCGGGCTTTTCGTAAAGCATCGTGGCTTGGTCCAAGACGCCGTCCAACGCATCAAGGTACGCTTCCATCTGAACCGACGACACATTCAGCGCCGACCCGACCGTATCGAACCCGTCTTTCTTGGCATCGGCGGGAAGCTGTTCTTGAATGCGCAGTGGAAGCTGCAACAGATCGCTGAGCGCTGTTTCGTATTCAACACGATTCAGACGTCGGACAACACCGCGTCCCTCGCGCCGCTGAGAATCGCGGACCGCTGTTGCAATCGGATTTGAAATCGCAGCAAGGAATGCGTCTCGGTCCCCGGTCTCGAGCTCGGTGTGATCCTTCGGAGGCATTTCGCCGTTCGCCACGCGGTCGTGAATCTTGATCCATTTGCCGCGCGTCTCGGGGTCGTCGAGACGGAACGAGAGGGCATCGAGATCGAGACCTGCTTCGGCATCGGTTCCCAGGTGGCACTCGACGCAATGCGATTCAATGAATTTGTCGCGACGAAGGGGAACGCGATCATCGGCCGCCAGCGGCGACGACAGCAGCATGACCACCAGGAGTGTCGAGAATGGTCGATCAAACGGTTTCATTTACCAGTCGGGGCGAGGAGTGTTTGCCAAACGTTAGATTCTCGATCAGATAGCAGGCGAATGCGAATCGTTACCCGAATTATTGATCGATCGACGAATTGTAAGGACTTGAAGGCCTCACACGGAGGTCGCGCGGACCGAAAACAGGCCGGATCGCCGGAGATGTTGCGAAAACCCCGGCGGCTTCAGCGACGACGGCTCACCATCCAGTCCGCAGAGGTGTACGATTGGACCAACCAAAAACACAGCTGGGCAGGATTGGCCCCAGATTCGGAGCCTAGGCGGCGGCTCGACCACATTTCACCGGGAAACGAATGCCGTTTGAAATCACACTTGATGCAGAAGAAGATTGGGTGCGTCTCACGCCGGTGGGCGATGTCAACGTCGCCAGCATCCTTGAACTTGGTGAAGAGATCCGTCGACGTTGCGCGGATTTGGGGCTCAACACCGTCTTGCTCGATTGCGCTGGTATGACCGGGGCGCTGACGGTTGCCGAGCTCTATAGCACGACACCAAAGTTTGTGAACACCATCGGCCCGTCGATCAGTGTGGCTTACATCAACATGCCTTCCGAGTGGTTGCCCGAAGACGACCAGTTCAGTCGCAACGTGGCCTACAACCGTGGTGGTTCGCTAGAAATGTTCTTGACCGAAGACGAAGCACTCGAATGGCTTCGTAGTCGCAGTCATCGCTGAAGCGATTCGACCGCTATCTTCGATGGCGGCCCCACAAAGACTGCGACATAGGCGATGGTCTCCTGCTTGCCGTGACCGACGCGGATGATACGGCGACTTCCGATTTCGAAAGGAACGAATTCGCCACGCAAGTCGGCGCCCGCGGGTGTCCAGCCATTGAGGGCAATCTCGATGTTGCCATTTTCCTTTTCACCGAGCGATCCGCCGACAGGACAGCCCCAGCCCTTTCCGTCGACCATCGCATTCCAAACCGACACGGAATGGTTTTGGTTCGCATCAAGTTCAACCCACTCGGTAACGGCCCGCGACTGGTCGACACCACGCTTGTCTAATCGTGCTGCGATCCAAGACTCGATCGACGGCCCTTTGGTTTGCTCGGGGCCTGCTTCCGGTAGGATCACTTTCACGTAGACCGAGCCGGGAGGCTGAGGTTGGTCTCCACCGTCGTCGGACTGCGCCAAATGGGAAGTGATCATGAGGCTGCACAGAAATCCTAAAGCTCGAAAAAACATCGATGGTTCGTCCTCGAATCCGGGGTGAGAAGAGTTGCTCAGGACACGCGATAGGAAGCCAACGAAACTCTTCAGGTTTTATTAGGGGCAGGCCCGGCCGCTTACGCGATCACGGCTCAGTTGTGGAATCACGATTCAAATTTGTCACGGAACGGTCGCCATAGCGTGGTGTGTGAACGTGGACGCGGCGTGGGGTGAAGCTGATTTGGCACACTGGATGCAGCTATAGAACTTGTGTGAGTGCCCCGTTCGCACCGCACCCACGAGATGGAGGCCAAGCCGAAAAACCGCGTGGTTTCAGCAGTCTATGGCGTTGATCGCAGGGATCACCTTTGATCAATCGACAAGCGTCGTTGCTTGGAAATCGGGCAACTGCGGCCGCTGGACTTGTACTTGGATCCAAAAACCAAACCCTTTTCAACTTTTTTGATGACGGCCACCGACTCTGCACCGATCGTCCTCGACCCGCGACCCTTGCGAGTTTGCAGGTGAGCGTTGGCGCATGACCGGATCACGAGAACCGCGACGACGCGTGTCGGCACCGTTTCGAAAGATTTTTATCGGTGTCACCCTCTTTCTGCTGATCTGTTTGGTCGCAGTGATTGGCTACATGGCAGCCGGATGGAGTCTCGCCGATTCGGTCTACATGGTGATCATCACGATCTTTGGTGTCGGTTACGGCGAAGTTCAACCTGTCCAATCACCCGTTCTTCGTGCTCTGACGATCTGGGTGATCATTTCGGGATATGCAGCGGTGATCTACACCGTGGGTGGGTTCATGCAAATGTTGATCGATGGTGAGCTGAACAATGCACTTGGAGCAAGAAAGATGACCCGCGAGATTGAACGATTGAGCAACCATACGATCATCTGTGGCGTTGGCCGAATGGGGACGATCTTGGCCAAAGAGCTTCAAGCCAGTGACAAGCCATTTGTCGTGATCGACAACGATCCATTGCGAGTGCAGGAAGCCCAGCATCGAGGCTATCTCGCCATTCAAGGGGATGCGACCGAAGAATTTGTGTTGGACCAGGCCGGCATCGAGCGCGCAGCGGTGGTCGCGACCGTCCTTGCCGATGACGCACCCAACGTTTTTATTACCGTTACCGCTCGCGAGATGAATAGCGACGTGATCATCATCGCGCGCGGCGAAAACCCGCGGACTGAAAAAAAGTTGCTCGGGTGTGGCGCCGACAAAGTCGTTTTGCCGACGGCGATTGGGGCAACCAAAATGGCACACCTGATCGTTCGCCCCAGCGCCGAGAACTTGCTAGAAGAGATCGCGCATCAATCAAGTTTGAATGACGAACTCGGCCAAATCGGTTTGCACTTTCATGACCTTGCCGTCGTCGACGGTTCTCCACTGGTCGGTCGGCCGCTCGGCGACATCGAACTCAAAAGCAACCATGGTTTCTTGATTGTCGGCATCCGTCGCGCCGACGGAACCACCATCGTCAATCCGGCCAGTGATTCGAAACTCGCCGATGGAGACCAAGTCATCGTGCTTGGCCATGAACAGGATATCCCGCAACTCGCCAAGAAGTTCACGACCCCCGGTCAACAATTGATGTACCGCGGCGTGAAGTTGCCGGCATCCTAGCTGCAACGAGATCCCTATTTTGCTGGCAGTGTTCGAGCGTACTTCACTCCGCGCTCGATCCATGCTTTGAGGTCTTCGTCGGACTCGATGCCGGCAGGATCCACGCGCGCCCAGCCCTTCATCACCTTGCCGGTGATGTCCATCGGTTGGGCATGGGGAAGCGCTTGGGTCTGGTCGTGGTTGGCTTTGTCCAGCCGCACGATCAGTGACCCTTTCCATGGTCCAACACACATGTTGCCGTTGATCATGAACGCGATTCCGCCGAACATTTTTTGTTCCGAGTAACCTTTGCGGCGTTTCATCATCGGGCGGATTCGGGCGACCAAGGCTTCATCGTCTTCGGTCATGTTGGGCTCCTAGGGGCGGGAACTCGTTGATGCATGGACAAGATTGGCACGAAGGATGCACTGATATTGAATGACTTATCAGATTCACTGTGAAGGACGCACCACGATGCCAGCGATATTGGAAACATCTCAGCCAGCCATTTCGAGTGACAATTGGTTCGAAGATGCGACCAACGCAGCACAAGCATCCGCTGATGAAGAGGTAGTGGTCGATATCTCTTCGTTAGTTCGCGTACATAGCGCGGACCTTGATCGGATGATTCGGATGCACCTCTCTCTCAAGCATGAGGGGCGACGTTTGGTCTTTAAGCACGCGCAACATCAAGTGCACCAAACCTTTACGATCACCCGCCTCGATCGATTGATCGAAATGCGCGATCCGCAATCACCCGACGCCTAGACGCGCCAGGATAAAGGTACTTACCTGCCTACGAAACGCTCACTGTGCGCGCACGCTGTGCAGTTTGCGCAATAACGACGAAGTTGCACCGTCTTCAGTGGCAGAAAATTTCGAAATTTTTTGCGCTGAACGCGATGTGTATCACAGCCCTCGTTTCTGCATCCAAGCGTTGATCGCCTTGCCGATCGCGTCGGGCTGATCTTCTTGCATGAAGTGACCACCTTTGCCGACAGGTTGGATGTCAACATTGCTCAAGTTTGTTCTGATCCAGTCGACTTGCCGTTGATGTCCAACCACTGCATGACTGATCGTCAGTATCAGCTTGGGGTGGCTCGATCGCGTGAGACCTCTTAGGTACGCGGCTTGAACATCATGCGATGCTTTGGGCGAGCCGCTGATTGGGAAGTCGACCCAAAGTGACATCAGGGTTCTGCGTTGCTCTTTGGTTTTGAACGGCTCGCGATACGCATCAAGCTCTGATTGGTCGAGCTCTCTCAGCGTCATGTATTGCAACATGTTTGCGGCTGAGTCTTGGTTCACAGTCATCTCGACCAGGAACTCAGGTTCTTCGCGAATGCGTTTCATGTAGTCGGCAGCTTCAGGTTCCATGTTCTCCCACGTATCTTGCAACAACATTGACTCCATGCAAACGATCGCTTTGATTTTGTCTTGATGATTCATCGCATAGTTGAGTCCAACAAACGATCCCATGTCGTGGACAACTAACGTGATTTCTTTGAGGCCGAGCGAATCGATGAATCTATCGAAGTGCTTGGTCTGCACGGCCAACGTGTTTTCGGCATCAGGTTTGTCGGACCGTCCAAAGCCGATCAAATCAACTGCGATGACGCGGCCACGGTCTTCCAGGTGTGGAACAACGTTTCGCCAGAGATAGGACCACGAAGGGATACCGTGGACCAAAACAATCGGATCGCCATCACCTCCGGTGTCGACATAGTGCATCTTTGCACCATGCACCTCGACGTAGGACGATTCGTAGTTGCTTCCGGTCCAAGCAACGGATTGCGATTTCGCCTGAGAGCTCAGGAGTAAGAGAGCTGCAAGAATTGTGACGGTGCGCCCCATGACTTTATCCACGACAATATTCTAGTAACGTGACATCGAGACCATGGCAGGATTGTACTTGAACGATGGGCGCTGGCCGTGTCGCAAAACGCTAGTCAATGACCTTGATTTGGACGGACGACGTGTATAGCAGCGGTGTTGGTCCATCCTTACTGACAGCAAACGGAATGTAGTCGCTTCCACAGATTGATTCAGCGGTCGGGTCGACTTGCATCCAGCCTATCCCATCAAGGTGGACCTCGGCCCACACATGGCCTTCGCTTTCGTGGAGCCATCCGAGTACCTGACGCGCCGGAATGCCGCTGGCACGACACAAAGTGATAAAGAGATCGGAGAAGTCCCAGCAATGACCGAAGCGTTGCTCAAGGACTTTGTTGACGCCATAACGTGAACCGACCACCGAGCCTCCAAATCGAACATGGTCGCCCGGCGCGACCCACCGCAAAATCGCCAGCATCTTCTCGCGATCGGACTCCTTTCCCGTCGTGATCGTTGTGGCAAGCTCGCGGATCGCCGTATCCTCCGCGGGCCAAACGGTAGTCGCCGACGTCAGTCGCCGCACATCGATCGATTCGGTCTTGAGTACGCCACCGGTTTGGCAAGTGATCCTGCCCGTCACGGAAACCCATGGCACCTGCACTCGCTGCGGCAATCTTGCAAACCTGAACTCGGTCACATCGCCGACCTTGGTCATTGCCGTTGGCTGTGGGACCAACTTCCATTTGGATTGAACGCTTCCGATGCCCGTCGTGCGAAGGCGAAGCGTGGTGTCGAACTGAAACCGTTTTGCGGTTTCCAAAATCGATGCTTCAACCGACAGGCGTTCGCTGGACCTCGCCGAATTCAATCGCTCATGCCGCAGGAACTGGTTGAAGAGTCTGTTCCAATGCATGTCATCGGAAGCAGAAAGTGGAGCGGCGTCGAACTGCACCTGATAGGTAACCCGCCTGGGCTGGAGCCCAAGTTCGTATCGCGCTGTAAGTGCAAGCTGCATTTGGTCGCGGTTTCGCGCGACCAGTTCGTAGATCGTCTTTCCGCGGCGGCAGACCAGTCGCTTGTTCGCCTTGCCTTGACGCAACTTGGCGTTGGCGGCATCCGCATCCTGCTCGGTGGCACACTGAATTGTGTTGATCTGAATTGCCCTTCCCTGTTTGACCAGCGTCGTATTGGAAAGTCCCGAAAGGCGGCCTCCGAGTTTGTTCGAGAACTGCGAAAGTTGTTGCGAAGGAATCGTGCTCGTCTTCTGAAGCGACCAACCCGCAGGCAACGTTTGTGGGAATCGAGGTATCGGCTCGTCCGCTACGATGGCTTTAGCGCCCAGGAGAATCAGGACAACGAAAGCGATGATCGCAACCAGAGTCAGCAATGGGCGATGCATCCGTTGGCGGACTTCGTCGGCAGTGCGGCTCGTGCCAAGCTGGCGAGTAAGGTTCGTGCTTTTGGCGTCGCGAACGATGCGAATGAAACGAATCCATTTGCAGTCGCGGCAATAACCCAGCGTGTATTTGTGGAAGGAGCGAGCACCGATTCTGGTGATGCCCAGCTTCGATGCGGGGGCGCTGCGCCCGCATTTCGTACAACAAGCTCGCCAACCCGGGGCGAGACTTGCAAACCGCGCGTTTATGGGGTCGCCCGAATCGGCGTATTCCTCGGCGATCTGTTCGGGAGAGCCATAGGTTTCCACGAAATGTGAATAGACTTCGTCGTCACGAAGGTTGGGCTCGGCAAGCATAAGGGCGTCATGGTTCGCTTGCAGGAACTCGCGCGCATCGCCTAGGGCCTCTTCGGGGACGACGCCTGCATGTTGCTTCAGCTCGAGTTCAAGGGCTTCGAGATACCTTTGAACGGGAACGCCCAGGACTGACGTCATCGTTCGGCTCCAAAAACGAATCAACAAACTCTTTCGTGTTTCGCCACGTTTCAGTCCAAAGCCGGAGTGCGGTTCGGCCATCACGAGTGATCTTGTAATACTTTCGTGGCGGACCGCTCGCCGATGGTTTGACCTCGCTGCTAAGCAACCCCTGCTTTTCAAGCGACCGCAAAACGGGATAGAGGGCTCCTTGGTTCATCGGTAACCCATGTTCCGCCCGCGACTCAAGCTGCTTGGCAATTTCATACCCGTACATGGCCCGCCGCTCTTGGCGCATCAATCCCAGTAGCACGATCGAAACCGCGCCCGAATTGAGTTCTTTCTGAAACTTTGACGTCGCTTTGTTTCGTTCCATAGATCACCATCTGGACCTGATATGGCTATGCTATACATAAGTTGTCAGTAGTCAAGCTGAGATCAACGAATTGCCTCAGGCGGATTCGTTCCCTACCCGCTTGGAGTATGGCGGTCACTTTGCCGGCGTGAGTAAACCGATCCGCCACTGAAAGGCTCCGTAGCCCTTGTTGGATTTGTCGCGCTGGAGCATGCCCTGAAAGACGAAGCGAAAGTTCGTGGGGTCGATCGTCATTGTTTCATCGATGCCGTCGCGCACAAGTTCACCGTGGCTGACATTGTCGGTCCAATGCTCAACACCCGAGGCGGGACGGATATTCATCGCACTGGCGAATGGCTTTTGAAAACTGTCCGCGATAGGTGTCCAGTCTCCGTCAAGGCTGTCAGCGAGATACGCTTTGTAGTATCGCTGACCACTCGCCTCGATGACCGTTAGGTATTGGTCACGGTCTTTTAGCTTGTAGGTGTGGCTTGCCTCAAAGATCTGAGCCTTCAGAGCAAGTTCGCAGTTGTCGAACCCACTTGGGAAATCTTGCAAACGTGTTGTCAGACGCCACATGCGTCCGTCGAGGCTGGTGAGGAACAAATAGGCTCGATCGTCATCGCAAACGATCCAGTAGTCGAGTCCGCCGACCTTGCGTGGGTCTTCTGGGCCGCCATCAAGCATCGGGCGTGCCTTTGTCCACGAAGTTGGATCCGTGATGTCGGGCGTCGTCGAGTAGGCCACCCACATCATCTTCGTGTCGGCGGTTCCAACTTGGTAGATCAGGTACCACTTTTTGTGTGGTCGAAAGTAGAAGACTTGTGGCGCGCAGAAGTACTTGCTCTCACTTACTTCCAAACGCGCTCGTTTGGAGGTGTTTGCTTCGTCCCAGGAGGCAAAGGAACAGTATTCGATCGCCGACCGTCCTGGAAGTTTGACGGTCATGAACACATGCCACCGACCATCATGAAAGACGACCGTTGGGTCTTTCTGCGCCCGGCTACGTTCAGCGGCTTGAGTGTCCGGAGAGATAAGGGGTGCGCTGTATTCCCATTTGGCAGGCAGCTCCCAGTGAGCGTTCGAACGCGTTCCCTGGGCCGAAGCCGAGTCGGTGATAATGCAAACCACAAACAAGAGTGCGATCAAGCAAATCGCCGTCTCAATGAACGCTTTGTATCGCCGCCTCAGAGTGTTTTTTACATCGTGGATCATGTTGGATTCTCTGCGATCTACCTCGACTGCAACCCGGATGGTTTAACAGCATACCCGTACGAAGCGTCCCCCGCCTTTGGGAGCAAAGCAACGCATTGGGAGCACAAACAGGATACGATGGAGATCCTTTCCCTCTACCCTTTCGAACCCCACCCTTTTTTCGGTATTCGACCATGAGTTCTCTCCACAGGTATGGCTCTGCGTTTGCAGCATTCGCGTTCGCTTTGCTGTCGGTAACCGCTGCTGCTCAGGACGCGAACCAATCGGATGCCGATCGAAATGGCGCGGCCGACGACAAGCCAGTTCAGGTCTACATCTTGCTCGGGCAATCCAACATGCTCGGCTTCGGGAAGGTTGGACCAGCCGAAAAAGAAGGAACGCTCACGCACGCTGTCCGGAGCAAAGGCCTCTATCCCTATCTCGTAGAAAAGGATGGCAATTGGACGGTGCGAGACGATGTTCGCAATGTCCGCGTGATGGGAAGCGGAACCGGCGCGATGCGTCTATTCAACAACGAGTGGATGACGATCAAGGGCAACATCGGTCCCGAAATTGGAATCGGTCATCAAGTTGGCGATCATGTCGACGCCCCGGTGCTGATCCTGAAAAGTTGTATTGGCAATCGAGCGTTGGGGTGGGACTTGCTGCCACCAGGAGGCGAAGGGTTTGAGTTCACCGATGACAAAGGCGTCACCTGGGTCCATCCTGGCTACAAAGGCACGCCCGAACGCTGGAAGAAAGGTACGGAGCCCAAAAAGATCAAGTGGTACGCTGGCATGCAGTACGACGGCGATGTTGCCAGAGCAAAGAAGGTCCTGGAAAACCTTGGTGAATATTATCCAGGAGCGACCGAGTACGAAGTTGCCGGCTTTTTCTGGTGGCAAGGAGATCGCGACAGTCGAAGCGCCGCGCTTGCGTCACGCTATGAACGGAACCTCGCACATCTGATCAGACAGCTTCGAGAAGACTTCAATGCACCCAACGCAAAATTTGTTTGCGCGACGTTGGGCCAGACCGAGAAAGGAGCGACCGACAACGGCGGCAAACTCCTCGACGCCATGTTTGCAGTCGACGGCGATTCAGGAAAATACCCCGAGTTCAAGGACAACGTCGCCGCCGTCTACACGCATCCCCTTTCGCAAGGCGGCAGTTCGGGAGGCCACTATGGAGGCAACGCCGAGACCTACATGAACGTCGGTGAAGCGATGGGCAAAGCAATGGTCGCGTTGCTCAAAGCCAACGGCGAGTAACCGCCCTCGATCTTTCAAGCGGCCTTGGAATGGGTTGCGGGGTGTGCGGTAGCGGCACGCTTCGCCTCGAGAGCACATGTGCAACCGTCGCGATCGGCGCGGATTGTGCCCCATTGAGTGAATTGGCACGTCCTTTGCCCGGAAAGCGCCAAGATGTTGGTTCGCCCGGTCTCGTTGAATGAATGTTAGTACTGCACTGCAATTGGAATCTCGTTTTTGATACTTCATCGATCTGCTTCACGTTTCCGTTTCAAGGCGGACCGAATTCCACTTGCCGTCTCCCTTATGTTGGTCGGCTTGATGGCTACATCGATCCATGCGCAGACCGATTCGGTGCAAGGTGAACAGGCTGACTTCACGGTCGATGTCGATATCGAGCAGCCACCGTTCAGGTATTCCAAGACCGACGATGACAATCCTGTTAGCCGGTGGATCGATCGCTTGGATTCGGGCGAGGCATCTCTCGAATCTTCCTCCA
This sequence comes from Rubripirellula sp., assembly GCA_965216875.1. GTDB lineage: Bacteria > Planctomycetota > Planctomycetia > Pirellulales > Pirellulaceae > CBDCUW01. The sequence goes on from OZ244207.1 coordinate 6,673,458, forward strand.
AGATCGGATACCTGCGCGCCATTCTTGAGGCCTTGGATGTTTCGCCCGCAACCCAAACACTCGTCTTTTCACGCACGAGTTTGCAGGTCAATCACATCTCGCGGCGCAACCCTCGCGCGCTCTACTTCAATGATGATGTCTACGTTGGCTGGATACGCGGCAGTCCTTTGATGGAGATTTCGACCGCCGATCCAAAACTGGGTGCGGCTTTCTATACCGTTGATACTTCGATCGAGCCTCCGCGGGTCAAGCGTGAGTCGTACACATGCCTTGGTTGCCATGCGACCTCGATGACCCAACGCGTTCCCGGTCATACGATGCGCAGTGTGTTCACCGACTTTACGGGCAACATTCAATCGCAACGCGCGGCTTACATCACCGATGATACAAGTCCACTGTCGGAGCGTTGGGGAGGCTGGTACGTCACGGGGCAGCACGGGGACATGACGCACATGGGCAACGCGAGTGGTCGCAGTGGAGAGGCTGACAATGGCAACTTGCAAAGCCTGAGTCGCGAATTCAACACGCTCGACTATCTGAGATCTTCAAGTGACATCGTTGCATTGATGGTGCTCGGCCACCAAACCCAAATGCACAACGTGATGACGCGTGCCGACTTTTCGGTACGCCAATGGCAGTATGAACGTGAAACCTCGGTAGCGGATGACACCCCCGGCACTACGTCTGGTGGCGACCCCGATTCAGCGCCAGAGGCAGAGGTTGAACTTCAGACTCGGATCGAAGCAACCGCACGGCAGGTGGTGCGTTCGCTTCTGTTTTGTGACGAGACGCAGCTCACAGACGAAGTCAAAGGGTCCATCCTGTTTGCCAAATCATTCACGCGGCGAGGCCCCGAAGATCAGCAAGGCCGGTCTCTCCGAGAATTCGATTTGAAAACCAGGTTGTTTCGATACCCTTGTAGCTACCTGATCTACTCTGACGCATTTAGCAAACTCTCGGAACCACTTCGTCAAGAAATCTTGAGGCAATTGCACGCAGTGCTCTCTGGCGTAGACAAGTCTCGCGAGTTTGAGCATTTGAGCGATGCATTGCGTGAAGAAATTCTCGAGATCTTGATCGAAACTCACGACGAGTTTCGGAGTGTCGACCCGGCTCGCAGCAATCAAGCGCGCGGCAATTCCTAACGCTACGGATTGCAATTGCGCTTCCACCAGCAGGAATCCTTGCCCAAGTTCACCCAACGCATGTTGCGGCTGCGTCATTGCTCACGCGAGCAATTCGGAAAGTGGGCCACGCAAGTCGAGGTGTTTTAGGTTGCCATCGAGTTGACCGAAGGTTTCGGGGGCGGGCAAACCGACGGCGTGCATGAAGGAGAGATAGAGGTTGGCGATCGTGCGGTGTCCCGCTTCTTGGTACTTCGGATATTCGATGTAGCGCCCCATCTTCAGTTTTCCAGACAAACCACCGACCAGCAGGAAGGGCCAATCCGCTTGACCACCATGGTGATCACCGCCAGCACACGACATGTAGACGATGAGCGTGTTGTCGAGCATCGTTCCATCCCCTTCGGGGACGCCGTCAAGACTTTCGGCCATCTTGGCAATTTGTTTCAAGTGAAGCTGCTCGATCTCACGTCGCGCTTCGAAACCTGTCCAGCCATTCGAGGCTGTGTTGGTATCGAGATGTCCGATCGCGTGAACGGAATTGGATAGACCGAGCTCAGAGTATTTAACGCCCAGTGTGTCAGGCCGAAGCGTGATCACGTTGGTCAGTCCCGCCGTCAATGCTGCGGTCGCGATCTCGAAGTGGGCTTCGATTCGAGCTGACGGTGCGAGCGACTCATATCGGTCAGACAACTCGGGGGCATGCTCCTTGATTTGGTCGACCAAAGCCGCCTTCTTTTCTTCGATTCGGCGCAGCGTGTTGAACGAATCGGTGTAGAGCTCAAAACGCTCTTTTTCATGATGACTGAGGTGTCGTTCGATTCGTTTCGCATCTTCGCTCAAGAAATCGAGCAAGTTGCCGTTGAGGGCGAGCTTCTTTTCCAACTGCTCTGGTTTTGCCACCGCCGCACCGAAAAGCTCCAGGAACGCCTTGCGCGGTGAAGCCTGATAGGCAACCGGTTTGGCGGAAGCGTAGGCGGACAGGTTGGGGTAGCAATACGATTCTTCAGGTTTCCAGCCCGTTTCAAGCAACCGACCATTCATGGCCATGCCGTACATCGGATAGGGGCCTGTCGAAAGGTGCTGGCCAAGAAGGCAGTCGATCGTTGGCGCAATCGCGACGCGTTCGGAGTCATGACACGAGAGTGCACCGAACCCACAGGTGTGGTCGCCGCGAAAACCTTCCCCCGACAAGCTTTGGATAATCGTTAGCCGCTGTTTGTAAGGTTCCAAAACACTCAGCTTGGGCGGCAAAGAGTGATCAGAAAGGGGAACGTCAACGTGTGGCCCTAACCGTCTTGCACGGTTGCCGAGTTTCCTGCCGTCGTCCGCGGCGACGAAGTGATTCTCGAGCCCCTCGGGCACAAGATTGAATTTGTCAATTCCCGAAGACTTCACTACGAAAACGAACCGTTTGGGCAACGCACCGTCACCACCGGACGCGTGAACGCGTAGCGAGTGCAACAGTGGTGACATTGCTAACGAAACGCCACCAAGCGACACGTTTTCAAGGAATCTTCTTCGCTGGTAGATCATGGGATTACGGGTCTTACTAGCGTCTGTAGACAAAGGAATCGGAACTCAACAAGGAAACCACCAAGGCTTTGAAACTGCCACCGCTCTGCAGGTAGGCTTGGTCCGCCTCGATCAATGTTTGTGAGTCGCTAAGCATTTCGTTTCGCCCCATCAGGTAGCGAAACAAGTGTCGGATGAAGGATTGTCGGGCTCGATCCGATCGGCCAAGGCGATGCATCATTTCAACGGCGCTGCTGACTTCGCCGTCGACTTCCGATTGGCCTGAACCTACGATTGCACCCTTGGCGTCGATCAACCTCGCGGTGAGTTTGCCCTCTTCTTGACGACGCTCAAACTCTCGGTCGCGGCGCGAATAGATTTCGCCATTTCCGTCAAAGAAAAGATGCGTTCTGTATCGGCCCCAGTCGTCATACACCTCAAACGGCTCGCCGAGCGGATTGATTTTCCGGTGGCACTTCCAGCAACGCTGTGAGCGAAGAGGTTCCATGCGTTCACGCAGTGTCTTGTGTGGGTCGCTGGAAACGGCGGCATCGACATCAGGCGGCACGTCGCCAAGCACTCCAGCCAAAAGTCGCTCGTAGACCCAGATCCCACGTCGAATGGGATCGTTGTCTTCGTTCAGCGAATGCGCGGCCAACCAAGCGGGATGCGTTAACAGTCCGGCGCGTTGTTCCTTGGGTAATTCGATGGGTTGCTCGAGTGGCCAGTCCCACTTTTGCTCCTCGACCCCGTTGCTACTCGGCAGATTGTAGGGCTCGATGTAGATCAAGTCGGCGATTCCGCGGGACTTGGAGGTGAAAGGGTAGCTCGGGTGAGGATACATGCCTTTTGCGAGTGCGGTCGTGTATTTCTTGACGCGTGTTTCTTCACTCTTTTGGTAACTCGCGAGTCGACGCTCGGCTTCATCTTTTTTGAGTTGCCAATCTTTGAGTTCTCGTTCGAGTTGCTTTCGCCGCTGAGCAACCTTGTCCTTGACGTAATTCGGGGCGGTCACTTCGGCCACACGTTCCTCATAGAACTCACGTGCGTATTGATTGTCGCCGGGGTGGGCGACGAAATAGCGATTGGTTGTCAGCAAAGTAGCGATGACATCCTTGTCTTCTTTCAGTACATGTTCGATCAGCATCCGAGCGTCATGAATCAACATCGCCGTGTTCCATTGCGGGATCTTTTCTCGTCGGCGTCGCTCGTTGTCTTTAAAGACGGTGCCCGCTCGGTGGAATCCAAAAAACTCTTCAAAGAATCGCATCACGCGCGGCAAGTCGCGGCGATCCCAATGTCCCGAAGTGATTTGGTTGCTCAGCATAAGATCGACCACGCGAGCCACATCTTCTTGGTTGCTGAGTTTGCCGTCACGTAAAGCGTCGCGAAGGTAACGGTTGTGCTCCGGTGTTCGGTCGGTCAAAGCAAACGCGATCGCGTGGGCCAGCTCATTGGACGAGAGATGACGTCGCCCGTGATCGTCAACATCACCGAGCCCAAATTCCATTCGGTAAAGCGATTCTGGACTCAAGAACATCGCCTTGATGGTTGTCTTGAGTCCATCGAGGTTGCCGCCGGTTTTGATGTTTTGCTTGAGGAAGGCAACGTACTTGGTTCGCTCGTCATCACGTGGTGGGCGTCCAATCACGCGTCGATATTCCCTCGCGACGACATCCTTGAGCGTTTGATCATCGGGGATCGGTGCGTCATCGGCAAAACGAGCGAACTCGCCGCGCTTGTCACGATGCGAAAGGAAAGAGTCCGCCGCGATCAACATCATTTGCACGGTGCTCTGATCGGTGATCGACATCGCCGCGTAGTCACGGATCCCACGCTCGGACGTGACGTAGGTGTAAGGGCTTTTCGCATTCCCGAATCCTCGTTGCGCAAAAATCTCGGGGCTGAATCGCCACATTCGCGCGGGAGAAAATGGGGGCGTTTCGATTTCGCCTGAGAAGAGCTTTTCGTGGCTCACCCAGTTTCCGTACTCCGGAGCCAGCAGTTTCTTTTGGTAGGCTTCGAAGCGATCCGTCTCTTGCATCTTCTGGACGATCCACGCAATCACGTTCGCCTTTTCGATGGCGTTTGGACGCTGTTCGTCCTGAGGAGGCATTTGGTCAAACTGCAGGCTGTGCAGGACGTCGACCCAACGATTGGCACTCGCGTCGTCGGTAAAGTCGGTCGCAAGATTTTGAAGATCCAATCCAGCTTCGGATTGATCGCCCCTATGACACTGCTGGCAATGTTGATCGAAAAAGGGGGCAACCGTTTCTTCAAAGGAAACCGATGGGTTGTCGATTGCATGGCAGGTGGATAGCACGGGGCAACACGCCAACCAGATCATCGTTGCGATGGTCCACGGCGCGAACAACCTGCTCATTTTTCGGCCTCTCTCAAGAATAACTTACCGACGCAGATTGTATTCGGTGGGCTGGAACGCATTTGTACCAATGCGAATCAACTGGCCGGCCCCCACCGAGTTTCGATCTTGCTTACCGAGTTTCGATATCGACAACCAGCATCGAGTGATCGCTTGCTGGCGGATTTGGCGTTGGCTCATCGCGCAGAACGCTCAGTTGGTGCGAATTGAGAATGAAGCCTCCTCTTGCGCTCAGACGCGTGGTGTCGACTGTCACGTAGTCGAGTCGCCCTGGCCAAAAGGTTTCCTGTGGCGATACGCCTTGCCAAGTCATCGTCGAACCGTCGACCGGACAGCTGAGGAAAACATCTTTCAGGCCGGCCTTATTGAGTAGGTCGAGGGGAGTGCGGGAACCAACCAAGTTGAAATCTCCCAGCACCATCACGCCTGCGCTAGCGGGATCCTGTCCAAAGACTCCGTCACGCATGCGTTGAAGATCCGAGAGGAGCAGCTCGACTTCATCGACTCGTGTCTTGTCTTCCCGGCTTCCCGAGTAACCACAGCACCGAAAGTGTGCCGAAACGACAACGAGCTTTTTGTTATTCGGCAAATGGACAAGGGCCGCTGCCTCTTGAGCTTGGATCGTCAGCGGCGTGATCGGAAACCGCGAGACGATCCCGCAGGTCGCTGCCCAGTGGACATTCTTTGAGCCCGCAAATCGCGGAGGCAGGACATTGTCAAATGTCGATCGAAAGATCGGTTCTTCAAGTGCTTCGTTGAAGCAATAGATGTCAGCGTCCGCCAGCTCGAAGAGCTTCTTGATTTCGGTCGCCCGGTCGCGCGACGCACTTCCCTGGCGAAGGGTGTTGAGGCTGGCAATCCGAATCGAGTTCGCCGGCGCGGTCAGGTCACGTTTTTCGCGCCGGACAGCACCAGCTTCTGTGATGGTCAACAAAATCGGTTTCGCCAAGCGGTCAGAACCTTCGAATTGGAGCCGCACGGTGTCACCGGTTGCAACCTTCAATTCCGACAGGTCGACGCGCAGTTCGAAGTCCGTTGTCGCAAAGGTTGGCAGCGCCGCAAATTGCAGTTTGGGCCAGGCAATTGCAGTCTGGTTCGCTCCCTCGATCAGGGTGGCGTTTCGGTTCCTTAGGTCCAGGACCAAACCTTTGTTGTTCGATGTCTCAAACCGCAGTCGCAAGGTCCCGTCTGCCGGATCGCCACTTTGCAAGTTGAGTCTCTTTTGCGTGTCAAAGCGAATGAAGACTGTCTTGCCATGCACTGCTGCATCGACGCGTGAAAGGTCAAACCCACCGGTCGCATCACCAACCGGGTCTTCATAGAGTTTGTCGCTTAGCCCCGCCCAGTCATCAAATTCTCCATCAAGACGAATAGGGCCCTGCCCCATCGATATGCCCGGCAGCGCAAACGCGACACACAAGACCAAGCACGAACAAAGGATTCTCATCGCGGGCGTTCCGAACGAAGGCAGGTTGATGGGGGGATCCAGGACGGTTGCTACTTGTCAGTTTCTTGCTCGACTGGCACCGAGAGCGGCCCGTCGATTTGGTCGCGCCGCATTTTGCCTGGTTGGGACATCAACTGCTTGAGTGAGTCGAGGTGATTTTCATAGACACCCCGCGGCGTTGTGTCGTGGTGAACGCAAAGCCATGCTGCTTTGCCGACGACCTCGCCCATCATGCCGCAAGTGCGCATCACGCGAACTGGACCCAAACCTTCGTGGGTCACACTGATGTCGCGTCCTGCCATGAACAGGTTGGATCGGTTGCGACTGTAAAGGCATCGATAGGGTGCCCAATAAGGTCCTTCGTAGTCATACCCTTCGCCGGTCGTCGCATAGGAAATGAACTCTTCGCCCTCATGGCCATCATCGAATTCGCTGTGCGGTGAATGGACATCGATGCCCCACGTGCAGGGGAAACAGCCGTCTTTGAACTCTTTTCCATCACGCAAATCGTCGGCCGAGAGAATCACATCACCAAGCAAGCGTCGTGATTCGCGTTTGCCCGCGATGAATGCTGCCCATGCAATTCGATGGTTGGGGAACTTGCCATCCACGTTCTTCAGCGCGTCCCACGCTCCAAACATGGCTCGCAAGTTCAAGTCGCGAATCCGTTCGACATCGTTGATCGGATCGCGATCGAATCCGCTTTCCCAGTACCAACCGCCCAGGTTCTCAAGCGGGTTGTCGCTACCCCATTGGCCTCGCAGTTTCCCTCGCCCAGGAAACGGTTTGTCGGTCAAATCAATCGCCCAACTGCATCGTGGAAACTCCATGATGGTGTTGCCCGCCTTGGTTGCCACACCGAGAGCGGTCTTGTCTTTGCATTCACACTTGAGGACTTCTTGCGGGTCGGACGCATCCATCAAGTTCCAAAGGTTGCTCATCCCCTGGTGGTTCTTTTGAGTGACGTCATAGTCGGCGCCCGAAAGGAATCCAACCGTGCCATCGCCAGTGCAGTCCGCAAACAGCTTGGCTCGGAACTTTGTGTGGCGCGAAGTGCGAATGTGGTGTGCCGTGACCGAAACGACACGATCTCCCTCGGTGTCAGCAGCGAAGACGCGCTGTTCGGTAAACAGAGTGATTCGCGGTTCGGCTTTAATCAGTCGCATTTTGATCGAATCGCCATAGTGTTCGGCCCGACGCGCGTTGGCGCTGTTCTTGCCGACCGGCTTGGGGATCATCATCTCTTCAACAATGTCGCCAATGTGCGTGTAAGGTTTCTGACGCGTGTGACCCTCCGGCCAGACACGGACTTCACTGCTGCCATTGCCTCCGAGAACGGGGCGGTCTTGAACGAGTGCGACGCTCAACCCGTTTCGTGCCGCCGACAACGCGGTGCTGCAACCAGCGATGCCACCACCGACGACGACCAAGTCATAGGAGCCGCCATCGTCCACGACGCCGACAAGGCCCAATTGTTTGCGCCGAAACTGAGTGAGCGTTTCGAGATCATTGGGAGGGACGAAACTTGGGTCGTTTGAAAAGACAATGGCGTCGCAGCGCCCATTGAATCCAGTCAAGTCATGAAGCGACACGGTGTTGGAAGTCGTGAGCGTGATTTCGCCGCCCGATTGCCAATGCCAAGGTTCACCCTCAGTTCCGAAAGTTGTCTTGATCGGCTTGTCGTTGATGAGCAACTGGAATTTTCCCGGTGCACCTTTGACACCCCACGGTGCAACCCAATCTCGCGTTCGAACCCAAACGTTGTAGCGTCCAGGTTCGGTAACCTTTAGCGTTGTCGTTGCGTCATCAACGGCAACCCCCAAGCCATGTGCGAGCAAGTAGCAGGATCCGACTTGTTCGAGCGATTGTTGATCAACATCCCAACCGCCCAATTCCTCGAACTGTTCCGCTTCAAGGAAGTAGGTGCCATCGCCAGCGATCAATGAAGGGGAAACAGCCGGTCCAAATGCCAAGCCAAGTAGCAAACAGCACAAAAGGGTGGGTCGATACATCAAAGTCGTTGGGGATTGGGGAGTCGAGGGAACGTGACCAAACAAACAACAGCCACGAATCTAATCCATTTCGCCAAATCTGGAAGTCATTCGTATCTGAATGTAGGCACCGTTGCCTGCAATGTCGTCGAACGGTCACACCCGTTTACGACTAGAATTGACGGCTTCGAAACGCTCCTCAGGCAGGCCGGGGCAACGACAAAGAGTGCCAAAAAATGAATCAGAAGTCAGACTTGAACCGCCGCCGACTTCTTCAGGGAACGGGCATCGCGCTTTCACTGCCTCTCTTGGAAAGTCTGAGCTGCGGTGCTGCCTTCGACGGCGAGTCTCCGCGCCGCCTCGTTTGTGTTGGCAATCATCTTGGCTTTTACCCCGGCAACTTCTTTCCCAAAACTGCTGGCAAGCAGTTTGAGCCGACGTCCACTTTGAAGCCACTTGAGATGCACCGCGATGACTTGACGGTTTTTTCAAATCTCGATCACGGTCTCAACGGCGGGCACAAAGGCGTTCAAGGATTTCTCAATGGAATCAAGAAGGAAGAGGCCAGCGGGTTTCCTGAGAAGAACATCTCGCTTGACCAAGCTGCTGCCGAACATGTTGGCAGTGCCACTCGCTTCCCCTCGATCAACACTGGCATCTTGCGCGGAACCGACATGTGTTGGACACGAGCTGGCGTTCATGTGCCTCCGATCAACAATCCGGCAAAACTCTTCCAGGCCCTGTTCGTCAACTCGCCAGCAAACGAACGTCAATCGCAGCGTACCCGACTTGCGCACCGCGGCAGCATGCTCGACGCGCTTCGCGATTCGGCCAACGCAATGAATCGAACACTCGGTTCAGCCGATCGCGACAAACTCGAGCAATACTTGACGTCTGTCCGGGATGTTGAGCGACGACTGCAGATGTCAAAAGAATGGCTTGATCGCCCAAAGCCGAAGCCACAGATCGAAGACGTCTTGGATGAAGAACGCAAACATATCGATGAGGTCGGCTTGTTCTATGACTTGATGGCACTCGCGTTGCAGACGGATTCAACGCGCGTGGCGACACTTGAAACGGGGATGGGTTTCCGAACGGCCGAGCTCGATTTGGGTAGTTATCACCAGTTGTCTCACCATGGCAAAGCAGCAGATCGTATCGGCCAGCTGCAAGTGATCGAGGCGTTTCTAACGAGCAAGCTCAGTCACTTCCTCGCGCAATTGAAAGAAGCGCAGATCTTTGACAACACGTTGGTCGTATTTGGCAGCGGGATGAGCGACGGATCGAGTCACAGCAACCGAAACCTACCGGTGTTGCTGGCCGGAGGCGGCATCAAGCACCAAGGTCATCTCGTTTGTCCCGACGAGCAACATGAACGAGTGCCCCTTTCCAATCTATGGTTGTCTGTTCTGCATTGGTTTGGTGCCGAGCGAGATCGGTTTGGCAGAAGCTCGGGAACGTTCTCTCCAATGAAGATTGGATAGGGGATGAGTATGAAGGCTAGTGCTGCGGATTGGAGTTATGGTGCCAAGAGGTAAAGTGCTTGCCCAGATTGACGCGCGCTCCAACAATCACCCTCCCGCTTGCGGGAGGGTCGGACGCAAAGTCCGGGGAGGGAATGAACCATACAAACCCTCTCCGGGCTTTAGAGCCCGACTCTCCCAAGGGAGAGCGCTAACGTGCGCAATTTCGAAGTCTGGTGGAAGCGCAATTGCAATCTGTAGCACTCGTCTTTGGTGTGGGGTATTGCTGCTGATGGGAATGCCCAATTCGGCCTTCGCCGAAGCGCTTTCGACGTCGACGTTTTTGAAAAAACACTGCATCCGATGTCACGGCGGCAATGAACAAAAAGCTGATCGTCGGTTTGACACACTGCCGCCACAGATTCATGAGCTTGACGATCTTGAACGCTACCAGGAAATCGTCGACCAGCTGAACCTCGGAAGTATGCCACCGGAAGGCGAGCCGCAGCCAACGCAGAAGGAACGTGCAAAGGCAATCGCACAGCTGACTGGAGCAATTGCATCGGCTCACGGGCGAATCAAGACTTCGAATCGGCATAGTGTTTTGCGACGGCTCAACGCATGGGAATACCGACAAACCATTGGCGATCTGCTGTCGGTCAACGTCGATATTTGGAATCCCGCCGAGGATTTTCCTGAAGAGGCGTTCATCAATGGATTGGACAACAACGGAGAGGCTTTGGTTACATCCGGAAGGTTGATGGATCACTACTTGGACGCTGCCGAAGAGGCGATTCGTCGTGCAACACAATTCGGTGACCAACCGCCCTCTCGAAGTCACGCCCAGTCGTCGCCTTTCTACTTCGCAGGCAAGAGCGCCGAAGGCTTGCCCAAGCTTTTTCACACGGGACGCTTTCGTTGGGTGCCAACGACGCCGTATACCGACCTTTACGGCCGCCACTATCGGGGCGGCCACCTCGGATTCTTGCCATTGCTACGTCAGGGTGGAGTTGCCCATCGTGGCGTCTATACCATCCGCGTGCGCGCTGCAGCGGTCGGCCGGGAGCATGACTATGGCAAAGCTCTCGGTGACTTTCGAAACGGCGATCCTCTGGTCATGGAAATCGCCGCAGTTGATCGACGAGGCAGCGTCGAGAGTACTGGAAACGTTTCGAAGATGACGTCGCTCGCACGCGTCGAACTTACCAATGCCGAGCCGCAATGGTTTCAATGGAATGTCTATATGGAAGCGGGCTACGAGCCCGAAGTTCGGTTCAGAAATGGACCGCTGGCGGCAAAACGATTGGTCCGATTGCTTAGGACTCAAGCAGCTGACAAACCTGAGTTCCAGCCTTTTGTCGACATGGATGATGACAAGCTTGGGAGGTCACACGGAATACTGAAAGCTTACCGTGGACCTCGGCTGAGGGTTTGGGAGATACAAATCGAAGGTCCACACGTTGATACTTGGCCGACCGCCGGGCATCGCGCACTGTATGGCGACCTGACGCCCGACCAGTTCAACGCCGCGACGATTGCCGAGCGTCTCGAAGCGTTTGCCGAGAAGGCTTTTCGACGCCCGCCCGTCCCTGGAGAATTGGAACCAATCCAACGCTTCGTAGCGAGCAAACTCGAGGAAGGCGTGGATCCCTTGCATGCCCTTCAACTTGGTTGCCAGGCAGTGCTCTGTTCTCCCGGGTTCCTCTATCTGAATCTCGGCGAAGGCGAACTGGACGAGGTCGCACTGGCTTCGCGGTTGTCCTATTTCCTTTGGTCATCGCCTCCCGATCAGACGCTGCTTGATTTGGCAACTGCTAAGGAGCTGCGGCCCAATCTGTCAGAACAAGTCAAACGCATGTTGGCGGATCCAAGGTCGGATCGTTTCGTAACGCATTTCGTGCGGCGTTGGTTGGACTTGGACAACATTGGCGTGATGCCGCCGTCTGAAGATTTCCTCGAGTACTATCGCGACAACCTTGGTGCATGGATGCGCGAAGAAACGGAAACGTTCTTCCGTCACGTGCTTGACGGCAATCTCCCGTTGCGAGAGTTCTTGGATGCTGACTATTCGTTCCTGAATCGCGAACTCGCTTTGCACTACGGAATCGAAGGTGTCCAGGGGAGTCGTCTACAACGTGTTTCATTGAGCGAGAAGCGGCGCGGAGGTTTGCTCGGTCAGGGAGCGTTCCTTACTGCCTCGGCCAACGGGGTCGATACTTCGCCTGTCGTTCGCGGCATTTACGTTCTGGAAAAACTACTCGGTTACACGCCGCCACCACCTCCTCCAGACGTTCCAGCGATCGAGCCGGACATACGTGGCGCCGCCTCCATTCGCGAGCAACTCGAAAAACACCGCGCGGTCGCAACGTGCGCCGAGTGCCATCGAAAGATTGATCCGCTCGGTTTCGCCTTGGAGAATTTTGACGCAATCGGGGGTTGGAGAGACGAGTACGGCAAGCACTCCCCGATTGATTCGTCTGGCAAGCTACCAAGTGGAGAAACGTTCGAAGCCCTGCCCCAGTTTCGAAGGCTGATGAGCACTCGGACGGATCCGTTCAACCGGTGCTTGACGGAAAAGTTGATGACGTACGCCCTGGGGCGTGAACTTGAAATCGGGGACCGCCCGAGCGTCGATAAGATTCTGGCGGAACTCGATGCGAAACGGGGTGGGCTGCGTGACCTCATTGCTCTGGTTGTCTTGAGTGAGCCTTTTCAAAACAACTGAGCATGCCACGGACCACCAAGCAACCATCGGGTTTGGCAGATAGTGAAGTGCGACGATGCATGTCATTCAATCGATCAAGTTGAAACGTGGTCTCGCCGCCCTCGGTCTGTTCGTCATCATGGTGCTGGCTGGCAACGGTGCCAAAGCATCCGACAAGCGTCCCAACGTGCTGTTTCTTGCCGTTGATGACATGCGCGATTGGGTGAACTGTCTCGGAGGCTATGAGGGAACGGTTCACACGCCAAATATCGACCGACTAGCGCGGCGTGGTGTGTTGTTCACCAACGCGCATTGTGCTTCGACGGTTTGCTGTCCGAGTCGAACGGCGATCATGCTCGGGAAGATGCCATCGACAACGGGGGTCTACAACAATGGCCAGTGGTGGCGTCCTCATTTGCCCGAGGTGATGACGTTGCCTGATCACTTTGGGCAGTGCGGTTACCGTGTCGCCGGAGCCGGAAAGCTCTTTCACCACACTGCTGGCAACAACCCGCCGTATCAATGGGACTCGTTCAGTTGTCTCTTGTTTCGTGACGACCCTTGGTATCGCGGCAACAAACTGAACTATCCCTGGTCGCAAACGGGGCCCGCACCGAAAGGTTTTCCGTTTTGCGGTTTCCCTGGTCTTCCACATGAGAGCGACTGGGGTGTGTTGCCAAACAAGGTCGAAGCGACCTACGACGATGCGGTTACGGTTGACTATGCGTGTCAGTTTCTCAAGCAGCCTCAAAGAAAACCATTCTTCTTGGCGTGTGGATTGTTTAGGCCGCATTTGCCTTGGTATGCGCCTGCAGAATATTTTGACCTCTACCCACTTGAGGAGATTCAGCTTCCACTCATTCACGCAAGTGATCTTGATGACATCCCGGACGAAGGTCGAAAGCTCTCCAAGGCCCGACGAAAGGACTTCGACACAATCAAATCAAACGGAAAATGGAAGCAGGCCGTGCAGGCTTACCTGGCGAGTATCTCATTTGCCGACGCACAACTTGGCCGTGTCCTGGATGCTTTGGACCAGAGTTCGTATGCGAATGATACGATCGTCATGTTGTGGTCTGATCATGGTTGGCATTTGGGCGAAAAGGACCATTGGCACAAGTCGACGCTTTGGGAAGAAGCGACGCGGGTACCGCTGGTGGTTTACGCGCCGGGCTACCAGGGCAATGGGCGTCGATGTGCACAGCCCGTAAGTCTAGTCGATCTCTATCCGACGCTCGTTGAACTCTGCCGATTGACACCCAATGATGGGCTGGACGGACAAAGCCTTGTGCCGCAGCTTCGTAATCCAGAGGCAAAACGTAAGCGACCGGCAGTGATTCAATACAAACGTGGACAATGTGCTGTGCGGACCGAACGCTATCGGTACATTCGCTATGATGATGGATCGGAAGAGTTTTACGATCATTCAATCGACCCCAACGAGTGGAACAATCTGGCTGATAGCACTGAGGTCGATTCTGTGAAGGCCAAACAAGACATTGCAGAGTGGGTCGCCGAGGATTGGGCACCGCCGGCACCATCGAAGAATGCATACCGATTTGATCCTGACATATATACTTGGACGCGCAAGGCGACAGGTGAAACGGTAGAAGGCAACGGAGACTGATGATCGTGCGATTGATCCAATGGGCGTTGTATGCATGTTGCCTACAAGCGAGTCTGTTTGCGGCGGCGCAACCGAACATCTTGCTTATCGTTTCCGAAGACAATGGGCCAGAGCTTGGTTGTTACGGCGATCCCTTTGTTCGCACGCCCGCGCTTGATCGACTTGCATCCGAAGGCACGTTGTTTCAAAACGCCTACGTGCCACAGGCCGGTTGCAGTCAATCGCGCGCAGCCTTTCTCACAGGACTTTACCCGCACCAAAACGGCCAGATCGGATTGGCCACTTGGAAGTTTCGGATGTATCGCGAGGATACTGCCAACATCGTTCGCAGTTTGAAGCAGCGAGGATACCGAACAGGCCTGCTTGGCAAGTTGCATATCCTTCCGGAAGCCGCATTTCCGTTCGACATGCGCGGTCCACTCGGATCAAACTTCAAAAGAGCGGAACTCGAGTCCTATGCCGAGCAAGCGGAAGCGTTTTTTGCCGCAGGTGATGCGCCCTTTTTTCTGAGCGTGAACTACCCCGACGCACATCGCCCCTTCATCAAGCAGGTGGGCGGACTGCCAGAGAACCCGTTGACCGCGAACGATGTCAGGTCGCTCCCCATGTTCGGCCTCGATACGCCCGAACTGCGCGAGGAAACAGCAAACTACTACAACTGCATGAGTCGTCTCGACACGCTTGTGCAGCAGCTGCTCGATGCGTTGCAGCGCTCGGGAAAAGCGGGTGAGACACTCGTCATTTACATTGGCGACCACGGCGCCGATTTGCTTCGAGGAAAACGCACCTCTTACGAAGGCGGTGTTCGTATCCCGATGATCATTCGTTGGCCGAGTGCTGGAGTAACCGGGCAGGTTCGCCGAGAACTTGTATCCACGCTCGACCTCATGCCGACGCTGCTTGCGATCAGCGGTGCTGAGCCCGTTCGCGATCTCCCTGGGCGTTCACTTGTCCCCCTGTTACGAGGCGAAGAAGTCCAATGGAGAGAGTATCTGTTTACGGAGTTTCACCTTCACTCTGCACACAATTACTTTCCGCAACGAACCGTTCGCAACGCACGTTATAAGTTGATCGAAAACTTGATACCCGATGCGGTTAATCCAGGCTATGACTTTACGATGAAGCGGTTTTTCAAATCATTGCCCTCGGCAATCGAGGCGGCGCCCAAGGAGATTCAGGCAGCTTATCACCGCATGAGACAGCCACCAAAGTACGAACTCTACGATCTGCAGGCCGATCCCTACGAATTCAAGAATCTGGCGAGCGAAGATCGTTATGCGAAGGTTTTGGCCGAGTTGGCGGGACAACTTGACCGGTGGCGAGTCGCAACGAACGATCCGATGCTGCATGTCGAAAACATCAACCGACTCAAGGCCGAGATTGATGCCTGTATGGTTGATGGCGATCCCAAGAAGTCGCGGCTTGAGTTAACGTATCCCGACTACTTCTTTAGTCGTTGAACCACTTACCGATCGAGTCTCAACGCTGCGGCTCCCTTTGGCAGGGCGCGCTGCCAGCCACCATAGACCGGGTTGGGCAACATGAACCAACGCGAGCCAAGCATCCTTCGCTTTGCTTTGGCGATTTCGTTTCGCTGATCCGAATCGGACGTCTCCATTTCGCTGCAAAGATCACTCATGCTGTCACCGAACATTAGGACGATGCGATGGTTTTTTGCAACCATCGCGCGGCGAGAAACCTTGTCGCCCGCGCGTCCCCGTTCCGCGTTTTTCGTCAACACGTTCTCCGCATTCGCTGTGAACCCAAGCTCGTTTAAGTTCTTGATTGTCGCCTCTTTCACCTCGTCGCGGCGGTTGGTCACAAAGTAAACGCTGACACCAAGGCCGCGGGCTGCTTTGACAAATTCAAGAGCTCCAGGGATGGCACCAGCTTTGCCCTCCTGACACCACGCATTCCAAGACTCCGTCGAATACTCTTTGCCCTCGGCGATGTTGCGTGCGTTGTAGGCGGAATTGTCGAGGACCGTTTCATCACAATCGAGGATGATCGCGGGTTTCTTGTCTTGGAATCCACCGCGATCAAGTTGCGCTTCGTCGGCCGACCAGTTCGGGTCATGCAAGCCGACCGACAGTTGTGTCAGCGCCGCACGATAAGTCTGTTCAGTCAACAGGCGATACTCGGCAGCGTTTTGCATCCATGTCAAAGCGCTGTACCGATAGTCCGCCTCGACATCGACTTCTTGGGCAGGCGAAGGGTTCGCCAAGGTTCCAAGCAGTAAAAGGGAGAACGCAACGACTTGAATTCGACAAACAGCGATCATGTTGCACCAAGTTGTTGATGAGATGCCATCGAAGTTACCCCTTTGAATCTGTCGCCCTCAGGGCTTCGCCGTGAGCGAACCTGCATACCGGCGGCTGACGCCGCCGGCTGTGATTTACCGCCCTCCGGGCTAAGCAGCACATTGGCACTGTAGCCCGGAGGGCGAAATATTCTTGCCGATGGCGTTAGCCACCGGACCTGAGGTCTCACTCTAGGTAAGCCCGGAGGACGCTACATCGACTTCATGCTTCGAAGATCTGTCGCCCACTGGGGCTAGCGCGGGGACCATCTTTCCATTTTCAGCAATCAATGGGGCGTTTTCCAAGTCGGGCAGACAGGATTTGAACCTGCGACCTACACGTCCCGAACGTGTCGCGCTACCAGGCTGCGCCACTGCCCGTTGAAACGATCGAATCATCGTCGCTTGCCCGACCAGGCGAGTCAATGCTCTTGAAAGCGACTCGGCGGTTTCTTTGACGCTTCCAATGCGACAAGGTGTACAGTTTATCGAATCCAAGCACGCCGAGGTTCTAGCGAGGCCGGTGTGATCAGGGAAGATTCACCAACCGTCTTTTCGATTCAACTCAACGCGTGTCCCATCATCTTCCACGCCCGTTCTTCCGGGCTCCCTGGTTCAGGAAGGACTAGCCGAGCCTTCGGATGAGGTTCATCTGCCTGTCGGAATGTCCGTAGTACTTCAGGTCGAGCTCAACGAGGTTGGACTTTTCCAGAATGGGCTTCATGTGCGAGAAGCATTCGAAGCTGTACGCGCCGTGGTAGCGTCCCATGCCGCTGTTGCCGACTCCGCCGAAAGGAAGATTGGTATTGGTGATTTGCATCACCGCGTCGTTGATGGCGCCGCTTCCGAAGGGAATCTCGCTGAGAAACCGTTTCTTCGTCGCTTCGTTCGTTGTGAAAAGGTAGGCCGCGAGCGGCTTTTCATAGTCGCGGACGATCTCGAACGCCTCATCCAGCGTTTCGTATTCGATCACGGAAAGAATGGGACCGAAGACTTCGTCTTGCATGACGGCGTCGTCGAGAGAAACGTTGTGCAGCACGGTCGGCTCAATCACCCGCTCTTCTCGGTTTGTGCCACCGCCGAAATAGACCTTCTGAGGATCGATCAGGGCTGCGACGCGATCAAAGTTGCGTTCATTGATGATGCGAACGAAGTTGCCGTTGCTGACCGAGTAATCGTGCTTCTTGATTTCGTGAACAAGTCGATCGAGGACACGTTGTTTGACGCTCCTGTGAGCAAGGACATAATCGGGCGCCAAGCAAAGCTGGCCCGAATTGACGAACTTCGCCCAGACGAGTCGTTTGACACCGACGTCAACGGCCGCGTCCTCAGTGATGATGGCAGGATTCTTGCCGCCAAGCTCCAACGTGACGTTGGTTAGGTGTGGCGCGGCAGCCTTGTTGACGATTCGTCCAACCTGAGAACTGCCAGTGAAGAAGATTTTGTCCCACCGCTGGTCGAGAAGCGCCGTCGTTTCTGGAATCCCTCCTTCAACCACGTGCAGGTAGCTCGCGTCAAAGTTCTCGTTGATCAACCTTGCCATCAAGCGGCTTGTCTCTTGCGGAAGTTCACTCGGTTTCAGCACGGTGGCGTTACCGGCCATCATTGATCCGACGACCGGGGTCAGCGACAGGTTGTAGGGAAAGTTCCATGCTCCAATCACCAAGCTGACGCCCAAGGGCTCGGGTACGAGATAACTCTTACCGGGCATGTTCAAGAGATTCGTGCGCACCTTTCGCGGCTTTGCCCACTTGTGAAGGTTCTTGATGGCAAGCTCAAGTTCTTCAAAGAGCGGAAAGAGTTCCGTCAACTGAGTGTGGTGTTTGGATTTACCAAAGTCGTTATCGATCGCCTCGTAAAGTTCCGATTCGTGTCGCTGAAGCAGGTGCTTGAGTTTCTTCAGTTGCTCGATCCGGTACGCGACTGGCAGCGTAGCATTGCTGCGGTAGTACCGACGTTGGTTTGCGACGAGTTCTTGAATTCTGTTTTCGGTCATGGCTTGTTGGACCTTGTCGTTCTCAGTTTCGCGCGAATGATCCGACGGATTTTGGTTGGTGATACGAGTAGGGTCATTGCTTGGGCGAGTTGGCTCGGTGGTCAGTAAAGTGGTCATGGCTCAGGCTCCTTCGAACGGTTGATTGGTTTGCTAGACGGCGACGTGGATGTGATCGGACGCTTCCCGCATTTCACGCGTTTCGTTCATTTGTGGATCGCGGGATTCGACAGTGGTTGGTGAGGTGATACCGGCGAGGATTGCCTTGCAGTGCCTTGAGGTCATCCGTTTTGGCACGGCGTAGAACCAACGGGCTTCCTTGAGTGCGTTCTTCGCGATCGCGTCGAAGTCCTCTTCTTGGACTGCGCCTAGGGCACTCGGCAGTCCTAGTTGCTTGCCCAGCGACTCGACTCGGCTTATGAACCGCTCAGCGAGCACATCGTCCGCACCAGTGTTCCCGCTGACCAACCTCTCGAGTTCGGCCAGCCGAGACGATGAAACAGGTTTGTTGAACCTCATGACGTGGGGAAGGATGACTGCGTTGGCTAACCCATGAGGTGTGTTGTAGTGAGCACTCAGTTGGTGCGAGATGGCGTGTACGTAACCGAGGCCTGATTTATTGAAGGCATGCCCGGAGAGGAAAGACGCCAAAGCAACCTCCTCACGTGCTTTGACGTTGTTCCCGTCCGCGTAGGCCAACGGAAGCTGGTCCAAAAGCAATTTGATCGCCAACTTTGCGTCTCGTTCGGCGTCTGCGAAACGATTGAGTGACGTGTAGGCTTCGATTGCGTGCGTCAGAGCATCCATGCCCGTCGATGCGGTAATGTGAGGTGGAAGCGATTTCAGCATGTTCGCGTCGAGGGCGGCTGCCGTCGGGACCAGCTTTGCATCGACAACGAAGCGCTTCTGGTGGGTGACCGGATCCGAGATCACCGCAGCGCTGGTGACTTCCGAGCCTGTCCCGGAAGTGGTCGGAACCACGTAAAAGGGTAAGGTTGGTTTCTTTACTTTGAGCAGCCCCAGAATCTGGTGAACGCTCACACCGTTTGAGACACACGCCGCGATGACCTTTGCGGCGTCGATCGCAGAGCCTCCACCGACGCAAAAGACACTGTCACATCGATTCTCTTTGGCCTTGCGAATTCCATTCTCGATGACGTCGTAGGTAGGGTTGGGAAGGATGCCGTCAAAAACGGTCACTTCGCATCCCTCGCTTCTTAAACGCTCAAGCACCTCGTCGAGCTGTCCACGCTGTAAAAGGCTCTTTCCGGTAACAACGAGCGGTCGCGTGTGTCCCGAAGCGCGGAGCAGTGATGCGAGTTGGTTCGAGGAGTCGACGCCGGTCAGCAGCAGCGGTTTTTCAGCTCGAAAGAGCTTGGTGAACAGCTTCAGCGAAGTATTGGTGATTCGCTTGATCATCTTTTCGGGCTCCCTTATTGAGGCTTTTCGAGTGCGTGGCAAAGCTTGTTGTCGATGGCTAAACTACACTGCACAGTGTAGTGTGGTAGCGGGTTTCGGGTCAAGCCAATTCAGGCGCTTTTGCGATGCGAGGCATGAAAGTCACGAAAAGTCTGCTGAAAACGACCAGAATTGGGCCGTTTTTTTGCCACCAACGCTGTCCGCCAGCGAGATTGCCCGAAAAGAAGTCTCCCGATAGACTGCACTGTGTAGTGTGGACACTTAGTCGAAATGATGGAGTCGAGAGATGACGGCGAAGACGAAGACGCCCAAACGTCGCAAGAGCCCGAAGCGAGCCGCGGTCATTAAGGCGGCCACCGAAGAGTTTCTCTCACGCGGATTCGAGGGGACGAGCATGGACCGGATTGCCGAGTCGGCGAATGTCTCAAAACGGACGGTCTATGATCACTTTCCCAGCAAAGACGATCTGTTTCAGGCAATCGTTGACGAGATTCTGCAACGTGTTGAAGAGATGCCAGTCCATGAGTACTCCGCAGACGAGCCGTTGGACGAACAATTGCGCGAGATTGGCAGCTTGTTTGCAAACACCATCACCGGCCGACAATTCATGAAGCTTTCCAAGGTCGTGATCGCTTGCTTTATCCAGTCGCCCGATTGGGCTCATAACACCATGAAGGCCTATGATCGCTTGCGTCGGGACATGATTGCTTTCTTTAAGGCGGGAAAGAAAGATGGTCGTCTCAAGATCAGTAACCCCGAGAGAGCGGCGGCGCAGTTTTGCGGTTTGATCAAGGAGGTGGCATTTTGGCCAGAGCTGATGGCTGGTCAAAAGCCGGTCACTTCACGAGAACGAAACGCCGCAGTCAAAGAGGCTGTCGACATCTTCCTGGCGCACTACGCCATTCCCTAGTCAGAAAAATGCTCGAGTGTCGATTTGGGTTAAGCTGAGGCAGGCTCGCGCAAGTGGTGATACCCGAATTGAAAGTTGCGGCATCGCAGATAAGACGGGGGTAGATCTGCATCGACAGGATCGATTGGAACTTGTTCTGTGTGAGTGACAAGAACGTCGATGCGATCGTCATGAATTTCCACGCAGCCTTCCAAGCTCGGTTTCAATGCGAGATGGAAATTGTCTTCGTAGCGGCTGGTGACTCCGCAAAGGTACACGAAGGGGGCGGGATATTCATCGAGAGAAAACTTGACCTCCAGCGGAATCTCGCTGGAGCGGTGATCGTATTTGAAACGTTGCGTTTTCTTTCCCTTCAAGCACTTCTGGCAATGGTGCCGCGGGTCAAACCCCGTCACGTACATCAGCCAAAGCCAACGAAACGCGCGTCCTCGCACCACGAGGCTTATCGTGGCCGCCGATTCCCCTTCACCAAATTTCACCATACGCCTCTTTCCGCCGGTAAGCACGATTTTGCAGCCGCACCCGACGTTCCTGTTTACTTGTGATACACAGGGCTTCTCCCCGACCAGAATCTACCTGTTAGTTGTCCCGTTTCAATTCGAGTTTCAGGCAATGCCCCCAATGAACAATGTCAATTTGTTTACATCAACGGCGATAGGTGTAAGTATGTATGGACGAAACCTGACCTATCGATCAGCCGCAGAGCGCTAGCTCGCGGTTTCTTCGGTTTAGGCGACTCGCAGCATGTAAGAACCGCACACTATCGCGTTGCGGCTGATGGTATGGGGCAATGCCATGAACGAGGATCCGCTCGGTTTCTTCATCACTTGGACGGTTTACGGCACTTGGCTGCAAGGCGACGAGCGCGGCTGGCGTCGGTATCGAGGTGGGCACAAGACACCGCAACCGCTCTTGGCAGATTGGCGTCGGGAGCGGTTACTGCATCCGATATTGCTTCTGACCGACAAACATAGGGAATGCGTTTCCCACGAGATTGAATCACACTGCACTCGACGCGGTTGGAAGCTGTGGGTGGCCAACCCACGAACCAACCATGTCCACGTGGTTGTTACAGCAGTCGGATACGATGGGGCGCGAGTCCGAGATCAATTGAAGGCCAATGCAACACGCGGCTTGCGTGAATTTGACGCCCGATTTACCGGCCGCCCCGTATGGACCCGCGGTGGAGATTGGCAATGTGTAAACACAGAAGACGACCTCGCAGCGGTCATCCTATACGCAAGTGAAGTGCAAGACGCAAGACACCAAGATGAATGACCATCAACGTCTACCAACATCAGCCGCTGAGCGATAGCTCGCGGTTCTCGATTCTGGGCAGGATGTAGGAACGGCACGCTATCGCGTCGCGGCTGATGGGTTCATGGGCAGGGGCTAGAAACCGTACGCTATCGCGTGGCGGCTGATGGGTTCATGGGCAGGAGTCAGAAACCGCAGGCTATCGTGTGGCGGCTGATTGTCAGGCCTACCTGTTGTCGCGGTATTGCTCGACGGCTTGATCACCCGGGTACTTTGGGACGCCGCCGATGTACGGGTAGGCATCGAACTGCACTTCAGCTGACGTTTCCCGCGGGTCTTCGAGCTTGACCAGTGCCGCGGATAAGCGGGTCGACAGCTCCTTTTTGACTTTGGCGTACTCAGGTTGACCGGCAACGTTGATGACTTGATCGGGATCATCGGCCACAACGTACAGCTCCTCGGCTGGGCGTTTGCCGAAACTCAACTGGTAATGCTCCTTGATGCTCGGGTCGGCATCGCGGTTGATCCATAGGTACGACTTGGTTGGCCCATTGTCGCAATCACCGAGCCAAGCTCCCTTTTTGTAGGCGGTCGCGTGGTCCGGCGTTCCAGCGGGCCAGCGGTCCGGCGCGTAATTGCGAATGTAAAGGTATTCGTCGGTGCGGATTGCGCGCGATGGATAACCGTCGTCGTTATCGTGCTGGCAATCCGTATGCCGCTCGCGTCCGTAAACGATGGCGTCCCGGTCCGTTTGCAGACGCCCCGCTTTATCGCTGTTGAGAATCGTGACCAACGAACGCCCCGTCATCGAATCCGGAACGGCAACCCCTGCAGCCTCGAGAAAGGTTGGTGCAAGGTCGGTGGTGGAAACAAAGTCGGTCACCGTTCGTCCCGGTTTGACTATCCCGTTTCCCCAGCGGATCGCCAACGGAACACGGCTTCCCCAGTCGTACAGGTTTCCTTTGCAGCGTGGAAACGGCATGCCGTGATCGCCAGACATCGCGATCACCGTGTTCTCGAGCTGACCGGCTTCTTCGAGCAATTGAAGCGCTTCGAGCACGTCGTTGTCCCAACGCTCAACTTCGAAATAGTAGTCGGCGATATCGCTGCGGACTTCCTCGACATTCGGATAGAAATCGGGCACGGGAACTTTGTCGATGTCCATGCCGCTCTGACGCCCGGTGCCTTTCTTGTAAGCCCGATGTGGGTCCGACGTACCGAACCAAAAGCAAAATGGCTTTTGCGGATCTCGGTCCTGCATGAATTTCGCGAAGCTTTGTTGCTTGCCACAGGGATGCGATTGGTACCCGCCTTGAGCATACTTGCCGGGGCCCCATGCCTTTCGCCAATGCCCTGTTTGGTAACCTGCTTGCTCGAGCAAGCGGACGAACGTCGGATGCTTGAAGTCGAGGGCCCCGTACAGATTGGCGCCGGTCCCCAAACGAAAGAACTGCTGACCGGTGAGAACGGCGTTACGCGACGGCGTGCATGACGGAGAGGAGATGAAGGCGTGCTCGAACAACACGCCCTCTTTCGCCAACCGATCAAACGCTGGTGTTTTGACGACCGGATCACCGTAAGCTCCAGCATGCGGCCAGCCCCAGTCGTCTGCGAAACAGAACAGGATGTTCGGCCGGCTTTTACGATCGGAATCAGCAGCATCGGCAGTCTGCGGTTGCCCGGCAAAACCAGCGAGAGCAACAAACGCTATCCAGCAAACGATTCTCATGGTGTGTCTCTCCAGGTCGATCTCGGTTGTCCGACGGATATTGTCGGTTCGATTGATCGTGTCATCAACCGCCGCCCGTAGTGGATGAGGCAACGAATCCCAGAGCGAGAACTCTCGGGCGCCCGCCGAAGACGAATGGAACGTGGTGGATCCGTAGATAAAAGGGACTCGTGGCCTCGTCCACTACTTTAGAACTTGAATACCGTGTGCCCGCCGTCGACAACATGCTTCTTTACGAACCCTGTGCTCGCTGTCATTTTCGGTTCGACACTGGTCGATAGCTTTTCACCGTTGCGTTCAGTGCGTGACCGAGCTGCCTTAGGTCACCGAGCTTTTCTCGCACATCGCTATTTCCGAGGAATCCGAATAGGAATTTTTGGTGCTGCTGGTCTGTGAGTTCACGGAAGTCACCGGCAACGTCGCCCGCTCCCGACGCGTTGATGTCGAGGTACAAAGGCTTTGCCGACGGTTCAAAGCTAAAGTCATCCAATGAGAACCAGCGAATCTGTTTGTTTTCGCGGGTTCGGTAAAACACTTTTGCATTCGACACGTCATACACGATACTCCAGACCGTGAACTGTCCTTGGGCGATAGCGTCCAAATGATGGAAGGCGTACTCCCTATCGGCGCTGGCTGATTCGCTTTTAAAGTCGACGGCGCACTTAGCCGCCCGCGCGAATCTGTGTAGTGAATTTTGACCTGCGGGAACAGCGTTTGAGCCATTGGCCGCCGCGTAATTTGCTCGAAACTCTATTGACTGCTGATAGGTATTGTTAGCGAGCGCTCTCGGTGAATCTCGATGGACCACCATCTCGCCGTTTAAGAACTCGATCGATGCAGACTTGCCAGAAGCGTCGCAGATCAGGTAGTGAATCTTCGACTCCCCAATCGGAGCTTCATGGCGAATGAACTCGTTCGTGGCAAGAACTTCGTCCACCGACCGACAGTTATCCAGCTGATACTGGATCCATTGCAGCATGCTTATGGCAGGACGTTCGTCCGATGTGGGGTATTTGCTTTCCATGAGCATCATTTGTTCGACAACGAGCCCAGTTTCGTTGATGCCGCCGTATGGCATTTCTCGACCAAATTGATTGAATGTCACGCTTCCATACTTCGAGGTCCAGCGTGCGGGTTTCTCTGGGGGCAACACAAATGCGGTTTTCTCGATGCCCTTCTGGTTGACGACGATGAAACCATCGCTCCAGTGCCAGTCAAGATTCCGCGCAAACATAATGACGGATCCGTCATGGAGCACGAATGTGGTGCAAGCGTTGCACGGGTAGGCGAGCCCAATCGAAAGGATAACGAAGGCGAAATAGATTAGCTGTTTATTCACCGGTCTTTCCTCGACAGTGAGTTCGTGCTGAGACTTTCTCAACTGTATGTGCTCGGCGGCGCTTGAGCAACCTTGCGTCCGCTGGAGTGCTCACGTGGAATGCCCGGGCAATAGCGAGACGAGCAACTGATGAACCGACATCGCGGACGTTACTGAGATGCGATTGAGAAGGCGCCTTTCGTCGACGAGATTTGGGCGACCGATTTGATGTACCTGAAAATCAATGACGAGCAATACTACTTGGTGACATTCATCGATGAGTACTCGCGCTACCTGGTCCACTGGGAACTGCTCACCAGCATGAAGGGCCACTCGATCAGTACATCCGCAGTGACAATGGCGGCGGCGACATCTCTGGTGAGTTCGCTGGTTTGCTTTCGCATCACGAGCTAACCCATCAACGGATTCGAACTCACTGCCCAGAAGAATACTGCATCCAGGAACGATTCAATCTAAGGTTTCGCGAAGGCATTCCATCAACCGCCGCCCGTAGTGGAAGAGGCAACCAATCCCAGAGCGAGATCTCTTGGAAGCCCGCCGGAGGTGGTAGGAACGTGGTGGATCCGTAGATAAAAGGGACTCGTGGCCTCGTCCACTACTTTAGAACTTGAATCCCGATCGCTCGTCTGGAGTTGCCGGACGCACGTTGCCATTGCAACCCTTGTCGTTTGAGCATCTCCCGCTTCCCACAAGAAGTCGTCCATCGGTCATGCCTTCGATCCCGAGTGAGCAGTCGACTTCGAAACGCCCTTTCATTTGAAAATTGGTGTCGGTGACGAGCAAGATTTTGGGATCGCCGTAGCAGCCGAACCACCAGCGGTCATGGGCGAAGGTTGCCGTTTGAATGCCAAGATGCGTGTGCCCGCTGTCGACAACATGCTTCTTAAGAAACTTGAACTCGCTGTCATACTCGTACACGTAATTTTCTTCGAAGCTATTGGGCAAGCCACCGACGACAAAGAAATGGCCGTCGCGATTACCGATCCCGCCGGCCCCATAAATGACCTCTTGCGTCTCGTGTCGGGCGACCTCGTTCAGTGTTTTTGCATCGTAGACGTAGACCCATGAATCAGCATTGCCATTTGGATCATTGAACTTGCCGAGGTTCACAGCAACATAGATCTTTCCTTCAACGTGGCAGAGGTCGCCATGATGGTTGGCCACTGGGACTTGCTTCAGCAGCTTTCCCGTTAGGTCAGTCTTGACCAATGTTGTCGTGAACGACCAATAGATAGACGCATGGTCCGCGCAGATTCCTTGCAAGTGATGCTTGTATGAACCATCGCAGTTAACCATTCCTATCGGTTGCTGTTTCTGGTTGAGAGCGACGAGTCTTTGGGGGTAATCGGTGGAGAGCGGGTCAACTCCCATCTCAAGCGTCTTGAACAAGGTTGCGTGGTCAGTGACCGTCCACGCACCAACTTCGAGACCAGCTGCTTTGAGTTTGTGAGAGTTACCTCGAAGAGCGGTCTCATCACCCAACGCTGCCGTCGCAGCCAGTAGCAAGACGGATGACATCAAAGTTCGCATGGTCGCCTTTCATAGATATGCAAATCGAAGTGTACAAATCTAACAAAACGCCATCCGAGGCGAGCGGCAACACCGGATGGTCAATCGATGGCGGTGAGAGTGCCACGAATAGCACGAATCGATCGAATGAGCCGCCAGGAGTAGATCGGCAAACGCCGCAGAAAACCCGAAGGGGTGACTCGATTCGTTCCAAGCGACCTCTACGTCCCGAACGTAATAGGTGGATTATGGGGTGAGGCGGAGGGTTGTTGCTTCTCCGCTTTCGATTTGTTGGGGGCCGGTTTCGGTGTTGATCTTGAGGTGGCCGGTGTCGGTGATGCCTTGGCAGTGACCCTGCTGCGCTCCTGACGGACTTTGGAATTGGATGGTTTGGCCGGTCAATAGACATCGCTTGCGGAAGTCGGTCAGGACTTCGGATGGGTCGGTTCCGAGTTCCGTGATCGACTCGATGATCTGTTCAATGACGATGGGCAGCAAGTCGTAGCGATTGGTGAGCGTCCCAGTGACTTGCGCTAACGATCGCGCTGGGGCTGCCGATGTGTGGTCGTCAATCTCAGGTGTTGTGCCAACGTTGATGCCGACTCCGATCACCACTTGCTGTGGCTGCGCGGGACTCGTTTCCATCAAGATGCCGGCGACCTTACCAGAATCAATGTAGACATCGTTGGGCCACTTGAGCCTGGATTGCAGCGGTGCGAATGAGTATTCGATCGATCGGGCGATGGCGACTCCAACGGCGATCGACAACAGCCGACCCACGTCTTCGCTCTCGGGTTGGAAAGGAACGAGCAACGAGAAGGTGAGCGTACCGCCGTCGCTTTGCCATGACCGTCCATGTCGACCTCGGCCAGACGTTTGCTGGTCGGCAAGGTACAGGCGAGGAAGATCGCCAAGCGACGTATCGAGTTCGCCGTTTTGCAGGTCACTGATCGCCAATGTATTGGTCGAACCCGCTTCGGCATGGTAAACGGCTGAGTTGCAGACTCCTTCTTCGATCAGCGACTCGATCGCACGCCGACCAGACGAGTCGATTGGCCCGACAGCAGTGATGTTCGTCATTGCTGTACCATCGCTTGAAGGTAGGTCCAGGCGACAAACGCGATGAGCAGCAAGAGGACGGCGGCTACGAAACGCCAATGGGGTGCAAGCGTCGTACTGGTCTGTGACCCCGAGAATTCACGTTCGATGAATTCTTCGTAGCCCTCATCGTCGTCTTCGTCGCTTTCCCATTCGTCGCGCCAGCCGTCGCTATCGCTGCTGCCGCAGTGACGACAAAACTTCGCGTCTTCGCGGATGTCGGCGCCGCAGTGGGGACAGGGGACGTAGGTCATCGAGTTGGTTGGGATTCAGCGAATGGTTTGGGCGTGAATACAACCTACAGGATGATTCGGTGGGTGGTGAGTGGGTTAGGGGAACCACGAATGACACGAATCGAACGAATGGTGCGCACAAAGGTTCGTAGTACCGAGCTTTAGCCGGAATCTTAGTGTTTGCGGCCTGGCGGGTGAGGAACGGGCCGCCAACGCCGCAGATTGGAGTTGCGCTTCCGTCAGTAGGGATCCTCGCCCAAGTTCACCCAGGGGAACCGCGATCGCGTAAGCGGCCGGGCCTTGCTCGCCTTCACCCGAGCGGCGCGCCGGCAAGGGCCCGAGGCCTCACGGCCAGCGGCTCACCGTATCGGGGGACGCGGAGCGTCCGAAGGGTGCGTTCCCACGCGGGAGCGTGGGAACGAGGTGGAGGTGTGAAGCGTGATTAGAGGAACATGTTGAGCGGCGATGCGGTTTCGCTTGCTCCGTAGAACTCGCGAATCTGTGGCAGGATGGTTGGCAGCTCGCTGTTGCTGATTCCGAACCACATTGCCAGCTCGGCTGAGATTGTGTCGACCGACATGGTTGGGATCATGCGGCCGCGGCCGAGGTTCATGTTGCCGACAGCAGGTCGATTGATGCTCGCGTCGCCAGTGTCGACAGGATTCAGCAGCGACGTCGGGTATTCGCCGTAGATCTTGCCGCCGTCAACGCAGCCACCACAAACGAAGTGGTTGGATCCCCAAGCATGGTCACTGCCCTGGCCGTTGGTGCCGAGTGTTCGAGCAAAGTCCGAGGCGGTGAAGAGGGTGACTTCGTCGTCGAGGCCGAGTTCCACCATCGCTTCGTTAAACGAGCCAACGGCTCGGCTGATTCGCTCGAGGTTCGGGCCATGGGCCGTCATCAAGTTTGCATGGTTGTCGAAACCGCCTTGCGAAACGAAGAAGACTTGCCGCTGTTGTTGCAAGGTGCTTTGAGCACCGATCACCTTGGCGATCACTTGCATTCGGCGACTGAGGGTGTCTGTGGCAAACGTCGTCGTTAGATTGACGTTGTTGACCGCGTTGTTGAAATCGATCGCGGCGTCGATGGAGCCGCGGTTGGTGTTGGCAAGCGATTGGGCCAGCAGATTGGAGTACGTTTGGTCCAGGACACTGTCGGCGACGCGGCTATAGATCCGTCGGTTCAGGTTCGATCCTTGACTGGCAATCGCCGAATAGTCATCAACATCGATTGCCGGGTTGTTGCCTGCCGAGTCGCCGAGGGAGATCGAATAGGGAACAACGGAATCACCGGCTTGGAACAAGTTCACGCCGGCGGTTGAGATGTTCATCGAAACGAACTGGTTGCCGTTGGTGCTGCTGGTCAGCAGGTCGGCCATCTTTCCGCCCCAACCAACGATTTGAGACCGCGTGTTCGGTACGCTGGTCATCCAGTGGCGTTGGTGGTCGGCGTGGGAGAAAAGACCCAATGGGCGTGCTTCGAATGAGTTGGCGTTGTATTCGTCGCGTGTGATCCAGCGATTGAGCGAACCAACGTTCGAGACGAATGCAAGTTTGCCTTGGTTGTAGAGGCTTTGGACTTCGGGCATGCTCGGGTGCACGCCAAAGGCACGGCCGTTGCCGCCGTCGATGTCCAATAAGGTGTCTTGAGCCAGCGCTAGTCCGCCGGTGTTGCCATCGACACCGCGAATGCCACCGCGTGCCGTAACGTAGTCGGCAAACTCGCCGGAGTTCACGTCGCCTTCGTTCGGAAGCAACATGTTGAAGCCATCGTTGCCGCCAAACATGAACAAGCAGACAAGTGCTTTGTAGCCACCCGTTCCGCTATTGCCCGATGCGAGTGCATTGGTCGCTTGGAGGTTCATCAAGGTGGCAAGCATCGATGTGTTGGCCATCATGCCGCAGCCACCCGCGGCTTTGAGCACGTTTCGACGCGAGGTCTTCTGTTTTCGGTTTCGATTCGAGCGGGCCATTTCGAGTCTCCGTGAGAGGACGTCGGAGAAGTTGGGACAGGGAAAAGGAGGTCGCGTCGCACCGGTGCGTGCGACGGACCGATCAGGGGAGACTATTCTTCAACCGCACAGTCTGGCGAAAGAAGTACAGCAGCGAGGGCTTCCTCGACTCGCTCGTCGTTGTGGCTGTTGTCGCTGGTCGCGAATTCGGTAATGCCAGCGATGATGTTGGCTTTGGTTTCTTCGCTAAGCGTTCCGTTACACAGCAGCAGGTCAAATCGCTCGAGGATCTCGGGCAGGTTCGCCAAGTCCCTGGCGAGCTCGATTTCTTCTTCCAGGTGGAATTCGATGTCAATATTCCCGGCAGACCCGTTTGGCTCGACGTTCTCGTCGATCTGCCGATTTCGGCAGAAGGTCCGGAAACGATTGATGGTTCGATTCCCCGTCACCGCATCAATGATTTGGAACTCGGGGGCGAACAGAGCCGCATAAGGAATTCGACGTGACGGTGGAACACCAATCAGATCCGGCGGTTGGTAGTTCGGCAGGTAGTAGTTGAACACACTCGGTGCACGGAACGGCATCTGTCCCCAATCGGCTTGGAAGGACGTGTCCAGCATCATGTAAGGCTTGCCGGTGACCGGATCGTTGTGCTGCCAGTCGCTCGTTGGTCGCATCGCACGAATGAGTGAGGTCAAACGCAGGATGGGCTCACGCAGGCGAGAGTGCTCGGTGCCGCGAGTGACCACTTCAACGCGATCGGGATTGCGTTTTCTTACCAGTCGCTGACCACGATAAAGTTCTGGATCAAGCAGGATGGCTTTGACTACCGCGCCGAGGTCGCCACGAACGCCTTGGCCATTGTCACGCCACTTGCGAGTGACGCGTCGGATGTAGGCACGCGATGGATTCGATTTGACCATTCGCTGGATCAACAACCGGCAAATGAACGGAGCGACGTTGTCGTGATTGGCGATCACATCGAGCGCTTCATTGACTTCTGCGGTTGCCGCTTCGTTGGTCAGAGGTACTGGAAGGGGTGAGAGTGTTGTTCCAAAGATCGTTTTACTGGCTGGCGTGTTCGGGTCAGGTTGGCCAGGGTTGTTTGGATCTTCGGCGTAATTGAAGTTGTTGTCATGCTCTTGGTAGTGCATGACCATCGGGTCGCCATAGTTGCGTCCGACGTAGAAGCTGGTCGAGGTGTTGTGTTGCGACTTGAAACCGGTGAAGACACGTGAGAGCTCTTTGATCCCTTCGATGTCGTAGGTCGGAATCAGTTCGCCTTGGTCGTTGGTTTTGAAGCGACCGTCTTGATGCATTTCGTAAAGGCCGACGGAAAACAGCTGCATGATTTCGCGAGCGTAGTTTTCGTCAGGGAACCGCCCTGCACCAACGTTCGCTTTGCGATTGCGCCATGAGCTGAGGTAGGTGCCCATGCAAGGGTGCCAAGTGACGTCACCAAGCAGGTCGCGGTAGTTTCCAAAGGCGTGACCACAAAGCATGTCGTAGTAGTCACCCATGCCCATCCAATCGGGGATGGTGAATTCGCCGCCACCTTTATCGCGGCGATCATCATTGTCGAAACCGGAACCCGAGTTGCTGATCACAAAGATCTGAGCAAGTGCCCAAGTCACTTTCTGACGCAGCTGGTCATCGCGTTGAAGTGCGATGTGGAACCAAGCTTGGTACCGATAGTTTTGAACGCCAACACTTTGTTGATCGAGAACACGTCCGTCGGCCGCGATCATGTCAGCGGCGACGTCATTGTTGGAGCTCTTGGGGAGCGCCATCTGCTCGTCGATCCATTCGCTGCATGCGCGGCGATAACCGACTTGATTGATCCGCGCCGCGAGTTGGTCAATCGCTTCTTGAGTCGGACCGAAGGTTGCTTTGGAGAGGAACTGTGCCGCGCGAATCTTGGCGCGGATGACACGGATCTCTCGTGAGTTTTCTGCTTCGAACGTTCCCGCCTTAGCGGAACTCATCGTGTGAGGTCCGACAGCCACAAAAACAAAGGAGCACGTCAGTAGAACGGGCACACAAAGACGCTTGAGCCGCATCATCGATCACCACCCATGTACTTAGAAAAGAAAAGTTGAATCTTCGTTAGTGATCATCACCCCAGTTGGGTGAACGTCGCTACACCAGAAAAGTCGCCAAAAGACACTTCGGCCCGCATAGCGATTGTGTCGATCATAGCGACGCCCAGCGGCATTATCAAAGGCATGCTGCGGGAAAAGCCGCCCATATTTGCCGGCAATTAGTCCTTTGGAGGGGTGTCGGTTTCGCTGTGGGGTCATCGGGTGAGAATCGTTCGCCCAGCGGGGGCGATGATCGGTTTTTCGGTCCCGCTCAGGTGCTCCCGCTTGCAGGTCGGACGCAAAGTCCGGGGAGGGACTGACGTTAAAAGAACAAACCCTCTCCGGTCCTTAGAGCCCGACTCTCCCAAGGGAGAGTGTTAATGGGCTTAATCCAGTTCAGTGAAGAGTTCGTCGACGGCGAGTTCGTACTTGGTTCTCTCTGTCGCTTGGGGCAAGACCTGAGACTTCACCGTTCTGCTTGGTGTATCAAACGAGGCAACCTTTCGTTTGATGGTCGAATCCAATTCAACGTCGGACGGTGACTGCGCGGTTTGATTCAAAGTCGAACTCTTGAGTTCAGCGTTCGACTCGCGCGGCGCGACCATTTGTTCGCTTTCCAGTGCGTTGTTCGCTGAAAGGATTGCCAGTGCGTTGATCACGCGAAGCGCGTCGAGAGCGGTTGCTTTATCGTCGCCGTTTTGGTCGTAGTACGCGCCGGGCCAATGAGCGACCGAGAGCGGGTCATCGAGTTGCGACGTGTCTCGATCAGAAAAGATCCTGGCGCCCAGTTCGTTGATGATCGCGAGTGCATCGAGTGCGGTCACGTCGCCGCTATTGTTGACATCACTTACGCTTACCGCGTTTTGCCAAGCGTGCGGCAGGTCGACTTGGACGTGTGCACTGCCACCTGCAATGTTTTCGATCGATCGTATGAAGCGTCCGTCGATGATCGATGGGTCTGCCATTCGCCAATCGTCTTGATCAGCAAACAAGACGCGGTCGTCATCAGATTCACCAGGCTCGCCGCCGCCACCTTTGACAAACAGGCTTTGTGTTTGAGGCGCGAGGCGGGCTATGCTGGCCGCATCGATCACAATCGAGTTGGCATGTTCGTTGTCACCCAAGTCGACCGCGTGAAAGTTCATCGCGTCGATGGACCCGTTTTGCGTGAAGTCGACTTGGCCACTCGCACCCGTGAGGCGCAGCCAGTTCTCTCCTTCACCGCCACTGATGACAAGGCCACCGAGTGGATCGGGGAGTCCTCCGCTTAGGTCGATCGCGACGGTGGCGTCGGAATCGGGCGCAAGCAGGTCGATGAGGTTTCCGTTGTCTCGTCCAGAGGCAAAGAGTTCCGTTTCGCCATCGTGAACGACGAACCGATCGCCTTGGACAACAAGGGTCGTCTCCTCGCTGATCGGATTGATCTTCGCGGTCGACGATGAGTCACCAATTTGGAAGATGTAGTCTTCGACTTCGCCATCGGTTGCCAGTCCTGTGGGCGCGAGCCCGCCGAAACTGCTCAGCCGAAACCGGGCCGCAACCGAACCGGCGACGGCGTTCGGGGGGACTTCGAAGCTGAGCGTGTTGCTGCCGGGCGAGACACGGGCGCGGTCGATGATGCGTTCGTTCTCGGACCAAGTCCCGTTTCCGTCAAAGTCAATCCAGGCGTCGAGTCGACCGAAGGTCGTCGCCAACGCCTCCAAGCTCGCTTTGGAGTGCGACCCCGTGACAATGGAGCTGATCAAAGAGATTCCGTCGTCGCCATCGTCCTCGGTAGCATTTTCGCTTGATTGGCCATCTTGTTCGGCATCGACGAGATGACCTAATGCAAGCGACGTGACAGGGTGTCGGGCACCATCGTCGGCCAATACGCTCGGGAACGATGGGGGAGCATCTCCAAAATCAAGACCTTGGACTTCGATCGCTCCGATGTCGATGCGACCCCCTACCACTCGGCGCGCGTTCGGACCGCGTTGATCCCATGGGAGGTTCGCGTCATCGAAATTGAGTTCGCCCGCATTGATGGCGGGGCTCCCTGGCAACGGAACGTGCACCGGTTGATGGCCGTTGTAAGCGAACAAGCGATCCAAATTGGGGTCACCGTTATTCGCGATGATGAGACTCGTGTTGACTTCGCTTCCAATAGGCCCGTTCGTTTCAACGATGTTCGATCGCTCGATGCCCGTTACCGAACCTTCCGCTATCTCGGCGTCGCTATCAGCGTTCGAATCGGAAAGGATAGTGTTGGCAAGATACAGTTCGGCCGCCATTCCTGACTGGTAGTAGGCACCTGCGATGGATTGGCCCGCGTCGCTGCCCTGCCCTGCGTCGGCATGATTCAATGCGATCGTGCTGTTTTCGATCGTCACGCTACCGTTGCGGTTATGGATTCCGCCACCCATCGCGTCGCCACGATTGGCGCGTTGGAATGTGCTCGAGTCATAGCCCCCGACGCCACCGGTGGCACGGTTGCCTGAGAGCGTCGAATTCTTGACCCACAGGATCCCGCCGTCGTTGAAGATCGCCCCACCCAAAGCATCGCCACCGCGGCCGGCCGGAGAGACGTCTGACGCTCCCCTTCCTCCGCGAGCCTGATTCGAAGCAAGCGTGGAGTTGATGATCGTCGTCGTTCCTTGATTTAGGATCGCGCCACCGAATCCAACGCCAGCGTCAATTCCATTGCCACCCGATTCGAAGACGCCGTTTGATCCGACGATCGATCCGCCAGCGAGGTACAAGTCGTCAAGCGTGAGCGTGGCGCCCGGATGCACATGGAAGAATCGCATGGAGGGCGCGTTTGCGGTCCGGATCAGGTTGACCGAATAGTTCGATGGCCCGACGATTGCGACAGAAGAAGTGATTTCAAATGCCGTGGCACCATTGGATGTCGCTGATGGAAAATCGAGATCGAGAAAGAGATTCGCAAACTCGGACAATTCTTCCGAGAACGTAATGGTGCTTTCACCGACGCTTCCGTTCGAAGCATCGATCGCCTCACGGAGGCTGGTGAGACCATCGTTTGGGTCAACGATGTCGCTGGAGGTTGTCACGACGAAGTGTGGCGGCGCAACCTGTTGGCGTTCATAGGCGCCGATGTCGACGCCGCCTCCATCGTCGCGCCGGAACGGCACGCCGCGCTGGTCGGACACCGACCGAGATTCACCGGTGTCAATCGCAGGACTGTCCTCCTCGAGCGCGTGCGTAGGCGTAGGGCCGCCGTTGAAGGCCAGCGGGCTTAATCCAGGATCAAGCACACCCAGCTGGTTGTTGTTTTCGCCATCGACAAGGGTGAAGGGCCCCGGGATTCCGATCAAGCTCGATTCGGCCGCAAGCAAAGCACCATCAACCTCGAGAAATTCGTCAGGAGTGCCATCGGCGAGTGCGTTGCCGGCAATGATGGAATTTCGGACGGTGATGTTGGCGTTAAAGTGCGAGTAGAGTGCACCGCCCCCGGTGCCGGCCGTATTGCCTGTGACGGTCGAATCCTCGATGGTTAACTTTCCCATGTGGGCGATGGCACCACCGTACAAATCAGCTTGGTTGCCAGAGAGAGTGCTGCTCTTGATCCATACTTCGTGATTGCCATCGCTTCCGATCGACAGTCCGCCGCCAGTAATGGCGGAGTTGCCGGAGACGGTGCTCTGCTCGACCACGAGACGCTCGCCCGAGAATCGGATGCCGGAACCGTTGTTGTTTTCGATGATGGACGATCGAACCGTTAAATCGTCGAACGAACGAATCGCTGAGCTACGAGCGTTGGTCAACGTGACGCCCGAAACTTCCAGACTTGCCGCTGTGTCGAAACCAAAAGGGTTTGCGAAGAAAATCGGCGCACGGTCGGCACCATCAAGCGTCAGCATCCTGGCACCAGGACCGGTGATTACCGTGTCATCGTTGACTTCGATTTCACCAACAGCAAGAACGATGTTTGCTGGGCCATTGGCGAAGAGATTGGGGTCGAATGTGATCACCTGTGTGCCTGAGGTTTGATTGGCAAAGGTGACAGCATCCCGAAGGGTAACTTCGCTGTCGGTCAGGTCCGCAAAGTCGTCGTTGAGCGAGTTCACGACCAGCGGGTTGTAGTCGGCTTCCACCGCACCGATGTCGACGGCCATGGCGCGGCGACGTGGGAATTCGAAACCACGCTGGTCAAATGGCTCAGCGGAAATGAGTGCATCGTTCGCCGCGTCGACGGCGGGATTGTTTAGGCTGATCACCAATGCGTGAGTCAATGTGTTGCCGCCGTTGTCGGCTAAGTTGGCTTCAATCACGGGTGTCGTCGTCGTATCAACGTTGGCGAGGTCGGAGTCGCCCAGGAATCCTGATCCGTTGTCGTCAAGCAGGTTGTTGCCGAGTGACACGACGCTCGCCGTGGAGTTGTCGCCCAACGCGATCGCGGTGAAGTTGTCTTGGTCGCGCGGCGACTGATTGCCAACCAGTAGCGTATTGCCAACCTCAAAACGAGCGCTGCCGCCAGCTTGTGCCTCGACATGAATCGCGCGATCCACCGTGGTCTGGTTTTGCGTGATGGTTGAGTTGATGACCTGGACGACGTCTTGCTGCGACCCTGATCCAAAACTCAGGATCGCGGAGCCTCGGATCGCAGATGAGTTCCCGCTAAGCGTGCTGTTGCGGATTTGAGTGCTGTTGTTTGAAGACAGTATGGCACCACCAAAGGGTGCGCTGTTGCCCGCGAAGGTCGATGACTCGACCAATAAGCTGCCTGACGAACTCGCCAGTCCTCCTCCGCTATCGGTCAGCGATTGATTGTTCGCGACCATTGAATCGGTGACGAACGAAGTTCCAAACGACATGATGCCGCCACCCGAGTTGGTGGACCTGTTGTTGGATACTTTGGACGCATGAACCGATAGGTTCGACAAGGCCGCGATGCCTCCGCCCCGATCACTCGAGAAGTTGTCGTTAACGGAAACTTCGTTGAGCGATAAGCGACTGTTGAAACCACCGTCGACCAACAGACCGCCGCCAAACGTGTCTCGTCCGCCGGTGATCGTTAGATTGAGAAGACTAACGTCGGCGTCGCCAAAGACATGCAAGACACGTTCACCGATTCCCGTTTCGCCGCCCGCGCTGATGATGGTTTGATCGATACCGTTGCCCCAGAAGGTAATGCGACCAGAGAAGATGTCGAGGTCGCCGGCGACGTTGTTGTTTTCAGGCGTCGCGGAGACGCGAGTGAGCAGGAACTCATTGCCGATGCCGCTTGCGAACGTGATGTCGTCGCGATCGTCAGTATTGTTCGACGCAAGGTCGATTGCTTCGCGTAGACTGATCACCCCATCGTCGGGATCGACGATGTCCAGCGTCGTTGTGACTTCGATGAAAGCCAAAAGACGACGTTGTTCGAGCGGTTCCAACAGGTGACGACGTTTCGAATTTCGTCGTGCACGCCGATTTGACGAGGAACGCGACATAGTGCGAGCAAATGACGAGGCCGGAAATTGCGCAGGCGGGTCATCTTCCCACCAAGACGAACTGTATGTTAGCTCGGACCGAGACGCCTTGCCGAAATGGCCGCCGCAATCGGAGCCTGGCTCCAGACCAAGCTCTGGCAGACGTGCCTATGTGTTCGCCTACGCAAAGAGGTTTAGCGACGGCAGACCGGTGAAGTTGATCAGGTTGGGTAGCACTTCAAGAAGCGACGACGGTGGCACGCCAAACCACTGGACGATTTCGCTGTAGTACTGATCGACCGACGTGGTTGGGATGAGTCGTCCGCGACCGACGTTGATTGACGAACCGGTGCCATCGACGGGATTGAGCAGCGAAGTTGGATAGTCGCCGCGAATGTTGCCGCCAGCGATGGGGCCACCAAGAACGAACTGATTGCCGCCCCAGGCGTGATCGGAACCTTGACCATTGCTTGAGAGGGTTCGAGCGAAGTCTGAGGCGCTAAAGGTCACGACGTCGTTGGCGACATTCAGCTCTTCGGTTGCTTCGTAGAACGAGCTGACCGCGCGGCTGAGTCGATCCAGCAGTGGGCCGTGTCCGGTCAATAGATTAGCGTGATTGTCGAATCCGCCGAGCTGCACGAAAAAGACTTGGCGTCGCTGACCAAGTGTTGCGCGGGCGCCGATGACTTGAGCGATCATCCGCATCTGTCGGCTCAGGTAATCGTTGGTGTCGAACGGAGTGTTGATGGTGACTGAGTTGACCGCATTGTTGAAGTCGATCGCGGCATCGATCGAAACGCGATGTGTTTCGGCGAACGTTTTGGAAAGCAAGTTGTTGTAGGTTTGCGATAACAACTCATCCTGCATCTGGCTGAATGCGCGATAGCGAATGCTGGTTGTTTGGCTTGGGTCGGAGTAATAGTTGCCGACCAACGTCGCGCCGTTGGTGCCAATGCTGTAGGGCGTGACCGTGTTGCCGGTTTGGAAAATGTTGACGCCCGACAGCGAGATGTTCATCGAGATCGATGACGGGTCGTTGCAGTCTTGCAACAGGTCGGACATGCGACCGCCCCACCCTTTCAATTGGGCTCGGTCCTGTGGGAAGCTCGTCATCCAGTGACGTTGCAGGTCGGCATGAGAGAAGAGTCCAAGCGGCAGGTTCGATTGGGCTCGGTACGCCGCAAGGGAGGTTGGTCGAATCAGTGAACCAACGTTGGCGGCGAAGGCGAGTTTGCCCGCGTCGTAAAGGCCTTTGATTCCGTTGCCGCCACTGGCACTGCTGGCTCCGGTGACGTCCGAGGTGAAATCGGGGTGCAGACCAAACGTACGACCGCCCGGGCCAGCGATGGAATGGAACGTGTTTTCGGCTAGCGCAATGCCACCGTTACCGACACCGCCGCGAACTGTGTTGTAGTCGCTGTATTCGTTGCCAAGCGGCGCCAACATGTTGTAGGAGTCGTTGCCACCATTGAGGAACAGACAAACGAGCGACTTGTAATCGTTCGGGTCCGTATCGTTGGCCATCGCTTGAGTCGCCTGCAGACTCAAAAACGTCGAGGCCATCGAGATGCTGCTTGTGATGCCGCACGCGGAGGCGGCTTTCAAAACGGCGCGTCGCGAAGGATGCTGCTTGTTTTTGTCTTTGATGATCATGGCGATTGCCTAGGGTGGCGGCAGTGAATTGGCTTGTGTGAAACGACAGCGAGCTCGCGTGGTTATTCTTCGACGGCACAATCGGGCGAAAGGATCACCGCAAGGAGTGCCTCTTCCAATCGAACTTCCGCATGGAACGAGCTCGACGTTGATGAAGCGTGCTGGTTAAGTGCTGCGATGATGGCGGCCTTGGTTTGTTCACTGAGTGAACCGCAGCAGAAAAGCAGGTCCCACTTGGCGAGCAGGTCGGGCATGTTGGCCGGGTCTTGGGCGAGTACCGCTTCGTCGTCGAGATCGAGTGTGATCCGGTTGGTCAGAACCGTCGTGCCGTTGTTGTAGAACGTGTTTTGTACGTACCGATTGCGAATCCAGCTTTGGAATCGATTGATGGTGCGATTGGCCGTCACAGCGTCAAGGATTTGGAATTCAGGTGCGAACAACGCTCCATGCGGGTTTCGCTTTGAGGGCACAAATCCGATGATCTCGCCAGGCGGTTGGAACTCGGGCAGGTAAAAGTTGAACACGCTTGGCGAGCGATACGGCGATTGACCAAAGTCGCCTTCTACATTCCTCAGCATCATGAAAC
Organism: Rubripirellula sp.; assembly: GCA_965216875.1. Taxonomy (GTDB): domain Bacteria; phylum Planctomycetota; class Planctomycetia; order Pirellulales; family Pirellulaceae; genus CBDCUW01. The sequence continues at coordinate 6,713,183 of OZ244207.1, forward strand.
CGCCGCTGTAGTCGCTTGACGGGTTGAGTCCGCGAATCAACGAGGTGATGCGAAGGATAGGTTCGCGAAGGCGGCTGTATTCGCTGCCGCGTGTGACGACTTCGACGCGAAGCGGATTCGATTTTCGTTGCAGGCGTTGACTGCGGTAAAGTTCAGGGTCGAGCAAGATCGCTTTGACAACCGCCTTGAAGTCGCCCCGTTCTCCTTCGCCGTTGTCATTGAACTTGCGAACCACACGACGCATGTAGGCTCGTGATGGATTCGACTTGACCATCCGCTGAATCAACAGTCGGCAGATGAACGGACCGACGTTGGGATGGTTGGAAAGAACATCAAGGCCTTCATTGATCTCATCAATGACTTGTTGTTCAGTGGGGTTGGTTGGAATGGGCGAAAGCGTTGTGCCGAACAGGCGTTTGTGAGCCGGTGCGTTGGGATCTACTTGGCCTGGATTGAAGGGGTCTTCGGCGTAGTTCAAGTTGTTGTCGTGCTCGGGCGCCCAAATCCGCATCTGCTCGTTCAGGTTGAGCGGACCAAAAATGTTTGAGTTGGGATTGTTGTACTTGAAGCCTGTGAACAAACGAGCGAGCGTTTTGATCTCTTCGTTGGTATACGTCGGGATGATGTTGCCACTCGAGTTTGTCTTGAGCCGGCCGTCGTTTTCGAGCAGGTAGAGACCGATCGAAAACAGTTGCATGATTTCGCGAGCGTAGTTTTCGTCGGGGAAGCGCCCATTGGGAACACTCGCGCGGCGATTGCGCAGGTGGCTCAAGTAAGTTCCCATCACTGGCGAGAAGGTCATGTCGCCGAGCAGGTCGCGATAGTTTCCGAATGCGTTGTCCACCAAGACTTCGTCGTAGTAGACCGTCGGTCCAAGCCATGAACCGAATCCCGAAAAGTCGGCATCGTTGTTGTTGAAACCGTTGCCTTGATCACTCGTCACAAAAATCTGCGAGAGTGCCCATGCGAACTTTTGGCGCAGTTGGTCATCGCTGCGAAGGGCCACGTCCCACCAAGCTTGGTGACGAACGCGAGGAACGTTGAATCCTTCGGCGTCGTGTTCGATGTTGTCGGCATCAAAGATGTCGAAGATGGTTTGTCGATGCGAAGTGGCTGGGATGTCAAATTGGTCGTCAATCCATTCGCTACATGCGCGGCGATAACCGATCTGACGAATCCGCGCCGCGAGCGCGTCGATGTCGGCTTCGGTCGGTCCGAAGGTTGCCTTGGAAAGGAACTGAGCAGCACGGACCTTGCTGCGAATCTCGCGCACCTCACGCGAGTTGGCTGCTTCGAACGCGCCGGCGTCGACCGTTGGGATCGTGGGCACTGCAAAGAATGCAGCAAAAATGGCGACAAGCAGGATCCGTGTCCGTCCGCGTAGGGCCATGTTCGACACCGTTGCAAGATGATGGTTGGAGGGGAAGAGCTCGAGGCGAATCGGGCAAACCGATCGCTCAAGTAAGTAACGACCGAAAAGCCAAAATGCACCCAGACCCGCGTTGATGGTGGGATTTGGTAGCGATTTAGATTAGCCACCGTCTATCTCAGAAGCAATTGCATTGGCGACCAAACCACCCTGCGGGGTGCGTCTGTGGCGTATGACTTGCCCTCACAGCTTTCCCGTCCCTCCTTGTCGTGCGACTATCGAGCAAGTCTGATGGCACTCAATCGGTGCGTCTGTTGGGGGAAACGAACGATGAGCGAAGTGAGTCTGGTGGTTTTGGTTGAGGCGGGAAAGCCGCGACATCTCGCGTGCGCCAGCTTCCAGCTTGTCCTTCCCGACGCACTTCTTTGGGGGCCCGAGGCGCTCCCGACGATTGAGGAGATCGCCGAAGAAGTAAACGTCTGGCCACCTTTGGACGAGATTGGCTGTGTTGTCGCGATCGACAAAGTCAATCGTCGCATCGTGCGAGCCGGATCCTCTTTCAGCTTCGACACTCCTTATGAATTGGAGTTGTTTCAGCGGATGGTCGCCTCGGCTTGGAAAGGCTATCGGATTGAACCAGCGTCCATGACGCGCGAGTCGCTCGAGAATTTGGTCGGCGACAGTCTGCCCGAGACCGACAGCCTGTTGGCGCGGCGTTTGGCGGCCAAGGCATTTCCCGGCTTCGCAGATGACGAAGACGAGGATGAATACGACGACGAACCGGAAGCCGCCAACGACTTTCGTCGGCTGATGGGGCCCGATGGCGAAGCGCCCGAAGACGGAGAGGATGGTCCGCCGGTTGATCGTTGGGACGAAGAGGATGAAAGCAGTGTTTGGGTGAGTGTGCGGTATGCCGACGATGATGCGGCGCACTTTAAACATTACTCCGGCAGTTTCGTTTGGGAGACGCTTGCCAGTTCCGGTCCCGACTTGCTCGATCGTTTACAGGAGATCCCAACATCGGATGTTCCGGAAGAGAATGAAACGTTCAACGGGATCGTCCTTGATGCAGTCGACAAGTCGATTGGTTACTGGTCGTTTCCGCGCGGACCGATCGACGCGGGTGAGTTTGGCAATGGTTGGTCCGACTGGACGGTTGAACCTTGGCTCGAAAATGGTTTCCGCCGACAGTTGGAAGTGACCGGAGCGACCGACTTCATTCCGGTAAGCGACACAGCAGCGCTCGCCAGTTTCGTTCCGATGATGGCTGAGCAGACCGATCTTGAGGGCGTGATCGAAGAGATTCGTTCGAGCGTCCGTTCCTGTTCTCGCCGATCCTTCGGGTGCCTCGCCCTCGTTTTGGCTGTGCCCGCGTCGCTCGCTTGGCTGGTCAGTGGATCGTGGGAGGGGCCGTTCGCGTTCGCCTTTGGGTTATGGCTTGTGGCTTACGTCGGTTACCGGGTGATGCTCGGGAAAATCAAAAGGGGACTCGCACCGATCACCGAGCAGCGGTTGGAACAGGAGGATGGTCATCTTCAAATAGCACCAGAAGAAAAAGAGGATCGAGTTGCATGGATCGATTCGGTCTTAACGGATGCGAAGCTGCCGAGTTTTGAGCAGATCACTTTTTTTGCCGAAGTCGATGATGAAGACGAATAGGCTGGGACAGTTCGTTGTCTTGGCCTGTTTGGCTTGGGACGGAAGAGAGTGAAGATCCCGGCTGAAGCCGGTACGAAGATCCTGGCTGAAGCTGGTACTACGAACAACTGTGAAGATTCCGGCTGAAGCCGGTACTACGAACTAATCCTTAGAAGACATGAGCACTGTGGAGAAAGCCAAACCGAAAAACTCGAAGAAACGCGAGTCGACTGACGAAGAACGCGAGTTGTTTGTCACGACCGATTTGCGCAGCGTCCCCGCATCCGAGCTCAAGCCAATGGTTGGCGGATTGGGGAAATGGGTTTCGCAAGCTGTCGGCAACAAACTCTCCAAGGGCAAGTTCGAAGCGCTCTACGCGCGGGAGTCTCGACGTCTCGTTCACGTTGACCAGGAGCATGTATCGAAGCGCTTGCAGAAACACTTCAGCAAGCTGCAAAGTGAACTGGAGTACTTGGGGTTTGGTACATCATTCTTTGCGTCGCTTCCGGCGCTCGGTCCGATTGCTGCAGCGATGATGGCGATGAGCCAGCGCGACGGCCGCATCCACTTTTTGGCCGAACAGGTAGCGATTCGCGAAAACGGCAAAATCAGCGACGACGGCTTTTTCAGTTTCGTCAGCTACCTGCCCGGCGGTGGGAGTCTGATCACGACCAATGGAAAAAATCTGCCACGTGCACGAAGCGAGGTTCAGCGTGAAGTCGTGACCGAAGCGGTTGCCGACCAGGTCCTGCGTCATCACCGTAAGCGTGTGCGGAATCTCGAAATCGCCGCCATTGCGCCCCCGGAGCTGTTTGATCACGTTGCCAGTGAAGTGCGATTGGATTGCGACGATCTGGTGCGGCGGAAGGTCATTCGCCCCGCCACCCCCGCCGAGATCACTCGGATTCGGCAGAAATCGAAGGTATGATCGGGGCATGAATTCGCCCCCATCCGTATCGGACCAAGATTCGACCGCCCAGCCGCTGGTCGATCGCTTTGGTCGTGTGCACGACAGTCTTCGGCTGAGCGTGACCGATCGCTGCAACATCCGTTGCTTCTATTGCATGCCCGATACCGACGCCGAGTTTATGCCCAAGGACTGGTTGCTCAGCTTTGAAGAGCTGACGCGATTGGCCGATTTGCTGGTGCGACGCTTTGGCGTGAAAGACATTCGCATCACCGGTGGCGAACCGCTTGTACGACGTCAGCTCGATCAATTGATCGGCATGCTCGCTGCCATCGACGGACTCGAAGACCTTTCACTGACGACCAACGCGATCCTGTTGGCCGACCAAGCCCAGGCACTTCGCGCCGCCGGCCTCAAACGGCTCAACATCAGTCTCGATACGCTTGACGAAGTGGTCTTTCAAAAGATCACGCGACGCAAGGGGCTCGAGAAGACGATCGCTGGCATCGACGCGGCGATCGAGTGCGGCTTCGAAAGCATCAAGTTGAACACGTTGGCGATCGCGGGAGTGACCGAAAAGGAGGTCGGCTCGTTAATCGAGTTCGCGGTCGATCGCGGCGTGATGTTAAGGTTCATTGAATTCATGCCGCTTGATGGCGACCGAGCGTGGCAGCGCGAGAGCGTGCTTTCGGGTGACGCGCTATTGGGGATGATCCGCGAGCGGTTTGGCGAAGTCACCGAGGTATCGCGGCCGCATCCGTCGCAGCCAGCCGAGGATTTTGCCATCGCGGGTGGCGGCAAGTTTGGCATCATTCGATCGGTCACCGCTCCCTTCTGCTCGGCCTGCAATCGGTTGCGAATCACCGCAGATGGGTCGGTTCGGAATTGCTTGTTTGCTCATGACGAAGTGCCGCTTCGCGATCTGATGCGTTCCGGGGCGGGCGACGACGAGGTGTTGGCCGAAATCCGCCGCTGCGTGATGGCCAAAAAGGCTGCCCACGGGATCGATGGGGACGGCTTTTTGCCGCCCGAACGACCGATGTACGCGATTGGCGGCTGAGAACCGAGAAAGCTGCCACCTGTTGTGATTTTGGTGCGACCGCTAAATTGTGGCCGCTATGAAAAATCTATTCCAATTAAACGACGACGTTGCTGTCGTCATCGGTGGTACGGGCGAACTGGGTGGTCTGATGGCCGAGGCTCTTGGTGCATTTGGTGCCAAGGTCGCTGTGGTCGGACGCAACGAAGAGCGTGGAAACGCTCGGGCCGGTCGCATCGTCGAAGCTGGTGGCGAAGCGAAATTTTTTGCAGCCGACGGACTGAGCGCCGACTCGTTGGACGAGGCTCGTCAGGCAATCAAATCTTGGGCGGGTGCTCCCGCTTCGGTGTTGGTCAACGCGGCTGGCGGAAACCGACCCGACGCGACGATTCCACCCGGCGGCGACTTCTGCAAGTTGCCTCGTGAAGCTTGGACTGACGTGTTCGATTTGAACCTTGTCGGTGGCTCTCTTTTGCCAAGCCAAGTCTTCGGACCTGACATGATCGAAGCGGGTGTTGGTAGTGTGATCAACATCGCATCGATGTCGGGCATCATCCCGCTGTCGCGAGTCGTCGCTTACTCGGCAGCCAAGGCGGCGGTCATTAACTTGACCATGTGGTTGTCGCGCGAATGGGCCACAACGGGCGTGCGTGTCAACGCAATCAGCCCGGGCTTCTTCCCTGCCGAGCAAAACCGAAAGTTGTTGTTTAACGACGACGGAAGCTATACCGAGCGTGGTGGTCAGATCATTGGACACACCCCGATGGATCGATTCGGCCGACCTGAAGAGTTGGCTGGTGCTGTGGTCTGGCTGGCAAGCCGGCATGCCTCGTCCTTTGTGACGGGCCAAAACATTGCGGTCGATGGCGGATTCGCCTCGGTCACTATCTGATTCATCGAGACATTAGAAAACTCACCACGGTGTGAAAGAAAGATCTGGACAACAAAATGATTGAACTACGTAGCGACGCAAAATATTCGTTGGTCATCCCAACCAGCATGGGAACACGCCTGACGCCAGTGAACCATCAACCCTTTCACTGCAGCGATACTTTCAAGATGCAGGCGACCAGCGCCGAATCGAACGTCGGTAGCGTTTCGTCGTTCCTTGGTTTGCCCGTCAAGATTCTGACGGCGTTTGTCAAAGACAGCCCCGTCGCTCGGTTCATCAAAGACGACCTGGCGCGCCGGCACATGGACTACGAAGGTCCTGAGTTCGAACAAGACACACCTTGGGGTGTTCGGCACCAGATCAACATGGCCGACAGCGGTTGGGGAAGCCGTGGTCCTCGCGTTCAAAACGACCGCGCTGGCGAAGTCGGCCGAAAGCTGAATGTCAAAGACTTTGACCTCGAGCGAATCTTTGGCGATGAAGGTGCCAAAATCGTTCACATGTCGGGTTTGATCGCAGCACTCTCGGAAGAGACCAGCCAGTTCTGTCTGGAAATCGCTCGCGCTGCGAAAAAGCATGGCTCGCGAATCGCTTTCGACCTCAACCATCGCGCGTCGTTCTGGGCTGGTCGTGAAGAAGAGTTGTCGGCTGCTTTCAAGGAAATCGCAAGCTTGTCAGACATCCTGATCGGCAACGAAGAAGACTTTCAGTTGTGTCTCGACATCGAAGGTCCTGAAGCGGGCGGCAAAGACATCACTGCCAAGATCGAAGGCTTCAAAGAGATGATCAACCGAGTCAAGAAGGAATACTCAGGTGCATCGTTGTTCGCCACGACCCTTCGCGAAGTGGAAAGTGCCAATTCGCACATGTGGGGAGCTATCGTTTCGGCTGGCGACGATTGGCACGTTGTCAATCCACGTGAGATCGGCGTGCTCGACCGCATTGGCGGTGGTGACGGTTTCGTTGGCGGTTTGCTCTACGGTGTGCTCAACGGTTGGGATGCTGAGAAGTCGACGCAATTTGGTTGGGCAACGGGCGCATTGGCCGCCACGATGTACACCGACTACGGCCAACCCGCCGACGAAGACCAAGTGTGGAGCATTTGGAAAGGCAACGCCCGCGTCAAACGGTAAGTTGGTTTGGGGTGTATTCACCGTAGCTACGCTCGCCAGAGCGTGGGGAGGTGGAGATGTTGTTTGTTAGCACATCCCACCTTCTAGCGAAGGTAGCTACGGCGTCTGCCGGCGGAAATGCACAAAGTTCCGCCCAACGCCTCCGCGCCCAGCGGCTACAATCGTCGCATGTCCGAAACACGCCACGACATGGACGAAACGCTGCAGATCGAAACAAGCATCGCTCGACTTAATTCGGGCGATGCATCGGTTCGAGGCGAATTGCTTAACGTCGCTTGCACTCGTTTGATGCAGCTGACGGCCGAGATCAAGCAAGAGTTTGATCAGGCAGACAAGGCAGCTTCGAAAAACCTTGACGATGTTTTCGCAGGTGTTTCGTCGCGGCTCTACGAAGCATTGCACGATGTTTCGATTCGTGATGAGCGGCACTTTTATCAGTTGGCTGCTCGCCAGATCCGGCTGGAATTGATTGATCTTTGCAGCCAAGTCGAACTGGCCGACGATTCGGAGTTGGGAAGTTTGATTCGCTTCCACCGAGCGGTTGATGATCTACCCGCCGAGTTGCGGGAGGTGTTCGAGCTCGTTTGGTATCACGATCTGTCGATCGATGAAGCGGCTCGAATCACCCAGCAGAGCGAATCTGAGCTGCGTCGACTTTGGCGAGCCGCGCGGTTGGGTCTGCACGAGCGACTTGTTGACGATGAGGAAGACGACGCAAGCGAGCCAAGCTTTGAGGTAGGTTAGCATCCCCTCAGGTGGCCGGTTATTCTAGAAGGGTGGTGCCAAACAACTCCCCTCCTCTACTTCCCCCAGCTCTTGGCCATGAGCCAGTCGCCCCATTCCGATGAAACGTCGGAGCTTGATGAGAATCAAGCCGCTTCGGCAGACCAACCCAGTTCGATTGATGACGATCAGGATCGTCAGATTGACGAGTTGGTCGAGCAAGTCGAATTGACCCATGAGTCGCCCGACTTCATTTGCAAAGACAACCCTGAGTTGGTTGCGGAGGTTCGGCGACGAGTCGCTGCGCTCCATTCGATCGATAAGCAACTTGCCAAGCGAAAGCGGAAACGCTCGGGCCGAATCAAGGCGGTCGACTTCGGCACCTTTGTCAAGCAAATGGAGTTTGTTGACCGCGGTGGATTGGGTGAAGTCTACGTTGGCAAAGATGAACAATTGCGCCGCCGGGTCGCAATCAAGTTCATGCACAAGAGACATTGTGGCGAACCATCGCGTCGCAGCCAATTCAAACTTGAAGCAGAGATCACTGGTCGGTTAGAGCATCCAGGCGTCGTGCCAATCTATGGTTGTGGTGGTACCAAGGACGAACGCCCTTTTTACGCGATGCGGTACATCGAAGGTCGTTCGATGGATCAAGCGATCAAAGACTATTACAAACGTCTCGATGAAGAGGGCGGCACGCATTCTTCGCACGCGCACGGTGCAAAGGAAACGAGTGAGTTGACGCTCGAGTTTCGACACCTGCTCTCAAGTTTTGTTTCCGTTTGCAATACGATCGCCTATGCACACGACCGCGGTGTTGTGCATCGAGACATCAAACCGGCCAACATCATGATTGGTCGTTTCGGCGAAACCTTGGTGGTCGATTGGGGACTTGCTGTTCCCGTGATGCGCGAAGAGCGGTTTCGCAAGAGTGGCGAAGAGACACTCATGTCATCCAGCGGCGCTGGCCGCACGAGTACCGGTTCGGGACGCGGCGCAGGGACGCCCGCTTTCATGAGTCCAGAACAGTTTTCGGAACTCGATCCCACGCCAGCCTGCGACGTCTACAGTTTGGGTGCGACTTTGTTCGCAATCCTCGCTGGAAAGCCTCCGATCCGCAGTAGTTCCTTTTCGGACATTCGAACGGACCGGCTCGAAGGCAAGCTGCCGGACCTCAACCAATTGCGCAAGGGAGTTCCGAAGCAATTGCAAGCGATCGCGCACAAAGCGATGCAGCGCGAGGCCAAGGATCGGTATGCGACGGCGCTCGATTTGGCCAACGATGTCGAACGTTTCTTGGCTGACGAACCGGTCGCGGCTTACGAGGATACCGTCGGATTGAAAGTGGCGCGTTTGGCGCGTCGCCATCGGTACGCCGCTCAAACTGCAGTGCTCGGTCTTGCGTTGTGTTTCTTGGTCGCGGGGCTGAGCGCATTTTGGATTCAGATCCAACGGTCAAACGCTAACGCACTGCGCGACCGTAACCTTTCCACGTCCGCAACTTTCATCGCTCGAGCCTGTGGTTACGAAATCGATCGGGTTTGGCGCGTATTGGAGTTTGAAGCTCAGTCACCCCAATTGATTCAATTCGTCAAAGCGGCCAACGCCGCGGTCGACCAAGGCGAAAAACTGAGTGTCGAAAGCCAACGGGAGTTTCAGTACTACTTGGATTCTCGCCTCAAGCAACAGGGCAACGTCGAGACGGTCACGAAGATCTTTGTGCTGACGCAAGGCGGTACTCAGGCGGCTCGAGTGCCTGAGGCGAAAGAGCCGCAGATTGGCGAAAACTTTGCCTTTCGTGATTACTACACGGGGCTTGGATTCGATTTAGACAAAGTAGCGGACGCACGGTTTGTTGGCCAAATCAAGGAACCGCTTCAAGGGCCGCGAACCTACGAAGGGCAAGTGCACATCACGTCGGCATACCTGTCCTCTCAGGTTGATGAGCACTACCTGAAGTTGACGTTGACGTTGCCGATTCGTGAAGTCGTTGATGGTGAAGAACGGTTCATCGGCGTGATCGGCACGTCGATCACGGCTGGCGATTTGATCTGGGCAACGCGTATCACGGACGAAAATGCACTGACGTGGATTGCCGACCTACGCGAAGATTCGATTGACTCAAGTGGTCGGCGACGACGTGGCGTGATTCTTCATTCGCCCGAATCGCAAGACGCCGGTCCTCAACAGGAACCGGAACGGTTACCCAATGACTTGGTCGAGGAGTTGCGTGCGGGCAACTATGCGATGGGCAATGAACTTGCCGACGACTGGATCCATGGCACCAAGGGCGTGGAGGGGCATCTTTCGATTCAGCCGGTCAGGATCAGTGGACGATCCGCAGACCCGTTTGATGTCGGTTGGGTAGTGATCACCGCCGAAGCGTCGCAGTGAGCACTGGCGATGCGAAACGTCACTCGCCCGTGAGCCGTTGGCCGTCAGGCCCTTGTGCATGTTAGAGCGTTCAAGGAAAGGCCCGGCCGCTCGCGCGAGTCCCGACTAACAGGAGGGTGAATTAACAGTAGACGTGGTGATCGGTGGGTGTCATGCGGAGCATGACCTACTTATTCTTCGGGGCCAGTGAGTTCGAGAACCGGTTCACCCCACTCGGCGGCAAACGTTTTTTCGCAGTGATTGCAGTTCACGTCCGTTCCAAGCAGTGCGTCGTCGACCACTTCGGCTTCATCGCACTCATCACATTTCACACGGACGTGTCCTTCGGTGTCGGCCATCGCAGCTAGGTGCGCTTGCATGATGCCCGCGACTTCGATGTCTTCCGCCTCGAGTGTGGTTAGTAGCTCGTGCGTGACATCCGACACCTCGGCCAGTCGATTCGCCAGACGTCTGACGCTTCGTTCGAAACTGTTGCGAGCGGTGCGTCCGTTTCCGAAGTGGCGATCGCGATTCGCATACAGGTAAGTGAATCCACGCAGTAGTCTGCGTCGCGATTGTGTGGGGAGTTGGTACTTCGCTTTGCCCGCGATCAACTCAAAGATCCGGCAAAGGGCCTCGGGGCCGTAGTCATCAAAGTGCATCGTCGTGCCAACGCGGGAACTGAGCCCCGGGTTGCTGCGAATCATTTTTTGCATCTCGTTGGGATAGCCGGCAAGGATCACGACCAATTGATCGCGCTGGTCTTCCATTCGCTTGAGCAGCGTTTGCACGGCTTCGCGTCCGTATTGGTCCTGGCCGCTTTCATCGATCAACGTGTACGCCTCGTCGATAAACAGAACTCCATCAAGCGCTTCGTCGATCTTAGCATTCGTCTTGGGGCCGGTTTGCCCGGCGTATTCGGCAACCAATCCGCTACGATCGGTTTCGACCAAGTGACCTTTTTTGAGGATGCCGAGGGCGCCATAGATCTCGGCAACGATGCGTGCGACGGTCGTCTTTCCCGTACCTGGATTTCCGACAAAGGCCATGTGCAAACTCGGACGCGTTGTCGGCAGGCCCGCTTCTTCACGCTGCCGTTCCAACTTTAGGAAGTTGGTCAGTGTGTCGATTTGATCCTTGATCCCCTCGAGTCCAATCAGTCGATCGAGTTGGCCACGGGCATCGGCAAGACGCTGAGCGGGCGTGCGATTGTCCTCTGGCGTTGCCTCTTCTTTTTCGGGTGCGCCTTTCTCTTTCGGAGCGTTTGCGGAACCGCCGGGGCCAGCGATCGGTGTTGGTTTTTCAGCCGCCGAGGGTCCGACGCCTTCGCGGAGTCGTTTGGCTTCATCGCGGAGCCAGTTGAGTGCGTCCCGTGCGTTGTTGGTGTCCGTTTCACTGGCCAACTGTTCCGGTGCACGGCCCGCGAGATCATCAAACTGAGCCTGCATCGCTGTCAGGTTTTGGTTGTCCGCGACACTGACGTTTCCATCGACGCGCGCAAGTAGGTTTGCCATTCGCATTGCGAGTGTTTCGAGTTCGCCCCAGCGGTCGCGAAGGGTTGGTAGTTCCGCAAACGGTCGCACCAAATCCGACCATTCGAATTCGGTCGAGGCTGAGATCAACCACTCCACTGCTTCGTGCAATTGGCTGCCCATGACCGACTTGCCCCAGATGTGTTCGAGCAGGACACGACCGAGTTGGCGTTGTTCGAGCGTGCGTGCGCTGACATCGGGAACGACAGCGGCGAATACCTTCATCAGAAAACCTTGATGAAGATCATTCATCTGCTCGGCGATCGAAGCGGCGTCGGCCGGCTCTTCGCCCGAGAGCCAACCGTACGATCCGCGAACGAGCTGCCCACTTTCGATGTAGAGCGCCTGTGTTTGTTTGAGGGTCTCGCGATACAGGCGAATCGATTCAATGATTTGGTCGTCGGATGGTCGAGGCATGACGAGATCGCGAAGGCTGGTGAGCAGTTTGGGTGAAGGATAAAGCTTAACAGGTTCGAAAAGAGAACAAATTGGGCGCGCTGTGGTTCCTTGCGGTCGACCACTGCGACTGATTCGTGAGCCGAACGCGCTAGCGTCGGGCCCGACGCGAACGAATTCGGCAGATCAGCCGCAGAGCGATAGCTCGCGGTTTTCGTATGAGGGCAGGATTCAGGAACCGCATGCTATCGCGCCGCGGATCACGGATCAGGTGTCATGCGCAGCATGACCTACAAGCGGCCTGTCCTATCACGCGATGCTCTCTTTCCACGCGTCGGCGAGTTGCGGAAGGTTCATCAGTTCGATGGTTGCGAGCCGATCGACTTTGCGGCCAAACAGCACATCGTTGGCCCGAGCGACCGACCAGTCGGGATTGGGACGCTCGACCAACTTCATTTCGTTGCCCGGCTCGATCGCCCCTTCGGCAAGGATTCGCAAGTACCAACCGGTGCGGCCCGTTTGGGCGACAAGCTTGGTCATCGTCTTGACGCCCCATCGCCGCGCGATTTTCCAACACGGTTGTCGTGGTTGGCTCACTTCGACCTCGCAGTCACCGATGCGATAGCGGTCGCCAACGCAGACCGTCGTTTCGTCGGCTCCAGCGATCGTGAGGTTTTCGCCGAGTCCACCGGGCCCGATTTTATCGGCCAATTCGGGCAGTTCGTCGCGCCAAGCTGCGTAATGACTCGCCGCATAGCAAAGGACCGCCTTGTCGATTCCGCCGTGATGTTTGGTGTCGGCGACCGCATCGCCAGCCAATCCAAGCTTGGTCAACTGCTGCGGTCCGTCGATGGGCGTCTTGTAGAAACCGGTCGTCCAAAATCGCTTGGTGACGTCTCGATTCTCGCGGTCTCCCTCGCTACGAACGGTGCCGATTTGGATGCTTTCGATGGTGATCATTGGTGGCCGGACATCGCCCTCAAAGTGTCGTCGCAAGGTGTTGTCATTTAACGACTTGCGACGACGCTAAAGAGGCCTTGGGTCGTTGTGAAGGAAAGGTGAATCGGGTAGAATTCGGGTTTGCTTTTCAGCTGAAAAGAACGAGCAACTTCATCTTAGGACACGACGTTGGCAGACGACAACGACATCAACCAAGACGGGACCAATCCAGGCGGCGGTGGCGACGATGGAGGTGACGACGCGACGCGTCTGATCGACCTGCCAATCGAAGACGAGTTGCGAGACAGCTATCTGACCTATGCGATGAGCGTGATCGTCAGTCGTGCTCTGCCGGATGTCCGTGATGGCTTGAAACCATCGCAGCGACGCATCTTGGTTGCAATGAATGACCTGAGTCTCGGCCCGGGCAGCAAACGCGTTAAATGCGCGAAAATCTCAGGGGACACTTCGGGTAACTATCACCCTCACGGTGAAAGTGTGATTTACCCGACGCTCGTTCGTATGGCGCAAGAATGGAACATGCGCCGCTTGCTGATCGACAAGCAAGGTAACTTTGGCAGTATCGCTGGTTTGCCACCGGCTGCGATGCGATACACCGAAGCACGGCTAAGCGCAGTGTCGGCTTCGATGCTTGACGACATCAAGCTCGACACGGTTGACTTCATTCCGACGTACGACGAAGCGCGTACCGAACCAACGGTCTTGCCAAGCAAGTTTCCAAACCTGTTGGTCAACGGTTCGGGCGGGATTGCGGTCGGGATGGCAACAAGTATCCCGCCTCACAACCCGACTGAAATCTGTGATGCGTTGATCAAGCTGATCGACGAACCGGAAACCACAACCGAACAACTCTTCGATATCGTTCCCGGTCCTGACTTCCCAACCGGCGGCATCATTTGCGGACGGGCTGGAATTCGCCGTGGCTATTTGACTGGCCGAAGCACGATTGTGTTGCGAGCCAAGTGCGCGATCGAAGACATGCCAGGCAATCGCTCGCGGATCATCGTTAGCGAAATCCCCTACCAGCAAACGCGCGACGGTGTGGTCAAAAAGATCGCCGAGCTGGTCAATGGCGACCGAATCAAAGGTATCTCGGGGATTCGCGACGAGAGCGACTTGAAGGAACCGGTTCGTTTGGTGATCGAACTCAAGCGAAGCGAAGACCCGCACGTCATTCTGAACCAGCTCTACCAGTTCTCGCCGCTGCAAACGACCTTCTCCATCATCTTCTTGGCACTCGTTGACGGAAAACCGCGCGAGTTGACGCTCAAAGAGATGTTGATGGAGTTCATCCGTCATCGCGTCACGGTCATTCGTCGCCGCACGCAGTTCTTGCTCAACCGTGCACGGCGACGCAAGCACACGGTCGAAGGTTTGCTGCTTGCACTGGCCGACATCGATGAAATCATTCAAACGATTCGCGAAAGTCGCACGTCGCAAGAAGCGAAGCAACGCTTGATGGGGATCGAGTGCCCATCATCGATGATGCAGCGAGCACTTGGCGACGAAGGTTTCCAGCAATTCGTGCTTGAGCGAGGCGAATCGGATACGTACACCCTGACGAGTGTCCAGTCGGACGAAATCTTGAAGATGCGTTTGAGCCAGTTGGTTGGTCTCGAGCAAGAAAAGCTTTCGAACGAACACCGCGAGTTGTTGGCAGAAATCGCCGACTATCTCGACATCCTGGCTGACCAGGCTCGAATCTACTCCATCATCAAGGAAGACCTCGAAGAGGTTAAGCGTCGTTTTGGTGACAAGCGTCGCACTGAAATCAGCTTCGAAGAAGTCGGCAACATCGACCTCGAAGACCTGATCACCGAAGAAACGATGGTCGTTTCGATCAGCCACCAAGGCTACATCAAGCGAACCGCGTCGAGCGTTTACAACACCCAGCGCCGCGGCGGCAAGGGACTCAAGGGCGCCAAGACGGACGAAGAGGATCCGATCGAACACCTCTTTGTTGCCAGCACGCACGCCTACCTGTTGTTCTTGACGACCGCAGGTAAAGTGCATTGGCAAAAGGTTTACGATTTGCCTCAGTTGCCGCGTGACAGCAAGGGACGCGCGATCGTCAACTTGTTGAACCTTGGCGAAGACGAAAAGATCGCTGAGTGTTTGGCGATTCGCGACTTCGACCAAGAAGGCCACTACGTCGTGATGGCGACGCGCAGCGGCTTGGTCAAGAAAACGCCACTCGAGCAGTACAGCCGTCCAAAGAAAGGCGGCATCATTGCGATCAAGTTGCGTGAAGGTGATGAGCTTGTCGATGCCGCAATGGTCGGTCCTGGTGACGAAGTGATTCTGGTCACGGCAGCCGGTATGGCAATTCGATTCCGCGAATCTGATTCGCGACCGATGGGTCGAAACACGTCGGGCGTGAAAGGCATCAGCCTGGTCGGTGACGATCGTGTTGTCGGAATGGTTGTCGCTCAGCCCGGCGCGACGCTGCTCACGATTTGCGAAAACGGTTACGGCAAGCGAACGCCCTTCGGTCCCAATGCAATCGAAGGCGATGCCGAGGCAGGAGAAGACGAAGGCTCGTCGAGCGCTCGGTACCGAACACAAAACCGTGGCGGCAAAGGTCTTCGCGACATCCGCACAAGCGAGCGAAACGGCCAAGTCGTTGGCATCGCACGCGTCACCGATGACGACGAAATTTTCATGATGACCGCGAAGGGAAAGATCCAGCGAATCGCCGCTGGTGACATTTCGGTGATCGGTCGAAACACCCAAGGCGTTCGCATCATGAACGTCGATGAGGGTGACAGCGTCGTCGCAGTCGTCCGCGTTCCCCCTGAAGAGGCTTCCGAGGAAGAAGCTGTCACCGTCGATGCCACCGCCGTCGCGCCAGCCGGCGAATCCGCTTCGGATGCCGCTGCCGAGCCGCAGGCCGAAGGGGATGCAGACGCCGACAGCGAAACAACCGACGAGTAGTCGCAAAGCGGTCGTAGCATTTTGTAGGTCATGCTGTGCATGACACCTGCAGAAAGTCCCACGGGGCATGGCCTTTCGTGCGATCCTCGGATTGCCACAAAAAACACGAAAAGGCACAAAAAGCGTGTTCAGACGCCTGCATGGTTTGGTGGCTTTCCGCGAAGTGCTTCGTTGCTTTGGAGGAGGGTGCGGGGTGCGCGGTTGCCGACCGCGATACGCGATCCAAGATCAGTCTTTTTGTGGCGTCGACTTGGCGTCTGTTCGAGCGCCCAGTTTTCCCCATAGACCGCATTTAGATTCGTTCTGCTCGGAATTAACAGGCTCGGTCAGAAACTTGACTTCGCCACTTTCCATTAAGACGTGTGCCCCACCTCGATGCCTTGGGAACTCGTCAAGTTTCTTGACCTGGGGCGAATCAGAAAAGAGCATGGTGAGTGCGGCGGCTGTTAGCACGCAAGCGAGACCAAAGCCCACAATCCATGTGACGGGTGAGCGGAGGATTCCGCGCTTGGCCCCGGGCGCAGTTTCAGCGGGCGTCGAATAGGGATCCGCGATTCGGTTATCGTTGGAGTGCATAGCGCGGGCCTCGGAATGGAAAGTTCTTTGGCGGCAGGTCGCGGCGGGCTCTAGTGACCGCAGGTGTGATGCAGTTGATGTGATGAAATCGACGACTCAAGTTTTGCGCCGTGTTTCAATGTTCGCCTTGACGGTGATCGTTTTGTTTATCGGAAGTCGTATCATGCTTCCGTTTTCATTGTACCTGCCGCCCCGTTTTGACGCCGGCTTCCTGGAAAGCAAACGCGAGTTCTTCTACTCGAGCGGCTATTTTGTTGGCTTCTACGCGCACATCCTTGCATCGCCCATTGCGTTGGTGTGTGGACTGGCTCAAACGAGCCAAACGGTACGCGAGGTATTTCCACAGTTTCACCGCGCCGTTGGTCGTGTCTACGTAACGCTTGTATTGGTGTTCGCAGCACCGGGTGGCTTGGTGATGTCAACGGTCGCTGGAGGTGGCTGGTCCGGGAAAGTCTGCTTTTCGGTGATCAGTCTTCTCACTTGGGGGTTCACGTTCGTTGGCTGGCGTCATGCAAGGGCGAAACGGTATGCCCGGCACGGTCGCTGGATGATTCGAAGCTATGTCATGATGTGCTCCGCAGTTCTGCTGCGCATCAATCATGTTTTGCTGGAGCCGACCTCACTCGATGCTCAATTGAAATACCAGTTGTCGGCTTGGCTGAGTTTTGTTCCGAGTATGATTCTGGTTGAGTTTTTGCTAGGTCGCAAAGTGATCCTAGGACTACCGCCAAAAGCACAAAAAGGAAAAAGCTGAACGGGATCCCACCTGCTGCTTTTCGTGCCCTGTTGTGCTTTTCGTGGCTACGTCTACCTATCTCCAAAAGTAGTGCCAGTTCACGGTGACCGACTTTGATTCGCCCGCTGCGAGTTCGACTTGCCAGCGACCTGATTGGATCGGGTTGAGGTAGTTCCACCAGTACGGCCAATTGTAGGCGTACCACCAGCTCGGTCGGTACTTCAATCGTTCGTGGAACATCGGGGTGACAGCTTCGCCACCTTTGGAGACTTCGTCCACTTCGCCCAAAACACGCCGGACCACTTCGATCTTGAGAGGTTTGTCGCGGTAGTTGGTCAGGTGCACCGAGCTGGCCACGTCGACTCGATAGTAGTCTTCACCGTTGTGGCGGATCGCTTTCGCCGTTCGGCCAGTTGCGTTGTCTTCCTGGCGAACTTGAATGTCGACCGCCGCGGTGACTTCCAGGTCGACCCGACCGCCGATGGCGGTGTAGGTCATCATCGACTGAGCCAGCACCATTCCTTTGGCTTCATCGAAGAGGATCGCGGGCCCGGTCGTCAGAGGTGCGTCGGTCTTGTTGGAGAGTCGTACGTAGCGGTGAACCTTGGGGCGATTCATCAACCGCATGAGTTCGTGGGCGCGAACGTTGCTGTATTGCTGGAATTCCGTCGGCGGGATCGAGTCGACCTCGAGTTTGTAGATTTCTTCAAATGGAACGGTCCACGTACCGAGGGTGTGAATCTGACGCTCGCCCGACTTCATCGTGACGCTAGGAAGGTGGAAAAGGGACAGTTCGCCAGGATTGCTCGGATCTTGTTCGATCTCGTCCATCTCGCTCGGCTGTGCCACTTGTCGTCCGCGGTGATCGCCCATACGCGAAACCTGGGTCATCATCGAATTGGACATCCCGTAGGCGGTTTGGGTTGCTTCTTGAAAGAACCCCGAGAGTTGGACTTGATTGGATTCTCGATCGAGTCCTGCGATGGGATCGAACGTGTGTTTGAACTGAAACGATGGGACGCCAACGACAAGGTTTACTGAGGTGTTTTCCAGATCGATCATCTCATTGATCAAAGTCGCTTGCAGCGAGACCTTCGCGTTGCCGTCGGCACCGAGCGAAACTTTGTAGCTGGGGATCCAACGAATTCCCTTTTGCAAATAAGTCATCCCAATGCGCGCTTGCGGCTTCTGGTTGCCGTCCCAGTCAAGACGCATTTCAAGAACCGTTTTTTGAGTTTTGCTGACGCCCAGTTCGTCGCTGGGTCGTTCGTCGAAGGCGATGTCGGTGACCTTCTCGATCAATAGCAGTCGGAATCCCTCGTCGGTTTGGAGCATGACCGTGGTGTCGGTCACTCGAGCGATTTCGCCGAGAATGGTTTCCTCGTCGATCGTGACGCGCACCCGCTTTCCAACGTTCGCTTGAATGTATTCGGCGTGGCTGGCCGCGCGCTTGGTTGACTCGGTTGTGCGTTTAGCAAGTGCGATGCTTTTCATCGCCGCGCCCGGCTCGTCGCAATAGGCCCAGAACGTTCCCATCACCGGACGTGGCAGGTTGTCGATCGAGACCGATCCGTCATCGCTGGTTTTGGCCAGGCCATGGCGTAGCAGCATCGCGTGGCCATCTTTGAAGACCGTCACTTCACGAACCGGCAACGCAGGTGCAGAATCATCGGCGCTAGTGTGCCCGCTGACGAATCCAACGCAGAGTCCAAGCAGTAGAAAAACACGAAGCATTGCGCATCCTTTTCAAGTAAGAGAAGCAATGCTCTCTATTTAAGCGGAGGTCCAGTAAGGACGGCGCAACGTGTTTGTAACAAGGTTCCGCGGTGAGGCCTTGGTTCTATCTGTGAGCCGAACGCGCTAGCGTCGGGCCCTTGAGAGGGCTGTGTAGGCCGGATCAAGGAGCGACAGCGACGCGGATCCGGCACGATCGAAACTCACGCCGTGTCGGATTATTGACCAATCGAATCGGAGTGCCCTCCCCGGGCTTTAGCGCCCGACCCTCCCGCAAGCAGGAGGGTGATGTCTTACCGATGCTCAAAAAAAAACGGGCGTCGACAAGAAAGTCGACGCCCGTTTGCGTTTTAGCGATTTAGCTTTCAGCGGGATTAGCCGCTGATCTTCTTGACGAGGTCAAGAACCTTGCAGGAGTAACCCCATTCGTTGTCGTACCACGAGATGACTTTCACGAAGGTGTTATCCAATTGGATGCCGCCGGTCGCGTCGAAGACCGAAGTGCGAGCGTCGCCGCGGAAGTCGGTCGAGACGACTTTGTCTTCGGTGTAACCCATGACGCCCTTCATGGGGCCTTCTGCAGCAGCCTTCATGGCGGCACAGATGTCTTCGTAGCTACCTTCTTTTTCGAGTTCGACGGTCAGGTCGACGACCGAAACGTCGGACGAAGGAATACGGAAGGCCATCCCGGTCAACTTGCCGTTGAGCTCAGGAATGACTTTGCCGACAGCCTTCGCCGCACCGGTGCTCGATGGGATGATGTTTTCGAGGATACCGCGGCCACCACGCCAATCCTTCTTCGAAGGACCGTCGACGGTCTTTTGCGTTGCGGTTGCAGCGTGAACGGTGGTCATCAGACCACGTTTGATGCCGAAGCTGTCGTTAAGGACCTTGGCGAGGGGAGCCAAGCAGTTCGTGGTGCACGACGCGTTCGAGACGAAAGTTTCGCCGTTGTAGGTGTCGTCGTTGACGCCCATGACGAACATGCGAGTGTCGTCCTTGGAAGGAGCCGACATGACAACCTTCTTGGCACCCGCGTCGATGTGGCCTTGAGCGCCTTCTTTGGTCAAGAAGATGCCGGTCGATTCGACGACGACATCAACACCAGCGTCGCCCCAAGCCAACTTCGATGGGTCGGTTTCTGCGGTGATGCGGATCTCTTTGCCATCGACGACAAGGTTTCCACCGTTGGTCGACACTTCACCTTGGAAACGACCGTGAACCGAGTCATAACGAAGCATGTAAGCTTGGTAATCGACTTCCAGCAAGTCGTTGATTGCTACCACTTCGATGTCGTCGCGGAGGGCTGCAGCTCGAAAGACCATGCGGCCAATTCGACCGAAACCGTTGATGCCGACCTTGATCATGTTTTGTTCCACCTTTTTTCTTAACGCGTGTAGTGTTCAGATTTTGTTTGTCAGCGGCACGCTGGCTCGGCTAGCGAGGGTGGCAAGGAGCCTTCGTTGTTGTGCCTGAAACGCTTGTGCGAACACTCCATTACCCATCGCATTCGCGACGCGGATTATAGGGATCGAAACCGAAATTGAACCAGCCCCCGAAACTTGACGCACCTGCGCAGTGGCGTCGTCCGCCCGGCGTCGCCCCCGGAACTTGGGACTATGTCAACCAGCGGGCAATCGCGGACCGTTACGACGCGTTTGTGGCGGATACTCCGCTATGTCGCCTGGATGAATCGATCCTTCACAAGCATTTCCCCAGCGTGGGGTCCGAAACAGACTGCGCGGTGATCGATCTCGGATGCGGCAGTGGCCGCGCCGCTTTGCCACTTTCCCGCCGTGGCTACCAAGTCGTCGGGGTCGATCTGAGCCCCGCGATGTTGAGTGTGATGCGAGACAAATTGATCGAAACCGAAGCCGGTTCAACGCATGATTCTGGGCATCGCGGTGCCGTCCACGCCGTCCAA
This sequence comes from Rubripirellula sp., assembly GCA_965216875.1. GTDB lineage: Bacteria > Planctomycetota > Planctomycetia > Pirellulales > Pirellulaceae > CBDCUW01. Next base: position 6,734,049 of record OZ244207.1, read on the forward strand.
GCCAGCATTGTCGATCTCGATTGCTTTGGCGACCAATCAATCGATCACGCGGTTTGTTTGTTCGCAACGATTGGAATGGTGCAAGGTCGCAAGCATCGTCGTCAAATGCTCACCCACGTGCGTCGCATCGTCAAACCGGGCGGCAAGTTTGTGCTGCACGCTCATAACATCATGGCTTCGCTGCACGAACCGGGTGGCAAGAGGGCGGCGCTCAAGTCGTTGGTCAAGTCGCTCGCCAGCAGCGAGCATGACTTCGGCGACGCCTACTATGCGTACCGCGGACTCGAGAACATGTTCATGCACCGGTTCACGCAAAGTGAGTTGAAACGCGACCTAAGCGAGTCGGGTTGGCAGATTGACCAGTGGAACCTTGTGTCGCCCGATGGCTCGTCGCTTATTTCGTCGGCAGGAGTGTTGGGGTCGAAAGCAGGTGGTTTTATCGTCGTTGCATCGTAGAGAGCCGAGCGCGTTTTCAGCCCGTATCTACCTTCGCCAGAAGGTGGTTCCTGTTGGTGGGCCGCTTTCCACGATCACCACGCTCTGGCGAGCGTAGCTACGTTGAGCGTGGGGCCCGATGCTAGCGCATTCGGCTCACGTTAGAAGAGCTTCGATGCGATTCCGGACTGGTCGACTTGCCATGGCATCCAAACGATCATGGGAGTTTCGACTTTTAGGTCGCTCTTGCGAGGTGGGATCTCGGTGGCTTCGAGTTCGATGTCATCGAGGTTGTATTCTTCGGCAAGGGCATCGAGGTCTTCTTCGAGAGCTTCTTCGAGTTCTTTCAAGTCTTCGCCGAGCATTTGGAGCGCTTCTTCGGCGCGTTTCACATCACTTCCCTGTTGGCTCGCATAACTGACGCCTCGAGCGACGGTCGACATTTTGGTGCGGCGACCACCGAGGAACCCGCCGAGCAGTGCGCCGACGATTTTCGAACCGGCCGAAATCATCGAGGTGCGGCTTTGCCCTTTTTCTCGATCAACACGTGCTTCGGCAGTTTGGATCTTCTTTTCGAGCGATCGCACTTTCGATTCGTGTTTGTCTCGCAGTTTTTCAATCTGCTCGTCGCGAGCCTCGCGCAGTTTGTGCTTGAAGTGTGCCTTGGCGTCACTTTCATCACCGTAGGGTGCGTAGCCCTTCACCAATGGCGACTTGTAAAGCGTTGCACTGCAACTGCGGTAGAGATGATCTTTCAGTTGAGAGCGGTAGGAGCGGAAGTTGCTCTTGCTGCAGAGTTCATCGGGCAGGGACGTGAATCCGATGTCTTCTTCTGGTTCTTCAAGCAGGTCGATGTCTTCGCCGAGGGCGGCACTCTGTTCCCAAAGGTCCTCGGGGACGGCGCGGCTGCAATCAACGATTTGTTTTGCATCTTTCCAAACATCAAGGTCGGCGGTGGCCCGAATGAAATGCATCGACGCTTCGCCGTAAACAGCGGGGCGATACACAAGCTTGCTCTCTTTGGATGGTCGCAAGTTGACGGCGATGAACCGCTCCTCGACGCCTGAAGGAACCACGGGACGTTCGAGTTTCTTTTCTTCGGGTGCTTCGATCGGCTCGCCAGTTTCCGAATCGGTTTGCATTGCCGCTTTGCGATTGGCCATCAGTTTGGTGATCTGCCCGCGCGCAAGCGGGCCGGCAAGGAACGACATCGCCCAACGGGTTTGGAAGACCGAGGGAAAGCCATCGTGGACGTTGTTCATCAAGAAGACTCGGTTGCCGAGGCCGGCAAGCACTTCTTCCATGCGGCCGCGATCAAACTCTTGTCCGGCTTGTCCGGCGGCTCCTTCGAGACCTTCCAGGACGCGCGCCTTGTCGCGTTCTGTTTGCAAACGTCCGAGGAACCACGTGCCGATGTTCGACAGGCCTTTGTAGTCGAGGTCGACGGGGTTTTGGGTGGCCAGTGTGATTCCCAATCCGAAGGCACGTGCTTGTTTGAGCAGCGTCAACATCGGCGGTTTCGAGGGCGGGTTGCTGACAGGCGGGAAGTACCCGGCCACTTCGTCCATGTAGAAGAGTGCGCGAAGCGAACTGGTCCCCATCTGTGTCCGCATCCAGGCAAGCAACTCGTTTAGCAAGATGGTCACGAAGAACATCCGTTCGCTATCGTTGAGATGAGCGATCGAAAGGATCGTGAGCCGCGGTTTTCCTTCGGGGGTGTAGAGCAGCCGTTTGATCGAAAGTGCTTCGCCCTCAAGCCAAGACGCGAACGCAGGCGAGGCGAGCAAGTTGTTGAGACGCATCGCCAGCTTGCCGCGATCGGATGGCGACATGAACGAATCGACGTCAACGACACCAACGCGTTTGATCGGCGGCGATTGAATCAGTCGGATCAATTGGCCGATGCCGACGTTCTTTCCTTCGCTCCATTGGTGCGACAAGATCGAAGAGAGCAAGATGTGTTCGGGCGAGATCATGGGATCGGCTTCGATCCCCATCAGCGTCAATAGACCAGAGACAGCGCCGGTGACTTTGTCGCCAATCAGTTCTTTGTCGTCACGAGCTTCCGGGGGCGGAGCATCGAAGCTCTTTAGGACGGTCAGTGGCAGACCGATGTTGCTGCCCGGCGTGTAGATGGCGACATCGACGGCGTCTTTGAGTTTTTGGATGCGTTCGGGCGATTCGCCCCAAGAGGCCAAACCGTTCTTCCAGAGTTCGGCTTTGTCGGCGGCGAGTTGGTCAAGCGTGACGCCTTTGCGTGTTGCCTCGCCCTCTTCGAGCCACGGCTTGAAGTCTTCGGGGCGAAGTTCCGGGAAGGTGAGCAGCAAGTTGGCCAGGTCCCCTTTGGGGTCGACGCAGATGGCGGGAATCCCATCGATTGCCGCCTCTTCCAAAAGCGAAATGCAGAGCCCCGTTTTGCCGCTGCCGGTCATGCCGACGCACATCGCGTGAGTGCACAGGTCTTTGGCGTCATACATCAATAAATCGTCGGTCATTTCGCCAAGATCGAGGTCGAAGTGGCGACCGAGGTAGAACGAAGCGAGCTTTTCGAAGACGGCGGCAGAAGGAGTGGTCATATCGCTAGCAGAAAAGAAGGTCGTGTCGTCCGTGCAAACCACACAGGCTCGGTACGTTCATGTTTTACACGATCCGCTGTGATCAAGAACATGATCGTCGCGACGAAAGTCGCAGCCACCCTACGAAGCGAGTGATCGCTGCGCTATGATGTGTCAATTCGACGACGTGCCAGAAAACAATCGAGACACCAATGCTTGAGATCTACGACCAAATCCAGGATGCTTGTGCCAAGATTCGTAGCGAGTTCGCCGAGACTCCTCGGGTTGGAATCATTCTCGGAACCGGCCTTGGTGGATTGGCCGAGGAAGTTGAGATCGAAGCAGCCATCGACTACGGCGACATCCCGCACTTTCCGGTGTCGACCGCAACAAGTCATCGTGGAAGGTTGGTATGCGGCCGTTTGGCTGGCGTGCCAATCGTGGCCATGGAAGGCCGTTTTCATTTGTACGAGGGGTACTCGCTCAAACAAATCACCTTGCCGGTCCGTGTCTTCAAAGAGTTGGGCGCGGACTTGATGGTTGTCAGCAATGCCTGCGGTGGATTGAACCCCTACTACAACGGCGGCGACATCATGGTGATCGACGACATCATCAACCTGATGGGCGACAATCCGTTGATCGGCATCAACGACGATCGACTTGGCCCTCGGTTCCCGGACATGTGTGAACCGTACGATCAGCAATGGATCGATCGCACGATGGAAATCGCGCGGCGCGAAGGCATCGCAACTCACAAAGGCGTTTTTGTCGCCGTCTCGGGTCCGAACTTGGAAACGCGCGCCGAGTACCGCATGTTGCGAACGATGGGCGCCGATGTGGTTGGCATGAGCACCGTGCCCGAGACCATCGTGGCCGTTCACTGCGGACTCAAGACGGTTGGGTTGAGTGTCATCACGGACATGTGTTTGCCCGATGCGCTTCAACCAGCCAACGTGGAAGAGATCATCGCAACGGCAAACGAGGCTTCGCCAAAGTTGATATCGATCGTCAAAGGCATCGTTGCCGAAGCCGATCAAATTCGTATGGCAAACGCGTGAGTCCATGTCGAATCTCGAGACGATTTCGATGCCGCAACTGTTGGCCGAGGCGGCCCAGCGGGTGCGCAGCCAATGTGACTTGGTCCCCAGTTCGGCGATCATCTTAGGCAGCGGTCTTGGCGGACTTGCGGACAAGATCGAGCAGCCGACGTCGATCCCTTACGACGAGATTCCTGGTTTTGCACGTTCGACCGCTGGGGGGCATCGCGGTCAGTTGATCTTGGGCCATTTGACGGACCATGTGTCAGGGAAGCGATGCCCGGTCGTTGCGATGGCAGGTCGTTTCCATCGTTACGAAGGTTGGGACGGACGGCAGATTGCGTTTCCTGTCCAGTTGATGTCACAGCTCGGTGCGACTCGATTGGTTGTCAGCAATGCGGCCGGAGGTGTGAACCCCAAGTTTCGCGTCGGTGACATCGTGGTGCTTCGCGATCACATTGATCGAATCAACGTGAACTTAGGTTTGGAAACTTCATCGGCAACGGGCGTGCCGATTCGGTCTGATCGCGTCTACGACGACGCGTTGTCGCGGCTTGCCATCGAAGTCTCGCTCGAGGGGCGTTTTCAGGCTTGGGAAGGAACCTACCTCGCGACGACTGGGCCGAACTACGAAACTCGGGCGGAGTATCGGATGATGCGCCGAATGGGCGCCGATCTGGCCGGGATGAGTACCGTTCCTGAGGTCTTGGTCGCGGCGAGTTTAGGAATGCGCATTCTAGGTCTATCGATGGTTAGCAATGTTGCCAATCCAGACCGGCCAATCCAAGCGAATCACGAAGAAGTTCTAGAGGCGGGCCGGCTTGCGGAGGTTAAGATGGAGGCGATCGTACGCAGGGCTGTCGCGTACGCCTAATCGCTGATCGGAACGCTTTCCCCTATGTCTTCGCCTCCAGACTCATCGTTCTCCGACCCCGATGGCTCGGGTTTGTCACCAGACAAGAAGTCGCCAGAGCATCATTTTTCGATGCTCGATTACAAGTTGCACGAGTTGCAGCCGGCGATTCAATCGGTGCCGGTTTCGGAAAGCGACGAGAACCTCACCGAAATACAAATCGACAATGCGGCTGGCCAACATGCCGCGATGATGCGTCTGGATCACCCCGTTCGACTTCATGTCGATGGCCCGCTTGGTGACTACGCGTTTGCGTTCAATTCTCAAACTGATGTTCGATTGACCGGTTCGGTTGGCCACGGGGTCGCCGAGGGAATGGCATCGGGTGCTGTCCGGATTCGAGGCGATGCTGGCGAAGGCGCTGGGGCGGCGATGACAGGCGGCACGCTTGCCATCTATGGCACGGCAGGGCATCGATGCGGCGCGGGTATGCGAGGCGGCGGGATTTTCGTTCGCGGCGATGTTGGCGATGAGACTGCGGTTGGCGCACTTGGTGGGATGATCGTGATCGGTGGCGATGCGGGCGAGAAGCTAGGCGATGCGATGAACAACGTGACCGTCTTTATTCGCGGCCGAGCAAAGAGTTTGGCTGAAGGTGTCATCGAAGCTCCCCTGCGAAAACGCGAGCTCCTGCGGCTTGGCTTGCTTTTGATCAATGCGTCCATTCGGGGTGAAGCCAAAGACTTTCGCCGGATCGTGCCCGAAGCCATGCTGCATGCCGAGCAATCGCAGCGCGGCGAACTCAATCCCAATTGGAGGTAATTGACATGCGATTGAAGCAATTGCTTTTGCCTCCGCCACCCATGCACACGCCTTGGTCCGGAGCGCCCAAGGAACCGGAACAACACCTCATCGCTCGCGATGGGGCCGATGCGGTTTCGATCGAGTTGCCCCTTTTCTGGTACGACCCGCCTTGGAGCCAAGTGCCGACCGAAGGTGCCGACATCCTGGCAACGGCCGTCGCTGAAAAAGGGGTCTTGGTTTCCGCGATGCGGAGTGACCTTTCCGACCCAACGTCCGAGCCTCGTTTTCATATGGCCGAATCGATGGTGACTTCGGATGATGACGATGCCGACGACGAAGATGATTACGACGCTCCCACCTATCGATTCCTGCCTCGCCTCATGCCCTATCGCCCCGAACGATACGGTTTCGATGTTCGTGATTTTGATGGAGCGCGAGTCATTGACTTGCGATTGGTCATGGATCGTGACGCGACAGGTCGGTTTGCCTATTCGCCGTCGCAAATTGAACGTTGGGAAGCGACTCCGACCGGCGAGCCCCTTGCTGGCGGCGGTTGGGTTCCAGCCGCAACCTTTCCGCCCGACGTGGTTGCCATGGACCACTTGTCGTCAAAGATTGCTCAGCTTCGAGTCTTGTCGCCGACCGCCGCCGTCTTTGTATCGGTGGCGCCGTATCGCCTGGAAGCTGAATTGCCGAGCGTGTTGGCCGCTGGGCCTGATGGCGTGATCTTGCGACTGGACCAACTTGATCTCGACGACCTTGTGTTGGCCGCCCTCACGCGCAGGGCTCGTCAGATGATCGATGCGTCCGCCAATCCTTCGCTACCGCTTTGGGTGGTACCGGGCGAAATCTCGCCCGACGATGCGGTCAAGCTAACGGCGCTTGGAGCAAACGCAATCGCGATCGACGCGTGGTGCGACCCGCTTGTTCAGGAGACAAGTGACTTGCGACAAACCGTTGCATCACGTTTGGGGATTTCCCAGCAATTCAGCTACTCGGGAAAGGTCGAAGAGACCATCTACTCAATCGTCGAGTCTCGCATCGGCAGCCAAATCGATCGCTTTCGAGGACTGAGTCAATCGATTCTGCGTTTGCCACCCAAACAGCGCCTCGGGTCGTTCAGCGCCACCTGGGTCAAAACACTCGACGTGATGCCCCTTCGATAGGGCGTGTAGGTCATGCTGTGCATGACGGTTCGTAGTACCGAGCTTTAGCCGGAATCTTGGCCCTTCCGCCAAACGGCAGCCAAGTAGGTCATGCTGTGCATGACAATCGAAAGACCGGCTTCAAACGCCATGTCGCTCTCTTGGGACCCGGAACGCTCGTCATGCGGAGCATGACCTACGAAGAGCGGGGCAATCGGGCTACGTTCCTGCGCCGGATGTTTCTCCGGTCAGGACGCTCGACGGGATGTTGGTGAGCTGGAAGGCGTTTCGCATGATCGTATCGTCGTCGACCGTGACGCGAGCGTCAAAGTCGAAGAGGTGTTCGACGTGGCCGGATAGGGTGATGGTTGCTTGTAGCGTTGTGGTCAGCGGAGCAGCTGAGGGACGAGCAAAACTCTTGTAGCGGGCATGCTTGACGCGTACCAACACGCCGAGCGCGTACTCATTAAAGGTTGGATCAGCTGTGTCGAACTGGCGCATTGGGTTGTAATGCGCTGCGATGAGTATTCCGGCCGATTGGGTGGTCAGTTCCTGCATCATTGCACCTGGCATGATCGGCGCGCCCGGAAAGTGCCCAGCAAGAAACGGCTCATCAGCCTGCAGGTCGAATTCGGTCACCACGCTCGAACGCGTGATTTCGATAATCCGGTCGACCAACAGGTAGGGTTTGCGATGGTGAAGGTACTGCTCGACAGAGTCGAAGGAGTGATCGAAAAACGGCATGGCGCAACTTGGTGGTAATGAGAAACCGAAAGACTTCCCAGCACTCTAGTCACGCGGCAAGGCCCTCGATCTATTGGCGAAATGCGTCGGAATCGGCATCGCTTGGCATCCGCCAATCGCCACGGGGCGAAAGGCTCACGGATCCGACTTTGGGCCCATCCGGCACACAATTGCGTTTGAATTGGTTGGTGAAGAAACGTTTGAAGAAGGTATCAAGCGTTTCGGCAATCGTTGCGTCCGAGTATTGCTGGTCAAACTTCGCAAATCTCGCCAAATGCAAGATCTTGTCTTTGTCGTACCCGTTGCGGACGAAGTGGAACAGAAAGAAATCGTGCAGTTCGTAGGCGCCGATCGAGTTTTCTGTCGACTGTCGAATCGAACCATCTTCCGCGGGCGGCAACAGTTCTGGAGAGATCGGAGTGTCGGCGATGCGGTGCAGGAGATCTTGGAGCTGGCCGTCAAAGAAGTGGTCGGCCGCGTAACGAACAAGGAACCGGACCAAAGTTTTCGGGATGGACGTGTTGACGTTGTACATTGACATGTGATCGGCGTTGTACGTCGACCAACCGAGTGCCTGTTCGCTCATGTCGCCGGTGCCCAGGACAAAACCTCGGCTCATCAACAGCATTGTGCGGATTCGTGCCTGAACGTTCTCGAAGGTCAAGTCTGCTGCGTCATCGGGAACCGCGATCAGTTCACTTTGCAATGCGTCGACGGTGGTGGATTCATCGATCGAAATGCCGAGTGGGCTATGCTTGAGCGCACGAAAGGTGTCCAGGCACATCGGGCGAATGTCAATGCATTCCATCGTGATCCCGGTTGCCTCGATCAATTGATCGGCACTGGACCGCGTGTGGTCCGTCGTGCCAAATCCTGGCATGGTGATGCCGTGAATCGTTTTGCGATCACGACCCGATGCGTCGCAAGCTTGCAGGGCGACCAGCAAAGCGAGCGTGCTGTCGAGGCCTCCCGAGACACCGATCGACAGCGTCGTTTGGTCGCCGAGTCGCGACAAGCGTTTCACCAGGCCGGCGGTTTGAATCGCAAAGATCTCGGCACAACGCGCGTCGAGTTCGTCTGATTCATCGGGCACGAACGGGTGGCCATCAACGCGGCGTTTGAGGTCTTTGCGAAGCGGTTGCGGTTGATTTCCAGGAGCCGCATCGACGCTTCGATACGGTACAGCCAACGACGGCTCGATCTGTGTCACGTCGTCAAACGATCCGACCACACGGCGATCGTGAGCCAACCGTTGCAGGTCAACATCGCAGGTCACCGACATCTCATTCACGTGCGCGGGTTGTTGGCCATCGCCGATGCGGCGCGATTGGCCCAGGATCGAACCGTTTTCGGCGACCATGCAGTGGCCACCAAAGACGAGATCCGACGATGATTCGCCTGGGCCGGCCGACGCATAGGCATACGCTGCGATGCAGCGCCCCGATTGGCTGCGTACCAAGTCGCGACGCCAAGCCGCTTTGCCGATCGTTTCGTTACTTCCCGACAGATTCAGCAAGACGTTTGCTCCGGCGACCGCCGCACGACTGCTCGGTTGGATTGGCGTCCAAAGATCTTCGCAAATCTCGACACCAATGGTTGCTTCACCCCACTGGAACAACAGATCGGTTCCAAACGGGACTTCGCCGCCGAACATCTGGAGACTTGTTGGGTCGGCATCGGACGCACCGCGGAAGTGACGTCCCTCGTAAAACTCGCGATAGGTGGGCAAAAACGTTTTGGGGACGATTCCACGAACCGATCCGCCAGCAACGACGGCGGCAACGTTCATCAATGAACCCGAAACGCTCAGAGGCAGTCCGACCACAACGACCTTTCTATGGTTGCCGCTGTGGTCGGCAATCGTTGAGAGGGCTTCGATCGCTGCAACCAAAAGGGCATCGCTTCCGAACAGGTCACCGCAGGTGTAACCGGTCAGTCCAAGTTCAGGTAGCAACACCAAATCGGCATCACTCGCGTCGATCACTCGCATCGAAGCGTTGGCGTTGGCTTTTGGGTTGCCGATCGCAACCGTCGGCGCGGCGGCGGTGATACGAAACAGGCCGTGTGGAAAGATGCTCAAAATGCGTCCGCCTTTCGATAGGCTGCAATGACTTGTTGTTCGCCAGCTTTGCCCTTGATGCTGTTGCCGTGCTCCATTCCGATCACGCCATCAAAACCCTTGTCATGCAAGTGTTCGAAGACGCGTCTGTAATTGATCTCACCCGTGTAGGGCTCTTTGCGGCCGGGGTTATCGCCCGATTGGAAGTAGGCAATTTCGCTCCAACTGGCATCGATGTTGTCAATCAAGTTCCCTTCGGTGATCTGCTGGTGATAGATGTCGAAAAGGATTTTGCAGGATGGGCTGTTGACCGCACGGCAAATCGCATAGGCCTGATCGCTACGCTGAAGAAAGACACCACCATGATTCGTGTGCCAGTTGAGTGGTTCGAGAACCATCACCAGTTCATGTGGCTCGATCACTTCGACACAGCGGCGAAGCATGTCGATGACGTTTGCGGTTTGATAACCCTCGGCGAGACGTGGGCCGCCGTACTTGTTCCATTTCTTTGCATCAACGTGTTGTTGGTCGACACTGCCTGGGACGACAGTGAACCACTTTGCTCCGACTCGTTTGGCAACGTCGACGGCCGATCGTAACGAGGCCAAGATCACTTTCGTGGAATCTTCGTCAGGTCGTGCGAACGTGGGGCGATCAAAACTTGCGTAGGCGACAAACACACCCATCGTCATTCCGAGATCGTCAAGCGTCTTGCCAATCTTCTCCTGCGTCTCGGGGGTTTCGTTGGGAAGCCCGTTGTATTCAAACGCGGTGAAACCCTGGTCGGCGCTGAACTTGATTTGATCAATGACATCCTTGCCAGCCGAATGCTTGAACATGCCAGGGTGAGGCGCGTATCCAAGCTTGAACTTCTCGGCGGCGCTGGGGGTGGCGCCCAATGAGGGCGATGGCATGGTCGCCACGGCGGCAGTTGCGGCGAGGCCTTTGAGAATGTCACGTCGTTTCATGGTCGTCTTGTCGATGTTGGAATATGTGAAATCGGTAACTCATGCGACCCAAACGATGTTGCAAGTTGGGCTGAATGCCAATAATCGCCGCAATGATTGGCATTCTTTTCGTTACATTCATCACCCGCACAGTACTCAGGTCGCTTTGGCTCCGAGGTTGTCGCCTTTTGCTCCGCAAAAGTTGCGTTTGCGGGCGCTACTTTCGCGGAGCGAAAGGCGACACTCAAGAAAGCACAACCTAGGGATCGAAAGGCGACACGCAAAACTCGCAGCCTCAGAGTGTGTGCGACAGTATAACCAACGCTGAAAAAACAGTCAGGCGACCTGCCTGAAACCCCTCATCTTAAAATCCAGCCTCTTCCGACTTTGCCCAATGTCGACACCCATTATCACCCCCAAGTTGTTCAAGTTTCTTCGTGAGCTCAATCGCAATAACAATCGCGAGTGGTTCGCTGAGAACAAGTCGCGATACGAAAACGATGTGCGCGATCCGGCTGTTGAGTTTGTGAGCCAGTTGCAGAAGCCGCTGGCGAAGATTGCGCCATTGTTGCAGGCGATTCCGAAAGCTCACGGTGGCTCGGTGATGCGGATCTACAAAGACACTCGTTTTTCAAAAGACAAGACTCCCTACAAGACGAACGTTGGGATTTCGCTTCGCCACGAAGCCGACAAAAACATTCACGCGCCCGGCGCCTACGTCCATTTGGATCCGAAGGAGTGTTTTGTGGGAGTCGGCTGTTGGCGTCCCGAAAGCCGAGTGCTTTCAGCGATTCGGGCTTCTATTGACGAGGACGCAAAACGCTGGAAACGGGTTCGGGACAACAAGCGTTTCGTCGAGCACTTTGAACTTGCGGGCGAGCGATTGAAGACATCGCCACGTGACTATTCCAAGGACCATCCAATGATCGACGATTTGCGACGGATCGATTTCATCGGCGTTGCACCGTTGACTCAGGCCGAGATCACCAGCGGCGAATTCGTCTCTCTCGTGATCGACCGCATCAAGCGAGCCAAACCGCTGATGGAGTTTCTGTGTGACGCGATCGACGTCCCGTATTAGTCCGGCTCGCGGAAAGACGGTGAAGTCTGGTGAGCCGAACGCGCTAGCGTCGGGCCTTGCGCTCGTCCTTCGCCTCTCCGAGGGGCCCGACGCTAGCGCGTGCGGCTCAAGCCAAGCGGACTCGGAGCATTCGAAGAACGCTTTGACACGCGGAGAACGCTATCTCGCTGCGGTTGGGTTAAACTCGTCGGGATGGAAACGCCAACCATTCGATGTTTAGCAACCTGCCTTTTTTCGGGGCTCGCGGTTGCGTTCTTTTTAGTGCTACATCCGTGGGGGAATCACATTGGTGGTTTTCCTTTGGTGGCTTGGACATGCGTGCAATCGATTGGGTTAATGCTCGTCGGATTGGCCGTTGGTTGGTTCTTTGCACGCAGCCGTGGAATGACACTCGTTGTTTCCGTTTGGGTCGCGATCGTGATGTTGGTTGTCATTGGCGACGTGATCACGTTTCATTGGATCGGCCATCGTCTGGTTTCGTCAGCAACCTGGAGGGTCATCACGCTGCGCGAGTCGCTCGCCGGCTACGTCACGACAACGATGGTCGCTTCGGCAGCCGCGTTGTTGGTCGGATACACGATCGTGTTGGTGTGCGTGTTTTGGTCTTCGGCTGCGCTGGCAAATTGGTTCCAACGCAGGCCGCGAAAGGTGACGGAACTCCAGCTGTTGGGCGGCATGGCGGTTCTTGGTTTGCTTTTGGCGATGCCCGCGATGTTGACGTTCAGCAAGACACACCAGGCCATGCAGCTTGCTTCGACAAGGCACCCACTTTGCGCACTTCGAATCGTTGGTCACAAAGGCGTGGGGGGTGAGGTACCGCCAGCAATTCGAACGAGCGAAAAACGCTCACCACTTGCTGATGCGATTGCTTCGGGCGACAGGAGGCAACGTTTGGTCTCGGTCGATCAGGAGTCGATTGACGAGATGCTGCCCGATGTGTTGGTGGTTGTGATCGAGTCGTTTCGGCACGAGTTGGTTGATCCTGAGGTGATGCCGAACCTCGCGGCGGTTGCCGAGCGTGGGATTCATTGCCGCCGCCACTTCTCGGGTGGCAACGCAACCAACCATGGCGTGTTCAGCATCGTCAACGGACTCGACGCAATCTGGTATGAGCGGCCAGTGCGTTTCAGCCCGTTGATGAACCGACTGCTAAAGCAAGCCGGGTATGAGCTTGGCTTTTTCGCAGGTCACAACGACTGGCGCAAGTTTTTGATGGACGGATACATCAGCGAAAGTCACTACGGCGAATTCTATGTGACGCGACCCAATGGACTGGAGAGTGATCGCGATGCGGTCATTCACGCATCGCGTTTTCTCAGTCGCGACGAACCGAAGCGTGCCCCGCGATTCGCCCTTCTCTACCTTTACGCCACACATGCGACCTATCGAAGCTACGTCGAGGATCAGGTTTTTTCGCCGGCTGCCGACGATCGGTTTCTCTATCCCTACACAGCCGATCAACGCGATCGTGTCTGGAATCGATATCGAAACGCAGCCCACACCGTCGATCGGTTTCTCGAAAGTGTCCTTGCTGACGATCGAGTCGTGATGGTCACGGGCGATCATGGCGAAGCATTTCTCGAGGATGGAACCTGTGGGCACGGTTCACGCTTGTCGAAGGTCCAAAACATGACGCCGGCGGTCCTTCAGATTCCGGGTGGCACGCCTCGGGTCATTCGCCATCCAACGTCGCATGCCGATCTGCTTCCGACGTTGTTGGCGGCGTTGGGTTTGCAGACAACCGATTCTGACGTGTTCGATGGCGTGGATCTCACGCGCCGTGACGACGCATCGCTTTCGTCCCGAGTGCTTGTGACTCGCAATTACTTACAGGAAGACGTTGCGCTGATTGGTCCTTGGTCAAGGGACGATCCTTCGGAAGAGTCTCTTTTTGCTGTCCGCGCCGCGCTCTCTCTGGACGAACCCCGTTTCCGAATCCTTAACGCGATTGACGCAGCGGGCAACGAGTTGGACGTGAGTCAAGCGAAGATTGACCCCGCCAACCGCTGGCACCATCAGTTCCTGCGGAAACAGACTCCGTAGGGTGTGTGCTTGCACGCACCAAGAAATCAAACCTGCTCCGCACAACAGGTGCGTGCAAGCACACACCCTACGGGATAGCTAGCAAAGATTATTCGCCTATCGTTGGGTTGGGGCGTTTCCCTAGACTCCGGCACTCGCAGAAAAAGTGGATTTTCAGGCCGCGACGGACCGACGGCTTGTCCAGCTTTTTGGGCGACTATCCCTCCAGGAGTCTCTCGGCATGGAAGCCGGATCACGCTCGGGTCGTTTTTTGTTGGCATTGGCTGCTTTTCTCTCTCTCGGGTTCATGACCGAGACGTCGAAAGCAGGTGATGCACGCTCACAAAACTTCATCGTGTTTGCTCAGGACCCACACCTCGCCCAAGCGGTGTGTCAGGCAGCGGAAAAGTATCGGCGCGATCTAGCGCAATACTGGTTAGGCCGTGAACTGCCGCCGTGGCCAGCACCCTGCCCCATCCGTGTGGTCTCGGGAAGAAACCTGGCTGCTCAGGGAGTAACGACCTACAACCCATCGCCGGTTCGCGACTTTCAAATGGAAGTGGTGGGGACGCAGCAACGAATCCTCGATAGCGTTCTGCCGCACGAAGTGACTCATACGGTTTTGGCAACCCACTTCGGCCGGCCGCTGCCGCGATGGGCCGACGAAGGCATTTGCACCACGGTTGAGCACGCCTCGGAGCGCAGCAAGCATGAAGCAAAGCTCCGCGAATTCTTGCGAAGCCGCCGTGGAATCGCGATGAACAAGCTCTTTTTGCTCAAAGAGTACCCAGCTGACATTCTGCCAATGTATGCACAAGGCTATTCGGTCTGTCAGTTTCTGATCGCCCAGAAAGGCCCACGTGTCTTTATCGAGTTCCTGCAAGACTACATGCAGCGTCCGTCATGGACGGCAAACGTCAAGAAACACTACGACTACGACTCGTTGAAAGAGCTCCAAGATTATTGGCTCGCTTGGGTCGACCAAGGTAGCCAAGACGTCACCAATTTTGTGAAGGCTCAACCCCCTCAAGCACCTTTGGCAACTCAAGCACCTGTGGCGCTCGCATCGGCAACACAGCCCCCACGCGCTCAAGCCAATGTCCAGCAAGCAGGCTCGGGAGTCCAGCGTTTGGGGGGAGCACGTACACCGCTTGCCCTGCACGATGCACGAGGCAACGGTGCGGCTGTGGCAAGCCCCGCGGGATCATCCAGCAGCCCTCGAATCGCTTCGAGTGCGATGGGTGGCATTGCTCATTCCGGAATTTTGCCGCCACCGACCAAACCGACTCAGGGCACCGCCCTGGCTAGCGCGGTCGATCAGGGCTGGTATCAAAGAAGGCGTGAAGGGGTGGCCAATCAAGGTACTGCAGCTGAGGCGAATACGAGCGTACGTGCGATGGTTCCCCCATCGGTCCGAGATAGCGGCCGGTACAGCTCCGCTCAACCTCAGCCCGAGCAACGGATTTCGCGGGGCGGTTACATCCTCCAGCCCTGAACGCTGTCGTCCCCCGACCGAGACACCGGCAAACTTTCACCACCTTGACAACCGGTCAGATCGACTACCGCAAGCGAAAGAAACCTGCTATTTTCCTTTCTTGCGCGGCATTGTTCGCGTCTCGTAAAGCAGTTTTCTGCTGTTGAACCCCCAGAGGGATTTCTAGGAAGTCGGGTCTTGGCGCAGGCCGACCCTTGAGCCAGTCTACTCAACCTGCCTAAATCCTCGCGGCAACCTTTACAACGAAATCAAGTCATGGCCAAACCACAACACAAAATTAAAAAAGCCAATCATGGCCGCCGTCCGGCCAGTGCAAAGGCACGCAAAGCAAAGCGTAAGAAAATCAAAACCTGATCCGATTCTTTCAATCACGAACCTAGGCTGATTGTGCCCAAGAGCGACTACCTGATCGATCTGTCACTGTTGGATTTGGACAATCCGATCGCTGATCTCGAAGCGATCCGAGAACTCAATCCTCAGCGGCACGAAATGGAACAGCTAACCTCGGTCCTTTACGAGGACCTGGACAGGCACTGCTGCGCGGCGCTCAAAGAGATCACCGCCGACGAGTTCTGGGTTCGCGGACACATGCCCGGCATGCCTTTGATGCCGGGTGTGGTGATGCTTGAAGCGGTGGCTCAGCTATCGAGCTATTTCACGCAAAAGCACGATCTATTGGGAGCCGACATGGTTGGCTTCGGCGGCGTCGACGATGTCCGATTTCGCGGTGTCGTGACTCCAGGAGACCGTCTGATTTTGATGGTCGAGATGATCAAGGTTCGCAAAGGCCGTATGATCGTCGCCAAGTTCCAAGGTGTTGTGAACGAGAACATCGTCCTGGAAGGCGTCTTGCGAGGCATCCCGATTCCAGTCGAATCGGTCGAAAACCTGCTCGCCCAAAAAGCCGATCAGGCTTAGCCTTTCTCGGTGAGCCGAGACTCGCGTAAGCGGTACGGCTTTTCTTGTGCGCACTACACTGACCTGTTGTGCCGGATCTGCGTCGCTGTCGCTCCTTGATCCGGCCTACGTTGTGAGCCGAGACTCGCGTTAGCGGCCGGGTTCTCTCGCACTTATTCCAAGGGCCAACTGCAAGGGCCCGAGGCCTAACGGCCTGCGGCTCACGGGCCGGGAATGCCGGATCTGTGTCGCTGTCGCTACTTGATCGGGCCTACGCGTTGGGACCGATTGATTCGCCTCGCGCGTGGCGTGCAAGTGTTTCCTGGTACTTGCGTTTGCCATCTTCGACCGTTTTGCGGATCGCTTTGGTGCTCTCTTCGCTTTCTTTGCGAAGCTCGGCGATCATTTGCAGCGATTCGATTTGGAAGTCGCTGATGGCGTCGACAAGCTTCTGGACGGATTCGGGATTGATGGTGCTGCCGTAACCAGCCTTGAGTGCGGCACGCTCGAGTTCGCGACCGAGATCGGCGATGTCTTCAAGTCCTTTATTGACGCCGTCTTTCATTGCCTCGGTGGCCTGAGTGACTTCGTGCAGGCCGTGTTGAGCGGTGTAGACCGTTCCAAGGATCGTGAAGACGTGTTCGTTCGTGGTGAAGAACGTCACGGAACGTCGATACACACGTTCTTTGACGTCGTGGGTTTGCTTTAGCTTGGCGATCAATGTCTCGCCAACGTCATAACCGATCTCCAAGTTCTCGGCGATGTCTTTGAGCAACTGGTAGGTCTCGTCTTCCTTTTCGTAGCGATGACGGGCTTCATCGCGAGCGAGTTCCAACTCGCTTTTTCCGCCTTCATCAGTGCCGGTGTAGTTATCCAAAGCGTCTTGTGCCGACGAGAGTGCGTCCTTGGCTGCCTGCAAAGTTGGGCCATGCGAATCATAGACTTCGCGTGCCAGCACTTCGGCTTCTTTGAGTGCGAAGCGGAAATCGATGTAGCCATCCATGATGCGCTCTTCGCTTTTGAGCGCTTCCTTGGTGTCTTTGGCGACTTCGCTGTAGACCTCGACGATCTTTTCGAATCGATCGCTGGGAGTGCCGCGTCGCATCTTCATCCACCAGTTCGATAGCTTTTCAGTGCCGCTGATGCGACCATCGTCGAGCTGGGCGATCAATCGCTTGCTGTCTTCCCGAACCGAATCGAACATCTGAGTGATGTCCATGTAGCGATTGCCGACCGAGACGCTTTCGACGTTTTCTCGAACCAACGCATTGAAGGCGCTCATGTGCTGGATGACATCCGCGATCGCCAACACCTTGGTTTCGTCGACATGCTTGACGCTTTCGAGCAGCGTCAGCATCTCTTGCGGCGCGGTCTGGGAGCTGTCGATTTGAAAATCTTTGAGTACGCCGACGGCGCGATCGAGGTAGTCACGGTACTTGGTAGCACGGCCTTCGGACTGGGTGGATTGATTGGGTTCTGGGGCGGGCGCTTGAGCTTGCTCTGACATGACCGAAGTGAATCTCCACACAGTTGATTTTGATGAGTCGCGCGAGCAAGATGGCTCGCGCCTGTTGATGTTGTTTCTTGCCGGATGTTTTTAATACCGATTCCGCGACCCCCTAAGGTTAGCGCGTCGATGCGGGCTTCGCAATCGTTGTCGGCATCCAAGTGGGGCACGAAAAGGACTCACATCGGGCGTGAAATTGCCAAACGACGACTTTGAGTTCTTTTTGAGCCGAGACTCGCATAAGCGGGGCCCAGAGTCATTGGGCCCAGAGTCTCTGGGGCCTGAGACATTGGGCAAAGGCGGCCAAAGCCCCAGGCCTGACGGCCTGACGGCTCACGGCTTGGAATGTTACGCACCTGTCGTTTTGCCGGATCTGTGTCGCTGTCGCTCCTTGATCCGGCCTACGCAGTGAGCCGCGACTCGCGTAGGCGGCCGGGCTTTGCCTTCTTTCGCACTTGCACTTATTCCAAGGGCCCGAGGCCTGACGGCCAGCGGCTCACCGGCAATGCAATCGGGGCAGACCGAAAGGACTTTGCGCCCCATGCACTTAGCAAATGTGCCTTGTCTCGGTTCGCGGTGACGCGTGGCCGACCACAAAACTGGGGTGGCTGCATCGATCGCGGGCGATTGCCTAAGATGTGTCGTGCCAGCACGCCTCAGATGTGTCGTGCCAGCACGCCTCAGGTGCGTCGTGCCAGCACGGCGACCTGCTCCGTTTCCTTCGCGTTTCACTGAATCGATGCCAAACGCCAACGCCACACAATCGCAGCCTCGACAGCAGCGAGATATTCGCTTGCCGGGGGAAGATCTGACGATTGCAGAAACGCTTCGCGTCTTGGACGTGGCTCGTGAAATGCGAGATCAACGCGAAACGGCCGAGGAAATGTTTCGCCGGGATGATGTGCGCGCACAGTTGCGTGAGAAGCTGATGCGGACGGCCCAGGTTTCCGGCGATCGGGTGACCGAAGCCGAGATCGATGCGGCGATCGCTCAATACATGGACACAGTTCACACCTACAGTGATCCGCCAGCGGGGATGCAAAATTTCCTTGCCCATTGTTGGATTTGGCGCGGTCGGATTGCGTTTGGACTGGCCAGCGCCGCGGCGCTCGTTGGCAGCATGTGGTTTTTATTCTCTTAGTGGTGAAAGACACTTTTCGATGACAACTTCGGGTCCGGTGGTTCACCAACAATTGATGAATGCCTATGCCGAAGCGCAAGCGCGATTGGAAGAGGAGCGTGCCAAGACGGGACGTTTCCATGATGCTCGTGACGGCTTGAACGACGATCGAAGCAACGCGCTGGTGAGCCTTGCCGAGCATTATTTGCCCGAGCTGACCCGAGAGGCGATCGAAACGACGTGGTCAGAAATCAAGCCCCGAGTCTCGAACCTGCTCCTGCAAAAAGAAGATCATCAAAGACGAGTCCAAAACCAGCTCGAGGTTGCACGTAGCGAACACAGCGAACGTGAAAAGGAGTTCATGACGCTGACGGAAACGATCGATCAAGCGACCGACAAACGCAACGAGCTTGCCGGTCAAGTCGAGCGGAAGCTGCAAAGCGACGAAAAGTTCGTTCAACTCGCGGATCGCGCTGCCGTCGCCGAAGCGGCACTTGAACGTGCCGAGGCCAATTTGAACGAGATTGATCAAGACGCCGCGCGAAAACTGCCCGCTTACGAAAAGAGCAAGCTGTTCCGTTACCTGTACGATCAAGGGTTTGGGACGGAAGGTTACGGCAAGCGCGGTTTCACTCGACGGATGGATCGCGCACTTGCGCGTTTTATCGGGTTTGGCAAAGCGAAACAGGGATATGAATTCCTTCGCAAGACGCCCGACCAAATGCGCCGGATCATCGCCGAAGATCGTGACGATCTTGATACCGTCATGGACGAGTTGGTACGGCGACGAGACATTGTGGCTCAGGAGTTTGGTTTACCGGCGTCGGTTCGCGAAGTCGAATCGCTCGACAAGCAACGTGAAGTGCAGTTGCAGAAGATTGGGAGCTTGGATTCCAAGATTCGCTCGTCCTGTGATGAACTGGCTGAGTTGGAGAGCACGCAGGGGCCCTATTATCGAGAAGCGATCCGGGCTTTTCGCGAGTTGCTTGAAAAGCACGACCTCCATGAGCTTCAGCGACGCGCCGATGCAACGGCGGAATTGACCGACGATCAAATCGTTGCACGCCTTGCGGGGGTTGATATCGAGATCGAACACTTGGACGATCAAACCAAAGACCAAATGAAGCGTATCGACCAAATGCGCGAGTCGATTTCAGAACTGGGGCGATTGGTTCAGCGGTTTCGCGCCGCGCAATTCGATTCCAAGCGTTCGAATTTCATCGGATCGCTCGACATCATGGAAGAGTTCCAGCAGGCAATGGACAAGGGTGACATTGATCAGCTGTGGCAGCGCGTACGACGGGCTCAGCGCTGGGGTGATGTCGACGACCGTCCACCGATGATGGCTGTGTTGGTCAATGCGATGTCGGATGCCGCAGGCTCGAAGTCGGATCACGCGCGACGCGCCGGACAACGCCGCGCACGTCGCGATGCTCAGGACAACTCGGGAGCGAGTTGGGATGGCGACAGCAGTCGCGATTGACCCGAAGACACAGCCTGGTTCAGTGCCCTCAGTTCTTGGGGGCGAATACGACAAAGTATTGGTGTTGAGCCCAATTCGGAGTGACGTCGAATCGCCAGCACGCTTGGTTTAGTGGGGCGATCCCCTCTTCGAAAAGTGGAAGGTTTCCTAAAGGAACGAGCGGATACGCAGCGTCTGGAAACGCGATGAATCGCGTCGTGGCCGATTCGAGGTGCAGCTTGTTGACCACACCGCCAACTTGCTGGTAGTCGTGAAGTTCTGCTGACGAGATCGCGTCCGCTGCAGCAAATGAAAGCGGCGGATGTGATTCGTCGATAAGCAACGCTGCTTTTAGATCTGTGATCTGTGGTTCAGACGGCATCGGTAATGCCACGTTGAGGTAGTGGTAGCCGGTAAAGGGAACGACTGCCGTTCGACTTGTTCTTGACAGCCGAACCACACGCTCCGACGCGATGCGTTGATTCAAGATGAAGGGTGATGCTTCGTAGATCGCCCAGTTCACCGGCGGAGTTAGGTTTGACCGGCCGAGCGGTCGAGGACGTCTCGATACCGAGCCGAAGATCGCAGGCTTGTTCGAGTCCTTGATGACTTCTTCTTTCGTCAAATGAGACTGCGGCAATGGAAAGGCTTTTTGCAGAGCCCGCCCTTGCTGGGTGGCGAATTCCTTTCGCCAGCGAAGGACTTCCGCAGTTGCCGCTTCATAGTCCTTGATTGCGCCAGGAAGGTCAGGAGCCTTTGCAGCAAGTTTCTCGAGAGCGGATTGGCATGCTTCTCGAACGGAAGTTTGCGATCGACGTTCGGCAATGCTGACCTCTTTCAGCAAGTCGGCGTAAACGGTCGAGACTTGATCGGCCGGGGTTGCCTGGGCTGTGGCTTCAATCAGTTTGGAAAGCCATTGGCGGGCTTCATCGGAGAGTTTGCGAGACCGAGCTCGTGACTCGGGCGAGATCGAAGTTGCACTGGGGCTACTGCTAATGCCCGCAGCAAAGACCCATTCGATGGTGCCCATTCGCGTCAGCCCCGAAGACGCTCGTCCCCAAAGGTCGACGAGGTGAGCGAATGCTTTGGCAGGACCGACTTCTCCCGCATCACCCAAAGACGCTTTGCCCGTTGTCGCGATTTCATCCACGATCCGCTTTGCTTCGGTCGGAAACGCGTTGGCCGCGTTTGCATGAGCTTGCATTGCAGATTTTGCTTGTTCGGCGTATTTGATTCTCTCTTTGGGATGAATCAGGGATTCGCCTCTGGACATCAACGAATCGAATGCGCCGCTGTACTTGGTTGCTTCCGTGGGTGTGAAAAAGGCGATCTTGGCATAGAGTTCGATGCCGTGATTTTCCATCAGCGGAAGAAACCGATCAGTCTTGCCGGAATCGAGGGCAGCGCCTGCTTGCTGAAGGAACTTCTGACGTCGAGGCTGTTCGCGATCGAGTTGTTTCTTGAGCGACATCTTGTACCGACCGCCTTGGTTCGCATTGCTGCGAAGGGCTATTCTTTTCATTGGCGCGGTCATCATGCCGAACCGTCGTTCAAGGTCCGTCCCCGCTGGTTCGCCCATGCGTTGAAGTCGACGGGCATCGCGAAGACCTTGCCAATTCTCTGCGAACGCTTTGCCGATGAGTTTTTGCGGCAATTTCTCGGGGGCGTTGACGTAGGTTTCGCCTGACCATTTGAGAAGGTTTGTTTCGTGCGTGGCATACAGGGCGTACAGTTTGGTGGCCAAGTCCTTGGCTTCGGGGATCGTGCCGTGAGCAGCAAGTCCTTTGTCCGGTTCGGCGCTGTTCGGATTGGCGGTGGCGGTTTGCCTACCAACCAACGCGAACATCCCGGCCATCACGATGAAGCAGCGAGCGCCGCAGCGAAGAAGTGTTTGAGTCGTCATTACAGCTGCTCCTTCGCGATAAGGGCCACGATGTCGCCGCCGCTGACACGCACAACTTTGCCGTCACTGGTGATGAGGTCTGCCATCCCAAGGCTCGCTTCGATCACATTCCGTTCGGCATCAAATCGATTGACGTTGACGATGATGGAGCTGCCCGGTTTCGTCATGGCGATCGGCGAACTGTACGATTCTTGGTAATACATGTCGCAGTTGATCTTCTCGCCCGATAAGCCGGTAACCCCTGCCGCGCTCGTGCCACCATGCAGCAACAGAGCTGGGAACGTACGGCTTGACTGAGTCGTGTCGTAAGTCGCGATTTGAAAAACATTGGGACGTCCATCACCCACCGAGATGAGCTGCACGGAGGCAGACTTGATGGTGACATCGGGGTCGAGCTTTAGTGTGGCTTGTCCCTTTTCCGGTAGCTGCGATTCGATGCTTTCGACACCCGCTTTGGCAATCTCTTGTGTCTTTTCAGTAGCCGTGTTGATTGCCTCTTTGAACTCCTCTTTCGAGCAGCCTAGGGAGACGAGCAGCACTCCGGTGAGCACAAGCACCAGCTGAGAGGAACGCTCAAAGAACCAGCGGTGCAAAGACGGGATTGTGCGGCGTGAAGGCGGCCGGCTTGAAGGTTGAAAAGGCATGACGAATCCAAGCGAAAAAATGAGAATAGAGAGACGTCGGGCGATAGGGCGACAAACGGGATGACAACGAACAGATGATCGGCAAATATTTTTGATGTTGTCTGATCGAGTCGCCAACGTCAACTTTTGGCCCACGAGCCATCATTGCCGTGCTGGATCGATGTTGCTCCGAGCCGCGGTCGGAAGATGGTTCTTGCCCGTACGAGAGTCGCCTTTGACCCACCCCAGTGGGCGGCCGCCGTAACGCACGACGCGCCAACCACGTTGGTCACAGGGAATCGGCTGACCGCTAACGAATTGACATGCCAGGGCTTGGTCAATCTCGATCGAGTGAAGCGGCATCCGATGTGACATCGTGTTGAGTGCCGCGGCATGAGAGGGTTTCCAGGTTTGTCCGGTGCGGTGTGCAAGCTCGGGGCCTTGGACCGCAACCGATTCGGCCCAAAGGGGGGCGTCGGCCGGAATGCCAATGATCACCGAGTCAAATTGAATAAGCCGCGTGGTCGATTCGAGCGCAGGAAACCACTCTTGAAACTCTTTCGGCGCGCGTACCGATGACTTGCGGAGACGATGTCTTGAGGCTTCCTCGAGTGGTCGACAATTGATCACCGAAGCGGCAAAGCTTCCAGCACAACGGTGGCGATGAGGCCAGAGGCGATAGCACGCAGTGGATTCGCTTTGATACTCGGTTAGACGCTCGACCGGTTTTGCCTCGACATTGCCGCCCGCGATCAGTCGCTCGACTTGCGCTTCATTCTCGGCGTGGGCAAAGGTGCAGGTGCTGTAGACCAATCGTCCACCGGGACTCAACAATCGAACCGCGGCATCAAGAATGCGGTTTTGACGAACGGCGCTGTGTTCGATTTGCCGTGGCGAAAGAGCCGATTGGCTTTGCCGTCCCCGCGACATCAACGCTTGCCCGCTGCACGGTGCGTCGACAACAACAAGGTCGAATTGGCCGCTCAATTGATCGGCAAGTTTCTCGGGATCGAGTGAACTGATGACGTAGCGGTCGGATCCCAATCTCGCCAAGTTGTACTGAAGCGCCGGCAGGCGTGAACGGATCGGTTCGTTGGCCAGAAGGAATCCGTTATCGCCGATGGCTTCAAGCAGCGCGCTTGCCTTACCGCCAGGAGACGCACAGAGGTCGGCGATATTGAGTCCCGAGGAAAGTGAATCGGTATCGGCTCCCGCTGCGGCCAGTGCGAGCAGTGAACCGGCATCTTGAAGGTAATACTCGCCACTGGCGTAGGCCAGTTGCTTTGATGGCCGACAAGGTTCATCGGCCGCGGTCTTGCCGGCAAGGTCGTACCAATCGATCGGTTCGAGGACAAACGGAAGCGATTGCGGGTCGACGTGACGCTGGTAACGCACGACGCTGGGCCAGCGTTTGGTCAACGCTTCGCTGATCAGTGGCAATTGATCCGCATCCACTTGGATCGGGCCCAGGGCGTCGGCGATCGCACTGCTTGACGGAGTGGAATGCGTTGGACGAGAACGAGCCACTGGTCTAGCGGCCGAGTTTTCGAAGAATGGCAACGAGTGTCGAGAGGACGGCGGCCAACAACAACGGTGATGTAAACGTGAACATGATGAACACGATATGCGCGGTCCGGCCAACTTCTTCGGTCGCGCCCGGTTCTTTGCCAAAGAGAATCGCGATTTCGTTTTGCACCGCAGGCACTCGCGATGCATAGAAGAGGCCCGCCGACATGACAGCGAAAATCACCATCAGCATCATCATGAAGCTGATGCTGATTTGTGGTGGGCGACGGCGAACAGTCGACGGTTGGTTCATAAGCAAGCAGTGCGCGCGGGACTCGGCCGCTCAGGAATTGGCGAAAGGCTTGCTTAGTTTAGTCGACTTGGCGAGAAAAGGCGATTGGCTTCAGGAGAAGACACCGGCGCCAAAGGAATCGTCGTCGCGGTCGCTATCGGACTGTGGCATCGACTTTTCACGCTTGGGCCGGTCGATGAAGTGCGGACGCGGAGGACCGCTGACCGGGTCGGACGACGATTTCACGTCGGCTGATTCTGTCTCGGCCGCCTGTGCTTCATCGTCAAAGTCATCGTCGTAGCGTGACCGATAGCCAGGCTGTTGGTAGCGATCGAGTTCGGCATTGAACTCTTCGATAACCGCATTCTGAATCATCTCGCGGCATTCGCTGTTGATCGGATGGGCGACATCCGCATACAGCTTTTGTGGCGAATCGTAATTGTCGCCATCCATCTGCAATTTGACGCCGCAATGATTGCAGTAAGTCGCTCGCAAATGGTTTTTGTGTTTACAACGTTGGCAATGGCCCGAAAGTTTGCGACTTGGCATCGCAACAAAAGGGCCACTTGTCCCGTCGATGATTTTCAAGTCTCTCACAACGAAACAAGAATCAATGGTGATGGAACAAAAGGCCCTCAGTCGGTCCTCAGAGTCTTCCATCAACTTGATGCGTATCTCAGTGATCTCCACAGTCCGACCCTCCCTAACCGGTGAACGGGTTCACGCCGCAAGCCTTATTTCAAGTCAGTCTCGATTAACGGCGGCACGCAAATGGTCCGTGTTGCAGTAACGATGATCCCTGGTTCAAGCAATGCTTGCAGACGCGCGGCTGCCCGCTTGGCGTCCCCGACATCTGGTGCGATTGCAAAACATGCCGAGCCACTACCCGTCAATTGACACGTTCTCAGGCCCGTCTGCCACATCGATTTTAGTATTTCGTCGATTCGAGGCGCAATTTCTTGGGCCGGTTCGGTCAATCGGTTGATCATTTGGCTGCCCATTTTCGCTACATTTCCCGTCTCCAACGACTCCACCAATCCATCAGCACTGCGCGGAACGGAAGATATTCGCGACTTGCCGTAAACCTCGGCTGTCGATGCACTTTGGTTCGGAAAGGCGACGACAAGGTCAATCGGTTGTGCCACCAACACAGGTTCAATCTGTTCACCACGCCCTCGAGCGCGGGCAGCCGAAATCGGTTCGTTGCCTACCCCCAAAAAGAATGGCACATCGCTGCCGATCTCGGCCGCGATTTCGCGGATCTGTAGCGACTGTTCGGGGATCTCGCAGAGACGGGCCGCACAACGAAGCGCCGCAGCGGCATCGCTGCTGGCCCCGCCCATACCCGCACCGGCAGGGATGCTCTTTCGCAATTGGCAGTGGAACCCTGATTCGATCGCAAACGTTTCCCTGAATCGGCTCAGGGCTCGATGGACCAGATTCGATGCGTCGTTTGGGATGGCGATCGCATCGGTCGTGGTCGCCAGTCGTTGGGCCATCACTTCGTTGGAAGGAAGCCATGACACATCGAGAGTGATTTCGGGTGCGTCGACACGATCAACTCGCATTTGGTCGCACCAATCAATCGGCACCATGACCGTGTCGATTTCATGAAAGCCGTCGTCGCGTCGAGCCAACAGTTCGAGGAACAGATTCAACTTGGCAGGTGGACGGACAAAGACAGATGGCATGGGCTGTTACGCAGCTTTGATCGCGGTGATTTGGTTGGCAGCCACATCGCCGTCATCGATCGCGACAATGGTGATCCCCGCCCGGCGCGCGGCGGCAAGGGTTTCTTCGCGATCAACGACGATGGTTTTATCAGCCTCGATCACGATTGCTTTGCCACCGGCTTGTTGTACCCGCTGGATGGTTTGCTGGCCGATTGTGGGCACGTCAAACCGCATGTCCTGTTGTGGCTTGCTGACTTTGACAAGCGTCCAACCACCGCGGCGACAAAGTTCGCCTGTGCGATCGATACAGGCGTCGGTGCCTTCGATGGCTTCGACGGCGATCACCGTACCATCTTTGATGGTGATGGTTTGTCCGATGTCCATGCCGCCCATCTGTTTGGCAACTCGCCAACCCGCCTCGATATCGCGCGACAGTTTCTCGTTGGGTTGTTTGCCAGTTAACGTTCCGTGCTTCACAAGTAACTCCGGTGCGAAATCGGTGGCGGGAACGATATCCATTTTGGCACGTTGGTAGGCTTCGGTGATGGCCAGTAGCAGGCTGTCATCACGCGCGTCTCGCTTGCGTCCGACCAAGTAGGGACCAAGTGTTCGAATGCAGGTAAGGTCGGGCATGTGACGAAGCCAGACGGAACCTTGATAGAGCAAGTCTGCTTTAAAAAGCTTTCCGGCCATCGTGACCTGCTTGACGCCGGCGCGACGAAAGTAACGCAGGTGCCCGCCAAGTTTTCCAACGCCCGACCAACGAACGTGGTCGCAAATCGATTCCAAATCGGTGCTGGCGTGTCCGGTGATCGCGATACAACAGACCGAACGGCCGTCGCGAACCACGGCGCGTGCGACCTCGACGGGAAAGCTACCCCATCCCGCGATCAATCCAACCGGTGGCTGTGATCGTTGCCCTGCCATGATTCGATGCCCAGGTAGGGGGCGGTAACCTCGTTTCTGGTCGATCAAAGCGTGACCAGAGGAATCGCGTTGGTTCATGCGGCTCGCTGTTCCGACTGCGAATCAGGATCAGCAAGTTGCTTTTTGACGGAGTCCATGTCACGACGCAGTTGCTTCAAGTCACGACGCATCTCAGGAAGTTTGCGCTCGACTGCCATGATCTGCATCTGCTCGCGCTGGGTCGTTGCGGGCGAGCCAAGATAGGTTTGATTGCCAGGACAATCATCCATCACGCCTGCTTGAGCACCGACGATGGTTCCGTCACCCAGCGTGATGTGGTCTTTCAAGCCGACCTGTCCGGCAAGGATCACATAGTCGCCGGTGCGGCAACTTCCTGCGATTCCGACTTGGCTGCACAGCAGGTTGTGGCGTCCGATTTGGCAGTTGTGTGCGATCATCACCTGGTTGTCGATCTTGGTGCCTTCGCCAATGGTCGTTGCACCGTAGGTACCACGGTCGATGGTCGCGCCCGCACCCACGTCAACGTGTGATTGAATGTGCACGTATCCAAGTTGTGCTGTGGGGACGTGGCGACCGTTTTCGACTCGATAACCGAAGCCATGCGCGCCGATCACGGCGCCAGCATGAATGACAACGTGGTCGTCAAGTTGTGTGTATTCGTAAAGCGTCACACTGGCGTGCACGATGCAGTCCGCGCCGATCACACACTTGGGCATGATCACCACACCAGGCATGATCATCGTTCGCGCGCCGATGGTCGCGCCGGCGCCAACGGTCGCCGAGGGATGCACCTGTGCTGTCGGGTCGATTGTTGCCGTCGGATCGATCCCCACGCCCGGGACGGCGTTTTCGATTGGAGGACGAAACTCGGCAACGATGGTTGAAAAGGCAACGTGGGGGTCGTCCACGATGATTTGTGGCTTGTCGAGGTCGACCTGGGTCGACGTCACGATCGCGATCGCTTCGGTTTGGCGAACCGAATCGACGCGGTCTGGATGATCCAGCATCGTGATTTGGTTTTCGCTCGCTTCGGCAGGAGGGTTGGCGCCGGAGCAGAGTAGATTTCCATCGCCAATCAGTTCGCCGGAAACCAAAAGGGCGAGCTGCTGCAGTGGAATCGTCATGGCTGAATCCTTTCGACGAATGTCTTGTCCATTCCTTCGGGAGACATTTCATTGCGGGGGCAAAACGTCAAACGAGGCTATACACGTCAGGGCGAGTTGGCGGCAAGATCGTTTGACGAATCGCGCAGGTCGCAAAAGCCGTTTTCGGTAGTGGACGAGGCTACGAGTCCCGTCTTCTGCTCTTTCGCGACGCCCTGGGGCTTGAGGCCTCGTCCACTACAGAAACGGGTCGTCTCGACGACAGCTGTTGTCAATTTGATTGCGGCCGCAAACCCTTTTGAGGCGAGAAAAGGGGCAAATGGCGTTTGGCATCGAGATTGCATCCCTTGAAAAGAAGTTTGCTCGATTGCCCGATCGCCTCGCCGCACGGAACGACCGATGACCCAAAAACAATTGCTAGCATCTTTGGCTTTCACGCTGGTCGCTACTTGGGGACAGGCACCGACATGGGGACAGGCACCTGAGGGTCAGGTGGTTTCCAAGCAGGTGGTGGGTCCGCTTCCGGAGCTGGCACCGCTTGGCTTCAGTACGGGCCAGCGAGCACAGATAGCGGCCCTGGCCGATTCAGCACGCCGCGGGCGAGCCGATGAACATTTGGGCGCCCGGCCATTTCGTGCCAGCGAATCGTTACGTCGACGGGCGGACGAGTATCGCTGTGCAGTTGACGCGTTCGCGAGTCGAGCGTGTCGGTTGCCGCTGGACATTCGCACGCGGTACCAGCTCGACGCGCTCCGGCATTCCGCCGAGCACCTTGTTGCCGCGTCGCGCGACACCGATCGATTGGACCGAGCACTGATTGTTTGGCGCGAAATCGAGATCCTTCATCCGCTGGTCGAAGAATCGGTCTCGGCGATCTACCGAACGCAGTTCCAGGACATCGAACTGGAGCGTCGTTGGGTCGTTTGCGATCAAAAAGCACTCGCCTTCAAAGCCAAGTTCCTTTTGGCACTCGGCAAGCAGCTGCACCATCCCTCGTCCGTGCTTCGGTACAAGGTCTCGCGCTGATCACGGTCCGGGCGGATCGTTTCCTTTGCCGAGCTGGCTTTTCCTTAATCGGGCTTTCCCTCGATCCGGCGCCCCGTCGAGGTCGGCGCTTGGCCTGAAAGTAAATGCGTTTGTCGGTGCGCTGCCCTTGCCGGGAAGAATCGTCTCCGCGAGGGCCAGCGCACTCGATGACGTTGTTTCAGGAGCTACGGCCTAGGTGAAGTGCCTGCCCAGGTTAACCCGCGCTTCAACAAACACCCTCCCGCTTGCGGGAGGGTCGGACGCAAAGTCCGGGGAGGGAATCATCCATACAAACCCTCTCAGGGCCTTCGAGCCCGACTTTCCCAAGGGAGCGTGGTTAAACGCAAATTCGATGTGACAAAAAGTTTGACGTGCCTTTCGAAAAACCGTACGATCAGAAAAGTCAGAATGTCTTATTCGCTGTTGATTCGTCCATTTTTCCTGTGAATTGCGACTCAAAACGGCCACTGGACGAGCCTCCATGGGCTGTTTCTTTTCCGCTTCCCAAATCGGGTGAATTGAAATGAACGCTTCGTTTTCTCAGACGTCTTTTGGTTCCCAGCCTCCCAACAGGCGGCGACGAGTGGTTTTCTGTGTCCTCCTCGTCGCGTCAGTCGCCGGCGGTTGGACTTGGATGCGGGACCGTGGTCCATCGACCGAAGACATTGCCGCCGGCCGCACCCTGTTTATGCATGAGTGGCAACCGAATGATCCCCTTTCGGGCGAAGGCGACGGTCTTGGTCCGGTCTTTAACGGCAAGTCGTGTGTCAGCTGTCACTCGCAAGGTGGCGTTGGCGGCAGCGGTGGGATCGACCACAGCGTACTGACGTTTGAAGTGGACCCCAGCAGCGAACGGACGGAAGTCGTCTCGCACGTCGTGCATTCGCAAGCGACTTCGCCTGAATACCAAGAGACGACCGACACCGTTTCGCAGCTGTTTCCGATTATCCCCGGCGGCGTGCGCGTGATCGGTGGATGTTCGGTGAGCTTGAGCGATCACAATCCAGTGATTTTCCAACGCATCAATTCGCCCGCCCTGTTTGGTGCAGGTGTGTTGGACGATGTTTCTGAGATGACGTTGGTGATGCACAACACGCGACGGTTCGGCGAACGTGTGTCGGACGAGTTCAGGGGCGATTTCAATCACAACGGGCATGGGTTTGCGAGATCCCACTTTGGCGGAAAGATCGGCAAGTTTGGTTGGAAGGGCCAGCATGCAACGCTCGAAGATTTCGTAGCCGCCGCGTGTGCGATGGAGCTTGGATTGAGCAATCCTCAAAAGCGTCAGCCGCTACCGCTTCTGCATGACGAAGACAAAGATGCCGAACTTGACATGACGCGTGAGCAATTAGATCAATTGGTCTCGTTTGTACGTAGCTTACCTGCACCAAAGCAGATCTTGCCCGACGAACCACTCGCGCGGGAACGAGCGATGGAAGGCCAGCACCTTTTCCATCAGGCGCGTTGCACCGATTGCCATGTCGAAGACCTAGGCGAAGCCAAGATGGTTTACACCGACTTCCAGCTCTATTCGCTCGAGCGTCGTGAACTGCGCGGTGGCGCGTACGGTGTTCGTGAGGACCTTGAGTTCGATCGGCCGTTGAACGTGCCACGTCCCGACGACTGGAAGACACCGCCGCTGTGGGGTGTTGCTGACTCGGCACCCTATTTCCACGACGGTTCGGCGGTCACATTGTCCGACGCCATCAACCGTCACTTTGGCGACGCACGCCATTCGCTGCGTCTGTACAAAGCATTCAGCAAGGACGAGCGCGCGATGGTGGTCGAGTTTCTCGAGACGCTGAAAGCGCCGCAGATGAATCAGGGTTAGCCCAGCGGCATTCAACTGACCAGCTTTTTCACGACGTGACCGTGCACGTCGGTCAACCTGAACGGGCGACCGGCGTGTGTGAACGTTAACCGCTGGTGATCGATGCCGAGTTGGTGCAAGAGGGTGGCTTGGATGTCATGCACATGAATCGGATCGGCGATGGGGTGGAAACCAAGTTCATCGGTGGCACCGATGGTTTGTCCGGCACGAATGCCACCGCCCGCCATCCACATGGTGAACGCTTGTGGGTGATGGTCACGGCCCTGGCTACGTCCGAGTGCCGCGCTCGCTTCGACCATGGGTGTGCGGCCAAACTCGCCACCCCAAACAACAAGAGTGTCATCGAGCATCCCGCGTCGTTTGAGGTCTTTCAGTAGCGCCGCAGTCGCTTGGTCGGTTTGCCCGCACTGCCCTTTCACACCGCCAGCAACGTTGCTGTGGTGGTCCCAGCCGGAGTGGTACAGTTGAATGAAACGCACGCCGCGTTCAGCCAGACGGCGGGCGAGTAAGCAGTTTTTTGCATACGAACCTTTGTCGTCTTTCTTCAAGCCGTACATGTCGAGTGTGGCTTGGTCTTCGCCGGAAAAGTCCATCAACTCGGGCGCACGCGCCTGCATGCGGTAGGCCATCTCGTAGGAATCCATCCGCGTCTTGATGTCGTCGACACCGGTGCTTTCAAGTCGTTGCGAGTTGAGGTTGGCAACCAAATCGATGGTTTGTCGCTGAGTTGCGCGATCGATCCCTGGCGGGTTGGCGACATTCAAGATCGGGTCGCCGCTGCTGCGAAAGGGGACGCCTTGATGTTCGCCTGGCAAGAAACCGGCTGACCACATCGATGCTCCGCCCGACAAACTTCCGTTGCTCTTGAGAACGACGAATGCGGGCAAGTCGTTGGCTTCGCTGCCAATCCCATAGCTCAGCCAAGCGCCCATTGCAGGTCTGCCTGGGATCGGGCTGCCGGTGTTGACAAAGATCTGGGCGGGTGAGTGATTGAATTGGTCGGTGTGGACGCTCTTGATGATCGCGATGTCGTCGACAACGCTTGCAAGGTGCGGCATGATGTCGGCCACTTCGGCACCGCTGCTTCCGTGACGTGCGAACTTGAACTGCGGTGCGAGAACGGCAGCGTCGGGTTGGATAAACGCGTAGCGTTGGCCTGCGATTACCGACGGCGGAATGGGTTTGCCCGCCATCTCTTCAAGCTTGGGTTTGTAATCGAAGAGTTCAAGTTGGCTCGGCGCACCTGCCATAAACAAATAAATCACCCGTTTGACTTTGGCCGGGTGATGAAGCCCGTCAAGTACCGCCTCGCTACCAAAGGCCGGTCGACCGGTGAGCTGGTCCATGCAAAGCGACGCAAGTGCTACCTTTCCCAGACCGACCCCGCAGGTTTGGAATAGCTGTCGCCGAGTGATGTGTTGAAGTGTCATTTGGATCGTTTTTTGCTGCAAGATGAAGGGTCGATTGTGAGACAATGACGTCAGCGTATGATTCCAAATAGCCATGACGCCCATTGGATCAAGCCAGTAACGAAGCAACCAATGAGCATGAGGCCAACCAGAGCGCAACCGGCGATCGAAAGCGAATCGCGAATGGGTGTGTCTCGAAATTCTTCCGGTGGCGAGCGATCAAAGTCGATCGACTCGACGCGTGAGATCACAAACAACTCGAGATCGTAGGGAGCTTCGTTCACTTGGTTCAAGTTAGGCAGCGGGATGGCCACATCGCGACGACCTGGGGGAATCGGAGTCACAACAAGACGCAGCAGGGCCGCCGCCAACGCAATACAACCATCCCGATCGACAAGCAGCCATGGCCAGGGTTTGCCGTGCGTGATTCTCGATTCGCCTTCGCGGTCTTGAAGGTACGCGTAAAGCCTATCGGACATCTGTTTGAAATCGTCATCGTTCATGATGCGTCTTCCTTGTCAGCGGATTCACCACGTTTGGAAATGGCCACAAACATGGTGGCGACCGCAAACGACATAACGGCTCCTTGAAACATGAAATCGCTTCGCAATGTGCCACTGACGCCTGCTGCCAACATGCTCGGTTCGATGAAGCTGTGGTTGGCCCAAACCTGAGCAAACGCGCGTATCGATACCTGGTTCCAAACAACCATCAGCAGGAGAAAAACGAAACTGATCACACTGACCGTGACGGCGGTTCGTGAAACCCTCGCTTCGGTTTTGGCCATCATGGATGCGACAGCGACAATCACCGAGGCAACAATAAGCAGGCCGCCGCCGATGATCACCAGGGGGTCGGCAAGCTGAAAGGAGCTCAGGAACGATTCGGGGTCAATGAGTTCTGACATGGCCAAGTCGCGAAACGCCAGCATCATCATCACGTTCGCCAGGAGAGAGGCGACGGCCGAAAGGAACATCAAAACGGCGCCGACGCCCAGCATCATTCGTTGCGACCTGTCGCCTTTTCGATTCACCAGAGTCAGTGCCACCATCGCCAAGCCAAACAAAACGGCGCCAACGCCACCCACGGGAGCAAGCGATGTGACATCGGAGGGTTGGGAATCGGGGTCCAAGCCGATACCGATTTCGGACATCATTCGAAACGGGACCAGCGACGAAAACACCAGCATCAACGCGCAACCAATGGGCGCTAAGCACACGATTCTTTGTTTGGTCATGTTGATCGTGCCCTAAGGAGTCGTGATGGCTTCGTCGGTATTCATGAGGGCACGCGCGACAAGCATCCACGGATTCTTGTGGTCTTGATGTTGATGGTAAAACGCGACGATCGGATCGAGCTCTTCGGCGCTGGGAGTGCGAACGAGAACTTGGCGAAACATCCGAGTTGCAATCGTTTTGGGCGATGCGTCGGCATCACAGTGGCGTAGGACCGATTCGGCCATTCCATGAGCAATTTCGATGTACATCGCATCGTTCATCAAAGTGAGAGCTTGCAGTGGTGTCGTGCTGCGATCACGTCGGGCAATACACAGTTCACCGGTGGGTCCATCAAAGGTTGTGAAGGCCGCAAAGGGCGCGGTCCGTTTGCTGAAGGTGTAGAGCGACCGACGATAGCGGTCGGCGCCTTGGGAGACTTGCCATTTGGGACTGCCGTAAGCAAGCTGCGTCACCGATGCTGGCTGGGGCGGGTAAACCGAAGCGCCACCCACTTTTCGGGTCAGCATTTCCGACGCCGACAGAAGTGCGTCGCGAATCCGTTCGGCATCGTAGCGGCGGTGTGGAAAACGCGACAGCAAACGATTGGCGGGATCGATTTCAGCTCCCGAGCTGATCGCATGTTGGCCGCCCGATGGTCGGCCGATTGATTGTTGATAGACGGATGACAAAACGATCTGGCGATGCAACCGTTTCAATGACCATCCGTGCTTGCGAAGGTCAACGGCCAACCAATCAAGCAACTCGGGGTGCGACGGCGGTTCGCTTTGCGTCCCAAAATCCCCGGCGGTACGAACGATTCCGCTGCCAAAGAACTCACGCCATGCCCGATTGGCGGTGACACGCGCGACCAATGGATTGCGATCACTGACAAGCCATTTTGCCAGCGAGAGCCGGTCGCTTGGCAGCGAGGCATCGATCGGCGGAAACACGGCCGGGACGGCAGCCGCGACCACTTCTTTGGCTTTCAGGTATTCACCACGGTGGTGTCGACGCGTGACGCGGTGGTCGGCCGGATCGCGTTGTTGCAGACCGAGCGTGCGGACGGGTTTGGGAATTTGCTTTTTGAACGCTTCGATCGGTTTGCGTTCGGACTTGAACTTTGGCGAGGTCTGTACAAAGTGTCGACGTAGTCCCTCGAAGATGTCGTCCGAAGCGATGGGATCGGCGCCCGTTTTTGCGACCGCATTGATCTGTTCGTCCAGTTCCTGGGGCAACTTCATTGCGGTCGTCGGTTCACCAGCCGTGACGGCGATTCGGAAATGACCAAGCGCGGCGGCGAAGTGACGCTCGAACAACAGTTCGACTTCGACCGTGTGTTTACCGGCGATCGGCTCAGCAAAGTTGACGACCAAGCGGCTGGCTTGGCCTTCCTTGTCCGACGTGGACCAACCGGTTGAGCCTTCGCCATCAATGACGTTCGCGGCGTCTGCTTTGCCCGACCCAACACTGATCTTTCCGTAACTGTGCGATGGGTGCTCGAGTTGGATGAGTTCTCCGTCAACGCGAATCACCAATTCGCTTAGGAAGAAATCGCCGCGTCGGCCTTCGTAAAACGCCATCCCTGGACCGCCGGCAGGCAGCGAGTCGTGTGGGAGTGCTTCCAGGCGCAGTGCTGAGAGGGGTTCTTGGGCATCGACATCGAACGACAGTTTGAAGACATCCCGTTTGGTCACATCGCCGCTGGCAAGGATCGAGTCATCGTCGAGCAGAGTGAGCTTGGGCATCGTGGATGTCATCTCGGATGGTCGCAGCGTATTCCAAACGCGAATCAGCCTTGCTTGTTCGTCGATCCATTTAGCGAATGCCTGGTGAAGCGGGTCGTCACTGTTGGTGCGTGCATCGTCGAGCGTTTTGGGGAGTCGGCTGGCCAACCGGTCGACTTCGTTCTCGATCTTTTGCTCTAGCTCACGTTGAGTTTGTTCGGCGACCGGATCAGGAACCACGACATCGGGTTCGTCTGCATTGTTGAGCAGCGCGAACAGGGCGTAGTAGTCGGTGTGGGTGATTGGATCGTATTTGTGCGTGTGACACTGGGCGCATCCAGTGGTCAAGCCAAGCCACACCGTGCCGGTGGTGGCGACTCGGTCGACCATGGCATAGAAGCGGTACTCGTTGGGGTCGATGCCACCCTCTTCGTTGATCATCGTGTTGCGATGAAAGCCGGTTGCGATTCGGCTGGCGGCAGTTGCATCACGCAACATATCGCCCGCGAGTTGATGAATCGAAAACTGATCAAAGGGCATGTCGCTTGCGAGTGCGCGGATGACCCAGTCGCGATAGGGCCAAATGGTTCGCGGACGATCCTTTTCATAACCGTTTGTGTCGGCGTAGCGCGCCAGATCGAGCCATGGACGTGCGAATCGTTCGGCGTATTCGGGCGACGCGAGTAACTGATCAACAAGTCGACGATAAGCCATCGGGTGATCGTCGTTGACAAACCGGTCCACTTCTTCGGGCGTTGGGGTGATTCCCACCAGGTCCATGTACACGCGGCGAATGAGCTGTGTCTTGTTGGCCGGTTTGGCTGGCTCGAGTTTCGCTGAGGCTAAGCGATTGGCAACGAAGCGATCAATTGGTCCCCGACACCAATCGTCCGCAACAAGGTTGGGAATCGCAGGCGACCTTGGCGGCAAAAACGCCCAGTGCGTTTGGTATTCGGCACCACTGTTGATCCAACGTTTGAGGATGTCGATTTCTTTTGCGCTCAGTGGCGGATGCGAGTCGGCCGGCGGCATCCGCATCGATTCGTCGTCGCTCGTGACCCGTGCAAACACTTCGCTTGAATCGGCGTCACCCGGTTGCAGCAGATCACGCGCGTCCTCGGCGGCAATGTCCAGACGCAGGTCGGCTTCGCGTGCGTCACCGTCGGGGCCGTGACAGGTGAAGCAGTGTTTGGCAAGGATCGGACGTACTTCGCGGCCAAAACTGGGCGGGGCAGCAGTCTGCCCGAGCGTGGGCGGGTCCGCTGCGTGGCCGAGCGTGGGAAGCGTCACCATCAGGGCAACGGCGAACGAAAAGAGCGACAGGTGACGCATACGGTGGAAAACTACCGGCGGAAAGGGGCGAGAGCGTTGAGGCGGGACTCCCATTCTAGCCGCTCGGAGCACGTTGGTCCGAAAAGAATGGAACGAGATATTCTTGTGAGCCGAACGCGCTAGCGTCGGGCCCTACACTCTTTGTTTGCAACCCGTTCGTAGCCCCGAGCTTTAGCCGGAATCTTTCTACAGTTGGGCTCATTCTTGCGGCACTAGTTCTGTGCTTGTCTGGCCTCGACGGCGCCGCCGTAGATCTCGTGTGCCACCAAGGTGATCATCCCGAAGATCAAAGGCAGGATGTAATAAAGAATGCGGAAGATCAGCACCGAGGCGACGATTGCACCGCCCACCTGGTCGCGCAGCAGCGCGATGATGATCACCTCGAGTACACCAAGTCCACCGGGAACCTGAGTGACAAGCGAGATGGCAATTGCGATCAGGTAAGCGGCCAAGACCGTCGGGAAGGTGACCGCGGCGTCGGCTGGCATCACCAAATAGAGTGCGGTTGCGGAGATCAAAAGGTCGACCGCCGCTACCGACGCTTGGACGGACATCAATCCGGGATCAGGCGGCAGCAGATGCAGTTCGCCGATCGGCCACGGCTTTCGCCAAACGGCACAGATGACGGCGTAGCCAATCGCCAGCGACAATAGAATCACGCCGAGTGTTTTCGCACCAAAGGGAATCGTGATCTGGGCACCGGCGGGAAGGTTCAAGACTTCGGGCAGTTCAAAGGGAACGCTGACCAGCACGATTCCGC
The DNA here is from genome assembly GCA_965216875.1 of Rubripirellula sp. Classification (GTDB taxonomy): domain Bacteria; phylum Planctomycetota; class Planctomycetia; order Pirellulales; family Pirellulaceae; genus CBDCUW01. The sequence continues at coordinate 6,771,538 of OZ244207.1, forward strand.
CCAGGAACCAAACACCGCTCCAAAAGGTCAGGCCGAGCGCTGAGATAAGCACGACGATTTGACGAGCTTTGAGTCCCCAGCGGCTGTAAAAACGAAACCGTATTGGTGTTCCCGCCAAGAACGTGCCGAGGTTGTTGCCGAGTGAAAAACCAAGAAACGACACCAGGGCAACTCGTCGCAGCGGTAACGATCGGCAGACGTATCGAAGCGCCAACAGGTCGTAGGCGATCAAGAGCCCATAGTTGAGGGCGATCAAGAATGCGGCGGTCGCCAAACACCCGATGGGCACGCCGGTTAGTCCCCGTTTGAATTCGTCCATGTCGATCTGCTGCACCTCGCGATACAACAGATGCATCGCCAGTGCGAAAAAGACGACGGCCAAAGCGGGGCCAGCCAGCGCACGTAACTTTCGTTTGGCCAATGCTAATTCACGAAATGGGGAACGGTTCAGGCCTCAAGCGCCGATGCTCAGGCAGGGTGTGGACCGGGTTCGAGGTCTTTTGGCTCGAAACGTCCTCAGGGACCTTAGGTGTTCGGGCAGCTGTGAGTTTTGATGCCGCACGTTTGGGGCGTATTCTCGACTTCTTGGCCCAATCGGCAAGCGGTGACCGAATCGCCCTGTTTTTACCCTGCTAGTCGAACCGGCCATTTTGCACGAAAACTACACCTGCATCAGGCTCAAAGAGCCTTCCGATGCCGTATTCGTCGGCCCATTTTGAAAATGGGCCGATCATCACGGGTCCATCTTCGCACATCATTTTTCAAACGTTATCGACATGAAAACGGCTCGACACGAACTCGTTGTTCTCGGTGGGGGTCCCGCAGGATATGTGGCGGCCATTCGGGCGGCTCAGCTTGGCATTGATGTTGCCTGTATCGACGAAAACCCTCGGTTTGGCGGGACGTGCTTGCGTGTCGGTTGTATTCCCAGCAAGGCGTTGTTGGAATCAAGTCACCTCTACGAACAGGCCAAAAAGAAACTCTCGGGTCATGGTATCCAGGTTGGCAATGTCCACTTAGAGCTCGACGTGTTGATGGCACGCAAGAATTCGATTGTTGACGGTTTGACCGGTGGAATTGACCAGCTGTTCAAGGAGCGTGGTGTGACGGCGTATCACGGACGCGGTCGCTTTCGGGATGTCAGCACGATTGCGGTCGAAGGAGATGAACCGATCGCGATTGAGGCCGATCAGGTGCTCGTGTGCGCCGGCAGTCGACCCGCAAAGCTGCGCGGTGTCGAAGAGGATGACGATCGGGTTGGCAACAGCACCACTGCACTTTCCTTTCCCGACATTCCCAAACGTTTGGTGGTGATCGGCGGCGGCTACATCGGACTTGAGCTCGGTAGCGTTTGGAACCGATTGGGCAGCGAAGTGATCGTGCTCGAAGCGCTCGATCGAATCTTGCCCGGTATCGACTCGGACATCGCCAAATTGGCGCATCGTGAATTCAAGAAACAAGGAATCGAGTTTCATACCAGCACGTTTGTTGAATCGGCCAAGCGAGACGAAGACGGATGTTTGGTCAAAATCAAAGACGGCGAACCGATTCGGTGCGATCGAGTCTTGCTGGCGACCGGACGCACGCCAGCCACGGATGACCTTGGGCTCGAGTCGATTGGGTTGGAAACCGATCGTCATGGATTCATCGCCGTCAACGAACATTTTGAAACTTCGGTCGAGAGTGTCTACGCAATCGGTGATTGCATCGGTGGTGCGATGTTGGCGCACAAAGCGATGGAAGAAGCGATCGTTTGCGTCGAACAGATGGTTGGCATGGGCAGCCATATGAACTACGACGTCATCCCAGCGGTCGTTTACACCCACCCCGAGATCGCGTCGGTCGGTCAAACGGAAGACCAACTCAAGGAAGCGGGTGTCGCCTACAACAAGGGGATCAGCCCTTTCATTGCCAACGGACGGGCTCGCACGCTTGGTGATACCGATGGTCGTGTGAAAATCTTGGCCGACAAGGCGACTGACCGCGTGCTTGGCGTTCACATCATTGGCGGTCGGGCTGGCGACATGATCGCCGAGGCGGCATCGGCAATGGAATTCGGAGCAAGCAGCGAAGACATCGCGCGTACGTGCCATGCTCATCCGACGCTTTCCGAAGCCATGCACGAAGCGGCGCTTGCAGTCGACAAACGCCCCATTCACCACACGTAGACGGCCCAACGCCGCTACGCTCGCCAAAGCGTGGGAGTTTTTGAGTTCGGCCAACCAAGTTCGTAGTCCCGAGCTTTAGCCGGAATCTTCGCAAGCGCAACCCGCAGAGAGTGCCGTAGCGACGCTCGCCAGAGCGTGGGATTGGCGAAGAGCGGTTTGCCAACACGGACCACCGTCTCGCCAACGGAGCCTGAAGCCGGAATCTGAACACGTGTCCGCCTACACGCCGGCGCGACGACGTTCATGATCAAAGCGCCAAGTTCCAGCGCTCCCATTTCCTGCGTCTTGAGCCGTTATCATGGTGGAGCTTCGGCCTGCATTTGTATGAATTGAACTGGAGATAGGAATGTCTAACGATCCCTTCGCGCCCCCTCAAGAAGTCTCTAGTCAGGGTGCGACTGGTCAACGACCCGTTGGCGTCACCGTCTTTGCCATTCTGAATATCATCTTCGGCATCCTGGGTGTGTTGGGGTCGATCTTTACGGCGTTGATGATGGCGGTCGGGCCGATGATACCGGCCGGTGGCCCGCCCAATCCCGTCCTCGACATGATGAACGAGAACTTGTTTTACAACGTCTTCTTGTTTGGCTCGTTGATCTTGGGTTTCGTTTTTGCCGTCGTCTTGATCGTCGCCGGCAGTGATTTGCTGAAGATGAGGCCGCGTGGCCGGACGCTGTCGATCGTGTATGGCGTCTACGCCGTCATCTCTTCGGTTGTTGGAACGCTGGTCAACGTCTTCGTTGTCTTCCTTCCGATGATGGAGCAAGCCCCGAACCAACAGGGCGCGCAAGCGGCGATGATTGGCGGGATGGTTGGCGGCGCGATCGGCGGCTGCATCGGGTTGATCTACCCTGTTGCTGTCTTGATCTACTTTTTACGCGCACAAACCAAAGCAGCGTTTGAAGCGGCTGATGCAGCATCAAGGGCGTAGTGATCACAGCGCGTGTTTGCAGCGCGCGGTTTAGTTGGCCTGTTCAGGAAAGTCGGCGCGAAAACGTTTGATTAACTTGTCGATGTCGGCGGGGACGACATACAGTTTGCCGCGAATCGTCTTCGTTTCGCCTGGGGCGAGACCGCCGATGCGAAAGTCGTTATGCAGGCAGGTGATCACGCCCTGAAAAACCTCTTGGTACGGTTGCCAGGCAACCGCAAGGATCATCGATTCATCAGCCGAGAAACATCCTGTAAGTCCACTCGAAGGGATAATGTTACTCAAGGGGCGCGGGTTCACATCATCACGGTCAACGGTGGCGGGCGCATAGACTTGGCCTGGAACATAGCGTGCTTCGAGTGCCCATGGCTTGGTCGGCATACGTGTGACGTTGCCGTTAACCATCAAGAAACACTTCTTGATATAGGGCGGGTAAACCTCTCTCGAATTCGCTTTGTCCGTTCCCGTGAAACGATCGATGCGCATGCAGGGTTGCGCCCAATGTGCCTGCGAAACCTTGTCCGTCGGGTTCGTCGCCTTCAGTTCGAAAGTGACCTCGTCTTTGCCCGCTTCGATCACGTGATGAACGATCACGCCGTCATCAAGTCGGTCTTCGATCTCGATGCGTTTTCCGTTGGATGTAGCGGAAACGAGCTTGCTCTCGTGCGGGATGACCGTTTCGTGCCAGTCGCGGTCGGTTGATCCTGGCCGGCAATAGGCTTCAAGGTAATGCGTTCGAATCGGACCACCAGGGATCGAATCACCGCGGACCTCCAGGTAACGCTCTGACCAATGAACGGAAAGACCCTGAGCAAAGAGGCTGGTTTGAAGGCTGCCAAGTAGCACCAAGCCCGCCGTCATCACCGTCAACGAGAACCAGCGATGCGGTTGCGAATGTAGTAAGCCAAACTGTCGTTCGTTGTTCATGGCTCGCGAAGGTCCTTTCACCTAACAGAGCTACTTTCAACAGAATCATTGGCCGCGAATTCGGCTGGCAGCTCGTTCGATTGCATTGACGATGACTGCGTTGTTTTGTCTGTCGGCAGCGTAAGGGTGTGATGAACAGTGTTTCATTTTGTGCTTCAAAACCCGGTCACCCATTTCGGGGTTTCTGGCTCGCTCGTGCAGCTGGAAGAACATGGCCCAATCGGAGTTTCCGTCGTTCAACTTGCGACGGACATATTCATCAAAGCCACGTTCGATCCGCTTTGCGTCGTACGAACGCCAACCGCCCGGATGTCGATAGACGTCGAATGTTCGTAACGCGACCAATCGAAAGTAGAGCACATCGCCGGACGCCCCTTCGACCATCTTTGAAAGCGACAGAAAGTAGCTCATCACATCACCAAATTCTCCATACCATTGGGGCAGAAGTTTGTATGCCAATGAAGCGTGGGGGTCGACTTCACCCGGATACAGTTCCATGGCACGGCGGCAGATGCCATCAACCGCTTCGAGTTCGCCCTGTGTTTCTAACCCGTGCTGAACGGCCAATTCGAAGGCGAGCAGCGGAGGAGTTTCGTGTTTGAGCGCGAGGTCCAAGTCCTCCTTGGTGGCTTGCAGGAATTCTTGATAACCCTTGTGTCCTTCTTGGGTGATCTCGTGTGCGTACCCACTTCCGCGCGCCCGCCATGCGAGCCGGTAATTCCGTAGGGCACTTGCGGTCAGCGCGAAGACATCCCCGCTGTCACGCCACTTTTCAAGGTTCTTGAGTGAGTCGCCCTCGGGTTCGTTTTCGTCGAGGTAGCGCCAGTGTTCGCCGATATCGCGGATGATCTCAGAGTAGAGCTCGACGCTTGGTTTGCCAAAGGCAACGCGATTCTGTGATCGAATGATCTTGAGCAGACGAACAATCGTTTCGATATCGTCGTTCTTGATCCACTGCGAGAGCCAATATCGATGGCGAAAGGCGATTGGAGAACGATAGACGTCGCGTTTGATAACGGTGATTCCCTCGGAACCAAGCAGCGCGACGTTGGCGCCGATTCTGCTGTGCGACATCCGCTGGGGTACTTCGTCCAGCACAACCGGTAGCGAGTGGTTTTGCGAGATGGTGCCATGCTCGAACAGGATGGTTTGCTCGCCGTCGCCTATCCAACGCCGTCCAACGACGAGTAACCAGTTGGTGGCCGGATCATCGGTTGCTTGCGAAACGATCAAAGGCTGCCAAAGCATTCGGTAACCGCCCGTGCGACGTGGGCCATCCCCATTGGCTTGGGTGAAAAGAATGCCGTCGCCGTCCGCCCAAACATCGGTGTAGGCCCCACTGGTGACCGAGACTTCGGGAAAGAGTTCAATGGAAGTGTGATCGACGTAATCAACGAGTTGAAAGTTCTGCTGCAAGTACGTGCGAGCACGCCCCTCTTGGCTGACGCACAATCGCGAGCCATCAGGGCTAAGTCCGACCGAATCAAAGGTTTCGTCACCGACGTTGTAGGCCGAAAAGTACTCAAGCCCTGGGTCACCACCAAAGAGTTTTCCGGATTCGGTTCGAATGACCATCGCTTTGTCGTCATCATTGACGATCCACTGGGCGATCGTATCGCCGCAGCCAGGGCTGGTGGCCATCACAGAACCATCTTTGCTGCTGATTCGAACCAAACGCTCTGCGCTGGCGACCAGAATGTCATTGGTCGAACCGCAGAATCGTACCGCATTGACCGGCGGATCGGCTGTGGCAAGTTTGCCAGGCAATGCCAAGTGCCCAATCAACGTGCCGTCATTTGCGTTGTAGAGTGCTAGCCCTTTGTCGTCGATTGCGACTAACCGTTTGCCATCGACCGACATGTCAAATGCTTGGGGACCACGGAATTGTTCGTTCGCAAGCGAGAGAACGACATTGGGTTTTTCTGAGTGGGGTGTGTACGCGTGACGAAGGATCTCGCGGGCATGTTCATCGAGGTCCGTTTCATCCCAAGGCACCAAGTCCGCTGCCACTGGGTCGATTGTCTTCAACCGTTCGGAGAACGATGTCATGTAAGCCATTTGTGGCGGCTTGGCGACAACGTATCCCTCGCGCGTCAAAGGCCAGTCGTAGTTGTTGGGGTTGTCGGCGGTCAGCTCGATGGCCGGTATCGTCGGTGAGAAACGAGCGGTGCTGTAGATCGGGTCATTGCACCCGCAGCAACACGCTGTCAACGTCAGCAGGATGAGTTTGCAGGGTCGACTCATGGCTGCACCTCTTCATTTGACTCAACCGACGATCCAGACGCTTCAAGTTGTTCGGATGGCGTTGTTGATTCATCTACTTTGGCAGGTACCTCGGTCGCGTCGACCGACCCCGTGATTTCGACAAAGGGAGATGGCACTTCGTCCGGATCGTCTGGGTCGGGTGCTTGATCGGAGGCAGGTTCTTCGATCTCGATCGGTTCGTCTGAGCCCCGCGTGGCTTCCGCCGCTTGGCTGAATGCCTGTCCAAGCAGTCGCCCGATTTGCGTTCCGATCGGTGCGCTTGGTCCGGAAAAAATGGTCGCTGATCCTGAAGGGGCAATGATGACTTGCCCGCCCGCTCCGGTCGGGCCGCCAACCATGACCTGCTCGATCTCCAAGAAATAGTCTGTGTTGATGAGGGCTTTGGGCTCCCAGTTGATGTCCTCGCCCATCATCATTCGTCTCTCTTTCGCCTCGTGATAGGTCGCCACGCGTCGCGAGCCAAGCAGGTTGGTCATCACCGAGGTGGGGACGTCTGATGTCGAGACGTCGAAGGTCAATCGCCGGTGCCGGGCGGCAATGAGCGAGAGCTTCTGTGGGTCAAGTTTGCATCCGCGTAGCGATAGATGTTCGAGCATATCGCCATTTTGGATGATCGCATCAAGCATCTCGGCGGTCACTCGCGAATTCGAAAGGTCGACTCGACGCAGTGTGCCTTTGCCCATCAGCGTTTTGAACGTCTCAGGCTCGAGGCCGATGTCCCCCACCAACAGTTCCGAAATGCTAGTGTCCTTGAGGAAATCTAAGTCGGATGCATTTAGGCCCTTTGCCCCGCTTACGAAGAGGCTCGATAGATGCGCGTCTTTAATGAACCGCTGCAACGCAGGTCCGGTGATCTCGGTGTCGCGCAGGTCAAGGTGCTGCAGTTGGGGTTGCGCGCCCCAAGCTTCCAGCACGGAGTCGTCGACTTCGGCACCGGGCAAGCTAAGCGAATTCAGCTTCTTGAGATTGGCTAGTTGGCGAGTCGCATCGGTGGTCGCGTTAGGGTAGGCCAACGTCAGCGTTTTTAGCTCAGAGCATTTCGCGAGCTCTTCGACGACCGCATCGTTGATTTCGGATCCACCGCCCGCGAACGTCTGCAAACCACCAACACCGCTCAGTTTGATGTGTGCGGGAGATTGGAGAACCAATCGCTTTATCGACGAGGCATTCGTCAGTTCCACGTTTTGAGCAAAGCTGAGATCAAGCGACATCTCGAGGTTAGGGACGTTGATCAACTTGACGCTATTGATGAAACCATAGTCGTCGTCGTAGTCAAACGTCTTGAGTGAGGGTTGGTCGACGATTTCAAGGGCAAAGTCATCAATGACATACGTGCCCTGCCCCGTGAAGTTGACCGTCGGATAAGAAAGGTGCTCGAGATTCGGGAAGGTCTTGAGAATCCATTTGAGTGCAGTGGGATCGCCCTCGTTCTGTTTGACTTCAAGCCGCCTCAGTTCATCCATTCCTTCAAGTGTCTTCCATTGCTTGAAGTTGGTGGCCGAATTGTTGAGCAACAGTTCCTTGATGCCTTTGTTGTTGACCAGCGGCGAAAAATCTGCATTGGCCAGTGGGACGGCATCGAGGTCAATCAACGTTGGTCCATCGCTGCGTCCGAGACCTTCGATCAGGGCTTTTGCGGCACCGTCGCTTAACGTTTCGGAGTACGTTTCAGCGCTGACGGTGCGGTGAAAGGCTCCCACGCCTAAGAATTTGAATGCGGGCGTTCCCTGAACCCGAAAGTGTTCGAGATCGACGCCAAAGATCGTGAACTTTTCGAGCAGCGGTGCATCTTCGATCTCGAAACGCGAACACCACAGTGTTCCTGGCACTTTGCCCCCGCGTGGCAACCGGGCTTGCCAATCGGTTTCCAGGTGTTTGATTTCGGTGAGTTCCGGAAGCCGCCGTAGCGTCAGATCAAACTTCTGAAACACGTCCAGCTCGATCTTCGAAAACCGTGGCAAATCGGTGAGGGCGACTTTCATCGCAACAGGATTCGCTTGGGAATCGAGTTCGTTGATGGTTAGTGTTTGGAGGTTGGGCCATCCTTCGATCTCTAAGGTGGCGACGTCGCCTGGATCGGGATGGCCGACGGTAAGCACTTCGATCGAATCGGACCACGGAGGCGTTTGGAGGTCCCCGAGTACGACATCGCTGCGAATCAGGTTGAGCCGTTGCAGCTTGTTGGGCAGTGCCCCGATGGCTTCAGCAGAAACATTGGTTCGGGAGAGATTGAGCGTTTTTAAACGTGGAACTGAGGCGATGCATTGGATGGTGTGTCCCGTGATCACGCGACCCGAGATGCGCACGTCGTGTAGATGTGGGCGATTGGCAAGCTGCTCGAGCCTTTGAAGGTCATATTGACCACCGCCCAATCGCAAGCATGTTGTGGGCTGGTTGGCGATTGCTTTTTCGGCAAGCTCATCACTTGGGTATTCCACACGGATGCGACGTACTTTGCGAAGACGCGTCAGCATCGCGTCGGGCAACCTTGATGCGAGCAGGCTGGGCACCCAAGTTGACATCGTCGCATGGCCGCCTTCGTTGCGAACCTCTTGAACGAGCTGCGTTTGCTTGCGATGAACAACTCCCAATCGTTGCCAATAACCAAATGGGATCGCAAGCAGGATCGTTAGCGTCAGAAGGTCCGCGATCGAGATCGATCGTTTCTTCATTCTGCGAAGGATGACACGTCGATTTCGGCGATAGACAAAGAAGACGATCACGGTGACGACGAAGACGGCCAAGCCAAGATCAAACGCGAACGCTTGAATGGAAAAGACGCGTAAGGGCGATTCGTTCACTTCATCGGCTGAATAGTCGATCAGGTAACGGTAGGGCCAGCCCGCCATGACAGGCGTTGTGCTTTGTTCGAATTGAAAGTCAACACGCGACGTTACATCGCCAATCACTTTCACTTCGCTGTACTGGTACGGCAAATTCAGGATTGTCGCGACCAAGCAAAGAATCAACGCGACGCCAATGGTTGATGCGCGGAGGCTTTTTTGTGCGGCTTGCTGGTCAGCGCCGGATGGATCGCTCTGTTGGTCAAGTGCCTGCGCTGGCTCGCTTTGTGGTTGGGCTTGCTGGGGTTGTGCCTCGCGTGCGACGTGCGCGTCGCTTGGTGATGCCTCAACCTCAGCGTGCCCATCGAGATCGTCGCTTGTCATATAAGATTTAGATAAGAGTGAGAAACATCACGCTCATCCAATGTGACACAGAGGTTTTCCAATAGCAAGTTTCTGCGTCCGCACTCGACTCAAAGCCGGTTAGGCAGCGAACGTTTCTTGCGATGGAAGTGTGTCGTTTGAAGGCCGGTTCGCCGCGAGCTCTTTTTCAGCAATCCGAGCAGTCGCCAAGCGGTCCATCCAACGCCCAAGCTGAGTTCTTGGGATTCGCACGGCCGCAACCGTGCGTGTTTCTGCCGATGCCTCGGTGTTTTTCTGACGCCGCGTTGCATTGTGCAGCACATGCGAGACGATTTGCATGATCTCGATGAGGTAGTCGCAGGCGCGGATGCATGCCAGTTCCGTGCGTGAATCACCGCCGCCGTAGATCGGCAAGCGACGACCCAGTTTGGCCGCTGCGTCACGGATCAAAAACATCGACAAGTCGGCGCGACAGGAGAACATTTGCATGGGAAAGGCAAGCGATCCAACCATGGGAAGCAAGCCTGTTACCAGTGCTTCGCGATGTGGCACATGGTGTCCTCGGGAACTCCAAAGACTCCAAAGTGTGACCAAGGTTCGCAGGGCTGGCGTGAACACCATCGGCAAGAGAAACCAAACGTTTCCACTGGCGATGAACGCTGCGATCCCACCCACTTTTGCAGGAAGGATCACCGGCGCGAGTGTTTTGAGTGCCAGATGCATCCCAAAGCCACGCGTGTAGGTGAGCACCTGTTTGCCGCACAATTCACTGCGAAGCGTCTCGGCATGTTCTTGGGACAGGCGTTGTTGTTGTTCCCACGAATCGATGGCCGCAGTCACTCGTTGACCACCGAACCAGGCTTGATAACGAGGGCTCAAGCACAATAGGAAGGCATCGGTCGAAACGTCTTGCCGGTAACGACGATCGGCGGCGAAGCGGTGCACCGACCGGGGCAGCACATAGCGCAGCAGGCGATGCATCGCCGCTTTCATTTCCGATAGGTTCGCATCCTCTGGGAGACGCCCTTCATCGACTAGACGCAGGTGTTGTTTTTCTTTCCATTTCCGTATTCGCTCGCGCCGCGCATTGCGGTCGGTGAGCAATCGACGAGCACTCACGCGTGCGTTTCGGTTGCCAATCAATCGAGACGACCAACGTCCGAGCACCCATGGTAAGAGACCAGCCCACCAAATCGCCCGCATTAGCAAGGGGCGATCTTTGAGGTTGGAGGCTGTTTCGTCGTCAACCACACCGGCCTGTTGCCAGCGACGGATCAACTCCGTCTTGTATCGCTCGCGTCCGGAACGTGTGAAGTGGCGCCACGGTTTTCGGAACAGCGCCCACTCCGATCCCTTCCAGTTCGCCGAGTGGTCGATCAGCGATTCGAGATCTGCACCGAGCTGTTGAGTCTGTTCGGGACCGATGCGGAAGGTCAGCAGCTTCTTGTTCTCGGTGTACCATCGCCGCAACTGGGCGGCATCCAAGTCATCAAAGGGTGGTAGGACGCCACGAACGAAACCGGACAGCAAGTATTTGGGCACCAATACGGCAGGAATACCAGATTCCAAATCGATCACGGTGTATCGATCACCTGTGCGAAGCAGGTTGGCCGTCGAAACCATCGCTCGTGGTGCAACTTGCCAGCCCGATCCAACCAGTCCGCAATCGGAAAGTGTTGTTTCCAACTTGCTCATCAAAGTGACGAGTTGATCGATTTCGGGCGTTGATTCTTGTGGAGACTTGGCCGTCGGTCGAAATTGGCTGCGGAGTCGAGATGCGTTGACAGGGGCGGGTTGAATGCCGCGACCATCGATCCACTCGGCGGCCAAAACCCACGCCGAATGCTCTTGGTCATAGCGCACATAGGTGGGCGACGCGATCGATGCATCGGTGTCGCTCGCCGCGAGGGCGGCGGCCGCGACACGTCGCCGGAAGAAACAGGTGGCAATCGCGTCAGCATTGGTCTGGTAGCCAAAGGGCGATTGAAACGAGAGACGGTAAATCAAACGTGTGAGGAGTCCGGGTGCGAACACCTTTTCCACACAGCGAACCACGCGTCCATCGCGAAAGTGTGCGTCGACCAACTGGGCTCGCGCAGCCCTCCCCTCGCCCAAAGTGCGAAGCACCTGGACCGATTCGGGTGGAGATGGCAATACTCCGCCTTGGGCGCATGCCGGCTCCGAACGTGTCAACGAACTTTCTATCATGAAGCGTGTTTGGGGAACGGAGATTGCCGCTGATGGGCAGCCCTGGTTACGGGCGTAAACTAGGAAATCGTCGCCAATCCCAACAAGATGAATCGGGTCCAACAGGCTGGATCGGTCGATCACACTCAAAATTCCGGCAGATAGGGCAAGATGGGGGAAGCAGAAACAACCGTCACGCTAGCAACTCCGGTGCATTCGCTACCGGGAGTCGGGCTTGCGCGCGCCAAACGGCTTGCCAAGATTGGACTGCGCACCGCCCGCGACGTGCTGTTTCTTTTCCCACGCGATTACGAACGGCCTGCTCCGCCGACCAAAGTCGAGGAGCTAAAAGAGGGCGAGCCCGCCTCGTTGGTCGGAGCCATCGTCGAAGCAGAAACGGTTTCGCGGACGCCGGGCAAATCGATTTTTGGCGCCCTTGTCGAGACCGACAGCGGGCTGGTCCGCATCCTCTTTTTCAACCAGCCCTTTCGCGCCGAGCAATTGACGTACGATCGGCGCGTCGTCATCTCCGGCAAGCCGAAATTGAACGGACTGAGGATGGAATTTGTCCATCCCAAGGTGACCATCCTTGGTGATGAAGAAGAAGTTCCCGAGCCAAGGATGCTGCCCGTCTATGCATTGACTGATGGCGTCAAGCAATCCGACATGCGAACCCTTGTCGCGGCAACGTTGGAACAGCTGGTAGGAACGCTTGATGAAGCGATGCCCGAAGCATTGAGGAACGAAGCGGGTGGAAGGTTGCAGTTGGGAGGCATGAAACTGACTGGCCCCCTTCCCGGCATCGAGCAGGCAATGCGAGGCTTGCATCAACCGACGAGCGACTCCGATCTGCTTGCGGCTCGGAGTCGGTTGGTCTTCCAAGAATTGTTCGTGATGCAACTTGCATTGGCGATGCGGCGGCGGGCATTAACCACCGAGTTACGAGCGCCGCCTCTTGAGCCCAATGCGATGATCAATGCACGGATCCTCAAGCGGTTTCCGTTTGAGTTGACAGCGGACCAGAAGAAGGCGATCGAACAGATTGGTGCCGACATGTCCCGCCAGTTTCCGATGAATCGATTGCTGCAAGGGGATGTCGGTAGCGGAAAGACCGTGGTTGCGATCTATGCGATGATGTTGGCCGTCGCGGGTGGTCATCAAGCGGTGATGATGGCACCGACGGAAGTCCTTGCGCGGCAACATTACCAATCGTTGAGCGAAACGCTCGCCTCAAGTCGCGTTCGCGTTGGCCTGTTGTGTGGTTCGCTCTCTGCGGGCGAGCGCCGCGAGGTCATCGAAAAAACGGCCAGCGGTGAAATCGATTTGTTGGTTGGCACTCAAGCACTTGTTTACGGCACGCTTGAGTTTCACCGCCTCGGCTTGTGTGTGATCGATGAACAGCACAAGTTTGGAGTCAACCAACGTGTCGCACTTCGCAGCGGCGGTATCGACCCGCATTACTTGGTGATGTCGGCGACGCCCATTCCGCGATCGATCGCAATGACTGTCTTTGGTGATGTGGATCTCACGACGCTGCGGGACAAACCGCCAGGTCGCGGGAAGGTCAACACGTACCTTGCTCACGACGGCTGGAAGCAACGTTGGTGGAAATTCGTTCGCAGTCAGCTCGATGAAGGGCGTCAAGTCTTTGTGGTGGCACCGCGTGTTGCTTCCGAAGCGAGTGAGAATGACGACGATACGGAAGATATTTCGTCCGTGGAGTCTGTCTTCGAGCAACTTTGCAACGGACCACTTTCTGATTATCGAGTCGGTTTGTTGCACGGGAAGATGCCCAACGAGGCCAAGCAATCGATGATGGATTCGTTTGCCTCAGGAAAGCTGCAGGTGCTTGTCAGTACCACCGTGATCGAAGTCGGGATCAATGTTCCCAACGCTACGGTGATGACGATCTTGGGCGCTGAGCGTTTTGGTTTGGCGCAGCTGCACCAGCTTCGAGGGCGTGTTTCGCGGGGGAGTCACGCTGGACATGTCTGCGTGTTTACCGATGGCGAGCAACCACCGGAAGAGAACGAGCGGTTACAGATATTCGAGCAATCAGACGATGGGTTCGACTTGGCTGAGGCCGATTTTCGCCACCGCGGTCCAGGCGACATCCTTGGCAAAAAGCAAAGCGGTTTGCCACCGATGCGAATCGCGAACCTCACCGAAGACCTTTCGATTTTGATGGTCGCGCGCGAAATGGCTCAAGAGATCATCGATGCCGATCCAGAGCTGAGCGACCCGCAATACGCGGAATTGAAAGGACAAATGGTCCGCCGCTACGGTGCCCGGTTGAACCTTGGCGATGTCGCCTAGTCGCGCGGGACGATTTCGGCGGGAGGGCGACGCTCCTGCGGAGCCGTGCGCAGTTCGGCAGGAGCCTCACCCTCCCGATCCGATGGGCGCAGTTCGGCAGGAGCCTCACCCTCCTTGGCGACGTTGCCTAGTCTTTCTTGAGGGTGCCGAAACGTCGTAGCTACCTTCGCCAGAAGGTGGACCGCTCCGGCAATCCGCTCTCCACCACCCCACGCTCTGGCGAGCGTAGCTTCGGGTGATTTCGCCCCGCCTTCTTCAGTTTGGCTTCTGCGATTACGTTGTTGACGCGTTTTGCCCAGGTTTTCGACCAAGATTCCCCAAGTCCCGTTGGACGTATTTCACAGAAGCATCATGGCTAGTTTTGACGTATTTGGCGTTGGTAATGCACTTGTTGACATTCAAGCCCGAGTCGACGACTCGGTATTGACGCAGCTCGATTTCGAGAAAGGCATCATGACGCTGGTCGACAACGATCGCCAGGCATCGGTGATTGGAAAGCTCGATGGACACTCGCTCAACCGATGTGCTGGTGGCTCGGCCGCGAACACCATTGTCGCACTCGCCGATTTTGGAGGCTCGGCCGCATTCGTCGGCAAGGTTGGCAGCGACGAAGTGGGCAACTTCTTTCTGCAAGACATGCGTGAACTCGGTATCTCGATCAACGTTGCCCCTACGGCGACCGCGCCGACGGGAACGTGCGCTGTGCTGATCACCGAAGACGCACAACGGACGATGCTGACCAACCTGGGCGCATCGGCAACCTTGACCGAAGACGACATTGACGAAGAAGTCATTCGCCAGGCCAAGTACGTCTACGTCGAAGGCTACTTGCTGACGGGTGAAACAACGAAAGCGGCTGCCTATCGAGCGATGGCGCTGGCCAAAAGCAACGGCGTGAAAGTTGCTTTCACCGCATCGGATCCCTTTTTGGTCAATATGATTCGCGATGAGATCTGGGAACTGATCACCGGTCCGGTTGACCTCTTCTTCTGTAATGAGCAGGAAGCTCAAAGCTTGACAGGTGAAACCGATCCGATCGCCTGTGCCGCAAAGATCCACGACCACGCCGAAAACGTTGCGTTGACCCTCGGTGATAAAGGATCGATCGTCATGCACGGTGGCGAATCGTTTCCGATCGAAGGCGTGCCGATCAAAGCGATCGATACGACGGGAGCTGGCGACATGTATGCCGGCGCATTGCTTTACGGCATCACCAACGGCATGGACTGGCGCCAAGCTGGCCACCTTGCGTCGCACGCCGCATCGCGCATCGTCGAACAAATGGGTGCACGGCTCGAACGCAAGTTCACCGACGACGAGATCAAACAGCTTGGCGAAATGTAATCGGGAGCGCGACGGCGCAATGGGAGGGCGACGCTCCTGCGGAGCTGCGCGCACGGTTCGGCGGGAGCCTCACGCTCCCACGAGCGTCGCTACAAAAAAAATGTGGGACGGTCGACTTGGTGCCGGGTGTCGACCGTCCCACTGACGCGGATGGCCCCACCCGCGCACGTCGCTTTCAATTCGGTTTAGGGATGCATCCCCCAATGCATTCCCTGCATTCGGTTGGCGTTGACTTCTTAGAAGCCGAAGTGCAACGAAACACCACCTCGGCTCACGCCGATGGAATTGCCCCGACCGTAGTAAGGGACTCCGCCGTAGTAGCCGCCATACCGCGAGCGGTAAAGCGATCCATGATGGTGATGATGGATGTGTCCGTAGTCGCGATAGGGCGAGTAGCGGTATGCGCGATGCGGCACGTAACTGGGGTAGCGAACCGGAGCGCCGTAAGCGCGGTACGAACGGCTCGAGATGCAGTAGTCCGCGGAAGCTTGATCAGCAACCACAGCCGAACCGGCCAAAACGACGGCCACGGCAAGAAGCTTTTTGAGACTTGGCATTGGTGAATCCTGGTCTGGAGTCTTGATCGCCCGAAGCGATTCTTTGGGGGAAGGGCCAGCTGCCCACGGCTCTAGCAAGATGCACGTGCCAGACCAAAACGCTAAAAAGAGACTGCGTATTGCAGTAAGTCGTGCAATAGAAACGGTTTAAGGAAAATCAGGCCGTTTTCAGGCGAGAGCGGAGTGTCGTCGATGTGACGTCAGTGCTGTGGCAGATAGGATGACACTGAGCCGCGTGGGTTGCGTGGGTTGCGTTCCAGCAATCACCCTCCCGCTTGCGGGAGGGTCGGGCGCTAAAGCCCGGGGAGGGAGTGATCGTTGCAAAAACAGACCCTCTCCGGGCCTTAGAGCCCGACTCTCCCAAAGGAGAGTGTTAGCGGCGCATTTGCAACCTTTGCCCTAGACGTCGATCGCTTCGGCTTCTTCGGCCCTATCCATAATGAACCGAAAACGAGCCGAAGCGTCACGCCCCATCAAGTCACTGATCACTCGATCGGTTTCGAGTTGGTCATCGATATCGACTCGATGCAGCGTTCGGGTTTCGGGATTCAGAGTGGTTTCCCAGAGTGTCTTCGGCATCATCTCGCCGAGACCTTTAAAGCGAGTGATCTCGGGCTTGGCTCGTTTGGCATGCGCTTCGAGGATTTCTTCCCGCGCCTCTTCGTCTTTCGCCCAGTAGGTCTCTTTGCCGATGTCGATTCGATAAAGAGGCGGAACGGCGATGTACAACTTGCCGGCCGAAATCAAACCGGGCATGTGTCGATAAAAGAACGTCAGCAAGAGTGTTGTGATGTGGTGACCATCCGAATCGGCATCGGCAAGCAGGATGACACGTTCGTAGCGAAGGTTGGCAAGACTGATGCTTGGTCCGATGCCACAACCGAGCGCCGACACCATGTCTTGGATCTCTTTGTTCTCGAGAACCTTTTTTAGCGTTGCGCTTTCGGTGTTAAGGACCTTACCGCGCAGTGGCAAGATCGCTTGGTAGTTTCGATCGCGACCTTGTTTCGCACTCCCACCGGCCGAGTCACCTTCGACGATGAAGATCTCCGAATCGCCTTTGCCACTGGCGACACAGTCGCTCAGTTTGCCTGGCAGCATCGTTCGTTTGGAGCCACCTTTGCGCGAGACGGCTTCGGAAGCGGCTCGGGAAGCGGCGCGAGCACGAGCAGCCGCGATGATCCGCGCGATCACCGCGTCGGCAATGCTGCGGTTTTCGTTCATCCATTGTTCCAACAGAGGACGAACGGCGCTTTCAACCACGGGTTGGACTTCGGGATTATTAAGACGGTCTTTGGTTTGACCTTGGAACTGCGGTTCGGCAACAAACACGGAGACGATGGCCACGAGGCCTTCGCGAATGTCTTCGTGCGTGATCTTGACGCCGCGCGGTGTCAAGTTGTGCGTGTCGATGTAGTTGCGGACTGCTTTGTTGAGTCCACTGCGGAAACCGTTTTCGTGAGTACCACCGCTGCCGGTGGGAATGCCGTTGACGTAGCTGCGAACATGCTCATCGGTCGATTCGGTCCACTGAAGCGTCAGTTCCATTCGCAAGTCATCGTCTTTGCGGATGGTAAACGGGGCTTCGTGGATCGGTCGCGCCTTACGTTCCTTCATCACCTTTTTCAGGTAATCGACGATGCCGTCTTCATGCAGGAACGTCTCTTTGGTTTTCGCGGTTTCGTCGACAAAGGTGACCTTCAGCCCGCGGTGCAAAAAGCTGGCGGTTTCCAGCCGGTGACGGATGATGGCGCTGTCAAAGTCGGTCTTCGGAAAGATCGTTGGGTCGGGCGTGAAGGTGATCGTTGTGCCCGTTCCCCGAACTGCGCCCTTGAGTTTTTGCAGTTTCGACTTGGCGACACCGCGGGCGAAGACCATTCGGAATTGCGATCCACCGCGACGTACGACGGCGGTCAATTCCTTTGAAAGCGCGTTGACGACCGATGCCCCGACGCCGTGCAGTCCGCCTGAGGTCTTGTAGTTTTCACCGTCAAATTTGCCGCCGGCATGCAGAATGGTTAGCACCATTTCGAGTGCTGGCTTTTTCGTCTTGGGATGTTTGTCGACGGGAATTCCGCGCCCGTTGTCGGCAACCGTTACCGTGCGTCCGTCTTTGTGGAGTGTCACGGTGATTTCGGAAGCATGGCCGTTCATCGCCTCGTCAACCGAGTTGTCGACGACTTCCCAAATCAAGTGGTGCAGACCTGCCGTGCCGACGCCACCGATGTACATGCCGGGGCGTTTGCGTACCGGTTCAAGACCTTCGAGGGCGACAATGTCTTTTGCGTTGTAAGCTTTGGTTGCTGTGCTCATAAAACTAACTTCGTGCAACGTTGCAGGTTGGCCGGCGAGTTCCTTTTCGACTCTTGGGCTCTCGTTTCACTTTGGCGTGAAACGAACCTACTTGGCTTCCTCGAACGGTTGGGGGGCTTCAATTGGTGGCAGGATGATCTCGGCGATCTTGCCATTCTTTTGAATCTCGTTTCCTCGACCGCCACGCGAAGTGACGCGGTACTTGGCAGTCGAAATGGTCTTCTTGGCACCTCGATTGGTCTTCACGGTCAACAGATCGCGATCGCCGGTCGAAGCCTTGAAGCCGAGCAATCGGTCGTTGCCGGTCAAACGAATCAGGGTCACGCCTTTGCCGGGACCGGAGAGATAGTTGATCTCTTCGGCCGAACAAATCATGGCGCGACAATCGGCACTGACCGACAGAATCACTTCGTGACCAGCGATGGAAGCAACGTCAATGATCGAGGCGTCTCCCGTGACTCGAGCGAATCGGCGTCCCGTTCGCGTGGACGGTTCGACGAACGATTCGAGCCCAAAGCGGAGGGCAAAGCCGCTGGATGACGCCGCCAATCCATGTGTCTCGGGGCACAGGTCGGGGTTCTTGGGGTCTTCTTTGACATCACCGATGACACGTGGGTCAAACGACATCACCGAAACGATGCGTTCGCCATCTTTCATTTTGAAGAGCTTCTGGATCGGCTCGCCAAATCCGGTGGATGCGGGGATGTCGATCATGCGCGCGGTGTAGCAGACTCCCAATGAGGAGAAGAAGCCGATCGTTTCACGCGTGCTTCCAGCAACCACCGCGAGCACACTGTCGCCTTGACGAACACGACTCTTTCCAGGATCGGCAATTTGCTTCTGTCGCTTGACCCAACCATCCTTGGTGACAAGCACATGGCAATCTTCGGCAAGGATAAAGTCTTCAGCGGTGTATTCGACCTCTTCTTCGACTGTGTTGATCAGCGTACGGCGTTTCCCTTCGGGTTTTTTGCCGTAGTCGTTGATCAGTCCTTCGATTTCCTGGCGAACGATTTGCCAACGTCCTGAGGCGTTGGTGTCTTTTGTGTCTTCGGCGAGTAGCTTCTTGATTTGCCGAGCACGTTTGCGTTTGTCCTTGAGTTCGTCCAGGATCAAGTTGATCTCAAGACGGGCAAGCCGGTACAGCTTGAGTTCAAGGATGGCGTCGGTCTGTTCTTCATCAAGTCCACCACCCCGACCGTCGGCTGGAAACTTTTTCATGATCTTCGCAGCCGCGTCCGCTTTCCCGTCGCTCTTGCGAATGATGCGAATGATCTGATCGAGCGCGTCAAAGATCAACGCAAACCCGTCAAGGATGTGAATGCGTTTTTCCAGCGAGTTGAGTTCGTTCTCCAGACGCCGTGTGATGACGTCCAGCCGGAAGTGCAGAAAGTGCCAAAGCATTTCCTTCAAGGACATCCGATTGGGCGTGCCGATCTCGGGGTTTTCGGTCGGCTCGAGGCAGGTCAAGTTGACGTTGAAATTGTTTTGCAGCTGCGTGTGTTTGTAGAGGTAGGCGAGTACCTTGTCTTCGTCGGCACCTTTTTTCAGCAGCAGGTCGACGCGAATCTCATCCGTGGAAAGGTCACGCACTTCGACGACTTGGGGGAGTTTGCCGCTAAAGACAATCTCGCTCATCCGTTCGACCATCGCCGATTTGTTGACGCCGAACGGAATCGAAGTGATCTGCAGCGTTTTATTGCTGCCTTTGGTGATCGACTTGGTCGTACCGCGTAGCTTGATCGTCCCCTGGCCAGTGGAATAGATCTCGCGCAACTCTTCTTTGGTGTTGATCACCTGGCCCCCGGTTGGGAAGTCGGGGCCTTGCACAGCGTCGTTGGCGACGAGTTGATAGTTCTTGATCTCGGGGTCGCGGAGAAGTTTCAGCAGGGCGCTGCAAACTTCGCGTAAGTTATGTGGCGGGATGTTTGTCGCCATTCCCACCGCGATGCCTGTCGCCCCGTTGACCAACAGGTTGGGCATCCGGCTTGGCAGGACAACGGGTTCTTCGCGGCTGCCGTCATAGTTCGGTTTGAATGCGACGGTGCGCGTGGCAAGGTCGGCAAGGACTTCGTTGGCCACCGGTGTCATTCGACATTCGGTGTAACGCATTGCAGCCGCGTTGTCGCCGTCGACGCTGCCAAAGTTTCCACTGCCATCGACAAGAGGCATGCGCAAACTAAATGGCTGGGCCATGCGCACCAGCGCGTCGTAAATGGAACTGTCGCCGTGCGGGTGATAGTTACCCATCACGTCACCGACCACCTTGGCGCACTTGCGGTGTTTGGCGGTCGTGGTGAGGCCTTGTTGGCCCATGGTGTAGAGGATTCGGCGCTGAACGGGCTTGAGGCCGTCGCGGACATCGGGCAGTGCGCGACTGGTGATCACCGACAGTGAGTAGTTGAGGTACTTCTCTTGCGCGGCCTGACGCAGAGGCACCCCTCGAAGTAGGGTGTCTTCGACGTTATCGAAAAGCGATCCGTTGCTGTCGGCACCTTTCTTGGTCGACCGTTTGCTGGGTCGCTTCGAAGTTGCCTTGCTTCGCGAGGCCGTTTTGCCCTTGGTCGGTCGTGCGCGGCGTTTAGCCATGATTCCCCATAAATACGGGTTTGGGTTTGTTCAATTGGCCCAATATCGGGTCGCCAACCAGGTACTTGCTGACGATCGTACCCGATTGAGAGCCCGAGAAATTAGGCAGTTTGTGCCGTTGACGCTAGACGAGCCGTTTGCGGCGAGTGAAGTGGCCGAGGCACAGTGGCGGGTTATAGCGGTCAATCGCGTGGAAGTGAAACCGCTGATCACGGCGAGCTGGGCGATCCAGGGCAGAAAGGTTATCCGCGACCCGCTCGGGCTCCGAATGAAAGCGATAACACCAGTCCCTTAGACCGAGGGCGGCAATTCGTTTGTAGGTAGGCCCCTGAAAAAGGCCGCGCAGCAGAAAATCGGGTTCACGGAGGAACCGGACGATGAAACTTCCAAATTTGCAACTAGGCCTCCGCTCGGCGGCGGCGCTGATGGCGATCGCCGGAACCTTGTCCGCCGCCAGCTTTAACGCCTACGCTCAAGGCGAATACATTGTCAGCTCACAGGTCGTTAGCGATGAAGTCGCTTCGCCAAGTGACAACGCCAGCGTCTATGTCGGCGACATGCCCAGTTGCGGCTGCGAAACGGCCGGATGCGATAACTGCGGCACCTGCAGTTCATGTGGTGAGTGCAGTAGCTGTGGCGACTGTGGTTCGTGTGGCGACCTTTGCGGAAACGGCTGCGGATCGTGTGGCGACGGGTGTGGTAGCTGCGGCTGCGGAAAAGCCTCTTTGCTTTCCGGTTTCAAGTGTGGCCCAAACTGCTGCAACGAATCGGATCGATGCTACGGCAAACCCGACTTGTTCTTCAACTACTACACGCAAGGCAACGCCAACCAAGCCAACGCGCAAATGTACTTGTCGCCGTTGCCAGTACCACCGAATGTCGGCCACACGTTCAACACGTACCAGCCGTTCTATCCTCACGAGATGCTTTACTGGCACAAAGATCGCTTCCACAAGTACTACGACTGTGGCCGCGGCATGAATCGTACTCGGGCTATTTACTACAGCCCTCCGATTCGTCAAGCGATCAGCAACCTTTACTGGAATAAGCTGCGATTGCCTCGCTAAGCCCTTCGGGACCAACCGAGCTTAGTTGAGACCGATGCTGTCCACCAACCTTCCGACTTCCCACCGGGGAAAAAGAATATGATCCGAAAAATCATCCTCGCAGCCAGCTTCTTTTCGGCCTTGGCCGTCATGGGTTCGCCGCAAGCATCAGCCGACCATCCGTCGCTGAGTGACATTTGGGCATACGACGTGGCACAGCATCGTCCGTGGCACGGGTCGTACTACCACCAACAATACGGCCAACCTCTTGCGTTGGTCGTGCCACCGACCGCACACATGCGACAAACCTTTTCGTGGGGTGTCAGCCAAAACCTGAACCACGCGATTCACCATCAGTTTGGTCGCAGTGCAACGCAGCCGGGCGCAGCACGCCCCGGCAGCTTTTACGCAACACCCCCGTGGCCAAGTCACACCGATCAATTCGGTGTCTACTACGTCCGCGGCCCTTGGTAACGCGTACCACCTACAATCGATACAACTGTCAAACGGTTGGTGCAGCAAATGCACCAACCGTTTTTTCGTTTGTGAGCCGTACGCGCTAGCGTCGGGCCCTTTGAAAATCGAGCGCGTGCGATTATCAGAGAGCGGCAAGACGCTAGTGCTACAAGCTGCAATTGCGCTTCCACTAGGCTTCGAAACTGCGCATAGACACTCTCCCTTGGGAGAGTCGGGCTCTAAGGCCCGGAGAGGGTTTGTATATCGAGGGATGATTCCCTCCCCGGACTTTGCGTCCGACCCTCCCGCAAGCGGGAGGGTGATTGTTGGAACGCGAGTGAACCTGGACAAGCACTCTGCCTCACAGCACCGTAACTCCAATCCGCGACGCTGGCCGCTGGCTCTACTTCGCACCCATGATGTAAGGCCCGACGCTGGCGCGCTCGGCTCAGGAAGTGGGCCCTCCCCAAGAGATACGTACACCCCAGGAAAAGGCACGTTTTGGGCAAACTCTTTCGCTCAGACCGCCCCTGACGTTTTTGCGCTCTATGTTTGCGTGGGTCATCGCACCAGGACCGCGCCCAGGGTCGTTTTGATAACGGCCGCATAACTGGTACTGACGCTACGACCCAAACGAGCGCTTTCGCTGTGGTAGTCACAGCCGACCGAGGCGCACGGGATCTATCGGTTATAGCGACGAAGGAAACACCAGACATGCGATCCGCAAACCCCTCTGCACGCCCCGACGCGAATCGTCAACAGCAATTCGAAGACGTTAAACGCCGTATCCACAGTAAGTTGGTGGACAAGCTCGACTTGTCGCGCGTTGGCGATTTGAAGGGCGACACCCTCAAACGCGAAATTCGTATGGTCGTCGAGCATCTCTGTGATGCCGAGGACACGCTGCTGAACCGTCAAGAACGTGAACGGATCGTCGACGAAGTGATCGACGAGGTGCTCGGTCTTGGCCCGCTCGAATTGATTCTGAAAGACCCGAAGGTCAGCGATATTCTGATCAACGGTCCGAAGAACATCTATGTCGAAAAAGGCGGCCAGATGCAGAAGTCGGAAGTGGAATTCCGCGACGGCAAGCATCTGCTGCAAATCATCGACCGTATCGTCAGTAAGGTTGGTCGTCGTGTCGACGAAACGTCACCGATGGTCGACGCCCGTCTCGAGGATGGTTCGCGTGTGAACGCGATTATTCCACCTCTGGCACTTGATGGTGCTGCGGTTTCGATTCGTCGATTCGGTAGCAACCCACTCAAGCTCGAAGACTTGCTCAACTACAAAGCGTTCACGCCTGAGATGGTGATGTTGCTTGAAGGTTGTATCAAGGCTCGCTTGAACATGATCATCGCCGGCGGTACCGGTTCCGGTAAGACAACCCTGTTGAACACACTGTCCAGCTTCATTGGTCACTCCGATCGTATTGTGACGATTGAGGACGCGGCCGAATTGCAATTGCAACAGGACCACATCGTCCGCTTGGAAACTCGCCCTGCCAACATCGAAGGCAACGGTGCGGTTTCGGCAACCGACCTTGTGAAGAACGCCCTGCGTATGCGTCCTGAACGAATCATCATTGGTGAGTGTCGTGGTGGTGAAACGCTCGACATGTTGCAAGCCATGAACACCGGTCACGACGGATCGATGACCACGATTCACGCCAACACCCCTCGTGACGCAATCGCCCGTTTGGAAACGCTGGTGATGATGGCTGGTTTCGAATTGCCCGTGAAAGCGATTCGCCAGCAAGTTTCGGGTGCGGTTGACGTGTTGATCCAAGCTAACCGTTTGCAAGGTGGTCCCCGTCGTGTGACGGCGATCACGGAGGTCGTCGGGATGGAACAAGACACGATCATCATGCAAGACATTTATCGGTACAAGCAAGCGGGCATCAACGAGGAAGGCAAAGCTTACGGACACTTTGAGTGCACCGGAGTCCGCCCAAGCTTTATGGAAAAACTGGAAGCCGCAGGTGTGCGATTGCCCGCCAGCGCCTTCCGCGAGCGAGTGATGATGCAGGCCTAAAGTCCGCGATCTTCACCCGCGAAACAAACCCCAAACCAACCACTCAACGAGTTCCTGACCTAGAAGTTCAGCCATGAGCGGAATCGTCATTATCATTGCTGTCGGCGTTTTTGTTGCGTCGATCATCGCATTCGCTGTCAACGTGTTGATTCCAGGCGAGGATTCCACCTCGACCGAAGATCGGCTTGCCGAGATGGCGTCGCGCCGTCGCGCTGGCGGCGGCGGTGATGAATCGGAATCCGGATCCCTGCTTCTGGCCGGTGGCCTGGACGACTCGGCAAATGCACTTGCGAAGTACTTGCAAGGCATGCCGGCGTTGACCGACTACCTCGAGCAAGCGGACGTGAAGATCCCGCCATCGCAATTCGCGTTCATTTGCTTGGCTTCCTTTGGTGGCGGCATCTTGGCCTGTGTGGTCACACCCGTGCCAATCCTGCTCGGCCCGATTTTGGGAGCCCTGTTCATGGGCGTTCCTATCGGTTGGGTGATGTTCAAGCGAAAGCGACGCCTGGCAAAGTTCGGTTTGCAAATGCCCGAAGCACTCGAGTTGCTCGGTCGTTCGCTGCGAGCCGGTCACTCGCTGAATGCTGGTTTCGGTTTGGTCGCATCCGAAATGGATGCCCCGCTGGCAACCGAATTTGGACGGGCCTTTGAAGAACAAAACCTCGGTATCCCGCTTGATGAAGCGATCGAAGATATGGCTCAGCGGGTCCCCAACATGGACTTGCGATTCTTTGCCACCGCCGTTGTCTTGCAGCGACAAACTGGTGGTGACTTGGCTGAAATCTTGGACAAGATCGGCCACCTGATTCGCGAACGCCTGATGATTCTCGGACAGATTCAAGCGTTGACCGGTGAAGGTCGAATGAGTGGTGCGGTGCTGTTGGCGATGCCACCCGTGCTGTTCCTGGTGATGCTCAAGCTGAACTACGAATACGTGATGATGCTGTTTACCGACGAGATCGGTCGTTACTTGCTTTGCGGTGCATTGGCAACGCAGTTGGCTGGTGCGATCGCGATTAAGAAGATCATTACGATCAAGGTTTAGCGAAACACCTGTTTGTCCTTCCTCAACTAGACCAACCAAACACTATCCCGCCTTGGGCGTACGTTAAGAAAGCTTTTGATCATGACTACGTTGTTGATCTCCGCTATCGGATTGAATCCTGTCACCATCACTTCGGTGGCTATCTTTATCGCAGTGACCGCCGTCGCCTGGGTGGTGATTGGTCGTGTTAGCGGTGATGACAAGCCACGTGCCGAAGCGCGATTGGAAGCGCTCAAGAATCGACGCGCAGGACAGGCTGATGACACCTCCGAGACGGATCGTCAAAAGAAAAAGAACGATGCGTTGGCGGCGGTGCTTGAAAAAGCGACCTCGCCTCTCGGGGATAAGGTCGCCGGTAACGAAAAAGAGATGGGCAAGCTCCGCGAAAAGCTTGTCAACGCCGGGTTCCGCCGTGAATCAGCTCCCGTGGTCTTCAAGGGGATGCAGTTCATCATCGGTGGTGTCGGTCTGGTCGTCGGCGGTGGTATCGGGGTCTTCACCGACGGTTTCAGCTCAGGCATGCTGATGAAGCTCGCCGGTGGTGTGGTTATCGGTTACATGCTGCCAAGCCTGTTGCTCGGACAAATCGCCAAGCGACGGATGGAGAAGGTCTTTCTTGGTCTTCCCGACGCGCTCGACTTGATGGTCGTTTGTGTCGAAGCCGGTCTTGGTATGGACCAAGCGCTGCGTAAGGTGGCCGAAGAAATGAACAAGAGCCACAAAGAGATTGGCGAAGAGTTTAGCATTGCCAATCAGCAGCTGCAGTTCGGCCGAACGCGCGGCGAAGTGCTGCAAGCACTCGGATTCCGCAGTGGCGTGGATGACTTGAAGCAACTCGCTTCGATTCTGATTCAGGCCGATAAGTTCGGTTCGAGCGTTGCCACGGCACTCCGCGTGCAAAGTGACTCGATGCGTACCAAACGTCGTCAAATCGCCGAAGAAAAGGCTGCCAAGACGGCCGTGAAGATGATCTTCCCTCTCGTGTTGTTCATCTTCCCCGGTATCTTCGTTGTGCTCGTTGGTCCTGCGGGGATCAACATGTACCGCAACATGCTTAGCAACTAAAGCACGTGAACCGCTGGTTGTGAGCCCTCGGGCCTGCGCCGCACGCGCACGTTGAGTGCGAGTTTCGTTTGCCGATTCGAGCTCACGTTGGCACGTGGCTTTGCTTTGGAGTTCACGTTGGCACGTGGCTTTGCTGTGGAGTTCACGTTGGCACGTGACCAGGAATCACGAGCACCGGATGGGGGCTGCGGCGGATTCGGTCTTGAACAAAACCTTGGCCGAACCGGTCGTCGACTTCAAGCGGCAGCACCAACAGCATCTTGGTTTGGTCGTCGAGTGGGTTGGGCGGTGCAACCTCACCGGCTTGTGGACGCAGATGATAGGTAAGGTTTTGGTCGGATGCGGTCTTGGCCATCGCTTGATGAATCGCCTGATGCGTTTTCGTCAACGCTTCGGTGAATTGCTGAGGATCGAGTGTCGTGCCAGGTTGCAACGCTTCGATGATCGATCGGATATTCTCGTATTGCTCTTTTTCAATGACCAAATTGAGCGTGATGGTCGCTGAATCGTTGGCAAGTCCAAAGACCCAACCAGCCGCGCGGCTTTCGACATCACATTCGCCACCCACGATCATGGAAATCGACGCGGTGCATTGATCAAGAAGCTGGTCCTCGCGACGGATCACCAACATCGGTTTAGGACATCGCGAGAGCAGCACATCGATGACGGTGCCGGCGCTGTCGGCACCCACCTGTTCGAACGATCGCCCAAAGGGACAGGGGATGATCACCAGGTCCACATCATGGCCATCGAGTGCATGCAGGATCGCATCGTAGGAGTCCCCTTCGCTCCTTTTGAGCGGCCGCGCCCCCGAGATCTGTTCAATGCGTGACTCGGCCAAGTCGGCTGTGTCATCTTCGATGTCGTCTCGGGCGTCGAGCACAAGCGTCTCGGTATCAAATCGCTCGCGGAGCGTCGCCGCTGCTGCGACGCCTGCGTCGTCTTGAGGCGATCCGTCAAGCACCAACAACACTCGGGATGGGCGAATGGCAAGGATCGACGCGGCGTTGCCAACCTTTGATCGTTCAAACAACCGCATCGACTCATCGACTTCGCGTCCGAGGTCAGAATCGGAATCAGACATGTTTGCTTAGCTCCGGTATCCAGTTCTGACTTTCCGCCAACATGATGTAAACGATGGCACCGATCACTTGGATCAACATGATCGTCCCGCCGAGTTTCAAGAACATGCCCCATCCGATGTGCTGGCCCGCTTCGCGTTTGAGTGCGTAGATGGCAATCACGCACGAGATCGATCCGATGGGCGTTCCATTGCCGCCAAGATTGCAGCAGATGATCAGAGTCCACCAAAGCGGTTCTTCGGCGACGCCCGATGCACTGATGTCCCTTACAATCGGGATCAGCGTTGCAGCGACGGGAATATTGTCAACGATCGAACTGGCGATGGCCGCGAAAACACCAAGCAGCGGTACGAGCAATTCGAGACGGTTATCGGAAAGCTCAACGACCTGCTGGGCGACCAGGCTGAGTGCACCGGTCTGTTTGACACATCCGATGATAATGAACAGACCCATGAAGAACAGGATCACCGTCCAGTTCACTTTGTGAATCGCGTCTTCGACACCCTTGCCCGCGAACAGGAGTGCGGCGGTCGCGCCGACCATCGCGACAAAGTCCATGCCAACGCCAAGTTGTTGGGCAAAGACGAATCCGAGCACGGTAAGGACTAGGATCAACGCGCTGCGGACAAGGACCTTCTTTTCTTCGACCAATGCCCAGGGATCAAAGGTTTCGATTTGAGCTCGTAGTGCTTCTTGTTCCTCGGGGGTTTGTTTCCAAGGCAGATCATTGCGAAAGAAAATCCGCAGCATCACGATGGCAACGACCAGCGAGACGATTGCGTAAGGCAACGAAACTTGCAGGAAGTGCATGTAGGGGATGTGCGCTGCAGTCCCAATCATGATGTTCGGCAGGCCGCTTGCGAACGTCGCGATCGCGCCGCTATTGGCACAAATCGCCACACTCAGCAGTAGCGGAGCCGGCTTGTAGTTGAGCGCGCGACTGATCACCAACACCAACGAGCTGAGGATCAGCATGGCCGGCACAATGGTCAGCACGGCGACAAACACGAAGGTCACCAAG
The DNA here is from genome assembly GCA_965216875.1 of Rubripirellula sp. Classification (GTDB taxonomy): domain Bacteria; phylum Planctomycetota; class Planctomycetia; order Pirellulales; family Pirellulaceae; genus CBDCUW01. Next base: position 6,800,033 of record OZ244207.1, read on the forward strand.
CAAAGCGTCAGGAACAGGCGTGACGCGCGACCTCCCGTGAAACGAACGATGTACATCCCCAGAAAGTGAAAGAGCCCACTCTTTCCGACCACATCGACGAGGATACCGGTGCCGATGATCACCCCAAAGATATTGAGGTCTTCTTCCAGGATGTCGTAGACCTTGGGATACTCGAAGAGTCCAAGGGCGAGCGACAGGATGACCAGCACGACGGCACCGCATAGGGCCGCCACCGTTTTGTGGAATCGCTCGACAGCAACGCCAACATACGTCGCCATCATCACGGCGGCGAAAAGGAGCATCACGCCGGTCGAGGCAGGTTCGATCTTTTCCCCGACCGTTGAGGCGAGAAGTTGCATCATGCTAGGCATTCCCTCGTCATCACTGAATGGACCCACCGGAAAAGGTGTCAGGACGCTTTTTTGACTGGTTGGTAAAGAGTCATGACACCTTTTTCACTCGTAAGCGTAACCAAAGATAGAGGGTTCGCCGATGCCGGAAGGCCACAAGACTCATTTCATCGCCCGCCAGCACCACCGACAGCTCGCTGGCGAGCAAGTGAAAGTCACCAGCCCACAGGGCAGATTCCAGTCCGATGCGCGGCGCATCAATGGGCGAGAAATCGAGTCCGTCCAAGCGGTTGGCAAACACCTGTTCTATCAATTCGATGAAAAACGAATTCTTCACATTCATCTCGGGCGCTATGGCAAATTCCGCGAACATGCCCTGCCCTCGCCCGATCCCGTTGGTCAGGTCCGCGTGCGACTGGTCAGTTCATCGTCGTGTATCGACTTAACCGGTCCGACGACGTGCCGAGTGATCGATGCCTGTCAGCGCGTCGAGGTTGAGCAGCGTTTGGGCCCCGACCCGCTTGCCGGTGGACGTCGCCAAGAGGTTTGGAAGAGGATCTCGTCGAGTTCAAAGCCGATCGCAGCGCTGCTGCTCGATCAAGCAGTCGTTGCGGGCGTGGGAAACATCTTTCGCGCAGAGGTGTTGTTCGAAGTTGGAATCGATCCCCTCACACCAGGTGATCAGCTTTCCGAGGAGTCGTTTGGACAGCTTTGGCGCTCCCTTACAAGGATGATGCGTACCGGGTTGAAGCTCGGGAAAATCGTGACCGTGACGGCGAAAGAGGCAGGCATGCCCCGAACGAAGATCGAAGGCAATGCCAGGTTCCGAGTCTATGGCCACCATGAATGCCCTTGGTGTGGTGGCGAAATCGAGGCTGTGGAGATCGCCGCCAGACGCCTTTATTTTTGCCGCGGTTGTCAAACCGCATCTTGACCTTCGATTGGAGGGTCATGGCCAATCTGCAGCGAAATCCCTTAAAACCTGCTTTCACAAACTAACTTGTCTGCACTCTTTGCATTCCTGTGATCAGGTAGAAACCATCATGAGCGATTCACAGCTTCGAGGTATCGTTGTTGGTGCCGGCTACTTCAGCGATTTTCATCTGGACGGTTGGAACCGCATTGAAGACACAACGATTGTTGCCGTGTGTGACTTGGACGCTGACAAAGCCCAGGCCGCGGCCGATAAGCACGGCGTCGATAAGGTCTATACCGAGGTAAGTGATGCGCTGCAAAACGAAACGATCGACTTTGTCGACATTGCAACGCCACCACCAAGCCACCTGCCGTTGATTCAACTTGCAATCGAACACAACAAGGCAATCATCTGCCAAAAGCCGATTGCACCCGATTGGCAGCAAGCACAAGAGATCTTTCGGATCGGGCGTGAGTACCAAAACACGTTCATGGTGCACGAGAACTTTCGCTTCCAACCTTGGTACCGCGAAATTCGACGACTGATCGATGGTGGCGTGATCGGTGACAAGATTCACACCCTTTCCATGCGCAGTCGAATGGGTGATGGATGGAGCGAGGATGCCTACATGAGTCGGCAACCTTACTTTCGCGAGATGCCGCGTTTGTTGATTCACGAAACGGGTGTGCACTTCATCGACACGTTCCGCTATCTCGCCGGTGAGATCAAACAGGTGCATCCGATTTTGCGCCGCTGGAACCAAGACATTGTCGGCGAAGATGCGGGCGTGATTACGTTTGAATTTGAATCAGGCGCGATCGGTGTGTGGGATGCCAATCGCTACAACGAATCGCGTTGTGATGACCCGCGTTACACCTTTGGCAACCTCTGCGTCGAAGGCAACGGAGGCAGCATCTGGTTGGACGATTCCGGCAACTTGACGCTCAAGAAACTCGGCCAAGAACCTGAGCCGCATCCGTACCATCACGAGCGAATCGGCTTCGCTGGCGATTGTGTGAGGGCCACCCAGCAGCACTTTGTTGACGTGATCAAAGGGAAAGTGGCTTGCGAAACGTCGGCCGACGAATATGCCAAAACGCTGTTGGTGGTCGAGCAAATCTACGATGCGACAGCTCACACACGGAAGGTCATCGACCTGACACTGACGATCGACGAAACCCTCCCCAACGCCGATGTGGAACCGGCCAAGTCGATCGAGAAAGATGGCTGGCGCGCGACAACACTCAAGCTCTACTCACACTGCGGCACGCACATGGATGCAACGTGCCACTTCTTGCCCTCTGGCCAGACGATTGACCAACTCGATCTGCAGGCTTGTTGCGGACGCGCTCGGATCGTCAACCTCGCGCCGGCGGGGCCGAAAGAGCTTCTGACGGTTGAGAAGTTCGAAGCCGCACTCACTAAACCGCTTGAGCCCGGCGAGCGATTGTTGCTGCGTACGGATTGGTACAAACAGTATCCCGATCCCGGTTATCGCAACGACCTTCCCCGCATCTCCCTTGAGCTTGCTCACTACCTTGTCGACAACGAAGTGCGTTTGGTCGGCGTCGAGCCACCGAGCGTTGCCGATGTGAATAACGCTAAAGAGGTGACCGAGGTCCACCAAGTCATGTTCAAGGGGGGGATCGTCATTGTCGAAGGACTCATTCACCTCGATCAGATCGAGTCGACTTACTGTGACTTCACGGCGCTGCCGTTGAAGATCGCCGATGGAGACGGATGTCCGGTCCGCGCGATCGCGATGACAGGCGGAGTGGAGCCTGATGCGCGCAAGAGTTTTGGATTTGGCAGGCAAGCGCGTAAGTGATATTCAGCGCATGTTGACCGAGGTTGCGCGCAATGGATACTGGACCTCACTAAGCGAGGTTAACGGGGAAATGCCCACGCTTCGTGCCACCACATCTCTTCTACGAGGACAACATGCGCAAGCTTCTCATCGTTCTTTTGTTGGCCCCTCTCGGGCTTTATTCCATTGCAGGATGCGGGAAAGCGGAAAACAAAGTGATTCCGTTGCCCGCAGACTATGACGAAGCGGCTGAAACCGCAGCGGAAGAAGCAGAACTGGAAACAACTGAATAACCCCGCAAATCCCACCAGGTGCTTAAGAATTTGCCATTTAATTTAAAAATTTGCTGGTAAATTCTAGAGGCCCCCGGATGGGCAATCGAATTGCTCCTCCAGAGTGGTCTCTTCACTTCATTCAAATACGAGTCGTATGCGGTTCGCTGCTGCGCGCTCAGGTAGTTCATCAAAGCGGCTTCTTCTTGCGATTGCAGGATGAAACGCAGGCGACTTTCCACGGGGGTCGCAAACCCTACTCAAAAGATCATTGGTGTCCCGATTTGGGCCCAATTCCTTGTTCAGGTGCAGGACCTATTTCCTGTTTTTCTTGTTTTTGTTTTTGAGGTTTTCGAATGAATTCGGTTACGAGAAAACGCGGCGGTTTCACCCTGGTGGAACTCCTCGTTGTGATTGCGATCATCGGCGTTTTGGTTGGTCTGCTGTTGCCAGCGGTCCAAGCGGCGCGCGAAGCAGCTCGCCGTATGAGTTGCAGCAACAATTTCAAGCAGATTGGTTTGGCGTTTCACAACTACCATTCGGCATACAAGCAGCTCCCGCGGCATCAGGGCGGGACGTGGGTCGACAACAACACGCCGCAGAACATGAACAACCGCTATTCGCTTAGCGCGTTGGTTGGCATCACGCCATTCATGGAGCAGCAGCCGCTTTGGGAATCGATTTCGCAGCCCAACCAAGAGCGTCTTGATGGTGGCGTTCAGAGTCCTCCCTACCCTGCGATGGGACCTGCACCCTGGGTTGGCCAATACGTTCCTTGGCGGACGGAAATCCCGACGCTTCGCTGCCCAAGCGACCCCGGGTCCGGTCTGCCTGCGATGGGCCGAACCAACTACGGGCCGTGCCTGGGTGACTCCGTTGACTTTATGAACAACGGGCCCATCCAAATTCAAATGGGCGTGGAGCGTAAGCCAGCCGCAAACTGGGTCGCCATCCGCGCTCGCAGTGCCTGCCGCGGTGTATTCACTGCTCGCCAGGACACCAAGTTCCGCGACATTCTTGACGGAATGGCCAACACGATCATGGCTGGCGAAATCGCAACCGACCTGGGTGACCGCGACACTCGAACGATCGCTTCGATTCGTAACGGCACGGGCAACGTGCGTGGCAATGCCAAGTACTGCGTTGATCAAGGTCAGGTCAGCCCCGAGCGACCTCAGTTCTGGTCCAACGGATCCGATGGCGGTACCGCTCCAACACTGGCCGGCGTCGCTCAAGGCCGCGGTTACCGCTGGGCCGATGCGGGAACCGTCTGGAACGACGTGTTGACCATCTTGCCACCCAACGACGAGCTCTGCTTGGGCGGTGGCAACAACGGCGGCGTTGGTGCTCCCGGTACCGCTCCGATGAGCAGCCGTCACCAAGGTGGTGCTCACGTGTTGATGGCCGACGGTGCGGTGATCTTCATGTCCGACTCGGTTGAAGCGGGTGATCAGCGACATGAAAACGTCTGGCGAAATGGAGCGGGCGCAGCGATGCCAGGTTCGCAAAGCCCATTTGGTCTCTGGGGTGCCCTCGGTACTCGTGCCGCCAAGGAAGTGATCGAAGAAGAGCTCAATCAGTAGGCGCTTGCCCTGCTTTGGCTGGCTTGATTGCCGTCACTTCATAGCTATTTTGAGCCGCCCCCTCTCTTGTGGGGGCGGCTTTTTGTTTGGCAACCCTAGGTGTTTGGTTATCCGGGGAGAAATGTGCGGTTAGGAGTCTCGTTTACGCGACCTTTATTGTGGATCACCGGGTTTCATCCTTTAAGAAATCACGTTCGAACTACGATGGGGCTTTAGCGACAACCGCGGATTCCCCGCTTTTCTCTTTGGGAGACATTCTTGTCTCGACTCGGCTGACGATCTTTTGATTCGCGCGCTTGAGATGAGTTCAGCTTTCGATATTCCGAATCTTCAAGGCAATCGTCTTGGAGTGGTCGTTCGTCGCGTGAGAATTGCGCGGCGATGAAGCGATCGTTCATTTAGATGTAATAAAAATTGGTCACCTTTCGATGCGTCATCAAACAACACACACTCCCCAGCGCGCTGGATTCACTTTGGTCGAACTGCTGGTGGTCATTGCGATCATCGGCGTCCTGGTCGGCTTGCTCTTGCCAGCCGTTCAAGCGGCCCGCGAAGCAGCGCGCCGCATGAGCTGCAGTAACAACTTCAAACAGATCGGTCTGGCACTGCACAACTACCACGCGGCCTACAAGCAATTGCCGCGGCATCAAGGCGGAACATGGTCGGATGGAAACGTACCAACCGACATGAATAACCGTCTTTCGTTGTCGTTCTTGGTGGGTGCAACACCGTTCATGGAACAGCAGGCGTTGTGGGAGCAGATCTCGAACCCGAGCCAAGATCGTGTTGATGGTGGCATCCAATCGCCGCCTTACCCTGCGATGGGGCCGGCTCCGACGGTTGCCCAGTACGTTCCATGGCAAACGGAGATCCCAACGCTGCGTTGTCCGAGTGACCCGGGGCGAGGGACACCTGCTGCTGGTCGAACCAACTATGCGGCATGTCTCGGCGATTCGATCGACTTTATGGACAGCGGTCCTGTCCAAATCGACAACGGCATCCTCATCAACCCTCCTCAGGCTTGGGTTCCCAACCGAGCGCGTGCTGCGTGTCGCGGGGTGTTTGTGGCGCGCAAGGACACCAAGTTCCGCGACATCCTTGATGGCCTGTCCAACACCATCATGTGTGCTGAAATCACCACCGACTTGGGTGACCGTGACGTGCGTACGATTCCGTCGCTCAGCAACGGTCACGACGAAGTGCGCGACGAACCCGATCACTGTGAGCACGAGCAACAAATCAGTCGTGATCGCCCGCGGTTCTGGTCCGATGGATCCGATGGCGGGAATGTTCCGACCTTGGCGGGTTCAGCGGAAGGGCGAGGCTATCGCTGGGCGGATGCCGGAACGGTTTGGACCGACATGAACACGATCCTGCCACCTAACGGCCACCTCTGTTTCGGAGGCGACAACGTGGACACCCCTGGCATCGCGCCCGCCAGTAGCCGTCACCAAGGTGGCGTTCACGTGCTGATGGCCGACGGCGCGGTGATCTTCATGACCGACTCGATCGAGGCGGGTGACATCCACCACGGAAACGTTTGGCTGAGCGGCGTCGACGAATCGGTGCCCGGTTCGCCAAGCCCGTATGGCTTGTGGGGTGCCTTGGGCACTCGTGCCGGCAGGGAAGTCATCGAAGAAGAGTTGAACCAGTAACGGCGATTGCAATTGCGCTTCCACCAGAAGGAATTCTTGCCCAAGTTCACATAACGGAGCCGCGATCACGTAAGCGGCCGGGCCTTAATCGCCTTCACAGCAGCTGCGCGGCGGCAAGGGCCCGAGGCCTGACGGCCAGCGGCTCACGGGCACTGCCCAAGAAGTTGCTCTGGTGGCACCAAGATTGCAATCCCCAGCACTCGTCTGCGGGATCTAGCCGGGACCCCTGGCAACGCGGATTCCGCACCGCTGTTCGATGATGTCCATGTGATGGTGCAAATGGCCCGCCGCGATCCAAGCGGTCGCTCGCACCGATACCGAAGTGCCATCCGCCTCGCCGCGGCGATCCCAGGCTGCGGGGATGATTCGGCGTAGCAAGGCTGTGTTGGCTTTCCGTAGATCGGCAAGTTCGGCGACCAGATGAGAGAGGTTACCAAGTCCGAATCGGCTGTCGGCGTAATCGTTTTCGCGCCACCCCGGCAAGGGCGTGGTGTCACCGGCCGCAAACCGTAGCATTCGGTAACCGAAAACTCGCTCGGCATCCGCACAATGTTCGAACACCTGACGTATGGTCCATTGGTAAGGCGCGTGAATCTTGTCTGTTTGCTCGGTGCTAATCGAACCTGCGAGTTCGCAAAGCCAGTGGAGCTGGTTGTCCATCGCGGACAATACACAGTCGCCATCCACTTTGCCGATCAACATCGAGTGGTAGTCGGACGTGAATTCCGATGATTGCGGGCGGCGACTTACAAAAGAATTCATCATTCGGTTCGGTCTGCTGAGATTGTCTCTTATCGTCAATCCGCACGCGTTTGGCTGCGGGCAACGTGGGTGATTGTCATCATGAAAGTGTACTGTAACACTCTACCCGAATTGCGGAATTGACAGTGGTCATATAGGTGGGGTGCAAGTGGAACGATTCATTATCCTAGGCGGTGCAGCGATGGTGGCGATAGGTGTCGCCATGATGTTGCTGACGCATCGCAAGCTACGGGTGCTTGATCGCAAGGCGCGCGATGGTTGGGAGTCGATACATGGCCTGTTGAGTGAGCGTCAACTGGTTGCCTCGGCTCTGCTGGATTCGTTGAATCATGTTCACGGTGAATCGATGCTCTCGGAGCGTTTGGGCGATGCGATCAAGCAGGCGTCCCATTGTCTGCAAGGCGTGTCGGAAACGAACTTGCCTCACGAAGTCGACGAAGTCTGCGATTCTCAACGAGACCTGTGTGCAGCAATCGACTCGGCCGTTGGCAAACTTTCACAGCCTGGTGTTGCAAGTCAACACGATTCGATCGGCGGGTGCTTGAAGGGGATCGAGAGCATCGAGGAGCGGATTCAAATTGCACGCGTGGGCTTCAACGACGCAGCAACCACGTATGTCGTGTTTGCCAACAGCACGTTTGCGTCGCTGGTGGCCAAGCTGTCGAATGGTCGTACCCAGTTGCACCTACTCGACTGGGATCCAGCTCCCAGCAGCATCCGTAGCCCAATCACGTAGGTGTTTCACCAAGTTCACACAAGTTACGTAGGGTGTGTGCTTGCACGCACCAAGATTGGTTCTCGCGGTGAATGAGCGAAAAACTGGCGGATAGCGTCTTGCTGCTCACTCGTTGCTACAGCGTTGCGAGCATCTTTCCTGTGGTGATGACCGCACCCTGATCGATGGTGTGTTCGCCGTAAAAGGAATGGAAGTCAACATCGACGCCACCGCTGGTCATCAGGTCTCGCAGCGTTTCAGCGCTACTGTGTGGCAGGATTGGGTCGATTTGGCCGTGCGATTGAAAGACTTTGGTGTCTGCAAGTCGGCTTAGGTTTTCCGCCCAGACGTTCTGGCACACCGTGGTACCCGAGAATTGAAACAGCAACGTAGGCGGATCGATGTTGCCGCGAAGCGATGTGTTCATCGTCAGCATGGCACCCTGAGAAAACCCACCGAGGACAATCGCGGTGGGCGCTCCATCGAGGCCGGCAATCATTTGTTCGATGGCGTGCCCGAGTTGTTCCGTTGCTGCTTGGATTCCAGGTGGTTCTTTGTCATGAAGTTCATCGAACCGGTTGCCTTCAACATGGTCGAGTAGCTGAGCCATGTTGATCGGCCACCAGGCGTGACCATCAGGCATTCCCAATTCGGCAAGCGTTTGCGGGGCTTCGGGAAAAAGAAACCGAAACTTTGCAAACGAGTCACCGAGTATCGAGTGCCACTCGCCGACAAGGCCGACCAGGTCGCGGCCTGAGGCACCGTAACCATGGCACAAGATGACGAGGATGGAAGGGTTGTCGCTTCCATCGACTTGGTAGCAGTCAATGGATCCGTAACGCACGAGTCGTGCTTGAATCATGTTGGGAAGGTCCGTTGCGCGTCGCGGAAGCGGCGTTTGAGGCGGGGTTGCGATATCGGCCGAACGGGTTCGGCCGATTCCAAGAATTCGAACGCAAGCACACCACCGGTGGGGACAACGAAGTCTATTGGCCCGAGGTTGGCATGCCGAGCTGACGCATCTTTCGATAAAGATTCGATCGATGCAACCCGAGGCGTCCGGCGGCATCGGTCATGTTGCCACCACAGGCTGCGATCGCCGAGTCGATGTGCTCGACTTGGAAACGCCGTGTTGCTTCGCTGAGCGTTGATGCTTCGGAAGCGTTGGCGACACGGCTGGCCGGCGATCCGCTTAGCATCAAGTCGTCGACGGCGATTTCATCTTCCGTGCAAAGGTAACAAACTCGTTCGATTGTGTTACGCAACTCACGGATGTTACCGGGCCAATCGTGAGCCATCATGGCGTGTTTTGCCGGTTCGCTAAAGGTCGGGATTTGGCGCCCGATCTGGTAGCAGAACTGTTCAAGGAAGTGATTGGCCAATCGCAAAACGTCTTCGCCCCGTTGGCAGAGAGGCGGAAGGGTCAGCGAGACCACGTTGAGTCGGAAGAACAGGTCTTGTCGGAATCGTCGCTGCTCGATCAGCTCTTCAAGCGGCTGGTTGGTCGCCGCGATGACGCGTACGTCGACTGGAATGGTTTGCGACCCGCCGACGCGGACGACAACTTTCTCTTCCAAGACTCTCAGCAATTTGGCTTGTCCGTTGGGGCTCATGTCGCCAACTTCGTCAAGGAACAGCGTGCCACCGGTGGCAAGTTCGAACTTGCCAACTCGAGTCTGGTTTGCGTCGGTGAAAGCACCTTTTTCGTGCCCGAACAATTCGCTCTCGAGAAGGGTTTCAACGAGAGCAGCGCAGTTGACGGCGATGAACGGTCCGTTGCGTCGCTCGCTTTCGTAGTGGATGTGCCGCGCGAGCACTTCTTTGCCCGTTCCGTTCTTGCCGAGCACCAAGACCGTCAAGTCGGTGCCGGCGACCTTTGCCGCACTTTGGCGAACCGCTTCGACTGCTGGATGGTTACCGACCAATTGGGTTGCCGACGCTGCATCCTCGACAAGTCGATCGCGAGATTCCGTGAGCGTACGACGCTTACGTAGTGATTCAATGGCGACGGCGGCATGCGAAGCAAGGTCCGTTATGACAGCGACGTCAAAGGCATCAAAGCCGTCGCCGTTATGGTTGATCGCCTCAAACACACCAATCAACTCATCGCGTCGGCCGCCCATCGGCACCGCGGCGAGAGAGCGCGTTTGGAAATCGAGCTTCTCGTCGACCTTTCGGTTCACTCGGCTTTCGTCATCGCTATCACTGTTCCAGATTTTAGGTTCGCCGCTAGCGAGCACTTCACCAACGACGCCCGCGTTGTCGTCGACTTCAAGTCGGTTACCTTCGATGCCAAGTGCGGGACGCCCGATCAGCTTTTTGCGGCGACGATCCCACAAAAAGATGCTGGCGCGTTCGCAGTTGACAAGTTGCGTTGCCGTATCGGCAATCGCACGCAGTAGCGAGTCGTCATCGTCAAGTCGTTGCCACTGCGAAGCGGCATTCAAAACGGCTGACAATTGATCGAGACGTCGGCGCTGTTGATCGGTTGAATCAATGCGTTGCAGTGCGGCGGCGAGAACGGTGGCGGCCTCTTCGGCAAACGCAGAACGTTTGTCTTGAGGACCGACGTTGGGCAAATGCAGTGCCAGCGCGCATACCTGCGGAGGCGCGGACATCGGGTCGTTTGCACCGGCAGGCAAAGCGAGTGGAACGATGCACCAGTCGTTTGCAGTGCAAAGCGCGCCGCGGTCGACCGCCTCACTCACGAGAGCTTCTGGCGGCGACAGGGGCTGGCCAACCCAAGCGTCTCGTTGCCAGCGACCGGCGTCTTGAGAAACAAGCCCGCCAAGGTCCCCACCGACCATGCCGAGCACGTCTGGAAGGACCGAATTCAAAAAGGCGTCACGCGACTGGTCAACTTGGAACGCTTTGACTAATTCAAAAGCGAGTCGAACTTCGGTCGGGTCTTCGAAGGTTTCGTGTGGATCAATCAATGTATCACTCACGTTATCTGCTCGCTCTGATAAATGGGCACAACTCGGACTGCTCCACCCGCCCGGCCGTTGGCTCGTTGTTTGACCAATGGCCGCATGCTGACCCGAGCCCAAAAAAAGGAGCTGCGAGTCGGCTTGGCAGAAGGAGTCTCATTTGGCCGTCGCGGATCCCACCGTCATGGTGAGCCGCAGCACGGCATACTGACGAGACGCGCCTGAGACCATTATCAATCAATGCCTCGGGTTTTTCAGGCAAATGCCCGATCATTTTCAGGCAAATGGACGAAGTCACGCGCGCCGCGTTATGTTGTTTGTTCCACGACCGATGCGGCCGGGTAATCCATCCAAGAGGGAACGTTTCGAGATGCAATTCAAGGGTAAAAAAGGGCTAATCATTGGCGTGGCCAACGACCATTCGATCGCCTGGGCCATCGCCAAATCCATCATGGATCAGGGTGGTGAATGTGGATTCACACACTTGCCTGATCGCGAGGATGACGAGCGGAAACGTAATCGGCGGCGTGTTTCACAACTGACCGACAAATGCGAGAACGCTAAATTCCTCGTGCCTATGAACGCGCAGAAGGACGGCGACATCCGCAGTGTTTTTGAACACACTGCCGAAACGTTCGGGAAAATCGATTTTCTGCTGCATTCCATCGCGTTTGCCGACACCAAAGATCTCGCCGGCGACACGGTCGATACGAGCCGAGAGGGTTTTAAATTGGCGATGGATGTCAGCGTCTATTCGCTGATCGCCTGTGCCGCTGCCGCCAAAGACATCATGAATCCGGGCGGGGCGATCGCAACGATGTCCTATTTTGGTGGCGAGAAGTGTGTGCCTGGTTACAACGTGATGGGGATTTGCAAGGCGGCGCTTGAAGCCTCGGTACGATACTTGGCCTACGACATGGGACCCGCGGGAGTTCGCGTCAACGCCCTTTCGGCTGGACCGATTCGTTCACTCGCCGGTCGCGCTGCGGGCGTCGAAGACATGCTCAAGCTCTACCAACACATGGCCCCGCTTGGAAGAAACATCAGCCAAGAGGAAGTTGGCAAGACCGGCGCCTTTCTTCTGAGCGATGCGAGCGATGGGATCACGGGCGAAGTGCTACACGTCGATGGTGGCTACAACGCGATGGGAAGTCCCGGTCGCTTGCTCGAACAGATGAACTAGAACGTCGTAGTGGACGAGGCGACGAGTCCTTGGGGTAATGAGTGCCTTGGTGGATGTCTGCAAGAGTGGGTGTCGGCGAGAAGAGAATGAGGACTCGTGGCCTCGTCCACTACCGAGAGTGAAAGATGGGGACTCGTGGCCTCGTCCACTACGAAGAGATAACGCTTAAGAAATAGGAATGATTCGATATGGTTCGTACTGCTAGCACAATGTTGCCGCTTGGCACGGCAGCTCCCGACTTTACTTTGCCCGATACCGATGGAAACCAAGTGAGTCTTGGCGACTACGCGGGCAGCAAAGCATTGTTGGTCATTTTCATGTGCAACCACTGCCCCTACGTCAAGCACGTGGCTGATCAGCTTAAGTCGCTTACCGACGACTACATCAAACAAGGTGTGGCGGTGGTCGCGATCAGCAGCAACGATGCGGACAAGTATCCCGACGATTCACCTGCAGCGATGAAGCAGGAAAAAGCGGATCGTGGGTACGACTTTGCGTACCTCTATGACGGTGACCAAAGCGTCGCACAGGCTTACGCGGCTGCTTGCACTCCTGACTTTTTCCTGTTCGATGGCGAGCAAAAGTTGGCGTATCGCGGGCAGCTCGATTCGAGCCGACCCAAGAACGATGTTCCCGTGACCGGCGAAGATCTGCGCGCGGCGCTCGATGCAGTGGTTGCCGGTGAGAAGCCAAGCGACCAGCAAGTCCCTTCGCTCGGATGCAACATCAAGTGGAAAGAAGGCAACGAACCTCAGTACTTCAATCCGCAAGGCACGGCGTGATTGATTCGCAAGGCGACGGCAATGACAACGCGGCCGATGACGCTGGCGCCGACTCGAAAGGTGTTCCCTACCTTCAAGAGTTAACGTTGCGATTGGCCGTCGGTGCGTCGCTGATCGATGAACCGGTTCGGCAAAAGCACGCGAGTTGGCTGGCCGCCCAGCAGCGCGAGGATGGCGGATTCGCCGGCCGCGAAGGCGAAAGCGATCCCTACTACACCGCGTTCGCTTTGCGCGCACTTTGGATCTTGGGGGCTTTGGATGAATCGATTGGAGGTCGAGCTGCTGCTTTTCTGAAAACGCGGATGGCGGGACGCGAGTCGATCATCGACCTGATTTCGTTGATCTTTGCCGCGGCCATTTGCGAGATGGCAACGGGGCACGTCGTGATCGAGGATGATGACGTTGCCTGGCGTGACAACGTGGCGAAGTTGACTCAGTCGCTAAGAACCGATGACGGTGGGTTTGCAAAATCGCCTGAAGGTCGCGCCGGCAGCACCTATCAAACGTTCCTTACAGTGCTCTGCCACGAGCTGATCGAAGTGCCCGTTCCCGACTCTGACAAGATGATCGGTTTTTTGGAGCGGCAAGCACATGCCGAAGGCGGTTACCTCGAGATTCGTGCGGCCAAGCGTGCCGGGGTCAATCCAACCGCAGCGGCGATCGGCACACTCAAGACGCTCGGTAAGCTCGATCCGACCCAGCATCAAGCGACCGCCGAGTTTTTGGCCGACATGCAATCGGACGAAGGTGGCTTGGCGGCGAACACGAGAATTCCTTTTGCCGATCTGCTAAGCACCTTTACGGGGTTATTGACGTTGGTTGACTTGAATGCGATCGATCGCGTGGATGTCGCGCGAGCCAAACAGTACGCCGAATCGATGCAAGCGGCTGGCGGCGGGTTCACTGGCTTCGCACTCGACGAAACCGCGGATGTTGAATACTCGTTTTATGGCGTGGCGACGCTTGCGCTTTGCAATTTGGTCTAGAGAAAGAGAGAACGGCACGAGGCGAACGTCTCGCGCTCATGAATCATGTCTGACGCTGTCACCGAGTTGAATGTCGTTGAGGTCACCAAGTCGTTTCCAACGGCAGGCGACCCACTGGAAGTGTTGACGGGCGTCTCGCTGTCGCTTCGCGGTGGCGATTCGGTGGCGATCGTTGGTCCGAGCGGCAGCGGCAAGAGTACGCTGATGCAAATCTTGGGGACGCTTGATCGTCCCGATGGCGGAAGCGTCACCATCGACGGGGCCGATCCGTTTGCACTTGGTGAAAACGAGCTTGCCCAGTTTCGAAACGAACACGTCGGCTTCATTTTCCAAGATCACCACCTGTTGCCTCAACTGACGGTGGTCGAAAACGTCCTGGTTCCGACCTTGGCCTTTGGCAGCCCGAGCGACGAGGATCTGGGGCATGCCGACGAACTTTTGGCCTCGGTCGGGCTCGCCGACCGCAAGGGACATTTGCCCAGCGAGCTTTCTGGCGGTGAGCGGGAACGGGTGGCAATTGCTCGCGCCCTGTTGATGAAACCGTCGCTGATCTTGGCCGACGAGCCGACGGGCAACTTGGACCGCCGCACCGCCGATGCGGTGACCGAATTACTGCTCGATCTCCAGCAGCGGTCGGGAGCCATTCTGATTAGCGTCACGCACAGCGAGGTGATGGCCGGGGCGATGGGCAGCCAGAGACGATTGCTTGACGGGAAATTGGTCGAGTAACGCCGCGGATTGGAGTGGCGTTGCCGCGAGGTGACGTGCCAACAATCACCCTCCCGCTCGCGGGAGGGTCGGACGCAAAGTCTGGGGAGGGAATGATCCCTCGATAGACAAACCCTCTCTGGGCCTTAGAGCCCGACTTTTCTAAGGGAGAGTCTTCAAACTCGCTGTCTCGAAGCCCAGTGCAAAATGGTTGGGGGGAACTTGCGCAGAAGCTCTTGCCAAAACGACCCAAAAAGACGACACTTTCCCGCTTCCCCGAATCCGTAGCGTGACCACTGGGCCTTGAACGTCGAGGCCTTGCTTTGTTTTGGGATGTGAGCACCTTGCGTGCCCCCCGGACGATGGATCACGCCCCGGCGATGCCAACGAAATGGCTATAGAAGCCAATCTTGATGCCAACTAGATGGCAAATCGCCACATTTCCAAGCTATTTGCGCTTCAACCAAGCGCCGAAAGGTACTGCACATGGCTCGATATACCGGCCCAAAAGCACGCATCAACCGTCGTCTCGGCACCCTGATCTACGAAACCGCTGGATCGGCACGAGCATTGGATCGTCGTCCCAACCCTCCCGGGATGCACGTTCGCGGTCGCCGCCCGAGTAACTACGGGATGGCGTTGATGGAGAAGCAAAAGATCAAGCACTACTACGGCCTGGGTGAGCGTCAGCTTCGTCGCTACTTTGACGCCGTCGGCCGCAAGCCAGGCAACACCGGTGAGTTGTTGCTGTTGATGTGCGAGCGTCGTTTGGACAATGTGATTCGTCGGGTTGGATTCACCAAGACTCGCCCACAGGCTCGCCAAGGCGTTGCCCACGGTCACTTCACCGTCAACGGCGTGAAGGTCACCAAGCCAAGCTACCTGCTTCGTCCTGGTGACATCATCGAAGTTCGTGGTCGCGAGAACCTAAAGAATCTTTACCGCGGTGTGATCTCCAACGCGGCTCCCGATGCACTCGACTGGGTCTCGTTTGACAGCGAAAACCTGAAAGCAACCGTGCTCGGTTTGCCCGGACCAACCGACATCAGCCTGCCGGTTGACGCGAACGCGGTGGTCGAATTCCTGTCGCGTTAATCGATCTTTCATGGAGCACCAAGCGGTCCATCGATCATGGTCCGCTTGGTCATTGAAAGAAGAAAGCTTTGGTACCGATTGGCGTGGCGGGTCGTTCGGTACAATGTTTGTCGGTGTGAGAGACAAGCCCGTTTTCTGCGTGCTTTGATCGCCGGCCGTTCGCATCCACAGATGCTCTCCTGCAATCCGTTTAGCCAGTTTCCCAATGCACAGTCCTGTTGTTGTTCTTGGTGGTGGCCCCGGTGGTTATGCTGCCGCATTCCTTGCCGCTGACGAAGGTCTTGAAGTCACCATTGTCGAGGCCGAACCGCGATTAGGCGGTACCTGCTTGCTTCGCGGTTGCATCCCCAGCAAAGCACTTCTGCATGTCGCAAAAGTGATCAGCGAAGTCGACGAGCTTCGCGCCGATTGGGGTGTCGTCTACGACGAAAAACCGAGGATCGACATCGACAAGGTGCGAGCTCGCAAGGACAAGGTCATTTCGAATTTGACCGGCGGCCTTGGACAGCTTGCCAAACGTCGGAACGTCACGGTGATTCAAGCTCGTGGCACCTTTCTCAATTCGACCACGATCCAGCTCGAGTGTGATCACGATTCGATTCCCGAAGGCGGACAGCTGACCTTTGATCACTGCATCTTGGCAACCGGCAGCGTCCCTGCGATGCCGCCAGCGTTTGACATCGGCAGCGATCGAGTGATGGACAGCACCGGTGCTCTTGAGCTGAAAGACATTCCCGAATCGATGTTGGTTGTCGGTGGCGGGTACATCGGCTTGGAAATGGGATCTGTTTACGCTCACCTCGGAACCAAGGTCACCGTCGTCGAGTTGATGGACGGCTTGCTGCCCGGTGCCGACCGCGATTTGGTCAAGCCGTTGGCAAAGAAGATCGACCAGATGTGCGAAGGCCGCGTGTTGCTCAACACCAAGGTCGGCACGTTGACCGAAGTGGGCGACAAGGTCGAGGTTACTTTTGAAGGCCCTGGCAAGTTTGGGCACGAGCAATTCGATCGGGTCCTCGTCAGTATTGGTCGTCGGCCTGTGACGCGCGGGCTTGGTTTGGAAAACACCAAGGTCGAAGTGAATGACCGCGGATTTGTTGTCTGCGATTCACAGCAGCGGACTGCCGACCCGCATATCCTCGCCATCGGTGATGTCGCTGGTGACCCGATGCTCGCCCACAAAGCGACTCACGAAGGTCGTGTCGCCGCCGAAGTGTTGGCAGGGAAACCATCGGTGTTTGATAAGGCAGCCATCCCCGCGGTGGTCTTTACCGATCCCGAAATCGCTTGGGCGGGGATCACCGAAGACGAAGCGAAGCAGCAAGGCCGCAAAGTCGATGTGGAAGTTTATCCTTGGGCGGCCAGTGGTCGTGCTCAAGCGTTGGGCATCACCAATGGTTTGACCAAGTGGTTGGTCGATCCGGAAACCAACCGCGTTCTCGGCTGTGGCATCGTCGGCAGCGGTGCCGGCGAACTGATCGCAGAAGCGGTGTTGGCGATCGAAATGGGATGCGAAGTCCACGACATCACCGACAGCGTCCACCCTCACCCGACACTCAGCGAAACGCTGATGAACGCCGGCGAGGTTCACTACGGGACGGCAACCGAAATCTTCAAGCCCAAGAAGAAGCCAGCGGCAACCTCCTGAGCCTCGTTACCCCGCTCCGCGTGTAACGCACTCTTTGGACGCTCCGCGTCCTCTTCGTAGGTCATGCTCCCCATGACGGGCGCTGGTGTTCGTGTGATTGAGTGTAAGGCCCGACGCTAGCGCGTTCGGCTCATTGGTATCTCGTCGCGCCGGCTCTGTAGGGCCCGACGCTAGCGCGTTCGGCTCATTTGTGAGCGGCATGGGGCGATCCGCCGGCGGCCACGTAAGCTCCGCGGGAGCGTCGCCCTCCCAAACGCTCGTCGCCCCCCCTCCCAAACGCGTTTCGCCGTCCTCTTTGGGCGTCTCCTTCCCCGGCTTCGGTCTGTGTTTTCCGGTCGTGCCGCTTGTGACGGTCGATCTTTCTGGGACTTGTGGTCGACCGGAGCACGCTTCGCTCGCGGCGCGGCAAACCGCGACGTACGTTTTGTTGTTGAAACATCACGGTTCGTCCATCGGTCTGCACGCATGCTGCCTACATCCAATTCATCCGTCACTCCCGCAGTTCCCGTGGTCGTGGTTGGCGGAACGACGTCGCAAGAGCAGCCTCAAGAGCAGCCCAATTCCACTGCTCCGAAGCAGGAGGGGCCGAAGCATCAAGTTCCGGCGCTCGAGCGGGTCGAGGTCTGGAACCTGCCCTTCGACCGAGTCACGATGGACCAAGCAGTCGATCAAGTGGAGCATTTGATCGAGCGCGGCGATCCGAGCTATGTGATCACCGCAAACCTCAACTACGTGATGCTGCACAACCGCAACGCGGCGATGCATCCGGTCAGTGATGACGCTGCTTTGATTCTGGCCGACGGCCATCCAATCGTCGCACGCAGTCGGCTCGGCAAACAACCGTTGCCTCAGCGTGTTGCTGGCAGTGAAATGATCTACCACCTTGCCCAGCGCGCGGTCTCACGCGGTTGGGGGATCTACTTTCTTGGTGGTGAACCGGGCGTAGCCGCGAAGTGTGCCCAGGCACTCTCACGCGAGTATCCCGGGTTGAAGATCGCCGGTGTCGAATCACCACCCTTTCGCGAATTGAGCGAGCAAGAAAAGAAAGAGCAAGCGGATCGCATCCAACAATCCGGTGCGAGCTTGTTGTTGGTCGCCTTCGGACAACCCAAGGGCGAGCAATGGATTCACGAGCACTACCAGGATCTCGGTGTGCCGGTCAGCATTCAGCTGGGCGCATCCTTTGACTTCATCGCGGGAACGGCCAAGCGAGCACCGAAGTTCTGGCAACGCGTGGGTCTGGAATGGCTCTACCGTATGTTCTCCAATCCGCGCCGGCTCGCACCGCGCTACGCGGCAAACGCCTGGTTCCTGATCGGCGCGTTGGTCGAAGACTGGAAACGCCAGGTCACTCGCTGGGGAATGGGCCAGTGGGTCGACGAGAAACGCTGATCGATCGGGCCAGTGTGTCCACAAGAGGCCGACCCCTTTTCAATGATTCGGCCAGGTCGTCGGCAATGCGAACAGCGAGTGAGTTGTTATCATGACGCTCCGAAATCACCATCGCTGTTTCTTCTCGCGACATTTGAATTGCCGAAGTGACTGATCGTCCCCTGATCATTTTGACCCTTGAAGGTTTGGCGACATCCGCCATCAGTTGTTACGGGTCCTCTTGGAACGCTACACCTGCGCTCGACATGGTCGCTGCCAGTGGCGCGGTGTGGGATCGATGGATTGCGACCACCGATCATTCGCCCGACATGGTGCGAGATTGGATCGAGCACGAAAACGGTCGTCTTACTCGTCGATGGCGCGAGCTCGGCGATGCCGACTTGATCACGGACGATGATCGCTTGGCTGGTGAGGTCGCTCAGTCGGCGTTTGATCACATCGTTGTTGTTGACGAGTTGCCTTGCGATCAGACAACGAGTCCGGCCGAAGAGATTGATCAAACACAGTTTGCCGAACTGATTGCGGCAGCGGTTGAGAATGATGCACGCGGCCAGTGGAGTCTGATGTGGTTGCACAGTTCCTTTCTTGCCCGTCGCTGGGACGCACCGCGTGAACTGTTTCCGATCGATGAGGTCGAGCTTGATGACATGACGCCGAGCGAAGATCCCGAACTGATCGACTTGCCGGGCGATGATGCTGAGATTGAAGTCGTGCCGCCGATTTTCGACTCCGTCCTCCCGCCGGCCATCATCGACGAGGATCCTCATCCCGATTTGGCGACGTCTTGGATGCGGACGTACGGCTGTCAGGTTCGACTTGTCGACCTGTTGATCGAAGTCCTTCTGCAGTCGATCACGGTCGAAGACCCTCAAATCGTTGTGGTTGGAACCAGCGGGATGAACCTGGGGCAAAACGGATGTATCGGTCACGGGTTGGGACCGCTGCGTAGCAACGACGTCCGATTGCCACTCATTGTCAGTGACTGTGGCCCCATTCGTTCGCACCGCCTGACACCGTCGAGTGCGTTTCCCGATTTGGTCGATCGTTTGGCTCAAGAGAATCCGGCCATCGTGACGCCAGAAGATTGGACGGCTTCGGACGGCGAAGTCTCACCTTGCGTCAAAACCGAGTCGAATCGGGCCGAGTTAGCGCTGACCACATCGGCTTGGAGCTTCGTGGTCGACGAGGATGAATCAGAGCATCTCTTCCTGAAGCCTGACGACGTCGAAGACGCCAACGATGTCGCCCGCCTAAGAGGCGATGTGATCGAGCAACTGAAAGAACTGGTTGATCGGTAAGTAAACGTGCGCTCCAACAATCACCCTCCCGCTTGCGGGAGGGGCGGACGTAAAGTCCGGGGAGGGAATGAACGATGCAAACAAGACCCTCTCCGGGCCTTAGAGCCCGACTCTCCCAAGGGAGAGTGTTTTTAAAACTCGCGTAGTTCCAGCAATCACCCGCTTGCTTATTGCATTAACGCTCACGACACAAAAAACCCCGCCGGTGAAGGCGGGGCGAATGATTCAACAGCGATCAAGACTCAGAAACTACTGAGCGTTTTGATCTGGAGTTGGCAGTGGAGGATTGTCGCTGCTGCTAGGTGCAGCGGCTTCCACTGGAGCAGCTTCGGTGACAACGGTCGAGCCAGCGCAGTTGCTGCAGCCCGAGCCCGTTGCGATCACGCTTTCGCCACTGCAACCGCCGCACGCAGGTGCGGGAGCTTCGCAGCAAGACGACTTCTTCTTGCAACCGCCGAACAACTTGCAACGCTTCTTTGGTGCACAGCAAGGTTCTGGAGCGGCTTCGCAGCAAGGTGCTGGTGCAGCTTCACAGGGTGCGGCAGCTTCGCAAGGAGCGGCACAAGGAGCAGGTGCTGCTTCGCATGGAGCGGCACAAGGAGCTGGCTCGCAGCACGAAGGAGCTGGTTCGCAGCAGTTGCGCTTTGCTTTCAAGCGAGCGAACAGGCCGCAGCTCTTCTTTGGTGCACAGCAGTCGTTAGCGAGCAATCCGCCGCCACAACGCTTAGCGCGAAGCTTCGAGAACAATCCACCTCCGCAGTTTCCTGCTTCAGCAACGTCAGTTACGAGTGCCGCACCAATAAACAGCGCGAACGCGGCAACGCCGCTCACCACAGTCCGATTCATCGAATTCTCCCAAGAGTTTCGGAGTGTTTGGTGCGATCCGAGTTCGCACATCAGGTTGACGAGCCCTATTCCTGGGGCCCCACGTGTCTTGTCGAGCCAATCGGAACCTCCCGATTTTCAGCTCGAACCCCACTGCGACTCGAAAAACCACGCAAGCTGGAAAGCCTGGGCTGTTTTTGCGGGTCACGCAATTTCGACGCATAGGGTAAGGGCCGGGAGATTGGTGTCAATCGGCCCTGTGAACAAATTCACCTGCCCCGGCGAGGTTTTTTTGAGCTGGCATTTCGAACGGGGCCGCCCAGAAATAGAAAAAGCCCGCCATTGGCGGGCTCGTGGTTGTTGCGGCTTGATAGGGGAGTTTAGATTCCCCTTCGTTGACGGGCGTCGATTGTCGCCTAACGTACCGATCCAGCGGGGGCTGCGGCAGCTTGGCTCGATTTTGATCCCGATTCTGTCTCCGAACCGGTCGTTCCGAACATCTGAGCCATCATCTCGGCATTCTCGAAATCCATGATGATCGGCTCGGCGTCCTCTTCGAGCTGCATCGCCAATCCCGAGATTCGCCAACCGACCGATTCTTTCTCGACAGCCCAGACGACTTGGAATTCATCGCGGCCGCCTTCGGCCTTGGGTTCGCTCCAAATGCTGTGGACCAGCGCCGATCCTTCTTCGACCGCTTCGGCTCGCGTCACTTCGAAAGCGGCGTCGGGCGAACCAATCGGCTGAATCGAGCGGCCGATACGGGCAAGTTCCTGGCGTGCACGTTCGGTCAATAGCTGACCGGCACCCGAGTCTTCGCCACCACGACGGACTTGGTCGAGGAATTGGCTGACCACATCGGTGGGCGATGGATGGGCAGCGGCGGTTTGGGAGGTTGTTTGGGCCGACACGGGAGTCTCTGCGACTTCGGTCTTGCCACAGCCCATGTAGGTGAGCAGGGAAACGAGAGCGATAGCGTGGAGGATTCGGGTCATTTTTCTGGCGGCGTTGGAGTGTCCGAGGCAATGGAAATTGCAGCAGTAGCATGGGGGTGTAGAAAAACTGGGAGATTCGAGTCAAGAGAGAACCCGAGCCAGCGAATCGTCCCCCAATCGGCAAAGGATTCACCTATCGCCTGAGAGCTCTTTGTTTCACAATGTCTGCCGCCCAGGCCAGGGCGATTGGGACGCACCAGCAGCGGCGGCCTGTCGCGAGCCCCGAAAGAATGGGCCCTGATAATGGCCCCTGGTTAGTGGGCAAGGCGCAAGCGAAGCATCAAGACGGACGATTTTGAGGTGGGGCGAGGTTTGTCGATTTCGATCTTCCGACACGAACGATCCGATTCGATAGCCAATCAAGAGAACAACTAATGGGAACTGATCAGAGCGTCATTCTGGTAGACGGCCAACGCGTTGATTTGCGAAACCGGTTTTTGGCCGCGTTTTTGGCTTGGCTGTGGCCGGGGGCTGGTCATTTCTATCAAGGTCGCCGCACCAAGGGCTGGCTCTTCTCGATCTGCATCCTATCCACATGGGTGCTTGGATTCGTGCTCGGTGGTGGTCACGTCGTCTATGCCTCTTGGCAACCAGGTGACAAACGCTGGCATTTCTTCTTGCAAGCTGGCGTCGGCGCTCCCGCTTTGCCCGCATTGATTCAAGGCAATCACATGCGCAAGAGCACCCATCATGGCGAGACGGATGTCAACTACGAACCTTACTTCTGGGGATTCATGGCGCCACCTTTTCGACCTGTCGAAGAACGCGCGCCCGATGAGGTTGCGGCTTGGTACGCGCGATTTGGTGCCGGCTATGAAATGGGAACTTGGTACACGGTGATCGCCGGGCTGTTAAACATCCTCGTGATCTACGACGCCTACGGAGGCCCGCTGGCTGTTCCCATCAGCGGACGCAAGAAAGAGGAGGAATCAGACGCCGAAGCGGCGGATGACAAAAAAGAACCAGACGAGGAAGCGAGCGACGCTCCCGATGGCTGACGGCGGACCGCGCCGTATGTGTCGTTCCTCGAAGTGCTGTTTGAGCTGATTCCTCAAAGAAAATCCAATGATCTCCATTTCTCCGACCTACCTGCTCTTCTATCTCCCGTTGATCGTCTCGATCGCGTTGGTCTTTGGCGCAACGCGTCACGAGGACACGACGCTGATTCTCCAGCATTCGTGGTACACCGCACGCTGGATCACCAGCTTCATGGGAATCATCTTCATAGTATTGTGTGTATTGAGCTGGCTGGCATGACCAGCCTTTCATCCACAACACTTCGCAGGCTTGGTCGGCAACAGCGACGTAACAGATGCGCGTTTTAACTCTTGGTGGCGGAACCGTTGGTCGGTGGATCGCCGACATGCTTTGCCGCAGACGGCATAGCGTGACGGTCATCGATAATGATGCCGACAATGTTCGACGCATCAATTCGGAACTCGATGTCCGTGCGATTCAGGGAAGTGCCTCGCGCAGTACCGTTCTTTTTCAGGCGGACGTTTGTGCCGCCGATATGTGTTTGGCGGTCACCGGCGACGACGAAGTCAACATCGTCGCCGCGAGCATGGCCAAAGCACTGGGCGCTCGTCGCAGCATCGCGCGTGTTTATGCGCCGGCGTTTCGAGACCTCAGCACCTTCGACTACCAACAACACTTCAACATCGACAGTTTGCTCAGTCTTGAGCAGCTTTCGGCGTTTGAACTCGCTCGCGCGATTCGCAATCCTGATTCCATCCCGCTCGAACACTTCGCTCGCGGTCAACTCGAAGTTTACGAGATGGAGGTCAGCGCCAAGTCTGCCGCGGGTGGACACAGGTTGTTGGATCTCAAGCTGCCCAAATCGGTACGTGTCGGATCGATTGCACGCGAAGGCAGGATGTGGATCGCCAGTGGGCAAGACGAAATCCATGCTGGCGACCGCGTTAGTTTGATCGGGATGTCCGACGGTGTTGCGAAAGCACGTGCCATGTTTGGAGCGACGGGCATCAGCAAAGCACGTGGACGCGTCATGATCGCTGGCGGTGGCGAAACCGGTTACCACCTTGCCGATTCGCTGAGTCCGCATGACTATCGAACGGTGTTGCTCGAACGCGATGCCGATCGCTGTCAGCAACTTGCAAAGTTATTGCCCGATGTGACGGTCATCCACGCCAACGCAAATCGCCGCAGCATCCTCGAAGACGAGGGCGGTGGCACCGTCGACTACTTTGTAGCCTGCACTGGTAACGACGAAAGCAACATCATGGCTGGTGTCGAAGCTCGCGAACTGGGCGCTTCTCGCGTGATGTGTGTTGTGGGACGACCCGACTATGCGAATGTGGTTGGCAAACTTGGTATTGATCATGCCGTCAGCGGTCGCGATGTCGTCGCTCGCCAGATACTGGGCTTTTTGAACGAAGGCGCCGTGATCAGTAAGAGCCGGTTGCCAAACGGAGCCATCGGGATCTACGAACTTGAAGTGCTCGAGGGCACGCGCGTGACCGACGCGACGCTCGCGGAACTTCCCCTGGCAGGCCGATGTTTGATCGCTGCGATTCAACGTGACGGGTTCGTGCGCGTTCCGACCGCCGAGGATCGGCTGCAACAAGGTGATGTCGTTGTCGCATTGATGGACCAATCAGCGGCCGAAGATTGTTTGGCATTGTTTAATCATCCATCGTGACTGACGCGTCCTCACAAACCAGGGTCCCCGACGATTCGCCATCGAAACCATCGGCGGTCAAAGTATGGGCTGACGTTGGCGGCACGTTCACCGACTGCTTTGTGATCGAGGCAAGCGGTGACGTGTCAGTGACGAAGACATTAAGTAGTGGCGTCACGCGCGCGACCATTGCCGAAACACGCGGCGAACGCGCGTTGGTCCTTGGTGACGATACTTTCGCCGACCTTCCGGATGGTTTTTGGAAAGGCGCTCATGTCGCGCTTGTTCAGGCTGATGGCTCGGCATCACCACTGGGCCGGGTCGAGGACTTCAGCGCAAGCGAAGGCCTCATCACGGTTGATCGCGATTTTGGACCCACGCACCCGAGTGCGCCAGCTCTGATCGAACTTGATGCGGCTATCGAAGCACCCGTTCTGGCGACGCATCGATTATTAGGCGTTCCAATTTCGGAAACGCTTCCCCAAGTAGATGTTCGGCTTGGCACAACGCGAGGCACGAACGCTCTTTTGACTCGAACGGGCGCAAAGACGGCGCTCTTGGTAACCAGCGGGTTTGGCGATGTTTTGCAGATTGGCCAACAGAATCGTCCTGACCTTTTTTCTTTGGCAATCAAGAAGCCATCGCCACTTGCCCATCAAGTCGTCGAAGTCGATGAGAGATTGGATGCTTCGGGCAAGGTGCTGAGACCGATTCAGCTTGATGCGATCGAGACCTCACTTGAGGATTTGCGCAGTCAAGGGATCGATTCGCTAGCGATTTGTTTGCTGCATGCTCATGTCAACGACGTTCACGAACGTGCACTGTTGAAGTTGGCTACAAAGCTAGGCTGGAAGAACATCAGCCTGTCGAGTCAGGTTGCCCCGCTGATCAAGTTGGTCTCACGAAGCGCGACGACGACACTTGATGCCTACCTCAACCCCATCCTTGATCAATACGTCAAACGCATCACAACTCAATTTGGTTGCGATCGTCCAGGTAGCCGTTTGCGATTGATGACCAGTGGTGGCAACCTCGTTGCCCCGGAAGCCTTTCGCGGTCGCGACAGCATCCTTTCGGGTCCGGCGGGAGGCGTGGTGGCACTGGCCGAAGTCGCCAAGTCGGCCGATGTCCGTGGTGCAATCGGTTTGGACATGGGCGGCACGAGCACCGATGTCAGTCGTTTCGAAGGACGCATTGGCCGGCGGTATGAATCGACCGTGTCGGGTGTCCACGTGATGACACCAATGATGGACATTCATACTGTCGCAGCGGGCGGCGGTTCGATTTGTTCGTTCGAGGCTGGTCGACTTGCTGTGGGGCCAGCGAGCGCTGGTGCCGACCCCGGTCCAGCATGTTATGGACGCGGTGGTCCGCTCGCGGTGACCGACGTCAACCTTTTGCTTGGTCGTTTGCCGATCGATCGGTTTCCCTTTCAACTCGATCAAAAGGCTGCACGGTCACGGCTTGTCGAAATCGCTCGCAAGCAGAATGCGACGGCAAGTGATGTGGCGGCAAGTCATGATGCGGCGCGCGTCGGTGATCCAAACGATGACCAACTCGATCGACTTGCCGAAGGCTTCTTGCAAATCGCGATCACACACATGGCCGAAGCGGTCCGGACCGTGAGTACGGCCGAAGGATCCGATCCACGCAAAATGGCACTTGTGGGTTTCGGTGGCGCAGCCGGTCAGCATCTTTGCGGCGTCGCCAGCGCGTTGGGCATGAGCGAAGTCATCGATCACCCGCATGCAGGGATGTTGAGTGCGCTTGGTATGGGGCTGGCGAAAATCGGTCGTGTGGTGACCCGAGGTCTCTATCGACCGTTTGGTGCCGAAACGATCGAAACCATCAAACAGATAAAGGACGAACTCAAAGACGAAGCGGCAATTCAACTCGCACAGGAACAAAGCGAGTCGACTCCCCTGCCCTCTCCGGAGAACCCGCCCTCTCTTGAAAACAGCTCGCCCAAGTTTGCGTTTGAATGTGACCTGCGCTATGTCGGTACCGAATCGACGTTGGCTCTGGCGATCGACGACGTCGAAACGCTTGAACGACGTTTTCACAAGATGCACGAGCAGGTGTTTGGTTATGTCCAAAGTGATCGAGCGGTCGAATGCGTGTCGGTTCGCTGTGAGGCAACCTTGCCAGTCGATAGGCCAGGTTCGCTCGCGTTAGCGGAAGACGTCATTCATCCGCCGTCGACCATCAAGACCTACTTTGCGAGTGAATGGACCGAAGTTCCGGTGGTCGATCGAGTGACGCTGGATGTCGACCAACCCATCGTCGGACCAATGATGATCGTGAGCGACTATTCGACGTTGTTGGTGGAACCGGGATGGAGCGGTCGCGTGCTGGCCGACAAATCGATTCGCTTGCAACCCACATCGGACAAAACCGCATTGGGTCAGCCGAGCGTTAATGAGGAGTCAAATGTGGAAGCCTTGGTCGGAAACGATCCAGTGCTATTGGAAGTGGTTGCCAGGCGTTTGCAAGGCATCGCCGATGCGATGGGCGAAGTGCTGCGCAGGACCTCGGTCAGCGTAAACGTCAAGGAACGCCAAGATTACAGTTGCGCCGTTTTTCGAGGTGACGGATCACTCATCGCAAACGCGCCGCATGTACCGGTGCACTTGGGTGCGATGGGGCATACGGTCAAGCGGATGATGGAGGTTTACCCGACGATGTCGCCCGGGGACTGTTATCTGAGCAACGATCCGTACTCGGGCGGTTCGCATCTTCCCGACATCACCGCGGTGACGCCTGTCTTTTGCGACCCCACAAGAAAGGGAACGCCCGACTTCTTCGTTGCATCGCGCGCTCACCATGCAGAAATTGGCGGTCGAACGCCCGGGTCCATGCCCCCAGACGCCACTTGCTTGGCCGAAGAAGGCGTTCTGATTCGGGACTTTGCGTTGGTTCGAGAGGGCCAGCATCACTTTGACGCATTGCGCGAGCTTCTCACATCGGGCGACTACCCGTCACGCAGTGTGGATGAAAACATTGCCGATATCGCCGCTCAACAAGCGGCTGGCAATGACGGTGCAAGAGCACTTGTGGACCTCGCTTCAAAGTACTCCGTCAACACGGTCGACTTGATGATGGGGCGGTTGCTTGGCCTCGCTGGCGATGCGATGCAACAGTGGATCGAGACGTTGACCGATCAGACGATGTCGTTCGACGACGTGCTTGACGACGGTACTGGAATCCGAGTTGCGATTACGAAGCATGACGGTCGCTTGAGAATCGACTTTTCAGGAACGGCTGGGGTTCATCCCAATGGGTTCAATGCAACGCGATCGATCGTCACGGCGGCAGTCCTTTATGTTTTGAGGTCTGTATCAAAGTCCGACTTGCCTCTTTGCGACGGAGTCCTCAGAGATGTCGACCTCGTGATTCCCAAAGGCTTGTTATCACCGCCATCCCATCCCGACCCCACCAAGTGCGCGGCGGTGGTTGCGGGCAACGTCGAAACAAGCCAGCGAGTCGTTGATGTTTTGTTGGGCGCACTCGGCATTGCCGCGGCATCACAGGGGACGATGAATAACGTTTTGATGGGAGACGATACGTTCGGCTATTACGAAACGATTGGTGGTGGTAGTGGCGCTGTCGACGGAAACGCCGGTGCCGATGCTGTTCATACCCATATGACCAACACGCGCATCACCGATCCTGAGGTGGTGGAGACCAGGTTGCCGGTGAGGCTGAATCGTTTTGCCATTCGTCGCGGAAGTGGCGGCAGAGGAGCGTATCGGGGAGGCGATGGAATGATTCGGGAATTCGAATTCCTGCGGCCATTGCATATCTCGTTGATCACCAATCGCCGCTCGGTCTCGCCCTACGGTGCGGCCGGTGGCCAACCAGGTGCACGGGGCGAAAACGTTCTGGTCCGGCACAACACGAACACGGTCTTGGGGTCCTTTGCCGCCTTTGAAGTCGAAGAAGGTGATCGATTGGTCATCAAGACACCCGGCGGCGGAGGTTGGGGAAGTGACGAGTCGACCGGTACCCCGTGATCGGCGATCGGCCGATCTGTGAGCCGTGATCGCGTCAGCGGCCGGGCACTGCAAGGATCTGTGAGCCGCAATCGCGTCAGCGGCCTTTTCACAAGCACAACGCTGCAGGGGCTCGGCGTGCCGGATCCGCGTCGCTGTCGCTCCTTGATCCGGCCTACAGGCGAGATGCGGGCTGCTTAGCGAACCGCGGCTTTTCGGGTAAAACGTGGATTGGAACACACGTTAGCCCTTTTCAATTTGCCGAGCCGACTTTTGAACGAAACATCGACTTCCGAATCTGTCGCTGCCCTCCTGGGGGCTTCCGCCGACCCGGTCGCAGCAGGATGGAATCTTCGAGAACTCGCCCAAAAGGCGCGCGCTGGCGAACTGATTGCCGAGCTCGAGGCTTCAAGGCAATCGATCGGCGATTCGGATCCAGCAATCCTTGGGGGACTCCTGCGCTGCGTGCACACGCTCTGTGTTCAGGCGTGGATGAACAAAGCCGACGAAGTCATCGACTCCAGCCAGCTGCGTTTGATCTACGAAGCAACGCCGCCAACCACACCGAATCGACACCTGCTCTTGCATCTGTTGGCGCTTGATCGCACCGCCGAGTCACTGGCGATGTTGGTCCAGATCTTGCGCGTTGATCCGCCCGAAAAGTGGATCGAAGGCGCGCAAGTGCTCAGCCCGTTGATGCAGCATGACGGATGGCCCGTCGATGCCGTCTACCCTGCACTGTTGCACTGTCTCGAGTTCCCGGCATTGGCTGCTCCGCTGCTCGACTTGGCGAACTACTTGACCCGCAAGGGGCGCGTTTCAGAGCATCCCGCCACGGCGCAGTTGCAAGTGCTCAACACATTGCTCGGCCAGGTCAGCGCTCAATTAAGTAACTTCGAAGACAACCCGCGCGCTTTCGGAGACGATGTTGATGAGGTTCAGTCGCGGCTGGGCGAGGCGGTCGCGCTTGCCGTTTCGCTGTGTGATGCCGTTGGCTTGATTGGTGACGAGTCGTCGATCGGAAAGTTGAATCAAACAATCGACCTCAAGCACCGACGCGTTCAATGTGAAGCCGCCGGTGCGTTGGCCCGGCTCGGCGACGACGCGGGCAAGGAACGACTCGTGGAACTTTCAAAAGATCCGGCGGCGCGGCTACGGGCGATTCACTATGCCGACGAACTCGGTTTTGGTGAAAGAATTGATGCCGACCAACGATCCGACAAGGCGACCGCAGAAGCGGAGATGGCGTTGTGGTTGTGCCAGCCCCAACAGATGGGCGTTCCTCCAACCGGTCTCGAGGTGATCGACTCTCGGCGTATGCTTTGGCCAAGCTACACCGACCCCATCGATGTCTTTTTGGTCCGCTTTGAATACAGTTTCGGCGATCGGCAATACAGCAACGTGGGCATCACAGGGCCGGTGGCGTTTGCGATGTCGGCGGACGTTGCCGAACTGCCGGTCGATGACATCTATGCGATCTACGCCGGTTGGCATGCCGAGCATGATGAAATCTTTGTTGTCCCAGCCGACCAATTCAACGAGGCTCAATCGCGCGCGGTTGAACCTTACACAAAACATCTCGAGCAAAACGGCTACGAATCGATCAAGCCCGAGATGCTCGGGTTCTTTCTCGATGAACAGGCGGGCATCTTCAGCGCGGTTCGCGATGCAACCGCATGTTTGGTGGTGACCGATGGGCTCGAAACAGTCGACCAACCGACTGCCGGTCGCGCTCGCCCACTGTCCGCTGGAGACCTCTTCAATCTTTACAAGGGTCGAAAGATGCTTCGAACCTTCAACCCCTAGTGCAGCGTCGAACGGGCAGGTGCATCAGCCGAAACGTGATGGTGTTCGGTTTTCACTGGTGAGCCGCGATCGCGTGAGCGGCCGGGGCTTCGTCTCTTTTACTCTGAACAGATTGCCAAGGTTTGAAGATCATGCCGGATCCGCGTCGCTGTCGCTCCTTGATCCGGCCTACCTTAATTCGGCCTGCGTTCGCGTTTGGGGCAGGCATAAACTCGCGCCTCGGCCTGATTTTGGGCGTACAATAGGGACAGGAATTGGTCCCCTAGATGAAGTCCCCTCCAACGAGTGATGTGAATGGCGTTCAATCTCGGTCGCGTTTCGGATTGCGAAAACCGCTTGCGACGGGATTTCAGCGATTTTTCGAGGCTTTGGTTGGCCGTCAAAGAAGACTGGCTGGATGAAAAACGCGACAAGTTCGAAGACGAACACCTCGCTTCACTGGGACCGAGTTTGAGCCGCTTTGCGGGTGCGCTGCATGAATTTTGTGATGCTGTACGCAAAGCCGATCACGCGCTGAAAGATGATTTGGCGGGCTCGGACGAGTTAGAATACTAAGTCGCCTCCTCTTCTCGTTTGCGACATCACTGCCATGAAAGATTCTTCGGTCGCCCCTGCCGGGCTATTTGACCCGCGCCGACAAAAGCAATTGCTCCAGGGACTCGCTGATCGCTTCCAACATTGCTTGGATCAGCAGCAAGATTTGCGCAAGTCCCACGCCGTGGAAAGAGCGCAGGAAGAGCAGTCGCTGAGTCAGGAACGCAGCGAGATGACCGATCGGTGTCGCGCGAAGCGGCGCAAGATGCTTGACCAATGGGACCAAGCCGAAGAAGAGCTAACGAGCGGATACGAAGCTTCGGCCATCAAACACCGAAAAGAACTTGCCAGGCTCTCCGCTGTCTTTCGGCGTAAAGCGACCGAGGAAAAGGACACGATCGAACG
Source organism: Rubripirellula sp. (assembly GCA_965216875.1). Taxonomy (GTDB): domain Bacteria; phylum Planctomycetota; class Planctomycetia; order Pirellulales; family Pirellulaceae; genus CBDCUW01. The sequence goes on from OZ244207.1 coordinate 6,831,313, forward strand.
CAAGGTCGAAGCGAGACGGCAAGCCGTTCAAGAGCAATACGAGAATCGCAAGAATCAGCCGGGGCTGCAAAACCGAAAAGAGATCAAACTGATCGACGAAAGCCTGGTCGAGATTCACAAGCACCTTGAATGGGCACGCGCGCTAACGATTCGACGGCTCGATCGCATTCCTGAAGTGCCTCCCGCGTCGAACCCGGAAGAAGACGAAAGTGCTCCCGCGCCCGGATCCGTTAAAGAAACGATCGAAACGGTCGAGATGTTGACCCGTCGTTGTGGGGCGGTGGTCGAAGAGATGCAAACCGGGACTGCCTATAAAACGGTCGACTCGTTTTATTTGCCAGCCGGTGTAGGTGTGGCGATTGCGATCTGGGCAATCGGAGCCTACTTCTTTGGACCACAGCCACCTTGGATTCCGATGATCGTTGGGGCGATTGTTTGTGGTGTGATTGGTTTCATTATCTACGCGATCCTGCTTTGGCCGCTCAAGAAGGCCACCCGCCGCCAATACCCGAAGGTGGAACGTATCGCACGCGCCGCCGAAGAATGCGCAGCATCAGGACGCAAACTTTCGACGGACGCTGCCAAGGACTTTGCTGCCGAACTCGTCCACCGTCGGGACAGCCATCTTGCTGCGACCAAACGCTGGAAAGAAGAGCAGTTGACCGAGATGGAAGCCCGCTTGCGCGAACAGCAAGAAGAGCATCGCCAGAAACTCGTTCAAGGACTGGCCGAAGCGGATACGCAATACACCCAGCAATTTGCGCGAGTTGGCCAGGAGATGCGTCAAAATGCCGAAACGCTTGCAGCTGACATTACCGAGACACTTGCAAAAACGGACTCTCAACTTCAGGCCAAACGAGAAACGGCGGCCGCGGATCGCCACGCACAGCTCCAACATCTTTCCAACCGACTAAAAGAAGGTGCGAGCCGAGGACTTCATCGGATCTTCGTGACCGATCAACAAGTTCGTCAGCGATTTCCTGATTGGGAATCTGTTCACCGCGGCGATGCCCTTGGCCAAAACAAGCTCGATTTCCTCCCGCTTGGAAACCTGGGCGTTGATGCGAGCCTTCGAAATGTTCTCGAAGGTAAAACGGCCAAGCAGCCAATCGCAAATTCAGGCGGCAATGGGCATCACGGCACCGATGATCTCAACGAGCTTCTGGCAACCGCAGAAGTTCCTGAAATGCTTCCGGTGGTGCTGCACCGTCGATTGCATAGCGGCGTCGTGATTCAAGCGCCACAATCGCAAATGGAAAACGCGGTTGATCTCGCGCATCAATTGATATGGCGTTTGATATCGGGCGCCGCGCCGACTCGTGCCAAGTTGACATTGATCGATCCACTTGGACGTGGTCAGCACTTCACGAGTTTTATGGCGTTGGCGGACCATGATGCGACGATGGTCGGTCACCGCGTTTGGACAACCGACAGCAAGATCGACGCGCGGTTGGGTGAGCTGGCGCACCACGTCGAAGATGTTTTACAGTCGAGTCTGCGTGATCGCTTTGAACGCATCGAAGATTACAACGAGGTCGCCGGTTCGATGGCTGAACCGTATCGAATCGTGGCCGCCGTTGGGATGCCCGAAGGGCTGACCCGAGACGGTTACAAACACCTTCGTGCGTTGATTGAAAGTGGTCTTCGGTGCGGCATCTTTACGGTCCTGGTTTGCGACTCCGAACGTCCCTGGCCGACGGACATGCCGCTTCCGGGGCGCGAGAAAATGTTGCATGTTTCCGTTGATGAATCGGGAACGTGGCAGCTTGATTCGGACGGTCTGGAAGGATTGCCGTTTCATCCGGCGCCCCTTCCGCCAGTCGCGATGAGAAAGGAACTGGTCGAGCAAATCGGTACGGCGACTGTCGCGGCGTCGCGCGTTGAAATCCCACTCGACAGCATCATCGATTCGGCGGACCAAGCGGCGGGCTCGACCTCCGAAGGCATCGAAATCGCGATCGGGAGTCAGGGTGCCAACCGCGTATTGGCGCTGGACCTTGGCGAGGGAGTTCGGCAACACGTGTTGATCGCCGGCAAGACGGGATCGGGAAAAAGTACGCTACTGCATTCGATCATCACGTCGGGTGCGTACCGCTATAGCCCCGACGAGATGCATTTCTACTTGCTCGACTTCAAGAAAGGGGTCGAGTTCAAACCCTACGCTGATTGCGGTCTACCACACGCTCGCGTGATCGGGATTGAAAGTGAACGCGAGTTCGGTCGCAGCGTGTTGCAACGGCTTGATGAAGAGCTCCAGCAGCGTGGCGAAAAGTTTCGCGCAAACGGTGTGCAAGAACTTGGCGAGTACCGCCAGGCTTCGGGCGAAACGTTGCCGCGGATCATGTTGGTGATCGACGAATTCCAGGAACTGTTCGTACGCGACGATCGTTTGGCCAACGACTGTGCCATGTTGCTCGACCGATTGGTTCGCCAGGGGCGTTCTTTTGGAATGCACGTTGTGCTCAGCAGCCAATCGTTGGCGGGCGCCTATTCGTTGCCACGCGCGACGCTTGGTCAAATGGCAGTCCGCATTGCAATGCAATGCAGCGAGTCCGATGCGGCTCTTATCCTCTCGGACGACAACACGGCGGCGCGTTTGATCGCGCGACCAGGTGAAGCCATTTACAATGATGCGGGCGGTCTAGTCGAGGGGAACCAACCGTTCCAAGTCGCGTGGCTATCGACCAATCGCCACCGCGAGATGTTGTCCGAAATTGCCGAACGTGACGCGGATTGGCGAAAGCAACTCGCGCCGCCGGTTGTTTTCGAAGGCAATCGACCTTGCCGCTGGAACGCGCATCTTGCCTCGGCCGTTGTCGACAACGAGTCCTCTTCTGCGCTGAGCGGCTTGCTGGGCGAAGCGGTTGAGATTGGCCCGCCACTGGGTTTGCAACTTAGTCGTAATACCGGTCGCAACGTCCTCTTGATCACGCCGCCCGAATCTCGCGGCGCGGTGTTGGCATCGACGATTTCAGGTATGGCCAAGTGTGATCCACGGCTGCAAGTGGTTTACTTGGACGGGAACCGTGCTGACGACACGCCTTCGTTGGCGCCATGGCTAGAAGAAGCTGGGTTGAATGTAAAAGCAGTGCGAACGCGTGACAGTGAGTCCGAGATCGTTCAGCTTAGTGAACTGGTGAAGAGTCGCGGTGATGAAGCCGAAGATGCTGAGCCGATTGTTGTTGTGGTCGATCCCTTGGAACGCTTCCGTGACTTCCGACAAGACGAGTCGTTCAATTTTTCGCTTGATGCGGCCGGTGCAGGCGCAAGCGGTGCAACTGCCCTGCAAGATCTGTTGCGCGACGGTGCGCCAGCGAACATCTTTGTGGTTTGCGTGTGCGGATCGGCCGAAACCCTTTCGCGATGGTTGCCACGAGCGAGTCAACACGATTTGGAACTTCGAATCCTTGGCCGCATGAACGCGACCGATTCATCGACCTTGATCGACACGCCGATGGCTTCCGAACTCTCAACAGCAACCATGCTGTTGTACGACGATTCGGATGGACGCATCACCAAGTTCCGCCAGTGCGATCTGCCCGACCCCAAAGAGGTTCGCGATTGGTTGAGATAGGCTGCGAGGTGTGTGCTCGAACGCACCAGTTTTCGCCTTCCGACGCAATTTCCGCAATTCTTGCCAAGAATCTCGGCAGATTCCCCGGCGATCAAGAATTGGAAAGCAACGCGTTGTCGATCCGATAAAGAGCCCGGATTTTGCAGACGCCCGTTCGTCGCACCGCTCGAATGCGGACGATCCCGGCCCATCCGGTAAGACGAGCTTGCCACCACCGCCTTCCGGAATGACTTGCCGATGTCACGCGCTGTGATCGCTTCGTTGCTGTGCATCCTTGTTGTGGTTGCTGCGCCGAACGCAGCAGATGCCACCGAAAAGGATCGCTCGGCATCGATGTCAAGAAAGCACGTCGCGCTCTTCGAGAGTCACTGCTACGATTGTCACAGCGCGGATACCAAGGAAGCTGGAGTCGATCTTGAATCGATTTCCTTTGATGTCGGCGAAAGCGTAGGCAACGCCGAACTTTGGCAAAAGATTCTCAACGCAATCAACTCGGGCGAGATGCCGCCCGAAGATTCCGAGCCGCTCGCAGACAAGGACAAGCTCGTCTTTCTCGAGGACCTGACCGGTGCGATGGTCGAGGCCCGCAAGATTCTAGGTGACTCGGGCGGCGTCATTCCGCTCCGTCGGCTCAATCGCCGCGAGTATTCCAACACGATCGAATCGCTGTTAGGCATTCGACCTGATGTTTCCAGTTTGCCCAACGACCAGGTTGGCGCGGGGTTTGATACCCAGGGTGGGTCGTTGTTTATGTCGAGCGACCAAATCGAACAATACTACGAAACCGCAAAAGCGACGCTGCGTTATTGCTTGAAGGCTGACGAAAGCCCCAACACCAAAGTAACTCGCATCGAGCTCGAAGATGAATACACCGAAAGGTATCGAACCTATTTGGGGCAGTTGGCCGACCAGGCCGAGCGAGCTCGCAAGTTTCTCGCTCAATCGGAGAAGCCTGCTTCGGCGTTTGGCTTGATTGATGAGTACCAAGCCAAGAAGAACATTTCCAGCTACGAAAACTGGAAGACTCAACTGGAACAGTATCTCGAATGGCCTGAAACCAAAGAGGGCGCGGCCCTGATTTTGACGATCAAAGGTGGCATGACACGCGCTAAGTTGCCACCGGTTCGTTCATTCCAGCCGGGCCGATACCGCGTTCGGGTTCGCGCGGCAATGTATCCCGAAGCCGACGAACGTTTTCACTATCTCGAGTTTTCGAGCAACATCGGAAAGTCACGCACACATCTGGGCTGGCGAAAAGTCACGGCGCCGCTCGCGTCTCCACAGGTGATCGAATTTGTTTACGACCACCAACCTGGTCAACAGGTGCAACTGCTTGTTCATCAGCGCACGCATCAAGATCGCGGTGACAAAGGGCTTTGGACACGTGCCCAACGTGCCAATGGTGTGGGGACGCCACCGGGGATCTGGATCGATTGGGCTGAGATATCAGGACCCGAACCGTTTGCTGGTTTGATTCAAAGCAAGTCTAAGCTGCTCGCCGCCGGTGACGAAGCGAAGACCGAGGCTGAGCGCGCACGTTTGATCATCGAAGACTTTGCCGGGCGTGCGTTTCGAGGCAAGCAGCCAACGCAAGCATATGTTGAAAAGTTGGTGGACCGATTTAGGGAGCAACGCGAGGCAGGCGACAAATTTGACGAAGCGATTGTCGAACCCTTGGCGATCATCCTCGCCTCGCCCGGATTCCTGTACATGATCAACGACGGCCGCCAGGAGGACGGCGAGTTGCTTACAGACTCGGAAGTCGCCGTACGGATGTCTTACCTGCTCTGGAGTCAGCCGCCCGATGAAACCTTGATGCGTTTAGCGGATCGTGGCGAGCTTTCAAACCCGGGCGTCTTGCGCCAACAAGTCGAACGCATGCTGGCCGATCCCAAAGCGGAACGCTTTGTTCGAGACTTTACGCACCAATGGCTCGAGATGGATCGATTGGGAATGTTTCAGTTCAACGGACTGATTCACCCGACGTTCGACAACGCAGTGCGCGAGAACGCGCGCGAAGAGATTTTTCAAACCGTGAATGCGGTGCTGGGCGAACGGTTGCCGCTTGGGACACTGCTCAACGCCGACTTTGTGGTCATCAATGATTTGTTGGCCGGTTACTACGGGATGGGTAACGTTGAAGGTCACGAGTTTCGCAGACACTCGCTTCCGCCAAATAGCGTGCGCGGCGGCTTATTGGCGACAGCAGCCGTCGCGGCGATGGGTTCGGACGGATTGCGGTCATCGCCAGTCGAGCGAGGTGCTTGGGTGTTGCGTCACTTATTGCACGATCCACCCGCGCCCGCGCCTCCAAACGTACCTCAGTTGAGCCGTCTGGAAGGCGAACCGCATTCCGCACGCGACCTGCAAGTGCTTCACCAAGAACAGCCACAGTGCGCTCAGTGTCATCGCAAGATCGATCCGATTGGATACGGCCTCGAGAACTTTGCCGCCGATGGATTGTGGCGAGATAAAGAACGGGTCATCACCGGGAAGATCCGCGAGATCAACGCGAACTCCTATGCCGAATTCGAGATCGACCCCAGTGGCACGCTGCCAAGTGGAGAATCCTTTGAAGGGTTTCACCAGTTGCGTGAACTTGTCGCGTCGAAACAAGAAGTGTTTGCGCGCGGCTTTGTCGAAAGCCTGATTGCATACGGTATGGGACGACCTTACGGGTTCACCGACCAAGATCTGGCCAACGAGATTCTTGATCAGGCTCGTGATGACGGTTTCGCAATGCCAACGATGATTCAAGCGTTGGTTGTCTCGGAAACCTTTCGCTCAAAGTAGACATACGTCCAAGCCCATTGGAACCCGATAGATGAAACGATCCTTTTCACGACGTGCTGTGCTTCGCGGCACCGGTGCTGCAATCGCATTGCCGATGCTGGACTCGTTGAATTTTCGACGTTTCGCAGCCGCCCAATCCCCAACGGCCGTTCCCAAACGGATGGTCTTTTGCGGGATCGGTTTTGGTGTGACCGCCGACGAGTGGTATCCCGACGTGGCGACGACCGGCAACGACTACCAACTGCCGGAAGTGCTCAAGCCGCTGCAGCGTCACAAGCAAAACATCTCGATCATCCAAAACTTGATGCATCGCTATTCGGCCGACGGTCACAGTGGCAGCACGTTTTGGTTGACCGGTGCGAACCGCTATGAGATTCCAGGACAGAGTTTTCACAACACGATCTCGGTCGACCAAGTTGCTGCGTTAGCTTTGGGAGAACAAACACGTTTCACCTCACTGCAACTTTGTGCCAAGGGCAACGAGAACGACGGTCACGGTCCCGGTTCGTCATTGGCTTGGAATCGCTTTGGCAAACCCGTTGCCGGCGTCAACACACCCGTCGCGCTCTTTCACAAACTCTTTTCTGACGACAAGACGCCGCTGGAAGTGAGGCAGCGACAATTGCAAAAGCGGCGGAGCGTTCTCGACACGGTGCTCGAAAACGCAAACGACGTCGATCGTCGGCTTGGCAAGCATGATCGCGATAAACTCAACGAATACGTTCAATCGGTTCGCGACATCGAAGTTCGAATTGCCAAAGAAGAGAGTTGGCTTGGCGTTGAAAAGAAGCAACCGTCCGACGCCGTCAACGAGCCCAAGCCGACGTTGGCGGGCGTCGACGAGATTCGGATGATGTACGACTTGATGGTCGCCGCGATGCAAGTCGATGCGACGCGTGTCTTGACTTACCGCATGCCCGCAGACTCAATGATTGCCAGCCTCGGTGCGACGATGAGTGCGCACAGCATGAGCCACTATTCAGTTCCCGAACGCCGCACCGTTTCGCAAAAGCGCGACCGCACGCACTCAGTGCTCCTGGGTGAATTTCTCGACAAGCTCGCCGATTCGACCGAATCGGATGGAACATCGCTGCTTGATCACTGCGCCATCACGTGGGGAAGCAATATCAGCTCGATTCATTCACTGAACAATTGTCCCACCCTGATCGCGGGCGGAGGCGCAGGCTTCAAGCAGGGCCAGCATCTGGTGATGGAAGATCCGAAGACTCCGCTTTGCAACCTTTGGTTGAGCACGTTGCGGGGTTGCGGGATCCGTGCCGAATCGCACGGTGATTCGACCGGCGTCTTGCCCGAATTGTTTGCGTAGATGTTGCGATCGGCACGCAAACAGAGCCAGCATTTCTCAAAAACGTAACCTGATTGCCATTGCGTTTTTCCGCTCTGCTGGCCGCCAGCAGGGGACGATAACCACCAATGGGTACTCTCTTGCGTAGGAGTCCCCGAGGACTAGCTAACTAGCCCTTGCTAGTCGTCGTGTTGTGTGACCACCCAGGCAAGGCTCACATGCCTGGGTGGTCCTTTTTTACATCGGCATCGCGACCGATCCTCCCCGTGCGAATTCCTCGCAGTGGTCGCGCTCGATCGTGGGGTGTGTGCTAGCACGCACCAGCTCCTCTCGCCTCAACTCGTCAGCGAGCTAGTCCCCCAATTCGCATCGATCGATCTGTGTTTGGTGCGTGCAAGCACACACCCTACGGTGCTACGTTGTTTCAATCCATTTCCAACACGTACTTGCCGAACTGGGGCGAGGATGCCATTTGATTGATGGCTTCGTTGCCATCGGCGAGTGGAACAACGGAATCGACCATCGGTTTGATTTGATGATCTTCCACAAACCGAATCATGTCAGAAAAATCGCGCGGCGAACCGAGCGTCGATCCGATGATTCGCAACTGTTTCCAGAAAACGCGAAACATGTCTAGTTGCGAAGGTCCTGCTGTGGCGCCGTAGTTGACGATGCGACCACCTGGCGCTGCGACCTGCAATAGGTTTCGATAACCATCACCACCAGCGCCGTCGATCACGAGATGCGGTGGACCACAGTCTTTGGCGAGCGTCTTATGCCAATCCGGCTCGCGATAGTCGTATCCGGCGGTCGCTCCCAGCGAGATCGCCCGAGCAATTTTTTCTGGCGACGATGAAGTGACCGAAACTTGCGCGCCGGCGGCGACGGCGAACTGCAACGCAAACGCGGCAACGCCACCGCCGATTCCGGTGATCAAGACCGACTGACCCTCTTGAAGTTCGCCTTGACTGAAGAGCGCGCGGTAGGCTGTCACGCCGGCAAGTGGAAGGGCGGCCGCCTCGTTCCAGTGAAGCTGCGCGGGCTTGGAGTGAACCTGGCTGGCGTCCACTTTGATTTGGGTCGCAAACGTGCCATCACTTGGTGATCCGAGGATCGTGAAGTCGGCTCCTTGCGCCGCTTCATCATTGCCCCATTGGATGCCCGGATAAAGGATGACTTCCTTCTCTACCCATTCCACTGACACACCCGCACCGACCGAGGTAACGATTCCTGCACCGTCGGACCCGAGAATCGTTGGCGGTTCGATACCAGGGTACAAACCTTGCGTGATCCAGTAGTCGCGCCGGTTCAGTGCGGCTGCCTTTAACGCAACCACGACCGTCCCCGGATCGGGAGTAAGATCGGCACGTTGCTGCAATTCCAAGGGCGTCTTCACGCCGGTCAGTACGAGAGCCTTCATCAGCTGCAAACCTCCTTTGCGGTTTGCAGAAGAAGTTAACAGGTCCGTGGCGTCTCGTCAGGCATACAAGGTGAGCCGTATCACGCTGGCTCGAAGATCAGCCGCATTCGTCTGTGCGATTTGTAAAAAGCTTCGCCCGCGACCCTGCTTGAAGCGGCGGCAACCATTCAGGATCACGGGCGACAAAACGCTAACGACGCTCGGTGCGTCGCATGCACTTACGCTTCGTATGCACTTACGCTTCGGGCGAAACGAGCAACACCACCCAATCGCGGTCCGATTGTTCCGGTGGCTGGCCGAGCGATTGCACGCTGCCTCCGTCGACGGTTGAAACGGATCCCGATTGGAGCTGTCCGCCGCTGCGCGGGTTGTACCATTTGACGTTGAAGACGCCTTTGGCACCGGCGAGGTCAAGTTTGGCCGACTCGGATGATTTGAGGAATGCGACAAACACGGTCTCGTCGGTTGCACGCAGGCAGTAGCCCTTGGCGTCGGACAGTCGCTTGTTGTCGTTTTTCATTCGCCAAAACGGCACGTCGTTGTTCTTGAAAAACTCGAGTGCATAGCGGCTTTGGTTCCACATCTTGTGACGCGAGCGATAGTCTTGGCAGGTCAAATCACTGTGTGGATGTTTGTAGCCAAAGTACCATTCGACGCCCGCACCACCGGCCATCAAGTTGCCCCACAACGCGTTTTGGCGCGGGTTGTCTCGGGTCGGGTCTTCGTCATCAGGAATGAGAGAGTGGGTTGCGTCGCCCGGTTCGTCACATGCGACAACCCACGGCTTGCCCGCTTTGACAGACCGGTTCAAGTAGTTGAGCGTTGAACCGTGGACATTACGGAAGTCCTCTTTACTGGTTTGAAGTGAGAAACCGGTGAGGTGCGAGCCGCCTTTGTCTGCAGGTCCCATCAATTCGTAGTGTCGGTTGCCGTTATGGATCACGATGTGGTTTTGGTAGGGATCGTGAGTCCAGAAATACTCGGCCCAATCTTTCTTGTCTTGCGTGTCGACTTCGATCTGATAGCCAACCTCTTCACCAAGGTTCCAGTTCAAGGCCAAGTGGTGAGCAAAACGAGCGATCAGCTCACGATAGTAGAGTGCTCGCGTTCGACCCATTTTGCGGTCGTCGAGAACGTTCACGTTCTCGCACTCTTGCGTTTTGAAATGCAAGTACATACCGAGTTTGTCCGCATGCTCGAAAACAACTTCCCACTGATCGAGTCGTGAACAGTCGAGATGTTCGACATCGTCGTAGTTGACGTAGGGAAAGACGTTGCGGTCGTCACCATTGATGTTCATGGTCAGAAACGAAAAAGCGTTCATGCCTTGATCGGCAAGGTAATTGATCGCGCCGATCATTCCTTTGCCTTTTCCGTCTTGCCAAGTTGGATCGCCCTGTTTCCAATCCCGAACGTGAGGCTGCCAGGTTTTGACGAGATTGTCTTTCTTGCCGTCACTCTTAAAGTCGCCGTCAAAGTCAGCGTAGGCGAGGAAATTCTCGGGCGCATCGGCACCACACTTCAGGAAGAACTCTTTGTTGCCTGCGAACTGTAGGTGATGTTTGCCGACGTATTGCAAACGCCCCTTGCCGCGGTGGTCGCGGCCAGTCTTGTCACTAACGCCGATTTCAAGCCGTCCGGTTTTTCCATCGATGCCTTTTACAGCAGTTCCCGCATCGGCGTCGTCAGAAACCGCAACGTCATTGCCGCGGCGAAAGCTGACTTTGTAATCCCACGTACCCGTTGCAACAGGACAGAAGTGCACGCGCCATTTTGTTCCGGCCTTTGCTGAACTATTGGCCGCATTGCCATCGGCACAAAAGTACCCCGGGACCAAGAATTTTTTGTCACCCTGACTAAACTCGACGTTGAATCGATAATCGAAGAAAGGGTTCGGTTTGGTGTCGCTTTCATTGGCAAACGGACCATCCAACGTCAACGTGACTTTGTGCCATTGTTTCAGTTCGCCAGAAACTTCGAGACTGCCATCGCCATCAGCCGAGCGTGGCTTGATCAATTCGGGGCCTGCGACGGCCATTGGGGACAAAAGGGACTGGAGTGGAAGAGCGGCAAGGAAGCACACGCAAGCCATTGCGAGCGATCTTGGGCGGGTTGTCATCTGCACCTCAAGGTGGGGGAAGGATGGGAATGGGGTGGTGGTTACAGACTCTTGCCGTCACAACGACAAGTGTGCACAACCTTTGAGAAAAAAGTCACAAATCGAGCCGTCCCCTGTGCACGATTCTGGTCTCAGCGACAACGGTTGGTAGCGAGAGTGGACTATCAAAATGAGTGAAAACGCCGGCGAATTCCAATCCTTTCTGACGATTACCGAGAATCGGTCGCAGATCCTAGCGGTGATTGTCGCAATGGTTCACGACTTTGATTTGGCCGAAGAGCTGTTTCAGGAGACCGTTGTTGAGATTCTCAAAAGCGAGCAGCAATTTGATCCACGTCGCCGGTTTGTCCCCTGGGCGTGCGGTGTGGCGCGAAACGTAGTGTTTCGGCATTGGCGACGAAACAGCCAGGATTCCACCTGCGCGGTTTCCGAGATGATCGCCGAATTGGCGCTCGATACCGTCGAAGTCGGTGATGAAGTTTGGCGTCGAGAACGAAAGGCGCTGCGGCATTGTTTGCAACAGCTTCCCGATCGTGCCCAGCAACTGTTGATGCTTCGATACGGACGAAACATCAAGGGCAAGCAGCTCGCGTCGCAGTCAGCCTATCGGCCCGGTTCCATACGAACCACCTTGCTTCGCCTGAGGCAGCAGTTGCGCGATTGCATCGAAACGAAAACTGGACCTGCTATGGAGGCAAGCGATGGCCATGGATGACAAGCCTTTTCAAGAGTTGCTCGCCACGTATTTTGATGGCGAAGCAACAGATCAAGAAATCGAGCAGCTTCACGAGGCGGTCTTCGAGCAGGGACGGCGCGACGAGTTTCGTGAGGCGATGCGCCTGAATGTCTTGATGCGCGAAACACTGGCCGAACAGGCCGAAGTCAGCTCGCTGGCTGAAACCTTCTTGGCGTCCGAGCCCAAGCAAACGCACAAGTCATCCTTTAAACAGATCGCTCTAGCCGTTCTCGCGACTGCGGCGGTCGTCTTTGCTCTCGTTTGGCGTCCTCAATCGTCCACCAATCCAGTTGCCGGGCATGGCTTCTTTTGGGACGTCTCCGGAGCTGCCGAGTTGCAACTGGAACGCGCCGGTCATTCGACGCACGCCCGCAAAGGCGATTCAATCTCGGTTGGAGACGTCGTTCACTGTGGCGCCGACACGCGAGCGATGATTCGTTTGGAGGACGGGTCGATCCTGTCGATGGAACCGAACTCTTCGTTGACTCTCGTGTCTCAGCGCCCGCAAGTGCGATTGGATCGCGGCAAAGTTCTCTTTGAGATCGAATCACGAAGTGATGATGAAAAGCCGTTTGAAGTCCGCACCGGACAGTCGACCGTTGAAGTCATGGGGACGATGTTCACTCTCGAAGCGGACGAACACACCCATTTGAAGGTTTACGAAGGACGGGTGATGTTCAAACGTCACATCGATAACGTCGAGGTCGAAGTCGGCTCTCAGCAGATGGCGTCGACCGAAAACCGAGACCTTGGCATTGAATCGCTAGGCCAACCCAAGGTGGAATCAACGTCGATTTTGACGCTGTTGCCGACCGATGACGTGACTTGGGATCACGGCGGCGTAAACAACGGATCACACCTGAAGGTTCAGCGCAAGAACCGGACTGTCTATCTAAGATTTGAGATTCCTGCGGTAGACGGTATCAGAGGTGCACGCTTGCGATTGACGCAAGACATCGATCCAGGATCGGGGACCTTGAAGTTTTTCGAGGCCGAGTCGTCAGATTGGAGCGAAACGGAAGTGAGTGGCAACAACCTTCCCAAACGCGGCCGAATGATCGCACAACGCTCTGGCGTCGTTCGTCCGGGGCAAGTTGTCGACGTCGATGTGACTGATGCTGTCGTCAGCGATTCGCCTGTTTCCTTTGTGGTCACACTTGACCGGGACCGTGAGCAGGACATCTGGTTTGGTTCCCGTGAAAGCCAATCGCCACCGCAACTCTTACTGACCGTGGAGCGGCCCGCAAGGCAATCGGACGCGATTGCAAAGCAATAGGAAGTGATTGCAAAGCGAACAGGTGTCAATCTTTGAGGGCTATCGCACAGCGGCGGCGTTCCCTGGGGGAGAGGCAGTTCGTAGTACCGAGCTTTAGCCGGAATCTTCTCGCATTGCGTTACAAACCATCAACCGAAACGCGATAGCGTGCGGTTGTCTCATTCCGATCAATCTTCCAAAACCGCGAGCGATCGCTCAGCGGCTGATGGGGCTCGTTGGCTATACTAGCGGCTGATTGAAAGAGTCTTAGGCAGAAGTCTTTTGGATAGCTAGTTTTTATGGGCGCGATGATCTCACTGCGTTAACCAGGTCTATTTCTACGCCGGAATCTTCTTCATCGTTGTGGGGATCGTGCTCTTCGTTGATTGTCTGATTGGCTGCATCAACGCGGTAAACCTCCCCAAGCCACAGCACTGAATCCTCAGGGCAATGCGGGCTATCAGAGGTTTTTTCGGCAGGATTCAGGGTCTTGTGGGATAGGTTAATGGCCTAATTCCGCGAGCATTGCCCGTTTTGGCCGACCTGTCCATGAGCCGCTGGTTTGCGGCTTTCTGCCGGCAGGTCCCTTTGCCAGGAGGAGAGATTGTGGACGCGAAACAACTCATTGAACGTTATTTGCTGGGGATCGCTACCCGCGCAGAGACCGACCAGCTCGATCAGTTATTGGCCGATGATCCCGAATTGCGACGGGAATTCGTCAAAGCGGCCAATCTCGATGCCGGCATGCGCGAATTGGCTCAGCAGCGACTCGCCGAGCCAGATTTGGTCGAAGCCAAACGAGCGAGGCTCGGGTGGGCCGGATTGTTGACGCTGGCCGTTGCTGCCAGCCTGCTCGTGGCCGTCGGGATGTTTACGTTTTCACCCACGCCAGTGGCGACCCTCGAGTCGAGCGAAAACGCGGCTTGGGAAAGCGACTTGCCAACCAAGCCTGGTGCAAAACTGACTCCAGGAATCTTGGACCTGAAGGCTGGTGTCGCAACCATCCGGTTTGAGTCGGGGGCCGAGGTCGTGTTGGAGGCTCCCGCCGCACTTGAACTGATCGACCCGATGCGCGGGCGATTGATCGCCGGTGCTGCAACGATCGATGTGCCCGAGTCAGCACATGGTTTTGTGATCGAAACTCCCGATGGGTTCGCCGTCGACTATGGGACGAAGTTCGCCGTCAAGATCGACGACGCAACCAAACATTCGGACTTTGAATTGATCGAAGGCGAGATCGCCGTTCACCATGGAACGGCCGGCGACGAAGTGCGCCTCACCGATGAAGGCAAGACGGCGACGCTGGCCGACACCTCGATCGTACTTGGGCACATCGAGTCCGAAGTCGAAGAGGAAGTCGTTCCGCCCATGCCGAAAATTGTGCGGATCGGTACGGATGGGCGAACCGGTTCGGCCGTCTTCAGCAACAAGCATAAGTTCATCGACCCCGAAGTGTTGTCGGTTAAAAAGTCCAACAGCGGAAAATGGGATCACCGCTCGTTCTTTGCATTCGACTTTTCGGGGATCGACTTTGACCGCGTCGAGTCGGTTCGGCTTCGGCTAAATCAAGTGCCTAGCCATCGCGGAAGCAAAGCGCGGCTCCCCAAAGTCAATCGATTCAGTATTTACGGATTGACCAATGTCGAAAAGGACAACTGGCAACCACGTTGTCGATGGAATGATTCACCCGGCCCAGAAGATGGTGTCTTTCTTGCAGCGTTCGAAATCCCACGCAGTAAGTTGCGCGGGAGCGTGCAATTGCAAACTGACGAGTTGTTCGAGTTCCTCAAGAACGATCCCGACAAGACAGTCACGCTGATTTTGGTTCGTGACACGACAAACATCGAAGGTGTTGGGCCCGGCTACATGCACATGTTCGCCAGCGACTCGCATCCCGAGTCGGTCGGCCCGCTGCTCGAGTTTTCAATGATCGATTGATTCTGTTCATTGTTCCGGCGATTGTCGCCTTTCGCTCCGCGAAAGTAGCGTCCGCAAACGCGCTCTCAACCAAAAGATCACAGCCTCTCCGGATGCATTTGTTCTCAGTTGTCCGTCCCATAAGGAAAACGTACGTGGTGATTGCATTGGCAAAACCGAATTGGCGCTCTTGCGCGATCGGGCTCTGCTTGGTCCTTTCGTTACTGCCTTTGTCGACCGCCGCTTCGTACGGGGACGACTCGGCAAACAGGCCGAATATCTTGTGGATCACCATCGAAGACTGGTCGGCCGATCTCTCCTGTTACGGAACCAAAGGTGTTGCGACGCCAAACGTTGACCAACTCGCGGCCGAGGGTATTCGCTACGAAAACGCCTTCACAACTTCACCCGTTTGCTCAACGTCCCGCTCGGCCATGATGACGGGGTTTCATCAAAACTACATCCGAGCAAACCAACATCGCGAGCACAACAAACAACCTCTGCCTCATGGGATCCGACCCATTCCCCATTTGCTTGCTGACGCGGGCTATTTCACTGCGTTGATGAGTTGGAAAACGGATTGCAACTTTGTTCCCAATCAGCGTGATGAGCTGTTCATGGGTAACGATTGGTCCGAGCGTAAACCCGGTCAGCCCTTTTTTGCCCGGATCACGTTTGGTGGGACGCATCGCGCATGGAAACGCGATCCGGAACGACCAATTTCAATCGATGATGTCGAGCTTCCACCCTACTATGCTGATACGCCCTTTGTGCGGCGAGATTGGGCGAACGGCCTCGAGCAAATGCAATTGGTCGACCGCGAGATTGGCGAGCTGTTGAAGCGACTCGACGACGAAGGACTCTCTGACAACACCATTGTCTTTTTTATCGGCGATCATGGTCGCTGCCACATCCGCGGCAAACAGTTTCTCTATGACGGTGGGATTCGCATTCCGATGATCATGCGATATCCCGGTAAGGCCCAAGCTGGCCAAGTGAGCGATGCGTTGGTGATGTCCATCGACATTTGCGCGACGATCTTGGAAGCTGCCGGTGTCACGCCGCCGGTACCACTACACGGAAAGAGTCTTTTTAGCGACGACGTCAAGCAACGCGAATTTGTCTATGCGGCGCGAGACAAGATGGACGAAACGCACGATTCGATGCGAGCGATCCGCTCAAAAGACTACAAGTTGATTCTGAACCTGATGCCTGAACGTCCTTGGTGTCAATTCAATCGGTACAAGGAAGGTGCCTATCCTGTACTTGCCGAAATGAACGTCTTGAACATTCAAGGGAAGCTCACGGCGGAACAGGCGGCCTTTTTCGCGCCCCGAAAACCCGACGTCGAGCTGTTCGATTTGCAGACGGATCCGCACGAAGTTCGAAACGTCGCCGACGACCCCAAGTACCAAAAGGTGCGTCGCGACCTGTTGGCGAGCTTGAACCAATGGCGCGTTAACGAGATTGATGACCTCGGCGTCTCGTCCGACTTTCGCGCCCGCGGTGTCTTTCCCACGAACAGACCCGACGTGTCGGTCGACGACTGGGTTGCTGCGAACAAAGGCGACTACGATTTCAATCGTTTCGGTTGGCCCGCTTGGTACCCCACTCGATCGCTCGGGCAGTGGCAAGCTGCACGCGATGCTTGGGAGCCGTACGTTTTTCGCGAGCCAACCGCAAAGGTCGATCGGCCAGTCCTCGTGCATCAAAAGCGGAAGCGTAAATAGCAGGCCGTGTGTGACGACTGGAATAAGGGTTGGACCGGAATGATCGTTGCAAGACTCCTTTTCATTGCGGCGTCAATTCTGGTGGCTTCACCGATCGACGGCGCTGAAACGAAGCGTCCGAACGTTTTGTTCATCGCCGTTGATGACCTCAACAACGAAGCGCTTGGTTTGCGGAGCGATTCACGCGCGAAAACGCCCCATCTCGAAAGACTCGCTCGTCGGGGTGTGCTGTTCACGAAGGCCTACTGCGCCGCTCCGGCTTGCAATCCGTCTCGCGTCAGCGTCATGACAGGTGTTGCGCCCGCGTTCAGTGGCGTGTATGTCAACAAACAGGATTGGCGAAACTGCAAACAGCTTGCCGGTTTGCCAACGATACCACAGCACTTCCGCGACCAAGGCTATAAGGTTGTGGGCGGTGGGAAGCTTTACCACGCGGCAAACCTTTCGCTGGAAGGCCTCGAGGGATTTCTCGACGCCGAGCCGTGGCACGAGTACTTTCCGTCAAAGAATCGCCAGCTGCCCGACGAATACGTGCCGCCGAAACAATCGATCAATACGACCAATCGCTTTTATGGTGGCCGTTTCGATTGGAACCCGCTCAACGTCGATGACAAGGAAATGGGCGATGCGAAGGTTGTTCACTGGGCCGAGCAACAATTGGCGCAATCGCATGATCAACCGCTCTTCCTCGCCGTCGGTATCTACAGACCGCACATCCCTTGGTACACGCCGCAGAGTTGGTTTCAGCAGTATCCGCTCGAGTCGATCGAATTGCCGAAGCGTGTCGCGGAAGATGTGGCGGACATTCCCGATCCAGGCCGAGCGATGACCCGCCACACCTGGCACCATTGGTTGGAGTCCAACAACAAATGGAAAGAGGCGACCCAAGCCTACCTTGCATCTGCGAGTTTTGCCGATGCAATGGTAGGTCGCTTGCTCGATGCGCTTGACCGAGGCCCGCTCGCTGACAACACCATCGTGGTGTTGTGGTCCGACCACGGGTATCACCTTGGCCACAAAGAGCATTGGGAGAAACGAGCGCTGTGGGAACAGACAACGCAAGTGCCTTTGATCGTGGTCGATACGCGAAGCCAATCAAGGGTCGCCTCCAATCAGCGTTGTGCGGCACCTGTGAGTTTGCTCGATCTCTTTCCGACGATGGTCGAGATGTGCGATCTTCAGGAGCTCGGGCATTTGCAAGGCGAGAGCTTGATGTCGACCCTGTCACGCTCTGGACAACCTTCCGACCGCGCGGTTGTGATGACCCAAGATCGAAACAACCACGCCGTTCGATGGCGGCATTGGCGATTCATACGTTATGCCGATGCATCCGAAGAGTTGTATCGGCACGATCGCGATCCGCACGAACGTGACAACCTCGCTGGTGACGCTGCCCACGCCGTGATCAAACGCCGATTGGCAAGTTTCCTGCCAACGAAAAGCGCACCGCACAGTCCACCCATCCAAGAATAACGTAGTGCACCAGACAACGAGTCCCCGGGGCTACGTCATCCTGCACAATCGGCGTCGATTAAACTGAATCGTCTCAAACTGGATTGACGCTTTTCCCGATCCGGCAACTCGAACGCTATGTTTTCGATTCGTGAACGAATGATCGCGAGCAACTTTTGGATTCGAGTATGGTGTCTCGGATCGATTGCGTTGTCTGTTTGGTTTCTCTTTGTAACGGTCGACGTTTCGATGGTTGCATTCCGCTCGCCGCTTTTCGTCCTGCTGTTACTGTTGGCGCTTCCAGCGACGGTATTGCTCGCGGCAATCTTGGCTCCTCTGTTTGGCTTTTTCCTGTTCTCAGACATCGCCGACTGGCAGGCACGTCGAAACGGTGCCCCTTTTTCCCTAGGCGATCGCGTTTTGATCATTCCCGGTCGCAACTCGGGGCGTCAGGCCACCGTTACCTCATTTGGACAATGTCAATCGCTTAGAATCACGATCGATGGTGACGATACCGAGACGGGCTACGCTGATCACCAACTCAAACGCATGGCATAACCATTGCGCGGATTGAAGCGCGTTGGTGAACGGCATCGTGAACGTATCGAACCCTTGTCGATGCGCAGATCACCGATGTGCAATGTCCGATGTGTGTCGCAATTGCAGCAAGTCATTTTGGGGGAGCAATCGGTCAATGCAAAACCAAAATCAAAATCTAAACCAAAACCCCTACGAATCACCCACGACCGATTCCGATTCCAATCTGTCGCCGCCAGGATTCGTTGTTCATGCCTCGTCGGGCGGTACGGCGAGGTTTTTCGCCTGGTACTTTGGAGCGTTCATCTTTTGCACATTGCTTTGGCACATGTCGGGTTACTTTCGCGCGATCGACCTGCTGGAACTACCGATGGCAGCATTCCACTTTCCGCTGGCCGGATTCTTTGAGCCAAGCAGGTTTCTGGTTCGCGATGAATTCATCTTTTACTACGCACTCTTGTTTTGGGGAGCCGTGATTCCCGTCGCTTTTCAGTTTGCCCCAAAGCGACTGGGGCCACTCGCAACGGCGCTCGGGATCATTGTGGCGTGCGCTACGACCTCAACCGTGTTTGCGTTCGTTTACAATCTGTTTGGTTGGGGCCAGATCGCCTAGTGCGTCTTGCTGGCGGAAACAGTCTTACGCGCAACGAAATCGATTCTCATGCCTGATCCCGATCCGGCAATAATCTTGGCCTTCGCTTCGCCGCAAGATCTCGGTCGTTGGCTCTCGTTGAACCATGCGACGGAAACTGAGTTGTGGGTCAAGCTATTCAAGAAAGGGACAGGGATCCCGAGCATCACATGGGATGATCTTGTGATCGAGTCGCTTTGTTGGGGATGGATCGACGGGATCAAGAAGTCGTGGGATGACGAAGCTTATGTCCAGCGGATCACGCCCAGGAAAGCTCGAAGCCAATGGTCAAAGCGGAATCGGGAACATGCCCAGCGATTGATGGACGAGGGGCGGATGCAGGAGCCAGGGCTCGAGCAAGTGCGGGCTGCCAAAGCGGACGGAAGGTGGGACAACGCCTATTCAGTGAAAGATTTGCAAGTCCCAGAAGACTTCTTGAAAGCTCTCGAGGGCCGGCCCGCCGCGAAACGCTTTTTTGAGTCGCTTTCCAAGTCGAATCGTTTGGTCATTGCCTACGGATTGACAAGCGCAAAGAAACCGGAAACAAGGGAGCGACGGTTCGAGAAATTCATCGAGATGCTCGCCAACGAAGAAAAGCCCGGTGAAAGCGCAGGCAAATCGAAGTAGGTGAAGCGATGACGACGACACAATCGCGCGAAAACTCGTTTGGGGCGAGGGGATGAATAAGACTGCAAGTCGCCTCGGCCGATTCCGGATTTCTACCCTCATCTGTGTTACAGGACTCGCCGCCGTTGGTTTCGCGGTCGGTTGGTATTCGTTTCCGTACGTGTTCTATCAGAATGCGAGTTTGGAATTCGTGAATTGCCAGTGCCGGTTATCCGCCGACGCGAATGGCGATAAAGTTCTAACGATTGCCGGTGAAATATGTAACACCAGTGACTCAGCGGTGCGGCTTAGTACGAATGGCCATGGGCTTTGCCGTTATGCGATAGCCACGAATTTCGAGATCGTGCAGCGGATCTATCTCGAAACTGTCCACGATCAGAGGGCTTCGAGTGGATGCAATGTGACTCGATTAGAAGCCGGCAAGAGCTTCTATTTCAAGAACGCAATTACCGTTGATCAGCACTACAACGCGATAGGGATTTCAGTTCCATTTCGAATGGGCGGTACGCGGCAAGCATTCGCAACGAGTGACCCGATCAGTGTTCAAGCGGAATAAGCATGACGAGAAGAACGCACCGAGCTGGCACATTTAGAAACCGTGTGTCATCAAGAACGCGAATCTGGGGCAAGACAACCTGCGGTTCAAACGACTTGCTCAGTGATCTCCGTGCCCTCGGCGGCCCTATCATGAAGTTCAGCTTTTCCCGCCACTGACGCGGGACCTGGAAATGCAGTGTGTCGATATAGTCGCGGGGAAGGTGTGTTACAACGTAATGAATCAATTCCTACCACTACGCCGATTGGTTTGAATGTCAAAAGTTCGCGTTGACTTGGACGAGATCGTGGGAGAGCGGGCAATCGCCGGAATCTGGTTCCGGACGAAGCGAATGCCTTGGTACATGCGCTACGTCGGGCCTGGATCTCTGCTTGAGTTCTTTCTAGTGGCACCGTTGATCGTGTACCACTACCTTCGACCTGCCAACCCGACGGATACGGAAACACT
Source organism: Rubripirellula sp. (assembly GCA_965216875.1). GTDB lineage: Bacteria > Planctomycetota > Planctomycetia > Pirellulales > Pirellulaceae > CBDCUW01. The sequence continues at coordinate 6,852,413 of OZ244207.1, forward strand.
TCTGGATTACTCCGGCCCAATCTATTGCGCTCGCACGTGTGACGAGTTTGTCTTCATTGTTTACCAGGAGGACGCTGAGAGAACCTCGCGGTTGCTGCGCCGCTTTCCGTCATCCGCGTTGCGTTCATGTGACTACGAACATACTCACGCGACGGCGGTCAAATTTCAATTCGACTCAGGAGAATGTTCGACGTTACACTACGAAGGCGTCTGGAGCGATTTGGCAGAATTCATCACGCCAGGCAGCGCTTTCGCAGAACCAACCGAAAGCTAGCGGGCAACCTTGTGATTCATACGGGGACTCGAACATTTGGTCAGGTCTTGTGCGGCGCCCTTTAGCAAAGTCGTGCTGTTAAACCCGAAACCGCATGAGGTACGGACTGTGAGATTGGCAATGATCATCGCATCAGCGTGCATCTCTGCGATGCTGCCGACCTTAGTTTCTGCGCTGGAAACCGCGCCGCGGAAATACAACGTCCAGTCTCAACCAGGAGCGTTCGTACCCTATCAAGCCAGTCACTCTCTTGCGGAAAAGCATCCAGGAATCACGCGAATTCTGTTTTCCATTCACAGTAGCGGGTTTGATGCGCTTCAGTACTACAAGAACGCGTACGAGGCGGCGTCGCGTGTGCCCGGTGCACTCGAGCAAACCTTGATCGTCGCGCCGCAGTTCTACCAGCGCGACGCGATCCCTGGCCAGATTCCTGAAGGCTTGCTGTTTTGGAGGTCGAGTCCCTATCGTGGGTCGGCACGTTCGGCGATTGGTCCAGACGTAAAAGCGATCTCGCTGAGTGCCTATGCAGTTCTCGATGAATGGTTGGATAACCTTGTAGACAGCGGCAATTATCCGAACCTGCGCGAGATTGTCTTGGTGGGACATTCCGCTGGCGGGCAATTCGTGCAACGGTACGCGATGGTTGGCAAGTACCGTGATGAGAAGATTCGGTTTCGGTATGTCGTTTCGGCGCCCTCCTCGTACGCCTATTCTTCGGCAGAGCGATACCATCTTGGAAAGCGAGACTTCATCGTTCCTGACGCCGCGACGATCAAACAATGTCCGGGATACAATCACTGGGGCTACGGCCTTGAAAACCCGTACGGGTACTTCGCCGACGTTGATACTCAGGGCATCGTCGATGGCTACGCCAAGAAGCGGGTCTTTTACCTGTGCGGGCAGAGGGATGCCGATCCGAACGACAAGTCACTTGGCAAGAATTGTGGCGCGATGATGCAGGGCGCGCATCGCTTGCAGCGGATGCTGGTATTTCAGTCCTTCCTGGAGTTCAAATACGGAAAAACTGTCAGTCGTTTTCACAAGTTCGCCGTCGTGCCCAAGGTCGGGCACTATGGATACGGCACGATGACATCACCCGCTGGACTCAAGGCACTGTTTGGTTCGGCACCGTAGCGGTGACATCAGACAATCTGAAGACAACATCAAACCAACAACACATCGTTGTTGGTGCCCTACCGTGGGCCATTTCAGTCGTGGTGATGTTGTAACCGCAGATGAACTCAAATGAACGCAGATAGCTTGGATGTGATCTGCGTCCATTCGCGTCTATCTGTGGTCTGTCCCCGAGTGTTGGTTATGACATCAAACCGAATAAGTGGTCTGTCCCCGTGAACATGTGAACGCCGACGGGAAGTCAGATGAGTCCATAGTACCCGCGACGTCGACGAACAACGGCAACACTGAATTGCCCACGGAGCGCTGCCAGGGTGACGTGATTGCAACCAGAGTGCTCTGTCCCCAAAGCTCGCTCGAATCTGTCGCCCTGCGGGCTGAATCTATTTTGCTTGTAATCCGGTGGCTCACGCCACCGGCAGAAATATGCCGGCCTTCGGCCTAAACGCTACCCGCGCGGCAGCGAGTGTGTTCCATCTAGCCCGGAGGGCGGAACAAGAACTGCCGGGGTCGTGAGACCCCGGACCCGGATGCAACGTGTTTTCAGCTACGGCGAATTCGAAACCGCAGATGGACTCAAATGGACGCGGATGGAGTAGGTGTCATCTGCGTCCATTCGCGTTTATCAGTGGTCTGTCCCCGAGTGTTGATTATGACATCAAACCGAGTAAATGGTCTGTCCCCGTGAATGTGGGCCCGTGAATGTGGGGACAGAGCACCGGGATGCGACCATCAATGACATCAATAGGAAGTGGTCTGCCCCCGATGTGGGGATGGGTGGGTTAGGCGAGTTGCTTGACTTCGTCGCGGATGGATTCGAGGATGTGGATGTCTTCGCGGGACCAGGCGGGGGCGGTGCCGTGCAACTCGTCGCCAAGGCCAGCGGAAGCTGATTGCCGCACATGCTTTAGTAGCATCTCGCTGATCTCAGCAGCGTTATCAAGGCCGACCATGATCGTCTGGTTGCCCACTGCGAAAACACCCTCCTCTTCTCCTGAGGCGGACGAGCCAGCTGTTTCAATCACAACCGTTGAAATCCCAAACAGTTGCTCGATCGGGCCGCGCCGAACAGAAACGTTTTGGATGTTCTCAAGCGTGATCGTATGCTCGGTGATGATCCAAATGCCCCGACGAACGTAGAGCCCGCGATCCGAGATGGCATACCAGATCGTGTCGAACCGCAAGTGGATCGCGATGTAGGCGATGATGTCAGGAAGCACCGCAATCACTAGTGCTGGCAGCGACAAAAGAATGCCCGTCGTGGGACTGGCCCAATAGATGATCAGCCACACCACGAAGATCGCCACGTCGATGACGACCAACGCAACCCAAAAGTACGCCTTCATGTACTTGAGGTATTGGCGCGATGGATGAAACACCTGGAGATTGTCCGACATTTCCTTAGACAATCTCGGGGCCGCTTTGGGGACTCGAAACAGATGAGCTAAAACGGCCCAAATGCCTCGGTAGACCCATTCGGCTGATCGTTCACTCGCCCGGCTCACTTCGACACCTCACGCTTTTCACGCGCCGACTTTAGTTCATCACGAATCTCTCGCAACAGATCGGTCGCTTCACCTGCGCTCGTTGCTTCGGATTCTTGATCGCCACTCTTTGCACCGCGCATCCGCGAGTAAAGGAAATCGCGCAGTGGCTCGGGATCGCGAATGCCCTCGATCCGCATGGTGGCTCCGGTTGACCCTGACGCTGTTTGGATTGGCAATTTCGCTAACCCCATCCAACGCTCGATGATGTTTCGGGTGACATGAATGTCTTGAAGCCGGCCGTACGTCAGGTAGATCTCGCGTCGGAAGAAAAAGCCCCAGCACATCGAGACACCTGATTCGTCAAACCGGTACCGCATCGTCTTGAACCGAATCAGTAGCGGGACGAACACGAACGGAAACGCAACCACCGTCAAGAGCGAGACGATGAAGTAATAGACGAGCAACGAATCGTCCGGCCGCGTGATTTGCGACGGGTCGATGGGGCGTGCCTTTTCGTCTTCAGTTCGTTCAGCAGTCATGGCGAATGTGGTGTCGGTAGACATGAGGCAGTCACAACGATTGAGTTTCTAGGTTTTGCAGATTGTGGCGTGTCCGCTGACGTTTCGTACTCGAAGCGAGAGTCTTGGCCGCAAAATCTCAGGAAACAGGCGCTATTTTTCAAACAGGTTTTGGACTTTGACCGGCCGCGTGCGAGTTGGACGCGATCTAGAATGGCGAAGGTTTTTCGTCACCCTGCCTATGACCGACTAGACACAAAGCGAACACCATGGATCACTCTGTCTCGCGATTTCGTCTCAAAAACTGCCTCGTTGCCTGTTTGACCTTGTTCGTGACATCTGCAGTTTGCGTCGCCGCTCCGCAGGATTCTAATCCAACTCAAGCAGCAAACGCGTCAGACTACTCCGATGCGGTCGAAAGGCTTTCGGAGGCGATTCGCTTCGAAGTGGAATCGAAAGACCTGCCGGCGTTTTCGATCGCCTTGGTTGACAATGACACGATCGTTTGGGCCGAGGGATTCGGTTTTGAGGATCCACAGCAAAGTCGGCCTGCCACCGCCGACACGGTGTATCGCGTTGGTTCGGTTTCAAAACTGTTCACCGACATTGCGGCGTTATCCCTGGCCGAACAAGGCAAGGTTGACTTAGACGCTCCCGTGCAAACCTACTTGCCTAACTTCAAACCCAACAATCCTTTTGACATTCCGATCACTTTGCGTCAGCTCATGTCGCATCAGAGTGGCTTGGTTCGAGAGTCGCCCGTTGGCAACTATTTTGATCCGACTGAGCCGACGCTCGATGCAACGGTAGAGAGTTTGAACAAGACTTCCCTCGTCTATCGGCCGCAGACAAGAACCAAATACTCCAATGCGGCGATTGCGGTCGTCGGGGCCGTGCTTGAAAGTCAACGGGACGAATCGCATCCGGAATATGTGAAACGCACAATCCTTGAACCGCTTGGGATGGATCACAGCGGGTTTGTGATTGATGCGCGGATCAAACCAAGTCTGGCGACGGGGTGGATGCGAACTTATGACGATCGCAAGTTTGAAGCTCCCGGTTTTTTGCTCGGTACCGGCCCGGCTGGCAACCTGTACGCAAGCATGAACGACCTGGGCAAGTTCTTGATCTGTTTGCTTGGAGAGGGAGCCGTCGACGGAAAGCAAATCGTCAACGCCGAAACACTTAAAGAGATGATGACGCCGATTCGCAACGCCGACGGGATCGAGCAGGGATTTGGCCTCGGGTTTCACATCCAAAGCCTCGACGGCTACAAAAAGGTTGGCCACGGTGGTGCAGTCTATGGGTTTTCGACTCAGCTCGAGGCACTTCCCGGGCGCAAACTCGGTGTGGCTGCATCCACTTCGCTTGACGTCACCAACGGGATTGTTGGACGACTGTCCAACTATGCGTTGCGGTTGATGATGGCGGCACAGGATGGAAAGGAGTTGCCGGAATACGTCACGTCCGATTCCGTTCCCAATCAACGAGGTGTGGAGTTGTTGGGGACTTACCGGGACGCCGAGACAGGTCGGTTCGCAAGAGTGACCGAGTATGCGGGAGATTTCCATCTCCGCCGGGGGACCTTTCGTTATCGCTTGGGGGCTGCTTCGAAAACGGGTGATCTTCTGATTGATGATCCGACGGACTTTGGCCGCTCAGTCAAGCTTGTTGAGGGCGATCGATTGCAAGTCGGTTCAGACATCTTCGTCCGCAGCGATGATGAGCCGCCAGCAGCGCCGCCTGAGCATTGGCGAGGTTTGATCGGTGAATATGGGTGGGACCACAACACGCTGTACATCTTGGAAGAGAATGGAAAGCTCTACGCGTTGATTGAGTGGTTCTTTCACTATCCATTAACGGAAATCGATGCCAACACTTTTGCGTTTCCAGACTACGGTCTTTATCACGGCGAAAAGCTTAAGTTTGTTCGTGACGCAAACGGCAATGCCACCGAGGTCACGGCTGCCGAGGTCAAGTTTGTTCGCCGCGAGGTGGGGACAAAGAATGGTGAGACGTTCAAAATCGATCCGATCAAACCGATCGAAGAGTTGCGGGTGACTTCACGCCAAGCGAGTCCGCCGGCCGAGGAAGGTGACTTCCGTGAATCGGAACTCGTTGACTTGGTGAAAGTGGATCCCGCTATCAAGCTCGATGTGCGATACGCGACGACAAACAATTTCATGGGGGCTGTTTTCTATAAGCAACCCAGAGCTTTTATGCAGCGTCCTGCGGCACTGGCGCTCGCCAAAGTGAATCAACGACTTGCCAAACGCGGTCTCGGCTTGTTGGTCCACGATGCCTACCGACCCTGGTACGTGACCAAAATGTTCTGGGATGCGACCCCGTCGTCGATGAAAGATTTTGTTGCGAACCCCGCAAATGGTTCGCGGCACAACCGCGGCTGCGCCGTCGACCTTACCCTTTATGATCGCGCGAGCGGTGAGCCAATCGAAATGGTCGCCGGCTACGATGAGTTCTCGCCCCGTTCATTCCCGAGATACCCTGGCGGCACATCGCAGCAACGGTGGTACCGCCAGTTGCTGCGCGAGTCGATGGAGGCCGAAGGGTTTGCAATTTACGAATACGAATGGTGGCACTTTGACTACAAAGATTGGCGCAAGTACCGGATCGGAAATCTAACTTTCGAAGAGATCGATCCGAACTGATTCAATCAGGTCAAGGTTACGCGGATTTCTGCGACGACCAATGCTTGTTCGCATTGGCGATGCACTTAGCCTCGTCCCCGTTGTTCCAAAGTTCAAGCGCGTCGGTGTCATCGTTTTTCAAGAAGAGATGCAGTCGACCGTCGATGATTTTGAAATTGCACGGGCATGGTTCAAAGTCCTTCTCAATCGACATCCCGAAGGCGCAGCGCCCGTCATACGCGGGCAGGTAACGCTCAGGGTTCTTTTCGAACTCTGCCTTCGCGTCGGCGTTGACGAAATGATAGAGGCGACCATGGTGCACGACAGCGTGCTCGGCATCGCCTTTGAGTGGTTCGCCAACGGCAAAGTAGGCGACGGGGCAGTAGCCTTGGATTTCGGGAGACATTTGGTTGTTCATATTGATGGTTCCTGGTTTTCGTTTGGGAGGTCTGGCGTTGTTGTTGAAAGGGTTATTTGGCAATTCGCGCCTTTGCAGATCGCAAGACGGGATAGGTGTCGGTGAAGACGTAGTCTTCGTTTGCGCCCGAATGACATGCGTTGCATGAATCGGTTTCCATCCTCGCTCCGACAGGTTTGTAGTGAGGAGCTTCGCCGAAGCGAAAGAAAGCCCAACCACCGGGTTCGTCGCTGAACCGATTGGTATCTTTGACCATCGCTTCAAGACTTTGGAAGTCTCCCTGGAAGTAGCCGTTGCCGCTGTCCATCGCCTTGCTTCCGACCGAGACAAGTTCCTTTAGGATCACGGTGCCGTTGGGGAACTCGCCCGTCTGTTTGTAGGACGCATAGCTCGCTGGATCGATGTAGACGTTGTGGAACTCGGGGAAGGCGGCGCTGCCGTCGTTCATGTCGTTCGGGGTGACTGGGGCGCCGACAAACACCCATTCGTGATGGTCGTCAGGACGCAGCAGTTGGCCACTGGCGTTGTAGTTGGCGTACGTGCGTTTGGACTCGGCCGGTGATGCGGCATCGGCAACGCCAAAGGATTGGGGAGACCCACATCCAAACATTGCAAGAGGCAACGCGATTGCCCCTAGCAACAAGACGGCTCCGATTCGGAAACGTTTCATTGCGACTTTTCTCCGTCGTTTGATTGGTTCGACCAGCAAACCACCGTTGGCTCGCTGGTATGACAATCGCAATGCATGAGCTGTGCCAGATTCGCCGGCGTGATTTCGAAACGGACGTAAGTCGCCTTGCGTCAATGGGTTATGCGAATGGGTGAGCTGGCGGACGCAATTGATCAAACGCCATATATCGCATGTCGATGCGAGATATCGCATTCCAACGCTCCTGTGAGATAAACATGACTGCTCTCCCAATGGCCGAGTCCAATGCGGATTTGGATACGACGCTTCGGTCGATCATGGAAGGAACCGCCGGTGCAAGCGGTGATCGCTTTTTTCGATCGCTCGTTCAATACTTGGCGATCTCGCTGGGAGCGAAGGCTTCGTTCATTGCCCAATTCAACGCGGATCGCAGCCAAGTCCAAACGCTTGCTGTGTGGATTGGCCAACAGCATGTTCCGAATTTTGATTTCGACATCAACGGAACGCCCTGCCAACAGGTGCTTGATGGTGGAATCCTGCATTTCCCCCAAGAGATTCAGGATACGTTTCCAGAGAACGGTCTACTGCGTCAGCTCGACGCGCAGAGTTATCTGGCGATTCCAATGACCAACAATCTTGGCGAGGTGGTTGGTCATTTGGCTGTGATCGATGACAAGCCGATGAAAGCCGATGAGCGTGAACTGTCGATCTTTCATATTTTTGCAGCCCGCGCGACGGCAGAGTTGATTCGACGCCGAACGGAACGCGCGCTCAACGATAGTCGGCAACGTGAGGAGCGGCTGCGGAATGAACAAAAACGAATGGAAGCGGAAGTCGCTTACTTGAAAGAGGAGTTGCGAGGACGTGGCGAGTTCGCCGAGATCGTTGGCGAGAGCGACGGCATTTGGAAAGTGCTGCGGAACATTGATATGGTCGCGCCAACCGATAGCACGGTCTTGATTTTAGGCGAGACGGGAACGGGCAAGGAATTGGTGGCCCGGGCAATTCACAAAAACAGCCGTCGAAGCAATGGCCCTTTTGTTCGCGTCAATTGCGCCGCTCTGCCTGAGTCACTTCTTGAAAGCGAGCTTTTTGGGCACGAACAAGGTGCATTCACTGGTGCCACCGGAAAACGGACCGGACGTTTTGAGCTGGCTGATGGCGGAACCATTTTTTTGGATGAGATTGGTGAAATGCCGCCTGCCGCTCAAGCGAGGCTGTTGCGCGTTCTGCAAGAGCAAGAACTCGAACGTGTTGGCAGCAGTCAGACGATACGCGTTGACACACGCGTGATTGCGGCCACGAATCGAGACTTATTGCAGATGTCAGAAGAGGGAGAGTTCCGCGACGATCTGTTTTATCGACTGAACGTTTTCCCGATTAGCATCCCGCCACTTCGCCAACGCAAAGAGGATATTCCGACGCTTGTTCAGTCCTTCATTACGAAGCTGTCAAAACGACTTGGGCGTCGAATCGAAAACGTTCCACAGCAGGTTATCGATGGCTTGCAGCAGTACCATTGGGCCGGCAACGTTCGCGAACTTGAAAACGTCATTGAACGAGCAATGATCCTTAGCTCGGGCGACGAACTGGTGTTGCCAGCTGGTTTTGCGCCGGAACGAGCAAAACGGCAAGACGACTTGCCGCTTCGTTCGCTTGCCGAAGTCGAATCCGATCATATAAAGTCGGTGTTGAAACACACCGGTGGTGTGATCGCCGGCCCCAGTGGTGCAGCAGCGATACTCGCCATGAATCCAAGTACGCTACGCAGTCGGATCGAGAAGCTTGGGATCACGACGTAAAGAAGTTCACTGAGCACCCAACTTCGATTTCAACTCAGCCAATTTCGAGTCGTTTGTGAATAGGTAGTCTTGTTGCGCCTGATAGGCGTCAGCGCGTTGCTGCATGAGCTTCTGAAACGCCGGTGAATCTTTTTCCTGTTCACGTAATTGCGCTTTCCGTCGCCTCAATTCGTCGAGGTCGACAAAAACCTCTGGGTAAGCCTTCTCGAGTCGCGACTGGGCGGCGTTGCTCGCTTCGACGAGACGCATGTATTGGTTCGACGCTGAATGTTTGCGGCGGAGCAATTCGATCTCGCGTTTGCGCCGACTCTCTGGCAGTTCGGCTACTTGGGGAGATTGTTCTACCAGAAACGCCTCGATGGCTCGTTTGGCACGGTACGTCGCAAACAAGAGCTCTTTGAAGTCCGCGTCGTTCTTCAATCGTTCCTCGCGAACTTTGTGAATGGCTTTCTGTTCTTCTTTTTGAGTGCGAAAGATCTCGGGATAGCGACGTTTCTTTTCGTCATCCCATTGCTCGACTCGCCGAACAAGCCCGCGATACTTTGCGTCGCGTTGATAGAACCAATCATGAGCGTTGGTCAGCTGAATTTGATAGGCTTCCGCAATCGACTTGGCGACTGGGAAACGGTTTTCGAGTTGGTGGACTTTCGTGAGAGCTTCTTCAAAGTCCCTGTTCTTGGCGACGGAGAATATTTGTACGTCGTCAAACGACGCTGTCCCCTCGTCTACCTGGAACGCAAAGTAGGTGCGCTGCTTGTTGATGATGGGGTGGTGGGCAACGACGACGTGATCGGGATCGAGGTGCGCGATGCAGCGATCTTCGACAAACTCGACCGTCATCGAGTACCACGTTCCGGGTTGGAAATCGAAGGCACATTCGCTGTGTCGAAAGCTGAAATAGCGGTCGCTTGCGTTTGGGCCAGCGCCGCCCGTCGGTCCCGATTCGTCTTTCGCCGTCTGGAGATAGAAATGGTCTGGGTGAATGTGAAGCACCGTGTTGTACGGTCCTGAGGCGCCGGTCAAAAAGCGAATGTTCTTTGACGTGTCAAAGCGAAAGCTAAACCGAATGATTGCATCACGGAGTTTGGTGTCCCTCAGAAAGATACGACGGCTTTGATTGTCACCAGCGCCTCGGACGAGGTGATCGGATTCGACCGACCAATGTTCGCTGAAGAACCATCGCTCGTTTGCTTGGCCTGAGGCAAAATGGTCGGCGAATAGGAGTTGCCGCTTCTGGACGAGTTGCGGCGGTGAGGGTGCAATTGCACCGGTCTCGGCTTGCCAGCTCGTGAGGTTCTGCTGCAGTCGCTTGACGACGGCCGGGTGTTTGTCGGCAACGTTGTTCGTTTCAGAAGGGTCGGAATCGATGGCGAACAACTGAGGGGGGGCACCGTCGAACCGCTCGATGAGCTTCCAGTTGCCGGCGCGAATCGCGGCACCCGAGATGCCACCCAGAAAGTGGGGGCGGTCGAGTGGATAGTGCCAATAAAACTCTCGTGGTGGAGTCGAGGTTGTCGGCGCTTTCCAAGAGGTCAACGTTGATTGACCATCGAGCGTATGAGTCGGTTCGACCTGCATCCCGGTAGCTTCAAGCAGCGTTGGATAAAGGTCGAGGTTGGTTGTTGGATGATCGCAAACTACTCCCGACGGAATACGTTGGGGCCAACGCACGATCATCGGCACGCGGATGCCGCCTTCGTACAGTTCGCTCTTGCCACCTCGGAGCGGCGCATTGGTGGTGACATTGGTTTCGCCACCGTTATCACTTGTAAAAAGGATGATCGTGTTGTCGGCGATTCCCGATTCCTCTAATTGCTTCATGATCAACCCGACTCCGTCATCGATGCTTTCGATCATCGCAGCCAAATGCGGATTGTGATCTTTGGCCCAATGGTTCAGAGGGTCGCCCTGAAGACCTTGGTCTTGGCAGAGGTAACAGCGCTGACGCGAGCTTTCTCCTGGAGGATGCTTTTTTCGGTACTTCTCGACGAGTCCAGGCTTGCCGTTGACGATCGAGTGGGGTGCGTAATGACTTAGCAGCAGGAAGAAAGGTTGATGGTGGTTTCGTTTGATGAACTCGACCGCTTCGAAGTTCATCCGGTCGACGAGGAATTCGCTTTCACCCAAGCGATTTTCGTCGACATCGAGCCATCGGATCGGTTGGTCTCGAAAAACGTAGGGCCAGAAATTTGCGCCGTTGCCGACCCCTTTCACTTCGCTGGCAAGGTTCCAATCAAAACCATGATCCGTTGGGCGGGTTGGGTTGGGGGCGCCGTGATACGCGTATCCCGAAAGGTGCCACTTACCGATCATTCCAGTGCGGTAGCCGTGGTCACGAAACCGCTGCGCAAGGGTTACCTGCTGGGTCGAAAGGCCGTTGGCGGAATTGGGACGCAGGTAGTCGGTGATTCCGACTCGTGCCGGATGTTGTCCGGTTAATAGCGCGGCACGGTAAGGCGAACAAACAGGAGCGGGAGCATAGGCTGATGTGAACCGAACACCATCGGTTGCGAGCCGGTTCAGATGAGGCGTTTCGTGGAACGTGTTTCCATAACAAGCCAACTCGCTCCAGCCCAAGTCGTCGGCGAGGACGATGATCACGTTCGGACGCGCGGTCGGCTTTTCCCCGAGGCAAACTGGCGTGTATTGAATCCATACCGTGACCGTCAGCAAACAGAGTAGAAGGCAGGAGCGATTCACAGCTGATCTCGTCGTGACGTGGTGGGCGGCAGTGGACGAGGTGGCGAGCCCGTGTTTTATGCAAAGTTTTCGAACTCGTTGCTCTGTCCGGCAGACACGATTGTCATCGGTCGATCATCGTGAAACCAGCTCGCCGAGACACTTTGGTACAGTCACTCACGTGCGTCTGTTTCGTCGGTCTTGAACAGACGCGAATTGGCTCGATCGAACCGAATCGCGCGTTGCAGCAGCCACCAAGGTGGGAGGAACGTGAGTGCCACTGCCAGCAGCATAGCAAGGATATGCCAAGGCTGAGGTTGATCGACGACGAGGTCTCCGTAATGCATACTGCCAGGTTCAAACCCTGCAATCACGACGGCCGCCAAGAGGATGACGGAGATGATGGTCAAAGAGCCGATTAAGCGAGCCAACCCGATGGCGATTCGCAGCTGAAACAGAACCAGCACTCCGAGTAGGCAGAGCCACATGGGTGACCAGTGCATCGAAGCAGCGCCAAGGCGGATGGATACAACATTCAACGCGATGGCGTGCAGGATTCCTGCGATCACCAACCAACCGCCCGCCCACGCGTACAAACGTTTTTCGGACCATTGTGTTGGCGCAACCTCAACAGGGTCTGGTGATTCGTAGGGGTTCGCCAAAGCGTGTTTCTTTCATTCAAAGTGACAAAGCACTCGACTTCAATCAAACCATCGTCGCGAGAACGCTTCGGAGGCGCCGAAGCTCCTCGTCGGGACCGCCATGCCAGGGTGCAATCGGCACGTGCTGACTCACCTGATTGGGGTGGACCCAGCCGTGATCATCGTCGATGAAAAGGATGTTGTTCCATTCGACGCCTTGGGCACATCGCAAGTCTTTGTATTCGCCTTGCCAGTCAATGTATTCAACGCGATTTGCAAACGAGCTTGGTGCGTGGCCGTTGTCAGCAAGCTGATCGACGACTTCGCGTGCCGTTTCTTCGTCGACGGTTGTCAGGAGCGCTACGCGCGGAAACGTCTCGTCGCAATAGGTCAAGAAACGAAGCAAACCAGGCCGCGGATTTGCGCTGAATGCATCGTCGATCAACGTCGCTTCGAGGTCGAGTGCCAGGAGCTGAATCGGATCATCGCTCATGCATCAAGCATACAACGTTTGGTCACTCGCTGCTGGTTTGTTCGCGCCATATACCGGGGGCGACGCCGGTTTGCCGTTTGAACTGGCGATAGAAAGTTGACAGGTCGTCAAAGCCGCATTCAAACGCGACGGAAGTGATCGGGATCGTTGTGTCGCGGAGTAAGCGTTGCGCGTGGCCGATGCAAAGGCGGCGCACGAACGCGAGCCAAGTTTCGCCGGTGACTTGCCTGAAACGTTGTGTGAATTGACGACGCGACATGCCCAGTTGTGACGCGGCATCATCGATCGTGGTTGCTTCGAAAAAATGTGTTCGAAGGTGTTCGACGTAGGTCTCCATCTCGTCGTCGTGAAGGTCGATATCGGTCGCTGACGCTGAATAGCTTGGCTGTTGAATCAGCACTCCAAGCAATTGAATCGCATCGCCAACCATGGTGATGGGGGTGGCTGGGCGGCGACGGGTTTGTTCAAACAGAAGTCGGCGAAGATGACGCTGAACACGAGCGGAAAACTGGGGCGATCGTCTGAGTGGGCCGGCCACGATCTGTGACTTCCAATCGCGGTCAAATCCCAGCAGATTGCTGGACAAGCAGAACACGTAAAGCGACGACGGATCATCGGCGTCATCGATGATGCGGTTTTTGTGGCGAGGCGGGACGACGATCACATCGTTGGGGGCAAATACGTATTCCTGGTCGCGGATCAGAACTCGACCGCGACCAGACAACGCATAGATCACTTTCACGAACGGATGCGTTCGCCACTCCATGGAGAAATCGGGCGCGTGATGGCTCTCCAGAACGAGGACTCCCCAGTCCGGCATCTTTTCCGGAAGTGCGATCGTGGTGAGCGACGTGTCGGAAACTGCGTTCAAGGGTTCACGTGCCGCGATTCAAGGCTTTGGTACGGGCCTGTGACAATTTCGACCCGAAGGTCGCTCGCCTACTTCGAAAGCGCGAAACAGGCAGCTTCCTCGGTGCTGCGAACATAGACTCTGCCATCGCTATAGGCCGGGGTCGACCAGCACTTTCCTTTGACCGCCTGCGTTCGTAGTCGCTCGTTGTATCCCTCGGGTGTGGCGTCCGCGACAACAAGTTCGCCTGCATCGGAAAGTACGATCAACTTGTCGCCAACGAGAATGCAGTTACCAGGTCCAAAGCCTCGCTCGGTCCATTTGATTTCGCCAGTTGCCATTTCGACGCATTGAAGTGGAGCGCGGCCGTACTTTTTGAATTCAAAGATGCCGTAAATGTGGCCGTCATGGACAACAGGTGTGCTCCAGTGATTCATCAGCTCGTTCGGTTTGAACCAAACCTCCGAAGCTTCTGGATTGTCGGTTACCTTGAACAGTCCGGCGCCGACGCCGTAGCCAGCCGAACAATAGACATGATCACCTTCGCTGATCGGCGAGGCGGCGGTTGAAACGCTAAACGGGAATTCGCTGCGCCACAGTTCGGCACCCGTTTCGGCGTTAACTCCAACCAGGCCGGATTGCATGAAGAAGATGATCTGCTGTGACTTGTTGATGGTCGTGACATGAGGCGTCGCGTGCGTGATCGTGTCGTCGCCACTTTTCCAAATCACGTCACCATTGTTTTTGCGAAAGGCCAGGAAGGACTGCCCTGCACCGCCACCGCCGACGACGACCATGTCGCCGATCAACAAAGGCGAGGTGGCGTTAAGCCATTTGATGTTGCGGCCTTCAAAGTCTTGGGCAACGTCTTGCTGCCACACGATGTTGCCGTTGGAAGCGTCAAGGCAAGAAAGCAACAGATGCGAATCGTAAACGTAAACGTGTTTGCCATCGGTTGATGGTGTCGAACGGGGGCCGTCGCCACCACGATTGTTCGGTGCACCTGCGTTACCGCCGTCGTGGCCATACTCGCTTTCACCGAAGGGACGACGCCAAATCTCTTCACCGGTCTTGGCGTTCAACGCAATACAGTTCTCGACTTTCTTGCCATCTTCTTGGACCGAAATCAAAGTAAACGCGCGGCCCTCTGAAATCGAAAAAGAACTGAAGCCTAGAGGTGCAGGTACCTTCCAGACCTCGGTTGCACCTTGCGGCCAATCCTGAGTCGAGAGAGTTTCGGTCGATTTTCCGTCACCAACCGGTCCGCGGTATTGCGGCCAATCGTCAGCCGAAGCCAAAGTGCCGATGGAAATCAGAGACGCAACAAGCAAACCTGATAGTACGCGTTTCATGGTGTTTTTGTGTTCGATTTTGGTTGATGTTTTGGGAGAGGCATCGTCGAGTGGTGGCTGTCGCTCCGACGACGAACGTCTGACTACGCTACGATTGTTCACGCGTCGAGTTTAGTTGGTTCGTTGCTGGTTTGGTACGGGACTTGGTGGCGCAGAATATGGGCCGCGTGGAATTTGGGCGGAGTGGAATGTTGAAACCGAAGCGATTGCTCGTGTTGATTGTTCTGGCGATCTCTTGTGAAGTTTTGTGGGCACAAGAGGCGGCTGATCAGCGGTCCGATTTGGTCGGGGCGGTGTTGCGGGTATCGGATTCGATCTCAATCGGACGTGAGTCGAACGAAGACGCGTTGGAGTGTTTGCAAGGCTTGGTCTGGAAACCGACCGAATTCGATGCTTTCATCGAGAAACCAACGCGAGCGGACCAGGGTGACTATTGGGTGCGGTTCCCATCACCCATCGATTCTGGCAACGCCATCAACGATAACGTCGCCCTCGAATGGTACGCAGCCAAGAATGAAGCGGGCGAGATCACACGAGCTCGGGCCGTGGTGGTCGTCCACGAATCGGGGCGAGGGATGCAGGTCGGCAGGCTCATCGCGCGTGGACTGCGCCAGCACGGTTTGCATGCTTTTATGATTCAACTTCCTCATTATGGATTGCGAGCCAAGGCGAATGAGCGGCCCAAAAAGTCGGGTGTGATCACGATGATGCAACAAGCGATCGCCGATACGCGTCGGGCTCGTGATGTCGTCTCGGTGTTACCACATGTCGACAACCGCCATATCGGTTTGCAAGGAACAAGCCTTGGTGGCTTTGTGGCTGCCGATGTGGGCTCGCTCGACTCGGCCTATGACAGCGTCTTTGTCATGCTGGCCGGGGCCAGGCTTTACGAACTTATCCGCGACGGCAAAAAGGATGCAGCAAACGTGCGTCGCGAGCTAGAGGACGCAGGGATCGGCGACGAGCAGCTTAAGGCACTCGCATGGACGATCGAGCCAACGCGCATTGCCCATCGACTTGATCCGCAACGCACGTGGTTGTTTTCAGGAACGTTCGATCAGGTGGTCCCACCGAAGCACGCGTACGCGCTTGCCAAGGCAGCGAAGTTAGACGACAAGCACCACGTTCCCATGTTGGCCAACCACTACACCGGCGTCGTCTTTTTGCCCTATGTGCTCGACCAAATTCGAATTCAGGTCACCACGCTCGATGAGCGAGCGCGGTAGAACAAGAGTCATGACACCTTTTTACGGAATGTAATTGAGTGTGTAGTAAGCTTGGGCGTGCAGAAGTGGCAGGTCGCCTTTGGATCGCACGCCGTCACAGTGCAGTTCGTGCACGTGACCTTCTTGGAGACCATCGATGTAAAGTCGAACGCTTTTTCCATCGGCACCAACGACCGCTTTGGTGATCGTCGGTTCGGTGTGGTCGACTTCGGGGCTGCCGTAGGACGATTGATAGATATAGGTGTAGGTCGAGATTTTGTAAGAGGCGATCGCCTCGACCGATTCTTGATTGACGGGTTCCGTAAAGGTCAGCTCGAAGCCGTCCGATTTGGCTCGCATCTCGTGAATCTCAAACGGTACTTTGCCAGTCCAGTCGACGCGTTCGGCGGCAAAGGGCAAGCGTCCACGTGAGCCCCAGCCACGATTGGTGCCACCGCAAAACATCTTCCCGTTGGGAGTGATCTCGAGTCCAAGCGATCCGCTGCTAAACCCTTCCAAGAACGGGAAGCACGCACCTTGGTAATGTCCTTTGACCTTTTCCAAGTAGCAACGCATCACCGTGCTGTAGGATTGGTCGGTCACAAAGAGCTGGTTTTCAAAGGGGCCAAACTTTCCACCGGTGGTGTCACACGCCACGCCCGCAGCCGACTTGCCCATTTTGTTGTAGGGAAACAAAACGGCGGGCGGTTCGAAATGTGGCAATCGCTTCGCTTCGGTCATGACCCGGCTGCCACTCTCGGGCTCGTCCGGTTTCGGACCCATGACTGTTTCTGCAAGCTTGTACCATTCAAAACCACCAGGATGCCCAACGAACTTGCCTTCGCGAAGATGTTTCAACGCGCACGTTCCGTTCCAAGGACCTTGGTTGTCGGTATAGAAGATGTCGCCGTGATGATTCGCGCCGATACCACCTGGTGATCGAACGCCGCTGACCGCAGGGATCATTTCGCCGTCGCTGGTCACTCGCACGCACCATCCACGATAGGGAACGCTACTGCCGAACGAGCCGGTCAAGCAGAGTACCACCCAGATGTCGCCGTTCTTGTCAAACTTCGATCCGAAGGCGTACTCGTGATAGTCGCCGGAAATCTCCCATCCGTCGTTGACGATTTCAAATTCGTCAGCGACACCATCGCCATCCGTGTCACGAATCCGAGAAACGTCCGACCGTTGGGTGAGGTACAGCCAACCGTCTTTTTCGGCCATGGTCAACGGTTCGTGCAGACCATGTGCAAAACGCTTGAACTGTGAAGCTTTGATCTCTTTTGCGAACGGATCGCTGATCATCCAAACTTCACCCCGACGCGAGCAAACCGCCATCTTTCCATCGGGCATCAACTGAAAGGCACTCGCTTCAAGCACGACGCCTTCAGGGATTTCCATTTTCGTGATGGGGTAGTAATCGGCTTCGGTCGGCGCATCTTGGCTATACGCAGCACTCGCCAAGAGCAGGGACGCAACAGAAAGGAAGCGAATCATGTTCATCAAGACAGGTGTCAGTGAGATGGGTTGGGTGGAATGGGGATACGGGCAAATCAAGTCGATCGTCATTACCAGTTGATCGATTGCGTCACCGTCGTTGGTCCGCTCACGGGAATCAAGACTTCCGTTTTTCCGTTGGACTGGCGAACGATCGGAGCTTCGGCTGATTCAACGCCGATCTGAATCGCACCATCGAGTTCAAAGGTGTTTTCCGATTTAGCTTCGACGTTTCCAGCAGCGACGCGTACGAAGACTTGTCCTGCGGGATCCGAGCCTTCGATGGGTGTGATGGTGAGCGAACGTTTGAACGTTCCGACCAACCCGTTGTTGTTCACCGGGATCGGAGTGTCTTCGACGTGGAACGAGCCCGCGCGATAGCGGAACGTGGGGCGACCGAGTTTGTCCAAGCGATAACCCAAGAACTTGTAGCCAAGCTCTTTCGGGGAATCGGTTGGCCAAGGCTCATCAGCATCACCAAGGACTGCAACGGGCACGGTCGTTTCAAACTTTGCGACGCTGCCACCGAGAGGCACCTGTTTGCCAGGACCGCGGCCGACCCAGTGCTTCGATGCGTCGATGAACCGATCTTGCCAGATCACGGTCAATGCGAGCGTGTTGGCATCCCAGCAAAGGTTGGCTTTTTCGGGGTAGCCAACCGCAATACCTCGTGGCGATGCACCTTCGATGAAGTTGCGATAGATGACCGGTTTGTCATCGGGTTTGAGTTCGATCATGCCACCGACGATTCCTTCGGGGACGCCGCCACCGGTTCCCTTGGCCAAATAGGCCCACATCGATGCCAATTGCTTGTCTTTGTCACCGCCGTAGATATCCATGACGGTACTTTTGCCTTCCGGAAAACCGTTGGGCATTCGCGTGCCGGGCCGGTATTTCTGTGGGTTGGGCAAATAGCGGTGGAACCAATCTTTGCGGATCCTTGCTGCCATTGTGTCGAGCGCGATCGCTTGGATGCCGGTCGACTTGAACTTTCCAAAGGTGTGGCAACTGACGCAGGCGAGTCCCTTACTGCCAACCATTTTTCGGCCCGTTGAAACGATCCGGTTTTCCGGTTCATCCAGTTCGGCATACTTTGCTTCATTGATCGAATCGAGTTTCGCAAAGGTCGAAACAATCGATTCCGCAGAAGATCCAAACCGGGGCATAAACGTTTTCATGTAGGGACGACTCTTGTCGCCATCTCGCACGACCTTCTTCATCCAGTCTTCGCGAAGTTTGTCGCCCACGCCATCGAGCGACGGTGGCAACCGTCCTTCATCGCCCATTTCTGGAATCGTACTGATGAACAGTGCGTTGCGGTCTGACTCGGGACCACCGATTCCATCACGGCCGTGACAGGCATAACAGTTCATCGCTGTCATCGAGTGGGACAGGGTCATGTCGGCGGTTGGTTGGCCCTTTGGCGAACCAGCTTTGACAGCGGCAGCAAGTGCGGCGGACTGAGTGTCGAGTAGCTCGAAATTGGGCACGCCCGGTTTGGGCTCGCCACCCAAACAACCACCTTCGTCGCAATCGGCAAGCGAAGGAGCCGTGATCGCTGATTCGATGCGTTTACCGTTTTCGTGACGCTCGTGGCAAGATGCACAACCGAGCGAGCGAAACAGTTGACGCCCTGTTTCAACGAGTGCTGGGTTGAAGGCGAACACATCAGGGTCCACCTCTTCCGATGCGGCGACCTCTTTCAGGTCAGCAGCGTTGCGATCAAGCAGGATGGCTTTGTCGATCCCGCCCGATTTGAGTCCCGGGCCGGCCCAGTTGACTCGCAGGTCTTCGCCACCGCCCGCTTCGAAGTATTCAACGCGGATTGTGTGCACGCCTGGTGTCAGCCGAATGCTACCCTCGGCTGTTTCGCTGCCGTGGATGCCATCGTTGTTGACGACCATCTTGCCATCGATGTAGAGCCTACTTCCGTCGTCCGAAATGGTTTGGAAGGAATATTTGCCTGCTTGTTCGATGGGCAGGAAGCCGTCGAACCGCACGCCAAAGTTGTCATTCAATCCGGCAACGTTGATATCGAGTCCCTTGGCAACACCTGTTTTTGTCGGAGCCAGTTTGTCGAAATCGGGAAGCTTGCTCCAACCGCCTTCGTATACAGCGAATTTGACGTTGGGTGTCTTTGGCATTTCGCGATTACCACCCGCGAAGCCAACGGCGGTGTCGCCAGTCAAGTATTGTGCGACGTCAGCCCAGCCGTTGTCGCCAAGATCCAAGTGCGGCATTCGTCCCGAGGGGCGAACGGCGAGCGGGTCTTTGAGAAACGCTTCCAAGCTGCCACGCGTGTACTTTTCGTCCAAGCCAACCAGCGGAATCGAAGTGGCTGGGTTCACCTTGGTTCCGTTTCGTGGCATGTGACACGCAACGCAGCCTGATTGATGGAAAAGGGTTTCGCCCTTCTTGCTGTCGGCTCGTTTGCCGCCAATCAGGATCGCATCGGTACCGACCAAAAAGTTTGTCAATGCGATTGCGGCGGACTTGCGCTCGCTTTCGTTCATCGAGCCCAAGACATCGGGCATCGTCGTGCCCGGTTTGACAGCTCGCGGGTTTGCAAGGTAGTTGATCATCCATTCGGCGTGCACGCGTTTGCCAACACCGTCCAAGATGGGAGCTTGTTTGGGTGACGCGAGTGCGACCAGAGTTTCGTCAGCGGAATGGCAGGCAACGCAATTGAGTTCGCCAAGCAGGACTCGCCCGCCTTCGACCGACGCGGAACCGGAAGCGTGGAATCGTTCAAAGCCAGGAACGATGGGTCGGCGTGCTTCGGCGGCGAGATCACGCGGCTTGACCCAGATGTTTCGAAAGCGAACGGGGTTGCCGTGGTTTTGAAGGTAGATCGGACCGTCTTCGGGGCCTTCTTTGACCGGAGCGGCCCGTGTGCCACGTGGAAGTTCCACATCGCGATGGACGTAGACGCCATTGAGGCGAACGCTGATGACCGCGTTGGATGTTTTCTTTCCGTTTTCGTCATAGCGCGCGGCGGTAAAGTCAACGTCGTAAGTTTGCCACGAAAGCGGCGGGAAGCACATGTTCAGATCGGGATCGCGAATCTCGTAAATCCCACCTGTTTCGTTGTTCTTCCCTGCGAGTCCGAATGAATCAAGGATTTGTGTTTCATATCGGCCTTGATGGTACAGGCCACTGTTGCCTCGTTTTTGGCCTTTGTCCGAGGGTTGAAACGGTGTTCGGAATTCCAAGTGCAGTGTGTAGTCACCAAAGGTGTCGATGCTGGTGCAGCCTTCTTGCAACAGACCATCTTCGGTGATGCGTGCACCCTTCTTCCAATGCTTTGCAAGCGACTCTTTGGTCCCATCAAACAGCACCACTGCACCGAGTGGCGGTTTGGCACCGAGTGTTGGGCTCTTGCGTTCGACCTTCTCGAACTTTGAGATCATCGCTTCGGCAGTAACGTCATCGACCTCAAGCGTCTTGATCGCTGTGCCATCCCAGCCGTCGCCTGGTAGGCCTCCGTTGTAGATCTTGACGGTGAACTCGCCGTCGCCATCGGCGATGACTTGCATCGCGCGTTGGCTTTCGACGTATTCGCCTTGCAGTTCAAAGTCAAAGTCGTCTTCGGCTGCCTTGGGGCTGTCGTAAACCTGGGCATTTGTCGATGACCCAATGATGGTCATTGCCAAAAAAAGAGCGAAGCCCGAGCGCAACGAGAATGCAGTACGCATGGAGAGTGTTTGATCCGAATCAGTTTGTGCGTGACCAGAAATGAAACGACGCTATCGCGACGTTCATCATCCGTGGGCTATCGACGCCAACGCAGGACCAGACTTGATGTGTTTGAAAGCGGTTACACGAACCATCCGAAACAAACGACATCTACAACGTGGGGCATGCGCAGTCGTCAATAGGCAGGGGCTGAATGTCCTGCGGTTGCTTGAAGGGGGGCACCAGCATCGGCTGGTGTTGGTCGCTACCTGCATTTTCGAGGTAGCTTGAAACCAGCAACCACCATCTCAGCAGTGACCATTGTATTCAGAACTCGAAAAATGTGCACAGCGGCCGATGCGGCTTCCCGAGTCTGAACATGGAATCCCCCCGGTTGGTGCCAGGATGCAGCCGGTTTTTGGGTTGGGCCCGTTTCGCAGTCCAGTTTGTAATCCCCGGCTTTCGCCGGAATCTTCAGCTTCCATCGCCCCCAAGGCGGTGCGAGAATCGGTCGACCGACTACATCGGGGCATATTGGGACTATTGCGCTGGGACCCAATGAACTGGGTCCCAATGAACTGGGTCCTACTGCACTGGGGCCAACAGCCTCGAGACGCGAACGAGGAACCGGAACGGTAGGGCGCGTTTGGTGTATTCGGTTTGCGAGGCGAGTTTGCTGTTTGCAAAATCGTCGATCAGCATCTTTTCGACGTCGCGGGCGATCTCCCGCCCCATCAGCAACATGGTGATCTCGAAATTCAATCGCATCGATCGATTGTCGAGGTTGGCCGTTCCAACCGCAGCGATATCGTCGTCGACAAGAAAGACTTTTTGGTGAAGGAACCCAGGTTGGTACCGATAGATTTTGATGCCCGCCTCTTCGGCTTCTTCGAAGTACGACATTGATGATAGATAGACCATGATTTGGTCCGGGTTCTGAGGAATCAAGATTCGCACGTCGACACCACGCAAAGCAGCAAGCTGCAACGCCGACATCAACTGTTCGTCTGGAACAAAATAGGGGCTGACGATCCACAGACGTTTTTCGGCTGAATTGATTGCGTGCAGAAAGAAGAGCGTGCCGGTTTCGAGTTTGTCGGCTGGACCAGTGGGGATGCAGGCCGCGGCCGTCTTTCCGCCTTCGACCCCTTCGGGATCCCAGTCCAACTTGGGTGTTTCGCCCGTGGCCCAAATCCAATCTTCTAAAAAAGGAACCTGGATGCACTGGACGACGGGACCGCTCAATTGCACGTGCGTGTCGCGCCAAGGCGTGAGCGTTGGATGCTTGTGCACGTATTCATCGCCAACGTTGTGCCCGCCGACATAGGCCGTGTGTCCATCGACAACGACGATTTTGCGATGGTTGCGAAAGTTCAAGCGAAAGCGATTACCGTCACCTTGTGTTGTGTTGAATGGAGCGATTTGTGCGCCCGCGTCGCGCAGCTCTTGGGAGTATTTTTCTGAGAGGTCCTTGCTGCCGAGTTCGTCGTACAACACGTACACTCGCACACCATTGTTCGCTCGCTCGATCAAAGCGTCTTTGAGTTGTTGTCCGAGGTCGTCATCGCGAAGGATATAGAACTGAACCAAAATGTAATCTTTGGCTTCGGCGATGCCTTCAAAGATTGCCTTGAACGTGTCTTCGCCGTCGATCAGAAGTTTGGCATCGTTCGCGGTTGTGATTGGCAACCGACTGATGTTGTCCAGCAGCATCGCGTGACGTTCTTGTGCTGGTGTTTCTGGAATCAGCAACAGTTCATCGTCTTCAAGCTTTTGTTTGGCTCGCTGCGCCGTTTCATTGCCGGCAATGAACTCGGTGTGACGCAATAACTCGTATCCATCGAACCGCGATTGACCAAACACCCAATACGCTGGGACCGCAACGTAGGGGAATGTGTTCAAGCTAATGGCCCAAGCAATCGCGCCCTGTGACGTCCGCGTTGACATGACGGCGCGAACTGAGGTGATCGCCCCCAGCAGATGCATGATCAATACGAAGACAACGGCTAGTCTGCGGCGCCGACTCCCTTTGACGGGGGTTGCTTCATCGTCGGTTTCCGACTTTTTGCGAGGCATGAAGAACCACCACATAACGTTATGCTCGACTATTTGGCGAGTTTTCGGAGCACCCACTCAAGGGGACCGAATCGGAATCGTTTTCGGTACAGCCACGACGTGACGACCATCGAGAGAGCGAAAGCGATCGACACAGCCAACGAGACGCTGGTGGGATAGTTGGCCTGTGTTTCCGTTGCGACGGCGATGGCGATCACAATCACGATGTGACCAATGTACCACGTGAACGCAAGTTGCCCGGCATTTGCCAATGGTACGAACC
The DNA here is from genome assembly GCA_965216875.1 of Rubripirellula sp. Lineage (GTDB taxonomy): Bacteria > Planctomycetota > Planctomycetia > Pirellulales > Pirellulaceae > CBDCUW01. Next base: position 6,876,076 of record OZ244207.1, read on the forward strand.
ACTTGCCTTTCGCCGCGTCGCAGCAACCAATGCAAGTCATGACGATGGTCGTTGCCAAGCCAGAGGCCGAGATCAGAAACAGTGGCATACTCGGAAACGAATCGGTCCCGAACAAGGCTTGCAGGTCATCAATGTCTGCCTGGGATTCCGCCAGAGGCAACGTTGCCTGAAGCAGACCGAAGGAGACCAATTCGGCTCCGGCCCAGGCGGCGAGTCCACCGAGGATGTATCGGCGACGAACGATCGGGTCTTGTAGGTTGCTGCGACCGATCACCATCCCAAGCAAGAAGACTCCGAGCCAAGGAAAGACGCTGCGGAAGCCGTTGTAGAACAGATTCAAAAGGGCGCCCTGCGTGGTCCATAAGTTCTCATACTCGAGCGTTGCAAAGTCGATGTTGGTGCCAAAATCGATCGTCGCAACCAACACCAAAAAGACCGCAACGGCACTGATCGCACCGACGAGCAACCTGCGAGTACCGGAAAGGATGACAAAGGACGCGACGATGTAGGCAATGCCATAGACACGCAAGATATCGCCGGTCCAAACGATCAGGTTCAGATAGCCGACGATGAAAAAGAAGACCCCACGTCGAAACAGCGACTTGCGAACTTCCTCAATACTCCGCGACGCTCCGGGACGAACTCGCAACGAGACGCCGATGCCCGCAAGCAGCATGAAGATCATGGCTGGGCGACCGCCTAGTTTTTCGAACCCGGTCGCCAGCAGTGAGTTGTCGACAAATCCCATCGACAACACGACTTGGAAATGTACGGCCGCCATTCCGGCGATGGCAATCGCGCGGGCAACATCGAGACCAACAATGCGATGGTTGGCCGATTGGGACTCGGGTGGATCAGTTGGGTTCAACGGCGGATCTTTGTGAAGGCTTCGACTTGAGCTTTGAGGGCGATCTCGGTTGGCAATCGTTCCATCGAACTGGCACCATAGAACCCGTCGATCGTGTCAACATGTTTCATCATGAAGTCGGCATCTTCGGGCATTGCGATCGGGCCACCGTGGCAAAGGACGATCACGTCGTCACGAACCTTTCTAGCGGCTTCGGCGATCGCGCCAACTTCGCGAACGCAGTCGTCAAGTGTTTTTGCCGTCGACGCGCCAATGGAACCGCTGGTGGTTAGCCCCATGTGGGCAACGATGATGTCTGCGCCGGCCGATGTCAGTTCGATCGCCTGTTTGGGATCGAATGCATAGGGAGTGGTCAGCATGTCAAGGTCGTGTGCTGCAGCGATGCATTGGACCTCCAGGTCGAATCCCATTCCCGTTTCTTCCAGCCCGATTCGAAACGATCCATCGATAAGGCCGACGGTGGGGAAGTTTTGAATGCCAGCGAAACCGAGTTCTTTGAGTTCCTTCAAGAATGCATCTCGCAACATGAAGGGATCGGTTCCGCAGACACCAGCAAGCACTGGTGTGTGTTCGACCGCCGTGATGACTTCGCGCGCCATTTCTTTGACGATCTCGTTGGCGTTACCGTAGGGCATCAGACCGGCGAGCGATCCGCGACCAGCCATGCGATAGCGGCCTGAGTTGTAAATAACAATCAAGTCGATGCCGCCAGCCTCTTCGCACTTGGCGCTAATGCCCGTGCCCGCTCCGCCGCCGATGATCGGCAGTCCCTGTGCGATTTGGTCGTGTAGTCGAGCCAAAATGTCTTGACGTGATTCAGCCATGTGTCTGCATTCAGCGAGGTGTCTGCGATTTGTTCAGGTCCAAAAACTGTTCAACGAGGGTCGATGAGAACTCAGGATCGTTGATGTGGAAGGGTGTGCGCAGGAAACGCCGTTGATCGGTCTGCTCGATTTCCGCTTCAAGCGTCTCGAAAAGTGCGGCGTTGGCTTGGGGATCATAAAAGGGTTGGCCAGGCGCGTCGATCATCGAGACGCCGCCTTCGGGAATCACCACGGTGACAGGGCTCTTCGATGCGTTGAGTCGCTTTGCGATCCAAGTTGCGAACTGGCGGTTTTCTTCGACCGTGGTGCGCATGAGTGTGACCTGAGCGTTATGGACGTGCAGATTTCGCTCGCGAAACTTGTCGGGCACCGTATCGAGGGCACCAAAATTGACCATGTCGAGCGCGCCAACACTCAAGACGAGCGGAATTCTTTTTTGGATCATTCGCTCAAATCGGCTCGGGCCCGCAGGAAAGATGCCTCCAACCACCTCATCGGCCACTTCGGTCGTCGAAATATCCAACACGCCCTGGATCAGTCCCGATTCCACAAGCTGTTCCATGGCCCGACCACCTGAGCCGGTGGCGTGAAAGACGAGACACTCGAATCCCCGCTCTTCGAGAGACTGTCGCACGGCTGTGACGCACGGAGTGGTGACGCCGAACATCGTCATGCCCAACGTTGACGCGGAATGTTGAAGCTCCAAACGGTGAGTGACCATGCCTGCTAGCGCATGCGCGGCATTCCCCAAGACGGTCTGCGAAACGGCATTCAATCCCGCCACGTCGACAACCGAATACATCATCGTGATGTCGCTACAGTCGATGTACGGTGCGGTATTGCCGCTGGCCACGGTCGACACCATCAGCTTGGGCATCCCGATCGGTAGCTGGCGCAAGGCTCGCGTGATCAGCGCGGTGCCACCGCTGCCGCCAATGCCGATCACTCCCGCGAGTTCACCCGCCGAAGCGACGTCACGAAGATAGTCGGCGAGAGCTTCGCCCATCGCCGTGACGGCCGTGCCTCGATCACCGGTCTCGTTGATGGAAGCGTCGCCGAGGATCGTTTTGCGATCGATATCGGGGGCGACGGTTGGGGCGTCATGCACCCCGACGTCGACTGTCTTCACGAGAACGCCAGCCTTTCTCAGGCAGGCGGCGACATAAGCAAGCTCTTCACCTTTTGTATCCATCGTGGCGATGGCATAGACCATGGGAGCAGTCATTGTTCGTTACTGGCAGCAAAATCGAAAGGAATGAAGGTGCGAGAGGAAGGTACCACGAATAGCACGAATCACACGAATAGCGAGGATAACAAACCTTGAGCGACTTTGGCGTCCTGCAACAGTGCAATGCCAGTGCACCGATCAGCAGACCCGAGCCTTAGGTACTGCGGGCCTTAGGTACTTCGGGCCTTAGGTACAATGAGTCGTCTCACCTTTCGCCCTGCCCCACTACGACCGACTCGCCCACCACAACCAACTTGCCCACCATAACCAACTTGCCATGCAACGTTTCTGTCTTCTTCTGATTGTCGTGTTGTCTACCGGCCACGTCACAGCACACAGTGCCGAGGCCGAACGCTACAACGTGTTGTTCATCATTTCTGATGACCTGACGGCGACCGCCCTGTCATGTTACGGGAACAAGGTATGTCAAACTCCGAACATCGATGCGATCGCCGCAAAGGGAACACGCTTCACGCGCGCCTATTGCCAGGGCACGTATTGTGGCCCGTCGCGCGCCTCTTTCATGTCGGGTTACTACCCGCATGCGACCGCCACACTTGGCTACAGAAATCCTCGGTCGAAGATCGGCGACCGAGCAATGTGGTCTCAGCACTTCAAGGACAACGGGTATTACACCGCGCGCGTCAGCAAGATCTTTCATATGGGTGTGCCGGGCGGTGTTGAGTTGGGGACGGATCCCAAGAAACACGACAATTTCAACGGTGCCGACGATGCATTGAGTTGGACCGAGCGGTTCAATAGCCCAGGTCCTGAATGGAAAGCCGCCGGTGATGGCGAGACTTTGGAAGGCAACCCGAACGGCACTCGCCCAGTCGTGGGCGGCAACACGTTTGTTGTGGTCGAAGCCGATGGCGATGACCTTGTGCATAGCGACGGAAAGACGGCAGCGAAGGCTGTCGAGTTGATCGAGCAGCACAAAGAGGAGCCCTTCTGGATTGGCGTTGGGTTCGTGCGGCCGCACGTTCCCTTCGTAGCACCAAGAAAGTACTTCGAACCGTTTCTTCCCTATTCGTCGATGGAGCTTCCCGAGAAGGTTGCGGGCGATTGGGATGACATTCCCAAGCCGGGCATCAACTACAAGACAAGCGTGAATATGAAGATGGACATCCGCCGCCAAAAGAAAGCGGTTGGCGGTTACTATGCGTCCGTAGCCTACATGGATGCTCAGGTTGGCAAAGTCACCAAGGCGCTGCGTGATAACGGGCTGGAGGACAAGACCATCGTTATTTTCACAAGTGACCATGGCTACCATCTTGGCGAGCATGACTTTTGGGCCAAGGTCTCACTGCGCGACGAATCGGCCGCCGTGCCTTTGATCATTCATGTTCCCGGCAAGCCGCCAGCCGTTTGCCATAGCCTTGCCGAATTGATCGATCTGTACCCGACCACCGCAGCCCTTTGCGGTTTGCCCGCGCAACCAAGATTGCAGGGTCGCGATCTTTCTCCGATGCTAGACGATCCGGATCACCAAGTGCGTGACGCGGCATTCAGCGTTGCCCCGATGCGCAAAGGATTTCTGTTGCGAGAAGATCGTTGGGCATTCATCCAATACAACGAGAATGGTTCTGGCGGCATCGAATTGTTTGATACCAAGTCGGACCCAAAGCAGTACACCAACCTTGCCAACGATCCGCGGCACCAAGCAACGGTTGCGGCGTTTCAAGCCAAACTCGCTTCGAAGCTTGAAGCTGTGCGAGACAATGATCTTTGATTCAGTAGGTGTAGACGTTGTTGTTGGTGACAGGCGTGGGGTAAACGGGGATCCAGCTTTGATTGGCGGGGTACGTTTGGCCGGACGAATACATCGGCCACGCCGTGACTTGGTTGGGCGAGGCATCGAACGGTGGAATCGCCTGGCGCGATAGTCGCGGGTCGTCGGGCATGCGGCGCCCATGACGCTTGCGTCCTCGACGCACGGCAACACCGTCAATTTTGCCGTCACTGCGAAAGACCAGTGGTTCCCAGTCAATCACGCATCCGGGCAACGCGTCGGAAAGCTTCTTGACGGCCGCGGCCGATACGGGGCTGCGTTTGAGATTGATGTAACGAAGCTGTGACATCGAATAGAGATGCTTCAGCCCCGTGTCGGTGACAGCGGTCCGTTCAAGGTAGAGCTGCTGGAGCCCTTCGCAGTGTGAAAGATCGAACATCGCGCGGTCGCTAATCTTGGTATGCGACGCATTGAACCAACGAATGTCTTTGTCGCGAAGCCAATTCATCGCTCCGGCATCGAGTCCAGTCCGCGAAAGGTCAATCGATTGGAGTTGGCTGAGGTCGTCGAACGACTTGAGTTCGGACGTTCGCAATTGCATGCCCTTCAATCGTAAACGTTCGAGATCGGTCAATTTCGAGATCGACTCGAGGATCGGCTTCTTCTGTTTATCGGCCGAGGGCGAGGTGCTGGTCGAAACATTGATCGCGGCGCGAAAAAAGTCGTCGCCAAACCAATCGACGAGTGACGCAGGTGGTTGCGCTGCTGTTCCGGGCATCATTGCGACGACAGGGCTTTCACGCGGCGAGTACATCACAAAGACGCTTTCGGTGATCAGCCGATCGACGGCGGCAGCTTGACGTTGAGAACGATGATAGATGTTGCCCACCCAGGCGAAGCCGAGTGCAAAACACGCAAACGCCACAAGCAGGAACCGCAGTGTGAATTGTCGCCTTCGCTTTTGTTTCGATTGCGTCTGGACGGCAAGCAACGACGTGAGTTGCTCAAGCCGTTGATCGAGGTTTTGCATTTGATGCGCAACGCGGTCGAACGATTTCGAAAGTTCCGCCCCCTGGTGCGGCGGAACGCCGGGGTCGTTTGGTTCGGCTGGATCCTCTCGGTTCGACTTTGAGTTGGGCGCCATGGCGGGGTCCGGGGCTGGAGTCGAAGAAACCAATCAGTTCATGATAGGCGATTCACGCCGATCGGTGCTCTCTCAATTTGAGGGTTGTTTTTCAATCTCGACGAACTTTGCTAGGCTGATGTCGACCCTCCCAAGCACTCCGGCTCAGGCTAGTAGAGAACGTTCCATGACGCGGCGATTCCTTGCGTTTGTTGTTGCGATCACCTTCATCGCCTCGACTCCGTTTGTCGATGCGGGAACCTACAATCTCGTGCTTGACATCGGCGACGACGCGCCTCATTGGAACGATCTGCCGGGGACTGACGGTGCAAAGCATTCGTTCGCGGACCTCGAAGACGCCAAAGCCGTGGTCGTGGTCTTCACTTGCAACTCCTGCCCCTACGCCGTCGATATCGAGGACCGTTTGCTCGAGTTTGACAAAGAGTTCTCCAAGCGTGGCGTGGCGCTTGTCGCTATCAACGTGAACAAGGTCGAGGATGACTTGATGCCAGCGATGAAGGAAAAGGCGGAAGAGAAGAAGTTCACTTTCACCTACCTTTTCGACGAGACTCAGAAGATCGCCAAAGACTACGGTGCGAAGTACACGCCCGAGTTTTTTGTCCTCGATGGCGATCGCAAAGTCGCATACATGGGATCGATGGACGATAGCCCTGACGGGACAAAGGTGAGCCAGAAGTACGTTCAACTGGCGGTCGAGTCGGTCCTGAAGGGCGAAGATCTCGAGAAGGCCGAGACCGTTCCCATTGGCTGCCGGGTCCGGTACGACAGGAAGCGGCGAACGCGCCGAAGTCGTCCCGCCGAATGAGTGCCAGGGTTTCTGCCCGTGGCAAACTTCTAAAATCTTCGGAACACCCATTCTCGGGCGGTGTTTGAAATCCAGCGGCCCGGATCCGTCATACAGGGTCGCGCTACGCGCTGACTTGTCTTTTTTCTCACTGGAAAGTGCTCTGATGCCACGAATCAAGGTCTTTTTCGGGTTTGTCGCTCTCGGTTTGTTACTGGGTACATCGGCCGATGCTGATTGGTTGCGTTTTCGAGGGCCGAATGGATCGGGGATCAGTGGTGACTCGGCCGCGACCCCGACGAAATGGAGTCCCAAAGAGAATCTCAAGTGGAAAGTTCCCTTGCCTGGCGCCGGCGTTTCGAGCCCGATCGTCGTTGGCGATCGAATCTTTGTGACCTGCTATTCCGGCTACGGGCTCGATCGTCGCGAACCTGGTGACATCAACAACCTGATGCGACACCTCGTTTGCGTTGACCGCAAGAGCGGTGACATCCTGTGGGACAAGTCGATCAAAGCGGCCCAGCCCGAGGACCCCTACTCGGGAATGGGCGTGCCATCACACGGCTACGCTTCTCACACACCTGTTTCTGACGGACAAAACGTCTACGTCTTCTTTGGCAAGTCAGGCGTCGTTGCGTATGACATGGAAGGCAACGAGAAATGGACCCGCAGCGTCGGTACGGATAGTGACCGCCGAAAATGGGGTTCGTCATCGAGTCCCATTCTCTACAAAGACATTGTCATTGTGACCGCGAGCGCCGAAAGTCGGTCGCTCGTTGGACTCAACAAGGAAACGGGAGAACAAGTTTGGCGTCAAGAAACCGATGGCCTCACCGATGTTTGGGGAACGCCCTTGTTGGCAAAGGTGGAAGACCGCACCGACTTGGTGATCGGAGTGCCCTATGAGTTTTGGGGTTTGAATCCTGAGTCGGGGAAACTCCGATGGTATAGCGAAGCGATGAATACCGACTCGTACAACTCAAGCGTCGTTGAATCCGACGGAGTGATCTACGGCATTGAAGGACGTGGTGGTGGATCGGCCGCGATCAAGGCGGGTGGCAAAGGCGATGTGACGGATGCCAACACCGTTTGGACCGGATCTGATTCAGCACGATTTGGAACGCCGTTGGTGTATAAGAACCGCATCTACTATTTCTCCAACGGTGTCGCGTCCTGCATCAGCGCCGAGGATGGGACATCGGTCTTCAAAGGACGCTTGCCTGGCTCGAGTTCGTCCGGGCGCGGCGGGAGTGGCGGATTTGGTCAAGGCGGCGGGTTCTCAGGCCGCGGTGGACGAGGCGGCTTTGGGTCCCAAGACTATTCTTCGCCCGTGGCCGCTGACGGAAAGGTCTACTACGTCAAGAGCAACGGAACAACGATTGTCTTGGAAGCCGGTGACAAGTTCAAACTGTTGTCGACCAACGAGTTGACTGATGACAAAGAGGTGTTCAGCGGCACGCCCGCGATCAGCAACGGCCAGATCTTCGTTCGCTCGGACAAGCACCTTTATTGCATCGCTGAGGAGTAAGGTTGCTGTAAGGCGTGAGCCGTGATCGCGTAAGCGGCCGGTCCTCATCGCGCCATGTAGCCTTGCACAGATTGTTGATGCCAAGATAGGACGATGAGTCGTTTATTGGCGTTTGGGACCAAGCCGGATCTGCCTCGCTGTCGCTCCTTGATCCGGCCTACGTTGGCTACCTACCGGCTGATGCTGCCGAGCTGGATCTGCGAAAACGATTCAGACGTCCGATGACGATTTCCCTGAGTCGCTGACGCTCTCCGTCGGTCACAAACTCGTTATGGAAGACGGCTGCCAAGGCGATGGCCAGGATGAGCACCGATGCCGGAATGTAGCCACCGACCAGCGCGGACGGTAACGCCATCAGCACGTACGTTGCAAACGGAAAACAAAATCCAGCACGTGCGGCGAGCCAGAGCATCGCCCAGAGCACCAAGCTTGTCGCCATAAACGTGCCGACGGCAATGCCAAGGATCCCGAACGTTGGGAACAACACGATCCCAAACAACACGTTGGCGATCAGTCCGACCAAGAAGCAAGCCGACGTTGACCAGGCTTGTTTGGAACACCACGCCGCGTTCTGCGCGACGAACGCGATACTGAAGGTGATTCCAGTGGCCATGGCCCAGGGCAGCAACTCGACAGCGAGTTCAAACTTCCCGTCCATCAGAGTGGAGAAGAGCGTATTGCCCATTGCGAGCACACCGATTCCGGCGACACAAAAACTGATCGACACAAACTTCAACAGTCGGCCGAGTCGTTGGATCGCAGCGGCGTGATTGCCTTGGTCCCAGTCTTGCACCAGATGCGGCGTGACCATGGCGGCAAGGCTCATCGCAAACTGCGCCATCAGTCGAGGAATGATTCGAGCGGCGTGATACTGGCCAACGAAGAACATCGCGAGTTGTTCGTTTTCGGTCAGGTGCACCATCAACATTCGATCGCTCATGCGAAACGAATTGGCGATCAACGTTGCCAACCATATCGCCACCGCGAACGGCAGGATGTGTTTGATTGCTGCAACGAAGTGTGTCCAAAGTGGTTCTTTCGGCTCGTCGTCCGCTTCCGCTTCCGCTTCGGCGCCGAGTTCACGAAACGTTGTGCGCAATAGCCAAGCGGCGACGGCGGCCCCAATGATGCTTGCGACCGCATAGGCAACGACGACGCCGCCCGATCCATACGAGAAGGCGGGGACGAAGACGAGACACAAAGCGGCAAAGGCGATGCCGTGAACCGCTTGGATTCCAGCGAACGCACGGTGTTGGCGAAGTGCCGTCATCAGCGCCGTGAGGTAATTGAAAACCACGACGGTGACCAAGGTTGGGATCAGCAACAGGTACCACGATGATCCCGAGGGGGCGTTCACTAGGAACGCGCCGAGTGGCTCGCGAAACAGAATCATTGCGCCAGTGCTTGCGGCAAGAATGGCGGCGCATGCGATCGCAGTGATCTGAACGAACCGAATGAGCTGGTTCTTTTGACGGTACGATTCCGCGAATCGGCCAAACGCGCCCGGAATCCCTAGCACGACCAAAGGCCCAACCGACAACAGGAACGTGAATTCGAGATCCCATTGGCCAAGCTCATCGGTCGGCAACCAGCGACAGAGGATGACCGATCGGCCAAGGCCAACGAACCGTTGAAACAAGGTCAGTACGGCGAGAAAGATGACGCCCGCCGCAAGTGTTTGAGTTCCTGATCCAAGCTTGGGGCGTCGAGACCATACGCGTTGAATCGCATTGCGGGCATTCACGACTGGCGACACTCGCTAATGGTTGAACGCACGCGTGGTCGTACCGAGACGACCTCTTCTTGCTGAGCGACCGAGGCCGATCGCTTTGCAAAGCGGCGTACCGGTCCGGCAAAGAGCTCGGCAAACACAACCAACGTTGGAACAGGATCACGCAACTGAAATGTGACGTGCGTCCTGCTACGCAAGTTTGCAGCGATCGTGTTCTTGATCCAACTGCCGATTTCACCAAATGAACGTTCTCTACCCGAGATTGCCTTTTTCAAACCCAGTACATCGCCGTACAACCATGTGTAGCGCCGGCCGATGGGGGATCGAAACGGCTCTGGTATCGATGGCGTTGCGCCACATGATTGCTGCAACCACCAATGGGGAAGGTCAAGGTTGCAGCCGATCGCGCACGCGACGTTGGCACCGAGCCGCGCGTTGATTTCAAGGAATGTCGCTTGGCCAGTGGAAGGGTCGATCAAATACTGGAGGCATCCCGCACCGTGGTAGTTCAGCGATTCCGCGAGCGCCTCGAGGTGGTTGGACCAATCATGATCAGGCTCGACGGCATGACCTTCGACTGCGTATCCCGTGCCGTCCCATTGGTCGGTCCGATCGATTTGGATTTCGACGCTTGCCTGGACCTTGCCGTGGTCGGCAAAAAAGTAAATGTTGCGCCGAGGGCACGAGTAATATCGCTGGACGATCGATTCGCTGGGGATCGCATCTAGTTGGCTGGAAAACTGATCGAGTCGTTCGCAAAGCGATTGGCGGCTCAGTGCGATGAACGCCTTTTTACCGAAGATTCGTGAGGTCTCGTTTTCCGGTTTGATGATGCACGGAAACCCAATCTCGTCTGCAGCGGAAAGCAACTCCGGTGCGCCCCCTGCAACACTTGCGAAAGCTGCGTTGGGGATAGACAGCTGATCAACCCGACGAAACATCTCGGTCTTTTGTTGGCAGGCATCGACCACCTCGGATGTCGGCATCACCCATGTGACGGACTTCGATAGTGACTCGCGATGTTGACATAGAAAGAGGATCTCGGAATCGCCAACGGGAAAAACTGCCGTGATCTCTGGGTGCTGCTCGATGAAGACGTCGAGAGCGGCGAGGAATTGGCCTGGATTCTCGGCGTCGATTTCGGGGTGTTGCCATGTTCGGCAAACGAATCGCGACCGATCGACATAGGTTTTCGATTCGGTCCGACCGAGGATCACATTGCGCGAAGCGCCTAGCGACCGCGCCACCGCCAACGATTGTCGGTAGGCACCGAGCACGAGAACGGTTTGTTTGTCAGAATCCATCGAATCGTTAGTCCTTGGTCGCAGAGTTGCCGGAACACTGCGAAAACATAGGTCAGCCGCGGTGTCCTGACCCGCGAAAACCTACGTTTTCGCAGCGCATCAAAAGCACTTCCGAGCTGTGGACGACCCACTACGATCGATGAACCCTTCCGAGCCCGTTCCGCAATCGACCGCTGGCTGCACGCCCGTGGTCATCGTCCCTGGAAGTTCGCCTACGTTCCATTCGTGTCGATTGTCCGATTCAGAGGACCTGAAACGGTTGCGCGATGATTGGGCGCGATTGGCAACCGATAGCGGGTACCCTTTTCATAGTTGGCAATGGCTCGAGAACTGGTGGCGGTTCTACCAGGACGAGTCGCGCGAACTAAGCCTGTTGGTTGCGAAGAACCAACGTGACGAGGTTGTTGGTTTGCTTCCGATGTACTTGCATCAGCAACGGCTTGGTCGACGCGTCTTGCGATTCTTGGGCGGCGACGATGTTTGTACCGACTACAACACGATGTTGGCGAGCGATGACGATCGCGCCGCAGTCGCAGCCTCATTCGCCGAGCTGATCTTCTCGGGCGGTCTGCCCGCATTCGACCAAATCGAACTCGATAGCGTTCATCCCAGTGATGCGAACATCAACTCGCTCATCGGAGCGTTGGTTGAGGTTGATTTCGACGTTGATCGTCGGACTGCGCTGGGATGCTGGCGCGTGGAGCTAGACGAGGATTGGGATAAGTACCTCGCGACGCTGAGCAAAAGTCGTCGTTGGCGCACTCGGAAACTGTTTCGCGACTACATCGAAACGGGCCGCACGACGATTCACTACGCCGACAGCGACGAGTCGTACGAACACGGGTTCAAAATCCTCGTCGAACTGCATCAAGATCGTCGCAACAGCCTAGGCCAGCCCGGTTGTTTTCAATCGGAGGCCTTTACGAAGTTCCTGCATGCTGCCGGAAAAGACTTTTTGCATTCAGGGCAATTGAGTCTGCAATGGATTGAACTCGAGGGCCAACCCGTTGCGGCCGAGTTTGATCTCCGCGGCAACGATACAGTGTTCTACTACCAATCTGGTTTTTCGACCGCGCAAGAAGAACACCGTCCCGGCTGGCAGGGTGTGATGTCGGCGCTACGCCGAGCGAGCGAGGATGGCGTTCGCTATTTCGATTTCTTACGTGGCGACGAGCCCTACAAAGCAAGTTGGGGTGCCGAACGTGTTGAGCAGGAGACCATCATCCTGACAGCGCCTCGGTTGCGGTCGCAAATCCACCAATGGGCGGACAAGTCGATCAATCAGATACGCGATGTTGGCAAGAAGCTAAGTGGCCGAGGGTAGGCGAAGAGCGGGTAGTGGACGAGGCTACGAGTCCCTGAACACTCTCGACGTCCAAGGAATCTCAGGGACTCGTTGCCTCGTCCACTACCGAAGAGATGCCTTCTATCGTGCGGCGGCTTCGGCTTGCCGGAAAGCTCGCATCACATTCTTGCCCATGACTTTGCGAATGTCCTGTTCGCTGTAACCACGCTCGAGCATTCCGGCCGTGATCACGGGGTAACAGCTGACATCTTCCATCTGTTTGGGAAGTGCTGGGACGCCGTCGTAGTCCGAACCGATGCCGACGTGGTCGATCCCGGCAACAGCGACAATGTGGTCGATATGGTCCAGGATGTCGTGGACGGTGCAGAGTTTCGAGCGCGGGTTTTCAAGTTCCCAGCGTCGCAATGCGCCGTCGCTCTTTTCAGTGTCGTCCGGGTAGAGCGTCTCCAAACGCTCTCGTTCAGCCGTTCGCTTGGCCGATCGTTTTGCATCGACGGGATTGATGAAATCGCTGAAGAAATTGATCATCACGACCCCACCATTTGCTTTGGTCAGTTTCAAGACATCGTCCGGCACGTTGCGCGGATGATCGGCGATCGTTCTGGCGGATGAATGCGAAAAAATGACGGGTGCCTTCGTTACCCTCAAGACATCTCGCATGCAATCGGGAGAGACATGTGAGATGTCAACCAACATGCCGAGCCGGTTCATTTCGCGCACAACTTCTTCGCCGAACGGCGACAGGCCGCCGCACTTTGATTTGTCGCTACAAGAATCGGCCCATTCGAGCGACTTGGAATGAGTCAGAGTCATGTAGCGAGCGCCCTCGGCGTAAAGTTGCCTGAGGACGTTGATCGAGTTTTCGATCGAGTGCCCACCTTCGACACCAATCAAAGATGCAATCTTTCCCTCGCTGCGAATGCGGTCAATGTCGTCGGTGGTCAGTGCCAATTCAAAGACATCGCTATAACGCGCGGTCATTTTCTTGACCAATTCGATCTGTTCAAGCGTCGTCGAAAGAGCACTGCCCGACCCCATCGTCGATGTGGGGACATAGACCGACCAAAACTGAGCGCCAACGCCGCCAGCACGTAACCTCGCAATGTCGGTATGAAAGTTTGGCTGGGACTTCGAAATATCGAATTGGTCGAAGCCACCGCCCGCTTGACGTAGCGCCCACGGCAAATCGTTGTGTCCATCGACGACTGGAAAGCTGCGGTGGATTTTTAACGCTTTTTGGCTTACCGCGATTGGGTCGCGTTCGGTGTCGGATTGAGCACTCACGGGTTCGATTGCGGAAAGCAACACCAACGCAGCAACGGCGGTCAGGATTCGAAGACGCATCAAAGTTGTTGGGAAAGGAGGCAATTGTTCATAGGTCTTGTTCGTGAGCATCTTACGCTTCGCGACCAAGCCAATCCTTTAGAACTGCGAGATCTCGTTTGCAGGCGGCAAGGTGATTGGGAACGAGTTCAGGCTTGCGATGGTCAAGGTATTCTTCGTGCAGTGAGATCGGCCCGGTAAAGTTGAGATCACGGAGCATCTTGAAGAATTTGGAATCGACGCGGCCTTCGCCGAGAGGGACGTTGGTCGGGCGGTTTCCTTTTTCGGGCCATACGAAATCTTTCACGTAGACCGTATCCACTTTTGGCTGAATCATTCGGAACGTTGTTGGCCAGCTCATGCCACCTTCTGCGGTAGCGTGGCGAATGTCATAGGCGACCGCGATTTGTTCTTTGGGGATGCCTTGCAAGAGTTTGGCGATGTCCCAAATCGGTGATCCAAGGTAACGGTCGCCAGCATGGTTTTGGTAGAGTCCAAGTATCCCTATCTCGCCGTTAAGTGCAGCAAGGTCAGCGAAGATCGGTTTCCACTGTTTGAGTTGTTTCGCGACTGCAACGGTTGGGTCGTACTTGAAGTACTTCATGCGGTAGCGTTCGATTCCCAAACTCGCCGCCGTCTTCAATACCGATTCGGTATGTTTGTCGGTTGCGTTGTTGATGCTCGACGTCATGATGGTGATTTCCAGCCCGCGTGCTTTGAGGGCTTCAACCATCTTGGGAAGTTCGTCCGGAACCTCGTGCGGTTCGATGTGTCCACCATCACGGATCGTTGCTTCGATACCGTCAAAGCCCATTTCGGCGATGCGGTCGGCCAATTCATCGTATGAGAGCGATTGAAATGGCTTGGTGAAAACACAAATCTTGTTTTTCGCCGGTGCAGCGGCGCTGGCGGTCGTGGTGGCCGCCGCCATCGCTGCGCCCGTTGCCGCGGCAAGAAAGGTTCGACGCTTCATGGATGTTGACTCGGGTTGATTCACTTTTTTGCTCCTTGGACGAGATAGGCGAACAGATCTCGCAACTGTTGATCGGTGATTTCTTTTAGCACGTCATCGGGCATCAGCGATGTTTTCATCGCCTGCAGTCTTTCGATTTCATCCCGCGCGATGACGGTCAATTGGTTGTCGGCATTGCGAAGGGTGACAGTCTTTGGATCTTGAGCCGCGATCATACCGGTGATGGTGCGACCGTCGTCGGTCAAAACAAGATAACTCTGAAAGCCTTCGCGGATCTCAAGGCTCGGATCAACGATGGCGGGAAGCCAGAAGTTGAGGTTCCCGCGTTCATAACCATCCAGAGGCGGGCCAACCTTTTTGCCTTCCCCGAAAAGTTGGTGACAGTTGCCGCATCGTTTTGCAAAAACCTCTTTGCCCGCGGTGGCGTTGCCGACGTCTCGTGTGAGGATGGCTTTGAGTTGCTTGAGCTTCTCAAGTTTTTCGGGGGCAGACCCACTTAGCGACTTGCCGAACGCCTGTTCAACCGCGGCTACCATTTCTGGGGTGTCGTAGGCGCGTAGTTGCTGGATCACATCTGGGGGAACATGCTCAGGCCGAACTCGCCATGCATTGACTTCGTCCAGTAACGCGATCGCCCACGAAGGACGACTGGCGAGCGTTCGACAGGCCGTTGATCGCAGGCCATGTTCGGCTGAAATGGAGCTGCCGAAACGGCTGACGAGGGACTTGGGGATCGTCTCGTTTTTGTATTGACCGAGCGAACGCATTGCGACGCGTCGTAGCGCCGGATCGATTGATCCACCCGTCGCAAGTTTCAACAAGGTTCCGACCACTCGGGGTTGGTCTACTTCACCAAACACGCGCGCCAGTTCGATCCGGATTCCGAGTTCGGTCGCGGAACTGGCCAACGCCTTGATCGCTTTGTCGACACCCGTGTCACTTCCCTGTCGCAGCCCCAAAACCAAACCGGAATCGCCCAATTGTGATTGGTAGTCGGCCAACGCTCGGGCAAGCTGATCGGGAAGTGGCGGAATCGAAAGCCCTTGAAACGCCCGGTTGAGACCCGTCATCAGTTGTTGTTTCGAATCGTCATCATCGGCGAGAGCCAATAGTTTGCCGCAGTTTTCAAGATCCGATCGCTCGCCGGCAGAGGCATAACGTTGCATCAGCCGGCTCAGAAGGTGTTCTCGCACGAGCGGACGTCTCCAAACGGATTCGTTCTCCAGGAGTTTTTCGATCTCGAGCCATGAGTCGGCATGGCTCTCCAGTGCCCACCAAATCATCAATGGCATGTGTGGGTCTGACGCGTCGTCATCGTGACGCACCAATCCGCCGATGATCGGAATTGCGACCGAAGCGCGAAGTCGTTTTGCGGTCGAAGCAAGCTGGCTGCGGACTTGGACGTCTTGTTCTTGGCGAGCGAGTTCGACGAGGCCAGGAACACTCTCGCGGCGATCGCCTAGCAAACGCACGACCCAGCGGCGAATGTGTGGGTCGTCTGACGCCAGCCATCTGCTTGCTCGCGACGACGAGAGTTCTCCCATGATGCTTAATGCCCACAACGCTTCGAGCGTGGATTGCTCATCGATGTGTTGCTCTAAGATTGCCACAACCGACGGATCGTTGCGCCAGCCAAGTTCGAGGGCAGCTCGCTGACGCACCCATTTATTGGGATGCGAAAAGAGTTCGATCAGCCGCTCGCTTTTCAAATGATGCAGGTCGCCTTCGCGATACACCGCGTCGCCCTTTTCGGGAACGACTCGATAGACCCGGCCACTTTCTTTGTGCCAATCGTCGATCGGCGAGACATGACTCAGTCGAGTGTCATACCAGTCGGCCATGTAAACTGCGCCATCGGGCCCAACGCCGCAATAGACTGGGCGAAACCAGCGATCAGGACTCTCAACAAGATTTTCGTTGTCAATCGTTCGGTAGGTCGATCCGTCGGCGATGCGTTTGCTGCTCCAAACAAGGTTGTGCAACGCGTTGGGCGCGATGATCGAGCCCGCATCGGAACTGGGGAACAGTCCTCCCTCGTAAATACAGAAGGCTTGTGGGAAGCGTCGGCCGTCGCCTTCGAATTTCATTGGCGGAAAGAAGCCAAACGCGTAAGGGTTGGTCAGCGGGCCATGTTTGCCCCAGTTCTTTTGCGAGTAGCTGCCTTGGGGAAAGTACCAGCCACGCGTGTTACCGCCGTTGGTTCCCGTAAAGACGCGGCCTTTCGAATCGATATCGAGACTGAACGTGTTGCCGCCACCCTCGGCATAGATTTCAAACTCCTTTGTCGTGGGGTGGTATCGCCAGACACATTGACCTTGGAATCGCACGCCCTTGGTCACTGCCGAGCTTACATCGCCAACGGTCGTGCTTCCGTTGCAGGCATACAGCCAACCGTCGGGGCCAAACATCAAGCTGTTGGCAACCGAATGTGTGTCTTGCAATCCGAAGCCTGATAGGTGCACTTCCGGTTCGCTGTCGGGAACGTCATCCCGATCGGCGTCGGGATAGAACAGCAAGTAAGGCGGGTTCAGAACCCAGATCCCACCCTGCCCGACGGCAACCGAACTGGTGATGTTCAACCCTGTGATCACCTCTTTGTGAACGTCGTAGATGCCATCGCCGTCGGTGTCTTCGTGGACCGTGATTTTGTCGGCACCGGGCGTTCCATTTGGCGGCGGATCGGGAACGCGGTCGAAGACGGCACGCAAATGCTGGTCATACCGAATCACCTTCAAACCGGCCGGGTATTGGTATTGGCGGTAGTGCACGACCCACAGGCGACCGCGCGAGTCCCAGGAAAGGAACAATGGCTGTGAGACGACTGGTTCACCGGCGACCAATTCGATTTTGTACCCGTCGCGGACTCGGAATTGTTTGACCGCTTCGCTTGCCGCTGTCGGCGGAGTGTCGTCGGCCATCACCCCACGCCCCGCAAAGCTCTTCATGATTTCGGCGACCTGGTCGTTGCCCGCTCGTGAGGTATCACGCTCTTGGGCCGGCGCGACAGTCGAGAAGAACACAAGGATCGAAAGCGAAATGAAGGGAGTTCGCATTGCGCAGTTGCTTGGTCAGGATGGGTTTCTTGAGGCAGGATCGCACGGGTGCGACGATCGGGGACGCTGGCGAGCGGTGTTGGTCACACGATATCTCGAATCACGTTGCCGTGGACGTCGGTGAGGCGGAAATCACGGCCACCGTGGCGATAAGTCAGCTGCTGGTGGTCAATGCCGAGCTGGTGCAGAACGGTCGCCCACAAGTCGTAGACTTCGCATTTATTTTCGACCGCGTGATACCCTAGCTCATCGGTGGCACCATAGATCGACCCGCCCTTCACTCCACCACCCGCAAGCCACACCGAGAATCCGTACGGATTATGGTCGCGACCATTGCTGCCTTGTGAGAAGGGAGTTCTGCCAAACTCGCCAGTCCAAACGATCAGCGTTTCGTCGAGTAGCCCGCGCTGACGCAGGTCTTTGATCAGTCCGGCGATCGGTCGATCGACTTGCATTGCCATTGCCTGATGACCGCGCTCGAGGTCGCCATGTTGGTCCCACGGGTTGGCTGCACCGCCGGCACCGATTCCTTTGGTCAAACAACTCAGTTCGATGAAGCGAACGCCGCTTTCAACCAACCGTCGGGCGAGCAAACACTGTCTCGCATAGGCGGCAAGTTCTTTGTCGCTTGAGTCGAGGCCATAAAGTTGACGCGTCGCTTCGGATTCGCCCGATATATCGCACAATTCGGGAACGGCGGTTTGCATTCGAAACGCGGTTTCATAGTTGGCGATCGCCGCTTCAATCTGTGGGTCCTTTCCAGCGGTTGCCGAAAACGTTTTGTCAAACGACTTGGCGAGATCGAGCCGACGTCGCTGCAAGATCGAAGCATCGCGTGGGCGTACATTGGGGATCGCAACTTCGGCATCCGCTTTTAGCACAGAACCTTGATGCTGGCCGGGAAGGAAACCATTGCTAAAGAGAGCGACACCGCCGTGAGGCGGGACGGCACCACCGCTTTGCAGGACAACGTAGGCGGGAAGGTTTTCGTTTTCTGTTCCCAAACCATAACTGCACCAGGCGCCCGCTGTTGGGTGCCCCATGAACGGGAACCCGCTGTGCATGAAGAAGTTGCCCTGGGCGTGTTCGTTCACGGGGGTTGTCATTGAACGCACCACCGCAAGCTCGTCGGCGACCGTCGCTAGCTCTGGAAACATGCTGCTGATGGGAATGCCGCTTTCGCCATGCTGTTTGAACGCAAACGGACTGGCCATCACGTTGCCGTTGTTGTTGAACTGAGTTCTCTCAACCGTCACGGGCATCGGCTTGCCGTGCAATTCCTTCAGTTCTGGTTTGGGATCGAAGGAATCGACCTGCGATACCCCGCCGGACATGAAACAAAAGATCACGTGCTTGGCTTTGGCCACATGATGCGATACAGAACCGCGTCCTGATTGCTGCATCATCGAAGCGAGTGCCATCGCGCCAAAACCAGTCGAGCATCGCTGGAGCATTTGGCGACGCGTTGGCAACATTGTCGATCGCAGTTCATGCGTTGCGTCACCGAACATAGACAAACTCCTTGAAAGTGATCATTGCTCGCGCTAGTTCGATCCAAAGATCGGATTCGTTCATGGACTTGGGGACTTCGCCCAGCGCACTCCGCCGTGTCTGCAACGCGTCGATCTCGCGAAGCAGTTTGCGATGCTCGTCACGCTGTGCATCACTGAGGGCGTCCATCACTTGTTTGTTCGAGACAAAGACGCCACCGCCGCGTGCCGACGACGCGATCTCTTCGGCCGACAATGCGCGATCGTAAAGGTTGGCCTTTAGGACGCGGCCGCTGAGCAGACGATTGCCACCGGCGGGAAGATGCCGCACGCCGAAGCTGACAACGGCGTTGCCGGCTTGGTAGTTTTGCAGTCCACGGCTCTTGTAGGGTTTGCCGTAGGGGCGGCCATCCCGAAACCCGGTCACTTGGCCGTCGGCATGGTACGAGATCGCGACGTGCACGAAGCGATCGACAGCGTCTGATTCTTCGCTGCCCGAAAACGGTTCGGTGCGAGCGAAGTTGTTACTGCCGGCAAGCCACTGTCGCGGGCGTTGTTCTGCAAAGACGATGGAATCAAAAACGACGCCGTCACGCGTTTGCAGCGTCATGACCCCGCCGGATCGCTGGTCAAGCCTGTCGAGTTGCACCCACGCTTCGAGCGTCTTTTCGGACAAGTCGAATTCGAGCGGGTCGG
The DNA here is from genome assembly GCA_965216875.1 of Rubripirellula sp. Taxonomy (GTDB): domain Bacteria; phylum Planctomycetota; class Planctomycetia; order Pirellulales; family Pirellulaceae; genus CBDCUW01. The sequence goes on from OZ244207.1 coordinate 6,896,061, forward strand.
TGACAACGTAACCGCCTTGCCGGACGGACAACGCGCCGCCGTCGAGCTTCGCACCCCCTTGCAGCTTGACGTTCGCTTTGCCGACGAGGTCTTCGAGTCCTTTCGAAAAGTCCCAGTGGGCGATCGGTTTTAGTGATGGCCCGTTGGCATCGTCGGACACATCGGCTTGGGCCGTCGCAACCAATTGTTCCCGCACGGGACGCAGGATGGAGGACGCTTGCTCGGTGGCTGACGCGATCTGTTGGTCGAGACGCTCAGCTTTTGCGATCAGCTTCTTCCTTGAGGCCAATGTTGAATCGAAAAAGGCTTGCACGGATTCGATCTCAGCGTCGCTTGCCCTTCGAGAAAAGGCCGACACAAAGAGTTGGTTGACGCGTTGCTCGGTCGAATCGGTCGATTCCAGAACTTTCCGAGCGAATTGAGCCGCATCGCTGGCCACTCGCGGGTCATTCATCATCATTAACGATTGAGCTGGGACGTTCGTCACATCTCGCCGACCCGTCGCACTGAACGGTTCGGGAAAATCGAAAGCGCGAAGAAATGGATCAAGAGAGTTTCGAATGACACGAACGTAGACGCTGCGCCGTGGAGATTGACCCGAGACGGGTGGCCCAAACACGTTGCGATCGAGACGCCCGGAAACAGCGAGCAGCGAGTCGCGTATCACTTCGGCATCCATGCGCCGGACGTTCGCACGCGCGAGGAAGTTGTTGCTCGGATCCGTTTCCATTGCATGTGAATTCGGCGTCGAATCGAGTTGCCAGGTCTTCGAGGTCACGATCAGACGAATCATCTCCTTGAGGGACCAATCTCGCTTTTCAACTTCACCGGCGAGCCAATCAAGCAACTCGGGGTGGGTCGGTTTCATACCGAGGCGACCCAGGTTGTCGGGGGTCGCGACAATGCCCTTGCCAAAGAGGTGATGCCAAAGCCGATTCGCAATCACGCGTCGAGTCAGCGGGTTGTCGTCGCGAAGCAAATCCTCAGCAAGCTGCAATCGGCTGCTTCTCGATGGATCGTATTCGGATTCGTCGATCGCCTCCAAGAACCTCGCGGGAACAATCTCGCTTGGCTTCTTGTGGTTTCCTCGCACGAACAACGGCTGCTTTCGGCCTTGGGTTTCGTCCAAGCCCGGAACGCGTGTTGCTACCGGAACGGTCGCTTCTATCTTGCGATAGGAACGCACGAATTCTCGTGCGCTGGGGAGCCTTGAAAGTTCGTTGGGAAGGAGACCATCACGCACGCATCGATCAAGCAATTCGGCTTGTGAATCGGAACTCTTGCCATCGCGCCACGCCTCGATCGCAGACTTGGTCGTTGCCGCAACAAGTTGTGTGACTTCATCGATAGAAGCCGGCGATGACGGTGCGAGAAGATGCGCGAGTGGGTGAAGCGAACGTGGCGGTGCACCACCCTTTGTTTGCAACCGCACTTCAGTCGCCCCGAACCAAGACCTGGGCTGGTTTTTGACAAGCAACGGCGCATCGAGTCCTGTGGTGAGTTCGACGTGAAGACGATCTCCGGTCCAATATTTCAGGTCATAGCGTTGCCACCGCCACTGGGGTTTCAACTGAGTGACCGGAAAGACGGTTCCGTTGCGTGGATAGTCTTGAACGACGTAGCGCAAGAACGCATCCCGATCGCCGATGGCCCGCACCCAAAGTTCCGCGTTCTCGGGGACATCAATGTCTTCCGACGTGAGTCTGCCAGGAAGCTTGTCCGAGAGTGCGTGCGAATAGACACCTGCGGGATAGATGCCTTCGAGTGCCCGTTCCTCCTGAGTAGCGACACGGTACTCGCCGGCAGGATTGAATGCTGCCGACAAGCCCAGGCCATGTTTGTACCAACGCGATGTTTCGCCGGCTTCAGACAACTTCCAATCGTGAATCAGGTGGTCGGCGTCGATCGTCGCTTGCGACCGCCAATGATCCGCCATCGCCCGCCATTGTTTATCGAAGGACTTGTCGTCCTTGATACGTTGACGGACCTGATGCAGAGGATGGAGCGAGTGCTGTTTGTCTTTTGCTGCTTCCAACCAATCGCCGTCGTCTACAAGACGTTGCTCGAGTTTGTCGAAACTGGTGAGCCAATCACTTGCAATGGCTTTTCGGATTTGCGGTTTGAGTGCTTTGAGTTTGTCCAACTGCGACGCAAACGCATCAGGAAGGTCGATCGTTTGTCGCGCTGGTCGACAGGCGGCAAAGATTCCAAACAACGCGTAGTAGTCGCGTTGGCTGATCGCATCGAATTTGTGGTCATGACACCGCGCGCACGAGACGGTCAAGCCCAGGAAGGCTTTTGAAAATGCATTGACTTGGTCATCAACAAAACGCACTTTTTCGTCCAGGGCATCGGTTGGGGCGAAACCGTGAAAAACCATTCGCCAATGAATGGGTCCGTGAATCGATTCGTTCCATCCCAATGCTCGATCGATGCGTGGGTCTTCAAGTAAGTCGCCCGCAACGTGCTCACGCACCAACTGGTCATAAGGCACATCGCGGTTAAGAGCGCGGATTAAGTAATCACGGTACCTCCAGGCCCCTTCGATCCCTGGATCGCCTTCACTGCCATGTGATTCGGCATAGCGTATCCAGTCCATCCAGTGGCGAGCCCAGCGTTCGCCAAAGTGCTCGCTTGCAAGCAGGTCGTCGATCAATTGCCGCGTGACATCGTCGCGGTTTTGCGAGCGTTCGTATTTGGCGATCCATTGATCGAATTGTTCCGGCGTGGGTGGTAGTCCAATCAGCGTGATGAACAAACGCCGAATCAAGACGGGTGGATCCGCTTGCCCAACAGGTTGAAGGTCATGTTGCTTCCAGCGGTCGGCGATGAATCGATCGACGGGATGATCCGACCAGTTCGAAGTCGCCGGAGGCTGTGTCGACTTGATCGGTTGAAAACTCCACCAAGCTTTCCGGCGCTGAAGTGTTGCCTGCCACGATGTTGCCTCCTTGAGCGTGTCGGGCGATGGAGGTTTGTCGCGCGGATCGAATGCGCCATCGGTGATCCATTTTTCGAAGTCTTCGATCACACGATCGTCAAGCTTGGGGCCATCCTGAGGCATCTCCAAACCATCGATCTCATGTTTCAAAATGGCGATAAGCCGATTGGAGCCCTCCTGGCTTGCGAGGAGTTTTCCGCCATCGCCACCGGCCGCCATCGCCTCGCGATGATCGACAGCGAGTCCCCCTTCGGCGTTGTCGGTGGAGTTGTGGCAGGCATAGCAATGTTCGACCAGAACAGGACGAATCCGGCTTTCAAAAAATGCGAGCTTTTCTTCGTCGGCGGGGCCAGCAAACACGGAGGCCGTCATCAAGACGGCAAAGCAAATCGAAGCCTCAAGACGAGAGAGGGCGACCATAGAAACAACCGCGACAGGAGGGACAAAAGGTGGGAGCTCCCATTCTAGTCATCTCGCTACCGCTGTGCCCTGTTCGTGGACTCTGGTTCAAACGACCGTGAAGTAAGAGTTTCTCGCAAGAAATTGTGACCGCGCGGTGTTCTCGCGGAATAAACAATGGAGGCGGAGACTAGGCAAGCCTCCGTTGGCCGGCGGAATCACCCAAAATCCGGCTCCAGATTCTGATTTGCCCGGAATTGACTTCATCTATGTCGCCACGAGACGAAACCCGCTTCATCGAAGCCTTGAGTCGCAACCAGCCGGCTTTGGAGGCGTTCTGTCACGCGAATCTCGCCAATCGTGATGATGCGCGCGAGGTCATGCAGGCAACTTGCGTGAAGCTATGGCAAAAGGCGGCAGACTGGAACCCAGAGACGGAATTCTTGCCGTGGGCATTCACCGTGGCGCGATTCACGATTCTTTCGCATTACCGCGACCAGAAACGCGACCGCTTGGTGTTCGATGAAGACGTGATCCACGCGATGACGGATGAAGTCGAAGAGGCCGCAGTTGCCTTTGATGGTCGGCGCGACGCGCTTTCCAAGTGCATGAAAAAACTCGATCAACGGCACAGGGCTCTGCTTCATGACCACTACACCGTCAGCCAGAGTTTGCGAGAAATCGCTGAAGCATCGGGGCGAAGCTTGAGTGCAGTAAAGATGACTTTGTTGCGAATTCGCCAGCAACTCAGCGCGTGCATTGAAAGCGAAATGAGGACCAACTCGTGATGGAAGAGAGACTGCTCAAATTACTTCAGAAGGTTCGAGACGAAGGTGACGATGACGCGCGAACCGAACTGAACGAGCTGCTTCGTAAGGATCCGGAAGCTCGAAAGATCATGGCAAAGACACTGGTCGACGAACAGGCTCTGGTGAGTTGTTTGCGCGATGAATCGATCGTTTCCATTCTGAATGCGAAAACAGAAGTGGCAACCAGTCGGCCATCGATGAATCCTTCAAGGCGTCTCCTTCCATGGCCGAAGCAGGTCGCAGTGGCTTTGGCGGCCGGTGCGATCGTTGGACTGTTGGGAGTTGGAGTGGTCTGGGCTGTCCACTCGCCTCAATCACAGGCGCGAGTCATTCAGCTTGCGAACGGCGACTTCGAGGCATTTTCGGGGCCGGTTGAAATCGGCTTTCCGTCGCACTTTGGTCGATGGGGTGGCAATCCTGCTGAGGTGATTGAAGAAGCTGATGGAAATCGAGTGTTGCGTTTTCTGAAGACCGGGGATGTCCGTGGCGGGCCTGACGACTTGGCCTCGAACTGCTCCGTCTTTCAGCTGGTTGATTTGTCGCCGCTGCGGCAGCGATGGGGAAAGACAGATCCTGAGACTCAAGTCACTCTCAGCCTCTCGGCCCGCTTCCACCGAAAGGCTGCTCCGACTGATGCGGAACTGCCGAAGCTCGGAGGAAGTTGTCGCATCTACCTTTTCAATGCGGAGGCTGAAGCGATCGGAAACGGATGGCCTCGTGTGATCAACGAGGACGGTGTCGGCTATGGCAAAAAGGGAATCAAACTCGCTCCCGGAGACGAGCCAGAGACGATAACCGCATCCTGCCTTCTCGAATCGGATGCGACCGTTGCACTTATCGTCGTTGTCGCGGGCACCCGCTCGCGTGCGGCGCCTGTCGATTTGGGTGGTTACTTTGTCGATGACGTCCAGCTCACCGCGATCAGGCAACCGGCCCTACCCGTCCGCTTTGTAGAGTAGAAATGTTCCCTTGGGGTCAGCATTCACGTACGCAAGATTGCACCCGTCAAGACCAGAATCAAATCCATGAAACTTCAATACGCACTTAACGCACTGAGCTTGAGCCTGATCGCGATACCCTCAATCCTCTTCGCGGAAGCCAAGCCGAACATTGTCATCATTCTGACCGATGATCAGGGTTACGCCGATGTCAGCTACAACCCGCACTCTCCGCCGGAAGTCAGTACGCCGAATATCGACGCCCTCGCACATTCGTCCATCATCTGCACTCAGGGTTACACCAGCGGGCACGTCTGTTCGCCGACTCGCGCGGGACTGATGACAGGTCGTTACCAGCAGCGATTTGGAATCTATACCGCAGGGGAAGGAGGCTCTGGTGTTCCGCTTGATGAAGTGTTTATTCCTCAGCGGCTAAAGCCTGCCGGCTACGTTTCCGGAGCATTGGGTAAATGGCATCTCGGACTCACCGAAGAGTACCACGCGATGAAGCGCGGGTTCGATGAGTTCTATGGCTTTATGGGACGTGGTGCGCATCCGTACTTTGACCACTCAGACATGAACCATCCCATCTACCGTGGTCTCAAGCCCATCAAAGAGGAAGGCTACCTGACCACACGAATCACAGAAGAAGCGGTCGACTTCATCGACCGTCATAAGGAGGAGCCCTTCTTTCTCTATGTGGCGTACAACGCCGTGCATTCTCCTCCCGAGGCCCCCGAGGAAGACATCAAGCGTGTGACCGGGGATAAGACGCGCGACACGCTGATGGCGATGATCAAGCACCTCGACATGGGCGTTGGCGAAATTGTGAGTTCGCTAAAGAAGCACGACATTTTCGACAACACACTGCTGATCTTTCTGACAGACAACGGCGGTTCAGGTGCCATGCACGCCAACAATGCACCGCTTCGCGGCTTCAAGCAGATGGACTACGAGGGTGGCATTCATGTCCCGTTCATTGTGTCGTGGCCGGCACAACTCAACGGCGGGAAGAAGTGTGACGTCCCAATGTGGTCGATCGATTTGTTTGCCACGGCTCTCGACGCTGCCGGGCTTCCCATGCCTGAGGACAAGCCATTGGACGGGAAAAGCATTCTGCCCGCACTTCGAGGTGAAACTGACAAGCTTCACGAAGAATTCTATTGGAGCTCTGCGGGGGACAAAGGAAAGTGGGCAGTTCGCAGCGGAAACTGGAAATTGGTCGCCGAAAAGAAGAGAGTAGAACTCTTTGATCTTGAAAAGGATCTCAGCGAAACGAAGGACCTCTCTGCAAAGCGTCCGCATGTGGTCTCCGAACTCACAGCCAAATACAACACGTGGCTCGATGAAATGGCGGAACCGATAAGCAAGCAGAAAAAGCGCTGGAGTGCTGATGCTCCCGCGCCAGCCAAAAAGATGAGCAAAGAGGAAAAGAAAGCGGCACGCGAGAAAGCGAAAGCCGAACGCATCAAAGCACGTGAAGCAAAGCACAGAAGCCAAGCTCGGGAATCATCGAAGTGATGCTCTTTGCAAGCAGCGCGATCCACCACACATACTGAATCAAACAAACTCGCCATGAAAACCTTGGTAGCATTTTCAAGCTTCTGTTTGTCGGCACTGGTTGCCACAGTTGCTCAGGCGGATCGACCAAACATCATCATGTTTCTGATCGACGATCAGAACCCGTCGAGCATCGGCGCGTTTGGGGGCGATACCTACACTCCCAATCTCGACCGCATGGCCGAGGAAGGCATGAAGTTCACGCGAGCCTACGTCAGTAGCTCGGTCTGCACTCCGTCTCGCTACAGCTTCCTGACGGGTCGGTTCGCTGGTAACTCGCACAGCAAACTGTACGCCGAAGCGGTCGGCAGCAAAGAGCATCAGGGGCTTCCCAATTTCAATGTCGCACTCGAACGCGACAAGATGAATGTTGGAAATGTTTTGCGTGAAGCCGGGTATACCACCGGATTTGTCGGGAAATTCCACCTTAGTTCTCGGTTGGATTTTCCTGAGTTCTACAAAGGCAAAGACGGCTGGATCAAAATCGCCAAAGACGCCAGCCCTGGTCCTGAAACGTCGGCTCAGTTCAAACACAACGAACGCTGGATGCGGCACTACCTTCAAGCACTTGGCTTTTCGTGGGCGAAGAACGTCTATCCGGAGAACATTCATTCGCCCTATTCCTCGCACAACCCCGAATGGACGACGGTAGCAGCGTTGGAGTTCATTGAAGAGAACAAGGAAGGGCCCTTTTACCTTCATCTTTGCAGCACGCTGTTGCATGGGCCGGATCGGTCCTGGCGAAAGTCCATGGATCATCCGCTGGTCACCGGTGAAGGAGAAGTCCCTCGTCTTCCAAGCGTCATGACGCCTCGCGAAGAGCTTCTCAAAACGATCGCCGAAGAAGGTTTCGATCCCGACAGCCATGTCGCTGGTGAAGCGTGGATCGACGATTCACTCGGGGCCATTCTCCGAAAGCTGAAAGAACTTGGAATCGATGACAACACGCTGGTTGTATTCGCGCCGGATCACGGTCGCGATGGCAAAGCCTCTGTCTTTTCACGCGGTGGCTGCCAAGTGCCCATGATCATGCGTTGGCCCAATGGAATCCCCGCTGGACAGGTTTGTGACGAACTCGTGCAGAACATCGACCTCGTTCCTACGTTCTTCGATCTGGGGAAAACGCAAGCACCCAGCTCTTACCGAATCGATGGCCAGAGTCTCACCCCGCTGTTCAAGAACGGAACGACCGAAGGTTGGCGGAAACATCTCTATCTCGAAATGGGAGCTGCGCGGGCAACGGTCACGAAAGATTGGTCCTACATCGCCGTCCGCCACACCAAAGACCAGATCGCGGCCATCAAGAATGCGAAGCCCGAGAACTTACCGCGTGCAATGTCCTACATCGGCCGTCTGGGGATCGGAGTGCGGGGAGCTGATCGCCCCGGTTTCTTCGATGAAGATCAACTCTACAACCTTCGGAGTGATCCGAATGAAATGAAGAACCTGGCTTACAAGAAGGCTCTTGCGCCTCGCATTCAAGAGATGCGTGATCTCATGCAACAGGACCTTGAAGCGATCGGCCGTCCCTTTGGTGAATTCATCCCTGGAGGCAACGCAACCGGACCCGGCCAGATCGACAAGCAAATCGAAATCGTGAAGCGACTCGATATCCGAGGCAAGAAGGTAACGGTGCCATCCGCGTTGAAGGGAAAGGTTTCCGTCGCCGATCCATCGCCTTCTGATGACAAAGCGAAGAGGCAAGCGAAACGCGAGGCCCGCAAGAAAGCACGGCAGGAAGGCAAATCGGGAGCAGGAACAGAATGAACCGAAAACGCGATGACTCGCGACGAGAGTGCACTATGAAATCACAAGTTAGCCGCCGGCATCTGCTTCGTGGAGCCGGAGCGCTGATCGCATTGCCTGGACTCGAGTCGATTGGCTTCCGCCGATTTGCTTCGGCATCCGAGACGGCCGCGCCAAAGCCACCCAAGCGGATGGTCTGTCTCGGTTTGGGGTTTGGTGTGACGCAGGAATCTTGGTTTCCGAGCATCGATCAAACTGGAACCGAATACAGCCTACCGGAAGGTCTCAAGCCACTTGCGCGGCACAGGAATGACTTTACGGTCGTCCAGGGGTGCTCGAACAAGTTCAGCAATGAAGCTCACTGGGGAAGCACGTTTTGGTTGACGGGTGCCAATCGATTTGCTGTGCCCGGCCAAAATATGTCCAACAGCATCTCTGCCGATCAAGTGGCGGCGCAGGGACTCGGCCAGGACACACGCTTCTCATCGATTCAACTCAACAGCACAGATGGTAGCTCGTCCGGCCATGGGCCAGGTCTCTCGTTGGCCTGGGACCAGCGCGGCAAGCCGATGGCGGGATTCAATGATCCGGTGCAACTGTTCCACAAACTTTTTTCCGCCGACGATCTGCCATTGGAGCAACGGCAGGCCGCCATTGCCGAAAACCGAAGCGTGTTGGATGCCGTCCTCACAGAAGCCAGTCGCGTACGACGCGGTCTGACGAAGACCGACAAAGACAAGCTGGAGGAGTATTTTCAGGGCATCCGCGACATCGAAACGCGACTGAGCAAGGATGAAACATGGCTTGAAATCCCAAAAGCGAATGCGCCCATCGACGAGCCAGAACCGGGTCTCAAGGGACGCGACGAAATTGCGGTGATGTACGACCTGATTGTCGCCGCCCTGCAGACGGACAGCACACGTGTGATGACCTACCGCATGCCGGGCCAAGCACTCCTACAGAGCCTGGGAGTTACGCTGAGCGCTCATAACGTAAGCCATTACTCTCCGGGTGAACGCATGCAGGCGTCACAGGCTCGCGACAAGGCCCACTGCGCGTTGCTGGCTGGGTTAATCGACAGACTCAAGACGACCAAAGAAGCCGACGGCTCGAGTCTCTTTGATCATGTGGCGTTGGCATTCGGATCGAACATCAGTTCCATTCACTACCTGACCAATTGTCCAACCATTCTCACAGGCGGCGGGGCCAACCTGAAGCTGGGGCAGCATCTCGTCCTGCCGAAGGACACACCACTGTGCAACGTATGGTTAACGATGCTGCAGGGACTTGGGATCAACACAGAACGGCACGGTGACAGCACCGGCGTCGTAAAGGAACTGCAGGCATGATGATCTCACCCAAAGTCACAAGGACTCGAAGGATTGCACTTGCCGCATGCAATGTCTGCGCGCTGATTACGTGGTCTTGTTCTGCTGCACATTCCGCCTCGCCAGAAGTGAGTCTTCCTGACAAACACCGGGCATTTTTCAAAGCACACTGCCTCGACTGTCACGACTCCGCGACGCGAGAAGGCAAAGTGGATCTCGAATCGTTACCTTTCCAGATCGAGACGCTCGAACAGGCGGAGCAATGGCAGAAGGTCCTAAACGCACTGAACTCTGGTGAAATGCCCCCAGAAGATTCCGAGCAGCCGGGCAACACTGAAAAGGCCGACTTCCTCGATGACCTTGCTCGGACGATGGTCGCCGCGCGGAAAGCACTATCGGATTCCGGCGGCAAGATCACCATGCGGCGACTCAACCGGCGCGAGTACCGCAACACAATTGAGCATCTGACCGGTGTCAACGTTGACGCTAGCTCGCTGCCAACCGATGGCGGGGCCGGAAGGTTTGACACCGTCGGGGCATCGCAGTTCATTTCGAGCGACCAATTCGAGCAGTATCTCAAACTGGGGCGTCAGGCGATTGATGAAGCGTTCGAGCGGGAGGTCGCACTGCGACATGGTTCGCGAGTCTTCCGCGTCGAGCCGGAAACGACGGTCAACGTCCAAAGTCTCAAAAGCATGCGAAAGATGGAGGAAACCCAAGACCGCTTCATGCGTTGGAAAGAGGGTGTCGATAAAGCCGCGGCTGCGCCCGAGAACAAAGACATCATGGCAACCATTCTCAAGGAGAACCCGAAGTTTGATCTGTCCGCATGGCCGTCAGCGTCAGCCTTCTTGTTCTACCGACACGCCCATCAATTGAGCGGAGCACCTGACCCGAAGGCGTTTGGATTCAAAGATGACAACGATGCGACCTTCTCTTTCCAAGGTGGCTACTCCCGAAAACACGCTTACATCAAGCACTACGCCGAGCTGCCTCACAATGATCGTGGCACCTATCTTAAGCTCACTTGGGGCATTCAACGCATCGACGTCACTCCAAAGCCAAAGAATCTGCCGCCCGGGAAGTACAGGATGCGTGTGCGAGCCGGAGTCGTCGAAGGATCTCCGTCATACCGTCACTTCATCGAAATCGGACACCCACAGCGCGTCAATGGTGTGCAGGCAGGATTCGCAAGTTTGCCGATTAGCAGTCATCAGGTGACTGGAACCATCGAACAGCCGGAGATCATTGAGACGCAACTTGAGGTTGGCCTACTGACCCAGAAGGAGTTTGGAATTCAGGAGCGGCAGCCCACCAATGGCAAGAGCCTCCGAGATGCCTACAACCGAGACAAACGCAGTAACGGCTATGGAACGCCGCCTGCTCTCTGGATTGACTGGATTGAACTCGAAGGTCCGCTTCCGAACACCGGACCGCCTTCACCGCTGCGGGCGACTCTCGACAGGTATTCTGCGACGACCACGCATTCCGAAGCGGAACGCGCTCGCGCAATCCTCACCGATTTCGCAGTCGCCGCCTTTCGCAAGGCAAAGCCCGACGCGAAGTTCATCGACAAGCTCTTGACAATTTTTGAAATGCGTCGACAAGCCGGTGATTCCTTCGAAGTTGCCATTCGCACGCCGCTCAGCGTCATTCTGGCTTCGCCCGGTTTTCTCTATCTCAACGAACCGGGCGATGATTCTGAACGACGTCAGCTCGATGACCGTGAACTTGCCGTGCGTCTGGCCTACTTCCTTTGGAGTGCTCCTCCCGATCGGGAACTGTGGGAGCTTGCCGAACGCAACGAGTTGCACCGACGCGATGTGCTTCGCGAGCAGGTATCTCGTCTGATCGCCGATCCGCGTTCGGATGAATTCGTCTCCGGCTTCGTGCATCAGTGGCTTGATATGGAGCGGCTCGACTTCTTCCAATTTGACGTATCACTGCATCGCGAGTTCGATGAAAACACCCGCGCTGCGGCCCGCAATGAGGTCTACCAGTCGTTTGCCCATCTGCTGCGTGATTCGGACAATGGCCAGCTCGGCTCACTTCTGAAAAGCGACTACGTTTTCATTAACGGACTGCTCGCGACGTACTACGGTATCGAAGGTGTTACCGGCGACGAGTTCCGCAAAGTCAATCTCACGGCCGACTCGCCTCGGGGCGGACTACTCGGAATGGCCGCCATCCATGCGATGGGTAGCGATGGTGTTGTCAGCAGCCCGGTTGAACGCGGAGCCTGGGTGCTTCGTCATCTGTTGAATGATCCTCCGCCACCAGCACCGCCCAACGTCCCGCAAATCTCACGTCTGGAAGGGCAGATCCTTACCACGCGAGAACGACTCATCGCACATCAGGAAGAAGCCCAGTGCGCAAGCTGCCACCGTAAGATTGACCCCATCGGGTTCGGCCTGGAGAACTTCAATGCGGCCGGCAAATGGCGAATGGAAGACAGCTATCAGCTGCGAGACAGGCGAGGTCGAGGAATCGGCAAACGCAAGACCTGGGCGATCGACACTGCGGGAGCATTCCACAAGGGACCAGAGTTCAGGAACTATCGCGAACTACGCAACCTCATCGCCGACCGAAAAGAAGACTTTGCTCGCGGGTTCACTGAGCACCTGATCGAATACGCCTTGGGCCGGCCGTTTGGATTCACCGATGAAGACCTGGCCGCCGAAATCGTCGATTCCGCACGCAACAAAGAGTTCGTTGTCAGCGAATTCATTCACGCGCTGACTAATAGTGAGGCGTTCCGGACGAAATAGTCATTCGCGATCGACCCATCGAGCAGCAACCTGCAGCGCTGACAGAACAGGTCCGAAGCACCGGAATTGCACGAGCGTTCGATCGTCGAACCAAAAAAACGAGCCCACACTTCGCTCGTTGAGCAAAATGTGGGCTTGCGTTAGGCAGCCGTTACTTCTGTTGAGAGGAGTCGAGGCTCTTGCGCGGCAGGTGTCCCGACTGTCGCCGCACAACAAAAGAACAACTAAAATCATACCGGTGAGCTGCCCCTTACTTGCAATAAGAAACTCTCTCACCTGCCAATCCAATCCGTACCGCTTTTCGAGAAGGGTGTCGCAATGTTCCGCTCGAGTCATGCACTGCTTGGCGTCTGTTTTTTGGTCTGCTCGTTGGTCGCCGGCAACAATATGTCCCCTGCCGAAGAATCGAATGCTGAACTTGCGCACATGGTTTTCTTTACACTCGCTGATGATTCGGAGGAAAACCGCAAGACATTGATCCAAGCCTGCCACCGCCACCTTTCCGGCCATCAAGGCACGGTTTACTTTTCGGTCGGCGCGATTGCGGAAGAGCTTCAGCGCGAGGTGAACGACCAAAGTTTTGATGTTGCCCTCCATCTCGTGTTCGCCGATCGAAAGGCTCACGATCGCTATCAAACTCACCCACGGCACTTGCGATTCATCGATCAAAACAAACACCTGTGGAGTGCCGTTCGGGTGTTTGATTCCTACGTCCAACCTGCGAATTCAAAGGACGGTTCGGCCGCAGTCGACCGGTTTCTTGAGAGCCGTGTCGAACGAGGGCTCAAAGGGGATGCCTTGTTTGAGGTGGTTAACGATGTGGCGGCTGCGGCCTCGTTTGCGGACGCTGAAAGGATTCGTGTTGAACTCGATGGACGTTCTCTACAGATGGAAGGGATCACAAAGAATCAACGCGTTCGATTGAGCGATGCAAGTGGCAAAACGGTCGCCGACCTGCTGACGGCAATTGTGGTTGCTGCGAACCCAGACCGCCGGGCGCGCGATCCGGCGTCAAAGTCGCAAATGTTGGTTTGGGTGAAGGCCGCGGATGGCAAGTCGATCAAAATCACGACGCGTCGAGCCGCAACAAAACAAGGGATCGAGTTGCCCAAGGTGTTTCGTACCAACCCCCAGCTGTGACGCCGCGTCACACCGTTTTTTAGGCGATTAAGGGGGCGCGTTGCGGCTTTGCGCATCCGAACGAGAGGGGGTACAACCGGCACAGCCGGTACGATGGGCCCGAAAAACTACGAATCAATCTGCGGGATCCCGCCTTCGAGCGACAATGGGTCACCCGCGGGACGAATGACCCCGATAGCACCGAAACGTCGGGGGAAGGCGATCCCACATTGTGGGCCTTTTCGAAGGGCGGCAAGTTTTGGTGCACCTGTGCTGAAACAGAAAGGGCACGGTTGCGGCGAGGGGTAGCCAATCACATCGGATGTGATTGCAGATGCCGCGATCGATAATTACAAGGGGCAATCGGATGCACGCCAAGGATTGGTGTTTCATCATCACGACGATCGTCGTTTTGGGCGGAGGAGAACACCTCTATGCCCAGACCAGCGACGGGCAATCTCGGGAACGGATACCGAACGATCACCAAGTTGCGCTGACCTCGGCAGTCGAGTTGGCTGTCGAAACGCTTCATGCCGAAGCCGCGATTCCAGAACCGATTCTCGATCCCGAGCCAGCGGCCGACGAAGGATTCGAAGACGACGAGCTGGACGCTCTTCTCGATCAAGACATCACCAGCTTGCGGCGCGAATCAGTCGCCCCCGCGTTGGACATGGAAGTGTCAACGGTCTCGCGGCAAACGAGCACCGTTGGCCGATCACCCGCAGCGGTGTTCGTTATCAGCGAAGAGATGATTCGTCGCAGTGGTGCGCGAACCATTCCCGAGACGTTGCGAATGGTCCCGGGGCTTCACGTCGCTCACATCGATGGCAGCAAGTGGAGTATCAGCAGTCGAGGGTTTGCGAGTCGGTTTGCCAACAAGCTGCTTGTTCAAATTGACGGGCGCACGGTCTATACGCCACTTTTCGGCGGTGTCTTTTGGGATGTTCAAGACCTGCTGTTGGATGATGTCAAACGGATCGAGGTGATCCGAGGGCCCGGCGGTACGATTTGGGGAGCCAACGCGGTCAACGGCGTGATCAACATCATCACCAAGTCAGCCGCAGAAACTCATGGCGCCTATGCACATGCCGGGGGCGGCAACGTCTTGCAAGGATTCGCAGGCGCACGACTTGGCAATCGAACCGAAAAAGGTGTCGATTGGCGCGTCTCAGGAAAGTGGTACGACCGCGATCAATTTCATGACCCACAAGGTCGCGCCGATGACTACTCCCAGCAGGGACGACTCAGCTTTCGTACCGACTGGACGACCAAGAGTTGTGATCAGGTGACGTTTCAGGGGGACTACTACAACGGCGATAACGGGCTGTCGCACGATCGCCCTGTTTTTGGATTCGCGTTGGATGAAGAAGAACTCGGCGGTGGGAACGTTCTCGGACGTTGGACGCGGGTCCTGAGCGACGATTCGGACATGTCGCTTCAGCTCTACTATGACCGCACGGATCGACTGCTGGCTGGATTTGACCAAGACACCAACACGATCGATATCGACTTCCAGCACCGATTCTCGCCTTGGCAATACCATCAGGTGATCTGGGGATTGGGTTATCGAAATATCTGGGACCGACTCAAGAACACCCGTAATCCGGCCTTTGTCAACGTTAGTCAAGAACGTCGAACGCTCGAACGCATCTCGGCATTCATTCAAGACGAGATGACGTTGATTGAAGACGAGCTCTACCTGACCATCGGCACCAAGCTATCGAACAACACGTACACCGATTTTGAAATTCAACCGAGCGCGCGATTCCTGTGGTTGCCACGCGAAGATAGCGTCGTTTGGGGTGCCGTCTCGCGAGCGGTTCGAACTCCGTTCCGAGTTTCCGAAGACTTGGTGGCCCTCGGCCCTGCTTTGCCTTCACCGCCATTCCCGGCCAACACGCCAACGGTGGTTCGCGGCAATCGCGACATGGCTTCCGAGGAAGTGGTTGCATTCGAATTGGGTTTCCGTCGCCAAGTCAGTGAAGATTTTGCTTGGGACGCGGCGCTGTTCTACAACATCTACGACGAACTGCTCTCGACACGCAACGTTGTGCCAGGAGCGGGGTTCCCTTTTGTTGATTTCTTCAACGGAGGCGAAGCGGACACGTGGGGCGTCGAGATTTCAGCACTCGCTCGGATGACGGATCGTTGGACGCTGCGAGGCTGGTATTCGTACTTGAACATCGATGCGAGATTGAGCCCGCTGTCAAACACGACGCCAGCTGAAACAAACGATGCCACACCGAAGAACCAAGCCTACTTGATGTCGACCTGGAACCCGCGGTGCAACATCGATATCGACTTGATGGCTCGATACGCCGATGTGATTCCATTTCACAACGTGCCAAGTTACATCACGATGGACTTGCGTTACGCATGGCGACCAAACCGAAACCTCGAGCTTGCGGTTGTCGGACAAAACTTGCTCGATACCTATCATCCCGAGTATCGAGGTAGCCGCTTTACGAGCGAGATTTCAACCGAAGTTCCGCGCGGTGTGTATGGGATGTTCACGCTTCGATACTAGAGACCACTACACGAACAATCAAAACACTTCCTGAGTTGAACACCGCGTTTGCGACCTGAGAGTCCTTGCGACGAGAACGAATTGAGACCTGACGAAAAGAATGATCCACTACGCTAACCAACAACCGACGACG
Source organism: Rubripirellula sp. (assembly GCA_965216875.1). Taxonomy (GTDB): domain Bacteria; phylum Planctomycetota; class Planctomycetia; order Pirellulales; family Pirellulaceae; genus CBDCUW01. Next base: position 6,912,329 of record OZ244207.1, read on the forward strand.
CCAGCGAGCGAGCGGAACGCTTGTACCGCTCACGCGCGTCGAGGCGCGCCACGGGGCACGCGCTGGGGAGTGCTGTGGGTGTGCATGGTGTTGTTGGCGGCAGTGTCATGTCCGGAGCGTGCGCCCGCACAACAAGCGGCGATGGCTCGCGAGTACAAGGTGAAGGTTGCCTACATCTACAACTTCACTCGCTACGTCAAATGGCCGAAACGAGCGTTTTCCAACGATCAATCACCCTTCGTGATTGCTGTGTTCGGTGCCGATCCGTTGGGGTCAACGCTCGACAAGCTCCAGAAACGCAAAGCGTCTGGTCGGCCTATCATCACGCGCCGCTACCAATCGCTCGACGAAGTCGGCCAGGCACACATTCTGTTTATCGCCGGGCCACGCGATGAAAGTGTTGACGAATTACTCGCTGGTCAGCTTGGCAATAAGCCGATTCTCGTTGTCTGCCAACAGCCCGGCTTGGGCGTCTCGGGTGCTCCCGTCAATTTCTTTCTCGATAACGATGGGACGGTGGGTTTCGAATTGAATGTCGACGCGATTCAACGACGAGGTCTTAGTGCCGACGCACAACTGATGAACATTGCTCGAGTGGTTCGTGATGGAGGGAAGCAATGAGATTCCTTCGAAATCTATCAATACGCTACAAGCTTCCGGCGCTGACGGCGATCACGACAACGATGGCATTGGCCATCTGCTGCATTGTCTTCGTTAGCAAAGACATTCGCTTGATGCGTGAGTCAAAGGTAAGCCAGCTGACCGCGATTGCTGACATCCTAGCCGAAAATAGTTCTGCGGCATTGTCGTTTCATCAGCAAGATGCTGCCGTGGCGCTGCTGGAGTCACTTTCCGAGCGACCAACGATCATGTCGGCTTGGATGCTCGATGACACATCCGAGGTCTTTGCCCAGTACAGCCGCGAAGAAGGCGGCAAATTCCCAGCGTACGTTGACGACCGCTTGTACCACTACGCCGAGGATGGTTCGCTCTTTGTTTGGGTGCCGATCGAGGATGAAGGCGAAACGTTGGGCATGATCGTCGTGCACGATTCGCTGGACGATCTGCACGCAAACATCAACGACGCGATCTGGATCACGGTCGTCGTGTTGGTGATCTGCATCATCGTCGGTCTTAGCCTTGCCCTGCCGATGAACCGAATCCTTTCGAAGCCGCTTCTGGATCTTGCGACAACGGTCCAGCAAATCTCGGCTGGTTCTGATTTCTTTACGATTCGAGCCCACCATGAATCGCACGACGAAATCGGAGTGCTCTACGACGAATTCAATGCCATGTTGCAGCGGATTCAAGAACGCGACGAGGTGATCGGAAAGGCGCACCACGAGCTGAAGGCCGCAAACGACCAGCTCGAGGAGCGAGTCAAAGAACGGACGCAGATGCTCGAGCACGCCAACGACAAGCTAAAGCTCGAAATGAACGAACGCGTCGCAGCGTCCAAAGCGTTGTCGGATGCTCAGGATGAATTGATCGAAGCATCACGAAAAGCGGGTATGGCCGATGTCGCCAATAGCGTCCTGCACAACGTTGGCAACGTCCTGAACAGTTTGAACGTCTCCTCTGCGGTGATCACCGAACGCGTCAAGGAAATGCGGGTCACAAAGCTTCAGCAGTGTATCGCGATGATCTTGAACTACGAAGGCGACCTGACCGACTTCCTAACCAATGACGCCAAGGGAAAGATCATCCCTGAGTACCTTCCGAACTTGGTGGATAACATCACTTCGGATCAACAACACGTTCTTTGTGAACTCGAGTCGTTAACAAAGAACGTTGAACACATCAAAGACATTGTCCGAGCCCAACAATCGCATGCGGGTGCATTCGGCGTGATCGAAGTCTGTGAAGCCGAGGAGTTGATGGAGGATGCATTGCAATTCTCAATCGATTCGATCAAACGCCATGGGATTGAACTGCAACGCGAATATGAAGAGGTCGGTGACATTCAGGTCGAAAAGGCGCGGCTACTTCAGATCCTTGTGAACCTCATCAAGAACGCTAAGGAATCGGTCTTGTCCGATGAGAACTATGACCGAAGCGTTATCTTGGGGGTTGGTCCGGCCGATGACGAACACGTGCGCTACTATGTTCGTGACTCAGGAATGGGAATTGAGCCAGCGAAGTTGACCAAGATCTTTTCGCACGGCTTCACGACAAAAGCCAATGGGCATGGGTTCGGTTTGCACGCGTCAGCTAACTTTGCCCGCGAGATGGGCGGAAGCCTTACCGCCGATAGCGACGGCGTTGGCCAGGGCGCCACTTTCACAATCGTACTGCCGCGGCGACGCGACAAAACCACCAGTCCGATGGTGAAGTCACCCGCCCCAGTGAACCAGGCGGCGTCCTGTCTGTAACGATTCTCGCGAATGCGACGGTATTATTTGTTCGGCATTCCGAAAGGAAATCCCGATCCATTTGTTGTTGCGTATTCCTGGTCGTAGTGTTTCGCGTCTGGTCGGTTTCTGAACACCGATGCGGATATGAATACGCAACACGACTGGGGCAGGTCAGTGGGAATCCTTAATCTAGAAAACCGACGCATACTCATTGTGGATGACAATACTGCCATCCATGATGACTTCAATAAGATCCTTGGGGCAACCGAATCCTCAAGTGACCTCGATGCGCACGAAGCCGCATTGTTCGGTGAAGCGTCATCGACGACACCAAGTTCCGTTCCCGATTTTGAGCTGAAAAGCGCATTTCAAGGGCGCGATGCGATCAACATGGTGCAAGACGCCACCGAGATCGGGACCCCTTTTGCATTGGCTTTCGTCGACATGCGAATGCCACCAGGCATCGATGGTCTGGAAACCATTCGAGGGATCTGGGAAATCGATTCGCGACTCCACGTTGTGATCTGTAGCGCCTACAGCGACTACACCAGTGGCCAAATCTTGGAAGAGCTTGGCCAAACCGACCGCCTACTGATCCTGAAGAAGCCATTTGAGCCCGATGAGGTTCGACTTGCGGCGGTCACCATGACACGCAAGTGGTACGAGGCTGCATTGGCGAGTCAAAAGACCGAGGGACTTCAACGCGAAGTGTCGCGCAAGACGGAACATGTCGAACGCACACGCGACGCCATGATGTTTGCTCTGGCGCAGCTCGCCGAATCGCGTGATACAGAGACCGGACAACACCTCGATCGCATGCGAGCTTATTCGCAGATCCTCGCTGGCCAACTTGCCGCCGTGGGGCCTTACAAGAATGAAATTGATCAGCAGTTTCTCGACGACCTTTACCGCAGCAGCCCGCTGCACGATATCGGCAAGGTCGGGATTCCAGATGCGATCTTGCTGAAGCCGGGGCGGCTGACGTCTGAAGAATATGACGTGATGAAACAACACGTTGCGATCGGCACGAGTACGATCCGCGATGCGATCGAACGAATTGGCGACAAAACGTCATTGCAGATGGCCGCGGAAATCGTCGAATTTCATCATGAACGATTCGATGGCACCGGCTACCTGCAAGGGCTGAAAGGGATCGAGATTCCGCTTTCGGCAAGAATCGTTGCCTTGGCCGATGTCTTTGATGCGATTTCGTCACGTCGCGTCTACAAAGACGCCGTCGACCCGAACAAAACGAAAGAGATCATCGTTTCCGAGAGTGGAAAACACTTTGATCCCGTGATTGTCGACGCATTCAACCAATGCTTCGACAAGTTTCTTGAAGTGGGAAGCTTTGAAAAGCGCGAAGAAGCGTCGGCATTGCCGCTGCCGTTTCCAGCGCCGCCGATGTCGGCTTCCACGGCAGCAGCCATCTAAACAAAAGGCTGTCGGTCGACAGAATCAATGGCGAGTGATCGGCGAGTCACTCGTCCGACGGCTGGATGCTGTCGATTGCCTTACGAACAAAGTCGCGAAAACGTCGATCTCGATCGTTTTCGAATTCTTTGAGAAGCGGGAGCGCCTCTTTGGCCTCTGGTCCGATTTTTCGTAGCAGCGAGACGGCATAGTATCGCCGCCTGCGGTCGCCGGATTTGAGTCCTTCGATCAGCACGGGGATCGCGTCGGCGTCGGCGTCGTCGATATCGCGAAGAGCCCCACGAGCGGCATCTTCGTCTTCGTCGTTTTCGAGCATTCGAAACAACGTCGGCACTGCCGACTTTGCGGCTGGACCAATGTCACCCAATGCAAGGGCTGCGTCGCGACGAATCACCCATTGGTCATCTCCCAATGCTTCGATCAAGTGCGGCACGGCGGATTGAGGCTGCGGTGCAATCTTTGCAATGGCGTTGACGGCGGCGATCCGAAGTTCGGGTGAATCATGTTTGATGAAGGGAGCGATTTCGGGCACGCAATTGCTGGCCGACTTCCCGAACTTTTGCAAGCTCGATAGCGTCGCTGCGATGGCGGATTCATCGTCATCGGCGAACAGTTTTTTGAGTTGACCGATCGTTTCGTTGTCGCTTGCCCCGATGTTGCCAAGCGCCGTTGCGGCCGCGGCCCGCACATCCCCGTTGTCATCGGACAAGCAAACCCGCAGTGCTTCGATCGAATCTTTCGCTTCCGTTCCGGCGCGACCCAACGTGTGAGCGGCTTGAGCGCGAACGGCAGGTTCCGGATCGCCGAGTGCATCGGTCAGTGGCTTTGCCAACGACTTGATTAATCCGTCGTGTTTTCCAACCGCCTCCATTGTCGATCGTCGAACCGAAGGCGTCTCGTCGACGAGTGTGGTCGCGAAGACTTCCGAAAGCGAATCGGGTTGGCTACTGATTTCGGCGAGCGCGATGACTGCGGCAGCACGGATTTCAGGTGATTCGTCGGTTGCCGCGTCACGCACCTGGGCTGTGAATTCAGAAGCGGCGCTCGATGCGTTGCCGATTGCCCAGATCGCTGCCGCGCGGACTGAGTCGGATGAATCGTTCATGCGTTCCGCAATCGGTTCGATTGCTTCCTTGGGCATCGGCATGATTGCACCAAGAGCACGCAGGCTGCGAATACGAACGTCAACGCGATCACTTTGAGTCGCTTCGATCAACGGTGGGACTGCCCTTCCGCCGACAGCGGCCAAACAATCAGCAAGCTTGACATCGTCGCCGGTTGAATCGAGCAAGACGGGTACGGCGTCGGGACCAATCCTTGCGATCGCGCGGACCACAGCCGCATGAATCGGTTCCGCATCTTCGTCGGCACTCACGTTCATCGCCACCAACAGGTCATCGAGTGCCGGCGCTCCCTCGGGCCCCATCATCCCAACCGCTGCTGCAGCGAGTTGCCGCGTCTGCAGATCGTCGCCACGAAGCATTTTGGCAAGGTGCGGCATCAAGTCCGACGAGGCGGAACCGAGATGTTGCATGCCAACAAATCCAGCGCCGCGGACTGCGGCGTCTTCGTTAGCCAATCCGCGAGCGACCACGGGAACGAGTTGTTCACGATCCACCTTTGACTTGGCCAAAGCAATCAAGAGCGATGCATGCGTCTGTCCCGCCGATGGGTCACTTGCCACGGCTTCAATAGCGGTTTCAATTTGAGCGATGCCACCCTCATCGGAGACAACCATTCGGCTGAGCGCAAAGGCGGCTCCCTGCTTGGTGTTTTCACTGCCCTGTTGGAGGGTTTTCAGCAGTTTCGACTGGACGTGCGGCATTTGCGACAACGTTTCGGCAGCGGTCTGCCGCACCGTTTCCTCACGGTCGTCGAGGGTGGTGATCAGACGGTCGATCACGTCATCCGATTTGAGGTCGCACCAACCCAATGCCCGGGCTGCACCGGAGCGGACGCGTGATGAGTCGTCTTGGAGTGCTTCGACCAAAGCGGGAACGGCATCGTCGCCAATCATGCCGAGCGCATATGCAGCGCGGTAGCGGCGTTGATCCTCGGAGTCCGAAAGGCATCGTATCAGCGGTTCGGTTGCGGAATGGGCGTCGGGACCAATCTTGGCGAGCGCCATCACCACCAAGTTGGCAAGTTGGTCATCGCGATCTCTCACCAATTCACTTAACGTCGGCACAGCGGCCGCCGCCGAAGGGCCGAGCTTGCCAATGGCAATGGCGGCATCGCGGCGCACTTGCAGGTCGTTGTCCTCGAGTTGGCCAATCAGATCTTTGACCGACGGTTCGTCGCCACGCAAAGGTCCGACTGCAAACACCGAGAGGGCAATTGCGATGACAAAGGCGCGCATGGAAAGGGTGGGTAGGTGGCTCATCGTTTCTATTAGATTTGCAAACCTGGCAAACGGCCCGTGCTGTCACCAATAAACGGTGCGGGAGCACCGACGCGATCGAGCATCGACATGAACAGGTTGCACATCGGTGTTTCGGTCGAATGGCGAAGGTGACGCCCCGGATCGATCGTGCCACCGCCGCGTCCGGCCAACAGAATGGGAAGGTTTTCGTTGTTGTGGCGATTGCCATCACTCAATGCGCTGCCGTAGCAGATCATTGAATGATCCAGCAACGTTCCCTCGCCTTCAGGAATCGACTGCATGCGTTCAAGAAGGTACGCCAACTGCGAAGTGTGGAAGCGATTGATTTCCGAGATCTTGGCCAGCTTTTTAGGGTCGCCGCCGTGGTGTGACAGGTCGTGGTGACCGTCGGGAACTTCGATTTGGCGATAACTGCGATTGCTACCCGCGTTGGCGAACATGAACGATGCAACTTGGGTCGTGTCGGTTTGGAATGCCAGAACCATGATGTCTGACAACAACCGAATGTGCTCGCCGTAGTCTTTGGGAATTCCAGCTGGCGCGGGATAGTCGACTGTTGCGTTGATCGGCTCCAGACCGTCTTTTTCACTTCTTTCGATGCGACGTTCAATTTCGCGGACGCCCGTTAGGTATTCATCGAGCTTTCTTACGTCGCCCATGCCAAGCTTCTTCTGCAGCTGGCTTGCATCCTCTTTGATGAAATCGAGGATGCTCTTGTTCAGGGCGTCGCGGCGTTGTTGATTCTCGTCGACTTCTTTTTTCGTGCCGCCTGCGAACAGACGTTCAAAAGCCAAACGAGGGTTGATCTCTTTACTGACCGGCGTCGAATCCGAGGACCAAGAAATGTTGTTCGAATACGCACAGCTATAGCCTGAATCGCAGTTTCCGGCGTTACGGCCTTGCTCGCAGCCGAGTTCAATGGACGCAAATTTGGTGCGTTCACCAATCGCTTGAGCTGCCCATTGATCGACCGAAATGCCCGAGCGAATGTTCGCCCCGTTTGTTTTTCTCGGTTGCGAACCGGTCAAAAAGACCGAAGCACTGCGAGCATGGTCGCCCGGTCCGTCGCCATTGCTGCGTCCTTTGTCGTGAGTCAGCCCGCTGATCACCAACAGCTCATCGCGAACGCGCGATAGAGGCTCGAGGATGTAGGGCAAGTCATACCCGTAGCCGACTCGCTTGGGCGTCCATTGTGAAAGGTGAACGCCGTTGGGAACAAAGATGAATCCCATGCGCGTGGGGACGCTTGCTGTCGCACTCGAGGCGAGCGCCGGTGTCGGCAGGAGCGAATCGAAGAAAGGCAGCCCCAACGAGACGCCAAGACCTCGAAGCACATTGCGACGAGAAAGTTTGGATGGTTTGTCGTTCATTATTCGCTCGCCGATTCGCGTAGCAGGAATGGTGGACTGGTGACGATCTCGGTCACGATCGTGGAAAAACGATGATCGTTTTCTTCTAGCTTTTTGACGATGTCTTTGACGGTGCATCGGTCATAGGAACGTAGTCCGCGACCCAATGCGTACGTTAGCAGTTTCTCTGTGAGGCAACGACAAAACGCGTCGCTCTTTTCTTCGGCAAGGATATTCATCAGTTCGGCGGCGTCGCCAAAGTGACGTCCGCCCGGCAGTTGCCCCGAGGGATCGATGTCAAACCGCCCGTCTTTGTCGCGCCATGCGCCGGTCGCGTCAAAATTCTCGAGCCCAAAGCCAAGTGTGTCCATTTTTTGGTGACAGACGGCGCAGCTTTGGTTGTCCCGATGTTGCTGCATCCGCTCGCGAAGCGACCCAAAGGTCTCGGCATCGTCACTGAGTTCGGGGACATCCGGTGGTGGCGGTGGAGGGGCTTCGCCAAGGATGTTGTCCAGAATCCACTTGCCACGTTTCACTGGTGAAGTGCGTGTTGGATTGGAAGTCAAAAGCAAAATGCTCGCATGTGTCAGCACACCTCGACGACGACCATCAAGCTGGACGCGGTGAAAGTCATCCCCTTTGACATCGTTGATGCCATAGTGCTTGGCTAGCCGCGCGTTCACATACGAGTAATCGGCGTTGAGGAAATCGAGCACACTCCGATCTTCACGAATCACCGATTCAAAGAAGAGCTCGGTTTCGCGACGCATGGATTGACGCAAGTCATTATCAAACGACGCGAATTGTTCGGGGTTTGGGTTGAGCAGTTCGACGTCACGTAGTTGCAGCCATTGACCGGCGAAATTCTTGACCAATGCGTCGGCCTTGGGATCGGCCAACATCCGTTTGACTTGACCCTTGATCACCGAGTGGTCTTGCAGTTTGTCTTCACGAGCGAGGGAAAAGAGTTCCTCGTCCGGCATACTGCTCCACAAGAAATACGACAGCCGAGTCGCGATCTCGTAGCTGTTGAGCTCACGAACGCGATCTTCGTCATCGGGTGCCGGGTCGAGTTCGACACGGAAGAGGAATTGTGGTGACGCCAAAACAGCAGTGACTGCTGTCTTGAAAATCTCGTCTTCGGCACTTCCTTTTTGAAACGCGATCACCATCAAGCGAAACAACCGATCCACTTCGTCGTCGCTCAACGGACGACGATAAGCTCGCTCGGCGAAGGCACGAATGTTCTTTCGCGCCATTTCGATCTTTTCTTCATCGTTTGATGCTTGATGAATCAAGATGCGGTTACGCGCGGCCTCGTCGGCAAAGGCAGCATCGCTTGCGAGTCGAGCCGCAGCGACATACTTCTCCAACAGGATCGGCGAGATCGTCAGAACATCGCCCATGTTGTCAAAGCCATTGCCAACATCATCGGTCGGAAAGTCGGCGGCCAGGTCGAGGTCCAAACCGAGCAGGTCGCGCAACGTGTTGTTGTATTCCACCCGATTGAGTCGCCGGATCGTCACCCGACCAGGATGTTTGGAAGCATCGCAGTCGAACGCCTCGAGCTGCTGGTCAATTGCCTCGATGCAATCCATCACTTCAGCTTGACTGGGCTGGTCGTAATCGGATGGCGGCATTTGACCTTCGGCCATCATCCGACGAACGCGTTCCCAAATCGCATAGTCGGTTTGGATCAACGCGGAATCTTCATAACGGTCCAGGTTCAACTTCGCTTCAGCTTCATCGCCGCTGTGGCAATCGAGGCAGTAGCTGTTGAAAAAGGGAACGATTCGATCGCGGAAGGCCTGCCCCACTTCGGCGGCGGCGGTCTCTTCACCGGCTGTCGTTTCTTCGGGTTCGGCGGCACGAATGGGGGCAATTGAAAACGATACGACCACCAGAAGGGCCAAGTGCAAGGCCCAGCGGAAGGTCGTGAGGGAAAGGTTGGCGAGCTGATTTGGCATCAAGATTGAGGATTCCTGGGGAATCACGTCGTGGCAGGTAGGGGCGTGCGTGGTGTGGGCTGCCATGGGGTGCACGGCTGAAACGTGCTAGGTGGGGATTCAGCCCCTTTATTCTACACGGAACGGCGTATCATGTAGAGATTGGATCTGCCGATCAGAAATGAGGCTCGAAACCGCAAAAAACGGGCAAATGCGGTCTCTTGCGACGCTGTGTCGGCTGAAACACCCCAAAACCACTCCCTCATCACGACATGCCCGGACCGAGACATGATTGATCCTAGGCAACGGCAGCTCGACGAAGATGGGTTTCTGGTGCTGCCCGATCTGATGTCACCGCGGCTTCTCGAGGAGGTCCGCACGCGGGTGGACGAGCTACTTGATGCCGAAGGCACTTCCGCAGGAAGCGAGTTCAAGCAGGAAGCCGGTTGTCGGCGACTGGCCAACCTCGTCAACAAGGGCGAAGTCTTTCAACGCATCATCGCGCATGAAGCTGTATTGCCACTTGTTCGCTACGTCCTTGGTGATTTCAAGCTAAGCAGTTTGAACGTTCGAAGTGTGCTGCCCCATGGCACGGTCCGCCAGCCCTTGCACGCGGACATGGCGGCAGTCGCCGATGACCAAGGCTATTGGGTCTGCAATACGCTTTGGATGTTGGATGACTTTACCGACCGCAATGGCCCACTGCGTGTCGTGCCTGGTTCGCATTTGCTCCGCCAGCTTCCACAGGATGTTTTGGACGACCCGTCGGCAACGCACCCGCGTGAAACACAAGTCACTGGCCGAGCGGGGACGGTCGTGGTGATGAATGCTCACCTTTGGCACGGTGGGTTAGAAAACACGTCCGATCAACCACGGACTGCCCTGCATGGTTTTTTCTGCCGCTACGACAAGCCTCAACAGCAATATCAGAAAGCACTGCTATCGGCGGACGTCAAGGAAAGTCTCACACCCAAGCTTCGCTCGTTGCTGGCACTTGATGATCCTGTGAACGATCAACTCAGTTCGTCCAATGTGCAGCGCAGCGGGTTTCTTAATTGAGCAACGGTGAATTTGGTGGGTCCCCCAAATTGGAGTTGAGCCCCGCCCCCGAGATTTGTTAGCTGTCGCGTCTTATGTAGTGCGAGGCACATACGAAGACGGGGACACCATGAAACTGACTGCTCTTTTCGCGATCGTTTTGTTCATCAACGCAGGGCTGCTTGGAGCGACGAGTGCGCGCTCGGCCGAATGGCCACCGGCGTTCGATCTGCAGCCGACAATTCAATCAAACGATCGACCGATCGGTTTGGTGGCAGGCTATTTTGATCAAGCCGAGCTTGCCTATCCGGCAACCCAAGCCGTTGACGGAACGACGAACACGTCCAACGTGATTGCGGCCAGTCATCAAGAGCCAAACCCGACAGACACCCAGAACGCTGCTAGCAGCAACCAGAGCGTTGATAGCAGGAACCAGAGCGTTGATAGCAGGAACCAGAGCGTTGATTACGGGAACCGGGGCCTTGATCATGAGGGCCCGGTTGTTGAACAAATCGAGTTTGTTGAACCGGCCGCTGAGCAGATCTACGTGCCTGGCGAACTTCTGGATCACTCCAAGAATTCCAAACGCAAACGTTGGTCGAACTTCGAAGTTTCTGGCGACTATCTTTCGCTATGGCGACGCGATTATCGTCTCATTGACATTCGAAGCGACGCCATAACGGGGTTCCGTGTTCGCGTTGCGGGAGACTTAGCTTTTGCTCCCTACTCTGACCATACGGTCTTCTCTGTCTCGCATGTGGGTTTCGAAGAAAACCAACAACTACGCGACGGCAGTGTTACGTTCCAGGCCCAAAGCAGCATCGTCAACCTGGATTCCGTCATCTCGAAGTCCCATTCAAGGCCTTTCGATCTCATCACTGGATTGAGGTACACGCGGCTGGGAAACCGGTTCAACGCGCTGTCGAATTCGGCTGGTGGAGTCGATATCGAATTGACCAACCACCTGTTCGGCGCACATGTGGGAGGACGGTTTGCGGTTCAATCCACGAAGTCCATTCAAATGACCGGCTACGGTGTGGTTGGCGGCGCGTTCAACGAGATGCGTGGTGGCATACAAGATTTGGCTAGCAACGCTCAGGTAGCAGGTACGGACTCGGAGTTCAGTCCCTATTGGGACACTGAGTTGGGGATCAAGTATCAAGCCACCAAGATTCTGCGACTGGGAGTCGGCTTTCGCGCGATGGCCTACTACGAAGCCCCCGACTTGCTGGAGAACTTGGAAGGCGATACTCAGGAACGATGGCTTCTCGTCGGCCTCAACACGCAGGCGATGCTTCATTTCTAGGTCGACCTGAGGCACGGAAACCTCTGACGATCTTGGTCCATCAAGGCGGCCTTCAGCTTGTTGAACAGGTGCCCGTCAACTTTGGACCGTTCGGCTTCGGTTGGATCGGCATGTAAAAACTTTTCGAGGCGACCACGTTCGGCAATCGAAAGCCGATAGACCGATTCGGACAGCGACATTGTGTTGAGAAGCCTTTGGACAAAGGTCTCGAATGAGAGATTGAAATGGGTCGCGGTTTCCAGGATCGAACGCGAAAGAATTGCGCGGGATGCTTGAGGATCGGCTCGTAGGAAACGTCCAAATCGCGGCGAATCGGTCGAGAACATCGCAGCGAGGAAACGGACCAGCAACCGGGCTCGACGATTGCGAAGACTGCCTGCTGACAAGCTCGCAGCGATCTGGTCGAAGCAGAGCTTGTCGTAGGCCAAGTCGAGTCGCTCAAGGACGATCGCACATTCCGTCTCGTCAAATCCGGCACGCTCGATCGCGCCGCGAATCTTGCTGAGCATGAACTCGAATTCATCCTGTTCGTCGACGCCCGACGACGATTCCGACCGCGCACAAGCTCCGGGGGCAATGGTTTCGGAAAGGTCCTTTTCGATCGCCTCATGGTAAATCGAAGTCGTCGCTCGCTGGGTACGCGCGACAGCGGCGATCGTGCGCATCGTCCCTTGAGAAAACTGAGCACGATGATTCGACAAAAAATGAATGACCACCGCATCCGATTCGTCTGGTGTCAGTCGACGACTGAGGCGAAGTGTTTCCTGGTCGAGCATCCAGAAGATCTGCGGGAGTAAGCGACCAGCAGACAATGGCAAACAGTACTGATCGGCAAGGGCTTGCCCGCGAAGGTTCTTGACCGATTCGCGAAGTGTCTTGTCCAAATAGGAGAAAAACTTGACGCGTCGTTCCTTGTCGAACAACAAGATCGCCCTGCCAAGCACATTGCCCAACGCATCAATGTCGACTTCAAATCGATCGGCATATTTGTGAAGTAGCGGTTGAAAGCGATAGTAGATTTCCCAAAACGAATCGAGCGCTTGGGACTCGAGCTCGGCATAAGCCCGTTGTTGGCGTGCGGTGAGTTGTTGGACGCGTGTCGAAAGGAGTGGCGTAAGCTCGGACAGATAATTGAAGAGGACGCCCTGACGCCGGCCGTCGTCGGCGGGAGTGAATGTGTTTTCTCTCAGGTCGACGCCAAACGAGTTGCGCAAACCAAGTTTGAAGACAAAAATCGCCTCGAGATGACGTTGCAATGTTCCACCGTCGAGGTGATCAATCGGGCGATCACCCGCTGCGTTGATGAGGATCGCTTCATCGACGGCGGTAGGGTTGCGTTTCTTCATTCCATCAAGAAAAGAAGATGAGGGTGATTCAGGTCCCGGACGGTCGCAGGTCAGGAGGTCGCGGCGGGATCTTCAATCCACTTTGCGAAGCATCGATTGCAGAGCGAAATCGTGACGTGGCGATGCACTTGATCTTGCGCTTCCTGGGCCGATGTGTTTTGAAACGAATCGGCGAGCTGCTGGTATTCATCACGAAGATGCTGTGGATCCAGATCCGACCGAATCTCAAGCACGGGCGGCGTCGGGTCTGCCACGGCGTCGATCGTCACTTCGTAAAACTCGCCGTGGCCCTCTGATAGAGTCGATAAGCAGCGGGCGCACAGGCGAGTGTTGTCGTCGTTCATGTTGACTCGATGTGGCTGGTGGACATCGCGAAATGTCTCTCTTCTACGACGATTCAGTCACAAAGGTTTAATAGGGCCGTCAGGTTATCGACCAAATCTTCGCAAGAGAGCGGCTTGGCGAGCACACTGTCGGGTCTCAAATCGATCGGTTGGCGGTCTTCATCGACTGAAAACCAGCCCGAAAGAACGATCACCGGTTTTGCCGGGGTGCGACGCTTGATCGCCGCAGCCAGCTCAAGTCCATCCATTCCCGGCATACTCATGTCTGTAATCACCACGTCATGCTGGTCTTCGTCAAAATGAGCCAGACCCGAATCGCCGTCTTCGGCTGTTTCCACTTCCATCCCAAGTGATTTCAGTAGGGCGACCGTTGAAGAGCGAGCGGCGTGGTTATCGTCCACGTAAAGAATGCGTTTGCCGCGAAGGTGAGTTGCCAACTGTGTCATGACATTCTGCCTCAGCCTCGTGAAGAGATAATGACAGCCAATAGCGGGGTGGATAAGATAAATATTCCCTTTATCGGCTGTGAATGGTGAATTATTCACCCTTATGGGGCGTGTTGCAAGTCTGAATGTCTGTTGGGTGGTGCGGCGCCGACCAATGTTACTGCTATGGACTTGCGGGCAGACGCGGTCTTGTTGCGGCTAGCCGCGGCGCTGGAGACCGTTTTTTCACCGTGTTTTCTGGGCCGATTCGAAACGCGACGCTGCTCGTGAAAGTGTGATCAAGAGCACTCAACGGGGACGCGATTGCGTGTTGGTTTCCGTTGCTATCGAAGCCCGCTGAGATTTTGAAAGTTTTTGTTGGCCGGTGATTCAGCAAGCCTTGTTTGTCGTCCCGCCTTTCGTCGGAAAGGCCTGATGATTCGGGTTACAGCTCGGTACGACGAACCAGCGGCTCAAGGAATCATTGCCCCTCTTGAGTCGATGGCGCCCGAGGAACGGGAGCAATGGGGTGATCGACTACAATCGTCCGCTTCGTTTCAAACACCCTTTGCCTTAATCGAAAACGCGATGTCTTTGCTCCACCACAGCTCACCAAAGACCAGCGTCGTCAAACATTTGGCGTTCATGCTGCTGGTTTCGATCCCACTTTCCCCCTTTGCCACTGCGGACCGGCCACCGAGCGTCAAGAACGTGTTGTTCGTCGTTTCGGATGACCTGAAAGCGAGTGTGCTGGGGTGCTATGGGGACAGACACTGTCAAACGCCAAACATCGATGCGCTCGCCGCTCGGGGTGTGGTGTTTGACCGAGCCTATTGCCAAGGCACTTGGTGTGCACCGTCGCGGCAATCGTTCATGTTCAGCCGCTACCAGGGTCAAAGCGACATTAACTTGGGGCAGCATTTTCGCGAGAACGGTTGGTACACGGCGCGCGTCGGCAAGATCTATCACATGCGCGTGCCCGGCGACATTATCGCGGGCACAAATGGCTTGGATGTTGCGTCGAGTTGGACGGAGCGTTTCAACGCGCCAGGTCCCGAAGCACATACGCCGGGCGATTATGAGTGTTTGAATCTGAATGTGTTCACGACCGACCTCGAGAATCGGCAATCGACACGGATGCCGCATCGCATGTTCGTATCGGTCAAGGATGCGGGCGACGGTTCAGGCCAAGCCGATTACAAGGCAGCGACCAAGGCCATTGAACTGCTGAGCGAGCATCGTGACGAACCCTTCTTTCTTGCCGTCGGGTTCGTGCGGCCACACTACCCAATGGTGGCTCCACATCGTTTTTACGAACCCTACCCTTGGCAACAGATGGACCTTCCACGTGCGATCGAAGGGGACGTGGACGACATTCCCAAGCTGGGATTGGCGGGAACACGGTCCAGCAAGAATGCGATCGGAAAGTACCCCGACAACCAAAAACGAATGTGGAGTGCCTACTATGCATCCGTGCAATTCATGGATGAACAGGTTGGGCGGATCGTGTCTGAGCTTGATCGGTTGGGATTGCGCGAATCGACCGCGATCGTGTTCACGAGCGACCATGGTTATCACCTCGGCGAACACGGGTTCTGGCAGAAATCGAATCTGCACGAAGAAGTGCTCCGTGTGCCTCTGATCATTGATGCCCCTGGTTACGAATCAGGTCGTTCGGATTCGATTGTCGAGTTGATGGACATCTTCCCCACACTCACCGACTTGGCTGGAATCGATCATCCCGAGTCGGTGCAAGGATCGAGTTTGCGATCGATCCTCGCGGACAATGGGGCGACGGTCAAAGAGGGGGCGCTGTCGTTCAACAAGGGCTTTTCGTGGCGTACGCCCGATTGGCACTACATGCTTTACAACGATGGAACGCAAGAGTTGTATGACATGCGCGAGGATCCTGAGCAATTCACGAATCTCGCAACCCATTCGTCGCACCGCGAGCATGTCGCGCGGCTTGATGATGCATTGAAGCGTCGATTGAAAGAGGTGGGCGTGAAGCTCCAAACCCGAAAGTCGAAAAAGAAATGAGTTCGACGATGAGGTTTGCCGCCCAGACGAACACGCCCGTTGACCGACTTGAGAAAGAACGATGCTCGCAACATTCAAAACCTTGATCGGTAATCAATTCGAAGCAGCCTATTGCACGCTTGAGCATTGTCGTCGCGAGTGTCCGGCGGAGCTTTGGCAAACGCCTGTTGCGAAGGCCCCTTTTTCCCAGGTCATGTTCCACACGCTGTTCTTCTGTGATTTCTACCTTGGTGATTCGCCACAAGATTTGCACGAGCAAACCTACCACCGCGATCATTCGGATTGGTTTGGCGACTACGAGCAGTTACAGGATCGCATGCCAACATCGGTCTATACCAAAGAGTCGATTGAGGACTATCTGCAACACTGCCGTACAAAGACGGTTCGCCAGCTTGATCGGGAAACGGCCGCGACGCTTGAAGCAATGTGTCGGTTTCCACGTCGAAAGGTAACGCGAGCAGAGCTGTACGTTTATAACCTGCGACACGTCTATCACCACGCGGCCCAACTCTCCCTGCGGCTTCGACTCGATTCGGAGGTTGATGTGCCCTGGGTTGATTCAGGTTGGCAACTCGACTGAAAACCGATCGACGATGCGAACTAGCTTTTGCTGATCGATGCGAAGAATTCGTCAGGTCGATCGAGCTCGCGTTCATTGGCTTGTGGCGGATCAGCTTCGCGTATTCGAGTCCGTATGATCGAATAAGGCATGTAGGCGGCGACAACAAGTTGTTTCCCATCGCGAAACACTTCGACTTCGCAGCCTTGCATCAGGTTAGGGCCCGATTCTACGGTTCCAGCGATCGAACGCCGTCCTTTTCGAATCATTTCTTTTTGGTTGGACATCACCAAACCAATACGAGCGATCAAGGTCTCTAGCTCGTACGCGTCTGCGCGCAGCGATTGGTTGTAGATGACCGTCAAGACATATTGCGAACCTGATTCCGAGCGGACTCCCGTGATACGTTGCTCGACGTTGCCTGCGTTTTCGTCATCTTCAGTGAAACGACTGTCGTC
The DNA here is from genome assembly GCA_965216875.1 of Rubripirellula sp. Classification (GTDB taxonomy): domain Bacteria; phylum Planctomycetota; class Planctomycetia; order Pirellulales; family Pirellulaceae; genus CBDCUW01. The sequence continues at coordinate 6,929,311 of OZ244207.1, forward strand.
GCCCGGTGGAAGCTGCAGGTCGTATCCCGAGAAGGTGACCGTTTCCCAGCCTTGGTGTTTGGCAGGCATGTTGGAATAGACCACGGCGCCGCCGATCGTGCCCAACACCAATAGCGACGTCACTGCGATTCCCACAACGATCCAAAGTTGTTTGGATCGATCATTTGCTTGCCGGCGCTGTGCCTGTTGGCGGTGATGCGGGTTTACCGATAACCGACTCGGCGCGGGCGGTGGCGGGGGTTGGATGGGTGGTGGGGGTTGAATCGGAGCGATGGGGGCGACAACCGGAGGTGCGGCGCCAACCCGGGCGGGCGCAGGCGTCACAGGTTGGGTGGAGCCGACGGGCACAACGACGGGTGCCTTGGGCAGCGGTTGGGTTGTTCCGGAATCATTGCGGACGACGAGCACTTGGGAACACTTTGGGCAATCGATTTGCACCTCGTCGCCTGGAAACTCGACCTGCATCTTTGACCCGCAATTGGGGCAGACGACTTGTTTGCAGCTCATTCCGAATGCCCCGGAATTTGATGGGAATCGATGGCTAGAGAAAAGGACTGACAGGTCCGCAAAGGGGTGTCAGAACGACTATCTTCGCAATTTTCCTAAGTTGATGCCAACAAAAACGATCCAGAATCGTTGCCAATCACGGTGGCTGCCGTAAAGCCAGTTTGGCTGTGCCCACGCAGAATCGGATAGGCTGGCACGCCGAGTCGGTTTCGTAGCACGTCACCGTCAAGGGCGACACCAAGCCCATAAAATGAACAGGCATTTGCGAGTAGGGTTTGGAAGCGATGAAGGAGAGCAGCATGCGCATTCACTTCGCACTCTTGTGGGGCATCTTGATTCCCGCGGCATTGGTTGGCTCAGGCCTGTTCATGGGTCGTGCGCTCGCCATCGAGGGCGACAAGCAATCGGCTGTTGCGGATTTCAAACAGAAGAAGCCATTCGACCTCAAGCTTCACAAACCGTTTATCGATCACGATCTGAGTCGCCCGAAGCCAAGCAGTAGCTTGCGGGACATGGGTTTGCCAGGACGCGACGTTGCCGGAACCTTGACGGATCATGCAGGCAATCCGATTCAAGATGCGTTGGTGGCGATTGTCGAACCGATTGGCTATTCGCGGCATTGTTACTTCGACAATTTCGACATGACGGACAGCGAGGGGCGTTTTCGCGTCAGGGGAGGTACCCAGAAGACGCGTCTCATTTTCCGTGTTGCAAGTGGCAAGTTGTGGGTGCATCACGTTGGCGAATCGACACCGCCATCGCCAATCGACGTCACTTGGCCAGAGTCTGGCGGAGTGTTGATTCAGGCTCCAGAGAGTCTTGCGAAACCAGGCAGCGATGTCGTCGTGCGCTCGAAAGCGTATTGGTCAGGCATGTCGGTGATGAGCCAATCCGCCAAGCTGAGTGAATCGGGCATCGCTCGCGTCGATGAATTGATGCCTGCAGACTATGTCGTGACGGTTAGTCAGGAGGTTGTCATCGGCGGTAAGACCGAACAACGACAAGTCGACATCGGTCACTTTCGATTGAAGGCTGGCGAAATCAAACAAGTCAAATGCGTCCCTGGAAAAACAACCCTGACAGGCCGTCTTTCAGCCGGCGGTGTCATTCAACCGAGCTACGTTGTGATCGAGCGGATTCAGGAGTCGTATGTCGACCAACCCGTTGCCGCCGATTATGTGAGTTTGTCGAAAGAGGGTTCGTTTCGGTCACGACCTTTGCCGGCGGGGACCTACAGCGTTCGCGCGATGATGGCCAACGTTGGGCAACCTGGTCGATTTGGGTTTGGAGGCGCCACGGTTGCGGTTCAGCAGTGGCTCGTCACGATCGACGAATCGCAAGACTTGGTTGACCTTGATGAACTGCCCGCTCGAAGTGACGTCTTCTCGATCATTGATCAGGAAATTGATCGAGCGTTGCGCGGAACCGGTCGACGCAGTTCGTCGTCATCGGCCGGTCGTTTGGTCAAGCATGAAAAGCGAGCCGAAATCGAGCTCGAGTTGTTGCGCCTGATGACCGATGCTGGCTATCCCTACAACAAGCGACGCCAGATTCCGACGATCTTAGGCGGGATGCTCGATTCGCCCGCGGTTGTCATGGGACTTATTGGAGCGATCGAGCATCCACTGAATGTTCGCGAGCGGCGCGAGTACTTGCGCGCTGTCGGGCAATCGACGGTCCACGTAGATGCCATCGTGGATCAACTCGAATCGCTATTAGAAGATTCGGATCACATCGCGCGTGGGATCGTCGTCCGCGGGCTAGGGACGTTGGCGGTGCGGAATCCAGAGCATCGTCCTCGGATCGAAAAGCTGCTGGTGCGGTGTTTAGATGATGGCATCGCGACAACACGCAGCACTGCGATCGATTTTCTCGGCCAAATCAACGCTGCTGATTCGGTTCCCGCCTTGATGGCAGCGGCCGAAGATGAATACCGACCGGCGGCGGTGATGGCTGGTTACGCGATCTGGAAGATCACCGGTGATGCCGATGCAACCTACGGAGTGATGACGCGTGTACTCGGCAGTGAGGGGCTTTCAGGGATGTGGGAGGCGGCCTACTTCATGCAGCAAGTCGCAGAAAAACACCCCGTCCCCGACGATACCAGGCGCGTGTTGCGACGTGTCTCCAAAATGGCAGGCAAACCGCCGTTTCGAAACAGCTTTGAATATGAGCAATCTCGCGCTGCGAAGGCAGCTCAGAAAGTGCTTGATCTTGTCGCAGAACGATGACTATTCGTGCACGCCCTTGATCATGCTGGGTGCGAGAAAGACTCCACTGAACACCTCACTCGGGTGAAGTTCAACTTCGTTGTTTCGATACCCGGTTGCATCGAGTTGATCTTCCGTCAACGTGCCAGGAATCGGGAACCCAGGATTCAGATAAAGGTCGCCGTTGCGATCACTGAAGCTTCGCACTGAACCGTCGGCAAAAAGCAAGTTAATCGCAAAGCCGCCCGAACCTGCATGGGTACCAGCCCACGCGAGTGTCGATTGAAGGTACATCCGGTTTCCTGCTCCACCGGTTGGTGGCTCACAAGAGCCATCCAATTCGCGCTTCCATTGCGTTTCCAATCGAGAGCCGTTGGATCCGATGCGTTTGATTTCCCGATCGCCCGTGTGATAGTAGGTCGGTCCTTCGCTGGCCGATTCACACAAAATTGTTCCCGCAGCGGCGAAGGTGCGTTCCGTCGAGTCGCCTCGCGCGAAGATGTCGGTCGAGTCATATGCGAAGGCGATTGGCGTGATCGCCTCATCGATATCACCTGGGCTCGCATCGCCTAGGAGCGGGATGTTGCTTTGCGGGATGTCGGTGACCGCAAGGAAGTCAACGCTCAACGGACCAAGCGTTTCGCGTTTGCCTCGTAAACCTTGTTGGGCAGCCTGGCCAGCCGTCCGAATGCTGTTGTCGCTTTCGCGGTATTGGATCCTTGGTGCAGTGTGAATCAGGAACCAGCTTGTTGCGTAGTTCGTGTTCAATCCTGATTCGACGAAGTAACGCGTTACCAGAGCACGTCGTTCATCGGTCAACTCGTCAGTACTTGCAAAGCCCGAACTGGGTGAACCGGAACCTGAAATCCCATCCCAGTCTTGTTGGCCACACATGCCGTGGTTGTATCGGGCTCGTAGCGGCCCGGTCAGATCGTTCAATCCATCATTCGTTGGCAAACCATAAGCGTCGAGTAGTTTCTCGTTGACTCTCATCGTGTTGCTGGGACAGAGGACTGTCTCGGCGTCGGTCATGCCGACGTTGCGCAAGTCAGCCACCCAACCGTATCGGTCCATGCAACCTTCACGCGAGTGGTCAAAGGCACCACTGCACAAGCGATTGTTGGGTGAACGTTGTGCATACCGCATCATGCCCACGCCCGCGTTTCGCAAATTGGCTTGGCATAGACTGCTGCGCGCCGCCTCTCTCGCTTTCACCACCGATGTGCTGATGAGGGCGGTTAGCAACGCGATGATCGCGACCACGACGAGTAGCTCGATCAACGTGAATGCAAATCGCCCTGTTGCCGAAGGTCTCATTCTTTTGGTTCCCTGACGACGTTGGTGGCTGCCCCAATGCAGCGAAGTGTAGAGCCAACTTTCAAGCGGTCAAACGATTTTCATCGACTCTTCATTCGCACGCTTACTCAAGAAGCAAGTGCGACAAGCTAGGAAACTAGAACTGCTCGAGTTAATGAAGATTTCAAGAATTCAACGGCGTCAAAACGCGTTGGGTCTGGACAGAAAGTCGTCGGTTTTAAGAATCCGTACTGGCTGTGACGCGGTGGCTCAGTTGTGTGATGACTGGTGTCGCTTCACATAGGAAATGAATGCGTCAAGACTCATCAGGAGGCGGATTACGCCGATGTCACTACTCATCCAACTTTGTGGGTTCCCACTACTGGGAATTCTGACAATTACATCGATCGGCTTGTCTGTGTTCGCGTGGTTCTTGGCGTTTCGCGTCCGCAACCAGCACTTGCTTGCCGCATATCTGCCGCTCACAGCACTTCCAATCCTTCCGGTGTTGTTTGTGCTGCTCACCGGCAACGTCTCCTCGATTGCGCTTCAAGTCAACGCGGACGCCGACATTGCAATCGATTCGGGATTGGCATTTCAAATGAATCTCATTCCGCTCTTCGTCGGATTGCTTTTTGCGACGCCGGCCGCCGCAATCACAGTGACGGGCCGGTGGATACTGGTCTGGCGCGAGAGTGGCGTGGAGTTGTTTCCCAAGAGTGATGAGCCCGAATCTCAGGTGATCGATCCGGCCGACTACGATGCCAAAGAAGCAGAAGACTACCTCGAGCAGCTGATTCGCCCTCGATAGGTTTTCGATCCAGAAGGCACTACACGCCAAAATGACGTCGAAGCGCCATCGAAGCGGCGTCTTTTGAGTCGGAGGGGCCTTTGGGGCGGAGGTGTTCAGGGATCTTTTGCGGTCCCTTGGTTTCAGGTTCTGCCCCATCCGAATCTGCGACATTTGCATCCTCATCCGGCTTGTCTTTGGCGGCGGGTTTTGGAGGTTTGGCGACCGTTTCCGATTCAGCAGCTTGTTGCTGTGCCGTGTCCGCAGGATTGAGTTTGGATTCCTCCTCGAGTCGACGCCATTTCTCGTTGGCTTGATCGCGCGGTGGAACAAAGTCCAGGTTGGTGGTCAACGCGTCAAGTTCTCGTATCAGGTCTTCAGCGGATGAGTTGCCAGGCTCGGGGACCGCATCGGCGGTTGATTGGCTGTGTTCGGTGATGGGCTTGCCAGTATCCGCATCCCGTACGGAAATGCGAAACTTCCAATCGCCGATTTGGATTTTCTCGCGATGCGCCAGGACGCGTTCTTCGTTTTCGGCTAACCGTTCTCCGTCGACCAACGTCCCGTTGCGGCTATTCAAGTCCTGGATGGTCACACGCGCGTCTGACACGACAATTACGCAATGGCGACGAGAGACCTTGTCACCTTTGAGGCAGAGGTCGCAATTGACGTGCCTGCCGACCAAAAACTCTGCGACCTCGATCGGGACGCGCTGACCGCGACGACCACCGTTTCGATAGACAAGTTTGGAATGGATCACGTCAGCTGACTTCGCCCCGAATGCAGCGTAAGAGGATGTCTGATAGTGAACAATCAAGCACGTCCGGCTGCGAAGTCAAGGTTACAATACGCGAATCTACCCCACCCGCTGGTGAAGGATTTGGATCTGGCATTCAGTATGTCGAGGAAAACGCGGCGATCCCATCTCGTCGGTCACGAAAACTTAAACGTTTCATCGAACAACATTCACATTGCCGAGGGAAAAAGGAGGCGTGCTTCGTGACGTGCGGGTGAGAGGTTGATGAAGACTTTGCGAGCATGCCAAAGCATTGCTCAGCTTGGCTTAAATTGATCGTCTTTCACTGCGAACTTAAGTGGTCAAACCAGACAACTGAGAGCGATGTCCAAACTTGATCGACAGCTCGACGGACTCACTGGAGACGGACGCGTCGAGATTGAAATTTCAGAAGGACAGGACGTTGATGTCGGAGAGCTACATCAGCTACTTCGAAACGAAATCGATCGGCGTCACCATCGAATTCCTATCGATTTGCGTCGAGTTCATGGCGCTCCCGTCGAATTGATTGACGTGTTAATCAGTGCAGAGAAGTACGCGCGAAAGCAAGGTAAGATCCTAACGATCAGCTACGCGTTACCGCCGATGCAAGAAGCGCTCGATCCGATGCGACGACGAGCAACGAAATCGGCTCAGAAAGGGGACGAGGACGCCGGAGCTGCCGCCAAATCGTTGCTCGATGAGCAAAACGCGAGCGAGCATCGCTACGACATCACGAGAGCTGAGAAAATAGGACGCAAGCGAACGCGAAGGAATACGGGCAAGCAGTACGCGATCAAGCGGTACATTGTCTTGGGCTCGATTATCGCGGTCGCAACGCTTGCGATCGGCTGGATTGAATACGTGATTCTGTTCAACGAAAGTCCATCAACGGTTGTGCCTTCCAAGATTTTGGAAAGGCGGTAGCCGACGCACCCGGTCGCTGCGACGCTTGCCAAGCGAAGGCAGTGACGGCCGTGACCAAACGAACTTCAGTGATGACGTGCGAAGTCGAGTTGGCTCAGATACACTGGTTGGCTTCAACCATTTGCCACCACCAAATCTGAAATCCTCATGCTGCGCACATTCTGTTTCCTCACGATCGCTTTCTGTTGTCTGTCGCTCCACGCGAACCGTCCCAATGTCATCTTGGTGATGTGCGATGATCTGGGATACGGCGATCCACAAAGCTTCAATGCCGATTCGCCCATCCAGACACCCCACATCGATGCGATGGTCAGCGACGGGTTGAAGTTCACTCGCTTTTACGCGGCAGCGCCAGTCTGTAGCCCGACGCGCGGAAGCTGTTTGACGGGACGCCATCCCTATCGCTACGGGATCTACACCGCAAACGCAGGACACATGAGAGAGGGTGAGATCACGTTACCCGAGATCCTGAAGGAACAGGGGTACACAACGGGCCACTTTGGAAAGTGGCACTTGGGAACGTTGACCAAGACGATCAAAGATGCGAATCGCGGCGGTCCGAAAGGCGCCAAGCACTTTGCCCTTCCTCAAACACACGGTTATGACACCGCGTTCGTGACCGAGTCCAAAGTGCCAACCTATGACCCGATGATCAAACCCGTTGGTGCAGGTAAACATGCTTGGGATGCCATCGAGGATCGGTCGAAAGCACAAGCCTACGGAACCCGCTATTGGGATGAGGCGGGAGCCGAGGTGACAACGAACTTGCAGGGTGATGATTCAAAGTTGATCATGGATCGCGCCGTCGATTTCATTCAACAAGCTTCCAAAGAACAACAGCCCTTCTTCGCAGCGGTCTGGTTCCACGCTCCACACTTGCCCGTCGTGGCTGGCAAAGAGCACGTCAAACCCTATCAGCACTTCTCGGTCTATGAACGAAACTATTACGGCTGCATCACGGCGCTCGATCAACAAGTCGGGCGGTTGCGCGACACGCTCAAACGCCAGGGCGTCGACAGGAACACGATGATTTGGTTTTGCAGCGACAACGGTCCTGAAGGCCAGTCAGGGAAGGCACCGGGATCGGCGAGCGAATTTCGCGGACGCAAGCGATCTCTTTATGAAGGGGGAGTTCGAGTTCCCGGCGTGCTCGTTTGGCCCGGCCGAGTCAAACCGGGCGAAACCGATTTTCCATCGGTGACCAGCGACTACTTGCCAACCGTTCTGGATGCACTCGGTATCGGGTACCCGGACGGACGACCGCTTGATGGGGAGTCATTGCTAGGAGTGATTGAGGGCACGAAGTCCGAGCGGACCAGACCGATCGGGTTTCAATCTGCAAAACAGATTGCATGGCACGTTGGCAAACACAAGCTCTATAGCGGCAACGCCGGCAAGAACTGGGAGCTTTACGATTTGAGCGTCGACCCTCGCGAGGCCAACGACATCGCGAAAGATCACAAGTCGTTGGTGAAGCAGATGGTCAAAGCGGTGCGCGATTGGCAAGCCTCTTGCAAAGAGAGCGACAACGAGGCTGACTATCGCTAACGATTGTTGTCATCGGTGAGAAGAAAGTACCACGAATGACACGAATGACACGAATCAAGAGCTGAGCCGTGATCGCGTAAGCGGCCGGGCCTTCAGCGCTACTGCGCTTTGGCGTATGATTCGGCGGGTGGGGCAAGGGCCCGAGGCCTCACGGCCGGCGGCTCACGGGCGATTTCCGCCTTCCGATTGCCGAACAGACTCGGTCGACCAGCACGGCGGCGAGCGTTGCGGGAATAAGCATCAACAGTCGAATCGTTCCCATCGGCGCGTCATAGAATTGAAGCAGTGCCCCGATCAAGGCGACAGAACCTGAGAAGGTAAAGGCTGCCGCGATCCGCGCCGGGACGGTGACGATGTGAGTGCGGCGGTAGGGTAGACTTGCCAAGCCATAGCATGCCGTCCCCAGTAGGCAGAGCAGTGCTGCGGTAAGCACGGTGCTGATCACGGCACTCTGCCAACTCATGTTGGGTTGCAATGCAAACCCGCTCAAGGCACCAAAGAAAAGGCAGCCAGCCGAGAACCAAAAGATGCTTGCGTGAGTCTGGTTGCCTGTTTCAGGAACGGGTCTTCGTGGGACCGGCGAATTGTTGGACCGCCTGACCTGAACGGTGGCGACGATGGCGGATGCAATCAGGGTTACCATCAAGGTTAAGCCCCAAGAGGTGTATTCTCTTTGGAAACGCAGCAGTGACAAACACGTGTAAGCAACGCCCACGACCAAACCAAGCACGACGCCGGCAACCAATTGTGCGTTGCGATCGGCATTGGCTCGTTTGTGATCGAGAATTCGCAGGAGGAGGAAATAGAGGGCGACGACAAGCACCGATAACAGAGCCGTCGGAACGAGGCTCGAAACGAGCGTCAGGCCCAACGTGTTGAACGAGAAGAACCACCAGTAAGCCACACCATTGATGATGGCCAACACGGCCGCCGCAGCCCCGGCCATCCAGACCAAATCGGTGTTGCCCTGTTGAGGGACGACGATTTCCAGGTCTTCGACAGCTTCGGGGCTTTGATATGGATTTGCTGCGACATCGCCGGTTGATTCGGCAACCGACTGTGTATCGTCGCCCTGCTTGCTCATCGGATTCGTTTAGCCGTTTGGCGAATGCCGTTTTGGAACAGGGTCAGCGATTCGCACTCGCCGTCGCTGTTCATCTTGAACGTCAGCGAAGCTTGGACTTGCTTGTAGAACCATTCCGTTTCGGACTTTGGGTAGACGCGAAGTGTGGGTTGGTTTGCCAATCGTACCATCAGTTTCTTGTCGTCGACTTTGACATCGAAGACGAATCCAGGTGCGAGTTGGTACTTTCCCTCGTACCGCTTCATGACGTCCTCGGCGACTTCGATGGTCTTTTCAAATGTGCGAGGTTCGACCTCAGCACCGATCGCGACGCGGATCAGGTCGTTCGCGAGACGGTCGACCTCTCTTGTTGCGGTGTTGCAAAGGACAACCACAGCGGTGTTTTGTTGTCGATTGACAAGCAGCATGCTGTGATAGCCACCGGTTTGTCCATTGTGCCAACGTGTTTGGCCATCACCAGCGAAGTGCCAACCAAGACCCATTTTTTGGCCAGCGTTAGCGTGTTCTTTCCATGCCAGTTCAATCGCTTTGCCGGTTGCATTGTCAGGCGGCGAGAGTTGCGCGGCGGCAAAGCGGAGCATGTCGTCGATCGTGCTTCGAATCCCACCAGCACCAGGCAGATCGGCAAAATCCCAGTTGTGATTAGGGGTGTTGCCCGTCGAATGCGGCAGGGCCAAACGTGACTTCATCGAATCAGTCATCGCAACCGAGGTGCTTTCCATCTTGAGCGGCGCGGTGATTCTCGCTTCAAGCATCTCGTCGTAACTCACGCGGGAGGGTTGAGCGACGAGGTAGCCCAGTAGCGATGCGCCCAGATTCGAATACTGGTATTTCGAGCCGGGTGCTCGAATCAGCTTGTGATTGCTGACGAATTCGAATCCGAGTTTCGAAGTGTAATCGTGATACGGGTTGTTGCTCCGCAAACTTGGCATGTTGTTGCCAAGACGCGGTAGTCCAGATTGATGTGTCGCTAAGTCAAGGAGTGTGATCTCGCGATCTTCCCATTTGGGAAAGGTAGATCCCTTGGGTGCCAGTTCGGTGGCGGGTTGATCGAGTTTCACCTCGCCCGCTTCGACGGCGCTGGCAAGCAGAAGGCCGGTAAAGACTTTCGAAATGGAGCCGATTTCGTACACCGACTGATCGTTTGGTGTCACACCTGGACGTGCTTCGCCAAAGTGAGCGGTCGTCCGATCGCCGCGACTGAGCACGCCAATCGAAATCGCTTTGGCGACTTCCGCATCGATATAGGGCTGAGTGTGAGCAGCGATGTTCTTCTTCAGGTCCGCACTTTGAGCAAATGCCGTGCTTCCAAAGAGGGCGAGTCCGATCGTGAAGGCTGAAAAGGAACGCCGATGGATGAGGGCCAGGGGTGTTCGTCTCATCGTTGTCTAACTCCGGTGGAAAGGGACGCCTTTGAAGCCAAGCGGCTATCGATCACTTCGCATTCGTGCAAAGGGTTCGTGTCTTGGGAATGAATGGGATTGTTCAGATATTTTGCGAAAACTTTATGAGAGCTACCATCTGAGTGCCAATGTAACAGCCACACAAACGAATCGGGCGGTTTTGTAGGTCCTGCGCCGCATGCTCAAGCCACAGCAATGCGTGCCGCACCGACCTGCGTCGCCAATACGAAACGATACCAAACACGTCTGTTGGTTTGCCCGCATCCGGGCAAAATCAAAACATGAGCGAAACTGAACAACCGATCAATCCGCACGAATCAGGCACGGGCGAAAACCAAACAGCGGCCCCGACACAGGCAGTCGCGGAGACCGATCCGGTTACCGAATCGGACATCGATCCGCAAGTTGTGGCACCCACGGAACTAGCCTCACGGATGGCACGCCGACACGATCTCGACGCACTGCGAGCGATCGCGATGTTGATGGGGATTCTGCTGCACGGCGCGCTTGCCTACGTGCCCATGCAAGAAGGCGGGTGGGCAGTTCAGGATATCAATCAAAGCAAAGCCTTCGCGGTTGCGATGGCGATGGTGCACGGCTTTCGAATGCCATTGTTCTTCCTCATTAGTGGTTTCTTTACCGCGATGTTGTGGCGCAAACGCGGACTGAAGGCATTGATGTGGCACCGCACCAAACGCATTCTGTTGCCGCTGGTATTGGGTACCTTCACAATCGTGCCGGCGGTTTGGATTTCGGTGCTGGGTGCCAATGCCTATATCGAAAAGTCAAATCGAATGACAGGGATTTGGCGGAGCGTCCAACAAGCAGATTTTCAAGCCACCAAAGAGCACATCAATAGCGGCATCGACCTTGACCAACGCGAGCCAAGAAAGGGAATGACGGCGCTAACAATCGCGATGGGCAACAAGGACGTTGGAGCAAAAATGGCCGAGTTGTTGGTGGCTGGGGGCGCAGATGTCAACGCGCGCAACGTGGATGGCACGACGGCTCTACACGATGCGGCTCTGCTTGGAAACGTTGCCGCCTTCGAGTTCCTGATCAACGCGGGAGCTGATCCAACGTTAAAGGATCGTCTTGGAGAAGATGTTGCACAGAAGCTTCAAATGAGTTGGGGACGTACGTACGTCGCGGCGGGAATGCGGCAGAAACAATTGGCACCCGAGGCAACTTATGAGAATCGACTCGCCTGCGCTGCGATGATCGTTGACGATGTTGACCAACTGAGCATTGGCAGCGGCAATCCTCAGCTCGCCGGATTGTGGCTGATGGCGACGCTCTTTCCAGTGTTTCACCATCTGTGGTTCTTGTATTTCTTATGTTGGCTCGTGCTCGCGTTTGCACTGTACGCTTTGATTGCGCAGCGCACGTCGTTTCGATTGCCGCGTTGGATGATTGTCTCGCCGCTGCGCTACGCATGGCTGATTCCGTTAACCTTCTTGCCGCAAACGATGATGGGAGTGCTGTATCCCAACTTTGGGCCCGACACGACGACAGGATTGATGCCTGGGCCAGAGATCCTGTTCTACTATGCGATCTTCTTTTTCTTTGGCGCGTTTTACTACGACGCCGACGACAAGACAGGAACGTTGGGGCGGTTTTGGCCCGTAACGCTTGCGCTAGCTTTGGCGATCGTGTTTCCGATTGGTTACGACATGGTGTCGGGTAATTGGGGATTCACCGACCGCTGGCTGACCCACGATTGGTTCCGGTACGCGGCTGTGGCGATGCAAGTGTTGTACGTCTGGCTGATGACGTTCGGATTGATGGGGATGTTTCGTCGTCTCTTTGCGAACGAGAGCCCGGCGATGCGCTACATTTCCGATTCGTCTTATTGGCTGTACTTGATTCACTTACCGGTGATGGTCGTGATGCAGGCTGCCATCTACAACTGGCCGATCCCGGCGCTGGTCAAGTTCACGCTGATCTGTTTGGTAACGACCGTGATGTTGTTGATCAGTTATCGGTACTGCGTGCGTTACACACCCATCGGGACGCTGCTTAACGGGAAACGCGAGCGGCCAGAGCGTTCTCCGATCGAGGCAACGCTTGCTGGGCCGCCCACGACATGAGGACTTTTCGCAGCGCGCGACGAGTTTGTCTCTCCGGTGCAAGCTAAACTGAACGATTGTTGCGAAGCATGTACGCCAACGATCTTCAAATTGTCAAAGCCGTTTTGAAAAGCCTGGGTTCCTACCGTCGAAAAAGAGTCTCGCTTGTTGTCGGGGCTTTGCTTGTACCTTGGCTTTCAGGGTTCTTGGTTGCCTTGGTCGCAGATGCACAGGGATCATTGATGTGGGGCCAATACTCTGCCGGGTTGGTCTTGGCGGAGCTGGTGACGTTCATTCCGGTGATGGGTTGGTGTAGTTGGTTTGTTTTTCGCGATCCCTCGAGCACATCCGTTCGCAGGAAATTCTTGGTGTACGGTGCCGTTTTCCTTTACTGCATCGTGTTGGGCGATTTGATCGCTACGAGGTGCGAGTACGGATTTGACGGCCTTCTCAATGCGCGGATGGGGTTTCTAGCGATCTCCTATGGCGAAATCGAGGCGGTGGCGTGGAGATCTGTGTTCTTGGTTCCGATGCTTGCCGCGATGACGTTGGTGCGATGGGGCTTCGGCATGACACTGGTCGATATCGATAGTGATCAGCCACCAAAGAGAATGAGGATCTCGATTGGGAAGCTATTGATCGCGACCGCGGTCGTCGCCGTGATGATCACCTTGGTCAAAGCGATTGGCATGTTGTTTGAATCGCAGCTTATCGATTCGACGTTTTCCAACAGCGACCGCCTGATGATGCGAATCGATCTTTATCTCAAACCGCCGTTTGCGGGTGTCGTGACAGGAATCATCTTCTACCTCGTCGGTTTAGCGACGACCAAACGAAGGCTGTGGACATTGTTGCTGATGCTTGCCTTCAGTTTGTCTTACGGGTTCAACTTGCTGTTCGATTGGTTGACGGGTCTGTTGATTCCAAGTGTCGGATTCAATCCGGCGCCAACGTTGTTCCGAATACTTGACGCGGCAGCGCCGGTGGTTGCGATGCTGGTCGTGTTTGGTTGCCTTCGTTGGGCGGGGCTCGTCGTCCGTTTTGCAAGCCACAAGAACTCGCAGCAAAGCGTCAGTTCCAGCGGATAGGACGCTTGCTACAGCTGCGTTGACAAAATGAAGATTTCGAGTGTTAACGAAATCTTCATTTCAAGGGAGCCGAAAGCACTCGTATGCTAAGCGCTATGGGCTTGCGGTTGGCATTTCTCGTTACATCGTTTTCGGTTCGAAGCGTTAGAATAGCGCCGCGTCTCTGATCGCATCAACATCCCGCAGGTGAAGGGATGTTTCCTTTTTTAAGAGCCGTTATGTCAGGCGATTCCACAGTCACCCAGAACCCCATTTTGAGCGGTGAAACGCGCGTTTTCGTGCGCCGTTGCTTGGCTGCTGGTCTGGTGGAAATCGACGAACTCAAGAAGGTCGTCGTCTCGCTGATGACCGAAAGTGAAGCGTTCACACCTCAGCGGTTGGCCGAGGGCTTGGTCGGTGCCGAGATTCTGACTCGCTGGCAGTCAAACAAACTGCTTGCCGGTAAGAGCCGCGGCTTTTACCTCGGCAGCTATCGGTTGTTGCGACCACTCGGCAAAGGTGGGATGGGGGTGGTGTACCTCGGTGAACACCACGTGATGAAAAAGCTGGTGGCTCTTAAGATTCTGCCGCCTGAAGCGACCAAAGACGCACGTCGAATCGCACGATTCAAGGAAGAGGCACGAGCCTGTGCCCAGCTCGAACACAAAAACATCGTCAACGCTTATGACTTTGCCGAGGCGGGGGGCAAGCTCTATATCGTGATGGAGTTTGTCGATGGCATCGACCTTCAACACGTCGTTTGCCGTGATGGTGTGATGTCTGTCGCAGACGCAATCGATGCACTGACCCAAGCGGCAGAGGGGCTGGCGCACGCCCATGAACGCGGCATCATTCATCGAGACATCAAGCCTTCGAATCTGTTGCTTCGCACGGACGGTGTTGTCAAAGTCAGCGACCTTGGATTGGCCAGGATTGGTTGGGCTGGCGACGAAGGACGCGAAAAGAGTCGCTTGACCGGAACGGCCGATTTTGTTGCACCTGAACAGGCGATCAATAGCAATGCAGTCGACGCCCGAGCCGACATCTATTCGCTCGGTTGCACCGTGTTTTACTTACTTACTGGACGCAGTCCGTTTGATGGTGACACGGTTGCAAAACGTCTGGCAAAGCATCAAACGGCGGCAGTTCCCGATGTAAGGGCCTTTCGCAAGGATTGTCCGGCGGCCTTTGCAGAACTGATTATGCGGATGATGGCCAAGCGGCCCGATGATCGTCCCAAAAGTGCGGTGGAACTGCTCGCTCAACTGCGCCGCCTTGCCGGTGTCCCAAGCGGATCGGTAGGAAAGAGTCTCCGAGGCGTTAAGCCAGCCAGCGACACGGTTGTTGATGCCGAGGTGTATCAGGCAACGATTGACGACACATCGCTCTCGGCCGATGGCGAAGTGGAAGTTGTCGAGGTTGCCGAGGAGTTTGACTTTGGTACGCTGCCGCCGGTTGAGAATCTACCGGCCGTGCCAAATACGACTGGTCTCAATCCAGTGCTGCAGCCACCTGCAAAAGCACCAGGGCAGGTTCCCGCAAAGCCTGCCAGGCCTGCTAAAAAGCCAGTATCAAATGCGGAGGGTGGTAACCAACAGTTGCTACTCGGAATTGGTTTAGCTGTGGCGATTATCGCCCTGCTGGCGGTTGTCGGGATGGGGATCGCTTCGGTTTTGAAGCCTCCGCCAAGCCAGGCACCCCGAATAAAGACGGTCGAAATGGGCAAGGATGGCGGACCCAAAGTGTTGGTGATTCAAGAATAACTTCGATTCCCCTTGGCGGTGCGTCGGCATCGAAATTCATTGTTGCGATCAGGTATTACCGAATCGACTATGCCGCGACTTGTGCTTCAAACCGGCAGCCACGCCGGTTTGGAGGCTCCGCTTCAAGCTGGCTTCTACATGATTGGTCGGCATAAGGAGTGTCAGATTCGTCCGAAGAGCCGATCCGTTAGCCGCCGGCACTGCATTGTTCACCGGCACGACCAAGGTGTGCGTGTACTCGATCTGGATAGCACGAGTGGGACGCGAATTGACGAGGAGCGGCTTGTGCCGAAGACATGGGCCGAGCTAACGAGCGGTTCCATTTTGCGGGTCGGGAAAATCAGTTTCAAAGTGGTGTTCGAGGAGCTTCAGTCGGCCGGAAAACACGCAGTCGTTGCGGCAGATGCGGCCGCGGAAGGGTCGCAAACGATGGTCACCGGCGCAGCTTGGCAAGAAGCGGACATTGCCGAATACCTCGACACCGAAGACGCGGCTGACCAAGAGCGGCGTTACGATGCCATTCGGTCGGGAACGCAATCCATGACCGACACGATCGCAGGCGATGGGTTGCCTGATTTGGATGATCCCGACGCGTTGGTCGACGATGATCAGGACACGGATACTGATATTGAAGCACCTGAGGCAGAGGCATCCGCTGGTACGCAAGCCAGGGGCAAGGTCGAAACGGCGCCTAGCACCACGAAAACCAAGAAAGTCCCGAAGCGTTTCGGGAAGCTGCCCAAGAAGAAGAAACGCCCCACGGGCGCTGGCGGAGGTCTGTTTAGTGACATCGAACGGTTGAAGATGATCGGTGCCGCGCTTTTGCTGGTGACCACCATTGGCGTTCTCGGCTATAGCGGTTACCGATTTTTTGCTGGCCCTGAAGTTCGGGTGATCGAGGGGATCGACTGATTTCGCGTATCCAGGGTCCGCGCAACGCGGTTGTTTGCCGTTGTGCCGCCCATGAGCGCGGCCGCTTCTAGCGTTTTTTGCTGTTCTTTTGTTCGTTGCGCTCAAGAAATTTTGCCATTCTTTGGGCCTCCTTGCGTTCGCGTCGAACCGCACGCTCTTTGGGGTCAAAGAGGCCTGCAATCCAACGACGAATTCGGATGACTAGCTTCATATCGCGTCCATCGCGGGGCCGGCGAATCGTCAAAGAGGTCAAAAGTTGACCGGGCCAGAATCGAACTGGCATTGCGGGACGACCTAATCCCACTGCTCACCAATACGCCGCCGGTCTGTGGTTGCGTCTCCCTCTTCGCGGCATGCGTTCATTGCAACCAGGTCAAGGGAGGGCGTGATGGCCATGGTTTAATAGGTTCAGCTCTCTTGTCGACACAAAACTGAAGACTTCGATCCCCTTTTGATCATTCTTCATCCGCTCTGGAAACCTTCTTCATAACTATTGGTTCCGTGGCGCGTTTCCCATTCCCCGGAACGTCCTTGTGGAAGACTTTGCGCTAGACAGCACGAATGCTGTGGCAGTTGCTCCGCATCGGGTCTGGCGTTCTGAGGCAGGGATCAACATGAAGAATCAACATGAAGAATCGATGAACCGAATCTCGGCTTCGTAGCACACATGTTTGACCGGATGCGGAAGCGTCTAACAGCAGCTTGCACTTTATGGTGGCGCCTGGCGCCCTAAGCAGTCGGGGCCAGGAGTTTCGAAATCCTTCGCGCTTGTGAAGAATCAAATTGTTCTGGCGATTGCGGTTGAAATCGTCGATCAGCTTCAGAACATTCAGCACACGAGCGTTGGGCAGGAGCAACATTGCTTCCTGAATCCCCAGATTGGGAATTCTCAGCTCCAACACTCTACCCTCACATTTTCTTCACAAGGGCCTGTTTCAATGTCGCTCAACTTTGGCGGGAAAGCATTGGACTCAGCAGACAGGATTGCCGGCAAGATGCGGCGACACGGTTTCACACTGATCGAACTCCTGGTGGTTATCTCGATCATCGGTATTTTGGCTGCTCTCTTGTTGCCAGCGGTTTCAAAGGCACGCGAAAGTGCACGCGGCGTTGAGTGTCAGAACAACCTCAAAAACATGGGCGTGTTGCTGACCAGTCGCACGGTGACTGCGCCGGATGGCGCCTTTTGTTCGGGCAGCTTTGATCCCATTCGCGATGGCGTTCCGACCGAAACGGGTTGGGTTGCAGACCTTGTCGCTCGCGGCGCGATCGTCAGCGAAATGCGTTGTCCAAGCAATGCGGCAGTGACAAGCAAAGCGATTGAGCAACTTTTGACGGTCCCCCACGCCGACTTGTCGAATACTCAATGTGGTGACCTTTTGGGAAGCGTGTCGTACACCGACGCGATGGGCCAATCGGTCGTGAATATCAGTCGCAAGATTGTTGACGATTCACTTGCACCGCTTGATCCGGCAAGGGCCGAGTTGATCGACGAAAAGATGCTCCAGCAAGGATACAACACGAACTTCGCAGCGAGTTGGTTTCTCGTTCGCAGCGAGTTTCGGCTCAACGAAGACGGCGATTTGACGCCAGCGGACCCAGCGTGCATGGATACCGACCCGAAAGGCAAGAACGTCACGCGCGGCCCACTGACAACCCGCTTGGTCGACAACGGAAAAGCCCCGGCGAGCACGATTCCTTTGTTGTCCGACGCGGCAGCAGTTGGTTTCTTGTCTGCCCAGGTTGGTGAATTGCCGAGCGGCTCGTTCTACACCACTCCGATTGTCGGATCGCCGATCGGCAATCGGGCACAGATTGATACCAACGCTGACGGGACAGCAGATGCGATGAATCCCCACTTCATGGAAGTCCCGAGTTTCGGTGGTTCTGTTCCGCGTGAAGGGGCGACAGGTTGGCTAAAGACTTGGAGCTATGACACGCGTCAAGACTACCGCGGCATGGCGACTTTGCATCAAGGGGTTTGCAACGTGTTGATGGCAGACGGCAGTGTCCAGGCATTGCTCGACGCGAACGACGACGGCTTTTTGAACAACGGCTTCGACGGTGCCGAGACGGCGCCGCAGCCAGGCGGTGTTGTGTTTTGGACTTCTTCGGACGTCGAAGCGGGGCCTTTGGATCTGGCAAGCTACTATTCGCTGACCTCGAAAGGCGAGCAGAACTAGAAATGAGTCATCGGTTCTTATCTCGAGACGCTCAAGTTGTCTCAGGCTATTCAACCAAGAAGGAGATGCGACCTAACCACATTCCATTGCGATAAAGCTTAGGCCGCGTGTCACTTGACACGATAGACGATGTTCATCACGTCGTCGCAGCAAGACAGAGAGCAGTCTCTGAAATGAAGACACTGACACCGGGCGATTGAGTCGGCGTCGTGTTTAGCAAGTTTTTAATGATTTGTTTACGGCAGAGTGAGTGACGTTCCCGGTGATCCGATCCGTGGCGTCGGAAAGGACTCCCTTTTTGGGACCGTCACCACACTCCACACCTCTACCCATTCTGGACAAATGGGATTGTTCCCGTCCAGAGAAAAACTAGGGAATTCAAGAATGTCGCGTATGCGAAAAGCAGGTTTTACCCTGATCGAACTGTTGGTGGTTATCGCCATCATCGCTCTGTTGGCCGCGTTGTTGCTGCCAGCAATCACCAAGGCACGTGAAGCTGCTCGTGCAGCTCAATGCCAAGCCAACCTCAAGAACATTGGCGTTGGTCTGTTCAAGTACAGCGTCCGTAACCCAGGTGGCGCTTTCTGTAGCGGTGCAAGCGACTTCCGTCGCGACGGTTGCATGGACACCTACGGTTGGGTTGCTGACATTGTCAACATCGGCGATGGCAACATGAACGAGTCTCTCGACCCAAGTAACCCTCTTCGTGGTTCGGAAAAGCTGAACGACTTGCTCGGCTCGGACACGACTGACAACAAAGACAACGCTCCATTGGTTCGTTTGGCTGCTGGCGTTTGTGGCGACACTTCGTGGGCTGGCGTGACAGGAAGTGGTGGTACCACCTTCTTCGCTGCAACGACGAACAACTCGGAAGAGCGTGCAGAGCTCATCTCGCGTGCCTTCCTCACCGAAGGCTACAACACCAACTACGCAGCTGGTTGGCACTTGGTGCGCGGCATGATCAAGACCGAATCGGTTGACGTTGGTGGCGGTGTCATTGAAATGATCAGCCACTCGACTTTCGACCAATACAAAGGTATTGGCGGAACGACTGGTCCTCTGACTGCAAACACTCTTGACCGCAGCCGCATCAGCAGCAGCAATATTGGCTTCATCGGTTGTGCATCGCCTGGCGATATCGACGAAGCGATTTTGAACGTCACTCTGTCGCACGACGGAATCACCCGCAACGTTTTCGCTAACGGCACCGACGACGCAGTTGAGTACATCACTGCTGGTTCGCTCTTGACCGAAGCGTTCAACGACGGTCCTGCCTACTGGAATGGTTCAGCTAACGTGATCGACCTGATCGGTGACAGCGAAAACCTTGAAACTCAACTTACCTGTGAGCGTTCGGCTCCAACGACCAGCCAATGTGGTGAGCCACTTGGTCCTAACGGAACTTTGGCTGCTCGCACTGCAACCTACTTGCAAGACACCCGTGACTGGTACGCCATTCACCAAGGTTCGTGCAACATCCTGATGGGTGACGGTAGCGTAAAGGTTTTCTACGACAACAACGCAGACGGATTCCTGAACCCAGGTTTCCCAGTTTCCGCTGCTGCTGATCCAGCTGCAGTTGGTTACAGCGACAGCACCGTTGAAATGGCTCGCGACCAGTTCTTTGGTGGCATGTTCATCAACGACCAATACTTCAAGGGTGCGTTCGAATAATCGACGCTCAATATTTGAATCGAATGAAATGGCGCCCCCGCAGTTTTTAACCGCGGGGGCCTTTTTGCTACAGAAACGAAAGACTTGACCTTAACAACCATGAAACAGTTTTCGAAAAGGCTGATTGCCGGCGTCGTCGGGCTTGCAGCATTTGGCGTGTCTGGTTCCTGTCTCGCACTTCTTGTTGAGTACAAGCCATACGGTGTGTCGGATCGTCAACGGGGCGAATACGAACAGAAGGTTGCAGAGATTCATAGCCGCCAGAAGCTTCTAAAGGATCTGAAAGACCAAGCCAAACCGGTCGTTGAGGTAAAAGACACCATCCATGATTTCGGTATGCTTGACCCGCATACCACTGCCGTGCACGCCTTTACGGTTAGCAACAAGGGTGAGCACCCGCTCAAACTTGAAGTGCGCGATACCAGCTGCAAGTGCACCGTCGGAAAGCTCACCAATAACCTTCTCGGGCCAGGCGAAAGCACAAAAGTGACCATGACCTGGAACACTGGCTACAAAGCCGACACCTACGAGCAAACCGCGACGCTCATCACCAACGATCCGCTAAAGGAATCGATTCAGCTGAAGGTGAAAGGCGAAGTGCGAGCCGAGTTTGTCGCGCCCAAGCGAGTGAGCTTCACAGCGATTGATCCCGCCGAAACGGCGACAGCCGAGTTTGTGGTTTACAGCCAGCTTTGGGATGACTTTCAGATCACCGAACTGAAATGTGATTTGGAAGGTTTTCAGTGGCACGCCGAACCAACCGATGTCGACGCTGCGGGCCTAATCGATGTTGACGCAAAATCGGCCTGGAAAGTCACCTTGTATGCCAGTCGGTTTGAATACGGCAAATTCGAAAGCGATCTCGAGTTGATGGCCTCCCCAACATCGGGCGGAGATGACGTGACTCGAACCATCGTGGCCGCTGGTCGTGTGCGAGCGGCGATCGGATTCACCGGTCCTAACCTACATAAGACGGATGGACTGGATATTGGCACGCTCGTCTCGGGCAAGGAGCATCAGTTTCACGTCGTTGTCCGTACCCGAGATCAGGGGCAGCGAAGCATCGAAGTTCTTGACGTTCAGCCGCAAGAGCTGACAGCGAGCCTGGAACCAACGACCCAGGAGGGTGCATACCGGCTGACGTTGACCGTGCCAGCTGATTGCGATTCGGTTGTGTTCAACATGGGCCATCAACACGGCTACGTTCAGGTCGGCGATCCCAAAGACGAGCGGTACTCAAACTGGTTTCCGGTCTTCGGCGCCGTCGCCTCGCTTGAGAACGCCGCAGCAAAGAACTAAGTGCTGGCGGTGATACCTCCTATCACAGTGAGGCGATCGGTGGTCTCGAATATGCCACAAGGTTGAGTTCAAAAACAGCATCCGAAGCCGAAGTACATATCAGAATGCAACCCGGAAGTAATTCATTGAAAGCAGCAGAGTTGGTTCAGTGCGGCGCCTGCGGGCACGCGAATTCATCGGGCACAAACTTCTGCGAAGGATGTGGTCACAATCTCTACGAGCCATGTGGCAATTGCGGTAAGTCCGTTGTTCTCACTCAAAAATTCTGTGGTGCCTGCGGTGCCGATTTGGAAGAAGCCACTGCCAGGACTCACAAGCAGCACGAACATTGGATGGCCACGGCGGTTGAATCGGCAAAGAACTATGACTTTGATCATGCGGCCGCCTTGCTCGGGCGGATCGCATCCCTAACCGACTATCGCTACAAAGAAGCAGCCGATGGCGCTGCGACGGCGATCGAGAAAATCGAGGCGATGAAGAAGCGGTCAATGGATCAAGCCGCTGAAATGTACACGCGTGCGAAAGCCGAAGCGGACAAGGGGAATCACTTGGCAGTCGTTCGCCTGCTAAAGCAGATCCCCGAAAAACTGATGAGCGAGGATGCCAAGAAGATCCTCAATCGTGTCCAGGCCTATACCAATGAGTTGTCGGAACTGGAATCGGCCGTCCAGCAAGCCATCGCCGAAAAGAACTGGCAGCTTGTTGGGGGACTCGTTGAGCAGTTGTTAAGTCATTCCCCCGAAGAGCAAGCCTATTTGCAGATCGCAGAGCAAGTCGGCAAACGTCTGCGGAAAGAGGCGCAAGCCTACTTTGAAAAAGGTCGCTACGATCGCGCTGTCGAACGGCTTGAATCGGTGCCATCTTGTGCCCAACCGGAATCGTTCGACCAGACGCGTCAGCGATACGATGACACTCTCTGGCTTTCGCGACAATTTGACGACGAGCCTTATGTGACGCCACTGCTCGGTCGCTTGGCCGTTCGTTTTTCGAAAGACGTTCCTGAAAACAAAGAGGCGGCCGAGCAGGTCAAGCAATTTGCCGGGCACCTCAAGACATCCAAACGACCGCCACGTAGTCCCTACCCCGCGTGGAAAGGCTCTGCAGCTGCGTGGATTGGCGGCGATGCAACGCTGTTGGGATTCCCAACGGCGATTGAGATCGGTGACCACAATCTGTTGAAGTCGTGTGGTGCGCGTTTTCACGTTGCGATTGGGTTGTCACTTCAGGGGCTTGGTCACGCTCGAGTGAGTGAGCATTTCGCGCCCAAGAAAGGGCTGTTCAAGTCTATCGGTTGGCGAAAAAAGAAGCCGGTTTGGGGCATTGATCTTGGCAGTGCGTCGATCAAGGCCGTTTGTCTTGAAGAGACCGATGACGGCATCACAGTGATCGATACCTACTACAACGAATTTGAAGCACCAACCTGCCGCACATCGGGCGTAGACGCACAGGATGTGATTCAAGAAGCGGTCACACGTTTTGCCGAAGAGAAAGAAATCGGTGACACCCCGGTTTGGATCAACGTACCCGCAGCCGATTTGGTGAACCGGTTTGTGCGACTGCCGCCGGTCTCGGACAAGCAGGCCGACAATCTGTTGACCGCTGAAATCGATCAAAAGATCCCCATTCCGGCAGAAGATCTGTCGGTCGTTCGCTGGCTCGGTGAGCAACCGCCCGACGACGCACAAGGTCGCCCTGCATTGGTTTCGGCGGCCAAACGTACCGTTGTCGAGCAACGCTATGAACTGCTTACCGAAGCGGGGTTGAAGATCGCTGGCTTTCAGGGCGATCCGATTGCGATGGTGAATTTCCTTGCCTTTGAGTTCTCGGACCTGATTTCGCCGCCAGAGGACGAACCAGAACCGAAGAAGAAAAAAAAGAAAAAGGACAAGCAAGAGGAAGAAGTTCCCGCGTTTGACCCAGATGCGAAATCAACAGCGATCGCAGCGATCGAATCGGGCGCGAAATCGACCACGTTGATTATCGTTTCGGGCGAAGCGCACTGGTTCTGGAGTCTTGAAACAGGTGGTGAGGACCTCACATCAGCGCTTGCAAGGGCAACCAAGCAAACGCACGCCGAGGCCGAGAAACAAAAGCGAAATCCAGCAGCGATCGAGAAGCCCTCGAAGCACTATCAGGCTGTGTCACAACGATTAGATGAAACACGTGCCCGCCTGGAAAAGGCCTATGAAGATGCCCAACGCCAAAACACTCGATTTGACGTAGTTGAAAGTTGGGCGATGGGGGGCGGTTGCTTGGCTCATCAATGGATGCGCCGAACGATGTTAAAGCAAAGAGTGGACTGAGGTAGCGAAATGACAATGTCGATGCGGACACTTCTGTCCAAAACACAAATCAGATTCTCTGGCAAGCAAGCAAGCGTTTTGGCCTTGCTCGTGTTTGTGCTTCCTGGCGTTATCTCAACGGTTGGTTGCGGGCCAAGTCAGGAAGACATGCTGATGCGCGCTGCCCAACGCAAACGGGCCAACAACGACGCGGACGAAGCAGAAGAAAAGAAGGACAAGTCAAAACCCAAAGCCCCCAAACCTTCCAGGGCGGTTGCGGCGGACGAAAAGAAGGCCGAGGAAACCAAGCAACCTGAGACCAGCAAAGTTGCCAAGGATCAAAAACCACTTGAGGCAATTAGGCCCATCGAAGAGCGAAAAGACACACTTTCCGGTGAAGCCAAGCGTCAACGCTCGGCGCAAAATATCGAGAAGATAGCCGGCGCGATCATGGCCTACTATAAAGATCGAGGAAACTATCCCAGAGCCTACTACCAGACCGCAAATAAATTCAAAACGCTCTCTTGGCGAGTCGAATTGTTGCCCTACCTAGGCTACGAAGAACTCTATAAGAAGTTCGACACAGACGTTCCGTGGAATCGAGAGCCCAACAAGAGTCTGCTGAAATACATTCCCGATGAATATGTTTCACCTGAGCGTTTTGACACCAACACGAACTACCAATTGCCCGCGCATCGCAAGTACATGTTTGGTGATAACCGAGGGCGTTCGCAGAAACAACTTGAAGATGGTCATGAAAACACCATCATGCTGGTCGAGGTCGATGATGCCATCGCCGTGCCGTGGACCAGTCCTCAAGACTATTCTCCAAAGCGGTTCAGCAAATTTGACGGTGAACTCGGAGGCTTGCGGAAAGACGGAGCGTTCGCGGTTTGGGCCAACGGTTGGACGGTTCTTCTCGCCAATGAGCTGTCTGCGAAGCAGATCAACGATGCTCTTACCTTTGAAGCGGGAGATGGTCAAAGAGCGGGCATGATCCATCGCGACATCCCAGTTGGGAAGATAAGCGATGCTTCGGTCGCGTCAGTGAAAAAACCAAGTGCGCCCAAGCCGGTCAAAAACGATTCGTCCAAACCGCAAAGCAGTCTGCCCATCGCATCATCGGTAATGCGAGCACGAGAGCCGGTACCGAAGAACGCGGATGTCAAAGCCGCGCGAGCAAAACTGACAAAGCTGTTTGCTGACAAGATTTCAAATGCCAAGACCGACAGCGCCAAGTCAAAACTCGCGACCGACATGTTGGGCGTCGCAGCTGGCATGGAAACCGACAAGCCCGGAGTGTATTCACTGCAAGGTGCTGCGATGACGCTTGCCGTTCAATGCGGCGACGCGGACACTCTGATTGATGCAATTGATAATCGTGTCGGGATCTTTGAGGTCGATGCCTATGAAGAGAACATCACATGGTTGTCAAAGTTCGCCCGCGAAACGATCAGTCGCAAGCCTGACACCATCGAGAATTCCAAGCTTCTGCAGCGTTCAACACGAGTGATTTATGCTGGGATCGCCGACAACGATTATATGCGGGCATCAGCCATCGCTCGGATGTGTTACCGATTAGTCGATGAAGAACGAACTGAACGTGTGCCACGTCTCGTCAATCGCCTTCGATCTTTGCTCGGGAATGCGAACCTCGAATACAAAAACTCGCTGCAGCACCTCCAAGCATTCCGAGACGATCCTGAAGATGCCGAGGCCGCCGCTGCTTTTGGGCGTTTCCTCTGTTTCATCAAGGGTGATTGGGGTAATGGGTTGCCGCTATTGGTAAAAGGCGGCCCCGAGCAACTGCGTGAATTAGCTCAAGCCGATCTGAAAGGAGCCGGCGATACAATTAATCGCATTGCCCTTGGCGATGATTGGTGGAGTCTGAGTGAGATGGCCCGCACCGGTGTCTATCGCCAGGCAGCCCGAGACCGGGCGGTGTACTGGTATCAAATGGCCTACGATTCGCTTCCCGATTCTCTCGATCGTATGCATGTCAAAAGTCGCCTTGACGAGGCGTCGGACATCGACGGCACGAGTCCAATTGCGTTGACGTTGCAATTGGCCGACGAACTCGACGTCGATTTGACAGTTGGTCTCGCGGCTGTTGCGGAAGTTGGCCAAACACGCAAACGCAAGCGAGACGATGACGATGATTGATCAGTCGTCTTGTTCTGCGAGTTTGGGTGTTCCGTCGGAATCCGATCCGCGATCGATTTGGATTGTGGTGCCTGCCTACAACGAGGGGCACCGCCTCGACGTGACATTGTCTGGTTTGATCGCTGCCGGCTACACGAACATTGTGGTCGTGGACGACGGATCTCGGGACGACACGCTTGATTTTGCGTCACGCCATCAGGTTTGGGTTTTGAAGCATCCGTTCAATTGCGGCCAGGGTGCTGCGTTGCGAACGGGCATCGAGTTTGCCCTTTCCCGTGGCGGCGAATATGTCGTGACATTTGATGCAGATGGCCAACACAGGACCGCCGATATTGCTCGGTTGCTTGAACCCCTCTGCGCGGGCGACGCAGATGTTGTTTTAGGTTCGCGGTTTCTGGGTGAAACAAACGGTATGCCAGTGAGCCGGCGTGTATTGCTTTGCATGGCTGTTTGGTTTACCCGATTGACTTCTGGGGTCCGGGTAACCGATGCACACAACGGCCTTCGTGCGTTCAGCCGTCATGCATTGACAAAGGTGCGGATCGAGCAGCCGCGGATGGCGCATGCATCTGAGATCTTGAACAAGCTTGCGAGTAACAATTTGCGTTACCGGGAAGTTGGAGTGACGATTCACTACACCGACGAGACGCTTGCCAAGGGCCAATCGAGTTGGGATGCCGTTCGGATCGGCGGACAATTGATCCTCGGAAGGTTCGCAAAATGAATCTCTTTCAAGTCGTCTTCATTCCGGTTGTGGTTGCAGTCATCTTGCTTGACATCCGGGGTCTGTTAGTAGGCCGGGGACATCGCGTGACTCGATTGAGCCGCGTTTCCTTAGCAATCATCGCCATCATCCTGATTGCAGTGCCGGATCTGACCAATTGGGCAGCTTCGTTGCTTGGAATTGGACGCGGCGCGGACCTCGTGACCTACCTGTTCATGCTGGCCGCACCGATTGCTTGGTTTCAGATTCAAACGCAACAATTCAATATTCAGCGCAAGTTGGTTCGATTGGCGCGGGTGGAAGCGCTGGCTACGGCAACCTATCAAACGCCCCCCGACGCCAGTGACGAGCAATCATGACGCAGGGTGTCGTGACGTCAGGATTCACGACGCCGGCGGTGAAACCAACCGGCCGATCGAATGAGGGTGGGTCCGAACTTGGTTCCGTCTCACTCGTCATTCCCGCTCGGAATGCGGCAAAGACCATCGGCAAGTGTCTCGATTCGGTTTTGCCGTTGGTCGAAAGTCACGAGCTTGGTGAGGTCATCTTGGTCGATGACGGATCGACCGATGAAACGGCCGAGATCGCAGGAGCCTATCCGGTCCGCGTATTAACAGGCCAGGGACTCGGTCCGGGGGCGGCTCGCAATCAGGGTTGGAACGAGGCGGTGGGAAGCTTCATTTGGTTCGTTGATTCCGATTGCGTTTGTCATCCTGATGCGCTCACGAAACTGCTTCCTCATTTTGATTCTCCGCGGATCGCCGGCGTTGGTGGCAGCTACGCAAATCTGTTTCCCGACTCGCTTGTCGCCTCTCTGATTCACGAAGAGATTGTTGCTCGCCATCGGCGAATGGAACGTGATGTCAACTTCTTGGCGACGTTCAATGTGGTGTATCGGCGCCGAGTATTGGAAGAAACCGGAGGGTTCGACGAGTCACTCAAGCTGGCACAGGACGCCGAGTTGGCGTACCGCGTTCGAAGTCACGGATATGGTTTGCGGTTCGACGAATCGTCTCGCGTTGGGCATCATCATCCAACGAAGATGCACGGTTACCTGCGCACCCAAGCACGGCAAGGTTTTTATCGGATTGCACTCTACCGAAGGCATCCATCAAAAGTCTCCGGGGACTCGTATGCGGGCCTCACCGATTACTTGCAACCGCCGACGGCGATGTTGATGCTTGCAACCTTGCCCTTCATTTGTTTTCCCGGCAAGAGCTTCTTGCCACTCGCGTTTGTAGTTGCGCTTGTGGCCATGCAGTTTCCGATGACCACTCGACTCGTGCGCCATGCGGGGGCGTCAATGGTCGCCTATGTTCCGTTCGGCTTTGTCCGCGCGGTAGCCCGAGGAATCGGAATGACACTCGGCGTTCTCAGCGTGTGTAAAGGTTCCGTGAAGCAGCGTTCATTGACCATTGACGGTTAGCGTGCCAATGTCATTCTGGCCGACAACAGACCCGTAGCGAGCCCAGCTCGCGCCCACAAGGTATTGCATTTCTATCGTGAAGATCCACTGGTTGTCTCTATGGCGGTTGCTCGCGCTGCTTCGCCCGTATTGGCGACTCGCGTTGCTCAACGTCTTTCTCGTAACCGTTGGAGCAGTCACTGAAGGTGTTGGTTTCGTCGGAATTGTTGCGTTACTGGATTTGGATGGCGTCGTACAGGTTGCAGGATTGGCGAACGTTTTTGATCAATCGTTAGTGAGTTCGCTGGCCCCTGGGCAACGAGCCCAGGTTGCGGCGTTCGTATTGATCGCCATTGGAGTGTTGCGGGCAGGCACCTTTTTCGGCGCCGGTTGGCTGACCTTCCTGATTCCCGCCAAGGTCGAGCGCGACATGAGATTGGGACTCGCCAACAGGTTGCTCCATGCGGACTATGACGCGGTGGGGGGAGTGACCATGGGTGAGGTCCAAGATGGTCTTGGGACACATGTCACTTCGGCCGGGTTGGCGGTTCAGACGCTACTTCAGTTGGTTGCTCAGGCGTTGATTTTCTTGGTCTATGCGGCAGCCCTTGCCTTTGTTTCACCAACCTATTCGTTAATCAGTCTTGCGTTCTTGATCGTCACGGGCGTGTGCATTCGTGGCTTGATATTGCCACGAATTCGGACGGCGATCGAGTCAGAAAACGAGTCTCGAAAACTTGCCTTGTCGCGTGCCGCAGAGCTATTGCGAGGGCATGATGTCGTGAGGAGCTTTGGTCGAGAGAGTTGGTTTGTCGATCGTTTCTCCGGAGAAGTTCACCAGCTAGCGGATATGCGAGGTCGCGGGGGCATGTTGCGTAGCGCCATGCTCCCAGTAGCACAAATGGCCGCCATCTTTTTGGCTGCAACGATTCTCTTGGTTGGCAGTCTCACCCACGAGGTAGCCGACTCCACGTGGGTTGGCGCCGCCGGTTTGTTTGTGTTGCTCCTATTGCGACTCATGTTGCCAGCTTCCACAGCGATCAATCTGTTGGGCAATTTGACGATCCGAACGCCAAGCGTCTTTGTGCTCGACCGCCTCTCAAAGCGACTCGAGGGAGATGGTTCGCGTTCCCAAAGCGACGATGCACCCGAACAGCATCTCGATTCGTTAAAGAGCATCGAACTCTGCAACGTTTCGGCTGGCTATGGCGAGGAGCAAGTGCTGCGAAACGTCTCATTGACCATCCAACGCGGCCAGTACGTTGCAATCACTGGAGCATCAGGGTCTGGCAAGTCAACTCTTGCGCGATTGATTAGCGGAATGTTGCTCCCCACCGAAGGTGAGGTGAGAGTTGCTGGGCGGCCGATCAATATTGCAAGTTCAAATTGGCGGCAGCAGTTTTCCGTGGTTGGTCAACATCCGTTCCTGTTTCCTGGAACGATCGCGGATAACCTGCGTTTCGCATCGCCCGATGCAGGAAGCGAGCAGCTGAAACGCGTGCTGAAGCGCGCCGAGGCAACGTTTGTTGAGTCGCTTCCCGATGGTTTGGAAACCGAAATCGGTGATGTTCGCAGTGGGATTTCGGGCGGCCAACTGCAACGGCTTGCCATCGCACGCGCGTTGTTGGCCGAGCGTCAAGTGATCGTGCTTGACGAACCAACGAGTGCGTTGGACACAGGCACTGAAGAGTCGCTCGCCAAGACCATCGAGCAATTGACGCCTGATTACACCGTCATCGTCATTGCACACCGAATGCAGACGATTCAAAACGCGGACGTGAAGATTCACATGAACGCGGGCGAGGTGGAGTGCATTGATGGTTGACACATCCGCCCGCGGCTCGGCGTTTTCTCGTGAGATTGCTCGCTCCTTTCGTCATAAGATGAGAATGTGCAGCGTCCGCGAGCAACGTGCCAACCGAATCGCGAAGGCACAGTCTGCTGAATTGCTCGACAGAGTTCGCCAGCGATTCGCGTTTGAAGATGTGCTTGTGCTCGGCGCGGGGCCTTCCGCATCACTTGTCAAGCGAGTCCCGTCTGACTGTCTTGTGATTGCAGTGAATCGAAGCCCTCTATTGCTACAGGCTTTGGGTGAACAACGTTGTCCCGTCCTGTGGTTGTTATGCACGCGGATGATTGTCGAGCATCGTGGGCAAGCCGAAGCAATCGCCGACGTGTTGTCGAATCCAACCTTGGCCGCTGTTGAAACGAGCACCCAGAAGAACTGGGCGTGGGGAGTGCACACGGCAAACGGTGTTCAAAATGCGAAGGAGTCTGCTTCGGTCACTTGTCTCAAGTCGGCCGAATGGTTCACTAACGATGACTGGCAATGGCTTGGCCGCATGGCCGTTCAGCCAAGACTAGCACGAGGTATTCGCCCCAGCAAAGGCATTTGGGCAATCAAGATTGCGTGTGAGCTGCAACCTCGGCAAGTGTTTCTCGCCGGTATTGACCTGGGACAACCGCTCGAGGGTGAGCGGATGCAAGCTGCGAGCCCACGCTATGCGTCCGAGTTGCTTTCCGGATCTGTCTTGACGACGCCCGTTCCACGGTCGACTCAGCAACAAGACCACCCTGATGACGCCTTCGTTTTGTCGATCCTTGCGACGCATTGGGGCGTTCCGATCCGGTCCATCTGCGATCGTTCGCCAGCATCGCGCTATGTCCCCGTCGATCGTTGCCGAACGCTGCTTTGACGGTGACGGATGTTGTGAAAACGAAACTTGGAAAATAGCCCAGCATTTTGAATTGACGAATCAGGCGATGTCCGACGAACGCTGCTCCGTTTGCAATGCCACCGACTATTCCGTGGTCCATGTAGGCGCCCGAGATGACGCTGAGCTCCACACCTTGCTTTGCAAGCGGTGTGGACTCGTCTATTTGCCTCGTCCTCTGGAAGCCGGGGTCGTTGATGAAGGATACCTTTCGGGTGATTTTTCGCGCACAGCACGCAATAGCCTCGTTCCGGACAAACGCAAGTGGAAGCAATCCGAGTCGATGGCATTGTCACGATGGAAGTACCTTGATTCGGTCACTGGCGATGCGCTTCGAAGACCAGGGCTTCGAGTGATCGAAGTCGGTTGTGGGTTGGGGAGCTTCCTGCGTTTGATGAAGTCATCCGCCGGGTACGTGTATGGGATCGAGCCCGATCCGTCGTACGCAGAATTAGGTAGCACTGCCTACCAATTGCCAATCGAAAGTTCGTCCTACGCCACCAGCGAGTGCGAAATTGAGGATGCAGATGTTGTTGCATCGTTCCATGTCGTTGAGCATGTCCCGCAACCGGTCGATATGTTGGAATGGATGTGCAATCGCGTGCGTGAGGGCGGGACTCTTTATCTGGAATGCCCAGCATTGGAACGGCCGTTTGAAGGAGATTTCACTCGCTTTTTTTGGTCCAAGCATCTGCAGACGTTTTCCGTCAAAACGCTTGGTGGAATTGTTGAGTCCCTGGGATTCAAAGTTCTCGATGCACGCTTGCATCAACATGCTCTTCAACTGGTGGCTCGTCGAGAGGGAACGCGGAATTCGATCACGCTTCCCCTGGAGTCCTCTGCGGTGGTTGCGGCAAGGATGAAGTCGGCAAAGGCCCGCCATCAATGGTCGCGTGGCATCAAGAAGATTCCGCTCAGCCACTACGCGACCAAGGCAATCCACCATGTGCGCCTGCGCGTGACGCAGCGCGAGAAGTCGCGACCTGCTTTGGCGACGGAGCTATCTCGTCGATTTAATGCCGCCTTCGAATCGTATCCCGCGCAGGCCCTCGGAAAGATCATCCACCGCCAGCGGTCGCTCTTTCACTTTGGGTTGCACCATCGTACTGGAAACGCGGGTGATACGGTCTTGTTCCGCTCGGTGCGATGGGCGATCGACAAGGGGCGATCGCAACGATGGCACCGAATTGAAGTGCGCCAGATGGTGACAGACGTCACCGTTGAACAGATCAACCGGTCAGCCAAGGCCGTGATCGTTGGTGGTGGCGGTTTGTTGCTCGCGGACACCAACGCGAACAAGGAATCGGGGTGGCAGTGGCCATGTTCGATTCGCCACCTAAAGCAATTGGAGGTTCCGCTTGCTTTCTTTGCGATCGGTTACAACCGTTTTCGCTGCCAAGACGATTTTTCGGATGTATTCAAAGAGAACATCGTTGAGATGGTCAAGCGATCCAGCTTTTTCGCACTTCGCAATCGAGGGAGCATCGCGGCCTTGAAGCAATACCTGCCCAAAGAACTGCACGATCGACTCGAGTACCAACCCTGCCCCACGACCGTCCTGAGTCATCTGCGCCCGGACGCTCCGCCTCGTTCGCATCGACTTCCAAAACGACCACTCGTCTGCGTCAATTTGGCGTTTGACCGGCATCAGCTGCGTTTCTCTGGAAGGGAGGCTCAGGCATGCGAGGCGATTGCAAGAGTGCTTAAGACTTTGGGGCAGCAAGGCTGGCAAATCCAACTCGTCGCTCATTGTGAGTCCGACGACACCGTGTTGCCGTGGCTTTCGCGCGAGCAAGTTGATTTTGAATTTGTCGACCTGACGTATGCGTCGGCCCAGAAAGTGATTTCAACGTATCAAGCCGCCAGTCTTGTCATTGGGATGCGAGGGCATTCGCAAATGATCCCTTTTGGGATCGGATGTCCAATTCTCTCGTTGGTGTCGCACGACAAGATGGCTTGGTTTTTGGAAGACATCGAGCATCAAGAATGGGGTGTCGAGGTTTCGGCGGAAGACTTCGCAGAACAACTCGATACCGCGGTGAGTCGTCTGGTCGAGAATTATCCGGATATCTGCGAGGAGGTCCAATCTGCCTCAAGTTTGCTGTGGAAAATCACGCAAGAGAACGTCGAGTCGCTACGTACAACTTGTTCGATTTAGGTACGCCACATGATTCCCAGCCCCGTTCGCCTCGTCACAATGGTTGATGAACGATACTTGCCAGGATTGATCGCTCTGCTTGAAAGTTTGCAGCGTCTTGGGAACTGTCCCGCTGGGCTTTGTATAAGCGTGGTGTACTGCGGAAAGCAGTTGCCGCCGGTGACATCGAAGATTCGCACTCACTATGCGCCGCAATTCAACGTTGACTGGCGCCTGTTGGATGAGGTTGCACGGGATGCCGGGGTTGCGGCGTTGGAACATGGCGGAAGCGACCAGGCGAGGTTTGCAACGGCGCTGCAAAAGCTTTTGGTCTTTTCTCTTGATGTAGAAGAACCATGCCTGTTTGTCGATGCCGATGTGATCTGCTTGAATCCCATTCCATGGACGGAGCTTTCGGCATGCGAGGCAGACTTTGCAGCAGTGGAAGACCAAGGTTTCGGCGCTGCGGAGCTAATCAACGGTTCACCGATGCTCAATACGGGCGTTTTCAAGTTCCGACCTTCGGCCGAGCTATTCGGACGATTGATGGATTTTTATCAAAAGCATCCGGAGCGGTTTCGCCGACTGGGGGACCAAGTAGGGCTCAACCATTTCTTTTCATCGATGATGCAGTATTCGGTCAAAGTGTTGCCAAGCTACTGGAACGTGCTTAAGCGACGCCATTTGCGAGAAGGGACTTTGCAAGATGAACCGGTGTTTCTGCATTACGTGGGGAGAAAACCATGGCAGCCAGCTGCCCCATGGAATTGGCGCGAATGGGGATACGCTCCGCTTGATCGAAGGTGGCATCTCCTTTTCCAGCTTTCATCGATTCATGATGCGGTCGGGCCGATCGACGACGTTTGGGAAAACGGGTTTGCCGGCCCGATTGGTCTCAAAGCGGCGCGCGGCCTGTTCGCTGCGGAGCAAGCCGTTGTCAGAATGCGTCGACGATTTGCTTTTGTTGATCGCTCGTTGCGAATGCTACGTCCAGCCGCTGATTGATAAACAAAACACCTGAATACCCTGTAGAGAACATGGCTGATACGAAAAATGTGATTGCGATCATTCCCGCTCGAGGAGGATCGAAGGGAATCCCTCAAAAGAACCTGCGAACGTTGCTTGGTGAGCCGTTGATTGCGCGGGCGATTCGTATCGCTCGTACAGCAAGCCCTGTCAAACAGGTCGTTGTGACGACCGACGACTCGGAGATCGCAGCGGTCGCACAGGCGGCGGGCGCATTGGTCGTCATGCGCCCCGACGAACTTTCGACGGACATTGCGTCGTCCGAAAGCGCATTGCTGCATGCGATCGGCGAACTTGAGAAGACGAATCAAATGACAGAGGTGTTCGCCTTCCTGCAATGTACGGCACCGCTCACTACCGCGGAGGACATTGAATCGACCATCAAGCAAGTTACCGAAAACGACGCAGACTCAGCATTCGCAGCGATCGCGTCGCATTTCTTTCTATGGCAACCAAACGAGGCAGGCGGAGTTTGCGGCGTCAACCACCATGCGAGCGAAAGGTTGATGCGGCAACAGCGTCCCCCCGAATACCTCGAGGCGGGATCTGTCTATGTGATGAAGACGAAGGGCTTCAAGCAGCACAAGCATCGTTTCTTCGGAAACATCGCAGTGCAAGAGATCGAGCGTGACCACTGGTTCGAACTCGATGAGATGGCGGATCTCGGCGTGATCGAAGCGTTGCTCGAAAAACGCGGGTCCAAACAAGGTAATGCGTTGTCGATCAAGGCGATCGCATTCGATTTTGATGGTGTGTTCACGGACAACTTAGTTCGCGTTGACCAAAACGGGATCGAGACGGTTTGTTGTAGCCGCAGTGATGGCATGGGGATTGAATTGCTTCGCAACGCGAGCGTCCCCATGGTCGTGATTTCAAAGGAACGTAATCCCGTCGTGCTGGCCCGATGTCAGAAGCTGCAACTGGATTGTGAAGGTGGCGTTGACGATAAGGTCCCCATACTCAAGCAATGGGTCAAAGGGGTTGGCGTTTCTTTGGCTGAGACGGCGTACGTCGGTAACGACGTTAATGACCTTCCATGCCTACGTACAGTAGGCCACCCGTTTGTGGTTGCTGACTGCCATCACGCACTTACTCAACAAGGATTTGCGCGATTGAAATGCAGTGGCGGTCGCGGCGCTGTGCGCGAGCTGGCAGATTTGGTGCTGCAAACTCGTGATCACTCCTCGATGTGAGATTCATCACTTCAAATCAGCTTCCCGTTCGTCAATCCTTAGCATGATCTTAACTTGCTGATCGTATTGCCTTTTGATTGACGCGAATGCCTATTCAGTGTGACAGCCAAAAACTATTATGCGGCCGCACTCGTTCCTCTTTGTTGAAACGCAAAATGAAGTCAACGGTACGAATTGGAAGCCATGAAGTCGGCGACGGTCAACCGATCTATGTCATCGCTGAGATTGGCTTGAATCACAACGGAGACCTGTCCAACGCCAAGAAACTCGTTGATGCCGCAGTGCTTGCCGGATGTGATGCCGTCAAGTTTCAGAAACGCACCCCGGAGGTTTGCGTTCCGGTCGAGCAACGCGATGTGATACGCGAGACTCCTTGGGGCACGATGACCTATCTCGACTATCGACACCGGGTCGAGTTTGGATTGCAGGAGTATCAAGAGATCGATGCCTATTGCCGCGACAAAGACATTGATTGGTTTGCTTCTTGTTGGGATGTTCCTTCGGTTGAGTTCATCGATCAGTTCGACGTTCCTTGCTACAAGATCGCGTCTGCGTCGATCACCGACGAAGAACTGTTGTTAGCACACCGAAAGACAGGACGCCCCATCATCATGTCGTCCGGGATGTCGACCATGGAGGAGGTTGAGAGGGCGTCTGATGTGTTCGATAGAGAGAGTTTTCTTCTTGCGCATAGCACGAGTACCTATCCTTGCCCGCTTGAAGAGCTCAACCTGCGAATGATCCAAACGCTCAAGGATCAGTACCATTGCCCCGTCGGGTATTCAGGGCATGAAGTGGGATTGCAGACCACTGTGGCTGCAGTCGCGCTGGGGGCCACTTTCGTAGAGCGACACATCACTTTGGATCGCACCATGTGGGGATCGGACCAGGCGGCTTCGGTGGAACCATGGGGGATGATGCGGCTGGTTCGAGATATTCGCGCCGTCGAGACAGCGGTCGGTGATGGGGTGAAACGTGTCTACGACAGCGAGCTGCCCATTCGACAAAAGCTCCGTAGAGTCTAGGTCAGTATGGGCGGCGAGCGAGCAACGCTGATCGTGTCGAATTCGGCGTTCAACTGTTTTGTTGGCGCCGCGATTGCGTCGCAAATGGATGGTCCCGTGCATCTCCTACAAGCCGACGGCGGAAACACTAATCGGTTTCTGGTGGAGACGCTTGCGAAATCGGCCACGTTTCCGTTTTCAGGGGTTACGTTTTTTGATCGGAACCTGGTGGGGAAATCGAACCTTCAAAAAGGAAGGATGATTCGACGCAACCTGCGCGAGACGCGTCAACTGTTTCAAGACCTGAAGCCTAAACGGGTTTATGTCGGTAACGATGCGTTGCCAACCACGCAACTCGCGATTCAGCTGGCACGGCAAATCGAAGCCGAAACGATCTACTATGACGAGGGGACAAACGCGTACTGCCTTTTTCCTGAACGCTCCTATTCTCTGCCCTGGCGGATTCTGTTTTCGGTGGTTTTCGGAAACTGGTGGAAATCGATCTCGGTCAACGGTACCTACGAAGGTCCTACCAAGCGTCTGCGGTTTTTCCCAGAAGTGTTGCCGACGGATCCGTTAAATGAACCGATGTCGCAACGGCCCTTTCACCATGAACGCTTTGTCGCGACCATTCAGGATGCTGTTGGCGAATTGGTTGATGCCAACCTGTCGGAACCATCGCAAAGAATCGCGTTGGTGTTGTTGAGCCATTCCGAGGCGATCGATGCTCCAGACACCTACCTTGAGACGATACGCAAGTTAGCCGCCCGTTTGATCGACGGCGGATACCGCGTATTGGTGAAGGGGCATCCGCGGGAACGACCGGCCAACTTGAGTGCCATTGAACGATTGGGTTGCGAGACGATTGAACCACGCATGCCAGCGGAAATGTTGTTGGTTTCAAGCGGTTGGAAACCAGAAGTCTTGATCGGCGATCTGTCCACGGCCCTCTTTTTCGCTCGGTGGCATTGCCCTGGCATACGCGTTTTCTCGACGTCGCTGATGACCAAGGTGGGTGATGAATCGGGTTCGACCTTGTGCCGTCAATTGGGAGTTCGTCTCGTCGATTCCATCAACGAGATTGAGTAGATGGCAACGACTGTGACGCTTGCTTCCATCGTGAAGCGTGAAGTAGCCCAAATGAACAACCAATCCAATCTCCCAACTGTCGCAGCAATCATTCCTGTGCGGAATCGAGCTGACCAGGTTGTGACTTGCCTCAACGCGTTGGAAACGCAAACCTATCGAAAGTTCAGCGTGATCGTTGTGGACGATTGCTCGACAGATGCAACGGCCGAAGCGGTGATTCAATGGGCAAACTCGCGTCAGTTCCCATGTGTTGAGGTTTTTCGAAACAAGAAACCCGTTGGTCCCAGCCTGGCCCGCAATCAAGGAGTCGCTCATGCTTGTGCAGAGTTCGTATGCTTTACCGACTCGGACTGCGTTGTGGACGAGACCTGGATTGAGGAACTGGTCGCTGCAGTGAGTGGCCCCGATGGGAAGGCCGACGGAGCCTCGGGAGTGGTCACGAACCCGCCGGCTTGCAATTGGACCGAAGTTGCCTATCAGGGGACCAATCGAATTGGGGAATCGGCGCATAGACGCCCGTTTCAGTTATGCAATCTGATGCTTCGGCGGTCGGTCGCATTGGATTTCCCGTTTGACGATGCGATCGGTTTCTACGGCGAAGAAGACGACTTGGGCTGGCGCCTGCAGAGGGCAGGCTTTCGGTTGACCTTTGCACCCAACGCAAGGGTCGAGCACCAACATCACCATCGATTCTCGAGCTACCTTCGGCAGGCGTGGACGCAAAGTCGCGGGACAGCGCGACTTTGTTACAAGCATGGCGTGTACCTCAGTCGTGACCTTTGGTTCTTATCGGCTGCCCTCGCGGTTGTTCCCCTTGCTTTGCTTTACCATCCTCTGTTGGCAATCTGTGGTCTGCTGCTCGGATTGCATGTGTTAGCGTTGATTTACAACGAGGTGGCGCTGAAGGGCAAACGATTCCTCACCGGCTTGGCGGTCTTGCCGATCATCGCTACCTACAATGGGGTGAAAGCGGTGGGAGTCTATTGGAATCTGTCAAAGATCTTTCTCGGACTTGATCCCGAAATTGTCGCCAGTCGCAATGCTTGGCGTGAGAGTTGCCGGGGTGCAAGTCGCGATGGTTGCGACATGAACGCCTAGTTATGGCAGGCTTTGTTCGCAGCTAGTATGCGGTGTTCATCACGCGGTCTCGGTGCGTCCGATAGGCTGCTTTGATTTCGTCACGAATGATCGAATCGGTCGCCAACGCTTTTTCGAATAACTCGTTGGCAAGCTCGTTATCGCCGGTCATGGACGCGACCATCGCGAGGCGAAACTGTATCTCGGCGCGTTGTTGGTCGTTGTAGCAATGCTCGAATGCATCAGCATATACTTTGCGAGATTCAGCGATGTATCCCGCTAGAAACATGGTGTCGGCGAGATCTCGATTCCATTGGTAGTCTGTACCCGAATAAAAGAACTGGCGTTCTTGCGATAGCTCAATTGCGTGTTGAAGCATCGCGATCTTCGGTTCAGGACGATCGAATGGAGCGGTGATTGCGAGGCCATACCAAGGGCGTGGGTTGTTCGGGTTGGCTTGCGTATCGGATTCGTACATCCGTGGCTTGGACACGTAGTCGAGGTTGCGATTGATCGTGAGTAATGAGAGCACGGTGGCTATGACCGCGCACAGTATCAGGGGCGTTGTCAGGGAGATACGTCCGAGCGTTCCATCGCGAGCTATCCGAGTGCCAATGATCCCGATGGCAACGCCAAGGACACACGCTGAGGGCAAGTAAAACCGATGCTCAAAGATGATGTCCTGGAACGGCAGGATGGTTGAGGTCGGCGCGAGCACTAGTAGCGCAGTGATGATCGGAAAGGTTAGTCGTTTGCTACGTCGCCATGACCAAGTGATCGCGGCAAGGATTCCGCACCAAGCAATCGTACCGATCCATCGTGGTCGCGATTCCAACGGAGGCAGCCACCCATAGTCAAGTGCTTGTCCGATCGGAAAGAACGTCAACTGCAGGTAGTGCAAAAAGACTCGCGGTTGGCTCGCCAGGTAGGCGTGAGGAGGAAACCGCTCGAGATTGAAGCCGATCGTGTTGCGCCCATGACTGGCGCCGCGAATCCGTGGCAACAGAATGACGACGCCAATGACAAGCGGGGCGACCAGCAGGGCGTATCCAGGCCATCGCGACTTGAGTGATCGCCAAGACGTAGCCAAGAAAGCTCGGTCATAAAACAAGATGATCAAAGGCAATCCAGCAGCCATTTCTTTGCTGCCGTATGCGACGTAGGCCGCCACAACGGCAAGCGTTGCCCAAGCTTTGGTTGACGGTGACTTGGGTTCGGCCGAGGCGCCTTGTTCACTTGGCGCGAACGCGACCGACCAAGCGTAAAGCGATGCTAGGATGCAAAGGGAGGCAAGTGACTCGGAACGTTGCACAATGTAAGTGACCGCTGCTGTCGTCAGCGGGTGCACTCCCCAGAGCAAAGCGGTCAATGTCGCGATGCAGTTGGAATAGAAATCGCCGAGTTTGATGTCTCTGGTGCCCAACTGTACGGTGCGCCGCACCAATAGGAAGAGCATCGCCGTTGCGGCCAGGTGGATTGCTAAGTTGACGACGTGGCAGGCAAACGGTGAAGGACCCATGAGCGAGAAGTGGATCGCAAAAGTGCCCGTTGTGACGGGACGTTTGGTGAGACGAAACCAATCGAATGAAAAAAACTCGAGCAGCGACGTATCATCGGTGAGTGCCTTATCATCGAAGACGAACGTGCCATACAGGCCGCCGCCGTGAGCGATGCACGTCCACAGCAAGACGATCCCCAGCAGCATGCCGGGACGCGAAAGTGCCGCTGGCTTGTCGCCGCCCACTTCGCCCGATTTGACGGTCGTGGACTCAGCGGGTTGGAGGGGACGCGGGCGGGCCACTATTGGTTCTTGATCGACAAGTCAAAGCAGGCCAGACGCGTTTCGTCCTTGAGAAGCAACTTTGAGTTGCTGATTGCCGGCGCGCAGTAACAGGGGGCGGTCATCAACGGTTCTTCGGTGAACGCGAGGACTTGAGGTTCGTTCTCGCCGGGTAGCAGAGCGGCCAAGTGCCCGCGTTCGCCAAGCAGGATCAGTGCACCGCCGACGGAGAGGCCTTGTCCGCGACGTAGCACACTATGGTAGCGCCATTGGAGTTTCCCAGTGGCAAAGTCGACACATCGCAGTTCGGCACCGCCCTGCCCCGCCGCGGTGAATGCGACCACCGAATCGCCGTGTAGGATCAACGTGTTGTATTGGCAATCAATCACACGCCGGTTCTTCCACAACTCTTTGTAGCTGCGGTCGGGTTGGATTTGTAAACAGACGGCCCCGGGGCCAGGTCCGGTCACGATCAACACCATGTCGTCTTTTACCAGTGGCGACACCGCGTTGTATGACATCGGTGCGCGGCTGAAGTGCTTGACGAACCAGTCCATTTCGCCGGTTTCAGGATTGAGACAAACCAATCCGCGATTGGTGATGACAAACAAGAAGTCTTGGTCGTGGATGCGGGCGACCCACGGACTGCAGTAGCCCGCCGGATGATCACCGGTCTGCCATATGTCTTCACCCGTTTCGGCACTCATCGCGACGATGCTCGCCTCTTCGTCGGCGGCACCCAGATTGAACACGACTTGGTCGTTTACGACCGATGGCGAAGCACCAACGGGAAAGAGGTCGTCTTCTCGCTGGTGCTCTTCGTGCAGCAAACGCTGCCACACAACCTCGCCCGTCTGGAGGTCAAGGCAAAAGAATTGGCCTTGACCACCAACGGCATAAACTCGACCGCCGGCGATCACGGGAGTGCTATAAGGGCCGCTGCTGTATTCGACGTCACATTCGAACGTCGTTGGGTAACGATGTTCCCAATGAGTCGAGCCATCCGCGATGTCGACGCACTGAATGATCTCTTCGTCTTTTATTCGGTGGTTGAATAGGACGCGGTTGCCACTTGCGACGGGAGAGCCGTAGCCAGAACCGATTTCGATACTCCAGAGTTCTTGCGGTCCCGCTTTCCCCCAGGCGAGATTGACGCTTTGATGAGCCGCGACACAGGTTCGGTCGGGGCCAAACAATTGCGGCCATTCGGCTGGGTCTTGCGAGCTGACCAAGTCACCGTCGGCGATCTCTTGTTGGAATTGTCGGACAGCATCCGCGTTGGCCGTATCGGCTTTGGCCGGTTCGACCAGCGGCAGGTCAAGTTCGATAGGTGTGGATGATTCCGTTGCACACCCAGAGATCAATAAACCGAGGAATAGGGCGGCTAACCCGGAGCGATTTCGATTGCAGAACATGCGCGCGACTGAGAAAATGTGGAACGCGGTGGACGCTGTCGAGCAGGCTACATTCCGATTTCTCGCAGAGATACCGCCATTGGCAATCGTCACGGAATCTTCATACACCATTCACCCTTCCCCGATTGCGTCCAATTGTCTCAATGTGTGTTGAGGTTTGGATGGCAATCCTTGGGGATCACACAACGATCGAGATCGGTTTTGAGCAACGTTTGGATGACGACTGGCCAGTCCCTACTTAAGGTCTACCTAGGTCTGTTGAAGATTGCGATCGTCGGCATTGTTGGCGCCAACTTGGCCGGCGTGGTCGGGATGTTAATCGCGGCCGAAAACAAAGCAGAGTACGTCGCGCCGTGGGTACACGGCGGCTGGATGGTTGGCTCTCTCGTGGGGCTCGTCGGCGTCCTCACTGGAAAGCTGAAGTTCTATGGCGAAGGATGGGTCCCGCGCCGTCTCGGCGGTCGTGACCAAGTCGAGGAGTCGTTTGATGCGCCAACCAAACGCGCTGGGAACCTTGAGGGGGATCGCTCGGGCGAAGAACAGTCATCCGCTTCCAAGATGCCCACCGAGGAATCGACCGAAGGCAAACGCAGTAGTGTGATTAGCAGCACCTTGTTCTTTGGATTTGCGGGTGGCTTCGCGGGAGTCGTCTTGGGCGGGACCCTGCTGCTGTTCTTCTTTTGGATCGCGTACAGCCCCTTGGCCAGTTCGACGGTCGCGGGGTCGGTTGAAGTCGTTCGCGAACGGACAACGTCGCATGCGTTGACCCAGCCGGTGATGAAAACCAAACATCCCGTCGCCGTTTGGCTTGTGCTCGCGCCGACTTTATTGGGCGTTGCAGTTGGCGGTATCACCGGGGCCATCGGCGCGGCATTGGGAAAAGTCCGCGACGGATAATCGCGGATTTTTTGGTTAATCGGTGGCGGACCGCAGTCCGATACGATCATTGACAATCGTATCAGAGATTGTTACAGTTCGACCGATGGCACGCAGTACCCGTTTTCCAGCCGCAATTCACATCCTGACCCTGCTTTCGCTTAAGCCAGGTGACTACCTGAGTTCTGAGTTGATCGCGAAGGGATTGGGGACCAACGCGGTCGTGGTACGTCGCATCATTGGACTGTTGAAAGAAGCCGGTTTTGTTGCTTCCCAGGCGGGTAGCCAGGGAGGTGCGACGCTGGTGGTCGATCCCGACAAAATCACGCTCCGTGACATTTACGATGCGGTCGAAGATCAAAGTGTGTTCTGCATGCACGATCCCCATCCCCAATGTCCGGTTGCCTGTTGCGTCAAGGAACAAGTCAATCAACTGATCGAAGGTGCCGAAGAGAAGATGCTTGCCGATTTGTCACGTACCAAGCTGTCGTCGATCACCAAGCCGGCTCAGAAGCAATACCGGGAAATGTCGAAGTAGTGTTTTTTTGCTAACAAATGTAACTGTATTTGATACGGTTCTGGTTCTCGAGAGGGATGATCAATGGAACTCAACCAGCGGCTCAAGCGACTCTTTCAGCACACGCGTGGCTTTACCGATCGCGTGCTCGACGAGATCAATGATCCTGAGGATTGGGTGCTTCGCCCTGCGGCGGGGACCAATCATGCGCTTTGGATTGCCGGCCACCTGGGCTACACGATGGATTTCTTCATCGGATTGATCGATCCCGCCAAACGCAAGTC
Organism: Rubripirellula sp.; assembly: GCA_965216875.1. GTDB lineage: Bacteria > Planctomycetota > Planctomycetia > Pirellulales > Pirellulaceae > CBDCUW01. The sequence goes on from OZ244207.1 coordinate 6,972,504, forward strand.
TCAGGAGAATTGGGGGGAATTGTTTGGCAAGGGATCGACCGTCCTTGACTCGCTTTCAGACTACCCCGAGCCAAGTGAAGTTCGCGCGTACCTGAGCGATCGAGCCGACGTGTTGCTGGAGTTGCTCGATCAAGCGAGCGACGAAGAACTGCAGCGCGAAGTGCCCGAGGGTCCAGCGTTCATGTTTGACGTAGGCGCCATTTTCCAGGGAGCCGTTTGGCATGAGGCATTGCATGCTGGGCAGTTGACGGTGATTCATCGCATGGTTGGGCAAACGCCGATTGCCGATCGTCAATAAATCAAGTCGGGCGCGTTGGGACATTGGCAGCACTCGCCTCCGTTCCGGCGCAGTCAGGTGTCGTTACTTTTCACTTTGTTCTTTTCATCCGAGGCATCAAATCAATGAGCCAAGAAAAACGTTCGCGCCGTCTACTTCAATTTGAATCACTTTCCGATACGGTTGCCGAAGCGCACCGTTTGCGCGATGGCGGCTATCAAATGGTTGGCAATTGGAATCTCGGTCAGGCGTGCAGTCACTTGACGAAGACATTGCGTATGTCGGTCGAAGGCGCGCCCTTTAGCCTTCCCTTTTTCATGCGCCCCATCGCCCGCGCCTTGGTTCTCGGCAAGGTCATGAATGGCGCACCGACCGGTTTGCCGCTGAAAACGGTCAAGGTATTGCAGCCAGACGAATCGATCGATGTTGATGCCGAGGTTGATCAATATGAACAGTTGGTTGCGAAGATCATGGATCCTTCGGCATCGTTGATCGAGAAACATCCCGTGTTCGGCAAGTTCACCGTACAAGAGTGGCGAACGTTTCATGCCTGGCACACAGCCCACCATTTCAGTTACCTGCTTCCCGAATCTTCGACTCATCGGGAAGCGGTAACTGACTCGGGCGCCGGGGCAAGTTCCGTCGCCCAGCCGGCATAACTCGCTTCGGCCATCCGCCGCAAATCGCGAAACACACAACTTGGAGTAATGAGAATGCGAACGCTAGTCGCTTTACCCGTCTACAACGAAGCCATGCACGTTGATCGAGTGTTAGACGAAGTGGGTCGTTATGCCGAAAACGTCCTTGTGGTCGATGACGGCTCGACGGATGGTACCGGCGAGATTCTGTCGCGTCGGCTAGGCATCAACGGAACGCGGGTTGTCAGTCATTCGACAAACTACGGCTACGGTGCGGCGCTGCACACTGCCTTTGATTACGCGGCGAGCCATCAGTTTGATGTGTTGGTGACGATCGACTGCGATGGTCAACACCAGCCGCATCGTATTCCGTTGTTTGTTGACGCGGTGAACAATTGCGACGTGGTTTCTGGGAGCCGCTACCTGCACCGGTTCAACGAAGACACGGCTCCGCCTGAAGACAGGATGCGTGTCAATCGAATCATCACCACCGAGCTCAAAGAGCGATTGCGTCTACATTTGACTGACAGTTTTTGTGGATTCAAAGCGTACCGAGTGGACGCGATCAAGAATCTCTCGCTGGTCGAACCGGGTTACGCAATGCCGCTTGAGTTTTGGGTCGAAGCGGTCGCAGCAGGTTTGCGCGTCCGCGAAATGCCAGTGCCGCTGATCTACTTAGAAGAAGAGCGTTCGTTTGGTGGTTCGCTCGATCACACCGACACGCGTTTGCAACACTACCGCGATGTCTTGGATCGAAGTGTCCGCCGAGTTCAGGTTCGGGGTGAAGTTTCAAGCAACTCGCTTGGAGTCTAGTCGATGTTTGCATGCGAAGATTGCCTTAGTTTTCTGCCGCTCTCTGGAGACACTCTCTTCCGAGGGGGCGCCGCGCAAAACGCTTGCCCCATCAGCAATGCCGCGCCGATCAGCCATGCGGCAGGTGATCCCGTTTGGCATTCGCTGAAATGCGAAGCCTCGGATCTTGCGCAGCGCGAGCCGGTGATGGCAAGCACGTTACAGCACATCGTCACTTCGCGCGATTCGATCGCAGAGGGTTTGGTTGCGTTGCTCAGTCAGCGACTCGCAAATCGCGATCTGGATGAAGCAGCACTGTTCGAACTTTTGCAAAAGCGTGTTGGTGAGGATGTGACTTTTGCTTCGGAGGCCGAGGCGGACTTGTTGGCGATCGGCAATCGCGACCCAGCCGTTTCGGGTTTGTTGCACCCGATGCTGAACTTCAAGGGGTTTCATGCCATTGAAGCCTCGCGGATCGCGCATCGGCTCTACACCGACGGACGAAAGGAGCTTGCGTTCTTTTTGCAGAATCGAATCAGTGATGTGTTTGGTGTTGACGTGCATCCCGCCGCCAAGCTTGGTCGAGGCATTTTGTTTGATCATGCAACGGGGATCGTGATCGGAGAAACCGCGGTCGTGGGAAACGACGTCACGATTCTGCACGGAGTGACCTTGGGCGGTACTGGAAAGACGGGTGGTGATCGGCATCCAAAGGTCGGCAACGGCGTGTTTATCGGAGCGTCGTGTCAGCTCTTGGGAAACATTTCCATCGGCGATGACGTGAAGATCGGTGCGGGCAGCGTTGTCCTGAAAGATGTCGACTCTCACTGCACCGTGGCTGGTGTTCCGGCCAAAGTGGTGCGGCGCAATGATTCGCCGGCGCCCGCTGTCATTCCCTTTCGCAGGTAGCTTCCAATTCGCTAGCGAATCTCACGTCGCCTCCGATTTCTTTACTTGTTCTCGCGCATGATCTAGCATTCCGATAGGGGTGATGGTGGGTCTCTGTGGGTCAATGTGAGCAATCGAGGTGGTTGGAATGCACTTGAGGAATCCTTATGCGCTTGTGCGACGTTTATGCGTGCTTCTGCTTGTTTGTCTCTGGTTGATTTCCGCTCATTCGGTTGCATGGTGTGACGATTCGAACGTAGACAAGCTTGACGCCCAAGGCTTTTCGTTGCTCCACCGGGCGGCAATGAAGGGCGATGCGACGGCGATCGAAGCGCTGCTCGAAGAGAATGCCGACGTTGAAGTACAGCAAGGGACCTACAAAGGAGCTCCGCTTCAATACGCTGCGGCGCGAGGGCATTTAGATGCGATGCGCTTGTTGATCGAGGCCGAAGCGGACTTAAATGCCGTCGACACCGCGGGGCGAACGCCATTGATGTGGGCGGCGATGAAGGGGCAATCGGAAGCGGCCGCGCTGTTGATCGCGTCGAAGTGCGACCTCACGCTCGTCTCTTTGAACGGGTGGACGCCGGTCGACTTTGCAATCGACAAAGAGCACGCCGCGACTGCCGAGATGCTGATTAACGTTGGAATCAAGCAAACTCGTCAGCCGCCCGAAAAGAAAGAGCCGATCCCGTGGGATCTCGCCAACGACATCAATCGATTGAACGAGAGAGGTTTTTCGGCGTTGCATGATGCCGTCATGCAGAACAAGCCTCTGCGAGTGGTCGAGTTGCTTTCGATGGGGGCGGACGTCAACGTGCGTCAGGGAACCTACGAAGGGACGCCGCTTCAATACGCTGCTTCCGGTGGACATCGCGAAGTGGTGCAACTGTTGATTCAGGCCAAAGCGAATCTCGACTTGCACGACACGCATGGTCGAACGCCGATGATGTGGGCCGCACAGAAACGTCAAGCTGCCGTGGTGAGTCAACTGATCAAAGCAGGAGCGGATGTGAACGCGACCGCCAAAGGGGGTTGGACGGCCCTGCGGTATGCCAGGCAAGCTGACGATACGCTCTCTGCCGAACTGCTGATCGCAGCCGGTGCCAAAGATGGGACGAAAGACAAAAACGCAACGCAACCGCGCGATGCGGCTCACGCGCTTTCTGATGTGCATGCGATGTATCAATCGCCACAGCCCTTCATCTCACCAAAGTCATTGCATTGGCAAGACATCCGGCCAACCGAGCTTGACGTCAATGTCCGAGTTCCAGGTCAAACGCATCGTCACGGAAACAACGTGACACTCTCCATCATGATTGACAATGCAACTGGTAAGCCGATTCAAAGTGCACTCACGCACGAGTGGCACGGAGGGCTGTGGCCTCCAACGGATTTGTATGCTTCGGTGACACCGGTTGGCAGCAACAAGATGGCGGCCTTTGCCCCGGTTTACCTCAATGGTGAAACCGATGGCTCGTCCAAACCGAAAAGCCTCAACGCTGGCAAGCACAGCGACGTCGTCTTACGAATGGATTGGCCCGGTACCGGCTCGGTGCACGGCAGCCCGCTGATGAGTGAAAAACGTGGCAGCAGCTATTTGGTTGCCGTGATGTTGGTTTTCGAAGTTGACGGCAACACCCAGTACACCGTTAGCAAGTTGACGAAAGTGATGCTTGCGAGTGCGAAAAAGGAGGCGTCAAACGATTCGAGCCAAGCTGTTTCGCCGATCTCGCCGAAGGAGGTTGCGCGACGAAAAAAGATCTACAACGAACAGCTTCTTTTTCTTGAGCTTCCTGAAACCCATTTGCCAACCGGTTTTTCCAAAATCCCACAGTTGCCCGTGGTGGTCCTACCAGGGGCTTCGCCAGCCGATGACGCCTATTTTCGGTTGGTCTCGGCGTTTGTCGGAGGCATCGAAAAGGTTGGCGGCAAAGCGGACGCAGCACTGATCGCCGGGTGGACCGGCGGGGAAGGTCAAGAGACATCCGAGATCGGAGTCTATGCGTTACATTTTGAAGACGAGGCCGATGCAAAAGCGCTCGCCCGTGCTGGCCTCGTTCAAAAAGGCAACTTGCTGATGTATTTTTGGCAGGACGAGGTGGGGGCTGAAGCACTGAAGCGTGTTCGAAATCACTTCGAGCAAAAACCGCTGATTCCAAAGCCGTAGGGTGTGCTCGCACGCAACAAAAAATCAACATCTGCGGAGTTTGTGCAAGCACACACCGGTCAAGAATCGAGTTGTGCGTGCAAGCACACACCCTACTTGGGTGAACCCTGTTTGGGCATTGGTGTCTGCGTCAGAAACCCCTGTTGGCTCGAACATCTGATACTGACGCATGCTTGCTCTCGTCCTGAACATCTTCTTTGCGTCAGTGTTTACCCTTTGCATCAAATGGGTGCAGCAGCGAAGACGCGAAGACGTATTTACGGTTGGAGCGATCAACTACATCGTTGCTGGGTTGATGAGTCTTCCCGAGTGCGTCGGGAACCAGCCTGAAACGATCAGTCTCAGTGCCGTTTGGACCGGTGCGCTGATGGGCGGGTGTTATTTCATCGCTTACTTCTTTGTCGCACGAGCCATCACGCATGTGGGGGCCGCGAGTACGACGGGGATCGCCGTGTTGTCGATCTTGGTCCCGATCGTTTGTGGCGTTGCCATCTGGGATGAGCGGCCGAACATCGTGCAGGTCCTTGGTGTGGTCTTGGCGCTGACGTCGCTGACTTTGATTGGCAGCAATCCCCAGGATGCCGATTCGTCTGGCAAGAGTGACGACTTGCTTGGCGCGGAGGGAGTGTCCATGAGCGAGCCACCCAAGCGTGATAAGGACGATCGCAAGGTGATCGTGTTTGTGTTGGTGACGTTTTTTGCTCTCGCCGGGCTCAGCCGACTGGCCCAGGAGGCGTTCAAACACGTTTCGACGCCGGATCAGCGTCCCATCTTTCTCATCTCGGCGTTCGCGCTGGCCTCCATTCCCTCGGTCGCAATGCTGATTTATCGCCGCAGGCCTATCCTGCCGGTCGAGGTCGCAATCGGTGTCTTGATGGGGGCGTCGAACATCTTGCAGTCGCACTATATCCTGAAGGCGCTCGAGGTATTTGACGGATTCATCGTCTTTCCGGTCGTGAGTGCGGGGAGTTTGATGTTCACAACCGTCGTGGCGACCCGCTTGATGGGCGAACGACTGAGCGGTCGCTCGCGTAGTGGCATCGTGTTGGCAGTAGCCGCTTTGTTTCTGTTGAACTACCTGCCCACAACCTGATCATCATCCAGCGGTGAATCGGGATCCGCGGAAGGTTGCAATGCCGAGCGGAACGAAGTTTCAATGGATCACGTATGTTCAACCGATTGGCATTCCAAGCAGCTCGACCGTTACCGCATCGTCACGCGACGTACGTCCTTGCCGCATTCTTGATCGGCGTCAGTGTTTTCGGTTGCGGGAAGAAGTCGGACGACGGCCAAGCCGGTACGGGTGAGTCGCAAAGCTTGAGTTTGGCTGAGAAACGTCAGCGAGCCTATGACCTGGCGCGGGTTGGACAGAACGACCAGGCCATGGCGTTGATCCAAGAGCTCATGATTGCGGATCCCGAAGACATGCAGGCGATGTCGCTGGCAGTTGAGATTCATGCTCGTAGTGGACGCTTTGCAGAGGCTGCCGAGTTGGGGGGGAAGGTCGCGTCACATGATTCGTCGACGGGGCCCGATCTGCTGGTTCGTGTGTTTGGTTGGCACATGCAACTGCGCGATTTTTCCGCTGCCGAGCGCGCCTTGTTGGCTGCAATCGAATTGAACGGCGACCACATTCAATCACGCCGTTTGCTTGCACAGCTCTACAACGGTCAAGGTCGACGTTTCGAAGCGAGCCGCCACGTTCGCCAATTGATGCGGCTTAGCGTTGCGACGCGCGAAGAAGCTTTGAGTTTGATTGATCTCTCCTATCCCTTTCAATTGGTTTCGTACGATCCGCTGATTGACCCGAAAGTGACCACGCTGTTTCTGCTTGGCAACGCCAAGCGTGACTATTCGGTGCAGCTCAAACGCGACAACGTGCTGGACCTTGTGCGACGCATTCGCAAACGATTCCCCGAAAATGTTTCGGCCGCTACGTTCGAAGGTCGTGTGCTGATCGAATCGGGTGATGCGGAGCAGTTCGAGTCTTGGCTAGGAGGTCTGCCGAGTGGGGTTGATGAGCATCCCGAATATTGGAGCGTTTTGGGCCAATGGTTGACCTCGATCGACGACCACCCCGGTGCGATTCGTGCGTACAGCGAAGCCGTCCTGCGTGATCCGACCGATCGTAATTCTTTGCGTGGCTTGGCGGTTGCGCTCGACGCCGAGGGGCAAGAACAGCATGCGAATCGTTGCCGTGAGAGTTTGGCAACACTCGACAAAGTGTTTCGTATTGCGAAGGACGCCGATGCCGAGCAAGCGAAATGGATAGGTGAACAACTTCAAGAGCAGCTTCGCCTCTGGGAATCGGCGGCATGGTTTTTGTATTCGGCTCAATTGGATGGTTCGATCGCGACCTACCTGCCGCAGTTGCAGGCACGCCATCAACAGGTGCGCGACTGGGAACAAAAAGCGAGTGTTCAGCAGATTGCTGAGGCACGTCTGGAACGCATTGTGGGTGTCAAGTTGGACCAATGGGAGCTGCCCGATATCGCCAAGGGAATCTCGAAACGCTCGGGTGATGTTGATGGCACGGCGTCAAACGTTCTCAAGCTCGCTGAGGTGGCCGCAAGTGTTGGATTGACGCCCGCGTTTGAGATTGGATTCCCACTTGATGGCGGCAAGTTCTTTCCGCATCAAGTCAATGGCAGCGGGATTGCGGTCGTCGACTACGACCTCGATGGAAAGAGTGATGTTTATTTTGGACAGAACGGAGGGCATCCACTTAAACCGGAAACGATTCCAGCAAATCAATTGTTCCGGTTACAAGCGGGGCGTTTTCAAGACGTGACGACCGACTCGAATTCGGGAGACCGCGGGTTCGCTCAAGGTGTGTGCGTTGGCGATATCAACCAGGATGGCTTTCCCGACCTGCTGATTGCCAACATTGGTGTCAACCGTGTGCTGATCAACCAAGGCGACGGCACGTTTCGGATGGATCCCCTGGTTTATCCGAACGAGTCGAAGTGGACTTCATCGCTCGCGCTCGGCGACCTCAATGGTGATCATGTTCCCGACTTGTTCGAAGTGAATTACATCGATGATCCCGATGTGTTTCAAACGCAATGCGATCAAGACTATCTTGCGTGCCAACCGCAGCGATTCCGTGTGGCATCGGACGTTGCCTACACAGGTGACCCGTCGGGAAGGATGCGGGTGTGGGGCGAAATGACTGATCGCATCGCCAAGACGTCGAGGCTTGGTTTTGGGGCAGTCGTGGCCAACTTTGATCGCAAGCATGGAAACGATGTCTTCGTGAGCAATGACGCTGACCCTAACAACTATTGGACGAGCCAAGTCGAGGGTGCGTCTCAAGTCGAAGGGGCGACGGGTGCGTCTCGATTCACTTTGATTGACTCAGCAGATGTCGCGGGATGTGGTGTCGGACGATCAGGCGAAAGCCAGGCGTGTATGGGGATCGCCATGGGCGACTTTGATCGCAATCAAACGCTCGATTTGCACGTCACGAACTTTCACAACGAACCGGCGAACCTATTCTTGCAGAATCGATCCGGTTTTTTCTTGGACGATGCGGCACAGTATCAGCTCTACCAGCCGTCAACCGGCGTGCTCGGGTTCGGAACGCAAGCGGCCGATTTTGACAATGACGGCTGGTTGGATTTGGCCGTTTTGAATGGGCACGTTTTTGATGCTCGTCGCGAGGGAACGCCGTTTCGAATGTTGCCTCAATTGTTCCGCGGCGGCAAACGTGGGTTTGCTTTGCAGACCCAGGATGACGACGAAAAACTCGGTTCGTATTGGAATCAGCCGCAACTTGGGCGAGTGCTTGCGACGGTCGATTGGAATCGCGATGGAGCGATCGACCTCTTGGCCAGTCATCTCGATTGGAGTCCCGCACTGCTTGAGAATCAGACCGCGGTCGGCAACTGGATTCAATTCGAGTTGGTGGGGGTGACGAGTGAACGCGATGCGATCGGAGCGGAGGTTGCCTTGTCGGCTGGCGATGAGCGTTGGACCGGGTGGCAGACCGGAGGTGACGGCTTGATGGGAACGAACGAGCCGGTCATTCACATTGGACTTGGAACGACCACATCGATAGATCCGATCACCATTGCTTGGCCGAGCGGAAAGTCGCAAACCGTCGAAGTGACAGACGTGAACTGCCGCTATTTGGTCGTCGAAGGGCAACAGGCAATGAAACGCCACTGATTCAGTGGTCGATGTGTTCGCCCAACTGAAACGCCTCGTTTTGGCCCTCGACCACGAGATAGTCGGCACCCGAGGTGATGGAGCCCAGTTTGGAAGTGACGCCTGAGGGCCACTCGATTTCGACCGACTCGAGTTCGAAGTGGTCGCCCGTTCCGAGCGTGATGCGTCGCTGGTTGCTGCACATGTACCCATCGCCGGCGGTCAGTTGAGCGTGGAGCGTTCTGCCTGCGACCTTCGCACTCAGTTTCGCGCCGATTGCATCACGCTGAGTCGTGGTGGCCTGAAGTGTGAAGGAGACGGAATTGCCGGCCCTCTCGGTTTGGTTGACCAGCAACGCGACGGGATCGTACAGGTGACTAATGGCGATGTCGCTGCGTCCGTCACGGTTGATGTCGCAGCTGACCAGAGCTCGGCCAAGGTGATCGGCAGAGAAATACTGACCCAGCTGAGTGCGGTCGACTTCTTCGTAGCGTTTCTGTTGGTTCATCGAGAAGAGTTGGGGACGCATGCGATACCCAACGTCGTCGCGCTGGACGTCATCAACATGTCCGTTGGCGACCATCAGCTCGAGCGTTCCGTTATTGTCGAAGTCGCACCAGTCCGTTCCAAAGCCAAGCAACTTCATCGAGGGTGCAGCCAGTCCTGTTTGGTACGAACGATCGCGCCACAGACCGGGGGCAACTTGTTCGTAGTAGGTGTTGTGGTCGTCGGCAAAGTGCGTCAAGAAAAAGTCGGTGTCGCCGTCTTGGTCAGGATCGGCAGCGGCCATTCCCATCGAGGCTTGTGAATTGCTTTGAGCGTTAAAACCGAGACCGCGGATGGCTGCCAAGTCAACGAGCCGAAACCCGCTGTCTGAAGTCGATGGCGACCAAAGGTGATTCACTGTCATGTCGTTGGCGACATAAACATCCAATCCCGCTCTTTGGTCGAATTGTCCAACCACGACGCCTAGGCCACGGCCGGGCGAGGTTTGCTCCATCCAGTTTGAAGTCATTTCTTCAAAAGTTCCGTCCGGTTTGCCGCGCCAAACGCGATCGATCTGGGCGTCAAATTCGAGAGGTGGGCAGGTCGAGAGCAATCCTTTCTTGTTTCGACAAGGTTTGATGTAGGGTGCTTCGCCACCGCAGTAGTTGATCTCGAAAAGGTCTGCGATTGCATCCCCATCAAAATCGGCCATCACGACAGATGTCGTCCAATCCTTGGAAGTGATCTTGGCATCGACTTCACTGAAGGTGCCGTCACCGTTGTTGCGATACAGTCGATTGCGTCCGATGTTGGCATCAAAAAGATCAGGGAACCCGTCGCTGTTGTAGTCGCCGACAGCGATTCCATGAGAGAATCCAAAGTCGTTGTAGCCAGCAACGGACGCAATGCTTTTGAATTTGCCGTCCAGATTCATGAACAACGCGTTGGCAGAGGAATCGACTTGATTCGGTTTTCCGTCAAGCATGGCGGCCGCGATGTCGGGCCAACCATCAAGGTTGAAGTCGATGACCGAGACACCACCGCCGACGCTTTGATAGATCCAATGCCCCTCTTTGATCGCTGACGCGGCAATCTCGCAGGTGTGAATGAGTCCGCGTTTGTTTGCCTGGTCGCGAAAAACGATGCTCGCAGGTTGTGAGAGTGGTTTGTGTGCTGCGACCTCGACGTTTGCATTCCAGTTGACAGGTTGCAAATCACTCAAATCGATCCTGGCTGCGGTCGTGTATTGGGGGCTTTGGATGGGGGTCTGCAGGCTTAGCTTTTGGTGGATCGCACGGTGCTTGTCGCTTGCATCGGCGACCGGGTCCTCGGCCAATGAGGTGGCATACCGCGCCCACGCTTCGGCTTCCCAGAGACGACCTAGATCAACCAGTGCATTTGCAACGGCCATCGCCGCAGTTTGCGATTGGCTCTTGCGTTCCAGGTGTGTTTCGACAGCGTCTCCCAGGATCGTTTGTAGCGACAAGATTTGCTCGGCTGCTGCTGCATCCTCTCTGCGATCAAGTTGGCTCAGGCAGAGCACCAATCCGCTGAGAGCTTCGGGCGGCGGCGCTGGGGAGCGAGCCATGCATTCCCAATAGCACCGTGCGGCTTGCTCGAATTGTCTTTGTTGGCTGGCCCAAAGCCCAGCGACCAACCAAAATTCGGCTTCCTGAATCGCCTCAGCAGGCAGCTTCTTTTGCCAATCGGTGATCAGCGGGTCGCCCATTTCAGCTAAGGCTCGCCCATACAGCATTTGGGCAGGCAGAAAGTCAGGATGTTTGGCGACGACCGGTCCGAGTCGCTCCTTGACCGCATTCCACTGGACCGCTCTTGCGTCTGCTAATGCCAGGCCCAAGCTCGGCCGCAGGTTTTGATCCGACACAAGCTGCTCGCACATGGTTGTGTCGGGTTGCACGCGCGATGGGCTGGCGAGCACCAGCAGCGAATCGGCGTCAGCCATTTGTCGCTGCAACAACCATTGAAGCGGTTCAATCGCTTCGTTGGTGATTCCCAACATCGTGGCGAGTCCAGCCAGGTCGTACCGCGGATTGGGTTGATTGGGGAACTGCTCAATCGCCTGCTGCAGCACGGCGACGGCAGCGAAAGGTTTGCCGCCACCGACAAACGCTTGTGCCTGCTTGTCGAACAGACTGAGGCTGGGGTCGGGCGAACTGTCCCGAGCAGCGGCATACATCTCGGCGGCATCGAGGTGTTTGCGTTTTTGAGTCGCAATGTCTCCTGCAAACTCCAATGCAAAGGCGTCGTTGGGAGAGGTCAGCAGGTGCTGGGTGATTTCGTTTTCCGCTGCGTCGAAGTCGCCAGCAACGGCTGCTTTGCGCGCTGCCGCCAAGTGATCGACGGTGTCGGGTTCAACTGTCCTGTTCCCTGCCGGTAATTTGACTGGCTGCGGCGATGTGTCCTGCTTGCCACATCCAGCGAACGAGGGGAGCGTACTCAGAAAAAAAGTGATGAGAAAATGTCGTAAAAAGCGGTGCATCGAGGCAGAGTTTTGTCAGGAATGACGCGTTGCAATTTGGTAGCGGGATTGGGTGGCGAAGCGTTTGTTGCCGTGCCGATGTCAGAAATCCGCGAAAGTACTTGACCTCCACAGCACCGTAAAAGACACTTCTAGGTCCCAAATCCTACCGTTCTCTTACTCTGAGACCATTATGACCAAGAAAACTTTCTCATTCTTTGCCGCACTCGCTCTCGTTAGCACCATGACCTTCACCGGTTGCTCGAACACCGGCCCAGCTCCCGAGCCAGAGACCACTGCTCTGACTGAAGAGGAAATCCAGGAAATGGCTGACTACGAAGCCGAGCAAGAGAAAAACGCACAGCGGATGCGCGAGCAAGGCAACTAGCACGTTTTTTGATCTGATTCACCACCCCCTCTGTTTGAGGGTGTGGAATTTTCTTCCCAAAAAACGTTGAATCTTACACAGCATAGCATTTATAGTACGGAACTCGGCGCCATGCGCAAGCGCCGTGTTTTTATTGTTTTCTCGATTCGGGAGTTTCTTTTATGAGAAATCCAACCCAACGTAGCGGTTTCACGCTCGTTGAATTGCTGGTGGTGATTGCCATCATCGGCGTCCTTGTTGGCCTGCTATTGCCGGCCGTCCAGGCAGCTCGCGAAGCTGCTCGTCGTATGAGTTGTAGTAACAACTTCAAGCAAATTGGTCTTGGTCTGCACAACTATCACTCGGCACACAAAAACTTGCCGATGAATGATGGCGGAACTCACCAATTGCGAATCAACGGCGTCAATCAAAGCGAAGGACCTATTCCTACCAATCGCCACGACTTGAGCTGGTTGGTTCCGATCCTTCCCTACATCGAGCAACAAGCTCTTTGGGAAAAGATTTCGAACCCTTACGGTTTTGACCGTGAAAACCGTCCTTTGACTGGCAACCTGTACCCAGCCATGGGGCCTCGCCCTTGGGACCGCGGGTATCGTCCTTGGTTGACACAAGTTCCTACCTACCGTTGTCCCAGTGACCCTGCGACACCAGGTTTGAACGCTCTTGCTTACACCAACTACTCCTGCTGCACCGGTGATGCTGTCTTCGAGCAGCAGCACTCGGGTGTTGAGAACAATGGTGTTGGTAATGGCAATGGTACTTGGGGACAAGATGGTGCTCGTCGGTGGGCACGTGGTGTCTTCCACAACCGCCACTTCACCAAGTTCCGTGACATCACCGATGGTTTGGCCAATACCATCATGTGTGCTGAGAACATGTGCTGGAATCGCGACCGCGATATTCGTACGACATGTTTGAACCTGCAGGACGGAAATCCAGGTGGTGCTGGTAACCAATCTGCCGATGCTCCGCCATCGACATGGCAGCAATTCCAGGACCCTGAGCGTCCAATCCAATGGTTGCCAGCCAACGGCACGCCAAGTGCGCCGATTGAGCAGGGTGCGAACCAATCGGACCGTCACCGCGGTATGCGATGGACCGATGGTCGACCACAGTACGCTCACGTGCAGACGATTCGTCCGCCTAACAGCTACGGTTGTGTCACCCGTTGGGAAGGTAACTTCGGTATCTACAGTGCCTCGAGCCGACACCAAGGTGGTGCCCACGTCTTGATGGCTGACGGCGCAGTTATCTTCATTACCGACTCGATCGATGCCGGTGACCAAGAGCATGTCCCTTACGGACGTGACAACGGTGATGGTCTCGGTGCAAACGGTGGTGCGGGTAAGAAGAGCCCCTACGGTCTTTGGGGTGCACTCGGCACCAAAGGCAGTGGCGAAGTGGTTGAAGAAGAGCTCAACCAGTAGCTCCAAACCTGCTACCTGACTCATTGCGAAGCGGGTGTGGCGCCAGCCACACCCGCTTTTTTTGTGCCTGTAGTGTTGGGGCAATCGAAGGAGCGGACCGCTCTGATTGGCTCTAGCGGTTCCTGTCGGTAGGGGGGCTGGGGTTACCTTGCAGTCTGTTTGTGGGATGTTTTCTCACGAAGATTTGTTGATTCTGACCCCGCCTTGCGCTTATCGTACGAGGGTTGGCGTAATTTAATCTCGCCTTACCTTTATCTTCCCTTCCCTTTCATGAGTTCCTTTCATGAGAAATCCGACCCGACGGAGCGGTTTCACGCTCGTTGAATTGCTGGTGGTGATCGCCATCATCGGCGTCCTTGTTGGCCTGCTATTGCCGGCCGTCCAAGCAGCTCGAGAAGCTGCTCGTCGCATGAGTTGTAGTAACAACTTCAAGCAAATCGGTTTGGCTCTGCACAACTATCATTCGGCGCACAAGAATTTGCCGATGAATGATGGCGGAACACACCAGTTGCGCATCCAGGGTGTGAACCAAGCCATGGGTCTACACAATCGTCACGACTTGAGCTGGATGGTTCCAATCCTCCCGTACATCGAGCAACAAGCTCTTTGGGAGAAGATTGCCAATCCCTATGGGTTCAACAACGAAAACCAGCCCATCGCCAATCCCTTCCCACCAATGGGGCCTCAACCATGGCGTCGGGACTATCGTCCTTGGTTGACTCAGGTTCCTACCTATCGCTGTCCTAGCGACCCAGCGGTACCTGGTTTGAATCGACCCGCTTACACCAACTACTCGTGCTGCACCGGCGACGCGTTGTTCGAGCAGCAGCACTCGGGTGTTCAAGACAATGGCGTTGGCCACCCAGACGGAACATGGGGGCAAGATGGTGCACGACGTTGGGCGCGCGGTGTCTTCCACAACCGCCACTTCACCAAGTTCCGCGACATCACCGATGGTCTCGCCAACACGATCATGTGTGCCGAGAGCATGTGCTGGAATCGTGATCGCGACATCCGAACCACTTGCTTGAACCTTCAGGATGGTAGCCCTGGCGGGGCGGGCAACCAGGTTGCCGACCTTGCTCCAGCCGAGTGGCAAAAGTTCCAAGATCCGGAACGCCCCATTCAGTGGTTGCCCAATGGCAGTGCTCCTCACGAAATGGGTGGTGGCAACGGTGGTCAGACCGATTCGCGCCACCGCGGTCAACGTTGGGCTGACGGGCGTCCCCAATACGCTCACATGCAAACGATTCGACCACCGAACAGCTACTGCTGTGTCACCCGCTGGGAAGGCAACTTCGGAATCTTCGGTGCCTCGAGTCGTCACCAAGGTGGTGCTCATGTCTTGATGGCTGACGGTGCCGTGATCTTCATCACTGACTCGATCGATGCCGGCGACCAACAGCACGTGCCTTATGGACGTGACAACGGCGATGGTCTCGGTCCCAACGGTGGCGCTGGTAAGAAGAGCCCCTATGGTCTTTGGGGTGCACTGGGCACCAAGGCTGGCGGCGAAGTGGTTGAAGAAGAGCTCAACCAATAGCCTCGTTCTGACAACCTGAATCTGCTTCGAAGCGGGTGTGGCAACCAGCCACGCCCGCTTTTTTTTCGACGAGTGACCGCCGATCTGTCGAACCCAAAATCGGTCAACGCGATAGAATGGTTCGGTACAACCTTCTTCCAAGAACCCGAATGATCGGTCAGCATGCCCCGATTGATTCTCGCCCATCCCATCCCCAGAGCCACGATCATGCCAAGCTGGGTTTGGGTGTCTTTGCGGCGGTGCGCGGGGGCCGTCTTTTGCGGGTGCCTCCTGTTATCGTTTGGATGCGATAAGTCGTCTGAGGCGACCGTCGACGTGGGTACGAGCGGAGCCGCTGCTGCCCCTAAAACGCTTCCTGATGAGGCGTTGCCCGAGAAGGGTTTGCCGGACGAGCCGTTGCCCAAGCAGCCAGCGTACGACCGCGATCAGTTGCTCGGTGACGCTGACGCGTTTGCTAGTGACGGTGATTTCGATAAGGCCGCGGCCGCAATACAACGCGTGCTTGTCGTGAACCCTGATGATGTCGAGGCGCTGTTTCAATTTGCCAACGTCCAGGCTGCTGCCGGAAAGCTTGATGAAGCGGTGCAGTTGCTTGATTCGATCCCTAGCGACCATCCCGAGGCCGGCTTGCCCGCGCTTGGTCAATCGGCGGATTGGTGCATGGTGCTCGAGCGGTTTGAGGAGGCGGAACGACGGTACACCGAAGTGCTAAAACGCGTCCCACGCGCTGCCGTTGCGCATCGCCAGCTCGCGTTTCTGCTTAATCGCCAAGGCCGCCGGCACGAGGCGGCTGAGCATATTCGCCAGCTCTGCCTGCTGGGTGACGTTCGGCAGGATGAGTTGCACGCGTTGATGACGGTTAGCCACGCGATGTACAACGCGCCGGATGAACCTCGACCGACCGATGGCAGTCGACTCTACACGCCGATCGGTCCGTCGGCGATCGCTCGCAAGCTTTATTCGGACTACAAGTACGCCGAGGCGGCTGAGGTCTTGCGAGAGTCGATTGTTGCTGGCGACCAGTCTCCTGCGATCGTCGCTTTCTACGGGCGCATTTTAGTTGAAGCCCAAGAGGAGGCTCAGTTTCTGGCGTGGCTTGCCGCGGTCGATGATTCGATCAAAGAGTATTCGGAGTACTGGTCCGCGCTGGGCGCCTACTTGCTTGGCAAGCGTCGTCACGAAGAAGCCGTTCGCGCGCTCGCCGAAGCGTTGCGACGAGATCCAACCGATCCAATGAACGTCCGTCGTATGAATCAGACGCTTCTTGCGCTTGGGAAAGAAGACGAAGCCGACAAATGGCAAGACCATTACGTCGCACTCAGTAAGATCGCGCGCGCAAGCAACCGAATCGGTGAAACGACTCAACCCAATCCTAACGACTTCACGACGATCATCGAGGGACTCGGCGATTTGAATCGCCCTCTTGAAGCCTTGACCTGGGAACTGTTCGAGGCGCTCAGCAAAAAGTCTCCTCAAGAAACGTTGCAGGCGATCGCAGGTCGAAGGAAACCGCTGGTCGCATCCGGAGCGGCGTTCCCCGGTGACAACGAGAACTTGTACGGGCTCAATTTGGAGGCGTTTCCAGCTCCGGTTTTTGATTTACCCAAGGACGCAACCTTGGCTTCGATCCCCAAGCCCGAACCGGTCAGCACGATCAAGACGGTGCCTCGGATGAGAAATGTCGCTGGCGATCGAGGCCTTGCGCACACCTACTACGTAGCGACGAAGCCACAGTCGCATGCGTTTGCGATCTATCAATCCCTTGGCGGCGGCGTTGCCGTGATCGATTATGACCTTGATGGTCGGCCGGACTTGTACCTTGCTCAAGGAGCTGCCGATCCGCCAAGAATGGTTGGTGTGGCGAGCAATCTGCTATACCGAACGGTCGGCGAACAATTGAAAGATGTCACGACGCAATCGAGCGCGACTGAAACACGGTACAGCGTGGGCGTGACTGCTGGCGATTGGAACCAGGATGGGTTTCCCGATCTGGTCGTCGCCAACATTGGTGGGAAAACACTGTTGATCAACAACGGGGATGGGACCTTTCGTCGAACCGAATTTGATGAGGATGATCAAAACAAGACGTTGCCAAGTTCGATTGCCTTGGCCGACGTCACCGGGGACGCGCTTCCCGACATCATTGCCATCCATGACGTCGACGATCCGACCATGATCCGTCGTCCACAGGTTCACGCTGACGGAAGTATTGATACCGTTTCTCCGCTGGCCTTCACCGCGGGCGTCGACCGGATCATGGTCAATGACGGCGCCGGGGGAATGGCGATGCGAAACATCAATGATTCGCCCCGAGCGGCGAGCACGGGCCTTGGCGTGGTGGTTGCCGATTTCGATGGAAAACCGGGCAATGAGATCTTCGTTGGAAACGATGTTCGTCCCAATCACCTTTGGGTGCGCGGAAGCGATGGCGAATCGTTCACCGACATTGCGGCGCTGGTGGGTTGTGGACACGGCAACGGGGGAATGCCAACCGCGTCGATGGGAATCGCGGCTGGCGACTTTGATGGATCGGGAACACTCGACCTGCATATCACCAACTTCTACAACGAGCCCGCCAGTCTGTTTATCAATCGCGGTGGTACGTTTGAAGACCGGTGCGTTCAGTACAAGCTTTATGCTGACAGTGCATCGGTGCTTGGGTTTGGCTCGCAAGCGATTGACTATGACAACGATACTCGACCCGATTTGGCCGTGACCAATGGCAATGTGGAAAAGGCGCCAGGCGAACCACTCGAACAACCGCCGCAATTGTTCGTCAACTTAGGCACGGAGTTTCGTCTCACCCCAGTCAAAGACCCATCAGAATATTGGTCTGGAGTCTATCTGGGGCGTGGGATGGCGCGGTTGGACCATAATCGTGACGGTCGGCCAGACCTCGTTGTCACCCATATTGGATCTCCAACGGCACTCTTGATTAACGAAACCGAAACGGACCATCACTGGCTGCGCGTGAAGTTGGTAGGGTCCGCGAGTGAACGGGATGCGATTGGAAGTCGTGTCGACGTGCAATCGGGCGACACCGCTGTCAGTCATTGGGTCAACGGCGGTGATGGCTACCTTTGCAAGAACGAGTCGACACTCTCGATTGGTTTGGGCGAGATCGATTCGATCGATACGTTGACGGTGACATGGCCCGACGGACAACAGCAAACGATCAAGAATGTCCCGGTCGACTCGCACTTGCTCGTCGTCGAAGGCCAAAAGGACGTGTTCGAGTTCGCTGTCGGAGAAGACTGATGGCAGTTTGTCACCGGCGCTTCTCGTTATTGGTCCTCGGTGTCTTCTCGCTGCTTTGCCTAGTGGGATGTGGCGGAGAATCCGAGTCGATCGAAAGTGGTTCGTCGATCGTTCCAGCGAACGCCGCCGATCCCAAGACGCCGCAGCGGGCTACCGTTTCGGATGTGGTGATAACCGTGAAGCAAGCGGTTCGAGGCAATCAACTCGAGCAGGCATCGAAGGGGGTGCAGGATGGCTTGGTGGTGCATCCCGATTCGCCAGAGCTGCTGGAACTCGCTGGCGACATTGCCGGTCTGCGTGGGGAACCTGCGAATGCGGCTCAGTTCTATCAATCTGCTATCGATGCTCAAACGAGCCCATCGGCAGAATTGTTGGACAAGCCAGGGCGTCAATGGATGAACGCGGGACGGCCGTTTGATGCGGTCGACGCGCTTTCCCAAGCGATCAAGCACCATCCCGAGTCGGCAGACTTTCGTCAGAAAGCGGTTGGGCTGATGGCGTCATTGGGACTGCAGTGGGAAGCGAAGGAGCACATCCAGTGGTTGGTCCAGCGCGGTCACGGCAGCGTGCCGATGCTGACGATCATTTCTGATCTGACTCGACCACAAACCGATGCTGCAACGTGTGACTATGCGCTCAAACACTACCCTGCGGATCAGCGGCCACAGTATTCGCTTGCGAGACTTGAAGCCCAAGATGGCCGTTGGCAGCAAGTTGCAAAACGCCTCAAGTCCGTCGTCGCGAAGCACCCTGAGTTTGTTCCGGCGCAAATCTTCTACGGTCGCGCGCTGGTTGAAAGTGGAGATTCGCAAGCGGTGATTGACTGGGCGAGTGACGTGCCGGGCGAAGTCGCGGATCATCCGGAATACTGGCTGGCGGCGGGGATCTGGGCTTCACGCAACGATCGACCTGACCAAGCGGCCCGCGCGTTTTGGAAAGCCGTCACGCTTGATGCGAATCATCCGGAAGCGCTCTCGCGGCTTGCTCAATCACTTTCGGATGCCGAAATCCCGGAAGGCAAACAGCCCATCTCAACGCGTGCTGCCAAGCTGGCTCGGCTGCGCGGCGACATTGATGCATTTCATACCCGCGGAGGTCAGTCGCAAAAAGATGCGATGAACGTTGCGGCGACGCTGAATGACCTCGGCCGCACCTGGGAATCGGTCGCGTGGCTCATCCAAGCCTTTGCGATGCGTGGGGAGATTGCCCCCACACTGCAAGATCAATTCAAACACCAACGCGATGCATTGACCGGCACAACGCCTTGGGAAGCAACCGGAGCCATTGCCGGTTTGGACTTGTCACAGCTACCCGCGTTTCGATGGGAATCTGGGATGCAGGACTCACCCAATCATGGCTCGACAGTTGCGGATGCGTCAGTGATTCGCTTCGAGGAAGAGGCAAAAACGCGTGGTCTCAACCATACCTGTAGGGTGACGACGGCGACTAAGAAAGAGGCCGGGCTTTTTGTCTATCAGTCGGGCTCAAGTGGCGGTGCAGTGATCGACTACGACTTGGATGGTTGGCCCGATCTCTATTTGACGAACATGGACGGGGCGCCGTTGGAACAAACGTCGACCACCAATCATCTCTATCGGAATGTTGCAGGGCGTTTTGTCAAAACAACCACGCCCGCCAATGCGATCGACAAAGGATTTGCACAAGGGGTTTCGGTTGGCGACTACGATAGCGACGGTTTCGATGATTTACTCGTGATGAACATTGGCCGCGCGTCGCTGCTGCGAAACAACGGAGACGGCACATTTTCCGACGCGACCCATTCCGTCGGCCTGTCAGCCAACGGATGGTTCACCTCGGGTGTCATTGCCGACATCAACGGCGATGGTTTCGCGGACCTGTATTTGACGGCCTACGTAGATGACCAACGTGCTTTCAAGCAACCTTGCATTGACGAAGAACTTGGCGAACCCCGGTCGTGCATGCCGACACTTTTCAACGCGATGCGCGATCAGGTTTGGCAAGGCGATGCCGAGGGGAACTTCGAGAACGTTTCTAATCAGTGGCTCAAAACGCACCAGCCTGGGCGAGGTTTCGGCGTCATTGCCGGGCAAATGAACGACCAACCGGGGCTGGAGCTTTTTGTTGCCAACGACATGACGGCGAATCATTTTTGGGCTCGCGACGATGATAGTCCTACGTTCCGCCTCGTCGAGCAAGGGACAGTTCGCGGGATCGCTTACAACGAACGATCGATCGCCCAGGCGTCGATGGGAATCGCAGCGGGCGATGCCGATGGCGACAATGCGATCGATTTCTACGTGACCCACTTTGCGGATGATCACAACACGTTCTATCGCAACTCGGGCCGAAACACTTGGGTCGACAAAACGGCAAGTGTTGGCTTGCGAGACATCTCGATTCCGCTGCTCGGTTGGGGATGTCAATGGATCGATGCGGACAACGACGGCCAGTTGGAACTGATGGTTTCCAATGGGGATGTCGATGACTTCCAACACCAAGGACGAGAATTTCGTCAGCCAGCACAGCTCTTTTCTCGATCGGGGAATCGTTGGTCGGTGATCGATGACGAGCAACTTGGAGGCTACTTTCAGCAATCACACGTGGGCCGCGCCGTGATGAGGTTGGATGTAAACTGCGATGGTCTTACGGACATGCTTGTGACTCGTCTTTTCGATCCCGTTGCCCTGTTGGTGAATCAAACGCAGACGCAAGACCGGTCGGTGCGACTCTTCCTTCGTTCGACCACTGGCCATCGCAGTGCCGTCGGCGCTACCGTTCGAGTTCATGCGAAAGGACGCCAACACACTGCGCAGTTATTCGGCGGTGATGGATTCCACTGCAGCAACGAAAAGTGCGTGACGATTGGCTGTGCGTCAGATGACGAAGTCGAGGTCGAGGTCGTTTGGCCAGATGGAACCGGCGAGCGGTTCGGCATCGTCGAGCCCGGGAATGATTACCTCGCCATCGAAGGCGAGTCGGCCGCATTTCGTCTCTAGGACACTCAACTGGCCGCATCGGCTGGGGGTGAATAAGTCACTGCCCGTATTCCTGCTAACTCATGGGCGTGTTTCAGTCGTGGCGAACTATAATCGACGGTCTTCTCACACGCTCATCCATTCCGGGGGGAACATCGATGCGATCCCGATCACTTGCGATTCAGTCGCTCGATCCAAGGCTACTCTTGGCGGCCGACATGATGCCCGCCGATGTCGATCTCAATAGCGATGGTCAAGTCACTTCCGCCGATGCCGCGATCATCTTTGAAGCATTGTCACACGGATCGAGCGATCCGACCCTCGACATGACCGGTGATGGCCAAGTGACAGCGTTCGATGCATTGCATGTCATCAACCGCATCGAAACTGCCGAGGCTCCAGCGGAAGGGTTGGCACCTCTGGTTTCGATTCAAGATGCTCAAGTGATCGAAGGCCATGCTGGATCGGTCGAATTGCGTTTTCCGGTGACGATTTCGGATGAGCCTTCGAGCGATGTGACCGTTCAAGTCTCGGTCACCAACGGAACGGCCGAAGCGCTTCGTGTCGAACGGGTCACGAATCAGTTATTTCGTCCGATCTACGCAACGAGTGCTCCCGGGTTGCCCAATCATTTGTTCGTCGCCGAACAACGTGGTGATATCGAGGTGATCGATTTGCAAACCGGTGGCGTGCAAAGTCCCAAGTTCCTCACCATCAACGGTTTGGCCTCCGGTAACGAACAAGGTCTATTGGGGCTCGCGTTTCACCCGCAGTACGAGCAGAACCGTTTGCTTTACGTGTACCTGACCGTTTCCAATCGTGACACGGTTGTTCGAGAGTATCAGGCCAACGCAAATGGATTGACGGCGAATCCTGCGACCGCACGCACCATCATGCGTATTGATCAACCCTTCTCAAATCACAACGCGGGTTGGATGGATTTTGGTCCCGACGGTTACTTGTACATTGCTTCGGGTGATGGAGGTTCAGGCAATGATCCTCAGAACAACGCCCAGGACATCACCAACAACCTTCTCGGCAAGATGCTGCGCATTGATGTTGAGGGAGATGACTTTCCGTCCGACGCCAACCGCAACTACTCGATTCCTGCCGGCAATCCGTTTGTCGGTGTCACGGGGGATGACGAGATTTGGTCCTACGGATTGCGAAACCCTTGGCGCAACAGTTTTGATCGCGAAACGGGTGACCTGTATATCGCTGATGTCGGTCAGAATGTTCGTGAAGAAATCAACGTCCAGCTGGGCGACAGTAGCGGCGGTGAAAACTATGGATGGCGGCCTCGTGAAGGAACGATCCAAACGCCGTCCTCGGTTGGCGGTCCGAAACCTCCTGGGGCAATCGATCCCATTTACGATTACCTCCATGCATCAACGTCGACAGGCGGGTACAGCGTGACCGGTGGTTACGTCTATCGTGGTCCCATCGAAGAACTGCGGGGCAACTATTTCTTTGCAGATTTCGTGAACCCACGGGTTTGGTCGTTGCGGTTCAACGGTGACGATCCATCCGTCCACAACGGTACGAACTTCGACGATTTCACCGATTGGACGACGCTGCTGCGTCCCGATGTGAGTCAGATCAACAGTATCTCGTCGTTCGCCGAAGACGCTGCCGGAAACCTGTATATCGTCGATCTCGGGGGCGAGCTGTTTCGCATCACCGAGGGCGCCGACTACCTTGTGCCACCGACGACAGTGACGATTCCCGCGGCGACTCAGGCCGCAGAAGTGGTCGTGCCGATTTTGGGTGACCGGTTGGCCGAATTGAATGAGACGTTCACCGTCACGCTTAGCAGTCCCAGCGAAGGTTCCATTGATGATGGTGTCGCGATCGGGACGATCATCAATGACGATGCACCAAAAGTGAAACAGGTGGTTGTCAACGGCGGCGACAACCAACGATCGATTGTCGATACGTTGGCGGTGACGTTTGATTCGCCCGTCGCGCTAGACGAAAGCCAAGGCCCAGCCTTTGAAGTGCGCAATCTCGGTCAAGACGTCGCCGCGAATCTGACCAAAACCTCACAAGTGATTGATGGGGAAACGGTTGTCACGATTCAATTCCTATCGGGGCCGACGGTTGACGATCGAGGTGCGATGTCGCCTTCGCTTGCGGCCGGCGCGTATCAACTGAATGTGTTCGGTTCTGCGGTCAACTTGGAAGGTGTTGCACTTGATGGAGATTCAAGTGGCGACGCAGGCGGTGATTTTCAATTCGTTGACGACTTCTATCGCAAGTTTGGCGATGGCGATGGCAACAACGTCGTCAACTTGTTCGATTTCGCCGCGTTTCGAGGCACGTACAACCTCCCCTCGAGTGACCCAGCGTTCCTTCCGCACTTTGATTTCAACGGCGACGACAGCGTGAACCTGTTCGACTTCGCCGCGTTCCGCAACACGTTTGGAACGTAGCAAAGTCGTAGTGGACGAGGCAACGAGTCCCGTCAGAGTCGTAGTGGACGAGGCAACGAGTCCCGTCAGAGTCGTAGTGGACGAGGCAACGAGTCCCGTCAGAGTCGTAGTGGACGAGGCAACGAGTCCTAAGGCACTCATTCGCACAGGGACTCGTGGCCTCGTCCACTACGAAGAACCGTATTACTAGGGCTTTGCGGGTGCGAGAGCTGGTTCTTTGTCGCCTGTGCTTGCCGTTGGGACGTCGTCTGCTTCAAGGTCGCCAAGTGCGTATTGGATTCCGTCGCACATGTGCCTCAGGATGACAGGGTTCGAGAAGGTGTCTTCGCGGTGTCCAAAATTGGTATAGAAGACACGCCCTTTGCCGGCTTTGCGAACCCACGAGACGGGAACTTCGCGCGGTCCATCATTGATTCGCTCTGAAACCTCTTTCTTGCTCATGTCGAGACTGACCAACAGTCGCAGTACTTCGGGACCTTGGTATGTTTCTGGCTTGTACTGATAGATTTCGTCTTTGTGCCAAAATCCGTTGCCGGCGAAGGCTTTGTTGAGCGTGTGGTCAGGGTCATCCAGTTTGAAAGCCCAGTTGCCGCCGGCATTCCAAGGGTGGCCATTGAATTGTCCGCCGACCATCGCACAACATTCGGGGTGTTTGCCAAAGTTGTCGCTCGCCGCGTGGAAGCCAGCCAAGCCTTTCCCGCTTTTCACAAAGTCAACGAACGCCTTTTCATGTTCGGAAGTCGGGAACTTCATGTGCGTTGTATTGTTTAGCAAAATGCAGTCGTACTGCGCGAGGTTGTCTGGCGTGAAGACATCGTAGGTGTCAGCAAGATCGACTCGAAACGCGCCGGTCTGCTCGCCGATCTGTTGGATCGCATGGTTTCCATAGGGAATGGAACCGTGGATGAATCCTTCACAGCGAAAGAACATCAAGATGCGCCGTTGCTGTTTCGGTTTGGCCGTTGTCTCGCGAGGAATTGCGTCGGCAATCTTCTGTTTTTGACTGTCGCTAAGTGGCTTGAACCGAGCCGCCTTTTTCTCGAGCCAAGGATCAGGCTTTTGAGCCATTGCTTGTGGGGCGACACAGACTGAAATGAGAAGGGCGCAAACGGAGAAGAGTCGTTTCATGGCGAGCATCCGTTGAAGGGTGGGTCGGCGCTTTTGCATCCGAGACAGGTGGGAAGGCCCCAAGTATACACACTCGAAAAAACGCGTTCTCGTTTGGCAATTGTCCTACTGAACCGCTTCGACCGTGAACCTTGCTTTTAGCACGGTGATCGGGGTGGACAGACGCCCGAGTCTCGCGGTGACTCGGCGTGTTTCGGCGATCGGGACGGGGGTGTCGAACCGGTAGTTGGTACTGTGATGAGCACCGAAGAACAGAGGGCCGATCACATCGGCTCGATAGTCGTGACGCACCAACAAACCCGTTGAGTCAAAGTACAACGCTTGCTGTTGGCTGTGCGTGTCAGCGCCGGGTGGAAAGACCACCCCAAGGCGAGATCCACCGTCATTGAACTGAGCCGCGCGGTTGACTCGAAGGGACTGTAACGAGAATGGAAAACTGAAATAGTCGCACAGCGCGTAGCCAAAGAAATAAGCAGCATCCTTCGGCGACCATCGACGAAGTTTCTTGAGTCCGTCGAAGGATTGCCGGTAGGCCTTGTGTCGGTCCTCACCACAGAGGATCGAGCCCGAATCAAATTCGATGTCTTGCCCGTCATCGCCCAAGGCGACAAACCTCGCCTGTTGGCGACGCGGTGAAACCTGAACTTCGGTAGGACGCCGAAACGTGCGTCCAATCCCTTTGCAAATTGGAATCGAACCCGAAAGTTGTTCGACACGAATCGTGATCCTGTTGCATGAAGCGAATGCGTCGAGGCCTCCATGTCTCGCGATCGCCCGCTCAACAATCTCGCCGGCTATGTCAATCTTGTTGGTCACGTCGGTTTCGATGTCAGCGAACACCAAGTTGTCGCAACAACGCGACAACTTCGGCGTAGTGTGATGGTTTGGGGAGGTCATCGTACCGACTGTAGTGACCCTCGGCTGCGCTGGTTGCCAATTCCATCGCCGTGGTCCCGCCATCGACAATCACGCCCGTGTTCGCACCACGCGCAACCAGCAGTGAGATCATTTCGGGTTTTGCGTAGAGGATCGCGTACCGCAGCGGCGTCGTTTGGCGATCGGGATCAAGGCCTTCGATATCGGCGCCGTGATCGAGAAGCACTTCGGCGACTCGTGGTTGGTTCCACAGAACCGCACAGTGAAGTGGCGGAGGCGTCCAGTTGTCGGGGTTGGCGAGCGATCGGTTTGCCACGAGCATTTCGGCGACGCGTTGGACGTTACCGTTTTCGATGGAGGACGCGAATTCTTGTGAAGACATGGTTCGAATGAATCGAGGACTCGGTAGTGCTTTGTAAGCCGAACGCGCTAGCGTCGGGCCTTGCACTCTTCGCGGATCGCGCAAGGCCCGACGCTAACGCGTACGGCTCACGGACGAGCAGGACACGGATGCAATTTGCCTCACTAGAACGTTGCGATCGGATTGAGTGGCGAACCGGTTCCGCCTTCGACAACGATTGGCGCGGCCGAAATCATAAACTCCCAGCGACCAAGCTTGTCGCAGGTTTCTGCGAGCGCTTCCAAATCACAATTGTCGAAGATGTGAACGCCCATGGCGTGCAACGTAAAAACGTGAACCGGGTGAGTGACCCCTTCGACGCCCGAGGGAATGACGTCAAGCGCCGCGTCGCTGCCCATCATCGCAACATCACGATCGCGAATCCACTGTCCGCATGATGCGTGAAGCCCGGCCATTCCTTCGGTTGACGGGTTCCACGGGCCGCGGAGAGCGCGACGCAACCATCGGCCTGTTCGAATGAAGACGACATCACCGGGTTCGATCTTCAGTCCCGTTTCCTGCTGCCAACGATCAAGTTCACTTGGCATGATCGGTGAGCCCGGTTCAAGAAACCGGATGCCTCTTAGTCGGGGGACGTCGACCAGCACTCCGCGGCTCAGGATGCCCGTTTGGACGTTGTCGATGCTGAGCTTTTCAGCTCCGGTTGGTCCAACTTCGTCGCGACCAAATCCGTTGTACATTTTGCCTTCGTAAAACAGATGGCAAAGCGAATCCATGTGAGTGTGCGCGAGGCCGTGGTAGGACACCGAATAATTGTCGACGGCCCAAGGCCCGTTTCCTTCACGACCGTTGGCAAGCATCGTGTGCTCGAACGGCTTGCCATTGTCCGCGGCTTGGCCGGTTTCCATCTTATGGGCAAGCGAAACGCTGATCCCTTTGTCGACCAACCTAGCAGCTTGGCTTCGCTTTTGCGGGGTGATCAAGTTGAGTGTGCCCAGCTGATCCTCGTCGCCCCAGCGACCCCAATTCGAAATTTTGGCAATCAGCTGATCGACATCGCCTTTATTCTTGATGGTCGGATGTTGCGCCGCGCCGATGTTTGCGACGCAGCTGACAGCAACGAAAAGGCTCAGTCTAAGAAAGTGATGCGAGCTGGTTGTGCGGAGAGACATGTCGCGAGGCCTTTGGCTGTAACCGTCTGTATCGCTTGCATGAAGCTTTGAAGGTCGTGATTTGGGAAACCAATGGGCTCGAATATACAATGCAAAGTGCGGCAGAGCGAAACAAACGCCACGGATTTGACTCATGCTCATCGATGTGCCAAGGACTGCAAATTTTCGAAGTGTGCTCGCGATCGTTCTGGTCGCTGCCTTTTGCTGCGCTCGTTTTCCAAACTTAGGGGCTCAAGAACTTGACGAAGAGCGAATCGCTTTTGAGCAGGATGGCGAAGAAGAGGAGGATGGCGAACCGCTTCGCGAACTTCAGTTTCGGATCGAAAAAGCAAAACGCGAGGCAGGTGTCCTGAAGCGGATGTCGGCCAACAACGAGCTGCGTCAATCGATCATGCAAAAGGTGCGACGCTTGCATCGCTCGATGCGTGAGGGCGAAGAACGTATCGAGCGAGCAGAAGAACGTGACGATGAGGTCGAGGTTCAGCGCATTGTCGAGAGCCTGCAGCGGGTCGAAGTGGATCTCGAGCAATCGCACTACCTTCTCGACTTGCGATCGGAAGAGTCCGAGCTGCTTGGAGTCATGTTTGACCTCAATCGTGACGAGGTCCACGAGCACATCGAGCCTCTTGAGGAACTCTTGAAGCTCTTGCATAAACGCATCTCACTTGTGCCCAAGATCTTTGACGCCTATCGCAACGATGATGAACAGCGTGGCATCGAACTCGAAGGCGATATGGAATTTTTGACAGGTGAGTTTGAGTTGTTGGGCGAAATTGCGGCGCTCAAACGTGAACTGCATTGGATGCGTGAGGAAGGCGAGACCGACGAAGCCGAGGAAGTGGAACGCGAGCTCAGGGCACTTCAGCGAGAGCTGCGACTACTGCGTGATGAGCCGAACGAACCGGAAGAGAATGAGCAGGTCCTCAGGAACAACCCGCTCGCTCAACCTGTCGCTCTGACAAAGCAAGAAGTCAACGCGTTCTCGAGAGCGGACTTCGCCAGCCAAGTGCTTCCGACGCTCCGTAGCGCTTGTTTCGACTGCCACAGCGAGGCTGAAGCGGCCGGAGATCTGAATCTTGAATCGCTTGTGGCCGTCGAGCCGTTGGTTGCGGGACGTAAGGAATGGATCAATGTCATCGAACAACTCAAGAACCGCTCGATGCCGCCGTCCGATCATGATCAACCCAGCGAGGAAGATCGCCGTTTGTTGGTCGGTTGGTTGACGCATGCGATCATCGATTTTGACTACAGCCAGGTACAGCACGTTGGCTTCGAGCCTGCGCGGCGTCTAACGCACGACGAGTACAACCATACGGTGAGCGATCTGTTTGGCATCGTGATGCGGCCCGCGGATCGATTTCCGGAGGACATGACGGCCAGCAGCGGTTTTGACAACAGTTCGAACAGTTTGTTTTTGCAACCTTTGTTGATGGAACGCTATGCAAACGCAGCGACGCGAATTGCGGATGCGGTGGTAGGTGATCCATCCTTTCTCGCCCGCTGGCGGCGAAGTGGCAAAGGCGACGCAAAGAATGCGCTGGCCAAGCTGATGTCTCGAGCGTACCGTCGAAAAGTAACGTCGGAAGAACTGACGGCGATGTTGGCACGCTACGAACATACGCTTGCATCTGCGGATGAAGCGACTGCCCTCCGTGACGTGATTGAGATTCTGTTGGTTTCGCCCAACTTCTTGATTCGTACCGAGCGAGTGGGACACCCGTCCGAGCCGTTTTCTGTGACCGACATCGAACTTGCGAGTCGACTTTCCTATTTCCTTTGGGCGTCAATGCCGGACGATCGTTTGTATCGGCTTGGCGTTGACGGCACTCTTTCGAAGCCAGACGTCCTGGCTGCCGAAATCGATCGGATGCTGGACGATCGACGTAGCCGATCCCTGGGAGAGCTTTTTGCATCACAGTGGCTCGGATTTGCCGACCTTGGTCGTCTGCGGCCTGATCAAATCGACAACCCCTGGGCGACGGATGCGCTGATCGAAGCGATGCACGACGAGTCGTCACTCTTCTTTTCGTCACTTGTCGAAGAGGACGCTTCGATTGAGCAGTTGGTCGATGCGAAGTACACGTTCCTGAACGAAGAACTTGCGCGGCACTACGGAATCGACGGCATCTCGGGGAAGCGAATGCGGCGCGTGGATGTCGAATTGCCGCGCGGCGGATTGTTTGGTCAGGGGAGCCTCTTGGCGATCACTTCGTTTCCAGGCCGAACCAGTCCCGTGCTCCGGGGCAACTGGGTGCTTTCCGAGTTGCTCGGAACACCGCCACCACCGCCGCCGCCAAACGTAAGTGAATTTGACGAAGCGATCAGTGAGAGCCGCAGGTTGAGTCAGAAACAGAAGTTGGAAATGCATCGCCGCAATCCAAACTGCTATGCCTGCCACAGCCAGATTGATCCATTGGGATTCAGTCTGTCTAAGTTCGATTGGTTTGGACGGTATCGTCCGCGCGATCGAGGCCGCGAGGTTGATGACACCGGACAATTCCCCGACGGGACGACGCTCAAGGGGATTGAAGGCCTGCGCAAGGCCATTGCCCAGGAACGTATCGATGACCTTACGATTCAAATGGTTCGCAAGATGTTGTCGTATGCGCTCGGACGACAACTCGAATACTACGATGAAGCGTCGGTCGCACAAATTGTCGCCAAGACCAATGAAGACGATCGCAAGATTCGCACCATGATCCGCGAGATCGTCCTCAGTGACACGTTTCAAATGAAACAAACACAACCTGCAAAGTGACTCTCATGCCCAAGCATTGGCAAATCTCTCGTCGCACCGTCTTGCGAGGCCTCGCGGTCGCTGCGCCGCTTCCACTTCTGGAGGTCATGTCACCCTCGAAAGGCACGGCCGCGGACGACTCGGATGCACGCACCGTCAGGATGGCCTATCTGTACATTCCCAACGGTGTTGCCGAAGGGGCGTGGCAGCCGAAACAAGTCGACAGCAAAGGCCGTTTGCAGCAATTGAACCCTTGGATGTCGGATCTTGAACGCTTTCGCGGACAGATCAACATCTTTCGGAATATGTGGACGCCACGTGGCAACGGGCACGGCGCAGGTACGGCGACTTGGTTGACCGGGGGTGCGTTTCATGGCGAGCGGATTGATGCGGGCGGGCCTTCGGCCGATCAGATCGCCGCCAAGCATTTGGCGAGAGAAACTCTTTTGCCATCGCTCGAGTTATCGGCACGCGGCGAAGGGATTTTCACGAGCAGTTTGTCGAGAAACGCGATTTCATGGCGAGATCGAATGACGCCGGTTGCCCGCGATGTCGAGCCACGAGCGGTTTTTGATCGGATGTTTCGTGTTGGCGATGGCGGGCTAAGCAGCAAGCGAGTGGTCGACCTCGTTCTCGACGATGCACGTCGCATGCGCAATCGAGTTAGCGATCAAGACAGACGCAAGATTGACGAATACCTCGAGTCGATTGCTGCGGTCGAGCGACGCATCGAGTTTGCGGGGCGCCAACGCGCACTGGCTAACCAAAACCCCAGGCTTAAACAGGCGATGGTGCGTCCAGGAGAAGGCATTCCCGAGGATCATCAACTCTACATGCAAACGATGATCGACATGATGGTTCTTGCCTTTTGGTCGGACGCAACAAGGGTTGCCACTTTCATGATGGATCATGGACAAAGCAATCGTTACTTTGACTTTATCGATGGCGTGAAAGGGACATGGCACGCACTTTCACACTGGCAAGACATTTCGGGAAAGACCGAAGACGACGATGGCAAAACATCGTGGTCCTCGCGAGACGAAAAACGCGGGATGTACAACCGCGTGACGAAGTGGCACACCAAGCAAGTCGCCTACTTTCTGGATCGATTGTCGTCGATCGAAGAACCAACCGGATCGCTGCTCGATAACAGCATGGTTGTCTACGGATCAAGCCTTGCCGATGGGCACCAACATTCCGAAGAGAACCTGCCGCTTCTGTTGGCTGGTGGCGGTGGCGGAACGATTGTTGGCGGACGGTTGCGATCGTCGAAGGGCGCTGCGTCGATGTCCGGTTTGCATCTGGCAATGCTCCGCCGGATGGGTGTGCCGGCGGCACAGTTCGCCGAAAGCGATTCGCCCGTTTCGCTCGATTGATCGGACTACTTCTTTTTCTTTTTCGGTTGCGAGTGTGGCGGTAGGTTCGTTTCGGGCAACCATTGCTTCAAGCCTTCGATGGTGTCGAAGTAGTTCGCATCGCCAGCGAGGTTTTTCCACTCATAGGGATCGGCGATCTCGTCATACAGCTCTTCACTTCCGTCGGCGTAGCGAATGTAGCGGTACTTTTTGCTGCGAATCGCGTGTCGCATGTAGCCGTGTGTGGTGATCGCAGGGCGTGTCCATTTGGTGTCCGGGTTACGAAGCAACTTTGCGATGCTGACGCCGTCGCAGTGTTCCGGAGTCGGCAATCCAGTCAGTTCACAAAGTGTCGGGTAGATGCTCATGAAGTCGACCGTTGCGTCACAGATGACACTCTTGCGTGTGACGCCGGGCGCGACCCACAGCAGCGGTGCTCGCGTTGCTTCTTCCCAAAGTGCAAATTTTCGCCAGTGTTGCTTTTCGCCAAGATGCCAGCCGTGGTCACCCCACAAGACGATGATCGTGTTGTCGCGATGGGCTGATGATTCCAGTGCATCGAGCAGGCGTCCGAGTTGGCCATCGGCATAAGTGACGCTCGCCAAGTAGGCCTGGACCGCTTCTTTCCACGCACCCGCCTCGGTGAGGTTTTTGTGATCGCCGTTTGGTTTGGCGGTCTTAACGCCCTCGGCCGGAATGTCATCGAGGTCGCCTTCGGTGTGTGGTGGCAATTCGATTTCATCAAGCGGGTGCATGTCAAAGTATTTTTTGGGAACCGACCAAGGCATGTGGGGGCGAAAGATCCCGCACGCCAGAAAGAAGGGCTTGTCGTGAGATTCCCCCAATCGATCGATGCAATACGAGACGGTTTGGTAGTCAGCGACCGCGTCGTCGTCTCCCTTGAGCTGTGCCCAGCGGATACCGCCAATGTCTTTGTTGACGTAGGCGCCTTTGCTGTTCGTCTTTTTGCGTTTCGCGTAGTCGTCCCATTCGTCACGGCGACCGAACGAACCGTGATAGATCTTGCCGGCGCCCATCACACGGTAGCCGTTGGCGCGGAAGTGTGAATTGAGTGTTTGGTCGCTGCGAATGTGAGGGCGATAGTCGTCGGGGTTGTGATAAACGCCCGTTGTTGACGGTCGCATGCCACCCATCAATGCGGCCCGCGAGGGATTGCATGCCGGCGCGGCACAATAGGCATGCGAAAAACTGACGCCCATGCCCGCCAACCGATCCAAGTGTGGAGTGATGGTTTGTTTGTTTCGCTCAAGATGGCCAATCCAATGATTCAGATCATCAACGGCAATGAACAGGACGTTTGGACGAGTGTCCGTTTTTGCATCTTGGGCAAACAAGTGTGGTGTTGCAACCAACACAAACAGCGCGGCAACAAAGTGGCGGGGCATCGTAGCTCTCGTGAGTGGGCACGCCGATCGGCACGCCTGGGAGGTGATGTGGTGGCAGCGACTCGCATGCAGAGCCGTCTGAAATCACCTATCGTAACTCGTCCGAGTCGATCGTGGGTGGCAACTGCTGAAGTGAAGAAGAGTCGCCGATTGGAACGCTGTTGATGGGATCCTCGATGATCGCATCGTTGATGAGCGGGCGAATGCTTTGCGGCCCTGTGTTGGTTGATTCGGGCGGCGGAATGGGCAACGTTTCCGCATCGCCAGGATCCTGCTGCGGTGGTTGTAATTCGCCGGGATTGGCGGGGATGCCGGGATTGGCAGGGACTTCGGTTCTCTTGAAACTCCCCGTCGCGGAACCTTCGATCGGCGTCAGTTCGATGATGCTGTTTCGCAGTTGAGTTTCCGCATCCTCTTCTTGATTCTCTTTGTCGCGAGCATTGAACTCGGGTGGATCGGGTCCGCGGTCAAGCGTTGGGTTCAAGTTCAACGCAAGTTGGCGATCAGCCCATCGCCGCCAATCATCACGGGTTTCGATCAGAATCAAGTCTTGAAGTTGAGTGACGAGAGTTGGATCGTTTTCGCCAAGTCGGATCCGCAGCCGAACGAGGTTGCCCAAGAAGCTTGGGTTGGCCGGATCCATCTCTACGGCTTGGGAGTAGAGGTCGAGTGCTTCGAAGGATCGCCCCGCCGATTCAAGCGTGAGCGCCATGTTGTAGTAGACCGCCGGATCTTGTGGCATCAGATCCATAGCTTGCTCGAAAGCGAGCGCTGCTTGATAGAGATTGCCTTCTTCAAAGTGCAGCAAGCCAAGATTGTTGTGTGCCGGACCGTAGGTGGAATCGGCATGGACCGCTGCCATGAACTTGTCCGTTGCCCCTTCGATGTTTCCGTGATGCAGCGCTTTGACACCTTTCAGGGTCAAACGTGCCGCCTCGGCAGGGTTTTGGCGAGTCTGGATGCGGATGATCGATTCGTTGGACCGCCGTAGCAGGGCGCAGCCGGGAGCGGTCACCAGTGCGATGGCGATCGCAAGGCAAAGTGGCAAGCTCGATAGAGTGCGTGCTCGCGTCATCCGTGAAGCGTGGCAGGACTCGTTGAAATCTTTGGTTCCCAGACCGACCTGCGCACGAATTGCGCACTGGGGGCATATTGGGAGCGACAGTAGTTACCGGCTTTTCGGTGAAAAGATCATTTGGGTCAAGACCAACTGGCTTTCCCATTTTTCCTGCCTGCCCCCGGCGCCGCCATTTCTCGGTTCATTCAGCGTGATATCGCGAATGACCGTGCTCGTTTCTTCATCGTGCAGGGCAACGCAGAAGGCATAGATTTGCGGCAGCGACGCGGCGGAGAGGTCGATATCGGTCGAGCGGACTTCGAAATCGCTGCGCTCGATTCGTTTCGGCTCCTGCGGCTGAGTCTTCAAAAGGCTTGCTTGAGGTAGCCCCGCCTTCTGTCTGGCCAGGTCGACGCGGTTGGTGATTTCGGCGGGCGACTCAAGTTGCAGCGCGGCCACCTTGGGACCGGTTTGCAATCGCTTGATGTCGTCGAGTTTGCGTGAAACTTCGGCCAGATCATCCTGGGCAAGTTGAAGCCGCTGGGCTGCCGACTGAGAGTCCATGACGCCGAGCACGGCATAGACGGCAAGCACACAGAGAGCGAGTCCGACAAGTCGACGTCTTCGTTTGGCATCGGCTGCAGAGGAACTCATCGCGCCACCTCCGCATTTGCGTTGCTGCGAAGTGAAACGTTTGTCGTTGTCTCGGTACTCAAACCGATCCAGGTTGCTTCGAGCACTGATTCGTAGGTACGAGCGTCTTTTTGAGTTGTCCCGGGCGGTTTGACCTCGAAACCAGAGCTGGCCAACGCGTCGGCCATCGTTCCAGCATCGACCGGGTTTCGCACTTCGAGATCGACGTCGACTTGTCCATCATTGATTTGAATCCGTGTGATCCGGAATCGGACATCATTCGGCAGCGCCGCGAGCAGCGCTTGTAGCACGTCCGGTGCCGCAGTCGGCGCGTCGATGGTGGATGTTTCGGTACTCGATCCAAGGACCTTTGCATGTTCGCTACGCACACGTCGCAAGATCGCACCGGGGACGCGAGCCTTCGGAAAGGCTTCTTCGAAAAGTTCGCGTTGTTGCGTTCGAAG
Source organism: Rubripirellula sp. (assembly GCA_965216875.1). Taxonomy (GTDB): domain Bacteria; phylum Planctomycetota; class Planctomycetia; order Pirellulales; family Pirellulaceae; genus CBDCUW01. Next base: position 7,007,577 of record OZ244207.1, read on the forward strand.
GCCATCAATCTGACTTTCGATTCGCTTGGTACGCCACCAACTGCCGACCGCAACGGTAAGTAGCAAGATCGCTGCGGCCACGCCAACGCTGCGAAGCGGGGTTTGGATGGCGCGAAGCGGGTCGGTGGGGCCGAGTGCATCGCGGCGCAAGTTGAACCAACGCCCCGATTGTCCCAGCAACAGTCCTGCGCCGTCGACCGCGAGCGCCGCCGAATTGCCGCCCATCATGACCGCCGAGGGATAGGTTGCGGCGATAAGTGCGCCCGATTGATCGTTTGTTCCTGCGACGACGACTTCGTCACTATTTTGGCCATCAAGCAACTTGTGACGCTCGAGCTTGGCTGCATCAAGATGGAAGTGTTTCCACTGGGCAACGGTGTTTTGTCGAAGGTCAATGGCGTCGCACTGGTCACCATCGACGAGCAACAGTTGAACGTCGTCAGCAAGCTTGGTCGATTCGGAAAGGGCTCGCGTCATCAGGATGGCACGAGGCACGATTGTTCGCACCGAGATGCCAACCGATTCGAGTTCCTCGGCGATCTGTTGCCAACGTTCGGTGGTGATGGCGATGCCAGAGACGCGCCGTTGGCCATCGTCGGTCGGAACGATCGCAAAGTCGGCCACCATCGCTTCGGCATCGATCGGTAGATGGTCTTCCAATTCGTACGTTAGCGCGGCGCGATCCAGTGTTCGTGTGAGTGCTTTGCCCGAGCTGGGTTCATCCACCGACGGATCGCCGGAAAGTGAGGCAAAGTAGCAAGAGGTCGAATCGGGCGCAAGGATCGCCTGCGGGTTCTTGATCCCCGCAAGCTTGGACATCAGATCGGCGCAGACTGCGATCTCGGTCGGTGAGACATTCGACGCGAGGTGTTCGACTTGGTCACCGATGACGATCAACCATTCATTCGGGCGCTGGATGATGGCGCAACCATTGATGTTCACGGGATGCGCCTCCCCTTGTTTCGCCGATTGTTGTTCGGCTTGTTTCCGCGATTGGCGGCCTCTTTGCTCAGCCGGATCGTGGTCTGATCGCCGTCGTAGTCGACAACGATTTTTTCGGAACCAATCGTCGAGATTTCCACTCCGGTCGGTTCCAATTCGAGCGATTCACCGACTCCCTTGATGTCGAACTTTCCCGATTCATCCGAGACGATCGCCAGGCTCTGTGGGCCGTTGATGATGGTTCCGACGAGAGTGAGCTTGAGTTTCGGTTTTGGTGGCGGAGCTTGAACTCGGGGTTGGACCACGACCGGCTTGGGAGGGGTCGTTTGTTTCGGCGCGTCGTAAAGAGGACCACGCAACTTCGTCGCGAGAGTCGGTGCGTCTATCGCATCATTGCGGGCCGAGTCCTTGGCCCCGTTGCCAATCGCCGATGGGCCCATTGGTCGAGGTCGGGTCGACACCGTAACATCCGCCGTTGCCCAGTAGCCGGCGCCGCACGTGCCTAGGACAAGGCACGCGGCGAGCACGTAGAGCAGTCGTTGTTGCGTTGAGATGTCCATCGATGATCGACTGGCTGAGTGACCTATCGCGAGAATTTTTGGTAACGAGTGACGCCTTCATCGTCCATGCTCATGACAACCCATTCTTGGTTGTCATTGCCGTTGGCTGTCGAAGCATGAATCCAAAGCGAAAAGTTGGTGCTCGATTGCGACAACAGGCTTCGCAATCGGTCGCGATCTGGTTTCGATTTGACTTCCGTTTCGATCAAGATACCAAGCGAGGAGGTTGGGTTTTCGCGGTATCGTTCCAGCATCCGCCGAGCCCCTCCATCTTGAATCACCGTGCCGACAACTGCCAGGATCGCTTCGTCTGAAGCTCGTTGAAAGTTCAGCTGACCGCTACCCCAGCAGGTGATGCCGGTTGTAACGTTTGGCAGGGCCGCCTCGCTGCCGAGAGAGAACTCAAGCGTTGGCAGATCAAAGACCTCGCCCCAACTTCGAAACGCATCCGGGACGGCCGTTTCCGTGTCGGGATCGTCGACGCTGGTCAAACGGCTTGATTGGCGGGCGAGCATCATCGGTTTGACGGCCGGCATGAGTCGGATGGTTCGTGCCAGCTGTGGTCCGCCCACCTTCGAGATCGCCCGTTCCGCCTCCATCTGTCCGCCAAAATGGAAGACCGAATTCAGATTCAACTTGGCGTCTTCGTCACCGAGTAGCAGATCAAACGTGACGCCGCCTAACGTCAACGCGTCGCGGCGGAAACTCGGCGGAGGCGCGCCTGGATCACGCTCACGGTACGTTTCTTCGAGTTGCTCGAATACTTTCGGGGCACGACTGAGCACTGTTTTCTGAAGTGTCAACGTTCCCCATCGTTGCTGAAGGGACCGCTCCGCGTCGGCGGCGGCAAGCGCGCGACGTAGACTCACTCGTGAGAGCGTTCCGAGAACCGTAACGACCAGTACCGAGACCGCCAACACGACCATCAGGACGTAGCCTTTGCGGTGACGGGCATCACGACAGAGTTTGTCTTGGCTAACCAGCATGATGATGAATCACCTCACGCCAGAGAACTTGGCCCGTGTCAGAAAAGAGCGTTACGCGAAAGCTGCCAGGACACGCAGGCAGGCCGCCCGCAGTGGGCTGGACCAGCAATGCGTTTTCGGAGTCGCCCTCTTCAAGTGGTTCGACTTGCAAAGCACCAAAGCCAACCCAAACGGCTTCGCGCGACACGTTTCCGTTTTGGGTGTGCGTCCGCACTAATAAATTGCGTTTGGGATTGTCGCCAGGTCGACCACCAGCGCCATACTGCACGCGGCCGATTCGATAGGTGGGCGTGTCGCCCGCTTCCTCGAGAAAACCATGCAAGGTCACGCCGCCCGGTTGGATGGCCATGCCGCGAGCGTTGACAAAATCTCGACGCATCAGATCGGCGAGCTGCGTGACGGGCCACCGCGTGACTTCGTCCTTTTGTAATTGCTTTGACTCACGCACCGATGTCCACACGACACTCATCAATGCCGCCATCATCATCGCGGTCAGCACGGCCGATGCCAGTAACTCGATAAGCGTGAAGCCTCGGTTCGGGCGACGTTTCATCGTGGACCTCCCACTAGCGGAGGTCGTTTGACGACATTCACCGTTGCGTGAACTTTGTGTTCACGCGCGGGAGTGATTTCGATGATCTGAAACCGCACCACATCCAGGGCCACGCCGGCGGGCGTGGCGGTCCCCACGGGAATTGTTTCCCAATACCAAGTCGGATGGCTGGGGATTTCGCCGGTCGCTTTCAAGGGGATGCCGTCGCGACTATTGATCAGTCGGCTCAGCACGTCATCGGCAACGGAGACTGCGGCGACCTTTTTGTCCGCAGCAAGCAGTTGATGGCGATGAGCCGAAAAGGCCAGCATCGAACCGACCAAAACGCTCGCCATCAGCGCTAACCCCACGACGACTTCGATTAGCGTAAAGCCATCACGTGATGTTGGGCGAGATCGACTGAAACTCTTCAAGGATGGCGTTCGTTCTTTGTTCGTAGTACCGAGCTTTAGCCGGTCTTTTGGCGTTCTTCCGCCTAAAGGCGGTACTACAAACGATGCTGCAAGCTTGTAAGTTTTACAGTTCAAGGATGGCATCAACCTCTCCTTGATTTGCAACGGGAACGACTTGCCCGCTTCGTCCAACGATCACAAGCCACTGGCTTACGTCGCCTCTTTCGAATCGCACTGCGTAGGTTGGAGTGTTGCCCTGTTTTCCGACGGCAAATTCGACCTTCGACCCGCGCTGGACGCCACGCGGCGATCGAACTTCGGCAATCGTCACTTGGCTAGGTAGCTTGTAGGTGGCTTCGTTGCGCCGCGCTGCCACCGTCAACTTTCCACGATTCTTATCAATCGTGACGGTGGCATTGCCAAGGCGCATCGCATCGCGGCGGGCGCGCGCGTCAAACATCTGAAACGTTTCGACGGCACGGGTAAGCTGTCGCCGCTGAACATTGCCGCGAAGTGAGAAGATAACGATCGATGCGAGTAGACCGAGGACGATCATCACGACGACCAATTCGATCAACGTGAATCCGCGACGACGGTTGGATCGCATCGGAAGCAACATCAAGAGTCCAGCGATTCGCTCGAGTGATCTTGGTCTTCGCCCTCGCCCCCTTCACGTCCATCGGCACCGAGCGAAATCACCTCGTAAGGTTCATTGCTTCCAGGGCTGACGTACTCGTAAGGGTTCTTCCAAGGGTCGATGGGGACTTTGGGCAAGAATCCGTCGGGCCAGCTTGGCGTTCCTTCGAGCAAGATTTCGAGTCCTTCGTCGGTGGTGGGGTAGCGACCTTGATCGGAATAAAACGTTTCGATCGCTTTGACAATTTCGGCGATTTGCGTTTTGGCCGTTTGTTGTCGCGATGAAATCAAGTAGCCGCGGGTGCGGACGGCGACCAACCCGGCAAGCATGCCAAGAATGACCATCACCACGATCAACTCGACCAACGAAAAGCCGCGTTGGCGATTCCGTCGACGGTTTGAACGGCGAAGAGGTGATTTACATGACATTTCCTGCCTCCAGGATGGGCAAAATGGTTGCAAGTAAAAGGAAGCCGACCATCGCCGCCAGAACCAGAATCAGGATTGGTTCCAGGAGCGCGGTGAAACGGGCCGAGGTGGTCGCGACTTGCGCGTCGTAGTCATCAGCGAGCCGAAACAACATCTCATCAAGCTTGCCTGATTGTTGCCCGACTGAAAAGACACGCACGGCAAGTGGCGGAAACGCTTCGCTCTGTTCGAGAGCGTCTGCGAATTCTTCTCCGGCTGCGATACGTTGGCCACATGTGCGCAGCGCCTGTTTGAAAATCTCGTTATGGGTGGTCTTTTCGGCCAATTCGACAGCACGCGTCAGTTCGACGCCGCTGCGTGAGAGGGTCGCGATGATCATCGCGATCCTCGCCACGCCCTGTTTGATCGCCATCGGACCGACCAGAGGCAGACGCAGCAGGGTGCGGTGCCATTGGTAGCGCCCTTTCTCGGTCCTGAGCAAAGCGGTCACGCCAAGGATGATCGCGACGGTCGCCGCGATCAAATACCACTTGTAACCGACCAGGACATCACTGATCGCTTTGGCAACCAAAGTTGGCCACGGCAATTGGTCGAGTGTTTCTTGAAGGTTCTCGAGCAATGGCGGCAAGACCGAGGTCATCAAAAAGATCGCCGCACCCAATCCAAAACAGATCAGAAAAATCGGGTAGACCAATGCGGTCGTCACCGAATCCCGAAGCGAAAGTTGTTTTTGTTTGAACTCGGCAAGCTGCGTCAGCACGACATCGAGTGTCCCGGCGTTCTCGCCAACTTCGACCATGTGGACCGATGCGGCGTCGAACAAATCAGGTCGCTGCGAGAGCGCTTCGGCAAGCGAAGAACCGGCCGCAACGCGATCGCGAACACCGAGGATGGCCGCGCGAAACGAACCGCGATTTTGATCGGCCAGTGTGTCGAGCGCGTCGAGCATCGGAATGCCAGCGTGCAGCAACATCGACAATTCATGGACCGCGGTTGCCCACTGAGTGCTGGATGATCCAAGCGAAAGTTTGGGAAGCCACGAGAAGCTTGTGCGGCTTGCGCATTCGACAAGCTTGCGAACCTTCACTCCTTCGCCACGCAGTTGGTCTCTTGCTTGGCGCGGAGTGTCGGCGGCGACCGTGCCACGCACGACGGCCGAGTTGCGGTCAACGCCTGTGTAAGAAAAGACTGCCATGAATGAGTTAAAGACTACAGCGTCGTGACGCGAAGGACCTCGTCGAGGGTCGTCCATCCTTGATGGACTTTGAGTAATCCGTCCGAGGCGAGCAGATGCATGCCGGCATCGAGTCCCGCCTCGCGAATCTGGGACGCGTTCCCGCGTGTTTGAACGAGGTCGCGGCAGGCGTCGTTCATCACCAAGAGTTCGAACAACCCAATTCGTCCGCGATAGCCTGTTCCGCGACAGGCGTCACAGCCGACCGGCTTGAAAACACCGGCAAGGTCCGAACGATTGATCTCTTGGTCGACCAGTAGCGATTCGGGCGGCGCGGGAAATTGGTTGCCGGCCGGATCGGGTTGTTTGCATTGGGCGCAGAGCCGTCGCACCAAACGCTGGGCGAGCGAGGCAACGAGCGAACTGCTGACCAAGTACGGTTCAATGCCCAAATCGAGCAAGCGTGTGACGGCGCTCGCAGCATCGTTGGTGTGTAGTGTGCTGAAGACCAAGTGGCCGGTGAGTGAGGCTTGGATGGCCATCACAGCAGTTTCGTCGTCACGGATTTCGCCGACCATGATGATGTCGGGGTCTTGTCGCAGGACGCTGCGCATGCCCGAGGCGAACGTCATCCCTTTCTTTTCATTGATCTGCGTCTGCGAGATCCCGTCAAGTTGGTACTCGATCGGGTCTTCGAGCGTCAGCACGTTCAGGTCATGGGAATTGATTTCTTGAAGTGCACCGTAAAGCGTCGTGCTCTTTCCACTGCCCGTCGGCCCGGTGACCAAGATCATGCCGTGATCGCGCGTGATCAATCGGCTGAATACGTTCAAGTAATGAGGCGGCATTCCGAGTTCGCCGAGCGTGTACAACCGCGCGCTCTTGTCGAGCAAACGAATCACGATCCGTTCGTTATGACTGGTAGGCAACGAGGCGATTCGAAGGTCAACCGTTCGATCCCCCAGCTGAACCGTGGCCCGACCGTCTTGCGGTAGGCGTTTCTCGGCAATGTTCATCTTGCCGAGCACTTTCACACGAGTGAGAACTTCTTCTTGGACTGTTTTGGGAATCTCGAAACTATCGAAGAGCACACCGTCGATTCGCTGACGAACCATGACGCGGTCTTCGTAGGGTTGAATGTGAACGTCGGACGCGCCCGCTTTGACGGCATCAAACAACAAGTGGTTGACCAGTCGGATGATCGGCGCGCGACCTTCGGTATCAAGTAGGTCTTCGCGCGACGCCAAAGCGCCGACTTCGTTCAAAACGGTTTCGCGATCAATCGAATCGATCACCTGCTGGGCTTGGCTCGAACGATCCGAGTAAGCGACGTTGATCGCAGATTGCAGCGCCGTGTCGGTTGCCAACACGGGTTCGGCTGTTTCGCGCAGTGCCCGTCCGATGATGTCGAGGTGCTCGTAACCATGTCGGTCACAAATGGCGACGTGAAGCTTTTCGTCGGTGTCGCGGAATCCGAGCACGCGGTGCGAGCGCGCGTAGGCGATCGAGAACTGGCCCAGGAACTTGCTGTCGGGGCGGAAGGCGGTTAGGTCAGCGGTGGGTGACCCGAGCGCTTGCACGAGCGCCGCATGCTGGTCCGCCGTTTGAGTCTCTGCCGCGCGAGAGGTCTCGGTAGCATCCCGGTCCGTACGTTCATCGCCACCGCTTAGCGGTGCATCGCGTTGGTCGGTATCGCCAAGTTGGCTGGATGCCGAGCGATTGGACTGGGTGGCTTCGGACATGGGATCAGGATCGGCCCACTCTGCGGATCGTCTCCGTCGATTTGGGCGTCTTGAACATCGATATCAGACAAGTATCGCAGATCGCGGAACCGCGAGTCGCGCAAAATCTTCGGACGAATGAAAAGGAAAAACGACGTGGATGATTCTTGCTCGGTCGTCAAACTGGTCAGCTCGCGAACGATCGGGATCTTTTCCGTCCAAGGGATACCCGAGAACGAATCACGTTGATCGATTCGCTTCAAACCACCGACGACAACGGTCTTGCCATCGGGAATTGTGACGACGCTGCCCACACGGTCGATCTGGCGAGGCGGGGGCAGGTTGTCTCCAGCATCACCAACGAACGTGCTGAACTCCACATCGAATTCTAATTGTAGGTGGTCGTCCTCATTGATATGGGGTGTGACTGTAATGATTGTGCCGGCTTGTTGGTCGCCACCCAGGCTGGTGGTAGCCACCTGGACCGACGTATTCACGCTGGCAAACGGGACGCTGGCGACGCTTTCAAGCGTACCGGTCTGGTTGTCGTTGACCAGGATTTTGGGGGATGCCAGCACGCGGCTGCGAGTGTGTTGTGACAAGGCTTGCACGATCACGTCGGCGACATCGGGATCGACCAACACGCCGTTAAAACCGAGCGCCGGATCGACGGTAAGGAAGCCGTTGACCGGATCGACTTCGCTGAGTCCGAATGAGGTGAACTTGAACAACCGCTTGGCCCCCGTTCGGTCCCCCGTCGAAACCTCGACCCCGAGTGCGAAATTGTCAGACGTATCGACCGCAACGATCTCGGCTTCGATCATGACTTGAGGACGACGCTGGTCGAGCGAGCGAATCAGTTTTTCGTAAAGCGGTTGGACACTTGAGGGGGCGTAAACGATCAAGCTGTTGGTTGCGACATCGGCTGAAACACGCGCGCCGCCCGGAAGCGTTGCGACCTGCGCACCACCACCAAATCCACCGAGTCCGCCAATGCCTGCGACACCACCGAGCCCGCCGCCACCGATAAGCGGACTGAGCGCGCGGTTTTGATTGATGCCCGTTGACGCCGGAGGCGTTTCGTCGGCGTTGCCGTTTTCGAGTGGTAAGCGTGTTGTTGTGGGCGCTTGTTGGTTCATTCCTGGAAACGCGGTCGCAGGAAAGTTACTGGCACCGCCTGGGTAGATGGCATTGCCAATGCCCATTCCCTGGTTCACGCCACCCACGTTCATTCCGCCGAGTGTTCCGAACGCTCCGAAACCCAAACCGCCTTGGGCAAAACCGCTGCCGGCCGCTTCTTGCAATGCAAGCAGTGAATAGAGGACTTCGACAGCACTCGCGTTGCGCAGTTTGTAGAACTGAATCGGGCTCTCGTCTGCGTCGACGGGACGATCGAGTTCTTTCAAAAGTGTTTCGATTTGACGATGAACTTCGGCCGGCGCCCTGACAATCAACATGTTGCCATCTTCGTCGAGTGTCGTTTCGATCGCCGTTTCTTGTTGATCACTGCTGACCAAACCACGAATGAGTTTGTCCATCCTTTCGGCGGCGACGTTTCGCAGTCGATAGGCTCGCGTGACGTAATCAGTGCCAGTATCAAGTTGTCGAAGCAAGCGAATGATTTCAGCAACACGCGTCGTTTCGCCAGCGATCACGACGCGTTTTCCCGATGCATCGTTGAATAACTTGACATCCAATGCACCCGCCGCCGTTGGGTCTTTTCGCAACAGCGTTTCGACTTGTTCAATCAATGCCGCGGGGCTTCGGCTCTCGGTGATGTAAAAGTCGATGATCGTTTGACTGCGCGGTTGATCGATCAATTGCAACAGTTCGACCATCGTGCGAACGTTTTGAGCGTAGTCGGTCACGATCACCAGTCCGCTTTCGGGCAACGCAATGAAGTTCGATCCCTTGGAAAGGAACGAACGCATCGTCTGTGAAAGCTTTGAAATGTCGACGTTGCGTACCGGAATGACTTGAGTCACGGCAGCCGCGGGACCATCGCGGACAAGCACTTCGGCGGCTTCGCCAGGTCGGGCGTAAGGTCCCATGTCGGCGACATCGACGATGCGTTTCCAACCCGGGACGTCCGAGTCGACGACCGCAAGGTTTTCGCCCTTGAGCAGGCTTCCGAGCAAAATCGGCAGCGCCGACTTGGGAAGTCGCGCGGGAGTGTAGACGGTGACTTGGCGGTTTGCCAAATCGGCGCTATAGAGAAAACGAATATCGAGCTGTTTGGAGACCGCTTCGACCAACTTGGTCAGGCTGACCGCACCGCTGAGATTTAGTTCGACCGTTTCTTCCATTCGGTTGCCAGCTGGCCGCTGCGCCAACACGCCGGTCAACGGGCAGGCAAGCATGACGATCGCCAACGCGCATATCGCCACCACCCGGGCTGCCAACCGTTTGTTGACGCTTGAAGAATTCAAGTCGGATTACCCATAAAAGGTGCGTGGCGGAGCGTCTTGCGATAGGATGACACGGTGGTGTCCCAGCGGAGACGCGATCAGTCAACGACGGACGCTATGAAAACTGGCCGGAATACGTCAACGGAGTTTTGCGCCCAAAGTCGTTGCTTCGCCGATCAGGAGTTTCACAAGGTGTGTTCATTCCACCTCTACCTCTATGGCCCTGACAAAGGGCCGATTGACACCAGCTTTGAAGCTGCCGCGGCGCGGCTGCAGACGCTCGAGCTGCTTCACTTCGAGCCCGACGGGTCATTCGTTTGGATCCGCGGCGAGGGAAAACAGCAGATCTACGGCATGCTCTACGATGCCCAAGGCAAGATCCAATACGGCGAACTGCAAGGCAAATGCGACAACGCAACCTGGCGCCGCCTGGTCGCCGCGATTTGCGGCGACTGCAGCCAATCGCTACTGGTGATGCGTTTGCCCGATCGCAAATTGCAAGATTTGCAAAGCTTTGAAAGGGAGGCATGGCCCGTTCACAACGAGCCGATCGAGTAGACGCGAAAAAGTTGTCTTTTCTTTTTGCCTTCGTTCTTTCCCGAAAAACCCGCCTTTTCTGGAGTTTCTTTCGACTCCCAGGCCAATTTTCGAACCCACCGGGCGAACTTCAGAGGGTCCGGATCTGTCAATTTTGATGATTGGCACACTTGTTGCTTTTCTACCATCTGATAGTCGGCAAGCCGGCCATTACTAAACTCACGCGTTCGCCGGAGACACTCGATCGAACGCTATCAAGAGTCGGGAATACCTGACGAATCTTGTTTCAGGAGGGAATCAACCATGTTGACCACTTGCACCCCAACCATCTCAGAGACTCCCGTTGCGTCGCAAAATGAGACGCTGCCTTCGGATATCGAAATTTCGCGACGTGTTCTGCGAATCCGATCACGCTGGAGTGTTGGTGAGCGAATTCGCCGACGCCAAGAGGCGGAGCAACGATTTGTCGATCTGATGTCCGCGCTTGCCAGCGACGCTGCCTAGTCGTTTTTCCTCACGGCTGTGGCAACAAAGTTCGCCGCAGCCACACGGCTGCGGCGAAGGTTTTGTCGTGGCTGTGGGTCAACCGGCGAATCGTCTCGTGGACAGACATTGGATCGTCAATCGAGTCCTTCGCCACCGATTGCAGGCCGATGAATCGATTCGCCTGCGGTTTCGCCGTGGTAGCGGCTTGCTTCCAAAAACGACTCGAGCAGAACCAGCGCTGCGACGGCGTCGACGCGTTGCTTCTTCTTTGCTCGTGTGTACCCGCCGTCAGCCATCCGACGATTGGCATCTGCGGTCGTGAACCGCTCATCAAAAAGGCGGACGGGAATTTCTGTCTGTTCGGCCAGCCATTTCGCGAATTCACGGCATTCGAGACTCTTTTGGCTTTCACCCCCATCGCAGTGAATGGGTAGCCCGACCACAAAGCCAGCAATGCGTTCGAGCTTGACGAGGCTGCGGAAATAATCGCCATCGTCGCGCCAATTTTTCGCCGGATGCACTTCGAGCGGACTGGCCAGGATGCGGTCGGGATCACAGATCGCAATTCCGATTCTTACCGAGCCAAAGTCAATCGAAGCGACTCGGCCCGATTGTGGGAATTCATCAGCAGGAGGCGTGGGCGTATTGGACATTTGATCGAGTGTATAGTCGCCCCCCGCATCGTGAAAGTCATGAGCCGCTGGCCCCACCCTCGTTACCCCGCTCCGCGTGGTAACGCACTCTTCGGACGCTCCGCGTCCCTACCTTCGCCAGAAGGTGGATCCCCTTCCTCACGCTCCAGCAGCACCAATGCCCGATGCAGCATCGCTGGCTTTCACTTAAGATCTGGGTGACTCGCCTCAACTCACCGCCCCTCTCGAATCATCAACGTGGATCAAAGTCAGCGCGACCGCTTTCGAAGCCTGCCACCGGAATCGCTCCGCGCTCACCAGCTCGATCGCCTCAATCAGGTTCTTGCGACTGCCAAGAGGCAATCGTTTTACGCTGAGCGTCTTGCGACGGTTGAATCGCCGCTGAAGTCACTTGATCAGCTGGCCTCGATACCGCTGATTGATAAGGGCGACCTGATTGCGGACGAGCGTGGTCAGCCGGGACGCATTTTCGAGCGACCACGGTCAGAGTACACGCGGCTGCATCAAACAAGCGGCACACGCGGGTTTCCGATGCCCGTCCTCGACACGCACGACGATTGGCAATGGTGGATGGATTGCTGGGCGTACGTTTTGGATGCCGCCCAAGTGACGGCCGATGACGTCGCGATGATGGCGTTCTCGTTCGGCCCGTTCATTGGTTTCTGGACGGCCAACGACGCCTTGGTCCAACGCGGCGCGATGGTCGTTCCCGGCGGCGGCATGTCGAGCGAAGCGAGGTTGCAGCTGATCGATGATCACCGCGCGACGGTTGTTTGTTGCACCCCAACGTACGCGTTGCACCTGGCTTCGGTCGCTGAGGACCGTGGCATCGATTTGGCATCGAATTCGGTGACGCGGATCATTGTGGCGGGAGAGCCGGGCGGCAGTGTCGGCGCGGTGCGCAGCCGAATCGAATCTGCATGGGGCGCGACCGTGATCGACCATAGCGGCGCAAGCGAAGTCGGCGCCTGGGGCGTGGGCAGTGTCGACGGACGCGGCTTGCACGTGGTCGAATCCGAGTTCATCGCCGAACTGCTGAAGTTCGACGACGACCATCCCAATGGCGTGGTTGCCGGCGAAGGCGAAGAGGCCGAGTTGGTGCTGACGAACCTGGGACGACTCGGTGGACCAGCCATTCGGTATCGCACCGGCGACATCGTTCGCGGCTATCGCCGTCATGATTACGATTGTCGATTCGTTTGGCTCGAAGGTGGTGTGCTCGGTCGATCCGACGACATGATGGTGATCCGCGGCGTGAACGTTTTCCCGAGCAGTGTCGAAGCGATCGTGCGCCAGGTGGATGGCTCGGCCGAGTTCCGGATGATTGCGACCCGCAAAGCGGAGATGGACCAACTTGCCCTTGAAATTGAATCGAGCCAAGCGACCGCAACGAAGCTCGAAAACCTTTTTCGTGAACGCTTGGCAATGCGCGTCGTGGTGACGTGTGTGGCGGCCGGTTCGTTGCCGCGGTTTGAGGCAAAGGCGAAACGTTGGATTGATCGTAGACAAGCGAACGAGTGAAATGAACGAAGCAACAGATACAAGTGATACGCCCACACCGACAGCGATTGAGCGAGTAGGCGATGCGGCGATTCGTATCTCTTGGAGCGATGGAAGCGAAGTCACTTGGTCGGCCGGCCAGCTACGAAAGGATTGCCCCTGTGCAACTTGCCGCGAAAAGCGTCGCGGTGACCAGGACAAGGCGGAAGCCAAGCCGCTCGGTTTGCCCGTTCTGTCGGCTGCCGAGGCGCGCCCCTTGACGATCGAGTCGATGAGTCCGGTGGGAAGCTATGCCTACAACATCGCTTTTAGCGACGGCCATTCGTCCGGTATCTTTCCGTTAGAAACTCTTTACAAGAAAGAGTGAGCCTGGTGGCTGGTACTTGCGTCGTTACAGGTACAAGTCCCTGAAAAGCCCCCTGAAAAGCCCCTGTAGATTCAATTTCTCGAACTGGATCGGTCTCAATGAGTGGCCACGATTTGCAACGCGCATGGCGAGTCGTCAGTGAAAATCGCATTCGTGCGGCTCAGGCCGAAGGGGAATTTGAAGATCTGGCCGGATTTGGCCGACCTCTAGAAGAGTTGATGGACATCAACGACCCCAACGGCTGGATTCGCCGCACGATTCGCGATTCGGTACAAACGCCCGAAAAGCGAGCATCACTTCGTAGGGTGTGTGCTCGCACGCACCAGTCGCCTTGAATCGAGGGACCTTGAATCGGGGTGCGTACTAACAAAGGAAAGCCTGTATGAAACGCGGTAATGATTTCCAATCTTTGAGTCTTTTGACTGACCTTTATCAGTTGACCATGGGCTATGGGTATTGGAGTCACGGCCGCCACTCACAACGCAGTGCCTTTCATCTCTTTTTTCGCACCTGCCCGTTCGGTGGCAATCACGCGATCTCTGCAGGTCTCGCAACCGCCGTCGATTGGCTTACCCAATTCGAGGTGGCCACCGAAGACGTTGAGTTTCTTGCGACGATCCAGGGAAACGACGGCAAGCCAATCTTTTCGCCAGCTTTTCTTGACGCCATCAACGGCATGAAACTCTCGGTCGATATCGATGCGATGCCCGAGGGGACGATCGTTTTTGGACACCAACCGATCGTCCGTGTGACAGGGCCTTTGTGGCAGTGTCAATGGATCGAAACGGCACTGCTGAACATCATCAACTTTCAAACGCTGATCGCGACCAAAGCCTCGCGTGTCTGCGCGGCTGCAAGTGGCGATTCGGTTCTTGAATTCGGATTGCGACGCGCCCAGGGAATCGATGGTGCCCTAAGTGCCTCACGCGCCGCCTACATCGGCGGATGCCACGCGACAAGCAACGTCTTGGCGGGCAAACGTTTCGGCATTCCTGTCAAAGGAACCCTTGCGCACAGCTGGGTGATGTCGTTTGATGACGAACAGGAGTCGTTCGAAGCGTACGCCAAGGTGCTGCCTAACAACTGTGTCTTTCTTGTTGACACCTACGACACGATCGAGGGCGTCAAGAAAGCGATCGAAGTCGGCAAGCAGCTTCGCGATTCAGGGCACAAGATGATGGGCATTCGCCTCGATTCGGGAGACCTCGCACAGCTCAGCAAAGACTCGCGCACACTGCTTGATGAAGCCGGTTTTGAAGATGCCGCGATCGTTGCGAGCAACGATTTGGACGAACACTCGATTGCCGAACTCAAACGCGACGGAGCGACCATCGCGATCTGGGGCGTCGGTACAAACCTCGTCACCGCACGTGATCAGCCGGCACTCGGAGGCGTGTACAAGTTGGCTGCGATCGAAGATGAATCGGGGACCTGGCAGCCTCGTATTAAGTTGTCCGAGTCGGCCATCAAGACATCGATCCCTGGCATCTTGCAGGTGCGTCGCTACAAACGCGATGGGAAGCTGATTGGGGATGTCATCCATAGCGAATTGACGGGCCAACCTGAATCGCAAACAGTCGCGTTGGATGCAAAGACGGCGATCGATGTTGGCGAATCAGACCAATACGAAGATCTCTTACAGCCCGTCTTGCGAGATGGAAAGTTAGTTCAAGAGCTGCCCAGTCTCGATCAGGTACGGGAATACGCATCAGCCCAACGCGATCAGTTTGCCGAGTCGATGAAGGATCGAGAGGCCTATCCCATCGGACTCGAGCCAGCGCTACACGAACAAAAACAGGCGTTGATCAAAGCGGCACGCGCGTAGGTCATGCTCTGCATGACACGTGTTTTACCCCGTGAGCCGCTCGCGCTAGCGTCGGGCCCTAGACTCCGTCGGCCCCTACACTCCAAGACACCTAATCTGAACACTTGTCATGCGGAGCATGACCTACTTTTGTGATGCGATCCAGGAATCGATTCGCTTCTCCAACAGTGGCAGCGGGATCGAACCAGCTTCGAGCACTCGATCGTGAAAGCTCCGCACGTCGAATCGATCGCCCAGCTCCCGTTCGGCCTTTGCGCGCAATCGTGAAATCATAAGCTCACCCGTTTTATAGGCGAGCGCTTGCCCAGGCCAACCGATGTAGCGATCGACTTCGGCGACGATATTATGTGCACTCAGCGCTGTGTTCTCGGTCATGTAGTCAATGGCTTGTTGGCGCGTCCAACCCATCGCATGGATTCCGGTATCGACGACCAACCGACTTGCTCGCCACGCCTCCATGCTTAGTCGGCCAAAGTCTTGGTAGGGATCTTCATAGAAACCGATCTCTTTACCGATGCGTTCACTGTAAAGCGCCCAGCCTTCGATAAAGGCGGTCATGTCACTCTCACGACTGATGGGATGCAACTCGGTGAGTTCGGCTTGCAAAGCGAGTTGCAGATGATGTCCTGGGACCGCTTCGTGTAACGAGAGGGCTTCGAGTTGGTAAAGCGGCCTCGACGAAAGGTTGTACGTGTTGACGTAATAGAACCCGGCTCGCGTTCCATCGGTTGCGGGCGGCCAGTAGTACGCGGCGGTGGTTTGCGGGGCGATGTAGGCAGGGATTTCCATGATCCCATAAGGAGTGCGTGGCAGTTTGCCAAACAATTCGGGAAGCCGCCCGTCCGCTCGCTTCAGGATCAACGCGACTTCTTTCATCAACTCTTCAGGTGTCTCGGGATAAAACTTGGGATCGGTGCGCAGGTGCGTCAGGAACGCTTTCAGATCCCCTTCGAAGCCAACCGATTCGCGAATCGCTTCCATCTCGCTGCGGATTCGGGCGTTTTCTGCGACACCCGTTTCGTGGATCTGCTCGGGGGTCAACTCGAGGGTTGTGAATCGTTCGATTCGATCGCGATAGAATGCTCGACCATCCGGCAAAGCGGAGGCGCCAATCGGGCCACGCAAGGCGGGCAAGTATTCCTTTTTTAGAAACTCGGCAAAGCGTTTGTAGGCGGGGACCACCGACTCTTTGATTGCTGCACGGATTTCATCAGCGATGGATGCCCATTGCTCGTCCCCGAGTTTCTCAATCGACTCTTTGCTGATGTTCTTTAGAAACAGCGACTTGTTGGGGTTATCAACAATGTGGGCTTCCGTTTGCGAGAGCGTCCCTCGCATGATGATGGCGGGCTGGGTGTAGCCCTTTTCGATACCCAATCGCAGCAGCGCGATCTGTTGGTCCGTGTATCGGCCAAAGTCGCGAAGACGCGCGACGTAGTTGTCAAAGTCCGCCTCGGACTTGGGGTTCATCAGTCGCGGCAATTCAGGAAACGAAGTGTGAAAACCGCTTCGATTGCTGATGCCAATCAGGTGAACGTTGAATTTGATGTCAGACAATTGTCCGACGAGTCGCCGACGCAGGAGTTCGTAGTCGATTTGGGCGAACTCGGACAAATCGTTTGGATTGATGCCCTCGAGTCGTTTAAGGAACTCGCGTCGAGCGCCCGTGCGCCGCTCGATCGCTTGAAGGCTGTCGTCGGCCAAGCGATCTTGGCCGCGGGAATCGCCAATGTTGGTCGCCAGCATCGGCGACTCGACGATTTCAAATTCCCAGACCTCATCGAGTAGTCGGCGCAATGGAGCGTCATTTGGCTCGGCAGCCGATGTCAGGGAGGCCAACGCGGCGACGTTTGCGAAGACGACGGAGATCAAGAGCGTGCGGAACATTCGGAATCCAATCGGTGGGAGGCCTGCGCCGTGCATCGGTCGTTCGCTGCAGTGGACCGACAGAATCAAAGTCGCTGGTCGCAGGGGCACTGGCTATCGGGATGCTGGTTGCAGGATCTGCGTGGGAGCATCAAGGTATCGTAACCCAAGGCGAACCGCACGCGTTGTGGATGGCTCTTTTTGTGTAAAGAGCTGGTTTTGCAATTCTGACGATGGAGAACGGTATGCGGGTCTTACTTCTGATTGATATTCAAAACGACTTTTTGCCGGGCGGGGCGTTGGCAGTGCCCGATGGAGATGCGGTGATTGAGGTTGCTAACCAGATTGCATCCGAAGTGGATCATGTCGTTGCCAGCCAGGATTGGCACCCGGCCAGTCACGGCAGTTTCGCAAGCCAACATGGTTTGAATGTCGGTGAAACCTTCACGCTCGGCGATCTGCCGCAAGTCGCTTGGCCCGATCATTGCATCGAGGACTCTTCAGGAGCCGAGCTGGCCGCCGCCCTGGACCTTTCACAGATCAATCATGTGGTGCGCAAGGGTACCGATCCCGAGATTGATTCCTACAGCGCGTTTTTTGACAATGGCCACAAGCGATCGACCGGTTTGCACGACTATCTACAGCAGATTGGTGCGACGGAACTTGTCGTCCTCGGTTTGGCGACGGACTACTGCGTCAAGTTCACGGTGCTCGATGCACTTGAGCTGGGCTATCCGACAACGGTCAAGCTTTCCGGTTGCCGCGGCGTTGACCTCAATGCAGGTGATGTCAATGCCGCCATCGAGCAGATGCGCGAAGCGGGAGCGGCAATCGCGTAGGCCGGATCAAGGAGCGAGAGCGACACAGATCCGGCATCGTCCCAATCCACTTTCCCCCACGCTCTGGCGAGCGTAGCTACGGTGCACTGGGGCGACTATCATGTGCAGCCTTCCCTCCCCCACCCTCCTGCCCATGGTCTTGTTGCCGATGACTCTCTTGTCTCGTTTGATGCTGCCGGCGCTTAGCCTTGCTGTTCTTTGCACTTCAACGTTCGCCCAGGATGATGTCCTTGCGCCCTATCGGGACGCGGCGGTAGAACGCTGGGAGGACGACATCAAGAAGTTAGAAGCGTTAGACGAATTGACCGAGGATCCAGCTGGCGGCATCCTGTTCTTGGGCAGTAGTAGTATTCGCCGTTGGGACACGATCGCCACTGACATGTCGCCCTACCCTGCCATCAAACGCGGGTATGGCGGTGCCAAGTACAGTGACTTGGCTGTGTACGCGGAACGTTTGATTCGTCCGCATCGATATCGCGGCGTCGTCATCTTCGTCGGCAATGATGTCTCCGGTAAAGATTCGGATCACACGCCGGATCAGGTTGAGCAGCTAGTGCGTCACGTCTTGAAGGTTTCACAGCGCCATTCGCCCTCGTCGCCGGTGCTTTTGATCGAGGTGACACCGACCGAAAAACGTTGGAATGTGTGGGGCAAGATTCGCGCGGTGAACGCCCGCTTGAGAGAGATCGCACTGACGACCGAGAACACGTACTTCATTGCAACCGCCGAGCACTATTTGACGCCCGCCGGATTGCCTCGCTCGGAACTTTTCGTCGAAGACAAACTCCATTTGAACGAACAGGGGTACGACCTCTGGTCGACGCTGATTCGTCGTCGCTTGGACGATGTGTTCCGTCAAACTGCCGCGGCCGAAGCGTCGGCGCAAAGTGCGCAAGATGAGGCGGCTTCGCCGCAGTGACGAGGCTGCGAAGTCGGACGGAACAGTTTCACGATGAATTATTTGCGTTTCACAGCCTTTTCTTTCGTTTCATTGGCTGATTTGCAAGCACACCCGCGTGATTTCAGGTTGTGATCTGGCGAAGCCAATTCGTACACTCCGCCTGCAGTGCGTTTGGCCGGTGTGGGTCAAACCAATCAGGATTTCCGGAGAGAAGACGCGACTTTGGTCGGCACGGAAGCCACCGTTGACTCGCCGAACAGCAAGATTTGGCAAAGGAAGCCAAGCCTTGCGTTTGCTGCTGCGCGGTTCCTGGTCGCGGCAACGCTTCTTTTTGTCGCTCTCAACACGCGCGCCACGTTTGCCCAAGAAGTCGCAGCGGATCTCTTGGAAGTGCGTGGCGATTCGATCTACCGATGGCAGATTGGCGATGCCGATGCATCGCTGCTGCAAGGCGAGTGTGTGATTCAACAGGGTGGCGATCGCATCGAAGCCGAGTCGGTGCTCTTGGTCGTTGACGGTCCTATTGGAAACGTTCGCAACCGGCTAGTGATACAAGAGCCGAGCAAGGATGGGATCGCCGTTCGCCCCC
This sequence comes from Rubripirellula sp., assembly GCA_965216875.1. GTDB lineage: Bacteria > Planctomycetota > Planctomycetia > Pirellulales > Pirellulaceae > CBDCUW01. Next base: position 7,026,941 of record OZ244207.1, read on the forward strand.
GTGCGCTGACGGTTCGCACATTGGACGAGCCCAAAATCCATTCACCGCGATACCTCAAAGCACCCGACGAGAAACCGAAGCTACTCAACTATTTGCCCGATTCGTTTGACACGCCGCTGGACGACATTGGCTCGCAACCGCAGCGCAAACCCGAGTTGGTTGAACCCGTTCAATTTGAACAATCCATTCCGGCTGCCGATGGCAGTGTCGTTGAGCCGGAGACGAGCGGTTCGCCGTTTAAGTTTTTTGTCGGTGGAGGAACACGCGCCCTCGAAATCTCCGGACGCAACAGCGCTGCACCTGCGCTCACCGAAACCATCAACCGTCCAGAGAGCAACGAGACAGTGATCCTGTCTCGCGGCGGCGTGACGATCCGAATCAACGATGTGTCAGCACAACTGCCATCAGGCGAGCTGATGGAGTTTGGTTCGGTGACTCTCTCGGCCGACCGGGTTGTCGCTTGGTTGCCACTTGCGAGCAAGCTTCTCAGTGGCGACGCCAACTGGTCGGACGCGCCGGGTGAACTCTATTTGGAAGGCGACATCGTCTTCCGCCAAGGTGAGCGGATCGTTTACGCCGAGGCGATGTACTACAACATCGCCGCCGAAGTTGGCATGGTGCTTGACGCCGAAGCGATCACCACGATTCCCGAGTTTCAGGGTGTCGTGCGTTTGAAGGCGGATGTGCTTCAGCAGGTTTCGAAAGGAAACTTCGTTGCCTTTGATGCGGCCGTGACCAGCAGCCGAATGGGAGTGCCGCGGTACTGGTTGCAGAGCCAGCGATTGTCATTGACCGATCGTGAACAGATCATCGCCGATCCCGAGACAGGCGCGCCGACGATCGACCGCGAACCGTTTGTGACCAGCAGCAACAACTTTGTTTACATGGGAGGCGTACCGCTTCTCTACTGGCCGACGTTCTCAACCACACTCGAAAAGCCGTCGTTCTACGTCTCGGGCATCAACATCAAGAACGACAATGTCTTTGGAACTCAGGTCGGCCTCGATTTCGACATCTTTCAGATCTTTGGTGTCGATAATCCGCCCAAGGGTGTCGACTGGGATCTGTCACTCGACTATCTGAGCAAACGTGGTCCCGCGATCGGGACGACTCTCGACTATCGCGTCAAATCGTTGCTTGGTGTCGAAGGCCCAGTGATCGGATTCTTGGATGCTTGGGTGATCGACGATACAGGCTTGGATACCCTCGGTCGCGGGCGGCGAGACATTGTTCCTGACAAACGGACGCGCGGTCGCGCTCTGCTACGTCATCGTCACTACCTGCCGCGTGACTTCGAATTCATTGCCGAAGTGGGGTGGATCAGTGATCGCAACTTCCTTGAGCAATACCTCGAGAACGAATGGGATCGCGATCTCGATCATCGTACGGCGCTTCGGTTGAGGCGCTACTGGCACAGCCACATGCTTGACCTTTCCGCGAAGGCGCAAGTCAACGACTTCTTTACCGAAGACGAACAGCTTCCTCAGCTCGACCATTATTTGCTCGGCGGCTCGATCCTCAACGATTGGCTAACGTGGTCGGCTCACAGCAAGGTTGGCTACAACCGGCTTAACGTTTCTGACGCGGCCGTGACGACTGTTCCGGGCGAGGTCGACGCGAAAGGGGTTGTCGCCGCGACACGTCACGAGTTGGCTATGCCGTTGAACATCGGGCCGGTGAAAGTCGTTCCGAACGTTTCCGGCGAAATCTCGCACTATGGTGAAGCTGCCAACGGCGAATCGCTCAATCGAACACTCGGCCAAGCCGGTGTACGCGCCAGTTTGCAGATGTGGCGGTTTGATCCAGGTGTCCAAAGTAGCCTGCTGAATGTTCGCGGGCTGGCACACAAGATGGAATGGACGGCCGAATACTTTTACGCCGACAGCGATACCAATCTCGATGAACTGCCGCTGTATGACCCGCTCGATGACAATGCCCAGGAAGAGTTTCGACGTCGGTTCATCTTCGATACCTTTGGCGGAGTGTTACCCGATCGCTTTGATCCTCGGACCTACGCACTCCGGCATGGTTTTCAAAGTTTGGTTGCCAGCCCAAGTGATGTGATCGCCGACGACCTCCAGCAGTTCCGGTTTGGGTTGAACCAACGTTGGCAGACACGTCGCGGTTTGCCAGGGCGGGATCGCATTGTCGACTTGTTCGAATTGAACATGGACGTGTTGTTGTACCCCAAGCAAGACCGCGACAACTTTGGGGAAACACTGGGGCCAGCAACCTATGATGTGAAATACAACATCGGTGATCGTGTCACATTGTTGAGCGACGGCTACATCGACTTCTTCGATGACGGGTTGCGATCGATCAGTGCCGGCTTCCGAACGAGTCGACCAGGATTGGGTGACGCGTATATCGGACTGCTCTCGCTCGAGGGTCCGATCAGCAGTACCGTTTTGCGAGGCACGCTCGACTATCGATTGAACGAAAAATGGATCGTTTCAACAGGGACGACCTATGACTTTGGTTCGGTCGGCAACGTTGGCCAGACGGTTGCCTTGACTCGAATCGGAGAGTCGTTGTTGTTGCGTGTTGGTCTGAACATCGACGATGGCCGAAACAACACGAGTGTTGGTTTTTCGGTCGAACCGCGGTTGTTCCCTTCACGTAAACGCGGGCGACTTGGTGGTCAGTTGATTCCGCCACCAGGAGTTGAGGGACTCGAATGACGTCGCCACTGCAACGTTGGAAGAAGCGATTTGCTTACGCGTTTGCAGGGCTCTTTCGGTCCATTCGGACGGAACCAAGCTTTTGGGTGCACTGCCCCGCCGCTGTGTTGGCCCTCGCGTTGGCGTGGTGGCTGCAATTGGAAACGTGGCGTTTCCTCGCGATCATTCTGGCCATTGGAGGCGTCTTTGCCGCAGAGCTGCTGAACACGGCGATTGAAACGATCGCCAAAGCGCTGCATCCCGAGGACCATCCCCAAATCGGTCACGCGCTCGATGCGGCCGCTGCTGCTGTGCTCGTCACCGCGTTGACCTCCGTGGTGATCGGTGTGGTTGTCTTCGCAATGCCGCTTTGGAAGTTGGTGCAGTAAGCGAGTTCCGGTTTTCCAGCGACACTCGCATTCAAACCCCTCCTTTTCAAGGAGGGTCGGGCGCCAAAGCCCGGGGAGGATTCGTTGCGACTCGGTTAAGCGGCCGGGCTTTGCACTCTTTTGCGCACCTCGCAGGGCCCGACGCTAGCGCGTGCGGCTCAGTGAATGTCGCCTTTCGCTCCGCGCAAGTTGCGTGACTCCTGTTCGTAGCTACCTTCGCCAGAAGGTGGTTAGAAGGTCACGCCCCGCAGCACTAGGTGGTTTGGTCGATGACCCAGTCGCGGTAACCGCCGCTCGAGTCGTCGATTTCGAACATCACGATCTGTGGTTCCTCATAGGGATGCAGTTGGTCGAGTTTGTCCTTCAGACTCGGCCAAGCGGCGGTCGAGGATTTGATCGCCAAGCGGTATTCCGTTTCGCAGGCGAGTTTTCCAGCCCAGCGGTAGTGACTGCTAACCGGGCCATCCACCTGGACACACGCGGCAAGGCATTGATCCACGAGGGCTTTGGCTAGCCGGTCGGCGTCGTCTGAAGAGGCAACGGTGGTCAGCACCATGATCAATCGTATGGACTCATTCATCGCGATCGACTCGCATTGAGAAGCGAAACAGGAAGGCGGGGAACCGTCCTTTTCATTCTAATCGTCGTAACCGGTCGTGATGGCCCCGGCCTACGACGAGAACGATTTTTGGATGAGACGCATCGCCTGCACTGGCAACTAGCTTAAAGCACTGGCAACGAGCACGAAGGAATCAGAAACGCCGGATCCCCTGACGAAGTGTCTTGGTCGCAAGCTGACCGAACTCGAAAATCATATGCGCAAACTCAAACTGATCGTACTGCTGACAGCATTCATCCCGCCAAATTCGGTTTGGGCAGAGGGAGTTGTGGTCGAAGACGCTCAAGTGTCACTCATTCAAAATACGTTCGTTGCGGCGCCGATTTCGGGTGTCGTCGCGGCTGTCAAAACCCATGAAGGTGCGACCGCTTCCAGCGGCGACGTCTTGGTCGCTCTTGACGACGATCAGGCACGCACGGAGCTCGAAGCGGCAACGGCTGCCTTCGACGCGGCGCGGTTGGAAAGCGACAATGATGTCGATGCCCGCTACGCCACACGCACACTTGAAGTGCGTAAGAAGGAATTGGAACAGAGCCTCGAAGCCAACGCGGGACTCGCCGGCGTGATCAGCGAAACGGAGATCGAAACGCAGCGGTTGGTTGTCGACCAAGCTCGGTTGGCAATTGAGCAAGCAATGCATCAGCAAAACGTCGCCGCCGCTCGAGCTGTCGAAAAGCAAGCGGCAGTGAAGATGGCCAAGGCCAAGGTCGACAAGCACCTCGTTCGAGCTCCTGTGACCGGTGCCGTCGTGGAAGTCGTCGTGGAACCGGGGGAATGGGTCGAAGTCGGCAAGCCGATCGTTCGCCTGATCTCACTCAATCCAATCCGCGTTGAATGCTTCATTGATGGACACAAACATGGTCCCGAACTGACGGGGCGTCGCGTCGAGTTCTACATCGAGAACAGGCCGACTCAATCGAGTGACGCGACGAAGCTTGTTGGCGAAGTCGCTTTTGTCTCCCCAGAGCTCAATCCAATCACCGGCGAAGTGCGCCTTTGGGCGACGGTCGAAAACCCCGACCGCGCCGTCCGAGCGGGAATGAAGGGGCGTTTGGTGATTCTGTCGGAGTAGGCTCAGCCGCCACGCGATAGCGTGAGGTTTCTACCTTCCTGGTAACCGCGAGCTATCGCTCTGCGGCTGATGATGGCAGTTCGTAGTACCGAGCTTTAGCCGGAATCTTCTCACATGGGCTACAAACGGCGTGACCACGCTTCGTAGCTACGCTCGCCAGAGCGTGGTAGACGAGAGCAAAGCGGTCTACTGAGACAAACCACCTTCTGGCGAAGGTAGCTACGGCCCGCGGAGAGGACGCGGAGCGTCCAAGAGTGCGTTACCACGCGGAGCGTGGTAACGAGGTTTGAGGTGGCGGCTCGCAAGCCGTGTTCACGGGGTACGGTGTTGAATTGACTGTCGACTGTTCGCCGCATGGCGATCGTCGTAGAGTGATTGAGACGCAATTCCCTCGGACTCGAACAATTCCATGCCTGATCCCACAAAGTCGCTGACGCTGACGCGAATGTCGCTGGCGTCGATTCGCTACAGTTGGCGCGTTTCACTCTCGGTGGCTCTCGGTGTCGCAACGGCAACGGCCGTGATTGCCGGCGCTTTGTTAGTGGGCGATTCGATGCGCGGCAGTCTGCGCGGGTTGACGATTGAACGTCTTGGGAAAACCGATTCGGCGATCATCCCCGGTTCGTTCTTCGATGCCGACAGTGTTTCCGAAGACGCCGTCGCGCTGATCCTATTTGCTCGCGGCGTTGTCGAAACGGATGACCCTGCTCGTGAGGGCGAGGTCCGTCGCGCTGGTTCGATCCAAATCGTTGGTTGTGATGACGATTTTTGGGACCTTGATGTCAGCGGGGTTCGTCCCCAGCAATTCCCAAACGACGACGGTGTGGTGATGAACCAGTCGGCCGCCGACGAGCTGGGAGTCAAGACGGGTGATTTGGTCACCGTTCGATTGCCGGTTGAACAGGCCGTGCCGGCCGATAGTCCGCTTGGAAGACGCGATATTCAAACCGAAGGTCTTCCGCGGATGAAAGTGTTGGACGTTGTGCCAGACAAAGGACTGGGGCGATTTTCACTTTCGCCAAGTCAGGCAGCGCCGCAGATCGTTTTCCTTGATCGCGCAACGATCGGCGATGTGCTCGGACGCGATGGGCAAGCCAACGCGTTGTTGTTCGATCACTCGGTTGAAATCGATGATCTGAATATCGACTTGGCGGCACTGGGTTTAAAGCTAGATCGGGTCCAACGTGAGTTTGTCGATGGCGACCAAGACGCCCAGACGATCTACGACTACTACTCGCTAACCAGTGATCGGTTGCTCCTGCCCGATGTGGTCGTGGATCGAGTCACCGCGACACTCGAGCCAGGCAAAGTTCACTCGCTGACGACTTACTTGGCAAACGCGATCGAACGAAAGGAAGGCGACCAGGCTCGCGACGAAGAAGTCTTTCCTGTGCCGTACAGCACGATCACCGCAGTCGATTCGTTGGGCGATCTTCCGCTCGATTATTCCAAAGCGGGTGACGGGTCAGTCGTGCCAATGGTATTGAACAGTTGGGCTGCCGAACGTCTGAAGGCAAACGTTGGAACGCAGTTGACGGTCGCGTACTACGAACCCGAAGTTGAAAACGGCAACGAGATTGAGCGTACTTTCGATGCGGTCGTGACGGGTATCGTTCCAGTGACGGAGCCAGCCAAGCGTTACTTTCGTAGTCGTGAGGCTGTGTTCGACAAGCCACCAACGGTTTACAACGATCCCGATCTGACGCCGACCGTTCCGGGGGTGACCGATCAAGATTCGATCAGCGATTGGGACTTGCCCTTTGCTCTAAAACGCAAAATCGAAAAAGAGGACGATCGGTATTGGAACAACTACCGCTTGACGCCAAAGGCGTTCTTGCCGCTCAAAGAGGGGCAACGACTCTTTTCAAGCCGGTTTGGGCAAACGACAAGTCTACGCATCGATCATGCTGCGAGCGTTGACCGTAGCGTGCTCGAGCGACAAATCCTCGAGGCGCTCAAGCCAAACTATGCCGACCTTGGTTGGACGGTGCGTCACATTCGCAATCAACAGCTAACGGCGTCGCGCGGAACGACGCCCTTTGACGTGTTGTTCTTGTCCCTCAGCTTCTTTGTCATCTTGGCTGCCGTGATGTTGATCGCGATGCTGTTTCGGCTCGGTTTGGTCGAGCGTCAAAAGCAGTTTGGGACGCTGTTGGCGATTGGATGGCCGCCAAAGCAGGTTGCAAAGATGGCGCGCCGAGAAGGATTTGTGGTCGCGCTGGCCGGCGTGGTGCTCGGATTGGTTGGCGGTTTCGTCTACGCGAAACTGGTCCTTTGGGCGCTAAGGTCGCTATGGGTTGGGGCTGTAACCGTTCCGTTTCTGACCTTCCATTGGACACCGTTGACGCTGGTGATCGGTGCGGTTTCGGGGTGGTGTGTCGCGGCGATCACGTTGGTGATGACGACTCGGTCCCTTACCAAGGTCCAGGCGCAAACCTTGCTTTCGGGTCGCGATGTTGATTTGCAGTCGAATAAGGCCGATGGTGACGCGACATCCCGCGATAAGAAGATCGGCATCGCCGCATGGGCGACACTGATGTGCGCTTTGGTTGCCGCAGGTGCTGGCGCGATGGCAGGCGGGCAAGCTGCGGCCGGCGGATTTGTTGGCGGCGGCATGTTGTTATTGGTTGCGGGTTTGTTGGCCATTTATCGGCGACTGCGAACGCCAAGACGGATCAAGAATGCGTCAGGCGATGACAAGCAAAGTCGATACACCCTCGGCAGCCTTGCTTCGCGTAACGCCTCACGCCATCCGCTTCGTAGCACGTTGACCATTGGATTGATGGCAAGTGCCTCCTTCTTGATCATTGCGATTTCCGCGTTTCGGCTCGAGCCAACCGAGAAAGGGACGGGAGGATTCCGTCTGATCGGCCAATCGGCTCAACCGCTGTACAAGGACTTGAGCCAGAAAGACGTTCAAGCGGAGTTGCTTGGCCCCGATGCCGATGTGCTCGGCGACGCACGCGTGGTTCCGATGCGACTGCGGTTGGGACAAGACGCTAGTTGCAACAATCTTTATCAGGCGACGCAGCCAACCGTGCTTGGCGTTTCGAAGTCGATGGAGCTTATGTTCGAAGGCGACGACGCACTCGCCGGGTTTGAGTTTTTTGCACACGCCGAAGTTGATGGCGATCAAACGCCCTGGGTGCTCCTTCAGCGCGATGCGGTTGGTAGCGAAGAAAACCCTATTCCGATGATCCTTGATCAAAACACCGCGATGTACAGTTTGCAGATGTACGGTGGTGTGGGAGAGATCAAGTCGTTCGAATACGAACCTGGAAAGCCACTCTTCTTCGAGGTGGTCGGTCTGCTGTCCAATTCGTTGCTGCAAGGAAAACTGATGATCGGCAACGACAATTTTGAAGGTGCGTTCACGACAATCAACGGTCATCAATTCTTCTTGATCGCTTGCGAGAATGAAGAGCGTGCCGCCGTTCGATCGGCGCTTGAAAATCGGCTCGGCGATGTGGGGATGGATATGTCCGATGCCGCCACCGTGTTGTCAGGAATGCTTGCCGTACAAAACACCTACTTGCGCACGTTCCAAAGTCTCGGTGCACTTGGGTTGTTACTCGGCACGATTGGCTTGGCAGTCGCGCAGATGCGCAGCGTTTTGGAGCGGCGAAGCGAGCTAGCCGTTTTGCGTGCCATCGGGTTCACGCGGGCTCGATTGGCGGCGTTGGTGATGAGCGAGACGGCATCGCTGTTGTTGGCTGGAATCGGTTGTGGGTTGATCTGTGCCGTATTGGCGGTGTTGCCGCATGCCTTTGTGAATGAACTACGCCCGCCAATTATCGAGCCGATCGCGATCATTGTTGGCATCATCGTTTTCGGAATGCTTGCTGGCTTGTCCGCTGTGGGGCGGGTCGTCCGCATGCCGCTCATCCAATCGTTGCGGTCCGAATGAGCGAGTTTGATGAAGTTCATTGATGCCTTTTCGCGACCAACGGCCGCCGATCACCTTGCGTTGGATGAAGCACTGCTGCTTGAGACAGACAAGGGAATCTGTGAGGAGACGCTTCGCTGTTGGGAATTTGAGAAACCGACACTCGTTGTCGGACGCTCATCCAAAATCGACTTTGAAGTGAACCTTGGCTACTGCAAGGCGAACGGAATCGAAGTCTTACGCCGTTGTAGTGGCGGAGCATCGATCGTCGGGGGACCTGGATGTTTGATGTACAGCGTCGTTTTGAGTTTGGCGTTGAGGCCGGAGCTGCGAGGCATCGACGCAGCACACGCATTTGTCATGCAACGCGTTCTTGGCGCATTGCGAAACCAAGCGGGTGATGAGGTTGCGTTTCAAGGGACTTGCGATTTGACATGGCAGGATCGCAAGTGCTCGGGAAACAGTCTGCGGGTGACGCGGCAAGCCGTTCTTTATCACGGAACCATTCTCTACAACGCCGATTTGGACTTTTTTGCGGGGGCGCTCGCAGGAGCGCCGCGACAACCTGATTATCGTGCAGGTCGCGATCACCGCGCCTTCATGACGAATGTTGCGGTCGATCCCACACGATTGCAAACCCAGCTCTGCGAAGCGTTCGGCGCCGAGGGGGACGGATCGTTCGAGATACCCGAATCCCGTATCTGCGAATTACGTGAGCAACGTTATGATGATCCCGCCTGGCATTTCCGCCACTAGTGCTTTGCTTGGATGCGGTTGTTGTTGCTTCGGGCAAACCGGCGAGTCCTGAAATCCGACGTTTCGGATTGCATCACCAAGTCCGCTGAAAACACCCTTGATTTTGTGCATTGAGTCAATGAATCGCCAATCGTTGCAATTGTTGCTGGAACCTTTTGCCCAAGAGCATCTTTTGGCCTTTTGGGACGAACTCGATTCGCAACAGCAGAGTCAACTCGACGCGCAGATTCGCGGTATCGATTTTGAAGAGTTGGCTCGCTTGATTGCTCATGAAGTTGAGCAGGTCGATTTTGCGAAACTCGCTGCCGTCGCCGAAGCGCCACCTTCGGTCGCGGTGGATGGATCGGGCGCCGAATGGACCGTTGCTCAAGCCAAACAACGCGGCGACGAGGCACTGAGCCGTGGAGAGGTTGGTGCGATCATCGTCGCTGGCGGCCAAGGGACTCGACTCGGTTTCGACCAACCAAAAGGGATGTTTCCCATTGGGCCGGTTTCCAATCGAACCCTTTTTCAGATGTTTGCAGACCGCTTGATGGCGATTCGCGATCGCTATCAGGTTTCGGTTCCGCTGTATGTGATGACGAGTGACGCGACCGACCAAGCGACACGTCACTATTTTGAATCGAACGAGTACTTTGGGTTGCCGCCCCAGGACGTGCAGATTTTTAAACAAGGCACGATGCCTGCGGTCGATGCCAACAGTGGCAAAGTCCTCTTGGAGGCGAAAGGCTCGATTGCGCTTAGCCCCGATGGCCACGGAGGAACGGTCGCGGCGCTTAAGCGGAGTGGTTGCCTTGATGATGCCCAACAGCGAGGGATCAAACATCTGTCGTACATTCAAGTTGACAACCCGCTCTCGGCTCTGTGTGATCCAGTTCTGATTGGCCACCACCTCTTAGCGGAAAGTGAAATGACGACGCATGTCGTCCGCAAACGCGATGCGGATGAGCGGGTGGGCAACGTCGTTTTTGCAAATGGCAGTGTTCAAATCATCGAATACAGCGACCTGCCCGAAGCCGCTGCACAGGCGAAGCAGCCCGATGGTTCGCTGCGATTGTGGGCTGGCAACATTGCGGTTCACATCCTCGATGTAGGCTTCCTGGAGCGGATGTACGACTCGGCCGATTCGCTTCCGTTTCATCGAGCTAACAAGAAGGTCACCTGCATTGATGCAGCCGGAACCCAGGTCGTTCCAGATGCACCAAACGCGATCAAGTTCGAGAGGTTTATTTTTGACATGCTGCCACAGGCAAACAACGCGTTTGTGGTGGAAGCATTGCCAAGTGAGGCCTTTGCTCCGGTGAAGAACGCCGACGGAGCAAAGTCAGATACGCCCGAGCTCTCTCGGCGCGCGATCCACGAATTGCATCGGAAGTGGCTCGAGTTGGCTGGCGCCGTGGTGGATGAGGGGGTTTTGGTAGAGATTAACCCTCGGTTTTCGCTTTCGGGCGAGGAATTACGCGAAAAGATACCCGCAAATTTGCGGATCGATCGCGACCAATATTTTGACATCTGACTAGAATGGTGTGTTCAAGCGCTCGCCGACATTGACCGAGCTGTAACTGGGATACTGGCAGAAGTGTGGGCTTCTGTGATTCCGCCCGGAAACCGCACGATGGACGCCGCGATCGTCAACTTGATTCGACGATCCACTGTCACGACCCTCCCCCCCTGATGGGCGCTGCTTTGATGCCGCTAGACGGAACCTTTCGGTGTGTTGATGGTTTCAACATAGTGTGGTTCACGTCCAAAATTTCCCTCCCTGCACATTCTTTCCCTCAATGAATCGTTCTTTACGAATCGACCACCCGCGCCGTCGTGTCGGCGGGATTGTAGGTGGACTGCTGGTTTGTTTGATCCTCGCCGGCGTTGTTGTCGCCATTGGCTACAAGTTCATTTATGACGGCAAGGAGGGCGTCGCCGAGGGTGAGTTGATCACGGCGGTTGCCAGCCAGGCCCCGTTTGATCACATCGTTCTCGAGCAGGGCGAAATCGAGAGTAGCAGTAACACCGAAGTGATCTGCGAAGTGAAGTCGCGCGGTTACACCGGCGTGCCGATCCTTTGGGTGATCGATGAGGGAACGCGAGTCAAGGCAGGCGACAAGTTGGTCGAACTCGATTCGTCGACCATCGAACTTGAATTGAAAGAGGATCGCATCGAAGTCATCAGTGCCGAGGCGAATGTGGCTTCGGCCAAAGCGCTTGTGCAACAGGCCGAGATTGCTCGAGAAGAATATCTCGAAGGGGTCTACATGACGGCCGAGGCTGACATCCAAAAGGAAATTGGGGTCGCCGAGCAAGAGTTGCGACAGGCTCAGTTGTTGGTCGAGAGCGCCGAGCGTTTGGTTGCTCGCGGTGTTCAAAAGAAGCTGCAGTTGGAGGCCGAGCAATTCAAGGTTGCCAATGCAGAGAACACGTTGGCAGCGGCTCGCAGTCGCTTACGCGTTCTTCAGGAACTGACCAAAAAGAAAATGCTCGTTCAGTTCGATAGCGACATTGACTCGGCCAAGGCCAAGTTGTCAGCCTTTGAGAGTGAGCTTTTGGAAGAACGCCAAGAGTTGGCCGACGTCGAGATGCAGTTGGAAAAATGTGTCATGTACGCCCCGAGCGACGGGATCGTTGTGCATGCCAATCGCTACAGCAGCCGTGGTGGTAATGCCGAGTTCGTTGTTGAAGCAGGTGCATCGGTTCGGGAACGCCAAGCCATCATTCGCCTGCCCGACCCAAATCAAATGCAGGTGAAGGTCAAGGTCAACGAGTCTCGGATCACGCTGATTCAGGAAGGCATGCCAGTGAAGATTGCGGTTGACGCGATTCCTGGGCTTGAATTGAAAGGTCGCGTGACAAAGGTCAATCGATACGCCGAACCGGGAAGCTTTTTCAGTTCGTCGATCAAAGAATACGCGACCTTCATCGAGATCATCGAACCGCCAGAAGAGATTCGAACCGGTATGACGGCGGAAGTGCAGATCTTCGTCGAGCAACTTGACGACGCTTTGCAGATTCCGATTCAAGGTTTGTACGAGCATGGTGGCAGCATGTATTGCCTGGCACAGCGAAGTGCGACCAAGTTTGAAACCTTGGCAGTCAAGATCGGTGCAACCAACGACACGATGGCGAACATCGTCGAGGGCGTCGAAGAGGGTGACAAACTCGTTTTGAACCTGCGGAGCCACCTGAGCCTGATGGACCTTCCTGATATCTCCCAGGAGGACAACAGTGAGATGCGAAAGCTGCGAAAAGACCCACCGCCAGGATCCGTTGCTGAGGGCGGTTCCCAGCGTGGCGGCGGCAAGGGCGCTGGTGGACGCCCAGGCGGCGGACGTCAGGGTGGCGGTGGACGCCCGGGCGGTGGTGGCGGACGCGAAGGCGGCGGAACTGGTGGTGGAGGTATGCCGAGCCCGACCGAGATCGTAAAACGCAGTTTTCAAAACAACGACACCGATGGCGATGGGAAACTTTCGGCCGAGGAAATTGGTGCGATGGATGCGTCGCGTCAAGGAATGGTACGAGCTGCTGATGCGAACGGGGACGGCAGCGTCACACGTGCCGAAATGACTTCGGCAATTAAGAAACGCTTTCAAGGTGGTGGTGCTGGCCAGTGACAACGACAGAAGCCGCGAGCACTTCCCCAAGCTCGACGCCCACCAGCACAAAGCTGGCAACTTCGATTCGCGACCTGACAAAGGCGTACGAGCTCAAGAGCGAAACCGTGCGCGCCCTGCGGGGTGTTTCGTTTGATGTTCCTGAAGGTGACTACGTCGCCATCATGGGACCATCGGGTAGCGGCAAGAGTACGCTGCTGAACTTGCTCGGTTGCCTCGATAAACCAACCAGCGGAAGTCTGTTGCTTGGCGACGACGACATCGCATTGATGTCGGATGATCAGCTCGCCGAAATCCGAAGCGAGCGGATTGGTTTCGTCTTTCAGTCGTACAACCTGATTCAACAGTTGACGGTGGTCGAAAACATCCAAGTGCCCCTTTATTACCAAGGGCGTCTGGGTACCGAGGAACACGAGCGAGCCATCATGTTGGCCCAGCGAGTTGGACTTGGCGAACGGTTGGACCATCGGCCGACTCAGCTCTCCGGTGGTCAGCAGCAACGTGTGGCGATCGCTCGCAGCCTGGTGAATGATCCCTTCTTTGTCCTTGCTGACGAACCGACCGGGAACCTCGATTCGATCACGACCGACGAGATCTTGGCGATCTTTGATGCCCTCAATGACGAAGGTCGCACGATCATTCTTGTGACACACGAAGATGACGTTGCTGAACGGGCCAAACGCATCGTGCGTTTGAAGGACGGCATGTTGCACACCGACGAGATGGTTTCTGAAGATCGCCGTTCGGCGGCACGCGCGGCTCAGAAAGCTGCCGTCGCGGAATTAAAGGCGAGAGAGTAGAGGCTGCGAGTCAAATGCTTTGGCTAAGAACATGGCAGCTGGGAATCAAGAGCCTTGCCCTTCACCCGCTGCGTACCGGACTCACCATGCTTGGCATCATGATTGGTGTCTGGGCTGTGATTGTGTTGACGGCGGTAAGCCAAGGGGCCAGCAATCAAGTCCAAAAGCAAATCGAATCGCTCGGGTCGACCACGATCATCGTTCGCAGCCAAAAGCCGCCGGACGACAAACTGACCGGCATGCGAGTCAGTCAGTACGGATTGCTTCGAAGCGATTTGGACAAGATCTTGGGTACCGTTCCGACGATCGATCGCGCGATCCCCATTCGTGAAATTCGTCGTCAATTCACCTATCGTGATCGAGTGGTCGACGGTCGCCTTGTCGGCTGCACGCCCGGTTACGCCGACGTGAACCATCTTAAGATTCGCGATGGTGGTGGACGCTTTCTCTCTGATGCCGACGAGATCAAAGCCGATACGGTTTGTGTGATTTCGGCCGGTGTCGCCGATCGTCTCTTTCCGTACGAAGAGCCACTTGGAAAACGAGTCAACGTTCCCGAAAGTAGCGACAAGTACAAAATCGTCGGTGTCCTTGAGCATCGCAATCCATCCGCAGCCATTGGTGGGTCGCTCGATTCACAAGACTTTTCGTCCGACATCTACATCCCGATGCAAACGCTGCGCAAGCGAATCGGGGACACGATCGTGACTCGCCGAAGCGGTCAGTTCCAAGCAGAAATGATGGAGCTGAATCAAATCACTCTCCAGGCCGAGTCGCAGGACAAAGTGCGCATCACGGCGGCGATGATCGAAGATCTTCTCGAGCCCACCCACGGCGAGATGAACGATATCGCGGTGGTTGTGCCGCTGGAACTGCTCGAACAGGCACGCAACATGGAACTGATGTTCCTCGGGATTGGGATTTTGATCGCGTGTATCTCGCTGATGGTCGGTGGCATTGGCATCATGAACATCATGTTGGCGAGCGTCACCGAACGGACTCGTGAAATCGGTATTCGCCGCGCACTCGGTGCCAAACGAGGTGACATCACACGTCAGTTCCTGGTCGAAACGATCGTGTTGAGCTTTGCCGGCGCGATCATGGGGATTCTTATCGGATTCTTGAGCTTGCCGCTTTACCGGTTGGCGATCTGGGGCGTTCGGACCGGTTTGCCCGACCAATTCAACGCACTGCCGGAAGCGATTCGTGAAGCGGAACCTTCGATCGTCTATTGGACCATCCCACTTGCCGTGTTGATCGCCGTCGCCGTAGGCTTGCTCAGCGGACTCTACCCCGCAGTGCGAGCTGCCAAGATGAATCCGATCGAAGCACTGCGTCACGAGTAGCAGCGAAGTTTTGCAATGGCAGGCCTGATCTAAAAGGCAGATGGGGATGAAGTCGTTCTTTTCACGCGATCGGTCTCGAATGCTGATCGTGATGGCGGCTTTGCTGTGGAGCACGAGCGGTTTCTTTGCCAAGGCACCATGGTTTGACACGTGGCCAGAAGAGTCGCGTGGTGTGGCGCTCACGTTTTGGCGGAGCGTCTTTGCCGCGATCACGGTGTTGCCGTTTATTCGGCGCCCTGAATTTCGGCTGGCGATGGTTCCCATGTCGCTGTCATTCACCGCCATGACATACACGTTCTTGGTTGCGATGGTGGCCGGATCGGAAACCACAACGATCTGGTTGCAGTACGTGGGGCCCGCGTGGGTCGCTTTGGCTGGTTGGTTTGGGCTGGGAGATCGACCGCGGCGAAGCGATGCCGTGATGGTGGGCTGGGCGCTGCTCGGAATCTCAACCATCGTCTTGATGGAATCGATGTACGGGCCTCAGGCCGGTGCGGGAGTGCTTTGGGGGCCGGTTGGCCTGGCGCTGTTGTCTGGGCTGATGTACACCGGCGTGATCCTTTCACTGAGGCATTTGCGCGGTGTCGATGTTGCTTGGCTCGGATTCGTCAATCACTTCGTCAGTTGTTTGTTGCTCGCACCACTTGTGATTGGGAAAGTGCCGATTCCAGAAGGTGTTCAGTGGTTGGCATTGATGTTTTTTGGGTCGGTGCAACTGGCGATCCCGTACATGATTTTTGCCTGGGCAATTCGCGACGTCGAAAGCAACGAAGCATCGTTGATCACGTTGATCGAACCGCTGGCCGTACCCATGTGGGTCTTCATTGCTTGGCGGCACCATCCAAGTTACGAGCTGCCCAATTGGTGGACGCTCGTTGGTGCGCTCTTTATCGCAACCGGATTCGTTTGGCGTTATGGAATTGCCAAACGTAACAAGGGTTGACGCGGATCAACGCCGCGCGACGACGCGGTGAAAGTGCAAGTAGACTTCGCGGTCGACGACACGGCGAACGCCCTCTACCAAACATTGCGGTTCGTTTTCGCATTCGCCGCGACGAATCACCTCGGCAAGCGGAGTGCCCGGTGCGACGGCAAACGTTTGTTGGTTGACCGTTTGATTGCCTGCATCGAGTTCGGGAATGATGAAGTGGCAGGTCGCGCCAAAGGTCAACATCCGAGCGTTGTAGGCATCGTGGTAGGGACGAAAACCGGGGAATCCTGGCAAGAGTCCATGATGTAAATTGATGATTCTTCCACCGGCAAATTGCCAACAGGTCGATGGTGGCAAGATGCGCATGTATCGAGCAAGAATCACGTAGTCGACATCAAATTCATCGAGGACGGCGACCATTTCATCATCATCGGCGGCGCCCTTTTCATTGCCAATCATCCGAAACGGAACATCAAATTGGTTGGCGAGCGGTTCGAGCTTATTCCGGTTTGAAATCACCACCGCTGCTTCGGCATTGATTCCGCCGGATGCCATTGCAGAGAGAACGGCTTTGGGGGTGTGCTCCAAATAGGTGCAACAGATCGCGAGCTTGGGTCGGTTCGCCCGCAACTCGCTGCTCCAAACGCGAATGGCAAGACGGGTGTGCTCGCCGATCTGACGCATGGCGTCCTTGAGCGGTTCGAATTCGGACTCGTCGATGTCGATTCGACAAAGCATCGCGAAAACGTGCTCTTCGTCGTGGTCGTACATTTGGATTTCGGCAATCCGTGCCCCTCGTCCGGTGACGTGGTGAATGATCGGATCGGCCAATCCCACGTTGTCTGGACCCAAGGCGGTGATGACGACTTCCACGAAAAACCTCCAAAAACGGCGAAACCGAGTGCTGAGAAGCTGTATTGGTAGCCGGAATGAGCTGGCAGCGATAGAGGATTTGATCCAAGACTGACCGCGGCCCAACGCTCCCTAGCTGTAACAAAACGTCGTGCTTTGGTAATGTCTACGCGAGAAAAAGAGACATCCCAACCAGGAATTGCACCGTGCCGAGCACCTCCCTGCCCGTCGCCCAAACCAAGTCGCCAGGCGGTCGCGTCAAGCTTCGCCGAGCCGACTATCCCGACTCGACCAATTTGTGCGAACACTGCACCGCCAAGTGTTGTCACTATTTCGCCTTGCCGATCGACGAGCCAGGTGATCGACGCGACTTTGACTTCATGCGTTGGTACCTCTTGCATGACCGGGCGAGCGTGTTTGTTGATAACGATGTTTGGTACTTGCTGGTCCACACAACCTGCAAACATCTCCGTGACGATTATCGTTGTGGCATCTACGAAACACGTCCTCAGATCTGCCGTGAATACACAACGGACGATTGTGAGTTCGAAGATGACTGGTGCTACGAACAGTACTTTGAAACGCCCGAGCAAATCGACGAATACGCCGACGCGATGTATGGGCCTCAGTTCCCGCAGTCCGAGTTGTCCGACTTCGATTCCATTCGCAGTCGCAAGCCAACCTCGTTGCCGACTGTTTGACACAACCATTAACCAGATTGACCTGAGACATAAACGACCATGTCGTTGATCCAACCTCGGACCCTGAAGGGTTTTCGCGACTACTTGCCAGCGGTGATGATTCCACGCGAGCAGTTGATGCAAACTGCTCGTGAGGTTTTTCGAACGTTCGGATTCGCACCGATCGACACGCCGACTCTGGAATACCTTGAAGTATTGACCGGCAAAGGAAGCGACGAAACCGATCGCCAAATCTATCGCTTTCAAGACAACGGCGGGCGCGACGTAGGGATGCGGTTTGACTTGACCGTTCCGCTGGCCCGCTTTGCGGCCCAACACATCGGCAAGTTGGGCACGCCCTTCAAGCGATACCACATCGCGCCCGTTTGGCGTGGCGAGAACCCGCAAGCAGGACGCTATCGCGAGTTTGTGCAATGCGATTTTGACACGATTGGTACGGAGTCGATTCTTGCTGATATCGAGGCGGTTGCGGTGATCAATCGACTTCTCGAGACGATCGGGTTTGATCGGTTCACCATCAGCATCAACAACCGCACAGTGCTCACCGGCTTGCTGGAGCACCTCGGTTTGGCTGATCGCAGCGTGCCCGTCCTGCGAAGTCTCGACAAGCTCGGAAAGATCGGTCGCGAAAAGACGGCTGCCGAGATGTGCGAGGCTGCCGAGATCGATGCGGCCGCTGCGGATCAAGTTTTGAAACTTGCCGAGTGTGACGGTGACGCGGAATCGGTTTTTTCTCAGTTGCCCGAGATCACCGGTGGCAATGAAAAGGCCGCCAAAGGGATCGAACGCCTCAAGAATATTTACGAAGGTGCGGTCGCCGCTGGCGTCCCATCGCGACGGCTGAAGGTCGACGTTTCCATTGCACGCGGGTTGGACTACTACACTGGCGTGATCTTCGAAACGACGCTCGATGATTTGCCAAAGATCGGCAGCGTTTGCAGCGGCGGACGCTACGACAACCTCGCTGGGCTCTACACCAAGCAACACCTTCCAGGGATCGGCGCATCGTTGGGCTTGGATCGGCTATTGGCCGCGATGGAAGCGCTTGAGTTGCTTCCGACGGCTTCAACGCCCGCGCCTGTGTTTGTTCCGTTCTTTGACAAGGATTTCCGCAACGATTACCTGCGGCTTGCGGCCAACCTGCGGGCGGCGGGGATTAGCACGGAAGTCTATCCCGATCCAAAGAAGCTCGGGCAACAGCTCAAGTATGCCGATGCCCATGGGTTCGCGATTGCATTGGTGATCGGTGGCAACGAGTGGGCTGAAAACCGATGCCAAGTGAAGGTGTTGGCGACGCAGGAGAAAGAAGAAGTGGCCTACAGCCACGATGATCCTGCCGCCCTCGTCGAGCGGATCAAGGCATTGCTGTGAGCCGAACGCGCTAGCGTCGGGCCTTACACTCAACGTAGCTACGCTCGCCAGAGCGTGGTGATGTTGGAAAGCGGCCGATCAACGGAAGCCACCTTCTGGCGAAGGTAGCTACGGGGGCGTGAGCGGGACGCGGAATCCCGGCGGCGAGTGCCTTGCCGCTCGCCCGTGAGCCGAACGCGCTAGCGTCGGGCCTTACACTCGACAGCCCGCAATGCGAATGCTTGACATGCGGAGCATGACCTACGAACGGGACGCGGAGCGTCCGAAGAGTGTGTGACCACGCTCCGCGTGGTCACGAGGTCGAACCAGGATGACGACCATGTCACCTCGGGTATCGAATCACGTCTCGTTTTCCACCAGGATGCGTGAACTCGATTTCGAGACGCGTAACGGTGCCAGCGCGAATCGCGGTATCGACACGGTCAATGTCACCCTGTGATCGTGCAGCCGTGCCATTGATGGAACGAATGACTGTGCCTCGTTTGGCCAATCCAAGTTGCTGTGCCAATCCGTCACTAGTGCCATGTGAGACGATCAGGCCGGTGTTGTTGCGAAACACCTTCAACCCTAGTGGTTTGAGCTTGACCGATGGCGGTCGTGGTGTTGGTGAGGGGGTGTTGGATTGGGTCAATCGAATGTTGTAGGGGCGTCCGTTTCGAATCAGCCGAAGGAGGATCACGCCGTTTCGATAGACGTACGCACGTGCCGCTCCGTCGGTCGTGGAAACGGGAATTCGGTTGACTGAATCGAGCACATCGCCGGCGCGGATTCCGCGTCGATCTCCTAGCCCCCGCGGCACAACTCGGATCACACGCACCTGTTGACCGCTAAGCGTTTGGACAACCTCCAAGTCGATCTGCAGATCGGGGCCTCGTTGATTGCCCGGATAAATGGGGCCAACCGGTAACGAAGGGATTCCCGGAATGATGGGCGGGCCAATGGGGCCGACGACTGGACCGATCGGAGACACGGCGTTGCCAAGCGTGATGCGCTGGCCGCGACGACTGACAACAAGCGCCACCCTGCCCCGCCCCGACGCGATCGCGCGTTCGTTGTTGACGGCATCACCCGGAGGCAAGCCGTTGACACTGATGATTTCGTCGCCGGGGAAGACACCTAGGCGACTCGCCAGACCTCCGGGGACAACCGTTCGCACTTGAAGCGTTGGTGGTCCGACCGGGCCCGAGAGCAGGTTGCCAACCACGCCCAGCCCTTGGCTTTGAGCCGTGCTGCTAGCGACAAGGGCCAGAACACCAAACGAAAGCAAACGTGCACTGAAAGAGTGTGTGATCTTGCCAATCATGGTCGTGCCCTTCCCCCTGCGGCGCGTGGCCGACAAAGTTTCGTGGTGGAATGCTGAGAACATTTGGTGTTCAAGACACCAATGAACTACCATCCTGATCGTAAGTTGCCGAAATCGCCTGGTCAAACATCGATGAGATGTTTCAAGAGTAAGGAAAACAATGCGTTTTAGAGTTTTTTGTGCGGGGTGGGCCATCGTCGCAAGCTGGATGATGCTCGCAGATTTGCGACCAGTTGCGGCCGAACCGGCACGTCCCAACGTTGTCTTGATTTTGGTCGATGACATGGGGCTCCACGATTTGTCGTGCGAGGGCAGCACCTTTTACGAAAGTCCCAACATCGACAAGTTGGCGGCAACTGGGATGCGATTCACCCAAGGCTACGCGAATTGCCGAGTCTGTAGCCCTTCGCGAGCGAGTATCCAGTTGGGTCAATTCACGGCGCGACACGGCGTGACCAATTGGATCGGTGCCAAGAGTGGCATGGAGTGGAATCGTGCAGACCGACTCTTGCCTGCGGAATACGTGCACAATCTTCCCAGCGAAGATGAAACGCTTGCCGAGACGTTGAGCGAGGCAGGTTACAAAACGTTCTTTGCCGGTAAATGGCATCTGGGCGGCGATGGTTCGCATCCCGAAGATCATGGCTTTCAAGTCAACGTTGGCGGCCATCATCGCGGAAGTCCACCAGGCGGTTTCTTTTCGCCCTACAACAATCCCAAAATGTCGAACGGCCCCAACGGAGAATCGCTGACGCTTCGATTGGGAGACGAAACCGCCAACTTCATCAAGGCGAACAAAGAGCAACCCTTCTTCGCGATGCTCTCGTTCTATGCGGTGCATGCGCCGGTGCAGACGACTTCTGAGCTTTGGAAGAAGTACCAGAAAGCCGCCCCCGAACTACCAGAGGGAGCGCAACGATTTAAAGTCGACCGCACGTTGCCTGTACGCCAGGTACAAGATCACCCCGTTTACGCTGGAATGGTCGAGCTGACCGATCGCGCCGTCGGCAAGGTGCTCGATACGCTTGATGAAACGGGTTTGGCCGATTCGACAATTGTGATCTTTACCAGTGACAACGGTGGTGTTTCCTCCGGCGATGCATACGCCACCAGTAACCTGCCACTGCGCGGTGGAAAGGGTCGGCAGTGGGAAGGCGGGATTCGGGAACCTTACTACATCCGCTATCCCAAAGTGACCAAGGCCAATACCACCTGCGATGTTGCGGTGACCGGCGCCGATTTTTACCCAACCATCCTCGATCTTTGTTCATTGCCCGCTAAGCCCGATCAACATGTCGATGGGGTGTCGCTACGACCGCTACTCGAAGGTGGCAAGATCGATTCGCGTCCGCTGTATTGGCACTACCCCCACTATGACAACCAAGGTGGGGAACCGAGTTCGATCATTCGCGTCGGCGACTGGAAACTGATTCACTACTACGACGATGGACGCGACGAACTTTACCACTTGGCAGTCGATCCGAGCGAAGAAAGTGATCTCGCTCGGAGCTATCCGGCACGAACCAAAGAGCTGTCCGAGCAATTGTTGCAATGGCTCGAGTCGGTTGATGCAAAGTTCCCTGAGCCTGACCCGAGATACAAGCCTGAAGTGACAGAAGCGAAGTTCCTACGTGCGCAAACGGTTCTCAAAGACCGGCTCGAAAAGACTCACGCGGCGATGCTTGATCCCCAATGGAAACCCAACCCAACGTGGTGGGGCAGTCAGGTGACCAAGGACTAACGTAGGCCGGATCAAGGAGCGACAGCGACGCGGATCCGGCATCCTGTTCTTAGTCTTACTTCAGAAGGAAGAGCCCGAAAATTCCGGCTAAGGATCGGTACTACGAACGGTCGCGTTTGACCACGGCTCCGTCGCTTCAGAGTTCTTCGGCCAGCGCGTCGAGTTGTCGTTGGGCCTCCTCGACGGCCGGTTGCGCCCAGGCGTCTTCACCGTGAATCGTGACAATCCCTTCGAGTAGCTTTCGCGTTTCATCCACGGGCGCTTTTTCGACGCTGTCGCGGATCTTTTCGAGCAACTCTTTCGCCCGAGAGTCGATGGGGACTTCGGGTTGGCGGCCACGTAGCGTCTTGATCGCGTGCGTCGCAAGCTCAACCATTTCTTGTTCTTGCGGTTCCAAACGTTTGGTGGAACTGTCGTGGACATTCAACCAGGCATCGAGTTGTGCAATCGCTTCGGTGGGCCGCTCCTCACGCGCGGTCATTGCGTCGAGAAACCCTTGTTCCATCGCATCCAATGGTTTCCCAAAACGCGCGTTGAGTCGGCGAATGGTACGGACAAGCTTGGCATCGAGATAAAGTCCATGGACTTCATCAAACTGCTCTTCCTCGGTGAAGCGTCGCAGGTATTCCTCCATGGCTTGCATCCGCTGTGGACCGCCAGTTTCTTTTGCAACGATAACGTCATACAACTCGCTTGCGCCGCGCGAACGGGTTGATTGCAAGAACCAAACGCCTCCGCCGAACATGCAAAGAAGGACGGCAACCAACAAAATGAGATTCAGCCTACCGCCTTCGGTTTCATTGGATGCCTTAAAAATACCGCTCGCCGAACTCGATTCATCGACCGTCTGGAAGTGTGTTTTCTTCTCTTCGACCAGAGGTTCGGATTCTCCAGGCATCGCGGTAGGGCCGGCGCCGGTGGCAAACGTTTGCTCGTCGGCCGAGTATTGGGAAACGCCTTTGGACTCCGCGCCGTCTCTGGAAACGCCCGGGCCACCTTTGGAGACAATGGTGCGGTGCTTTGAATCCTTTTTGTCGTCGGCGAGGCCCGTTGCGGCCGAACCGAGGCCACCGTCGGTAAGGTTGGTTTCGCGTTCTTCAGCCGCGCCGGCTTCGGTTGGCAACTCGTCGGCCAGGATGGTTTGTTCCCGTTGCAAGCCGGCTCGCATTGCCTTCAGGCGATTCATCACTGCAAGTGCGGTTGGCGGTCGATCGGCGGGGTCTTTCTCGAGCAGTTCGTGGACTAGAGACACGACGGCATCAGGGAGTTCGGGGTTGATCAAGCCGAGCGGAACGGGACGCTCGCGTTTGAGCGATTCAATCACCTCGGTGACTTTCTTGCCGGTGAACGGCGGTCGGCTTGTCAGCATCGCGTACATCACGCTTCCGAGCGCATAGAGGTCGGTTCGCGCTGTAATCCCGGTGCTGGAAGCTTGCTCGGGCGCCATGTAGTCGGCGGTGCCAAGCACGGAGCCAGCCATGGTTTGTTCGCCGTCGCCAAAGATCTTTGCGATGCCAAAGTCGACCAGTTTGACTTGATCGTTTTCGGTAATGATCAGGTTGGCTGGCTTGAGGTCACGGTGAATCACGCCGATGTCGTGAGCATGTTTGAGCGCCGCACAGATCTGAATCGCGATGTCGATCGTGGTTTGCCAATCAAGGCGTTTCTCGCGTCGAATTCGCTTTTGTAAGGATTCGCCTTCGACGAGCTCCATTGAATAGAAAAGTTGGCCGCGTTCCTCGCCGAATCCAATCAGTCGGACGATCCCGTCGTGTCGCAGCCGTTGAAGCGTTTTGACTTCGGCGTCAAATCGACGACGAAAACGGGGTTCGTTGGCGACATGCGCCGCGATGAGTTTCACCGCCACTCGCTCGCCCGACTTGGCGTGCACGCCCGAATAGACCGTTCCCATTCCGCCACGACCGAGCGGTTCTTCGATACGGTAAGGTCCGAGAAATTCGAATTCTGACGACATTTTTGTGGGCTGCGCAGTCGGGAAACGGAGAGTGAATCACATTCTAACCCGATCTTGAGGATTGTCGGGTGCGGGGCAAATCCTCTTTCCCAGCCGACGGCAGTCCCCGTAAGATGCTGCCATGAATGGAAGCGACTCAAATGTGAAGAATGATCAACAGCCGAATGAAAAAGGCACGTCCTCGCCGAGGACGCGCAGGTTTCTCGGTTGGTCAGCCGCCTCAGCCTTGCTGCTTTGGCTTTCACAGCCCCCGTTTGCAATTTGGCCCGTCGCAACCATCGCTCTGGTTCCGTGGTTGTTCGTCATCGCATGGCCGACACGGATGACACGTCGTGAGGGCGCCGCCATTTGGTTGGTCGCGACGATCTATTGGTTGGTCACACTTCAAGGTCTGCGAAACGCCCATCCAGTGATGTACGTCAGTTGGATGGCATTGTCGGCATACCTCGCGGTCTACCCGCTGTTGTTTGTGCTGATCACGCGTCGCTTGGTGCGACGTCGTGTACCGCTAGTCCTTTCCGCCCCGATCGCCTGGGTCGGATGTGAATGCGTGCGCAACTATTTTCTTAGCGGTATCTCGGCAGCAATGCTTGGGCACACCATGGCCGATGTTCCGGACATGATCCAAATCGCTGATCTGTTTGGAACGTACGGTGTGAGCTGGCTTTTGGTGACCGTCAACGTGGCGGTCTTTCTGTTGGTGCAAGCGGTACGCGGTCAAGCGAAATGGAAGGCGGCGATTCCGTCGGCGGTTGTGGCAAGTCTTCTCGTGATCGCGACGGTTGGGTATGGACGTGTGCGTCGCGGCGAGCCGCTTGAGGATTCACTGGCGACCTTTGCATTGATTCAGCGAAGTGAAGTGGTCGAGTACGTCCAAGACCTCGCCCGCGAAACTGAAATGTTCCAAAACTACGCGCTCGAGACTCTCGAAGCGCTGCGAGGAAGCCAGCAACCTGTCAACGCCATCGTGTGGCCCGAATCGATGTACACCGGTGGAAGTCCCTGGTGGATCGCTGAAAAGGACGCCGTGCTTCCCGTTGAAGAAGTCGAATTCACTCGCGAGGAGTTCGAGTTGGCGATCAAACAGCGCCAAGACATCTTCGTCGATCGATCTCGATACATGCAGGTGAACCTGGCAACGGTCAACGGTACACCTCCCAAGCCACCGCATTTGATTGTGGGTTGCGGCGTCGTCCGCTATCACGAGCGAAAGGACATGCACAGTGGCGTGGTTCATGTCGACGGTAAGGGGAACGTCGCCGACTGGTACGGGAAAACGCACTTGGTTCTGATCGGCGAATATGTGCCGATCATCCCCAGCCTGCCCGTGATCGGAAACTTGGTGCCCGAATCGCTGACATTGAAACCTGGGCCTGGACCCATCACGCTTGATGTTGATGGGACGCGCGTTTCACCGAGCATATGCATTGAGACTGCGGTCGAACGGGTAACCGTCAACCAAATCGCCGAACTGCGCCAGCGCGGTGAGATGCCCGACGTCGTCGTCAACGTGACCAACGATGGTTGGTTTGATCAGTCATCCGTGATCGACCACCACCTTCGCAGCGGGCAACTGGTTGCGGTGGCGTGCCGCCGACCAATCCTTTCGGCGGCCAACAATGGACCGACCGCTTGGATCGATAGCTACGGCCAGCTCGTCGAGAGGTTGCCCACCGGGTCGTCGGGCAACATCATCGCCAAGCCACTCAAGGATCAACGCACAAGCCTCTATGTACTTATTGGCGATTGGCCGGCAAGAATCGTCGCCTTGATCGCGATGATCGCGTTGGTGCTGCCTTCGAAACCGCGCGAGTCGACGGATAACGATCAGTAGCGGTATTCCTTCGAAACCGCGCCCATCTTGCCGCGTTTGCGACCATCACCTGTGGTCGCTCCATTGTCAAAGACAAACCAAGTCTTGAAGGTACCACGGCGCGTCGGTTCCGAGACGCGCACCGAGAACGAACCGTCGCGTTTCACTTTGCCAACGTAATGCTTGGTCCAGTACTCGCCCGGTCGTGATTCGGATTCGTCCGCGACAATCGCAAACATTGGTCGCCGGTTTGCGCGAACCTTGCCGCTAATATCGACTGCTTTCTCTTGGCGATTGACCGTGTACTTCATGTCGGCAACGCTCAGCCTTGGAAGCCGACCGCGATCGTCGGTAACGCCACGGAAGGTGGGATGATGCGCGATCAACGCTGCGGCCGCTTCGCTCAAATAGACCCTCGGCTCGGGGGCTTTCACGATTCGGCGGAACGAGGGGTGGTTCGGGCCCATCAAAGTGTTGCCTGCCATGTCACCAGTACGTGGGCCGATGTGCGGCAATTGAAACCCGTGTCCCAGTTCGTGGATCATTCCTTTGAGAGTCAGGTCTGCCAAGAACTTGTCGCCAAGCGGTTTTGCATTGTCGATCTTTCCCGGTGTTGAATCGTAATTGCAAACCGACCAGCCTCCGATTTTTGGAGCGAACCCACCGCGGTAGTTTGCAAAACGAGTGGGCGGGTCACCTTTGTAAACGAAGATCCACCACACCTGGCGGGCATCATCAATCGGATGATCCTTTTTCGCCGCTGCGATCGCTTCTTCTTTGAGCGACGGATCCTTGTAGTCCGAAGCGGGCTTCGATCCCTTCACCACCGTGACTTCGGCGTGCCCGTCAGATGTGCGACGAAAGGGCGACACGACGTCGTTGTGCCCCCAACGTTTGAGTCCGTCGATGAAGAAGTTCTCGGTGTAGTCAATCGTTTCGTCCATCCGCTGTTGGTAGCCGGCCGGCACCTCAACGTCGTTAGGAACAAAAAGTATGACATGCACCTGGCAGGGTGGCGCAGCGACCAGAGTGGAGGCAATGCAAACAACAAGAGCGATAGGGAGGGCACCACGCATGGCAGGTCTTTGGGCAAGGCGGGAGATGATCGAAGCTTCTGTTCAGCGGGAAATTGTAATGGCATATCTTGGGTAAAGGCCGCGACTTTGCCAACTTGAGCCGTACGCGCTAGCGTCGGGCCTTGCGAGATGCGCTAAGAGTGAAAGGCCCGACGCTAGCGCGTTCGGCTCATGGTGGTTTGGCATTCTCATTAAAAACCTCCCCGCGAATTTTCACGGGGAGGTTCTTTTGGAAATCGATCGAAGGCATTGTGCGGCGTTAGCTCGCCACTTCCTCTTCCGACTCTTGCTTGGACGCCGCCATCAACGAACGCTGGACATCGCCGGGCACCGTTTCATAGTGGCTGAAACTAATCGTGTAGCTTCCTTGACCACCTGTGACGCTGGAAAGCGTTCGGTTGTAGTGGCCGACCGCGCGAAGCGGGACTTCGCATTCGATCTGTTGCAATCCACCGCCAATCGCGTCGCTTCCGAGCACACGACCGCCGCGGCTGCTCATGTCGCTGTAAATATCGCCGACATGATCTTCGGGCGTGGTCACATGCATCATCACCACAGGTTCAAGCAAGGCTGGTTTTGCTTTCAAGAAGATGTCGCGAAAGCAAAGGCTGGCGGCCATCTTGAATGCCGCTTCGCTACTGTCGACAGGATGGTGTTTACCAAAGTGCACTTCGACCGCAACGTCCTGGATCGTGTAGCCCGCGATCACGCCGCGAGTGAGCCGTTCCAAGAATCCTTTTTCGATTGCAGGCATGAAGTTACCTGGGATCACGCCACCGACAATCGAATCGACCCACAAGAAATTGCTTTCGGGGTGGTAGTGATGCGATTTCATCGATGGGAAACGCGCTTTGGTCGCAAACGACTCAATGTCCGTTCCGCGAGGCAGCGGCATCATGCGAATATGCACTTCGCCGAACTGGCCGCGTCCACCACTCTGTTTCTTGTGCCGATAACTTCCATCGGCGGGCTGAGTGATGGTTTCGCGGTAGGGGATTCGAGGGTCGTGTGTTTCGACCTCGATCTTGTCCCGTCGCAACAATCGCTCCTGCAAGATCTGCAGATGCAATTCACTCGTGCCCGTCATCACCATTTCGCTGGTTTGCGGGTCACGGGTCAGCGTGAGCGTCGGGTCTTCCTCGGTCAATTTGTGTAACGCGACGGCGAGTTTGTTTTCGTCGCCACGCTTGCTGGTCGAAATCGCTACGCCGACCATCGGTTCGGGGAACCCGATCGCGGGCAGTTCGTTGGCGCCAAGTGATGACCCGACGTGCAGGTCGTCCATTTTGGCGATCGCGATGATGTCGCCAGCCGACGCCGATTCAATTTGCTCGGTCTGTTCGCCTTGAATGCGAAGCAGCGGGTTGAGCTTCACGTCTTTTCGCACGCCGCTGACGTGAACGGCCTGATCTTTGGCGAGCGAGCCGCTGTAGATACGAATGTAGCTCAGCTTCTGAACAAACGGGTCGACACGAACCTTGAAAACTTGAGCTGACAAGGGAGCATCGGCGGTTTGGTCAATCACCACCGCGTTTCCTTCGGCGTCCGTAGCCGTTCGCTCGATCTCGTGAGGTTCGGGTGTGATCGCTTCCCACACATCAAGCATTTCTTTCAAGCCGACGCCTGTTGTTGCAGAAACACATAAAACAGGAATGACTTCGCCCGCCGCAGTTGCTTCTTCGAGCAACCGAGCAAGTGTTGTGGCGTCAGGCATGACTCCTTCGAAATATTGCTCCATCAGCGTCTCGTCCGTTTCAACCAGTTTTTCAACCAGTTGTTCGTGGGCGAGTGCCAAGTTCATCACGGCGCCTTGAGCTTCACCGGGAAGTTCGATGGTCGATGCGACTTCGGTGAAAGAGTCGCCTTGGCCGACGGGGACTTGGACCGGGATCACACCGCTGCCCCATAGTTCGCGGCACTGATCGAACAGGCTGCTGAAATCGGCTTGGGGGTCATCCAGTTTGGTGACCACAATCATTCGGGCGATGCCCGCTTTTTCCGCCTCTTCCATCGCCCGGCGAGTATTCAACTGAATGCCGTCGTGAGCGTTGATGCAAACCACGGCACAGTCCGCCGCCGCGATGGCTCCAATCATGCCCGAGATAAAGTCCGAGTAACCCGGTGTGTCGAGAACGTTGAATTGAGTCTTGCCGTGAGAGAAGTGGACCAGAGAAGACTCGATAGAATGCCCGTGCTTTTTTTCTTCTTCGTCAAAGTCGCTGATGCTGGTCTGGTCAGCGACATCCGGAGTCCCTTCAACGGTTCCGGTCTCGGCCAACAAGCGATCCACGAGCGTCGTCTTGCCGGCCGATGCGTGGCCGCAGATCGCTAGATTCCTCCTCGAGGCAGTGGAACTTGCCATAACTCAGTCTCCTTCAAGAAAAGTCGGCAGCTGATGCCAACCCCCAGGCTGGCCAAGCCACCAAGCGGAAGATAACACTCCAATGTACGGGGCTCTGAGTCGCTATGCAAAGAAATTAGGTGGTCCAGACCCACCTTAGCGACGATTTGACGCCATGGGAGGGGCGATCAGATTGCCCTCGTTCCCAAGCCTCGCCACTCGATCACCACCAAGAGGTAGGATCAGAAACAGGTGCACAGGACGATGCGATCTTCGCACCGGCGTTGGATCGCGAAATCGCCCTTGCTCGGCGTCGAATGATTTTCTACCTATGCGGAATGAGCGACGCGGAACAAACCGAAGCTGGGCGCTTTGCGCTCCATCGCATCCCCAACAGCCTCGTGGTGTTGTTGGCCGTTGCGCTCTTGCTGCGCGGGCCCGCGGGCGCTTTTGAAGCCTTCTGGACCTACACCAAATCCCTGGTCGAAACGTTGTTTGGCGGCGAAGCCGTCTTCGTCGAAGTCCTCTGCCAAACCGCTCCACTGACACTTTCGGCTGCGGTCATCACCTTCTTTTATCGGTGCCGCGTTCTCAGTTTGCGAACGCTGCCGTCAATCGTTGGATGCAGTGTGATTGTGGTTGGCGCCACCTGGATGGGCGGACAATTGCGAAGTGTGTCGGCAAGTCACTTGAAGCCCGCGAAATCGGAAGCGTCGGATGGACCGACACAGTCACCGTTGATCATTGGCGCATCGACTTCGGCAATTGGACTGCCGCTTCAAACCGCATCGCATCGGCAACCGCTTGCGACGATCTCGCGCGATCAGATCGCAGTTGCCAACGAGATGCCCGAAGAGATCGATCACACCATCTCGGTTGAAGAAGCTGTTGATAGGATCTTGGACTTTGACGATGTCACAACCGACGCTGCAAAACACGATTGGCGTGACAACGTTCCGCGCGTCGCACTGCTGCCAGAGCCAGGCAGTGTGATCGGGGTCGTCGCCAAAGCGATCAACCAAGTCCTCGGGTATCTGGCCTACTACCGGCCGCGGCTGTTCTTTGCCGCGATCATGATCGGTGTCTACATCGGCTGGAGTTGGCAACCCTACTTCGAGTCACTCGCGCTCGGCCTCGTGCGGCATAGTTAGACGCGTAGGCCGGATCAAGGAGCGACAGCGACACAGATCCGGCAAGAACTACTCTGTGTCGCTGTCGCTCCTTGATCCGGCCTACATGGCTTCACGCTTTCCTCTCAAAGACATAGTCGCCTTTCGCTCCGCGAAAGTAGTGCTCTTGAACGCAACTTTCGCGGAGCGAAAGGCGACTATCAAGAAACCACAGCCAGGCGGCAGATTGTCATGCGGAGCATGACCTACTTGGCAGTGATCTTCAACGTTGCCCGAAGACCATCATCTTGGAATGACAGAGTGGTTTCGACTTTGTCTTCCGGTCCGATCGCCTCGATCACGGTCGGTCCAGCCTGCGGTGCAAGATGATGGCCGTAATGAGTGGAAACGTAGGTTTCCAACTGGTCGTTCCAGCGATACTTACCACCGGCCGGTTCGGCGAGCTCTTGGCCAAGCAGTTTTCGATAGACCGCAAGCGGATCGCGATCGGGATATCGGTGTCGGAAGTAGTTGAGAATCGGCACGTTGCTCCACGCAAGGCGGCTCATGCGACGTTGTGTGGTTGGCGCACTTGTCACGCCGAACGCACCGATGGCTTTTCCGGTGACGTGCATCTTGATCTGGGGACCGGCGAGATCCTCGTCTTGTTCGTCGCCTTCGGCGTTGGCAACCGCTTCGGACGCCGCCTTTTTTCGTTCCAAGTGACGGTCAATCGCCCGTTTGATGACCTGTTCGTTTAGCGACGCGGTCAACCCGTCGGGTGTCGTGACGTAATAACCACGCGGCAATTCGTCAGCTTCGACGTCCGTGTTGTTTTCGACGACCGTTGCGATCGAATAGGCCATGCCGTTGTGGTTCCTTTGGTCCCAGCGGACCACGTTGGGCGCGAATTGGTCTAACAACGCACGCAATGCAACCATGAAGCCTGCCATGCGAAGGTTGTCTTTCGAAGGAACGTAAAAGCCAACGGGCGCCTCACGGAAATACCGCGGGCTTGGCCATTCGTAGGGAGAGTTTTCGGCGAGACGCTTGATCCAATCGGGATCGTTGTCGAGGTACAGCGAAAACGAACCATCAATCCAGCCAAGCAGGTCGATGTTGGCATTGCGCTGATTGATCACCGATCGTGCCATCGCCAAGTAGGTTGAATTGGGATTCACCGCGACATCAAGCGAAGCGAGTGCTTCCGCATGTTCGTCGCCGGCACCCGCACGCAGACGGGCGTCGCCAACCCAATTGAGCCATTGGCGATAATCGGTGCGAATCATCAACGGGATGACCGACAGATCGGCCATCATTGACTTGGCATCAAGCGACAATTCGAGTGCGATGGGATCGAACGCATTTCTCCATTGACGTTCGTAACGATTCCTCCAACGTTCGTACAGTTCCACCTCTTTGATACTGGCGAAACTCATGTCCATTTCCGCGATGGGCGTTTGAAACGCAAGCGTGCCGTATTTGCTTGAGTGCACGCCATGAGAGGTCAGAGACAGTTGCCCAGCGTTTGGCATCCCCGTTGGTTGGGCGAGTCTCTGGACACCCTCGATGGAACCATCAAGAAGTGCGTCGGCGTTTCGCATCGACATCTCAGCGATGGTTGCTCGAGCACGGGTGCGCCGTGACGCGGCGATGCGCCACTGGGGGCTGCACCATTTGCGAATCGTTGCGTCGCTGATGACCGCAAGTGCCGCATCTTTGTCGGCTTGGCGGCGGTACCTTTGTCGGAAGAATTTGTATTCATCAAGGTTTCCAAGCGACTTCTGTTTGCCGTCAGCGCAATTGAGAAGTCGCTGGATTTGGTTGAGCGAGTTGCTGACGATCACGGCATCGTCAGTGGCAGCGATATAACTGCAGAACCGCCGGTCGGCTGTGACCCAGGCTTGGATCGGGTGACCGGAAAACTGATGGTCGAGCTTGTCGATGCCCGAGACCGCGGCGGCTTCGGCGGCGACTTGAGTGACGAGAGCTTGCTGAAGAAATTTGGGTTGTGCCGACTGCATCAGGATCGCCAGATCAGTCCCCGTGCGAAAGTAGGGGTCCGAGCCGGTAATGACGACTTCCTCGATAAGCGCGCCGCCAACTTGCCGAGTGAGTGCGTTGAGCGGTAGGCCAAGTTGCGCCTGGTAGAAAGCAAGCACATCGGTGCGGCGACTTTGCGGTTCGACCCATTGAACGATTGGGCGCGCCAAGCGGTCACTTTGATCAAAGATCTTGGTGAGCGCTCCGAACGAAGGCAGAAAGACGGCGTACTGGTCATGCGGAACGCTGGTGGCAAGCGGATCGAGCTGAGTCGGTTCATCGGACAATCGTGTTTTCCAATCGATCTCGCGAACTGTGATGCCACGCACGTTTGCAAGGCTCCGCTGGTTGCCTTCGGTTGCGGTCGTGGCGATTTGTTGATCGAGTTGCAAATTCTCGCTGACGGCGCGACCGCCACTCATCAGCTGGATCGAGTCATCAATGCCATCGCGTCGGCGCATCGGCCAATTGGGTCCGGTCGATTCGGCCGACTCACCGATTTCGGCGAGCGACTTGGTGGCCAAGTGACGAAACATCGCTGCACCGGCCATCTCCTCGGACCAAAGTCGTTGGAAGTGCTGGCCTTTGGCAAGCAGGTAGTCATGCCCCGTTGCCGAGGTGGTTTTCTCATCGATGATCAGTTCGAACTTGGCGAGAACGGTTTTGTTCTGCTCGGTATGCAAGAGGTAGAGATTTCCACTGATCGTTTCGCCGATCGGCTTTCGCCCCACGACTCGATAACCTGCAAAGTTTCCATTGCTCTGTTCCGGCTTGAGGACATAGGCTTCCGATCCTCTTGGCACGACCACACGCGGGGTCGTGTCCATTTGGTAGAACGCGTGACGAGGCCAGGATTGGTCGATCGCGACATTCGAATCGTCGAATTCCTCGATCAGTGGGTTCACTTCGATCGAAAAGTATTCGTAGGTCCTTTTGCCAGGGTTTTCAATCGAATCGGCAGCCGTCGTCAGGTTCGCGACAGCTGTTGTCAGGCCAAGAATGAACACGAAAAGATAAAGGCACCGCATCGAAAGCCTCCCGTTTGTACTTCTGTTCGAGCAATGGCGATTAAAATGAGGGCTTCAGTGGTCCTCAAAGAGTAGAGGAGCCCTTCGCCGAAGAGACACTGCGCGTCTTTTGCGTGATTTTGCAAAAAAGCTGGTATCGGCCCCGAGAGCGTTGATTCACCGTCGATGATTGAACCTAACGAAGCGGCAGCACCATGGATGCAACAAGGGGCGTTGTTGTATCAGCAGAGCCAACTTTCTGCGGCTCGGGATGCGTTCCAAGAAGCCCTTTCGCTGCAACCGGAATTGACACCCGCCAGGTTCAACCTTGGTGTGATCTGCCGCGATCTTGAGGAAAACGACGCGGCTCAGGTCTGGTTCGAAGAGACGATTCGAAGTGGCGAAATCGTTGCGGATGCGACCAACAATCTCGGCCTCCTCGCGGTGCGTCGTGAGGAATTCTCGCTAGGTGAGGCTCACTTTCGTAAAGCGATCGAATTGGTCGACAACTTTCCACTGGCCCATTTCAACCTTGCCAACCTTTTGTTGCGGCTCGGTCGGTGGGAAGAAGGCTGGCGCGAATACGAGTGGCGATGGCAGACGCCTACGTTCACGCCAATTCAATGTCCACAGCCGATGTGGGACGGCCAGACACTCGATGGAACATTGCTGCTTCATACCGAACAGGGCATCGGCGACATGATTCAGTTCGCCCGGTTCATTCCCGAGATTCGAAAACGCTGTCGGCGCGTGATCCTACTGCGGCCCGATCACCTCGATTGTTTGTTGCCGATTCCCGATTGGGCCGATGAAGCACGCAGTGCCGGCGAGATTTCGCTCGATTCTTTTCAAGCGTTTCTGCCTCTGATGAGTGCGCCGCGTGTCCTGGATGCGAGGATTGATGACCTGCCTCTACACGAGAACTATTTGACGCCGGTGGCTCGAACGGTTGATCTGGGAGAATCGCATGTCGAATCGGCGCGACTCAAAGTTGGCATCAGCTGGGCAGGCAGTCCGACTTACGTCAGTGATGCATTTCGCAGTGTGTCGGTCCAGCAATTCAAACCGTTGTTCGATTTTCCCAACGTCGCGTTTTACAGCTTGCAAGTCGGTTCGCGTTGCGAAGAGCTGGCGGAACTGGCCGAACATCGCGGCAAGGTCCGCGACCTTGCTGATTTGCAATCGGACTTGGCGGATGCCGCTGCGATCATCAAACAGCTCGATTTGATCATCACTGTTGACACAGCCATCCTGCATTTGGCCGCCGCCATGGGCGTGCCGACATGGGGGGTGATTTCAAGGCGAAGCGATTGGCGTTGGCTTGATTACGATTCGACCGAATCAGCTTGGTATCCATCGCTGCGTTTATTCCGACAACGAAAGCTCAATGATTGGCCCGAACTGATGCATCGCGTCGCGACGGAACTGTCGTCAATGGTTGCCCGCGAGTAGGATTCAGTGTCGGTCCGAATCAACGCCTTAGGTGATCAATCGGATGCACGCTTTCCCACCTACTTCTTCAAGATCTCGCCAAAGTCCGCATGCCCATCATACGTTGTTTGTTTCCGCTGCTGGCGGTTTGTTTGGTCAGCTTCACTTTCGGTGAAGATTGGTATCGATACCGCGGCCCCAATCTGAATGGCATCTCGCCGGAAACCGGCTGGAAGTCGTGGGGTGATGGCGAACCCAAGATCCATTGGCGCGCAGAAGTCGGAACAGGGTTTTCGGGAATCGTTCAGAGCGACGGTCGAGTCTACACGATCGGGAACACGGAAAACGAGGACACCGTCTACTGTCTCGATGCAGCCAGCGGCGACGTGATTTGGAAACAGAGCTACGCTAGTCCAACCGACCCCAACGAATTCGAAGGGGGGCCGACTTCAACACCGACCGTTGATGGCGACTCGGTCTTCACGCTCAGTCGTCGCGGAGACCTTTATTGCTTTGGAAAAGCGAGTGGCCAGCCGAAGTGGTCCGTCAATGCTGCGACGCTTGCTGATGTGCGAACTCCCGGTTGGGGTTTCGCAGGTTCGCCACTCGTTTTGGGTGACAAGTTGATTCTGAACGTGGGCGACGCCGGAACGGCGATCGACAAGTTGACCGGTGAGTTGATTTGGAAGTCGGACGACAAGGATTCAGGCTACTCGTCACCCATTCCGACACGTCACGACAATCGAGAATGTGTCGTGATCGGCTCGGCACGCTCCTACGTCTGTGTTGATGTTGTCGACGGCGCGGAAGTGTGGCGTCAGCGTTGGCTGACCACGTTCGGTTGCAACGCTGGTGACGCGATCGTAAGCGACCATGGCGTCTTTCTATCCTCAGCGTACAACCGAGGCAGTGCACTGATACGCCCCGGCCAAGGGCGACCCGAAGTGGTGTGGAAAAACAAGGAGATGCAGAATCAGATCAGCAGTAGTCTTTTACTCGGCGGCATGATTGTTGGAATTCATGGCGATGTTGACGCCGGAACATCACTGAGGGCGCTTGATCTGAAATCGGGAGAGGTTCTTTGGACAGATGAGACGCTTCAGCCGGGGGGACTTTCGGCGTCCTCCGACGGGCGGCTGATTGTGATTGGTGATGAAGGTGAACTGATGATTGGCCAAGCCAACCGCGACTCATTTCAGGTAGCGTGCAAATCACAGGTGGTCGAGGGGAAGTGTTGGACCGCGCCGACACTTTCCGGCGGCCTGATCTACTGCAGGACTGCCGATGGCTCGATCGTCTGCATCGACGTTCGTTAGTGCCTAGGTAGGGTGCGTGCTTGCACGCGCCGGTCTGTCGATGGGCATTGTTTCCCAGCACACGCGAGGTGTAGCCAGTACAATGTCCACCCCCACCTCCCCTTCTCCCCACCAAAACACCGGATCGCTCGATGACTCTGCAACGACGTCAATTCCTCAAGACCGCTGCTGCGACGGGAGCGGTGGTCAGTAGCGCCCCGTACGTGCACGCTCAATCAAAGGGCAAACGCTATCGAACCGCGCTGATTGGTTCGGGGTGGTGGGGCATGAACATTCTCAAAGAGGCGATGGCCGCTGGGAACACCAAGGTTGTTGCTCTCTGCGATGTCGATCAAGACAAGTTGGAGATCGGTGCCGAAGAGGTCGAAGACTTATCGGGCGATGTGCCGAACACGTACACCGACTTTCGCGAATTGCTCGACAAAGAAGAGATCGACATTGCGATTGTGGCAACGCCTGATCATTGGCATGCGCTCAATACGATCGCGGCAATCGAAGCGGGCGCTCACATTTTTGTCGAAAAGCCGACCGGTCATACGATTGGCGAGAGTCGCGCGATGTTGGAAGCGGCGCGGGCCAACAACCGAGTCGTGCAAGTGGGGCTGCATCGACGCGTTGGGCCACACTACGTCTCGGGAATGAAGTTCCTCAAAGAAGGCGGCGCTGGCGATATCGGAATGGTGCGAATGTTTGTGCATAGCCGAGGTGGTGCCGAGCTACCGACGCCCAACAGTCCGCCGCC
This sequence comes from Rubripirellula sp., assembly GCA_965216875.1. Lineage (GTDB taxonomy): Bacteria > Planctomycetota > Planctomycetia > Pirellulales > Pirellulaceae > CBDCUW01. Next base: position 7,063,826 of record OZ244207.1, read on the forward strand.
CGAACAATTGGATTGGGACATGTATTGTGGACCCGCTCCGTTACGCCCCTTCAATCGCCGGATTCATCCTGGTGGATTTCGCAACTTTCTTGATTTCGCCAACGGAACGCTCGGAGATTGGGGCGTGCACTGGCTCGATCAAGTGCTTTGGTGGACCGACGAAAAGTATCCGAAGCACGTCTATTCGACTGGTGGGCGGCCGATCAAAGGGCCCGCCGTGATGAACGACAAGGGGCAAACGACCGACGCACCCGATAGCCAGATCGCGACCTACAAATTCGAGTCGTTCAATGCGGTGTGGGAGCATCGTCGCTTTGCCGGAAGCGGTTCCGAAAAGACGTCGGTCGGGTGCTACTTTTATGGCACCAAAGGGACGTTCCACATGGGTTGGCGCGACGGATGGACCTTCTATCCCGCCGATTCAAAGAAGCAAACGATTCATCAAGACGCGGTTCACAAAGAGCCAGACGGCCATAGCATCGATTTGCTATGGAAGGACTTTACCAACGCGATTGAATCGGGAAGCCGCCCAACCTGTGATGTCCAAGTGGGGCATGATGCGACCAACATGAGCCTGCTCGGAATGCTCTCGCTCAAGCTCGGGCGAAGCATCGAGTGGGATGGTGAGAAGGAACGCGTGGTCGGCGATGATGAAGCCAACAAACTGCTGACTCGGCCCTATCGTGGCCCGTGGAAGTATCCCTCGTAAGTAAGGCGCGCCGTGAGCCGTACGCGCTAGCGTCGGGCCGAGGCGGGAGAGCGAGAAGATTCGGGCTAAAGCTCGGTACTACGAACAATTGGAACGAGCGGGGCTAGTGCTAGCTGTTCACGCTAGGATTTCTTTGACCACTTCGCCATGAACGTCGGTCAACCGAAACGGGCGACCGTTGTGCATAAACGTCAGCTGTTCGTGATCGATTCCTAGCAGGTGCAACAGCGTCGCATGCCAGTCGTGCATGTGAACTTTGCCTTGCACCGCGTGATGTCCAAACTCGTCCGTCACCCCATGGCTGAATCCTGGCTTCACACCACCGCCCGCCAAGAAGATCGTGAAGCCGTAGGGATTATGGTCTCGGCCCGTCCCATTGGTTTGCGCGTACGGCGTGCGTCCGAATTCGCCGCCCCACCAGACAAGTGTGTCCTCGAGCAATCCGCGTTGCTTCAGGTCGGCAAGTAGGCCTGCGACTGGCTTGTCAGTATTGAATGCATGTTCGGCGTGTTTTTTTAGATTCGAGTGTTGATCCCAACGAGGGTTGTTCGTGTTGTCGCCGTAATTGACTTGAATGTAGCGCACACCCGATTCTGCCAATCGGCGCGCCATCAAGCATTGGCGGCCAAAATCGTCGGTTCCTTTTTCGCCGATACCATACAGGCGTCGTGTTGCTTCGGTCTCTTGTGATAGGTCCAGCGTTTCGGGGGCATGATGTTGCATCCGCCAAGCAAGCTCGTAGGAGTTGATGACCGCATCAAGTTCCTGGTCCGGAAAGGGTGCGCTCGATTGTGCCGCGTTGATCTGTCGCAGTAAATCGAATTGAGTTTTTCGATCCCCTTCGGATAAAACCAGGTTGTCGAGATTGCGGATCTTGGCCTGTGATGCCGACGTGCCGGCTCGTCCGATCGCCGTACCTTGGAAATGGGCTGGCAAGAACGCATTGCTGTAGTTGCGCGGGCCGCCATTTCCCATCGAAGGTTGAATGGTGACAAAGCCGGGCAAGTTTTCGTTTTCGCTACCCAAACCGTACAGGACCCAAGAGCCTACCGAGGGTCGGACGAGGTTGATGGATCCGGTGTGTAGAAAGAGTGTCGATGGGCCATGAGCGACACCGTCGGTGTGCATCCCTTTGATGAAGCAAAGGTCATCGACATGTTCGGCGATGTTCGGAAAGAGCTCGGAGACGTGTTGGCCGCATTGACCGTACTGGCGAAACTTCCATGGCGATTCGAAGACTCGATGTTTGACGATCTTCTTCGTCTTCGCTAGTACGCGTGCGTCGTCGAACGTGCGCATCTCGCCATCGTGTTTTGCCAGGTTCTCTTTGAAGTCGAACGTGTCGACCTGGCTGGGGCCACCTTGCATGAAGAGAAAGATGACACGTTTTGCGCGGGCGGGAAATTGCGGCGATTTGGCTGCCAGCGGGTTACTCGTCACCGAAGCTGGCAGTTGGTTTTGAGCCAGTGCAGCGGCGGACAGGTAACCAAAACCGCAACCGAGTGTCTTTAGCAGCTGTCGTCGTGATGGGATAGCTTGTGCCACTGGTAGACCCCTTAGTTCAAATACCGAAAGTCGAGGCTTTGAAACAACGTTTGGTACAACATCGCCCACCGCGCTTCCGTGTTTTTGTCGCTTCTAACAAATTCGGTTGCAATCGACTTTTCGCTTGACGAGGGCATGCGCCCCAGGACTTGCAAGAACGCCCTGTCGATCGCTTCGCCATCAGGGAGTTGAGAATCGTTCAGGTTGATCGCCGCCGTCTTTGCTCGTTCCAGAACGAAAGGATGGTTCATCATCCAAAGGGCCTGCGAAGCGATCGTGCTCGAGTTGCGTTTGCCGTTTTGGATGTTGGGGTCGGCAAAATCGAAGACTTCAAACACTTCCGGAAGCGTGTTGCGAAAGACCGGCACATAAACGCTGCGGCGTTTACTTTCGAACTTGTAGCCGTATTCGGATTTTGTGCCCGGTTTGATGTTTGAACCGCCAAGACCAGTTTCGAGTTCGTTCGACACAAACAACATCGTGTCGCGAATGTCTTCGGCACGTAGTCGTTTTCGATTGAACCGCCCGTACCATTGGTTTTGGGGGTCCGACTCACGAAGCTTGTCGGTCGCCGTCGAACTGAGCTGGTAGGTGCGAGACAGGACGATGCGTCGAATCAGCGATTTGGTCGACCAGCCATCGTTTCGGAGCGTCGTGGCAAGGTGATCAAGTAGTTCTGGATGCGTTGGCGCTTCACCCATGCTGCCAAAGTTGTCGACCGTGGGGACGATGCCGCGCCCCATCAGCCAATACCAAACACGGTTCGCCATCACTCGGGGCGTCAGCGGGTTATCGTCGGCGGTGAGCCAAGCAGCGAGTTCGGCCCGGCCACTCTGGCCGTCTGGGATTTTTCCAAAGGACCCGGTGGGCGTCACTTGCAGAACACCTCGGGGCGTGATCGGGCCTTGGTTGTGAACGACTCCGCGAATGGCCAAAGGAATGTCGCCGGCATCTTCATCGTCGGTCGTCGCCATTGCGAGCGGTCGCTTTGGTGCGTTTGCTTCCAGCTTCTTGAGCGACTTTTCGAGAGTGTCGACGGTCTTCTTGAGACGCTCGATCTCCGCAAGCTTTTCGGCATCGAGTTTGGAGCCAAGGTTTGGGTCTTGCGGAACAATCTCGTCGTTTCGGAAGACAACACTATCGGCAATCACAACGCCATCGTCGGTCGCCGTGTTGTCGATCACCACGCGAGCCGAAGATTCTTTGAAAGTGAACGTCCCCAAGCTGACAAACGAACCATCGATCGGTGGACGCTGTCGCTGGTTGATCCTGACGGTCGTCGTTCCCGACTGATGGTGAACATGAACCGGAACGTCGGTCGCGCGATTGCCCGACGCTGTGTAGCTGACACGCACTTCGTAGTTGCCCGGCGACGGCAACGACGCATTGAAGATGACTTGTTTGGCGCCCTTTCCGTCAGTCGCGTCATGGATGTAGTTCTGGCCAACGAAGCCGTTGATCGAGGTGGAGGTGGTCCAGTCGCCGACCAATTGAGCTTCGGCGTCGTCGACGACGATCCCGGGAATCGAGTCGGGATCGATCGCTTGTTTCTTTTTGGTGTTGGAAGCCAAGCCGCCCGCTTTCTTCCAGTCGTTGGTTGCCTGAGCAAGATCGGTTTTCAGCTGGGCGATTCTTGCTGCGTGCTTGTCGATCTTCGCTTGCAGTTGCGGCTCGACGGGCAACTCTGCCTTGTTCCAAGTCGAAACGTTCGAATGAATCATCGCCTTGGTGCTTTTCAAGATGCCAGCCAACGCGTAGTAGTCGTGAGCTGGAATCGGATCAAACTTGTGATCGTGGCATCGGGCGCAACCGATTGTCATGCCAAGCAGCCCTTTGCCAATCGTGTCGAGCTGTTCGTCGACGACGTCCATTTCCAAAACGTCTTTGTCTTGGAGTTCGTAGTTGGTTGGCCCGAGCAACAGGTAGGCGGTAGCGGTAAGTTTTCGCCGTCGGTCTTGCCAATCATCGGCGGGGATGAGGTCGCCTGCGATTTGTTCCTGCAAGAATTGGTTGTACGGCACGTCGGCGTTGAAACAATCGATCACGTAATCGCGGTAACGCCATGCATTGGGAAACAGCAGCGTGCGGCCGCCGCCACTCGATTCGGCATAACGAACAACATCAAGCCAATGACGCCCCCAACGTTGACCGAATTGAGGTGAGTCGAGTAGTCGATCGACGACCTGCTCAAACGCCTCGGGTGTTGGATCCTTGGCAAATGCCCGAACGTCTTCCGGTCTCGGCGGCAATCCGGTCAAGTCATAGTGAACGCGTCGCAGCAACGTTTGCGGGTCGGCGTCGATTCCAGGTTCCAAGTCTTGTTGGTCAAGTTTCGCGTGAACAAAGCGATCGATGTCACTGCGCGCCCACGCGTTCGGCGTTTGAGGGACGGGCGGGTTCTCGATCGGTTGGAAGGACCAGAACGATCTTCCTTGTTCAACCGTTGGCGAAAGGTGGGCGTTGGGGGCCTTCTGATTGTTCGTTCTTGGATCCGCTGCGCCCGATTCCACCCATTGTTCGAGTGCTTTGATCGTGCGGGATGGAAGGGCGCCTTTTGGAGGCATTTCCCAACCGCCGTCGTAACGGATGGCTTGAATCAGCAAACTCTCATCAGGCTTGCCTGGAACGATAGCAGGGCCTGAGTCGCCACCGGCTAGGAGTGATTGCCTTGAATCAACGCGCAGACCGCCCTGTTGTTTCTTGTCGCCATGACATCGCACGCAATGTTCAAGCAAGGTGGGGCGAACAACCTTCTCGAAAATCTCGAGCGAACGAGTGTCGTCGCCGATCGCAGGAGATGCGATGGCCAGGCACATGCTGAGCGCCGCAACCCACCTTCTGGCGAAGGTAGCTACGACGTGCGTGCAGACGCGGAGGGAGGGAGAGGAAGGCGGGAGCATCGGGCTATTATAGACCAACCCAAATGTTCGAATCGAAGCCAATATTGATAAAGATCCAGTCGGATGAAGCAAGGCAACCTGTTCGCTGAGATTGATTCCTCGTCGACTGAGGAATCTTTCGAAACTCTCGTAAAAGCCGGGAAGATTCGAGTTGAACGCATCGTCTCGACGGGCCAATCGAGCCCCGAAGGCGATTGGTATGACCAAGACGAAGCGGAATGGGTGATGGTGGTTTCCGGTGCAGCAGTCCTGCGGTTCCAAGAAAGCCCGAATGACTTGGAGGTTGGACCAAGTGACGTCGAGATGCGACCTGGTGATTGGGTTAACATTCCCCCGCATTGCAAACACCGTGTCGAGTCGACCTCAAAGCAAACACCCACCGTCTGGCTCGCAGTGTTCTACAACGATTGATCCTCATCAGCGGCAACGTGCGTACCCACAATCACCCTCCCGCTTGCGGCAAGGGCCCGTAGCCTGACGGCCAGCGGCTCACGGGCACTGCCCAATCTGCGCAAGAAGTTGCTCTGGTGGCACGAGGATTGCAATCCGCAGCACGAGCGCCTTGCCGCTCAGGTGTGGGAATTGAATTGCAGGCGTTTTGCCGTTCAGGAGGCTGTGGTTTCAACCAGAAAGAGCGTTGTTGTCTTGATCGTTTTGTGGTGGCGATGGCGATGCGGCTCGCCCGCTGGGATCACCAACGCGTCACCAGCGCGAAAGGTTGTGAGTGTTCCCGCGATCTTGACGACCATCTCGCCTGAAACGACGTAGCCGGTATGCCCACAGGTGCAGTCTTCGGTTTCTTCAAAGTCGATACCGTATTCCACAAGACGAAGACGGACGGAGCCCTCTTGGTGAGTTTTTTGCCGTAGGCCTTGCGCAATGGATTGCCATGGCAACGGATCGAACACGATACGGCACGGAATGTTAGGCTGGTTGTTCATCTGGGCGAACCCTTTGGGGTGCTCTGTGTCGCAGACGATGTCGGGCACTTCAAACTCACAATGTGACAGAGATCCATTCTTTCGTCAGGTTCGCTATTTGCAATGCTCGCCGGAGGTTCCACTCATGTCGTCTTCCAACTCATCAGCCGTTCCTCCGGACAACCCAGCTGGCGAATTTGAACTCCACCGCGACTTTGATTCGGGCGTGCAAAGGATACTGATTGCGTTAATTGCTGACGCACCCGGTCAATTGCGCGCTGCAACCACCGGACTCGACGACAACCAGCTCGACACGAAATACAAAAACTGGACCATCCGCCAGATCACTCATCACCTGGCCGACAGTCACCTGCACAGCATGATTCGATTCAAATGGGCGCTGACCGAGGAGAATCCGTTGATCAAGGCCTACGAAGAAGCGGATTGGGTGCGCCTCGATGATTGTGCGGCGGGAGCAGTCGGTCCAGCGATCGCCATGCTTGAAGGGTTGCACACAAAATGGGTGCAAGTTCTTGAGTCGATGACGGCCGAGCAATACGCTCGCACGTTTCGGCACCCTCAATCAGGCGAAACCGTTTCCCTCTGGGAGGCATTGAACTATTACGCGTGGCATGGCCGCCACCATACGGCACAGATTCGGTGGTTGCGGCAAACCAACGATTGGGATTCAGTAGGGGGAGGTGATTGATGACGATTCCTCATGAGCAACAAGTCGGCACGTTCTTTGATCAATTGACCGACGACTACACCGCGACGATTGAACGTTGCTTTCCTCGCTACCGGGAAATGCTATGGGCGGTTCTCGATTACATTCCCGACGTATTTGATCCGAAGCGAATCCTTGAGCTCGGGTGCGGTACGGGAAACTTGTCCGTGCTGGTTGCGGCTCGATTTCCGAACGCGGAAATCTGCTGCGTCGATCTTGCGGGTGAATCACTCGAGGAGTGCGGAAGGCGACTTGGCGGCGCCGATCGCGTGACGCTGCAGCAGGCCGATTTTCGAGAGCTTGAATACGATTCGGGCGAGTTTGACTTGATCGTGTCGAGCATCGCAGTACACCACTTGGATGCAACAGGCAAACAGGCGTTATTCGGCAAAATGAACCGTTGGTTGTCGCCTCAGGGGATGTTCGTCTATGCCGATCAACATCGAGGCGCGTCGGATGATGTTTATCGCCGACACATCGACAACTGGAAAGAACTTTCGCTGCAAGCGGGTTCGAGTGAAGAGGAGTGGGCGATGTGGATGCAGCATCAAGCCGATCACGATCATCACGATACCCTCGTCGACCAACTTTCTTGGTTGCAAGAGGCGGGCTTTACCAGCGTCGATTGCGTCTGGCGCTATCTACTTTGGGCAGTCGTTCAAGCGCGGCGGTAGATTGGTGTTGCGGTGGTGGAAGATTGACATTGCCGGCTAGCCAGATAAGCTGCGTCGCGGTCGACGAGTTTGCGTTGGCCAGCCACCACCACCACAACTACTTCCCTCCTTGTAAAAATGGATTCCGCGTCCATGTCATACCGCATTGAATGTTGCGGGCGCAGACTTCTTGTCTTCATTGCTGCCCTTTGCCTTTTAAGTTGCCTTCCTTCGGCTTGGGCCGACAGTCTTCGTCCCAACATCGTCTTGATGATGGCCGATGACATGGGGATGGGTGACACGAGCGCCTATCAAGACTTCACGGGCAACTCCGATGACGACCAAGTGCACACGCCCGCGATGCAGCGGTTGGCGAATATGGGGGTGCGGTTCACCGATGCTCATACACCTTCATCACGTTGCTCGCCAACACGCTACGCACTATTGACAGGGCGGTACCCGTGGCGCAATCGGCTCAAGCATTGGGTGCTGTTCGGTGTTCAAGGCGATCCGATGATTGAACGTGATCGGCCAACCATTGCGACGCTGCTGAAAAAGAGCGGATACCGAACGGGTCTGTTTGGCAAGTGGCACGTTGGCCTTCGCTATCGGCAAAGTGATGGGCGACCAGCCGATGGATGGATCGACGCTGACCTGACTCAGCCCATGTTTGACACGCCCGCCGATCATGGTTTTGACGTTTGCCGCTTCACCTCTCGGTCGCATGGGACTTCGGGGCCCTCGCCGCGCAACAAAAAGAAACCAAACTCGCCACATCAAACCGTGGGTCCCGGCCACATTGACGGACGCACTGTCTTGGCGGCGACATCAAACGGTAAGCAACTCAAGACGGATGGCCCCGATGCCTACTTGCTAAACAAACTTGGTAGCCGGCACAGTGACCATGCGATCGAGTTCTTGTCGGAGCATCTCGCGGGAGCCGCGCATGCTGCAAAGCCATTCTTTCTGTACTACCCGAGCAACTCGAATCATGGTCCTCATACACCTGACAAAGCGATCGGCGGTGAACCTGTCGCAGGGGCTTCCAAAAGCGTCTCCGGAAAGTCGATGACCAACCGAAGCGACTACGTTTACGAGAACGATGTCGCGCTTGGTCGGCTGATCGACTTCCTTTCCGACAACGATGATCCACGTCGCCCCGGTGAGAAACTGATCAGCAACACGATCGTGATCTTTACGAGTGACAACGGTGCAGAGATCAAGGCGAAAACGGCGACCGGACCCTTTCGCAGCCATAAGGGATCGGTTTACGAAGGGGGCCATCGCGTGCCCTTTCTTGTCGCCTGGCCGCGCGGCGGTGTCGGCGATGGGAATGGTGAAACGGAGGGTGGTTCAAGTGAAGTGTTGATCGGCTTGCAGGATATGTTCGCCACCTTTGCAGAAGTGGTTGGACGGCCCTTGCCCGACCTTGCTGGCGGCGAGAAGGGAGGCGAAGACAGTGTTAGCGTTCTCGATGCGTGGCGCGGCAAACGTGTGGTGAACCGGCCGATGATGTACCACGACCATAACGAAGCAAAGGAAGATCGCGCAGTTTCGGCGATTCGTTTTGATGATCCGGTGATCAATGGAAAGACGGTTAGTGGCAAATGGAAACTGTTTCTCGATCCGTCGCTCTTGCGTTCGGGGACGGTCAAGGCGATCGAGTTGTATGATTTGGCAACCGATTCGAGAGAAACCGTTGATCGCTTGAGTGACCGTGAAACGTTTGCCGTCGCGCGGCATTTGTCTGACCTTGCCAGATTGCATCGAACCGTCGGTGGTCATCGACTCGCGGCACTCGCATCAAACAAGCGTTTCCGCCTTGATTTTCGCGCCAAACGAGATTCCAACGGCCAAGCTCAGCAGATTGTTGGTTTGGCAACTCGGTTTTCTGGTGCAAGTGGCACCCAAACCGTTTCCTTTGGAAAGGGCGCCGACACGGTCACGGCAACGATTGTCGCAGCTCGCAACGGCGAACGTCTTGATCGGGCTACCTTCAACGTCAATCCACGCGGCTTGGGGATTGATGGCGGACAATTCGAACAAGTCGATTCGGGTGAGGCGATTGTTGTTTCGTTTGATCGCGATGTGATTGTTGAATCTGCGGCGATCGTCGCGGGCAACGGTTCGTGCGGTGGCTACTATCAAGTGGGCGAAGGGTCGCCCATGGCGATCTATTGCACCGACGCCGATATCGATGCGCAAGATCAGTCGGGCCAACTGAGCGATATTGGTGTGATCAAAGTGGGTACCACACTGAGGTTGGACAGCCGGCCTCACTATGGTGTCGAAGAGCCAGGGGCCTGGCGACTCGAAGCGCTGACCGTTCGTTTGTTGAAATAGCAACCATCATTGGATAGGAAACACTATGAGTCGTTGGAATGTCTTTGGGCGTGCCGTTGGGTTGGTTGCTTCCATCGTGGTCTCGCTCGCAGCAGTCACACAACAAGCCTCCGCCGCACAGCCAAACATCGTCTTGGTGTTTGTTGACGACATGGGATGGGGTGACTTCTCTTGCTTTGGCAACGAAACGGTCGAGACCGAGAATATCGACCGTTTGGCTGACGAAGGCATTCGGTTCGAGCAGTTCTATGTCAACTCACCGATCTGTTCGCCGTCACGGGTAGCGATTTCGACGGGCCAGTACCCTCAGCGCTGGCGCATCACCTCGTATCTGAACAACCGCAAGAGCAACATCGAACGTGGAATGGCCCAGTGGCTTGATCCTTCGGCGCCGATGTTGGCAAGGTTTCTGCACAATGCCGGGTACGCAACCGGTCACTTCGGCAAGTGGCATATGGGCGGGCAACGGGATGTGGGCGAGGCGCCGTTGATTACGCAATATGGTTTCGACAAGTCGCTGACCAACTTTGAAGGACTTGGGCCGCGCGTGTTGGCGATTTGCGACGCGCACAATGGATCACCCACGCGGCGCCACACTTTGGGATCAGACAAGTTGGGCCGGGGCGAGATCCTCTGGGAAGATCGCTCGTTAGTGACGCAGTCATTCACACACGCCGCGATTGATTTCGTCAAAGAGGCCGCTTCGGCAAACAAGCCCTTCTACGTCAATGTCTGGCCCGATGATGTCCACTCGCCTTTCTATCCGCCCGAGGCGCGGCGCGGTGATGGGTCAAAACGCAAACTGTACGAAGGCGTGCTCGACACGATGGATGAGCAACTTGGCGAGTTGTTCAACTTGATTCGAGAAGATGAGACGCTGCGAAAAAACACACTGATTCTCGTCTGTAGCGACAACGGGCCAGAGTTGGGTGCGGGATCGGCCGGTCCGTTTCGAGGCCACAAGACGAAGTTGTACGAAGGTGGCGTGCGGTCGTCGCTTGTCGTTTGGGGGCCTGGGCTGGTTCGCGGCGCCGGAACGGTGAACACACAATCGTACTTTTCAGCGATCGACTTGGTTCCCTCGTTGCTTGAGATCGCTGGTGTTGACGCGTTGGGTGTCAACTTCGACGGCGAATTGCTCGCCGACGTCGTGTTGGGCAAGTCGCAGGCGTCGCGAAGAGAGATGCTCTTTTTCCGACGCCCTCCCGATCGTGACGCGTTCTACGGCGATGACGATCTACCCGACTTGGCGGTCCGCGATGGCGATTGGAAACTTCTTTGCGAATACGATGGTTCGGATCGGCAACTCTATAACCTTGCGACCGATCGAGGTGAGACGACTAACGTTGCCACGGAGCATGCGGCCGTGGCCGACCGACTGTCAAAGCGACTCCTCACTTGGCACAAAGAGATGCCGTCAGATCATGGGGCGACCTACCGATCGCCAAAGAAACGTCGCGGCAAAAAATGAACTCGTGCTGTTGGATTTCTTGGCGTGGTCGTTGACCAAGTTTGACGTCGATCATTTAGAATGGGAGCGATGTCCAACAAAAACAACCAATCACTTGGCAATGGCGACCGGCCGCGTGTCGTCATCTTAGGAGTCCCGGAGCGTGCACGGGTGCGATCCGAGTTGACGCGTTTGCGTCCCGCGATCGCCGAACACGCCGAAATCGTTGTTGAAGACCTGGAGTTTCAATACGACTTTTCTGATGAGGACATCGACCTGGTCATCGTGCTTGGTGGCGACGGGTCGATCCTGCAGTCGGCTCGTCAGATGGGGACGCATCAAATTCCCGTGCTTGGCGTCAACTGTGGGCGACTTGGTTTTCTTGCCGCATTGTTGCCCGACGACTTCCTTCGAGTTTGGCCCGACGTGGTTGCTGGAAAGTACGGCATCGTCGATCACTTGATGTTGCAGACGACGTTGATTCGCGAAGGCGAGACGATTGGGAGTCAATTGGCTTTGAATGAAGCTGCGGTTTTGGGCGGTCCTCCCTTCAATATTCTCGGCATCGATTTGTATGCCGATGGACACCTTGCAACCCGCTACCGGTGTGATGGCTTGATCGTGGCGACGCCTGTCGGATCGACAGCGCACAACCTGTCGGCGGGTGGACCGATCCTTCGCCACAACGTCGAAGCCATCGTCATTTCGCCCATCAGTCCACACACGTTGACCTATCGGCCGCTGGTCGATTCGGCCGATACCGTGCTGGAATTGATGGTGACCGAGCCCAATGCTTCGACCAGCATCGTGGTCGATGGACGAATGTTGGGGCAATTGATGTCGGGTGACCGCGTTCGGATTGAACGGGCCAATGAAGTGTTTCGAATGCTCTCTGTGCCGGGCCAAAATGACTATCGAGCACTACGCGAGAAACTTGGCTGGAGCGGAAGCGTCTCGGTGAAAGGTTGATCTCCGTTGGGCCCGACGCTAGCGCGTTCGGCTCACACGTTGCACTCTCAGCCGCAGAGCGATAGCTCGCGGTTCCGAGGTGATCGAGAAAAGGTAGAAACCGCACGCTATCGCGTGGCGGCTCATGATTTGCCCTCGTTACCACGCTCGGCGTGGTAACGCACTCACGGACGCTCCGCGTCCTCTCCGCCGACCGTAGCTTCGTTCGCCAGAAGGTGGTTCCATTGGCGGACCGCTTTGCGCGATTCCCACGCTCTGGCGAGCGTAGCTACGAAGCGTGGTGGCGGCGTTTGTAGTCCCGCCTTTAGGCGGAATGGGTGAAGATTCCGGCTAAAGCTCGGTACTACGAACGGGCAATTCGCAAGCGCAGTCATCGCTACCTTCCCTACGCTCTGGCGAGCGTCGCTACGAAGAAGATGGCTTTCGGCCCGACGCGATTACTGGTTTATCCCTGTTTTGCCGTGCGAAAAGTTCTGTTGTCGCATGTCGGCAAATCTGCCACCATCTTGCCGGTGTGAAACTCCGATCTTTGCCGCGTAAGGAGACCGTGATCGTGAACCGCATTGCTTGGGTGATGATGCCCGCGTTGTTTTTGTTTGGGCAAACAACCGTCCGGTCTGATGAGGCTGCGCAAAAGTACCTGCTTCGCTATGACCTGAAAAAGGGCGAACAGATCCAGTACGAAGTGACGCACGTCGCCAAGACCAAGACGCGAGTCAACGGTACCGAAGAGGTTTCGCAGGTTCATACGACGAGTCAGCGGCACTGGGATGTGACCGGGCAAGACAAAGGGAAGATGACCTTTAGTCACGTGATCGACTCGGTCCAATTGACCCAGCAACAGGGCGATGCCGAAGAGGTCCGCTGGGACAGCGAGAAGGGTGATTCACCACCGCAGATTTTCGAACGCGTTGCGGAACAGATCGGTGATCCACTGGCCACAGTCACGATCAATCAACGTGGTCAAGAAAAGAACCGCGAGGATCATGGCGGAACGAAAGCGAACTTGGGAATGGGCGCGTTGACGCTCGCTTTCCCTGAAGAGCCGATTGCGGTAGGCGATTCGTGGGCGGTGCCACGAGAGATCAAAGTTCGTGCGCCAGATGGCAGCGTGAAAGTGATCAAGATTCGCGAACTGTACACCCTGGAAAAGGTGAAAACGGGCGTCGCGACGTTGACCATCAAAAGCCAACCACTTACCCCAGTCGATGAGGAATCGGTACAGGCTCAACTCGTTCAACAATTGAGCAAGGGTGAGATTCGGTTCGACGTAGACAACGGACGGATGTTGAGCAAGCAGCTCGACTGGGATGAAACCGTCGTTGGGTTTCAGGGTGCGAATAGTTTGATGGAATACCGCGCTCGCTTAACCGAACGCATGGTCGACGGCATCAAACGAACAGCGCGCCGCTAGTCCATCCATACGGCGTGCCGTTGCACGCAGGCCATTGTTTGGCAGGTTTTATTCGTGGGTTGGTGCGTGCGAACGCACACCCCTATTTAACCGCTGACACTACCAGCCCACCGAACGTCGCCGATGCGGTTTGCTCGATCGGCGGCTCGGCTTCATTCGATCCGGATGACATTGATCAAGTCGGGTCGGTTCTCCGCGTAGGGCGTATCTGGCCCACGTGCCGTTGTTGATCGCGTGAACGGCTCGATCGACGGTGAATCCAAGTGGCACCGGCTGGCGTAGCGGAACGTCGTCGACGCTGACGACAAAGTAGCGGCCATCGTCTTGGGCTTCCATCGTGCGGATTTGGCATTCCACACCAAGGCGGTGGGCTAACTCTTCAAGCCGTCGCGTCGTCATATCGGAATAGGCACGCATGACATTTCCCCCTCGCACTCATCACAGTGCAAATGGGGTGCCCAGCCGGAAAAGGTGTCTTGGCGCCCTTTTGAGTGCGGATTCGCACGCGCGATGTGCCGCCTAGTCTCTCCTCGGACGCTCTGCGTCCTTATCCCGTGAGCCGAACGCGCTAGCGTCGGGCACCTCAAGATCAAAAGAGGGTGTAAGGCCCGACGCTAGCGCGTTCGGCTCACATAAAATCACCGACTCTCCCAAGGGCCAAGGGAGAGTGTTTTCGAAGCCCGATGGAAACGCAATTGCAATCCGCAGCACTAGTCTCTGGGGATGCTCATCGGTTGCCCGCTCATCGACAGGTAGACAACGGCGAGGACAACCGCGGTGTAGCCGCCAAACGCAACCATCGTTGCAATGACGCCGACGCACAACGCGAGCAAGCCTACGATAAAGGCCGCGATCCCTAATCCGAACATCATCAGAGACAGAATGAAGAGATTCCCTTTATTTCCATCGGTCAGTCGATACGACAATCGCATCGCTTCGATGGCGTTGACGCGGCGGTCGATGATGATTGGTTGGATCTGTGAGAACATGATCGAAACAATGATGATTGGGATGACGGCGAAGAGGAAACCACCAACGGCGCCGACGGCAGCACCCTCACCCGCTTGCATCACGACGCCACCAACGACTGCCGGGATGCCAACCAAGCCAACCAGGATAGCCGAGATGAGCACCGTGATAAGGAAGGTCGCGATCAACGTGTGAAGCAGCATTGGACCACCGCCGAATACCTTGCCAATCTCAACCGGCCGACCTCGGACGATATCGAGCATCACGATCATTTGGCCAATCTGAACCCAAATGTTGAGCACCCAGAAGACAAGCCCAAATCCCATTTGCACAACAAATCCAAGCTCGGGCGCATTGAGACCTTCAACGAAGACGGCGTTCGCACCCGATTGGAGTACCTGCCCAACCGTGTTGATGGCGCCAACGATGATGACAACCACGATCACCATCGCCCAGTGCTTCTTAAAGACCGCCCAGGCATCGGCCAACACGTCACCAGCGTTGATCGTCTGAAGCGACCAATCGGCGGGAGCGTTCGGCTGGACGTCGGGAAAGGATGGGTTTGGCGCGTAAGGATCGTTGCTTCGATACGACGCTGAAGGCCCAGCATCATTGAGGGAACTGGTCGGCGTCTGCGCTGCATCGGCGCCAGCCCCTGCGGTCTGTTGCGGGTCGAATACGTGCGAGCAACTTGGGCAGCGGGCTTTGCGGGACAGGTCGGTGACTCGAAGCAGCGAGTCGCATTCGGGGCATCGTATCTCGACGGACATGATCAGTTTCTAAGTTGGATTGGGATGCACGGAGCGGCGAATTCACGGTAATCGTCAGCGTCAACACCGATGCGTCAGCGTAGCGGTTGTCATTGCGCGGTGCCACGCCCACTTTGCCTACAATGGAGCCAAAAGGGGTGGCCTTTTCAGGCCAAAGACCGACGTCGGACAGGGCGCCAGAACCATCGAATCGGACCGATGTAACGCGCTAACGTTTTATTTCCTGAGCCAAACGCGCCGCATCCGCCAGTCAAACCAACTTTTTCCGAAAACGAATCGCATGCAAGCCAAGAATCGAGACCTGTTGTCGAACACTCGCTGCAATCGTTTCCTGTTGGCGCCGGTTCTGGCGATGATGGTTTTTTCCAGTGCAAACGCCGCCTCGCCGGGGGCCAAGGCGAGTGTGTCGGCAGCGCTTCCGTATTTGCAACGCGAGGGCGTGGCGTGGATGGACAAGCGAGGCTGCGTGTCCTGTCATCAGATCCCCGCAATGCTATGGAGTCTTGATGCGGCGGCTGCGCACGGATTCGACGTTGATGCGACGAAGTTGCAGGAGTGGAAAACGTGGTCCACCCAGCCGGTCAACTTTGTCAAACCAGCAGAGAAGAAAGAGGACTTGGACGTCGCAAAGACGTTGGCATCCAACATCGACACGATGAGTGCGTTGCTGCTGGCGATTTCCCCCAGCGCGGAATCTGAAGCGGACGCTGACACGCAGTGGCGAAACCAATTTGTTAATGCTCTGGTCGCAAATCAGCGCGGTGACCATAGCTGGAAACCGTGTGGCCAGCTTCCCGCGCAAAAGCGTCCCGGCCGCGAGACAACGCAAGTCACGACCATGTGGACGCTTATCGCATTGGGACGCAATCAAGGTGACGCCAAATCACTGAAAGAAGCCCTTGCGTTTGTCGACAAGGGCGACGACCGCATCTCGATCGAATGGTGGGTCGCGCGCATGTTGCTTGCCCAGCAACAGGGTGAGCCGATGGATCGATACCGCGACGAGATCGCCCAGCGTCAGCGTGACGATGGCGGGTGGGGGTGGCTTAACGAAGATGAAAGCGATGCGCTTGCTACCGGAATGGCACTCTACGCGCTCTCGACCTCCGGCCATTCAAAAGACGACGCGATTGAGCGAGCGACGAAGTGGCTTGTCGATACTCAGAAAGAGGATGGCTCCTGGGCTGTACCGGGAACAAAGAAGTCGACCAAAGACAAGCCAACCCCAACGGCTAACTACTGGGGGACGGCTTGGGCAGTGATCGGCATGTTGGAATCAGGGCACGCGGATTGAGCGGCGCCGGGAGAGCGAAAAAAAAGTGCGTGCAAGCGCACAGCCTACGAGCGCAGATGGATGGTGATCGAGACGATCAGCGCGGCGACAAGGGCTAGGAGGGCCACGAGCGCCAGGCCGGCGTTGTTCCGAACCGAGCGTTTCAGGCGATGGGCAAGTGGTTCGTCGTGGCAACGGACCGGCAGGTCAGCCAAATAGCGTCGCACATCATCAGCCAGCGCCGTCACCGAGCCATACCGCTGATGCGGCAACCGCGCCATCGCGCGTCGGCAAATTGCGTCCACTGGTGCGGGCAGCCCGTTTGCGAGGTTGAGATTGCCGTTTTGGACGTCGGCAACGTACGTCGCTGAAGCTGTATCAAATGGTGGCTTGCCAGAAACGATCGTGTGTAGCGTTGCGCCGAGCGCGAACACGTCGCTGGCCTGCGAAAGTTCCGGACGACTACAGCAGGCCATTTCGGGGCTCATGTATTGAAGTCCCGGAATCGACGCGATGTCGTTGGCATAGGTGTCGAGCAAGCCCGGAACCAACGGCTGGAGCGGTTCGTGGGCTGCGGCGTGGTCAACCGCCAGGGTCGATGGTTCTGGCGTGACTTCGGGTTCGTCAGGATCGAGGAACGTTGCCAAGTCCCAGTCGATCACGATCGTTTCGCCATGTTCGCCCAGCATGATGCTTTCAGGTTTGATGCCACGATGCATGATGCCACGAAAATGCGCGTACGCAATCGTGTCGCAGACGGAAAGGAAGCGGCGGAGTAGGTCGTCCATCTCCAATTGGTACTCTTCCTGAGAGTACCGCGACTTGTTCTCGTGGAAACGGGCGATCGCCAGGTTGAGAGGTTCGCCATCGATCAACCGACTTGCATAATAGGGACGGCCGTTGCTGTGGCCGAGGCTGTAGATCGGTGGAACGCCACTGTGTTCGAGCCGGCCGGCAATCTTCGCTTCACGAAGAAAGCGGACGCGCGTTCTCGCATTGTCCGAGTATTCGTCCAGCAGGTGTTTGTAGGCGACGTGCCGCGGAAGTTCGCGGTCTTTTGCGATTGAGACTTGTCCGAGCCCCACATTCCCAAGTGATCGCGCAACGATGAAGCGTCGACCGTCTCCATTGTTCTGCTCGGGAATGACCCGTTTTACCTTTTGAGGTGGCGTGCTGTCGCTCGTTGCATCGATCGCCTGTTGTTCGACTTTGTCGATTTGTTCGCGGTCGGATTCTGGTAGCGGTTCGGAATCGGACTTGAAGAATTGCCCGGCGACCCTGAGCTCGCGGTTGAGGTCTCGTTCTGACTTGTTGCACAACGAGCAAACCGAGGGCGCACCATGCTCACCACCGACTCGGGCCAGTTGGTTGAGAAGGCAATTGATGATCTCGGGTGATCCGCATTGGCGTTCACCAGAGAGAGGTTCGACCGGTTCTGATCCACTTTTTGGTTCGAGCAACGGTGATCAGACTCATGTGGCAAAGTTTGTGAGTTCGACATCAGGCATGCGGCACAGCCAGCAGCGACGGCCCCCAAACGCCTCAGATCATGGAGCAATCATCACCAAGAAATGGCGGTTCCCACCTGGTGCCCGCTGTGGCTGTGCGAAAAGTGGAATTGGCATCTCAGACCAATTCCGCAGTCCCACAATCTATCAAGCGCGGGGGCGTTACGCGAAAATTGGTCAAATGAACCCAACAAATTCGCGAAGTCGCGCTAAAACGCGAAATTTTGCCTGTCGAACGGCAGCCGGGGTCATGTCGAGACGTTTGACAATCTCGGGTGTCGAGAGGTCCTCGACCGCCGAAAGCCAAAAGGCCTGCCAGGTGTGTTCTTCGAAATCGCCGCGAATCAGCTCTGCGGCTCGGCGAACCACCTCGGCTTCTGCCGAATCGTCGACAGGACATTCTTCGTCGTCGATCCAGTCAGGAACCTGTGTCAGTAGTCCCTGGACGCCCGATCCGCCAAGTACGGCGGGACCCGAAACGCGTTTCTTGAAGAACTTGCTCAGTTCGTGTCGGGTGATCGTCCACAACCAGCCACGAAAGCTGTGACCTTGGCCGCCAAACTTCAGCCCATCGACGCCAGCGGCCACGCAGCGAAAGACATCTTGAGTGACATCGGCCGCGTCAGCTTCTTGTAAGTGGGCCCGGCGGCACCACGAGTAAATCAAGGGTGTGTAGAGGTGAACGAAGCGCTTCCAGCCTTCAGAGTCGCCCTCCTTCATGTCCCGGAGCATTCCGATGGAAGTTTCCCATCCGGAAGATCCTGTCGATCGTGAACTCAAGTCACCCATGCCCGTTCAGTAGAAGCTCCGTGGCTGCAAGTCTTGGATGGTTCGTAGGTTAGTGTCAAACAAGCCTGCTGGCAATCATGAAGAATGCTCGGGGGTGTTCGGCATCCCTACGGGGTTGGTGCGGGATAGCGACCGCAATTGCATTGGCGGACACATTCTTAAACGAAGTTACGTAGAACATCGCGTTTTACGAACAGAATTCCCGCGAGGGCTCGCCGCGAAAAACAAAGATTCGATTTTTGCGTAACGCCCGTGCACTTATAGCTAGCGAGCGGAATTACTCACGACTGATGGGAGCGACCCGCGAGCGACCAGCCGAATCTGTGAAGCCAATTTCAGGCAGTGATTGGCGGCACAACCGAAGTTGGTCACACGCGCAGGCACCCATCTCCAGAGGATTCCTCATTAAGCCAGTGGCGATGGAACTGGTGGGTTTGCCCCACTCACCAAAACACCATCGTCCCTGGTTTTTTTTTGCGCGGGCAACAGCTGTGCCGCCGGCCGTGAGGCCTCGGGATCAATAAGGGAAAGGCCCGACCCGAACGCGTTTGGCTGGCAAAAAACTCCACAGCCTCGGCGCCGTGCTCATCCTACTGGGCATCGAGTAGCGGGAGTTCATCGTCGGTGCGGCGCGTCATGCCCTGTTTGAAGTGGTGGCGACAAACCGAAAGGTAGCGTTCGTTCCCGCCAATCTGGACCTGCCGCCCATCCTTGATTGGGTTGCCGTCGGCATCGATCCGCAGCACCATCGTCGCCTTGCGTCCGCAGTGGCAGATGGTTTTGATTTCGGTCAGCGTGTCGGCCCAAGCCAGCAGGTGTTGGCTGCCCTCGAAGAGGTTGCCTTGAAAATCGGTTCGCAGTCCGTAGGCGAGGACTGGAATCTCGTCGGCATCACAGACGTCGCTCAACTGGCGCACCTGCAACTTGGTCAAGAATTGGGCTTCGTCAACGAGCACGCAGTGGACGGGTTGGCTTTCAGACTGCTCTCGGACAATCGAACGCAGGTTGTCGGCGGTGTTGAACGTGACCGCTTCGGCCTCGATACCGATGCGTGAGGTCACTTTGCCAGCTTTGTAGCGCACGTCGATCTCCGGAAGCAGGATCAAGGTGTTCATGCCGCGTTCGCGGTAGTTGTAGCTGGACTGAAGCAGGATCGTCGACTTACCGGCGTTCATCGCCGAATAGTAAAAGTAAAGCTTGGCCATTTGCCTCGGGGAACGACGACGTTCCCGACGTCACGATTGGTTTGAGTTAGAATCTGAAATCTTTGCCGCTGGCTTGCTGTAGAGATTATCGAAAGAGCTCGGCGAACGATCGTTTTCACAGCGAACAAAGCAAGGGCTCGGTTTGCCTAAATGTAGCGGGCCAGCACAAATGTACCGGGCCAGCTCAAATGTACCGGGCAGGCCCAATCGTCGCCAATCACCATACCGAGGGAAGTAGATCATGCGGTTCGTCAATGTCATGTCTTCCGCCGCACTGGCCACCCTTCTAGCGACTTGCACGAGCCAATGCTTGGCCGAGGGCTGGAAAAAGCACGTGGTCTACGAAGGAAGTGAAACGCTGACCGCTGTGGGTGGTGACTTTACCGGCGATGGGATTCCTGACGTGATCGCCGATAGTGGAAGCGTGACACGTTTGTTTGTCGCCCCCGATTGGGACGAAGTCGTCCTTGATGATCATGCGGAAGTCAAAACCTACATTCACAGCGAATTGTTCGACGTCGATGGTGATGGCGACCTTGATTACATCGGTGCACGCTACAACCCCGGTCTGATCGTTTGGTTGGAGCGTCCCGAAAAACCGCTGACGCAACGATGGAAGAAGCGTTTGGTTGATGATCAAGTTCACGGGATTCACGGCTTGATCAAGGGTGACATCGATGGCGATGGCAAGTTTGATTTGCTGGCGACAAGTGCTCAACCCAAACCGCCCCACCCCGAGTCGCTCGCTTGGTTCCGCGTTCCCAGCAAGGTGAAAGCGGCTGAGCGCTGGGAGCGGCACGTGTTCGCAGGATCGGACGCGCCCGGATTGACGCACTATCTTGGCGTCGGAGACGTTGATGGCGATGGGAAGATGGACGCTGCCACGGGCGCCAAGGGTGGGCCGTCAGCGACATCGACCGGAGAGTGGTTTGCGTGGTGGCGGCAGGGCGACAGTGAGCCGTGGGTCAAAGAAATGATCAGCGACAGCGAACCTGGTGCGACCAACATTCACCCCGCCGATGTCGATGGCGATGGAAGGATGGACTTCATTGCCTCACGTGGTCATGGCAACGGAGTGATCTGGTTCGAGGCACCTGATTGGAAGCGTCACGACATTGATGCTGCGATCCAAGAACCGCACAGCCTGGTGGTGACTGACATGGATGGCGACGGTGACGTCGATGCGGCGACATGCGCCTTCGGCAGCGAGCGATGTTCGTGGTACGAAAACGATGGCGACGGCAATTTCAAAATTCACGTCGTCGGTGAAAACCAACAAGCCTATGACATCCGTGCCGTCGACATGGACGTCGATGGAGACCTTGACCTTCTCGTTGCTGGCCGTCGAACAGGGAACGTTGTCTGGTACGCAAACCCGACGAAGTAGGCGTTCAACGCGGCGACGACGATCAGCCGCAACGCGATAGCGTGCGGTTACCACTCATCCCCATCACCGCTCGTCACGAAACCGCACGCTATCGCATTGCGGCTGATGAGCAGCGGGGCGATTGGCAGAAGCCAGCCATCGAATCACACCTTCTTCAAGCGACGACTACTTCGCTTGAAGCCTGCGCATCACTTCTTTTCCATAAACTTCACTGGGGTCACCCGCGTTTGGAGGTAGAACAACCTGCACCTCGCCGACCTGCTGTGAGGCCATCAGCAACAGTTGCGGCATTTGAACGAATCGGCTGACGTTCAACAGATCGGGTGCGACTCGATTGCTGGTCGGTAGATTGACGAGCACAAGTTGGTTGATGTTCGGCTCAAACAGCGAAGCATGGAGTGCCCAGAATGCTGATTCGCCGTCGCCAAACAACACACGCGGAACTTTTTCAAAACCGTCGAGCGAAGCGAGAGCTTGCATCGCTCGACGGACGTCCCAGATTTGCATCGTCGCCGCGGTCTGCCCCAACTGCATGAAACGGCGGCGGATATGCGTGTTGGCTCGCTCGTCATCATCCCACTGAGTCAATCCGACGCCGCGCGGCGCGAAATAGACGTACACGTTGTCGGTGTTGCGGACTTGATTGGCGAGGCGTTGCCATGATTCGAAGTGATGGTCGCCAATGCCTAGGTGGTCAGTGGCTAGGTGGTCGGGCCAGACGGTGGCGAGCGTCCCAGCGGTTGGAGCCCAAACCTGTTGGTCCACGACCGTAAGAATGATCTGTTTGGGCTTTGCTTCTGAGTCTGCTTTGCGAAACGCATAGAGCGTCAAACGGTACGGTTCTTGGCTATCGAATTCGATCCGCTCGGCGATCACACCGTCGCGGCGAATCGTCGAGACGACCTTGGCATTGAGTGGCGTGACATCCGTTCCGCGCGGCCAACCACCGTAGGTCTTTTCGGTAAGTTGATTGAGCCAAACCTCGCATTGCGACGCCAATTCGCTTTCATCAGGGACGAATGCAGGGTCGGCTTGTGGCACAAATGTCTCGTGGACCTTGGTGACGATCTCATCCTCAGGCAGTTCGTTCTCAAAGACTTTCAGCTGCTTGGGTTCGAAGTACTTCCCGGCTGTCTTTTCCACCAGTGTGTCGTCATCACGCAGGTGCCGATTGAACCAGCGAAACGCATGAATGCGCAGTTCTTGAGTGTCTTTGTGGGGGCCTTCGGTGATGTGCAGTCCAAGCTTGCCCTGTTCTCCGTAAAGGTCGTACACCTTGCGGACCTTGGCATGGACATCGACGACGCCTTCGAGCGGGAAAATGCGGTCTTTGTCGGTGTTCGAAATCAGGAGTGGCCGCGGCGCGACGAGCGCCGCAACCATTGGGTAGTCCCAACGGAATGTGTTGACCATGAACATGCAGTCGCAGTGGCCTTCAACGCAGCCATCGACGACATGGTTTTCGAGGCTTGTGATCCCCGCGACGGGAACCGCGCATTTGACCCGTTCATCGAGCGCCGCGACCCACCACGAATAGGCCCCGCCCCCGCTGCGCCCGGTGACTCCGATCCGATCTTTGTCGACCTCGGGGCGCGATTCCAGGTAATCAATGGCGCGAATGCCGTTCCACGCTTCGACGCCAGCCGGAGTGTAGCCGCGGTTGTTCCACCACCACATCTTTTCGCGATAGGTGCCATGGTGCAGCCCTTCGATTTCGCCAAGTTGAATCGTGTCGATCGTCAGGCAAACGTACCCGTTTCGAGCGAACCAACTGCCGTGATGGTGGTAGTGCACCTTGTTGCCGTAGCTGACGCCATCTTCTTTGACCCGTCCGTGGCCACAAACGTAAAGAATGGCGGGCAGGGGTTCGTCCTGTTTCTTGGGGCGATAGAGATTGCCGGTTACATAGAGTCCAGGGCGTGATTGAAAGTGCAGACGCTCAACGACAAACGTGTCTTCTTCAGTCGTGCCTGTGATTGTCGCCTTGAGCGGCGTTCGCTTGGCCAGCGGATCGAGTCCGAGCATATCGAAGAGTTGTTCTCGATATTGGCCGCGGCGTCGTTGCCAATCGTCAAGTGTATCGATGTCCGAGAAGGTGGTTTTGGTAATGGCTTCCGTTTGAGCGCGGAAGTATTCGGTCACCAGTTCGTCGCCCCGTGCTGTCGTGGGTGACGTTTGCGCGTGTGCGGTGAGACCCAGCAACAGGGTGATCGCGAAAGAAATGCCAGCAGTGGCGAGGTGGGAAATGCGACGCATCTTGTCCGCCTGTCTTGGAGGTGGGGTTCAAAGACAAGCAAATATCATAGTCGTTGGTCATGGTCCGCATGACGTGCATTCGCAGCCCGTAGCTACCTTCGCCAGAAGGTGGTTGCCATTGGTGAACCACTTTCCGTCATCACCACGCTCTGGCGAGCGTAGGAACGAGAGTGTTTACAGCTCGAGAAACAGTCGCGCGGGGTCTTCGATGGTTTCTTTGATCGTTCGCAAGAAACCGACCGCTTCGCGTCCGTCGACAATGCGATGGTCGTAGGTCAATGCGACATACATCATCGGTCGAATCACAACGTTGCCATCGATGGCAACGGGACGTTCTTGGATCGAATGCAGACCGAGGATCCCACTTTGTGGTGGATTGACGATAGGCGTGCTCAGCAGCGAACCGTAGACACCACCGTTGCTGATCGTGAACGTGCCACCGATCAAGTCTTCGGGTTGCAGTCGATTCTCGCCAGCTTGTCGCGCGAAGTCACTGATCGTCGCTTCGACATTTGCAAAGGACATGCGTTCGACGTTTCGCAAGACGGGGACCACGAGTCCCTTGCCGCCACCAATCGCGATTCCGATGTCGTGGTAATGCCGATAGACGATGTTGTCATCTCGGATTTCGGCATTGACGGCGGGATAGCGACGCAGTGCTTCGACCGTGGCCTTGGCAAAGAACGACATGAAGCCAAGTTTGACGCCGTGTCGCTCGGCAAACTTGTCTTTGTATTTTTTCCGAATCGCCATGACTGGTTGCATGTCGATCTCGTTGAATGTGGTCAGCAACGCGGCAGTCTGCTGTGCTTGCACCAATCGGGATGCGATGGTGCGCCGCAACATGCTCAGCGGTTTGACCTCTTCGCTTCGCAGCGCCGATCCGTCGGTGACCAACGAAGTTTCGGCGACGGACCTTGCAGCGGGAGGTGCGGGGGCAGCCGGAGGTGCAGGCGCGGCTGCGGGTGGCGCTGATGTTTTTGGTTTGTTGGCCAAGAAGCGAAGCACATCTTCTTTGAGCAACCGTCCGCCGGGACCGGTCGCCGGAACGTCACTGGCGCTCAGCTGGTTCTCTTCGAGCAATCGTCGTGCGGCAGGCATCACCAAAGTTGCTTTGCCACCTGTCGGTGCTTCACTTGCCGCGGGAGCGTTGGACGCAGGTGCGGAGGCCGCCGGCGCAGGTGCGGACGATTCGCCGCTTGCGGGTTGTTCTGCGACCTGGATGCTCGCGATCACATCTCCAACTGCCGCAAAGTCTTCTTCGTTTTTGGTGATCTGTTGTAGAAAGCCGGAAGCGGGCGACGGGATTTGGACGGAGGCCTTTTCGGTTTCGATCTCGACCAAGTCTTCGCCCGAGGCGACCCAGTCACCTTCGGATTTCAACCACGTGCCAATTTGAACTTCGCTGATCGATTCCCCTACGGTGGGAACTTCGACGGGAATGACTTCGCTCACGAGACTTTTTCGCTGCGTATTTTGATGAATGGGTTTTCGTTGGGCGTTCAAGATACCGCCAATTGGTTCACTCTGGCAGGGAGGCACTCGCAGAGAGCAGCTTGGCCCACAGAGACGCGATTTTCATAGGCACAGGGGCAAGTTTGACGGGACGAGAAGATTTGCGGTTTTTGAGGTCTGGGGCAGCTGGCGCGAACACTCGACAGGCAACGGGGCAAACCGTCCGAATCTGGCGCAGCTGGCTGGCCCCCGCGCTGCCCCTTGATCGATTTCTACCAAGTGTGGACGACCCCAACGGGGCGTTCGAGAGGAATCGACCCGTAGATCACTCCGGTAAACAAACCGATGTCAGAATCAGGCGAACGTGGCAATCCAATCCAGGCGGCAGTTGTCGTCCTGCTGTTGGTCGGCGGCGGCTGGTACTTCTTTCAGAACTACAACATCAGCGGCCTCGATGGCGTTTCGGTCAGCCCCAAAGGTGAGGCCGCCGCGGAAGATCAGTCCTACATCAGCTATCGCGACAATTTCGACGACTTTGCGTCGCAAGCCATCACCGCTAACTCCGATTCCGCGGCCCTCAGTCCAGAGAATCCGTTTACCGAAGCGAAGCAGAGCGGCGCAAGTCTCGTTGCGGCGACTCCCGTTGCCGCGCGGTCGTTCCAGCACATCAAGATCGCTTCCTGGGCGCTCGATGGTTTTGGACCAACCAAGTTGGCCAATCCGTCGGCACGAAAACACCTCGCTCAGGTCGTTCGTCAGTTCGACATCGTCGCGCTGCAACAGATTGCTTCGATCGAACGCGACCTTGTGCCACGTTTGGTCGACGCGATCAACGAGGGTCAAAACAGGTACGACTACATACTTGGCAAATCGGTTGGTCCCAAAGATCGTCCCGAACAGCTGGCCTTCATTTTTGACACGACTTCCGTTCGAGTTGATCGACGCCAAACCTACACATTGGCGGATCCGAAGCAGCAGTTTGAATTTGATCCGCTTGTCGCTTGGTTCCGTGCGGCAAAACCCAATGCGGGTGAAGCTTGGACGTTTTCGCTGGTCAACGTTCGTATCGACCTTGCTCGCGCACCCGACGAAGTTGCGTTGTTGCCAAACATGATGGACGCAATTCGACAAGATGGCCGCAATGAAGATGACGTCATCATGACGGGTTTGTTCCAGGCAGACGACTCCTACCTCGTGCCAACGATGGCGGATGAAGAAACCAAGGTCGCGGTACGAAGTCTGCCGACCGACATCTTTGGCCGCTATCAAACCAGCAACATCCTTCTCGATGGTGCAACGACAAGCGAGTACCTTGGCCGTGGAGGCGCCTATGACTTTCCACGCGTGTTGGGGCTGAACCTTGTCGAGGCCGAAACGGTGACCAGCCAATTGCCGGTCTATGCCGAGTTCACGGCCGTCGAAGGCGGACTATAACCCTTCACGCGGGTCATCGGAAGCTGGTCAGCCTACACCGGCGACCTCGGCTGCTTTGTAAACGATGCGAGCACGTTTGAATCCGAGGCGCTCGTACAACCGCACGGCACCGGTATTGTCGGTGGTCACTTCCAAGTGCATGCGTGTCATGCCCGCGATACGAAAACCGCGCGCCGCTTGAAACAGCAGGATCGATCCGAGCCCTCGGTCGCGATGGTTTCGGTCGACGCCAAGGTTCTGGATTGCGCCCCAGCCTTCGAGCTGCAATCCTTGAATCGTGCCCACGGGAAGCCAACGTCCGACTTCCGTATCGTGAAAGCGAAGCAGCCACGTTGCTTCGGGGACAAAGGCCGCTCGGGAGACGATCTCGCGCATTAGCCGCAGGCATCCGTCTCGGCGACCGAGACAGGGAAACACGTTGGCGTCCAGCTCTTGTCGAAAGCTCTGATACTTGGCCGTTGCGTGTTCGCGAACCAAATGTTCCGAAAACGGGACCAGTTCGTACCCCTCGGGCAACGCTCGCTCGGAGGGCAGCGGTTGCGCCAAATCAAACTCCATTCGATATCGCTTGAAGTAGGTCAAGCCCATCGGTTGGTCCGTTCCGCGAAGTTGGGACTGAAAAGGGGGTAATACGGTAAGCCTAACATGTAGAGCCGAAAGGGCCAGTTTTTGGTTCGCGAAACCCCGATTTCGTCGGCTCGCGAATGGACGGGAATCTTGCCTTGACCGCCTCACACGGATGAAAACTGCCTGGGTAGCCGGGTCTGCTATAAACCCTCGGTCCTCAAACCTGCTAGCTCAAAGTATAAGTGCGTCAGAGTGTGGGGCCGACGAGGACCCTATTTCGGCGCGAGTACCCTCTTCCGGAGAACATCGCTGGTGAGAGTCCCGGCGGGATCGTGGCCTTCAGGACTCCTGTGAACTTAGCTTGTTTGAAAGATGCACGAAGAGACAACGCCTTGCGACGAATCGAGTCAACTTGATGACCGGGAATCGTTCCCGGCCATCATCGACGACTGCGTCGTGCTGACTGGTCCGACGGCATCGGGAAAAAGCTCCGTCGCGATTTCACTTGCCAATCGTATCGACGGTGAGATCATTTCGCTCGATTCGATTGCCGTTTATCGAATGATGGACATCGGAACGGCAAAGCCTAGCCTGGCGGAACAGCAAGCCGTTCCCCATCACATGATTGACGTGGTGGATGCCTGTGATGAGTACAGTGTTGCGATGTACCTCAAAGCGGCTCACGGAATCGTCAAAGAGATTCGTGACCGTGGCCGCAAGGCAATTTTCGTTGGCGGGACACCCATGTTCTTGAAGGGTGTCTTGCGAGGATTTGATCCCGGGCCGCCCGCCGATTGGGAGTTTCGCCAAGCGGTCGAGTCGGATGTTGAAAAGCACGGTGCCGAAGCGTTGCGTCGCCGACTTGAGCAGGTTGATCCGTTGGCTGCACATCGCATCGATCCCAACGACGTGCGGCGGATGATTCGCGCTTTGGAAGTCGCTCGTTCGACCGGAGTGCCAATGAGCCATCGTCAGATTCAGTTTGATCGTCAGCGTTCTGCCGACAGCTGTCATGTTTTCGCGATGGCTTGGCCGCGCGCGGAACTGCATGATCGGATCAACGAACGCGTCAAACGGATGTTCGACGATGGGTTGGTCGACGAGGTCAAGGGATTGCTTGACAAGTTTGGCACCCTTTCAAGAACCGCGGCCCAAGCCGTCGGGTATCGCGAAGTCATCACCTATTTGAACGACGATGGTGATCTCGACCAGACCGTCGAAGAGGTCTCGGCACACACTCGCCAGCTCGCGAGACGACAAGAAACCTGGTTTCGATCGTTCAGTGAGATTGAGCCGGTCGAGATTCAAGAGCCTATCGATGCGGAAGCGGTCGCCGACAAAATCGCTTCCCGTATCGAAGCTAAGTCATGACGCCACTTCTTTGTGCCGCATCGACCGAATGAACGCGCCGATGGCCGCAACACTGTAGCTGGGGACCATCAAAAACAGCGCGGTGAGCGGGGCAAACATGGCGGTCGCGAAACCTGCCATCAGTTCAGCGGGTTTGGGCGTCGATCCGCTCATGGCCATGACTTGCATCGATGCGATCATGCCTTGAAACGCAGCGAACAGTCCAATCATCAGAGGCACGTTCACGATCAGGACAAGCGCTGCGGCCGACATTGGTCCGCGGCCTCGAACCAAGATCACAATCGTCAGCACAAAGCTCACCAATGCTGCGAAAAACAAAGCAGCGGTGTAAAAGAATCCGAGTGACTGGAACGTCATCGAAAGGAACGACTGCGGGACTGCTTCGGAGGATGCCATGGTGGTGATTCCAGATGCTTCGGGTCGCGTGGCTTAGGTGACAAGCCCCTTGGTGACTGTCATGAAGACGTCTTCAAGTGTCGGGTCGCGATCATTAAAGGATCGCATCCGTACGCCTTCGCGAATGAGTTGTTCCATCAGTGCGGCCAAGCCTTCATCGTCGGTCTCCAACTCGGCGACCACGCCCGTTGGTTCCATTTCGAGCGAACGCAAGTCGGGGCTGCTGCGCAGAATCGACATTCCAGCTTCCTCGCCTGAGATGAATTGGATCTCGACGATTCGGTTGCGACGAATCTGGCGATAGACGCTGTCGATGGGGCCGTGCATCAACAGTTGGCCGCGTTCGATGATGCCGATCGACGTACAACAGTCGGCGAGTTCGGTCAAAATGTGACTGCTGATCAAGATGGTTTTGCCCATCTTGCGAAGTTCCTTCAACAGCGCTTTGACTTCGACACGTGCGCGTGGATCGAGGCCACTGGCAGGTTCGTCAAGGATCAGCACCGGTGGGTCATGGACAAGTGTCTTTGCCAAGCAGAGCCGTTGTTTCATCCCGCGCGACAAGCCGTTGACGAAGTCGTCGCGTTTGTGGGTGAGATCAAGCAACTCGAGAACGTTGTCAATGATCTGTTTGCGTTCGGTGCGTCCGATTCGATAGGCAACGGCAAAGAAGTCGAGGAATTCCCAGACTCGCATGCCGTCATAAACGCCAAAGTTGTCGGGCATGTACCCGACCGCTTGGCGAACGCCGACGGGATCGCCCATCACATCGCATCCGGCAACGGTGCCATTGCCTCGACTCGCGCGCAGCAGCGTTGCCAGGAACCGAATCGTGGTGCTCTTCCCTGCACCATTGGGGCCGATGAAACCGAAGGTCTCACCCGCTTCGATGTTTAAGTCAATCGACTCGACCGCAGTGAAATCACCGTAGTCTTTTCCAAACCCGGTCAACGTGATCATTGACTGTCGTCCTGTTGCTCGTCGTCGAGTTCACGGCCAATCGCCGCGCGAAATTGCGAAATCAGATTCTTGTCTTTTTGTGGCTTGGCTGTGGGCGCGTGCTTCAGATGAGCCAGTACGACGGTTTGCGCGTCCACTTGGCTGGCGTCCGGTGTGACCGTCATGCCAGGCATCGAACCGTCAATGCGTCCCACCAGCCGCATTGAGTTGTCGGGCATCGCATCGGCGTTGCAAAGGCGCGTGATCGGACGAATCGTTTGCATCGGAGGTTCATCCAGGATCTGCGGAGCTTCAATGTCTTTGAATCGCAACTTGGCTGTTGATCCTGGCGTGAATGCGCCGACCGTGGCAATCCGCAGTTTTCCGTCCGTCTTTTCGACCACAAACGCATCGAACAGTTCGTGGTTGGATTGGTTGATCAAATCGCCGTTGGCACTGATTTCAATCGAGCCACCGATGTCGATCATTTGCTCGGTGTGGATGACACGCGTTTTGTTTGAATCGATCGCCAATCCGGCCAAGATCGGTCCCTCGGCAAACGACGTGCGAAACGTCGGTACGTTTTCGTCACCATCACTGATTGGGAGTGCGACGCCATCAATCGAACCGAATTCAACGTCGTAGGTGCTCGACAACGAGTTGTAGATTGCCATCACGCGAGTGAGGTGGCCACGTTGGTAATTCGGTTGCAGTTCAAGCAAGGCGATCTCGGTTTGCTTTCTCGCAAATCCGATATCAAGTCGTGCCGCTCGCGCAACCCAGACGGCACCACCGATCGCGATCAAAGGGACTGCCAACCAGGCGTATTCAAGACGACCGAGCAGTCGGAACACCAGGTAGTTGATCGGCACCAGAATCAACAAGTAGTAACCGAGCGACCGCACGACCAGCGAAACATCGGGGATCTCGATTCCCGATTCACTGCTGAGGATTTCGCGGCAGAGCAAGACCGCGTCGCTGCGCGGGTTCCAGCCGCCGATACCGGCGGCACCTTGAACGGATGAAAGCGGGTCGAGTCGGCTTGGGCTGGCATGGGTCGATGTTTGCCCGCGAATCTTTGATGGCAAGATGGCATCACGTGCCGCAATGCGAAACTTGGTGTTGATGGCGGGGTCGGATCGCATCGCAGGAAAATCGCTGTAACGCTGCGCGATGATCGCGATTTCGGTGGCGTCTTCACTGCGTAGGAACTCGCGGCGCGGCCGTCCTAGGATCGCGCTGTTGATAAAACTGTCGTACGATTCCCAGCTCGCCATCCAATCACTGGTGATGTCGAACCGCGGCTGCATCACTCGGCCGCGTCCCACACGCCGGGTCACAATCAATTGGCCGGTGTCGTCAATCGCGACAAGGTCGTCTGCGGGCGTCCCATCGACGGCGACGCGACTTGCTTGGCTCTTGAGCTGTGCGATCTGCTTTTCGGTCGACGAGTCCTCTTTGACGGCCCAGCTGTTCAACAATTCCGTAGCGGCATCGCTGTCCAATTCGATATTGCTGCTTGGTGTCAGTGGCAACAGGTCTGCGAGCGAGGTTTGCACAATCGAATTGCTGGCCGGTGCACCGTTGACGACAAGCAGACCGCCAAAGTGAACCCAATCGGCAAGTGCCTGTTGCTGGTCCGGAGTCAACGCGTCCGGTGAAAGGTCGTCCCAAAACACCACAGCGGTACTGGTCCAATCAAGCATCGTCTCCGAAAGTGGCAACAAGTCTTTTGTTGGTGGAAAGACAAGTCGATAGTTGATCGCCGGCCGATTACTGAACTCGAACGACTCGTCCCGAAAGGGTCTTGCCCAATAGGAGGTCTGGAATCGCGCGAACCGTTCGGGTCGCGACGTCAGGACGACAAAGAAATACTCTTCAGGCAGCATTGCGTTGATCGGTTGCTTACCCGTGTCGTAAAACACTGCCCGACCAGCCGAAACGAACCGGCTGCTCAAGAAGATGCGGCGCTGATCTTGGTTGCCGACGATTGGCGCCAACAGCCGATAGTCGAATCGCCTTTGTTGACCTTTCGGCAAGACGATCGGTCGCAGCGATTCGACGTCGCCGCGGACACCTTGTGTTTCGCCCGACTGGAAGTTGGAGCTCGATCCGGAAACCTGGCTTTGCAATTGGCCGCGCGCGTCGACCTTGTTGCTCTTGAGCGATTGTGATGCGGTCAGCCAGTGACCAGGTTTGACGCCATTGCCCGAAGGGGCCGAGTCACCGGGAAAGGGAATCGCTGGACGTGATGAAAAGTCCTCAATCGGCGCATCAGGCTTGTTGGGATCTTCATCTTCAGAATCGCGACGGCATCCCTCGCAACCAACCACAAGCGGCAAGCAAAGGAGCGCGAGCAAATAGGGGACGCGCGGCATTAGCAGGAATGTCGTTGGGGCAAAGGAGCAAACAAAAGAGGCCAATCACGATGGATCTAGCATACGGCACCCACGGGGGGCTGTCGACTTTTCGGTCACCGGCATGCCACCAGTCCTAGCTTTCAAGCGTTTTGAAATTTGGGAAACCGGTGAACCCAAATTCTAAGGGCAAAGCCAAAGGAGGACGTAAAAAGTTGGTCACGTCTGGGACCGAGCAACATTGGGTGTTGCGTGTTTTGCCGACTCGCAACACCCATATCGCGGCTCAGAAGAAAGAGCTTTTTGGGAGAATGAGAACGTGTGTTTGAGAAGAGGTCGCCGAGTCTACCAGCCCATCACCATGTTGGATTCAATTGCTTTTCGAGCATGCTCGAGGTCGCTGCCCGTTTCCATTCGATAAAGACGAATCGCGTTGACTTTGTCACCAGCCGATTTGCTCAAGCATTCGCGAGCAACGGTGCATGGATCCATTTGCGTTGTGGTGAGTCCTAACGCGCCTTTGCTGATCACCCAGGTGTCACGCGGGCGTTTGGTTAACCGGACCACTTCGTCGTTCGGGTAGGAATCGAGCACCACCTCTCGCGCCGAAGATTCGTCTTCGGCCCAGGTGATGATGATGTGTGAATCGGTTTCAATTTCGTATAGCGGCATGGCTCGACTCCTTCAATATGAATGGCGATAGAAGGCCGGCAGCTGGGCAGCCGCCAGCCCATCCAGCATACCGGGGTCCCCGATCGATGCAAAGTTTTTGGCTTGCTAGGGGGGCATATCTTTTCTGTGAGCCGAACACGCTCGCTTGGCTCACGAGAGTTCCAGTAATCACCCTCCCGCTTGTGGGAGGGTCGGACGCAAAGTCCGGGGAGGGAATGAGCGGTAAAAGACAGACCCTCTCCGTGCCATCGAGCCAGGGTCAGAGAGTTCGGTTCTGCCCGGGGCTGCGGACTTCAGCAATGGCCGCACGTCTAGAAAAAGGCTGAGGGAGCACCGGCAGCGCCGATAGAGGCTCGGTTGCACCTGGTTGCCCAGTCCAAAGGGCTCAAGCGCAAATGGATCCAATACAAAGGGATCCGGTGCAAATGGATCCAGTACAAATGGATCGGGCGGAAATCAATTCCGGGGGAGGTTATCGATTCAGCGCCGTGCCTTTGAGGCACAGGAAGCCGAAAGCGACCGCACAGGCCGAGACAACACCCCACTGGGTTGTGTCCATCGAATTGAAATAGCGGACCAGCTCTCCCCAGGCGGAGAAAAACCAGTCGGTAACCGAGAACCGTGCAAGGAGTTCGAATTGCATGACGAACCTGTCTAAGGAATGAGTGTCATTCTTCAAGTGGACGGCGAAAATCGGCGCAGACACGCGCAGGATCTCCCGTCTGGCAAAGGTAGGTCGCAGTGGGGCGCCGTCATGCTTTTGACAGCGTTGTGGCGAAAAAGACCAACCGGAACGAATTGTGAAGGCGGCACAGCCGTTACGACCGAATCGAACGGTCGTGAAAAAGTGCCGATTGCCGATCAATAAGGCTCAGGGCGGCCTTGCGGGCAAACCGACTGTAGATATAATTCGCCCTCTCACATAGCCAAAAGGCGCGGTAGCTCAATTGGTTAGAGCCCCGGACTGTCGATCCGGAGGTTGCGGGTTCGAGTCCCGTCCGCGTCGCTTTCGAAAAACCTCGTTGCATTCATTTGCGACGAGGTTTTTTCGTTGTCTCGCACACACTTTTCTTGCGACGGACCTGAACAAGACCATCCGGGCCGCCAGGAATCGGCCGTTCCGCGCGCGGGCTGCAGGCCGTGCCCCTGGGGTTTCAACGCGGTGTCCCTCGTGATTCGACGCAGGGGCATCGTGAGTCAACGCAGGGGGAGCGGACCATCAATTCGGCGGACAGATTGCAGTGGCCAAAAGCAGCCTATTGACGACCGTCGGAATCGTATTGGTCCTGCTTTCGGGGGTCTGTTTTTTCACGCTCCTGGCCGTTCCCTTCTTTTCGTTGTCGGCTGCCAAAAAGGGAATGCTTGGCGGGGCACTCTTCGTCGGTGTCCAAACCTTTTGGTGGGTTGGCGTCGCGCTGATGGGGCCGGCTGCCGCCAAGAGGGTTCGTGCGTTCTTTCGCCGCACAACGGATGAGTGAGCCGAACGCGCTAGCGTCGGGCCTTACACTCTCTTCCCCAAATCGCTGGGCCGAATCTCGCTGGGCCCAATCTCGCTGGGCCCGACGCTAACGCGTGCGGCTCAGGTGTTCGGATCGCAAAGGCTATTTGTTTGTGTGCCGAACCGGCATCGAAATCACCAATCCAGCCGTGCGGTCTCGGGTACTGTTGCGATTCTTGACGTGGCACTTGAGGCATTGTGATTTCAAGCGGATTGCACCGGCGAAACGATAACGGTCCCCGCTGATTTGCTCGTGAAACGTTTTGCCTGCCGCGAGCTG
The DNA here is from genome assembly GCA_965216875.1 of Rubripirellula sp. GTDB lineage: Bacteria > Planctomycetota > Planctomycetia > Pirellulales > Pirellulaceae > CBDCUW01. The sequence continues at coordinate 7,098,582 of OZ244207.1, forward strand.
GTCGACCGCTTCGTTTTCAAAATCGTCCTCCGGCAAATGGTCGGCATTGAGCACATCCGTCTTGACGTTGAGCCACTTGATGTCGACTCGAAAGGATCTCGCCATTTCATGGAACACGTCTTCGAGGGAGGCCGAGGGGATCTCACGCGTTTTCTCGTCGTCAAAGAAGTCTCGGTGCACCACCTGAAGCGTCCCGTGAATCATCTCGTGCAACATCTGGGCGCGGCCGCGCGCTTCAGCAGCCGACGCGGGAGCTCGGAATGGTTTCTGCGCGAGTGACGGATCACTCGGCGATTCGCCACTGGAGAATGAGCACGTTGTGGCCATGACGACGGAAACCATGACGAACAACAACAAGGTTAGACGTTGCATGGAGAAGCTCTCGCACCAAGATCGCGACTTGTGGTTACGTGACGTTCACCATGATAGGCCCGAGGCGGCTTGATCTCGATCGATAGTCCGAGCGACCGATCGTCGCAGCACACTTGCGGCTAGGCAAGGATTTCGTTGATCACCTTGCCCGCCACATCGGTCAGGCGATAGCTGCGACCGTTGTGGAAATAGGTGAGTCGCTCGTGGTCGATGCCGAGAAGGTGCAGCATGGTCGCGTGCAAGTCGTTGACGCTGACCGGGTTTTCAACCGCCTCATAACCGATCTCGTCAGTAGCGCCGTAGCTAACGCCCCCTTTGATTCCCGCACCGGCCATCCATTGCATGAAGCCCTTGGGGTTGTGATCACGGCCTTTGCCGTTTTGCGAGATCGGCATTCGGCCAAATTCGCCGCCCCATATCACGAGCGTCGAATCGAGCAAACCGCGGGCTTCGAGATCCGAGAGCAGGCCGGCAACAGGAACGTCGGTCGCCGCGCAGTGATGCGTATGGTTTTCTTCAAGATTGTCGTGGGCGTCCCATTCGCCGTCGCTATAAACCTGGACGAAACGGACGCCACTTTCGACGAGTCGCCGCGCCATCAAGCACTTGGATCCGAACGATTTTGATCGCGGTTGATCGATCCCGTACAGCTTGTGGGTTTCTTTTGATTCGCGCGCTAGGTCGACGACTTCGGTGGCCTCTTTCTGCATGCGAAACGCGAGCTCGAACGATTGCATTCGGTTTGCGAACTCGGCATCGTCACGATGGCGCTGCATGTGTTGGTCATTCAGCTCGGCCATGAGGTCAAGTTGCGCTCGCTGGTCTTGTTTGGTGATCGTCGGTTGTCGGTTGAGATTCAGAACCGGTGTACCTTGCGATCGAAACAGCGTTCCCTGGAACGTCGACGGCAAAAAGCCAGCACCCCAGTTGTGCGGCCCACCCTTGGCACCGTGTGTGTTCCCCATCACCACGTAGCCGGGCAAGTTCTGGTTCTCGCTGCCAAGCCCATAAGTCACCCACGCGCCTGCGGTCGGGAAACCGGGACGCGGTAGCCCACTGTTGATCTGGTAGATCGCGGGGACATGGTCATTCGATTCGCTGTAACACGATTTGATCATCGCCATCTTGTCGACGTGTTTGGCGACGTTGGTGTATTTGTCGCAAACCCACTGCCCGCATTCGCCGTACTGTTTGAACGAATACGGCGACTTCATCAACGGACCGGGATTGCCAAAGAAGGCTTGAATGTCAGTCGATTGCCCATCACGTTTGTCGAGCGCAGGCTTGGGATCAAACATGTCGACGGCACTCGGCGCACCTTCCATGAAGAGCCAAATGATCGACTTTGCTTTGGCGGCAAAGTGACCCGGGCGTGGGCTTAGCGACGTGACAGGCTGGGATGTCGAATCCGTTTGCGGTGCTGCGAGCAAACCTTGGTCGGAAAGGAGCCCCGCGAGACCAATCATTCCTGCGCCACCGCCCGCGCGTCCGAGCCACTGGCGGCGACTAAGCAAATTGGCGACACGGCCACAAGGAAATGGGGAAGCGTTCTTTTTGGACATGGTGGAAAAATCACTCAGTCAACGTAGATGAATTCGTTGAGCCCGAAGAGGGACTGACAATAGTCGGCGAGCGCTTCGAGGCGCGGATCCGTTTCGTTTCGCTTGGTTCGTGCATTGGTCTGGGCATCAATAAATGCAACCGACGTCGCAATTTCTTGGTCGCTTGGCAGCCGTGCGAACGATGTTTCGAATGCGTCGCTGATGAAAGCGCGAAGGGGATCATCCGTTGCGGCTGAATCGTCGTCGTTTCGCTTTTCGAGTAGGGTCGCAAAATCACGTGCGACCGTGCGAACGAAGCGATCGTTCAAAATGACCATCGCCTGGGGAGCAACCGTGGTGTTCTGGCGGCGAGCACAACTGGTCATCAGGTCGGGGCGATCAAACGCCTGGAACATTGGGTACGGAATCAGCCGCTTGTGGAACATGTAAACGCTGCGTCGCCGCGTCGATGCATCGTCTTTAGCATCTTGAGGGTAACCTTCCCCTTTGATGTTCCTGGCAAGGTTGGCCTCTGGGGCGATGAAAGGTTTGAATCCTGGTCCGCCCGCTTGAAGGTTAAGTGTTTCGCTGACAGCCAACATGGCGTCGCGCATCGCCTCGACTTCCAATCGCTGGGGTGCCATTCGCCACAACAAAGCGTTTGACGGATCGACTTCCGCGCCACGTTCGTCCGACGCTTCGCGCGTGCTTGCTTGTTGCCAAACGGCGCTGTCTAGGATCTTGCGGTGCAATGCTTTCAGGTCCCAACCGCTGGCGACAAAGTCGTGCGTCAAGTACTCGAGCAGCATGGGGTGTGAGGGCGTGTCGCCGCGTACACCAAAGTCGCTTGTCGTTTCGACAAGGCCTTTGCCGAAGTGGTGGTGCCAAACGCGGTTGACCATGACGCGAGCCAGCAGCGCGCCGCCACCCTGCTGTGTGTCGGTGATCCAGTCGGCAAATGCGCGGCGTTGGAGTGTGCTTTTGGGGTCTCCGATTTCTCCAAAAGCCGTCTTTGCGTTTTGCCAATAATCCTTGGCTGTTGCCGTTGACGACAGCAACGCCGGAAATCCGATGTCGACCTCGATTTCGCGGTCGTAAAAATCGCTGCGGCGAAAGTGCCAAGTGGTGCGCCGCTTGTCGTCAAAGTCTTGGAAAAAGAACGCTTCTTTGCCGCTGGGTAGCTTTGCCGTGACACGGTCGCCCGAGTGGAAGACGCCAAGCAACTGGTAGTACTCTTTCGACGAGAAGGCATCGTACTTGTGGTCGTGACATCGAGCGCAGGCGACGGTGATGCCAAGCAGTCCCGATCCAAGCGTCGAGATCACATCGTCCAATTCGTTGTAGCGATTCATCAAGCGTTCGCTTTCAAGGAACGAATCGGGCAACTTGAACGAGGGGCCGGCGGTCAAGAATCCGGTAGCAGACACGGCCGCGTCGTTGCTTGGTTGATATTCGTCGCCCGCGATTTGCCAACGAACAAATTGATCGTAAGGCATGTTGTCGTTGAGTGCCCCGATCACAAAATCGCGATAGGTGTAGGCGTGCGGACGATCCATGTCCGATTCTTGTCCGTCGCTGTCGGCATATCGGGCCAGGTCAAGCCAATGCCGACCCCAACGTTCGCCGTACCGTGGCGAGTCGAGCAACTCGTCGACCAGGTTCTTGATTGCAGCTTCACGATCCATGACATGCGCCGCGATGAATCGGTTGATCTGCTCGGGGGTCGGCGGGAGTCCGGTCAAATCGAAGTAGAGTCGACGAACGATCGTGCGGGCGCTGGCGGTCTTTGAAGGCTTCAAGCCGGCTCGCTGAAGTCGGCGAAGCACGAATTGGTCGATTGCCCCTTTCGACCAATTGTCGTGTGACTGGCGAACGGGAGCATCGACATTCTCTAAACGCTGAAACGCCCAATGTGATTTAGCTTGATCCAGTTTTGGATCAACGATGTCGGCGTCTGCTGGCCATGTCGCCCCTTGGTCGATCCAATCGCGGATCGCGCCGATCTGTTGTTTGGTAAGTGGTTCGTTTCCCTCGGGCGGCATCAACCGATCGTTGTCTTCCCCTGAGATCAATTGAACCAGCAAACTCTCGCCACTGTTGCCTGGAAGGATCGCCGATTCACTGTCGCCGCCACGCATCGCTTTGGTTTTTACACCAAGGTTGAGTCCACCTTCTTCGGTAGTTCCCGCATGACACTCGAAACAGTGTTCACGCAGGATCGGTTGGATGTCACTGACGAAGTCGACCGAGTTCGCATCTCTTGGTTGCCGTCGATCGGTCGCGGCTTTGTGACCATCCTGCTGTGCGTTCACTGTGCCGTTGGAAACCGATACTAAGATCGCCAACAGCGCGGCCCGTAATCGAAGCGGCAAGGAAAGAGGAAGGGCATTCATGCCATTTCGATCCGGTGAGTGAAGAAGTAGATGGGAAAGGCTGGTGTCGATCACGGGGGGGGAGCAAAGATCGGCTTGAGATGTCGCCGAACCGATGCATCCTACAGCGTACGTAAACGACAGCCGACAACAATTCGCCGATGCGCAAATCGGTTTCGATTTTTGCTCGCCATCACTATTTTGTGCGGTTTTGCTGGCGGTATTCGCCTGGTGTTGTACCAAAGTATTGTCGGAAAGCTTGTGACAATGACGCGCCGGTGGAGAAACCTGCGTCGGATGCGATCGTGGCGACAGGTTTGTCGGAATCGAGCAACATCCGACCGACGTAGGCCATTCGAACCCGGCGGATTTCTTCGGCAGGACTGCGATTGAGCTCTGCGCGGAAACGTTGTTCCAGTCGGCGCCGCGAAATTGGGAATGCCTTTAGCAGGTCGGCCACCGTGATGCCTCGCGGAGCTCGGTCGCGAATATACTCGAGTACTCCCGCAATTTCGCTGTCAGGCATTGCGAGGATATCCGTCGAGTGCCTTGCTCGAACGCGAAGCGGTGGCACGAGTGTCTCGCGTTTGGGGGCTACACCACCGCTCATCATTTTGGCCAATAGCTTGGCTGCGGTTTCACCGATTCGGTGACTGGCGAGTTCGACCGCCGAAATCTGAGGGGAGGCAACGTTGCACAACAATTCGTCATCGTCCCCCGAAAGCACAGCGACTTCGTCGGGAATCCCAATCGACTCGGCTGAACAGATTTCGATAAGTTGTCGCGCCGGATAAGGATCAGCTGCAAAAACACCCAACGGACGCGGTAACGTACTGAGCCAACGTCTTACTGACGAGTAGTTCGTCAACCATCCCGATTCATCATCACCGGCGGCATCGTACATCGCACATTGATATCCGCCGGAGGCAACCGCATTTGCGAACGCGGCCGGACGCACGTCGGAGTACCGACCGATCGGGGGCGCATAGCAGGCAAAGTGTTTGAGGCCTCGATCACGGAAATGCTCGAACGCCATTTTTCCGCGGACCGCGTCATCCGTTGCCACGCGCGCAAGCCAGTCATGCTTGGGCACCATGATGCCTACGTCGACCACCGGCAGTCTCAGGTTTTTGACATGACGCACAGAAGGCGCATTCTTTAAGGACGCGATCACGCCATCGCCATTCCAGACATTGGGTAGGCGTAGCCTGCCCTGTGAGTCACGCGGCGAGATCAGCAGTGTCCACCCATTGGCGCTTCCGAACTTACAGACCGCTTCAACGATGTTGCGGCCCCACGAATCGTCGGTTTCGACCAAAATGCCGACATGTCGGGGGCGCTTGCTGAGTGACACAGAGAATCGTCCGAGGTGGATCGTCCCGTAAATTGGAGGGTGCGCAGTATAGTAAGTCTTGTGCGCAGCTGCGCACGACGGCTTTGCGACAAGTCTCGTCGTAAGCGGCGTGCTAGAATCGCAAGCACTTGGGAACGCGCTCAAAGGCCTTAAGAATCAGGAGTCCGTGCCATGTCGGTACGAACCGCGGACTGTTTTCGAAGCGTTTGCTTCTGTCTGGCGACTTGCATGACAGCGGTGGTTGCTCCAGTGACTTCGGCAGCGGCCGACGAAACCCTTGATCTCGATTCAAACAAGCCGAGCCGAATGATCTTGCATGTTTGCAAAGCTGACGGGACGCCACTTCGTCCGTTGGTTGCCGATGCGAAGATGCGCGACCAATTTGATCGACAGGGTACGCCCGATGTCTCGGCGGACGGCAAACGGGTCGCCTTTGATGCTTGGTCGAACGACGGTGGCGTTTGGCAGGATGCTCGCATCATCGTCGTCGACTTTGACGGTAAGAACGCGCGCGATATCTCCGACGGGGTGATGCCCTGCTTTTCACCCGATGGAAAACGGTTGGTCGTGAGTCGCCCAGGCAAGCAGACCAAAGATGAAGGTGCGAAAGGGATGTCGATTTGGGTGATGAACATTGACGGCACCGAGAAAAAGATGATTGCCGATCAAGGCGCTTGGGGCGCTCGCTGGTCAGGCGATGGCAGGACGCTCGTCTTTCATGGTGGACTAGATGCCGATGGAAAAAAGGTCAACAAGAACTGTCTGCGTGTCTATGACTTCGAGTCGGGTGAAACTCGTAACGTGTTTGAGCCCAAAGAATCGCCCTTCAAACAATTGAGTTTCCATTTTGACTGGGCAAAAGGCGACAAACGACTTGTAGCGTTTGGCGGACAACTCAAGGCTGGATCGTCGGCTTCAGCAATCGTGAATGTTGATGAAGGAGTCGATTCGATCGAGATCATCGTTGATGCCGAGCAGAACGACTTGCAAATGTTTCACGGTACGTCGATGGACTGGCATCCGTCGAGCGAATCGATCTTGGTCACGGCGAGGCAAGGTCGACGCACCGTGCTGCACCTTTTGCCCTTGGACTACGAGGCGGAGACCGAGCAATTTGATGGTCTTCCCGACACCGTTTCAGTACGTGATCCAATCATCACACCTGACGGTAAGCACGTGATCGCGTCACTGAGCGCGGTACGGTAACGAATTGGCAACGTCGCATGACAAACTGAGGTTTAGTCTTGGCAAGGCAATGCTGATCGTGGCGTCGTATGCGGCGCTGATGGCTCTCATGCAGTCTCGCGGAACGCTCGCTCTAACGTTCGCTGCAATTGCCGGGACCAGTTGGGCAGGAATTCTTCTGCTTGCGACGCGCCACGATGTGAGACGCATCGCGATTGTCAGTTCGGGATCACTTTTCGGGCTGTTCGTTTCCTTTAGCTGCTGTGCGCCGGTGGTACGGAGCGCCAGTCACTCCATCGTCACCTACAGTGTTTTGGGCATTGTGATCGGCGGCCTGTTGGCATCATCGCTGGCCAGCGTGCAAAATGCGGTGGATCCGGACGCGGAAACCAACAATAAGTGCAACGATGAACATGATGAGCAGGACAACGAAATGCATGACGAGCAGTACGGCAAAGAGGGGTGAGTGGGCCCGTGGTTGATGACAATTCGAGATCGGAGCAAAGCGAAGCTGAGGATCAGGATTCGTCGCAGCCTCAGAATTTGCTGACGCGAGAGTTCGCGATGCCTCTGCGGATCAAGTTCCAGTTGAAGGATCTATGCGAGATCATTGTGGGAGCTTCCGTGCTTGCGATTCCGGTGGCCTATACCGAAGAGGTTTGGAGACTTGGTGAGCAGCTGCCGGCTGCAAATGTCGCAGCAGTCGTTGTGACTTCCATTTCGATCTGTTCACTGTTCGTCTATTACATCTACTACCAGCACAAGCTTGCGGCCAACTTTCTGCAGTTCCTACTGCGGGTGGTCGCTTGCTATGGAGTCACGCTGTTGGTGGTCGCGTCGATCCTGGCGATGTTTCAGAAGTTGCCGATCGACACGGACCCCGCGATTGCAATCCGCCGAATCATCCTGGTCGGCTTCCCGGCCTGCTTTAGCGCAACGGTTGTCGATTCGCTGAAGTGATCACAGCTAGTTCGTGCGGCGCCGGCCGTTAGGTCTCGGCCGCTTGCCCCAAGGGAGACGCAGTGATTCTTTGTGAGCCGAACGCGCTAGCGTCGGGCCCTTCGAGATAGATATAGAGTGTACGGCCCGACGCTGTGTACGGCCCGACGCTAGCGCGTACGGCTCACGGGCCAGGCGAGAATCAACGGCCGTAGTTGGACCAAAAGAGACTTGCCAGCATCAGACGTAGGTCGGACGGCCATTCGGTCGGCAACAGAACGATCATGCCTTGGAAGGTGATGCCTTCGTGAATGTGGACCATTCCAATTGGTTCGTCGTCAAGGTAAAGGAACGAGCGAGTTGGGAATCGTTTGTCCGCTTCGGGAACGACCTTCAATCGCATCTTGTCCCCTACTTCAATTTCGTATTCGCGTCCGAATTGATGCGGCACGGTTGCTTGCACAATCGGATCACCGCCCAGTGGCAAGTGATCGATGGCAACATGATGGCGTAGGTGGCCTCGCGTCTTGGTCAACTTGTAGCCTTGTCCCCCAATCGCGATGTTGACCGGATGGTGATGGTGGCGTGGAATCGTGGCTTGTGCGTTCCCGTCGATGTCGACGATGTCAATGTCTTTGGCAAAGTAGCCGCAAAGTGGCAGTGCCAAGAATGCATCTTGCGAGAACGCATCGCTGTATTCATCTCGCCAAAACCGCTCGCGAACGGGGATGTCGGCCAAACGCTTGCTCGTTTGATTGCCAGCGAACGCGGTAAAGAAGATGCCACCAAATCCGACGAAGGTGACAAGGATGGCAAGATTCAATCCGGCGCTACCATCACCAGCACTTGCAAGCGGGATGATCAGAAAGGGCATCGCAAAGGCGATCCCGAGGCTGGCAAAAAAGTACCGGCTCATTTTCTGTTTGAGAGCTTGCTGGTCAGCCATTGGATTGACGTTCTTGCTGTGGTGGGGAGCGATTGTTGGTCGTACCGCCTTCAGGCGGACGGATAGGCCGGCTAAAGCCGGTACTACGAACGGGCGGATGGATAGGCCGGCGAAAGCAGATGGCGGCTCGGCGGGAGCCTCGCCCTCCCGATCATTGGGATGGTCCGCAAAGATAGCTCACGATGGGTCGCCAAGACGTCGATTGGCGTAACCCGATCAACCGGCACAACGCGAACGGTGTCTGCGGTGGTCCACCGGCTTTCAAGTTGATGACCTGTCGATCGCTTCCGGTCATGCTTCTACGACCCATGTTTCTGTGAGTCTCATTCGTGGCCACCCGTATGCGCTGACCAACACATGTCCGACCTCCCACCCGATGGAATCACGCCAAACTTGCGTTCAACTGCGCAGGGTGATGTGCCGCTGGCCGCCCAGTTGCCGGAAGGCAGGCAAACACCGCCAGCTGGTGGGGAAACGGTCGATCTGCGAAAGGGGCAACCTGAAGAGCCTTGCCAGGACGCGGGCCAAGTTCTGGAGCAACTTGAGCAAGTCGAAGCACTTGTCGAAACGGCCAACCAATCGCCCTCCGACTCTTCGGATGCCAATGGATCGATCTCGGGAGAGACCGCGGACCCGATGATTGGTCGCCAGATCGCGAGCTACAAGATTTGCGAGCGGCTTGGCCAAGGTGGGATGGGGACGGTTTACCGCGCGTTTCAAACCGATCCGGTCAAACGCGATGTGGCGCTCAAGGTCTTAAGTCTCGATCTCGATGACCATCGCAATACCTCAACGCGGGCTCGCGAGCAGTTCATCAGCGAAGGCCAAGTGCTCGCCACACTCTCGCATCCTGAGATTGCAATGGTGTTGGATGCCGACGTGACCGAATCGGGTAATCCCTTTTTTGTGATGGAATTGGTCGAGGGCAAGCGGCTGGATCAATTTGCCCGCGAACACAAACTCACCACACGCGACCGCATTCAATTGGTGCAGCGGATTTGTCGCGCCGTCCATCATGCTCATCAGCAAGGCGTTGTCCATCGAGATTTGAAACCGCCCAATATCTTGGTCGGCGGGACGCCCGAGTCGCCTGTGGTGAAAGTGATCGACTTTGGAATCGCCAAGGTGCTTGAAGGCAACCAGATCCTTCCCGCGAGTGAAACGGTCGAGAATCGTCTGATTGGAACGCCTGGCTACATGAGTCCTGAGCAGGCGTCCTGTGGCGACATCGATGCGCGAGCCGATGTCTACTCGCTCGGCGCGATCCTCTTTCAATTGCTCTGCGATGCCCCGCCGATCAACCGACAAGACACACCCTACGAATCTCTCGATGAATTGCTGCAATTGAGCAGGACTTTTTCGATACCACGACCAAGCCAACGATTGATGGGCAAGTCGCCAGAGCGGCGCGCTGAATTGGCATCAACACAGCAGTGCACGGTTTCGGAACTTGTGCGTCAATGCAAAGTCGATCTCGATTGGGTCGTATTGAAGGCGCTCGAAAAGGATCGGCGACAGCGGTACGCAACGGCGAACGATTTTGCAGATGACCTGCAACGTGTGCTTGACCAAGAACCGACACACGCCGCCGCGCCGACGTTGCTCTATCGCGCCCGCAAATTGGCGGCGCGGCATCCGATCTCGGCGATCGCAGGATCAGGCCTTCTCGTGGTCGCCGTATTGATCGCCACGCAGTGGAAACAGGCGCAAGACCAACATGCTGCGCAACACGCCTTCGCCATCCATCAGAGCGATCGATGGATGGATCAAGCAGACACACTGCGGCGATCGGTCGATGCAGGCGACGAGCGCCCTCAACACAAACTCAACCAAGCGACCACGCTCCTTGAACGGACGCGATTCTTGCTGGCCTTCGAGACGGATCTCCAGGAGGCCGAGCGACGACGAAAACGGATTGCCGAACAGATTGAATCGGATGAGCGGGCGTTCGACTTTGTTGCCCAAGTCGACCATGCACGGCACCTGGCGTTCTTTCCCGAAGGGACCGAACGCGGCTCCAGTGAACGCGATTCTGTTTCGCGTTCCTCCGTGACGCGGGCGCTGTGTGGATTTGGCGTGTATCCAGGCGAAACGAAGCCCGAGGTTGCGGTCGAGGCGTTCGGCGGCATGCCCTCGGGATTGGCCGAGCATGTCGTGGAAGCATTCGATTTTGTCATCGCGCAAACGCTCGCCAAACCTGGTCGGGATGTCGATGCTGGTTGGCACTACGAAGTGGTTCGTTGTCTCGACCGAAACGAAATCCGCAACGAACTTCGACGCGCGATCATCGCAAAGGATTGGGATGCGATCAACAGAGTGGCTCAGCTCGATTGCGATGGCGATCAATTGCCGTACAGTCGCATCCAGCTCGCAGTAGCGTTGAGCGAACTGGGAAAACGGTCCCACTCAACCAACGTCTTGCGCAAGGCGGCTCAAACGCATCCAGAAAACTATTGGGTGAATTTGCATCTTGGCATTCATCTGGCAGAGGATGACGCGTCACGCGTAGAGGCGCTTCGGTACCTGACCGCCGCGGCCGCACTACGCCCCGATTCGCCCACACCGCCAGCTCATTTGGCAAACGTGCTCGAGTCGCTTGGACGGGACGAGGAAGCGAAGATGCAGCGCCACCGTGCGAAACGATTGCAGTTTTAGAGGCGTGTTTGTCGTCGCGCCTTCAGGCGGATGAGCCGGAGGATTGTGAGGCCCGACGCGACGCGTTCGGCGCAGAGCCGCGGAGCCTTTCGTAGGGTGTGTGCTTGCACGCACCACCGATGCATATTGGAGGTTGTGAGGCGATTTGGTGCGTGCAAGCACACACCCTACTGTTTAGTGTGACAGTCGGAGGTCGATGACGAATCGGGAGTCGAACCAGTTTCCGTCTCCCGCGGTGACGCCTCCGGCAAAGCCGAGTTCCCACAACCCGATGTCACTTTCCGGGCCGAGCACAAAACGTGCTCCCGGATAAATCTCGACGGCGGTCTTGCCGTCGACTCGACCGATCGTGGATGGGTTGGCGATCGTTTCGCCGCCACTGAGGAACGAAAGTAGGCGCACCTCGAGTGTTGGGATGAATGCGAAGACATCGCTTTCGGCCGCGATCGTGCTGACGCCCAAACCGGTCGTCAAAACTTCACCACTGGTGTCGGCGTTGCCTTTCAGCGGCACCCAATACTTCAGCTCGCCAAACCAATAGGTTTCGGGAGAGCGACAGTGGCGAATCAAAATGCCAGGTTCGATCGCTGTGTTGCCTGTGCCAAGACCGCGACTCGTGTTCCCTTTGGCGATGTGTGTGCGAAAGATCGTCGCCACTTTGGTGCGTTTTCCGTCAACGACAAGTCCCTGAGCACCGATCACGATATCACCCATGCCCGTTGTGTTGCCGGCCAACTCAGGATCAAGCGATCGCATCGTGTACTCGGTGATTGCCATCACCCTTTCATTGCCCAGTGCCAAACGACAGTGAACGTCTTGGACGTTGACATTCGGATCGTGACCTGGACCGGCTGAATCGGAGGCCCAAAAGTACTCGGCGCGGTCGGGCCGATTGAGCCCACTATCGATCTGGTAGCGGATTCCGTAGTGGGGCACCGTGATTGCCGTGTCGAGAACGGTGGGGGCATACATGACTCGCTCATAACCAATCCCGCGGTCATGGGTTCGGCGACGTCGAAACCGCTTGCCGAGCATGAAGCGATCGAGGTCGGCTTGTCGAAACCGCTGGCGAAGTCGTCGCCAAGGTGACCAGTGGTTGGCAACCGATTGCCGTGTTCCCGAGGAGCAGTTTCCATCGCAACTGCCGATGCAGTCACATGTCGCGGGCTGGGGGTGGAATGGTGTGTCGACTGCAAACCCTTGCGAAGGCGTCTCAATCGGAACGTTCACGCCCGGTGTCATCGGCTGCATGACTGAAGTTCCCGATCCGCTCGACATTTGCGGCTGAACTTTTTCGCCACTCGCGGGTGCGTCATTTGAAATTGGCCCATTCGGTTTCACACCCGCGGGCGGAGCGATTGATTCAACTTCGTTGCTAGCATTCGGTTTGATGCTAGCGTTGGCTGGTGGGTTGATCGCCGGTGCTGGCAGCGGCTCGATCGGCGGCGGCAGTGGTGTCGCCTCGATCAACTGAGGATCGGTGAGCGGAAGGATTGGCTCGGGCTTTGGCGGGGTTTCAGGCGGTGGTGTGTCGGCGCGTACCGATAGCGGTTCGCTTGCCGCTTTGTTGTTTTCCGATTGCGGAGCCGAACTTGCAGTGGAAGCGAGCAGCGTGGAGATCAGCAGGATCCAAGCTGTTCTGGTCACATTTTTGCTTAGTCGAACCTTTGCTTTGTGGTCTGTGGTTGTTTGACTTCGTGAAACGAAGCGCGTGCAACAGCTAGCGACATTATCGTCTGGAATTTGATTGGCAAATTAGCTAATCTCCGCCTCGGTCGGCGATAGGAATTGGCCCTCTTAACGCCGAGATTGGAAAGGAATCTGATGCAAAATCTCGCGGTACACTGGCACGAAGGACTGTTTCTTCGACCGCACCATCTGCAGGCATGGGATCGTCATTGGCACGAACACCAAACTGCGTCGGAGCGGTGGGAGAGTCCGTATAGCTATGGCGTTGCGAGTGTGCGCATCAATCCCGACGCGCTTGCTGCAGGTTTCTTTCAGCTCGATTCGATTCGCGCGAAGATGCCTGAAGGGACACTGGTCGAACTCAGCAGTGGCGAACCGACCGAGCGCGTTGACTTGCGTGGTGGTCTATCCGAAAACGATTCAACGGCCGCCTCGATTCCGATGCAGGGCGGACGCAGTGTCGATGTTTTCTTAGCGGTGCCGAGGTTGCAACTCGGCGCAGCAAACGTTGCTGAAAACGAAACAACAGCGGCGCGTTATCGCCCACTTCAGGTCCATGTTCCCGATGAGTCGGACGGCTCGAGCGTGGAGCCAATTCTGTTTCGGCGGATGAACGTCAAGTTGATGCTGTCGACAGACGACTTGGCCGGCTACGACACACTGCGTATCGCGCGGCTTCGACGCGGGACGACTGGTGGCGCGATCGCGGAACTCGATGATCAATACATTCCGCCACTACTTGATTGTGGTGCGTGGCCTCAGATGCGACACCGAATGTTGTCGCCGATCCACGACCTACTGATGCGCAAAGCAGAGACGTTAGCACAGCTTGTCAACGACCAGAACGCACAACTCGATGCCACTCAGCCGGGAGATTTGCAACGAATCTTGATGCTGCAAGCACTCAATCGCGGCACGGCGATTGCCGGTGTTTTGAACCAATCCGGAGGGCTGCATCCTTGGTTAGCTTATCTGGAGCTTGCACGCATCGCCGCCGAGCTCGACCTGTTCACACCCCAACGCGCGGCACAGCCGATCGCCCCTTACGACCACGATGCGCTCGGCCCCTTGTTCCATTCCTTACGAATGCGGATCGAATCACGCATCGCATCGATCGGCCAGAACGCGTACCAACAACGTCTGCTCATTGGATCGGGAATGGGCATGCAGGTGACGCTCGATCCACAGTGGTTGATGCCCAATTGGCGATTGGTCTTGGGTGTACGACGCGGATCGATTTCCGTTTCGACGCTTGAGTCGCTCCTGGCGCCGGGACGTTTGGATTGGAAGTGGGGTAGCGCTCGTCAGGTGGAAATGTTGTACAGCCGCCGGGCCGCTGGGGTCTCACTGACGCGCATGCAAGATATTCCTCGATCACTACCCTCGCAGTCTGATTGGACTTACTACGAGTTTGGCGAGCGCGGTCCCGCTTGGAACGATGTCCTTGAAAGTGGAACGATCGCGATCCGTTTGCCTGAGGAGTACGTCGACAACCGCAGCGAGTTGACGGGGAATCAAACCTTGCGTGTTCGCATCGACGATGAAATCATGCCGTTGCAATTTGCGGTCTTCGCTTTGGATCAATCGGCTCAAGAATGAACGTCGCAGCACTCGATCGATACGCAGATCGCTACCTCGAATCGGTGATGAACCTGTTCGAGCGGTTGCAGCGCGATGAGTCGGTCGACTGCCAGACGGTCCACAAACAGCTTGCGGACCAACTGCGCCGTGGGATCGGCGAAGTCTCTTTGCGTGAAGACTGGCAGCATGTCACCTACGCGCTGGCGGCACTCACCGACGAACTCATGGTCGAGTTGCCTTGGCCTGGGCGCAATTGGTGGAACGACAACGTCTTGGAAGCCAACTTGTTCGGAACACGCATGTGCAGTGAGCGGTTTTATGCCATCGCCAAAGAGACCATGCGTGATCGGCCCGAAGTCTTGCGAGTTTTCCACGATTGCGTGCTACTTGGTTTTCGCGGCTTTTACGCTATGGAAGCTTCGGCACCGGCAATCGCATCGGAACTCGACGTCCCACCGACGCTCGAACAATGGGTGGCGGAGGTACAGGATCGACTTTCCAATCCCGACACGCCCAAGTCGGCAATCCAACGCCACCAAAAACTCAGTGGTGCACCTCCGCTGCGAGGTGGACGCAATGCCGTTTGGTGGTCGGTCGCGTCGGGCACGTTGGTAGCGCTCAACATCACGATCTACACGTTATTGCTTCGTTAGCAGGAAGAGATAGGTGTCGTCGTGGCTGACGAGCAACCGCCAACCCTTCAACAGAAACTTGCCGCCAAGCTTCGCTTTTCCATTGCGACGTGGGCATCGATCGTCGTCGGCGCGACACTCCTTGCGCTTTTGTTGGTGACGTGGGGACTGTATTCACTTGATGCGTCGCGCGTGGCGTGGGGCATCTACATGACCCCAACACGCGCGATCAGTCTGTTCCTACTCTGGTCGGCAGCGATCGGCGTGACTTATGTGACCGTTCGCGTATGGATGCACGACGTGCCACTGTCGGATCATCGCATCAGCAGCGGTTGGAACGCTGGCACCGATGTGTTGGCCAAGCACGGTGTCTCGATCACCGACCTGCCCTGCTTTGTCGTCCTGGGGTGTCCGTCGCGTTTTGAGCAGGACTTGCTTGTAGGTCAGCGCGGTTACAGTCCAGTGCATGACACGACCGAAGCGACACCGGCAATCGATTGGCATCTGACCAAGGAATACGTGCTGCTGTTTTGCCGCGATGTTGGCGTTTATGGACGCCTGCTTCAGCAGTCGGAGGCGTTGCTCCAGCAAACTGCCACGCAAGATCCGTCGGTGACATCAAGGCAATCAGACGCGGTTGCGGCGACACCAGTCGTCAACAACATCGGCGCGGAACAACCGGCGGGCGGTTCGGAGAGCCTTCGCGCCGTCGAGAGCGCCGGTGCACCCGACGCCGAGAATCAGCAGACAGAGACAGCGCTACAGCCCGAAACCGCAGTGGCGACGGAAACGGCAATCGAACCTGCCGCGGAAGGTTCGCCAGAGGGTGAACCGGCCCCACAACCCGACGCGACAAGCGAACTGCTGCGATCAATCGACCGGGCAAGTCAGCTGGTCAGCGACGCTCAGCGTGTTGATCACCATTGGAACGATGTCGGCCATCAAGACGGCGACTTTGACCCCTCACTACTTTCGTCGGCTGAGACGGCCGAGTCCCAGGAACAGCTCGCACAGCTTTGCAATCGATTGCGAAGTCAACGATTTCCCAACTGTGCCATCAACGGCACGCTGGTGATGGTTGATTCGCGGTACTTGAGCCTGTCGGACAAAATGGCTCGCAACATGGGACATGCGATTCGCGATGACTTGCAAATGCTAAGCAGTCAACTTGGCGCATCGAGTCCCGTGACCATGGTCGTTTGCGAAACCGAATCGGAAGCGGACTACGCCGAGTTGTTTCGCCGGACGGCACTCCAGCCAAACAACACGGATGACCCGTTGTTGGGGCAAGTGTTCGATCCCGAGACGACGCCCGACGCGCCGCAGTTGAGTACCCTTGCTGATCAGACGATCCAGCAATTGCAGAGCAAGATTCAAACACTCTTTCGAGTTCCGGGGACACTCGCCCAGCCGCGCAACCATCACCTCGTTCGGTTGTTGATTCGCGGTCGCAAGTGGCGTCAATCACTGCGTACGGTGATCGTCGAAAGTTGCAGCGACGATGACTCGAGTGATGACGGCCGATCGATCGTCAGTGGTCTGTTTATTGCAGCCCTGGGACGTTCGCCCATGGTCCGCCCGCATCTCGACGCGGTTTTCAAACGCATGCTGGCTCAACAGCATTTTGTCGGCTGGACACCGGCAGCACTGGCACAGGAAAAGATGAGTCGCCGAGTCGTCACGACACTAATGGCGACCACCCTCATGCTTGTGATCGTGTTGTTGATCCAGTTGCTGTTGATTGCGTTTTAGAGATACCGTTTGTCGCCACAGGCTCGCGGTTTTTGGGGTGAGCCGAACGCGCTAGCGTCGGGCCGAACATCCTGAGCCGTTGTTCGTCAGATCCGGGTCTTTGCACTCGTTCGTAGTACCGCCTTCAGGCGGAAAGCGAGAGGATTCCGCCTGAAGGCGGGACTACGAACGGAGTGTGGTCACGAGGTAGGATCATCAGCCGAAACGCGATAGCGTGCGGTTTTCATCTCGAAAAAACCGCGAGCTATCGCTCAACGGCTGATGTTGCTGTGGGGACGTGTGAGCCGCGATCGCGTAAGCGGCCGGGCCTTTCGCTCGACCGCATGAATGCTAACGCTCGTCATGCGGAGCATGACCTACAAAGGGGACGCGGAGCGTCCGGAGAGTATGTGACCACGCGGAGCGTGGTCACGAGGGGAGGTGGGTTGTTTCGGAGTGCTCTCAGCCCTCCCCGCTCGTTCCTCGCGACCCTCCCGGAGGGAGGGTGTTATTGGGCGAGTCCCTTCGGCAACCCCCTCCTTTTCAAGGAGTGGGGAGCATTCCGCGCGTGGTCACGTGGGCGGAGCCACGACGCTGTAATTCTTGAAAGATTTCGGGGAAAGTCGGCAACTAGATTTAGCCGTCGAATCACAAAAGTCGATCCAACGGTTAAGGCTGTGCAAATCGGCGCAGTCGATAACGCGTGAAACTCGATTCCCCTTCATGGCTACGACGGAAACCACAATCGATCGTTTGCGATCGCCGGTTGCTTCCGATTCGCCTGCTGGAGCGAACCTGGAATACGATCCAAGGTTCGTTGAAATGCAGCGGTTGGCCGAGGGTACGCGCGAACAACAATACGGCGAAACCATCGTACCGGCTCAACCGCCTGATTGGCGGACGATTGCCGAACTTGCAGAACAGATCAGTGCTGAAACACGCGACCTGCGCGTCGCGACGGCGTTGATCGAATCAAAGTCGGCGACGGACGGATTGCCGGGTCTAGCCGAGGGGATGGATGTCCTCAAGCACTGGGTGTGTGACTACTGGGATAGTCTCCATCCTGAGCTCGACGAGGAAGATGGCCGCGATCCATTCGTTCGCATCAACGCACTGAATCAGCTTTGCCAGCCTGAGCGACTGCCAACCATCATCAACCAAATGACGCTTGTCGAAGCGCCACCGCACACGACCGTGTTGATGGAAGACGCGCTTTGCAACTTGGGCGATGCCAAACCTTCCACCGATGTCGAGCGTCCGACCGCATCGGAAGTCGAAGCCGCACTACTGACATTGACGGTCGAGGAGTTGCGTCAGCGATGTCAATGCACCGAAACCGCCGAGTCGTCGCTGATCGAGGTCTTGCAGTTCCTTGACGACGCGGCCGGTTCGGGAGCATGGGATGCATCGAACCTGGTCCAACAACTCAGCAGTTGCAATGCAATCATGCAAAACCAACTTCATTCGCGATTGGCCGCATCCGATTCGGTCGTTGCGGCGGTCGCCAATGGGTCGACCAATGATGGAGCCACGACATCTTGGGAAGATGTCAAAGTGGATCAATCGGTCCGCGACCTGAGCAAGATTCGCGTCGACACACGCGAGCAAGCTGCGGAAGTGCTCGAAGCCGCCATGAAGTACTTCGAGCGGTATGAACCGTCGAGTCCGGTGCCATTGTTGTTGCGCCGAGCGAAGCGATTGATCAACCAAGACTTTGTCGACATCCTGCGTGATCTAGCGCCGGATGCTTTGATTCAAGCAAAAAACCTGGCGGGAGAAATCGAATCGTAGGTCCGACCGACACGCACGATTTGTTCGCCAGAAAACGTCACTGAAGAAAGGTAGATAGATGTCCGAGAGCAGCCAGAAATTCATCGCACGCAATCGGCCGCCACGCGTCCAGATTGAATACGACGTTGAAACGTACGGTGCCGAAAAGAAGGTGCAACTTCCATTTGTGATGGGCGTGTTGGCTGACCTTTCGGGCAATCCCGCCGAGCCGCTCGAGGATGTCGCTGATCGCAAGTTCTTGGAAACGGATATCGACAACTTTGACGATCGCATGAAGTCGATGAAGCCGCGAGCGTCGTTTCGCGTGAAAAACACGTTGACTGGCGAAGGCGAGCTCGGTGTCGACTTGACCTTTGAATCGATGGACGACTTTTCGCCCGGCCGCGTGGCACAACGCGTCGAAGTGCTCGAAAAGCTGCTCAACGCTCGGACTCACCTTTCGCAGTTGGCAACCTACATGGATGGCAAAACGGGCGCCGAGGAATTGGTCGCGCGCTTGATTAGCGATCCCGATCTGTTGAAAGAGCTCGCGGAAAAGCCACTCGACGTCGGGTCGGATGATTCGGAAGCCGAAGCCGCCTAGCCGGCGCGACTCGGACACGAGACGAACACACTTAGCCAACACAAAATAGCAAGACAATCACCTACCAATCGGGGACTCAAGGATGAGTGATACCAAAGCCGAATCGAACACGGACGCAGAACCACAGGCTGCCGTGACGCTGGATAATCTCGCCGAGATGATCGAGGCTGAGTTCCGTCCACGCAGCAGCGAAGCAACAAATGCGGTCGCCACTGCGGTCAACACGCTCGCCGAGCAGCTTGTGACCAGCGAGATGGTTGTCAACGAAGACGCCATCAAGACCATCGAAGCTTTGGTCGCTGAGATTGATCGCAAGATCGGCGAGCAAATGAACGAGATCTTGCATCACGACGAGTTCCAGAAACTCGAAGGTGCCTGGCGCGGTCTGTCGCACTTGGTCAACAACACCGAGACCGACGAGATGTTGAAGATTCGTGTCTTGAATATCTCGAAAAAGGACCTGCACAAGACGCTCAAGAAGTTCAAAGGCACGGCTTGGGATCAAAGCCCCATCTTCAAGAAACTTTACGAAGAAGAGTACGGCCAATTTGGTGGCGAGCCCTATGGCGCACTCATTGGCGACTACTACTTTGACCACACGCCAGTGGATGTTGAATTGTTGGGCGAAATCGCGAAGGTCGCCGCGGCGGCTCACGCGCCTTTCATCGCCTCAGCCGGTCCTTCGCTGATGCACATGGAATCATGGCAAGAATTGAGCAATCCGCGCGACTTGACCAAGATCTTCCAAACCGCCGAGTACGCGTCGTGGCGTTCGCTGCGTGATGACGAAGATTCGCGTTACGTCGGTTTGGCCATGCCACGTTTCTTGGCACGGCAACCTTATGGTGCATCGAGCAATCCCGTTGAAGAGTTTGCTTTTGAAGAGGACACCGCAGGTCCGGATCACAGTCGCTACGTTTGGTCCAACTCGGCCTACGCGTTTGCGGTCAACGTGAATCGCTCGTTCAAACTGCACGGTTGGTGCTCGCGCATTCGCGGCATCGAATCGGGCGGTTCGGTCGAAAAACTGCCTGTGCATGTCTTCCCCACCGACGATGGTGGCGTCGACATGAAGTGTCCGACCGAGATCGCAATTAGCGACCGTCGCGAAGCGGAATTGGCCAAGAACGGCCTGATGCCGTTGGTGTTCCGCAAGAACAGTGACCTTGCGTCGTTCATCGGTGCTCAATCATTGAACAACCCGACGATCTTCGAAGATGACGACGCGTCGGCGAATGCTCAGTTGTCGGGGCGTTTGCCTTATCTGTTTGCAGTTTGCCGATTTGCTCACTACCTCAAGTGCATCGTTCGCGACAAAGTCGGTTCGTTCAAAGAACGTAACGACATGCAAATCTGGTTGAACAACTGGATCAGCCAATACGTCGACACGAACCCAGCGACCGCCTCGGAACTCGACAAGGCCCGTCGGCCTCTCGCGGGCGCCGAAGTGGTGGTTGAAGAGATCCCAGGAAACCCAGGCTACTACAGCGCCAAGTTCTTCCTGCGACCTCACTACCAACTCGAAGGTTTGACCGTTTCGCTTCGCTTGGTCAGCAAGCTGCCGTCGGCAAAGGCCGCCTAGCACCAAGTTCGATTCATAGCGCCGGTCGCCATGGGCCGGCTTTCATGTAAGCCAATCCAATCGAAAAAACACACCGTACGGAGTTGAACGATGATCTTGTTGAAATTCAAAAAGGAAATCAAAGGTGACGCAAGTGCCTCTGGTTTTGAGGGTCAAATTAAGCTCATGTCGGCTTCGTTTACCGCATCGCGAATGGTTTCGGTTGCCGCCGGCAGCGAGGCGCGTGAGACGGGAACACCTGTGTTTTCGGAAGTGACGTGTGCGAAGGATTTTGACATCGCATCGACCGAGCTTTTCATGCAGAGCGTCTCGGGTGCAAGTTTGGAAGAGGCGACCTTGACCTACTTGCAAACCGACACGGAAGGAAACCCACAGGTCTTCTTGGAAGTCACGCTGACCGACCCGATCGTTACGAGCTACTCACACAGCGGGTCGGCGAATGACAAGCCGGGCGAGACGTTCACTTTGAACTTCACGCAAATCAAACTGGCTTACACCCAGTACACTGGCGAAAAAGCAACCTCGGCATCGCCGAAGGGTTGGAACCTGCTTAGTGCTTCGGCAGCGTAGTGACGGACGATGGATCGCGATGTGCCTATGGCGCTGGCTGAGTCGTCACTGTTTGATCGGCTGACCACCCGGGATGCCGCCTCGACCGATCATCCTCCGCGATTTGTGGTGGATGCGGTGAGTGCGTCGCCGGACCAGGGCAGCGCAAAGATCAGCCGACGTGAACGCCTTCGTCAAATGGCAGTCATTCGTGGCCAGATTCGTCGCGACCTTCTGTTGTTGATGGGGACGCGACGGTTGCCGGTTGACGCCGACGTCCAACGTTGGCCGCAAGTCGAACAAAGCGTGCTGAACTTTGGTATCCCCGATGTGACCGGCGTGACATCGAGTGGCATCGATCTCAATAAGTTCTCGGCCGAGATTCGGCGCGTCGTGCAAAGGTACGAACCGCGACTGCATCGCAAATCAGTCGAAGTGACGAGTCGATTGGGCGAGCCCCCGACACGCGACTTGCAAGTCTGTATCGAAGGTTTGTTTGGTCCACCCGACGCCATTGAATCGTTTCGTCTTGGCGTTTCGATTTGCTTGAACACGGGCCAATGCGTCGCCATGGAACTTTCCTAGGCAGCGAGACAGCCAAAGAAGAGTGCGGAAGAGACCAATCGCATGGAAGCGCAATTCCTGGATCACTACAACCGAGAACTTAGTTACCTGCGAGAGCTGGGGACGGAGTTCGCCCAGGAATACCCGTCGGTCGCTGGACGCTTGGGCATGGGCGAGTTCGCTTGTGCCGATCCCTACGTCGAACGGTTACTCGAAGGCTTTGCGTTTCTCGCAGCTCGCGTTCACCGGCGACTCGATGCAGAGTTTCCGCAGTTCACACGTGGCCTGCTCGAGTCAATCTACCCGCATTACACGCGGCCGATCCCGTCGGCGGCGATGATTGCAGTGCACCCCGATCCCGATGAAGGTTCCCTTGCATCGGGGTATCGTTTGCCACGCGGTACTCGCCTGAGTGGACCGACGAGTCAAAGCAGTCCTACACCCTGCCGATTCGAAACGACCCAGGATATCGACCTTTGGCCCATCCGCATCACGGGGGTTGAACTGGCCGATCGCGAGTCGGCGTATCGTAATCCATTGCCAGACGTGATCGATGGCGGCCAAGCCAAGTCGTGTTTGCGTCTTCGGTTGGAGACGACCGCAGGCTTGCAGATGTCGGCGCTCGACCTGGACCGGTTGACATTGCATTTGCGCGGCGGCGAGGTTGCCGTTGAGCTATTGGAAATGCTCGTTGCCCACGCAACCCAGATTGCCGCTGGCGATCCGGTGTCGGATCAATGGTCACGAGTGAATACTACTGAGTTGACAGCGGGTGGCTTTGCATCGGACGAGGCGCTTTTGCCGGACGAGCCGCGTTCCTTTAGCGGGTATCGTCTTCTGCAAGAGTACTTTTTGCTTCCCGAAAAGTTCTTGTTCGTTCATTTGGGTGGGCTTGGTCCGGCCATCAAACGCACAAGCGACAAGCAATTCGAAATTGTGATTGGCCTCGATGCGCCGGCTCGAGACCTGGTGGGACGCGTGAGTGCGGATCACTTTGCCTTGCATTGTGTGCCGGCGGTCAACTTGTTCAAGCGTCGTGCGGATCGTGTCCAAATATCGGATGCATCGCACGAGCATCACCTTGTGGTCGACCGCAGTCGCCCAATGGATTTCGAGATCTGGTCGGTCGAGGAGTTGGCAGGGCACGGGCAAACGCCACAGCAGGAAATCGAGTTCCTGCCGCTCTACGCAACGCCAGCGAAGACGGCGGCGCGGCGTCAGCAGTCGACCTTCTTCACGATTGATCGTCGGCCGCGACAGCCTTCGGCGAATCAACGCGAATACGGTCATCGTTCCAATTACCTAGGCAGCGAAGTCTTTGTCACGCTCACCGACTCGCGCCAGCAACCGGCGCGGCATTTGATCCGGCAACTCTCATCGACGGTGTATTGCACCAATCGCGATCTGCCGTTGATCGCACCGGCATCAGGTTGGCGCGACGCATTCAAGCTCGATGGTCCTGGACCGGTTGCGGCGCTGGAGTGTTTGAGCGGGCCAACTGTTCCGCGCGCACCGCTGACCACCGACGATGGCGAAACCTGCTGGCGGATTGTGAACCATCTCAACGCGAACCTGTTGTCGCTTGCTTCGCCGACGCACAACGGCGAATCGCATGATCCATCGGCGACCGCGTTGCTGCGCGAGATGCTTTACCTCTATTGCCCCACTGACTTGCCGGCAACGAGTCGTCAAGTCGACGGGATTCTATCGCTGCGTCACGAGCATGTGACGAGACAGTTGCCGTTCGACGGACCGATCGTCCATGGTCGCGGCGTTCACGTGAACATCGAATTTGACGAACTCGCCTTTGAAGGTAGCGGCGTCTTTTTGTTGGGCAGCGTGTTGGACCAGTTCATGTCGCGGTTTGTCAACTTGAATGGCTTCACACAGACCTCGATCCGTACGCCAGTTCGTGGGCCGGTTCACCGCTGGCCCGTGCGTGTCGGCCAAGGCCAATTGATTTAAACCGCAAATTGAAAGCACCGTTTTAGCAAAGCAGTTACGAATCACCCTCCTGCTTGCGGGAGGTTTGGACGCAAAGTCTGGCGAGGGCGCGAATTGTGCTCATCCGCGCAGTGTCGATGCCTGGCCCGAGAGAAACATGAGATGAATCCGACCGCACCAAGCCAACAAGACCGTGTCGACTGGAATCATCAGGTTGCGGTTGAGATGAATCAGCTTGCCAACCAGTTCGACTTCTTTCAAGCGATTCGCCGAGTCGAGACGTTGTCGCAAGAGTTGCCCCGTGTTGGGCATGCGCAACAAGCCAACCAGGAAGCAGTGCGAATCAAGCAGTCGCCGGCAGTCGATTTCGCACCCTCGACGATCGATGAAATCGAACCCGATTCGTCGGGCCGCGTCGTCTTGAAACAACGCTTTTTTGGTTTGCTAGGTCCCAGCGGCCCCATGCCGTTGCACGTCACCGAACAAGTTCGCAATCAAACTCGCCACGAAGATGATGCAACGATCGAACAGTTCTTGAACCTGTTCCATCATCGAATGGGAACCCTTTTCTATCGTGCCTGGAGCAGCAGTCGGGGGGCGGTCCAGCGTGATCGGCCCGACCAGGATCGCTTTGCAGACTACTTGGCTGCGCTCTCCGGTGTGATGGCGAATCAGGACGCGGCGGAGACACCACCCACGTCGGCGGTCACCATTCAAAACCGCTGGCACTTTACCGGACGGTTCGCTTCGTCGCACCGTAACGCCGAAGGCTTGCAAGCGGTGGTGTCATCCGTTGTGGACGCAAAGACCCAGGTCTACAGTTTCGTGCTTCGCCAATTGCGTTTGCAAGAAGAGGATCGGACACGGTTGACCAAGCAGCCAACGGCCGCCGGTCGCGGCGGACGTCTCGGCCGTAGCGTTGTGCTCGGCCGGAGTGTTGCCGATCGTCGGTCAACGATTGGGTTGTGCATTGGGCCGGTCAAGTTCCAACTCTTCCGCGCGCTCCTTCCTGGCGGGCAGTTGCACGATTCGATTCGCAAGTTGATTCGAAGTTACATCGACCCTTCGCTTGCGTGTCAGGTACGGTTGATCCTTGACCGCACCAGTGTGCCGCGGATGTCGCTTGGACGCGAAGGGGCACTTGGGCAAAACGCTTGGATGTTCAGCTCCGCACCACGCACCGACCTTGGTGATTGCCAATACATGATCTGAGGTTCCGATGACGCTTTCGCAATCATCTCGTTCGATTCAGTTTTCATCACCGATCGGTGACGACGGCGTGGTCGCCGAACGCGTCCATTGGAAAGAACAATTGGGACGTCCGTTCGAAGGGCTTGTCGAACTTGCGTGTGATGCGGGCGATATCGATCCCGCCGACATCATTCGCCAACCTGCGTCGATTCGAATTGGCGATCCCGACGAAAGCCCAAGCTATTTGCACGGCTACGTTTCCGAATTTGGGATGACCGGATTCGACAAGGGTTTGTACCGCTATCGAGTCAAGCTTGTGCCCTGGTTTGCGTTGATGGCGCATGTGGGTGGTTCGCAAATCTTTCAAAACGAAACCGCGATCACGATCGCGCAAGCCATGATCGACCTGCGCGGTTTTTCGGGCGAACTCGAGGACAAGACTTCGGGCACACCGCGGACACGAGCCTATTGTGTTCAGTACAACGAGTCCGACTTTCGCTTTTTGAGTCGGTTGTTCGAAGAGGAAGGCATCTACTACTACTTTTCCTACAGCGAAAACCAGCACCAAATGGTCTTGTGCGATGACGTTGGCGCTCACGTTGCTGCCGATGGGCTCGATACGTTGCCCTACCATCCGCAAGAAACGTTTGCCGTCGAAGCTTGCGTGTCGCGGTGGGCGAGCTATCGACGATTTGCGACGGCGTCCCACGTGATGAGCGACTATGACTTTCAGAAACCCTCCTCCGACATGACGGTTCGACAAAACGCGTCGGATTCGGAGAGCGATTGGCAGTGGTATCAACACCCCGGTCGGTACTTCGAAACCGACGACGGCCAATATTACGCGCGCGTACGCACCGAATCGGTGGCGGCAAATCAACAACGCTACGAGGTTGACGTTTCGACTCACGGCGTTCAGTGTGGCAATCTGCTGACCGTCAAGGATCATCCAACCGACGAACTGAACCGCGAATACTTGGTGGTGAGTGCCGAACTGACCGCGACGGCACCCG
Organism: Rubripirellula sp.; assembly: GCA_965216875.1. Taxonomy (GTDB): domain Bacteria; phylum Planctomycetota; class Planctomycetia; order Pirellulales; family Pirellulaceae; genus CBDCUW01. The sequence goes on from OZ244207.1 coordinate 7,124,796, forward strand.
ACGTCGCGGCGGGAAGTGACAGCACCGACGGCGGGTTCAAGTTTAAATCGCGATTGTCGATTCAATCGTCGGATGTGCCCTATCGAAGTGCTCGGACGACACGTCGTCGCATTATGCCGGGACCGCAGATCGCGACGGTCGTCGGTCCCGATGGCGAAGAGATTTGGACTGACGCGTACGGGCGGATCAAAGTTCAGTTTGCCTGGGATTTGGATGCGCCGGGCGACGACAGCAGTTCCTGCTGGATTCGCGTCTCGCAGCCGTGGACCGGAAATGGTTGGGGCGCGGTTTCGATCCCACGCGTGGGCCAAGAAGTGATCGTCGAGTTTCTTGATGGCGACGTCGATCGCCCGATCGTTACCGGACGCGTTTACAACGACGAATTGTCGCCGCCGGAAGCGCTCGCTGATAATCAGGCCAAGACCGTCTTGAGGACTCGAAGCACCAAAGGTGGCGACGTCGAGTCGTATCACGAGTTGACCTTTGATGACACAAAGGATGCGGAACAGATTCTGCTGCACAGCGAACGCGATTTTGTGCGCGAGGTCGAAAACAACGACACCTTGAAGGTTGGCTTCGACAAATCGGATCCGGGTGATCAATCGATCGAAATCTACAACGACCAAAACGTGCAAGTGGGCGTCGGCAGCGGTTCGGGTTCGCAGACTATCGACGTCGGCCAGGATCGTAGCGTTACGATTGATGCTGGTGACGACACGATCGTCGTCAAGAGTGGTGATCGAAATGTGTCGGCTGAACAAGGTGCGATCACGATCGAGGCCGCAACTTCGATCCAACTCAAGTGCGGCGACTCGGTGATTGAATTGACGCCGTCGGGGATTTCGATCAAAGCGGCTCAGGTCGATGTGCAGGCCGACACCACACTCAACCTAGGCGGTACCGAGGTCAACATCAGTGCCGACGCGGCGCTGACCGCACAAGGATCCGCATCAGCAGAACTGAGTAGTTCGGGCACGGCGACGATCAAAGGCGCGATGGTGATGATCAATTAGGAAATCGACCCAATGCCACTTCTATTGACCACAACGCGAGACGACCTGCCATCGCAGCGATTGATGCTGCGATCGGGTCAGTGCGCGCATGTTGGGCGAAGTGAGCTCGCAGAATTCAGCGTTCCGAACGATCGTGAACTCGCAGATAGTCATTTTGTGGTGCAATGCCGCGCCTCGGCGATCATCGAATCGCTTGGCGAAGAACTGGCATTGGTTTGTGACGGTGAATCGACCAGTCGAATTGAGTTTTCGGATCCGATGCATCAGCCCGCGCGCTTTATCGCCGGAAGCACCGAATTCAATTTGCTGTGGACACCCGACGTTGCGATCCAATCGACTCGCGAAACCGACGACGATTCAGAATCGGACACTGAGCCGGTCGACGACAGCGAACGTATTGGGATGGTGGCCGAGAAGCTCAAGTTGTCCGCCGATGCGATCGCTTTGATCCAAACACCTGACGTTGCAAGTGACTTTGTTTCGCGATTGATCCAACAAGGATGCGTTGACGATGCACTCGTTTCGGTTGCCGGGCTTTTGCCAGTGGTCGACGCTGTGGTTTGGGCATCCGAACTTCAAGCGTCAGGCGAGTTGCCGTCGGGCGAGTTGCCGTCGGGCGCGTTGCCGTCGGGCGCGTTGATCGATGCGGTGCGAACATGGACCGGCGATGTTACGGAAGAGTCCCGCTTGGCCGTTAAGCAGATCGTCGAGGGGGATGCCACGGACGATGGCCGCTTGAAGTGGATCGCGATGGCGGTCGTCTACAGCGGCGGGAGTCTCGCTCCTGAGGGTCAAGCGGTTGTGCCGCCGCCGGAACACTTGTCGGCGATTGCTGTCTCGTCGTCGGTTCGCTTCGCACTCGCGGCGCAGGAGGACCGAGAGGAGGCCAAGTTGGCTTGGGCGACGGCTGGCTTGGATCGCTTGCGTTCACGGATCTCCAACGAGTAATAAGGGAACTGAGAATAATGCCTCCAGCAGCTCGAGTTGGTGACATGCACACCTGCACGTCGGTCACGGGAGTCGTGCCGCACGTTGGTGGTGCGATCATTGGACCCGGAGCACCGACGGTGATGTTGGAAGGGATGCCGGCGGCCGTTGTCGGCGATGAAGCGAGCTGCAACGGGCCGGCCGACGCACTCACGATGGGATCGGGAACGGTCATGATCGAAGGCAAACCTTCGGTCAGGGTTGGAGACGAAACGGCTCATGGCGGCTCGATTGCAGCGGGCGCGCCGACGGTGATGGTCGGCGACTGAGCGAAAACAAAAAGGGACGGCTAGCAAGCAAGGATGCGACGGTCGCGAAACACGAACGACCACCAAAGTTGGAGACCTATCCAGCGTTGGCGACAAACCGCGGCAAGTGCCAAGCGGTTAATGATCGCGCGCGCCGCGCTTGCCACGTTCTTGGGGATCTTCTTGGTCGGTTTCTTGGTGATCGCGTTTCGTCCGATGGTTCGACCAAACGCGGTCTTGGTCACGATCGGACCCAAGCTTGAAACCGACCTTAGCGAGTCAGTGCAGGTCGCGAACCAATCCATCCAGTCCATTTGGAACGCGACCGAGCCATTGCACTCGATCGAGGCCGCGTCGCCATTGGTGTTGGGCGACGCCCAGCATGTCAATCAATTCGTTGCCAACCACACACGGCGCGGACCGCGGTTGATCTACCTTGCCGGCGTCGCAAGTCCGGTCGCTGGCAAAGCGATGTTGGTATCGGGGCAATCGGGCGGCGCGACGGGCCAGTCTAGAGACGCGATGGGCCAATCGCTTGACGTTGGCGAGGTGATTCAAAGTTGTGCCAAGTCAATGCAGCCTTCGGTGATCGTCGTTGATGCCGTTCAGTCGCGACGATTGAAAGTCGGCGAGACGCCTGAGTTGACGGCGCTCGAATTCGTGCGGAGTGTTAGCGAATCGATCGAACAACAAGGGCAAGCTCCCATTGCTGTCGTCGTCTGTCAAAGCGAACCAGAGCAACAGAGATCTCAAGCGACAGGAACGCGATGCTCCGAGACTCTGGTCGCCGCACTCGGTAAGGCTGCCGACAACAAGTTGCCTGCCACGGACAAGGATGGAGACGGCGTGGTGACCGGCGGCGAAATGATTGACAAGTTGACTGCCCTGCCACGTCGCCGAGCCTACGCAGGAATTCCCCGCTTGCTGAGCAATCGGCCTCCGAACTATTGGCATGGCGTCTCGCTTTGGCCCGTTCATTCGATCGATTCGTCATCGACCGAAACCGCTCAATCGATCGCAGAGGTTGGAGCGAAGCCGACCGACGAAGAATCGAATGCCGACTCGGCGCCGCAACAGGCCGATGAGCTTCTGCAGGTCGAAGTCACCGCGCCGACACTCGCGCTTGCGATCAAGCTCCGCAAACTTGGCTACGACACTCGTCGCTCGGAGGAATGCCAAGCGATCACGGATCAGTTGCGTGTCTTTTTGGATGATGACGCAGTCGAGGCTGATGTCATCAAGTGGTTAGCAGAACCGAAGATTGCAGACGCGAGATGGGACGAGCTTGTTTGGATGCGGTTTGTTTGCGGGCAATCCCATTCTTGGCCGCTCAAACAATCGTTGATCCAATGCCGCGTGCTCGCCAATCGCGTTGCCGTTGAAACATCGAAGCACAAATTCCTTGCTCAGCGCGTCGGCAAGGCTCAGTGGATGCGACTCGACGCGGAACGAAGTTTGGCCAGTCCCGTTCGCGGCAATCACCTTGAATACGCTGCTGGCTCCGTCAGCGATGCTCTAGCGAGGTTCCGGTTGATTCTTGACGATGCGATGGTGATTCAACAGGCCGAAAGAATCGTCGAACGCGATCGTCGCCGCGCCGAAGAGTTGCTTTCGATGCCAGTTCGAGCAAAGTCGCCACGATATGACTACGTTTGTCAGCGGCTCGCCGATGTCGTGGGCTTGCAAACTTGCTTGAATCGTGACCATGAAGACATGATTCGCGACTGTCGCCTGCTGGTGGAATCCATTCAACGTCGCAGTGACATGCGGCAAACGGAAGTCGCCCGAACCGTTCGCACCGCAACCGACTCGGCACCCCAAGGAAGTGACGTCGACAGCAACTTCCAGCTTTTCGAGACGACGCAAATACGTGTCGCACGCTCGGCGCTGGTGACGGAACTCTTGACCGGGAACAAGATCGGAGCTGTCGAAAAGAAGTCATGCGAGGCAACGCGATGTCTTGCTCACCCCGAAGCACATTTCGACCAAGTGGCATCGGCGGTGGTTGATTTTCGCAGTGCCATTGGCCAAGCAATGCGGCATCGGGGGCGGATGGTCGCACGGTCGAACCAGCAACGTGCACTCGACAAGCTGCGCCGCATCGCCTTGGATGCCCAGCGGTATAGCGTCGATGCAACCCGCACTCAACGCGACTTGCAAATTGGCAACGCCCGGCGCGCGATCCGCATCGCCGCCAAGCTTGACGAAACAATCATTGCCAACCTTTCCAGCGGCCCCGAAATCGATGTCCAGCTCCACGGGTCGCTGGCTCGCACCGACAATGCCTGGCTTGATGTCACCGTTCGTCATCAAACGCAAACGCCCGCGCCGGGTTGGATTGAGATTGAATACGACAGCGCGGTGGTTGCGGTCGCGCCGATCACGGCGCCAGCGGTCCGAGCGTCGCGGATCGGCGAGGCTCGGTATCAGACGGTGATCCAACAGTCCCGACAGAATGTCGATCCGAATCATGCAAGCGACGATCGTTTGCAACAGGTTCGAATTGATTTGCAACGAATCGGCGGCGCGTACGAATCAGCGGCGATCAACGTTCGTTGGGTGACCAAGGAAAACGTTTATCGGCGATCCGTGCCGCTCGAGCTGCCACTGCCGCAACTCGCTACCGTCGCCTTGGGAATGATCGGCGAGAATGCGGGTGACACCCAAGTTTGGCGTATGCGTGCCAATGACGATCGATTTCAAACATTGAACCTTCGTGCCACCGATGACTCGAGTGACACGCTTGCGGTTCGTTTGCTCGCCTGGAAAACGCCAGGTATGAAACCTCCGTCGACCTTGTCGTCACGGGCGGCCAATGAGTGGTTGTCTCAAGTCGCACCACCGGTTGAACTGGCCAAACAAGAATCGGTATTCGTCAAAGCGGGTGAATATGTGCCGGTCCGCTTCAAACCGCACAAGCTGAAACCCGCAGCGGAACCGATCACGGTGGGTACATTGCTGTGCGAAGTGACCGATCCAGTTGCCAAACGAGTTCAGTACATTGATCTGGGCCCCGCCGTTGTTCGTCCTTCGGCAGTGATCACACCCAAGGTTGCGTTCGACGCTGCCGCACGCCGTTTAACGCTTTCGATGGACGCACACGCGAGCAGCGTCGTGGGTGGGCCTAAGACTTGGGTTCAAGTCGAAGTGCGTGATGCGTCTACCAATCAATTGATTGCCGAAGACGATGTGGTGCTCCAGCGCGGCGGCCAGGTTGCCAAGGTTTACAGTACAGCGGCAAGCAATGGTCGCCCGGTCCGAATGCGTTTGAAAGTCGACGGCTGGCCAAGCGGGTATGTGTACGACATTGATACGGCGCGTTCCGATTCCGGCGTCGCATCGGCTGCTGCCAAGCCGCGTGTCGCCATCGTCGATCCCGCTCGAGAGCTTGTTATCCGTTCAAAGACGGGACAGATCGATGCGCATGTAGCGGTCGACCTGAGTGATCGATGGTTTCGCTACGGCCAAGACGAGATCGCGGTCGGACTCGATTTGAACCATGATCGCTACCTGCGCGACGAGCCAACCGTGTCATCCAAGCATCCTGTCTCAATTCAGTTCGCTTGGGCAGGAGTGAATGAACAAGGACAACTTGGAATCAGTAACCGCGTCGGGCACGTGCAACTTCATTTGCCCGTGCGTGGTCAAGCTCGCAACCAACGGACGCAATTGATCGCGCAGTTGCGCCGAGGCGCGGAGATCACGTGGAGCCAACCGGTGACGGTCGTTTTCGATGATGAGCCGCCGGTGATCGAGGACGTTCAAATCACGTCGGCGATTCCCGCGTCACTGGCCGGGCCACTGCAGATTCGGGTGAGCGTTGACGACGCTGGCTTGAGCGGCGCTGCGGTGGTTCGAGCCGGATGGGCAACGCTCGGTCAGACCGAATTTACGCCTGAAGTGACAGCAATGGAGGCCCAGCGGATGCAGGATGATCGGTGGGCGGTCGATGTCCCGGTTGATGGACTTGTGCCAGGCGTCCACACATTGCTAGTACAGGCAACGGACCGCGCCGGGAATGTTGGGAAGACAAAAAGCCTTGCGGTGCAGTTGTATTCCGCCGAGCAGTTGGCGGAACTGAAAAGCCAGCAAACAACGGCTGTTCACGGCAAGGTTGCCTACGTGAAACGTCCGTTAAAAGGGATCACGGTCAAACTGCGAAAAGTGATTCCGCCGAACGAGGAATCAGAAGGCGACGCCGATCCACCAGCAGCCAACACGGCACTCGAAACGGTCAGTGACGAGGTGGCTCATCAAGCCACGACGGCGGTCGATGGCTCGTTTTGGATCAAGGATGTTCGTGCGGGAGATTACGAGCTGCAGGTCGAAGGGCTCTATCGAGGGATGCGGCAACGCAAGACGATCAAGATCGCCGTGAAACCGCCGCAACCTGCTTCAGTCGATACGATTCGCGTGGATTGAGCGTACGGATGAGCGACACGAAAACCAATCACAGGACTCACCCGCTTCGGCGTCATCAGGTTTGCATGCTGGTCGCTGCCGTCGCGCTGTTGTGTTCGGGGTGCGCCGGATTCGCAAGGCTTGATCGTGAAGCGAACCCACACGCCCACCTTCCGCAAGGCCATCTGGTTGGCGTGAAACAGCCGATGACACTGCCCCGGTTTTTGGGGATCGACGCGTGCGCTCGCAAACTCGGTTCCTGCGGGCGCGGCGCTGTGCTTTATTGTCAAGCGACGGGTGAGAAGATTGCGGCCGTGGTTCCTGCGCTCGAGCCACCCGCGCCGCCACTGCCGATGTCGCATCCCGCCAACGCCGAGTCGCCATCGCCGGCAGTCGCTGCCGCACACAAGATGAAAAAAGCCAAGGCCGCCAAGGCCGCCAAGATCAAAGCTGTTGCGTTCTTGGGGAGCGAAGGTTGTCTTGAAAACCCGCTCGTCGAAGAAGGCATCCTCGCCGCACTCGATGACATTTCAGCCGACGTTCGGATCGCTGCGGTCGAGGCGGTCGTCAAATCGGCCCAGCGTGGTTGCGACGACAATTGCGTTGAGTGTTCGGACGGTTGCTGTAGCGAGCTGATTCGTTGCAAGTTGACCGCGATGGTTTTTGAAATGCGAGACAACGGGTGCTATGTCGAGCCGAGTTCCAAGGCGCGGCGACTGGCACGTTTGGCACTCGATCTGTGCGGCGGCCCCATCGATTGCTCACCGGTAACCGTTGTCGATGGCCCCACCGAAGTCCCACCGCCCGCCGTGATGAAAGCGGTCGGAAGCGAATAGCGTGTGTCGTTCTCGCTACCCCGCTCCGTGTGGTAACGCACACTTGTGACGCTTTGCGTCCTCTTCGTAGGTCATGCTCCGCATGACGGGAATTCGGGCGTAATGCCCGACGCTCGGTGCACAGGTCGTAGCTACCTTCGCCAGAAGGTGGTTTCCAACGGTCGAACGCTTTCCACTCGCACCACGCTCTGGCGAGCGTAGCTACGTCGATGGAAAGGCCCGACGCAAGCGTGTTCGTCTCACGGAAGAGCCTGAAGATTCCGGCTAAAGCTCGGTACTACGAACCTACCTCCTCCCTCGTTACCCCGCTCCGCGTGGTAACGCACACTTGTGACGCTCCGCGTCCTCTTCGTAGGTCATGCTCCGCACGACTTGAATTCGGGCGTAATACCCGACGCTCGGTGCACAGGTCGTAGCTACCTTCGTCAGAAGGTGGTTTCCAACGGGCGAACGCTTTCCACTCGCACCACCCTCTGGCGAGCGTAGCTACGTCGACAGAAAGGCCCGACGCTAGCGCGTTCGGCTCACGTTTGTACCCCGGAGAATTCGGGCGTAAAGGTCGATGCTAGGTCCGCGTAGCAACTTGCTAGCAAAACCGCTGAGCTGTTTTGGTTCGATTGCGGATGGCTGAGGGCACAAACGCATCAGATTGACGGGGAGATTGGTCGATCATAACGAGGCGTGAACCACTCGAAACCGTTGACGGATCATTGGCATGACTTCCAAAGCTGAAAATCGCCACACGAAACTGAAGAAGGTTGGTAACGTCGGGACGACGGTTGCCAAACACGCGATCTCGGTCACGACGCGTGTTTCCGATATCAAAGAGCTGGGTGTGATCGCCGCGGGCGCGGGGGCTGCCGTCTCGGCCACGGGTGGTGGTTTGGTCATCGCGGGCGGTGTCTTGCAAGTGATTGGCATCGGCAAGAACAGCGTTGCCGCGGTCAAGTCACATAATCACATGAAGGGACTCGAAGACATCCAAGCGCGCGCCTCATCGCTAAACGTTTCCTGCAACGGCGAAGCGATGAAGCATCAGGCGATTGTGGCGAGCATCCTGCCCTACTTGATCGAACAAAAGAAAACCAAGCGGGATCGTCGCGTGCAGAAAGCGATTCCTTGCGTTGGGTTGCTCGAATCGATTCGCGCGGTTGGCAATTGGGCTTGGAAGAAGCACAAAGGTGAGCTTGGAAAGAAACGCTATGAGTTCGCGGAAATCCTCGCGTCCCATCTGACGGTAAGTGGTTGCGCATTGGCCGCCGAAATCGTTGCGGAACTGTACGACTTCGAATCGATGGTGTGGTTGCAATCGGCTTGCGAGCCTGGACTGGCGACCGAATTGATTGCTTCGAAGATGAAGTCGGTTTAACGCAGTTACCGTGTTGCCGACACTTCTGCAACTTCCGCATGAATGCTGCCGACGATCGGCTGGTTCTTTTCGGTACGCATCGCACTCTGTTTCATTTCGGAAACCGGGCACACCCAGAACGTGACTCGGTCTTGAGTCGCTGTTTGATCACGAGTGGGCTCTTGCGTGTGGCTGAGTTTGCGACGGAAGAAAGTGTGCACACTTGTGTGCCGCTTGGCGTCGTACCAATGAGTCTCGTCGCAGTGGTCGTCGTTCCCTGCTTTTACGATCAGCATTGAATCGGGCGTTGCACTGGCCGCGTATCGCAGGCGTAGTTGGAACCCGTCTTGGATCGGTTCGATTCGATACTCTATGCCCGCAAGCGACGCGAGTGGTTTGTATTGATCGTTGCGGGTTTCGAGTTCGATCGTCATGCCGGTTGGTCGCTGGTCGCAAGTCCAAGCCTTCACTTCGTATTGCAACGCCTCTTCAGGCCAACGGCGACATTCAAATTGGCCAACGGGACAGACCGTCTCGTCAAGCCAAGCGACCGACCCGGTTCGGTAGACCGAAGTCGCATCGTTGACCCATGAATGGGCATTCTTTTGCGGTGTGACTTCGAGCCAAATCAGCTCGGGACGCCGCGCTACACGATGGTCTGTTCGTTGCAGCGAAAGTTGAAGACTGAGGTTGTTTCCGATGAGCTTGGGATGATGGATGGCCAACCGTCGCATCGAAGGTGTTTCGCTGGGATGGACCAACATCGAATCGGCGGACCAGCCCGAAAGGTAACGCTCCGCGATCGGCATGCCGCCAGCAGGGTCGGTATGCAATCGAATGTGGCTACCGGGTGAAACCGGCGCGATGATGGATTGCGTCCCAATCGAAATGTTGACCAGCTCGTTTTCTTGTTCGATTCCGCTCACGGTGATGGTCTTGCCAATTGCGGCGGTGCTCCGCGAAGTGTTGGTTTCGACTTGGTAGGCGTGGGCGCTTGCAATCTGTTGTAGTTGGCCAAGCAAGTGATTCGCTTCGGTTGCGTCAACGCAAGCCTGCCCGCCAGTTCCTCGCGCGATCGCGTCAAACTGCTCGATCGCCTCGCGGTCGTTCTTGTCCAGTCCAAAGCCGATCACATGGACTCGAACATGGTTGGCGTTGGCGAGATTGACAACCGAATCGAGAGAGACGTCGGCGTCGGGTCTCGGGTTGAATTGATAGTTCTTGCCGTCCGACACAACAACAACATCTTTGATGACGCCATCACCCAATCGAGTGACATCGTTGATGGCGGTGGTGATGGCAAGCAGCAGCGGAGTTTGCCCCCAGGGGGCGGTCGCAGCCAGGTGCTGACGCGCCTGGCTGAATTGTTCCGCGGCGAAGCGACCGGTTGGCAATGCAACTTCGACGTCTTCGAAGGGTTGCAGCGTGGGCGGGAATGGGAACTGTTTGTGGTAACGATTCTGAAGGATGAGTTCTTTGTCTTTGCCAAGTGCCATGCGATGGCCATAAAGGACGACGCCCACGTCGGTGTTGTCGAGCGTCAGTTGCCGGAGCATTTCGATCATGGCGGATCGCGCGGCATCAAGCTTCGTTGCACCGAGTCCCGTCGCATGGCGGGCGATCTCGGGGTTGACCGGATCGTTCATCGATGCGGAGCAATCAAACACGAACGTGACGGCGCGACCGCGGGCAACGCCATCGACAAGGGTGACCTTTGCCGACCGGGGCGCAGCACGATTGTTGGCCGAAACGCCTCGCGAAGTGTCGGTAATCGTGACGGGAGCCCAATAGGTGTGGCCGCGAAATCGGAAGGCTGCCTCGGCAGGGTCGCCGTTCCAAGACTTCATCGCGATGTGAGATTTGCGCGGCGCGTCGTCTTTATCCGACACGGCAAGACTGCGACCATCGGTCGTGTTGTGTTGGGTGACCGTCGCAATTCCCAACCCGACTGGCACTCGGCCTGAATTGGCTGCCAACTCAATCGAGATTTTGGCAGCTTTCACACCGCCGTCTGAATAGGAGGGGTCACTCGATGCCGACAACGAGAGACCGTGATCGGCACCCTTTACGTGCTCATTGAGTTGTTTTTCGATGTTTCGCTTGCGCGACGTCCATTGGTTGGAGTCAGGCAGGATCGCGTCGGCGGCATCGAGGAGTCGCGTTGCGGCGACGGCAAAGTGAGGTTTGTCAGCATCGCGGTCGGTGCGCCAAAAACCTTCCAATGCAACTTCGGCGCGGTCAGCCAATCGGAAGCGGCGCATTCGGTTTTGCGATTGCGCGACGGTTTCGGAAAAGGAGCCATCGAGAGTGATGGCAACAACCCGTCGCCATTGCTGTGACGCAAGGTGGACTTCGATTTCAGGCGATGCCAATTGATGCAAGCGTGTGCGCACAAGTCGCCCGGAGACTTGCGTCTCGTCGATTTCGAGCAGTTTTGCCAAGCAACGCGAACCAAGCGGCACGGAGGTGGTCAAGCGATTTTGTGACTCGTCGGCTGCGGCACTCGCGTTGGTTGCGGCAGTGACATTCGGCTTGGTAGACAAGTCTTGGTCAAGCTTTCGCAGTTGATGACTAGCTCGCGTGCGTTCTTGAGGAGCACTTGGTAGACGAGGGCAACGGATCGCTCCGGCAAGCCGCCCGGCGGTTGCGCCGAGATGCCCCGATGCGGTTGCCTCGAGTTCGCGGAGAGCGGCGTCGTGCTTTTGTGTTAGCGACGCAACCGATTTTTCAATGCTTTGCGAGATCGCGATCGTTTCTTCGTGCCAAGTTTCGTTCCAGGTTTGCTTGCAGGATGCGAGTGAACTCAATCGGCGATCCAGACGAACGGTGTCTCCGATGGCGCGGACGATCCGCTGCGCTTCTTTCGAATCGGCGTCGACGCCGACCTCGTCGAGCCACTGGCACAGCGGCGGTAGTTCCACGAACGAAAGGTCGCGTATGCGGGATGCGGTCGCCAGGTCGTTCATCACGTTGGTTTGCGCATCGACTGTGGCCGCATACTTGCGCACGATTGCATTGATGTCCGCTTTCGAAACCTCTCCGTTGCGAATGTCGGCGATGACGGTATCGGCCAAGATTCGCCACTGCGTTTCCGCAGGCTGGGCCAGGTGGTTGGCGGCGGGGAAAAGCGAATCGGGTTGTTCGCGAAGCGTTTCAAGCCATCGAGCTCGCGTGTTGGCGACCGATTGAATGGACGACGCATCCTGCCAAAACAGCGAATGATCGTTCGCCGCCATCAAGTGCAAAGCGGGAACCGGTGTCAATTGATCCTTCGCGATCGAATCAATCGCACCGCGGACCGTTTCAAGTGAGGGTCGCTTGGCGATCGCGTTCCAGATTGTCGAAGCGGCACGAAGGGATTGCAGGTCCGGGCAACCGGCCGAGGCTTGCTGGTGGCTGTGTTGCATCTGTTGCAACTGAGTCAATTGGCGATCGAGCCGGTTGTACCATCGTTCGCTTGATCGGCGAGCCGCGATGCCGCCATAGGTGGATTGCCCGAGCGCATGCAGCGTTCGCTGAATTTGCGCCCATTGGTGCATCGCGTTTTCGAGCGGAAACGTATCCCGTATTTCATCCGCTTTGGCCATCGCGGCATCGAATCGCTCGATGGAAGCCGGACTCGGTGCCGCGGTGCGTTTAGTCGGCAGACCGGTTGCATCAGGGTCGACCTGTCCCAGCAACACATGACGCGTCGCGCCCGTAGCGTAGAGGGTTGGTGACTGCAGTTTCCCACGATGCTTGATCGACCATCGCTCGGTGTGGTGGCGCACAAACTGAAAGAGTTCCTCGGAATCAACCCAGCCATCGTGCTGCGAATGTTCGAAACCGTCGGCAGCGCCGGTGAGCCCTTGTGCCAAGAAGCTGGTAAAGATGTCACCTTGTCCGAGCTGTGAATGGAGGCTGCGTTGCCGTGATGCACACGACGACATCACCACGACGCGCGAATCGGGGTGACGCTGGTGATGGTCTTGGACCAACAGGCGAAGCCGATTGTCGAAATCGTTTTCAGCGATTCCAGCCGACCATTGCGATCGAAGTTTGCCACACTCCAATAGCAACAAAGCAGGTTTGTTGTGACGTGCTGATTGGGTGGCTGCGATGCGGTCAAGAAGCAGACGAACAGGAAACCAAGTTGACGCGTCATCGGCGGTTGCGTTCGGCGGGATCCAACAGGGCTGGCCTTGATCGTCGACGGCGCCGTGCAAGTTGATGTAAAAGACAACGGCGCTGGCACCCGGTGCTGAAAAGGCATCATCGATCCGCGTATCGGCTTTGTCCCAGAAACCAGCGGCCAAGCGATCGATCGACGAAAGTGATTGAACTTGAAACGATCGTGCGCCAAGCGACTGGATGTGCCCCAGGTCTTCTTCGACCCAGGCATTGAGATCCCAGTTGGGACCGTACGACGACGTGAGCGTCAGGATCGGAGTTCGTTCGGGGCGGGCCAACAGGTGGGTAGCGAAGGCGATCAACACCATCGAAAGCGCGCAAAGGCAGAGCCCGATTCGAATCGGTCGTCGCTGCCTACGGTGCGAGCTGGTATTGATCAAGTATTCGTTGCGACTCCTACGACCGGCAAAGGTTGCCAACCAAGATCGAGGCTTGAGTTTGAGAGACCTCCATCAACATCGGAAAATCGCAACGATCGACATGCTAGGCACAATCGAAAATACGGGAACGGCGTTCGGTCGGGGTTGCTACGATCGACACGATTGGAACAACCCGACCGCGGGCTACGTGACAGTCGGGACCTCGGCATGTCGTCCCGCTTTAGGCCAGGGCTCGCAACGACGAAGACACGCGCCGATTGCCGCTTTTTGCGGGGTTGCTGGGAGACGTCAGCGGAAAAAATTGACGGAATCCCTCAAGCGTCCTCTAATAAGGGTGCCCGTCGCTGCAGGTGCCAGCACTGACCGGTTCCACTGATGACGGACCTTTTCTCTTCTCCTATTGATCAGGCGTCCATTCCATGGCGAATGCAACGCTCCCTCAACAACGTGTTGATCGTTCACGTGCGCGGCGCTTGCGCAGTGCTGAAAGTGCAACAAAGGGTTTGAGCTGCGCGCCGCCGCTTCAGCGCAGCGAGGATGCTGATTCGGGGCCGACTCCCAGCCGATGGACCTGGGTTTGGAGTGTGCTGTTTCATTGTGTGCTGCTGTTGGTGTTGGCCATGTTCGCCGTCGGCGCAACAACAAAACCGCCGCCGATGGTCATCGGTCGTGCGATGAGTGCGACCGAGATGGATGCACTGCACGTCTTTGACTTGGATCAGGCGACACCCGAGTCGACGACGCTTGAGGACCAAGCGTCGGCGATCGAGATTCCACCAACGGTTGACGTGTCGCTTCCGGCGCTGGCGATGGTTGTCGAGAAACCGGCAAGCCGTGTCGATTTTTCGAGCGAGTTGTCGACAAACGTGCTTGCCGAGGTTCTGCCGAACACGGAAGTGCGGTTTGACCAGTCGCCATGGCTGGCAAAGCAAGACGCTTGGATTCGTGACCCCGAGCCAATTCCACTCGGTCATTTTGAGTTGCAGGGTCGGGCCGAGCGGCGCGTTCAGTTTTCGACGGTTGAAAAAGACTACATGATCAACCGCGCACTGAATTGGCTTGCGCGACACCAGGCGAGTGATGGCAGTTGGTGTTTTGATCATCAAGGCGGTGAGTGCCGCGGCCGTTGTGGGAACCCAGGTAGCCATCGTGCTGCGCGCAACGCGGCGACCGGTATGGCACTGTTGCCGTTCCTCGGTGCCGGACATTCGCCGGACCATGGAAAGTACAAAGAGGTTGTCTCCAATGGAATCAATTACCTGATCAAGCACTCGAGAACGCAGGAGAGCTTGTGGCAGCCGCAGGGGCGCATGTATGGCCAAGGCATCGCAACGCTGGCATTGTGTGAATGTTACGGCATCATGTCGCTGTCACCGAGTGAGCTGAACGCAACGAAGAAATCGGGAGTCGATATCGAGCAATTGCGTTATGCAGCCGAGGCGGCGATCTACTACATCGTTCACGCGCAAGCTTCCGGCGGTGGTTGGCGATACATGCCGCGACAACGCGGCGATACGTCGGTCGTTGGTTGGCAAATCATGGCGCTCAAAAGCGCGCAAGACGCCGGACTCTCGACTTACCCGAAAACGCTTGATGGTGCCCAGCGATTTCTCGATCGTGTTCAGGTCCAGGTTGAAGGTGATCCGTCCTACGGCAAAGTGGGAACTGTGTATGCCTACACCGCCAGTAAGAATATCCAAACGCCAGCGACGACGGCGATCGGATTGACCTGCCGAATTTACCTGGGCACTTCTCCCCATCACCCTGGAATGAAAATCGCGGTCGCGCGAATGGCAGACCGTGGGCCGATTCTGGGCAACATGTACTACAACGTCTATGCCAACCAAGTGATGTTCCAGCATGGTGGCGCGGCCTGGCAACAGTGGGATGCAATGTTGGTGAATCAACTTGGGCGGACGCAAAGCAACGATGGGCACGAGGAAGGCAGCTGGTTCTTTGGCAACGTCGACCATGGTGGATCGGCAGGCGGGCGGCTTTATGCGACGGCGATGTCGTGTCTTTGCTTAGAAGAAACGTTTCGGCATTTGCCAATCTATCGGCAAAACAAAGAGGCTGCGTTTCTGGCAGGTTTCCAAGGCCGTGAGAAAGAGCTAGTGGCCCAGCCGATGCCGGCCAAGCCCGCATTTGACGAACAATGAACACACCCCATTCATTGCGCGGGGTGGTCGGGATTGCGTTGCTCGTTCTGTGTGGCAACGCAAACGCTCAAGTCTTTCGCCAACATGCCAAGGTCAAGGTCACCGCACCGACACGCTACGACTGGGGATTGGTCGTCACGGGCGTGAGTCCAAGCGAAAGTCCCGAGAATCTCACGCCCGACTACGAATCGACTTTGCAGCGATTTGACATGTACGCGCCGGTGCGGCCTGTGGGCGACGACCCCCTTCCCGTGATCGTCTTTATTTCGTTTCGCGATACACCATTTGGCTGGGAACAGTTGGGGCCGACCTGCGTGCGAGAGGGCGTGATTTTTGTTGCTCCCTATGGAGTCGGGAATTCACAGTCGAGCGCCAGACGTATCCGCATCACACTCGATTGTCTCGATGAAGTCGGCCGACGCTATCGAGTCGACCCCGATCAAATCTATCTCGCCGGCTACAGTGGTGGTGGCTATATCGCGGCGCGGATCGCAACGATGTTGCCCGAGTTCGTCGGCGGAGTCATCGCGTCCAACATGGTGGTGCAACCACCGGCGACGCCTTGGCAACGTGATCGAGTGGCCAACCGGCTTAGCGTCGCGTCCATCGTTGGTGAAAATGAGCCGGCAGGATTGCACATGAATCGCGTCGTGTTTCCGTTTCTAGAGCGGATGGGGGTTCACGCGAGTTGCCAAGTCTTGCCAAGACATGGTCACAACGCGCCGCCAGCGGCGCCCTTTGATGCGGCCTATCGCTTTCTCAAACAAGGCATACCGACTCGCCGCGATTCGGCAGCCGAGCGACCGGCACTTCGAATTTCGGTTGAGACAACACGCAACAAGTGGGCCGAGCGAGCGTTTCAGGATGCACAGAAACAATTAGCAAGCGCCGACGAGATGGCTCGCACGTTGGGAATTCTGCGAGAGATTCGGCGGCGATGGCCCGACCTGCCACAAGCAGCCGAGGCGGAGGCCTTGATCAATCGCACGCGGCAGCAGCACCCCGAGCAGCCGTGGCTCGATGAAGAGCAAACGCAGAAACTCAACGAGTCGCGGTTTCTTGCGGGAGCATACGATTCGGCCGCGACGGCTCGAGCCAAACTCGGCAAGCAGGATCGAGCTGCTTTCGCGATGTCGGCGATCGCAAGTTATGAGTTTGTTGCAAAGTCGGCCGACGACGTCCAGGAAGTTCGTCGAGCGAGAGAGCGGATCGAAGCGCTGCGTCCATTCACTTCGTTCCTGCCGACGCGCAAATAGGCAGCAGCGATTAGGTTTGCGAGACAGAAGGGGCTTCGAAGGAGGCGGGCACCATGATCACGCAGCGGCAATCGACGTTCAGAATCTGCGTTCCATTGTCGAGTTCGGCGAGCGGTTGGTCCCAGTGTGCGTGACCTCGGATGACGAGCGTCGGATCAAAGGCACGTAGCAGTTCGCGAACGCGCGCGGATCCTTTGCCCGGGCCGTCGGGTTGGTCGGGGCCGTCATGCAGCACAAGCACATCGGGTTGGTCCAGCACGGCCTGCTCGATCGCACGCGCGTAGTCGTCGTCGCTGTACCGCCAGTGACGCCGCGGGTTCCCGATGATTCCGCTGACCCCGTAGAAAGAAAGCCCCGCCAGGTCGCAACCACGTTGGTCGAGAAAGTGCGAACGCGAGGAAATCGAGTGCGCTGGGCGCGGGAACTCGCCAAAGGTGTCGTGGTTACCAGCAACGCCGACTGTCCAGTCAAAGTACCTCGCAAATTCCTGCCACACCTGACTGACGTCGCCTGTGCCGCCCCGTTTGTCTAACAGAGGAACGGTATAGAAGTCTCCGGCCAGAATCACGCCGGTCGCGCCATCGGCCGGAGCGTATTGCGGAAGGAGCTGGTCGTGTAATTGGTACGGAAGGACTTCGCCCAGCAGACGTGGGGGGTGACCGCATGCATTTTCGAATGTCTCGCGGCCTTGGAGGTCGGCGGTCGCGACGATGGCTCGCACGCCAGCGGGAAAAGGATCGACCTGGGCAATTTGGACCGGCAATCGATCGACGTAGAAACCCCCCACGCCCCTGCCCGCATTGAGGAAGGGGATTTCGGTCACAGGCTGACTGAGAGAGACGATACGCATGGAAACCAAAGGGGTGCTAAAGGGCGTCGCTACCTTCGGCAGAGGTGGAATTTGTTGGGAGGCCGGCCGTCGATCACCCTAATGTTTGGGCAAGCGTTGCCGGGGGTGATCGGGGAGCGTGGCGACGGCGATTTGCGGCACGGCGCGTCGCTGGATCGAAGGGGGGCGATTCCATCTCCAGAGGCAGACACGGGGCTCGCGGGGCCGGTTCGCCGTGAAGGTGAGAATGTGAAGGATTGACGTCCTCTACGTTCGGCGATTTTTTTGCTATTCTGCTCCGCAATTTGGACAGCGCTTCCGAAAGACCCCAAAGCCCGCGATTGAGCGGCTTTTGCGCCACCGCCCGAATCGGCGAGATGTGGCTAGGGTTGGACCGCGCGCCAATGACGTTCTTTCTCAACGCCATCCCACCTCGCCGGAAGCCGATCAGTGCCAAAACGCGAAGACATCAAGAAAATCCTGCTTATCGGTAGCGGCCCGATTGTCATCGGGCAAGCTTGCGAATTTGACTACTCGGGAACGCAGGCTTGTAAAGCGCTGCGTGAAGAGGGTTATGAAGTCGTGCTGGTTAACAGTAACCCAGCCACGATCATGACCGACCCGAGTTCTGCTGATGCGACCTACATCGAGCCGCTAACGTGGCAGATGGTCGAAAAAGTGATCGCCAAAGAACGCCCAGACGTGTTGCTTCCAACCCTGGGCGGTCAAACCGGTCTCAACACTGCGATGGACCTTGAAGCAAACGGGGTTCTCGAAAAGTACAACGTCGAAATGATTGGTGCTCGCGCCGACGTGATCGCGAAAGCAGAAGAGCGAGACCAGTTCAAAACGGCGATGGAAAAAATTGGCCTCGACGTTTGTCGCGGTCGTACCGTCAACACACTCGAAGAAGCTCGCGAAGCGTTGCAGATGGTCGGGCTTCCCGCTGTCGTGCGCCCCAGTTTCACCCTTGGCGGTTCCGGCTCGGCAATCGCTTACAACAAAGACGACTTCGACGCCCTGGTCCAAAACGGATTGGACCAGTCACCCGTTACCGAAGTGTTGATCGAAGAGTCGATCATCGGGTGGAAAGAATACGAAATGGAAGTGATGCGCGATCATGACGACAACGTTGTGATCATCTGTAGCATCGAAAACTTTGACGCAATGGGCGTGCACACAGGTGACTCGATCACCGTCGCGCCGGCACAAACGCTGACGGATAAAGAATACCAGCGAATGCGAGACGCATCGCTGGCGGTGATCCGCGAGATCGGTGTCGAAACCGGCGGCAGTAACATTCAATTTGCGATCGACCCCGAGACGGGACGCATGATCGTGATCGAAATGAATCCGCGCGTGAGCCGATCGAGTGCGCTGGCGAGTAAGGCGACCGGATTCCCGATCGCAAAGATCGCCGCAAAACTCGCCGTTGGCTATCGCTTGTGGGAACTGCCCAACGACATCACGAAAAAGACCAAGGCATGTTTCGAACCGACGATCGACTACGTCGTCACCAAAATGCCGCGGTTCGCATTCGAAAAGTTCCCCGAAGCCGATGCGACATTGACCACGCAAATGAAGAGCGTTGGCGAAACCATGGCGATCGGTCGAACCTTCAAAGAGTCGCTGCAAAAAGCAATGCGTGGATTGGAAGTCGGCGCCTTTGGTCTTGGAAGTGACAACCGTGACCTCTGGGGAACCGACGCCCAGCCCGATTCGGATGAACTCAAAGCGAAGTTGAGTACACCCGGTGCCGAGCGAATCTTCTACATCCGCTACGCTCTGAAGGCGGGCATGTCGCTAGAAGACATCTTTGGACTGACCAACATTGATCGTTGGTTCCTGGACCACATGTCGCAAATCGTCGAGGAAGAAAACCGACTGATCGAAATCGGTTCACTCGAAGCGATGACCAAAGACGATCTTTGGCAAGCCAAACGTCTCGGGTTTTCGGACCGCCAGATCGCGAAGATCACGGGGACGACCGAAGGCAAGGTGCGAACCTATCGGTTGGATCAAGGCATTCGACCCGTCTTCAAGAGCGTCGATACCTGTGCTGCTGAGTTTGAAGCCTACACGCCTTACTACTACAGCACCTACGAACAAGAGAACGAGCTTCCACCCAAGGGTGACAAGAAACGCATCGTGATTCTTGGGGGTGGCCCAAACCGGATCGGCCAAGGCATCGAGTTCGACTACTGCTGCTGTCACGCCAGTTTCGCTCTTCGCGAAATCGGAATCGAAAGCGTGATGGTCAACAGTAACCCCGAAACAGTCAGCACCGACTACGACACATCGGACATCTTGTTCTTCGAGCCACTGACGATCGAAGACGTCTTGAACATCTGCGATGCGATTCAACCCGACGGTGTGATCGCCCAATTTGGCGGTCAGACTCCATTGAATCTTGCCCGCGGCTTGCAAGAAGCGGGCGTGCCGATCATTGGAACCAGCGTCGACACCATCGAAGCGGCCGAAGACCGCGAACTGTTCCAACAGCTGATCGATGAGCTCGGTCTTCGCCAGCCTCCGAGCGGCATTGCTCGGAACATGGACGAAGCGCGACGCGAAGCCAAACAGATCGGCTTCCCCGCGCTTGTGCGACCAAGTTTTGTGCTGGGCGGACGAGCGATGGAAATCTGCTACGACCAAGCTCAGTTTGAACGCTACGTCGCCGAGGCCTTTGTCGTCGCCGACGGCCAGCCCGTGTTGATCGACCGCTTCCTTGAAGACGCAACCGAAGTTGACGTCGATGCGCTTTCGGACGCCGATGACTGCGTGATCATGGGCATCATGGAACACATCGAAGAAGCAGGCGTGCACTCCGGTGACTCGGCCTGTGCCATTCCACCGTTCAGTTTGACACAACCTATTTTGGCCGAGATTCGCGAAGCGACTCGCAAGCTCGCCAAACGTTTGAACGTGATTGGGTTGATGAACATCCAATACGCGATCAAGAACGAAGATGGCACGCCGACGCTTTACATCTTGGAAGTCAATCCTCGCGCGAGCCGAACGGTTCCGTTTGTTGCCAAGGCGACCGGCGTTCCGGTGGCAAAGCTGGCAACGAAAGTGATGGCCGGCATGACGCTTAAAGAACTCGGCGTTACTGAAGAGCCGATCCCACGCCACGTGTCGATCAAAGAGAGTGTCTTCCCATTCCGCAAGTTCGCGGGTGTCGACATTGTGCTTGGCCCTGAAATGCGAAGTACCGGCGAAGTGATGGGCGTAAGCGACAAGTTCTCGCTGGCGTTTGCGAAGAGCCAAATCGCAGCCGGTAGTGTGTTGCCCAGCGAAGGTCGGATCTTTATCAGCTTGGCGGACCGTCACAAAGAATCGGCTTCGCAAATCGGCCGTAGCTTGAAAGAGCTCGGCTTTGAACTTCTCGCAACCTCGGGCACTGCCGCTCAACTTGAAAAGGACGGCGTCGAGGTCACGCGCGTGAAGAAGATTGCCGAAGGGCACCCCAACCTGATCGACTACCTAAAAAATGGTGACGTTCAATTGATCCTGAACACGCCAAGTGGCAAAGGTGCTCGAACGGACGAAGGAAAGATTCGCGCGTCGGGTGTGCAGTACGGTGTTCCTTGCATCACGACGCTTGCTGCTGCCGAAGCCGCTGTCCGTGCGATGGAAGCGACAAGGGTTGCACCGCTTGAAGTGGAATCGTTGCAGCGACGCTACGAAGAAGCGACTAGCTAAAACGCTAAGGCGATCCCTGAGGTGGGATCGCATGAGGCTGAATGGTTGTGATCAAACTCATTGGGTTTGACCCAGAACTGTCAGCGCATAAAAAAAGAGTTCCCGCGGGTGGGGCAGCGACCCGCAGGAACTCAAACGACATGGAAAAGCGGGGCAGAGCCTCTCCATGTGTGGATTGTTGGGGAAGGTTTTTCACAACCAACACGCCCAAATATAGCGACCGGCCGACCACGAGGGAATCATTCGATCAAGGGGTAGGTGTGTACTCCGACAGATGTCGGCTCAACCTTCTGATGCTAGTCATCGGCAAATGGTTGCGGGTGGCCGCATAAACTTTCCCGTTTTAGCAAAAACAAATCGGTTTGCAGGCTCAGACATGGCAGAAGAATCGTCAAAAGCCGAACAAAATCGCGAATTCTCCCCCGCGGAGGGGGCGGAAGAGATTGGTTATCAGCCGGCCGACTTCCGGGTTTTGGTCGTCGACAATGAGCCAGCTCACGCTCGTGCGATGATGGAATCTTTGGAAAAAGTTGGCTACACCTGCGAAGTGGCCACCAGCGGACCGGAAGCCGCTGGCCTGATCGAGCGTGAAACCTATGACATCATCATCACCGACATGGTCATGAACGATGTCGATGGCATGAAGATCTTGAACTTGGCAACCGAACGCTTGCCCGATTGTGCCGTGGTGATGGTCACCGGCCATGCGACGGTGCCGATCGCTGTTGAAGCGATGCAGAAGGGCGCGTTCAACTTCCTTGAAAAGCCGATCACGCCCAATCGATTGCGCGCCATCGCCGCCAAGGCAGCAGATTCTGTCGCGCTGCGGCGTCAGAACATCGAACTACGCCAACGTTTGGACGAACGCTTTGGCTTCGAAGGCATTATCTTCGCCAGCAAGAAAATGGCGACGGTGATTGATCGCTTGCGTCGCATTGCGGCGACCGATGCGACGGTATTGATCACAGGCGAAAGTGGGACGGGCAAAGAGATGATCGCGCAAGCCATTCATCAAAACAGCCCTCGTCGAAACAAACGTATTGTTCCGATCAATACTCGGGCGGTGACGGAGACACTTGTAGAAAGTGAACTCTTTGGTCACGTCAAAGGTGCCTTTACCGATGCTGTTTCGGATCGCGTCGGCCAGTTCGAATACGCCAACGGCGGTACGTTGTTCCTTGACGAAGTGGGCGACATGCCAATGAGCACGCAGATCAAGCTGCTGCGTGTCTTGGAAGAAAACGAAATCACGCGCGTCGGTGACAACAAACCGATCAAGGTGAACGTTCGATTGATTTCGGCAACCAACCGTCCGCTTGAAGAAATGATCGACGGTGGCACGTTTCGCAATGACCTCTACTTTCGCTTGAAAGTGGTCACGGTCGAGTTGCCATCGCTCCGTGAGCGACGTGACGATGTGATTCCGTTGATGGATCACTTTCGCAAGATGTTCCTGCGTCATCATGACAAGCCGGTCGCCCACTTTACACCCGCAGTGACGAAGCGATTCTTCAACTACGATTGGCCCGGCAACGTTCGTCAGTTGCGCAACTTCGTGGAAACGATGATCGTGCTCGATACCGATGGCACGCTCGATTTGGACGACTTGCCGCCCGAGCTGGATGACGGCACGGTCGAAGTGAGCGAAGAAGCCACCCTGTTGTCGGGTGAATCGAATTTGATCGGTCAGCCACTTAGCGTGATCGAACGTTGGGCGATCGAAGAAACTCTCAAATTGACCGGCGACAACCGCGAAGAGACCGCAAAGGTGCTCGGAATCGGAGCCCGGACGCTTTACCGCAGGCTCGATCAGTACAAGAAAGAAGAAGACGAAGGCGAGGCGTGATCCCGTCCTCGTTTACGCGGTCCCCGTGGGAACGCACGCTTCGCTGAGCCGTACGCGCTAGCGTCGGGCCCGGCACGCTAAAGACTCTCGAAAGGCCCGACGCTAGCGCGTTCGGCTCACAGGTGGGCGTCCCGCGAACGTGATCACTTCTCTTCTTGCGAACCGTGAACTTCGCGTGGCACGTACCGGCCGGGCAAGTCTTCGCCGTAGTGGGCGGCAAGGTGTTGTTCGAACTCTTCCTTAGTACGCATTTTTGCAAACGCGACTCGCACTTCCTGATGGTTAGGGTGCGAATGAGAGTACTTGATGCAGAACTTGCGCATCAGTAGCGGCGCGCGGTCGACGGTGTAGGTCTGCTCGCAGAGTTCGAAATGCTCTCGCATCACTGCGGCTTGTTGATGCAGCGATGGAGGAGCCGGTAGGGGCTGGCCATCGCATAACGCACGAGCTTGTTCGAAGATCCATGGATTCCCAATCGCGCCGCGAGCCACCGTCACTCCATCGATGCCCGTTTCATCAAGCATCCTTAAACAGTCTTCTGCCGAAAACAGGTCGCCGCTTCCGAGGATCTTCAGGCGGTCCCCAACATGTTGTTTCACATCGGCAAGAAACTCCCAGCGACTTGGGCCAACATAGCGTTGCATCACCGTGCGTCCGTGGACGGTCGCGCCGGCCAGGCCATGTTCGATCGCACCATCGAGGATCTGAAAGAAGTGATCGCGAGACTCCTGGGAATCGTCGATGCCACGCCGCATTTTGACGGTGACCGGGATGTGGTCAGGAACCACATCGCGGGTGCGTCTGAGGATCTCGATGGCGACATCGGGCTGCGACAGGTGAAAGCCTCCGCGGCAACGTCCGAGGACTTTTTTCACCGGACAACCAAAGTTGACGTCGATAATGTCAAATCCGGCTTCGACAAGTTTGAGTGCCCCGAGAGAAAACTGCTCTGGTTCGGCACCCATCAATTGGCCGCCGACCGGGTGTTCGTCCGGGTGAATATCTAAGAAGTGTTTCGTTTTTTTGCGTTCGTTCAGTGCCAACAGGAACTGGTCCAGCATCACCTCGCAAATCGAATAACTCGCTCCGTGCCGACGCGCCACGACTCGCATCGGCAAGTCGCTGTAGCCAGACAGGGCAGCCTGCACGATCGGAAACCCAATCGTGACGTTTCCGATTTGAAGCGGTGCGGTTTGAAAGGAAACACTCATGCTAGGAATGATAGATTGTGCGGCAATTGCAATCAGCGATTCAATTGGCCGTTCACAAAGGACTTGTAGGGTTGGTTAAGTTGGTTGAACGAGAATTTGCACCTACGGTACACGAATGATCCCGAAGTCGTCATCATGCACACTCAAATGTTCCGAACCCGATTTCTTCTACTGCTGGTTTTGACAGCGACCGCAACAACCAGTTCCCAATCCATCGCTGAAACATCGAATATGAAAATCGAATCCGCACCGTTTGGTAAGACCGCCGATGGCGACGAGGTGACTCGTTTCACGCTGATCAATTCCCATGGACACTCCGTCGCTCTGATGAATTGGGGAGCGACGTTGATGGACGTCCGTGTGCCTGATCGTGACGGCAATCTGGCGAACGTCAACCTCAGCTTCGATTCGCTCGAGCCCTACCTGGACGGGCATCCCTATTTCGGAAGCACCGTGGGACGCTTCTGCAATCGCATCGGCGAAGGCAAGTTTTCGATCGACGGCCAGGATTATCAGGTCACCGTCAACTTGGGCGACCATCACATCCATGGAGGTAAGGTTAACTTCACCTACCAATTTTGGAATGCCGAGAGTTATGAAACCGATGACACCGTGGGGGTTCGCTTCACGCTGACCAGCCCCGACGGCCAAGAGGGCTATCCAGGCACGGTCCAGGCAACCGTTGACTACAGTTGGAACGACAAGAGCGAGCTTCGAATCGCCTTCACCGCGACGACGGACAAGCCGACTCACGTCAATCTGACCAACCACAGTTATTGGAATCTCGGCGGAGCCGGTTCCGGATCGGCCATGGATCACGTGGCCACGATCGCGGCAGATCAATCGCTGGATGTGGACGAGGACCTGATTCCGACCGGCAAATTGAATGACGTCGAGGGTACGGTGCTCGATTTTCGTCAGCCCACGGCACTCGGCCAACGCGTCGATCAACTTCCCGCAACCAAGGGGTATGATCACTGCTATGTGGTTCGCGGCGAAGCGGGGACCTTGCGCCACGCCGCATTGGTGGTCGACCCAGACACCGGCCGGACCCTCGAAATTGAAACGACCCAGCCTGGAATGCAGCTCTATACGGCCAATCATCTTCCAGGAAATGAACGCTCAGCCGGCGCGGGGCAACACGAAGCGTTCTGTTTGGAAACGCAACACTATCCCAACGCGCCGAATCGCGAATCGTTTCCAACCACTCTTCTGAGGCCAGGTGAGACGCTTGAGGAAGTAACCATTCACCGCTTCGGACTCAAATAGTCGATCGTTAAGGTGGAACCGAAGTCCCTCAATTGCGCACAAGAGCAATCTGGTTGTGGTTGTCCGCAACTGATGCGAATTGCTCTTGGCGTTGTGTTGCTGCATGCCCTAGAAAGCAAATTAGGGAAATTAATCGCCCTTGACGTGTTGACGGACAACATGAGCATGCGAGAAACCGATTGAGGGTAGTTAATTGGTTTCAAATTTGAGACGACGCTTCGGGGCAGATCGTTGCATCTCAAGCATTCGCATGTTCAGAGCCGAGTCCCCCAGGATCGGGTACGGATCCTGGGTAACTCGCACGTCGTCTCAAAGGCCATGTGCTGCATGGCATCTCTGGTTTGTAGAACTACAAACTGCCAAACTCTCCTGGCAAAACATGAGCCGCAGAGCGATAGCTCGCGGTTTTTCGAAACGCGGAGAGGATGTAGGAACCGCACGCTATCGCGTTGCGGCTGATCGTTCGTAGTCCCGCCTTCAGGCGGAAGGCTTGAAGATTCCGGCTAAAGCTCGGTACTACAAACTGCCAAACTCTCCTGGGAAAAACATGAGCCGCAGAGCGATAGCTCGCGGTTTTTCGAAGCTCGGAGAAGATGTGGAAACCGCACGCTATCGCGTTGCGGCTGATCGTTCGTAGTCGCGCCTTCAGGCGGAGGGCGTGAAGATTCCGGCTAAAGCTCGGTACTACAAACTGCCCAACTCTTCTGGCAAAGACATGAACCGCAGAGCGATAGCTCGCGGTTTTTCGAAACGCGGAGAAGATGTAGAAACCGCACGCTATCGCGTTGCGGCTGATCGTTCGTAGTCCCGCCTTCAGGCGGAGGGCGTGAAGATTCCGGCGAAAGCTCGGTACTACAAACTAGGCAAGCACTTCGTTCACAACGTGCGCTGGTTCGACGCCGGTCAGGCGCATGTCCAAACCTTGGAACTTGAAACTGAAACGTTGGTGGTCGATTCCCAACAGGTGCAGCATCGTTGCATGGAAGTCATGAACCGAAACCACGTCTTCGACGGCGTTGTAACCGAGTTCATCGGTGGCACCATGAGTCACGCCACCTTTGATGCCACCGCCAGCCATCCAAAGCGAGAAGCCTTTGATATGGTGATCGCGACCAGGATTGTTGCCGCCACCTTGTGACATCGGCGTGCGTCCGAACTCGCCACTGAAAACGACGAGCGTGTCTTTCAACATCCCGCGTTGCTTCAAGTCCTTGACGAGCGCGGCGGTTGCTTGGTCGACAAGTTTTGCCGTGACGCCGACACCGTTCTTGACGCCACCGTGATGGTCCCAGCCGCGGTGATACAGCTGGATAAACCGAACGCCCCGCTCGGCCAACCGACGCGCGAGCAGGCAGTTGCTGGCGAACGAACCGTCGCCCGGTTTGGCTCCATACAGGTCGAGCGTTTCTTGGGATTCATCTGAAACGTCGACCAACTCGGGAACACTCGCCTGCATTTTGAACGCCAGTTCATATTGGGCGATTCCGGTTGCGATTTCGGGATTGTCGACCCAGCGATTGCGCAAGCGGTTCAAATCATTGACGGTGTTGATCACCTGTTGTTGGTCGTCGCGATCGACACCAGGCGGGTTGCCAACGTAAAGGACGGGATCGCCTTTGGAATGAAAATGGACGCCTTGGTATCGACTTGGCAAAAAGCCGCTGTGCCATTGTCGCGACGCAATCGGCTGCGACTGGCCACCACCGACCGAAGTCAGCACGACGAAACCGGGCAAGTCCTGTGCTTCGCTGCCGAGGCCGTACTGAATCCACGATCCCATGCACGGACGTCCTGAGATCTGCGTGCCGCAGTTCATGAACGTGTGAGCGGGGTCATGGTTGATCTGTTTGGTTGTCATCGATCGAACGATCGCCATTTCGTCGGCGATGTCGCCAAGATGGGTGAACGCGTCGGAGATTTCTTGCCCCGATTCACCACGCGGCGTGAACTTGAACTGTGGGCCAAGGCATTTCAGTTCTTTGCCTTGCAGCTGTGCGATCGGTTGCCCATCGGTGAACGAGTTGGGCATTGGCTTGCCGTCCATTTCGGCAAGCTTTGGTTTGTGGTCGAACGTTTCGAGGTGCGACGGTCCGCCAGCCATGCATAAAAAGATGACCCGTTTTGCCTTGGCGGGAAAATGCGGCTCGAGGTTTCCGAGGCTTTTCGATCCGTTTTGGTCAGCAAGGATTTGGCTGGCCAAGGCAAGCGAACCGATGCCAACGGCTTGACGATTGATAAAGGTGCGTCGATTGATTTGGAACATAGTGTCGTATGATCAGTCGGTTAGAAACGCGAAGTGGTTTCGTAGAGGTTGATGATGGCTCGAGCGACTTGCGTCCAAGCGGCGAATTCGGCAGGGTCGCTGCGGTTGGCGTTTGATTCGGATGCACCGACTTTCAAGAGTTGGCCGGCGCGTTCCGAGCTTTGGTGGAAACGCTCGATTTGGTGTTGGTAGAGTTGTGCGAGCAGTTGAACTTCTTCGCTGCTCGGATCGCGCGAGACTGCTTTGCGGAACGCCCAGCGGATCTTTGCTTCGGTGTCCCCTTCGGCGGCCGCGATCTTGGCGGCGAAAACACGTGCGGCTTCAACGAAGGTTGGATCGTTCAGCAAGACGAGGGCTTGCTGCGGAATGTTCGAGCGCGCTCGCTGTGCCGTGCACTCTTCGCGGCTGGTCGCGTCAAAGGCGAGCATCGCGGGGTGCAAGAATGTTCGACACCAGAATGTGTACAAGCTGCGGCGATAAAGGTTGTCACCTTGATCGGCTTGCCACGAGCGTTTGGGGAAATTCAAGTGCTGCCAATAACCGGCGGGTTGGTACGGTTTGACGCTCTTGCCGCCCACCGAGCTGTCTTGCAAGAGACCTGCGATGGACAGCGCGGCGTCACGCACAAATTCAGCTTCCAAACGCCACCGACCTTGTCGGGCGTACAGCCGATTGCCGGGGTCTTGCGATCGGCTCTTGGCCGACCCAACTGAGGATTGAGCGTAGGTGTCGCTGGTGACCAACAATCGAACCATGTGTTTGACATCCCAGCCACTCTCTTGGAATTCAACCGAGAGCCAATCGAGCAGTTGCGGGTGCGTCGGTGGCTGGCCTTGGCCGCCGATGTCGTCAAGGTTGCGCGAGAGTCCTTCGCCAAAGTAGAGCTTCCAAAGTCGGTTGACGAACGTTCGCGATGTGAGCGGGTTATCCGAACGCATGATCCACTTGGCCAAGTCGAGTCGATTGGCGCGGCGATCAGTGATTGCGTCATGCGGCAGGAATTCGGGCACGGCGGGATCGACCACGTCACCAGAATCGTCAAGCCAGTTGCCGCGAGGCAAAATGCGAGTCATCCGCGGCTCGGCAATCGTTTCGGTGACCAGCGTGGTTCTCGCCGAGCCTTCAATTTCCGCAATGCGTTTTTCGGCGGCGGCTAGCTTGTCTTTGTAGGGCTGAAGTTCAGGCGAGAATTGTTCGTAGTGGGCGCGGAGCGTCTTGGCCTGCTGGGCAGTGCGTTTCTCAGCAGGCGTCTTGAGCGCGGCGACGACGCTGTCAGGGATCGTTGCGGCGTCGAGGTTTGCACTTTCACGATCCGTGACGCCCAATCGGAAGCGACCGATCAAGTGTTGTTTGTGTACTGACGTATGATCGAGCTTGATGGTCAGCGTGCCACCTTTACTGCCAAAGTCGTGGGGAGTCTTCAAGCGGAAGACCGCGGAACGCTTTTCGGCTTTCTTGTGGTGGCCGTCGATTGCCCAGCCCGTCGTGCTGCTCTTGTCGAGGGTGTGGGCGATGGGCCAGCCAGCTTGTTCGTAGTTGGCGTCGGCCTTTGCGATCGATAGTGCCTTGTCACCGGCGCTGATCTTGACGTCGGTAAGGACGAAGTTGCCGTTGCCGCGTGAGAACCCCGTTCCCGGAAAGCCGGGCGTGCTAAAGGTTTCGAGCCGTACGGCGTTTACCTTGCCTTGGACGTCAAGCGAAACGGTATAGCTTCCTTTGTTCGGGTTACTGCCGGCGCTTTTGAGCGAGCCATCTGGTTGAGCTTCGAGTTTGACGCCGTCGGAGGCTTCCGTTTTGGATGGTTTGGGAGTTTGCCAAACCGAGCTTCCCGATTCGATGTCACGCAGGGCTTCGGATTCCCATTGCGTTTGGCCTTTAGCAACCGCTTGAGCAAGTTCTTGGTTGCTCGCGAGCAGCGCCGGCAAGCGAAGTGATTCGATGTCCGATTTCAGACTGGCGATCTCCGCAAGTTGCTGATCGGTGTACATCTTCAAGTTCGGTTCACGCTTGCCGACGGCCCGTTCTTTGATGTCTGCAAAGAAGGCTGCGAGCGAGTAGAAATCTCGCATCGTGATCGGGTCGTATTTGTGGTCGTGGCATTGGGCGCATCCGACCGTCATTCCCATCCATACCGCCGATACGTTTCGAACACGGTCGGCAGCATAGATTGCGATGTACTCTTTCGCCTGTGCCCCGCCCTCTTCGGTCGTTTGCAGCAAGCGGTTGTAGCCCGATGCCACTCTTTGCGTTTCGGTTGGCTCCGGCAGTAAGTCGCCGGCGAGCTGTTCGGTGGTGAATTGGTCGAACGGTTTGTTGTGGTTGAACGCATCGATCACATAGTCGCGATAGGCCGATACTTCCATGTACGTGTCGCTGTGATAGCCAATCGTGTCGGCATAACGAACGAGGTCCAGCCAATAGACTGCCATGCGTTCGCCGAATCGTTTGTCGTCAAGCAAGCGATTGACGAGCGAGAGGTAGGCCTCTTCGGATGAATCGTTGACAAAGGCCTCGATTTCTTGTGGCGTCGGTGGAACGCCGAGCAGGTCGAGGTAGAGTCGCCGGGCGAGTGTTGTTTTGTCGGCTCGGTCGGCGGGTTGAAGCCCTTGCTTTGCGAGCTTGGCTTGAATGAAGCAATCGATCGGTTGGAGTGATTCGGAATCACCAACGTCGGGAACCTCTGGGCGGGTCACAGGTCGAAAGGACCAGTGCTTTTCATAGATCGCGCCCTCGGCGATCCATTTTCGAATGACCTCGATTTCCTCGGCCGACATCGGTTTGTTGATGTGCGGCGGAGGCATCTTTTCATGTTCGTCGTCCGATAGAATTCGCTCCATCACCAGAGAAGGCTCATCCGTTTCGCTCAGCAAAGCTTCGACGGTGGTCTCTTCACGCAGGTCAAACCTCAAGTCGGCTTCACGCGTGTGTTCATCTGGTCCGTGACATGCAAAACACTTGTCGGAAAGGATGGGACGAACGTCATCAACGAAGGAGACCGAAGCCTCATCGGCCTGTGCGACCATTGTCGCCTGAACAACCAAAAGGAAAGTACAGGCGAAGTGCACCAAACGAATCATGTTTTGCGAAACGGATTGGGAGGGAGGGAGCGTAGAACGGTTGCTGAGGAACGTTATGCCAATTCAGGCACTTCGTATCCTTTGCGGTACTTGCGTTTCAAGAAACTGTTGGCCTTGTCGGCGCCGTCGCCAGTGAATTGTTGTGTCTTGGCATCAAGCGTTAACAGGTTGCTCAGGCGAATGTCGCTGTCTTGCAGTGACAAGCCGTGTGCGCCGAGATGTTTGCCCATTTCGCCGATCACCTTGGTCCACTGTTCGTTCGCGATCGTCATCGCATCCGCAATCGCGAATTGCTTACCCGATCGGTAAGCGACGTTGGCCAGGTTGCACCAGCCGGTCGAATCATTACCGACGACGACATCCGAGTTGAGCGATGATGCATCGCGGCTGCGCATGGCGTCGATGAAATTCTTTTGATGCAAGCGGTTGCCGCCGTTTCCTTTGAACGAGCGAATCTTTTTGCCAGAAGCGTCAAAGGCAGCAGCACCACCCCGTTGGCCTTCCAAACGTCCGCCTTCGCCGTAGGCGATGTAGCCGCTGCCCGGTCCAGGGTGTGGTGCGGCGCCGCGTGAGTTTGGCTTGTCAGTCAAGTTCGACAATCCGATCACGACGGGGATCGACCCCGTGTCAAAGTATGCGAAGTGCACGTTGGGTGTTTGGCCAGCGTCACCCAAGGCAACGCGACCGCCGCCACCCAAGACGCGTTTTGGGAGAGCCACAGAGTCCTGGAAGACGTTGTTGCGAAGATCGTCGAGGACGTGAACGCCCCAGTTGCCCATTTCGCCTGAGCCGGTGTTCCAATCCCAGTGCCAATCGTAGTGCAGTTTGTCGCGGAAGATCGGTTCGTCTTGAGCAGGTCCGAGCCACAGGTCGTAGGCAACGTTCTTCTCGACTTTCAGCGGACTCGAACGGCGACCAATCGAAGGACGTGGTCCATAGCGGTTCACACGAGCCGATGTAATTTCGCCAATGCCCTTTTCTTCATGCAGAAACTTTTTGATCTCAGCTTGCATGGGGTCGGACCGTTGCTGGGTACCGACCTGACAGATGCGGCCGTACTTTTTGGCGGCGGCAACGGTTTGCAAGCCTTCCCATTGCGAATGCGAAAGTGGTTTTTCGACATAGACGTCTTTGCCTGCTTCCATTGCCCAGATTGCAGCAAGGCAGTGCCAGTGGTTGCAGGTCGCAATCACGACCGCGTCAATGCTTGGTGAAGCGATCAGCTCGCGAAGGTCGGTCCAGCCTTGAGCTTTGGGGAATCGTTTCTTGGCAGCTCCGAGACGGTTTTCGTCGGCATCGCACAGTCCCGCGATGTTCACGCCGTCGATTTCATTGAAGTAACCCATCAGTCCGCCCGCGCGTCCACCACAGCTGATGAAGCCAACGTTGATCTCGTCGTTGGCATTGGCGGCGAGCAACGATTTCGGTGCGATCGATGTGGTCAGGCCGACCGCTGCGGACGTTCCGATGAACTGACGACGTGAAAGAGTGCGCATGGAATACCTCTTCAGGTGAATGGGCTTGGTCTTAGTAACCGTGGTGATGCTTGCAGCAAGCGTGGTGGCAGGAGCGGGACGGAGTGCCGATCAGGCAGATTGTCGTTGACTCACTGCTCAGTCGCGTTCGTGCATGGGGAAGCTGCCTTCCCCGCCGAATGTCCTCGCTGGATGCATGATATCCTAATCCAACGATCCGTCCGCGGCATCGATTATGCTAACCCCTCCAAGTTCGATCTGAGAAGCGGCCAGAATCCACGTTTTTGTGATAAATCGGACGCAAAAAAACTTAGCGATCGAGCTTTCTCTCCCTGCCGGTCTCTCTCCCAAGCCACCACTCCCGCCATCGACCACCACCATGAAACGGACTCTTTTTGCTGCCTTTTGCTGGGCGTTTACCTCGCTGTCGATTGCATCGGTCGCAGCGGAAAGCCGCCCGAATGTCATCGTGATCCTGACCGACGATCAAGGTTGGGGCGATTTGAGCCTGCATGGAAACCCGAATCTCTCGACGCCAAATATCGACTCGCTCGCCCGCGACGGGGCCCAGGTCGACCACTTTTACGTCTGTGCCGTCTGCTCGCCAACGCGCGCCGAGTTTTTGACGGGTCGCTACCACAGCCGAATGGGGGTCTACAGCACTTCGGCTGGCGGCGAACGATTCAACTCCGACGAACAAACGATTGCGGACGTGTTTCGTAGCGGTGGGTACGCGACAGCGGCCTATGGCAAATGGCATAGCGGGATGCAGTTCCCCTATCACCCCAATGCGCGCGGGTTCGATGATTACTACGGCTTTTGTAGCGGCCATTGGGGCAATTACTTTGACCCGATGCTGGAACGCAACGGAAAGATTGTGCAAGGCAAGGGATTCTTGGTCGATGATCTGACCAACAACGCGATGGAGTTTGTTTCACGACACAAGGACGAACCGTTTTTTGTTTACTTGCCGCTCAACACGCCCCACTCACCGATGCAGGTTCCCGACCCTTTCTGGGATCGGTTCAAGGACAAAGAGATTGTTCCCGATCCAGCGCCCGAGAATGCCCGAAAACAAAACCTGACGCATACCCGCGCAGCGCTGGCGATGTGTGAGAACATCGACGCGAACGTCGGGCGATTGCTCAACCATTTGGATCAGTTGGAAATCGCAGACCGGACCATTGTCGTCTACTTCTGTGACAATGGCCCAAATGGATCGCGATTTAACGGAGGATTGCGTGGTCGCAAGGGTTCGACTTACGAAGGTGGGCTTCGCTCGCCCTGTTTGATTCGCTATCCCGACAAGATCAAGGCTGGGCAACACGTCGATCAGGTTGCGGGTGCGATCGACCTGCTGCCAACTTTAGCCGACTTTGCAGGAATTGATTTCGAATCTCGAAAAAGGCTTGATGGTGTTTCCATCGCGGGCCAGCTTCAAGGTGACGAAACGAAATTGAAGCAACGGTTATTGTTCAGCACATGGAATAACAAAGCGAGTGTTCGCAGCCAACGCTATCGAATGCATCACACTGGCGAGCTTTTCGATATTCAAAGTGACCCGGGTGAACGTAAAGACGTGGCCAAAAGTCAGCCACAGGTCGCAAGCCGGATGAAATCGCGACTCGATGCGTTTCTGGCCCAGACGAAACCAAAATCCTCGCGAACCCGCCAGCATCGTCCGATCACACTCGCCCATCCCGACGCCGAATTCACGCAACTGCCGGCTCGCGATGCTCATGCCGGTGGCGGGATCAAACGAAGCAATCGGTTCCCGAACTGTACGTTCATGACGAACTGGACCTCCGAGGAGGACACAATCACTTGGGATGTGAGCGTACTGGGCGAAGGAGACTATGAGGTCGAAATGTACTACGCCTGTAAGGCGGAGAGTGTCGGCTCAGAGATTGAACTGAGTCTTGGATCGCAGAAACTCGCCGCATCGATCGACACGGCCAACGATTCGCCATTGATTGGCGCTGGTGAAGATCGCTTTGAACGCGTGGAAGGCTACGTTCGTTCCTGGCAGCCAATGACGCTCGGCACGATGCATCTTTCACCGGGCAAAAGCACTCTGACAATGAAGGCGACCAAAATCAACGGTGCGGAAGTGGTTGATATGCGGCTGTTGATGTTCCGCAAACTCTAGACGTTGTCGCCTTCTGCTCCGCAAAAGATGCGTTCGAACACGCTACTTTCGCGGAGCGAAAGGCGACTTTCAAGAAACCAAACCGCGGAGCGAAAGGCGACTTTCAAAAGATGCATCAGCCGTAGAGCGATCGCTCGCGGTTTTCCAGCAGGAGAGACCGCGAGAGCACCGGACGCTATCGCGTGGCAGCTAATGAAGGTGTGCAGAACTTCGCGATGTCGACCGGTTGTTAATCTGTGACGTTTATGACGGTCGCGTCGGCGCCCGATCTTCGACGAATCGGGTCAGGACGCGGAATTGATTGTGACGACCGGCCGGTTTGTGACGATTACACGGAAGTGAAATTGGGGATGTCCGCACCCAGTCTGTGTGGCATTCCGTTTCGACAGGCCCCGAACCATCCCTCATTCGGTGCCCTGTGGACCCAGACCCCTTCCGCGATTGAAGAGTCACCCTTGGCCGCATCTTTGAAGATCTTCTGTGGTGGTGAGACCGGACGCAGCCTGCGAGTGGGCAGCCGGTTGGACAAATACCGATTGCAACGTCGCCTTGGCGAGGGCGGCTTTGCGACCGTTTTTTCGGCGATTGATACGATCGAAGACCGCAAAGTGGCTTTGAAAGTTCCCGACTCGCGGTACGTCAACAACACGCAAAGTTTGGATGATGTCCAACGCGAAGTGCGGATCATGGCACGACTGGATCATCCCAGCATCTTGCCGCTCAAGGACGCGCGTTTCATTGACGGTCATTTCGTGATGGTCTTTCCGCTCGGCGAGGAATCACTTTCCGATCGGCTCTGTCGCCGTATGTCTCGCGCCACGGCGGTTGATTACGTGGTGCAAATGATCGCTTCGGTCGCCTCGGCACACCAGCAAAACGTCCTGCACCGCGACATCAAACCAGAAAACTTCATTCTGTTTCCCGACCAGGAAATCAAGCTGACCGACTTTGGTTTGGCTCGAATCGAACAGGGGATGCATGACGTCTCGGCCTCGGGAACACTCGGTTACATGGCGCCCGAGCAGGCAATGGGCCGGCCCAGCTATCGAAGCGATGTCTTTTCGCTGGGTTTGGTCATCTATCGCATGCTCTCGGGTGAGATGCCCGAGTACCCGTTCCAGGCGCCGCTGCCAGGGTTCAACAAATTGCGCCGAGGTCTATCGACCGATTTGGTGGCGTTGATTCGCAAAGCAATTGATCCCGTTCCCAGCAAACGGTTTCGCGATGCCGTGGCGATGAACAACGCGATGCAGAAGATTCGTTTCCCGTTGACCGATCGCAGTGTTTCACAGCGCGGCGTCACAGCAAACTCGCGCGTAACGCGGCGGGCGGCTTAAGGCGGGCTGCATAGAAAGACACTTTTAGACTGCCCGATCATGGCCCGGTGGGGGCTTGCTCTGCGCAATGCCTAGTCGTTAACGCGATCGCGACTGAAGAGTCGAATTCCCCCGGGCCTTTTGCGGTTTCGGCAGTGCCCGTGAACCGCAGGCCGTCAGGCCCTTGCCGACGCGCGGTGAGTGTGAAGGCGATTGAGGCCCGGCCGCTTACGCGATCGCGGCTTCGTTGTGTGAACTTCGGCAGCGATTTCTGCTGGTGGAAGCGCAATTGCAATCCGTAGCCCTAGTCCGCAGGGGCGATGATCTTTTTGACCAAGTTGTCGGCCGCTTGGATGACCGGCGCGATGCCAACGCCATGCATGGCATTGTTGGTTAAATAGAGATCAGGCAGCTTGTCGATTTCGTCTTCAATCTTGGCGACGCGTGTTTTATGGCCAACGTGGTACTGGGGCATGGCGTTGTTCCAGCGGACAACGCGTGAAACTTTCGGATCGCCGGAGAGTCCAATCAGGTCGGCCAGCTCGCGGCTTGCCAGCGCGATCAAGGCGTCATCGTCTTGTTTGAGCAATTCGGGCTGAAGCATGCCGCCGATGAAAACGCGTACGATCACATGATCATCCGGAGCGCGGCCCGCGAATTTGTTGCTGGCGAAACTGGCGGCAAGGATCTTGCGGTTTTCTTTGGGGGGAACCACAAAGCCAAACGTGTTGATGTCGGCTTTGATTTGGTCTCGGTGAACGACGAGAACGGCAATCGCAGTCGAAGCTGCTTTGATCGATGCCAACGTTTCACTCCCGGCGGGACAAACATCGCCGAGTAGTTTTGCGGCAGCGGCGGGCGGGATGGCGACCACAACGTCGTCGAACGATTCGGTTTGGTCATTGACCGAGACCGTCCAGCCCGAATCGGTTTGTTCAAGCTGAGTGACATGCGAGTTGGTGCGGATGCAGGTTTCGGGCAACTGCTCGCGGAGTGTCTTGATCAGTTCGATCATCCCACCGCGAAACGCGCGAAATTGTTCGTATCGTGCGCCACTGCTGTCGCGTTCGACGGCATCGAGTCCGTTTCGTCGTCGGGCGGCGGTCGCTTTGGCGAGTGATCCGTATTCTCGTTCCATCGCGGCCAACGGGCCCATGGTCGCTTCCATGGAGAGTTGGTGGACATCGGCGGTGTAGATGCCGGCGACGAGAGGTCCCACGAGGTTGTCGAGTGTTTCGCGGCCGAGTCGCTTGGATACAAACTCGGCGACACTGATATCGGCGTGATTTCCTGAGGCGTCTTCTTGGCCGGTGACACGTCCAACGAACCGCTCTCGCAAGAAACGCAGCTTTCCTGCCCAGGAAAGGAGAGGTGTTGTGAGCAGTGGCCCGAGTTTTGTTGCCCGCATCAACACAAAGCCATCGGGGAGATCAACCAATTGGCCCTTGTGGACGATTCGAGCACCACGCCCCGATTTCTTGGGCAAGATCAACTCATCCGCCACGCCGAGCTGTTTGAGGAAATCGAGTGCCGCCGGTGGTTTGGTGGCAAACATGTCGGCACCGCGATCGATCAGAAAATCATCGACGCGGATCGTGTCGATCACACCACCGACGCGGTCGGAACCTTCGAGGATGGTGATCTGCCGATCCGGCGCGGCAAGGTGCAATTTGACGGCGGTTGCCAGCCCAGAGAGTCCGCCGCCAATAATCGCAGTGCGGCGAGTCGTTGGTTGGGTCAAGGTTAGAACGTTTTAATCGAGAACGACTTGGGACGACCTGATCAAGTCATTCAATCTTGCCAGGGATTCGGGCTTGGTGAAAGGAGGTCTGCTAGGGCTGCGACATTTCGCGCATCATTCGCTCTTGTTGTTTCATTTGTTCTTCGTAGTCCATGCCTTCTTCCATCATTTGGTCCTCGTAACTCGAGTCATACCCGGAACCGTAGCCCATGTTTCGGTTTCGGGAGCCGCCGATGGAGACGCCTAGGGCAGCAACCTGCTGTTCAAGGTTGGGAAGAACCGATGCCAATACGGTTTCGATTTGAGCGTGAAAGGTGGTTTCGTCCTGGGCGCTTTCAAAGGGCACCAAGAAGCCCGACGCCAAAGCAAAGCCGGCAAGTGCTGCGGTGGGGTTGTTCTCGTCCTGTTGAAGCTGGAGTTTGTTCTCGGCCACCTGATCCGACCACGATTTGGACATCTCTTCCGTCACCCAATAGCCATCGACGTTGACCAGCTTTAGCGTTTCAGTTGTTGTGCCCTGCGAAGCTTTGACTTCGGCGGTCTTGTCATCTTGTTTGACAACCGAAAAGACTCGCGAGTCCATGGGTGCGAATTGGTTGGCAGCGGCGATGTAGCCTGAGATGGCTGAATCACGTTCGGTAAGCCATTGTCCGAATTCCATTGTTTGCAGCTTTTGAAGATCCATCGCTTGTGGATCGAAGCCGTCACGAAGGATCCACGCCGCCGCCAAGGCAAGCTCTTTCACTTGCTCCATGTCCTCGGGATCCATTGCCTCGAACCTGGGGTGAGAGAAGAGCCAGTTCTGGCGCGTCAGGACCAAGTTGCCAACTTTGTGCATGAAGCCCGTCATCGCATTCCAGCCGGTCGGGTCGATTTTCGCCGCGGCGAGTTTGACGATTTCGTCGACATCTTTTCGGTAGCTCGGGGGCAACGCGTCATAAAGGACCACGAAGTGACCGGCCGCCAACTGGTCATCGATGTGCTCCATGAAAGCGTCGACCTTTGCGTTGGCAGGTGGTTTTTCGTACGCCGCTGCTGCCGGTGGTTTGGGCAGCGGGTTTGGAGCGGGGGCTGCAGCGGCTTCGGCCTGGCCCGCAAGTTCTTCGACGCGGGTTTGGCGCTGAGTTTGCATTTTTTCCCACATCGCGCGCGCCTGGATTCGGCTCTCGGACCGCAGCGACGATAGTGGCACGGCGAATCGGCGAGCCCCATCCATTTCGAGAATGACGCGGTCATCCCACATCCCCAACATCTTGGCCTCGATCGATTGATCGTTCAGGGCCGTCCAGGTCTCCGCATGGCAGGCGGTGCTTGAAGGGAGCAGCAACGCCATGGCAACCAGAGGGATGAAAAAACGTGAAGCAACGGCAGCGACCGAAGCGAGGTTTGTCGGATGAATCATCTCGGCCCAATCGAGCGAGGGAGGTCTTGGGGTTGGAAACGGAATGGGCGCGTGCGGATCACCGGTTGGGTGAGAAAAAGTGAGGCCCTTGAGCACCACGCCTCCGTCGAGAAGTCATTATATTGAGAGAACGCGAAGAATGCGGCCCGAAAATTGGATCACGGGCCAACTGCTTTGCTGAAGGAGTAACGCTCGCAGATTGCGGGCAATTCACGGAAAAAGAACACTGGGATCAAACGGTCACGACCGGAAATCACGGTGGTGCCCCAACCACAGGTGGGGCGGCCATGCAGACGCGGATACGGAGCCGGTTTAGCGGAGAGGCACCTTGAGTGAGACGATGGCTCTGGAAACCGAAGAGATTGGCCAGCTTCGGCAGCAGCATTACAACGCAACCATCGTGAAACGAATCGACGTTCATGATGATTTGGCTCGGTTTCATATCCGCCCCGACAACCCTATCCCCGCTTTCGAGCCAGGGCAGTATGTCGCGATCGGGCTAGGCAATTGGGAGCCGCGTTTGGAGGGCACTCAGCCGGAAGAGGTGCCGGAAAAGAAACTTCGCAAACTCTCCCGCCGAGCCTATTCGATTTCTTGCCCGATGTTGGTTGACGGCGAATTGGCACCCGTCGATTCAATCGACTACTTCGAGTTCTACATCACGCTTGTGCGACAAGCGAGTTCGCCAGACAAGAAGCCACCCGTGCTGACGCCGCGGCTTTTCAATCTCAAAGAGGGCGAACGCGTCGAAGTCCAACAGCGGATCACGGGCAAGTACACACTCGGTGACGTGCAAAGTGACGACACCGTTTTGATGTTGGGAACCGGCACCGGTGAAGCGCCGCACAACGCGATGGTGACCAAACTGCTGGCCGAGGGACATCGCGGCAAGGTCGTCAACGTTACCAGCGTGCGCTTTAGCGCAGACCTCGCCTATGCGCGAGAGCACAAAACGTTGATGGAGAAATTTGACAACTACCGCTACCTGCCTTTCACCACTCGTGACCCCGTCAACCTCGACAAAGATCACCCCGAGTACGTGGGCAAACAGTACCTGCAGCAACTCTTTACATCGGGGCAGCTCGCCGAGGCGGCTGGTGACGAACTGTCGCCAAAGAACACACATGTCTTTCTGTGTGGCAACCCAGCGATGATTGGGTACGTGCCTCCGGGAGCCGATCCGCCATCTTCGCCAGGGATGTTGCCGCTGCTGGAAGAGGCTGGCTTTTCTAATGAGGCAGAGTGTCGCGGCGCGGGGTGTATTCGATTCGAGAAGTACTGGTGAAGTTGCTTGACAGCTATCGACAAGCGACGTGAACAAGCTACAAACGGGCCTATTCACAAAAAGAACTACAAACCGTGTCACTCGTCGCCGTTGTTGTTGACGAGTCAGTTTGAAAGCCTGGTGTCAGATGGACCTCTCCAAAACAATCGCTTTGATCCTCGGTGGCGGCCGCGGAACTCGTCTCTTTCCGCTTACCAAGATTCGCGCCAAGCCGGCCGTGCCGCTGGCAGCAAAGTATCGATTGATCGACATTCCGATCAGCAACTGCATCAACAGCGGCTTGAACCGCGCTTACGTGTTGACGCAATTCTTGTCCGAAAGCTTGCACCGTCACCTTCGTCAAACCTATCACTTCGACCACTTCAGTGGCGGTTTCGTCGAACTCCTTGCCGCCCAAGAAACCGTTGGCGAAGGCACCGATTGGTATCAGGGAACAGCCGATGCGGTGCGCAAGAACTTGGTGCATCTGGAAGAGAGCTGGATCGAGCATGTCCTGATTCTCTCAGGTGACCAGCTCTATCGAATGGATTTCCGCGACATGATGCGGACTCACATCGAATCGGGCGCCGACGCAACGATCGCGGGAATTCCGGTCTCACGTAGCGACGCTTCGGCACTGGGCATCATGCAAGTTGATGACTCGGGCCAAGTGCGTGGGTTCGTCGAAAAGCCTCAAACCGATGAAGAGATCGAATCGGTTCGCATGGAACCAAGTTGGATCGACGCTCGCGGAATCCCCAGCAAGGGTCGTGATTGCCTGGCCAGCATGGGCCTCTACATCTTCAACAAGTCGATGATGGTCGATTTGCTTCGCAGCACCGATCATCAAGACTTTGGCAAAGAGGTGTTCCCCGAAGCGATCAACTCGCACAAAGTCCAAGTCCACTTGTTTGATGGCTACTGGGAAGACATCGGAACGATCCGTGCTTTCTACGAAGCCAACTTGGGGCTTGCCGGTAAGACGCCTCCATTTGACATTCGTAACCCCGAAGCGCCGATCTACAGTCGCCCACGCTATTTGCCGCCAACGATCATGGGAGATGCGAAAGTATCCGGAAGCTTGATCGCGGATGGTTGCCGAATCGGCGAAAACGTGACGATCGAAAACAGCGTCATCGGCTTGCGCACCGTCATCGGTGACAACGTAACGATTAAGGACAGCGTTGTGATGGGCGCCGACTACATCGAGGCCCCAAGCGATCTGGATGAAAACCAATTGCCGGTCGGCATCGGTGACAACAGCGTTATCTGCGGAACGATTCTCGACAAGAACTGCCGCATCGGATCAGGCGTGAAGATCACCAACGCTGCTGGTCATGATCACCACGGCGAAGAAGGTGCATTGCAGGTTCGTGACGGCATTCCGATCGTGATCAAGAACGCACAAATCGAAAACGGGTTCGAGATGTAGTGTGGTAGTGGACGAGGCTACGAGTCCTCGTCCGCTGCCGTTCGTCGCAGATGATTGTGGTTCGGGATTGAGGGACTCGTTGCCTCGTCCACTACGAGGATCAGGGACTCGTTGCCTCGTCCACTACGAAGATGGGGACTCGTTGCCTCGTCCACTACGAAGAGTTCGGCGCTTTTACATCAGAAAGCGGTTGACGGTCCAAGCGAGCGCGCCGACCAACATGATGGCGATCAGGTATTCGATGCACCGTGTCACCAACGAGGTGGTCACGAGATTGTTGTCGAGTTCGTTCGACGCGGTTTCAGCATCAGGATTGATGAGCGGCGTTTGATAAGGGTTTCGCTCGGACATGACCGATCCCTTGGTTGAGAGCAGATCAGATAAGAAAAGAAACGCTTCGGTTCGGTGATAGTTTAGCCGCTGTTCTGACTCGGGTGGGGCATGAAATCGCGTGATCTACCGGCCCAATATCTTGTCGAGACCGCGGTTGAGCTGCTTTTGAAGGTAGTTCTCGGCCGTGTCCTGAACCGCTTGCACGCCGAGCTGCGAAACGACTTGGCGGATGCCACGTGAGTCGAGGCGGGGGTTAGAGATCGTTCCGTCGATGGGCAGCGTGACGGGTTGTCCCGCCCATGCTTGCAAGTCGTTTCCGAGCCAGCGAGCATCGAGTGGGACAACGGCCACCATGTCCAATCGGCCTGACATCGAGACGCGTCCGCTGGTCACGATTTGGGCTCGGTCGACCTCAAAGTAAAGGCGATCGTGTTGGACTTGGCCCGATGCGACGGAGAAGTCGACCGTCTGCGCTGGCATATTGATGAGCGTTCGGTTTCCGCCAGCTTGGGCGGCTTGCCCACCAGCTCCGAGAGCGAGCAGACTTTGCACGTCTTGAACGTTCGTGCGCCCAAGGGCTTTGATTTGGTCGATTCCGCCGATGATCTGGTTCGCCAGCGGGCCGGCTGACATCCGCGCGCCCTCGATGTTCAATCGCCCGGTCACACGGCTGAGTTCGGGTTGATCAAGGACCACAATCGCTTCGTCAACATCGACGCTGAACGTCCCTTCGGTGTTGGTCGAATCGGCAAGCAGAGGGGCGAGGTACTTGAGCCAGCGGTTGGTCATGTCGGGAGTCAACCGCACGGATTGGGCGAGTCGACCTGGTTCGGCTCGGAACCAAACCGGTCCCGGTCGGTAGTGCACGTCGCCGGCGAGGTTGAGTTGGCCTTGGCCGACTGAGATCGCCGAAGGCGAAACGTTGACGGTCGTTTCCGTCATGCGAACGGGGATCGATGCGGGCCCCATGCGTACCCCTGCGACATCTGCGGCCTCCCAGCCCAGGTTGCCCAGGACCGAGAAGGCGACATGACCGTTTTTGCCGCGAACGGCGTTGATCTCGATGGGCGTCTGCTGGATGCCAGC
This sequence comes from Rubripirellula sp., assembly GCA_965216875.1. Lineage (GTDB taxonomy): Bacteria > Planctomycetota > Planctomycetia > Pirellulales > Pirellulaceae > CBDCUW01. Next base: position 7,167,992 of record OZ244207.1, read on the forward strand.
AGCGTGAATCTCAGTACCAACCAACCGGGTTAAGCGCGCCGCGACTTCGTCCATTTTCAGTTTGGCCGGACCGTTGACGTGCAACTGAATATCGACATCGTTCCAGGCGGCATGACCACTCAAACTCGTCGCCAACCAATCAGTTGCAATGTGAAATTCGTCAGCTGAGACGCGCGCTGAGTGAGTTGGACTCGGACGGACTTGAGGGGCGGACTGATGCTCTGTTGGTTGACTAGCGTCAAAGATCAGGTCGCCATCCAGCCGCAGGTTGGGCTCGTACCAGACGACGCGAGACGCACCCGTTGATCCGCCCCGCGAGGCTGGGATGGGACCAGTTGTCGATGCCGATGCGCTGGGCGGTTGGACCACAGCGATGTTCTTGCCGGTGGTCGATGTTTCGATCGTCAAGCGGTTGCCATTGCCCTTGAAGATGAGGTCGCCTTCGCAATCGCCCATCACCAGCCAATCGTTGGTTTGAACTTCGGCGCCGGGATGATAGCCAACTTGCCGTACACCGTTGTCGGGGCGACCAGCGACTTGTTTGCGAACGCTTCCCTGCAGCCGCTCAAGTTTTGCTTTCCAGTTGGCATGCAGGTCGATGTTGCGACGATTCCAAGTTCCGCTTGCGGCCAGCGAGAAGGCTTCGCTGGCGACCGTCAGCGACCGTGAGGTCAGGTCAAGGTTGGGTAAGTCGAATTGGCCGTCAAAGAAGACCTTCACTTCGGGTTGGCTGTAGTGCCGTCCGTCGTACGCAACTCTTGGTGAGGTGAGATGAAGGGTGGCCGACTCGATTCGGGCCGACGCTGATGGAGCGGTTTGTGCTGTCGGTTTTGACGGCGATGCCCATAGCCCGCGCGCGTTGAGCTTGAATCCGCCTTCGGCGTCTTGAAGTTGGTTGGGAACCCAGGGGGCAAATGTCTGGGCAAGGACCTCGATTCGTCCTTCACCGGCGACTTGCAGCGGCATTGCCGCGCCTGAGGTTGGGTCTTTGACTGGCGAGGTCAGATCCGCTCGGATGTCCAGCCCGGTGCTCATCAGGTGAACGTTCGCCTCGCTCAACTCATCGAGTGTCCGACCACCCCAACGGCCCACGGCTTCGATCGATCCACGAAGCGATGGCTGCTGAAGCGATTGTCCCGAGGGCATCGTGATCAACAAGTTGGATGCCTTGCCGCTGCCGGAAAGTTTCCAAAGCCCGCCGTTGGATGCATTCCAACGAACGTTGCCCGTTGCCGTCCCAGCGAGACTGGAGTCGGAGACTTCGATGATCGGCCGAAGCATATTGGAGAGGCGACCAAAGTCGATATCAAAGGTTGCCGCTCCGCTGCGCAAGTCACCGTGACCCGATGCATTCGCAAAGGTACTCGTGCATTCAAATTGCTCGGCAACGACTTGGCCATCGAGCGTCGAAACAATGGCGTTGATTTCGATCGGGTCGATCACGACGTTGCGGCCATGGCTGCGTGCCCGTAATTCGTCGCTGTGAAGGATGAGTTGGTTTCGTTTACCTGTGCCGTTTGTGGGCAGAGATTGGACCTGGGCGGTGGCGCGTCCCGAAATCAGTTCGGCTCCATGGCGAAGCGGAATCAGGCCGGGCATGGCTTGGTCCATCGCCGCAAGGTCGATCTCGGCCGAGGCGTTGCCGGTGACGGTGTCGAGCCAATGAATTGGGTTGGTTGAGGAACTCGTCAACGACACCGAACGGGCCATCGACCCGTCAAGCGTGCCCGAAGCAAAGTCGGTCTTGGCTTGCAGCCGACGTCCAACAATGCGGTCACCGAGCAATGCCAGGTCGCCATCAATAATGGCAAGCTGGTTCGACCACACTCGCCCCGTGGCGTCGATTGCCGAAAAGGCTCGAACCTGAAAACCGCTCAGCGACGCTTCGACTGAGCCATCGACGCCACCAACCAGTTTGACCGATCCAGTTGCATCGCCACGAATGGCCGTTGGCATCGTCGACTGGCCTTCCGGTTGCGACGCAGCCAGTCGGCGGGTCATCAGCGAAAAGACCGAAAGGGGCAATGACTCGCATTGCAAGTCGACATGCCATGGTGAAGCTTCGTCAACGCCAAGTTCGATTTCACCTTGGATCGAACCACCACTTCCCGTGGGCTCGGTGACGACCCCAGCAAGGGTTGCTTGGATGGCATCGACGCTCATCATGACGTCGATATTGGATTGTGTCAGTTGCCATTGCTGGCCGGTCTCGGCTTCGGCGATGGTGATCGCGATCTCTTGCAGCTCAATCTTGCCTGTCGTCGTCGAATCGTCCGTGCTCGGTTGATCGAGCAATTTGGCGAGATCACTTTCGAGGCTGCAGACGCCATCGCGCATGACGCAATGCACTTGAATGTCTCGGACGATTGCCGAGCCAAGCTGTGAGGTGGACTTGGACAAGAGGTCCGTGACGGTCAGATCCATGTCGAGCTGGCCGATGGAGACGTCGCTTTCCCCCGATTCGCCCTTGATGCGGAGCCCGGTGATACGAAGCGGTGTCAGCCAACCGATGCGCACCGAGTCGACCGATGTGTCGAGTCCGTAGTCGCCCGCGGCTTGTGTCAGCAGTGATCGACCAATCGACGAGTGGCTGACCAAGCTCGGCGCAGCAAGGACCAGCATTGCCAAGATCATGGCGATGATGCAGACATAGACGCGTCGCCGTTTCAAACGGTCAAGTCGACGTCGCCGCGTTTTTTCTTGTTGCGATCGTTCAACTTGTTCGCGCAGGAATTCGTCTGTTGGCACGGTCCCATCCTTGTCGCCGTGTGATGTTTGCCTGAATCGACTTTGATGATCGCCAACGACGTCTTTCCGGACGCCGGTTTGGCTTCAGCCGAGCGAGTCCCGTGAGTCTAGCGGGCAACCGCAGGGCGGAGCGAGGTTGATTTTGGGGTTCTCCACCCGGTTGGGGCCCGGATTGGTAAGAATCTGAGAGTTTTTAATGGCGTTGGATCTTCCCTTGTGCGGCGATTTGGCATCCTGCGAGCCACGTTTTTGGGAAAATCTCCGTTCTGAACTGGTCGTTCCGGCACCGCACCTCCAAAAGGGCGGCGATTGACAACCCGAGTGCCCGCCGACAAATCTGTTGCCCCGCTGAGAGATCGGTGGTTCCCCTCTGAGGGATCGACGGGTTCGGGAACAGGCACTTTTGGACAGCTTCCAAGGTCTGTTTTCTGGGCAGCGTTCGTCGATGAATCCCCCAGGTTTTTGACTCAGTAACGAGTGAAGTGCATGTCGAGGAATCGACTCGACTCAATCCGTGCCGCGGCGCCCGCCGTCCTGCCGAGTTTGCTGCTATGCGACTTCGGCGACCTGCGAAGCGAAATCGCTCGCCTGGAAGAAGCGGGGACGCACGTGTTGCATCTTGATGTGATGGACGGCCACTTTGTTCCGAACATGACCTATGGCATGCCCATCGTCGAAGGTCTGCGCCGCCATACCGAGATGCCCCTCGATGTGCATCTGATGATCAGCGACCCGATCACGTATGCCAAACCGATGGTCGACGCCGGTGCAGATCTGCTGACCTTTCATGCTGAAGCGGTCGAAGATGTTGCGGCAACGGCACAGCAAATCCGGGATTTGGATGTCGGGGTTGGGATTGCTTTGAACCCAGGAACGCCGCTTGAAGCGATTGCATCCTGTGTTGAGATGGTCGACATGGTGCTGGTGATGAGTGTCGAGGCTGGTTTTGGCGGCCAGTCGTTCAATCCAGAGGTGCTTGAGAAGTTGCGGACGTTGCGTGAGCAGCGCCCTGACCTGTTGCTGCAGATCGATGGCGGCATCGATGCCAGCACGATCGGGCCAGCGCGTGAAGCGGGCTGTGACCTGTTCGTCGTTGGTTCGGCGATCTTCAAGAAAGAAGACTACAAGGTTGCGATCGACGATTTGAACTCAGCGATGGGGGCGTCGGCATGATCTTGAAGACCAAGACCGCCTCCCGCGTTTTGTTGGTTCGTCCCGGCGCGACCGAGTTTGATGACCAAGGGCGAATCAAGGGTTCGCTTGACATGCCGATGAGCGACCGTGGTCGCCAGCAGGTCGATTCGCTCGCCGAAGAGTTGTCGGACGTGCGGGTCAAAACGATCTACATTGGACCTTGTGAATCAGCCCGCGAGACGGCAGACCGCCTGGCCAAGGGGCGTGACGTCCGCGTGAAAGTGGTCGAGGCGTTTCGCAACATCGACCACGGTTTGTGGCATGGCAAGCTGATCGACGAATTGCGCCGCAACCATCCACGCCTTTACCGACAAGGGCAAGAAAGCCCCGATGAGGTTTGCCCGCCAGGTGGTGAATCGATCCTGGAAGTCAAAGCCCGAGTGCTCAAAGCGGTTCGCAAGATTGCTCGAAAGAGCGGCGAGGAGCTTGTGGCGATCATTGTCCCTGATCCGATGGCCGCCGTCGTCGAGAGTCTGATATCGGGTGACGAGATCCCAGAGCTTTGGGATGTGGAAACGGACAACGGCCGCTGGCAGATCGTCGAATCGGTCATCCGCTAGCAATGCGGTGCTGGCTATCGCCAGAAGGTGATGGTTTCGTAGCTACCTTCGCCAGAAGGTGGAGTTCTCGTTTTTAGCCTGACCTTGGGCGCCGCCCGACGCCGAGAGGCCCGCAGCTTCCGGATACGGCTCGATACAAACGGGCGATGCAGGAGCCAAGAGTCGACTGCGCCTATGGAAAAAACGCGTGCGACCGGTTCCTGAGAACCGATCGCCCCGCGACTGCTCGCCAAACGGCAAAAGTCGATTTCATCGCGACAATCGTGAATATCGGCGCCTTTACCCCAATCGGGGAGGTCGGGTTGCCGCGTTACGGATGCGGCCCCATTGCAGGGCGAATAGAATATCGGATTGAGTACATCAGTCCTGAAGCCCCGTTTTCTCTACAGATGCACGAGATTTTCCGCTCGACGGCGTCGGTTGAAGTGAGCTAAGAATCAGGCTGGGTCCAGCTTGAGTGCCGCCCGTTGCGACCGCAGAGCGATTGTGATCAGTCTTGCCGATCGTTCGGCGTCGACGCTTATACCACCGAGGATTCCCTCAATCATGTCTCGACTATTTGTTTGTTTGTTCTGTTCTCTGTTCACTCTGGCGACAACTAGTGCTGAACCGAACATGCCTTCGCAAGTGACTTTGATTAATGAGTCGATCGAGCAAGGTTGGCGCGACTTCGAGATCCGTCCTGCGAAAGAGGTCGGCGACGCGGCTTGGTGCCGACGCACCTACTTGGATGTGATCGGTCGCATTCCAAGCCTCGAAGAATTGCAGGCGTTTGTCAGTGAACGCGGCGTGGACAAAAAGGCCAAGCTGGTCGACATGCTTTTGCACGACGACAAGTACACCGAGGAATACGCCAACCATTGGGCGACCGTTTGGACCAACATCTTGATCGGTCAAAGCGGAGGGAACGATCGTCGCTCGATGACCAGCCGCAGTGGCTTGCAAAAGTACTTGCGAGACTCATTTGCGCGGAACAAGCCGTACAACAAGATGGTCTATGAGTTGGTGACCGCCGAAGGGGCGACCAAGCCAGGTGCCGAGAATTTCAACGGCGCTGTCAACTTCCTGGTCGACAAGGTGAACGAGGAAAAGGGAGTGCTGGCAACAAGCAGCACGTCGCGAATCTTCCTCGGTCAACAAGTGCAGTGCACTCAGTGTCACAACCACCCGTTCAATCAATGGAAGCAACAGAAGTTTTGGGAGTTCAATTCGTTCTTCCGGCAAACGCGCGCCCTTCGCCGGTTTGTGGATGGAACACGAGACATCGATCACGCCGAGTTGGTTTCCGAAGACTTTGCTGGTGAAGGTGGTGACCCGAACGAAGCAATCGTGTTTTACGAATTGCGAAATGGTTTGGTCCGCACTGCCCTGCCCGTCTTCACCGACGGCACGGAGGTCGGCTCAAGTGGTTACGTCGAAGACATCAATCGCCGTCAAGAGCTCGGCCGCTTGATGATGGAAAGCGAGTACCTTGACCAAATGATCGTCAACCGAATGTGGTCATTGTTCTTGGGGCATGGCTTCACCAAGCCGATCGATGACCTTGGACCGCACAATCCTCAATCGCACAAACAGTTGCTCGAAGACCTTTCCAAAGAGTTTCGCAAGAGCAGCTATGACCTCAAGCAACTGATCACTTGGATCACCCTCAGTCGACCTTATTCGTTGGATGCCACTTTGGGTGCAAGCAACGAGATCGATGACCCATCGATGGGCGAGATGCCAAAGTTCTCGCGATTCTATTTGCGTCAGATGACTGCCGAGCAGCTTTACCAATCGATGGTCACCGCGACCGACGCAAAGGGCTCGGGAAGCTATGAAGAACAAGAGGCCCAGCGTCGTCGATGGTTGTCCCAGTTTGTAACGGCCTTTGGAACGGACGAAGGCGACGAGTCGACCACGTTCAACGGATCAATCCCACAGGCGTTGATGATGTTCAACGGTGAGCTGACCAAGAAAGCAACAAGCGACAAGGATGGCGGTTTCATCGACCGCATCGCCAGCAGCGGTGCTCGTGATGGTGGCGTCGCGAATTTGTTTATGACCGGGTTGGCACGTCGGCCGACCAAGAAAGAACTCTCCGTCGCCCGCTCGCTGATGCAGGCTCGTGATGGCGATCAGAAAGAAATGCTCAAGGACCTTTGGTGGGCGATTTTGAACAGTAACGAGTTCATCATGCAGCACTAGGCGTTCTTAAACTGACAACCGAAAATAGACCGGATCACTTATCCAACAAATAAAACAAGGCTTCTCAGATGACTCACTGGCAAACTCCGAAAGGCATGACCCGGCGGCACTTCATGAACCACCTTGCTGGTTCAACGGCTGCCGTCAGTGCTGCGATGACCCTTGGGAATTCGATCACGGCACACGCGGACGAGATGCGAAAAAATCGCAAGTCAGCCATCCTGCTTTGGATGGGCGGCGGGCCTGCCACGATCGATATCTGGGACCTCAAACCAGGTGCTCCGACCGGTGGACCGTTCCGGCCGATTTCGACCTCGGGCGACATGCAGATTTGCGAGCACATGCCGATGGTGGCTCAGCAGATGCACAACCTGTCGATCGTGCGAAGCATGTCGACGCGAGAAGCCGACCACGCTCGCGGTCGCTACTACATGCACACCGGCTATGTTCCTAACCCGAACATCGAACACCCAAGCTACGGCTCGGTCATCGCTCATGAAGTCATGGACCAACGTCCCGGGCTTGAGATCCCGCCGTTTGTTTCGGTGGGCGGTGGCAGTGCCGGACCTGGTTTCCTTGGCATGGCTTGGGCACCATTTTCGGTAACCAGCAACGGTCGTATTCGCAACCTCGAGATGAACCTCGAGAACAGTCGCCTGCTGCAACGCATGTACGCACTGAACACGATTGAGACTGGTTTTGCAAATCGTACGCGCGACCTTCCTGCGGCAGAGCACGCGAAGGTGCTCAAGAAGACGTTCGACCTGATGACCAGCGAACAGATGGAAGCGTTCCGTGTCGAGAAAGAACCTGAGGAAGTGAAGGAACGCTACGGCACGGACAACTTCGGCCAAGGTTGCTTGCTCGCGCGACGCTTGGTCGAAGCGGGTGTCCCGTTCGTCGAGGTCGATCTTGGCGGTTGGGACAACCACAACGGCATTCACCCGCTGTTGAAAGACAACAAGTTGCCACAGCTTGACCGTGCGATGAGCGCGTTGGTCGAGGACTTGGAGCAGCGCGAATTGCTGCAGGATACTGTGGTGATTTGGATGGGTGAATTTGGACGTACACCGCGCATCAATGCAAACGCTGGTCGCGACCACTTTGCTCGCGCCTGGTCCTGTGTTGTGGGCGGGGGTGACCTCAAGGGTGGCGTTGCGGTTGGTGAAACCAGCAGCGATGGCCAAGCAGTCGAGACAGAACCCTTCAGCAGTGAAGATCTGATGACAACCGTATGCAAGGGATTGGGTATTCCGACCGAAAAGACATTCACCAGTAAGAATGGCCGACCAATGAAGATTGCAGGCGGCGGAAAAATCATTAGCGAATTGGTGGCTTGATCCACGTGGCTTCGCCGCAGGGATCAACGAGTCAATCTATCGAACCAACGGACGATTCGGAACTTTCGCCTGATCAGGAGAAGGCCGAATTGGGGCCGGCGGAGTTGATCGCGCGTCACCAAAACGGGGTTTGGAGATACCTGCGGATGCTTGGCTGCGATGCGGCAACCGCTGACGATTTGACGCAGGAGACGTTTTTACGAGTTCTGAGTCGAGAAAGTTTCATTCAACATAATGACGCTGCCACTTCGGGTTACTTGCGTCGCACGGCCTACAACCTGTTGGTCTCGCGGCACCGCAAGTTGGCGCGAGTGCAGACCGTCGCGGAGCCGGCCGTGTTGGATGTGATTTGGGAGCGCTGGGCCGGAAAGGATTTGTCAGGAGACCTTGCGATCGATGCGTTGAAGTCCTGTCTTCAAACGTTGACCGATCGCGCACAACAAGCATTACGAATGAGATTTGCCGAGAACGCCAGCCGAGTTGAAATCGGCGAATCACTCGGCATTTCCGATCACGGGGCTCGCAACTTAATGCAGCGTGCAAAGCAGCAACTGCGAATGTGCGTTGAAGAAAAATTGCGTCAAGCAAAATGACAGACGACCAGCAAGACGACAAAATCGAGGAATTCGCACCAGGTGTAGAGCAAGCGCTCGACGTCCTGCTGAGCGAAGCGCACGGTGCTACTTCACCGCCCGATTTGTCAGACCGAATTCTCGATAAATTGCACGCGCTTGACGGTGCGCCCTACGGTGAATCGTTGTCCGACATCATCCTTGATGGCGGCGACCTTCATGGTGGGGCCGCGCTGTCAAAGAAAAAACGCCGTATCGCGATTGCAAGTGCCATCCTTGTTGCCATCGCCGCAGCCCTGTTGGTGATGTTCACTGGTGACGGGGATGTCGATCTTGATGGTGATCCTTCCACACAGGTTGCGGGTGCTGGCGATTCCGAATCGGATTCCGACGATACCTATGCCGATTCAACACCGCCAACCGATGGCGATGTGACCAGCGAGTCGGCGGAAGAGCAGCAAGATCGGTCACTCGCTCCAGCTGGACGCGGCATTCCGCTGGTGCTCAACCATGGCGAAGATACCGAGTCCGAAACACAGCCGGGCAGTCTTGATTGGCTGATTCCCACCGTCCCCAAGTCGGAAGTCGCGATCACTTTGGTTTCGACCGATGTCGATTCGGACATGACCAACTACTGGCAGGCGATCGGCATCGATCCATCAGGTGATGCTCCCGCCGAAGAGGTTGCGGCCCGCTTGGCCGCAGTGGTGGGCATCGAATTGGATGCTGCCGCTGTCAAAGATTCGACGTTGATTCAAGAGGAAATCGCGCGTCCGGTGATTAGCAAAGTCATCGCACGACGATGGCTGACCGAGTTGACCGGCGGTGGAATCAACCGAGTTGAAAAGACAACGCGACAAGCTTTGATCAACGAGTTGAGCCAATGTTTCCGTTCGAAGCAAAGCTTTGACCGTACGCTCGCGAGCTGGATGAGTGGCAAGAGCGAACATTCGTCGGCCTTTTACACCGCCTTCGCAGGTGATGGGCGTCATCAAAGTGTTCGGCGACTTGCATCGTTGACGGCGAACGTCGACCTTCGCTGCGTGCAGTGCCACGACTCGTACATCGAGGGCAATGTGGCGCAAAGCGACTACTGGTCGTTTGCCGCATTCCTGAACAAGGGGCTGAGTCGTCAGCGCGATGACTGGAGTGTGGATGCCGAAAACCACACCGCGGCGCCGCTGTTCTATTCATTGCCAGATGGCCGACAAAAAATCGCCGAGTCCGAGATCCCGCAGCGATGGGTTTCTGGACCGAAGCCCGAGAAGATTGTCGATTGGTCCGCATCGGTGGTCGGCTCCAAGCGACTTGCGCGCGGCGTTGTGAATTCGCTTTGGAAACTGGTGCATGGGCAATCGCTTCGAGGGCACGTTTTCGACACGTCGAGTGCACCCCATGACAAGGCGCTCGATCGTCTTGAACAACGCTTGGCGAATGACTTTGTTGGATCGAACTTTGATGTTGGGCGACTGTTGGCGTTGATCGTCGCATCGCCCTCCGCGCGACGTAGCGTTCCCGAAGCGTTGCGGCCTGAGAACACGATTGCGTCCAGCGAGGAAGTTCATCAAGCGATGCAATCGGTCAACGCGTTTGCCGCTTCAATGCCACCGCATCGGTCGTTGCCCATCCAACGTCGAATTGAGATTGCTCAATCACGCATTGGTGCAACGCTTGATGGCACCCAGCCCGTGCTGGCTCAGGGGACCGGTGAGTTGTCGAGTGAACCGCCTCGGGTCAATCCAAACCGTTCGAAAGCCGGAAGCGACTTCCCAAGTCGTGCTCACGGACTGCCGGTTCAATGGTTGTCTCGAATCGAAGATCCCCAGAATCAAGCCGCTCATCTCGGCTACCTGGCCGGAATGCACGAGTTTTCACCTGAGCTCCAGGCAGCGGCTAAGCAGCTTGAGGAGGCTGGAGAGGATCGCTCGCTGGCACTTCAGCGAATCTGGTGGCTGGTTCGCCCCTAGGGAATTCTTTTGTGAGCCGCACGCGCTAGCGTCGGGCCTTTCACTCAACGTAGCTACGCTCGCCAGAGCGTGGTGAATTGGAAAGCGGTCTACCGGTGAAAACCACCTTCTGGCGAAGGTAGCTACGGTCCGCGAGACGACGCGGAGCTTGCGAGCGTAGCGACGAGGAATCTCATCCCTTGCGGCCGCTTGATGGAGTATGATGGGGGTTGCTTATTCTCCTCCTCCTCCTCCGGTCGTTTGCAGGAAGCTGATGGGCATTCGGTTTGCATGCCATGTCTGCGAAAGACGTCTGAACATCAAAAAAGAGCTTGCCGGCAAACGGGGGATTTGCCCGGTCTGTGCGGCTCGCATTCGGATCCCGCTTGCGGACACCGACAAGTCGACTCCGGTTGATGAGGCCAAGCCGGTCGCTGCTGCAGCCGCGCCTGCGGCGGTTTCAACTGCCACTGCCTCACCGATCGCAGCGGCACCTCAACCCGTTGCCAGCCGAGCCTCGGTCGAGGTTGCATCACAGCCATCGACCCCAATGCCCGTCGAGCAGAAATACCGGACGCCGGCATCTGCCGTTTCTCAGCCGACCGCTGAAACGTTAAATGATGACTTGCTGGTCGAGCATTCACCGGTGCCCGAAAAGGGCTCCGAGACGTCGTCGCTTGACTTGTTGACCGAAGAGAACGAGGCGACTTGGTATGTCCGTCCGCCGAGCGGTGGCCAATACGGACCGGCCACGACGGAGGTGCTAAGGCATTGGATTCAAGAAGGACGAGTTGCGTCTAACGCGTTACTTTGGCGTGAGGGTTGGCCCCAATGGCGCGATGCGGCCGATGCACTGCCCGAGTTTGCCGGACGGCTTCCGAAGAGTCGCGGCGGGACGCCTCGCTTTTCGACATCCAATCCACCCGACGTTCCGGGAGCCTCGAGTTCCGACCAAACAGGATCGGTTGGAACAGGATCCGTTGTCCAGGGCGAGCTGTCAGCCGGTGCGAATGTGGCTCACGCCGAAGAGCGGATGGAAGAGGCTTCGAGACGATCGAAGCCGAACCAGATGGTGACGATCATCGTGCTTGGCGTGATTGCCTTGACGCTGATACTCGTGTTGGCATTTGTGGCGGCACGATAGTTCAATGGCCTACCGTTGGTAGCCTCTCGGTCGTCTCCGTTCGTAGTCCCGCCTTTAGGCGGAAAAGGGTGTGAAGATTCCGGCTAAAGCTCTGTACGACGAACCGGTTGCTCTCTCCGCCAGCCCACGCTCTGGCGAGCGTGGCTACGAAGAAAAAAGCCTAGCGACGTTTCTTGGTCATCTTTTTGCTGCGAGCCGCGGCAGCTTGAGCTCGGCGCTTGGCGTACTCGACTTTTCGCGTCACGATCTGGTCGACCCGCGATGAGCGAACGACAAAGAACGCTGGGTCATCAATCACGAACGGTGTCGACCAAGTGCGCCCGTTGTTGTGGTTGCAGATGTTAAAGAAGAACGAGTTAAAACGTTCTGCCTGATACCCGTACGGGTATTGGCTCGAGAGGTGATCTTCGATCGTCAGGTCATCCGTGCCAGGTTTGCCGAAGTAGTGGATACGACCATCTGCCGAGACCGACATTCCGAACGTCCACCATCCGAATTGATCAATCGGAATCTCTTTCGCGGAGAAGTCACCACCACGACCGTTGCCGCGAATCTTGAGGTAGGCCGAATCGGCTTCAACGCCACGGCTCGTTTCGCTGCGGAAGTGAATCCAGATACCTGGCCAATACGGTTCGTTGGTCATTGCCGATCCGACAGCGAACAGACCTTCACGCGGTTTGCGGATCGTTGTTCGGACGCCGACGCGAATGCCAAAGTGTGGACCCGATCGGTTTTCCCAAAGCGAGGCTTCGGGCAGATAAACGCGGACGGTGCAACTGGGCACATCTTCAACGCGAACCGGCGATCCCAGCCGCGCGGCGACATTCATGATCAGATCGTCTTGTTGCACGTCGTTGGTGTTGACGCCAGGAATGCCTGACCGCAACGTCGAGATTTGCAAGGCATGTTCGCTGCCCTCGAGTCCGCCCGGTGGCGTGGGAATCACCTTGACCACATCAGGTTGGCCACGCATTGGGCCCTCGGCCCAGCGACGGTTGACCGAGTAAGCCATGGGCGAATACGTCCGCTCGTTCAGCTCGCTGGAACTCTTGGGATGGTTGTAGATGAACTTCCAAGCAGGATCTTCAAAGTCATCACCCAAGTAATCGATCTTTTTGCCGATGCCAGGAACGGGAACGCCCGTGACGTACCGAGTGGTCTGCCGCGATTGAGCCTGAGAGGTGCCGGATGTGGCAATCGCAATCAGCGAGGCAATGACGATGGCGAGCGAGATTCGCATGCGAAAGTCCCGTGGGTGAGCAGAGAACAGAAAGAAATCAGCTTCCACTGTTATCGGACGCACCGATCGGCATCCTCAGTTCACCGCCACAGCCGGGATAAGTGGCTTAATTGCTATGCATTAACACGAAAAGTCGAGTGCTTCCGGGGACGCAATTTGGCTGCGAAATTTGCCTAACCCCACTCCCTTCGCAGGTTGCTGGTTGATCCATTAGAGTATCAGCGTTGGTCTTGTCGTCGCGATGTGACGGCGAGGCAGTGAGACTTTGCCAAATCAGCGGTCAGCTCGAAAGCAATACGAGCGGACCGATTCATCAACCGGAGTAGCTGTGATGCGTGTTCAACTTGCACTGATCGGAATGCTGATGCTCGCGATTTCCGTTTCGCCAACACGAGCCGACGACGAAGCGGCCAAGCCCGAGTCGCTCAACGTGTTCGGTGCGACGATGGAAGTCCCCACCGATTTCGCGCGAGCCGAAAAGAAAAGTCGAATTATCGAGCATGAATTCGAAGCAAAGGTTGGCGAAGGCGAAGAGGCAAAGACAGCTCGAGTCACCTTCATGGCGGCCGGCGGCGATGTTGCTGCAAACATCTCACGCTGGAAAGGCCAATTTGCCGGTGGCAAAGCGGAAGACCAAAAAACGGAAGAGATGAAACTTGGCGAGTGGCAGGTGCACATCGTTGACGTTTCTGGCTCGTACGCCGAACGTATGGGCGGCGGTCCGTTTGCGGGTGGCAAAGTGGTGCAACGAAAAGACTATGCGATGGCCGGTGCCATCCTCGTGCACCCAACCGGACGCAAGTACTTTGTGAAAATGATCGGACCGGCAGAGGTTGTCAAAGCCAACCGGAAGGCGTTCGTCGCAATGATCAAGACGATCAATAACTAGGCAACACTGACCGAATGAACATTCAAAGCTTGTTGGAGCATCACGGGATCTCGCGCAACCCGTTTGCAGAAGAGGATGCGCAGACGGACCCCGTGTTCAAAGAGCATTGCATCAGCAGTGCCTATCACCCGGTTTGGGACAAAGTCTATGGAGACGCCAGCGAACCGTCGACGTCGATCATCTTTGGCCCCAAAGGTTCTGGAAAGACTGCGATTCGTTTGCAGGTGGACCAGCATCTGGCAAGCTACAACACGGAGAATCCTGACAAGCGAATCTTCGTGATTCGCTATGACGACTTCAATCCATTTCTCGATCACTTTTGTGAACGGTTGAGTCGGCGGAATTCCAAACGGCCTGAAAAAGCGCTCGACGCTTGGCGGCTTTGGGACCACATGGATGCGATCCTCTGTTTGGGCGTTACCGATTTGGTGGACCGTGTGCTCAAACCTGATACGGGGCGCGAAGCGGCCGTGCGCAGTGAAGCGATTTCGAAACTTGATCGGACCGATGCTCGGGACCTGTTGCTGCTGGCGGCGTGTTACGACCAATCGACTTCCGATTCGTTCACTGGACGCTGGTCATCGCTTCGCAAGGCGCTGCGGTTTGGCAATCTGCAGTCGTACGTCAAGCTTGTTGTGGCAATCGTTTGGGGATTGGCGTCCATTGGTTTTGTCACCTGGTTGCTTAGCCGGAGTGCTGGCGGCGAAGAAGGTGTGAACTTCAAGCTGTTGTGGCTGATTCCGATCTTGGTGCTCATTGGAGCGTTCCCCTATTTGCTTGACCTGATCAAGTGTCAGGCAGCGGCATTGGGAATCCGCCGACACATGCGCGTTGGAAAACGCGAAGTCGGATCGATGCGTCAGGTGCTGATGAAGATCCCGGGCAAGGAATTGGCCAGTCAGCCGCTGCCGCGCTATGATCGCACGGACGATCGCTACGAACTGTTGAACAAGTTCCAGTCGATCCTTCAGCGTCTCGGATTCGCCGGTGTGATTGTCCTGATGGATCGCGTCGATGAGCCACACATGACCGGCGGCAAACCGGAATTGATGCGTCGCTTCGTTTGGCCGATGCTTGATAACAAATTGCTCAAGCACCCGGGGGTCGGGTTCAAGTTGATGCTGCCCCAAGAGCTGCATCGTGACATTGAACGCGAGACGCGAGAATTTCACGAACGGGCGCGGCTGGACAAGCAGAACGTGATTCCGGCATTCCAGTGGACGGGTGAGTCGCTCTATGACCTCGCCCGGGCACGAATGATGGCCTGTGCGATCGACGGCCGTTCGCCTGAGCCCAAGGATTTGTTTGCCGACGAGATCAGCTACGAGCGGATGATTGCGGCGTTTCAGTCATTGCGCGTGCCTCGCCACCTGTTCCGGTTTCTCTATCGGGTGCTGGTCGAGCATTGCAATCGCTACACCGACGCCCAGCCGGTTTACCAGATCAAGGGTGAGACGTTCGAGGCGATGCTGGCCGTCTACAGCCGCGAAATGGACCCCAATTTGGGCTAAAGCCACCCGTTCGTCGTGCCGATCTTCGGGCGAATCGTGAGAAGATTCCGGCCAAAGCTCGGGACGACAAGCGACGCTGACCGCGTGGAGCGGGGGAACGGGGCGTTCCATTCCGTTTCGTCTTGTGGTGTGGGATGGTTCTGCTAGGCTATCTGCCCCCAAACGCTAAAAAATCAACCATCCACCACCTCGACGCCATCCAGATGACCCTGTTTGGCAACCTTTTGGAGACACAATTGGGTACCAAGAAGACAGGAAAAGGACGACGCAAAGTAGGACGTAAGAAGCGACGTATGCGGGCAAAGATTCGTCACCGCAAGAAGTAATTTCTAGATTCTCGGCCCGGCTCGTGGTTTGGAGCGAGCCGTGTTGGTGAGGTGTTCCCACGGAAATGCCGTGGGAACGGGGACTCGATCAAGAACCCGAGTCACTCAGGCCAAGTTTGGCCAGCCAACGCCGTGATGGGGCTCCCGACTCAGCTGTCTCAGCTTCGCGGCGTAGACGTTCCAGCTGTTCTTCGAGTTCGGAATTCTTCCGTGCCAGTTCCAGGCGTTCTCGAGAGAGTTTGGCGCGTTCGAGGGAGAGTTCGATTTCGCCTTGGCGGAACTTCTCTTCCCATTGTTCTTGCAGTGTCGACAGGCGTTCGCGTTCTTGCTGGACCAGTTCGTCCGAGTCAACCATTTGGGCGATCGCTGCGGCACCGACGGCGACACCACCTTCGCGTGTGCCCGACTGTTGCTCGAGTAGGTGACGTAGTTCTTGGACTTCGTCGTCGCGACGATTCAATTCGTCGCGCAATCGTTCCTGTTCGCTGTGCAGTTGGTCAAGGTAGCCCTCTGCATCAAGGGGTTGGCCATCGTCGCCGGCATCCTGTTGTAGATCAGAAACGAAGGATTCGGCGTCAAACGCGTCGTCTTCCATTTGTTCAAGGATTTGACGCTTGCGGTCCTCCCACGACAGCGCATCGTTGCTGCCGGAGTCGGCGCACGCGACCGTCTTGCGAACATTATCACTGGCAACGCGTGAGGCGAGCTCCTCGTTTTGCCGCTCCAGTTCGGTGATGCGGCCTTCGTATTCGTCGATTTGTTGCTGATAGTACGCGTCGTCTCCACCGTACGCAGCGTCACCGCTGGCGGCACCGTTTGCCGTGGCGCCGTCTTGGGTGGCCAGCGCGTCGCTCAAGTCGCCGACACGGTTCAGCAGCAGTTCCAGCAGCCGTCCGTTCGATTCGACTTGGTATTGCAGCGATTGGCTGTCAGTACACTCGTCGTGTGCTTGGGTTGGGTGGTCCAATTCGTTTTCCCCATGGGGTACGTCTGTCGTTAGGCCGCATTCCTCTGCTTCGTTCTCAAGCAGACAAATGGTTGCCACTTCTCCATCAGGCTCGAAGCTAGTAACCTCGGTGTCTCGGCTGTCCGTTTCGGATCGATTCTTCGATGTCCGCCTGCGCGATCGGGTCTTCCTGGCCATTTTTTGAGCTTGCTGGGGACAAGCTGATTGCAATCGGTAAAATCGGTAACTTCGACGTTGGTTGTGGGGATAGCGCACGTCGAAACAACGCTCTATCTATTCCTTAGGTCGCACTGTTCGGACTGTCAAAAGCGGAAGCATGGCAAAGAAGAAGGCAGCCAAAAAAAAGACGGCAAACGCATCAAACGATGCCCACGCTCGGGGGTCCGATGGGGGTCTCCCCCCGCATGGCAGTGGCGACTGTGATGCCGGTGATCTGCAAGGTGATGGCAGCGACCTGCAAGGTGATGCCGGTGATATCAGTTTTGAGGACGCGTTGGCCGAGATCGAGCAAATCGTTCACCAATTGGAAAGTGGTGAACTAGATTTGACTGAGTCACTGAGCCGATACGAGCGCGGGGTGAAACAACTCAAACGCTGCCATGCCCTTTTGGACGCCGCAGGACGTCGAGTCACTTTGCTCTCCGGTTTCGACGAAAATGGACAACCGGTGACCGAAACGTTTGACCCCGCAGCCGAAACCCCCACAAACGGTCTTGAGGGCGGACGCAGCACCATTGCAGAGGCTGGTCAAGCCAGTGATTCAATGGACGATCCGCCGTCGCTCTTCTAGACTTGGGAGGGCATTTTTACCCAGTTTATTGGGTGACCGATTTTGGCGGTGACACACGATCACCAACCTCACCCGAGTCCAAACCAGCGATCCCAGCCAGTTACCTGAAAAAGGGCCGGCAAGATCCAAGGCCCTTTATTTATGCAACAAGCTGATGGAACCCTGCCGGCTGAGCACCTCAACGGGTTAGAGGGCCTTCTGCCACCAATCGAAGAGGCGCTCGAGCGGGCGTGTGAGTTTCGGTCGGGTTGCCCACAGGAGCTAGGCGATGCCATTCGCTATGCCCTGCTGGCTCCGGGAAAACGCCTTCGCCCCGCATTGACGCTGATGGCGGCCGAAGCGTGTGGCGGGGAATTGAGCGATGCCATGCCCGGTGCGGTTGCCGTGGAGATGATCCACGCCTACTCGCTCATTCATGACGATTTGCCGGCGATGGACGACGATGACCTTCGTCGCGGTCGGCCCACCGTCCATATTAAGTTCGACGAAGCGACCGCGATCCTGGCCGGTGACGCATTGCAGGCCGAAGCGTTTGCCCATCTCAGCCACAACGTCCCCGCTCCGGCGGTTGCGATCGAAGCCGTACGCGTACTCTCCTTAGCGGCTGGTTCGGCACACCTGGTCGGTGGACAGGCCGATGACTTGGCCGCCGAAAAAGAGGCCAAACATACCGCTGATGGGGCGTCCGAAGCGTCTGAACCGACCAATGCACAGCCTCGTACACTGGAACACCTTGAGTCGATTCACCGTCGCAAGACCGGGGCTCTGTTTGCCGCGTCACTCGATTTGGGGGCCGTCTTGGTAAAAGCAGATTCCGACGCGCGCAAGGCTCTTGGTAACTACGCTAGTGACCTCGGTTTGGCGTTTCAGGTCGTGGACGATGTTTTGGACCACACGGCGACATCCGAGAAATTAGGAAAACGCGCGGGGAAAGATGCGGATCGCGGCAAGCTGACCTACCCAGGTTTGCTTGGTCTCGATGCAGCCCGTGCCAAGGCGGAGCAATTGGTTAGTTCTGCAAAAGACCACCTTTCTGTTTTTTCAGAAGACGCTTGGCGGTTAACGTGGTTGGCCGACTATGTGTTGAAGCGAGAACATTGACGAAGGCATCAATGAGCGAATCCAACGATCAAAACGTGAGCCCAGCAAAACACCCGCTTCTGGCAAGTCTTGACAGTGCCCAACCACTGAAGGACTTTTCACACGACCAATTGGTTGATGTGGCAAGCGAGATTCGTGATGTGTTGTGCAACCTGCTAGCAACACGAACCGCGCACTTTGCATCCAACCTTGGTGTGGTCGAGCTCTGTATCGCGCTGCACTGTGAGTTCGATTTCTTGCGCGACCGTTTGATCTGGGATACAGGCCATCAGGTCTACCCGCACAAGTTGGTCACCGGGCGCTATGGCGAGTTTTCGAATATTCGTACGCGCGGCGGTTTGATGGGTTACCCCAATCCGCACGAAAGCGACTACGACTTGTTCATGACCGGTCACGCTGGTTGTAGTGTGAGCACGGCGGTGGGTCTTCGCAGTGGCGACTTGATCCGCGGCGAAGAGGATCGCAAGACCGTGGCGGTGATCGGCGACGGAGCTTTCCCAAGCGGCATCGTTTTTGAGGCGATGAACAATGCGGGCGAGTTGGAAGACGACCTGACGATCGTTTTGAACGACAACAAGATGTCGATCTGTCCACGCGTCGGCTCGGTGGCAAACTACTTGGATCGGTTGCGAAGCAATCCGTATTACACCGGCTTGAAGCACGAAGTCACCAAGTTGCTCGACCACGTGCCCATGTTCGGCGATCCTGCCGAGCGTTTTCTTGCTCAGATGAAGGAAGGTGTCAAAGCCGGTTTCCTTGGCGGGATGTTGTTCGAAGAACTCAACATTCGCTACGTCGGTCCCATCGACGGCCACGACATCGCTTTGGTGCGAAAGTACTTGAAGATGTGTCGCGAGATGAGCGGGCCGGTTTTGTTGCACGTCGTGACTGAAAAAGGGCATGGCTACAAACCGGCGGCCGAAGACCCCGTCTTCTTCCACACGCCACCCGCATTTGAAGATCGCGGTGGCAAACCCGTCACCAAGGGCAGCGATGGAAATCCGCCCTACACGGTGTTTGCACGTGATGCGATTCGCCGGCAAATGGCCGAAGACCCTCGCGTCACGATCATCACGGCAGCGATGTGCCAAGGAAACAAGTTGGAACCGGTTCGAGAACAGTTCCCCGATCGGTTCTTTGACGTCGGCATCTGTGAATCTCACGCCGTCGCCTTTGCGGCCGGTCAATGCAAGACTGGTTTGCGCCCAATCGTTGATATCTACAGCACGTTCCTGCAACGAAGTCACGACCAAATCTTCCAAGAGGTTGCTCTTCAGGATTTGCCGGTTGTCTTCATGATGGACCGCGCTGGATTGACCGGCCCCGATGGACCGACGCACCACGGTTTGTTCGACATCGGTTACCTGCGACCGTTCCCGAACCTGGCATTGATGGCGCCCGGCTATTCGGCAGAACTGGAGCTGATGCTTTCGGCCGCACTTTCGCACGATCATCCCTGTGGCATCCGCTACCCCAAGGCTTCGGCGTTGGATCTGGAAGGTCACACACCGGCACCGATCGAATTTGGCAAGTCAGAAGTGATTCGCGAAGGCAGCGATGGAACGATCGTCGCCTACGGTGCGATGCTCGAGCAAGCGATTGCGGCCGCCGAATCGCTGGCCGGTGACTTGGACGTTGGCGTCGTGAACGCACGATTCGTCAAACCGATCGACGTTGAAATGGTTCGCGAAACGCTTGGCGGTGGCCGGTTCGTGGTGACCGTCGAAGAGGGTGCCAAGATGAGTGGTTTCGGATCGGCATTCATCGAGTGTGCCGTGACGGAGCGGCTGGACACCCGAAACATTCACGTGCTCGCACTTCCCGATGAATTCATCGAGCATGGTGACCGCAACGATCTGCTTGCCGAGCACGGCTTGAGCACCGAAGCGATCGCCCAAACCTGTCGGGATGCCTCCGGCGTCGAAAGCCTGATGATCTAATCGGCCCTTCGCGACGCTCGCCGTGGCCCGTCGCTACGCTCGGCCAGAGCGTGGGGCCCGTAGCTACGCTCGCCAGAGCGTGGGGGTGTCAGCGAGCGTTCTCTAGCACATTCCACCTTCTGGCGAAGGTAGCTACGGCGATGTCGGAATGGGGTTGCTCCGTGGTGCGTGCAAGCACACACCCTACTTGGCAAGTGCCTTCACTCCCTACAAACGCTCTTTTTGCTCAGCGAACCTCTGCGTCATCACGTGTGACATTTCATTCGGGATTGACGTTTCTACGGCCTTCCCATCATCCTCTGTGCTGGACATCGCGCTTCTCGTATCTGCGCGATTCGGTTCACCACGAAAAAAGAATGAAGTGCCGCCATGAGTACCGCTTCCGCAGCAAACGTCCGTATTCAACTGCCCGACGGGAACATTGTCGAACATCCTGGGCATGCGACGCCGATGGACATTGCCACTGGAATCAGCGAAGGACTGGCTCGCAGCGTGATCGCTGCCGAGGTTTCCGGAAAAATTGTTGACGCCGACCGACCCTTTGGCGAATTAGCCGAGGGCGATGACCCGCTCGAACTCAAACTGCTGACCAGTCGAGATCAATCCGCCCTGGACGTGCTGCGTCACTCGGCTGCCCACGTCATGGCGCGCGCCGTGATGCGACTCTACAAAGGTGTCTCGCTCGCATTTGGTCCGACCACCGAGGGTGGTTTCTATTACGACTTTGATCTGCCCGAGAAGATCAGCGAAGAAGACTTTCCAAAGATCGAAGCCGAGATCAAGAAGATCATCAAGGACAAAGAACCGTTCGAGCGGTTCATTCTCGATCGCGATGAAGCACGAAAACTTTGCGATGACCTTGATCAAGACTTGAAGGTCGAACACATCGACACCGGTTTGGGTGATCAAGCGACGGTCAGCTTTTATCGACAAGGCGAGTTTGTCGACCTCTGTCGTGGCCCGCACATTCCTGATGCCGGCAAGATCAAAGCGATCAAGATGATGAGCGTTGCCGGTTCGCACTGGAAAGGGGACGTCAACGGTCGTCAGCTTCAACGGCTTTACGGAACCGCGTTCTTCGACAAGAAAGAGCTCAAGGCGTATCTGGAACAAATCGAAGAAGCCAAACGTCGCGACCACCGCGTGCTCGGCAAGCAGCATGGTCTCTTTGCGGTCAATCCCGAAGTCGGACCAGGTCTGCCGCTGTGGTTGCCCAAGGGGGCAAAGGTTCGTGTCACCCTGGAAGACTTCTTGCGAAAGGAACTTCTCGGTCGCGGGTACGATCCGGTTTACAGTCCCCACATTGGCCGCGTCGAGCTTTACGAAACCAGCGGGCACTTTCCCTACTATCGAGACAGCCAATTCAATCCACTCTTCGGCACCGAAGTGGGCGGATTGCTCGATGCTTGGTCAGAGCGTTTGAAGGCGGGCACCATTGATTCGGACGGTGAAGCCAAGTTGATGGCCGCGGTCGAAGCGCTCGGCGTGACCCTGCCCGACTACAAGCCATCCTCGTCGGCAGACGACAAGTGCGATGTGTTGCACGCTTGGCAAAAGACCAACGAACGTTATTTGCTCAAGCCGATGAATTGCCCGCACCACTGTCAGATCTTTGCGGCCCAACCGCGAAGCTATCGTCAGTTGCCCTTGCGATTGTTTGAGTTTGGAACCGTCTATCGACACGAGCAAACCGGCGAGCTGAACGGCATGTTGCGTGTTCGCGGTTTCACCCAAGATGACGCGCACATCTTCTGCACCGCCGATCAAGTTGAAGCTGAGTTTCAGGCGACGATTGAGCTGACCAGTTTTGTGCTCAAGTCGGTCGGACTCGATGACTACAACGTGCAACTGTCGCTACGTGATCCGAAGAGCGACAAGTATGTTGGAACCGAAGAGAACTGGGATCAAGCCGAACACGCACTGCGCGGCGTGTTGCAGAACTCGGGCCTCGACTTTAATGAAGAGGAAGGCGAAGCCGCTTTCTATGGTCCAAAGGCCGACTTCATGGTTCGCGACTGTATCGGACGGTCTTGGCAGCTGGGTACGGTGCAGTTGGACTACAACTTGCCCGAGCGGTTCAAACTTGAGTACGCCGGCAACGACAACAATTCGCATCGCCCGGTCATGATCCACCGCGCGCCCTTTGGATCGCTCGAGCGATTCACTGGCATGCTGATCGAGCATTTTGCCGGTGCGTTTCCGCTCTGGTTATCGCCCGAACAAGTTCGCGTGTTGCCCCTCAGTGACAAGTCGCTCGAGTATGCCGCCCAGGTGGCTCACCAGCTTGAGGATGCCGGCTTGAAAGTGACCGTCGATTCAAGTGGCGGAAAGGTGCAAGCCAAGATCCGCAACGCTCAACTAGAGCTGATCAATTACATGGCAGTCGTTGGTCCCAAGGAAGCCGAAGCGGGTCACGTTGCCCTACGAGACCGGATCGATGGCGACCTGGGATCGATGCCGATTGCCGAGGCGATTGCTCGCTTGAAGGAAGAAATCGAGACTCGCCAAGTTCGCCAAGTTGTCAAAAGTGACTTCACGGCGGCAGCCGTTGATTCCGACGCCATTGGCAACGAATACTAATCGTGACGAACACGCTCGGGGTTGTTGATTCAATGACCCCCGAGGCGTCAAATGATTCACCAGCGAGACGCCTTGCTTGGCATCGGGTGTCTCCCTCAAGCATGTTCCACGCTCTGGCGGGCGTAGCTACGGCGGTCGATCCTGTAGAATGGAATTGACCAATTCGCTCCTCACACTCGCCATGATGGCAAGCTAGGCAACGTGACGTTTCTGAACGCAACTCTCGTTTTCGGAACCGCGGCAATCGCGATCCCGTTGTTGTTGCATTTGATTGCACGCCGCCAACCCAAGACGGTCATCTTTCCATCGGTCCGATTCTTGACGAAACGGTTCGAATCCAATCGCAGCCGGGTGCGGGTGCGGCGTTGGTGGTTGTTGGCATTGCGGATCGCGGCGGTCGCGGCATTTGCACTCGCGCTTGCTCGGCCAGCCATTGACCGATCGCTTTCGGTGACTTGGCTGACCATAGGATTGGTTGCCGTTGCTGGAGTCGCGTTGTTGGTCATGGCAACGATCGCCCTTTCGCGTGGCCAACCCAAGGCTTTGATCTATGGTTTGACTGCCGGTGCGCTCGTCGCATTGGTGATGTCGATTGGTTGGGGCGGATACACCTTTGCTGCAGGGCCCAAAGTTTCTACCGAACAAGCCGCGCCCGTGGCGTTGGCGATCGTGATCGACAATGGGCCGACGACCGCCTGGAAATCGGCGAGCGACGATCGAACGGCGCGGATCGCGGACCTGGCGACTTGGATGGTCACGCGGTTACCGGTCACGAGCCGCATCGCGATCATTGACCGTTCAGCACAACCCGCTTCGTTTTCACTCGACTTGGCGAGCGCAGTTTCCAAGATCGAAGCCATCAAGCCGTTGCAGGTCACTCAGCCGATCGAAACTCGGATCGATGCGGCGATCCGACTCGTGAGAACGAGTGACTTGACCAGCCGCCAAGTGCTTGTCGTTTCGGATTTGTCGACATCGACTTGGGAAGCGGCCTTAGCGGAGAGTTCACTGTCCGCATTGTTGAGCGAGACTCCCGAAGTTGCGGTGACCCTTTTTGACCTTGGTGACTTTGACAAACCGAACCGCACGCTCTCGAAACCGAAGTTGTCCGACACAACACCGCCCAAGGACGAGCCGGTGGCGATTTCAACGACGCTTCGTTGGGAGGGCGCCGAGCCTGGGGCGACGCTTTCGGTCGCCGCTGAACTGCAGCTCTATGACAACGATCCCGCACTTCCCGTGGTGCGCGACGGAAAGATCCGACGCCCGCGTCTTCGCAGCGTCGACCGCACCAGCGTTCAAATCGCAGCGGGTGGTTCGAGTCGGTTGTTGATGACCGTACCGCCCTTGAAATCAGGGACACACCATGGGCGGATTCGTTTGGTGGGTGATGATCCGATGGCGCTTGATGACGTTCGCTACTTCAGTGTTCGCGTACTCGAGCCCGAACCGGTTTTGATCGTCTGTGATGACGCCGATGACGCGCGTGTGATGCAGTTGGCGATGTCGGAAGAGTTTGCGGTCGAGCGAATTGGTTTTGACGACCTGCCGGTTGTGCGATTGGCCGATTACCGTGCCGTCTTTGTGATGGACCCACCGGGCAGCGTGTTGTCAGACACCGCTCTGGAAGACTACCTCGTTGCTGGGGGCGGTCTGTTTGTCTGTCTGGGGCCAGCAGCCGGTGATGGCAAACTTGAATCGCCGTTCCTGCCGACACTTCGATTGCGTTGGCGAGTAACGAGTCCTGGGACGTTTTTGAAGCTTGCGGAAACATCGCACCCGCTTCTGGAGCCGCTCGCCGAAGTGGATGGCGGTGTCCCATGGAGCAGCTATCGCGTTTTGCAGTATTGGACCGTCGAGCCGAATGCGACGGCCGAACGTGGCCGCAGCGACCGCGTGTTGGCAACCTTTGTTGGCGAAGACCATCCTGCTTTGATCGAACGATTGTTTATGCCCCAAGAAGACGATCAGGCGAACCAGCCGGGACGTTTGGTGCTGATGACGACGCCAATTCCTGCACTGGGCCAACGGACAAGGTCGTGGAATGAACTGTTCAGCAGCA
Source organism: Rubripirellula sp. (assembly GCA_965216875.1). Lineage (GTDB taxonomy): Bacteria > Planctomycetota > Planctomycetia > Pirellulales > Pirellulaceae > CBDCUW01. The sequence goes on from OZ244207.1 coordinate 7,193,089, forward strand.
GCGATGCGTGGCCGGCGTTCCTACTCACTCGTCAGTTTCCCGAATACTTGACCCGTCATAGTGCCGACCAATCGATGACGATGGTTGGTAGGCCACAGCTCGTTCGGATTGAGACGCCCAAGAGTGATGACGAGAACGCACCGAACCGCTTGCAACTCTTTCCGCCAGGTGATTCCGCGCCGGTACCGCTCGATCTTCCGCCCGGCGCGACGGAAGTGGCGATCGATGAAGTCGCCACAGCGGGCAACTATTGGTTGCGCGGGCGCGGCATACGTTCGGGTTTTGCGGCGAACCTCGACCCTGCTGCGATCAGCACGCAGCGCGTTGAGCAAGATCAGCTTGAAGTTTTCTTTGGTCCCGATCACTTCAACGTCGCAACCGATCGCGAGGGGATCGAGTTAGCAGAAAGTCAATCGCAGGCCCGCGTTTCGTTGCAATCGCCCGTCATGCTGTTGGCCTTGATTGCGTTTCTGTTGGAACAGATTCTCGGTAATCGATTCTATGGCCGAGCCAGTCGGCAAACCTCTTCAGGTAGTGGAGCGGTTTCGCCGGCATGACTTCCTTTGCGATCGAACCGATCTATGGATCCATCTTGGTTGCTGGCCTCGTGGCTGCAGCGACCTTTGCGGTGATCGCGTGGGTCACGCCGCCGACCGAAGACGTGTCACAGCGACGTTGTTTGGTGGCCTTGCGCAGTCTGGCTGCACTCGCGTTATTGTTGGCCATTTTTCGCCCCGCGTTTCTAAGGACGGACAACCGGCCTGCTGATGCGTCGTTGATCGTTGCCGTCGATACTTCAAAAAGTATGACGCTTCCCGACGGCGATGGTAGCGATCGCTGGACGACTCAGGTTAACGCGTGGCAGGCCCTGGCAACGGGGCTTGAGCAACTTGATCAATCGTTGACAGTGAAGCTGCTTGCCTATGACGCCGATGCCCGCCCACTTCCAGGCGCCGAAGCGACGGCCTTGGACAATCAACAGCCATCGGGTGATTCAACCGATTTAGCGGCTGCGGCGCTCGCGATGATCAGCGCTGCCGAGGGCCAACCGATTGCGGGCGTTGTGCTAATGGGCGACGGAACGCAAACCGCCCCGATTCAAGGAACGGGCGCTCAACGGGTGGTCGAAACGCTGAACTCGCTGGGCGTTCCGTTTTGGGCCGTACCCATCGGGCCCGCCGCGGGGCAGTCGGCCTCGCGTGATGTTGCCATCGAGGCCCTTCCGGAAAGTTTCAAGCTGTTTGCTGGAAACGAAATCGATGTCGACTTTCAGGTGCAAACCCGCGGATTGGCCGGCGTTGATGTTCCGATCAAGGTTTCCTGGGTCGATGAAGCGGGCGCTGTCAGTGAGGTCGCCGTCCGCCAGTTCCGATCCGGCAAGGCGAGCGATGTGGGATCGATGTCGATCCCCGTGACGGCGCCACAACCCGGAACGTATCAATTGCGCGTCGAAGCACCGCCGCAAGAGGGCGAGTTGGTGACGGTCAACAACACCCAAATCGCGTTCGTCGATGTCCGCGACGGCGGTGGGCGAATCCTCTATCTCGAAGGACAGATTCGCGAAGAACAAACACGGCTGACTCGAACACTTCGCAGGTTCCAAGACCTCGATTTGACCTACCGGTGGATACCGACCGACACTGCCAAGTCGTGGCCGTTGCAGCTCGACCAACTACTTCGTCCTGGCCGATTTGACGTTTACATCATTGGCGACTTGGACGCCGGGGCGCTTGGCCAAGACCAGCTCGCCCAGCTTTCCGAAGCGGTCGCTGCCGGCGCTGGGTTGGTCACGCTTGGTGGTTACCAAGCCTATGGTCCTGGTGGTTACGCGACGTCGCCTCTTGCCGATGTCTTGCCCGTCCAGCTTGATGGTTCGCGACGGCGTGATCCGACCAAACCGATTGACGACCGCACCGGGCATCTCAAAGGCCCCGTTGTGATCGAGCTCGCTCGGAATCATCCCATCACCGACTTGGGCGGCGATGTTCAAGCGGCTTGGAGAAGCCTGCCACCCCAACTGGGTGCCAATGCATTTGTGGGACCAAAGGCAGCTCCGGGCGTGCAGGTCTTACTTCAATCGCCGCAACAAGCACCGTTGATGGTGGTCGGTGAATATGGAAAAGGTCGTACCGCATCGATCGCGTTCGATTCGACCTATCGCTGGCGACGCGGCGGACGCGGCGATGTTCATCGACGGTTTTGGCGACAGCTCATCTTGTGGTTGTTGTCCCGAGAAGTTTCCGGTGGTGACAAGATTCGGATCGCCATCGATTCGCAACGATTCGACCTCAAGAAACCGCCAAACTTCACTGCGATGATTGACAGCCTTGATCAAGCAGCTGGACCGGTGGAATTGCTCGCCGAAATCCTCGCGCCCGACGATCGTGCCGTTAATGTGCCAACCAGTAGTGATGGCGACGCGACCGCCGTTTCAATCAGCGGCGCCATTCCCGAGCTCTCACCGGGGATTTATCGACTGCGTGTTCGCGCCGCCGACCCCAACTCGAAGATAGAACCAGACGAAGTTGCATTCCAAGTCGTTGATCAAAGTCGCGAGTTGTCACGACCGATGGCAGACCCCGTCTACTTGCGACAACTGGCGGCGCTGACGACGGAACATGGTGGCGCCGCGTATGATCCCGACCAGATCGCTGAATTGGTCGACGTGATTTCCAAACGCCGTCAACGCGCCGAGACGGCGATTGTCGAAAAGTTCCGACTCGGCGACGGGCCACTAAGCGGCTGGATTGTGTTTCTGTTGTTTGCGATCCCGCTGTGTGGCGAATGGTACTTGCGCCGGCGCTGGGGAATCGCTTGAGGTTTTGCGCGTAGGCCGGATCAAGGAGCGACAGCGGCGCTGATCCGGCATGATCAGCCACCTACAGATCGGCCAACCAATCGGCGAGTGACAGACGCAAGTCGTCGCGGCTCTTATTGATCGACTTGTTGAGTTTTGCGGCGAGCTTTTGGTTCTGCTCTTCGAGAAACTTGTCGCGGATCACATCCTCAAGCAGCTCGCCCCATTCTTCGGCGACGTCACCTCCGATCTTGCTGACGCGATCGACTTCGAAGTGCTCGAGCGTTAGATGGGCCGCTTCAATCGTGGGGTCAAGCACAAGTGCCGGCGGCACTTCGCTGTAGTCGGCAACGAAGGCGACGGTCGAAGTCGACGTCAGACGCAATCGCATTTCACCGCGGATCGTCATGCTGTAGAGCTTCACGCCGCGATTCCAACGTTGGACTTGAGCTGCGAACGTCATTGGCGCGATAACAATCGATTCGATGCGATACCCCTTTTGACCCGTTTGGGGATCAACGACCTCGTGGACTTGACGTACGTCGGCGACCGCCCGGCGACGCGCCGAGGTTGGTGGCAACGTCACCTCGTAACGCATCCACCGTCCATGGTTCGCTTCGCGCCACCGGCGATGCGTCTTCGGGCGCAGACCATCAAACTTGACTTTGACACCTGCCCACAGTTTCTTTTGTTCGCCCCAATCTTTGTCGCCTCGGTAGGTGCGCGGCGCGTTGTCGACAAGCAAGTCGGCGAGCCATTGCACCGAGGCCTTCGCTTGCTCTTCAGTGACCGAAAGGGTCTGAGCAGGAACCGTCGCAGAGAGTGAAGGTGGCCGTGAAACGTTAAGCGGTGCCGTCAATGACCCAGGCGGCACAGTCTGCCCCGCTGGTTGCCTCTCGGCCAACGTCGTTTGACCGAGACAAGCCGAACTGCTGTTTGATAGCAACCAAAGAACTAGCGGTAGACCACGGCAAAGTAGACACCATCGCGACCGGTTGCCATTGCGGCTCCTGCGTATCGCATTCGACTGTCGCTGGTGAAGCATGCCGAGACCTTTGACGGTGAGTATGAACTGGACCAACCCACTCCTTCGTATCGGCCAGGAGCGAACGATCCAGGAGGATGATTTTTCAATCCACCCGCAGCCATCTTGCGGGCACGCCGTTCGGCAACCGCTTGCAACTGAGGGTCAAACACCAAGGCCCCCAGTCCGCGCTGGGCTCGTTGAGCGTTCAAGTTGCTGAGCACATTGACGACTCCGCCCGATGCTTGCATCGCGCTGCTGGCGGCAACCGGAACGCTCTGAATGACCGAACCACCTTGAGACGTCGAACCACCGTCGACGTAGGTCACAGGCGCGATCGTCGTCGGTGTGGAGGCGACGGGTGTGGAGGCGACGGGTGTGACGCTGGCTTGCGTGGTGACCGGAGCGGTGACGTTGCGGTAGTGGATTTTGCCACATTGGGCGCAAACGTAGCTTTCTCGAATCGTCGTGGTTGACGTTGTCTGAGCTTGGCTGGCGGTGCCAGCGACGACGGCAAAAAGGGTGGCAATCAACAATGCAAACGAACGCATCGGTCTCTCCTGACGAACAGCGTGACGCGACAACAAACGAGCCCCAAAACGCCTCGCTCTCGTTGTCCGGTCGAAGCCGGTTTTGCACCTAGCCAGTCCGGAATTAGGCAAGAGCGAGTCATGATTGGCGGCAAAGGATTCCCGATCCGATGTTCGGGAGGAAGGGGGTGGACGCGTGCTTTGGGGAGATTGGAGAGGGTGGGGTCTCGCGAAAGGCGTCTTTTGCCGTTTCGATCGATCAGAAAAAAGTTTTGTGAGCTTTTGCGTGATCTGTATTCCGCAGAACGTTCCGCGGCGTTTGCAAACCGTTGAGTGGAACGCCCGGCTTGTAGGCCGGATCAAAGGCCGATAGCGATACAGATCCGGCACGATCCTTCGGCAACCACGCTCTGGCGAGCGTAGCTACGTTGAGTGGAAGGCTTACCAGCTGCCCTGGTGCGTGCAAGCACACACCCTACTAAGTGGCTTACGCGAGGGCTTCGCTGGCGCTGGGAAGGTTCGCGAAAGCGTTCAAGAGCTTCAGCCCATCGGCTTGGCTTTTTTCGGGGTGGAACTGGGTGGCGAACAAATTGTCTTTCCAGACCATCGCACAGAACGGCCCGCCATAGTCGCACTCAAGAGCGACCACATCGGGATCACTTGGACGCACGTAGTAGCTGTGGACGAAGTAAAAGTGGGTGCCATCGGCCAGTTCGCTCAGGAGAGGCGCGTCGCTTTTCTTCGTGACCGTGTTCCAGCCCATGTGGGGAACCTTCATGGTGTCGGGCAATTCAAACCGCACGACATCGCCTTGAAGAATCCCCAGACCTTCGTGTTCGCCATGCTCCAGACCTCGTTCGAAGAGCAATTGCAATCCCAAACAAATGCCGAGGAAGGGGCGACCTGAGGCAACGAAATCAATGATCGGCTGAGCCAGATCACGACGACGGATTTCGGCCATCGCATCGCCGAACGCGCCGACGCCTGGCAGGATCAGCTTTTCAGCTTCGGCGATTTCTTTGGGGTCGGAACTGATACGGGCCTGGCCGCCGATCTTCTCGATTCCCTTTTGCACACTACGCAGATTTCCCATCTGGTAGTCGACGATCGTGATCATGGTTTTGGTCAATTCTGGTTCATCGGAACCGCCGGCGAGGGGCGGCGTGGAAGGGGCAATCAGTAGGTTAACTCAAAGGGGCAGAAACCGAATGGGGGCAACAGGTTCGGTTTGCGTTGGCAAAATGGGTTTGGCCGTCTAACATCGTGCGATATCGCCCTGATAGAAGGCCTGATCGCCAGTTTGTTCCCTCGATTTGATCCATTTGGCAACCTGATGAGCCACTCGCTCGACCCCATCGCTCGACTGATGCAGACCCTCGCCGAGCGAGCCGAAACCCGGCCTGAGGGGTCCTATACAACCAAGTTGCTTGATGGTGGCGTCGAAAAGATCGGTAGCAAGATCCGCGAGGAAGCTGCCGAGATGATCGAGGCTGCCGCAGAACAGGGCGACGCGGGACGGGACCACTTTGTTTACGAAGCGGGGGACCTGATCTACCACACCCTCGTGCTGCTCGCTTGGCGTGGGGTCGACATTTCCGAGGTCGCAAATGAACTCGCGCGACGCGAGGGGACGAGCGGTCTCGTCGAAAAAGCCAGCCGAAATCAACCCAACCCCGAATGACCTGAAACGGTCCACGGACCAATCAAGCCGGAAACACACCGTTGAACTCAAAAGAAAACCTCCGCATTGGATTGCCAAGCAAAGGACGACTCAGCGAAGTCGCGGGCGATCTACTCAAGCAGGCTGGCCTGCGCTATAGCCGCCAAAGCCGTGGCTTATTTGCCAAAGTCAGTGGCCTGCCGATCGACCTGATCTTCCTACGCACCGACGACATCCCCACGCTTTGCGCCGAAGGTGCGATCGACATGGGAATCACCGGCAGCGACTTGGTCGCCGAATCGAACGGTGACGTCAACGTTCGCATGAACCTTGGGGTTGGCCGATGTCGCTTGGCCGTCTGCGTCCCCGATGATTCCGAGTACACATCGCCCTCGCAGCTTGACGGGAAGAGTTTGGCGACGAGCTTTCCCAACATCACCGAGACCTATTTGCAAAAGCACGGCGCCGCGGCACATCTGGTTTCGCTTTCGGGAAGCGTCGAGGTGATGATTCAACTTGGCGTTGCCGACGCGATCGTCGACTTGGTCGAAACGGGCAGCACGTTGGCCGCCAATCGCTTGCGAATTCTTGACGAGATCGGTTCCTACGAAACGGTGCTGATCCAAAACGAGCGTTGCCGCGACAGTGAAACGGCTGATCGCGTCGTCAGGCGGCTTGAGGGTGTTGTGATCGCGCGCGATTACTCGCTGCTGGAGTACAACATTCCAAAAGCAAAGTTGTCCGACGCCGAAGCGATCACGCCAGGATTCAATTCGCCAACGGTCAACGCTCTGGAAGATCCAGATTGGTGTAGCGTGAGTGTGATGGTCAAACGCAAAGAAGTGATCGGCGTGATGGAGCAACTTGAGTCGCTCGGCGCATCGGCCATCTTCGAGATGACCATCTCGAATTGCCGCCTGTAGGTCACGCGCGACAGGCCCGCCGCGACCAGTGAGCCGTACGCGCTAGCGTCGGGCCTTTCGAGATGCGCGAAAAGCCCGGCCGCTTACGCGATCGCGGCTCACAATCGGTTCGTCATCCCGCCTGGAGGCGGAATGGTTGAAGATTCCGGCTAAAGCTCGGTACTACGAACGGTGTGTAAGGCCCGACGCTAGCGAGTTCGGCTCACAAGAAAACAGGCCACTAGGAACTGAACAGCGATGCGATCGTCTTCGCAACACGTTTGGGGTCGGCACCTTCGACTTCTTCATCGATCTCGTTGAGCCAGTCGATGGCTTCTTTTCGATGTTCGTCAGTGGCTTTGGGTGCAAGCGCTTGGTAGGCCGCCTTGGCTGCTTCGGTTGCGGGCGCATCCATTGGCATCGCAAAGGCAGCCAGTTTGTTGGCCAGTGAAAAGGGGAACTCATCGAAGGTGTAGCTTCGGTTTTTGGCGTTGTAGCGAATGACCAGTTTGTCGTCCCCTTTTTCGACCACGATCACGCGGAAGGAATCGGTGACGGCAAAGTCGTTGCCAACCACAAGCGAATCAACACCGCGTTCGATTCCACCGCGATAGTACGAAGCCAGTTCGGCCAGTTCGTAAAGCGCTTCAGCTCTCTCTTTTTGCGCTTTGTTCAGCGAGGATTCGGTTAGCTTCTCCGCTGCCGACTTCATCTCTTTCCAATTCGCTGTCCGAAGCAATTCTTCGACCTTTTGAATCGATTCATCTGCGGCGGCAACCATTTCGTCGGTCATTTCACCCGGTGGCGTGGGCGCGGGAGTCTCGACTTTTGGTGGTTGAGCGGGAGGGTTGTTGTCGGACGCACCGGTCATCTCGGCGATCATCGACGGCGATGGTGACTGATTGTTGGTCTCCGTCATCTCCGGTTTGTCGAGCAAAGATCGACCGGGACGCGAGGGGCCTGCGTTGTCACCACCGGGCGGCGGAACGTTGTCGCCAGCCATCGTTCCCATCACGGGATCGAGCGGTCGAGGTTGAGCAACCGTTGGCTGCGCGCCATTGGTTTGATCGGCGTCCGGGGCAACGACCTCGGGCGCGTTCTGTCCTACGGAGATCGCCACACCATCGTTGGATTGAGTGACGGCAACGGTGCCACCACGAAGCAACACGAAAGCCATCACGCCAATCAGGCCCATCATGCAAACGGCGAAAAAGAAAAACATCAACACGCCAAGCGGAGACGTTCGTCGACGCGACGATTGACGTGTCGGTTGTTTGACCACGACCGAACTCATCGCTCCCGCTGGACCGGTTCCGGCAGGGCTGGCGACTTCGGTTGCAATGACGGGAGCCTCTTGTTGTGGCGTCCCAAAGACTCCTGGCGGCATCGCGGTTGGTGGTTCGGCGACGGCTGAAGGCGGTGCCCCCGTTGGGCTTTGCGCCGGTGCGTTTGACGCCAGCGGGTTTGACGGTGGCAACACCGCGGCAAGCGGATCGCTTGTCGGCAACACAGCGCTCAAGGGGTCTTTGCTAGGCGGTGCCGGTGGAGGCGGCGCGACGGGCCCAGCGGGTTCGGCTGGCGCGGTGGGGATGTCTACGATTCCAAAGCGAGCATCAAGTTGCGACTTGAGCTTTGGATCGCTGAGTACTTGATTGGCTTGTTGGACCAACTTGGCGGCAAGTGCCCAGGTCTTGGAGTCCGTCGACGCCTTGGAGTCCTTGAGACGTTGGACGGTTTCCTTGACCGCTTGCTTGATCACTTCCGGATCGCTCTCGCCGACCTCAAGCCCAAACACTTGATAGGCGTGAGGCTGTTTGGTCCCTTCGGGGATCGGCAGCAATTGGTGGATCGTCACTGTGTCAGCTTGCGTTTGTTGGGGCAATCATCCGTCGACCGAGAGCTGATATCGCTCTCTTGATAGACGAATCGATGGGGGCGCCGGTTTCCTCAAAAGGACCAAAATCCGTGATGGAGCGGAGCCACAATGGGGCGGATACTAAATTTTGGCTTGGAGCTGGCCGTTTTGTCACCTCTTTTCAAGCCAAAACCATAGGCTTCGTTACGTATAACGTCAGGCGCTAACGGCTATTAGGCTCATCGGCGTCAATCTTGCCAGATGGCCGAAATGCCGGCCAAATCCCGCTCAGAATCTTGCCAAATCGAGCAGCCCACGGCAAACCAGATTGTCGATTTGGTGGCATTCTCGACGCAGCATGGGGGCGATCGAGCGACTGTCACCGCCAGTGACCACCCAGCGGACCGCACTGGAATCGAGGCCCGCGGCGTCGCAATAGGCGACCGCGAGCCGCTCGATGCTCGCTGCACTGCCCATCATGACCCCCAGCCGAATCGCATCGACGGTGTTTTTCGCTGGTGCCACCAGCGGAGCATCGCTGTGGAAATCGATCTTCGGCAACGCATCGGTGCCAGAGGCGAGCGCCGCGACCTGCATCGTCAGACCGGGCAGGATTGCTCCGCCACCAAAGGCTCCCTCGGCGTCGACCCAATCGACGGTAATCGCCGAACCTGCATCGATCACGACGATGGGCCCACCGTATCGATTGGCTGCGGCGTAAGCGCCGACCAGCCGATCGATGCCGAGGCGATCTGGATGATCCACATGGACCTTCATGGGCACGTCGGTACGGGAGACCAACTGAACCTCTGTTTCGCGTCCAGCCGTTTCGACCACGGCCCGAAGTTCCTTTCCAGCGCGATCGTGAACCGAGGCGACGCGCCAAGAAACCTCGTTTTGCGTGCGCGAGTCGACCCAAGCGATGATCGAGCGGTGCCAATCTTCCTGTTCCAATCGGACCGACATCTCGTCCAACAAAGACGCCGGTTCGTCAGCCGCGCTGCTTGAAGCATCCGAAGCGTTCAGCTGACCCAAGTCGCTCGACTGGGCAAGACAAACCTTCGCAGCCGAGTTGCCAACGTCCACCGCGACGACGTGCTCGCTCACGATTGGTCCTCGAGCTTCGAATCGTCAAAGTCTTTGGCTTGCATGTCATTTGAAAGCGACGCCGTGGGGCCTGCGAGATGGGGTGGGACTCGCCGTGGACGCTTGTTCGATTTGGCTTTGACGTCGGATTCGCGAAGCGGCGTTACTTCTTCGCCAGCATCGAGCATTGCTTCGCGACGCTCTTCAACACGTGCGGCGACTTCTTCGGTCAGTTCTTTCAAGCCATCGCCGGTCATCGCGCTAATCAGAAAAACGTCGCGCCCGGTCTGCTCGGCGAGTTGTTGTCGGACGTCGTCGGCACCGTCGAGTTCACTTTTGGTGACAACGATGATCTCTTCGCGCTCGGCAAGCGATTGATCGTATTCGGCAAGTTCGGTCCGAATCGCATTGTAGTTTTCGATCGGATCGGTTTCGTCGATCGGAGCCGGTTCAACGAGGTGCACCAAAAGTCCGGCGCGTTCAACGTGACGCAAAAACTCGTGGCCCAAGCCAACACCGTCACTTGCGCCTTCGATCAAACCAGGGATGTCGGCAAGCACGAACGAACGTTCGGTGGTGACATCGACGATGCCAAGGTTGGGATGCTTGGTCGTGAAGGGATAATCAGCAATCTCGGGGCGAGCGCTGCTGATGCGGCTCAGCAGCGTACTCTTACCGGCGTTTGGTTTTCCGACCAAACCAACATCGGCAATCGACTTGAGTTCAAGAATCACCAAACGCATTTCGCCCGGTTCGCCGAGTGTTCGATTGCGCGGTGTCTGATTCGTACTGCTTTTGAAGTGGGCGTTTCCTTTGCCACCTTTGCCGCCCCGCGCAACAACGAACTCCTCGCCCGGCGTGGTCAGGTCCTTGATGACGAATCCTTGTTCGGCATCAATGACGGTGGTCCCAGGAGGCACCAGTAGACGTTCGTCTTTGCCTTTGCGGCCGTGTCGAAGCGAGCCCATTCCGGGCTGGCCTTTTTGGGCGCGATACATGCGCCGGTTGGCATAGGCGGCGAGACTGTTGACGCCGATGCGGGCTTCCAAAATGATGCTCGCGCCGTGTCCCCCATCCCCACCATCGGGACCGCCACGCGGCACGTACTTTTCACGCCGCATGCTCATGCAACCATCCCCGCCTTTACCTGCCTGCAGTTCGATTTGGACGCGGTCAACAAACATGATGCATTGAATGAGTTTGAAAGGTGTTGGGTTGGTTCGCCCCAAAACGTCCCGGCTCGCCGTCAAAACGTCCCGGCTCGCCGTCAAAACGTCCCAGCTCGCTGCCAAAAGGAACTCGGTTTGCCGTCAGTCGGACCCGGCTCGCCGTCAAATGGACCCCGTTTGACGCTGGGTGGTTCCGGCGAATGGGCTCTCAGTATGCCGTCGAACGGGCACAGTCGGGTTGTGATGGGTCTGCCGCAACACAAGATGACGACCAATCAGAAGAATTGAGCGACAACCCCGCCGGGGCGGCCAACGCAAAGACGTCACGGTGTTCAACAAGCGACGCCTCGGCAAAGGAGAGACGCGGAAGCTTGAACGACAACCATTCCACCCCACTGGCCAGTCGATCCCGAAGGGCAATCCTCTGCCCCCGATGTCATCTGCCGAGGCGGAACGCTGCAACTTAGCGGAACAACCAGCGATAGTCGAGACGCTCGTCGACGCCGTATCGCTGGAGGATGTAGGCCTGCTGGCCCTGTTCTTCGTAGGCGGGAACGCCAAAGCGGATGCGGTCGCCGGTTTGCCGCATCGTGTCACCGGGACGGAAGAAGTTCAGTTGCAGTGCCTTGCGGCGGTATGGGGCGTCGTCCCCTTCGCCATCTTGCTCGAAAGCGTTGGTCAGGCCATAGACTTCGACCGAAAAGAAGTCGAGGTTCGGGTCGACGTCTTCCCAGGTCGCGACGCCCCAAACACCTGGCGACGCTGGGTCGCTGCTAAAGGGAATCGCTTGTTTCGAGATATCGACGGTATTGTGCAGCGGAGCGGTGATCTGCTCGCGAATCGCGATCTTCTCGGTCGCGGTTGGCAAGATTCGGTCGACGTATTGTTTGCCTGTCAGATGGTTGCTCAGCACAAACATTGGAAAGAAGCGTCGGGTGTCGTAGTGGATCTGCTCGACGCGTTTGTAGATGGGCACACCGGCCACTTGGTCGACGGCGGGACGCAGGTCGCCGCCGCGGTAGCGAACGCGATAGACCATGTACCAAATCAGCTTTCGCTGCATTCGCCCGTCGGGACGGGGAATGTCGATGTACATCTGACGCATCGGTTTGAACGAGAACTCGAAGCAATAGATTTCGCGTCGCAAAATCACCTGCTTGGCCATTTCAACGAGCGTGCGGCTGCGTGGATCGTAATGGGGTTCGCCGTCAGGATGGGTCTCGCCACCCCACTGAATTTCGGGATAGGCGTCCATCAGCGTTTGAAGGGTTTGCGGCCCATCAAAGGTCTCTCTGGGCTCTGCGGCCGGCGGGATCACCGTCACCACACCCGGGGCAAACTCGGTCTGTTCCGTCGTCGACGGATCCTTCTTCTTTTCGTCCTGTGCCGAAACAGTAGCAACGCAGGAAAACGCGAGCGTTAGGGCGACAAAGAATCGTGAAAAGAGCATGTTTGGATCCGTAATCGTTCAAAGCTGGATGTCAGCAAATGGGGCCCGCAGGGCGAAACCGGAGCCTGATGGAGGCTGTATCGGGGGCGCAGAACGCGTCCGCATCAAATGAGGGCACCCGTAAATTGTAATTCGATTTATTCACTTGCGTTTTTTTCTTCCGCAGGATTCCGGCTGGCAGTCCGGGCCGCTGGCGTTGACGGTTCGGCCGACGAGACCGCGGTTTCGGACTCTGGCGAGGGGGTCGGAGCCGCGTCGAGACGCATCGAGCTGGCCAGTTGGATGTCGGAACCAGCAAATTGGCGGATGTTTTCGCCCTCCATCGTGAAGGTGGCCAACAGGCGTCGACCGCTGTCATCGGAGAAATGCATCAACACCCACTGGATCGGTACCCCCAGGACGGAGCCCGCCGCGGTGATTCTCAGCACCCGCAGCCCGCTGTCGCTGACGCGTTGGTCCGCTTCGATCAGCTCGCTCAACTGCTCGCCGAGTGTCCGCTGCACATCTTCCTGGAACGCCTCGAGCGTCCACTGTTGACCAGGCGATAGGGCCGCCAGCGGACGAACGTCGCATTGGGCGATGCTGCGATCCGAATCGATCATCCGCATCATCGCCGAGCCGGGCACGTCCTTCATCATTCGCCACTGACGCGGCATCATCGCGTTGAATTGAAGCGACTTACTGCCCAGTTCCACGTACAGGCGATCGGCGGGAACGGGCTGGGTGAAATTGATCGGGGCCGGTTTGGGCGACAGGGCAATCGCATTGTCGAGGGGTCGCCGCAACAGTTTGACGGTCGCTTGGATGTCAAACCCGGGCTCGCTCTTGCTGATTTCGCGCGTCTCATGCAGACCCAAAGCGAACCAAGTGCATGTCCCCAGAGTTCGATCGAAGGTCAGTTTTCCGATCAGGCGAATGACCGTTGGCACGCCATCGACCGATGCATCGACTTTGCCTTTGAGTTCCATCGTTGCGGTCGCCTCACTGATCGACGTCACCGTGATGGAAACTTCGTTGGCATCCACCGCAGTCAGGTTCAAAACGGAACCGATCGCGTCACCGCTCGGTGAGTACACGCTTCCTTGGGAGACCGCTTCGGTTGGCAGAAGTTGGTCGACCGCCACGCTCGCTGCGGGAACGCGAAGCAACTCGAGTTCGGGTTGCTTGAAGTAATCGTCCACCGAGTAGATCACTTCAGGCAGTGTTTCGCGGCGCACGACGACCTCGCGTGCCGCCGGACGCAGTTGACTGCTAATCGCCCGTTGGTTCACCGTGCCAGCACTTTTGGCTTCGTGATAGTAACGCTCGGCAAACGTGATCGGCGAAGCTGGGTCGGCATCCTTGGGAAGCCTCAGACGCTCCTCGTAGTCAAACACCGCTTTGCTTTCGAGCGGTAGTTTCATCCGGCTCTTTCGCGACACCAACGCGTTTTCGGGAACGTTGATGTTGCCGGCAACCTCCATTTCGAGGCGAACACGAAACAGGTCGTTTTGCCCACTTGGTCGCAGCAGAACCGAGTCGCCGTCAGCGGCAGACGCTTTGCCCCCGACACCGCTGGCAGCAATCGCGGCGGAGGCAAGCAGGAACTGACGGCGCGTTGTGTTTAATTCTTGTCCCATCACAAGTCACATCCATGTGGTTTGCAATTGATTCAGCGGTCAGCAACCGAACTGGCAGATTTCCAGCGGCTCCCTCCGCAAAGAGGCTCTTCCTCTCTAGATCGACTTCGGCGACAGGGGGATTCACTGGAATTCCCCATCCAACCCAAAGTGAAATTGAGGAAATGTCAGACTTTGCCGGCAGCCGCGTGACCTTTGGTGTCAGTGAAAGTGCCCATATAGATCCTGGCGGGTCGGTTTCGGGTTTCTCCAAATCCCTGATCGGGTTGCCGCACACTTGGTCGGGGTGTCGTCATCCGTATCACGAGTCGTCTCAAAATTAGACGCCTAGTCTTTCAAAAAGATGGAAAAAGTTACACATGAGCTGGACTATTGGGGTGGAGAGCGGAAAGTGATCCAATTCAACAAGATGCGGTCGGACGCGGCGAAAACGGAGCTGGAGAGGGCATTTGTCGAACCAAAACGTTCGGAATCGCGCCGTTTGGCCCAAGATTTCCAGATAAGAACCGTTGACTGAGTAGGAAACTGCCAAATGGAAGGGCGCTTCCCCCCGCCCGTGCGGTCGGGATCGTCACGGTCAAGATTTGACAACAGTGGTAAAAAGAGTTCGACAGGCGAACTTAGTGTCCAAAACAACAGTCTTTTTAAGGAAACAGCACAACTCGATTACGCGTAGTAATCATGTGGGTTGATGACAAGGAGTCGTCAGCCGTTGCCAACGGAAGCCGTCAGCCGGTTAGTGGGTCGAACCTCCACGAAGGCTGATGCCAACCAGACGCAACACCAACCAACATCGCTCTACGGATAGAGGGATACCTGGGCAACTTTGATTTTTCGAGTGAGCGACCCGCCGGGGTCGCAGGGAAAGGATGGACACTCGAGCGATCGGCACTGGGAGATGACGTCGATGCACCAAGACTATCGCGACGCCAAAATCAAGGAACTTCGAGACCAACTGACTCGCTTTGCTCCAAAGGCAAAGAAGATCGAACAAGCTGCGCTTACAGAGGCGGTTTACGGCGAGATCGAATCGGACCGATCGTACGCCTTCGATTACCTCTGTTACCGAATCACCAAATACCGTCCCGAAACCCCCAGTCGCCACAGCATTGCTTCGGCCGACCTGAAGCACGATCTGCGTCTTCTGATTGAAGACCTAAGCGACTCTGCCGATATCACCGTCGGCGAAGTTTCAGAGCCAGTTCACACCGTCGATGAACTGAGCAAGATGTTCAACGTTTCGACCAAGACAATCAGCCGCTGGCGTGATTCGGGGTTGGTCAGTCGTCGATTGTTGTTCGGCGGTCGTAAGCGAGTTGGCTTCTTGCACAGCTCGGTGGAACGCTTCGTCAACAACAACCGCGACAAGATTCGACGCGGCGAACGCTTCAGCCAACTGACTGATGACGAAAAGAGCGAGATGATCGAACGCGCTCGCCAGTTGGTCGAAGGAGGCGCGAGTCTTTCGGAAGTGACTCGGCGACTTGCTGACCAAATGAAGCGAAGTCCCGAGACGATTCGCTACACGCTGAAGAACTTCGATGCCGACCACAAGTCGTTGGCAATCTTCCCGAATCATCGTGGCGCGCTCACCGAAGACGACAAGCGATCAATCTTCAAGCTGTATGTGCATGGCGCGACCATCGCTCAGCTTTGCAAACGTTTCAAGCGAACGCGAACCAGCATCCAACGCATCCTGCTTGACATGCGATTGGAGCAGGTCGCCGAGCTTCCGTTGGACTACATCTACAACGAAGACTTCGAGGTCACGTCGCGCGAAGGCGAATACGTTGGTGACATGCCCGAAGCGGCATCAGCACCTCGTAAGGTTCGCGTGCCATCCGGTTTGCCAAGTTACCTTGCTGCGCTTTATGAAGTCCCGCTGTTGACGCGTGAGCAGGAGTATCATCTTTTCCGCAAGATGAACTACCTCAAGCACAAAGCCAACCGGTTGCGTGAGAGTCTTGCCAAAACCCAAGGTAGCAAGACGGCGATCATGGACGAGATTGACGAGCTTTACGAACAAGCCGTCTTGGTCAAAAACCGAATCGTGCAAAGCAACCTGCGATTGGTCGTCTCGATTGCAAAGCGGCACGTTGCCAGCACCGATGATTTCTTCGCACTCGTCAGTGACGGAAACATGTCGCTGATTCGCGCCGTAGAAAAGTTTGATTACTCACGTGGCAACAAGTTCAGCACGTATGCTTCGTGGGCAATCATGAAGAACTTCGCTCGTACGATCCCCAGCGAGTTCAAGCATCGCGATCGTTTTCGCACGACGACCGAAGAACTCTTTTTGGCTCGCCAGGACGATCGGCTCGATCCCTATGCTGCTGAATCGGTCCAACGGTCGCGGCAACGTGAACTCTCCAAAATCCTCAACCGTCTCGACGAACGCGAGCAAAAGATCATCACCGCTCGTTTCGGTCTTGGCCGCGGCAACGAGCCGTTGACGTTGAAGGAAGTGGGCGAGGAAATGGGCGTGACCAAAGAACGCATTCGCCAGCTCGAAGCACGCGCGTTGACCAAGCTTCGCGAAGCGGCTGATGAAGCGAAGATTGACGTCGAATTGGGCTCGTAGGCAAGGTTGTTTTGGCGTCCCTTGTTGGACGCCACGTCGTTTTTGGCCTAATGGTCAAAGGCAGCCCATCCGTTTAGGTTGTGTACGAGCTTTTTCAATTCGATCACTCGCTACATGCAACCAAAATGGAAACGCGTCCTCTGGGTAACACGGGATTGGACCTCTCTGTCCTTTCCTTTGGGGCATCTTCAATCGGTGCCGAGTTCCGCCCCATCGATGTCCCCGAAGCACTTCGGTGCGTCCGCGTCGCACTCGATCGCGGCATGAACTACATCGACACTGCAGCCTACTATGGCCGTGGGATGAGCGAGTTGATGCTCGGTCGCGTGTTGCCGGAAATCTCGCGCGACGACTACCTGCTAAGTACAAAGCTTGGTCGCTACGCACCCAAACACTTTGACTTTAGCGCAAAGCGAGTCTTGGAGTCGGTGGACATTTCGCTTGAGCGAATGGGTGTGGATCACATCGACATCATCTTCTGTCATGACATCGAGTTTGTCCCACTCGACCAAATCGTCGAAGAGACTCTGCCCGCGCTTCGCAAAGAAGTCGAGAAAGGAAAGATTCGGTTCATTGGTGTGTCGGGTTACCCAATGAAGATCTTTCATGAGATGCTCAATCGTGCGGATCTTGATGTCATCCTTTCGTACAACCATTACACGTTGCAAAACGACATGGCGCTTAGCCTAGTCGAACCTTGTGCCGAAAAGGGCGTGGGGCTGATCAATGCCGCACCGTTTTCGGCGCGATTGCTGACCGATGCAACGTTGCCCGAGTGGCACAAGTCAACTCCACCCGTTCGCGAAGTGGCCGCCAAAGCCGCCGCTCATTGTCGTGACAAAGGGACGGACATCGCCAAGCTTGCGCTGCAGTACTCGGTTGCGAACAAGTCCTTCGCAAGTTGCGTGACGGGTTCAGCGAATCCTGAACGTGTCTCTCAATGGTGCGATTGGTTGGAAGACCCGCTCGACGAAGAATTGGTCGCCGAAGTGAAAGAGATTCTCGCCCCGATTCACAACTGGGTTTACGCCGATGGTTTGGACGAGAACGAAGATCCCACCGCGGAACGTGTTGGGTAAAGCTAACATCCTCCTTTCGTCGACAGTACATCTACGAGAATCAAAATGAAATCATGTATCACGATCAGCCTGGTTGAAGAGGCACGCGGCGGTCCCTTTGTTCTTTGGGACGGCCTCGAAAAGTCGATCGCCTTTGCCGGTGAACTTGGCTATGACGCAGTGGAGATTTTTGCTCCCGGTATGGAAGTGATCGAATCCGACAAGCTCGGCAACATGCTCGATGCTGCGGGGCTGAAGCTTGCCGCGCTCGGCACAGGGGCCGGTTGGGTGAAACACAAACTGCAACTTGCCGATCCTGACGAAGGCAACCGCAAGAAAGCACGTGACTTTGTCCGCTCGGTGATCGATTGTGCGGGTGCGTTTGGTGCCGGTGCAATCATCGGTTCGATGCAAGGACCCAGCGGCCATACCGGTGACCCCGAGACCGCGCGTGGTTACCTGTGCGAAGCTTTGGAAGAAGGGGGTGAGGCGGCCAGCAAGCATGGTGTGCCGCTGATCTACGAACCGCTCAACCGCTACGAGACCAAACAGTGCTGTACGGTCGCCGATGGCGTCGAGCTGCTCGAATCGTTGTCGACCGACAACGTTCGCCTGTTGTGCGATCTGTTCCACATGAACATCGAAGAGACCGACATCGCGGAAGCCTTGTTGACCGGTGGGAAGTGGGTTGGCCACATCCACTTTGTCGACAGCAATCGGCGTCCGGTCGGTTACGGCCACATGCCATTCACCCGAATCATCGAGGCGCTACGGGCAATCGACTATCAGGGTTATCTGTGTGCCGAGGCATTCCCCTACCCCGATCCACACGAAGCCGCGCGTCAAACGATTCGAGCTTTCCGGTATTGGACTCAAACTGACTGATCGCGTCTGCGGACGCTACTTTCGCGGCGCGAAAGGCGACATTCAGAAATCACAATCGAGTGTTTTCGCGGCACGCGGGTACTGCAGCTTGCAAACACTCTCCCTTGGGAGAGTCGGGCTCTAAGGCCCGGAGAGGGTCTGTATACACAGGGATCATTCCCTCCCCGGACTTTTGCGTCCGGCCCTCACGCAAGCGGGAGGGTGATTGTTGGAACGCACGTTAACCTGGACAAACACCTCACCTGGAGAGCTTATTGAGCTCCGTCGTGAAGGATGTCTCGGATCCTGAGGCCAAACTTGTCACCAATTTTGACCGTCTCTCCCGTCGCAATCGGTTGGCCTCCCACCTCAAGCATGAGCGGCTCGTCGCAGTGGGCGTCAAAGGTGAGCATTGAACCGGGGACGAGATTGACGACCTCGTTGAGAGGTGCACGCTTTCGAGCCAGGGTCACGCAAACCGGAGTGCTGATCGACAACACGCCGCGAGCGTATTCATTTTGATACTGGTCATCCATCGTCGGTACTGCGCAAATGAGGGTCTTTTTGACGATTTATCGGCTCAGGACAGGCTTGAGATTCCCCAGATTTCCAACATTAGGGCGAATGAGAGGACAGAGGAGCCAAAAAGGCCACCAACGCTTGGGTTTTTTAGTGCTATCCCCCTGGCAGAGGGTGTGGAGAGAGGCAGCCCGTAGATACATTGGGCACATCTCAGCCCGGCGGGCGAGGCGGCCGATCTTCGGAGCGGACGCAGGTTTCTGGGAGCGTTTTTCGCTCCAGGACAAGGCGGCTTGCCAGCTGGCGATAAACCAAGAAATCCACCGATCTTTGAAATAGAAAGCGACGCGATGTGCTTATTGGCTGTTCAGTATCGCCTGGTCCCCGAAAGCCCCATTCTGGTAGCGGCCAACCGCGAGGAATACAAAGATCGGCCAAGTTTGCCCCCATCGATTCAATCCGGTAAGCCTCGTGTCCTGTGCGGCATCGATCAAAAGGCTGGCGGAACTTGGTTGGGCGTCAACCAAAACGGCCTGTTTGTCGGCATCAGCAACCGTGCGACACAAACACCTCTGTTCGGCCAACGCTCGCGAGGCCTCCTCGGTCTGGATCTGCTTCGCTGCACATCCGCTAGCAAAGCACTCGACAAGGCACATGCCGAGTTTGCAAAGACCCGCTACGAGGGCTGCAACATCATCATCGCCGATGCCAAGAATGGTTACGCGATCCACGCCGACGAACGCCAAGAGGTGGTCGAACTGCAAGATGGTTTGAACATCATTGGTGCCCGCAACCTGAACGATCCCGAAGACCAGCGAGTGCAAATGGCTCGCCGCTTGTTGACCCTTCAAACGCTCGACTCGCCCGTCAAGTTCCTGGCGGTCGCCAGCCGGGTCTTTGCTCGTGCACCGGTTGGTCCTGGACGCCCCAGTATGGTGGTGCGAAATGGAGACTACGGGACGGTCAGCAGCACGTTGATCGCTCTGGGCGTGAAGCCTCGCGACGCGATCTATCAGTTCAGCAACGGTGCTCCTGATCAATCGAAGTACGAGGATTTCTCGCCAATGCTTCGTGACATTCTCAGCCGCGGACTTCGCGAAGCCCGCACCAAAGCCAAGGTGCAAAGCTAGGCGACCGCATTGCCAAGTGAGCCGCAGGCGATCAGGCCTCGGGCCTTGTTTGCTACTAGACGTGATTTTGCCCGACGCTAACGCGTTCGGCTCACATTGAGCTTTAACACTCTCCCTTGGGAGAGTCGGGCTCTAAGGCCCGGAGAGGGTTCGTATAGGTTTTAACGCCCGACCCTCCCGCAAGCGGGAGCGTGATTCCTGGAGCGCACGGTAACCTCATCGCACCATTCCGCGTACCACGCACGCCATCACCAACAGGGCAACCGCGATCAGATCCGCCGTCACGATTTTGTGGCTTGTCGCGGACCGACGCAGGTAATCGATCAACCGGCCCGTTGGGCATCCGAACCGACAGTAGCCCATCGGCACTGCGGCGGACAGCGTGAGCGTGGACGCGGCAAGCGCGATCACGCCCCACCCCGCGATGCGAAACAGATAAGCATGAAAGGGTTCCCACGACGATAGGTCGAGCGAGGGAAGCAGGCAGAGGGCGATGTAGGCAGCGCAGAGTGTTGCGCCAGGAAGTCGCCTAAGCCACTTGGTGGCTCGTTTGCTGGGATGAAGTCGCCATTTCGCTTTGGCCGGCGGTTTGATCAGCTGTTGCAGCGCGCCGTGTGGGCAAAGATGGTTGCAGTAGGGATTGGCTTTGGTCAGCGGAGGAATCAGCAAGGCGACGCTTGCCATTGCCGCCAAGCCCGGTGCGAGTCGCCATGCGATGCCTTCGGCCGACCAGCCTGCCACCAACGCAAGGGAGACCAGATTGCCGGCCCACAAGCCGATCACAACAAAGACGCCAGCCAGCCAAACTTTGCGCACGAGTCGAATGCGAAACAGACGTGTCTGACTCAAGATGCCTGCGAGTAGCAATACGATGACGGTCGCAATATCGGTCGTGGTCCAGCGGACGGTCTCCCAAATTGGACGCCGTTTCTCGGCTTGTTCAGCAGCGAGGGCTGCCGCTCGTTGTTGATGCTCTTTTGCCGCCGCCACCAGTGTGTCGGCAACAGCAAGGCTTGTCATCGTCGCTCCGGAAACCCCTTCGATACGGGCTTGCTGTGGATCGAGTTTCGACAATTCGGCAAGGGATTGGCCTTCGAACAACGCCCAGTAGCCACGTTCGACTTTGACGTAGCGAACGTAAGGTTGATTGTCATAGGAATTGCGAAGTCGAATCGACTCGACGTCATCCCCTTCGGCAAGTTTCAGCAGCAGTTCGGTTGGTCCTTGATAGCCAACGACGTCATCACTGAGCGCGCCGGTTCGCATCACTCGGCCAAGCAGCGCGCCGTCGTCGTCGAAGACTTGCCCGACGCCGCCCGACTCGGCAATCGTCTCTGCTTCGGGGAACCAGTCGAGAACTTCATTGACCTTCAATGCATCGGGGAAAACAAGTGACGGCCGTTCGCCGCCGATCCGTTTTAGGATTCCCTCGGCCAGTGCCATGCTTGTCAGCGTCGCGCCCGAGACGGCATCGATGCGTGTTTTGGTCTCAGGGCCTCCCCAAGGCCAACCGACGAACTGTTCGAAGAAGGCTCGATCCGCAACGACCGCGTCGACGTGCTCGCCGGTGTCCGCACTGGAAAGGAGTCGCACGTTGGTCAATTCGAGTTTGTCATTGAAGACCAACATCGCTTCGGTCGGTCCGCGGTAGCCAACGATCGCTTCGGCATCGGGCAGCGTTCGCGCGACCGAACCGATCGCATCGCCCGCCGCATCGCGAAGCGTCCACAAGCCTTCCCCGCTCGGCTCGGGATCGATTGCCTCTGCGTTTGGCGTGACGGCTTGGATCAAATCCAATGCCGGAGCTGCGCCGGGGTCGACGTTTGATTGGTGCGATGGCGAGGGAATGGCCAAAAGCAAAGCGGTAATCAAACCGACTCGCAAAGCCTGCACCAGGCCAGCGAGTCGTGATTGCCGCTTACGTATTGGCGTTGGCGATTCGCCCAAGCTTATTGCACCTTGACCAGGCCAACAGCATCGACGTGAACCGTGCCACCAGCGTCGTCGCAACTGATGACAACATCGACCTGACCGCCTGTTGGCACCTCGATTTCGGTCACATCAATGACATCGCCGGGCGATGGGGTTTGCTGGTCGACTCGGTGCTTGGTGGTCTTGTTACCAACGGTGATCGCAACCGGAGCCGACTTTGCACGGTTCTCATGCGCCTGGCTGTAGAGACGCACATTGTAGCGTCCGCCGTCGTTCACTTTGAACTTGAAGGTCGCGGTAGCGTCGCTGCCGGCAGAGGCGTAGCGATAGCCGTAGCCGACGTAGTTTTTCAAGCCGGTCCCGCCGCTCCAGGTGCCCGTCAGTTTGGCGCCGCGATCATCGATCACGATACCATCGAGGTCTTTCGGCCGCTTGCCGGTCATGGGGCCATGCGAACCGGCCAATTCCATCGCGTCATCTGGAATCACAATTTTGTCCGAAGGTGTTGTTCGGCGCGCCTTGCCGGGCAAGTGCAGAAGCTCGATCAACTCGTCGAGGTGGGCTTCGTAGATGTCACGGGGTTGGCAATCGTGAAGCGTGCAAAGCGAGGCGGCTTTGCCGACGACTTCGCCCATCATGCCACACGTTTTCATGACGCGCACCGTGCCGAGGGCTTCGTGCGTGACGCTTGCACATCGACCCGCCATGAACAGGTTCTCGATGTTGCGGCTGTAGAAGCAACGGTACGGAACGGGATAGCCATACATCCGGTCCACGTTTCGATTGTGAATCGCAATCGAGATGAAAGGATTGTCGGGATACGAGTGCTTGTATTGCTCTTTGGGATAGTGCAAATCAATCGACCAGGTACTGGGCACACACCCGTCTGGGAAGTCACGTTTGTTGACAATGTCTTCTTCGGTAAGGACGACATCGCCCATCAGGCGTCGACTTTCACGCGGTCCACCCACGTAGGCGACCCAAGTCAATTCGGCCGTTTTATGATCGGCAGCGCCGTCACGATTCTTCATCGCATTGAACGCGCCATAGACGGCTCGCAAGTTCCAGTCTCGAATGCCTTCGGCGTCGCCGAGCGCATCCTTGTCGTACCCGCTTTCCCAGAACCATTGACCGTGATGATCACGTGGGTATGGGAAATCGGCCATTTTCAAATCGAGTGCCCAGGGGGTCTCGGGGAAGGCGACCGTTTCTTCGCCTTCGCCCCAGGCCCACATGTTGCTCATGCCCATTCGGCCCTTTGCCGTCATGTCCGAATCGGCGCCGGCCCAACTGCCGACCCAGGCGTGTCCGGTGCAATCGGCAAACAGGTTGCCTTGGATGCGAACCTCTTCCGCAGTCCGCGTGTTGAGCGCTTTGACGGCAGCGATCTTCGAGCCGTCCATCTCGACTGCGAATGCATGATGGTTGAGCATCAAGTCGATGTTGCCTTCGGCTCGCACGACCTGTTCTTTCAACGCATCGCCAAACTCTTCGTAGGTACCGGGCGATTTTGAGGCATGGTCACAAAACTCTTCAATGATCTCGCCAATCCGCGGGTACTTGCCTCGACGGATGTTGCCCATCGCCCAAACGCGGACTTCACTCGAACCGTTGCCGCCAAGAACGCCACGGTCTTGGACGAGGGCCACGTTGCAACCCATGCGTGCTGCCGAGATCGCCGAGCCCATTCCGGCGTAGCCACCGCCGATCACAACAAGGTCGTAAGGTCCCTTGGTCACCGGCTCCGCAGGCAGGCCCAACTTGTCGCGCCGCCAACTCGACAGCACCTTGTCGGCTGGTGGTGGAGCCTGTTCGAGGTCGGAGGTGAAATAGATGCAGTCACAGCGACCGTCGAAGCCCGTTTCGTCGATCAGACGCAGCGTGTTCTCGCCCGATGCGAGTTCCACCACGCCGCCATCATGCCAGCTCCACTCGGCTCCCTTGGTGCCAAAC
The DNA here is from genome assembly GCA_965216875.1 of Rubripirellula sp. Classification (GTDB taxonomy): domain Bacteria; phylum Planctomycetota; class Planctomycetia; order Pirellulales; family Pirellulaceae; genus CBDCUW01. The sequence goes on from OZ244207.1 coordinate 7,217,218, forward strand.
GTTTCGTCGAGTGCCTTGCCGTTGACCGACAGTTTGAATCGACCCGGCGATGGCTTGGCATCCCAGCGAGCGACCCAGTCTTTGGTTCGAACCCAAACTCGGTACTTTCCTTGATTGCTGACCGAGAGGGTGGTCGAGGCATCGGCAACTGGCTTTCCTAGCCCGTGAGCCAGCAGATAGGGCGACCCCATTTGCTGAATGAATTGAGTATCGAGCTTCCAGCCGCCATGTTCGGCAAAGCTCTCGGCCTCGACCAATAGATCAGCACCCTCAGATGGAGGGGCCGGCAGAAACAGGGCAGCAATTAGAAGCAGCGGTAGAGTTCGACGCACAGGTTTGAGTCTCAAAACGGGGAGGGAAGGCAAATCAGACAAGTTGCCAACAGGTTAAGAGAAGTCGAAGCCCAAGTTGGACGTCCAATTTGAGGTTTTGCCCCTTTTTGCTCTCCCTAACAGCGTAGCTACGCTCGCCAGAGCGTGGTGACCGTGGAGAGCGGTCCCAAGATGAAACCACCTACCCGTGAGCCGAACGCGCTAGCTAGCGTCGGGCCCTGCCAAACGTAGCTACGCTCGCCAGAGCGTGGTGACCGGAAAGGACCGTGCCGGATCTGCATCGCTGTCGCTCTTTGATCCGGCCTACAAGATCTTGCGACGCGGATCATCAGCCGAAACGCGATAGCGTGCGGTTCTCACGATTGGACTGCTCTACCGCACTCCTCGGCGACCATGGTGACTGCGGATCGAATTGAGCAGCTGGAGTGCGGGCGGATAAGACTTCGCCAACGCGACAATGCTCGAGGTGGAAACTCGCCATTGTTTGGCAACCAAGCTTGGCTGGCCGCCGGCGGCATGAAGGTCATTCAGCAGCAGTGCGAGCACAGCTGGCTTCGCCGGATTGGATTCCGCAAGCTTCAGCGGACCTCCGTCGAATTGATCTCGCCATCGAGCTTCCATCGGGTCGCAAGGCGATACTTCGACGCCGATTGGTGACGGTGTTCGCAATTCGATCGCCAGTCGGTATCGCATCCGCTGAAACGCGATGGTTCGATTTTCGGCTTGGCTTCGACGCTCGGTTGCTTCGGCCACAACGCCCGATGGCTCATGTGTCAGAAACACACCGGAACTCGTTTTGTTGCGGTGTTGTCCACCAGGGCCGCTTCGCTTTTGCGTCCTCAGGCTGCACGCTTCGTTTAAAGTTTCCGGATCGATCGTCGCGGGATGCGGTGCGTCGACCATGGCGACGGACATTCGCTCGGAAGGCTCAGGAACCTTGGCTGATTTGTCGCTCGAGTCTTCGTCGCTCACGGAACAAGCCTACTTAGCGTCGTCCGGTTGCGTCTGGCTGGTCAGCAACCTTCGCTTCGGCATCGGGCGAACGACCAAGCAGGACCAATTTTGCATTTCGGACAAAACGATGCTTGGCCAATCTCGTGGCGCCGGCAAACCTCGCTCGTACTCGGTAGCGACCATCGATGGATTCGACACCGAGCACTTCGCCGAGGATCGAAATAGGGGCACCATTGACGAAGTCGTCGACAACAAGCTTTGCCGCCCCGCTTTGCAATGTGGCCTTAGGTCGTTCCGTCGCTTCGATCCACGCGGTTGCCTCGATCACGTTTCGATCCGAAAGCACTGCGACGATCGTTCCCGCTTCCACACGCTGGCCAACTTGCACGACGATGTTCTCTACCGTGCCGCTGCTGGAGGCCGACACGGCAAGTTGATTCGCTTCGATTCGGCATGCTGTTAATTCTGCATCGCACAGCTCGACCTCGATTTGCCGCTCCGCCTGCTGTTGCTCTATAAGTTTCAACTCAATTTCGGCGAGCTGCAAACGGTGTTGTCTCTCCCGCCGCACATCCGAACGTAGCGGCGTTTGGCCAATTTCATCCAACAGCCGGCGCGCTTCGTTAACTTCCAATTGAGCTTTTTGAAACTCAAGGGTCATGGGTTGACGTTGCTGTGCGAGTTTCAAACGCAAGCGTGCGGCTTCAAACTTTGCAGTTGTGGTTTCGTCATGAAGGGTGACGACGAGATCGCCGCGCTCAATCGTTGCGCCCTGCTGGCTGGCAATGGTATCGACCCAACCGGAAGCGGCCGTCCTGACCGCGATTTCCTTTGGCAAGTGTACGATGCAATCGGTCAGCACGAGTTCTTTGCGGTCCGCGGCAATGGCGGCTCCAACCAAATGAGCAGTGCCGTTTTCGGGTATCGCTCGGTCGCTTCCCGAAATCCCACCTGATGGCAAACCGATGAAGTTCGGAGGGGAAGTTTCGGGAACGCCTTCGTTGGTGTGGTTGCCAAACAAAGCTTGAAAGGCGATCACCAGTCCAATCGCGGCTACCGCAACGATTGCTGGAACCAAACGCCGTAGTCGTTTTGGCGATGCGGGCGATTCGTGAAGCTGGGTCAGGGCTTGGTCGATCGATGAGGTGAGTACTTCGTCACGCTGTTCTTGATCGGTGGCAGACAAGTATTCACGGGCGTGTTTGCCGACTTGGCCAAGGAATCGCAAGTAGCCTTGCAGCGTGGCTTTGTTTGCGTCTTGGTCGATGGTGACTTGGATCAAATGCCGAGGCCCAAGGGGGGCAAGTGCAACGCGATCGCTTTGTCCGGCCAGATTGACGATCATCGGCGTGGCATCGTCGATCACTTGGGCAAACAAGGCTTGATGAGTGTCGTTGCAACTTGGGACGCTGCCATCAAGTGAACGTACGCCTGAAAAGGTTTGGTTGTGATCGAGCTGGAAGAGATCGACCGATTCCGATCCAAAGGCCTGCGCAACCGTCGTTACGAGCCAGCCAAAGAACTGATCGGCCGACTGGTCGGTCTGAGCGATCGACTCGACCTTTCGCACGATGTCTGCGATTTCAGATTGAATCTGTTCGACAAGCGGATCGACGTCCGCTTGCGATGTTGCCAGCGGCGATGGCTCGGCTTGAGTCGGTTGCTGAGCGTCCACTGGTCGACGTCCGCAGGCAAAAAGGATCTCGAGAGGCCTTTCGAGTGGCGAGATCTCCACCACGCGAGGCCAGGAAAACGAGTTAGAGGTATCAAAACGACGGTTTTTTGCACAACCGAGGTTTCTTAAGGTGAATGCAAGCAACACGCTGGTTTTCCGGTCGGATCGACCCGGTTTGCGTGGCGCAAAAGACGTTCAATCGGGGCAAAATGCCAGCAATTCGGCCACAAGCGAATCTCCCGGTAGGTGAAATCTGCCTGATCGTGCACAATCATGAGCCAGGGAGCCCCGATCCTCCATCAAGAGCCAGATCAGCATCACGGATAACGATCGGTATCAGGGAAGAAACATCTGACGGTAACCAGAAATGACCATGGTGAAAGAAGCGGAATCGACGACCCAACGCCACGGCCGCCAGACGGCCGCGCATCACAATCGGCATCGCGACGAGGTCGAGGCAACGCGTCAAGCCAAGGGTTGGAAAGGGGTCTTTCTGATCTATGGACTGATGGCGGTCGGTTTGATTCTCATCCTTTTCTTTGGTTGGTCGGATCGAGGCGGCACGGCCGGGGCAGACCTGAAGCCAGCCGTCGGCGCGATCCCAGCGAAGTATGATCCGGGCCGGGCGATGGATTATTTGATCAAGCTTTGCGACATCGGGCCTCGGCCTTCAGGTTCCCAAGCGATGGTGCGTCAGCAGGAGATGCTGAAAGAATTCTTCGTCGGGCGTGGTGCCGAAGTCACGATGCAAACGTTCGAAGTGCGTCACCCTGAAGACGGTTCCGCTGTGCCGATGGCAAACTTGATCGCATCCTGGCACCCTAATCGCCCGAAGCGCTTCCTGCTTTGTGCGCACTACGACACGCGACCCTTTCCCGATCGCGATCCGCTTCGCCCACGCGGTGTCTTTGTCGGCGCGAACGACGGTGCCAGTGGCACCGCAGCATTGATGGAACTGTCACACAGTCTTTCCGATTTGCCGCCTGACGTCGGAGTCGACATCGTACTTTTTGATGGTGAAGAGTTTGTTTTCCAACAAGGACGCGACGACTACTTTTTGGGGTCGACCTTCTTCGCCAACAAGTACGTCGCCTCACCACCAGCTGTGCCCTATCGCGGCGGAATCCTGCTCGACATGATTGGTGATCGCGAGTTGAGGATTTACTACGAAAAAAACAGTTTGCGATTTGCGGGCAAGATGAATCGAAGCATCTGGAAAACCGCCGACCGTCTTGGCGTGAAAGCGTTTGTCAATCGCTCGAAATATGAGATTGATGATGACCACATTCCGCTAAACAAAGTCGGCCGCATTCCAACGATCGACATCATCGACTTCGATTATCCACGTAGTGGCTTCGGCGCGCCCAACTATTGGCACACGGAAAAGGATGTGCCAGAGAATTGCAGTGGCGAGTCGATGGCAGCCGTCGTTTGGGTCGTTCACCAATGGCTCAAGGAGCAGTAGGCCGGAGATGGTAGCTTCGCACTTGATGCTTGGATTCGGATTGATCGCGCTGTCGTATTGGCTTGATCGCAGCGTCAATAGCGGCTTTGAAGATCGCACCGATGGCAGTGAGATCGACCAGCAGTATTTTGCCTCGCGTCACCGCCGTCGCCGCCGTGTCAATTTCATCTTGGGACTTTGCGGCGTTTTGATTGTGATCGCCGGCGTCGGCGAACCACGCATCTTTATTGGCTGCTGGTTGCTTGTGACGATCGCATTGATGGCTGTCGTTTTTCTCGCTGCGATCGATGTACTGCGAACGCAACGTTATCACGACCAGAAGCTGCCCGAGATCCGCCGTCGAATGCTCGAAGGCGACAAACGTAAAGACGGCTGATGAAGCGGAGAGGAACATAGTCGCCTTTTGCTCCGCAAAAGTTGCGTTTGCGTGCGCTACTTTCGCGGAGCGAAAGGCGACATTCCCACGATCGCGTGCGCGACTAAAAGAGCTCGACTTCGCCCGATTCTCGGAAGCACCTGCCGTCGTCACCCACATCGGCTTGAAGCTCCGAGAGTGATCGGAAGTCAGGCGATTCGCCGCAAATGATGCGGTGCATTTGTTGCACGTCGTGCTGCATGCGAAGCAACCCTTGGCTAACGGGATCTTGGAAGGCCAAGTGCGATAGCGTTTGATTCGAACAATCGAGGATTTGGTTGTTCTTGGTTTCGACGTGGTCCAGAACGACCTTGAGCGAGTCGGTTAATTCATCCGTTTTGCTGCTGACGACTTCCATTTCCTCGTCGAACTGGTTCGACATCGTATCCATTTGCTCTTCAATCACCGCCGTCTGCTCATGCATGCGTGGCATGGCGTCAAGAAAGATGGCGACCGAGCCTTTGATTTTGTCTGCGGCTTCACTGACCGCATGCGAGAACGCCTGGACCTGTTGGCCGAGAGCGGTGAACCCGCTTCCCTTGTCACCCAGACGTGCCGCTTCAATGCGGAGGTTGATGGCGAGCACTTGGCTCGTTTTGGTCAATTCCGAAACTTCGCTGGCGGATTGTTGGATGGTTGCACACGCAACACTTGCTTGACTTGCAAGGTCGCGGTGTTGATGAAAGAACTCGCGTGTTTGGTCGATAAAACCAGTGACGATATCGAGTTGGCGATGAACCAAATCGCTGATCGAATCGGAGTCTTCACCTTCATCGCCAGATTGACCAACCGCTTCGGCCAGCGAGGATTTGACCTCTTGGTTGCCCTCGGTTGCCGTGCGCACGATTTGCGTCAGCAGTTCGCCAATTTTCAGCGCTGCCTCTTCAGTCGAATGCCGCATCTCGTCCATCTCTGACGTGATGCGTTCGGTCACTTCGCCGCTCAGTTCGATGTCTTGAGGTGTGTGTTCCATGATGTCGCGACCAGTGGTGTGATGATGTTTGTCTTTGATTCGCGCGTGCGATCAAATGATCACCAGCATTTGATTGTTTGCTTTGTCTTGATCACTGCGCAGACCGCTGATGCGGCCGCGCGTTTTTTTCTTGATTGGAAGTGTCGCGTCTGGGCAACCGCTAGGGACAACGTTCCTAGCTTGGCTGCCCAGCACGCGACCGACCAATGAACTATGCGGCGGTCAATTTCTTGACGGCGCTCACCAGCATTGCTGCGTCAAATGGCTTGACGATCCATCCGCTGGCTCCAGCCTTTTTGGCCTTCATGATCAACTCTTTCGCACCTTCGGTGGTCAGCATCACGATGGGCAGGCTCGAGAAACGCGAGTCGCTTTTGACTTCTTCGACCATTTCGATGCCATTCTTGTTGGGCATGTTCACGTCGCAGACGACGCAATCGATTCCGCCACCACTGATTTTGTTCTTGCCATCCACGCCGTCACAGGCTTCGACGACAGTCAAGCCAGCTTGCGTCAATGCAGCGCCAACTTGTTGGCGAACGGTCGCGGAGTCATCAACAACCAGGACTGTAGCACTCATTATTCAATCTCCAGGAAGGAAGGGGTTTTTTGATTTTGGTTTTGATTCTGATAGATGGTGTTCGGTTTGATGTTTTGATGTGCGCTGCTTAGAACAGGCTGATGCTGCCTTCTTCGGCAACGGCAAGTTCCGGGTCACGCACCAAGTTCAAGCACTCGTCAACTTCAAGCTTCAAGACGGCTGTGACGTAGCAACCGGACCACTTCACGTACCAGTGGCCATCGGTTTCGCCGTCAACATGCAGGTCTTTTCCGCACATCGTGACGGGCAAGCCCATGTTCATCAGGACGCCATATTCAGCGATCTTGTTCTTGAACCGTCCGACGAGTTGGTTGCCGAGTTCGCCAAGCCAATCCGAGACGTCATCTTCGTCGCCGGCACCAAGTTGTTTGGCTGTGGTCGACTCGGCGAGCAATACCGCCGAACCGCGAAAGTGCTGGTCGCCAAAACCAACCGAAGCCGCTTGAGCCGACTCGATGCCGGTCAGCAACTCGGTGTGTAGTTCGGGTTGAACGCCCGAATAACATTCGATCAATTCACGCAGCGACGTCTTGAATTCTTCAATCAAGACTTCAGTAGGGTTATTCGTCATCACGTTGCCCTTTGTTTATGTGGCCAATGTGTTCAGTGGAATGTTGTTCGTTGGGTGGCAACCACCGGGGCTGCCGAGTTGACTCGCGGCGTCAGCAACCGCAAATCGTTGCTGACGCCGGAGTCGATTTTTGTCATTGCCTAAGCAGGTTGAACCAGTTCGTGACCTGGGTCTTCGATGCCATGGTTGGCCAACATTTGAGTGGTCTCGGGTGCCATCGAATCGAGTGGGAAGGAGAACTCGAAAGTCGTTCCTTTGCCCGCTTCGGTTTCGACGCCGATGTGTCCGCCCAATGCGTCACAGGCTTCCTTCACGGCTCCCATGCCAACACCGCGTCCGCTGGTGTCGGTCACCATTTCTGCGGTCGACAAGCCGTCCGAGAAGATTGCGTTGATCAGATCCTCTTGGCTGTCGCAAGCCACTCCATGCTTTTCGGCAGCGGCTTTGACCTTGTCCCAGTTGATTCCACGACCGTCGTCGGCGATCGAGATCACGTACTGGCCATCGCGAATTGCCGTCGAGCAGGAAATGTTGCCCGCCTCGCTCTTGTTTTGGCTGGCGCGATCTTCCGGTGATTCCAACCCGTGGTCGACAGCGTTGCGGATCACGTGGATCAGCGACGACCAGAACTTGGACCAGATTCCCGCATCCGTTCTCAAGCCGTGGTGCAGCGTTTGAACCATCACTGTGCCTTTGCCAAGTCGTGCCGCGAGGCTGTTGGCTTGTTCGGCGATTCGGTCCAGACGATCGCTGGTCGGTTCAAGCTGCCAACTCGCAACTTGTCGAGCCAAAACATCGCTTGTGGCGTTGTTGAGGATCGAGGTCATCAGCTTTTGGAAGTCTTCTTCGGCAAGCACAACCTGGTCGGTATCTTCGGCGACCAAGCGATGCAGGTTGCCTCGAGTGCTGGCCCAAGCACCGAACATTTCGGTCCACTTTGGCCCCTCTGGAAGCTCTTCGTTTTCAGCGATGAAGTCTTCAATCACGTGGCAAGCGTCCGCAAGGCGTTGTAAGCCAAAGATCGAAGCGTTCCCCTTGAGCGTGTGGACTTGGCGTTTGATCCAAGACAGCTCTCGACCTTCGCGGTTGCGAAGTGCTTCGACGATGTCTTCGGCTTCTTGGAAGAACTCCATCAAGCCGTTTCGGTCGGATGTGATCCGTTCGATCATCGCGAGCATTTCGCGGTTTTCGATTTCCAGTTTTTCGCGTTCGACGTCGGCCGTGATATCGCTGACCACGACTGCCAAGGTCGAAAGCTCGGTTCCGTTGAACACAGGGCTGTATTCGATCGACATTGTGCGTGAACCGACGCCCACTCGCGATGGGAGTTGAGCGATCGTGACTTCTTCGGGCAAGATGCCGGCGAAGACGTCGTCCAAGCCAAGTTCCAACCAGTCGGCTGCCTTGGTGTCGTGTTGACGCAGGACATCGGCAAAGGTCGTTTGCGGCTCCACGGCACCGAGCAAGCGGTCGACGGCGGCCGAGCGTTCTTCGCTGACCAAGCCTTCGATGCCCAAGGTGAAGAAGCCTTGCTTGACCGAATCGAGCAGCAATTGCATGTCGCGGTTACGACCAGCAAGTTCTTCCGTTCGAGCAGCAACGATCTTTTCCAGACCAATCACGTTGTCGAAGAAGCTGCGGGCGATAAAACACGCTGCAACCGATTCCAAGACGACGAATGCTGCGTGAACGGCGACAACCCAAAACGGAGCTTCGTAGTTGAACACACTCGCAGGCAAAGCCAGCCAAAGGATCGCGTGGTGCAACGCTGCGGTAATCGCAGCGGCCACAATCACCATCGGGTTCGCAAAAACCGCTAACAGTGCGAGCAACACAAAGAAGTAGAAGTGCATCTCGATTTGAACGGGACCTTGTCCAAAGTGAACAAGCAAACCGCCCATGAACATCGCCGTGATGCCCATCACTGTCGAAACCGCGCGACGCGATTTGAACATTCGGTGAGCCAACATTGGCCCCAGCAGCGTCGCCGCAGAAAGGACCAACGCCTGGATCGGTCCCGTATCGTTAAGGAACGCGATCAGGCTGAGCACCGGAACGTGGGCCACAAAGAACCACGTCGCGATGCGATTCATTCTCGTCAGGTACTCTTCCTCAAAATCCGAAGTGATTTTGGGGAGCACCAAGTAGTTAACGAGTGCTTTTACTTTCTGTAACACAACTCACCTCATTTGAGTCCAAAAGGATCGATGATTGCCTTCAGTTCTTTTGAGACAGCACACCCGTAGAGTGGAAGTTCTTCAAAAACTTCGCCCGCTACGGTCCGACGAATCAACGAATCGTCTTGGATGTCCAAACCTTGTTTTCGTGATGTGTATCCGCCCGAGTAGCGGATCACGCCTTCAGCGTCGATGACCATCAGCAGAGGAGCTGATTCGACGCCGTAGCGTTCTTTCAGTTGGGGAGCTGTGACGACGTCGACGTCATAGCCCTTTTCGTGCGCAACCTTCTCGAGTTCCGGATCGTGCCCAATGAGCACGATGCGTTCGTGAGCGATGTCCAACGGATTTCGCTCGACGATCCTCTTCAAGACTCGCCGCGAACAGGGACAATCCCCATACAAGAAATGAAAGGCATGCCACGAACTGCCCGTGTTGGCGCTAACCAACTCAGTCGCGACGCCCTTCGATGGGTGCGGAAGCTCGACCCAATGTCCGACCATCAAGCTGGCGGTCACCACCAACATTCCGGCCGCCCACAAGACAAGTGCGACTTTGCCCCCGCCTCGCATGACTGAAGATGATCGACTCACTGGTCGACCCTGTGCCGATTCGGCTGATTCTTGACGAATCATCAGATTGCCCCCGTAATATTGCCCCGTCGCTGCTCGTTTTGCCCGTGAGGCAGCGAACATTGAAAAATGGATTACGGTTTCGGCGTCAGGTTAACTTTTCGCATGAAGTCGACTCACATTCGTGGCGAAAAGATGACGGTTGTTCGGGTCGCAAGGATCGGCCAGGGCGCTCCACCTGAGTGGGGAACCAAACAATCGCCGCTGGCTGCCCAAACAATTCCCAGCACGCCCCTGACAAATCGACGATGCACTTCCTAACATGTCGGGCCGTTTGACTCTCCCTTACGGCATGGCGCAACATGCTCGAGATCCTTGAATTGCTCGCCGTCGTCTCTAGTGGTTGCTACGGCGTCCTGCTCGCACGCCGACACCAACTCGACTTCGTTGGTGTGTTTAGCCTCGCGCTTGTGGTCGCATTTGGCGGCGGCACCATGCGTGATCTGTTTCTCGACCGGCATCCACTTTTTTGGATTCGCGAACACCACTATCCGGTCATCATCTTTGTGCTTTCACTGGCGACGTCGCTGATGCCGAAGATGCCTGAGGCAACCGAACGGATGCTTTATATCCCCGACGCGCTGGGACTTGGTCTGTTCACGATCGTTGGAGCGACGGCCGCAATGGACGCGGGGACATCCTTGTTCATCGCTTCATTGATGGGAGTGATCACGGGAACCTTTGGTGGCGTGATCGGCGACATCGTTTGCAATCGCGTTCCCAGCTTGTTCCGCACCGCGCCGCTCTTTGCAACCTGTGCGTTCGCTGGATGCTGGTTGCTCTTTTCACTCCAGGCTGTTCGCGTGCCCGAACCCTACGCGACAACAACTGCGACTGGATTTATCGTCATCTTCCGACTCGCATCGGTCCGGTGGAACTGGCAACTGCCACCGATGGATGTCGACCGGCCGTGATGCTCGCGCGGCCAGCGGCCTTGATCGTCAGGCGTGCAAGTCACAGTGGAGGTGGCGTGAAACTCGCATCCAAACTTTTCCGCTTGCATTCTCTTCACGCCAGAGCCTACTCGATAATTGTCGTCTGAAGAGTTGAAGGGGCGGTTTTCGCAGGTATCGCTGAGGAAAGCTCCCGTGACAAGTCGATTCACAGGGTGTTCAGCACTCTAACCTCTTGGTGGTGCTCTCACCGAGTGAGCGAAAAACGACCGAACTATGAGCAAAAAGCAGCGTGTTTGAATCCATCCGTCTCTCAATAGTTGCCATCGTCCTTGGGCTTGCAATGATCAGTGCGCAAGCGGCGCCCGCAGTGGCTGGTGGACCACCGCCATGCGCCTGCGGTGAAGGTGCGTGCGATTGCACAATTGCTGTCGACTGTGAAACTCCCATTCAGTCCTATCGCAAGAGTTTCTATCAGGGATCGGAAGTCCTGGCGGGCCATTTGTTTGATACCGGCGACAAGCTGGGTGGGATGGACCAGACGTTCGAAGAGGTTCGAGCGAGCTTTGGTGTGCCTCTTGGAAGCATGGACAACCTGCTTGGATTCCGCCCCTACTTTCGGGCGGACCACCTGCGGGGGCCCGTCGGGATCGACGCTCCCGGAACTCTTTATGACACCGGGGTGGCGATCTTCAACCAGAAGACTTGGACCGACCGTTGGACCTCAACCATCGTGGTCACACCTTCGGTTCGCAGTGACATGACGACCAGTGAAAAGGCGTTCCGGCTCTTTGGTTTGGCGCTGGCCAATTGGAAGTGTCGCGATGATCTGACGCTTTCCTTCGGTGCGGTTTATTTTGACCGAGCCGACTTTCGCTTGCTTCCGGCGATCGGGCTTTCGTGGCAACCAACCCCTCAATGGAAGATCGATGCGACAATGCCGCGGCCACGGATTTCAAAACGACTTTGGAAAGACGGTGGCAACGCCGAGGGCTGGGCTTACATGGGGGGATCGATTGGCGGCAATACTTGGGCCGTCACTCGAGCCAATGGAGCGCGCGACGAATTGACCATCCGTGATTTGCGTCTGCTTTTCGGATACGAAGTCATCCGTCATGGGAACCGAGGTTGCTTTGTCGAGGGTGGCGCGGCTTTTGATCGCCGCATTGAATACGAGCGCCAGAATTTCGAACGCTCTCTCGATACCGGATTGTTCCTCAGTGCTGGGTTGAAGTTCTGATCGCGAGGCAAGTGCGACAGCCGTAGCTACCTTCGCTAGAAGGTGGTCTTCATCGCTGACGCGTTTTTTTGCATCACCACGCTCTGGCGAGCGTAGCTACGTTGAGTGCAAGGCCCGACGCAGCGCGTTCGACTCACGGAAAACCACAGCCTCTCCGCGATTACACGTTACAATCTGACCGCAGTTGATCGGCCGCCAGCGCAGGCAAATCGCCAACGTTGATTCAAGACGCGCCGAAACGAACAATGCTGTCCAGTGCTAGAGGGAAAGGCGAATCATCTCTGTGAATGCGCAAAGTCGAAGACTTCGAGTCATCGTGAATGGCAAAGCCGCAGCGGATCCGCTGTTGAGACCGGCTGTGAAAGAAATCCGAGACCGTGGGCACGACGTCGAAGTTCGCGTGACCTGGGAAGGTGGCGATGCGGCTCGGTATGCCAGCGAAGCCGTCGATGAAAAGGTTGACGTGGTGGTTGCCGCCGGTGGCGATGGCACGATCAACGAGGTTGCTGACGGAATGGTTTCCGGAGATTCGTCGTGCGAGTCGGCGCTCGCGGTGATCCCCTACGGAACGGCCAACGACTTTGCGACCGGGTCGGGCATTCTCAAGGGCGATCCACTCAGCGCACTTGAACTCGCGGCAACCGGTGATGCGACAGCGATCGACCTTGGCGAAGTCAACGGCCGCGTTTTCGTGAACGTGACCAGTGGCGGCTTTGGTGCTGAAGTCACTGCAAACACCCCAGCCGAACTCAAGAAAGCGATTGGCGGCGCCGCCTATTCCATCATGGGGGTCGTCACGGCAGCAAAGATGACGCCCTACGAGTGTCGGTTTACGACCCCCGAAGGCGAGACGCATGAAGGTAAAGTCTTGATGATGGCCGTCGGCAATGGGCGGCAATGTGGTGGCGGCTATCAGGTCACCAGCCAAGCCTTACTCAATGATGGTTTACTCGATGTCATCGTCGTTCAAGACGCCGAAATCCCTCAGCTCGGCGTCGTGATGAGCGAACTCATGGATGTGAACAATCAAGCCAACCGCTTTGTTTACTATCGCCAACTTCGCGAATTCAAGCTGCATTGCACTCGCCCGTTGCAAGTCAACTTGGATGGCGAACCCTATCGCGACACTGAATTCCACTTCAAAGCGATCCCGAAGGCGCTGCCTTGTATTCTGGGGCCCGACGCGCCTGTCATTCTGAAGAACCAAGCCTAGGTTTTCTCTGCCACGCTTCGCGTTTCCTGCAAACACACGCCGGAGCAGGACCGCGATTCAGTCGTCACTGCGCCGGTAGCGATCGCCAGGACGCGGCAACGCGCTCACCAACCAAGCGATGAGTACTGCGACATAGAACTGGCCCGTCACCGATTGAACCCAGGCAAGCGTACGGGTCAGTTGGTCTTGCGGGGTGATGTCGCCGTATCCCAATGTCGACATCGTCACAAAACTGAAGTAGACAAAGTGTGAGAAATTTGGGGGCTCGTCGTTTTGCGCTGCGACGAAGTGATCGGGAAACGAATCGGGATAAAGGGTGTCGATCGCCCAATAGCTTAGCGCCCAAGCCAGTCCGAACAAAAGGTAGGCTGACATCGCAGCAAAGATGGTGTCGAGTGTGACTTCGAACGTGCGAATCACCAAGTAGACGATCACGATTCCGACCAGCCAAAAAAAGCCGCTTCCGATCAAGCAGTGAATCGCGAAGAGCTGTGACGAGTCGACAAAGATGTTCGCCCAGCACGTTGGAAGCGCAACCACTAAGAGTGACAGTGAAAGCACTCGTGTCGTGCGATGCGTCACCGCAGCAGCAGCAGCCACCAATGCCAATGTTTGTCCGATCAACGAAAGTGTCCGACCGTCGTACCAACCTTCAAACGAGGGCAGCACCAGCAAACTGATAAGCAACGACGCAAACAACCAGCGGCTGACGGCGTGAAGCCGCTGCGAGGCTGCGAGTTCATCTACTTGCATTTCGGTATCCTAACCAGCCCAACCACGACCAAATCAAACCGGTTGCGTTTCAACGATTTGCGTTTCAACCTTTGCACCGTCGTAGGCGATCATCAGCACCTTGGTTCCCGCTTCGACGTCAACCAGGCCGGCAACGGGAACGCTTCCATCTGACAGGCTTCGTGTTCCTCGAATCGGGCGACCGTTCAGATGAGTGAAACGCACATCGGCGTGAGCAAGCGTCGAGAGCTTTGGAAGTCTTGCCGTCGCATCGCGACCGGTTTGGGCGGCCGTTGTTTCAAGGGCACCCCCGCCCCGCGGTCGCTCGCTGGGGGCGTCGACCATGTTCCGCACACGCAAGCCAATTCGCGGATTTGATTTTGCCGGATCAAACTCCATTTCCAAGAAGTTCCAATAATACGGGTCGCCCTTGGCATGACCATTCAAGCGGGCGTCCGAGTACAGCTTGTGATAAAGCGAATGGATTTCCACGTCGCGTCCGTCAACGTCCTTCATCTCGGGACCAAAACCAGGAATCACACCGCGACCACCGCTTCGACCGATGGGGCCGAAACTGCATTCGATCACACGATGTTCACGGTTTTTCATGATGCAGCCGTTGTGGACGTCGCCGTAGACGGTGACCACACCATCGCGAGAGCCTAGTAGCTCAAGCACGCGGTCGGCACCTGCTTTGACCCAGCCGGCATAGTCCGCCGTGACGCGGTCACGCTGTGAGAACTTTTGCGGGTGTTCGCCACTTTCATGTTTGCCTCTTCCACCGGTCCAGATCGTGTGCATCCCGTTGATTCCGGTCAGGCAAATGAGACGTGACGAATCGGTCGCCAACAACTCAGATAACCAAGCGAACTGTTCTTCACCGAGCAAGCTTCGGGTCGGATCGGTTCGATCGTAAAGACTCTTAAAAGCGTCCCACCCCGATTGAGTCCAAATGTCGGTATCTTGGCTGCTGCGCCAAAGGCGTGAATCGAGAATCACAAAGGTAAAATCCCGGTTGGGCATCTTCCAGGATCGCCACTTCTTAGGATTTTCAAGTGGGTCGACCTCTTCGGCACCCGTGATCAAGTGATGAACGATCTGAAAGTTGCGGCGCATGTAGCTGGGATCCTGCCCCAGTCCATCGACCTTGCGAATGATGATCTGTTCCGGACCTTTGACATCGTCCATGCCATAGTCGTGGTCACCTGGATTGATGACGTTCCAGTGACGCATCATTTGCCAACGGCTTGTGGGGCCACAAATCGATGTTGTCACGACTTTGTACGCGTCGTCCGTGCTTGGTGGATAAAGCACCAATTCCATGTACCAAACGTCGTCTTCCCACACCATGACTTGAAAGTCGTAGTCTTCGAGATGTCGGTAGGCATCGACGGTCGGTTGATCGCGAAACTGCCAATCGTCACCACCGCCGATCATTTTGTAACCATCGGCAGATTTCGTCTGCAATCCGCTGGTGATCGCGTGGCAGGACAGCCCACAAAGCTTGTACGGCGCTTTGAGTTGTGGCAGGCGACCGACGTAGGTTCCACGATCCGGGACATCGCCAACCATTCCGGTTCCGGGGCCAGTCGCACTTGTTCCGATCCGCGTGTCGGCGGTGACATCGACGCCATCTTTCCAGACGGTGTAATACAACGTTGTCTCGGCGGGATTCCTTGGTAGGATCGCATCGATGACGGCGGTGTTTCGTCGAAAGTCGTTGCTAAGGATCGCCGCACTGCCAGCAACCGGAACCGATTTCCAGCCGCCAGAAGGATTGGGAGAATCGGCGATCCGAATCTCAGCACGTTCACCGTCGTTGGCAAACAACCCGACAAATCGGACCTGCCATTTTCCGCTCTTGGTTTGAGTCAACGTGTCGCCAAGCGGGTAGCAGGCGTAACACGCAACGTTGTCCGCTTCGGACGCGTCGGCGTCGGGGGCATCCACCGTAACGTTGTTGACCTCGAAATCGACGAGGCCTCGTCCGACGATTCCAAAGTAGCCTTGGGTTTGATGCGTCGGCATTTGACGACGTGTGGTCACCGCGTCGTCACCCTTTCGCATGGTCGCCACAACCGCCGAAGTTGCACCATTGGGGACGACTTCGACTTCGATCGAGAATCGGTCACCCGGTTTCAGCGATGGCGCGTCCGTTGATTGAGCGTTTCCCTTTTGTCGATTCTTGCCACTGGTCAAACGCAGCGTTTGATCGTCGGCCCATGCCGCGAAGGATGTATGGCGGATTTTGTCGTAACTTTCAAAAACCGACTTTGCACCAAACGCAATTCCCATCAAAGCGAAGCCGTCTTGGTGCATCGACCAACCGGCGTTGTCACCCTCGGGAATGTCGGGTCGGTCACCGCGGTAGGTGAATTCGGCAGAGATTCGATACGCGCCCGCAAGCTTAAGATCGCGCCGATAGATCACGCCGGTTGGAAGCGACGGGTCGTAGTCCGTTTCCATCACACTCCCTTTCGACATCGAATGAAAGGGAAAGCCGGTGCGGCGGGCGCGATCACCGATGTTTTTCAGACGTCGACGGAGAGCACCTGACTCAATTTTCCAAAAGCCCGGGTTGAGGGATTCCCACTGCGAGGGAATCACAAGTGAATCAGGCAGGTCAAACCCGAGTTGGGTGGGGCCGGGCGAAGCTGCTGAAGCGGAACCAGCGACCACGGTGGTCGCTGCGGCCATCGCTGCGGATTGTTTGAGGAACTGGCGGCGCTGAAGTTCGGACGCAGTGGTGGACTTGGAATCGGGTTTCATTCGGTAGGGCTCAGGTTGGCGAAATCGCGGGAGCCAACATTCTATCTACCGAATTGTCGATCGTCTCAGGTCACTGCGAAAAGACTTCCAAGGCGGCATCGAGCTCTTCGGTGGTCACAAGCTTTTCGGGAAGCTCGACGGGAGTCACACTGCGTTTGGCGACTTGACGCGGTGCGTTCTTTGGAGCACGCAGCGAAGCCAAAAACTCGATCACCTTGGCACGCTCTTCCGAAGCCAGCTTTCGATATTTCGAAGCAGCCTCTTTCGCTTCACCTCCGTGCCAACGGATCGCGTTATCCAGTGTTTTTGCACGACCATCGTGGAGATAGGGGGCCGAATCAGCGACGCCCCAAAGTGGCGTCGTCTTCCAGTAACGTTGCAGGTCGTCCCAAGTGAGTTGGCCATTTTGAAGTGGCAATGGATGCTCGCCACCTGAATTCTCGCCACGAGGAAACGTGGGTTCTAACGGACGCTCGTAGGGAATCGGAATCGGCTGCGACAAGCGTCCTGCACCACCTGTGTAGGCAGACGAGAGCTGCAAGCCACTGGGGAGATTCAAACCCATCGCGGGCACGGTTCGGGAATGTGTGTTCGCAAAGTGGCGAAGTGGACGCCGGGGAATCCTTGCTGAAGGGTTGGGAGACGCGGGCGTGGGAGCTTGAAGCCGACTCCCCATGTCGTGCAATAGAAAATCGCTGTAGACGCCTGTTGCCGGAATGATGTCCTCGACATGGCAATCGGCGCACCCGATTTTGAAGAACAGTCGTTTGCCTTGTTTGGCAGCTTCGGCGTGCTCGGGCAGCGCCCCTTCAACCGGCCTTGGCAAGGATCGGATGTAGGCAATCAACTGTCGAACCTCCGGTTCATTCAGGTCCATCCCTGGACTTTGATAGGTGTCGTCGGCGGCGTCAGGTGGCTGTGGTGTCAGGGGCACCTGCAGTCCGAGCTCGCCTGCACACGCTCCACGCACGAACGTCTCGAGGTTGGGGGTTTGTGCTCGCCAACCGAATACGCCGGCGCCTAGCAATCCGCGAATGCGGCCGTTGGTTCGCCGGGCTTGTCGGTTTGCAATGGCCATCCTCTGTTGCCGGTCGATCGAATCGATCAGGCCGAGACCGTAGAGCGCAGGTGAGTTTCGTTGGCTCATGTAGTAGTCGATTGGCCCCATGCGGCCAGCGACCACAGGTTGGTCGGCGATCGCGTCGATGGTTCGCTTCTTTGACACGAACCAGTGGTCGGGTAGGTCTTCGACATAGTTACCGACCGCTGCTCGAATCGGGTCGTAAAAGGGACGCGACGACGCCTCGTGCAGCACCACTTCGGTCACCGCATTGCCTTGGGGCGCCAATAGCGTTGGATAAAGATCGACCAAGGCCTTTTTGCCCGCATCATCTTCGACCTGTTCACGATCAAAGAGGGGTGAACGAGGGTCGAGCGCCAAGAGCGTGACATTGTGTTCGACACCCGCGCCGCCCCCATCCACGTGGCACGCTTGGCATGAGCGGGCATTGAACATGGGTCCAAGACCGTCCCCTTCGATCCGTTGCCGAGCACTGCCGCGGCGGCCACGAGGATTGGGCACGTTCTGTGGTTCAGTAGCTGGCTTGTTATAGGACCACTCTTTTTCGAACAGCACTTTGCCGTTGATTGTCGGGTCAGCAGCCGATGCCGTTTGCGGCGATGCGGAAATCAAGGCGGCCATGAACGACAGAGCGGCCATGATCAATGACGTGACAGTGATTGGGGCCGTGCAAGACGATTTCGAATGACGCACAGGCCAAAGTATCCCAGGTCGATTCATCGCAGTCGCCTCCGATTCAGAATGGAATCGATCAAGCAAGAAAAGCAACTTTTGTTATGACCGATTTTTCACGCGCACGCAAACGTCGCTCGCGACGTGATGGACGGACCGAAACGAGTGCCTTGGTTGGTCAACCCTTCGATGGGTGAAGGCTCACATTGGACCGAATGTGTCCATCGAATGCAGTCTCATTCGGTCGTCGCATGATCAACGGTGTACGCATGCACGCGGTGACATTCGCACAGTGAAAAACGCGTTTTTCGCAATCATCAATGGAAAACGCTTGAATGTCCGTTGGTCTTGCATTAACACAAATCTTGGGACGGCGATGGCCATGCTTTGTCAGTCGTTCCATGGACGAGCCGCATCATGATCTGCGGCTTGGGGGACTCCAAAAAACGGGGGCGTATCATGCTTCGCCAATCGGGCACGTCGGACGGGCAAACGGTTTTTCTTGACAAGTTCATGCCGGCGCTGGAGGTGCTTCAAGAGGCGGTCAACTACGCGGTTGACACCTCGAACGAGCGATGGGTTTTCGCGGTTGCGATTTCGGAATTGCGCGAGATGGGGCTGAGCGATAACGACGTTCGCTGGCTTGTCTGCAAGGGAGTTGTGCAGCAGGGGAAGGACCTCTCTTGTGCTGGCGGACGTTGCGTCGAATCTCAGGCGACGCCCAGCCTTCGCTTCAATGAGCAGAGTTGCTTTGTCCTAACAGACGCGGGGCTCGACTTTGTGAGTCGAATGGAACACGAGAATCTGCCGGGGGCGCTTCCTGATGAACGCCCGGTTGCACCGGTCACTACCCGGCCTCGCTGGTTAGCCGAAACACGTGAGCTCTATTTGGACCAACGTGTGATCAAGCGGTTTCGCTGGCAAGCGGCAAATCAAGAAACGGTCTTGGCGGCGTTCGAAGAAGAGGGATGGCCGCCGGTCGTGCTCGATCCACTGCCGCCGAAGACCGAAATCGATTGCAAACGTCGTTTGCATGACACCATCAAAGCCCTCAATCGAAACCAGGAACATGACCTGATTCGGTTCCACGGTAACGGCTCAGGGGAAGGTGTTCGCTGGAAACTGGTTTGCGATCCGTTGCCATAATTCGAGGGAGGTTCACCAAGCCTTCCCTTGGCTGTCCCTACCACGACTGCCTTCAGGCAACCAAACTTGGTTCGCTCCTTGGTGCGCCCATTGGTGTTCAAGTGCCGAAGCAATCGGTTCGTACGTGGTTGAGGGATGTCTTTGGCAATGACCTCCGGCAAGACTCAGTTCGTTGGGCGGGGTTGGCAACGCGATTTGCCTGACCCTCGCGATCTTTCCTACGAAGATGCAGCGGTTCAGATCTCTCTTTCAGGCATTGACCGAAAACTCGATCATTTGCCGTTGAAGGTCGATCTTAGTCGTGACGCCGATGGTTTCGAATTGTCAACGCCCAGCGATCAGGGACAGCTTCATGTGTCGTCGGCGATGACGTGCGCGGCGCTTCTCGAGTATTTCCAGAGGCGGTGTTTGCTACAAGATTTTGTCGGTTCCGCAGCTTTTGTTTATCGCATGACAAAACGAATGCAGGGGCTTGAGGGAAACGTGCCAACGGGCCTGCGTGATTCTCTCAAAGTGATTGCTCGCTTTGGCTTGCCGCCAACCTACCTGCTGCCGGATCGTTCGCTCGGCGACACCGAACTCCTTTCGGACCTCTGCTTGCTTGGCTTTCAAGACGCAGTGCGAAACATGATCTACTTTCGCATTGCGGCCGAGACCGACCCTTGGGACGACGTTCTACATCGTATCAAGCGGTTTCTGGCCGCCGGATTTCCTGTCACGCTGGGGTTCTCGATGCCGCGCGGGACGGCCGATACAGGCTTTGTTCCCTACCGTCCCAAATATGACAGCTATTCGGGCGGGCAATCGGTGTTGGTGGTTGGTTACGACGACACGCTACGTCACCGCCAACTTGGGTCGCTTCGAATCCGTGGTTGCTGGGGACCGCAGTGGGGGCAAAACGGCTACGGCTGGCTTCCGTACTGGTATGTCTCCCGAGGTCTGGCACATGACTTTTGGACGGCGATTGGCCCAGCCTGGTCGAACTCTCCCTTTCTATTTGATCCGAGACTCCACGTGACGAGCTGAGATCGGTGTTCCACCCGGTTCCCCTAGGCCTTCCGTTGCGAGCCAAGTGCATCGGCAAGCATAAAAGAAGGTGGACCGGCAGCCTTGGACGTGAACCACCCAGCCGTGTTGGCTAGCGAGGTCGCAAACCTGCGTGCCCAAGTGCTGCAACGCGGCGGTTGGCACCGGCGGCGTGTCGTTGATTCGAGCCCAGCGTCACGCCGCCCAATGCCGCACGCTTCCAGTCCATCACCATCACCATGCCGCGCCCCGCGGCGAATGTTCGAGCCATACGTGTGACGATGTTGAAACAGCAACAACACTTCGCGATAGCCTTTGGATCTCTTCTCATGGTGATCGGCCTTTGCGGATGCGCCGAACCCGAACCGACGGAGACTGACGAAGCGTTCAAGCGAGCCGGCGTCGAGGGCGTTTCGGTCGCGGCCGCGGCGCAACGCTACAACTACAACACGACTCAGCAGTCGGATCGAGATGGGTACGGTGCCGACAAGGAAGACGGTGAAGAGGGCGAAGAGTCGTACGGTACGCGAGAGTGGATCGTTTATGACTACTTCCCTGGAATGGATGCGATCAGCGTGCGTCTCGAATCGGAGCCCGATTGTCCTGACCAACTTCTTGACACATTGGTCAAAACCGATGAGCAGGATTCTGATCCGAACAAGAAATTTGAGCCGGAAGGTCGGCCGCAAACTCAAGTCGTCACGCCGGATCTTTCCAAGAACGAAATCGTTGGTCGCAATACTTGGATGGCATGGTGCGGTGGCAATGAGGGGTTCTGGGATTGGCTCGCCACCGACAGTGTTGGGTTCATCGACTTCGTCAAATTGGTCGACACCCGCAAACGCGAACTTCGCTTCAAAGACACCGGCATGATCAATGAACCGGGGATGGAACAGCGAAGCCAACATTCGGAGTTTGGGCTTTGGCTGGACCAACCCGAGGATGAACGGATTCGTGCATGGCGCAAAGCCTTTGTTCGACAGACGTTCGACAAGATCGCCGACCGCAAACACAAATCGCAAGTTGGTTTGACAAAGGGCCCCAAGTACAACGAGGCTCAACAAGAGGAGCTTTATCAAGGTGATGCCAAGGCTTACGCCGACGAAGGTTACCTCTATCCCTCGGACTACATTCGAACCGACGGCAAGCGACGCCTCGATTTGGAATATCGTGGCGGTAAAGGGAGCAACGACGCAACCGAGTATGGCGACGAGGATCCCGACTACCTCAAAAAGCTCTATGACTCGCGCGACCTGGAAGCGATCTCGCTATACAGCTTCCTCGACAAGACAATCTTGCCCCCCGACATGTATGGCCTCTCCAGCGGTATCGTTGGGCTGAGGCTCTTTCCGAATCCCTACTTCGACGACGATGCTCGACAGGCTTGGAATGCCAGGCGGTTCTACAACAAGAAGGACGACTACTCGACCGACCCTGCGCTCATTCGGCCCTATCGGGTCGGTATGGCATGCGCGTTTTGCCACGCTTCGTTCCACCCGCTGCGCCCGCCACGCGACAACCATAACCCAAGTTGGGAGAACATCTCCGGGAACATCGGTGCGCAGTACCTAAGCATGCGAGCTACGGTCGGCAATCTGTTGACGCGCGACCAGTTTGTTTATCACCTGCTCGACAGCCAGCCACGCGGCACCATCGACACTTCATTGGTTGCGTCCGACAACATCAATAATCCCAACACCATGAACGCTGTGTTTGGGCTCAAAGAACGCGCGTTTCTATCACTGCACAACCCCCGCGAAGTGATCTCTCGCGCGAGTGTTCAGTTGCCTTCTTTGTACGCGGGACAGCCAAATGATCCTGTGCCTCAAGCGATCATAGATGAACTGACAGAATACGGTCTAGGCGACAAGCTTGACCACTTGAACGACGAGCAACGCTACGTTCCGCGCATCTTGTTGGACGGTTCGGATTCGATTGGCACATGGGGCGCATTGGCACGCGTCTATCTGAATATTGGAACCTATTGGGAACGCTGGAATCAGCTTCATCAGGTCGTCCTCGGTTTTACCCCGCAGCAACCGTTTCGCATCAACGATTGTGAAAAGTACTCGGTCTATTGGAACGCCACCGAACAGCGTGTTCCTGGCCTGCGCGACTATTTCCTGAAAATCACACCGCCAATGCCGCTGTTGTCGACCGAAGGCGGACTTGAACGCATTCACCATCGGCCTCCGGCGACCAACGAGCGTTTTGTTTCGCGTTCGAAGTCGAGGGATCGAGCGAGTGGGGTGAATGTCGATCTACTGCAGCATGGCCGAAAGGTGTTTGCGAACAACTGCATCGTTTGTCATTCAAGCATTCAACCTGAAACGGCAATGATGATGAACGACTATTCGGATGATTATTCCGAGTTGGTCGAACGTCGAATGGAGATTCGTTCGGCCAACGAATTGAATGGCGAATTCTATGAGCACGACCCAGGACAATGGTTGAACGACCCCGACTACATCCGTTGGGCGGAAGCGGCGGTCGAAAAAAGGGACTTCTGGAACAACAACTACCTGTCCAATGACTACCGCGTTCCCGTCACGATCGTGGGGACAAACTCTGCCCGCGCGATGGCGACCAACGGGATGACCGATCACATGTGGGAAGACTTCGCCTCTGAAGACTACAGGCAGCTTCCCTCGCCCGGCGAGATTCGATACTTCAATCCGTATGCTGGCGAGAAGGGCGAATGGGATACCTACTCGCCACGTCACAAGACGGCGGAAGGCGTGCCGCCTCAAGGCGGAGGCCCCGGGTACTATCGCGTGCCGACGCTGATCTCGATTTGGGCGACTGCGCCGCTGCTGCACAACAACAGCCTCGGTCTCTACAACAATGACCCAAGCGTCGACGGGAGGCTCGAGGCATTTGACGATGCAATTCGCAAAATGCTTTGGCCAGAGAAACGTCTGGAGAGCAGTAGCTACAACGGAGCAACCGCGGAACGGCTCAAACAAGACCAGGGGCTGATATGGCGGACTCCACAAGAGACCTACCTGTCACTTGATTCACGCCGCGTCCCCGCGTTTGCCAAGCGTGGGATCGCAAGTGTTGGCTTGTGGCACAACCACCCTTGGCTTAGCTGGCTCGATGACGTGACGCTGCCATGGTTGCCATCGCTGATTCTCGTCGTCGCTTCACTGTTCTTGTTGGTTACCGTCATGGCGCGTTACCGACGCCCAATCGGGATCCTGCTCTTGGTCGCAGCGGCGGTGCTTGGGATTGCTCTTTGGCTCGGCCGAAGCGTCTCGGTGTTGTCTGTCCTTGACTGGTCGCGTTGGATCTACCCGTGGTGGTTGCCTCTGTCGATCGTTGTCGTCGTTGGGCTGGCACTGGTCTTGCTCAAGTCGGCCGCAAAGGTGCGCTGGATTGCTTATTCCAAACTCATTGTTGGCATCGTTCTTGGTGGCATTATCTACTTCAACGCGGGCAGGTTAGGAGACGTCCAGATTGGACCGATTCCCGAGGGCACACCCGTAAACCTGTTGGCGAATTTCAATTCGGAAGCTGACAGGATTGACCAAGTCAAGAGTGTACGGACGGCCGTTGCCGGACTGGCGGAAATCGAGTCACGCAAACTGCCGAACGATGAAGCTCGAAAACTGCTACGCGAGAAGGTCGCTCCTGCGTTGATGTCGGTCAACAAATGTCCCGACTTTGTCATGGACCGAGGCCACTATTTCCCCTGGTTCGATTCGATGGACGACAAAGACAAGAACGCTTTGATCGAACTGCTCAAGACCTTTTGATCGTGCGACCTGTCGACACGACTGCAATTCCTTTTGACCCTTCGAGTGACCGTGATGGCTGATAACGACAAGCAGCCCGAGAGCAAAGACGAATTCGATTTCATCATTGTTGGATCGGGGGCCGGCGGAGCGCCGCTTGCCGCAAGGTTGGCACGTGAGGGCAAACGGGTCTTGGTGATCGAGGCTGGTCCCAACCAGTCCGATGCGCCCGCCACTGCACCACAAAACGAAGTCTCACGTGTTCCAGCGACTCACGCGGCTTCGTCCGAACATCCCGATCTGTCGTGGCAGTTCTTTGTCGATCACTACAAACGCAATCAACGCGGCCAACTACCCGAGGGAATTGAAGAGGACCCCAAGTGGCATGATCCAGCCGATGGTGACGCCCAGCAGACAGGTATCTTCTACCCGCGCGCATCAGGCGTTGGTGGGTGCACGATCCACAACGCCATGATCACCGTCCTGGGCCCGCTCTCGGATTGGGACAACCTGGCCAGCTTTTTGGGCGACGATACTTGGAACGGCCGTCAAATGCAGGCCTATTTCAAGCGTCTTGAACACAACGACTATCACCCCGTTCCCGACCATTCGCGATTGTCGCGGTCGCGCGCCTATTGGACTTATGTCAAGAATGGGTTCCTTTATCTGATCGGCCGCCGCCCTGATACCAACGCCGGCAAACACGGTTTTCAAGGTTGGCTGCACACGAGTTTTACCGACATCACGTTGGGGCTCAAAGACACGCAACTGATCAAGATGTTGGCGGCTGCGGTCTGGGGATCCAAAAAAAGTGGCCTCGACACCATTGGTTCGTGGAAACGTTTCTTCTTGCGCGGTCGCTATCGGCAAGCGCTCGATCCCAACCATAGCGAAACGATGGCCAATAGCCCCGAAGGGATCGCGCTGATTCCGTTGGCCGTACATGGAGGTCGCACGACGATCCATCAAGATCGCTCGATGCCCTTCGCGATGCTGGGGCGACGCAGTAGTCCGCGCGAATACCTTTTGTCGACGCTTGCGCTGCATCCCGAAAACCTCACGATCATGACCGATTGTTTGGTCACCAAGGTCATCCTAAAAACGCGAGGCCGAGGAGACGACGCAAAGAAGGTGGCTGTTGGGGTCGAATACCAAGAAGGTGCCAGCCTCTACCGAGCTCACCCCGATCCGAGTGAAAAGGATGGCAAAAAGAAGACGTTGCGCGTTCGACCGGGTGGTGAAGTCATCCTTTGTGGCGGGTCGTTCAATACGCCCCAACTTCTGATGCTGTCAGGCATTGGGGAAAAGGACGACGATGGAAACATCTCGCTGTCCGCGTCAAGCGAACCACCGGAAAAGCCAATCAAGTGCGAGGTCGATCTGCCCGGCGTTGGCAAGAACCTGCAAGATCGGTACGAAGTCTCGGTGGTCAGCGAAATGAACGAGGAGTTCGCGCTGCTAAAAGGTGCCACCTTCAACGTTCCTGAAGATCCCGAACAACCTGATCGACACCTTCGTCGTTGGCGCGAAGAAGGAACGGGACTCTACAGCAGCAACGGTGGCGTGCTCGCAATCCTTAAACGCTCACGCCCCGACCTTGCTCAGCCCGATCTGTTCATCTTTGGCGTTCCGCTCAAATTTGAAGGCTATGAAGTTGGCTATTCCAACCTCAACCAAAAGAACCTCTTTTCGTGGGTCATTCTGAAAGCCCATACCGAGAATCGCGACGGCTGGGTCAAACTTCGAAGCACCGATCCACGTGACACGCCCGAGATCAATTTCAACTATTTTCAGACCATCTCGCGCGCTGGGAAGAGTGAAACGGATCCGGATTTGCAAGCGGTGGTTCACGGCGTTCGCTTCGTGCGTGATTTCCTAAAGAACGCAAAACGTATCGTTCGGACAGAAGTGCATCCCGGCAGCGAAGTTTCAAGTGACGATGCGGTGCGTGATTGGGTGCGCCGTGATGCATGGGGACATCACGCCTGTGGTACTTGCCGAATGGGACCCGATGGCGACAAAAACGCCGTCCTTGATAGTCGGTTTCGCGTTCGGAACGTGAGCAACTTGCGCATCGTGGATGCATCGATCTTCCCGACGATCCCCGGCTATTTCATCGTTTCGAACATCTACATGGCTTCGGAAAAGGCAGCCGATGTCATCATCGAAGATCACGCTGACGACGAAGAAGTTGATCTGAATGAGTACCCCAAAGAGATGCGGGAACTCGAAGCGAAAACGATTCGTCAACGTCGTGAAGAGGCGAGTCAAACGAGCCGGTCAGACGTTCCCGAGCCTGAAGAGGTCGAAGTCGCTGGCCAGTGGCCCGCTGACCTGACGGGCTTGGCACTGTCGGGTGGTGGTATTCGCAGCGCAACGTTTTGTCTCGGTCTTCTGCAGGACCTCGCCAAGAACAATGTTTTGCGGAGAGTCGATTACTTGTCGACCGTATCGGGTGGCGGCTACATCGGATCGTTCTTGGGACGCTTTTATGATCGGATGCGTGATGCGCAGAATCTGAATTCATTACCCGCTGTCGACCGCGCCGAACGCGAAATTGCATCTCCAACATCTCCCGAGCTTGATTGGTTGCGCAGCCACGGCAACTACATCGCGCCAGGCGGACGGGGTGATGGACGCTACAACTTTGCGATCTTTTTGCGCAACCTGCTCAGCGTGCATCTGATTATCTTCCTGTTGCTGTTTTCAGCATTCGGACTCGCAAACGCAATTCGCTACGGATTGTTTGATCAGATTCTTGCGACTTGGATGCTCTTTTTTCGCCAGCCGTTCCCCGTAGGAAATCTTGTCGAATCGGTCAGTGGTCCATGGTTCAGCCCTTGGTTCATGCTGGCCGAGGCAATCGCGTTGTTTGTCGTGTTGCCACGAATTCTCGGATACTGGATCGTTTCTCCAACCAAACACAACGCCTACAAGACGATTCCTTTGGTTCTTTTGTTCGTGATCGCTGGGACGCTGCTGTTCTTTGGCGTGCACGAGGGCCTCAAGCTGCAACTGGTGTTGTTGGGGTTAGCGATGTTTTCGTCCCTGGCTCACGTCGAATATGCGTGGTATTGGGGACGCTTGCGTGAGGCAGCTGTTGGCACCGGCGGCCCTGCAGCCCAGCGAGCGAGAACACGCAACGATTTGACTTACGACCTTGGGCTCGCATTGGCCTTAACAGGCATCACGCTTGCGTTTAGTTTGATCGATACCATTTCCAATGGTCTGCATGAGTGGCTGGTGCGCGGCAACGCAACTTACACGGCCGCATTTGCATCGCTGATGGGAGCGATTGTTGCTCTGACGCCAGTCGCGCAATGGCTGGCAAAGTTTTTTGCAAGTGACCAAGCTTCGGGGCCTCGGTCGCTTGTGCGAATGCTTCGTCGCGACATGATCGCCGGTTTGCTCGCGATCGTTCTCTTCACACTGCCTCTCGTGTTGTACTGCTTTGCATCGCACGCGGTGTATCGCGGAGGCGCACCTGAGTTTCTTTGGTGGGGGATCGGGTCGACACTTGTCGCCTTGGCACTCAGCATCGCTTTCACTCTGCCGGGAACATGGAGTTTTGTGAATCGATCTTCCTTGGCAAACGTCTATGCGGCACGGCTAGCACGCGCTTACCTTGGCGCGTCGAATCCCGCGCGTCATCGCCCCGAAGGTCGGAACGTTGCTGAAGTGATGCCGGGTGATGATGTCGACTCGATTCGGCAGTATCGCCCCTATGGTGCGTCTGGGCCACTTCACCTGATCAACGTTACCGTTAACCAAACGATTGATTATGGCTCGAGACTGGCCAAACGCGATCGGCAAGGCACGAACATGGCGGTCAGTTCGGTGGGGGTCACCGTTGGCGAACAATGGCACAGTGAATGGGTGGCACCTTCGGATGCAAGTCAATCGTTGGACACGACTCAACCCGTCGGGCTGAAACCTGTGGGTAGGCATCCCGGCGAAGCGCACCCGTTTATTGATGAACTGAATCGATCGGCCGATCGAGCTGAAGTCCTCTCTTTGAGACAATGGATTGCGATTTCTGGCGCAGCCGTCGACCCCGGGCGCGGGCGCAATACCAATCTTGGGACGGCTCTGCTGTTTGGGCTGGTCAACCTTCGCACTGGCCATTGGTGGGACAGCGGAATCACGGAATCAGATCGCGTTGGTTTCCCAGCCAAATCGCCGATGCGGCGAATCCTCTATCTGCTACCGCGCGTGTTCACGACGCAGGCGTTGCTGTTATACGAATGGTTGGCCAGGTACCCGGGGCCATGGCAGCGTTTTTGGCATCTTTCCGATGGTGGCTATTTCGAAAACCTCGGCGTTTATGAACTGATTCGCCGGCGTGTTCCGCGGATCATCGCCTGCGACGGTGGTGCGGATCCGAACTATGAGCTGAGTGACTTTTCGGAGTTGGTCCGGAAGGTGCGGATCGATTTCGGAGCAAGGATCGAACCGCTCAGTGAAGCAGAGATTGACGCCGTCAAGAAGAAGTTCGATACGCAAGATGCCTTCGAGAACATCGGCACGATCGAACAGCTACGTCCTGCGGGAGGTGCGTCGATCCCGAGCAAGCACGCGACGCTGTGTTGGGTTCACTACCCGCGCGCACCGCGCCAATCGAAAGATCGCCCCACATCCTCTTCGCTCATGCTATACATCAAAGCGTCGGTCAACGGGGATGAATCGGAAGACATTCGCAACTACCACCAAGCTCACCCGTCTTTTCCACATGAAAGCACGGCTGACCAGTTCTTTGACGAGGCTCAGTGGGAGAGCTACCGAAAACTGGGCGAACATATCGGCGAGCTCTTTGACACGGATTGGTTCTGGAACGTTGACCTACCCACAAGCATCGAGGAAGTCGCGTGAACGTTGCGCTGCTACGCCGATTCCGAATGCAATGTGCGGTGGTCGGAGTCTTGATTGCCGCTGCCCATCTGCACGCATCCGATCACGCCGATCCGATTCTGCTGTTCGGTCCACCACAGGAACAAGGGCTGACGGGGTTGTTTGTGTTTCCGGTGGATGCGGATGGAAATGTGATTCACGCGTTTACGCGCCCCGCTGGGCTTCCACTTCACAAGCCCGAAGCCGATATTGTTCGTCAGCCGTTGACCGAGGAAGAGGTCGACAAGATTCGCAGTGTCGTTTTCATCCTTTGCATTCGCCCGCAACTGACCAACAACGAACAGTTTCGACCGTCACCCTATACCTATCGAATCCAGATCGACATCGACAGCTATCCCGAAGTCGATCTGATCAAGGTCGACGCTCCTTCGGCCGGCGTGATTCCTCGACCCAACGTTGATGAATCAATACCACACTCTCACAACGAGCCGCCGCCGATGAAGTTGATCGAGGCATACGCTCGCTACGGCGGACGCATTCCCAACTTCAGAGAGATTGAAGAGGACATCACGCTGGAATTCAAACTCAACAACAACGGAACCATCGCGGATGGTTATCCAATCATTGAGTCAGCGGGGGCGGATCCTAGCGGGATCGTTTGCGAAGCGGGGATTTTCGATGATCCATTTATCTTTCCGATGTTCTCCGACACGAACGTTGTGGCCATCACCGCGACAGTGCCCGTTGAGGTCTTTCGCGGCAAGACCGATCTATTGGTTTGGGGCACAACCCACAAGAAATCAAAGAAGATCGACCATGTCGGTCGCGCGCTGAGAACGCAGAACCCGAGATTCGAGATGCTCAATCGGCTTCGCCCCCGCGAGCATGTTGATGCGTTGCTCGCTGAACGCAATGACCCTGGATTGATCCGCGATCTCGCTCTCAAGTTCAACCTCAGTTCGTTGTTTGCCTATCGCGAGTGGGACTTCGTTCCCGATGTCGCTTGCTATTCGACGCGTTACCCAGCTGGTTTTCCGAACGGGCGTCTCCTTAGCGATGACATTGCTGCAATGCTCGCCCAGCACGGCGATGTGGTGCTGTTTGAACTTTCTCACGCCGGTGACGACTTTCGGTGGCCTCGCACGACGAAGCATGACCCCGAGTTTCATTCAGCCGCGCCCTACTTGACCGAAAGGTTTGGAAGTCGCCCACAACCGTCGGGCTACCGCCTGAGCGTCAAGAACAAGCTCCTACTCTTGGCGATCTTTTGTTTGGCGCTCGTGTTGTACGCGTTGTCGGTGTGGGTGTTCGCTCGGCTGTACTACAAATGGAAAGTTCGTAAGCGGTACCTCTGATGAAGTTTGATTCGTCCCACTTCGGCTCACAAGGGTTTGGCGATGAAGATCGTCGTGCCAAGGGATCGCGGTATAGCGACGTCAAGAAAGCACTTCATCACAATGCCTACTATCTTGAATGGAACGGTCCAGACGAGCCGGGTTTGCCGACGTATGGCGTGACGTTGGGGCGAGTGCTCAAGGGAATCCTACCCTACGGTCTACCATGGTGCTTTCGAGATGCTGCCGCTCGAACACTCGATTCGAATGCGGACATGCGTTGGGGGCCAGACAACCGTGGCTTCCGACGTTTGGTGCATCCGAATGGAGTTTGCTTGTTCGGCAAATGGAAGATCGATCAACCGACGCCTTACACGGGTTACTTTGAAGAGGGCAAAGAGGCGTTGATCATCGGCCGCTACTCGACCTGTTGTTCCGAAACTCGTCGTGGCAACAACCGATCGCTATCGTTGGTTGGAAAGCTTTATCCAACGGTTGATGAAAACCACACCGAGCTGCTTGAGACAGCAAACTTCATTACCCAAGAAGACCTTGGCGGGATGCGGACCGACTTCATCAACGATGCAAAACTTCGAAACGCTCCCGACACAACTCCTTGGCGGCGCGGCTGGGGGGCACCAATTCTCTTGTTGACCGGGGTCGCGTTTCTGATGGTTGATCGCGAACCAACCGTCCGTCAACTCTATCCCGTCGCCGAACTTGGCAAGCCACGCGGTGAAGCGACGTATTGCCCGCGGTTCATGCAATTGACGGTTGGGTCGTCAATGCCGCGGATTGATGGCGATGGGTTGGATTTCCGAAATGAAATCATGGAACACATTTACGGAGACCGGGGAACAGGCAAGCTGACCTTTGACATTGAGGTCACCGACCACGGAACCACACATGGGTTGGTGATTCAAAGGCGTCGGTTTCCTAGAGGATGGCGTCGTATTGGGTCGATTGAGTTTACCGAGGCCGTCGTTTCATACAACAGCGACTTCGTGATCCACTTTCAGCACCCTCCCTGGCGCCGCGACCGCAACGACGCTGGCAGCGTGATTCGGAAACCGGACCGCTGAACAGCGTCATCGATTCTTCAGGGTCAACGATTCTTCGAAGCGCGATAGGAACGTCGCGTTTCGGGTTGCAGTCGTGATGATGGATCGCTGTCAGACATGCCGCCAAGACGCCATGCCTGCGATTCGCCCGACTTGAGATAGGCTTCGCGGAAGGCATCGAACGTGGTTTCGTGCAACACCTTGTCCATCGCTTCGTTGACCTCGACCAACTTGTCGTGAAGCGGGCACTTGTCGCCGACGCCACAGATCCCACCACCAAACGGGCAGCTTTCATCTTGGTCTTCGCGCTCGAAGAGTCGGTAGACGTCGTAGAGTTTGACCTCGATGGGATCCTTGGCGAACGAAAACCCGCCGCCCGGCCCACGTGATCCAACGACGATGCCCACCTGCGAAAGCGTTGAAAGAACTTTGGCCACATAGGGACGCTGCAGCCCACGCGACTCGGCGATCTCTGATGCAGAGAGACGGGTATCCCCACCGTCGTACACTTCCGCGAGCCGGCTTAGCGCCGCAATGGCTGTCTGGGTTGCACTACCGTAAGGATTCATTCAAAGGCAAATTGGGTGTGAGAATGGTCAAGATTGAGTGGCTGGTTCCGAGTCGCGGGACATCTGGCCCGAAAAGACCGAGACAACCAGTTTCAAGATCACGGTCAGGATCAACAGCCCCATCGCCCAAATACCCGCGGTCACTTTCCATTCAACCAAGCTGGGCGAGTATTCGACGATCTCGTGCAAGGTCGATGGAATGAAGCCTGGAATAATGAGACCCATTCCCTTTTCAATCCAGATGCCGACGATGCAAAGTAGGCACGCGATGATACGCAGCGACCCTCGTTCGAGCGCGGCCGGCATAAAGAACAGCAACGCCCCAAGCAGGTTGCAGGCAATCGATGTCCAAATCCAGGGAACCAGTCCGTTGTGCCCGTGGCTGCCAAAGTAAAGGTATTCGCCCGCGCCTTTGTGTGCGCCGCCGGTGTAAAAGATCGTGAAGACCTCGCTGCCCAGCATGATCAGGTTGGCAACCATCGCGACACGGATGATCTGAATCAACGTGTTGGCGGGTCCCGGATGTCCGTCATAACGCGTCGTCATCCGAATCACTCGCATGACAAGGATGATGAAGGCCGGCCCGCTGACAAAGGCGGATGCGAGAAACCGCGGTGCAAGCAGAGCTGTGTTCCAGAAGGGACGACCACCGAGACCACAGTAAAGGAAGGCCGTGACGGTATGGATGCTGATTGCCCAAATGATCGATAGGAACACAAAGGGAACGTACCAAGTTGGGTTCGGCTTTTTGCCCAAATACCGCATGTAAAGTAGGTAGCCGACGATGTGCAGGTTCAACAGCAGGTAGCCGTTAAGCACAATCACGTCCCAGGTCAGCATCGACATGGGCCAATTGAATCGCCCAATCCCCGGGATCAAATGCCAAAAGCGATCTGGGCGACCAAGGTCGACCAAGACAAACGACGTGCACATGATGATCGCAGCGATCGCAACCGCTTCGCCAATGATCACCACCTTGTGCATTTCCTCATCGTCGTACAGGTAGGCGGGGATCACCATCATCACGCCGCCA
Organism: Rubripirellula sp.; assembly: GCA_965216875.1. Lineage (GTDB taxonomy): Bacteria > Planctomycetota > Planctomycetia > Pirellulales > Pirellulaceae > CBDCUW01. The sequence goes on from OZ244207.1 coordinate 7,250,367, forward strand.
GCGGCAAGCCCGACACAGAAGGTGAAGTTGGCGATGTAGAGCCCCCAACTCACGTGATCGGTCATGTTGGTGACGATCATCCCGTCAGCAACCTGATTGGCCCACGCGTTGGCGCCGACCAGGGCGACGGCGGTTAACGCCACCATCCAAGCGTAAAAGGCAAGTGATCCGTCGGTCGCGACCGAAAGGGATCGACGCAGGAACTGGGGGTAACTGGATATCGCAGTTCCCTTTCCAGCGGCTTGATTAGCTGTCGTGTCACTCATGATTGATTGCGTTGGTAAATCGTCGTGCCTCGACAAGGATTCGTTTCGGCCTGACTATTTTTCATGGAGCAGCTATTTGTCAAAGAAGTAGAAGAACGCAGGCTGCGTTCCCACTTCCTCTTTCAAGACATACACACGCTTGTTTTCTAACAACCAGCGAATCTCTGAATCAGGATCAAGGATGTTGCCAAACACGCGAGCACCCGTCGGGCAGGCTTCCAGGCAGGCTGGCAGACGGCCACGACGCGTGCGATGCAAACAGTAGGTGCATTTTTCGACGGCGCCTTGCGGTCGAATCCGATTGCTCAAATAGCTTTGATCCGGATTGACTTCCTCGGCAGGGACTTCAGGCTTTTTCCAGTTGAAGCGACGAGCGTGATAGGGACACGCCGCTTCACAGTAGCGACAACCGATGCACCAGTTGTAGTCGACCACAACGATGCCATCTTCCTCTTTCCAAGTTGCTTGCACCGGGCAAACATCAACGCAAGGTGGGTTGTCGCATTGTTGGCACTGGACCGGCAAATAGAACTTGTCTTCGGCGGGAACCGTATGATCGTAGGTCGTATTCCCATGCTCCATGTCCATGGTCCCTTTGGGCATCTCCAGGACACGGATATAGGATTGGTTGGTCGCGCGGTCGTGGTTGTTTTCTTTGTGGCACGCTTCGACACATTTGCCGTTGCCGTTGCAAACGCTCAAATTGATCGCGTAGACGAACTTGGTTCCAGGGATGGGGCGATCGTCCGAGATCGTGACATCGGCCCCGTACTGCTCTTTCGTCTCTGCCTCGAGTCGAGCGATGACGGCTTTCTTGTCGTCATCACTGAGTTCCTGGTAATGCTGCTGCATGAACGCAGCCGCCGAGGTTTCTTTGGCCGCTTTGCGTAGTGGCGAGATGGCGCCGACGAAGGCCGCAGCGCCCAAGGTTGCGAAACCACCCTTGACCGCCGTGCGTCGTGTAACAACGGGAAGCGAAGTGTCCGATGGCGATGGGCTCGACTCACTCATCATTCCACCTCCTCGGTTGCGATCGCTTGATGGTCATCATGTGCTGGGCCGTGACTTGGCTCGAGGAACCGATCCTTTGGTTTAAACGTCGGTTGCATCGATGGAAACTGGGGTTGGTGAGGGTCATGGCAATCAACGCAGTTGTTGCGTGTTCGCGGACCACGGGTGAGATCCCAAAATCCATTCATGCCACCGTGACCACCATGTGCAAAATCACGAGCCTGTGGCCCATGGCACTGCGAACAAAGTGTCATCACGTTCTCGTACTCGACACTGGTCCCGTCGGCCAAGTGAAGCGTGTCCATGTTTTCGGTGTTGTGGCAGGCATAGCATGTGATTTTGCCGTGATCGAATGGCATGCCCTGATGAAACTCGTTCAGGTCCGCGGTGACTTTGTTGTCGCGATTGGGTGGACGAACGGTGTGACAAGTTGAACAGGCAATGCTTCCCGTTCGACCCTGTGGATCGGCGTCGGTCAATTCGACGCGCGGCGGACCACTCGGCTTGCGGATCGTCGTTTCAAACGGCTGCGACGAATTGTCTTGAGAAGTTGCAGCGACTTGGTCGGCAGACGTTGAGATCAAGCGTCGAAGATGCTCGCCCTGTTCGGCGTCGTTTGCCTGGCTCGGATCGCTGGATGTCATCGCAACCGTCAGCAAACCAAGAGCAACCGAACCAACAACCCAAGGCAGGGCATGCATTTTCGCGATGCGAAGTCGGCTCATGCGAGAAGGCTCCCGTGAAGAGTTTTCGGCGTCAACGGGAGCGTTATGAAACGGCGGGCGTTTCGATTGTGTCGCTCTCGCGAAGCCTTGACGGGGAAGACCTTATCATTTCCTGATGCCAATTCAAGAGTTATTGGTCTTTTGTTCTTGATAAATTCGGACTAAACGATACGTTATCGTTCGATCCATCCTGGGAAAGGACCGTCATGCCCGTCAGCGGACTCGTCGTATCTTTGGTCCCCGACCCATCGCAGCGCCGTGATGCGCTCGCGAAGATCGCTGCCCACGCGCGCATCGAAGTCGGCCAAGATGATGGACATTGCGTGGCGATCGTGACCGACACGCCTTCTGCCCAAGCCGACAAAGCGCTCTGGGACTGGATCTATCAAATCCCAGGTGTGATTCATCTCGAAGTTGCCTTTGTCGGTTTTGACGAAGACGTTGATGAATCGACTCAATCGCAAACCAACCAACCATCGTGTCAACAAGGCATCTCGGACCAAGAGATGTCGATAGATAATTGAGCATAGGGTTTCAAACATGAATGCTGATCGTCGTTCGTTTTTGAAGGGAGCCGCGATGACTGCAGCGTCGGCTGCTGTGATCGCGAAACAAAAGACAGCTTCCGCTTTGCCAGTGATCCAGCCCGATACCGGACTAGGCGATGAAACCGATCTGACATGGAACAAGGCGCCTTGCCGCTTCTGTGGAACAGGTTGTCATGTTCAAGTTGGTGTACGCGACGGCCGCGTCGTCGCAATCGCTGGCGACAAGCATGCCGACGTCAACAAAGGGCTACTGTGCGTCAAGGGTTATCACGTTGGCGGAATCCTGTACGGCAAAGATCGCTTGACCAAGCCTTTGTTGCGCAAAGGAGATGGGTTCGAAGAGATCGGCTGGGATGAAGCCATCGACATCGTGGCTAAACGGATTCATGCCGCCCCCGAGAAGTTCGCGATCTACGGATCGGGCCAATGGACGATTCCAGAAGGCTTTGCCGCTCAAAAATTCATGAAGGGCGGCTTAGGAAACAACCACATTGACCCCAATGCGCGACTGTGCATGGCGTCTGCTGTGACCGGTTTCCTGGCGACCTACGGCGTTGACGAGCCAGCCGGTTGTTACGATGACCTGGATGAATGCGATGTGTTGATCACTTGGGGGAACAACCCTGCTGAAATGCACCCCGTGCTCTTTTCCCGCGTGATCGACCGACGCTCGCGTGGCGAAAACGTGCGATTGATTGACATTGGAACGCGGCGCACGCGCACAACCGAGGCGGCCGACGATTTCCTGATGATGAAACCTCACGGTGACGTCGCGATCGCGCTGGGGATCATGCATTTGCTGATTGCCGACGGTACGTACGACAAGGATTTTGTTGAAGCTAACTGTGCCTTCCGCGCATTGCAGAGCGAAAACCCAACGCTGCAAGGCGAAGCGATCACCTTTGACGAATACAAAAAGCGAATCGCAAAATACACGCCCGAACATGTCGAAGAGCTGTCCGGGATTCCAGCTGACAAAATCCGAATGCTCGGCAAGTTGTTTGGCGATCGAAACGTTCGCATCACCAGTTTGTGGTGCATGGGGATGAATCAACACACGATGGGCACGGCGGTCAACTCGCTCGTCCATGGTGTGCATTTCTTGAGTGGGCACTTTGGCAAACCAGGCGATTCCCCAACCAGTTTGACGGGGCAACCGTCGGCATGTGGCACGGTTCGCGAAGTGGGGACGCTCGCACATGCCCTTCCCGGTGGCCGGCTCGTTGCGAAAGAAGAGCACCGCCAACATTGCGAAGACTTTTGGAACGTTCCACGCGGTCGCATCAACCCGAAGCCGGGTTATCACACCGTGAAGATGTTCGACCAGTTCACCAAGTCGGCCGAGGATGGGGGCGACATCGACACCATGTTTGTCCAGGTGACCAACCCCGGCCAGACGCTGCCGAACTTGAACAAGCTCTTTAACGACAAAGCGAATCTTAAAGACAAATTCCTGATCGTTGCCGATGTCTACCCAACCGCGACAACGGAACTGGCCGATTTGATTTTGCCTGCCGCGATGTGGGTCGAAAAGAATGGCATTTACGGCAACTCCGAACGTCGCACCCAACAGTGGTTCAAAATGGTGGATCCGCCGGGCGAGGCTCGTGACGACTGCTGGATCACCATTGCGATCGCCCATCGATTGATGGAACTTGGCCACGAGGGCATGAAGGACAAAGATGGCAAGTTTCTGTTCCACGTCGAAGACGACGAAGGCAACGAAGTGCCGATTTGGGAGTGGGAACACTACTACGACGTCAATGTCGACAAGGCGATCTTTGAAGAGTATCGCCAGTTCGGCCTCATGAAGCACAAGAACCTGGCACCGTACGACGAGTACGTCAAAGCACGCGGACTGCGATGGCCGGTCGTCGAGCAAGAAGATGGTTCGTGGCGCGAAACGAAGTTCCGTTTTGCAGCGTTTGATGATCCCTTTGTTGCCGAAGGTCGCGACATCGAGTTCTACCACTCGACTTCGGGCGACGGACGCGGACAGGTCTGGTTCCACGAATACGAACCTCCCGCCGAACAGCCTGACGGCGAATTCCCCTTCTGGTTGTGTACCGGCCGTGTGCTCGAACACTGGCACACAGGGACGATGACTCGGCGTATCGGTCAATTGAATCGATCGATGCCAACCGCTTACGTCGAAGTCCACCCCGAAGATGCCGAGCAGCTCAATCTTCGGCAAGGCGAAATGGTGATCGTCGAATCGAGGCGAGGGACTGTAAAGCTTCCGGTTTGGATCGATGGCCGTGGCCAACCGCCAAAGGGAACGATCTTTGTGCCGTTCTTTGACGAGGTGAAGCTGATCAACAACGTGACGATCGACGCGATTGATCCCTTCTCAAAACAGCCTGATTACAAAAAGTGTGCGGCGAGGATTCGTCGAATTGGCAGTGAGGTGGCGGCCGGATGAGCGATCAAACAAGTCAATCCACGGGAAAGGGTTCGGCGGGACGAGCGACAACGTTGTTCCTTGTCGGCGTGATCGGCGTTGCCGTCGTCGGCTACTGCGTGGGGATCACTGACGGGGTTCCCGAAGCTGGGCTCGAAACAGCAAGCCAAAACGACACACTCAAGCCGGACGCGCAAGTCGAAGGGGGCGCGGGACAAGTCATTCCCGCAACCACGTACGCGATGATGCGCCGAACAGATGATCGGATTGCTGCTGGCAAACCAACATCAATCAAGACGATTCCCCAGCCCGAATATGATCTGTTCGCCGAGATCAAGCCGAGCGAAGCGGACAAAGCTCGTTCGACCGAGACGCGGGCGTCGCGGCGGCATTTCAACGGCGCTCCTCCCATCATCCCGCATGCGGTGGAAAAGACGAGCGATGCTGCATGCTATGCCTGTCACGGGAACGGCTTGAAAATTGGTGACCGAGTGGCCGGGAAGATGTCACATGGTTTCCTCGCCAATTGTTTGCAATGCCACGCACCGCCGACACCGCAGATCTTTGCCTCCTTTGATTTGGAAGTGCAAACCGACTTTGTCGGGTTGGCTGCACCCATGAAAGGTGATCGTGCCTTCCCTGGCGCACCGCCGACCATTCCCCACTCAACGTGGATGCGGCAAGATTGTTTGTCTTGTCACGGTGGGACAACGGTCTGGTCAGGTTTTCAGTCGACGCATCCTTGGCGCGTCGCTTGCAAACAGTGTCACGCTCCGTCGGCATCACTGAATCAATCACCGATGCTCGAAGTCGGTTTCGTCCCTGGACCTTCGGTTGCAACCTCACCATCCCAGGACACCAGTGAATGAACCGGCGCGGCATCTCCCGACGCGATTTTGTCAAAGGTCGTTTTTGGCGTTGGTCTGCCGAGAACGAAAAACTTCGCAAAGAGGGGATGCGTTATCCGGTTAAATCGACCGACGTCGGCATCAAAGAGATGCCAGCCGTTGGGCCGCCTCCGGTCAATCGCGCTGCATTGATTCCCGTGCTTCGACCACCCGGCGCGGTCGAAGAATCCGCATTCCTCGATGGCTGCACGCGGTGCAACGAATGCGCCAGTGCCTGTCCACACGATGCCATTCGTCCGGCGCCCGAGCGTATGCGTGCAGCTGCCGGGACGCCGATGCTTGTTCCCGAGGTATCGCCATGCCTGATGTGCGAAGATTATCCGTGCATTGCAGCTTGTGAGCCGAAAGTGCTTCGCGCGGACCTTCCCAAAATGATGGGGACCGCGGTGATTACCGCGCACCTGTGTGTTGCCCATCACGGAACACAGTGCGACACTTGCCAAAACGAGTGTCCCGTCGACGGGGCAATCGAACTCAAAGACGGCAAGCCGGTTGTCAACGAGAACCAGTGCACGGGGTGTGGGGTCTGTCGTTATGTTTGCCCTGCGCCCGAAAATGCAATCCTACTGATGCCCACCTTTGTACGGCCAATGCCGAGCTAAACTTGCGCGATCTTCATTGATGGACGAACCAGAAACCGAACTACCCGATCTGCTGCAAGCTGAATGGCCACCCGAGCAGGTTGAACAGCTTTTCAATGACCTCGAGGCAGGGGCTGAAGTGCAGCATGTTCAGGTGCGCACGGCTGCCGCGGATTCAAAGACGACGTTGGCCGAGGCTTTGAAGTTGCTGCAATCGAGCGAAGCCAAGATGGTCCAAGTTCGTTATCGCTTCGAAGGGGCAACCTGGTGCGACACACTGATGCCGCTGGGTGAATTGACGCGAATCGTTCGTTCGCAGTTGCCCGAATGAAATGCCTGCCGGATCAGCGTCGCTGTCGCTCCTTGATCCGGCCTACTCTTGATCCGGCGTGCTCTTAGAGTGTTCCTTCGGCAGCTTGGCCACATTGGGCCGCTTCGACGCAGCGTTCGACTTGAATCGTGCTGTGCGTGATCTCGAATTGATGGTGCAGTTCGTCGCTTGCGCGGCACAGTAGTTCGTCGTCGTTCCCGACTTCGGGGATCACCAAGTGTGCGGTTAGCGCCACTTCGGTCGTGCTGACTGCCCAGACGTGAAGGTCATGGACTTCAGCAACCCCGGGCAAACTTTCCAAATAGGTTTGCACATCAGGCAGGTGAATGTCCTTGGGGACGGCCTGCATTGCCAACGCAAAGGATTCGCGAAACAAGTCCCAAGTGGAAAACAGAATCACCGCTGCAATGATCAAGCTGGTGACGGGATCGACCCAGAACCAATCGGTCAGCATGATAATCACGCCTGCGATCACCACACCCAATGACAGCAGCGCGTCGGCGGCCATGTGCAGGTAGGCGCCGCGAATGTTCAAATCGTGTTTTCGACCACGCATGAAAAGCAACGCTGTTGCGGTGTTGATCACCACTCCGATCATCGCGACCGTGATCACCACCGGCGCAGCCACCTCGGTTGGGCTCGACAGTCGCCGGACCGCTTCCCAGGCGATTCCGCCGACGGCGAACAGCAACAGCAAGGCGTTGAAGAGCGCAGCGAGGATCGTTGACGCTCGCCACCCGTAGGTTCGGTTCTCACTTGGCGCGACTTTCGCCAGGGCGTAACCACCCCAAGCCATCAAGAGGCCGAGCACGTCACTGAGGTTGTGCCCCGCATCGGCCAAAAGGGCGAGCGAGCCGACCCACCAACCGTACGAGGCTTCGATGATGACGAAGCCAACGTTGAGTAGGACGCCGATCGCGAACGCACGGCCATAGTTGGTTGGAGCGGGATGGTGTGCGCACTGATGCATGGGTGGGCCGCAATGGGGCAGCGACGGATGGGCAGCAAAGCGAGTGAACTGCGACCGCGCCAAGATACACCCATGCGTGCGTCAATGGCTACGCCGATCCGATGCCTCGGAGGCCAGTGTTGGGCGGTCCGGTATCGGCTGGGGACGCTCGTCGTGAAACAGCCCTAGGAAAGAGTCCTGGCTCGACTGAAAACGAACGATGTCGGTTTCACCACCGTTTGCGGTCAGTTCGAAAACTACCGTTCCGGTGATCCACGCCATCGAGATCCAAATCGCAGCTACGATTTGCCGGCGAAGCCTTGTCACCGGTTTGTTGGTGGTCATGATCGCGCCGGCTGACGCATCAACCAGCACAGGATCAGGCGCAGCCGAATCGTTTTCTCGACTCAGCGCGTCGGATGAACTCGGATTCATATCAATCCCCCGTCGCTTGTGGCTCGAATGTGGAGCAGGCGGATTCTATCGCGAGCCACTTGAAGCTCGATTTGGAATCAATCGAGATTGCGACATTCCTCAGTTCGCAGTATCGGTCGCTCGGGTTATTGCAAATAAGCAACAACCGCAATTGGCGCCGATCGCTCAGCCTACCGGACACGCCAAAAGCGACAATCGTTACAGCTTCAAGCGGCTAGTTGCCGAAACGCGAATGCGGGTTGATCGGCTCACTCGCTCCGTTGAGAGCTCCGATGTAGGTCGACGCCAACCGAAAGATCAAGAAGATCAACAATCCCATGACGATGACGCGAATCAGGACGGTGGCCGTACCGGCGAGAACCTTGATGGCTCGCCGTGCACGTTCTTCGTATTCACGCGTTAGAAACTCAATCGACTCGGCGTCGGTTCCCGAGTGTTCGGCGACTTCGATCCGCTGCAAGAACTCTTTCGGAAACAACGATGTCGCTTTCAGCATGCCGGTCAATGTGGCCCCGTTTCGAACCGCAGTTTCTGCGTCACGGGATCCACTTCGGTAGTAGTCACTTGCCGTGCTGTCGAGCGACAGGTTGACCGATCGGATCGGATCGAGCCCCGACCCAAGTGAAAGTGAAAGTGTCCAACAGAAACGCGAAAGCGTGATCGTTTGGATCGAGGGCCCAACAACGGGAATGGCGTAGACAAACGGTGCGAGGTTATGGATGCCGCCCAAATTTCGCATGTAGCCCCAAATCAGGAACGCAAGCAGGCCGCCGACCAAGGCGATGTAGAACCAAAACCAGAGGACGCCGTTGGGTCCGGTCAACCCAAACCCGAGAATGTCGTCCATCGGTCCACCGGTACCTGAGGACAGAATTCCAAGCAGGAGAATCAGGATCGAAACAATGCCGATACCAGCAACCAATTGCAGCGCCGGCCAACTGATCGAGTTGATGAACCACCGCCGCGTGTCTTGCTGCTGTTGGTAGTGTTTACAGAGTGTTAATAGGGTGTGTTCGAGTTTTCCCGTCTCCTCGCCGACGCGCACCATGGCAGCCATCAACCGGGGGAAGTAGGGGTTGCAGGCCATCAAGTCACTCATTTGTTCGCCGGCTTTGACACCGTCAACCAAATGATTCACGGCCGCTCGGTGTGCCGAATTCCCCTGGGATGCTTCGCTGCGCAACAATTTCATCATGTCGGCACCGGCACCCAGGCCAGTTCCCATGCGATGGCAAAAGTCGATCGCCATCTTCAATCTCATACGCGACGAAAACACAGCTGGTATACGCCCTTGAGGTCGAGCAAATCGAAAAGAATCCCTAAATCAGACAATTCGATTATAGCTGTGATTGACCGAAAACGGGACCAAAGTTGATTCCTTGCCGCGCGAGGTGAGCCGAACGCGCTAGCGTCGGGCCTCACACTTTCGTCGTCACCCACACCAGAGCGTGGTGGTAGCGGAAAGCGATTTGGCGTTGGGAACCACCTTCTGGCGAAGGTAGCTACGGGCCACGAATTCTGTGAGCCGTGATCGCGTGAGCGGCCGGGCTTTGCACTCCTAGGCCGATTGCAAAGGCCCGAGGCCTGACGGCCAGCGGCTCATGGGCCCGAAGCTAGCGCTTACGGCTCAGGGGCCCGACGCTACTAGCGCTTACGGCTCAGGGGCCCGACGCTAGCGCGTTCGGCTCAGGGGCCCGACGCTAGCGCGTACGGCTCAGGTGTTGAGGCCTTGGAACGCTTCGAGAGTCTCGTCGAGTTGGCGGAGTTGTTCGGCAGCGGTTTGAGACAGATCGACAAAGAGCGTTTTCACGCCCCCCACTTCGCACCAGGTGGCCTGTTCGTCATCGAGCCATTCGCTGCGAACTTTGAAGCCCATGGCTTTGGCTTCGCGGATCCGCCGCCGCAAACGGGTGACCACGTTTTCGTCGTCGATGGTGGCAGTGGCCGAAGAGGGTTGCTTGTTTTCGTTGCGGTGCATCCTGCGGCGCTCCAACATTCCTTTGTTTTGTCTGCAAAGCCCTTCGCGTCAAATGCAAAGGTTTCGTAGCCGGATCATCTTGCCTAATCGGCCCGACGGCAATGGGCGTCGCCGCCGTGAGTTTGGCAATTTGTGCGGGAACGCACGCCCCACCTGTAGCAACTAGAGCGGTTACGACGATAGATCATTCATACCGTCAGTGGGCGGAAATTGTACGGTTCCACGATTCACTTCACCGGCTTTCCAGCACGAGTTTCCCCGAGTTTGTACTCGGTCGAAGCGCGTTCTGAATAGCCCTCCTTGTCCCAGGCACTATGCAACCGCAACCAGCTTCGCAGAATCAGCCAACTTCGACTCAAGGTTCTCTTACCGGAACTCCCTTGCCGCCTGCCAATAGCAACGCGGCAGCAAGCCAGGCTCAACTTGATCACCTTAAGAGTGAACTGCGGAAAACCCAAGCCCTCGCGGCGCTTGGCGAGCTGACCGGCACGGCGACTCACGAGTTCAACAACGTGTTGATGACCATCATTAACTACGCAAAGTTGGGGTTGCGAAACAAAGACGAAGCTAGCCGCGACAAAGCGCTCACCAAGATCCTGGAAGCATCGCAACGCGCGGCCAAAATCACTTCAACGATTTTGGCTCAAGCTCGCAATCGCAGCGAATCGTTTGAGCCGACTAACCTCGGCCAGATCATCGAGGACTCACTGGTTCTGCTTGAGCGTGAAATGCGAAAGTACAGGATCGCGATCGAAACCGACATCGAGCCATCCACGCCGCCCGCGATGGCCTGTGGGAACCAGATTCAACGCGTCTTGTTGAACCTATTGATCAACGCTCGGCAATCGATGGCCGAGGGCGGAACGGTGCTCGTGAAACTCACTCCGAGTGCGGAAGCAGGTTTTGTGGAACTGACCGTTCGCGATTCAGGTGTTGGCATCCCCCAGGAATCGTTGCCTCGGATCTTTGACGCCTTCTATACCACCAAGGACGGCCCCGATGCTTCCGGAAAAGGGGGAACGGGACTTGGCTTGGCGGCCTGCAAAGAGATCGTCGATTCTCACAACGGTCGAATTCGCGTTGAAAGCACGGTTGGACGTGGCACTGCGTTCATCATTCGATTGCCCATCTCGGGTGGTCACCAAGCCGCTGCCTAGAAGGCGACTGCATCTGTGGAACTTGGTCATCTCGTTGGGCCTGGCCAACTTTTAAGTCCTGGGGCGTCAGTTTGCGGTCGCGTGCGGTTAAGATGTCCGCATGCCCCAATGTGATGAAAATGCTCTCCGGTCTCGGTGTGTCTGGTCGTGCGCGCTTCTTTTTGCAGTTTGTCTAGCCATCGGTTGCGCGCCGACGCAACAAGAGCCTCAGCCGGTTCAAGAAGCGTCGTCATCGGACGCGGCCACACCAGCAGTGGAACCAACCGACTCTGAAGCACTTCTCTCGGATGTCCGCTCATGGGAAGGCGACCAAGAAGAACTGCCCGAACAGGAACTCTCGTTCCTGGATCTTGGAACGCCAGACGGCGCACCGCCCGAGCGTGAACTGAGGCTGCAGAACTTTGCCCGCAAGTTTGGCCATCAAAACATCGTGGTCGTCCGCGTCGTTGGCTCAGAGAAACTCCGTCCGGGAGTCCTTGCACGAAAGCTATCGACCCAACCCGAGATAGGGTCGCGCGCGACGTTTGCAACAAGACCTGCGGAAACCGCCATCATTGCGATGCGGTTTACTGGCGAAGTCAGAATCGTCGCGGACTTGATTGACTTCGGGAGCGTGGAATCGATCGACGAAACCAATCGACTGATCTACGTCGATGCGTCGGACGAGAGGCAGAACGCTGCTGCAGAAGATTCGCCATCTCCGTAGCTACGCTCGCCAGAGCGTGGGGTTGCTGGAAACCAGCCAGCCGACGCATCTCAGCGTCTGACGAAGGTACCTACGATCTGCCGCGCGAAGCGTCTGCGTTCTACTTGGATTCGAATTTGTAGATTCGACCGCCGCCCATCATCGTACTCATCAGCACTTCGCCATCGTCGGTTTGACCGAACGTAAAGACCGCGAGGTTGTCCCAGGCAATCGGACGATTCTCCGTCACGGACTTCTTCTCGCGATCATACCGCAAAGCCCAAAGGCGTCCGCTGACGTAGTCACCATAAAGGTAGTAGCCATCCAAGGAGGGTGTTGACGGGCCACGATAGACAGCACCGCCCGTGATCGATTTGCCCCAATCATCGGTGTGAGGGTATTCGACGAGCGGTTCGATCAGATCCCTGCGTGGCCCTGATCCTTTTCCACCACCAAGGGTGAAACTATGTGCCGCCTCGCGGAGGCTCCAGCCATAATTGCCGCCGCCTTGGATCAAGTTGATTTCTTCCCACGCATTCTGGCCGACATCGGCAGCCCAAAGGTCACCCGTTTTAGGGTCAAACGCCATCCGCCAAATGTTGCGAATACCCCAAGCATAGATTTCCGGCCACACGCCCTTTCGACCAACCAGTGGGTTGTCGTTAGGGATTCCGTAGGGCGATGAGTCGGTTGATTGATCAACATCAATTCTCAGAACCGATCCGTGCAATTTGCTTAGGTCTTGGCCGCTGCCAAGTGGGTCGTTTCCTTTTCCACCGTCGCCAAGAGCAACGTAAAGGTAACCGTCGGGCCCAAAGACGAGCGTGCCACCGTTGTGGTTCCAAAACGGTTGCTGGATCTGCATCAACTGCACTTCGCTATCGGGATCGCCCACATTCGGATCGGATTCCGAAACGGTAAAGCGACTGATGACCGAAACGTGCGGACGCTCGGTGGTCGTGTAGTAAACAAAGAAGTGCCCGTTCTCTTTGAACTTGGGATGAAAGGCCAAGCCCAGCAACCCTTCCTCGTTTTCACGATCCTTGTACGACACCTTTTTAGTGATGTCGATGAACAAGTTTGCTTCTTCGACTTCGGTATCGTTCTGTTCGATGAAGAAAACCTTGCCTTTTTGGCCAGCGATGAAGAGCCGCCCGCTGCCATCGCCGGCACCTGTTAAGACGATTGGCCGATCGACGCGCAAATTGGGATAGGCATTGACGACTTTGATCGGCATCGGCGACGTGTTGAGCGACTCGGGCGGTTTCGCCAAGTTGATCGTCGACGACTGTGCCAGTGCGCCACCGGTGGCCAGTGTGGTTAAGAGGATTGCCGTTGCGAGTCGTTTCATCGATGTCACCTTATGCCAAAGAATCAAGATTCCGCGTGGCTCTCAATCGCAACAAAGTCGAAGCGAAACGCGAGAGCCACGGTTGATTGTCGGTAGCCGTGATGCGTTTGTGGATGCTACTTTCGCGGAGCGAAAGGCGACTTTGCGGCTACGCGGGTTCAACTAGAGGATGCCAAGCAGTTCGACTTCGAACACCAAGACTTCGTTGGGGCCAATCGCTCGTCCGCTACCACGTTCGCCATAGCCCAAATCCGATGGGATGTAGATCATCCACTTATCGCCAACCTTCATCTTTTGCAGTGCCATGGTCCAGCCTGGGATCACTTGGCCAACCGCAAACTGAGCAGGTTGTCCACGCTGAACGCTGCTGTCAAAGACAGTGCCATCGGTTAGCTTGCCTGTGTAATGAACACGCACGGTGTCGGCGGCAGTTGGCGACTCGCCATCGCCACTTTTGAGGACTTTGTATTGCAGTCCTTTTTCGAGGCTTTTGACACCTTCCTTTTTGCCGTTTTCAGCGAGCCACTTTTCGCCAGACGCCTTCTTTTCGGCCATCTTCGCGGTGAAGCGTTCTTGAAGAAGTTTTTGAATTGCGGCTTCGGTTGCCTTCAATTGTTCTTCGTTCAACTTTGGATCGTTCTTGGCGAGTCCATCTTTGAATCCTGAGAGCAACGAATCGAAATCAAAGTCGGTCGCTTCAAAACCAGCGCCTCCCATTTGCTGGCCCATCGACAGGCCAAGGAAGTAACCAACCGACTTGCCGCTGCCAGCTTCGTCTTGGGCCGAAGCGGTTTGGCAAAGGCCTGTGATCGCGACCAATGCAACAAGCATCAAACGTACGGACATTATTCTTCTTTCCTAGGGTTGATTCGGTCGGCTGAAATAACGGGCCTCTGGCGCGTCGCAAATCCGGTCGCCGACTTGCGTAGGTGGGACCGCGGAAATTGGGCCGCGGCCGCGTTATCACCAACATGCGGTGCTAATGCGTAGACCAAGCAGGATAGCAGGCTGGGTCGGAAACGCCACGGGACAAGGTGTTGAGGGTGGAAAACGTCGCGGAAACCGGCTGATTCCCAGCAAAAGTGGCCCGAGAGAGTTTTTCAGCGGCCCATCGCTGCCGCGGCGGCCACCGCAACAACGAGCGCGACGGCCAACACCGCTAGTTTCGCCCAGCTGACGTTTGCGTGGGGGGTGGCCATCGTCCGATTGGCAATCTGCTGTTGCAGCTCGGCTCGTCCCAACTCGGTCACACGCCCTGCCCCAACGTCTTCGCTGCTTGCCACGATCGACCCGGGTTCGAATTGATCATCAAGCTGCAACATCACCGCTTGGACTTGCCGAGCGTTGAAGGGGCGATCCTCGGGCGACTTTGCCAACAACTGATAAACGACTTCGTCAAGCTCATCGGGGCAAAGGGGCATCGCTGCTTTGACACGAGGGATTTCACCTCGCAAGTGTTGTTCAAAGAGTTGGGCGAAGTTGTCACCTTGATAAGGCTTACGCCCCGTCAGCAACTCGTACAGGCAGCAGCCAAGGGCATACAGGTCAGCCTTTCCTGAGATCGTGTTGTCGCCGGTGATCTGCTCAGGTGCCATGTAGGCGTGCGTGCCAACGGTCAGCCCCGCGTCGGTCAAGTCGGCGTTGTTGGTATCTCGAGCGATTCCAAAATCACCAAGCTTGACGTCGGCTTCCTTGGTCAAGAATAGATTGCCAGGTTTCAGGTCGCGATGAATCACCCCATTGTTGTGGGCATGCTGCAGAGCCGAGCAGCCCTGTCGCGCGATCTCGACCACCACGGGCCAGCGAAGTGGGATGCCATCTTGGATCAACTGCTTGACCGTTCCCCCTTCGATCAACTCCATCACATAGTAGAGCTGGCCGTTGTCTTGGCCGCCGCCATAGTAGGCGATGATGTTGGGGTGCCGAAGCCTTTCGAGGATGGTCATCTCGCGACGAAAGCGAGCGGCCATCAATTTGTCTTCGCCAAAGCTTGGGTGCAGCTTTTTGATGGCGACGCGAGTGCCGCTACTGCGTTCGGTGCCCAAGTAGATCGTGCCTGCCGTCCCTGCGCCGAGCGGGTCGCCTATTTCGTAGTCGGCAAGATTGGCTGATGGCATGGTGGACCTGGCAAGTCTGTTCCTTCCGAGTCGCATTAGCGACGTCGCGCGACAAGGCTGGAACCGAAGGACCCACAGTATAAACGAGGCGAGGGCCGGTTGTGATTACCAACAACCGGCCCTGCGATGAGCGATTTCGTCGATTCTCGGAGCCGTTACGCTCCGGTGATTTTCTCGATTCGAACCCGAGTGTGCAGCTGGCGGTGTCCGGTGCGGGACTTGCTGTGCTTACGACGACGGAACTTTTGGATGTACAGTTTTTTGTCCTGCTTAGGACCCAAAACCGATGCAGTCACGGTCGCCCCTTCAACGGTGGGGGCACCGAGCTTCATTCCATCGTCACCACTGATGGCCAAAACCTTCTCGAAAGTGATGGTTTCGTCCTTGGGTACGTCACGATAATCGACGTCGACTTCCATGCCTGGTTGGACGCGGTATTGGCGACCGCCGTCAACGATGATGGCGTACATTTTGGTGTCTCTACTACTATTGAAATACGTTGATCGTCACAACTTGCTGTTCTGGCGAGCCGCGTAGTTTAGCGTTGGCTGCTCGGGACGCCTAGGCCGTCCGAGCTCTTTTTTGCCCTCTTTTGCCAGCCCAGTCGCGACGCAGCGAATCCTCGGGATGTGCCTATTTTTGCCGGTTGAGCAGGTTTTCCAGCAGAAATCGGTGCGTCATCTGCCCCATGTGCCAGACCTGCCCGGGATGCCGCACGGCGTGGGCTGCCCCCGGGTAGATCATCAGCTCGAAATCGATGCCCGCCTTTTGCAAGGCATCGGCCATCCGGAACGTGCCGCTGGGGTGAACGTTGTCATCCGCTTCGCCATGGATCATGAGCACCCGGCCGTTCAGGTCAGCCGCCTTTGCGACTGGCGAGGTCTTGGCGTACCCGTCCTTGTTCTCAAGCGGCAATCCCATGTACCGCTCGGTGTAAAAAGCATCGTATTCGAGCCAGTCGGTGACCGAACCGCCTGCGATGCCCGCGCAAAATGCGTCGCTGTGGGTCATGGCATACAGGGTCATGAACCCACCATAGCTCCAGCCACGAATGGCCAACCGTTCGTCGTCGACCCACGGTTGCTCCTCAAGCCATCCAACGGCTTCCAGGATGTCGCCCAATTCCACTTCGCCGAGTCGCCATTTCACACCCCAAGTTTCTCCGATCCCACGGCCCGCACTCGACCGATTGTCGACCACAAGCGTCGCGATTCCCTCCCGGGCAAGCAGCTCGCGGTAGAGCGCGCGATTGGATGACCACCGCGACGTCACCACGGGTGCTTGAGGGCCTCCGTAGATTTCAAGAACGACCGGACAGGGCGTTTGCTCGCTTGCGCCCTCGGGCCGATACAACATGGCCGGAAGGGGAACGCCATCCTCGGTTTCGATTCGAAACACTTCCGGCTCGATCAGCGCCGACTCGAGCAACAGTTCTGACGCTGCGATCTTCTGAACCGATTCGCCCGAAATCTCGCGCAGCAGATCCCCTGAAGTATCTTGCAGCAGCAACGTTGGTGGTTCACTCGGTGTGCTATGCGCGTCGACGATGAAGTCACCGCGCGGGCTGATCGAGATGTCGTGCCAACCTTTAGACGTCGTGATGGGTTGAAGCATGGGACCGTCGGCACGCAGGTCAATTCGGTAGGCATGCCGCTCGATCGAAACACCCCTGCGATCTCCCGTCACGATCGCGAACGTGCCGTCGGTGGCGACGTAGTAGTCGTGTACATCAAAGTCCTCAGGCGAAACCGGGGTCGCGATCGAACCATCCGGCGAAAGGTGGTAAAGCCGATAACGTCCGGTCGGAAGTTCACTGCGCCATACCAAACTGCCATCAGCAAGGAATGCGGGGGGCGAAGGAGGCTCAACCCAAGCGGGACTTTCTTCACGCAGCAACAGCGTCGAGTCATTGGTATTGCCGAGCAGAAAAGCTTCACTTGCAGCGCGCAATTCGCGCCACGTTTGTGTTCGGTCGCTGATGCTGAATAAGAGCGTCCGATTGCGCGCGTGCCACCAGACGCCCGTGATGATCCGCTGGTCCTGAGGTGTCGAACGGGCAATGAGCCTCGGCGCTGGAATGGTTCCCTGATCAAAGTTCCGCAGATCCCAGATCAACAAGTTCGCGTGGGGAATCGGGTCGCCTGCTTTCGGGTAGCGTCGAATGATTCCTGCGCCGCGATCACTTGATGCCAACGGCAGGGTGTAAACCGGGACGCCGCTAATGTCGATCCGCAGCATCGCCAACCAATTGCCATCGGGGCTGAACCAAAAGCCTTTGTAGTTGCCACGCCCAAAGATCTCTTCCTGGTAGGTCCAATCGAGTACGCCATCAAGCAGCGTGTCGGATTCGTCCCGCGTCATTCTCAGGGTCCGGCCCGTCGCGATGTCGACGAGGAAGAGATCGCCATTTTGCGTGTAGGCGACACGGCGTCCGATCGGATCGATCGTCGCGTTTCCCCACTTGGTCGCATCGCGGGTCAACCAACGTGCGTCATCGGTTCTCGAAACAACGGCAAGTCCCTTGCCAACCCGCGCGAGGACTCTTCCCGACGGCTGCTTGAGTTGGGTCACGGCGGCAGCTGCCGACTCTTGGGCCTGTTTCGAATCGGTGCCTTGCAAGGTGGACAGTCGGTCCGCGATGGCGCCCACCACCGGCCACTCGAATTCAACACCCGACCGAAGGTCTCGCCGCATCCACGTGTCGTCGCGCTTGACCAGAAGTTGGGACTCTTGCCCGTCAACCAACCAATGCGTCGCTGGCAGCGAGGTTGTCATCGCTCGCTTCTTTTTCGGGTGCAGGAGCGTTTCCAGAGAAAGCTCGGGTGGCGAATCCTCCTCTGAAACCGACCCGAATGTGTCCTGGCCGAACAAATCGCCCCCAAAGAGGCACGTCACACCGATCAGTGTCACAAGACCGATTACCGATCTGCGGTTGCTCGATCTACAATTGTCGCATTCGGACTCCACCACACTGCCCTCGCTGAGTATCCACCTTGCTGTTTTCACCATCATCCCGCTGCCGGTTCGTCGTTCGTGTGACCTTGGTCCTCATCTCGTTGCTGGGGGTGACACCGCTGGTGTCCAACGCCCAGGAGCGACCCAACATTGTATGGATCATGTCCGAAGACAACTCCAAGCACTACCTCAAGCATTTTGATCCAGATGGAGCGCCAGCACCACACATCGAAGCGTTGGCCGACCACGGGATTACTTTTGACCGTGCATTTTCATGTGCCCCGGTCTGCTCAGTTGCCAGAACCACGCTGATCACCTCCTGCTATGGTCCGCGCATCGGAACGCAATATCATCGTCGAAGCTCGATGGCGACCATGCCTGCGGGGCTAAAAATGTTTCCCGCCTACTTACGCGCGGCGGGCTACTACACCACCAACAATAGCAAAGAAGATTACAACGCAACCAAATCGGATGATGTTTGGGACGATTCGTCTGGGCGTTCGTCTTGGAAGAAACGCCCCGACAAGTCGGCGCCCTTCTTTCACGTGCAAACGTCGACACTGTCGCACGAAGGCAGACTGCATTTTCCAGCCAAGGAGATGGAAAAGGCAAACGCAACCGATCCCGACTCGGTCAAACTTCAACCGTATTTTCCCGACACACCAACCTTTCGCTACACGCGCGCTCGCTACCACGATCGGATGACCGCGATCGACGAAGTGGTCGGCACGATCGTCGCTGACCTCAAACAAGCCGGGGAACTTGAAAAGACCTTCATCTTCTACTTTGGCGACCATGGTGGAGTTCTGCCGCGATCGAAGGGCTACGCGTATGAATCCGGTTTGCACGTTCCCTTGGTCGTTCGAGTGCCCGAAAAGTTCAAGTCGCTGGTCAATCGCGATCTCGGATCACGCACCCATGGTTTTGTCGAGTTCGTTGACTTTGGACCAACCGTACTGAAGCTGGCCGGAATCGACGTGCCCGACGGTGTTGATGGCAAACCGTTCCTCGGACCAGGCGTTGATGCGAGTGTCATCGATCAACGTAACGAAACCTTTGGATACGCTGATCGCTTCGACGAAAAATACGACCTCGTTCGAACGCTGCGTTGGGGTAAGTACAAGTACATCCGTAACTTTGAACCCTTCCTGCCTGATGGCCTGCAGAATAACTATCGCTACAACATGCTCGCCTACAAAGAGTGGCGAAAGCTCTACAGGGCGGGCAAACTCAACGCGGTTCAGCGTCAGTTTTTTGAAGCCAAACCAGTCGAGGCACTCTATGACTTGGAGGCTGATCCCCACGAAACCAACAACCTTGCTGGAAGCGACGACTACGCGAACGTCACCTCCAAGATGCGTGAACGGCTTGTCGAGCGTTTGAAGCAGATGCCCGACCTGAGTTTCTTGCCCGAGGCGGTGTTGTTTGACGATGCGATGGAGAATCCGGTCGCTTTTGGCAAACAGCACTCGGGTGAAATCGCAGCCTTGATCGATACGGTGAACCTCGCGCTCGAACCTTACTCGCAAGTCGAAGCTCAACTAAAGTCGGCGATTGAAAGTGAAGACGCTTGGGTCCGTTATTGGGGCTTGGTCGCATGCAGCAGTTTCGGCGAGCAAGCTGAACCGCTTGTGGAATTGGTCAAGCAGCGATTGTCCGATCCCGAACCACTCGTTGTCATGCGAGCGGTTGAGTTTCTGGCGATCACCAGCGACGTCGACGTTCGCCCCTACCTCTATCGTTCGGTAGCGAGGTCGACCAACCAACCCGAAGCATTGCGTGTGCTCAATACGGCGGTCTACCTAAACGACGTTTTTGGGGAGCGATTGAAGATCAATCCCGCCGAAATTCACTTCTCAATGCCTGTCGGCAAACGCAGTGAACTGAAACGGCGCATGGATTACTTCGAAGGCGCGCTGTAGGTCATGCTGTGCATGACATCCGCTGTGGCTGTGCTCGCCAGACCGAGGACTCATCAGCCGCAACGCGATAGCGTGCGGTTTTACACGTAGTCAACCACGCGGGAACCGCAAGCGATCGCTCTGCGGCTGATCGTAAACCGCACCCGTCAATTGTGGCGTGGCCTACGAGAGGTTGAGCGTCTTGAGCACGGCGGAAGCGATCACGACGGCGAGCCCGGCGTAGGTCACTCGAAAGATCTTCGATTCGCTGCCGCATGCCATCAGCCCCATCGCGCACACGACAGAGATAAACGTAAACTCTTGACGCAGGCCGGCGAGCGTGATGATGAATGCGATCAACGACAAGTGTGTGATGGCGCGTTTGGGAATCAGCAGCATCGATAGGCACAGCCAAAGTTCCATCAGCAGAATGGACGCCGTGAATCCATAGGTGATCGCCGTGAATGCGGGAAACGGCGGCTCAAGTTTCACCGCATTCAATTCGCCTGGTGGCGTCGTGTGTAACGTCTCGACCAACTCGGCGTTCGACGTGACAATCGCATGAGTTTCGGGAACCAACTTCAAGAGCGGTCCGCCGAATCCACCACGCGCGAGCTCGAAGCCGATGTACGAGCCGTCAAGAAAATCGGGTGACAAGAGTTTTTGGACGGTCGCAAACCCCATCAACACGATAAGAAGCGCGCGAGCGTTGAACGACAAACTCTCGACTTGAGTGGCTTGGTCTCGACATCCGAGCATGCATAGCGAGATGGCAGATGACAAATAAGTCATCATCCAATGATGATTTGGAACGTCCAGAGGCCGCTCGACAATCCCCATCGCCAAACCGATCGCGACAATGGGCCACGCAAAACAGGCCGCTCGTGATGTGACGCCGACGACCAGCGAAAGAAGCAACGATGCGGTCATCACCGTCGCCAACGTTTCATCAACGCGAGTCGACGTGAACAGGTATGCGATGATGACAATCGCGCAAACACTCAGCATCACCCGAAGGATGTTGTTGGTCTGTGCACCTTGCAGGTCCGTCTTTGGCTCGCTCATTGATTGCCCTCCGATTCAATAAGGAGCAGTTGCCGACGAGACAGTTCTCCGCTTGCGACATCAAACTTCAGGCCAGTGATTTCGGTCTTTTGGGGCGGATCGTCGAGCTTTGACAGGTCATCTCGAAGCGCGTCGGGCCGAGGGAATGTCAGGTGCGGCCGGACCACACGGTAGAGTTTCGAGTCTTCCTTGCTGTGTTTCCAAAAACGCTGGGGTGGATCGTCAGGGCTTGCCGTGACCCAAGCATCATTTTGCACGGGATGAAAACCGGCATACATTCCGAACCCGCCACCGCGCCAAGTGCTCAAGCCAACGCCGCGCTGGGCGGAGTCTTCTTGCGTTTGGGCGGATGATGCCCGAGTGATTTGCACGGTGATCAAGTGACCCGTGGCCCAAGTCGCCATGACGCAAGCCACGCCATAGCGAATCCAGGATGGGGCAGATCGGGACGGATTGGGCTCGGTCATGAAGGCACCAGGTTTGGCAACGGATAGCGGGCAACTGCGTTTTCGGTAGCCCAGGCAAACAGGTAGTCGTAGTCGGAGGTGCGAAATGCGGTTTCATTCAGACGAACCGATCGATTCACACGGCGGAAGAGTTTGCCTGGCAACAGCCCCGCCGTCTTCACGACGCCACCGGCAGCGACCGCGCGAGCGCGAACGGAAGTGGCGTGCAACATGTGAGTTGCCCTTTGACTGCGACGCACAGAGGAAAGCCATTGCGAAAAGTCATCGAGCGACTGGTTCGACAAGAATGTGCGGCGGTCAAACAGCAGAACGGAAGCGGCCTTCTTTTCTTGCGCGTACAAGCTTGCGTCCACACCCGCTTCGCTCAATACACGTCGGCAAAAGGGTTTGTCGTAGGCGTTGCTGCTGCACCAAGGCTGCATGTCCTCACTGCGGTTGACCTGTTCAATCCCGCCTCCACTTCGTAGCCCCAGCGTTGGCAATGGCAGATGCAAGAATCCCGCCCACAAACGGTATTCGGTGAGCGACAGTCCCGATTGATCGGCACGCGTGAGTTCGGTGAGGGGTTGGTGACGCTTTGCCCACGCACCTGCTGCGTAACCGGTCAGCAACAGTCGGTCGCGGAGATGGTCTTCCGCGCCCGCAAAGTAGACGTCTTCGCCTTTTGCATCAGCGGCAAGGAATGGCACTTCGGGACGATCCAGGTCACGCCACCGATCACGATCAAGTGAGTGAACGAGGATCCCAAGTTGGTCGCCGATCCGTTTGCCTGAATCGTCAGAGCCACCACGCGCCGAGTCAAAGGTAATCGCTTCCTGCAGTCCCGCCGTTTGCCCTAGCGCGCATACGGTCGGTGAATCGAATCCGCTTGAGATGGTTCCAAGTGGCCGGTGGGGCCTTTGTCGCGCCGGATCGACTGCGTTTTCAACGCATCGCACCAAACTCGATTCCAAGAATTCTCGATACGCACCATAGGACGAAGCTTTACGCGGGACGATCGGTTTGGCGCAGACGCGAAGTCCTTTTCGGGTCCACTTCAAGTTGTCGTGATAGAGCAAGCGAACCGTTGGCGTAACCTCTGCCAGATCGCGCCGGTAACCGGGCATTCCTGAGACGACGGTTAAAAAATCGGCCGGATATCCCGTATGGAACCGGTTCACCTGCAATTCCAACGCGGCCAATAGGGCGGGCAGCGAATTGCTGACCCAGTCGGTGTTTTCGTTTTCACACCACACCAATCGATCCATGGTGTGTGATGCCGACACGAATACGAAAGCGTCGTCACGCTTTCGGCCACCGCTCCCGAACATCAAGTCGGTTTGATCAAAGCTTGCCGCGTCGAATTGGCCGTCCCAGGCCGCTTCGCAAAACCATTGGTCTCGAACCTCGACACCCGTCCCATGAAAAACGTGGACGTCCCCGCCGCTTCGATCGGCTTTGGCAACCCAGGCGAGCGACGGCCAAAGGGGACAGAGTTGGTAGGTCAAGTTCATCGACGTGCCCTCGATCAAACTCGATGCGCGATGGCTTGATGGTAGATGTTCATCAGGATGTCGTAGTTGCGGTCGGCGGTGTACTTGAGTTCGAATTCTGATCGGGCCGCGCGGCACATCTGGTCGTACTCGCGATCTTTTTGAAACAGGCTGACCACTTTCGCTGCCAAGTCGCCTGCGTCGCCGGACTGAAAGTGCAATCCATTGACTCCGTCACTGACGAGTTCCAACATCGATCCGAGATTCGACGCGATCACAGGTGTTCCGGTCGCAAACGCTTCGATCATCGTGCGCCCGAACGTCTCGTACCAGATCGAAGGGCAAATGAGCGTTCGCGCCTCGCCGACGCGTTTCAAGACTTGGTCGTAGGGCAATTGGCCCAACCACTCAATGGCTGCGTTGTTCTTTTGCGCCTCGAGGACGCGTTGGCGCATTGGGCCATCGCCAATGATTTTGAGAGTGATCGACGAACCGAGGATGTCCCAAGCATCAAGTAACGTGTCGATCCCTTTTTCGATCGAGAGTCGGCCCACGAAGACCGCTTCACGATTGACCGCAGGGAAGACTCCGGGATCAGGCCGCACGAAGTTGGGTTTCACCGCAACCATTTCCGGCTGTAAACCGCTGGCGATAAATCGTTCGCGTGAATGCTGGGTCAGTGCAATGTAGCGGCTGATGCAGCGATTCCAGGTGCCGCCCAAGCGATGCACGCCAGCTGACAGTGCCGTGATCACCGAAGCGCCACGGCTGTTGCGATAACACTTGTGCATCACGCCGGGCCAAGCAAACGTTTTGCGAATGCACTTTTCACATACCGTGTGCTCGCGCAGCAGCGTTGAACCGGGACAGATGGTGCGGAAGTTGTGCATCGTCTGCACAACGGGCACGCCGCAGCGTTGGGCCGCATAGTAGCCGCTCGGCGAAATCAGCGGGAACGTGTTGTGAAAGTGGGCGACATCGGGCCGGTGCTTGCGGATCAGTCGGGTAATCTCGCGGTAGCTATCGTGGCTCCAGAGCGTTGCTTGGGCGGTTGCGAGCCGGCTTGCTTGGTCGATGTCATGGTTGTCACGCTCAAAGCGAATGACCTCGTGGCCAAAACGTTCCAACAGCCATCCCTCGTCGCGGTAGACGTGGTCTTCTCCGCCCGGTTGCTGATAGAAGTTGTGGCACAGCAGGATTTTCACGGCAGTGGTGCGCGCAGCATCGAAAAGAGGAGTGACTGAAGACTGCTGCCAGATTAGTTGCGTGATTCCCCTCTACAGAATGTAAAGGCAGGGAAAAGTGAGCTCCGTCGGTTCACCAAGATCGAATGCCGCTACAACCGCTACCGCCGTCACAGGTAGCGCCCTTGAGCCGCTGGCCGTGAGGCCTCGGGCCCTTGCCGACGCGCAGCTAGTTTGAAGGCGAGTAAGGCCTGGCCGTTTACGCGAGTCTCGGCTCACTTGCGGATTCGCAATCAAAGCCCGTGGCACTACCGGTCGGCTGCCACGATGCGATGCTCGAGTAGACTCCAAGTCGCATCACCATTGCCTAAGTCAATTTCCATTGCCTCACCCTTCCGGATCGCGGTGCCGATTCGAAAAGAGAATTGTGTTTGGTCTTCTGAGACGCCGAGATTCTCGATGCCAATGGATGTCCATGAACGAGTCTGAAGCCGATAAAGAGACGCACCTGTTGAAGGTTCTAACGATCCGCCGACAACAGTAACCGTATCCCCAGGACGGACAATGATCGGTCCAGAACTGATCAGTCCAGAACTGATGGGGGACTCGACTCCGTTGACGAGAATCGCACTCGCATAGGGAATTTGCATGATTTCACTTCGCCCGCCGACGCCCGCAACGGAAATCCCCTTGGCGATGTCGTCATAGGTAAGGCCACGAACCCGAGGATCGTCCCAGCTAAACGTGTAGCTCCCCGCAAAGACCTCTTCGTCCGACAGTGGGACTTCGAACTGACCAATCATGACCTTGTCGCCGAAGTCAACGCCTCGGAAATGAATGGTTAGGTCGGAGGTGTTTTCACGACTATAGATTTCGGGAATGACTTGGACATAACGCTCTGGGCTAAGCAATCCCCAACGCATCATGCCCGTCACAGCATTGTCGGGCACTTGATAGGGAGCGGTGTAGTACTCGAATTCGTCTACGTTGACGGCGGCCGCCGTCCACGACGCACGTTCGGGAATCGATTCGCCGTTAGCGTTTGTTCTCCGCGCAAAGACAACGGTATCGCCTGTATCAACGATCGATTGTGGGGCGGAAAGCACTTGCCCTGCATTGACGCTCGGAATGCTTGGGTCGGCCGGTGTTCCGGAAGTGGCAACGAGTGACGCGTGAAGATCGGCTACCCCTTCGGCTTCACTCGGATTCCACGAATGTGATCCCCAACCGTTGCTGATAACAATCGGCTCCGACGGCAGCGTTTCGAGATTGTCGGGGCCCAGCCAAACACCAGACTCCAATGCTAGACGACCATAGCCGACCCACCAATGACGAATGATTGAGGTCGGATCGGGCGAATAAGAAGTAGGCGACCTCAAATACACGTTAGGTCGATAGGTGACGTGCGTGTCGTTGTAGTCGATCTGCCAGTGGTGATCGCCCCAATCGACATCGAAAACGAATCCATATTCGAACCTTTCAATTTCGAGGTCCAGCCAAGTCTCCCGGTCATAGCGTCGCTCGGAGGAGTATTTGAGGACAGAACGCACTTCATTGAGCTTGGGGACGATAGGCAGCAAGTTGAGCGAATTGCCAGTTCGATCGCCAAAGATCATGAGTGGTCCCGCAGAAGAAGCGACGGTTTCAAACTCAAGTCCATCTTGTTCGGAATACGACAGGGGCCGTTCCGATTTTCCCGCCGCCTCGCTACCTCGGCCGATGAGTTGTTGTCGAAAACGATAGGGAGGCCACGAATCGGCGTCGCATTGGTAATCGTCCGTTGGCGTGCAATCAACGAAGTAACGGAAAGATTGCCCGTGGTTGGCCGATGGTAAACCGTCGAAAAGGGGAGTGCCAACCGACGCCACCGGCATCTCCAACTCGTCCCACCATGGATCGAGTTGATCGAGTGTTGCAACGACCTCGTCTAATTCAATCTGCAGCTTGCCGTCAGTGACTTCTGGCGGCACGGTCAATGCGAGCGTTTCAAGTTGAAGGCCTTCGGCTGGCGGTGCGAACTCGGACACCACGTCGATTCCATCGATCGAAAACGCGGCCTGACCGAGATTGATTCCGGCGAGCAAGATCGTTGAACCAGGTTGCTGCGAATCGCCACTCGCGCCGACAACGGTCGGTGCAATCTTGATGGGGAAACCTGCGTCGGCTGGCAACGCACGGTTTGGAGGCGGCTCGATCATGATCGAACCGCCATGAAAGCCGATGGGAAGCCGTACAAAGTATTCAAACGAAGCGGTTGCTCCGGCGCGACGGCGATCAAAGAAATAGGGATCTCCGTCGCCGCTTTGCAAGAGAAACGTCAATCTTTGCGGCGGCGGTGCGGTGTTGTTTGGGTCAGTCGGTCGTACGCGAACTGTAACCAAACTCCCGCCAACTTGATGCTCGTCAGACAACCCCGCGTACGAATAGTCCTTTGCGAATTCATGAGAGTGGGTGCTTAGACTCTCAATTTCCCACTCACCGGGTGATGACTCGAGCGGTGATGGTACTTCAAGGCGATGACGTCCCGCGGCAGTAACCACTTCCAATGAACGCTCAATCAGCGGGGTGGCTTGAGGCAAAGCGATCGGATCACAGACGTCCGGCAATGGAAGCTCGCAACCACTAATCAACTTGTCATCAATCAGTACAGCGAAGGGTTCGCTTCCCAAGCCGGTGATGTCGTACGCGATGATACTTCGCTCACGGCTTGGCATGTCCCCGCGAATCGAGTTCGGTTCAGTAATCCGCGGGACAATGTTGAGCCAAACGCCGCCAGACTGGTCCCTCGTTCGTACCATTCCACTGGTAGCCGAGTCGGGCACACTCACGATTGCTCTGGTCCCATCCTCTGAGACATCGCGCAAAACTGAAAGGCGGCTCCCATGTATTTGTGAGTAGTGCCGGAAGGTCGGAAACATCCTCGAATCGAGCTCGAAAACGAGCGACATTCCGGGCCTCAGGTTTTCACCAATCACCTCAATGCTTTGGTACATGTTTGCAGACGGAATCGTAGGATCCGTTGGCTCGCCATCGTTTGCGACGGATACGATCTGGTGAATAGCAGGTGTGCCTTGTGCAGGATGATCAACCCGTTCGACAAGACGCTCACGTCGAATCGTATCGGGATCTCGATTAGAATTTTCCAGCAAATACAACCAGTCGTTTCGGAATGCCGCCCGGGTCAGATTCTCTAGCGGGTATTCAGAGTATTCGATCGCTGTCGACGGTGTGAATTGTTCGATGGAGTGATCAAAATCGAACAACCGTTGGGCGTATCGCACGAATCCGTTCTCTCGCAACAACAATCGAATCACGCCCGCAGCATCGTCCCAGAAAATCGCTCCCTTTAAATCGCTATTGAATTCCGGCCCGACAGACGCGGTGTATTCCGATGGCAACGAATCGGCAAGGTCTCCTTCGGCAATGACCGTTCCCGTTTTGAGCGAGATTTCGCGCCACCGACTTCCGTCACGCCAAAGCTGGAACAGACTTTCGCGTTGAGGGTTGTAGACGCTTTCAGCGTCATGATCCGAAATGTGATAGTCGACAGAATCATCGACTGTCCCAATCAACGTGCCTTCGGTAGCATCGATCAACAACCATTGTGGGTGTTCGGTCGGCAACGTGAAACGAACGGCGACGACTTCGGTCGCCGGCTCGAGGCTGGTCTGCTGCGAAGCGAAATGAACTCGATCACCAAACGAATCAAGCGAGACGAGATGGAGCTCCGCGATAACACCTGCGACTGGCGCGAGCGCCGAGACATCCACCACCGCGGTGGCTTGTCCGGTGAGTTGATCAACGCGAGTCAGTATTTGGTAGGCACTCAACCAAAACGCATCGCCACCGGAATTCAACACATGTTGGTCAATGGCGGATACGTCGGGACTTGCCTCCAACACTTCGATTGGCCCTGAAACACCTTTATCGCCGGCAAGCTGCACCGTTCCAAATCCATAGATGGCCCGTGCGCCATGCTGGACGATCGGCCATTCCAACGTTTCTTCGCGCGTGACCACTTGATCAATCGCTGGATCTGAAAGGTCATCGGTGCCCAGTGTCCGCATCCGAGGACCGCCAGCCTCGATGTCGATGCCGCCGAAAATTCGACGGTCTAGATCCCAAGTCCTCCTCCAAACGTTAGGCAATCGGTTGTTGGGAATCACGTCCAGATCGAACAGAGCATTGCCGTAATGGTCGAGCACCATCCCCGAGATTGCGTTATCAGGAATTTGAAATTCGTAAACTCCGAATGGCGACCTGGGGTCGCGACGGAGGGTCACTTGCCTGATTCCTTCAACGACGGTTCCGTCGCGCCATTTTCCTTCGATCACTGGAATATCGGCATAGACCAGAGAGTCTGTGTGGGGCAATTCCACGTAGACAACCTGCCCAGCGCGTACCGCCGGACGCGACGAATCAAAGGCGGCCCCCAGGTCCGGAGTGAATGGAAACTCTCCCACTCGCTGTGGTTGGGGAAGATGTGCGACTCGATCAACGGTACGTCGCACTGGTAAGGTCGTCGTATTGCCAGCCACGTCTTCAAGCACACCATCAAGTTGAAGATCGACGTAGGGGTTGTGGTCGGCCAAGCTAAACCGAGCCAACTCGAAATCGACAAGCGTTCGCCCGTCGGATTGCGCGTGCGTCTCGTAGGTCCGTTGCGAAATAACACCTTTGCCAGCATGATCGAATTGTCGAATCGAAAGCGTTTCCAAACTGGATTGGGTCACGCCGCTCGCGTCAGTCACGGCGAAGACCATCGTGCTGCTAGAAGTTTCGATGCTGCGTGGCAGAACGACCTCGGGGGACGTTGTGTCAAGGACAAACGAAAGGCGTGCAAGGACCTCCGTTTGTTCTCCGTAGGGGTCACCGCTGTGCGCGACCAATTCGAGAGCCGCTGGGTAGACTTCGTGCCGACGATAGTCGTGGAAACGTCCTACAACGACGTTGGATGGCAGTTCGAAAACGCCGTTTTCAATGATGTTGGTAATGTCAATCGACTTTTCATAGCCGAGAGCACTGACGCCACGGATTGCGAGACTCGGGCTGTCGTCATGCGATGACCAATCGATCGTTCCGCGCAGGGTTGCGTCGTTGGTGATTTTGTCATCGTTGGTCGTGCCCCCCGGGGCCGAATCGTGCGCAAGCTCGAGTTTGGCGCTGGGGAGCGATGGATCAATTTCATTGATGACCCTAAGTCGGTTGACGACAATCAGTGCATCAAGTGCCGTCACGAACCCGCTGTCATCGACGTCTCGCTGCCTTGCTTGGTACGAATTTGCGACTGAGTTGGATCCGTTTCGACGCATCCAGTTGATCACGCTGATCGCGTCCGATGCGGTGACCTGGCCATCCGCGTTGACATCCAGCGGATCGTAAGCATCGTCGACATCCCCGGCCAATAGATTTCGTTGGCCGAGTTTTTCGAAGGTGGGTTTACGACGCATTCAAGAAGATTGGTTGCTACGGGTGTGCCGAAACGCCAGGAAAGACGCCCCTCTGGTGAGCTTGCACTTTAACCAAAAAGGTGAGAGTGTGTCATCGGCCTGTGACATTTCGTTGGGATCTCTCAACGGATCGAGATCAGTACAATGCGGCTTTTTCGTGGTGAGATTGCGAGTTTTGCTCGATGACAGCGGACGATCCCTTTTTCGAACCCTATGACCGTAGCGAGATTGCTTACGGCGAAACGCCCTCGGCGCCATTGGCTGCGTACATCGCTCAGGTGGATCGCCGCGGGTGCGTGTACGATCTTGGTGCAGGCGCCGGCCGCGATACGCTCGCGCTCGCTCGCGCCGGTTTTGATGTCACGGCAGTTGACCTCAGTGCCCGCGGACTTGAACGAATCGTCGAACGCGCTGAATCCCAACAGATCGGCGATCGCGTCAAGACGATGGTGAGCGACGTGCGTGAGGTTGTGTTTCCCGAGAAGTTGGACGGCATCGTCGCGACGACCGTGCTCGATCACATTCCCGCCCATGATGCGCGGCCGGTTTGGGAGCGGATGGTCGCCGCGCTTGATGAGCAAGCATTTCTGTACGTCGAAGTGCACACCACCGAAGATCCAGGCTCCGACCAAGAACCGGGCGCAAGTAGCGATGCACCGGTCAGCGAGACCGCTGGTGCAGTGATCAACTACCTTCAGCCGAATCAACTTGTCGGCTGGGCGACCGAGCCCGAAGCGAACTTGCGGATCTTGCGGTACGAAGAACGATTGGAATGGGACTACACGCACGGCCCAGAACATTTGCACGGCAAAGCTGTGCTGATCGCAGTGCGGCGCGGATTCCATCCGAGCTGGTATGGTCAACCGCCAGCATTTCCGCGCCGCTAACCACAGCTCGCGCAACTAACTTCAAGTCGCGTGAGTGCATCGCGAGACTTGGGCGGCGCTAGAACAGCCAACCTGACGGTTTGGGACCCACTTTGAACGACTTGAAAAAGACCTCCTGCTCTTCGCGTTCAAGGTTGCGGTCAAGTTCCATCTGAACTGCTGGATCGGCATCCATACTGGCGGCAAGGTAGCCGATGATGATGAATCGCCCTTCAACGTGATAGGCTTCAAGCATCATGTTGGGAACAAACAGACTTCCATCGAGTCGGCCTTTGATGCCTTTGTATCCATTGCGTTCTGAAGGCGTTCCGCCCAAGAAGTCACCGCCGAGTTGGCGACTTGCTTTCTTGCGCATTTGTTCGTTGTCGATTTCGCGCGTGCCGCCGTCCATCGCGCCAAAGAAGTAGTAGGAACCGGTGGCGGTGCTTTCGACGACCGTGCAGTCGTCTGCAATGACTGTGCGAAGTTTGGTGCTAACGTCTCTTCCCTTTGGGACGAGGGCGACGCAGCCATAGTGACTTACCGCTTGATAGCCCGAAGGTGCCGACGCCTTCAGCTTGACGAATGGATCTTCCTCGGCTTCGCCTCCGCCGCCACCGCCGCCCGCCATCATCACACCAACGCCGACGACCATCATCACCAAGACTCCGACACCTGCGATGATGCCAACGACCATGCCGGGGCTTAGCTTTTTCGAAGGGGCAGCGACCTGGCCCGGCGCGCCTCCCATGTTGGTCGATCCGTCGCCGAGAGTGGACGGGTCGACGCCGCCCTCGGGTGTGACACCTTCGAGTGGGTCGCCCGGAATCGGCCCGGTGTAAACCTCCATGTGCTCGTTGGCGACAGGAAAGTGCGACACCGCGGTTTGGTTCGAGGCGGTCGGGTAATTGAGTTGTGCGAAATCAAAACCTTCGTCATCGGGATCAAGGTTCTGTGGCGCCGCTGCGGCGACAGGACGCTGCGCGGCAGCACGAGCTTGGACCGGCACGGCGCCATTGCACTTTGGGCATTTGACTCGTCCCGATGCGGGAGCCTGTTTGAGCCGTAAAGATGTATTGCAATGCGGGCAAGTGACGGTCAACATCGACGGGGTGTCTCTAATTGGATGACAGTTGGGAAACAATCAGGTTAGTCAGGCCAAGTCCAGAGCGGGTCGAGGCGCGAAAGATAAAACGCTGGTTCCGAACATGCTAGTTTAACGCAGACCTGGTCAACTGAGAAATGTGCCGTCACAACCGGTACTTTTCCCACCCCAGCCTGATCGCCCAACGCGACATGAAAGCGCGCCTCGGCATCGCGTGGCCCACTTCCCCGGCACCTTCAGGCGGGTATCCTTTTTCTGTCTCGGCCTTCCGCGTTGGTTCGAGACTGCTGAAATCGCCCCAAACTGTCGCCCCGAACCCCGCTTCGATCCCTCGCCCCTAGGCTGTGATTCTTTCAAAGTCGGCTTTCTCTCTGTGAAAGCAGCGTCCAGCGACGCAACTTTTGTGGAGCAAAATGCGACTCGACTGAAAAACTCATCGCTTTGCCGCCTGGAATCTTCCAACCCTCTCTACTGTCAAGGACGTTGACCCCGATGAGCACTGCCACTTTGCCGCTTCGCAAGGATGTTGCTCCCGAAGACTGCTGGGATCTTTCCAGCCTCTACGGCGATGACGCTGCATGGGAATCGGACTTCAAAAAACTCGAAGAACAGATTGCCACCTTCGAAACCTTCAAGGGACGACTGGGAGAATCGGCAGCAGTGTTGGCGGAGGCACTCACGTTCGACTCCGATTTTGATCGGACTGCCGAACGCCTCGGCTACTACGCGTTCTTGAAGACGACCGAAGATCAAGGCAACAGCGACTACCAGGCGATGAAGTCGCGGTACCAGAATCTCGCTGTTCGCGCCAGTCAAGCGGCGAGCTACATCCGGCCTGAGTTGTTGGCGATCGACCAGGAAAGCATGGCGTCGATGATGGAGGACGAATCGATCGCGCCGTTTCGTTTGCAGCTCGAACGGCTTGTTCGCTATCGACCCCATACGCTGAGCGACAACGAAGAACGTTTGCTGGCCATGCAAGGCGAAATGGCTGGCGCGGCAGGCAACGCGTTTCGTCAACTCAACGATGCCGACTTGCGATTCGGAGAAGTCGAGGATCACAACGGTGACAAGATCGAACTGTCGCACGCGACCTTCGGTCAGCTCTTGATCAGCCCCGAACGCGCCGTCCGACGCAAAGCCTTTGATCAGTACTACGAACAATTCTCGGGGCACGAAAACACCCTTGCCGCGACCCTTTCGGGAAGCATTCAGCGTGACGTCTACTATGCCCGCGCACGCAACTACGAAAGCAGTTTGCAGTCGGCGCTGTTCCCCGACAACGTTCCCGTCGATGTTTACGACAACCTCATTTCTGCAGTTCGCGACTCATTGCCCAGCGTCCATCACTACTTTGATGTTCGACGACGCAAGATGGGACTCAAAGACATTCACCACTACGACACGTACGTGCCGATCCTGAGTGACATCGAGAAACACCACACTTGGGACCAAGCCGTCGAAGTGATTCTCGAGTCGCTCGCACCACTTGGAAGCGAGTACGTTGCTGCACTCGAAGATGGTCTAAGCGGCCGCTGGGCTGATCGCTATCCAAATCGTGGAAAACAGAGCGGTGCATTCAGTTGTGGTTCGTTCGACGGCGATCCCTACATTTTGATGAACTTTAAAGAACAGGTTCTCAATGATGTCTTCACATTGACGCACGAAGCGGGGCATTCGATGCACAGCTTCTATTCGGCACGCAATCAGCCCTACCAGTACTACAACTACACGATCTTCGTCGCCGAAGTTGCAAGTACGTTCAATGAACAACTGTTGACCGAACATTTGCTCAACAATGCATCGGACGATAATGAACGGGCTTACTTGATCAATAACGAACTTGACAGCATCCGCGCGACGGTCGTTCGCCAAACGATGTTTGCCGAGTTTGAAAAGAAGACGCACGAGATGGCGGAAGCAGGTGAGCCATTGACCGTGAAGTCATTCCGAGCCGTGTACCGAGAACTGCTCGACGCTTACTTTGGCCCCGACTTCGTGATCGACGAAACGCTCGAACTCGAGTGCTTTCGTATCCCGCACTTTTACCGCGCGTTTTACGTTTACAAGTACGCAACCGGCTTGAGCGCCGCGGTGGCTTTGTCACGCCGCGTCCTTGCTGGCGGTGAAAAAGAGCTGGCCGACTACCACACCTTCTTGTCGGGCGGTTGCAGCAAAGACCCTCTCGACTTACTGCGTGATGCGGGCGTCGACATGGCGAGCTCCGAACCGGTCACAACCACCCTCAAGCGATTCGCGGAACTGACCGAAGAGCTCGATCAACTGATCTAGGCGGTGAGCCGAACGAGCTAACGTCGGGCCTGGGTAGTCAACCGTAGCTACCTTCGCCAGAAGGTGGGATGCGCTGTTGATCACACTGCCTACGCCGTGGCGAGCCTAGCGTGCTCCGCTCCGACGAACGCTCGATCGTTGGTTAGTCCACACGCTTTGCCATGGACGATTCCATCACCGCTAGAATACGCTCGAAACCCTTCTTGTCTCGATTGTCTTTTTGAAGCGGACAGGCACATGACGACGCTTACCTTCTGTGGTGCCGCTGGCACGGTCACTGGTTCTTGCTCGCACATCGATAGTGAAGCGGGAAAATTCCTCGTCGACTGCGGGCTCTTCCAGGGCAACCGCACAACCCAAGAGTTGAACCTAGGCGAGTTTCCATTCGATGCTTCGAAAGCTGAGTTCCTGGTTCTGACTCACGCTCACATTGACCACAGCGGTCTGCTTCCGAAGCTGGTGCGAGCCGGTTTCGAAGGCACGATCTTTGCCACGGAAGCGACGTGTGACTTGCTGGAGTTCATGATTCGTGACTCGGCGCACATTCAGGAATCGAATGCCGAGCGGCAAAACAAGAAACGCCAACGCCGAGGACAGGAGTTGGTGCAGCCGATCTACACGATCCCCGACGCCGAAAAAACGATGCAGCTGGTCAAGCCCGTGAAGTATGAAACCTGGTTCGAACCGAAGCCGGGCATTCGCGTCCGTTTTTGGAATGCGGGCCACTTGCTCGGATCGGCATCGGCCGAAGTTGAAATCACAGAGTGTGCGTCGAGCAAAACTTTGCGGCTGCTCTTTTCTGGCGATCTTGGTCCAGAAGAAAAGGTGTTTCATCCCGAACCCGATGCGCCCACCGGCTACGACTACATCATTTGCGAAAGCACTTATGGCGACCGCGAACGCGAAGACTACACGCTGGAAAAACGTCGTGAGGCGATGCGCGCGGAACTTGTTCGCGGTTTGGAGCGAGGGGGCAATGTGGTGATTCCTTCGTTCGCGGTCGAACGAAGTCAGGAATTGTTGCACGACATCGGCGTGCTCCTATCGACCGGCCAGATCCCCGACGCCAATGTCTATCTCGATTCGCCACTGGCACGCAAAGTTACCGAGGTCTTCATTCGTCATTCTTCCGCAATGGAAGATATCGAAGTCAATGAAAGCGAGTTGTTTCGGCATCCGAATTTTCACTTGGTGCAAAGTGTTGATGAGAGCAAAGCGGTCAACCGAATCAAAGGGGGCGCGATCATCATCTCGGCCAGTGGCATGTGCAATGCGGGACGCATCAAACACCACCTGCGCAGCAACATCTGGCGTCCCGAATCGACGATCCTGTTTGTTGGCTACCAGTCGCCAGGCACACTCGGGCACATCATCACCAGTGGGGCCAAAGAGGTGCGGATCCACGGCAAGGATTGTAAGGTCGCGGCCGAGATTCGTCGGCTCGGCAACTACTCGGCTCATGCCGACCAAAGCGAACTGATTGATTGGATCCTTGAACGAGGGCCGGCGACGGGTGGATTGTTTCTCAACCACGGTGATGACGAAGCACGTGCCGAACTGCGTCGATTGCTCGTCGAGCGTGGTCTCGACGGCGATCAGATTTTCATGCCGCAATTCGATGAGCGTTTCGAATTGGTGGCCGGCGATGCGGCAAAATCGACAGGGCGACCCGAGCCACGCATCGATCACGATTCGCTGCTACGCGATTGGCACAACGACTATGCAGCATTCGTTTTGGAATTGGGCAATCGGTTGCAAAACGCGGATTCGGCCAGCGCAAAGAGGGCACTGATTTCGAAGCTGCAATCGGTCTTGGAAGAGTGACGCTCGGCAGTTTGTAGTCCCGCCTTCAGGCGGGTTGTGAGAAGATTCCGGCTAAAGCTCGGTACTACGAACAGGCCTTCCTCGTTGCCACGCTCGGCGTCCCTACCCCGTGAGCCGAACGCGCTAGCGTCGGGCCTTACACTCTTTTCGATCTCGAGCCCGACGCTAGCGAGTTCGGCTGATGCGTGAGCTGCAAGGTGTTTGCAACACACCAACCCTTCCGGCTCTCGGTACTACGAACGGCGCCCGCGAAGCACCGCCAGGAAATTTTCAAGAAAAGCGCAAAGCCGATGTAAGAGGCTCGATTTGGCTTGCCACTAACGGTCTGGCGGTTGTTGTCGAAGCCTCGCAGGCGGTTTGGATCGGCAAAATCGTTTCGATCGAGAGAGCACTCCGCACGGGCTTCGGTATTACGATAGGTTCAGTCGCAGTTGTTGCGGCACACCCCCTTTTTGCTGATGGGCCAGGTGTCACTGGTCGGTCAGTCGCCTTCCGCCACATCGAGCACCCTTCGGTGTGGTGATAAAAGTCGGGTTGAATAGGTTTGACGCGAATCGACGCCGGATCCTCGGAAGCACACACGACACCTTACGCTGATGATCGGCGTTTGGTCGATCAACTGGTGCGCGGTGATGGTCAAGCCTGGCAGGAATTTGTTCAAACGCACGGACGACTCGTGCGGTCTCGTGTCGCCGATGTCGCTTCCACGTTTGGACGCAGCGAGGATGATTCGGCCATCGACGATGCAACTGCCGAAGTGTTTGCGGCGCTACTGGGCAACAACGCTGCTGCACTCCGAGCGTTTGCTGGCCGTTCGTCCCTGGGAACGTATGTCGCCGTCATTGCCACTCGCAGCGCGACGCGTGGGTTCGCACGAAAGCGATTGGTGGTGCCTGCGTCAGAAAACGAACTCGATCAGGCACGCGATGGGGCGGTCGATCCTGCGCATGGAGTCATCAACGCGGAACAACGCCAGCGATTGCATTTGATGTTGGAGCGATTACCCCCGAAACAACGCCACGTCGTCAGTCTATTCCATTTGCAAGGCAAAAGTTATGCCGACATCAGCCAACAACTCGACATGCCCATCGGGTCCATTGGCCCCACACTTCGACGCGCCGAAGCGAGACTCAGGCAACTGATGGAAAACGAAACGACGCATTGAAGCCGTTATGACAAACCCTATGACAAGTTTGATTTTGTGAACCGCCAAACGATCTTAGCCAGCATCGAACAGCATCTTCGCGACGATTTCGCGAAGACTGGTCGTGCGCGCCCACTCGGCGAGATCGTTCCAGCGGTCGCACAGGAGATTCGATCAGGATTTGTTCCTGGCCCCGACGCGCCCAAAGCTCGCGTGATCCCCATCGAACAAGTCGCTGCCTTTGTCGGTGGGCAGTTGTCGGAACAGGAGGACGAGAAGATTTGCCAAGCGGTGTTGACCGACAACAGTGTGCTTGCCGAAATCATCGCAGCGGTTCGCGCCGGGCAAACGTCAAATGATGCACAGCCGCCGCTTTCCAACGCGTTGATGTCGCGGCTGATGTCAATGTCATCCGAACTCCCCAACGCACAACCGACGCCGACCCTTTCGCTAGTCATTCCCGAGCACGAAGCCGATCCGTCGTTGGTAAACGTGACGCCGCTCGATCTTGAACAACGGCAAGGGCAGCAAGCAAATGATCCAACCGGTCAAGAAGTAGCGGAAGTTGGCGTTGCGAAGACGCCACTGAATCCGACGGTTGTTCGCTGGGCTTCGGTTGCGGCGCTTGCAGTCGCAGCGACCATCATTGGCGTGATCCTTGCCGTGGCCACCAATCGCGAGTCTGTTCAGCCAACCGAGCATGAGATCGTTGAAAACACGCCTAACGAACTTGAGCCCAACGGTATCGAACGCGAAATTCCGGATGGGCCGAATCTCGAGCCGGAAGGTGATCCGGTCGTTGTTGCCGTCGAGACGCCTGACAATAACACTCCCCGACAAAGTCCTGATGATGTCGAGCCGGTTGAGTTGGAAAAGGTCGACCCCGATCCAATGTTGGATCCGGTCCCTGAGTCGATCGTCAACGATGAGGTGCTCGATGAAGAGCCATCCATGCTCGAGATCCCTGAGCTGATTGACCAGTTACCGGAAACGCCTGCCACGGCGCCGCCGACTCGACTGGCCGCCATGCGATGGACAGAAATCAGCGGGCTGTTGACCCAGCAAAGCGTTCCATCGGGGACGGCGGCGCGGCGACCGTCTTGGAAAGCGGTTGCCGAGCGAGAAGGTAATCTGGATGTTGCTGCCGGCGCAGTGAGTTTGAGGACTCTGCCACTTTCGCGAGCTCAAGCCGAGATTCCGGGTGGCGGTCGAATCGTTTTGGCTGCGGATAGCGGGATGTTGGTCAGCTCGGGCGGATCGCGCGCGTCGGTGGTGATCGATTTGCACCATGGTTCGCTTGCCCTGCTGGACCTACCCGATGGTACCGTTGTTGCGGTACGTGGCGGCGACCGGTGGTTTGCACGATTGAAGTGGACGGAAAAAGCAGCGGTGGTGTTGCAACGAGCCGCAGATGGTTTGCAGGTTCACGTCAATCGCGGTGAAGTTGCCGTCAACGATCAACCTCGTCAAGCCGAGTCGATCAACGTCACGCTTGACCAGGATGTCGAGCCAATCGATCGACCGAAACGCTTGCCCAACTGGGTGGATCGTCCGGTCGATTCGGTGACCATCCCGCGCAATATCCTCGCACAAATCGCCGATACCGATAATGTGATGGTGACATTGAATCAGCGCATCAACGACTACGCGAGCGCACCCCAGCTCAACGCGGCGGACCAGCGAACACTCGCCACGCTCGCAGGTTGGCAAGTCTCGATGGCGGGGCCCAATCTTTTTCGTTTGATCAGCAGCCGCGTTCCCGCTGTTCGCTTGGCGGCCATGCAACGACTGGTTGCGATGTCAAAAGCCGATTCACGCTACAACCTGACATGGCGAGTGATCGAACGGACGCATCCCAACAAGCAACGTGTGCAACAGATTCGTCGCTGGTGCGAAATGGCGCGTCAAGGCATTCCGCCCAATCGCAGCCAAACCGAGCAGATGGTCACCGGGCTGGCGGCTCAAGATTTGGCGGGGCGAGCAATGGCCGACTTTATGCTGCGTCGATTCTTCGGCAACCAAGTCCCCGCCGCGGATCCAACCTGGACCGGAGCACGCCAGCAGCGAGTGATCAACAACTGGCGCCAAAAACTTGGTTTGCCCGCCACTCGCGGAAACGCAAACGGTGCCGCGCTGTCGCCCGCCGCAGCCAACTAGCAAACCAGAAGGTGAGCCGAACGCGCTAGCGTCGGGCCCCTCATCACATCACGAGCAGCAAGACGCTGGCACTGCGTGTTAGCACTCTCCCTTGGGAGAGTCGGGCTCTAAGGCCCGGAGAGGGTTTGTTTGATGATAATCATTCCCTCGCCGGACTTTGCATCCGACCCTCCCGCACGCGGGAGGGTGATTGTCTTCATGCATTCCGCCTGAAGGCGGTACTACGAACGGAACAGCGGCGGCCCGCTCAACCTTTTCGTTTGGGTCGCTTCGGGCGGCCGAGGTTTTCGTCAACGGGTACTTGGAACTTGCGACGCAAACGCTTCAATTCGGTTTGCAATTCTTCCTGGACTTTGACGTAGTCTTTGTGTCCGTAGACGCTCGACAACTCGTTGGGATCTTTCTTGAGGTCAAACATCTCCCAGTCGTTGATCTTCTCGCCTTCGAGAGCGTAGAACCGCATCAACTTGAACTCACCATCGGTCACGCCGTAGTGGCGAGCGACGTTGTGGGCACCCGGGTTTTCGTAGTAGTGGTAGTAGAAAGTCTTACGCCAGTTTTTGGGTGTAGCGCCTTTCAGGATCGACGTGAAGCTACGTCCTTGCATGTCTTCGGGGACTTCAACACCGGCGATGTCCAGAAACGTTTCGGCGAAGTCGAGATTCGAGACGATGTCGTTGTTGATTGATCCTGGTTTGGTCACACCCGGCCAACGGACAAGCAAAGGTGTTTTGAGCGATTCTTCGTACATCCATCGCTTATCGAACCAACCGTGTTCGCCCAAATACCAGCCTTGGTCGGACGAGTAGATCACGACGGTGTTGTCGGTCAGTCCTGCTTCATCGAGGTACCCGAGCACTTGGCCGATGCCGTCATCAACGCTTTTGACGCAGCGTAGGTAATCCTTGGCGTAGCGTTGGTATTTCCACTTGATGATTTCTTCTTCGGTCATTCCCGCACGAGCTTTTTGGAAGGCTTCGTTCTTGGGTTTGTATGCGGCATCCCAAACCTTTTTTTGTTCGTCATTCATGTTGCCGTGACCGGTCAACTTCAAGTCACGATCATTCAGATGAGACTTGACGGTCATCGTTTGACGACCTGCGGCCCGCGTGCGGCCCGAGTAGTTGTCCCAAAGCGTCTCTGGCTCAGGCAACGTGACATCGTCGAGCCAATTGAGGTATTTGGGGGCGGGCATCCAATTGCGATGCGGAGCCTTGTGTTGGTACATGACCATGAATGGCTTGTTGGGATCACGGTCATTCTTGAGCCAGTCGAGTGTCTTGTCCGTGATGATTTCGGTGGTGTAGCCGGTGTGTGGCCGCGTGACCGGTTGGCCGTCCTCGCCCGCGGTGATCATCGGTGGGTTGTAGTAGGGGCCTTGGCCTTTCAGCACGTCGTAGTAGTCATAGCCTTGGGGTGTTGATGCCAAGTGCCACTTTCCGATCACGGCTGTCTGGTAGCCAGCGGCTTGTAACAGTTTCGGGAACGTTTGTTGGTCGCCGTTGAAACGATTGCCGTTGCGAATGAAACCATTGAGGTGGCTGTACTTGCCCGTCTGGATCACCGCACGACTGGGGCCGCAGATTCCGTTGGTGACGTAGCAGCGATCAAAACGCATGCCCTCCGACGCAATCCGGTCCATGTTGGGAGTTGAGATGCGCGTGGGATCGTATGCACTGAGCGCTTGTTGGCAGTGATCATCCGTAAAGATGAAGACGATGTTCGGCGGCTGGTCGGCCGCAAGTACAGAGGTGGTTAGCAGTCCGCAGAGAATCGCGGCAGACAGAAGGCGTGACATAAAGATCTCGTTCAGCAATGCGTGTGGTGGGACGGAGAGGTGGGATGTCGAGCCAACATCATAACCCAGCCCTGGCACCGACGCGTGTCGCCGTTTGGGGCTGGTTGGTCGTCAAAACCGGCAAATTCGGAGCGGGGTTCCTCCGCGACAAATCGCTCGGGAGTGATTATTTTGGAGGCCTTACCTCAAGTCCCACCATCCTGCTGATCGCCTTCAAGGACCCCCCATGCCACGCGTTCTCGCAACGTCATTTGTTTCCCGTCTCGTCTTGGCAGCGACTGTCGCGACGTTTTCTGCCGGGATCTATGCCCAAGACAAAAAGGGCCCGGCTTTCACCGAACCGCCCAAGAACGATCCCAATTTCAATTTGCAGGGCGAATTCGTCGGCCGGCTCACCATCGAGGGCGAAGAGCAGGAGCCGCTCGGACTTCAGATTCGTCCAACCGGTGGAAACCATTTCGAAGCCGTTTCGTTCATGGGTGGCTTGCCCGGTGAAGAAAACCACAAGCCCGAACCGGTCAAGATGATCGGCCGTCGCAGCGGCGACTTCGTGATTCTCTCGGGCGGACCCTGGGCGATTTTCGTGGAGGCCGATAAGTGCCTTGTCGTCGATCGTGAAGGAAACAAAGTTGGCCAACTTGAACGCATCAAGCGGAAGAGCCCCACCATGCACGCGCCCGCTCCCGAAGGCGCCGTGGTTCTTTTCGACGGTTCCAATATCGATCACTTCACCAAAGCGTCGATGACCAAAGACGGCTTGTTGATGCAAGGTGCTGATTTGAAGCCGATGTTCCAGGACTTTGACCTGCACGTCGAATTTCGATTGCCCTACATGCCGCAAGCTGTTGGCCAATCACGCGGCAACAGTGGTTTGTACCTGCAAAGCCGTTACGAGTGCCAAATCCTCGACTCGTTCGGGCAAGACCGATTGATCAACGGTTTGGGCGCGCTCTACAAGCTTCGCAAGCCCGACGTAAACATGTGCTTTCCGCCGTTGGTATGGCAAACCTATGACGTTCGCTTTACGGCGCCACGTTGGGCAGCCGATGGATCAAAGCTGCGTGATGCTCACATCACTTCTTGGATCAACGGTGTCAAAGTGCAAGACAACGTTGCACTGCCAAGCAAGACAGGTGCGGGAAGCCCTGAGGAGCCAACGCTACGACCATCAAGGCTGCAAGACCATGGTGACCCCGTTCGTTTTCGAAACATTTGGTTGGTCGACCGCGGCATGACACCGGGGGTCGAATTCCCAGTCATCCCAACCGAAGAACAGCTGGCTGAGATGGCAGCGGCAAAGGAAAAGGTTGCACAGGAAAAGAAAGCCGAGGCCAAGCGAAAAGCGGCCGAAAAGGAAAAGGCTCAAAAGGCCGCCGAGGCTAAAAAGAAAGCGGAAGCAGAAGCCAAGGCTGCCGAGAAGAAACCAGAGCCTGAGACCCCTACAAAGCCAGCTTCCGAGCCCAAGGCTGAAGAGAAACCGGCGGAGGATCAACCCGCCGCAGACGAAGCAACCGAGAACTAAGCTCGGCCGCCGTAGGCCGGATCAAGGAGCGACAGCGACACCGATCCGGCACGACACAATGACCAAGTGCGTGCTTGCACGTGCAGGTACACACCCGACGTTTAGTTTTCGGCGGCTTGATCTTGTTCCGGCTCTTCCTGAGTCGACGGAAGTTGCGCTCTTGGCTTCTCGGTGATTGTTCCGGGGACCAGCCACGGTCCGCTACTGTTGTCTTCGATCAACTTCATCAGTTCATCGTTGTTGATCGATTCGACTTCGAGCAAACGTTGCGTGACCGCTTCGAGGACTTCCCGGCGTTGTTCAAGAATCTCGCGGGTGTGAGCGAGGGCTTCTTCGACAATGCGTGAGACTTCTTTGTCGATCAGTTTTGCCATTTCGTCGCTGTGCATCATCTGAAACCCTTCCTGACCGCCACCGGCAAGGAAGGGAGATCGCGAGCTGCGTCGGTAGTTGATGCGTCCAAGTCGACTCATGCCGTAGTCCATCACCATGCTGCGTGCGACTTCGGTGCAGCGTTCCAAGTCGTTCTGAGCACCGGTGCTGATGTCTTGGAACACCATCTCTTCGGCGAGTGTTCCGGCAAGCAGCACCTTCATGTTCGATTCGAGCTCGCTCTTGGTCATCAGGTAGCGTTCCGATTCGGGACGCTGCATCGTGTACCCCAAAGCGGCCAAGCCGCGCGGGATGATGCTGACTTTGTGAACGGGATCAGTGTTTGGTAGGGCGGCGGCGACCAATGCATGGCCGGTTTCGTGATAAGCAACGCGGATCTTTTCGTCCTCGTTCATCACGCGGTTTTTCTTTTCCAACCCAGCGGTCACGCGTTCGACCGCTTCATTGAATTCGCGAATGCCAACGGCACGTTTTCCGGCTCGGGCGGCAAGCAACGCCGCTTCGTTGACGAGGTTCGCCAAATCGGCGCCCACGAAGCCGGGGGTGATCGATGCCACTTCTTTCAGTTCGACCTTTTCGTCCAGTTTGACGTTCTTGATATGAACACGAAGAATCTCTTCTCGCCCGCTCACGTCAGG
Source organism: Rubripirellula sp. (assembly GCA_965216875.1). Lineage (GTDB taxonomy): Bacteria > Planctomycetota > Planctomycetia > Pirellulales > Pirellulaceae > CBDCUW01. Next base: position 7,294,043 of record OZ244207.1, read on the forward strand.
TCGATCCACTAGGACATGGCGATCGAAACGACCCGGTCGCAAGAGTGCCGGGTCAAGTGTTTCAGGGCGGTTGGTCGCGGCGATCACGATCACGCCCGAATTGGAATCGAACCCATCCATTTCGACCAGCAACGCGTTGAGTGTTTGTTCGCGTTCGTCATGTCCGCCAACGGTCGAACCGCTTCGGCTTTTTCCAAGCGCATCCAATTCATCGATAAAGATGATGCAGGGAGCGCGGCTTGTCGCTTGTTGAAACATGTCGCGCACGCGGGCGGCACCGACGCCGACGTACATTTCAACGAAGTCGCTTCCGGAGAGGCTAAAGAAAGGCACGCCTGCTTCGCCCGCGATCGCTTTGGCCAACAACGTTTTTCCCGTACCGGGAGGGCCAACAAGCAGAACACCTTTGGGAATGCGGCCACCAAGTGCGTGGTACTTTTCGCTGTTCTTGAGGAAGTCGACGACTTCGCGGACTTCTTCGACCGCTTCATCGATTCCAGCCGCATCGTCAAACGTGATGGCAAGGTCTTCTTGACCATACAGTTTGCCGCGACTGCGCGAGAAGGACATCGGCGAACTGACACCGCCGATGCGTCGCAGCATCAGAAAACCGAGAAAGATGAGGACACCGATCATCAACAGCTGCAACCAGTGTTCTTCGAAAAAGCGACTCGGCCGATCGTTGTCCCAAACGACTTGCGAAGATTCCAAGACGGTCATGAACCGCTCGTCTTCGGCAAGATTACGGATTGTGCGTACCGTTGTGAACTTTTTCAGCTTGGGAGACGACTCGGACTTGCTGCTGCTCGTGCCGATCGTCTTGAATTGGATCATGCCGGTGATCGTTTCATCGGCAACCTTGATCTCGGTCGGCTGACTGAACTCGACCCAATTGTCTTGGTTCTTCGTCGAGCGGACCTTCAGTACGGGGTGTCGAGGTTTCTTCGGGTCAGCTACCGAATCCTCTTTTGCATCGTCCGCTGTGTCGGCCTGAGGTGTTGCGGAAGCATCTTCGGCGTCCGCGCCGTCGCTGGGTTGTGATGCCTGATTCTCGCCTTCTTGCTTTGCCGCTTCATATTTTGCCAGCTCCGTTTGGTACTCGGCTTCGAGTTCCAACAGAGCGACCAAGTCGGGGTAGCGCAAGCGTGTTTCGTTGCGTCCGTACACGAAAGCACATAACAGGACGACTAACGTGATTGCGATAAGAACAAGCCAGACGTTTCCACCCTTTGGCTCGTTGCTGTTGGAACCACCGCGGTTTTCTTCATCACTCATGCGTAATCTCGATCACTCACATCAAAAGGGGCAAAACCCAGTGTTGGCTGATCCCCAGTGTCGTTAAGCATTCTTTGATCGACCATCTTCGACGACAACCGCCCGGTTCGAACAAGGAAAGTTGCGGTCGGGTCGTATCAACCGTGCCGATCGTCCATGATATCGGGCTCAGCCGTCGTAAACGCGAGGGTTCGGTGTTCTGGTCCAAGCCGCCGCGGCGGGTGCCAGGGAGCAATAATTGTCCGTTGAACCGACGGCGGTTCTTGCGGACACCCACGTTTTGACCTGCAGGATCACGATTTTGTCTCCCAGCAATTCGCAATCGACCCCTTCGATCGCCGATCGATCTCGCCGCTGTGTCGCCGTCATGGGCGCCACCGGCAGTATCGGGTTGGCCACGATCGATGTGCTCAAAAATCTGGGAAACATCGACGACCGATGCCAGTGGGATCTTTTTGCGGTGTCCGGTCACAAGAATATCGATGCTTTGGCCGAAATCGCGTCGGACTCAATGCTTGCGCCCAAGAGGGTCCTGCTCTCGGCTCCGGAAATGGCCGGCGAGTTCGCGAGTCGATGCCCATCGGTCGAGACTGCGACCGGTGCCGACGCTCTGATCGACGTGGCATCGAGCGACGAAATTGACACGCTTGTTGCTTCCATCGTTGGTCGGGCTGGTCTGGAGAGCACGCTTGCGGCGGTCGAAACCGGCAAGCGGGTCGCACTGGCAAACAAAGAAACGCTCGTTGTTGCCGGACCGCTCGTGAATGCGGCGGCGGGAGCCAATGGAAGCGAGATTTTGCCGGTTGATAGCGAGCATTCGGCGATCTTCCAGTGCATTGGCGAATCGGCAGCGCCTCCCAAAAAGCTAATCCTGACCGCCAGCGGTGGCCCGTTTCGAGAGTGGACGACCGCCCAGATGGACGAGGCGACGCCCGAGTCGGCACTTAACCACCCGACTTGGCAAATGGGACGAAAAATCACGATCGATTCGGCCACCATGATGAACAAAGCGCTCGAAATCATCGAAGCCCGCTGGCTTTTCGGGCTGCCCGCCGAGGCGATCGAAGTGGTCGTCCACCCGCAATCGATTATCCACTCGATGGTCGAATTCGAGGACGGATCGGTGATTTCACAGATGAGTCCGCCCGATATGCGGATGCCGATTCAGTACGCGTTGACCTATCCAAGACGGTTGCCTTGTCCGGCGGAAACGCTCGATCGAGGCAAAAGTTGGGATCTGACGCTCCAGCCCGCCGATTTGGAACGGTTTCCCGCATTGCAACTCGGTTTTGAGGTCGCTGCCGCTGGCGGTACGGCCGGCGCGGTGGTCAATGCGGCAAATGAAGAGGCAGTCGGTCTGTTCCTCGACGGCCAAATCCGGTTTACTGACATTGTTCCTGCCTGCCGAAACGCGTTGGAAAGCCACACATTTGACGCCAATCCACCCCTCAGCCGGTTGCTGGAACTGGATTCTTGGGCCAGAGCCGAGGTAAGAAACGGCTGTGGAATTCGAAGATAGCGTGTCGCCCGCGACCCCCTCGGCTCCCCAACACGTAACAATTTCAGCTCAAACAGCTTGAACCACGGTCTGTCGGTCAAGTATTTAGAGGCTGGAACGGTTGAAAGAGGACCACCGGTTGGGGCCAATTGACTGCGATACTTGGCTGCGGAACTGGGCTGGGCCACCAGCTCGACCGACTAACTGGGCCGATTCGTTCCCAGCACCGACAGCGACCCTCGAGGTCGATAGCAAAATACAAAGGTAATCCCGCTCATGTTGTTCGACGCGATCCTTTCCGCCTTACCGTTGGCCGACTCAGAACCTGGCATGTTGTCAGGACTTGTGGCCACGATTTGGGTTTGGTTCAAAGTCGCCCTCGGAATTGGCTTGGTCATCTTTGTCCACGAACTCGGCCACTTCGTTGCTGCCAAGACCTTTGGCGTGAAGTGTGAAAAGTTCTACATCGGGTTTGATGTGCCGCTGCGACTCGGGCCGATCAAATTGCCCCGAACACTTGGGAAATTCACGTACGGCGAAACCGAGTATGGCATTGGTATTTTGCCGCTGGGTGGATACGTGAAAATGCTGGGACAGGATGACGACCCACGCAAGCTCGAAGAAGAAGCCAAACGGGCACGCGCCGAAGGCAGCGAAGACGACGAAGCGCCCCAGTTTGATCCGCGCAGTTATCCCGCTCAGCCTGTTTGGCAACGAATGATCATCATTTCTGCCGGCGTGGTGATGAATGTCATCACCGGCGTTCTGTTTGCTGCGGGCGCCTATTTCTTTGGCGTGGCGTACAACCCAGCGGTCATCGGCGGTGTCACGCCGGGTGGCCCCGCGTGGCAAGCCGGCATCGAACCAGGTGGCCAAGTGGTTTCCGCAGGCAATCTTCATCAAGAAGAAATGCACTTTCGGGAAATGAAGATGGCCATCCTGACCGAAGGATTGGACAACCCCGACAAGCCGATCGACGTCGCCATCAAGTACGACGACGGTGTTCGCAACTACCAGTTGATGTCAGCTCCGATTCCCGAAGACAAGTCGGTGCGGATGATTGGCATCACCAGTCCAACGTCGACAACACTCAGCGACACCGACTACGTCTTGCCAGGCACGATCGCTTCGACCGTTTTCGAAGCGGGCGATGCTGGGGCGACCGTGATTGCCTTTGATGGTACGCCCATTAACGAAGACTCGATTGTTCCCGGCGCACCTCTGTTTGACCACCTTTATTCCAATCCAAACAAGTCCGTCACACTGACGTTGCGACGAGCCGACGGATCAGAGCGCGATCTCGAGTTGCCGCCCCAGCCGAACAAGACGATGGGGATCCGGTTTGGCATCGGACCGATCGCTGCGATGATCAAAGACGGGCCGGCTGAAAAAGCAGGCGTTCAGGTTGGCGACGTGATCGTCGCGGTCAACGGTGACAATGAAATCGATGCGTTCGGACTCCCTTTGACGCTCGCAGGCGTGAGCGACGATGTTGCACTCACGGTCAAACGCGGTGAAGGTGACAAGGCGGAAACCATTGACGTCACCATCAGCCCATCGGACGCGCTGCAGACGCTCGAACCGAGTGCTGGAATCAACGGGCAAATCGCGATCAACGCCTTGGGACTCAGTTATCGTCCCAACGCGTTTGTTCAGAAATTGGTCGGCGGTGGCGACGCGGATACCAGCGAAGACGCTGACGCAGAAGACGATCAAGACTCGTTGAAGGTTGGCGATCAGATCAAGAAGGTCAAGCTGCTTTGGGAAGAAGATGAGGTCCCCGAAGAACTACAACACGAACGCTATGAAACGCACATTGCAATGTTGCGGGAAGGTTGGGAATTCAAATCGACGTCACCGCTGAGCGTCTTCTTGGACACGATGCAAATCCTGCCCGAAGGGACCGAGATGCAAGTCTGGGCCACTCGTGACGGACGCGTGGTGACCACCCAGATCAAGCTGCAGCAGGATGATCGTTACGCCTTCCAACGTGGAATCGGATTCACGGCCGCGCAAGTGATTCAGGTTGCCGATGGCCCCGCCGAAGCGCTCGCACTCGGATACGCCGAATCGAAACGCCGACTTTCTGACGTCGTGAGATTCTTGAAGATGTTGCCGCAGGGCAAAGTCAAACTGCGTCACGTTGGTGGCCCATTGGCGATCGTTCACATTGCCAAGAAAGAAACTGAACTTGGCATCTCACGTCAGTTGTTGTTCCTGACGATGCTGAGCATGAACCTTGCGATTTTGAACTTCTTGCCCATCCCCGCGCTCGACGGCGGGCACATGATGTTCCTGCTCTACGAAGCGGTCAAAGGAAAGCGTGCCGACGAACAAATCGAATTCCGATTGACGCTCGCCGGGGTGATCGCTCTGCTGACCTTAATGGTGGTCGTCTTCGCCAACGACATCTTCCAACGACTCTAGCGGTTGGTCGATCTCTGAAGGTGATGCTAACCGTGAACCGAACGCGCTAGTAGCGTTTGGCCTTTCACCTTCGTCGTCCGGTTCAAATCCAAAACACCCTCCCTCCGGGAGAGTCGCGAGGAACGAGCGGGGAGGGCGATACAAGATTGAATCGCCGCACGAAGAGCCGCAACGAAACCTCCCCAGGCTTTAGCGCCCGACCCTCCTTGAAAAGGAGGGTGTCGAAGTGTGATTGTCGCTGAGTCACATTCCGGAAAGAACTTCAGCTTCCTGAGACCTGGCTACTGAAACTTGTTTTCTGACCCGGTGGTTGATATGGGTTGGTTGAAAAGTGCGGCTCGCTTGGAAGGGGCGACGACATTTCGCAGATGATTGAGCGTTGGCCACACGCGATTTCCTCGATCGATTGTGCAAGCTCCTCAGCTTCGCGGCGGCGCTTTCGGCTCGCCAAATGACCCAAGGTGTAGTCGCGATACGTGATCATCAGTTCTTGGATGCGATCCTGTGTGCGTATTTCCAAGACGACCATGTGACTCGGTGTGTACCAACCCGAATTGCGCACCGTCTCGACCTCTACCGAGAGGATCGCTTCCTTGGGAAGGGCATACTCGGCGGCATCGCCACTCATCCAAATGCCATCCTCGTCCACAACGATGAGCATCAGGTCTTTGGCGGTTTCGAGCGATTGACGACCGATCGATTCGCGGGGGACCCATTCAACAACGCGCGCCGTTTCAAGCTGCTTGTCGTCGACCAGTCGATCACGACGACGAGATACATGCCGCCTTAGTCGCGCGCAAAGCAGAAGGTTCAGCGGCCACTCGGGATAGACCAAAAGCAGCAGGATTTGGACAAAGAACCAGACTGGGGAAAGCGGCAACAAGCACCAGCCCAAGGCGGGGTGGACGCCGCCCAGATAGAGTCCACCAAACAGCAGCAGTGCCCAGCCAGTTTGAAGCAGGACGAGCAATCCGCTGTGCCACAACAGGCTCGAGAGTCCCAGCACACGCCCCCAGTGGTCATGGTTGACCGCAACGATGGTCGCGTGATTGGGGGACTTTTTGAGCATGACGAATCCGAACAAGTCGCAGCGAATAGAGATCCATCACCTTAATGCCGCGTGCACCGTACCTCACCTCGAATTCCTATTGCACGGCAAGAAATCACGTGCGCGACCGTCACGACCGATACAACCGTTGATCCAGTCGAAAACAAACGGTTGCCATTGGTCCAGTTTGCTCGTCAAAACCGACTCTGACGTAGCGTTGCATAGAGTCTGCGCGAATCTCACCTACCCGCGAAGGGCGTGGTGCGCAGGCAATGGGGCACGAGAAACAATGGCATCACCGCACGCGAATATCGTTACACCTTCAGGCGACTTCCCTGTCCTCGCTGGCCGGGTCAACACGCCCAAAAAGGCACACAGTCAAGGCGCCCAACGAGCGCCTCGGGATTCGTATGTGATGATCGTTGACGATGAATCGGTCAACATCGACGTGGTTCAGGCCTATTTGGAAGAAGACGGCTACTGCAATTTTGTGTCGACCTGCGATTCGACGACGGCAATCGCGATGGTCAAGCTGCATCGTCCCGACGTGCTGCTGCTCGACATCAACATGCCACACGTCACCGGTCTAGACATCCTCGAAGCGATGCAAGGCGATACGGATCTTTGCCGCATTCCTGTTGTGATCCTGACCGCCGAAACGAGTTCGGCGACGAAACTGCAAGCACTGCGACTGGGCGCATCCGAAATCCTCGCCAAACCAGTCGATCCAAGCGAACTCGCGTTGCGAGTCGAAAACGTTCTGGCAGCCAAGGCGTACCAAGACCACTTGGCGGAATATAGCGAACGACTCGAACACCAGGTTCGCGTTCGCACCGAAGAACTCCTGCGATCGCGTCAGGAAGCGATTCACTGCCTCGCTCGCGCCGCCGAGTATCGTGACGACGACACGGGCCATCACGTCACACGTGTTGGCAAGTATTCGGCGATCATTGCCGACGAACTCGGCTTTCCGCGTGCCGCAGTCGAACTCATTGAACAAGCCGCCCAGCTTCATGACGTTGGCAAGATCGGCATTCCTGACTCCATTTTGCACAAGCCAGGGAAGCTTGAGAAAACGGAATTCGAATTGATGCAGCGACACTGCGGCATCGGCCAACGAATCATTCATCCACTGAGTGAGGACGATTCCGCTCAAATCCGCGAGCATACGTCGGTCGGCATGAGGATCATGGCGTCGACCACATCGCCAGTGCTGAAAATGGCGGCGATGATCGCGCAAACACACCATGAAAAATGGAATGGTCAGGGATACCCGGTCGGACTTTCCGGAACCGATATCCCAATCGAAGGTCGGATTGTTGCGGTTGCTGATGTGTTCGACGCGCTTAGCAGCAAACGACCCTACAAAGACGCGTTTCCAATCGACAAGTGCATCGAGATCTTAATCGATGGACGGGGCTCACATTTCGATCCACGCGTGTTGGACGCTTTCCTTGCAAGGAGAGAAGAAATCATCGAGATACGCCAGCAATGTATGGAAGTTCTTGATTCCCCGCAGCCCGATGAGAGTTTCTGAGACGATGGACACTTCGACTTCCCCATGCCGTGACATTCTTGTTGTCGACGATTCGGAAATGATTCGTCGCTACCTCAAAGTAACGCTCGAGCGGGATGGGTACGAAGTACGCACCTGCAGCGACGCGTCCCAAGCCTGTTGGGAAATCGATTCACGCCCACCCGATTACGTTCTTAGCGATTGGCAAATGCCAAACATGAACGGAGTGGAACTCTGCCAATGGGTACGCGAACAACACATCTCGCAATACATCTACTTTCTGCTGATGACCGCCCACACTCGTGTCTTTGATCTCGTGGATGGATTGGACGCCGGTGCGGACGACTATGTCCAAAAGCCCATCAAGATCAACGAACTGCTGGCGCGGCTTCGCTGTGGCGAACGGATTCTCAAACTCGAACGACGCCTACGCTCGCTGGCTGGCAAAGACCAAGACCCCGCAGCACTCAGCGGCGACATCGAGTAGAGATTCTTCCTCTTCCTCGTTACCACGCTCCGCGTGGTAACGCACACTCGGACGCTCCGCGTCCCTAGCGCGTTCGGCTCACAATCACTCAACTTGCAATTGCACTTCAAAGCGGCCGGTGTGATCCGCGGCGCCACAGCTCATACCAGGCGTGTTGTGTTGCATCACAATTTCGCCCTCACGCGACACAGCAATGATCCCACCGACGCCCGCTTTGAGTCGATGGGTCATGATTTCGGTGACCGCATCGGGCAGCGACTTCTTGGCGTAACGCATTTGAGCGACAATGTCATAGGCAACGGCGTGGCGAATGTACTCTTCACCGATGCCGGTTCCCGAAACGGCGCAGGTGTCATTGGCTGCGTAAGTTCCGGCGCCAACAATGGGCGAATCACCAACGCGCCCGGCCAACTTCTTCGTTGTCCCGCCGGTGCTTGTTCCGGCGGCAAGGTTGCCATGGCTGTCGAGCGCCACGCAACCGACTGTGCCCAACTTGGATTCTTCGTCTGGCGAGGGTGGTGGTGCCACTTCGCGATTGTGCAACCAATTCTTGTAGCTCAGAAAGTACTCCGGTTCGACAAGTTCGACACCCTGCTCTTTGGCAAACTGATTGGCTCCGGGTCCGGCCAGCAACACATGTTTGGTTTCGGATGAGACTAGCCGGGCAAGCGAGATCGGGTTTTTAGCGTTGGTGACTCCGGCCACCGCGCCGCAGGCAAGTTGGCTTCCGTCCATGATGGAGGCATCAAGCTCGGCTTTGCCTTCGACCGTGACGACCGCACCACGGCCAGCATTGAACCGAGCGTCGTCTTCCATCACCACGATGGCTGCTTCGACCGCATCCATGGCAGTACCACCCTTGGCCAAAATGTCGCGGCCAGCCGTGAGCGCACGCTCGAGTCCCTCGAGTCGGCCGTTCTTCTTTGCCTCGTCCCACTTCGCGGAATTCCCGCCAGCGCCTCCATGAATGACAATCGCATAGGTCGTTTCTTGTTGGGCCTCAACCGATTCCAAATGCATCACCATCCCCAACAGAACCAAACATGGCGTTAGCAGCCTCGAACGTACAACAAACAAGATCATCTCCTCGGTGGTTCATCCCTTGCAGCATTGTATTGGAAGGGGATCGAGCATCGAGACAAGGCTCGGAAGGAGACGGACGATTGCCACAAAAAACACAAGAATGCACAAAAAGGGAAGTCCTGCCGCATCTCTTCTATCCGTGTGATTCGTGAGATCCGTGGTTCCTTCTTCACAACTCACTTCCATCCCTGCGGCGTCTTATCGCTGGATCGAAAGTTCGATCTCATCGATGGTTGATAGCGGGGTTTCGAAATGACTTTGTCCCAAACTTGCGTTGGAAGTCGACCCTGTGGAACCGCCGCGGTTTTTGATCGCTGCACCGCCGACCCATTGTTTGTTTCCGCCGACACGGAAACGTGACGCGATGCCGGCGTCGGCCACGCCAGCTTGATCAAGGACCAACGAAAACGAGTTGCCAACGTCAAGCGGACCGCCATCCATCGGAACGAGAGTCAAGCCGTTTTCACTCGCGGAGGAACCGCAATGATGCTGGCCGTCCAAGACCGAAACGTAGACGGCCAGTGGCAAGAACTCTTTGATTTGCGTCTTGGTCTCGGCACCATTGACCAACACGTTGGCTTTGGGTGGTTTTGCGAACTTTGTTGCGATGCCAGTCGGTCGTGAAAATTCGACGCCATCAAAATAGAAACGATGGCGTCCACCGAAACGTCGGATTTCAAAGTGATCAATTTCGTCGAGCGGCATTTGGAAGTAGGTGCCTTGCCGCGTGCGTTCTTGGGGAAACTTGTATGAAAGATGATCGATCACGCGGCGGCCGAATTTGCTGACGGCACTGATTTGGTAGGCAACGTCTGGTCCGATCCCTTCCGTTTCAAACTCGGCCGAGCTTTCACTGGTGAACGAATTTGCGGTCTCCACAAATCCTTTGTCCGAAGACCAGCCGTGAGTGCCTTCACGCACGTCGGAAAGGCGTAGCGTTCCTTCGCCAATTTTCACTTCGGCGCCTTTGCTCGGATCCAACCGGTAGATCTCGTCGGCGCTGTCATAACTATTGAGCCGGAACCAAAGGTCGAGCTTGGTGGGCAGTTCTTTGCCCAGTCCGTAGATTTGCAGTGTCATGTCATCGATCACACGCCAGCCGTAGGCAGGGTCAACCCGGTTGAGCAATTCGCGTTTGGCATGATCAAAGACGCGAACATTGATCAAGTCAATCTGTTCGATCCCGGGCCCAAGTGTGACCTGAGCGACATCAAGCCAGGGGGCCGCAGTAACAAGCTGTTGGGCGTTGGCAACGGCGGCGTCTTTCAATTCCTCGCCGCGTCCGGTCGTGACCTTGATGGCGCCCGAGCGGCCATTGCGAGCGACCGATTCGATCCGGATTTGGTTGGGCCCCATCTTTGCCGTGCGCCCAAAGAACGGCTGCGCTTCTTCGTACGACGCAATCGAATGCGTTTCCGGCTTTTGCAATAGAGTGAAGGCAAGCCCGGCGATGGCACAGAGCGTGACCAAACCAAAAATGATCTTCAGAGAAAACTGCATTGAATGTTCTCAGGGAGCCTGCTTTTGGGGCTGTAGCTTGATCGCCAATTCAAGTGATCCGAACATTTGGTCCAATTCGTCGGAAGCATACTTTTCGTAGCCCTCGGCATCAACTCGGACAACGTAGGCTCCGTGTTGAGGGGCAACTTCGATCTCGTAGGTTCCCGATTTGCTGACCTGCACCTTCTCAGCATCGATCGCTACAGCGCGTCGAGCTGCGGGCTTTACATCAACGCGGAATGACTCCACTGGTTTCCCGGTGACTCCGTCGGTGATCACGCCACGGACGACCAAGTTGGGCTGAAGCAGAATGACTTTTATGTCGCCATCTGCAGTTGCAGCGTAATCATCTACGGCTTGGTAGCCCTTCTTGCCGATGGAGTAGATCACTTCATCCTCGGGTGCCCACGACCAAATGTAGTCACCCTGTTTGTCAGTGCGACGTGGGATCTTTGTGTCGATCACGTTTGGGTGTTTGTGGTTGTGCAGCGATTTTTCCCCTCGCCATCCTCGGATACCAACGTAGGCACCGTCGATGGGATTGCCTTCGTAGTCCTGGATGTGCATGTGCAACGGATTACCTTTGACCAAATGACAATCGATCGGTTGCAGCTCGGGACCAATCTCAATCATTCGCCGCAGCGGAGCCCAGCCCTTCGCAATCACCGTCAGGGCAACCGTCTGGGGTGAAAGTGGCGGCATCTGGAAATGGCCCGCATCGTTGGTCACAACCTCTTGGCTTCCCGTTTCCAAGTAGGGGTCGTCACCCCAGATGACGACCGCACCGGCGACGGCATTTCCATCGGGATCGATCACTTGTCCGGAGACTTCGTGTCCCTTTTTCATCTTGATGACCGCCGATTGGTCACGCAGCAGCGGCATGATGATGGATTGTTCTTGTTGGTACGTACCCCAGTTCGCATCATCGATGAATTGCGGGTGACTCAGCTTTAACAGGACCGCGGTCTCACTATCGCCCGGCACATTGGACAACTTCCATCGCCCGTCCGAATCCGTAATGAGCGCGGCATCGCCGTAGGCAAGCCATGTACCTGGTGAAAGACGCGCCATGGGAGGCAGTCGGTTTGATCGTCGGACTTCTACGTTGACACCCTTGATCGGCTCGCCCTGTTCGTTAACGATTTGTCCGCCGATGGTTGTGCCCTTTGCAAGGTTGAATTGGTATTCCGAAGGAATATCGGGGTCTTCCGGCTGCATCTCAGGCCACCAGTGAGCAAACAGTGGGACGTGGTCCTTCTTTCGAGCCCAGATGCGCATGATCCTGATTTGCTTTGGCAGCTCGGCCACCACCGATCCAGCGGCGTCCGTTTTGTAATCTTGGTTGTTCTTAAAACTCTTGTCATCCGTCCAAATCGAAACATGGATGTTTGCGTTTTCGATTGGATCCCCTTCCGGACCAACAACGTTCAGCCGGATTTGGTTTCCGGACGACAGGGTTTGAACATCAAGCTCAATTTCGCTTTGAGCGATGACCGAGTCAGCGGAAACGACCAGCAATACCCAGCTCGCCAAGCACAAACGATGAAACGGACGCATAACATCTCCCACGCAAAGTGTTCGAAATAGGACGTTCATCATACCTGAGAGCGAAGCGGGAACTCTTTGTGGGCGATCGGTAGGAAAAGCGAGTATTTCCCTGGGCCACAAAAAACGGCAAAATGGGCGCGGCCGCTTCCATGGGACTCGATTCAATGCGTGCTTCTGAAATCCAAGATGAGCTCGACGAGCTGCGGAAAAGCAATAACCGGCTTCGCCGATTCGTTCACCTCGCATCACACCAACTCCAGGCTCCCGCACGCACGGCGGGCAATTTCGCGGGGCTCTTGGCGAAACGCTACGAAGGCGAACTTGATGAAAAAGCGATCGATTGGATCGATTGCATCGTCGATTGCAGCCGGTCGATGCAGCAATTGGTCAAAGGACTCGTGCGCTACAGTGAGATCGGAAGCCAGCGGCCCGTTTTTCAACGTGTTGATGTGGACGCGATCATCGCCAAAGTTCTCGCAGGGCGAAAAGAGGAGTTCGACCAGCATCCCTTTACGGTCGAGGTCACCGCGTTTCCTGTTTGCTTCAGTGATCCCAACGCACTTGAATCTGTCTTTGAATCACTCGTCGATAACGCGATCAAGTTTAGCCGCGACTGCACCGGTTCTCTTGTCATCTCCGGAAGCGTCGAAAACGAGAACGCGATCTACGAGGTGAGCGATCAAGGAATTGGGATCGATCCCGAACATCACGAGCAAGTCTTCACGCTTTTCGGAAAGCTCCACTCCAAGTCGGACTTTGGCGGGGAAGGAATAAGCCTGGCAACTTGTCGCGCGCTGCTTGAACATCAACAAGGCCGAATCGAGTTGGAGTCGGCGGTGGGTTCGGGATCGAAGTTCAGATTGACTTTGCCGAACCAACCTCGCGATGATGGTGAAACCAACAACGATTCGAACAATAGCGTGGCGTGAAGGATGGGCTCGGGCAACTTGGAAATCTTGCTTGTTGATGATGATGATGCGGACGCGCTACTGGTTCGCGAGAGCCTTAATGAACTCGACGCCAAATGCCAATTGACCGTCGCTCGAGATGGTGATGTGGCCCTGCGAAGGCTTTCGCAAAGTGATGAGTTCGAAGGCGTTGCGCTTCCGGACCTTGTCCTGCTGGATCTGAATTTGCCGCGCAAGAGCGGATTTGACGTTCTGGTGGACACCAAAGAAATAGCCGACTGCAGACTCGTGCCTATCGTCGTTTGGTCGACGTCCATCGAACCTGCCGATGTTACACGTTGTTACATGGCGGGCGCGAATTCCGTACTCTGTAAGCCCGCGGACTTTTCGAGCCTGGTCGAGATGATCCGAACGATCACCCACTACTGGTTCGAGACGGTTCAGCGTGCCAAGCCGACCCAATAGATGCTCGAGCGAGAGGTTTTAAGAATGATGGACATGGCGGGGCAAAGCGCCATGTCCATCAATTTCGACAAAAGCCGAAAATTTAGACCACCATTTTGTGGGGCATGGTGGTCCGTCATCGCGATTAGGGGCGATACTATGTGGACTATGCCCGCGCCAAACGGGATAGCAATGAGAAGGTTTCGCACAGAAACTAAACGATGTGCAAAAAATAGAACGATGTGCTGTTAACCATTCCACAAACCTCTTCTCGGACAATGGTTCACAACGACCCAGGGAGCGCCACCACCATGCTGGCCAACGTTGATAATGTTGCTTCGGCCACAGTCTTTGTGGTCGACGATGACGCTCACAGCCTCCGCTACTACAAAGAAGTGTTGCAAAGTGCCGGCATGAAGGTCGAGACATTTTTGCATGCTCGCGATTTTCTGCAGCGACTTCGTCCCAATGAACCGGGGTGTTTGTTGCTCGATGTGCGAATGCCCGAGATCTCGGGGTTGGAATTGCAGCAGCGGCTGAGCGAACTCAATTGCAACATGCCGATTATCTTGATCTCGGGTGATGCGGATGTCGAAAGCTGTTCCAAGGCGTTTCGTGCGGGGGCGTTTGACTTCGTCGAAAAGTCGATCAGTGATGAAGAACTCATTTCTTTGACGCAACGTGCAACTCAAGAAGCGATTCGGCTTCAACAGGTTGCCGAACGTCAATCCATCGTTAAGGCTCGAACCGAGTTGTTGACGGCGCGTGAAAAGGATGTCAAAGCGTTGATGCTTCAAGGGTTAAGTATCAAGGAAATCGCCTTCCGCTTGAGCATCGCTTTTCAAACGGCCGCGAAGCATCGTTCGCGTGTGCTCGAAAAAATGGAAGTCGACAGCGATGCGGAACTGATCCGTTTTGAAGCAGGCCAAGACGCCTAGAGGCCGTGTTGTCCGTGAGCCGAACGCGCTAGCGTCGGGCTTTTCGAGACTCGTCTAACGGAACAAGGCCCGACGCTCGCGCGTTCGGCTCATGGAAAAACTGCGCCATCTCTGCCGCTTTTTTGTTCCTGATTGCCAAGGATAGCGTTCCGCGACGAATCGCTTTCTAACGTTGCGCTCCCGTTATGCGCTGGGGCAGTCATTTGCCGCATTCGTTTTTCCTTTTCTCTAATGTGCGATCGAGATGAGCGATTTGGCTGTCGAACTCGAAGGTGTCGTTAAACGATTTGGCGGCAAACCAGCCGTCGATCGAGTCGATTTGCAGGTCCCGCAGGGTTCGATGTTTGGCTTCATCGGCCCCAACGGTTCCGGAAAAACGACCACCATGCGTTTGATCCTGCGGATCTATCAAGCCGACGAGGGCAGCGTACGCGTGTTGGGCGAAACGAACATGCATTCGGCAGATGACCGCGTGGGGTACCTACCCGAAGAACGTGGGCTGTACCGGCGAATGACGGTCGGCAAAGTGTTGCGGTACTTCGCCAAGCTCAAGGGCATCCGCAGTCCCAATGCCGTGATCAAACAGGAGTTGGCTCGATTGGGTGCCGAGGACTGGGAAAAGAAACGTATCGACCAACTTTCAAAGGGAATGGCACAGAAGATTCAGTTTCTCGTTGCCACGATCTCGAAACCGCGGCTCGTGATTCTTGACGAGCCGTTCAGTGGGCTCGATCCGGTCAACCTCGAACTGTTGCGTGATGCAGTCCTGGAATTGCGGAATCAGGGAACGACCGTGATCTTCAGCACCCATGACATGGGCGTCGCACAAAACTTGTGTGACCATGTTTTCATGATCTACCAGGGCAAGAAGGTGCTCGACGGGACCATCGATTCCATCCGCCAAAGCTATGGTGGCTGTCAAATCAAAGTGGTGATGGCTGGGGACGCGCGGTCGCCAGTGGAATTGCCCCCTGATCTTCCCGGCGTGATGGAGCGTGAAGTCGCTGGTCCAGAAACCATCCTCCACCTGCGTGACGAATCGGATCGCCGCAGCTTGTATTCCCGATTGTCCGAACTCGGTGACGTCGAACATTTCGAAACCCTGCGGCCAAGTCTTCACGACGTTTTCGTGAGGATCGCAAAGCCCTCGTCGGACCAAAAGGTCAATGCACGATCGGAGGAGCTGGTCCATGGGTAAGCTGTTTGTCATCGCTCAACGCGAGTTCGCTGCAATGGTCGCCACCAAGGCGTTCGCGTTCACTTTGGTCATGATGCCGCTGTTGATGTTGGGTGGGCTGGTGTTGCTGCCCCTGATGAACGAAGTCGGCGGACGAAAGGAACGGCGGATCCTGGTTGCCGATGGGTCAGGGTTGCTTTTTGAAACGATTGAAAAAGCCGCCAACGCTCGCAATGAACAAATCCGCCAAGCTCAAGAGAATGCCGAGGGCAAGGTTCAGGGTGACAACCCGTTCTTGAAGGCTGAGCTTTGGAATTTTGAAGCGGCTGAGGAAGCCGAGTTGTCCGACCAGCAGCGGTTGGAGCTGAGTGACAAGGTGCGCGATGGCAAGCTGTATGCGTTTGTCGAAATACCGAGCGAGCTGCAGGACTTTGCCAGTGCCGAGCGAGTGAAGATTGCCTTTGTCAGCCAAGACGCAGCGATCAGTGGTGCGCGACGCTGGCTCGAACAAACGGTCAAGCAACATGTGCGGTCCGAGAGGCTGACGCAACTCGGGATCAATCCCGAGACGGTTGCTCAAGCCAACATTCCGGTCAATCTCGAGCCGACGATGCCCTATGAAAAGTCGGATGATGGTGAAGTGGAGGGCAAGACCGGGGCCGATACGCTAGTTTCGACTTTCCTTCCGTTTGGCGTGATGATGTTGATGTTTCTCGTCATCTTCCTCGCGGCGCAACCGATGCTGGAAAGCGCGATGGAAGAAAAGGGGGCAAGGATCGCCGAGTTGTTATTGGGATCGGTGTCGTCGACCACTTTGATGGCGGGCAAGCTGCTCGGGAACGTTGCCGGTTCGTTTGTGGTGTTTGCCTTCTACGGAATCGGTGGCTGGTTTGTCCTTTACCACAATGATTGGTCGTCACACCTGCCTTACACGATGCTCCCTTGGCTGATCGTTTTTCAAGTCTTGGGCGTTCTATTCTTCAGCTCGATCTTTCTAACCATCGGTGCGTCGGTCAGCGAATTGAAGGAGGCACAGTCGCTGTTGTTACCCGTTTGGCTCGTGCTCGCATTGCCGATGATGGTTTGGTTTGCGGCAGTTCGTGATCCAAACGGAATCGTCCCGGTTTCGTTGAGCTTCTTTCCACCGTCGGCGCCGCTGATGATGAGTTTGAGGCTTGCCGTCGGTCAGGCGATGCCCGTTTGGCATGCACCCGTTTCGATGATCGTTATGCTCGCTTCGACCCTGCTGGTGGTGAAGTTTGCTGGTCGCATTTATCGAGCGAGCTTGCTGAAGTCGGATTCAGCGAAGAGTTTTGGCCAGATTCTCAAACGGCTACGTACGGCTGAATAACCTCGCCGTGATTCGAGTGACCCGAACGCGCTAGCGTCGGGCCTTGCACACAACGTCGCTACGCTCGCCAGAGCGTGGTGATCGTGGATGTCGGTCTGCCTATAGAATCCACCTTCTGGCGAAGGTAGCTACGGGCCGAGACAGTTCGTAGTACCGAGCTTTAGCCGGAATCTTGTCCCATTCCGCCTAGAGGCGGGACTACGAACGGTGCTGACCACGCATAGCAAGGTGGTGGTTGAAAACAGGCTAGCTGGGAGGGCGAATGAGCGATGCGTGATGTTCACGCCAGCCCAAACAGTCTTTGCAGCCGACTTCAAAGTCGCGGCATACGTTGGGGCGGTAGGCGTGATGTTTACAGCGTCGCGTTTCAGGGTCGAGCCAAATGCAGGGCCCATCCAACTCGCCTTCAGGCGGATGTTGGTAATTTTCGATGAAGGTGAGCAGTTCTTGTTTTAGATCTGCGGGCAGATTCGTCCAATGTTCTTCATCGGGGCCATGCTCGCTGTCGTAGATGTATTCCGGATAGCCCATTTGCAAACAGCAAACGCCACATCCCTCGCAATCCGTGACAGTGGGTAGAGTGGTGTTGGAGCGTTTCATCAGATCGTGTGCGGTTGCGGATGCCGGGACTATTTACCCGCATTGGCTTCTGTTGAGGTCCGTTCGTCAATCCACCCTTTCAAGGATTTGACGGCGGTGAACGTCGCGCGGTCTCCGATCCGTGGTTTGGTGGCATTGGTGACACGGACCACAATCCCAACAAGCGTCGCTTCGTCCTCGCTGCCGACAAAGACCGGCGACCCGCTGTCCATCATCGAAGGAAGTGATTCGTCCGGCTCGTTGGGATCGGCTTGGTCCAATGCAAAACGCCCCTCACGATCGTTGATCGAACGGAGTCGATTGGTACCCCAATGGAACTGGCCGACCTTTCGCAACTGATTGACCGGGCCACTGACGCCGTACCCGCCCAGTAGCAGACGCGACTTTTCGGGGATCGGACCGTCATTGAGTTGGATGCGGTTCTTCTCTTGTGGCGTTTCATCGAGGTGCAAGAGAGCAATGTCGATTGTGTGTTTCGATGGCAAATGGATCGCTTTTACCTGGTAGCGGGTGTCATCGATCGCAGGAAAGTCGACCGTCAACACACTTGCGCTCCACGCCTCGACCCCGTGTCGCGAGGTCAATGCCCACGGTCCGCCAATCCAAACGCACGAGCCGCCGATGACGTTGAGACGCGTGTACTTGAGACGCCCAACTTGACGAAACACCCCCGACTGCTCTGAAGCGTTGGAACGCTCGGGATTCGACCAAACGATCGCCCAGGCATCACTGGCAACGACTAACGACAGCGTTGCCACCAAGATTCGGAGTCGGCTCGCAGCAAACACAACTACGGCAATCGTCTTTCGAGCCAATCGGTGCCGCGATCGGTCCAGCTGCCGATGTTGGAATTTGCACGATCGCGCGTGCCGTACCCGTGCCCACCTGTTTCGTAGACATGCAGTTCGGCCGACACGTTGTTCTTCTTGAGCGCCGCGTAGTAGAGGGCGGCACCCAAGGATGTCGATGCATCGTCGTGCGTATGGATGATGAAGGAAGGTGGCGTGGTTGGTGTCACCTTGATTTGCGGCAGCAGTGCGTCCGACTTGGCGTCGTAGATTCGCCAAGGATAGACCAGCATTGCAAAATCGGGTCGATACGGTTGTTTGTCAACATTGTCGATAGCTTGATACGCCGCTTCCGGTGCCGTCGAGAGCATCGCGCCAACTTGCCCACCCGCCGAGAAGGCAAGCAAGCCTACGCGATTCGAGTCAAGGTTCCACTGATCCGCATTGGCGCGAATCCAACGCATCGCACGTTGGGCATCCTGTAGCGGCCGACGCCACGACGGTTCATCGGCAGCTTTGCGTTCGTTGGTTCGATAGTTCAAGACGAATGAGGTGATGCCCAACTCGCCCAACCAGTCGGCTGCCTCGCTTCCTTCAAGGTCGGGGACGACTCGAACGAAACCACCGCCGGGTAAGATCAATACGGCGACCCCGTTTGGCTTTCCTTTGGGAAGGAACACACGCATCGGCGGATGACTGATCTTTTCAACACGCGTGATGGGGGGCTTGTCCTGCGGCCGCATCGGCAGGGTGGTCCCGGCGTTCTTTTGTGTTTCTCCGGGGGCCAGATCAGGCCAAATGAAAATCGGATCCTCGCCAAATGCCTTGCCACTGTCAGCAGCGATGGCGATCGATAGGCAGGACGCTGCCGCCAAGCTCATCCACTTCTTCACGTTGTTTCTCCCACAAGTTGCATCGGATTCGCGTTCCATCCGTTCCGTGTTTAGGGGCGACACTCTATCACGAAACGGTGAGGGCCGCACACAATCGTGAAAAACGGGTTAGAGTGTTGCGTGAGGCTGCGAAACCCCAACAAAAACCTTTGATTCACCGAAACCCTCTCACCACCAGCCCACCGATGCAATTCGATCGATCACCCGCTCGCTTCCTTTCTTTCTTGGCCCTGACAACGGTGTTCCTGATGGCAGGTTCTCGGGCCAGCCAAGCAGCGGATACGCCAAACGTTCTGTTTATTCTTTGTGACGACCATCGGTTCGATTGCCTTGGCGCTGCAGGTCATCCTTTCCTCGAGACGCCCCACTTGGACGCGATGGCACGCGACGGTGCAATGTTGACGCATGCGTACGTCACGACGTCACTTTGCTCTCCGAGTCGCGCTTCCATCCTGACAGGACAGTACGCGCACAATCATCGCGTTGTCGACAACTACCATCCAGTCGATCCCAACCTGGTCTTCTTTCCACAACACCTTCAACAGGCGGGATACGAAACGGCTTTCATCGGTAAGTGGCACATGGGAGGTCACATCGATGACCCCCAGCGCGGGTTTGATCACTGGATCGCCTTCAAGGGCCAGGGAACGTATTGGCCTGATGGACATGGAACAACTCGCGAAGTTCCGCAAACGACGTACGATGGTTTCAACGTGAACGGGAAACGCGTTGAGCAAAAGGGATACATCACCGATGAACTGACCGACTTTGCAATCGATTGGTTACAAGAACGCGATCAAGACAAACCGTTTTGTTTGTACGTTAGCCACAAAGCCGTTCACGCTGACTTTGTTCCGGCGGATCGACACCGCGGTCGCTACGACAACAAGAAGCTTCCCATTCGGACACCTTCAGTTGCTGAAATGGATGCCGGGAAGATGCCAATGTGGCTGCGAAACCAACGCAACAGCCGGCATGGCGCCGAGTTCGGATACAACCTGCCCGACTTTTCACCCGAAGTTTACTATCGGCGCTATTGCGAATCGTTACTCGCTGTTGATGACAGCGTCGGGCGGTTGCGCAAGTTCCTGGCCGATCACGATTTGGACGAGGACACGATCGTTGTCTACATGGGGGACAACGGTTTTCAATTCGGCGATCACGGATTGATTGATAAGCGAACGGCGTACGAAGCGAGTGCAAAGGTACCGCTGTTGATGGTTGCGCCAGGGAAAATCCCGGCCGGTGAAACCTTCACAGGACTCGTGGGGAACATCGACATCGCGCCGACGCTACTGGAAGCGACCGGCGCGCCGAAGCTTAAACGTGCGGATGGCCAGAGTTTCTGGTCGGCACTCTGCAAGAGTGATCCCGATTCGCTTGACCGCAAACATCTTTTGTACGAGTACTATTGGGAACGCAATTACCCACACACACCAACGCTGCACGCCATCATCGGCGGCCGCTACAAGTACATTCGAGTCCATGGGCTTTGGGATCGCGACGAGTTCTATGATCTCGAAACGGATCCTGGAGAGATGAACAATTTGATCGAAGCGCCTGAGCATGCTGAGCGAATCGATCGCATGAACAAACAGCTGTGGAAGATGCTGTTTGACAGTGGCGGTCATGACGTGCCCCTACTCGAAGATCGTGGGCCGCGTTTTCCGTGGCGACATCCCGATCACGCGCCGCAAGCGCCGTTCCCCGGCGAGTATTTTCGGGAAACGGAAAAGGGCTGAGAAGTAGACGGACTGGGCTCCGTTGATACGGCGAGAGATCGGATGGAAAGGCACCGCCGGTTGCTAGACCGCAACGGGCGTCGGGGCGGGTGCTTTTTCCGATTCAAAGATCTCGCAACCATCGCGAACGGGGGCATCCCAGTCGGCACCGCACGCCGGGCATCGCGATTGATCGACACGCATCCGTTCGTCGCAGCTGCCGCATACGCAGCTTGCTTGTTTGGCGTACAGGACGTAGATCGCTAGCACGTTTGCTAGGCCCAACAGCAGGCTTGTGATCGACCAGCCAATGGTTGCGTTTCTCGACAAACGACGTTGTCGACAAGCGATGATGGTCAAGGCGAGGGCAATGACCATATGAATCACGACCAGCGTCCAGATCACGGCGTTGACACGTGGCGATTGGCGAACCATCGGGATGCCCAAGTCAAACGCACCGTTGGCATGCGCAAAAGCCTCGGCGATCATCGCGGCGACCGGTGGGAAGCCTGCCGTTACTAACATGTTGCTGTCGATTACATCATAGCGCTGAAAGTGAGTCACGATCAGCGTTGATGAAACCCTCACATTCTCGTTATTGAACTTGTGGATCGTGTAGTGATTGAATCCGTTCGATTCGGCAACGACGAAAAGGTCGCCAGCCTTGGCAATCGAAACCTGTGCCTCGGGGTCGCTTTCAAGTGACAGCTCACGTGTTTTGGTGAGGTCGACGGGACGGTTCGACATGTACTGTGCGATTTCGGGGCTCGGATCGGGCTCTGAAGCTTCCGGGGTTGATCCCTCAGCGGACGTGACGTCGTACGCGATCAGCTTTGCACCGGACTGAATCCAAAGCTGATTGGTGTCTTCGCCCACATACATCCAACCCACACCATCAATCGGTTGTTTCATGAGTGTCCGCACCGTCGTGCCATCGCGCGAAACTTGATAGACGCCCCCACGATCTACAAGTAGCGAAGTGGTTCCGAGTGTGGAACTGGCAAACATCACCGGCGAGGGGCCATCGAACTTTTCGCCCATTTCGCCAGCACCTGATCGCGTGAGATAACCGCGGAACTTTTTATGGTGGCGGTCGTACAACATGTAGTATCCGTCACGGTGATAGATGCTTTCGTAGGTTCCGAATTGGTTGTAGCCCCAATGTTGGTACGGATTCAGCACGGATTGAGTTTGGTTCAGCAGAGGGCTGAATTGGACGAAGGACTCGAGGTGCCCGCCTGAATACGATGGCGGCTTGGGGGCTGGATCACCTGAGCCGTTGTTCTCAATCGCCGGCGCCGCGGCTTCGACAATGTTTCGATAGGCACCTGATGGGGTGTCAAATTCTTGACGCACCAGTGCATCGTAAACCGTTCCCTCTTCGTCAACACGAAGCGATGATTGGCCCGTCATCCCATACTGGGGCTGAAGACTCGGGATGTTGGTGATGGTGGCAACGCCAATTGTCGACACCACGATCACGCAACAGACGACCAGCATCAGTGCCGCGGGTTTGAACACGGATCCTTTGCGACTTGAGGGCGGGAGGTTGGACAGCCGAACGAAGGCGTGGCGGGCCGAAAGGTAAGCCAACGCGATGAGAACGCCGATGACCGAAATCCACACCAGCAAGACTGACCAGGTTCTCGATGATTCGACCGCGGCGAAACTGAACACCATGGGGACGATGGCAGCAACCAACGGTAGCGTACGCGTTCCGACCCAACGTGCTGGCCGGCTGACCATCCAACATGTCGCTGGATGGCACGCAAAACAACTGACGCCGACGATCAGGCCTGCCAACACTTGAACGGGCTGCATTGGGCGCGTTTCGGGGGCGACCATCATCACCCAAAATGTTGTGTAGAGAAGCGGAATGCCCAAGCAGAGTCCATAAATCGTCGCGGCGACGATCGTTTTTGCGGCAAAGATCTGCTTTCGAGAGACGGGCCGCGAGAGCAGCAAGCCGCGCGAGTCAGAACGCGACTCGGGAAGTGTCTGCAGTAGCGCCATCAAGATCGCCGTGACGGCACCTGTCATCGCAACGGCGACGGACAGCTCCGAAATGAAATTGTTGTACCGAATTCCTGGACCAGGAAGGATCGAATAGATCGCCAACGAAAAGGCGATCAGCGGCAGCGGCGCCCAACGAATCAGCTCTCGCCACTCTTTCCAAAGCATCATTTTCATGTGACAAACTCCGAGGCGATTCGCTCAAGCGTTAGTAAGTTGGAAGAAAGATCGATCGGACCGAGTTCGCGACAAGTAAGCGAGCACGGCTTCGTCCAGCGAGGTGGGCAGCGATTCCATTTCGTCGGCCCCCAGCCGGTTCAACGCTGCCAATGATTCGTCATCTTGGTCAGCGATTGAAAGGATGAGGCGGTCATAGATTTGCCGGGCCTCGATCAACCCACCAATTGCCGCGACGCCATTTCGTTGCACCAAGACGTCGTCGCCGCCACCGTCGAATCGGAGCGACCAGCGTGAAACGCGATCGCGAAAGTCGTCGAGTGTTGTGTCGACGACCAAGCGACCTTCGCACATCACGGCAACACGATCGGAGACGCGTTCGACATCATCGATGAGGTGACTGCTCATCAACACGGTGCGGTTGCCGGCTGCGGCGTATTCGACAAGCGTTTCATTGAGCGCGCGGCGGCTGACTGGATCGAGACCCAACGCAGGGTCGTCCAAGATCATCAATTCGGGTTGGGCCGATAGCGTTGCGGCGAGCGACACGCCAGCACGCTGTCCACGACTGAGCGATCCCACCTTGTCAGACAGTTCGATTCCGAAGTGCCTGATGATCGACTCATACTGCCGTGCGTCCCATGCTGAATGGCCGCTCGCCGCAAAACGCCCCACCTCAGAGACACGCATCCAGCCATAGAGCGTGTGTCCCTCAATCATGTAGCCGATGCGCGCCAAGTCCTCAGGACGCAGTTCATCGCTCTCGCGACCGAGCGTGCGACAACTTCCACGCGTGGGGCTCAACAGGCCCATCATCATGCGAATCGTCGTTGTTTTCCCGGCGCCGTTGAGCCCCAATAACGCCGTGACTTTGCCTGTTTGAAGTTCAAAGTCCAGATCATGCACCACCGGCTTGTTGCCGAAGTAACGGGTCAAACGACACGTCTGGATGGCTGGTGTCATACTCATCATTCACCTTGCTTGTCCGGTTCAAGAAGCTTCGCTGGCTTCGGGCGGCCGAAGCTCTTGCAAACGTTTATCAACGGCCGAAAGGATCTCGTCGGGAGTGAACCCCAGTGTGATCGCTTCGGATAGGAAAGGATCGAGAACACCCCGCAGGCGCCGGCGGCTCTCGGCCTTGGTGTAGATCTGTCTGGGGGCGGCCACGAAGTAGCCGCGTCCTTGCTGGCTCTGCAAGACGCCGTCACGCACAAGCTGGGCGTAGGCCTTTGCGATCGTGTTTGGGTTCACCACCAGTTCTTTGGCCAGCGCCCGAACACTCGGTACGGAATCGCCGACCCGCAACGAACCGCCAGCAACCTGGGCGCGAATCTGGTCGATCACCTGCCGAAAGATCGGCTGCGAACCACCTGTGGAGATTTGAATGCGAGACATTCGACTGACCTATCTGTACTGCGTTTAGTAGTACAGTAGGCATGTTGGCGATCGCGGTCAAGCCTTTTTTTCAGGAAAGTTGGTTGCGGCGGCCAAGGTGAGCCGAACGCGCTCGCGTCGGCCCTCTCAGCGTTGGGCTTAGGAAATGAGACTGAAGAAGCCACAGAGGGCACGGAGAGCACCGAGCAAGAAACCGATCGTTTCTGCTCCTACTCGTACTCAGCAAAGCGGTGCTCGCAGAATCCTGGGATCTCCGTGGCTCAAAAAGAACCGGGGCGAGCGTTTTGCCGCTCACCGTGAGCTGCCATCGCATGCCACTTGGTAATGGTCGAACCGATCATTCCGGTCGCGCGGGGGTCGGAGTTGCGCAAGCTGGGAAATCGTCCCGCGGCGGCTCACACCCAGTTTCCGTGGCCTAGGTTTTCCACAGAGAGTCCCAAATACCGTCGCTCTCGCTGCGCTATCGGATCGCCCGCGGGGGCGCACCGACTGGCTGCAGTTTCCATTCACGGTTCGTACGAAGTCAAACAGCGATGTCCACATCGATTACCAAACGCCGTAAAACGCTGGTCGACCCCGAAGTTCAAGGGGGAGTTCTGCGGAAGATCGCGATCCATTGGGTCACGTTTTTCCTGTGCAATGCGATCGCACTCGTTATCTGGATTCGACTGTTTGAACAGCCTGATGCTGATTGGGGACAAACGGCAGGCGACACGCTACGGCGCTTCCTACCGTTCTTCATTATCACGATGGCGCTGATCCCAGCATTTGTCTGGGACACGCTCAAGCTGACCAACCGATTTGCCGGGCCGATCCAACGATTGCGCAGTGCCCTTGCTGATGCGGGTGCGGGTCGCGCGGTCGCCCCGTTGCACTTCCGAAACAACGACTTTTGGCAAGAGATGGCATCGAACTTCAACGCGATGATGCAACGTTGCCAACCGGCTGCCGCCGAGGGTGACGGTGAAGCCAGCGACGAAGACGCAACCCACTGATCGACCTCACCGGTGAACCATGAACGCACGCATTAAACGTACGAAACGACGCGGTGCCGCAGCGGTTGAATTTGCTGTTTGCCTGCCGGTCATCATCTTGTTGGTCTTCGGGTCGATCGAAGCATCAAGTTTCATTTTCCTCA
The DNA here is from genome assembly GCA_965216875.1 of Rubripirellula sp. Lineage (GTDB taxonomy): Bacteria > Planctomycetota > Planctomycetia > Pirellulales > Pirellulaceae > CBDCUW01. Next base: position 7,319,968 of record OZ244207.1, read on the forward strand.
AGCAGTCGCTGAACGTGGCGGCATATGAGGGGATTCGCGAAGCGATCCGCGTTGGATCGGGCAACGCCGACGGAATCGATCGCGCTCAGAACATTTTGAATGCACGGAACGTCAACGATTTTCAGGTTCGTTTTCCAGATGGTGATGCCGGCGAAGCGGATCGCGGCGACGAGATCGTGATCGAAGTGAGTGCTCCCACCGAAACCAATAGTCCACTTGCTGGCCAGTTTGTCACCAACCGAATCTTGACCGCTCGCGTTGTGATGGTGAAAGAATGACCCCTTTGCAAACTTCCCATCTGAAATGCCGCCACATGCGCGGCCAACGTCGGCGTGGTGCCATGTTGGTGCTTGTCGCCATCATGATGCTTGGTTTCATGGTGGCGGTTGCCTTTTCGGTTGACATTGCCCACATGCACTTGGCACGGACCGAACTGCGCACGGCGACCGACGCTGCCTCCAAGGCCGCAGCGGCAACGCTTGCTGACACGTCCAATCTGGAATCCGCCATCACGCGTGGTCGCGAAATCGCTGCCGAGAACTCGGTCAACGGCACGCCGCTGTTGCTCGACAATCAAGATTTTCAGTTTGGACGCAGTGTTGAAAACGCAGCCGGTCGCTTCGAGTTCACCTCGGGACAAACTCCGCGCAACAGTGTTCGTGTGAATGGTCGTCGAACGGTCGGGTCTCCTTCAGGTCCCATTCCCCTGTTTTTTGGAAACCTGCTTGGGGTCGACTTCTTCGAGCCACAGTCGCACACCATTGCGACCTATATCGAACGCGACATCGTTTTGGTGGTGGACCGCAGTGGTTCGATGCGAGGATCAAAATTCCGCGATTTGGTTTCGGCGATCAACGTTTTTGTCGAAACCCTTGAAGAGACACCGAGCGAAGAACGCGTCGGTCTCGCTTCGTACAGCGACAGTGCTTCGGCCGATCACCAGTTGACCGAAAACCTGGAAGAGATCGCCGACACGGTTCGCGGACTGCGCGTTCGCGGTTTGACGAGCATTTCTCGTGGAATGGACGCCGGTCGCACGATCATGAATGGCAGTCGAGGTGCTGAGTTCGTCGAACGCACCATGATTGTGATGACCGATGGTCGACATAACCGCGGGCCGGAGCCACGAACGACTGCAACGACGCTGGCCGCCGACGGTGTGAAGATTCATACGATCACGTTCGGAAGTGATGCGGATCGCACCCGAATGCAAGAAGTCGCTCAGATCGGCGGCGGACGACACTTCCATGCCGAAAACGGCGCGCAACTTCGCGAGGTCTATCGCGAAATCGCCCTGACGCTCAGCACGATGATCACGGAGTAAAACGATGTCACGAATCATCCGTCATCGCAACAAAACAGCCAAGCAGTCGCGTGGTGCGGTTGCCGTCGAGTTTGCAGTCGTTGTTCCGCTGCTGTTCCTGTTTTTCTTCGCAGCGTTCGAGTTCTGTCGTGTCGCAATGATTCGACACACAGCCGACAACGCCGTCTACGAAGCCTGTCGCGCAGGAATCATCCCAGGGGCCTCGGCGGCTGACGCCCAGGCACAAGCCGAGCAGATCATGAATTCGCTCGGTGTGACCAATGTCAACGTCACGGTAACGCCAGACACGATTCGAAGCGAAACCGAACAGGTAACCGTTCGGATCCAGGTGCCACTGGATGAAAACAGTTTCGTGCCTAATCAATTCGTCGCCGGGCAGTCGATTGTTCGTGAATTGACATTGCGCCGCGAGAACATGCGGTAAGCCCAAATGTCGCCTTTCGCTCCGCGAAAGTAGCCCACGCAAACGCAACTTTTGCGGAGCAAAAGGCGACTATGTTTGTAACGCACTCTTCGGACGCTCCGCGTCCTCAGCCCTGTGAGCCGTACGCGCTAGCGTCGGGCCCTGCGAAATGTGCAATCAAGGGTAAGGCCGCTAACGCGTTCGGCTCACAGGTGGCTTGAACCAATCGGATGCCTTGCGTCCCTATTTGTTTGCCTGCGGCACAGCCCGTTTTTGCGTGATGCTTTGAACAAGCGGTACGAGGAGGTCACTGCGTTTTTCTTTCACAGCCCGTTCGGTCTGTTCGCGTTTTTGCGAGGCCATCGCTTCCGCCGCCACCAAGCGATCAAATTCGACACCTGAGAGCACGCGTTGTGACTCGGGAAGCAATTCGGGGTCGTAGGTCAGCCCCGGGTGATCCTGAGCGGTGGTGTAGAACTTCATCGATCGGTTCAATCGGCGACGACGTTGTAGCTCTCGCTCGATCGCATCGATTCGCTGGTCGGCGGTGATTCGTTCGATGCCACGGGCCGCTTTCTTTTTGGCAGTGCCGAACGGATCGTAGTCGTCGCCCGAATCGGACGCACGATTCCACCAACCACGGCGACGCCCAAAGATATTCGTGACGATTTTGTCGGCTCGGTCATTCATGTGAGCAGACACGGCTCGGCTTCGTTTGAAGAAAGCGGTTGGAAAAATCGCCAAGTCCCAAACGGTTCGCGATCGCTTTGCCATGAATCGAATGTTCGCGATCAGTTCGTACAGGAGTTCTAAGCTCTCGGGGTGATCCTGCATTTGCTTGTAGGTCACGCCGTAATTCAGCGCTCGCTCGGCCAAGTAGTTTAGTTTTGGCAATAACGCTCGGACGCCGCGGCGACCAAACACTTTCGATTTTCGCGCGTTGCGTTGTTCATTAAATAGATCGGTCAAGATTGAGTCGACAAGCTCATTGCCGATCTCCTCGACTTCTTCACGCGAAAGTGGACGCTCGATGTAGTTCTCTGCATAACGCGGGAACGTACGCTCACTGACCAGTCGGATGAATCGATCGACTTTGTCTTCGAATTTGAGTGCCAGAAAGATCCCGTGCTTGTTCGCCTTGCTGTTGATGAAGTCGTCATCTAACGCGTCCAGCTTGTCGACTTCAAAAAGAACGACGGAGCCCTTTGTCGTGTCGAGCGTTCGACGCAATTCGAGCGAACCAACCTTTCGTTGTTTAAAGAAGCCCCATGACGTGTCGCTATCGCCCGTGTCGTAGCGGTAGACAATCACCCATCGATGAAGCGGGTCCGTTTTGCGCAGCTTTCGTTGCAAGTTGTGAGCCTGCTTGCGAAGCCATTTTTCTTTCGGCTGGAATAGGAAAGTGCGTTTGTTGATCGGGAAATCGTGCACGGCTCCCAGCGTGATGTCCGCGAACTCGCGGGCGTCGCTCGTCGCGCTTCCGACGAGGTCGTGCGACTGGTCGACGTACCGGTTCCAACGTTTGACTTCTCGCAGGAATGATTTGGGGTCAAGCGTTTCGCTGGCAACACGTTTTTGATCCACCGGAATCAAAGCAGTGCGCAGCATGTCCTCGCCCCCGGAGGTGGCATCGCCTACGAAATAGAACTTGATGTCGTAATCGGCTGCGGCTTTCAGGAATTGAGACTTCGCGAGCTGTTGATAGGCGTATGTCTTTCCGTCTGCTGTAAGGAAGTTGTTGTTGGGGACAATGATCGTCATGCCTCGCCACTGCTGCATCAGCGAGCGATCGTTCTGGACGATGCGTTCGAGATCAAAAAATCCGTAGTAGGACACATCCCAAACATCGAGTGTGCTGCCGAAGTAGTCGGCCATTTGCGACCAGTTTTGAATGTCGTTGAGACTTGTTTTCTGATTGGCCACCAATAGAAAGCGAGAGCCGTCTCGTTTTTGGTATCGCTGCGAAACACGGATAAACGTCTTGCGTGAATCGACACATCGAAATTGGTCGGACTGCTGGCTGCTTTGAGGCCGCTGCAGGTCTGCATCGACGCAGAGCTCGAATCCTTGATAAGCGACCACATCGGCCGAAGCATCGACGCCGATGCGGGTTTCGATGATACGGGTTTCGCCAGGCTTGAACTCGCGTACCGCCGTGCGAAATGATTCGTCGGTCAGACTGTGCAATTGATCCTCGTCGTCAAAGAAAACGATCGCAGATCGATCGAGGTCTCCGCCAGAGAGTCGAATGCGACTTTGAACGGCGCGGTAGAGATGTTTGTGGTCGAAGGTTTCCGCCCCAATGTTTGTGACACCCAAAATCAGTCGCGTGGATTCGCCTGGCGCGAGGCTGCCGAGCGCCGTGATGGGCATCAATTCGATGGGGAACCGCAATTCAATTTCGTCGCCGTTTTCGAATTGGCGAAACGGTCGGCGAATCCCACTTTCAAGGCGTGCGATTGGATTGACCAAGTGCGACAACACGAAAGGCCGTCGCCGTGGTTGTTCGACGATGTAGTCGCCAGCGCGAAACTTGAGTCCGTGGTTTTCGAAGGTGTACGATTCACCTGGGGCGATCGATTGATGCAGCACCAAATCGACTTGGTCCGAAAGGACCCAGCGGTCCGGCGGTAGATGCAAGCGGACAGTGAAGTTTGCTGGCGTCGGCATGCCCCCGCAGTTGCGGATTTCGATAAAGTCAATTGAAAGCAGGCTGTCGGGTTCGAAGACTTCGTATTCGCTGGCAACGCGGAACGTGACCAGTTCGAGGTCAAACGGCGCCGGGTACTCGGTGACACCTGTTTTCGAGACGACTTCGATTCGAAACAAACCCGGTTGCCCAGGATGGCCATCGATCGCGCGGTAGGAGGAAGATGCACCGCTACGTCCATTGCGTCCTTTATGGCCGCCCGGATTGCTGTGAGAGGTTGTTCTTGATTTACGGTTGCCTTCGGAGTCGGTGTACCAATCGGTTTCGGTCCAGTGGTAACTACTGCCGCCGCGTCCACCTTTTCCACCGGCACCTCCGCGACCTGGCAGTCCGGCAAAGCCAATGTCGCCGCCAGCACGATTGCCTTTGGCCAGCATGAGCAAACCCTGCTCGGCGTCGGAAACCCTCACGGTGATGTTGCCGCCACAGCCGCCGTCGGCACCGTCGGTTGGATTGCCAGCGTTGCCGCCATGTCCACCCGGGCCGCCATTGGAGCCGCTTGAGAATCGCGTCGCGTCTCGTCCGCGACGCCCTACACTGCCCGGTTGTCCATCACCTCCGCGTCCACCATCACCGCCACGTCCACCTTGGGTGTCGACAAAGAGGTAGCCCGAATCGCCGATGACAAGCTCTTCGGATTGTTTGATGATCGTCGTGCCGCTGCGTTCGGCTTCGATCTGTGCGATGATCAAACCGGCATGTTTCGTATCGATCGCAAGTTCAATCGTGACATCAGCACCGGCTTGGCCAGATTGAGCCTGAGTTGCATCACCGCCGCGCCGCCCATTTTGCCCTCGGCGTGTCGGCGCCATGCGATAGCTTTGACCGTCGCGTCCACCAACCCCGTCATCTCCTTCGAGCCGAAGGTGCATGAGAAGTTCTTGTTCACTGTCCGACGCGAAACAACCGGCGTCAGAAAGGTGTCGGCGGTGATCAGGCAGGTTCAATGGCAGAGATCGCGATCGGGTAGCAGCAGGAAATGTTGCTCAAGTCTACCTTGGTGATGGCAATCACATGTGCCGTTGGACGGTATCGGAATTGTTCTCCTCTTTCCGAAACCACGATAGGGTGGCGTCTAAAAGAGTCGGTTCAAGCCATTGAGCGCTGCAACGCGATAGGCTTCGGCCATCGTTGGGTAGTTGAACGTTGTTTCGACAAAGTAGTTCAGGGTGTTGTGCGGCGCGGGCTGATCCATGATCGCTTGGCCGATGTGAATGATTTCCGATGCGTTCGCACCAAAGCAGTGAATCCCAAGGATCTCGAGCGTCTCGCGGTCAAACAAGATCTTGAGCATTCCCGTGGTTTGTCCAGTGATCTGGGCACGGGCGAGTGAGCGGAACTGGCTTTGGCCGACTTCGTAGGCACGCTTTTCGGAAGTGAGTTCGCGTTCCGTTTTGCCAACGCTGCTGATTTCGGGGCTCGTGTAGATGCCGGTTGGAATCTCGTGGATTCGAAGGTTGCCATCTTTGCGGCCAAGCATGTGCATCGCTGCGGCTCGGCCTTGTGTGTACGCAGCACTGGCAAGGGATGGGAATCCGATCACATCACCAACAGCGTAGATGTGCGGAACCGCCGTTTGGAATTGGTCGTCGATATCAAGTTGGCCACGACTGTTTGGAACGAGACCGATTTCTTCAAGCCCCATGTCTTCGGTGTTGCCCGAGCGACCGTTGGCCCAAAGGAACGCGTCGGCTTTGACGCGTTTGCCACTCTTGAGGTTCAAGATCACACCATCGCCACATCCTTCGACACTGTCAACACTTTCGTTGTGGCGAATGATGACGCCTTGATCACGTAGGTGATACGAAAGTGCGTCGATGATTTCGTTGTCCAAAAACTCGAGCAACGCATCACGGGTGTTGATCAAGTTGACCTTCATCTCGAGGTTTCGGAACATCGATGCGTATTCCGTTCCGATCACGCCCGCACCATAGATGCATATGGATGAGGGCTTGTGGTCCATCGTCAAGATGGTGTCGCTGTCGTAGATCCGTGGATGATCAAAGTCGACATAGTCGGGGCGATAGGGACGACTTCCCGTCGCGATGACAAACGCCCTGGCGGTGATCTTGTCGCAATCCACTTCGAGGGTGTGATCGTCGATGAAGCGTGCGTGACCACGAAGGATGGGGACATCATTGCGGTCGTAAAAGGAACGCCGCATCGTGACTTGGCGATTGATGATGGCAGCCGTTCCGCGACGCAATTGATCAAGCGTTGGGCTAGCACTGATTCCCATTTCACGAAACGTCGGATTCTTCAGAGCCGACATCGTGCTGGTGATCGCGAAACGCAATGCTTTGCTTGGAATCGTTCCCCAGTGGGTACAGCCACCACCGATCTGCTGGTATCTTTCAGCTACTGCGACACGCAAGCCTCCTTTGCATGCCTGCATCGCAGCTCCCTCACCACCTGGGCCCGTCCCAATCACAACCAAGTCGTAGTCGAAGTTCGAATCGTTCATATTTAGCGTGAGACCCTTCGGCGATGTCTTTGACGACGAAACCTTAACTTTGCGTGGATGATGTTACGATGTTGATCGCCTGCGTCCAGACCGATATCAAATTCGCCGATGTGCAATCGAACCTGCAACGAGTCATCGAATCGGCCCAAGAAGCGGGGAAACGAGGCGCAGACCTTGTTGTTTTTCCTGAGTGTATGCTCTCAGGATACGCTTTCGACAGCCGTGACGAAGCGCTGCCGCATGCTCGGTCCGTCGACGATCCACTGTTCGCCGACATTGCCGAAATTGCCGCCCAACACGACATGCATCTAACCCTGGGCTATTTGGAAAAGGCTGGCGACCAACTTTTCAACGGGGCCGCCTTGGTCGGACCCCAGGGCGTGGTCGGGCGTTATCGCAAAGTCCACCTGCCGCATCTCGGCATCGATCGCTTCGTCGATCGAGGTGACATTCCGTACGATGTTCTCGCCGCAGGCGATACAAAGGTTGGGCTGGGAATCTGCTACGACAGTTCGTTTCCCGAGCCGATGCGATTGCTCGCACTCAAAGGAGCGGACGTGATCGCGCTTGGTACGAACTGGCCCAACGGGGCTGCCCATACGGCCGATATCGTTCCGCCGGCACGGAGCATGGAGAACCATCTTTACTTTGTAGTTGCGAATCGCGTGGGCGAAGAAAACGGATTTGGTTTCTGCGGTCGCAGTTCGATCTGTGGTCCCGACGGCATCATCCTGGCCAAGGCCGAAGGTGATGAAGAGACGATCCTTTACGGCGAAGCTGATGTTCAACTCGCTCGGAACAAACGAATTGAACGTACCAAAGGCGCCCACGTCATCGACCGGTTCCAGGATCGCGTGCCCGATTTTTATGGTGGTCTCGATGCGTAGAGTGTCGCCTTTCGCTCCGCGAAAGTAGCGTGATTCTCCGGATGCTCCGCGCCCTTATCCCGTGAGCCGAACGCGCTAGCGTCGGGCCTTGCGTCTTCGGTAGCTACGCTCGCCAGAGCGTGGAGACAATGGAGAGTGGTCTCGTCGCGCATCCCACCTTCTGGCGAAGGTAGCTACGACGCGTTCGGCTCACATACGCGTAGCCTCTCAGGCGAAAGCTGCGCCGTTCGTCGTCCCGCCCTTAGGCGGAATGCGCGAAGATTCCACCTAAAGCTCGGTACTACAAACGGGTGGTCACTTGGCTTCTTGACGTTCAAGTCGTTCGTTGAGTTTTTCGATTAGCTCACGCAGTTCTTTTAGTTCGTCTTCTGTTTTGCGTTGCCAATCTTCGCGTGGGCGAATCGATTGCAGTCGTTCGGTTAACGCCTTCAAGTCTTTCTCTTGCTCTTTGCGATTCTTTTCAAGGTCTCGCATCGCCTCTTCAAGGTCGGACCGTTCGACTTTGAGGTCCTGGAATTGCCTTGGAAGTGCTGGTGGTGGAACAACGACTCGGTCCCACTGCTTGAGAGCATCCAGCTGGTCATCACCACCGAGTGGTACGAGTTTTCCTTCTTCGATTTTGAACGCGTTTGGTGGGCGGTTTTTCGCCGTCTTCATCGGATTGAAAGCGTGGAAGTCGTCTTCGGCATTGACCGCTGACAATTCGATTTGCACCTCGATGGTTTCTTCGCCACGTTTGGCAACCACATCCACCGTGTCGTCACCGCGGTACATTGCAACGGCGGCCAAGACATCAAGTTGCGATGGTGTGTTGTACGTGCCGACCTTTTCGATCAAGTCGCCAGCGCGAATTCCTGCTTTGGCGGCCGGGAATCCAGCGTTGACGCTGGTTATCTCAGGCGCCTCTTTGTTACCTAAGGTGATCCCGATTCGTCCACGGGCGAGATCAGACGGGTTCTCGTTTTCTGCTGTTTCGAGCAAACGGCTCAGGTGGGTAGCGGGCAAGCACAACGCTTGGCCCTCGCTGGACCATGTCACGATCCCAACCAATCCACCCTCTGCATCGACAACAGGGGCACCGATTGCGGAAGCACTTACGTCACTGTCAAGTTTCCAGGTGTAGCCCCGTTCGGGTTGATGTGGATTCAAGTCACTCGCGACGACGGCGGCATCGACTTCGACGTGGCTGCCATCACTCATCCAGGAAACGGCGATTGGCAAACCAACACCGGGTTGTTCACTACGGATTTCAATCGGGCTCATCGGATCGCCATCGACCTTTAGCAAGACCAAACCCGTCACCAGATCGCGTACCACTGGGGTCGCCGATCGCGTTTCCCCATTGCTGGTGGTGATGTCGATGGTTTCGAGATCGGCCGGCAGGTTTAACGAAACGACCATGTCGCTCGAGACCGCAAATCCACTTCGCAGCGCCCCCGCCGTCATGCGCCGATCGAGTTCACCAAAAGCCCAGCCTTCGACGGGCACTTGGTCCGCACGCAGTCGTTGCCAACGACGCATCGCCTCGCCCCATCGATCCTCCGGTAGGATTTGAACTTGCATCGAAACGGTTGCCGGCATTGCGATCGAAGCGGCTTTCCGCAGGTCGACTGCCGACTGAGCACTCGCCACCGCAGCAGCGACACAGCAGGTCGCACCGATCAAACTTCGCAAAAGCATTTCTGTTCTCCTTGATTGAGACGCCTTTTCACTGGGATATCTGGAATCCAGCTGGCGCTAAAGATTGAGTTCGGGTTGGTAGTGGGTGTGCCGGACAGCTTGAGTCGCCGCCTGCGAGCCGTCGTTTCGATAGACCGCTTCGATACTTTTCCATTGCCCCGTAGACAATTGATCAAGATCGACCGGCAACCTCTGCTCGGACTCGATCCATCCAATGTGTTCGAGTTGCTGTGTTTCCTTATCGACGCCAAACAGCGGAAGCTGCCCGCGTACGGTTGCAAAGACGTGCAGCCCTCGACTGGTGGGTTGTTCGGCGAGCGTCGGCGTTTCTTGGCTCGGCGGCGATTTCGGTTGATCGGGTTTGGCGCCAATGTCAGTGGACTCAACTGCGACGTCGCTCGATGTGGTGTCTTGCGCCACAAGGTCAACACTCGGTGCGTCCCCTGTTGGACGAGCGTTTTCGTTCGGTAAGAAGCTTGACGCAACCAAGATCGCCAACGCACCTGCGCCCACCCAAGATCCAGATTGGGTCAGGCGTTGGCGTTGAGCGCGTCGGGCGATCGTTTCGATTCTTGGGATGTTCGATCGCGGTGCCGTTGGCGGTTCCGCGTTTAGGCGTTCTTCAAGTGATTGATGTTGTTCTGGCATCGCGTCACTCAGGGTTCAAGGAGAGGTCGGCGAGCGGCGCCGTCGGTTTGTGATTGATCAACATGCTGCGAAAACTCTTTACGCGGGATCGCTTGCTCGTCGGGCCCAATCTGATTCTTTAGTCGTTTCAGTCCATGATGAACGCGGCTCTTCACCGTCCCTGAGGAGCAACCGACGACGGCTGCGATTTGTTCGTAGGAAAGCCCCTCGGCATAACGCAGCGATACCGCATCACGTTGTGGTTTTGGCAACGCTGCGACCTTAGCCCAAATGCTCTCACGCCATTTCTTTTCCAAATAGATCGATTGTGGGTCGTCGCACTCGCGCTGCACTGATTCACCTTGAGCGTAGACGAGCAGTCGCCGACGCATTCGTGCAAACGTACGCTTGTGACGTGACCGCAGATTCAGCAAGATCCCGTACAGCCAAGTTTCCATTGAAGAGCGATTCTTGAACTGGCCAATCCGCCTGACGGCGACCGCAAACGTTTCCTGGGCTAAGTCTTCCGCTTCCCATACGTCGCCCGTCATCACCCAAGCCGCTCGGTGGATGCGCTGGTAGTGCGCCGCAATCCAATCGCTGGACAGCTCAGGGCCAAACGACTCGTCACTGGAGTGCTCGTCACTAGGAAGGGGCTTCGTCAATGACGATCCGTTTTGCAAAAGGAACCGTTTGTTGATTGGGGCGCTTGGGTGCAGAAGGAGCAGCAACGCATCCTGCTGATCTGGTCATCCACCCGTTAGCAATCAACCATTCGTTCCCGCACAGTCGCGATTGGTTCAAACCAAATTCAAAAAAACTCGACGAACGGCGATTTGCTAGCTCGGCAGGATCTCATCAAGCAATTGTCGCACTTTTTCGACATCGTCGGGGCCAAATTCTTTGAACGGAGCGGCCATCACAGGGCTGCAAACGTTCATCAGCGAGAGGGCGCACTTGATTCCTTTGACGATCGAGGAGGCGGGGTTGTCGCCAACGTTGTAGATCCGACCAAGCGAAATGACTTCTTTGCAAAGGCTTTCGGTGTCGCTGCCCTTTTCGGCAGCTTCGAAAAGATCGACGTACAGACGTGGTCGCACATTGGCGCCACCGCAAACGCCTCCGTCGCCGCCAAGTCGAACGACCTCGTCAAGCAGGTGCTCGGGGCCAACCAACATGGCAAAGTCGTCAACATCCTGGGTGAGCTTGCGGACGGTCGAAAAGTAGTTGATGTCGCCGCTGCTGTCTTTGAGTCCAGCCACTTGCGGCCAGCTTGCCAGTTGGGCGATCGTTTCAGGCGAGTAGGAGAGCTTCGTCATCGCAGGCATGTTGTAGAGCATGACTGGCAACGGAAGCGCGGGGATCAGCTCTTCCAGATACTCGAGCAACTCTTCCTGGCCGGCGGGGAAATAGTAGGGCGGTGCCAGAACCACCGCGGACGCCCCCGCCTCGGCGGCATGCGACGCAAGACTGATCGATTCAAAGAAGGAGGGATCGGTGATTCCGACCAAGACGGGAACTCGGCCGCCGACAAACTCACAGGCTTTGGTGACGACTTCGCGTTGAAGTTGATGCGACAGCGAGGGGCCTTCGCCTGTTGTGCCAAGGACAAAGATGCCGTGGACGCCACCGGCAAGGACGTGTTCGATCAAAGCCCCAAACCCGTGCACATCCAAGCACTCGCGGTCGCTTAGCGGCGTCACGAGCGGTGGAATGATGCCTCGATACGTTTGGCTCATCTTCGCGTGCCTTGCTTTGACTCGATCGGGAGGTAAGGGGCATGTGGCTTTTCAGTCATTGCACACTGGATCGTTGAGAACGTCTAGCCGTGGCAATTGTGCTGGCTGGAGCTACTTTTTGCGAATGTCGCATACCGGACGCGAAAAAGCCGACGTACAGTCCGATAGGCGGCCCATCACCAGGGACGGTGATCGACTCAGCCCGTGACTGGCTCAGGCTAGAATGTCGTTTCGGCGATTCACGCCAGACAAGACGAATCCTGCATTGGTTGCAGCAACAACGGGCACTCCACGCGCATCATGTTTTCTACTCTTCGTCGCTGGGTGTCGAAACGGTGGTACCCGGCTTGGCTTTCCCTGCTCATCACGGGCGTGATCGCGTCGGTATTGATCAACACGATGCTCGCGTCGCCGCTGACAACCGATTGGACCGCGTATCAGTGGGCCTGTGTTGGCATTTGGTTTGGTGCTGCGATTGCATGTGTGGCGACGGCGCTGGCCGCACTTTCGGCGTCACAGGTTTCGCCTGTGTTACGCTTTGCAAGTTTCTGGATCGTCATCGCAACCGGATTACTTACTGCCTTCGTGGTCGGAGTGGCGACGGATGCAACCTACAAGGCGGTGCTTGCGTTGCAAGGAAGGGCTGGATTGTGTGGCAGTTTTCTCTGCCTCGGCACATCACTCGCCGCAATCACCTTGATGCCATGGGCTTCGAAACAAGTCCGCCGTTTCGCGCCGCCAAGGAGCCAAGCGGCCGGGGTCACCACGCCGTTGCTCGAGCTTCAATTGACCGCGATCATGTTGCTTGCCACAGCTTGCTTTCTGATCTACGTGATTGAGTGGACCGAGGCCCATTCGCATGGTGCTTGTTTGCGCCTGGCTGTGTTCCATTTTTCGATTGGTTTTGCGTCAACGTTTGGGGTTCGTTGGTTTCACGTCGATCGGACGTTGCGATGGCGCAGGTTGGTTGGAGTGATTGTCGTTGTGCCCGCAACGTATCTGGTGGGCGATGCGATGTTTGATCCCAATGGCACGCAGGCGACGCCGATGGACACCTCCCACAATGTCGTCATGTCAATGGGCATCGTCGGATCGTGGGTGATGACATCGGCCGTGCTTGTTCGAACGCTTCAATGGTCCGGCTGGCGGTTCTCTCGTCGCCGTGTTGCCGTCCCGACGCTTGCTGACGGATCATTGAACGAGTCGTTAATTGCGCGCCGCAAGAATCTTATCGCCCAATCCGGCTTGGTGGCGTTGACGGCATTGGTCGTTGCGATCGTCGGTCTCGGAGTCCCGCTTTACGTGCCAGCGATCGCTATCGAAGAGATCAAGCAAGACTGGCATTCCGGTTTCTATTACCCAGGCTATTCCTACAATGGTTGGGACACCGAGTTCAACCTGCTCTCGGCCTCGATTCGTACGTTTGCTGTGACGGGCGTGATCGGATTTGGATCGGCCCTCATCATCGTTGCAGTGCATCACCTGCGCGGTTTGGTATCTCAAACGCTGGTATCCCTTTCGATTATCTGCATCCCTTTGTCTTTGTTCAGCGTGACGCCAAAGAATCTGGAAGAGGGGCTAGGGATTTGCTTTGTGGTTGCCTTGCCAATCGTGATTGCAACGCGATTGATGCGTGGCATCGAGACTCATTGGACCAAATTCCGTGCTGGGGCGGTGTCAGTTGCAAAATGGCATGTCGATATTCGCTCGATCATGTTGCTGACTTTGCTGGTCGGCATTGAGATCCAATTGCTGCGAACGATTGCGGATGCGTCGCTACTGCCAAAAGCGGCAATTGCGTTTGCGGTAGCTCTCTACTTTCACCTGATCGTTCTGCTTACCATCCGCCGGAGCATTGGCGGTAAGACCTGGCTCAACCTGTTCGGTTGGTGCATGTTGTGGTTGCTGCTTTTAGTCGGCTCGAACGTCAGCAGTTACCTTGACCAGGACGAGTCGTACTTCGAAGGCAACGTGCTGCTTCTAGCTTGCTTTGGCGGTTTCTGGGTTTCGATGACGGTCGCCATCCCGATTCTCGTTTTGTGTGGTTGGCATCGTCAGTCCTGCCGAGTCGGCTGGTCCGACCCGGCGCAGAAATCGTCCGATACATCGCTCGGTTCGCCAAGATCCGTGGGCGAAGCACCAACGAAGACGGTTGAAAAGCAACCGTCTTCGACTGAGTCGCCAACACAATGCGTCTAGTAGCACGCCATGGCATCGGCGGCGAACCTACCGGTCGCCATTAGCGGCCGGCACGGCCGATCGAACCGAAGACGACATCGACGCCCTCGGGTCCCAGGCCGCGCGTTGGGCGTCCACGACGTTCTTCGTCGTCCGCATCGTCTTCGTCGTCGCCGTCATCTGGCGGTGCCTGAGGGCCACGCGGAGCCGGGCGTTGATCGCCATCCGTTCCATCGGGTCCTGTCACCGGTTGAGGTCCACGCGGAGAAAACGGAACGTCATCGGGGCCTTGCCCACCGTCGTTGTCGTTGGTCGGATCGACGGGAGCCGGAACGGGCGGATCCACAGGTTGGGGTGGTCGCGGTCGCGATCGGTCCTCATTCGAGTCCACCGGCACGACAAACGCGTTTCGCTGAATCGATGTCAATTCGGTGTTGCGCTCGATGACATCCGACAAACGGGTGCTGTCGATTTCGCGGAGTTGTTGTCCGCTGAAAATATTCTGGTACCAAAATCGATCGCCATCTCGCAGTGCGGTGAACTGATTAAGCAAAGCTGTTCGAGTCAATTCGCCGACACTTCCGCCACGGACGTGGTCTTCGGCCAAGGCACCGACCCAAACATCGATGTCATCGACCGATCCGTAAGCTTCCTCCAGTCGAGCTTGGACATCAGGATCGGACGAAATGTCGGCAAAGGTTTCAGCGGGGTCGAGTCCCAGTTGTTGACGCACTGAGTTGTAATCGGGCAAGCCGTGGTCTCGGCCGCGTTGAATGTTCAATGCGGCGAGGTCAAAGCCGCCTGCACCCGGAGGTCCGAACAGGAAGTTACGGACATCATCGACCAACATCGTGTCGACTTCTTGGGAAATGTTCGCCGACAATCCCTTCAAGAGGGAATCGATTCCCTGTTCAACGATTTCGGCAGGGTTGAAGAACGCGTCCCGGAGCGCAAGGTGCCCATCCTCGATCACGTTGCCATCGTCATCAAGTCGTTTGAGCTCGCCTGAGAGCGTCGTGTGTCCATAGCGAAACGCGGCCGTTGCAAAAAAGTTGCTGATCGAAGGATCGACTGTCGCATCGTAGCCTTGATACCGTGGCACGGCATCACGTCCGAGCAACGACGGTAAGTACTCGTTGAAGGTGATGGCTTGGATCTCGCCGATGACGGTGGCGCGAGCCTGTTGGAAAATTGCCTCGTCCGAAAGGCTTGGGTCGCTTGCGGCGATTTCATCGGCGAGCCGATTGTGTTCACGGACCCAAAGTGTGTGCATGGCGGTCAGGCCATTTTGTTCGTTTGCGCGAACGTCGCCCGCCTGGAAGAACCCGAATTCGTCAATGGGCAACAAGTCGCCTTCACTGGTGAGCAAACGCCCACCTTCGAAAGCACGCAACGAGTTTGCGGTTTCTTCACTCGACCCATAGACCATCGAGCCATCAATGAATGCAGTGATTTCATTGACGTGGTCACGCGGTGAATCGATTCCCGTTCCCTCGGCAACTGCCGAACGCGTTAGCGAGATCTCTTGAGTTCCCGTGTTGAAGGGGTCAAAGAAGGGATCGCCGGTTGGGACGGGAATGTTGAAAGCTTCCTCATGACCTTCGGCGGTCAGGTCAATGTCGTGATCAATGAATTGTCCCCATTGCCAAACCAAATCGCTCAGTCGGCGGTCATTGAGAACCGATTCGTCCTGAGCCGAGACGACATTGCTGATTTCGCGAGCGGACGCACGGTCTTGGCCGGAAGGTTCGCCGATACCATCGATATAGTCAGGGTCAAGGACTCGAACAAACGCCGTCCCAGCTGCGCCAAGCGTGGGATCGTCGAGGTTGTTGCCGGTACCATCGTAGGACCGAATCTCGGCCAACAGATCTTGTTCGTCACGCGGTTGTCGGCGACCTAGATCGGGGTCGGGTTCATTGCCGCCGCCAGGGACTCGGTTGCCTGGACCAGGTCCCTCTTCGCGCGCGGGGCTGCCGAGTCGCTCGGATCGCAGCATTCGGTTGATGACGCGCAACGCGTCGAGCGAGGTCACTTGGCCATCGCCGTTGACATCACGAAACATCGTCAACTGTTCGCCATTGTCCGAACCCCCACCACGTTCTTGGCGAATGCGATTGATCACCATCAACGCATCGAGTGACGTCACTTGGCCATCGGCGTTGACATCTTCCGGCATCTCGACATTCTGCATGTCAACGATGTCGCCGGCCAGCAATTGTCGTCGCTCGAGCGACTGCACGTGCAACCTTCGACTTGGTCGTCGTCGTGATGGTTTTTTTTGCGACTTACTCATGAGTATTCTCCGACAGATGAGACGAGAGGCATCGACGGTGCGAATGGCTAACCCGTTTGATGCCCGCTGCATGGAAAAGAGATCGCGTCGGGTGGTCTGCCAGTCGTCTTGGCTGACGGTCGGCCGTCGCGAAGAGTGGACGTTGGTCCATGCCGTCCGGTCTGCACACGAGGATAATCGCTTTTTCGATTTTCGCTCGGAATCCATACCAACGGCACGTCGCTACCGGCCACGCTTGAGCTAACGGAGTCTCTGCCACGCGATCCACAACGCTTTTTCATTGGGGATCATCAAGTCGGTTTGTGCCACGGTTGAGTGATTCGAAAACCGGGAAACTCGATTTATCCCCCCCGGTCGCCACCTCGGTAGGCTCCGATGCGCCCTTGCCAACCGGCTCGCTGTTTTGGGGATCGCCATGGCGGGGTAGGCTGTAGGAAGTGCTTTCACTCAATCGAATTCAAATACTTTTTCTTTTTGATGCAGTTGGGTGTGGATGAGTTTCCCTTGCCCACGTTGAAATCCCTGAAACCTTTTCGATGTCAGAGTCAAACGAATCCCAACAACCGATGGTTCCGCCGGAGGATCCGGAGTTGCTGGATCGATTGCGCGCTGACGGCGAGCAAGTGTTGGCCGACGCGTTTGCGGCAAACCGAGAACGCTTTTGGCATTTGGTTACCTTTCGCATGGATCGTCGTATCGCCGCACGCGTCGATGCCGACGACGTTTTACAGGAGGCGTTTGTCGCAGCCGTCGCGCGACTCGAACACTACTTACGTGATCCCTCCTTCAGCCTGTTTGTCTGGCTGAGGATGATCGTTTCACAGACCTTGATTGATGTTCACAGGCGACATTTCGGAACGGAGATGCGGTCGGCTGGTCGCGAGATTTCGATCGGCGGACCGAAGTACCCACAAACGACATCGGTTTCATTGGCGGCCCAATTGATCGGCAATCAAACATCACCCAGTGGCGTTGTGGCACGCGATGAGACAAGTGAGGCACTTTCGGCGGCAATTGAACAGATGTCCGAGATGGACCAGGAAACGATTGCTCTGCGTCACTTCGAAGGTCTGACGAATTCGGAAACCGCTGAGGTCTTGGGGATCAGCGTCACCGCTGCAAGCAACCGCTACGTGAGAGCTCTTTCTCGTCTGCGTGACATTTTGGAAGAACTAAACTTGCAAGAGTAACCCCTGACCATCCCAGCTTTCTGAATCCGTTTTCCAGCCATTACCACCACCGTGTCTGACTCTTCAAACAACCCGCAACGCAATCCGATCGAAGCAGTCGCTTCCAACGTTGCCGAATCGATTCGGGGTGGCCGCAGTGGCGCGGTCGATCCGATCGTTGAGGAGAATCCGGAGATCGAAGCCGAGCTGCGCGACCTGTTGCCGGTGATTCAACGACTGGAAAAGGCTCGCAAGACGCAGGCAGAAAGACCTGGCGGGTTGGCAACACTCGGCGCGTCGCGACCGGATCGTTTGGGCGACTTCGAGCTGGTGCGCCAAATCGGTCGCGGCGGGATGGGCGTTGTTTATGAGGCTGTGCAGAAGACACTCGGTCGGAAAGTGGCAGTCAAAGTGCTGCCCAAGTCACTGCTGGTCGACGACGAACAACTGAAGCGTTTCGAGCGTGAAGCCCGAACGGCAGGATCGCTTCACCACACCAACATTGTGCCTGTGTTTGGTGTGGGGGACGATCAAGGCTTTCACTACTACGTGATGCAGCGGATCTACGGCCAAGGCCTCGATCGTTTGATCGCCGACGGTTCGATGCTCAGCCCAGACCAGGTCGCCGATCTTGGTTTTCAGGCTGCGTCTGCACTTGCTTATGCACATGATCAAAACGTGCTTCATCGAGACATCAAGCCCGCCAACTTGATCGTCGATGACGAGGGGCAGCTTTGGGTTACCGACTTTGGTGTCTCCAAAGCGATTGAAGCGGAAGCGGTCACGCGCACCGGTGATGTCGTAGGAACGTTGCGTTACATGGCGCCCGAGCAAATCGTCGGTGTGACCGATGTGCGAAGCGATATCTATAGCCTCGGCGTGACGCTTTACGAATTACTTGCGGGGCGGCCCGCAATGGACGATGCGTCGGTACGCGAAGCAATCGTGAAACGGCGTCCCGCGCCGGCACCGACCCCGCTTCGTCAACTGAACCCGGCTGTGCCGCGTGATTTGGAAACGATCCTCAAAACGGCGATGGCGACCGACGCAAAGGATCGCTACGCATCAGCCCACGCACTCGCACAGGACCTACAGCACTTTATCGATGGCGATCCGATCTCGGTGCGTCGCATGCCGTTCTGGGAGGTGGCATCGCGGTGGGCTCGACGCAACCCAGCGGTCGCCGGCCTTTCTGCCCTTTCGGCTCTGTTGCTCGTTTGCGTGACGATCGGTTCGTTGGTCGGATTCCTTTCGGTTCAACATGCCTACAATCGCGAACATGAATCGCTGCTTGAAGCGAAAGCCAATGCGAAGCTCGCCTCGGGTGCCCTGGACAGTATCTTCCAGCGGTTTTCGGTTTCCCCCGACGACCTTGGCGATTCATCGTCCGAGTTTTCCGAACCACCTCCGCTTAGCCGTGAAGTGGCCGATCTTCTCGAAGAGCTGATCGGCAACTATGACACACTGGTTCAACGAAGCGAATCCGATTCAGAACTGTTGCGTTCGGCTGCCGAAGCGAGGTATGCGATTGGCGAAGTGCACCTGCAGCTTGGCAACTATGACGAAGCAATCGCGTCATTCCATCAGGCTCTCTCGGACTACCAACAGCAGTCACTGTGGGCGGATGCCACTTTGGGCGAAGCGAGGATTCGCAATCGGATCGGATTGGCTCATCGAATGATCGGAGAACGAAACTTGGCGATCGAGCAGCATGACCTCGCGCTCAAGCTGCTCGATTTTTCGACGACGCCGGGCCTGTCCGAAAGTCGCGACTACCGGTTTGAACTTGCCAGAACCCATTACCTTCACGCGATGCCGCTGCGACCTGGCATGGGCCCCAACGCATTGCCACCCGTTGCGGCGCTTGATCTCGCCTCGACGCTCGAGCATCCACGTCCCGGTCGGCCAGATGGACCCGGGCGTCTTGATGGACCCGGGCGACTCGGTGGGCCAGGTTTTGACGGGCCGCTAGGACGACCACCAGCAACGCGGCTTGGCAATCGCAACCCTCCGCCACCGCGGCTTCGCGCGGGGTTCCGCCACACTCGCCCGACCAAGTTCGCGTTGACCGACGATGATCGCGAGCATTTGGCGATTGCCATCGAACTCTTACGACAGCTTCATCGGGATCATCCCAATCACATTGGCTACGGAATCGCATTGGCATCGTCGCTTCGCGTGCAGTTGAGCGATTCGCGCGGTGACGCAGATGCCGGCGGTTTTGATGTCGACAACGACGCGATCACGCTTTTGCGGCAACTGTATGATCGCCATCCTCAAGACCCGATCATTCGAAGCGAGTTGGCTGCCGCGCTTTCCGATTTTTCGGTCTTCGAGTCAACGGTTGATTCCGACGTCATCAACGCGTCCATTGAATCGTTGCGTGAGGCGGTGGTTCACTGCGAATCGCTTTCGTTGGCACACCCGAACGTTCCGACTTACACCAATCGACTCGTTCACACTCAATTCAAGTTGGCGTCGATGTTGGAACGGGGCGCCGAGCACATCGACGGTCCCAAGGCGCGGGAAGCGTATCAAGAAGCGGGAGTTTCGTTTGGGCGCGCTGCGCAGCGTTATCGAGAACTTGTAGAGCAATCGCCGGATGCACCGGGATACCGTTGCTGGTATGCCGTTTTCTTGCAACGCCAAGGACAGAATGCAATTCGATCAGGATTGTTTGAACAAGCGGCGCGGTGCCTGGAACACTCCATGCGAGAATGGAAAGAGCTGTCCAAAGACAATGCCGAGCATCCGGTCGCTCGAGCCGCCATGCCGAAGAACTACGCGCTGCTTGCGTTTGTCCATCGCAGACTCGGGCAACACGAGAAGGCTGACGAGATCTTGATGGAGGCAGAACTCAATCGGGTCTACCGTGAATTGGATCAGCAAGCTGAGCCGCAACCGGATGACGCGTCAATCGAACCGGCGCCTGAAGACTAGGCGGCTTTTGAAGCCGGAATGGAGCTGAGGATCCGCAGTTTCGGTTCTTCGCGAAGGTCGACGATTGCTGGCGGTCGATCCATGTGGTCTTGATGCCACATTTCAATGGTCGGGCGAACAAAATCGCCACCACCGGATCGGATAACACGGCCAACACACTCGTTGTTGATCTTGACCATGCTGCCAAGTGGAAACAGCGACGTCGCGTGCAACAGCGATCGAATGACCCGAGAGTCAAACTTTCCCGCCGTCATGTCCTCGAGCATTTGGGCCATCGCATAGTAGCCTTGAATGCCCAAACGATGCGGGCGTCGAGAGACCATGCCCACGAACGCATCAGCGGCACCCGCGATTTTGGCAAGCATGTGAATTTGGCAGCTCGCACGCCCACGCGGGTAGCCACTGCCATCGCAGCGTTCGTGAATCTGATACGCAACCATGCGAGAGAGTGTCGAGATGGTGTCGCCGTAACGTCCTGCGATCTCGATGGCCAAAACAGGATGATCCGCGAGGGTACGCAACTGGGCGGGCGACAGTGTTTGTTTGCACTCGAACATGCTGAGCCCAACGGCCCGCATGCCAACATCGTGAACCAAGCACCCGACGCCAAGATCGATCAGATGAGCGCGGTCAAGGTTCATCTCGAGTCCAATTGCCATGGCGACGCTGGCAAGATGGAGACCGTGCCGTGACGGATACTCGGATTCGTAAGGGTTGCAGGCCATGCAGACGAGCGCATCTTGATCCTGCATCAGACGCTTGAGAATCTCGGTGCATGCGGTGTGCAAGGGACCAACACTGTCGGCACGCCCTTCCATTGCCTCTTCATAGAATTGATCAATCGATTCGATCTGTTCGTCCGCCGAGTGCGACCACTCCGCTTGCAGGCCTTCGATGTACGGTCCGCTGAGTGGACGATTGACGCGTTGGGCGAGAGGTTTGTCGGGAACACCGAGTGTCAGGTCGGCGCCATCATCGATGTCGCGATCGATCTGATCGCTGAACTCGTTGAATCGCTCTGATTTAACGTAGTGGTGTGAGCGAGGAACTTTCTTGCGGCGTCCCTGTGGTTTGAACGAATTGACAATGGCCAAGTCACGTTGGCTCATCACCACCGTTTCGACGCCGTGTGAGGTCAAGCGATCAATCATGCCCTGGGTGATTCGTGTTCCTTCCGCAAGCAATCGAATGCGCGGATTGTGGGGGTCGGTGATCGGAGCCCGCAATACAACGCCAGGCGACAATGCGCTGAGCGGGACTTGTTTACATTTCGCCATGGAATTCCGATCCGTTGGTCTCGCCCCCCTCCCCTTATCCTTCGCCTGCCCAAGATTCGTTTCGTCGCGAAAAAGGGCGGACTTGAGCGTTCACATGGGAAAACAATCCCAGCCAGCGGAGTCTTTTTCCTGGTCGTCAAAGTTTGCCAGAATCGGTCAAACGCGTGAAACAAAGTGGGTTTGCCAACATGGGGGGAGCAATCGTCGATTTGCCTACTCGACAACCGACTTTGAGGGTGTCACGATGGGGCCAAATGAACGCCCACGATAGGAAATCAGCTCTGAAGATCATGCGTTTGCTTGCCCCACTTTTTGCCGTCCTGATGCTTGCCCATGTCGCTTCTGCGCACCCCGGGCACGGTAACGGCGAAACAGGCGTCCTCCACTATGTCAGTCAGCCAGTCCATTGGATGCCGATTGTTGCCTTGGCCGCCTTTTTGACTTTGGTTTTGTTGTTGTCGCTGGCGTGGCGACGTAATGGCAAAGTCGCCGAAAACTAAGCGGCATCGAAACTTGGAATCGAGCGTGTGATCTTGATCGCAGATTCTTCTTTCAAGTTGATAATCTCGGGCGTCGAATCGGTTGCGTCCGCTGGCCACATCGCGATCGTCGGTTTGTCGTAGTCGGCACCGCCGCTGCGGATCACGCGACCTACTTGGTTGTTCGATAGATCCACGCAACTGCCGATCGGATACAGCGATGTGACGTGAAGCAACGCTCGCATCACTGTCGGGTCGAACTTTCCTGCTTTCGTTTCGTCGAGCAATTGACGAATCGCGTAGTACCCCATGATGCCGAGACGATGTGGGCGTGCGGCCACCATGGCGATGAACGCATCGGCAATTCCAGCGATGCGGGCGAGCGGATGAACTTGGTCGGATGACCGGCCTCGGGGATAACCGCTTCCATCGAGCCGTTCGTGGATTTGGTAGGCCACAAACTTGGATGCGTCCGAGAGTTCACCGTCAAGGTTGCCGGTCAATTCCATCGCATAGACAGGATGGTCCGCCAAAACCACCAGGTCCGCTTTCGCAGCGATTTCCTTTCGCTGGAATTGATTCACACCGATCTTCTGCATTCCGAGATCGTGCACCAAACAACCGATGCCGAGGTCGATCAAGCTCGGTTCGTCCAGTCCCATTTCGACACCAATCGCCATCGCCATGCTCGCAACATGAACAGAGTGTCTTGTCGGGTAATCGGACTCGTAGGGGGCGCCCGCCAAACAGACAAGTGCGTCAACGTCTTCACGCAACCGACTGATGATCTGTTTGCACAGTTCTTGAAAGAGACTCAACGAGGCACCGTTTCCGTGAACTGTTTCTTCGTAGGCCAGCTCAAGGTCTTCGATTTCCTTGTCGCTGTCGGAAGCCCATTGGTGCGTCAGCCCCTCTTCGTAGCCACAATCGAGCGGTCGCTCGAGCTGGTCCGCCACCGACGTTTGCGGTTCGGTCACTTCAAGACCGCCCTCGCGATGAACGAGTTCGTCAATTGCTTTGGTGTGGTCGTTGACGGCAAGTGATTGGACGTAGAGATGAGGCGGTGGGACCTTGGTTCGCCGTCCTTGCGGCTTGAAGGCATTGAGCATCGCCAAGTCTCGTTGACTCACGACGACTTCCGTGATGCCCCGCCTGGCCAGCTGCTCCAAAAAGGTCCGCGAGATCGTTACGCCTTCGGTAAGCAGGCGAACATTTGGGTTGTGAGGATCCGCGATCGGTGAGCGCAGCGTCGCGCCCACCGGCAGTTTGCACACATCGATTTTTTTGCGAATCGCCAAGATGTTGCCCCCATCCCCAATGCGAATCGCCCCTGATTCGCATGGCCGCCATCAGATAGCGCGCCACTTCTTTCCATCGGCTTTGAAGGCTCGCCATTTCACCTTTCTCGCCGTGCAAACTCGGAAACGGGGTTCGTGTCCCCCTATGTCGGCGTATGACGACACGACTTTGGTGGGTGACTTTTTCACCTCGGCACGTCCAACGTGAATGCCGCTCCCCCGCCTTGAGCGGGCTGATAGGTGAGACGGCCGCCGTGTGCGGCGGCGGTTTGGCGGGCCAATGCGAGACCGAGGCCGACGCCGGCCGCGGTCTCCGCCGCCCGCTGGGCCGATTTGGAGAATGGTTTGAAGATGTCCGTCTGCAGCGTTTTCTCGACCCCTGGCCCATGATCGGTGACCACCATTTTCACGCGAGACTCATCAATGCTGACATCAAGATGCACACGCTTGTCGCTTGTATCGCTCGCGTATTTTGCTGCGTTGTCGATCAGGTTAAAGACCACTTGCTCCATCGCTGCGGGGTCCGTTTGCCAAGGTCCATCCCCTGTTTGATCGACGACCAAGTCCATCTCCACCGCGGACAAGCGGCTCGTCAGTCTTGGCACGATGCGCTCGATCCATTGGCTGACAACGACCGTCTCCAGTTCGGGTCGTTTGGATTGTCGTTCCAGTTTTGAATAACGCAAAACGTTATCCACCAGATGTGTCAGTCGGTCCGCTTCGCGCCGCAAGGTTTGCAAGTACTCGTTGCGGTCCTTTTCGTCGCTCACCATGCCTCGGGCAAGTAGATCGCTGTATAGACGGAACGTGGTTAGCGGTGTTCGTAATTCATGAGTCACTGCCGAAACGAATGACGCGCGACGTTCACTCAACGCAATGATTCGACTAAGCGCTAGACCAGCAACGATGGTTGCGGCAATCAACGCCAGCCAAGACAACACGAGCGAGTTGTGCGTTGCCGACCACGTTGCGACCTCCGGTGAGAGTTCGGCAGGCTCGATCATGACCGGAAGCGCCGCCAAGATTCGCGACGGGTCAACTTCCTGGTCGGGTTGGACAGCGACCAAATCGGCACCGGGCGCGAGGTCATCGATATCGGCAAGTAACGATGCTTCCAGTTTTGGCCAATCAATCCAAACGCCCTCAAGGGTTTTTGCCGAACCTCTCATGCCGTCACGAACCACTACCAATTCGTCGTCGATCCAAACCGGAATCAAACGCGTTGGCATGGAGTCGACGATTGCGGCGACTTGCGGTAGCCCGATCATTTCTTGTTGCTGCATCTGCATCGAATTCGATGCAACCTGTCGCTGAACCGAAAAACTTCGGTTGTCGAGTTCGCGTTGGCTGATGCCATCAACTTCTTGCTTGAAATTTGCATAACCTGGAACGAGCTGTTGGCCCAAGTTCGAATCGTAGACCGAAGGGACCGCTACTTGTTGGGCCGGTTGATCGGCAAACAGGCTCGTCTGTTGGTTGGATCGTTCGACAGAAGCTAAGAGCGCATCGACCGGGACGGCTTGGCGAAGCTCCGCATGAGGGTCGATGTTTTGATTGGCTGAATTGAGAACGCGTCCGCCCCGAATCACGTCGAACGAATAATAGGCCCGAGCCGTGCTCGCCTTGCCCTGTGCTTGGACAATCGAAAAATGATCGCGAACGAAATCTGGCTCGAATCCGGCTGCCGGTTGAAAACGTTCTTGCACTCCCGATTGCGCCCGCGGAAGGTCGTGAATCGTTGCGACGTAGGGCGCCAATCTTGAATCGAGCCTCCACAAGGCCACTCTCAGATTGGTTTGGACGGTTTCTCGCTGCTTGCTCTCTTGATCACGCCGACTCAGCCTCAACGCATGTTTTGACAGAACCGCTAGTCCACCGACCGCGATACTGACCACCAATGCAAAGCAGAGCCAAAGGGTGGTGGGGCGTTTAAGCCACTGCGACAGGGTAAACGTGAGGTTCATGGAAGCGTGGTTTCTTCGCTGCTCGAGACAGGGTCACCGCAATAGGCTTGATCCATCATGTAGCCTCGACCGCGAACCGTTTTGATCACATCGCTTTCGCCGCAAACAGCATGTAGCTTCTCTCGCAATCGGGCGACGTGCATGTCAACGGTTCGCGTTGTGACTCCTTTGGCGTCTATTTGCCAAACACCACGAAGCAGTTCGTCTCGATCGATCGGTCGATCAGGATGTTTGGCCAGGTAGTCAAGCAGCGCGAGTTCTCGTTCGGATAGCGATGCAACCGTTTGGTCATTCACAAGCAGCTCGCGTGTTTTCCAGTCGAGCCGACCCTCGGGGAACGTAAGCGTTGGTCGCGGTGTTTCGCGTGCAGGCGACCGTCGAAGCACGGCTTCCACGCGGGCGAGCAATTCATCAACGCTGAAAGGCTTCACGACGTAGTCGTCTGCTCCCAAACGCAATCCACGCACCCGGTCACCTTCCTCGCCGCGAGCCGTCAAGATGATGACCGGTAGCGTCGGCTTGGTTTGGCGAATCCGCGCGAGCACATCCAACCCGTCACCGCCTGGTAAGACGAGGTCAAGCAACACAAGGTCGCACGGACGCTGGATTGCCAGCTCGCCACCTTCGTCAGCGCGTTCGGCTTGCCAGACGACGTAGCCGCTTGCCTTGAGTGAATCAACGATCCCGCGACGGATCGCGGGATCGTCTTCGATCGTCAGTATTCCACGTGGACTCTCTGTCACGCTACCTTGAGCCTTTCCTTGCGATTCGATCAACATCACGCTTGCGAACAAGTGACGCATTTTGATCCGACGACGCCTTAGCAGCCGTTGACAGTGCCGGTTCGATTCGTCCGCCATTGTCGAGGGCGGCGAATTCGGCCTCGGGCGAAAGTCCCAACCAGGGATCATCCAAGGGCATTCGAAAGGCATCGGCGTAAATCGTTCGCGTCAATGCATCGTAACCCATTTGGGCATGATTGCCTTGTTTGATCGCCGATTCAAACCAATCGTCGATCCAAACCTGCAGTCCGTAAAGATTGAACGCGGTGTCTTGAGCAAGCGTTTCCGCAATGGGTTGGACATTCCGCAGCAGTGGTGTTTCGGCGATCGATTTGGTTGCGGCGATTGGCATCGCGACAGCCGCTTTGGGTTGCTGCGATTCAATCAGAGCGATTGATTCATTGGAAATGGCATCGGCGACAAAGCTGGATGCAAGTTGGTTCCAACGCGGATCAAGCGGGTCGAGACTGGCCGCGTCGGTCCCGCGGGTGGTCGCTAACTCGGATTCGTTTCGTCGTTTTTCCGCTCGGCGGTGATGGTAAGCGGCGACAGCTTCCCAATTCTTTGACATGTCGTCGGACCATTGTGCATGCAAGTCAGTCGCCTCGCCGAGCCAGCGGAGGAATGCCGGGGGCGTCACCAAGCCAGGCATCGCGTCGATGGGATGACCGTCACGACTCAAGACGAGATGCACGCTGTTGCCGGTGAGCGGTTTTTGTAGTTTGCGGCCATCGCCAAAGTCGATCGTCACCACCGGCACCGATCGCACAGGTTGCCAATGCAAAACGAATTGTTGCCTCAGCCGCTTGGCGATTTCAGGATCAGGGTACAGCAAGGTGCGAAAGTACCGACTGTTGGCGCAACTCAGGTCCTCGTCGAGTCGACCGAGCATTCGCAGACTCAATACCGGCCGGTTCGTCTTTTGAGCTTCGACAACAGCGTCGGTGAGCGAGGTGTGCCAAAAGAGTTTTGATTGCGTGGCAAACTTCTGCCCAGCAATTCGGTCGACAAGCCAGTCAATCCGAGCCAACGTGGGATCGTCCGGACCGTATTCCCCTTCGGCCAGTCGCATCGCGCGATACTGCAAAATGGCGTCGAGCGACTCGGGGCCCCGACGACGGAGTTCTCGAATCATCGCGTCCGATTCGAAATGATTGGCCAACTCGACGTTTGAGTACGCGACGTTTCCCAGGTCACTAATCAGAAGACTCGTGTCTCGCGAGTCACGGACACCGTAGCCACCGCACGCCCATACGACCGCTGCAATCGGAACGGCAATCAAAGCGACCGCACAAGCTAACCGACGTTTCACCACCATCGAACAATCTCCTGATACGAACACACAAACGTTGGTCCACATCAAGATCGTACGCACGATTCCGGCCTCGGCCGGTAACGTGTTTGTAACGGGTCGCATCGCGCAGAGACTGAGCCGACCGGGCACCGTGAACGAAGAGTTTGTGAATGCTCTTCGCTCGGGTGCGTATCGCTTCCTATTCGACCAGCCCGCCGCTGAGCGGTGGGATCGGTGCCTGCGGCATTGGGCCCTGCGGCATTGGGCCCTGCGGCATTGGGCCCTGCGGAACGGGTGCTGACGGAACAGGTGCCTGCGGAACAGGTGCTGGCGTTGGCAATTGCTCGACCGAGTCATCATCCAATCGTGGTGGCAGGGTCGCATCGTCGTACGATACCTGATTCAACACGTCGCCAAAGTAAGGTTCTGGCGGCAATGGATTGAGTTCGAACCCACAATCGTTGCACTCGCATTCGATCATGCCATCGGACGTGGTGCCAGGAAGCATCAATAGGTTCTCGGGCGAGATCGAGCCTGGATCGATCCACAAACCGTCTGGCGTCAGTTCCATGGTGCCCATGTCAAAGTCGAGCCCACGCCGCAGCACTTCGTAGTTCACAAAGATGCCGAGCAAGTTGTTCTGGGCACGCAGCAAATCGTTCAACGCGTCGATGGCATCACGAGCGGCGGTCGGCCCCGTTGCTCGTCCACGTGCTTCGTTGAGCGTCCGAATGTCACCATTGAGTTCGATTTGCTGAGCCGCAATCCGAATCGACTGGCGACCGAGTTCGAAGTTATAGCGATTGGCTTGCAGTTGTCGGATCGTCGAACGGAGGAGCTGCCAAATGTCGTCTTCGTACGAGTAGTAACGTCGGCGGTCTTGCTCGTACAGAATCAATTGCGCGCGATAGTCATTGCGTTCTTGGATTCGTGTGATGGGTGCGTCCCACTCCAAGCCGACGCGAAGTCGACCATTGCGTTTGAAGTCGAACGGTCGATTGTCGCGGCTTTGCAGGTCGCCGCTGAAAACGACGTCCAATCGGCTTTCAAGCTGATCCGCAACGACTTCAATCTGACGCCAGGAATCAACCAGTGCGGCGCGGGCGTTGGCCCAGTCACGCCGGTTCTTGCGAGCGATTTCGAAGGCGGATGCCGGCTCGATATTCACTTCAGGCAGCAAGACGCCTTCGGTGCGTGCGCGTGCTTGAATCAATTGCACTTCCAGAACGTCGTCTCCGAGTTCTGACAACAGATCCTGCGAGAACAGAATGACGTCGGTCCGGATCAACGCGGCCAGTTTGGCCGGGTCTTTTTCGTTGGGCCCTTGCTCAATGATCTCAGAGAGTCGGATCTGAAGCTGCTCGATTCGCTGTTTGTAGCCAATGCCATCTTCACCGCCGGTCAATCGCAGCTGCAAGTCGCCGTAGATTCCTCGCAGCTCTTGTCCCAAGCCGTTCAACTCTTGTAGGTCAAAGATCGAATCATCAATGTTCTGAACGCCGACGAGCGAGCAGATACTTTGTTGTTCGACTCGGTAAAGCTGTTCAAGGTCGGCGTTTTGTCGTTGTCGCAACGGCAATGCCGATTCGAACTGTTCAATGTCGAGAGCAATTTCAGGCAGGTCCTCTTCTGCCAACGTGCGATTGAAATCACTAAGAGGCGTCAGTTCCTCTTTCAGTGTTTCCAGTGCACGGCGAAGCTCAGGTGACCATTGGACGGTTTTCCGCGGGATCTGCGTGACCGGATCTTTGACCGTTTCGGAAAGAGCAAGCATCGAGAGGTTGATTTCTCCCACAGCCGCTCGAAGAACACTCAATTGCTCACGGCGATCAAGCAGTTTTCGATCGATCAACTGGAATTTGTCAAGAATCGGATCCTGCAAACGGGCGCAAATGTAGGGCGGCAATCCCAAGTCACGCATGAAGATGTCAAGCGATCGCTGGTAGTTGGCTTGCTGGTTGATGAGCGAGCTTTGTGAGTTGAGCAAACGCTGGCGTGCTTGGGCGACCTGCAGTCGTTCGCTAATGATCTGTCCCGAGTCGTCAGGAATCTTGGTCAACAATTCGATCAGGTTGTCCTGCTGCAGCAACAGGTTTTCCGTTTGGCGAGCGATGTTCTCTTCGAGGTTGCGGATCTGCAACTGAGTTTCCAACAGTCCGAGGTATCCGCCGGTGTTGCCGACCACACCCGCGTTGACGCGAACGATCCCATCGGCGCCCAGTTCGAGTCCGCGTCCGGTGGTGATTCGAAGGAAGAAACTGCGTCGGAATCGTTCGAACGATCGCACATCGGCGAGCAGCGTTCGCTCCGACTGAGTCAGGTTCTCCATCACGCGATCGCGGCCCGCCCCACGAAGCAGTGGCTGAAGCAACGAGAAGTCGAGGACGGTGGACGTTAGCCCGCTGCGCGTGTCAGGCCCACTCAGTTCCCAAACGATGCTGTTGGCGACGTTCACGACCAAATCGGCACCGTTAACGAACGCGCGGCTCATCGATAGGTTGCTCGGACCAAATTGATAAAGCGAACTGCTGCTACCGCCATTTCGGTTGCGTCCTAGCGTTGTCAGCGAGTTTGCCAAGCCTCCGTTGAACTGGGTGTCAAACTGAAAACGCTGCGTGCTGACATCGAGTGCCGAGAAGTAAAGATCCTCGATCTGACGTTGATAGTCCGACGAATGCAGCAGCGCGATGCGAACGGCGTTTTCCGCGTTGAGGACCAGCACGCCATCTTCGTCGAGCGGCAGGAACTGCCACCAATCCGGACTTTCGGCGGTATTGGTCACGCCGGCCGCTTCCCACATGGGGTACCCGCGGCGACCGTCGACGCATTGCATGTAGCGCCACGAGGCGGGATCGTCCAGCGGCATCGGCTGGAAATCGAGGTCAAAGGGGTTGAACATCCGGCTCCGACGATCGACCTCGATCCGCAGCTGCTTGTTGGGCTGGCGAGCCATGTGTCGGGCTTTTTCGTCCAGGACGCAGTAGACCTCGTTGTCGGCCTGTTTGCGGTAAAACTGGCGATGGCAGCCTGAGAATTGGATGACCAGGGCGGCCAACAGGCATGCGGATAGGGTGGGACGAGTAATAATTGACACGTCAGATCGCTCGGTGATTCGAGAACCGCTTTATCAGTGACAACCGGCATAGCGTGAATTGCCGATTCCATCGGTATCGGATTCGGTGCCGGAGTGGGTCGACCTTGACCGGTATCTCAGGTTGTGCCGCCTGGTTACGGCAATCAGGGGGCGGCTCGTGCCGGTCGTACCGGTCGTATCGATCGAGCCGGGGCTGTTCGAAATCCGGTTCCGGCGTCGCCAACGGGGGGAAGGCCCATTCGAAACCGACGAAATCGCCGTGCTAGGCGAGAAATGCTTGACGCTGCAAATTGCCCAACTTAATATTCATTTGCGTACTTTTCCGCTCGTCTGGAGCATCCTGGCAATTAAATTCTGCCTGTATCGGTGCTTTCCGCAGGGAAGGTTTCTCCTCCCGTTTTAGTGACCCAACTGAACGATCATGAAGTTTGCGATTATCGGTTTTCTGGTCGTTCTAGTCATTGCGTTCTTCGTGATGATCTGGAAAGCCGCCCGTGATTGGCGCTGGTACCAGATTGTTCCGACCCTCTTTGTGATGCTGCTGGCCGTCACCTTCATGTTCCCGACGGCGATGGTGCTTAAGAGCCGAGCCGCGTGGCACAAGAAGAAAGAGGAGCTGGAAAAGCGTGTCGAGGAAGCGAAATCCGAAAACCATCTTTTGAAATACGGTGACCCCACCAACCCGGCCAATCCTGGGATCGACAAGCTCGGCCAAGATTTGGCGTTGGTGGTTTTGGAAGCCGGACGTCGCTGGCGCGACATGCGAATGACCAACATCAATGGTCGCGCGGTCATCTTGCAGCCAGCTCAGCCGCAAGTCCAAGAAGATCTTGGCGTCCCTGCAGCTGACGGCGACGCCGCGGCCGAGCCCGCACCAACACTGCCGCTGATTCCCGAAAAATTGGTCGTTCACGCCTTCGCCGAGCAACCAGACGAGGCATTGGGCGGCGTCAATTTGCCGCGAGTCTACCTTGGTGAGTTTGTCGTCACGGCGAGCACTCCCGATCAAGTCACGATCACGCCAACCAAGTTGGATCCAAGCTCGCCTTACGCAGTGCAGCAAATGCAGATGATGAGCCAGGCTCGATCTTGGGCGCTCTACGAACTGTTGCCACTTGATGGGCACATGCCATTCATTGCCGAAGGCAGTAAACAAACCGACGACCAATGGTTTGGACGCGTCGACAAGGAACTAATCAAGAACATCATGGGCCAAGGTGTTGCTCAGGAGACCATCAGCAAATACGAACGTGACGGAGGTCAAGCGCTTGACAGCGACCCTCCGCTGACGCGTTGGTCAAAGATTGAGTTTCGCAAACGACACTCCGTCAGCGTTGATAGCCCTGACGCTCGCGGCGTTTTGGACGGCACGTTCTTTGACGGCAACGGCCGAGCGGTTGATAGCCGGTTACAACGTGGCGGGGAAGTGGTATTCGAACCAAACGACACCGTGTTGATGCTCGAAAGCGCAGCCGCAGAACTCATCGCGAACGAAACCGCCAAACTCCTGGCCACCCACTACATTCGGCCACCAAACGACTATGGCACGCTGATTCGTAAAACGCTTCTCGGTTTGCAAGAAGATCGTTTGAGGCTTAAGGAGCTTAGAGAAGAGCACAAGACCCTCTCGGGAACCTTCGAAACGACCAATGCGATGGTCACGGCGAGCCAGGATGAAAAGCTAAAGCTTGAGCAGGATTACGGACAGGTCCAAATTGAACGTCAGTCGATCGAGAAGTTCGCCAAGGCACGAACCGACGGTCTTGCGGAGATGAAGGCCGAAATGATTCGCCTGCATCGCGAAAACCTTCAGCTCGAACAGAAGCTCAAGAAGTACCACGGTGATATCGAACAGCGTCTCGACGAACTTGACGCTTCGTTCAGCTTCACCAATTAGGTTTTCGATACCTTCTCTTTAGCCACCGTCACTCGGCGGTGCGCTGGGGCAAAGCCCACTCAGCCGCACTCGTACGAGCAAGTCGTTCAGTTGTGGTTGCACTTGTGACCCCTCGGGCAAGTGAGTCGTCTCGGCCGCCTCATGAAGATCGGCACACAGCTTCTCGTACATTTGACTGTGGAACGTAGCATCGTATTCCGCGTAGGGTTCTTTCTCAGCTCCCTCAACTTTGCGCGCGATCAGATCATCCAGGAACGAAAGCTGGAACGTGTCGTTCAACGTTCGCAGATTGGCTTCGACCTCGCCGGTGCGCATCATGTGAATCCCGGTCATCAGGACACGGTACAGATACAACAGTGGCTTCACGCGGGGCGGATCTTCTGATTGGATGAGTTTCCACTGCGTTGCCGCAAACCCGTTGTAGTGGTGCCAGTGGTGACGCGTCACACACTTTGCCGCAATCCGTTTGAGTTCCTCGTGTTCCGGCGTCGAATGCACAACCAGAGGCGACGTCACCTGCTCAAGCACATAGCCGTTCTTCTTTTGCATCAAGCCAAAGAACTTTTTAACGTCGTGCGTGACCAGATCGATTTCCAGTCCGTCCTCCATCCGCGTGGCGTCGACGGTTTCTTTCAGCGGTGACAAGCCGACCACATCCTCGACGGGCAAAACGTGAATGCCGCGAAGGTCAAAATCCGAATCGGCCGATGGAAATCCATAAAGATGGGCGCCACTGACCGTCGCGAACAAGAGTGGATAGGGATGACGCTCGACTTGTTCGACGAGTTTCGGCATTTCTTTCATGGTAGTGTCTTCTTCGTTGCCAACTGCCGCGCATGAACCAAGAACGCGTTGGCGGCTTCGTAGTCAGGGCGATCAGGCAATTGGGTGTCTTGGTAGGCTCTCGAGAAATCGTCGTGCAATCCGCGTCGGATCGTTTCAACTTCATCCCACGCCAGCTCACCTCGTTTGATCGCCAACAATTGCTCGCGCTGGTCGCCAACGTCCACGCGGATTTCGTTTTCGGTCAGGACGTGAATGCCGGATCGCAAAAGGCGAATCAAGTGCATCACGTGTTTCCATTTCACTTTTCCCTGATTGCGGATGTCCGTTTGCATCTTTTTGAATTGGGATGCGACGTAACCGCTGTAGGTTTGAAACACCAATTTGGAGAGAAACATTTCTCTGCGGTCGAGCAATTCTTGCGCGAGTGGCGTGACGGTTTCAACTAACGGAGTGTAGAGGCATTCAAGGATGTTTGGGTTCGCCTTGAGCGCCATCACGATGAATTTCTGCAGCTCCCAATACGCCTCTTCGGTCGCATCGTTTTCAAGCTGCTCTGGTACACCGAAGAGCGACCAGTGCAGCTCGGCCGGCGGCAGATAGATGCCGCGCCGATCCGTGTCGGATGCCTCATCGTCAAGGCCGAACGCCCGCGAACCGACGACACAGCGATAGATGACGCGATTGAACAACCCGTGGCTCGAGAGCGTGCACTTGGCGTCACCTTTCTTGTAGTCGGCCAAAGAGACGAGTTGCTCGTGGCGCAGCGGGGCCTCGAAGCCATCAAGGAATTTCACGCGATAGGCGTGCCGACGATCGATCGGCGCGCGGACAACGACGCCCACCGCACCGGCCGGATGAGCGACTTCGCCGGTCGATCCGTTGACTTGTTTTTGCGTGACGACCTGAGTGCCGACGCTAAAGAGAAGATGAGATGGTTCCGACATGTCCTCGCCTGATTATGAATGTCCAGCCTATTTGACCAGCAAACGCCGCCGGGATGTGGCAGCGTCAGTAAACCACGAATAACACGGATCACACGAATGAGCATGATCAGCACTGGGCAAGCCGGGACTCTTTTTTGCCCCTTCCCCGCTTGGTCGTGGGGCGAACTATGCTGGAGGCCGTTTTCTTGACTGACCCGCCCCATTGCCCACGCTCGCTGCGAATGAATCTCCGCTCTTTCCTAGCCATGACGGTGGCCCTTGTGCTGTTGCTCCCGGTTTCCGGAGAAATTGCCCATGGACAAAACCGTGTTGCGGCCGAACCGATCGTCGGTCTTCGCGAGAACCGCCCAACTCAGTTCGCGTTGACCAATGCGCGGATCGTTCTGTCGCCAACGGAGACGTTGGCGATGGGAAGTGTCTTGATTGATCGCACTTCGATCCTCGCGGTCGGCCCGGACGTTTCGATTCCCAACTCCGCCATCCAAATTGACTGTCGCGACAAGACGATCTATCCGGGGTTCATCGATGCCTTTGGCGAAATCGAAGTTGCACGGACCGACGGTGAATCGGGGCATTGGAACAAGCACATCGTTCCAGAGCGATCGGCTGGGACCATTGCTGCAAGCTCGCTCGAGTCGAAGGCGAAGTTTCGTTCACAGGGCTTTGCCACAAAACTTGTAGCGCCCGATGACGGCATCCTCAAGGGAACGAGTTGTGTGGTGTTGCTTGGCAGTGATGAGGGCGGGCGATCACTACTGAAAGATCGCGTTTGGCATCACATGGAACTGTCCGTGCCGCGACGCAACCCTGGCGAGCGATATCCCAACTCGCCAATGGGGGCCACCGCCCTGCTGCGACAAACGCTCTACGACGCGAATTGGTACCGTGACGCGTGGAACGCGTACCGGGCACAACCACAATTACCTCGGCCTGAAACGAACCTAGCACTGGCGGCCTTGGCCGATTCGATGGGGACTGCCACGTTTGTGGTGGATGCTCCCAACGAACGCATGGCACTTCGCGCTGATTCGATTGCCAAGGAATTCTCGCTCGACGTCATCTTGCGAGGTTCCGGCCGCGAGTACCGACAGCTCGATGAGATTGCGGCAACGAACCGACCGGTTTTGGTTCCGGTCGACTTTCCTGAGAAGCCCGATGTGAAAACGAGCCGCGCCGAGCGCGGTACGACGCTGCGTGACTTGATGCATTGGGATCTGGCGCCAACCAATCCAGGATTGCTACACGCCAAGGGTTTGCAAATCTGCTTGACCACCGATGGGCTTGATGACGTTGGCGCGTTTCACAAACGCGTTGCAACCGCGGTCGAAAGAGGGCTTCCCAAACAGGCCGCACTGGCCGCGATCACGACGACGCCTGCTCGATTGTTGGGGATCGATGAGGTGACAGGCCGAATCGGATCTGGAATGCTCGCCAATTTGGTGATCACTGACGGCGATCTCTTTGATTCCGATACCAAGATTTTGGAAACCTGGGTCGCTGGAGAGCGTTTTGAAGTCACCACCAAGAAAGGAACCAGCGCCGGTCAATTTGCTGGTCATTGGGAACTACGATTTCGCAGCGGCAAACAGACGGTCCAGGTGATCGCTGAGATCACAGAGAAGGAGGACAAACTGGAAGCGAAACTTAGTCCAACAGATTCGCTTGTCAAAAATAAGGACGAAAACAAAACGGACGACGAGGAAGAGGAAAAGCCCATCAAGCTTTCCAATGTCGAGTTCGAGCATGAGTTGTTCACCGCTTCGATCGACCTGAGCGGTCTCGACGAGGCCTACCCATCGGGTGTGAGCCGTCTTGAAGTGATTGCGACCGGCCAGCCAACCGAATTGTCAGGATCGGTCCACCTGCCAACGGGCGAGACGGTCGCACTGACAATTTCTAGGACGCCTGAGCCTAAAGAGTCCCAAGAGCCCAAAGAGTCCCAAGAGCCAGAGGACGAGGAAGAAAACTCTGAGAAAACGGACGAAGACTCGGCCAGGGACAAAGACGAAAACGAATCGGACGATCCCAAACAACAGGATGAACCAACCTCTCATGACACGCTCGCGGCCACACCCATCAATCATCCCCTCGGCGCGTATGGTCGACTTGAACCACCGGCGCTAACGCCACATTTCATGTTGCGTGGAGCAACCGTTTGGACCTGTGCCGAAGATGGCAAGATCGAAAACGGTGATGTTCGCGTCAAAGACGGCGCGATTGTTGAAGTCGGCGCCGACCTTGAGGTACCAAAGGGTTGCGTTGTGATCAACGTGGGCGGAAAACACATCACGCCCGGACTGATTGATTGTCACTCACATATGGGCACGGACGGTCACGTCAACGAATCGGGACAAGCGATCACCGCAGAAGTTCGGATCGGCGATTTTGTTGATAACAGCGACATCACGATCTATCGCCAACTTGCCGGTGGCCTGACCACATCGAACATTCTGCATGGATCGGCAAATCCGATCGGAGGTCAAAACCAAGTCATCAAACTCCGCTGGGGTGACACGATGGAAGGGATGCGAATGACCGAAGCGCCCGCCGGAATCAAATTCGCTCTCGGCGAGAATGTCAAACGTTCGACGTCCCGTTATCCGAACACGCGAATGGGTGTTGAACAAATCATTCGTGACCAGTTGCTCGCCGCTCGCGAATACGATGCACGGTGGCGAGCTTGGCGACGCGGCCAACGCGATTCGCTGCCACCACGAGTCGACCTTCAGTTGCAGGCACTTTCGGAGGTGCAGCGAGGCGAGCGGTGGATTCATTGCCACAGTTATCGCCAAGACGAGATTCTGGCCACGCTGGACGTGTTGGAAGAATTTGGGATCCAAATCGGAACGCTGCAACACATTCTGGAAGGCTACAAGGTTGCCGACCGCATGGCGAAGCATGGGGCAATGGGTTCCGCGTTTTCAGATTGGTGGGCCTACAAGTTCGAAGTCTTTGACGCGATTCCGTACAACGGGGCGCTGATGCACAACCAAGGCGTCGTCGTTTCCTTCAACAGCGACGACCGCGAACTCGGACGCCATTTGAATACCGAAGCGGCCAAGGCCACGAAGTATGGAGAGGTGCCCGAGGAGGAAGCCCTCAAGTTCGTGACATTGAATCCCGCGAAACAGCTGCGAATCGATGACTACGTCGGATCGATCGAAGTTGGCAAACATGCGGATTTGGTCGTCTGGAGTGGGCGGCCTTTGTCAACGATGTCGCGATGTGAACAAACATGGATCGATGGCAAACGCTACTTTGATCTCGAAAGCGACTCGAAGCTGCGTCAACGGGATGCTGACCTGCGTGCTCGACTCGTTCAGAAAGCACTCGACGCAAAGTCCGGCAAAGAGAAGGACAAGAACAAAGAAGGGGAAGTCGACGAGGAAGACCGCTGGGTTCGTTACGACGCCTTCTGTACCGCACATGGATCGGCCGCTCGAAAAGAAAGGAGCCGCAACTAATGTTGACTCGACTCTCCATATTGATCGCAGCACTCGGTCTCGTTGCGTGTCCAGTTGCCTCGGCAAGCGACCAGATTCCTGGTGCTCCTCAGTCACGTCCGATCGTGATTCGAGGTGGCACGGTGCACGTTGTTGATGGTCCCGCGATCGAACAAGGCGCCGTCCTGTTTGACAACGGAGTGATCACCGCAGTTGGCAAGAAGGTTGCCGTTCCTGAAAAGGCGATCGAAATCGACGCTACGGGAAAACACGTCTATCCAGGTTTGATCGAGTCCATCACCGACCTTGGCCTGAGAGAGATTTCCGCCGTCGATGCAACGGACGATCGCACGGAGTACGGGCGCGTGAACCCGAATGCCCGGTCGTGGGTTGCCGTCAATCCGGACAGCGAACTCATTCCCGTTGGCCGAGCCAGCGGCGTGTTGGTTGCGATGACAGCACCACGTGGCAGATGGATGCGCGGGCAGTCGGCAGTCATTCAACTCGATGGTTGGACGGTCGACGAGATGACATTGTTGGCCCCCGCCGGATTGTGTGTCGATTGGGGCGCGATGCCACGAGAACGAGAGAACTTTGATGATCTCCTCGAGCAAGCCAAGAAGCACCGAATCGCTCTCAAAGAAGATCCGTTGACGCCCACCGACGTGCGACTCGAGTCGCTGCTGCCTTTGATTGATCGTCAGTTTCCATTGATTGCCGAAGCGGATCGCCAGCATGAAATTGAGTCGGCAATTGCTTATGCACAAAGCCAGAACTTGCGGCTTGTCATCTACGGTGGGTACGACGCCGAGCGATGTGCGGCCCTTCTGAAGCGGCATGACGTTCCAGTGATCGTTGACGGCACGTATCGGTTGCCGATTCGGCGAGATGATCCTTATGACGCTTCGTACACGCTCCCAAGTCGACTTCAGCGAGCGGGTGTGACGTTCGCGTTGGCTGGCGCCGGCGGAGGTTCGCCAGGTGGCGCCGCAGCAACAAGGAACCTGCCGTTTCATGCGGGCAACGCGGTTGCCTATGGCTTGACGCAACGTGACGCCGTTCGAGCGATCACCTTGTCAGCTGCAGAGATCCTTGGCGTTGCCGATCGCGTCGGTTCATTGACCGTAGGCAAAGACGCGACACTCATTATCGCCGATGGCAATATTCTGGAAACGGAAACCAATGTCACCAGCGCCTACATCCAAGGGCGCTCGGTCGACTTGAGCAGCAGACACCGAATGTTGTACGAAAAATACAAGACCAAGTATTTGCGTCGACCGCCGCGCTAGGCTCACTTCGGAAGCGTGACGTAAACCAATGCCAAGAGTGCCATGAGTGTCAGTACCGCGGTCATTCGTGGGGCCCAGCGATCTTTGGCAGACAGCTTTCGATCGGCTCGGATCCCGCGGGCCCACAGGATGAACGACGATCCGATCATGATCGTTAACACATTGACGCTGACGAGCAAGATTGGCCCAATGATGGGAACGCCATTCTCGTTGGAATTGAATTCGCCGAATGCGATTTGTAATCCGGCCGTTGCGATTGGCGGAACCAAGGCAGCCGCGATGGCGGCGCCGGCAAGGGCACTCGACAAATGGCTCCGCGTTCGTGCGTAGGATGCAGCCATGCCTCCCACCAATCCAACACAGAAGTCCAGCGGTGATGGCCGACATCGGGCCCACATTTCGCTTGTGGTTTCAATGTCTTTCATCACTGGAACATTCAACAACTCTTGCAGGAAGCGGACCAGCAGCCCAAAAGCAATGCAGGTGAGAAGTGCGCCGAAGAATCCCATCGTGATGGTGACGAGCGACGACCGGAACAGTGGTCTGTTGCCATGAGTGAGGGCGAGTCCCGCACCCAGAATCGGTGTCATCAACGGGGCGATCAACATTGCGCCGATCACCACCGCGGCTGAATCTTGAAGCAAACCAAACGCGGCCAGCATCGAGGATGCCGAGATGAGGCCGAGAAATTCAAGATTGGGAAGTGAACCGCTTTCCAAATCATTCGCCAAGTGAATGCGTTGTTCGCGGTCCATCGGTGGGGCGACCGAAGCCGACCATTTTTTGATTTTGGCGCCCAAGGTGTCTTTAAGTGATTCGCCGCCGCGTACAACTCCGAGCGATGTCGCACATTCGTTTTCGAGCATCCTGAGCGCGACGCGATAGACGGGATCGTCTCGATGAACGGTTGCGACACCGACCAACACGAGATCGCCCGATCGATCCGCAGCCATCTCGACCCTGCGCGTCATGGTCGTGACCACCTCTTCGATCAATGGTTCATCAACTCCGCCCTCAAGCGAACCGTTGCCCTCAAACGAACCGGCGTCTTCGAACGGATCGGGTAAGACCGCGGGCGGGACGGCTGCGAACAAACGCTGCGAGACGTGAGAAGTCACGTCAGCATTGCGGCTCATTCCAGCGAACAAACGCGCCTGAGTTTCCGGTGGCGGACCACTGACCTGGAGCCAGATTGCGGGGATCCCACATTTTTCAAACACGACCTGCTGAACTTCCGCAGCACTTGCGGTGTAGATCATCAAAGCGGCGGAGGCGTGTGTTGCTTTGAGGTGTTGCAGGATAGCGTCGGCGCTCGATTCGATCGATTCGACGGACAAGCGGTCTTGAGACACTTCGAGGGCGTCCGCGAGTTTGCGGC
Source organism: Rubripirellula sp. (assembly GCA_965216875.1). Classification (GTDB taxonomy): domain Bacteria; phylum Planctomycetota; class Planctomycetia; order Pirellulales; family Pirellulaceae; genus CBDCUW01. Next base: position 7,360,310 of record OZ244207.1, read on the forward strand.
GACTTCGCTCAAGCAACACTTTGCTGTCGGCGCCCGTGACCGCCACCTTGACGGGCTCGCCGTTGGCATCGGAGATGGTTTTGCACCATGCGATCCCGCTGCTGAGTTGCTTTTCGGAACCGACAATAAAGACAACACTCATGAAGCAAACGTTTCTGCGAAAAAGCTCAGGATCAGCGTGCGATTGTGCGACAGCTTAACGGATTGACCCGAGCACGGGGCGGCATGTTATCCTGCCCGCTAACTCAATGTCCCAATAAGGTTCTCGCTGCTTGACTAACTCGTCACCTTCACCGTCGGCCGATGTCACGTCGGTCACCCTTGTCGCTTGGCAAGCGTTGCCGGCGATCGACCCGAATGCGGGGCGAAACATCGGCGGGCTTGAAACGGGCGCGTGGCGTTTGGCGAAGAATCTCGCCGCGCTCGATGGAGTTGAGTCGTCGATTGTGGTCCGTTCGTCGAAGCGACGGTCGCCTCAAGTTGTCGACGGCGTGCGCGTGGTCCCGCATGTGAACCCGAGAGAATACACCCGCCGAGATGTTTCACAATGTTTGGAGTTTGGTAAGGGCGTTCGAGTCAAGCAATGGTCGCCAAATCTGTTATGGCAAGTTCCCTACCTCGGTGTGACTTGGCCCTTCCGCCAACGCGACCCCCAGCCAATGTCACCTGACCCGAGGTTGATGCCACATCCGACCGATCTATGGATTGCCTTGGGAGCAAGTCGCGACAGCGCGGGGGTTATCGCAACTGCAGCGGCGCAAAACAAACCAAGCATGCTGATGCTGCAATCGAACGCCGACCTGGACGCTCGCTACCTTTCCGATCCCCAGTGGCGGAACCCCTATGGCGAAATCGGTGAACATTGTCGGTTCGCAATCGACCATGCGAGCGTTGTGGTCTGCCAAACGGAGTGGCAGCGGGAACAATTGCGGCAGCGTTTCGATCGCGACGGCGTCGTGCTAAAGAACGCATGCGACCCCACACCTTGGCAAGCGGCGGCCAGACAACAATCCGCCAACAATAAACAGGGGCGGTATGTGTTTTGGCTTGGTCGCTACGATCAGTTTCATAAGCGAACGGAACTCGCAATCGAGATCGCGCGGCGCTGTCCTGAGATTCCTTTCCAGATGGTGATCAATCACCACGATCCCGAAGTCGAAAAACGCATTCTTGCCAATCGACCGGCAAACGTCACGATCGGCGACTATTTGCCCTACGACGCGCTTCCCGATTGGTTTGCGGAATCACGATTGCTGCTTTGTACGGGCTCGGCAGAGTATGAAGGTTTCCCAACGATCTTGTTGCACGCGGCCGCCACTGAAGTTCCGATCGTTTCACTTGATGACTTTGACGATTTCATTGCTCGAAGTCGTGCAGGCGTGACTTGCCCAGGAGGTGTCGAGGAAGCTGCCGAGGCCATCAAACGTTTGTGGCAGTCCTCTGAGTCGATCGATCGCCAACACGCACTTGCGTATTTGAAGGAGCACCATAGCGCTGACGTGATCGCATCCGATCTGGCCAATCTGATCGCCGAAACAACAAACACGTAGCTACCTTCGCCAGAAGGTGGAACGCTCCGGTTAGCCGCTTTCCAGTACACTCCACGCTCTGGCGAGCGTAGCTACGGGAAGAGAAACTCAACGTCTTTGTGTAGCTACCTTCGCCAGAAGGTGGAACGCGTCGGTTAGCCGCTCTCCAGTACACTCCACGCTTTGGCGAGCGTGGCGACGGCGAACTGCAAGTCTCAAAACAGCGTGTAAATGAACGGCGCTGCTGGCGACGCCGAGAGGATCGCGAGCCCAACGAGTGCGAGCGTCGCTAAAAGAATCGGCGTCAACCACCACTTTTTGTTGAAACGAAGAAAGTCAACAAACTCGCGCACGATTCCGGGATCCGAAGCCGTCGCCAAACGTTCAAAGTCACTCCTGTCCTCTGGCGGCACCAAAGGTTCGCGTGAGTCGTTGGAATCGTCGTCTGGCATTGCGCTGATGATCTGTGAATCGATTCGGATGAATCAGTACGTTTGATAATAGCTTGCAGGATCGTCGTCGTCTTCGCGTGCCACCCAATAGGAGTCGCGTTGTTCACAGCTGGTAATGCTTTTGCCAAAGACTCGCATCATGAATCCGATGGGTGTGACAACGAGATAGAAGAGCATTCCCAAGAGAAGGATCGTCAGCATCCATTGGATCGGAGCGGTGAGAAGTCGAAAAGCGTCATAGATCGGACGCTGACTTGCAGGAAACGCGTAGTAGACGAAGAGTAGTCCGATTGCCGAGACGCCCAGGGCGATCGCTGTCGAAGTTGCTTGGAAACGCCATTCGACGACGAATGTGATTGCCGCGAGGAACGCGGCCAAGACGAACCCGAAGGATCGCAATTGGCGGTTGGTGAGTGTGTGGGACGTGAACATGGTTGCCCTAATCGTTGTGGGCTTGAACGGATGGTTGGTCGGCGAAACGTGCCACCAAGGCACTTGGTTGTTTTGCTTTGGTCAGAACAAAATCCTCGATCACCAGAACATCCATTTGCGTTTTCATGAAGCAACGAATGGCATCTTCGGGTGAGCAAACGATCGGTTCACCGCGCACGTTGAAGCTGGTGTTGATCAGTACAGGGCAGCCCGTTTTCTCGTAGAACGATTGCAGCAATGCACGGAACGAGGGATTGTCGTTTTGATTGACCGTTTGCACGCGCGCAGAATGGTCGACGTGCGTCACGGCGGGAATGGTGCTGCGAATATCGTTTACTCGCTCGAGGCCGGCATGGGCGCCGACGACCTCGCGTCGCTGCTGGCGTGCGACTTCAAAGACAAGTTGCATGTAGGGACTTTGCATTCCCTCGGGCAAGTCAAAGAAGTCGGCCGCATGCTCGAGCAGGATGGCCGGCGCGAAGGGACGAAAGGATTCACGAAACTTTGTTTTTAGATTCAGTCGTGATTGCATGTCGCCCGAGCGTGGATCAGCCAGGATGCTGCGGTTGCCAAGAGCACGTGGGCCAAATTCCATCCTTCCCGAAAATCGGCCAACGATTTTTCCGTCGGCCAGATTGCTTGCCACGACTTGGGCCAATTCGCTTGCGTCCTGCACCCTTTGGTAGGCAGCACCAAATTGCTTGAGTACCTGTTCAACTTGATGGCTCGAAAAACGCGGGCCGAGCAAGCTTGCCTGTTGCGAATCCGTTGAATCCGGCTCGCGAGCATCGCCGAGTAGCTGATGGGCAATCAACAACGCGACTCCGAGTGCGCCGCCGGCATCGCCAGCAGCAGGTTGCGCCCACACCTGTTCGAACGGACCTTCGCGGACAAGCTTGCCATTGGCAACACAATTGAGCGCGACGCCACCGGCAAGGCAAAGGTTGTTGAGGCCGGTTTTCCGGTACAGGTGATTGGCTGTCTTCAACACGATCTCTTCGGCGACGACTTGGATCGATGCGGCAAGGTCCATGTCCAGGGTATCGATCGAAGCATCGGCAGGGCGCGGTCCGCGGCCGAACAGTTTGTGAAAGCGAGGCCCGGTCATGGTGAGCCCGGCGCAATAATTGAAATACTTGAGGTTCAATTGAAAGGAACCGTCATCGCGAATGTCGACGAGGTGATCACGAATGACATCCACATATTGGGGTTCACCGTACGGCGCCAGGCCCATCAGCTTGTATTCGCCTGAGTTGACGCGGAAGCCGCAGTAGTAGGTGAACGCGGAATAGAGCAGGCCAAGCGAGTGTGGGAAACGAATCTCGTCGGTCAATTGAATCGTGTTGTTGCGACCGATTCCCAAGCAGGTGGTTGCCCATTCACCAACACCGTCCATCGTGAGGATGGCGGCTTCTTCGAAGGGCGACGGAAAGAACGCGCTTGCGGCATGTGATTGATGGTGTTGGCAAAACGAGACGCGGCCGCGGTAAGCACTCTGAAGTCCACGTTGGATCTCGCGGCGAAGATGAAGCTTTTGGCCAACCCACTGTGGCATCGCTTTGAGGAAGGATTGAAATCCCAAAGGCGCGTAGCTCAGGTAGGTATCGAGCAGACGGTCGAACTTGAGAAGTGGCTTTTCATAGAAGCCGACGTGGTCGAGCTCTGCGGGGCTCAATCCCGCAGCTTGGAGGCAATACTCGATCGCCTGGGTCGGAAAGGATGCGTCATGTTTGATGCGGCTGAAACGCTCTTCTTGGGCCGCCGCGACGACCTTTCCGTTCACCACAATGGCCGCAGCCGCGTCGTGATAGAAGGCGGAAATGCCAAGGATGGCGGTCATGAAGTGTCCAGCGTCGGTGGGGTGGCGTCGTCCACGACATCTTGGACTCGTTGCCTGGACACTACCCTAAAACCAACCCTGCATCGGGGCAAGCTTGTCCGAAATTTGACAAGTCGTCGGGAAAAAAAGCCAATCCGAGTTGGAACAAATTCGAATCGTCGTTAGCCTGGGGGGATGCCAGCATCACACGCAGACTCGGGCGAAGCCGACTCCTATCTTGTTCAACGAATTCGTGAAGGTGATTCCGACGCATGGCAGGCGTTGATTGACCGTTACGAAGGTCGGCTGATGGCGTACACCGACAGCCGAATTCGCAATCGTGCGACGAGCGAAGACATCGTCCAGGAAGCGTTCGTGGGATTCTTGATCAGTCTGCCCAACTACGACGGGGCGCGGTCGCTCGAAAGTTATCTGTTTTCGATCTGTGCCTACAAGATGACCGATCATCTTCGGCGTGAAGGTCGGCGGCCGTCGATTCAAATGCATCGCCGCGGCAGCAGCGGTAGCGGGTTGGTTGAACCGGTTGGCGGCGACCGAGTCGCAAGTAGCATCGCTCGAAGTGTTGAGCGAAAAGAGATCGAAGAATCGGCTGTTCGCGAAGCGATTTCTGAACAGATTCAGCGTTGGAAGAGTAGTGATGGTTGGACCAAGCTTCGGGTAATTGAATTGTTGTTTGTACGTGGTCTTCCCAATAAGGAAGTTGCCGCGAAAACGGACCTGACCGAACAGCAAGTCGCCAACTACAAAAGCGACTTCCAAATCCGGTTGCGATCGATTGTGCGACGCATGAGCCTTGATGAAGGCGTCTTTCCCGAGTTGGCCGAGTAAGATTGGGCCAATTCCGCCCACGCTGAAGACCCGGCCTGGGGCCGCTTAGAGATCGGACGACCCAACTGGCGCTGCTCATTCATGTTTCGCGATTTTGCCCAGCGAATCCAACTCGACCGCCCACTCGCATATGCGTTGTCGAGTCGTGTTTGGCAGGCTGCCGCAGGTCCGGTCACGATTGCCTTGGTGATTCGTTGGCTTAGCGAAGACGAAACAGGCATCTATTACAACTTGGTTCCGATCATTGGCATCCAAGCCTTTTTCGAACTTGGCTTGTTGAATGTTTTGATCAGCCAAGCCGGGCACGCCAACGCAGCCTATAACGCGGCTCGCGATTCGGATGACTCGGACGCGATTGCAGCTGCGTCGTCACGCATGGCCGAATTGATTCGGGCGTCGCATCGTTGGTTTGGTTTGGCGAGCGTCTTGTTTCTGTTTGCCGCGTGGGTCTACGGTTGGAGTCTGTTTTCCAACAGCGATCTAAATTCGGGCTGGCAAAACCCTCTGCTAGTGATTGCTCCTCTCGCCGCAGTGACGGTTCTCTTTTCACCGTCGCTTGCGATACTTGAGGGGGCTGGGCAACGGGAACTGATCTACCGTTTTCGGTTTGTCCAGCTTGTCTGTGGCAGTCTTGCCGTCTGGTTCGCGCTGAGTGTCGGGCTCGGTGTTTGGGCAATGGTTTTTGCGGCGCTTGTCCAGGCATTGTTTGTGGTTTACTTGGCACTGATTCATCGACGCGATTTTTTTCGGCAATTCCGACGATCGGAAACGTCCGAGCATTTCTCGTGGTGGCACGACGTGATGCCGCTTCAGTGGCGCGCCGCTGTGATTGGTGCGGCGCATCACTTGGCGACGCAGTTCTTGGCCAACGTTGTCTTGGCGTATCACACCGCTGCCGAATCGGGGCGACTGGGGATGACGCTCAGTATCACCATGGCCATCCAGATGCTTGCTCTCGCATGGGCACAGACCAAGTACTCGGTCATCTCGGGGTTGCACGGCCAAGGCGAGCGTGAACAAGCTGGTACGATGTGGCGCCGGACGGCGGTCGTGTCGACAATCCTTTTGGTCGCTGGTTTTTCAGCGCTGATCGTCGTCATCCTTGGACTTGGGCTGTTCGAACGAGGCTGGGAAAAGCGATTCGTCGAACCGTGGCACCTGGCAATCCTTGGTGTTGGCTGTCTCGCCAATCATCTGGTCGCGCTTCAGAGTTTTTACTTGTTGGCTCGAAACGAAAAGCCAATGGTCGCGGCTTCGGTGCCTGGACTGTTGGTGACCGCCGCATGCGTTTGGGTCGGCGGGTATCACTACGGCACGTCAGGTGTTGTGGTCGCGTTCGCCGTCGGTTTGGGGTTGATCCTGTTGCCGATGCATACGATTGGCTACCTGCGGCGACGCGCGAACGTCGCCAGCTGAAGAAACTCGTGGTTTTGGCTATTCCGGTGCCGGTGGCGTGAGAGGGGACGAGATCAGGTAACCGGACCAGAACAGTGGTTCATTTCCGCTTAGATCGGGTACGGCCTGGTCGGCTTTGGTCAACAACGGCTCGGCGATCGGATCGAGGTTGGCACTGCGTAAAATCATCCGCGCCCGTTGCCACGATTTGAACAGTCCACCGAACGGCAGTTCCTGGACAAGTTCTCGCATAGCAAGTGCGGTTGATTCGCCACCGACAGGCCAGCGGCTGAGCATCACGTCACGAACGCCGGCGCTGTGCAAGCCGCAAAGGGTGACAAACAGTTCTTGTCCCGTTCCAGTTTGGCTGACGTCGACCGGTGTGCGGAAGCCCGGCAGCACGACGGTTCGCGGAACGGTGGCCGGAAAACGCGTCCAGCCTGCGATCGTTCCGGCCGGATTGTTTTGGTCGTAGCCAGCAACGCTTGTCGCCAGTAGTGACTTCATGTTCGGTGTGCGCACGCCGCCAACAACAAGGTGTCCGACTGAATCCCCCAACAGCCCCGTGGGCGTGTCGGAAGATTCGGGCAAACGAACGGGCTCGGCGATCACGTCCACAATCGACTGGGCAATCACTTCATTCTGGTCGGGATCGCGCGGTGCAAAGAAGGATTCGGTCGCGACGCCAATCGCACGACTTTGCGGCGGCATGGCTGTCGGATAGAAAGCGAATCCGGGAGTGGGGGCGTAACGAACTCGCATCACGTCACAAATCAGATCAGATTCTTCGCCACCAACCGGCAAGACTTCAAAGGGCAGGTACCACAGAGCGCCATCGGGAACGACGATCAGTTCATCAATGCGGTCTGACGTGACGGTTGCATCATCGGGCAACAGTTTTCTTCGCAGGGTCACCGCAGCCTTGCGCCACGAATCGTTTTCGGGGAGTCGGTTTCCGCGTGGTTTACCGACACCGTAGCTCGAGAGTAACGCGTTGATTTCGCCAGCGAGTCGCTTTGTCGAGGGGACCTTCCAGGTTGAGGTCCGTCCGTCGACCGAAAACGTTGCGTGCACGCGATTGCCGACTTCGACGAACATCAGCATGGCGGTTCGCGGCGGGAGTTTTGTCAGGGGCAGCTTTTCGTCAAGCTGCGGTGGCATCGACAGGGGAAGGTGATGCTTGGACAGTGCGACTGCGCAAGCGCCCGCTTCGAGTTTCTGAGAAGTGATTGCGTTGGGCTGAGCCGCGGCGTTTGCGGCGCCACGAAGTTCTTTGAATTGGGGCGGCGCGGTTTTGCGAAACTCAACCGCCTCTTTGCTCAGCAGCATTTCTTCCGAACGTGCCAGATGACGCACTTGAGCAATGCGTCCACCCAGCGGGAGACGTTGACGGAACCTTGCGGCAAACAGATCGTTGGCTCGCTTCAGGACTGCTTCGCCATCACTTTGCGACGCAGCGAGTTGCAAACGCAGGAGCGCAAGCTTTTCGCGGTCGGCCATCACCGAAGCCAAGGCGTTGACCGCGTCACGACGCCAGACATCGGGTGCTGGGTCGTTGACATAGATCTTCAAAAGATCGTCGCTCGATTTTCCGCCCAGGCTCGTGCCCGTTGCCGCACGCACCAATTCGATTTGGTAGATCCGTGGCATCGATACAAAGACTTGCCGGCTTCGCGATCGGTTATTGAACGCAAAGTTCTGAATCTGGCTGATCGCTGCATCGAGTTCGGTGGGAGCGTTGATCCCGACCGAGTTCCCCTTAGCAGCGGCTATACGAGCGGCGACGTAGCTCGCGTAGGTCTCGACGCGCGGCATCATTACGTCGCGCCGCGCGGCCAACGTCCTGGCTTGTTCGAGCAAGACGATGGCAGCTTCGATGTTACCGGCAGAGACGGCTGCGTCAGCGCCCGCGACCAAACAATGAAGTGCTGCGAATCGTGAACGACGATGAATGCCAGCTGCAACTTTGGTCGCTGCTTGTCGTACCAAATCGGCTTGTTCCGGTGTGGTCGCACACCCTGCGGCGATCTGCATCGCCTCGCCCATCCATTCAGGTTGACGTAGCGCTGCCGCCGAGTTGGTCGCAGAAATCGCGAGCGGAACCGCGGTGGCTGGGTTTTTCGATCCCGCCAGCGCGGAACAGTTCGTCACCATCGCGATCGCGGTGATCGGATGCACGCCTCCGTTGAAGGTCACGGATTGTTGTGCTTCAGCAACCGCTTGCTGGTCATCGTGCAGAGCGAAACGGACACTTGAACGCATCGAACCAACGAGCGATCGGACGATTGGCAGATTGGCCCCAGCTGGATACTTGGTCGCGTCCAACAAGCCAACTGCAAGTGGATCTTGGATGGAGAGCTGACCCAAGATGACGCGCCGCCGGTATGCGGCGATCGCCAACCCACGCATCAATTCGACGATGTCCATCGGACGCAGGGTGGGTTCTTCGATCGCTCCGCCTCGACGAATGTCATTGGCGTTCACCAATTTGCCTGCGCCATACATGATCTTGTCGGAGACAGACACACGTTGGATTGCAGCTGCTTCAGGCCAAAGTCCAGCGTCCTGTGGGACGACGCCCGCTTGCAGTGTCTGATCCCAACCTACTTTGGACAGCCAACCACGATTGCGTATCGCGATCTGAAAAACTTCGTCCACCGCCTGCCGAGCTGCAACGACATTTCCAAGTTGCCAGTAACACTCGGCACGCATCGCCAGCACAGGGATCGAATCAATCCACCTGCCATTGATGTCGCGTCGAGTCGGCACGCGCTCGAACATGTCGGTCGCGGACTTGAGGTCACCGCTGCGATAAATGTCCAAGGCGAGGTAATACGACTGGTGCGGGTAAGTCCCCGGAGGTTCGGTGCCGCCGAGCACACCCTGAGCGGAAACGCCCTGGCACAACAAACCAACAAGACATGCCATTCCAATCAAACGCTTTGAGATTGACCGGAAAGCGGTATCGCCATCAAGTTTCATAGGTGAGGCCTGAGAAAAGCAAAGAGAGACGCTTGCAGAAACACAGCAACCGCGCGTTATTACCGACGCGGTGGATCGAAGATCGAAGTCTGCCTGGCACCATATGCCATCCTAAAGTGCGAGCCGATCGGCGTCGAATGTTTTCTTTTCTGCGGTTGGTGTAAGCCGTTTGTAGTCCAGCTTTTTGGGCGGATAGAGAGAAGATTCCGGCCAAAGCTCCGAACTACAAACTGGCGTCGAGGACGGGTCTACAATGATGCCAGTCAGAATCCCCCGAACGAGATTGCAGTGTGAACGAGTCGGAAGAATCCAGACCAGAGGCTGCCGACTCTGTGCCGCCAAAGTCTCCACCGCCCAATCCCTTTCAGGCGGATCCGCTGCAGGCCGCTTCCAGCGACGAACGGCCGATCGACGCACCCTTGAATCCCTACGCGCCCTCGGCGATTGAAGATGACCCGACACTTCAGGCCGAAATGTTGGGAAAAACCCGTTCCGAGGAGCCCGACGCGCCTCTGACACTGACCCGAACCGCGGTTCGATGGTGTGCGGTTTGCGGCCTAAGTGCCATACCGAGCTTCGTTTTTGGGATGATCGCGACGAGCGGCCAAGTCGCAGGCATGCTGGTCGGCATCGCGATTTTTGCCGCCGGATACACGCTCCTTGATTTTCGAACGGCCCACTGGTCGGTCCGCAAGCGACGCGACGTTCGCCGCACGCTGAAGATCGCTTATGGGACGCGAGTCACGATTTCGATCGTCTTTCCGGTTGGCGCCTACCTCGACATGATTTGTGGCATTGGCACGCTGGCGATATCGGAAAGTCTTTTTGGACAAGGGGTTACATCAATCGACAGCGGGGTGACGACCGCGTTCTTTCCAGCTGTTTTCGCGACGCTGCTGCAGGGTGTGATTCTTAACGTTTTGCTCGCATTCTACGCTGGTGTGGTGCATTTGATTCAGCTCGCGATCCTGGCGTTGACCAAGCCTTGAGCAGGCGAGAAATGCCCGAAAAACAATCGCAGTTGACCCATTTTCCCTAAACACGTAACTTTAGCTACGGGAACGATTTAGGTTCGCTGCACCAGAAAGGTCTGAAACCAAGGAAAAGGTTTCGGGCGTTTCGACGAATAAACCCCATCGCAATGGAAGCGACACGAGTTGCTTTCACCTAGCCACCAATTGCGCGGCAGGAAGCTGCATCATGTGCCCAGCCGGCATGCACTTCCCGTCTAGCGTTCGATGGCTTCGTGCCGGGGACGTCAAAGGTGTTGCGCCGCGAACGTCGAAGGTTTGTACCGGGACGACGGTGGCGTAGCGTCGACGATGTCGAGTGCAATGCGCGGGCAAGGGTGTCGAATCATGTCGTTCCAAACAACCGAGGTGAGCGCGCATCAATTCAACGATGGCGGTCAGACGTAGGCCATCAGCGGTGGGGACCTTCTGTTCCTCTTTGCGATGGTCGATCGGTTATTAGAAAGCACATCCGAACAACAATCGTGGGCGGTCGCGTTGGCGACCCGGTTTATCAAGCATCACCATGTCATTTTTCGAACAACTCTTTGACCTCCTTGGCGTCATCTTTGGTGGCCTGTTTGGTTCGGTCGAGCGCGGTATCACCGCCGTCTTTGGATCGGCTAACGCGCGGCAGGTTGACCGGTACCGCAAACGCGCCGAAGAGATCACGGCGATTGAATCAAAGTACAAGGAGATGAGCGACGAAGAGCTCAAGAACCAGACTGTCGTTTTGCGCAAGCGATTGCGCGAGGGCGAAACGCTTGATGATATTCTCAATGACGCGTTTGCCGTTTGCCGCGAGGGCGGGCGCCGTCACCTCAACATGCGTCACTACGATGTCCAGCTCGTTGGTGGCATGGTGCTTCACTTTGGTGGCATCGCAGAAATGGTTACCGGTGAAGGTAAGACGCTGGTCGCGACCTTGCCGGCTTACCTCAATGCACTCGAGGGCAAGGGCGTTCACGTTGTGACGGTCAACGACTACTTGGCTCGTCGTGACATGGAATGGATGGCGCCGCTTTACATGAACCTTGGATTGACGGTGAACGCCATCCAATCGGGCATGTCAACGTCCGAAAAACAAGCCGCTTACGCGTGCGATATCACCTACGGAACCAATAACGAATTCGGCTTTGACTATCTGCGCGACAACATGCGGCCGGCATGTAAGGGCGACGATCGATTCCCCTCCGAAGCGCAACAATGCCAAGGTCCGCTTAACTACGCGATCATCGACGAAGTCGATAATATCTTGATCGACGAGGCACGGACTCCGTTGATCATCAGCGGTCCTGCCGACATGGACATCGGCCGATATGGCGATGCCGATCGGGTCGCACGCCAATTGACCAAAGAACTGCACTTCTCGGTTGACGAAAAACAACACAACGTGACGTTGACCGATGAAGGTGTTCGTCAGGCGGAACAACTTGCGGGTGTGGAAAGCTTTTACACCGCAGGCAACATGGAATGGCCGCACCTGATCGACAATGCCCTCAAGGCACACTACTTGTACAAACGCGACGTGAACTACGTTGTCAAAGATCGTCAGATCATCATCGTCGACGAATTCACCGGGCGTTTGATGGAAGGCCGTCAATGGAGCGACGGGCTGCATCAGGCGGTCGAGGCGAAAGAAGGCGTCGAGATCAAGCCGGAGACCCAAACGTTTGCGACCGCTTCGTTGCAGAACATCTTCAAGATGTACAAAAAGCTGTCGGGGATGACCGGTACGGCGATGACCGAAGCGACCGAGTTCATGAAGATTTATGGGCTCGATGTCGTCGCCATCCCAACCAACAAAGAGCTTGAACGGATCGAGCATTCCGATCTGATCTACTTGACCGAAAAAGACAAGTTCAAAGCGCTGGCCGACGAAGTGGAACGCGCCAGCAAGTGGGATGTTTTGGCGCTAAAGGATGGCTCCGAGTTGTGGGGCCTGATCGAAGAAGAGCAGGACGATCAAATCAAGATCGTGCTCAAAGAAGGACGCCAAACGGAAACGGTTCCCCAATCAAAGATCGATTACATCGAACGCAAGGGGCGCCCCGTTCTTGTTGGTACGGTCAGTATCGAAAAGAGTGAACGACTTTCGGCGTTGCTCGAACGGCGTGGCATCAAACACGATGTCCTGAACGCCAAACAGCACGGTCGGGAAGCGGATATCGTTGCACAAGCGGGCCGGCTAGGCGCTGTCACCATTGCGACCAACATGGCCGGTCGCGGTACGGACATCATCCTCGGTGGTAATCCCGAGACGATGGCTTGGGCGCAGTTGCAACATGAATACCCGACCCGTTTGGAAGTGCCAGACGAAGTTTGGAACAAGCTTGTCACCGAAATCGACGAACGCGAAAAGATGAGCGAAGAGGGTGAGGTGGTCCGCGAGATCGGCGGCCTCTATGTCCTCGGTACCGAACGACACGAGTCACGCCGAATTGACTTGCAGCTTCGCGGTCGTTGCGGTCGTCAAGGCGACCCTGGTGCAAGCCGCTTCTTCCTGTCTCTCGAAGACGACCTGATGCGTATCTTTGCTGGCGACTTTGTCAAAAGCATGATGGAACGCCTCGGCATGAAAGAAGGCGAAGCGATTGAATCGTCGATGGTCACTCGACGCATCGCCGCGGCTCAAAAGAAAGTCGAAGAACGCAACTACGAGATTCGCAAGAGCTTGCTTGACTATGACGAGGTCATGGACGAGCAACGAAAACGCGTCTACCGCTACCGCCAGAATCTGCTCGACGGACACAGTTCGCGGAAGATGGTTTTGGAATTGATCCGAGGCCAAATCGACAAGTTTGTCGAAACGTTTCTTGATTCCAATTACAGCGTCGACACTTTTTCGGCCTACGCCGGGGGACAACTGGACTGCGAACTCGAAGCTCGCGATTTCCTGAATATGGATTTCGACATGGCGGTTTCGTACGCCAAGGATCAAGCCGAACGTCAGGCCGAAGTGACCGTTGCCGAAATCGTCGAAGAGAATCTTCCCGAGGGAATGGAAGACGAGTGGAACTGGAAAGCTTTGACGCATTGGGCCAACTCGCGGCAAGGTGCGAACTATCAAGAGCACCAGCTCAAGAAGATGGATCGCGAGGAGATGATTGAAGAGCTGATCAAGAAAGCTCATCAACGCATCGAGAAGGTTGATCTCGCCGACGGTGCACCCTTGCTCGAGTCGGACTACGGCTTGCGAACCCTTTGCGCTTGGATGCGGCACAAGTTTGGTATTGAAACGCAACCCGACGAATTTCGTGATGTCGAAGAACGCGGGCAAGTTGCGGACACGTTGATGCAACGCGCTGAAGAGGAATACAACTCCAAGGAAGCCGAGTACCCGGTCCTCGCCGGTATCGCGCAGTTCACCGCCCAAAAAGGCACGACCGTCGAACTCAATCGCGAAGGTTTGGTGGATTGGGTTGAGTCACGTTTCGGAGTCAAGTTGAACGTCGACGACATTCGCCTGAACCGCGATGACCTCAAGACCCAACTTGTGGAATACAGCCGCGAAACGGGTAACGACGCCGAAAAGAAATACCAAACCGCCGAGCAAAAACTAACCGAACTGTTTGGTTCCTCCGATCCCGACACAACTGCGGCTGTGGCCAGCGGCGGAAACGGTGCGCTGGACACGCTTTCAAGTTGGCTTGAAGGTGAATTGAATTATCACGCGGCCAAGGAAGACTTGTCGCGGATGAACCGACACGAGCTCGCCTTGGCACTTGATGGGGCAGTCGACGATCGGTTCCATCCCGAGATGCGTCGTATGGAACGACAAATCTTGTTGAACATCGTTGACGAAGCTTGGAAGAACCACTTGTTGACGATGGACCACCTGCGCAGCAGCGTTGGCTTGAAGGGCTACGCGCAGATGGATCCCAAGGTCGAATACAAACGCGAGGGGATGCGTTTGTTCGAAAACATGTGGGAAGCGATTGGCGAACGTGTCACTGACCTGATCTTCCGAATGGAATCGTTCAACGAAGACTTCATGCGGAGTACGTGGGAAGCCGGAACGGCACGCCAGGATGATCCAAGTGCTGCGAGCCAGCTTGCTCAGGAATCCGACACGCCAGCCCAGCAGGCTGCCCAAGCGAGTGCCAGTAAGAGCGAAGAGGTCGCAGTCGAAACGGTACGCAACGATGGCCCACGGGTTGGCCGAAACGATCCCTGTCCTTGTGGCAGTGGAAAGAAATTCAAAGCTTGCCACATGCGACAGCAGCGCTAAGTCGCTGTTTAGATAACGTCAGCAACCACACGGAAAGGATTCCGATGATTGCCAACCTGATTTACCTTGCCGCTTTGGCGGTCGCATCACCGTGGATCCTTTTCCGGATGGTGCATCAGGGACGTTATCGACGCGGGCTTTCCGAAAAGTTGTTCGGGCTTTCAAGGAAGCGTGCCCAGGAGATGGTTGGCGATAATGCGTGCGTTTGGTTTCACGCCGTCAGTGTGGGCGAAGTCAATCTGTTGCCAAACCTGGTGCGGCGTTTCGAAATCGAAAACCGTGATTGCAATGTCGTGATCAGCACTTCGACCGACACCGGGTACGACTTGGCGGTCAAGTTCTTTGGTTCCGAACGTGTGTTCTTTTGCCCGCTCGATTTCACCTGGGCCGTGAATCGAACGCTTGCGAATCTTAAACCAGAACAATTGGTGCTGGCGGAATTGGAACTATGGCCCAATCTGATTCGCCTTGCACGCAAAACCGGTGCCCAAGTCTTGGTCGCCAACGCGAGATTGAGTGAACGATCGTCACGCGGTTATCAAAGATTCAAAGGCCTAACGGCGCCAATGTTTCGTCGGCTCCATTGGGTTGGATGCCAAGACCAAGCCACGGCAGAACGTTTCGTCTCGTGCGGTGCGGCCAAAGAGAACGTCGACCTGACCGGGTCGATCAAGTTTGATGACGCACCGGTGTCGCGTGACAATGGCGAAGTTCAATCACGCGTTGATTGGGCGGGGATTTCGCCATGGCACCGCGTTTGGGTGTTGGGAAGCAGCGGGCCTGGCGAAGAGAAGATGGCGATCGATGTCTATCGCAAGCTTCAAGAAAAGCACCCTGAATTAAGACTGGTGATCGTTCCGCGTCATGTGCCTCGTTTTGATGCCGTTGCCGAGTTGATTCGCAATGAGGGCTTTGAGCCGCACCGTCGCAGCGACGGCGATCCGATAGATGAACAAGCGTGGCATAGCGACACGATCATTTTGGTCGACACGATCGGTGAGCTTCGGCATTGGTGGGGCGTCGGACATATCGCCACTGTTGGCGGGAGTTTTGGCAAACGTGGTGGTCAAAACATGTTGGAACCAGCCGGCTATGGATTGGCCGTCTCCTTTGGTTCTGACACAAAGAACTTTCGCCAAATCGCCGACCGTTTGCTCGAAGCCGATGCTGCCGTTCGGGTGAACGACATCACGGAGTTGCACGGTTTTGTGCACAAGTGTTTGGTCGATATCCCGGCTGCGGACGCACTCGGACGATCGGCGCAACATGTGATCGCCAGCCAACGCGGCGCGACTGAAAGAACGGTCAACGCATTGACGCGCGTGCGACACAAGCAAGTTCATCAAGTCGTTCGCAGCGCCGCTTGAATCAACCAGCCGTGTCCATCAAGTATTTCGTTGGGACTTCGAAACTGTCCTCGTAGGGGCGGCTTCCAACGGTTCCGATCACTTCGAACTTGATGTTCTCTGGTGGTACCAACCCGTCGTGGTAGCGATCGGGTAATTGAGGGACGGGAACGTTGATTTCGGAATGCTGTCCCACGGTATCGACGCCAGAGACCTGAACAAAATCGGAGTCACCGATTTCGTCTTCTTGGCCGACCTTGTTGCTTGGCGGTGGCGGAATGCGCCAGCGGGTCTCCAAGTCGACTTGACCGTCGAACTTCGAAGGCAGCTGCAAGATTGCATTTTCAGTGCAGGGGTTGTCCAGGACCAACCTGCCTACCGATGGGTGCTTCTTGAAGCGATAACGCCAACAAAGGTAAACGACTGTCGCTGGAATACAGCCGGCGATCGCCGAAAACAAGGCTGTCCATTGGCCGGACATCAGGCTCATCACCGAGGTCGGCCAAACGATCAGGCACAACAGACTGTGGAACAACACCATCACAAGACAGATGGCGCGGACGGTGCGATTCTCTGAATCGATGGTCACCTTACCCGAAGCGTGCTCTTTGGGATCGCGATGCAGAAAAACAAGCGTGGCGATGGGTAAGCCGATGCTGCCAAAGGCGACTGCAAAGACGAGTTTGAAAATCATCATGCCGGGCCGAAACGCCAGGTCCAACATGGACTGACTCGGCTCGTCTGGATTCACATAACAGTCGATCCCGTCAGGAACACCTTTGGCGGCCGAGATGCGTTGATGAAGGTCCCAGTGATAGGAACCAACATTGTCCGACATCGTGTAGATCCCGGCACGCTCGCCGTTAAAGTTCCGTCCTTCGTAGCGATAGGTGTATCGGCACTCGACATGTGCGGTGCCTTCATCTTCGTCCAACTCAACACTTTGAACGGTTGCTCGCACAACGTCCCAATTGGCCGATCGAAACCAAAGGGAAGCGTCCCAGTAAAGAGCGACGCTCGCACCAACGCCAACCGCGCCGAATGCCCCGCCAAAGAGTAGCCCAAACAGGTAGAGTCCAAGCTTCGATTTCAAAGGAGGGTCTCCAGAGAAAAGATGACAAGTGAGCTTCCCATCGTATACGGGAACTCATCCGTCGTGACAGGCGGCGATGGATCGGAATCGAGGCGGGGTGCTGGCCATTTTTTGACCCATTTTTGCTGCGTCTTTTCGGCTTCGGTCACGTCTATGGGGTGAAGGGCCAACGAAGTGACTCTTTTCGGATCTTCCCCTTCTTCACGTTCCAAGCGAATTCCCATCCAAACGAGGAGACTAAATCATGAGCGATGACAAGAACCATGAAGCTGCAAAGACGAATCCCAACGAAACGGAGAAGTGCTGCACGCCGTGTTGTTGCTGCTGCTGTTGCTGTTCACAATGCAATGTTCAGCCGGCACGCACCGACGCTTCCTGTTGCGGGTAATGATGCGGATGCAATCTAACGACATGACCGAGCAAATCTGGCGTGAGCTGAATCAACGGCTGCGCCAGTTTGTGCGGTCGCGTGTCGATTCGGAATCGGATGTCGATGACATCTTGCAAACGGTTTTTCTGCGGATCCATACGCAGCTGGGCACTTTGCGCGATGCTGATCGGCTTGAGTCGTGGGTGTTTCAGATCGCCCGCAATGCTGTGGTGGACCACTATCGCGCGCATCGGCCAACTGAAAGTGAGGTTGATTCGATCATCGAGCCTCGTAAAGACGACGATGTTGCCGGAGAACTCGCGGGTTGTCTGTCGGCGATGATTCAACGACTGCCGCAGGATCAGCGCCGTGCCGTATCGCTTTATGAACTCGAGGGGATTTCACAAAAAGAGATTGCTGCTCACGAATCGATTTCACTCTCCGGCGCCAAGTCGCGGATTCAGCGGGGCCGCAAGTCACTTGAAACGATGATGAAAGCTTGCTGTGAGTTTCAATTCGATGTTCGCGGGAAGGTCATCGACTACGGCGCTGCCGATTCGGATTGTTGCGAAGGGACGTGTGCCGTTCGTAGTACCGAGCTTTAGCCGGTATCTGCTCACAAACCGCCTGAAGGCTGGACTACGAACCGCCTTGCCACGCTTCGTAGCTAGCTACGCTCGCCAGAGCGTGGTGGAAAGCGGTCTACCAATGAAAACCACCTTCTGGCGAAGGTAGCTACGGGCCGTGATGATTGAGCCGTAATCGCGTAAGCGGACGGGCTTTGTTCTTTTTAATCGCCGTTTCGAAGGGCCCGACGCTTGCGTGTACGGCTCAGGTGCTTGAGCGATTGCATGGATGGATCATGAGCCGAAACTCGTTCGCGTTCGCCGGCTGGACGCGTTTGGATCCCCCGATCGGAGGTGGTTGGGGTGGTTTGTGAGGAACTTTTGCTCAGTGGTTCCGGTCAAAAAGTGTCGCAGTCTGTCGTGGTTGGGCCCTATTCCTGGCAAAACCCTCATCTTCGGATCGGCGGTGTGTATTTTAGTAGCACCCTGTATCCACAGATGGATCAGGAAAAAGCGGCCATTTGACTGGATGTCTTGCACGTCGGCGAGGCTGCGCATCGAGGCCCCTCCCCACTTCTCCCACACCTCGGAATCGACCGCCCCATGCGACTTCGCAAATTGCTCTCCCGTTCGGAAGCGACCCGCCGCAAAACCAAACGTCGTCGGCGCGCGTTGGTTGAATCACTTGAGCGAAGAAACCTGTTAGCGACGTTTACCGTCGTCACCGGTGGTGATGCTGGTAATGGAGTTTGTAGCGCCGGCCAATGCACGCTTCGAGATGCCATCACGGCTGCCAACGCAACGGCGGGTGAAGACACGATTCAATTCAGTCCCGCCGTGACTAACCCGATTGTGCTCGATGCAGCGCGCGGCGAGTTGTCGATCACGCAGCCGCTACAAATCTTCGGCAGCAGTACGTCCAATACCGTTGTCAGTGCGGATGCAGCCGTCACGCCTTTTCGCGTGTTTGACATGACCGCTTCGGCAACCAACGTCACCATCGAAGGTTTGACGATCACCGGCGGTCGAGCTCCGGACGATCCGGGCGGAGCGATTCAGTTTCAGTCCGAAGGCGTGCTCACGATTCGCGATAGCGTGATCACGGGGAACACCGCTGCAAATGGGGGTGGCATCTACAGCCTCTATGCCGGCAGTGTCGTCATCTCTGACAGTACGATTTCTGGGAACACCGCGCTGTATGGCGCCGGCGGCGGCGTCCAGGTTGTGGACGGTGACATCACGGTCAGCGCCAGCCTTGTTGATGGCAACATTGCGCTCGATTCCGGCGGTGGTCTGTTTGCCCAACATGGTGGCGACATCACCGTGACCGATTCTCAAATCTCCAACAACCGGACAACCTATTCGGGATACAACGGCGGTGGGATCAATAGCGGCGATGGCAATCTGACGATCACCGGCAGCACCATCACCGGGAACACTGCCGAGGGCGATGGCGGCGGTATCTACAACTACGGGGGCGCTGTCTCGATCAGCGGCAGCAACATCAGCGACAATGTCGCAGCGTATGCCGGCGGCGGGATCTTGAATGAGACGGGCGATGTCACGCTGAACCAATCAAACCTTTCTGACAACAACGCTTTGTATGGCGACGGCGGTGGTCTCTCTACCATTTCGGGTAACGTCACCATCACGCGTTCCAACATCTCGCAAAACCGAAGCGTCGATGCCGGCGGTGGTATCTCGACCAACTCGGGGCGGGTGGTCACGTTCGAGTCAACAATCTCTGGCAATACTACCGGCGAAGATGGTGGCGGTATCTCGAGCAGCACGGGCTTGGTCTCGCTCACCAACACAACGCTTTCGGCAAACGTTTCCAATGCCGAAGGTGGCGGAATTCATTCGGCAAGCGGTCCTGTTCGATTGTTGCAATCGACGGTGACGCTCAATCAAGCAGCCGATGCGGGCGGCGGAATTGGTGTAACAGCGAACGATGACGGCGAAGCAATCTCGATCGTCAATTCCATTGTTGCTGGAAACACGGCAGGCCAGAATCCTGACTTCACCGCACCAGGTAACCTGAGCAACCGCGAGGTGGTGTCGAGTCTGATCGGTGACAACAGCGGGACGTTTTTGCCCCCTTCGTCATTGGGGGCTGGCAGCGTTCCATTGCCTGATGCCCGCGGGAATCTTGTTGGCGGATCGCCACGTCCAGTCATCGATCCCATGCTTGGCCCACTCTCCTTCAACGGTGGCATCACTCGAACGCATGTGCCGCTCGATGGCAGTTTGGCCATCGATGCTGGGGACAATTCGCTTGCCGTGAATCCTGGCGGCGATGGAGTCCCCGGGGGCGGTGATGACGCGGCGATGACGAATGATCAACGAAGTTTTCCCTTCGTGCGTCTCGCCGATGGCGGATCGGGTTCCGTCACGGTCGACATGGGGGCTGTGGAAGTTCAGCAAGCTCCGATCTTTCTGGTGGACAACTTAAGCGATGTGGTTGACGGCGACCTTTCCGAAGGCAATCGAAGTCTTCGTGAAGTGATTGCGCTGACCAATGCGAGCCTCGGTGCTGACACGATTCAAATTGCGTCACACCTCTCAGGATCGATCTTGCTCGAGGCAAGCAACGGAACTCTCGAGATTACCGATTCGCTCTCGATCGAAGGTCCAGGGGCTGATCGGATCACGATCACGCCAGCCGTTGGCACGCAGTTGCGCTTGTTCAACGTGGATGCCGATGATTTCGCGATCTCAGGCGTGACGCTTGCACGCGGAACGGCTGCCACCGAGGGAGGTGCGATTCGTTTTGGTGGATCTGGAAAGCTAACGGTCAGCCACAGTGTTCTGCGCGACAATCGGGCTGCACTTGGCGGTGGTATCTACAACGACAGCGGCGACGTCGAGATCATCGCCAGCACGTTGCACCGCAATGATGGGAATTCGCACGGTGGTGGTGTTGCCGCGCTGAGCGGAACGATTCTGGTTCATTCGTCGACGATCTCCAACAACGACTCAAGCGGCTTGGGCGCAGGGGTCTACAGCGTCAACGCTCAGGTTCAGATCTTGAATTCAACGATCACTGACAACGAGGCTGGCCTTGAAGGTGGAGGCGTTGGCTTGATTGACGATGACGGCGGCGAGACGTTGTCAATCGACAACTCAATCATCGCGGGCAATTCAGCACTCAACCATCCAGACTTCAACGCCCCAGGGAATCCAGCAAGCAACCTGCGCGTGCGATCGAGTTTGATTGGCGACAACGCAGGAACGACTCTCGCCGAATCCAACGAGAGCGGCGGAGTGCCTCAACCAACCGCTGATGGCAATCTGATTGGTGGCGTAACGGGCGGTGCAATTGATCCGCTTCTCGAGCCACTCGGCGACAATGGCGGCCCCACGCCAACACATGCACTCGGTGACGGTAGCCTTGCCATTGACAGCGGCGACGCCACGATTCTTCCCGCCGACAGCGGTGACATCGACAACGATGGCGATCTGCTTGAAACCTTGCCGACCGATCAACGTGGTGCGGTACGCGTGGTTGATCAGCTTGATATTGGTGCTTTCGAAATCCCGCCCGTTGCCACCATCACTTGGGACCAACCCGCTGACATTGTTTTTGGGACGTTGCTTAGCGACACTCAACTCAATGCGTCGGCGGATGGATCCGGAACGTTCGACTACACACCAGCGGCTGGCACGCAACTTTCCGTCGGCAATGGGCAAGTCTTGTCGGTGTCCTTCACGCCCGACGATCCGCTAACGGTTCGCCCCTCGACGGCAACCACTCAAATCAATGTTCTCAAGGCCGACCCAGTTGTCACGTGGAATGATCCAGACGCGATCGACTTTGGAACGGCCCTGTCGGCCACGCAGCTCAACGCAATTGCGGACGTTGCGGGCACGTTCGTCTATGACCCTTCCTCGGGAACCGTTCTCGATGCAGGCACGGGGCAAACCCTTGCCGTCACGTTCACTCCGGACGACACCAGCAACTACAACGTCGTCAACGCGAGCGTGTCGATCGACGTCAATCGTGTTGACCCAGTGATCACATGGGACGATCCGGCTGCGATCGATTTTGGAACGGCTCTTTCGGGCACGCAGCTCAACGCGATCGCAGACGTGGCTGGCACATTTGTCTATTCGCCCGTGAGCGGCACGATCCTAGACGCTGGGAATGCCCAGACACTGTCGACCACGTTCACGCCCGACGACACGACAAACTACAACACGGTGAGTGCCAACGTGTCGATTGATGTCAACAAGATCGACCCGATTGTGGCCTGGAGCCTTCCGAATCCGATCGTCTTTGGAACTGCGCTCAGTGCCACCCAGCTCAACGCGATCGCGGACGTCCCTGGTACGTTCGTTTATGATCCCGCCGCCGGAACCGTGCTCGACGCCGGAGATCAGCAAATCTCTGTCACGTTCACTCCAGATGACACAACGAACTACAACACACGTGTTGCAACGACAACGATCACTGTCGAGAAAGCCGACCCGATTGTTACCTGGAACAACCCGGCCGATATCGCTTTTGGGACGCCTCTTGGCAATGAGCAATTGAATGCGATCGCGAACGTGCCTGGAACGTTCGTTTACAACCCTGCCGCCAGGACGATCTTGCCCGCGGGAACAGGGAACCAATTGGGCGCGACGTTTATCCCCGACGATTCGGGTAACTACAACAACGCGATCGCCTCGGTTCTCATCAACGTCGAAGCGGCGCTCGATTACGGCGATGCACCGAGCCAGTACCCTGTTCTGCTTTCGCAAGATGGTGCTCGTCACACGGTTGGGACGTTGCGATTGGGAAGTGACATTGACGCGGATGCTGATGGCCAACCGAGCGCCAATGCAGGGTTAGATTCGGGCGACGATGGCGTAACGCCCATTGCGGACGCGGTTGCCGACGTTGCGAGTTCGACCACGAGCAGTTTTCTCGTCACGAGTACGGGAGACGGGTTCGTCGATGCCTTTATCGATTTCAATGGCGACGGTGATTGGGGCGATGCAGGCGAACAGATTGCGACTAACTTTGCCGTTGTTGCTGGCGACAATCTGCTTAGCTACACCATTCCTGCTGGAGCAACACCGGGTGATACTGCGGCACGCTTCCGACTCAGTTCCGCTGGCAATTTGAGCCCTACGGGCTTGGCTGCCGATGGCGAAGTCGAGGACTATGTGGTGACGCTGCTTGATGCGTCCGCCGCGGCTGACGTGACGATCAACCTTCCCGGGGCTCAGGGTGACGTTAGCTTTGACTCGGGACGAACCAGCGTCGGCGATGGTTCCGTCGTTCTCTTTGACGCGCCGACCGATTCGATCGGTCAAGCAACCGTTGTTGGTGGAAGTGGCGACAATCAAATCAATCTTGATCTCGGTGGTGACGGGGTTCCCGCATCCGGTTTGTCGATCGATGGCGGTGGTGGTGAAAATGGTGTCGCGATCAGCGGACAAGCTGCTCTCGATACGACTGCAGACGGTAACGTTGACGCGGTCAATGTTCACGTGGTGGATATGGCGACATCTGATGATCTATCAAGCTTGGTGATCGACGCCGCCGCCGTCGCAGCGTTATCGCCCTCCAACAACACGATCAGCGTGCTGGGCGGAAACGGCGACGATATCGATTTCCAAGATGCTGAAGATTGGGAAATGATCGATCCGGTGATTGAGGATTCGCTCTTCTACAACGTTGCATCGAATACCGAAACGGGCGAAATCGTTCGCATCAACGCTGCACGTCCATGGCAAAACCCAATTGAACTGTCCGACGTCAACAACGACGGAAACGTGACAGCGAATGACGCGTTGCTGGTCATTAACGAACTGGGGCGACGCACGTTTTCGGACGATGAGACCGCTCAGCTTGACGATCCGCTCACGGTTGTTGTTTGGCCAGGTGTTTATTACGACCAGAGTGGGGACGGGCGCGCAACGGCACTCGACGCACTTCGCGTGATCAATCGATTGGCTGTGATCTTCAACGGTGGTGCCGAATCGGTCCAAGGCATCGTGGGACGATTACCAGAAGCCGAATCGATTGCTGACGCCAATCCGCTCCAGGGCCCTGACGCGGCAATCCTGTTTAACGATCATGCCGTCGCTAGCTTTGAAGTGAATGATGAGCAGCACGGCATCGTTGATGCGATTGCGATCGAGAGCCCGTCCCGGGTTTCCGCCGATTCCGTTGATGAAGTCTTTGGCAACCATCTCGACGCGCCCCTGTTCTAGGAACGCCTAAGTCATGCTCCGCATGACAAGTTGCGCACTGAAGCTATGCTCGCCAGGGCGTGGTGCATGCAATAGCTGCCAGTTCGTAGTAACGAGCTTTAGCCGGAATCTTCACACAGACCGCCTAGGGGCGGGACTACAAACGGCGTTACCACGCGGAGCGTGGTAACGAGGGTTGAGGTCGCTACTTCATGCCTTTGATCGTGTAGTAAGACATCTGCGGACCGCCGCGCGCCCAGGTTTTGGACCACACACGTTTGTTGTCGTAGTCCACCTGCAACGGAACCATCGTCATACGTGCGAGGGCGTATCGCCAGGACAGTCTTGCATCGTTGTCACCTTGAACTGCCTCGACAAGTAACAGAACCTCGGGGTCGGTGCCCTGCACAAAGGCGAACATCGCGCCATCAATGACGTCACGGGTATCCTCTTTGGGATAGCGGTAAAGCGGCTGAGTCAGCATGCGAAGTTGCTTCATCTTGTCAGGACTCGGCCCAACCTTTGCCGAGAACTTGCGTGCGACGTGGCGCATTTGTCTTAGCCGCAGCGCGGGTGTCGATCCGCTCATGTTCTCTGGCAGTTCGATCGGAGTGAACTCCAAACCGTCGGCAAGCGGTGACCAGACGATGCTCTTGTCGTGGTCAGCGATCAGTGTGTCGGTGGCGAGCGATTGAAACTCGTGATCAAACGTGCCAACGTTTGGGTAGATGCACATGGCCACGCAGGGACGTCCCTTGTGCGTCCAAATGAACGTTGCACCTGCGGGCGTCTTGCGTTCGGGATTGGTCCAATTCAGTATCGGTCGCTCGATAAATTCAAGCCGCTTGCGTTCGGAGCCAAGGAAAAGGTTGTAGCGCCGCGCGGACTCGAGAAAGTGCTCGGCCGAAAGTGTGGAATCATCAACTGGATCGTCAGCGTCCACGTGACAAGGAGTCGTCGCGAGGATCGCCAGGCCAATCCAAAGTGAACGGGAAACTCGATTCAATCTTTTGCCAATCATCCCACCAGCCTTTCCGAATACCCCAAGCCCATTCGCTCGCGCGATCAGCAGCTTAGAAACGATTCAAAACGAACGTAGACATAACGTCTAAATATCAGTGCTCGTCCAGCGTGCGTCAAGCAAATCAGCAGATCGGAGCCGGAACAAAACGGGGCGGATCGTTGTCGAAGCACGCGGCAGGCTCTACGCTCTGCGAGCCAAGCTCCCAGGCGGGGTGGTTGCTCGCTTGAATTTCGGATCCCTACAACCGTTCAAATCGTTGTATTTCGGCGCTCGGGATACGATTTGAAAGCGTGACAGGGCATCGCTACCCCTGCACGATCGGGGATGGCGAGCACCACAAAGGTCTCGGCAATTAGACTGGGGACGCCGAAACCCTGCCCAATCAGGTGGCAAATGCCGTTTGGCAGACCTCTCCTCACTTTTCCAGCTTCCATTTCGCAGCTTTTCATGTCATCTCGCGCTAACAGAAAATCGGTTGCACGTCGAAACAAACTCCGTCAACGACGGCGACGAATGAGGCTTGAATCGCTCGAAGATCGGCGGCTGTTGGCCGTCTCATTTGAGTTCAACTATATCGGTGGCAATGGGGTTGGATTCAATGATCCGGTTGAAGGGCCGGAGTTTCGATCGGCCCTTGAATCCGCTGCCTCACGACTGGGCGGATGGATGTTGCACGACGCGACGGTTCAGCTCGATGTGCATTCGTTCGAGTTCACCGGATCGGCTGTGGCGCATGCATCGTCGGCAATCCCACCATCGCCTGCGACCGGTGGTTTTCTTGACACGATCATCGGACAGAAGATCAAGGGATTGAATGATGCCAACGGGGCAACTTCCGATGGCGAGATCGAGGTCTTTTTCTTTGACGGCAACGATCCATTCACCTATGTCACCGATCCGACCGAGGTCGATGCAGACAATGAACTCGATTTCCAAGCGTTGGTGATTCACGAGCTTGCGCATTCGATCGGATTCACCAGCGCGACCAACGCCGACGGCACCGATGACGATGGCAATGGCGTCGGCAGTCCAGGAACCTGGCGTCCCTATGACCGTTTCCTTTCTGACGTTGATGGCAATCGCTTGATCGATGCCGACCCCTTGTCGGCGACTGCATTTCAGATGGATGCGACAGGTTGGTCACAGCACAGTGTTGGTGGCAAAGGGCCCGATGCCGGTTTGTTCTTTGACGGTCCCAAAGCGACCGCAGTGTACGGCGCCCGCGTACCCCTTTATTCACCCGCAGCATTCAGTTTGTCATCGAGTGTGAGTCATCTCGACAGCGAAGGCGCTCCTGACGATTCGATCTTTTCGCCGACCACGCACTTGATGTCGCACGCGACCATTGATCTCGCTGTTCCGCAAGAATTCACGCTTGTCGAAAAAGCGATTTTTGCGGACATCGGAATCAATCTGATCGAAGACACGCTGCCGGAAATCACGCCACCGCAAGACATCACCCTTGAAGGCAATACAAGCGGTGGGTTTTCAGGAACCAACGCGGCACTCACCGCGTTTCTTGACGGCGCCATCGCGACAGACCTTTTTGATGACGATGTCACGATCACCAACGACGCGCCCAGCCTTTTTCCGCTAGGTCAAACGACGGTAGTGTTCACGGCGACCGATGATTCTGGCAATGAAGCGACCGCGACGGCGCGTGTGAGGGTGGTTGATACTGCCTCACCCGTCCTTTCGGTCACACCAACAGTAGCGACCCTCGAGGCGACAGGGCCTTTTGGTGTGCTGAACCCGACCCTGCCGTTTTCACCGACGGTGAGCGATGTTGTTGATGCCTCGCCATCCTTGGTGTTCAGTTCGCGATCGACGTACCCGCTGGGAACGACGGTCGTTACCTACACTGCCGAAGACAGTTCGGGAAACCAAGCGGCGTTTCCCGTGAGCGTCGTAGTCGAAGACACGACGCCACCCGACTTTAGCATGCCGTCGACGCTGACCATCCCCGGCAACGTGCCGGGTGGGGCCGACCTAAACAATTCCATTTTGGTGGATTTGTTCGATTCGCTTGCCAGTGACATCGTGGACCGTGATGTTGCGATCACGGCTTCACCAAGTACGTTCCCCGTTGGACAAACCAACGTCACCTTCACAGCAACCGATGACTTTGGCAACTCGACCGACGTGGCTGTCGACTTGACCGTTTCGGGCATCACCTACACCGTGACCA
This sequence comes from Rubripirellula sp., assembly GCA_965216875.1. Lineage (GTDB taxonomy): Bacteria > Planctomycetota > Planctomycetia > Pirellulales > Pirellulaceae > CBDCUW01. The sequence continues at coordinate 7,387,779 of OZ244207.1, forward strand.
CGCTCGATGATGAACTTGACGCGGACCCCGGGTCGGCGCCTCAAGACTTGAGTCTTCGCGAAGCGATCTCGTTGGCCAACGCGACGGTCGGTAGCGACGAGATTCGCTTTGACCCGAGTTTGAACGGCACAGTGGTGCTCTCTTCGGCGCTGGGAGCGTTGCAGATCAACGATGGTGTTTCGATCATCGGCAATGGTCGCGATGACACGATCATCGACGGCAACGACGAAGTGCGGGTCTTCGATGTTTCCCAGTCGGGCGGCAATGTCCAATTGCTCGGATTGACGATTACGGGTGGCTTGGCAACCGGCGAATTTGAATTCGGTGGTGGGATTCGATTCTTGTCTGGCGACACGTTGACCATCGAGTCGGCGACCTTTACCGATAACCACTCAATTGGACTCGGAGCGGCCGGGGGAGCAATCTATGCCTTGGGTACAGTCGAAATCACCGATTCGATTCTCTCAGACAACTCAACCACTTCGTCGTTTGGCGGTGGCGGCGCCTTGTACCACGCTGGCGATATCACCATCACGCGTTCCGTCGTGACTGGCAACCGAACCAATAACGAATTGGCTGCTGGTGGAGGTGCCTACATCAGCGAAGGCGAGGCGACGATCATCCAAAGCACCTTCACGGATAATCAAACGGCGGGAGAACGTGCCGGTGGCGCTGGGCTAGTCGTGTTGAGGTCTACAGTGACCATTCGAGACTCGACGATCTCGGGCAACATGACCAGTGGGTCTGAGGCCGACGGTGCTGGCATCCAGTTAATCAATTCGCCAACCACGATTATCAATTCAACCATTTCGGGTAACACCGCAAGCGGTGAAGGAGGTGGTTTGTACATCGGTGGACGGCACGTATCGATCCACAACAGCACGGTCACTTCGAACGTTGCGGCCGAACGTGGTGGTGGGATCACCACCTTTACCCAGGCAGGCGATGCTTCCTTTAGCCTGGACCATTCCATCGTTGCTGGAAACAGTGACGACGGGACGGCCCCTGATTTTTTGGGCACTCGGCTTGCCGCCGGAAATGATTCGGTCATCTACAGCCTTGTCGGTGACAACACGGGAACGACTCTCGGAGAATCGCAAACGGCGCACCCAACGACAGGCAGTCTGATCGGCGATCCCAATGGCGGCGGGCTGATTGACCCGCAACTGAGTGCGCTGGCCGACAATGGTGGACCAACTCAAACCCATTTGCCACTTCAATCGAGTCCCGTTCTCGATGCTGGTGACCCTCAGTTCAATCGCTCGATCTTCACGCCACCGTTGGACAACGACCAACGCGGTGTGAACTTTCCGCGAATCGCAGGTGGCAACATCGACATTGGTTCCGTTGAACGTCCCACCGGGGTGACGATCAACTGGGCCGACCCAGCGCCGATCGTCTTTGGCACCGCACTCAGCGCGACCCAGCTCAATGCCACCGCTGACGTGACGGGCACGTTTGTCTACACGCCAGCGCTCGGCACGATCCTAAACGCTGGTGACGATCAGCAACTTTCGGTTGAGTTCACGCCCGATGATCTCGTCAATTTTGAAGTGACGACCGCAACCGTCTTTATCGACGTGCTGCGAGAAGACCCCGTCATTACGTGGGACACTCCGGATCCGATCGATTTCGGAACCCCGCTTAGCGCGACCCAGCTCGATGCATCGGCCGATGTGCCCGGTACGTTCAGCTACACGCCTGATCTCGGCGCGATCCTTGCGTCCGGCGATGGGCGCGTGCTCTCGACGACCTTTACCCCGGTCGACACCACGAACTTCAATGTCGTTTCGACTTCGGTCTTTATCGATGTGCTCAAGGGTGTGCCCGTTGTGACGTGGGCCGACCCCGACCCCATCGTGTTTGGTACAGCGCTTAGCAGCACGCAACTCAACGCAACCGCCGACGTTGACGGTACGTTCAGCTACATTCCGCCGGCCGGGATTTTTATGTTGCCGGGGAACAACCAAACACTCTCGGTGACCTTCACACCCACGGATGCAACGAACTTTGAAAGTGTGACCGAAACCGTTCAGATTGATGTGCTCAAAGCGGATCCAGTCATCACCTGGAATGATCCCGCTGACATCATCGTTGGCACTGCCCTGGGAACGGAGCAACTGAATGCCGAAGCGTCGGTCAGCGGCACTTTCGAATACGACCCTAATCTCGGAACGGTCTTGTCGGTCGGTGATGGTCAAACACTTTCGGTCACCTTCACCCCCGACCTCACGAGCCGATTCAATGTCGTGCAAGCGACCGTGTCGATCAACGTTTTGGCTCCGCAAGACTACGGCGACGCACCTGACGCGTACCCGGTAACACTCGCCGAAGACGGCGCGCGACACACCACGACTTCATTGCGACTGGGCGATGTCGTTAGCAACGATTTTGATGGAACGCCTTCGGCTGCGGCCGACTCCGATGATGACGACGGCATCACCTTCTTGGCGAGCTTGGTTTCCGATGGCGGGTCGGTGACCACATCGAGCCTATCGGCCGACGTTTCTGAAACCGGCAAGCTAGATGGTTGGATCGACTTCAACCAGGACGGTGACTGGGACGATGCCGGCGAGCAAATCTTGTCGAGTGTTGACGTTGCCGCGGGAGGCAACACACTCTCGTTCACCATTCCCGCCGGAGCGTCGATTGGCGATACCGCTGCCCGCTTGCGACTTAGCTCGGCCGGAGGATTGTTGCCAACCGGCGCAGCAGCCGACGGTGAGGTCGAAGACTACATTGTTACCATCCTTGATGGCTCACAGGCTCCCGATGTTCTGGTCACGCTTCTGAACGCATCGGTTGCGATCGATTCCGAAGGCAACGACGTTGTTGTTGAAAGCGGTGGCGTCGAACTCTTCGCCGCGCCGCAAGCAAGCGTCGGAGCCCTGAGTGTTACGGGGACGGCTGAGGACGACACCGTTGACCTGCATGCCGCGGGCGGCACGTTGCCAGCGGGTGGACTCAGTCTTGATGGGAATGGTGGCGATGACACGCTTCGATTGATCGGCAACGCAGGTGTCTTCGACCTGACCGATCCCAATATCCAAATTGACCGTTTCAACACGCTCGACCTGTCTTCATCGGATGCTGTCACGCTTGTCGTTGACGCAGCAGCGATCGCTCGTTTGTCGCCGATCACCCGTTCGGTCTTTATCGCCGCCGGCGAAGAAGACGTGTTCGATTTTGAAGATGTCGACAGCTGGCTGTTGACCGACCCCGCTCAGATCAATGACCGCTTCATTCAGACCGCAACCAACAGCGACACGGGAGAAATTGTCCAGGTCGAACAGCCCGATCATTGGCGAAACTTCCTTCGCGCTGGCGACGTCAACAACGATGGTGCTGTGACCGCGCGTGACGCGCTTCGGATTATCAACGAGCTGGGACGCCGCAATTTCTCGGATGACGAGACTCAAACCTTGGTCGATGCTGCCACGCTCACCCCGTGGCCGGATGTCTACTTTGATCACAACGGCGACGGACGCGTTTCCGCGCTCGATGCGCTTCGCGTGATCAACGAATTGGCTCGTATCTCAAACGTCGTTGATGGCGAATTGGTTGTCTCACTTGAAGACGAAGCCGTGGGGCGGACCAACGTGGATACGTTACTTGCCGATGATGATTTCCTCGGGTCGCTCTTCTAGAGCCGACATGGTCTGAGCGACCGATTCTTCTTATGATGCGGCCAAAGCAGGCAAGGTAATTGCACTCTTTGAATGACCGGTGGTCGCCCTCACAGAGGGCAACTCCCGCAAGGCAGGGGCCAGGATCGAGGTCTCGGTCGGCGACCATGCGAAAGCGACTCTGATGTCAGCACAAGATTCACAACCCCATTCGGCCGTCGAACCTCTGCGCAGCGTCCACACTTCGAACCTGCCCGAGATTCTTCAGCAACTTGGCGTCTCGGTGATGGTCACGACCTATCAGGCCGGGCGTTTGGTCATCTTGCGTAGCCAAGACGGTGTCCTCAACACGCACTTCCGAGTTTTCGATAAACCGATGGGACTCGCCGTCGGCGACAATCGACTTGCGATCGGCAGCGCGATGAGTGTTTGGGAATTTCACAATTTGCCAGCTGTTTGCCAAAGGCTGAACGTCAGCGAAGACGGCTCGCCCCTACCGCAACAACACGATGCCTGTTTCTTGCCTCGGACGACGCATTGGACCGGCGACATCCAGATCCACGAAATGGCTTGGGTCGGAAGTGGTAACGATGCCGAACTTTGGTTCGTCAACACGCTCTTTTCCTGCCTATGCCGGCGCAGTGCGATCCACAATTTCGATCCCGTTTGGCGACCTCCCTTTATTGATCGCTACGTGCCCGGCGACTGCTGTCACCTCAACGGTCTTGGACTCCGCGACGGCAAGCCGCGTTACGTCACAGCACTTGGTGAAACGAACCAACCGCGGCAATGGCGTGACAACAAGAAAGATGGCGGTATCTTGATCGACATCGAATCGGGTGAAACGATCTGTCGAGGTTTGTCGATGCCTCATTCGCCGCGGTGGTACCGCGATCGGCTTTGGCTACTCGAGTCAGGCCATGGCGGTTTTGGGTTCATCGACCCCGCCACAGGACGCTACGAATCGATCGTTCAGTTGCCAGGCTTTACGCGCGGGCTCTCGTTTGCCGGCCCGATCGCGTTCGTAGGGCTTTCTCAAGTGCGCGAGTCGGCTGTGTTTGGCGGCGTGCCGATCGCCGAGAAGAAACTCGAAGAACGTACCTGTGGTGTTTGGGTGATCAACATCGAAACTGGTGAAGTGATCGGGTTCGTTAAGTTTGAAGACGCCGTTCAGGAAATCTTTGCTGTCGAAGCGATCTCGGCTCGGTACCCCGAATTGATCAACGAAGACCGCGAACTGATGGCGGGATCGTTTGAATTACCCGACGATGCACTTGCCGATGTGCCACCAGAACTCCGCTCTCAATAGAACCTCCACACGCGACCAGCCATGACACGTCTCTTTGCAGGCACGCCCTTCGACATTCCGCCTCGTTGTGATCGGTGCGGTGACTTGGAGCAGGATTGCAAGTGCCCTGAGTTGCCCGAAACGCCGAGCTACCTGCCACCCGAGAAACAAACGGCCAAGGTGCGCGTTGATCGTCGCAAGCACAAGCGGTTTGCGACCGTTGTTTGGGGCCTGGATCCGAGCGAGTGCGATTTGCCGGATCTGCTTTCAAAACTCAAATCGGCATGTGGTGCCGGTGGTTCGATCCAGGAAAACCAAATCGAACTGCAAGGCGATCATCTGGATCGCGTCAAAGCACAGCTCAAGAAACTTGGCTATCGGGTGAAGTAGGTTGGGCTGCTGCTCGAGATAGGCAGGCTTCGACAATCGCAGTCACGAAGTGGACGACGCCCTGGTCAAGAGAGCGATCACTTTGCGGCGGGCGCCGGTTGGCTTTCGCTATCGTCGTTGATCGGCTTGGGTGGCGACTTGAGATTGATCTCGAGGATCGTGTTGACCACATCGATCAGTTGGTCCAGGCGGAATGGCTTGTAGAGCACGCATTTGCGTGGAAGGCCCGCCTGGTGAGCCTTGACGATGGAGTGGCCGGGATCGTAGCCAAATCCGGTCATCAAAACCATTGGCACACGATCCATGATCTTTCCAAGGCGAAGCATCAGCTGATAGCCACTGTAATCGGGCAAGCTAATGTCACTGATGATCACGTCATAGCCGGTGGCTCCACCGCTGCCGCGAACCATCAGCACGGCTTCGTCGCCCTTGTGGGCCGTTTCGACGATACAGCCGTAACGTTCCAGCAGCGTGTGAGCGTCCTCTCGGACCTTTTCGTCGGCGTCGACCACGAGGATGCGTTTGTCGCGCAACGAGGCTTGTTGGGGAGACTGAACGCCGGCCGGTACGGCTTCGAGTGGGGTCAGCTTTTGACCGACTTGCTGGATCGTTTGCTTGATGTCTCTAGCGTTGTGCAAGATGCGGCGGATGCGATCGACCACGTCGGGGCTGTGTCCGATGTAGCCTTCCATGACGTTCACTGCGTCATTAAGGATCTCGTCAACCGGCATGGCGACCGCGCTGTGAATCGCGTCACAGCTCTGCTGGGCCGTGTTGGCTTTTTGTGCAACCAGTAGTTCGAGCGTGTTGAGCGCGAACGCGATATCGCGAGCAAAGATTTCCAAGAACTGTAGGTCGCTGTCGCCAAAGGCTGACGGCTCGGGGCTTTCGACGTTGATCGTTCCGAGCACCTGGTCATGCAAAATCAGTGGCACGGTCAGCGAACTCCGCGACGTTGCCACACCCGGGATGAACAAGGGGTCGTTGACGACGTCTTGGCACACGTAGCTCATGCCACTGGCGGCCACATAGCCCGTGATGCCGTTGCCTTGTGGGTGAGCAAAGAGTTTGCGATCGCTCGCGTCTTGATCGATCCCAACGCTCAACAGCGGGACAAGGTTGCCAGTGTCGTGAGCGAGCAAGCGAATCTCGATCACTTCAAAATTGAGGAGATCACTGAGGTAGTGACGAATGTTCTCTTTCAAGAGGTCGATCCGCTCATCAACCTCCATCATGAAGATCTCGGAGGGACGCAGGTCGGCAAGTTCGCGTCCGGCTTGGTGAATCGCGGCGAGCTTCTGTTGTTGAAGAATCTCTTCGGTGATGTCGCCGACAGTGACGATGAGTTGGCGGCTGTGATCGGGTTGAACAATCGGTGCCGCGTGAATCTGGTAGTAGCGATTCTCGTGACTGACCATGGTGCTGCCGGTCTGTTCCCCCGTCGCAAGTGCGGTGTGGAACGGACAGAAATCGGGACCCATGATTTCAGGGTTTCCGAGCAGCTCATAAAAGCTCATGCCAATCGGCGAGTCTTCGCCAAGCTGAGCCCACTGCAGCAGCTGGCGGTTTGCCCACAGCACGCGGTTGTCACTGTCCAGCAGTGCAGCTCCCTCGGGCATGTCGCGAAGCATGACTCCGCTTTGAGCGACGCCGCGGAGTTCGGCCAGCTGAGGTAGCTGTTCGCGTGAGATCCAGACTCCAGCGATCGAAGGGTCAGAAAGCTCATCGACCACCGGTACGGAGGTATCGACAACGACCAAGTCGTTGTTTCGCAGCTCCTCAGGCAGAGAATCGGGCGATCCAACGCAAATGATTTTGCGCGGTTCTGTCGAGGACTGTGTTGCTTGCGGTGATCGATTCATCGATCTTCTCCCACCACAACCCGCATGCGGTCAGTGTGTTGCCTTGTCCGGTCAATCAAGCCCAATCGGTCTCAGTTGATTGGGGCTCCCAAACATCCCGTTCTAGCAGCCAGTCTTCAAACGGGAAGCCTGGCAAGTTTGATTCGGAATGCGTTTGACGTTGCAACTCACTTGGTTCTCGATGCCAATCGCCGATCGTCGGCGACGCGAGCTCTTTTCGCGGGTTGCCCACTTCCCACTTGGCATCATACGAACCAACAACGATTTGTCACACCGTGTTAACGCCTATTTGGTGAACTTCTTCCGTGCCTATCGGCTCCTCTCTGCCTTCATCATTACTACTAGAATGCAATCTGCGGTGATTTGTTCCTGGAAAACTGCCCTTGTGCGCGCTCTCTGGGCTGCGGTTCTCTGGGTCGCGCTAGTTCTCTGGGCTGCTTCGTTCCCTGCCGTGGGACGGTCCTCCAACCAGCGCAACTCTCATCGTGCCTCAATCGCGTTTGCGCCAATGATTGAGTCCTCGCCACCCGCGACCGAATTCGCTTGATCGGTGCGACGGTATGCGTCTTTCGGTATCGTTGGGCGTCTTCCGGGAATGCTGGGGTTTCTGTCGACCGATGGGCTGACATGCGCCCGATTGGCTGCCCAGGATGCTCTGTGCATCGCATCAGCACCGATCGCGGCCCCGTGTACCCGATCTCGGCCAGGCGATTCGTGTGGCTCACACCGAGCGGCTCCGTCTTGTTGCGTCCAGCGCGTGCTTGTTGCTTCCCACTCTTGCTTCAGGTCGTAGGGGCAACCAGGTGCGAATTCTGGTGGAAGCGTCGATCGCATGCACGACTCACGATGCGATCGTAGGTAAACTGGATGGCGTTGAGTGCATGGTTGAGTGCTCACTTTTCCAAGCCTCCCAGAGTGACGTCGTTGCGGTGATCCGTCAGGCTCCTCCTCCATGCTTCCGCTTAGCCGGTCCCCAAAGGTAGGGCAAGCTGCGCCATCTTATTGACCGCGTAGACGAGAGCCCAAAACCGCACGTTTTAACTGAAAAAATCGGCTATCTGATTATTTGTTGAAATTGCGACGTTTGGTGAGAGCGAATCGTTGACACCATATCACCAACGTCTACATTTATCCGAACGTGGGGTGAATTCGCCCCATCTTACGCAGCCGTTAAAAACTTCCTCGTATGTCTACTTATGTCTCACGGGCTGTGAGCAAATTGGAGGGTTGTCCTTGATGAGAACACATGTATTAACCAGCTTCCTCGGCTTGTGCGTTGCAGTGATGTTTGCTGCAAACGTTCAAGCAGGATCAGGATGCGGTGATTGCGGCGGCTGCGCGAGCGGTTCGCCATGCGAGACCGTTTCCGGCTGCGGCGGTTCAGACTGCGGTGGCTGCGGTACTGCGGACTGCGGTACCACCTACGAAACTCGGACCGTCATGCGTCCGCAGTACGTGACCGAGACCCGTATGGTCCCAACCACGACCTATCAAAAAGAAACTCGCACACGCACACGTACCGTTTGCAAGCGAGTGGCTCGAGTCGAAACCAAGACTCAAACCTACACAGTGAATGTTCCTCAGACCAAGACACGCACCGAGACCTACAACGTCCAAGTTTGCGTGCCTTACACCACCGAGGAAAAGTACACGGTTCAAGTTCCCGTTAAGAGCGAGCGTGAAGAGACTTACCAAGTCTGCGTTCCTTACACCGAGGACGTCGAGCAAACCTACACCGTTTGCGTGCCAAAGACTTCGACCGTCACCCAAAACTACAAGGTCAGCGTTCCTTACACCGAAACGCAAACCTACACAGTTGCGGTCCCTTACACCGAGCAAGTCGAACAGCAATACACCGTTCGCGTGCCAGTGAAGAAGTCGCGTGAGGAAACCTACAAAGTTCGCGTTCCTTACACCGAGCAAGTTGAACAGCACTACACCGTGCAAGTTCCTGTGAAGTCGACCAAGACGGTTGAGTACCAAGTCTGTGTTCCTTACACCGAGACGGTCACTCAAAACTACACCGTCAAGGTTCCTTACACCGAGACTCGTACTCAGAACTACACCGTTTCGGTTCCTTACACCGAAGACGTCGAGCAAAAGTACACCGTTTCGGTTCCTTACACCGAGGAAGTCGAACAGAAGTACACCGTGAAGGTTCCTTACACTGAAGAAGTGGAAGAGACCTACACCGTTCGCGTTCCTGTCAAGGAAACCAAGACCGGTACCCGTACTGTCACCAAGTGCGTTCCTGTGACCACCATGCGTACGGTCACCAAGGACAAGGGCAGCTACGAATGCCAAGCGGTTGAAGTCAGCGGATCGGCATGCGGCGGATGTGCACCTGCTCCAGCTTGTGGCGGATGCGACACCGGTTGCGGTGGATGCGAAACCGTTGCTGACGCATGCGGTTGTGCTCCTAAGGTTGTTTACAAGCGAGTTTGGGTTCCAAACCTCGTGACCGAAGAAGTGCCTTGCACCACTTACGAGCGTCAAACGACTGAGGTTCCTTACACCTACACCGTTTGCAGCTACAACACCGAGACTCGTACTCGTAAGGTTCCTGTCACCAAGTGCCGAACCGAAGAGCGAACTCGTACCGTTAAGTGCACCAAGTACCGCACTGAAGAGCGCACCCGAACCTGCAAGGTTCAAAAGTGCCGCACCGAAGAGCGTACTCGTGAGTACCAAGTCACCTTGTGCCGCACTGAAGAGCGCACTCGTGAAGTACCTGTGACTCGCTATCGCAATGAAACTCGCACCAAGGAAGTGCCTGTTTGCACCATGACCACCGAGCAACGCACTCGAATGGTCAACGTCTGCAAGTACCGCTGCGAAGACCGCACTCGCACCGTCAACTACTGCGAATGGGAAAACCAAACCCGCACTCGCACGGTTAACGTTTGCAAGACGCGTAACGAAGAGCGTACTCGCGAAGTCACCAAGTACCGCTGCGAAGATCGCACTCGCGAAGTTCCTGTGACCACCATGGTCCGCGAAACTCGCACTCGCACCGTGCCTGTGACCAAGACCAAGATGGAAACCCGCACTCGCATGGTTCCTGTGACGACTTACAACACGGAAGAGCGTACTCGCACCGTGACTCGTCAACGCATGGAAACTCAAGAGCGTAGCCGCGAAGTTTCTTACACCGTTTGCGTTCCTGAAGAACGCACTCGCACCTACAACGTCACCGTGTACGACACCGTCAAGGAAGAAGTTCCTGAGGAGTACACCGTGTGCGTTCCAGTGCAAACGATGAAAGAAGTTCAAGTTCGCGTCTGCAAGCCAGTGGCTGTTGAAGTCCAAGTTCCCGTTTCGGGATGCAACGGCTGTGCAACCGCTGACCCTTGTGCTTGCAAGTAATCTTGTGACTGCGATTCGTTTCGCTTGATCAGCCCGACGGGCCCGATAAGCGAAACAACAAAAAACGACGAAACCCCGAAGGCAAACGCCTTCGGGGTTTTTTATTGTGTAGGCCGAATCAAGGAGCGACAGCGACACAGATCCGCCATGAGGCAGTGCTTTCAACAAGACGCCCCGCCGTTTACGCCAGGCACGGCTCACGCGCACCGCGATCAACACGGTAGATTGAAAGGGTCTCCTCTTCGGCTCCTCAAAACGAAAAACGACCATCATCATGTCTGTCGATGTCAAGGTTCACGATCACGTTGCCACGATCTTGATGGATCGCGCCAACGCCCGGAACGCGCTCAGCCCACAACTGGTCAACGATCTGCAAACTGCGTTTTCAGACCTGCATCAAGAGAAAAAGGTTTCGGCCGTCGTCCTGACGGGTGTTGGCGACCACTTTTGTTCGGGAGTCGACTTGAAAGTGCTGCGTGAGATCAGTGAGATGCCGCAGCAGGAGGCGCTGGGTGAGTGGTTGACGTTGTGGCGGCACCAGGTTGAGTTGTTTGAGCAGATGTTGAGGTTCCCCAAGCCGATCATCGCTGCGGTTGATGGCGTGGCTGTAGGTGCAGGGTTTGCGCTCGCGTTGGCTTGTGACCTGATCGTTCCCTCGGAATCGACTTGGTTTTCGGCTGCAGCGATCAAACGCGGGCTGGTTGGTGGAGCGACCGCGGCGCTGTTGACGTTTCGAGGTGGTGGTGCGATTGCTGCGCGAATGCTGCTCGGTGGCCAGGATCTTAGTGCGAGCGCCGCCTACAGCCTGGGCCTGTGTCTTCAGCCCGTGACAAGCGACCAGATCTGGGTCGCTGCGGTCGAACAGGCCAAGCAATCGAGTTGCGGGCCACAAGAAGCCGTTCAGGCGACCAAGCGTTTGCTGAACGAGAGCATCGGAGAAATCCTGATCAGCCAACTCGCTTCCGGCGCTGCTGACAGTGCAACGGCATGCACGACCGAATCAGCCACCGAAGGGATCAAGTCGTTCCTCGAAAAACGCGAACCCAATTGGCCGTAGTGCCCGTCCCACCTCGATACCCCGCTCCGCGTGGTAACGCACTTTTTGGACGCTCTGCGTCCTCTTCGTAGGTCGTGCTCCGCATGACGGGTACTCACATGCGTGCAATGGAGTGAAAGGCCCGACGCTAGCGCGTTCGGCTCACGAGCAGTCACAACCACATTGTGCGGCAACATCAACCGCAGAGCGATAGCTCGCGGTTATGCTGATTGACTGACGGCAGGAACCGCACGCTATCGCGTTGCGGCTGATCGTCGATCACCGCTGAAAACTGAGCGGCACGGCATCAGCCGCCGGTATTTCGAGTACTCGGCCCGCGTGTGTTTGGTTCACATAGGTGACGGGCGAGCTGCTAGGCGGCGCGACGGAGCGGCTGGTCGCTTTGAGTTTCCGGCAGGCTCAAGACCGGCTCGTCGTCATCAACGTCTGGCATGACCGTCAGGTCGACGCGCTGTTGAAGCTGCTTGAGTTTCAACGGTGCGAGTGCTTGGCCTAGGGATTCAACCAGACGTGTTGGGTTTGTGATCGCTGCCAAGGCTGCGTTGGTGAGTGACCAGCCGAAGCCGCTCTTACCGTCGAACAAGCCTTGCAAGGCTCGAAGCGTTTGGCCTCGGGAAAACGACGACTTGTCGCCGATGGCATCCCCTTCCATTTCGACCAGACTCTCCGTTGCAACCACGCTTTGCCAACCGGCATCATCAAGGAGTTGCCCAAACGCATAGCTGGTCGAGAGCGTGTCGTTGCCACCATCAAACGCTTGCGACATGGCCACCGCGAGTTCGCGACGAAAGAAAGCCGCTTGAATATAGGGAGCGAATGATTTGGCAATCGACTTCGTGCTCAGTTTCGACTCGCCCTTTCCAGCCGGCACGCAGAGTTTGGTGCCTGCATCGCACCAACCTGCCGCTGCAACCTCATCAACCGAAACGCCGCGAATCACTGGAGTCACCGCACCCGTGTCAGGATTCTCAAAACGCTCGACGGCGTCATCTGTCCAACCGGCGGTGGCTCGCAGCCCATCGCTTAGCACATGGACGATCTGGCCGTTAGCTGCTTCAAACGAAGCTGACAATAAACCTGCGTAGGACGCTGACTTGCCTGTCACAAAGCGAACTTCGTCGCAAAGGTCAAAAGGGTCTTCGTAGCCGCCGTCGTGAGCAACTAGGACTTCACAGTCACTCGGCCGATTCTCGAGCACGCTCACCAACGTATTTTCAAACGCAGGCAGATCTCGCCCGATCGGGATGACTACTGACAAACTCGGAATCGGAGGAAACTTAGGCACCGACATCGTCCCAAATCTTTTCGACACAAGCCCGATGGCCTGGCGAGCCTGGCGGCCCGACAAGCGTGATGGCCCTGTCACTCACGCCAAATCAAGGTGTGGATTCACACAACGAACATTCATGGTGGACGGCAAGAGCCATCCGCTCTCCCTTTTCGGAAAAGCTGCTACAAAATGTTGAGCCGTTCGACATGCGAGAATTGGAAAGTCAGGAAGTTTGGTTAAGCCCCCTACGAAGGCATTTCCTAATCGGCACAATTTAACAGCGGCCAAAGCGATGGCACGCGGAAAAAACACGAGTGAGAGGCGATCAAGGATGCAAACCCGACTTCTTTCAACAGGCGGCCCCTCCGTCTCGGAAATCGGATTCGGTGCCTGGGCGATAGGCGGCCAATGGGGCCAACAGGATGACCAAGAGTCGCTTGCATCGTTGCACGAGGCGATCGACCGCGGCGTCACGCTGATCGATACCGCCGCTGGCTACGGCGACGGACACAGCGAGCGACTGATCGGACAAGTGCTCAAAGAACGCAGCGAAGAGATCTTTGTTGCCACCAAGTCACCCCCCGATGCCGGGCCTTGGCCCCCCAGTCCCTATTGTCGCTGGCAAGATCGTTACTCGGCTGCCTACCTGCGCGACAACGTGAATACGCGGCTTCGCAACCTCGGTACCGAACGGATCGACCTGCTTCAGCTGCACACGTGGACGCGAGCTTGGAACGATGACCCGCAACCGCTGCTCGTGCTTCGCCAACTTCGCGAAGAGGGCAAGATCAACCTGATCGGCGTCAGCACTCCCGAACAAGACCAGGATTGTGTGGTTCAGTTGATGCGCGACGGTTTGGTCGATGTCGTTCAAGTGATCTTCAATTTGTTTCACCAAGAGCCGGCTGCACAGATCTTGCCCGTTGCCGCCGAGACCGGGACAGGCGTCATTGTGCGCGTCGCACTCGACGAGGGTGTGTTGGCCGGAAAGTATGCCGCCGACCACGCGTTTGCTGAAGACGATTTTCGAAGCGCCTACTTTGCCGGCGACCGGATGCAACGTGCCGCCGAACGTGTCGAACAGGTTCGCGAGGATCTGCAACAGTTCGGCATCGACGACCAATACTCGCTTGCGGACGTCGCATTGAAATTTGCGCTTGCTCGATCGGAAGTCAGTTCCGTCATCGTTGGCATGCGCAACCGCGACCAAGTAACACGCAATACAAGAACGAGCCAACTCAAGGACCTACCTGCCGAACTCCTGAACCGACTGCAGCGTCACAATTGGCGGCGCGGTGTTTGGTACGGCGGCAAATAGCCAAGCCCTGAGCCTGGAACACGCCTACGCCTGAAACAAGCCTAAGCCCGAAACAAGATTGAGCGACTGTGAATGACTGACCTAGCAAACATTCTGGATCACGCGACCAACGCCGCCAAATTGGGTGGCGATATCCTGATGCGATACTTTCGCGAAGGAGTTCAAATGCGTGACAAGTCGGACCAAGGTGGCAAGACTTATGATCTGGTCAGTGACGCGGACATTGAAAGTGAGAAAGCGGTCGCCGAATACCTACAGAAGCAGTTTCCAGGTCACGAACTGCTGGGCGAAGAGGCGCTCACCGGTTCCACCGACGCCGATCACTTATGGATCATCGATCCTCTTGATGGCACCAACAACTTTGCACACCAGGTGCCCCACTTTGCCGTTTCGATCGCCTACTACCAACATGGCGTGCCAACGGTCGGTGTTGTGTTGAATCCGGCACGCGACGAGCTGTTCACGGCAACCCGCGGTGGCGGCGCGATGCGCGACGGACAACCCGTATCGGTGAATGACGCCGAAACGCTCGCCAAGACGCTCATCGGGTGTGGCTTCTACTACGACCGCGGTGCGATGATGCGTAGCACGCTTGCCGCGATTGAAGCCTTCTTTGAGTGTGACATTCACGGCATCCGCCGATTCGGAACAGCGGCGCTCGATTTGTGCCAAGTCGGTTGCGGTCAATTCGGCGGTTTCTTTGAATACCAACTCTCGCCATGGGACTTCGCCGCTGGACGACTGTTTGTCGAAGAGGCAGGCGGAACGGTTACGGATGCCAGGGGCGACACGATGCCTCTGGAAAAATCGAGTATCGTTGCCAGCAATGGAAAATTGCATGAAGCGATGATCGAGATCACAGCACGCCACCACCCCTAGCCGTTTTGTCGGTTACAACCAACGACTTCATCCAGCCGTCCGCTCGCTCAATTCATCATGTCGACTCTAGATCACGCGATTGAATCGCTGAAACAACTCGTTTCGTTTCCGTCGGTAAGTGCGACAAGCAACGGCGAAGTTTCAACGGACGTCGCCGCGAAGCTTCGCGAACTCGGTTTTTCGGTCGAGCAAACGGAATACGACGATCCTCGTGGCGTGCGCAAAGTCAATTTGGTCGCGCGCCGAGATCCCACGTCATCGAACTCCGGCAAAGGTGGTCTTGCCTACTTTTGTCACACCGACGTTGTGCCGGCTGAGGGTTGGACCGGGCCGGGCGGTGATCCGTTTCGTGGGGTGATCGAAGGCGAACGGATCTTCGCACGCGGCTCTTGCGACATGAAAGGTTCTCTGGTCGCAATGATGTCGGCCGCTTCACTTGTCCCCCAAGAACAACAGACGCGGCCGATTTGGATCGTTTGCACGGCCGACGAAGAGGTTGGGTTTGCCGGTGCAAAAGAGCTGGTTGCTGCATCGACCCAGTACAAGCGAATCGTCGAGGCTCAACCGCTCGCATTGATTGGCGAGCCGACTCGTTTGTCGGTGGTTCACGCACACAAGGGCATCACGGGTGGAAAGATCATCAGCCGTGGACGGGCCGCGCATAGTAGTACGACCGATGGTGTGAACGCCAATGAAGCGATGGTGCCGATGCTTCAGAAGTTGCTGGGGATTGCCGAGCGGACGCGCAGCGAAAAGAACTTGCAGGACGATCGTTTTGATCCGCCCGTTCTGTCATGGAACTTTGGCGTTAGCGATCATTGCACGGCCGTCAACATCACACCCGATCGAAGCGTCGCCTGGTTCAGTTTGCGGCCCATGCCGAACATCGATGGCAGCGGCTTGATCGATGAAGTCAAAGCGACTGCTGAGTCACTTGGTCTTGAGTTTGAGCTCTTTGAAGGGGGCGAGCCGTTTTGGCAAGAAGCGGATGCCGATTCGATCCAAGCGTTGTGCGAACTGGCGGGCGGCGACCCGCACACGGTTTGTTATGGCACCGACGGCGGCGAATTCGCAGAGCTCAAACATCGCGTCGTTTGCGGTCCAGGCGACATCGCTCAAGCACACACGACCGACGAATTCCTCGAGATCGATCAGCTCAACAAAGGAATCGAACTCTACCGGCGAACGATCGAAAAGTGGTGCACAGGTTCGTAGGTTTCGCGGTCTTCAGTTTGGGCGAGAAGAAGAAACCACGGATTGCACGAATCACACGGATGGAAATTTGTGTGTGCTGGAACGGAGGGCCCGAGGCCTGACGGCCGGCGGCTCATGTGATTGCGCTAAGAGGCGATCGGGTCGGGTAACGCGAATTGCACGAACCAGGTTAGACCGCGGCGAGCGATTTGGCGACGCGCCAGTCGACGAGGTGGATTTCTACTTTACGCATACCGCGAAACTCGTTGATCACCGGTCGGTACGCGATCTCGATTGGCCCATCGGTTTCATTCAGGTCGTCACACCAGTCACCGGCGCTGAAGGCGACCGCGCGAACGACTTTGCTTCCTTGACGCAAGTTGACGGTCAGGTGTCGGTCGCCGCCGCCCATCCGTCGCGCGGGTGCGTCGAGTTCAACGTCACGGCAGTAGAGAATCGGGCGAGGGTTGCCAGCACCAAACGGCGCGAGCATTTCCATCTGTTTGACCGTTTCGAGATTCAGTTGCACGAACGGCGCTTCGGCATCAATCGTGATTTCGGGAACGATCTCTTTGTCGGTCCATTGTTTTGCGACCGCTTCACAGAAGTCCCCGCGAAACGCTTCGAGGTCTTTCTCTTCGACGGTGATGCCGGCTGCTGCTTTGTGGCCGCCGAATTTCACCAGCCGGTCACTGCATTCATCGAGTGCTGCGTAGAGGTCTACTTCGGTGCCGCCAACGCGACCCGAGCCAACGCCCGCGACTTTTCCTGCGGTATCGAGCGAGATCACGATCACCGGCTTGGCGTACTTGTCGGCCAAGCGTCCAGCGACGACGCCGATGACGCCTTGGTGCCATCCGACGCCTGCAAGCACAAGTGCGGCATCGCCTTCGGGGTCGAACTCGCTCTTGGCTTGCTTTTGTGCGGCCAAGTAAACGCTGCGCTGAAGACTGTCGCGGCTACTGTTGAGTTGGTCGATGTACTCGGCGAGGGCTTTTGCGCGATCGCCAGCGGATGTCGTTAGCAACTCGACGGCAAGCTGAGCCTGACCGAGTCGACCGGCGGCGTTCAACCGCGGTGCCAACGTGAAGGCGATGCTTTCGGTGTTCAGCGTCGAGACTTCGTCGAGCTTGGTGATCGACATTAGGTCGACCAATCCGGGGATCGGTTCCAGCCGTAGCATCCGAATCCCGTGTTCGACCAGGATTCGGTTTTCGTCAAGCAAAGGAACGACGTCGGCAACCGTACCTATCGCTGCCAGCGAGAGCGATTGCATCAAGTAACGACGAAGTGGCTCGCTTACTTTTTTCGAGCCGCACATCTCTTGGCAGAGCGCCCAGGCGAGTTTGAAGGCGACGCCTGCGCCGCACAATTCGCCGAATGGGTACGCGGTGCCTGGAAGGCGCGGGTGAACCACTGCATCGGCGTCAGGTAATTCACCGCCGATGGTGTGGTGGTCGGTGATGATCAGTTGGACGCCGAGCTCTTTGCACAGCTTGGCATGCTCGACGCTGGTGATGCCACAGTCGACCGAGATGATCAATCGTTTCCCACGCTCGACCAGCTTTTCGATCGCCGCCTGGTTTAAGCCGTAGCCATCTTCGAGTCGGTTGGGAACGTGGTAACTGACATCGGCACCGAGCAGGCGAAGTCCGTTGACCAGAATGGCGCTGCCTGTCATGCCATCGCAATCGTAGTCGCCATAGACAACGATCGGAGTCTTGTCTTTGACCGCCTGAACCAAGATCGGGACGGCTTTCGCGATACCGGGCAACTCAAGTGGGTCGCGCAAACCCATGAGTTTGGTGTCGAGGAATTGCGACGCGCTTTCAGCGTCGTAGACACCGCGGCTGACAAGAAGTTGAGCGACGAAGGGAGGCAGGCGACTTGCGGCAATCAGTTGCTCGACGCGAGCGGCGTCGTGCGGGATGATGCGCCAACGTCGTTGCATCCTCTCACTCCTGCGTCCTTGCGTGGGTGCGCTCGTGGTTTCGCGATCTCTGCGAAACGAGCCACCCAGTGGCGAACCTAAATTAAAGGAGGCGGGTGCATCGACCCGCCTGATCAACATTGGAGCCGGGGATTCGCGTCAGGCGCTCGGGGCGCTGCGCATCGATCGCCGGCTCATTCGGCACGTTGGAAGTGCTTACTTCTTCTTCTCGGTATGCCAAGTGTGTTTGCGAAGTCGTGTGCTGTATTTCTTCAGACGCAACTTCTCACCGCCAGGCTTTCGCTTGAGGGTGTAGTTGTAGTCGCCGGTTTCTTCGCAGACCAAAAAGATCGTTTCAGCCTTTTTCTTTGAGCGGCCAGCCATCTCGGAATCTCTATTCTGTTACGGTTTGTTCGTGATTTGGGGGCCTGATTATGCCAACCGGGCCCCATTTTCGGCAACCCTTCCGAGCTGCTTTTTTTCGTCGGGGGTTTGCGTGGCCGCTGCAGTCCGTTTTTTCGTGCGATTTGGTGCGAGCAAGCAGGGACTCGACGGCTGTTTTCGTGCGATTTGGTGCGTGGGAGTAGGCACCCGAGCGCTGTTTTGCGGCGAAAACCTGTGGTGCAGCTACTCCATCAGGGCCTCTTTGATGGCTCGGACGACCCCCTGTCGGCTGGGGGCGAGCGGGATTATCGAGTCGACATCGACGCCCAAGACCTTCCCGAGCCGGATCGCCAAGTCGACGTCGCGGACCCCGTGGTACTGGTTGGTTGGCGCGTTTTCGACGTAGATCGTTTGGCTGTCCGAGCGGTAGCCCGACTCGAATGCGTCGGCCATTTCCTCGATCCAGGCCTCAGGCACTCCCGCCTGGCGGCAGGTTTCAACGCTCCAAATCTCGTCGCCACTGCACTGCGAAATCAGGGCATACGCTTTGTCTTGCGAAATCATGAATCGGAAAGAAGCTCGTCGATTTTGGCAGCCACAATGAAGTCGTTTTCGCTCAGGCCGCCAATCGCGTGAGTGGTCAGCTCGATCCGAACCTTGCGATAGCCCGTCAAATGCAAGTCGGGGTGATGCTGTTCGGTTTCAGCAACGTCCGCGATCGCGTTGAGCAATTTCATCGCGGCAACAAAGTGCTTGCAGGTGACTTTGCGAAAGATCGCCTTGCCCGATTCGTCCAGCGTCCACTCGGGCGTCGCCTCGACGTACTTGGTGGCGTCCTCTTTTTCGATCGCCGGCACACCACCTTCACAAGGAAGGCACTTGGCTTGCCGAAGCGATTCGGTTGTTGGTTGGTTCATGGGTGTTGGCGTGGTTTGGGATTGGTATTGAAGAACCGGCGGCTGGTGTTGCGGATTGGATTACCGGCAATCACCCTCCCGCTTGCGGGAGGGTCGGACGCAAAGTCCGGGGAGGGAATGATTCTCTTGAAACAAACCCTCTCCGGGCCTTAGAGGCCGACTCTCCCGAGGGAGAGTGTTGCAGTTTGCAGCGTTCGAGGCCCGGCCGCTTACGTGATCACGGCTTACTTATTCACTCAAGGCGGTACGACAAACTCAACGGGCGATTGTCTTTAGATCAAACCGGATCCCTTTGTGAAACCCGACGCCCTGGGGTGCCGAGCCGTAGCCGGTGATGTCACGGGCGATGGTCACAATGTCGGTGATTGTGATCACGCCCAAACTGTCCTCCTTGGTCAAGTAAAGAAAGCTGCTGCCACGCTTCACTTCCGAGTTGCCGGTGTTCGCGTTTCGAGCCATCAGCATCATGTCGTCGACCGAGTCACCCTTCGGGAGCTGGCCAGCCGCGATTCGTTTGTCGAGGTTACGTGCGTCGAGCGAGTCGATCTCCCAAAGTTTCAATCCGATGCCGCGCAGCACGTAAGGGCTTTCACCTTCTTGGGCATCGCGTTTGACACAAATCAAATCGCACCCCTCTCTGCTGGCCCAGCTTTCGACCGATTCAATGTCACCCGCCGCTTGCTTCCACTCGATCGACTTTGGCCATGCCGGTGATCGTCCCGTGTCGAGGTCCAAGAAAAAGTCTTTGTACTTGCCCGGTTTGTCGCCGATGGGGCAAACGACCATGCCGCTGATGTGCCGATCGATTTGAGGACTCTCGCCGAGATCGAGGCCGGTCGGGAAGGTGCTCGGGTCGATCTCTGGCAGCGGTTTGAGGTTCACTTTGGCGTAGGCTTTGTCGACATCAAAGTCGGACCAGTTTGCTTCCCACCACTTTGCCCACGTTTCGGCATTGCCCTGGTAGCGTTCTTGTTGCATGCGGTGCAATCGCCGGTCTTTGCTGCGGCTGATTGAAAAGAGGTCTTGTTCGTCAAACTTTTTGCCAGTGATCGACTGCAACGCACCGAAGAGTTCGCGAACGGGGCGGCCAAAATCGAAATAGTTGCCACGCGACTTGCCGAGTTCATGCTGCTGCATGAAGGCGGCCAGGTCTTGGTTTTCGACGATCAGGCCATAGTCGCTCATTGATGGCTGAAGCCCTTTCGGGATCGCACGGATGAGCGCTGGAACGCTGCGCGGGTCGTTGATGGCGCGAAGTGCGAACCCGAGTCGTCGCAACATGCGTTGTTTGTTGGTTCGTTCGAGTTCGTCACAGAGTGCTGGTACGGCGGGCGACCCAATTTCAACGAGGTCACGCATCATAAGGCACCAAAGTTCGGTCTCGTCGACCGTGTTGTTGAGCGCGCGGAAGTGTTCGATGATCGCTTTGATCCGGGCTTCCTTGTCGGCCGGCAATCTGGCGAAGACCTTGCGAGCCTCGGCCATCTTTTCGTCGCCGGTCTTTCGAACTTCTTGCGTGATCACACAGTCGATCGTTTCGCCCTCGGCAACCATGATCGGTTTTGCTTCGCGGGTCCAAAGCATGCGATCGGTGTGCAGGTTCAGGGTGTAGGGGAAGTTTTCGCCCGCCGCGGCCCTCAATCGAAACCGCCCGTCGTCGTCGACCATCACGAGCGTTTCTTGTCCCATCGGTCGGCTCGGACCGCGCAGGCCAATGCGAACACGTTCGCCCTGTTCGATCCGGACGACCGGCTTTCCGGTTGTGGGGTGAACGACTTGGCCTGTGATCCAGCCGCCTTCGCTGACGACAAACGGTTCAAGTTGGACCGGCTTGCCCGCAGCACATTCAATGTCCTTCAATCCACTGGCAACGAAGTTTGGGTCCTCGACCATGATGTGGTAATTGCACTCGGGCACGACGACGGCAAACGATCCGTCTTTGTCTGTATTCACGACGCGCGTGGTCGAGTGATCCGTTGCGCGAAGTGAGACGAGGGTGTTTGCCATCGCGTTACCCTCTTGGTCGACGATCGATCCACGAACCAAGCATCCCGTTGGCATTCGCAGTTCGGCGAAACCCGGGATGTCGTTGATTTGAAAGTCCTTGCGACCTGCCAAGTCACTGTCGACCGTGATCTGGATCGAGTTTGATTTGGGGTCGGGCCCAACAACGATCGGCATGCGTTCGATTTCAAACAGGCCTTCCTCGTCCGTCGTGTCGCACAGCAGTCCAACGGCGCATGTTGCACGGTTGTAGGCACGGTAGACCGTCGCGCCGACGACGGGGTTGCCTGCCGAATCGAGGACGCGTCCTCGCAGCGTGGCCTGCTTGGGATCGACGGCGATCTTCAATGGGCGTCCATTGGGATCGGTGAAAACGTAGCCGGCAAAGACGGGGCGATTCGGGGCGTCGACGACCAATCGGTAGCCGAGCGATTCAAAGCGAAGCTGATTGGGAGGATCGAGACCTTCAAATGTGAACTCGCCCTCTTCGCCCGAGAGTGTCGCGTCAATCAATTCTGGGGCTTCGGTGGGCCCGCGGACGGCGATCAGTTGGACGTTCGCGCCGGCGATTCCCTTGCCGGTCGCTTTGTCGAGGATCGATCCTTGGACGCTGTAGGTCGGTTCGAGATCCTGGGCTTGCACCTCGATGGGGCTCAGCGAGCCGAAAAGGACCGCCCCTAAACCGACGAGGAAGAGAAGTGCCCGTAGCGGGAGTTGAATCGACATAGCTATCCCCTAACGTCCGTTCGATGCGCCGAATCGGCAGGCCTCTGTCCCAGTGAGTTTCCCAACCTCTCGGGTTTACCACGCTCCCGAGCGGCGAGCAAGAATTTTGCTAAGCGCCGGGTGGGCTGTGATCCGAGGAAAAAAACTCCGAAAGCGAGGCCGATTGGAGTTGACGATTCTGCGTCAGTTCGCCAAATTCTGTCTCTTTGCGGCGGAAACTGCGCCGCGAACATGTGGGAGAGATTGCCGCCAACCGCCGGTTGGGACGGGTGAACTCGCCAAACCACCCGACAATTGAAGGTCGTGACCCTATGGGTAAAAAGTCCAAGCGCTACCGCGCTTCTATCGAAAAACAGCCTGCGAACCCGCTTCCTTTGGCAGACGCGGTCGAGGCTCTCAAGAAATACGATTCGACCAAGTTTGATCAAACGGTCGAAATCCATATGCGGTTAGGTGTTGACCCTAACCAAGCGGATCAGATCATCCGCGGATCTTTGGTGCTGCCCAACGGTATCGGCAAGACTCAACGAGTTGTCGTGTTCGCCAAGGGTGACGCAGCGAAAGCAGCCGAAGAAGCGGGTGCTGACGAAGTCGGCCAAGAAGACTTGGCTAAGAAAATCAAAGATGGCTGGACAGACTTTGATGTTTGTATCGCAGCCCCTGACATGATGGGCCTGGTTGGTCCACTCGGTCGTGTCCTCGGTCCTCGCGGATTGATGCCTAGCCCACGTGCTGGCACCGTGACTCCCGACGTCGCCAAGGTCGTTGGCGAGTACAAAGCGGGTAAGGTCGAGTTCCGCAACGACAAAGGTGGCAACGTCCACGCGATGGTTGGCAAGATGAGCTTCGACTCGCCAAAGCTGGTCGAGAACATCACCGCCTTCATGAATTTTATCGACGGCTTGAAGCCACAAACGATCAAAGGTGCCTACGTCAAAGGTATCGCGATCTGTGGCACGATGAGCCCAAGTGTTAGAGTTGCCGTCTGATTCCGCTGATGCAGATTTCGCAATCTGTAGAGTGAACCAATCCAATGAGTAAATACGTCAAAGAACTGGTGACCCGCGACATTCAGCGGCGACTCGATGGTGTCGAAGATGCCGTCGTTGTGAGCTACGTCGGAATGGACGCCAACACCACCAACGAATTGCGTGGCGAGCTTGAGGCGAAAGACATCAACTTGATGATCGTCAAGAACTCGCTCGCACGCCGTGCCACCGAAGGCACTTCGCTCGCTCCGGCGTTCGAAGGTGCAAATGGCCAAGTTGCTGTCTGCTGGGGCTCGACTGATTTCGTCTCCCTTGTCAAAGAGATCGTAAAGCTCGACAAGGATGGCGAAAAGTACGACAAGTTTTCCGCTGACGGCGGCGTGATGGATGGCGAAGCCCTTGATGCCGACGGCCTGAAGGCGGTCAGCAAGTGGCCAAGCCGCGAAGAACAAATCTCGATGTTGGTCGGCCAGATTCTTGGCCCAGGATCGCAGTTGTCCGGTGCATTGCTGGGACCGGGTAGGACGCTTAATAGCCAGCTTAAAAGTAAAGGCGAAGGCGACGAGTAGTCCGCCGTATCCCACATTCACCCCCTACAAATCACCAAAATTTATTTTTGAGGAACTAGAAAATGTCTGACGAAGCAGCCGTCGCAGAATTCAGCGCCGAAACCAAAGAACTGGGCGACAAGATCGCCGAAATGACTCTGAAGCAAGCCAAAGAGCTGAGCGACTACCTGAAAGATGAGCACGGCATCGAGCCTGCTTCGGGTGGTGGTGCAGTCGTCATGCAAGCTGGCGGTGGCGAAGGTGGAGCTGCCGAAGAAGAGAAGACCGAATTCGACGTCGTCCTGACCGGCTTCGGCGACAAGAAGCTGAACGTCGTCAAAGTCGTCAAGAACTTGACCGGCGCTTCGCTGATGGAAGCCAAGAAGATGGTCGAAGGCGTTCCTGCGACTTTGAAAGAAGCCGCTTCGAAGGAAGACGCCGACAAGATCAAGGCAGAAATCGAAGAAGCTGGCGGAAGCGTCGAGCTCAAGTAAGCTCGCCCGCTTACCCTTCAAGCCAAGGCCACTGTCAACCAATGCGCAGTGGCTAATCGATCGGTGCGCTCTGCGCACCCACAACGACCACGGCTCGCACAAAACGTGCGAGCCGTTGTTCGTTAGTAGCCTGTTCGTAGTACCGAGCTTTAGCCGGAAATCTTCTCAAGGTCCAGCGGCAGAGTTTGTAGGTCATGCTCTGCATGACAATCGCCGCTCATCAGCCGCAACGCGATAGCGTGCGGTTCTTGCACCCTCAAAAACCGCGAGCTATCGCGTTGCGGCTCATGGGTGGGCGCTGGTGCGTGCAAGCACACACCCTACTTTGCGGTGACCGTTTGGATTGGCATCTCGGGGAGCGACTCGAGGAATTGGCGGCCGTAGGGCTTTGTGTAGACGCGTGGGTCAAGCACGACGACCATCCCTTCGTCGGTCGCGGTTCGGATCAGCCTCCCGAAACCTTGGCGGAACTTGATCACCGCTTCGGGCAATTGGTACTCGCCAAAGGGATTGCCGCCGCCGCTGCGGATTGCTTCCAGGCGTGCTTCCAGCAGCGGATGGTCGGGAACGGCAAATGGCAGCTTGGTAATGATCACGTTGGTCAATGCATCGCCCGGCACATCGACTCCCTGCCAAAAACTGTCCGTTCCAAACAGCACGCCGCGCGGGTTACGTCGAAACGCATCCAGGAGCTGAGTCCGACTCTGTTGTCCGGCTTGTGAGTAAAGCTGGAGATCGTTCTGTGACAACCAGCCGCTTAGCGACGACGCGCATCGTTTAAGGAGGTCGTAGCTGGTGAACAACACGAAAGCGTGGCCATCGCTCTGACTGACAAACCGCTTGATCTGCTCAGGCAACGCTTGGTCGAACTTTTGGCGTTCCCTTGATGGATCGGGCAAGTCTTTCACGACGACCACCTTCGCCTGTTGTTGGTAGTCGAAAGGACTGCCAACTCGAAGTGACATGCCGCCGGTCAACCCAATGCGCGATCGAAAGAAATCGAAGCGGTCTTCGTTGCCCGTCGCCAGCGTTGCGCTGGTCATCACCACGCTACGAATCATCTCGCTTTGGAAAAGGGTCTCTCGCAGGGTTTGGCCGACGTCGACCGGCGACGCCGCCAGGGTAACGCGATCGATCCCGCGTCGCGTGCCGGTCTTTTCGAGCCAATAGACCGCCCCATCGAGTTTCTGGCCAATCCATTCACGCAGTCCGCCAGCGAGGGCGAGCATGCGATCGTGGGCCGATTCGAACTCTTTGCGATCCGAATCGTTGTCTTGGCCGTCAGCCTGCTGTCGCAGTCCGTACGCCAATCGCTCCATGATTTCGCTGAGTGGATTGTCGACGATGTCGGCTTTCGACACGCGACCGTTCGGCCGTCCGTCGTTTTCCCACCAGTCCATCAGATCCGCAAACAAGTTGGCCGAGGCGAACCGGCATTGTTCGACTTGCTTTTGCAGGCCCGGCAGGTTTTGGCTGACCAGCAGTCCCTTCTGAGTGCGGTCGTTGTAAAGGCGATCGAACAGGTAATCGAACTGGCCACTGGTGATGCGAATTCCAAGGTGGTCGCCGGCCACCGATTCGACCGTGTGGCATTCATCAAGCACGACGGCGTCGTAGTCGGGAAGCAAGGCAACGCCCTGTCGGCGTAGCGCCAGGTCACTGAAGAACATCGCGTGATTGACGACCAGTAGCTGGGCGCCCTGGGCACGGCGACGCGCTTTGAAGTAGAAGCATTCTTTGTGGTGCTTGCACGACCGCCGCAAACAGTTGCTGGTGTCGCTTGCGATCTCGTCCCATACACCCGGTTCGGGGCGAAACGGCAACGTCGACCTTGATCCATCGGCGGTGTCACGCGACCACTTGCGGATTTTTTGGAGCTGCGAGATCTGCTCGTCCGTCGACATCAACGAACCCATCTTGCCGACCGTTCGGTGCAAGCGTCGCAGCGACATGTAGTTGCTGCGTCCTTTGACGAGCACCGCCGAAAACTCACGCGGAATCACGCTGTTGAGTAGCGGGATGTCTTTGCTGATGAGCTGTTCCTGGAGGCTGATCGTGTGCGTCGAGATGAGCACGCGGCGCTGTCGCTCTTTGTCGTCGTCGCCGTCGTCGTCCTTTTCAAGCAATTTGCCCTGCGTTTCGGTTGCGTGCAGGATCGCGGGGACGAGATAGGCGAAACTCTTGCCAGTGCCCGTGCCCGCTTCGGCGATCAAGTGCTGCTCACTGGCCAATGCGTCGGCGACACTTCGAGCCATGTCGATTTGCTGACTGCGTGCCTCGTAGTTCTTGAGACGACGAGCAATGCTGCCCTCGGCGCCCAAGATCGAGTCGACTGTCAAATCATCTGTCACGAAGCACTCGAAGCGTAAGGAAAGCGGACGCCAAAACACGCACGATACCACTGGTGCCAAGAAGTGCACATTGCCCTTGGCTTCGGGGGGAAGGACTGAACAGTGGTTTCGGAGCATTTCCGTTTGGCCGCGGTGTCACGAGCGGACGCCGCTGCGTGTAAATTAAGGAACTCCGACACGATGCATCAGGCTGATGATGAACACCTTGCGACAACGTTGCCCCGCTTGCGACAGCCAGCTCGAACTACCTGCCGAGTCGGCAGGGAAACTGGGGCAATGCCCGGCGTGCAACGCGACGTTCACGATTGGTGAGTCGGACCCGGTCGAAGCTCCCGTCGCTGAGTCGCCGCCTGAAAAACACGTTCCCGCTAGCGAACCAGTCGACAAGCCCGCACCAGCTTCGACGCCAAGTCCGACTCCAGCGCCTTCAGTGGGCGAAGACCCGCAGGTCTTCGCGCCCCCGGTTGCCGACGTCCAATCCAGCGATGACGGCCCAGTGGCTGAAGGTGATTCTGACAACCCATTCGCGACACCGCTCAGCTCGGGAGTTGCTGTGCCCGATGCGGCGCTTGTGGCCCCAGGGCAACAGCATCCAGTCCAGCCCAACGGCGCACCGCCAGCGACATCGATCACGATGGCCGATTGTGCGATCGATGAAGTCTTACGATCGACTTGGCAGATTTTTGCGGCCCGATGGCCAACCATGGTGGTCACGCTGGTGATCGTGATGGCATTGATGTTCGGTGTTGTTTTTGTGCCCGGCATGATCATCAGCGAGGCCGACAATGCGGGAGCCGATACGTTGGTGGCCATCATGCTCTTTGTTTGGCTTCCGTCGTTGTTGGCAATCTTCAGCCTGCTGGCCGTTGGCATCTCTCGGGTTTATCTGTCGATCGCGCGAGACGATCGCGTGTCGCCACTTTCGGAACTGGTGCCGCCGATTTCGCTTGCCGTGCGATTTGCTGTCGCGTTGTTGTTGATCGGAGGAGTGATCGGCGGAGGAAGTTTGGCGATCTTTCTTTCCATCGCCGCGATCGGAGAGATTTCTGGCAACCCGCAACTCGCGGGAGTTTTTACTGCCCTGGCCGCCATCGTTGTCGCGATCATTGGAATGGTCTGTCAGTGGATCCTGTGGCCATGGGTGCCACTGATCTGCGATGGTCGCGCGTCGATCTTCAAGTCGACTCAGCTTTCGATTCGCATCGCTCTGCGCAACCGGACCACGTCGGCGATCATGGTGTTGGTTGCGGTGGGTCTGATGGCGGCCGGATCGATCTTTTGTGGCGTTGGGGTGATCGTCACGTTGCCCATCGTCCTGATGATGTTCACCGTTGCCTATTTGCGCATGACGGGCCAACCGATCGGTGAAATCATGGCAGAAGAGGAAGAGTACGAACCGTTGCCCGAACGCAAACCTGAGTTTTAGAGGCCGCGTTTGTCGTTCCGCCATTGGGCGGAGGGCATGAAGATTCCGGCTAAAGCTCGGTACTACAAACGGCAACATCAGCCGCCGAGCTTCCACCAGCAGAAACCCTTCCCCAAGTTCACTCAACGGAGCCGCGATCGCGTAAGCGGCCGGGCCTTACTCGCCTTCACACTCGCTGCGCGTCGGCAAGGGCCCGAGGCCTGACGGCCAGCGGCTCACGGGCACTGCCCAAGAAGTTGCTCTGGTGGCACGAAGATTGCAATCCGCAGCACCAGCCGCCGGTATTTCACCCACCAGCCTTGAAGGGCCCGACGCTAGCACGTTCGGCTCACAAAAACTACATCCGCGTTGCGGATGATGGTCGTCGCGAATTACGCGATCGCGTCTTGGGTGACGAACCAACGCGTCGGTTGGATCAACTGCGAGGGGTAGAGTGCCGGTTGGCGATCATCCGAAAGCACCTTCGCGAGCGCGCCCTTTTTGCCGGCACCGGCGATCAAAAACCAAATCTCACTGGCCGAGTTGATCGCGGGTGCCGTGAGCGTGTAGCGGAAGGCATCGAACTTTTCGACCCAGTTCTCGACAAACCATCGGTCCGAAGCATCGATGGCAGTGGTTTCGGGAAACAAGGATGCGGTGTGAGCGTCATCGCCCATTCCGAGCAGGGCCAGATCCCATTGGGGATTCTCCTGACCGGAAAAATGATCTCGCATTTCTTGCTCGTATTGCTCGGCCGCCGCTTTGGGATCGTCGACGTTGACCGGCACGCTGTGCACATTGGCAGCGGGGATCTCGATGTGATCGAGCATGACCGTTTTGACCATCTTGAAATTGCTGTCGTCGTGGTCGTGCGAAACGTTTCGCTCATCGCCCCAGAAAAGATGGATCTTGTTCCATGGCAGGTCGCGCTGCGTGAGTCGTCCGTAGATCACCTTCGGCGTCGAGCCGCCTGAAAGCGAGATGTTGACTTGGTCTTTTTGCTGGACGCACTCGAGGATTCGATTGCAGATCGCGTCGATCGCAGCGTCTTGAAGTGATGTGACGGATTCAAAGGGTTCGATACTTGCCGAAGCGTTCATGCTTTAACGTTGTTGGTTGTGGTGAATGGTTTGGGATAGACGATTCGAACGTTAGCGTTCAAAGCGAAACGTTTAACGAAAGGATTCTTTGTCACCAGGGAATGTGCCGTCATTGAGCGCGTTGATGTACGCCGTGGCCGCCTCGGCAATCGTTCCACGTACGTCGCTAAATTGACGGACAAACTTTGGCAGGTAACCGGACGTTAGCCCGATCAAATCGTTGGTGACCAGGACTTGCCCCGACATCTCGGGACCGGCCCCAATTCCGATGGTCGGTACAGAGACCGCATCGGTAATCGCTTTGCCAATTTCGGTTGGCACGCATTCGACCAACACACAAAAGGCACCTGCTTGTTCGGCTGCGACCGCATCGTCGACAAGACGATCCCGATCGCGTTGGACTTTATAACCGCCATCGACATGAACGTTTTGGGGACGCAATCCCACATGCGCCATCACGGGCACTCCTGCGGTGACGATGGTTTCGATCCGTTTGGCTTGTTCTGCGCCCCCTTCAAGTTTGACCGCATGCCCGC
Source organism: Rubripirellula sp. (assembly GCA_965216875.1). GTDB lineage: Bacteria > Planctomycetota > Planctomycetia > Pirellulales > Pirellulaceae > CBDCUW01. Next base: position 7,417,413 of record OZ244207.1, read on the forward strand.
GAGTTTCCTTCAACACTCGCACGCTGCTTTCAACGCTGCGAAGGATATCGAGTTGGCCTTCGGGGAACGGAAGGTCGACGACGACCAAAGCGCGCTTCGTAGCTCGGCCCACCATTTCGGCGTGATAGATCATTTGATCCATCGTCACCGGCAGGGTGGTCTCGTGTCCCTGGACGACCATTGCCAACGAGTCGCCGACCAACAAAACGTCGACCCCCGCCTGGTCCAGCACTTGGGCGGTCGGGAAATCGTAGGCGGTCAGCATGGAGATCCTGCGGCCATCATCACGCATTTTCTGTAGCGTGCTGGTCGTGATGCGGCGTTGTTCGGAAGATTGGTTTGCCGGCATTGGGTCTCGAATCGCGATGGGGTTGACGGTTGTAGCTGCCTTCGCCAGAAGGTGGTCAGGTTTTGCAAGCCGCTCATGACCACGCCACGCCCTGGCGAGCAGAGCTACCTCCTTGAGCGAGTGATTTCACGGCAATTGCCGCCAGTTTGCTCAAACGACTCATCTCAAGTAGGTACAATCATCCTCGGAACGGATGACTTGGTACAGGTCACCGAATCATCGAATCTGATTCAGCCTGCGCTTTGATTTTCCTGCCCACCCCTTTCCCCCTGCGATTTCCCAGTTCGACGCTGGGCCCACAACCTCGGGAAGCAAGCATGACAGCCTTTCGTTTGATCATTGCGTGGTCGATTGCACTGAGTTTTGCCACATCCAGCGTGATCGCCCAGAGTCCCGGCAGTTCGAATACAGTGACGGAGTTCAAAGGGAAACTGAAGTCGTTTCAGCGCGGCATCCTGTTGGTCACGCGCGACGACGACAAGGAAGTCATGGTCCAGTTGCCCGACGACATTTCCTCGTTCACCTTTGTTGCGGATGCGAAACCGGCCTTCTTGGGACGCGGAACTCTCGTTCGTTTCTCAGGGCTTTATGACGCCAACGGAAACCCGCTCGCTCCGATCAAGAAGGTCGAGATCATTCAGCCGATTGGGCCAGCTAACAAACTCAGTAACCAGCAACGCCAAAACTACGTGCCCGGCGTCTATTCGCAACATCGCGGGGGACGACAACAACTGCCACCCTCGGCGACCTATCACATCGTTGGCAACCTTGGTGGCCTCTCGCCCGCGGGGGCAATGATGGTCCAGGCTGGCAAGGTTTCGGTTCGAGCCCAACTTGCGCAGGACGCGAAATTCGAAATCCGCTTCAATAATCTGTCACTCGCCAAGGAAGGTGATCCAGTATCCGTTGCCGGATTCTACGAACCGCCGGACGACACCAAGGTCAAAGCCGACCGCATCACGGTCAGCACAGATCGCGTGTACGGCGAACCGGTTGCGGTCGAGAAGCCGACGCGGCGACGCGGGCGACGCGACGCCGAGAATGATGGCGACAAAGAGGGGGACAAAGAGGAGGGTGACGCCGCCAAGAAGGAAGCGGGAGGGGCGGACGCGGATGCTGAAGGAGCCTCCAAGGAGGGGGCCGACGGCTGACGAGGTTGGCGGAACAGCCCAACGATCAGCCATCTTTTTGGTGGGCAGTGGCTGCGTTTGACCCACGTTTGGGGGCAAGAAGGCTCATTTGGACCCACTCTTTGCTTCGAACGCGGACCGTGCGGAGTTTTCTCGCATTCCGTAATGTCCCCCTTCCGACTAACATCACCCGCTTGATCCGGGGCCCCGTTTTCAGGCCGGCCTGGACGTTCAAGCCCTTCCTTCCACTTCAAAACTCACGCTGATGAAAACTCGAATTCTACTGACGGTCGCATTTTGCATCATCGCTGTCTTTACTCTCAAACCAGTTGCAGCGGTGGACCAGCAGTTGGGGATTGGTTCAAAAGCTCCCGCACTGGACATCGAGCATTGGATCCAGGACGGCAACGGCTTTTTCAAACCCGTGACCGATTTCTCGGAAGGCAAGGTTTACGTCGTCGAGTTTTGGGCCACGTGGTGTGGGCCATGCGTGGCGAGTATCCCTCACATCGCAGAACTTCAAAACAAGTATCGCGGACGTGGCGTCCAAATCGTCAGTGTCTCTGATGAAGATTTGGAAACCGTTTCGGGTTTGCTCGACCGCGAGAACGCCGAGGTCGGAAAGACGTTTCGTGAGATCACCTCGGCCTACTCGCTGACGACCGACCCCGACCAATCGGTCTACAAGTCGTACATGGACGCATCGGGCCAACAAGGGATTCCGACCTCCTTCATCGTCGGCAAGACCGGATTGGTTGAATGGATCGGTCACCCGATGGAACTCGACGAGCCTCTTGAGGCAGTCGTCACCGATTCGTGGGACCGCGAAGCGTTCAAGAAAGAACTGAAAGCTAAAGAAGAGTTTGAGCGAACGCTTGAAAAGATCTCGCGATTGGCTGGTTCCGGTCGTCTCGATGAAGCGATCAAGGTTGCCGAAGACCAACTTGCTCGGACCGAAGTTGAATCGATCAAAGAAGAATGGGTTGCCATTCGCAACTCGCTCAAACTGTCGGCAGGCCAACTTGATGAAGACGTCTTGGCGTTCTTCCGCAAGCAGCTCAAGTCGCTCAAGGGAAATCCCGAAGCGGTCGGTCGATATGGTTTTTCGATGTTCAATGCGATGCAACAAGGCGCCAAAGTCGGTCCACTGCTGGATGAGATCGTGGTCGCCATCGAAGCAGAGGTTGATTCCGCTGAGGGCTCGCTCAAGCCTCTGCTGAACAACACCGTCGCATTGTTGCAGGATGCCGCTGGGAATACGGAAGCCGCCATCAAGGCTCAGCAAGCCGCGCTTGATTCAGCCACGGCTAGCCAAAAGCGACACCTTCAGCCCTTCATGGACCAGCTGAAGAAAAAGCTTGAGGAATAGAAGTAGGCGTCTCGAAACGGAGACTGCCCTACTTAGGCGGAATATCAAAGGCGATGTCAAATCGTCGCCAGCAGTGCGTGCAGGCGGCGACGGCCGCCGCGGCGACTCCCCATGTTCCGAGCAACGCGCCGCCGACCAGGCTCGGGATGACCAAAGGTGTGGGGAGGTTCCGACAAGCCATTGTCCAAAGCATCAGTACACCGAGGGCAGCCGCGATCACCGCGCCTTTGCCCATGAAGGTGAGCTTGGCCCGGATCATCATCGCGACGCCTTCGTTGTGTTCGTGATGGGGGTAAGCCAAGAACAACGCGTTTTCAATTGCGAAGGTGAAGACGGCCAATGCGTTGAGCATGCCGGTCCACATCAACACTTGCCCAATGCCTGGGTTGGTTATCAACGTTGCAATCGCGATCGTCACCCATTGAAAGACCCAGGTGATCGCGATCGGAAGCGTTAGTTGTCCGAGCACCATCGACAGCGGTGCGATCGGCATCGAACGCAACAGAATCATCCGATTCAGGTCTCGGCGAAAGTCAATGCGAAGTGCGGGCGGTGCGAGCAACATTGTGCAAAGCGCAATCCCACCGACAACGTAAAACCACTGCTCGAATCGCTGCCCCGTCACGAGCGACGACAAGCAAAGTAGCGTAGGGATCACAAAACTAAGTGTGATCGTGCCTTTGTACCGCTCGATGCTGACCGCCTGTCGCGAAAGAACCGCGACAGCATCGTCGGTCCACCGCGGCAAGCGACTCTCAAGCCAACGGCGGACAGGGTGCGTGTTGAGCCGGCAAGCTGTTTCGGGATCGACGTCGCCAAGGCGTTGAAACTCCCCTGAAGCGAATCGATTTCGCTGTCGTTTCAATTGGCGAGCTGTCGCCATCGCGTCGACGCGCACCAGCACCATGATCGAGAGTGGCAGCAGGGACGCGGTTGCAACCAGTTGGCCAAGTGTCAGCCATTGATACTCCTGCGTCACCGCGATCTGCGCGGGCACGATCCAAGGCAGCGACATCCACTGGACCGCTTCACTTGCCGCCGTTTCACCAAGACTTTGGAACAGACAAAGGATGTATTGGAGCGTCGGTGCGCCGAAGGGAACGCTCGCAGCAATGCGTGCTCCGACTTGCAAGACGACCGCAGCGGCGATCATCCCGGTTGCCGCGCGAAACAAATTGCGAGCTCGATCGGTCAACCCGGCCGCAAAACGCCCAATGATCAACCGAGTCGATTCCAGCAGTACCAAGGACGTGAAAACACCCAGTACCAACAACTCAAGGTGCGCCGCATCTCGAAACAGAACAACACCCAGCAGAAACGTTTTCATCATCGCGGCAATCAGAATCGTGCCGAGATGGTAGACCGCAAGTGATGAGCGTTTGACGGGCGCGCCACCGAGCCAAAGCTGTTCGGCGGGCGTCAATTCGAGGTCGGCGATCTTGCTGGCCCAGGCGCAGCGCACCGCGTGGTACATCGCGTAAAGGACCATACCACCGGAAAGCCACAAACGAAGCCGTTCGGGATCTGCCGGTGCACGAGCCGACAAAATGAAGACACCGTTGAGCAAATAGAGTCCGAAGAAGATCAAGGCGAGCGATGTCGCGATGATGCGTCGAGGATCACGCATGCGTTGCAGTGTGCGATGCATGCGAAACTTGGCTCGCGTCAACGTCAGTCGTGCTAGTTCGCGATGAATGCTCGGCGCGTCAAAACCGCGTGTGGCCGGTTGATGGTCGATGATCACGAAACGGCCTCGCGAAAGGCATCGATCGACAGGATCGGCGGACCGTCTAGCTGGTCTTCACTGCCATCTTCACTTGCCGGCGAAGCCTTTTCGCCCGAAGTGGCTGCAAAGTAGGCTTCTTCCAAAGTTCGCGTTTCGGGAAAGGATTCGCGAAGTTGATTTGCGTTTCCGAAGTACTGACGCTGCCCGCCCTGCATCACCAACAAATGGGTGCATACATCTTCAATCATCGCCAACAAATGGCTGCTGATGATCACCGTCGCTCCTTCCTCGGCGCGTCGACGCACGGTTTCTAACAAGATTCGGATCCCGGGCGGATCGAGGCCAGTTAGCGGTTCGTCCAACAAAAGAACCGAGGGTTGATAGAGGTAGGCACAAGCGATCGCAAGTTTCTGACGCATCCCGCGCGACAACGTGGTCGCGCCGGCATCGTATTTGTGGATCAGCTCAAACTCTTCGAGCAAGCGAATGGATTTGTCGTGATGGTCTTCGACTCGATACAGTCGACCGACAAAATCCAAGTGCTGGCCGACGGAAAGATCATCAAAGAGCGGCGGGTCATCCGGCACGTAGGCCAAGCGTTTCTTGAGCGGGATCAGGTCACCGCCGAGATCGCAACCAGCGACACTGAGCTTGCCCGCGGTGGAAGGAATCAGACCAGCCAGGCATCGCATGGTGGTTGTCTTGCCGGCGCCATTGGGGCCAACCAGGCCGCAGATCTGGCCGGGCGCCAAGGCGAACGACAGGTCGTCGACAGCCAGGTAGTCGTCGTAGAGTTTGCTGAGACCGGAGACTTCGATCATGGTTTCACGGCCTGGCCGAAAGATATCTTTGGGTGGGTAGCTACGTTTTCAAAGCTAGCTCACCGACGAGTCCTCGCGTTGGCGACCTCCTCGCAACCCATGTTCGATTGACGCCGTATCTTTCCGGGTGAGGGATGATGACGATTGTGGCGTTTGAATCGATTCCGATGCGACATACACTGGCACGATCAACGGACGTCCGAGTACCACCGAGAAAGATTGAACCTTGTCCCATCCTGGCAGCGACCCTGACGAATCGGCTGCGAGTCGTTCGCCTTGGGCCCCGCTGCGGAATCCGATCTTTCGAGCCTTTTGGATCGCCTCGCTCGTTTCCAACTTCGGGACGTGGATACACGAAGTCGGCGCGGGTTGGTTGATGACCAGCCTAGATCCGCGCCCCGAGATGGTGGCGGCCGTGCGCACGGCGATGTCGTTGCCGATCGTCTTCCTTGCTATCCCAGCGGGCGTTCTGGCCGATCGTGTTGATCGAAGGCACTTGTTGATCGCGACCCAGTTCGTGCTGCTGCTGACAACAGCGACGCTCGCCGGACTGACCTTCAGTGGTGCGATCACTTCGTGGATGTTGCTGAGTCTGACCTTTTTGATCGGACTGGGGCTCGTTGTACATGTTCCGACCTGGCAAGCATCCGTCCCCGAACTTGTGCCGCGCAAACAACTTTCGCGCGCAGTCGCACTCGGCAGCGTGAGTTTCAATCTTGCACGCGCCGCGGGTCCGGCTGTCGGCGGAATCTTGATCGCGTTTGCCGGTGTTTGGATTGCATTCGCAATCAACGCCGTCTCATTCGCGGGCGTGATTGTTGTATTGCTCTTGTGGCGACGCACGGCCAAAGAGTCTTCGCGGGGGCTTTCGTTTGGATTGTCGCTCTATCAGGGAGTGCGCTATGTTGTCAGCAACGCGACCATGCGCAACGTCATGATCGGCGTCCTGCTGTTTGTGATTCCCGGTAGTGCCCTTTGGTCGCTGTTGCCGCTTGTTGCGAAACAGAGTCTGCAATGGGATGCGGACGGCTTCGGACTGCTGGTTGCAACGATTGGCGTCGGTGCCGTCGCGGCAGCCTGGTTTCTGCCGACGTTTCAAAGACGCTTTGGCCTCAATCGAACACGAGCTGGATCGATGGTGCTGTTCGCTGTCGGATTGATGATGCTCGGTCGCACCAGTCACACCTACGTTGCTCTGGCAGCGACACTGATGATGGGTAGCGGTTGGATGATGACGCTAACGACACTCAATGCGACCGCGCAGGTCACGTTGCCCAGTCGATTGCGTGCCCGAGGCATGGGCTGCTACCTAACGGCGATGGCGATCTCGATGGCCATCGGATCACTCGTTTGGGGCGAAGTCGCGGCGTGGACAGGTTTGGTCGAAACTCAAATGATTGCGGCAACGAGTCTGGTTGTCGCCGCAGCAATCAGTTTCAAGTTCAGCCTAAGTTGAATTGCCGCCAACATCGTAGGCCAGATCAAGGCGCGACAGCGACGCAGATCCGGCATCGTCCTAGTGAGAAGATTCCGGCTAAAGCCGGTACTACGAACGGCTCACAGGAGCGCAAAAAAAGATGTTCCCACGGTGGGCCGTGGGAACATCGAAGAAGACTCGATTCGTTTCGCCGTGGTTAGACCACGAACTAGGTCATCATGTAACCGTCTTCGCCGTGGTCGGCGATGTCCAAACCGCGTTGTTCGATGTCGGCTGGGACGCGCAGTCCGATGATTGCGTCGATTATTTTCAACAGAATCACGCTACCAACACCGGCAAACGCAAAGGTGACCAAAACGGCAACGATTTGGCCAATCAGAAGCGTTGGGTTGAAACCTGATTCGATCAATCCAATTGGCTCGCCACCGCTCACATCCCAACAGGCTCGCGAGGCAAAGACGCCGGTCAGCACCGCACCGAGTGTGCCGCCAACACCGTGAACGCCAAAAGCGTCCAACGCGTCGTCGTATTTCAAAGCGTGTTTGAGCTTCGAACAGGCGAGGTAGCAGATGATTCCGGCCAAGGCACCCATGATCAGTGCAGGCATCAGTTGGACGAAGCCAGCCGCTGGAGTGATGCAGACCAAACCGGCGACAGCACCACTACTTGCACCGAGAATCGAAGGTTTGCCGAGCATGACCCATTCGGTCAAGGCCCATGCGACCGCACCGGCGGCAGCTGCAAAGTGAGTCGTCGCGAACGCACCGCTGGTCAAACCATCCGAAGCGAGTTCGCTGCCCGCGTTGAAGCCAAACCAACCGACCCAAAGCATGGCCGCACCAAGTGCGGTGTAGGTCAAGTTGTGTGGTTGGATGGGTTCTTTCATGAAGCCCATACGAGGGCCGATCAAGATCGCAGCAACCAGAGCCGAGACACCACTGCTGATGTGAACCACCGTGCCACCGGCAAAGTCGAGTGCACCGCCGGCAATCGCTTTGTCACCAGCAAAGTACGACAGTGGACCTTCGTCCCAAACCCAATGGCAAAGCGGGCAATAGATCAAAGTTCCCCATAGGACCGAAAAGACGACCATGGCGCTGAACTTCATACGTTCTGCAAACGCACCGCAAATCAGTGCGGGGGTGATGATGAAGAACATGCCTTGGAACAACATATGTGTCATCCGTGTCATGCTCCCTTCCATGGGCGTTACCGGTTCGCCAAGGGCTTCGCTCCATTCACGCTGGACACCATTCATGAACAGGTAGTCGGCATTGCCAATCCAGCCCCCCGTGCCACCAAAGGCAAGCGAGTAGCCGTAGAGTGCCCAAATGACGGTCATCATTCCCATCAGAAAGATGCACTGCATCATGACGCTGAGCACGTTCTTGCGGCGAACCAAACCGCCATAGAACATGGCCAAACCGGGCGCGGTCATGAAAAGAACCAACGCACAACAGGTCAACATCCAAGCGTTGTGAGCTGCGAGTGTGGAGTCAGCGATCGCACTATCGGTGATAGCGCCTTCGGTGACAGCAGGATCCGCCGCTGGCGCGGCCTCTTCTTCGCCCTCAGCTTCCGCTTCGGGTGCTGCGGTGTCACCTTCGGTTTCCGCTACGACTGTATCGGTGGCACCCTCCGGGACGTCCTGGGCCAGTGCAAAATTCCCGGTGGCGGCCACCATCGCAAGCAGAGCGACGAACCACATACGATTGATAAGACTCACAACACACCTCGTGGGTTAAATAAGCGCACACACACTTGGCATTCAATTTCCGCCTTGCACACCGATGTGGCCGCCTGCCCCGGAGTCTGCGGGGCACCACGAGCGTGCATGTTGAGTGTTTGCTTGGTGAAACAAACTGAAGTCGACAGAAACGACTTCCCAACTTGGGTAAGAGAATAAGTGGGGCACGCCCGAATTGGTAGGACCACAGCCCCATTGGACCAACGGTTTTTCCCCGGAAATGGCCCTCAGCCGCCTTTCCGCCCCCACACACCTATCGATTGCGGTGACTTTGCGGGCTCGATCACGACCGAGGCCTCCGTCCCCGTCCGGGGCGATAATCGTCTGAGGTCAATTGAAAAGACGAGGGGAATGGCGAATCACAGGAATCGAGGCTTGCTCATGCGTCGGATTCGTGCAATTCGTGGTTCCCCTTCCGATACTCACTCGTGCTCGCTGTCGCTCAGCACGGCCATGAACGCCTTCTGCGAAATCTCGACACTGCCAATCGCCTTCATCCGCTTCTTGCCTTCCTTTTGCTTTTGCAGCAACTTGCGTTTTCGCGTGATGTCGCCACCGTAGCATTTTGCGGTCACGTTTTTCCGCATCGCCGGAACCGTTTCACGTGCAATGACTCGGCTGCCGATTGCGGCTTGCACGGCGACTTCGAACATGTGACGTTCGATCTCTTGCTTGAGCTTTTTGGCGACCGCACGTCCCCGCCGGTCGGCGTCGGCACGGTTGCAGACCACACTCAAGGCATCGACACGCTTGCCGTTGACCAAGATATCCATACGACAAAGATCGGCAGCCTCGTAACCGACCATCTCATAATCGAGCGTGCCGTAGCCGCGGGTGCAACTCTTGATTCGGTCGTGCAGGTCATACACCACTTCCGCCAGCGGGATGTCGTAGGTCAACATTGCCCGTTGAGCCCCCAGGTACTCCTGTGACTTTTGCAAACCACGTCGATCCTGGCACAACTTGATCACGGCGCCGATGAAATCGGTCGGCACGATGATGTTGCACCGCACGATCGGTTGCCGAAACTCTTCGATGTCACCCGGATCAGGAACATCTTGTGGCTTGTGAATGCTGACCGTTTCGCCACGTTTGTTGACGACTTCGTACGTGACGTTGGGCGCAGTTTGCACCAAGTCGATGTCGGCTTCATTTTCTAAGCGTTGCTGTACGATTTCCATGTGCAGCAAGCCGAGGAAGCCGCAACGAAAACCGAACCCAAGTGCATCGCTGGTTTCAGGTTCAAACTCGAAACTGGGATCATTGACCGCAAGACGTTCGAGCGCGTCGCGCAGTTCGCTGAAATCTTGACCGTCACTTGGGAACAAGCCGCAGTAAACCATGCGTTTGGGACGAGCATATCCTTCCAGCGGCTCCGCAGCATCGTTGCCAGTGACCGTGACGGTGTCACCGATGTGCACGTCACCGAGGCTCTTGATGTTGCAAATCAAGTAACCGACTTGGCCGGCACTCAGTTGGTCGCACGGTTCTCGCTGAGGCACGAAGCGACCGAGTTCAACCACATCATGTGTGGTGCCGGCGCGAACGAATTGAATCTTCTGTCCTTTGCGAACCGTACCGCGCATAATGCGCACATAAGTGATCGCGCCGCGGTAGTCGTCGTAGTTGGAATCGAACACCATTGCTTGAAGGGTTTCGTCTTCCTTGCCGGTGGGTGCCGGGATCTGTTCAATGATCGCGGTGGCAAGGTCCTCAACCCCCTGCCCCGTCTTGGCGCTGACTTTGACGCAGTCGTCGGGATCGGTTCCCAGCGAGTTCATCATCTCTTCGGCAACTTCTTCGGGCCGCGCGTGCGTCAGGTCGATCTTGTTGATCACTGGGATGATCGTTAGATCGTGTTCCATCGCCGCGTAGGCATTCGCGACCGTTTGCGCTTCGACACCTTGGAACGCATCGACCAAAAGGAGTGCGCCTTCGCAACATGCGAGCGATCGCGAGACTTCGTATTGGAAGTCGACGTGCCCGGGGGTGTCGATCAAATTCAGCTGGTACGTTTGGCCGCGGTGTTTGTACTCCATCGCCACGGCACGCGCCTTGATGGTGATTCCGCGTTGCCTTTCCAGCTCCAAGTCGTCCAGCAACTGGTCCTTCATCTCGCGACTGGTCACCGTTCCGGTGTATTCCAGCAGCCGGTCGGCCAATGTGCTTTTGCCGTGGTCGATGTGGGCGATGATGCAAAAGTTGCGAATGTTCTTTTCTGACATGAACGCTCGTTGCTTCGAAAGGTCAGGGTGACGCCCGTTGCCGATGGGGAATCGTTAGCGTCGAGTGAAAACGGGGTCTGATCCCGATGGCGGCCAGCGGCCACCAAAAAAACGCATTTGTGGGCTCTGGCAATTGCGGGCTTTGGGACTACCGGAGTCTGACTCGTTTTCGTGTTTGGCAGGTTGGTGTTGGGGGACGGTCTTCGCCGGGGTGTTATCGACAATTTGCGTCACTTCGTTCAATTCCAATCTCGAGGCGACATTGGAATCAATCGTTCGATTCCTTACGAGCGTAACCCGCTACGCCAAGGTAGCCAGCGTCGCCGCCCAAGGTCGCGAACTTGATCGAGGTGCCTTCAAAGACGTTGGGGAAAGTCCGTTGGCGAAACTCTTCCGAAATGCGTTTGAGAAACCGTTTGCCGATTTCACACTCTTTTCCGCCAAAGTTCATCGCGCCACCAAGGACGACTGAGCCTGGGTCAAGCGTGTGAACCAAGGTGGTGATTCCAATGCCCAACCAAAATGCGGTGTCGTCCACGATTTCGAGGGCAAGTTCATCACCCGACAAACCGGCCTCGTAAACTTTCTTGGCCGTCAATTCGGTGTCACCACCGCCCAACAGTCCTTGCAGTGAGCTTGTCGCTCCTTCGGTCAACCGCTTTCGCGTCCGCTGAACAACGGCACTGGCTGAAGCATACGCTTCCAATTGCCCTCGGCCGCCGCCCCACACGCACATTTCCGCAGTCGGCGAGGAGTCGACCAGGATGTGGCCACACTCGCTGCCGCAACTGTTGACTCCATTGACCAGCTCTCCGTTGACGATGATACCTCCGCCAACGCCGGTGCCCAGAGTCAAAAGGACCATCGACTTGTCTTCGCGCGCGCTGCCGAGCCAGTATTCGCCGTAGGCAGCTGCGTTGGCATCATTCAAAAAGGAGACATCGCGTTTGAGCAGCTTTTCGACGGTTTGGCAAATCGGGTAGTCCCACCAACTGGGCAGTTGCGGAGGTGCGACCAAGTAGCCTCGCGGCAGATCCATTGGGCCGGGAGCGCCCAAGCCAACGCGTTTGATTTTGTCGGCGACGTCCAGTTCGGCCTCGAACCGGCCAATCACTTCCGCGACACGCGCCATCGCCGCATCGGGACCTTCGGGCTCTCGGGTCGGCATCTTGTGGTAGGCAAGGGTCTTGCCAGTGTCGTCGACCAGCCCGATCTTGATGCCCGTGCCACCGATGTCGATTCCCCAGAAAAAGGGAGCGGTCGCTTCGGCAACAGGCGTGATTTGGGGTGTTTGAGACATAATAAGAGTCGCTGGAGTATTCGCCGCCAATTCTTGATACTCCGAGCCTGGCGTTCAGGCTCGAATCACGGATTGGGATCACCAGTCACGACTGAATCGTCAAACGACTGCTGCTCGTTTCCATCCAGAATAAAGGACGTCAACGAGGCCCCAACCCTTGTCGACAAAGCGGATGCCCGCGAGCACGGAGGTAAAAACTCTGCTTTGCGACCTCGACCTCAAAGAAGTGCATCTTGAGTGAGCGTGACCGATGCGGAAAATGAGGTGCGGTGTTTAGTCGCGAGTATAGGAGCCGGCAAATTTTGCCACAACGAACGATTTTTGACCCGGACCCTTGTCACGCATTCGGCCCCATTACACCCCCACGAAACCGGAAATCGACGACCTTGTCCGATTGTGAAGACCTCGGGTTTTTAGCCCCCGTCACCGCCCAATGGGGTGATCGATGAAGGTCGTCTTTCTGACTGCTGGAGCCGCCGGGATGTACTGCGGCAGCTGTATGCATGACAACGCCCTGGCCCGTGCACTTCGCGGCCTCGATGTCGATTGCGTCCTGCAGCCGGTCTACACCCCAATCCGAGCCGATGGAGCGAGTGTCGCCAGCGACCAAGTCTTCTTTGGCGGCATCCACATCTATCTGCTGCAAGTGATGCCGTGGCTGCGGATGGTGCCCAAGCCAATGCGACGATGGCTCGATTGGCCGCCGCTGATTCGCTTCGCAACTCGACGAGCGGCATCGACAGACGCGGCCAAATTGGGCGCTCTCTCGATTTCAATGCTCAAGGGCGTGGATGGGTTCCAAGCCGACGAAGTCACTCGTCTAGTTGACTGGCTAGCGGACGAAAAGCCCGAGGCGGTAGTGCTCAGCAATCTTCTCATCGGAGGTGCACTCCCAGAGATTCGCAAGCGTCTTCCCAACACGCGGTTGATCGTCATCCTTCAAGGTGACGATATCTTTCTTGATCACCTGCCCGAAAAGGATCGCCACGCCTGCATCGAGTTGTGCACGCGATTGATCGAATCCGTCGACGTCGTCGTGACCAACAGTCAGTTCTACGCGGACAAGATGGGGGCGCTCTTCAACATTCCACAAGACAAACGAGTTGTCGAACCGCTTTCGATCGACGTCACGCCTTTTGGCGATGATGTGGACGCCGCTAATTCGAAAGACCGTTCCACGTTTCGTCTTGGCTACCTTGCCCGCATTGCTCCTGAAAAGGGTTTTCACCAGTTGGTCGATGCCTTCATTCAACTCGCCAGCGACCGAACGCACGATGACCTGACGCTTCACGCGGCAGGTTGGCTTGGCGAAGCGAACAAGGCTTACCTGCAAAAGCAAAAAGACAAGATCGAAGCGGCCGGTTTGACGGAGCGTTTTTCGTTCGTCGAAAGCCCCGAACTCGAGCAGAAGGTTTCGTTCCTGAAGACGCTCGACTTGCTAAGTGTGCCGACGGACTACGAAGAACCTAAGGGGCTGTTTGTCTTGGAAGCACTCGCAGCCGGAGTGCCGGTGGTGCAGCCTGATCACGGCGCGTTCGGCGAACTGGTCAACCAAACCCAAGGTGGAATTGTGGTCGTTCCCAAAGACGTCGACGCTCTTTGCGAAGCGATCGACCGTCTCAAACGAGATCACGATCATCGCCAAAGGCTCGGCGAATCAGGTCGCAAGAACGTGCTTGAAAACCATACGATCGAAGTGGCGGCTGAACGCATGAAACGTCTGTTTCAGACGACTTGATTGGCGAAGAGAGAACCACGAATGGCACGAATCATACGAATGTGGTGGTTCGATTGGCCACCACAGGCACAAAGCGTCACGAAAAGTGATTGATCCGTGAGTGCTAGTCGTTCTTGTGCCTTTTCGTGCTTCTTGTGGCCACTCTCACCTTCCCGAACTCATCCAGGCATCCGTCACGCTAATAAACTCGGCTCGGGATCGTTGTATAAAGGAGACTTCCTTCCTACGCGTATCGGGCCCGTGCGATGCTGACCTTCTTAGCCCTACTGACGACCTTTGTACTGCAGGACGACAGTGTTCCCGATATCAGTGGTGTTTGGACGGGTGAGGCCCCGTGGGGCCAGGTCACGTTGACCAAATCGGGGAACAAGCAGCTTGCTGGCGAGTTTGGCGAAGGCGGCTCGATTGAGCTTCGCTGGAATGACCAGCAATCTCGGTACACAGGCAATTGGACGATTGGTTCCAGGGGTGGTGACCTCTCGGTGCGAGTGATCGACAACGAGTTGCGGGGCGCCTACACCGACACGTCTGGCAGTGATTCGAACTTGCCAACGCTTTCGGATTTCCTGTGGCGTGTTTCAAAGCCAGATCCGACAAGACTCTCGATGCAGATCGACGATCTTCCTCAGAGGGTGATCCACTTCGATTCCTCAGCTCGCCATCGACTCGCCGTTTCACCTGATGGCAAGCTTGTGGCGATGTCGAATTCGCAGCCGACGCTGATAATGCAAGCCGGCGGTGTTAGCCGAGTGAAAGACAACTGGAAGCCCATCGCAGAATTGCGTGACGCAAAAAGTGGGGACTTGGTCGCGTCCCTCGAACTATCGACCGCCGAGGAACGCGCCGCGATCGCAACCACTCCTCGCGTCTCACATTTTCGCGTGACGGCCTTGGCCTTTTCCCCATCGGGGCGGCACGTTGCTGTCGGAACAAGCATTGGGCAGATCAAAGTCTACAACACGAAAACGGGTGAATTGCTCCTCGCTTTAGATGATGAACTTGAGCGTTTGAAGGATGCGCAAACACCCGAACAGTGGCAGGTGATTCGGCGTGCACTCGGATCCGTAAACAGTATCGCTTTCTCGCCCGACGGAACGAAAATCGCCGCATGTGGAACTTCCTTCGCTGACTTCTCTGAAGTCTTTCAAGCATTTGATCGCATGGGTATTTCAGCAACGGGACCTGGGCGATTGAAAGTTTGGGAAGCCGCAAATGGAGAGTTGATGCATGACTTGCCGGGACATTCTGCACATGTTCATTCAGTCGCATTCACCAAAGATGGGTTGCTTGCAAGTGGAGGAAGTTGGTTCGACCGACGTCGCAGCGGGACGGGGATGTTGCTTTGGGATGCCACAACCGGAAAGATGCAGCGAAGGTTCGACACGCGAGCCAATGGCGGTACTCATGCGTTGGCCGTTTCGCCTGACGGAAAACTTGCGGTGATTGGATCGGTTTCGTTTGACAAAAACAAAGACCGTGATGCAGCGAGCACGATGCTTCACATCGTTCGCACAGGTTCGGGGTTGCTCGAGTGGAACCGGAAACTGCCGGGTTTTTTGCGAAACGTTCAGTTCACGCCTGATGGAAAGAATGTTCTTGTCCTCTCAAGTAAGAAAGGTCTCGAGAGTTATCGGATCGATAGCGGTGTGATGAACCGCGAGATCTCGAGTGAATCGACACCTTTTGGTGGATCGTGGATCTCGTTCGACGTTTTCGGCGATAGCAAGAATGCAACCGTCGCGATCAGTGCGAGTAGCGACGATCAAAAAGGTCGGGTCGAGTTCTGGCCGCTTACTTCAAAGTGAGCTGATAATCGGCTCAGAAGGTTGCGCGCCCGCGAAAGCCTCGTTGTGTGCCTAGGCAAATGGAAAAGCCTTAGGCGGCAAAAAGGAGGCGTCCGAAATGCTCACCATCCTTATCATTTTGCTCTCAATCGTTGTGGCCATCCTACTCGGCTGCTTCGCACTCAAGGCCCTCCTGATGTGGGACCAACGAGACGAATTGTAGGTCAATGTAGGGTGTGCTTGCACGCACCACACAGCCAGTTTTCGTGAGCCGAACGCGCTAGCGTCGGGCCTTTCACCCTCGTAGCTACGCTCGCCAGAGCGTGGGGTGATGGGAAGCTGCCCAACATGTGGACCACCTTCTGGCGAAGGTAGCTACGGCCTGAATAGGGACGCGGAGCGTCCGAGAGTACGTTACCACGCGGAGCGTGGTAACGAGGTTGTTTGCTTTGTGAGCCGAACGTGCTAGCGTCGGGCCTCGCACCTTCGTTGCTACGCTCGCCAGGGCGTGGGGTGACGGCGAGCTGCCCAACATTGTGGACCATCTTCTGGCGAAGGTAGCTACGGCCTGAATAGGGACGCGGAGCGTCCGAAGCGTGCGCGATACCTCTAGGCGATGACTTCTTCGACCACTCGCCCGTGCACATCGGTCAGGCGGAAGTCGCGGCCCGCGTAACGATAGGTTAGTTGCTTGTGATCGAGCCCCATCATATGCAGCACCGTTGCATGCAGGTCGTGTAGATGCACGCGGCCTTCGACCGCTTTGTAGCCGAGTTCGTCGGTGGCACCATGCTGGAAACCACCTCGCGCTCCACCACCGGCAAGCCACATGGTGTAACCATTGGGATTGTGGTCGCGACCATCGAGGTCTTTCTTGGCGGTGTCTGGTGTTCGTCCGAATTCGCCACCCCAAAGGACAAGTGTGCGGTCGAGTAACCCGCGTCGCCGCAGGTCGGTCAGTAGTGCCGCGACGGGTTTATCGGTCGCTGCCGCACGGGCGTTGTGGCCTTTTACCAAGCCGCTGTGCTGATCCCAAAACTCATCACAAAGCTCAATGTGACGCACGCCAGCTTCGACCATGCGACGAGCGAGCAAACATTGCCGACCGAAATTGTCGGACGGCTTTCCATCGCCGATGCCATAAAGTTCGAGTGTTTCTGCCGTTTCTTTCGACAGGTCCATGACGTCAGGCAATTCCGACTGCATGCGAAAGCCAAGTTCGTAGGAGTCGATCACGGCGTCGACGTCAGCGACATCATCACCACTTGCTTCGGCTGCGTAGTCAGCATTGAGTTGCTGCAAGAGGTCAAGTTGTTTTCGCTGTTGCTTGCGCGTGAGGTTGGGGTTAGCGAGGTTTCCGACTTTTGCTTTGCGAACCGGTGTTTTGATGTCACCAATGGCCGTCCCTTGATAGACCGCTGGCAAGAAAGCCGATCCGTAGTTCTTGGCACCGCCGTTGATCACAGGCGGACTGATGCTGATGAAACCAGGTAGGTTTTGGTTTTCGGTTCCCAATCCATACAGCAGCCACGATCCCATGGAGGGGCGCGTGAAAGTGAACGAACCGGTGTGCAGTTGCAACATCGCTGGTGTGTGATTGCCGATGTCGGTGTGCATTCCCGAGAGAACGCAAAGTTCATCGGCAAGTTCGGCGGTGTGCTTGAATAGGTCCGATACCCACAAACCGCTTTCACCGCGTTGCTTCCACTTCCAGTGGGAAGGCGTTAGCTTTCGACCCTTCTTCGTTCCTGCCTTGGAACCATCTTTGTTGGCCTGTATGTCGAGTTCCGGCTTGCGCTCATACGACTCCATTGCCGACGGGCCGCCGCGCATGTGCAAGAAGATCAAGTGGTCGGCCGAGGCCGGATGGTGTGGCTGTTTCGGCTGCAACAAACCCTCCGACTGGCCAATGCTACTTTCAGCAGCGGTGGCCGATCGATGCAGATCCATGAGCGCCAGTGAACCGAAACCGCATGTCGCGGAATGCAGCATTTGTCTTCGAGTGAAAAACATCGTGGTGGCTTTCGATGTGTGGAGCTTTCGAGGGGAACGCGTGTTGCTTAGTCGATGAAACGGAACCGAGCGCTGGCAATCAGCGTCTGACAGTAGGTTGCCAATGCAAAGTGACTGGTGTCGGCCTTGTCCGTCGTCGATTGGGCGAGTTGGTCAATGAACGTCATTGCGCGGTCAACTTCTGCGTCGCTCGGAGCTGATCCAAAGCAACGCTGATAGGCCATCGCGGCTCGATCGCGTTGTGACGCAAGGGTTGGGTCATCGATCAACCCGCGGGCAAATTGATCCGCCACTCGCAGAGCGAACTTTCCGTTCATCAGATAGAGCGATTGTGTCGGGGTCGTGTTACTGTCACGCAGACCCTGGACGTTGGATGGTTCTGGGAAATCAAAGAGCTGGAGCTCTTCGGGGATGATGCCGCGGATGATTGGTAGGTAAACACTGCGGTGGTTAAAAGGCTTGTCGAGCACACTCGTGTTGATGTTACGCCCGACTTCACCTTCGCCAATCTCCATCACCAGCGAACCGTCGAGTGGTTGGAGGTCGAGCGAGCCGCTCACCGCGAGCATCGAGTCCCGCATCTGCTCGGCATCAAGCCGTCGACGTGGCATCCGCCAACGCAAACGGTTATCAGGATCGGCCTGATAGGCGTCGTCGTTCATCGCGCTCGACATGCGATAGGTTCGTGAGAGGACCAGTTCGCGGATCATTGATTTGGTCGACCACTGATGTTCCTTCACGAACCGGCTGGATAGATGGTCAAGCAATTCGGGGTGCGAGGGTGTGTCGCCGGTCGAGCCAAAGTTATCTACAGTCGCGACGATCCCGCTGCCCATGAGGTGCTGCCAAATGCGATTGACGGCGACTCGGGGCGTCAGCGGATTCGAAGGGTGAGTGAGCCAGTGCGCCAATTGTCGTCGGCCGCTTTCGCTGTTGTCGATCACGCCACACTCGGATGCCACGTCGGCAAACGGTTCCATTTGAGTCAGGAATCCGCGCGGTGAGACCTCTCCGGCTTGTCCCTTTTCACCACGGATCAATACCTTGGCATCGGTCACCTTTTTGGCATCACGAACGCCCAACGCATAGTCAGGCTCAGGCCCGAGCGATTGCTTGGCTTTCTCTAAGTCGGCCAAACGTTTGTCGAGGACTTTGCATGCGCCTTGGAATTGGCGAACGAGCTTTGCGTCGGCAGGCTTGAGGTCTTCGGCAAGTTCTTTCTCGGGGTCTTTGCGATAGGCAACGGGGACTTTCGATTCGAGTGTCTTGATGCGTTTGCGACTGGAATTGACCTGTTTGCTGAGTTGATCGACTTGCTTTTGCGATTTTTCCAGTGCCTTCGCTTCATCGCTCGACAACTCTTGTCCGAGTGTCAAATAGGCAGCCGAGCGTTGCGCAGCCGACTTCGGCCGGTTGATGCTGCCGCCGTAGCGTGTGTCCGTGCTCAGAAAGAATCCGGCGAGCGAATAGTAGTCTTTGGTCGGAATCGGATCGAACTTGTGGTCATGACAGCGAGCACACGAAACGGTCAAACCTAAAACCGATTTGCTGACGACATCAATCTGATCGTCGATCACGTCATACACCAAGTTGCCGCCGTTGAGCGACTTGGAACCGATCGCGAGCAATCCGGTTGCGACGGTCAATCGATCACGTTGCTGGTCGCTGTCCGCCTCAAGCAAATCGCCAGCAATCTGCTCGGTGACAAATCGGTCGAAAGGAACATCGCGGTTGAAGGCGTCGATGACGTAGTCGCGATAACGCCAGGCGTACAACATCAACACATCACGGCTGCTTCCTGCCGATTCGCCGTAGCGGGCAACATCGAGCCAATGACGTCCCCAACGCTCACCGAACTGTGGTGATTGCAGCAGACGATCAACAATCGTTTGCAGCTTCTCGTCGGTAGGATTCGTACGGTACTCGTCAACTTGTTCCGCCGTCGGTGGCAAGCCAACGAGGTCATAGTAGACCCGTCGAATCAATGTTTTGGCATCGGCGTCGGCGTTCGGAGCCAACTGATGCTCGGCAAGTTTCGAAAAGACAAACCGATCGACATCGCTTTTTGACCACGAGTCGTTGTTCGATTGGGGAACTTCTGGTTCGGCAATCGGTTTGAACGACCAAAGGTCAACTGGCGTTTCCGCTTCGTCCTCGGTCGGCATCGACGTCTTTTTCTTGCGTGGGTCAGGTGCACCCAAGGTAATCCAGCGACGAAACGCTGCGATCACATCATCCGGCATCTTCTCGTCCGGCGGCATTTCCAAGTCGCGGTATTCGATTGCCCGCATGAGCAGGCTGTCGCGTGGCTTGCCGGGCACAAGGGATGGCCCCGTTTCGCCGCCGGCCAGAACGGCGGCTCGCGAATCGAGCAACAGTTCGCCACCGATGTCATCGGAATCGACTGCGTGACATTCGTAGCAGTATCGAATCAGTGCGGGGCGAATTTTCTTTTCAAAGAGATCGAGGCCGGCTCGGTTTTTGGGAGCTTGAGCCAGCGAGGGAGTCGCCAAGAGAAACAGGCAAATCAGGGTTCCAAAACGCTGCATGATGTGGTGGCTGCGAGCGGGAGGGAGGGCCACGAAATGAATCGCGACGGAAGGTGGGAGGGGACCGCGGACGTTGAAGACCAAAATCACCGCCACCATGATACTCCGAATCGCAGAACCACGGCAATTCAGAGAATTCGAATGTCGCCTTTCGCTTTGTTCGTAGTCCCGCCTTTAGGCGGAATGCGAGAAGATTCCGGCTAAAGCTCGGTACTACGAGCAAAGTGACAAGGCTCGGTACTACGAGCAAAGTGACAAAGCTCGGTACATCAAATCTGAAGGCCCGACGCTAGCGCGTTCGGCGCACACTCGCCGCTCTGGCGAGCGTGGCAATGGAAAACGATTGCCGGATCTGCGTCGCTGTCGCTCTTTGATCCGGCCTACTGCTCAGCTGTCGATTTCGACTCGCTCGCCTTGATCGTCGCGGCAATCCATTTCGAGGTGCTCGGGGAACAGCCCTTCGCTGCCGAGGATTTGGACGGTCATGCCGCCGGCATCTTCCATTTCCATGACTTCGCGACGTTTCTTGTTGTTCAAGTGAGCGGCGACGGCATCGTTGACGCGAACAGTTACCCGTTTGATGTGCTCGTTCTTGACGGCAAGCGCGAGCATGCGCACGACCTCGATCGACATGCTCTCGGCTGTCTTGACCAGGCCACGGCCGTCGCAACAGGGGCAATCTCGATAGATGCTGCGTTTCAGGCTCGGGCGAATCCGTTGACGAGTCATTTCGATCAACCCAAACGGGCTGGTGCGCAAAATCTTGGTGCGGGCGCGATCGTTGGCCATTGCATCGCGCAGAGCTCGTTCGACTTTGCGGCGATGGCTCTCTTTTCGCATGTCGATAAAGTCGTTGACGATCACACCACCGAGGTCACGCAGGCGTAGTTGCCGCGCGATTTCTTTGGCGGCAGCCAGATTCAAACGAAACGCGTTTTCCTCGGCAGAGTCATTGCCACGGAAGTTTCCGCTGTTGACGTCGATCGCAACCAAGGCCTCGGTCGGGTCGATCACAATCGAACCGCCATCTTTCAAGTGAACTTGGCGTTGGTTGATCTTGATGATCTCATCTTCGAGCTTGTACTTGTGGAACAGCGGTTCGCGTCCGTCATACAGTTTCAAGCGATCGACGACTCGTGGCATCACCATCTTGAGGAAGTCGCGCGCTTTATCGTACGACTCTTGTTCGTCGATCAAGATGTGATCGATGTCGTCACTGAAGATATCGCGAATCGTGCGAATGATCAGATCACTTTCTTCGTAGATCACGCCGGGTTGACTCGAACTCTTGACGCGGCGCACGATTGCTTTCCAAAGCCGCAACAAGTATTCCATGTCGCGTTGCAGTGCGGCTTCTTTGCGACCCGCACCCGCTGTTCGAACGATAAAGCCGAGGCCCTTTGGCGGGTTGAGCGAAAGCAGGCACCGCTTGAGTCGCTTGCGATCGTCTTCGTCTTCGATTTTTCGGCTCACGCCCACACGCGCAAGGGCAGGCATGAGGACCAGGTAGCGACCGGGGATCGAGATGTACGTGCTGAGGGTTGGCCCTTTGGTTCCAATCCCTTCTTTGATCACTTGAACGAGGACTTCGTCGCCACGTTTGAAGATTTCTTGGATGGGCGGTTTGACGCGAGGACGGCCACCTTTGAAGGCTCGCTTTCCACCACGTCCCGATTCACGTGCGCGCCGAGCGGCTGCTTCGGCCAGCTCATCGGACTCGCGCATGATCTCTTCGGGATCGTAGCCGCCTTGGCGAAAGTACTGGGGTTCAACGTCGCTGATATGAAGGAAACCGTTGCGTCCGACGCCAAAATCGACAAACGCTGCTTGAATACTTGGTTCGAGGTTAACAACCTTTCCGCGATAAATGTTTCCTGCGAACGCCTCGACACTTTTGCGTTCGATGTACAGCTCTTCAAGCTGCCGATCTTCCAATACGGCGATGCGGCTCTCTTCGGGCTGCAGCACGTTGATCAACATTTCTTTCTTCATGAAAATTCACCTCTTCCGGGTGTTGGGCCAGCTTAATACGCCCCGATCGAGGCGGTATGGACGCTGGCGTGTCTAATGTTCGGTGTGGCTGAGCGATCATCAGCGAGCTCCTTCGTTTTCGGAGTTGGCCGTGGACTCAGCGGCAATGGCAAAGCAACTTGAATCGTCGGTTTCGAATTCGCGTTGCAAAATGACTTTTGTGCGAGTGATGGCGGCGCCTTGTTCGATCCAGTCGCTGAATCCGAGGACGTCCAAGACATCCCCCGGTCGCAGCGAAGCGCCTTCGGTGTTGGCAAGCGTTAGCAGAAGGTTGTCGCCATCCATTTCGAGTCGCGGGATTTGCTCGGCGACATTGGCAGTGATCGTCTTGCCTTTTCGTTCGACCTCGACGGCCTCTTTGGCGAGCAGCGTTTCGACTGCGGTTTGAACGAGTTGGTGATCCGATTCGGGGATCGAGATTCGATAGTCACTCTTGGCAAGCTGCGCTTTGCCAAACCGCTCAGGCAATTGATGGACGCTCTTGATTGCCAAACCAGGCTGGTCGTCTTGTGCCAGTCGTTCAAAAAGCTCTTGAGCCGAGAGTTCTTCGGCCAGTTCGAGTTCGACCACTTCGTCAAAGCTCTCGACGCCCAATGCCAACGCCGAGGGAAAGGCGATGCGAGGCTTCGGGTGAAACCCTTCGGTCATCGACAATTTCAAGGCCGCACGACGCACCAAGCGTTCCCACAGTCGCGCCAAATCACGATGGCTGGTCCACTTCAACAAGTCGGTCTTCGCGAATCGAACCCGATAGCGGATGCGAATCGGTGCCGGTGCCGGCTCTGCTGCGGTTTGTTCCGCGGCAGCCTGTTCGGGCTCAGTTGACGAAGTATCGGGGACGGACATGAAATGAATTGCGCGGTGGGTTTAAGAAGAGAGACAGTGGTTAAAACGCTTGCTCCTAATTCACGATTAGTTCTGGGGCGAGGTCGCCAAGGCGGTCAAGCAGATACAGGTCGACATCGCGAGCCGCTTCGAGCTTCATGACGCGTTCGGCGATCTGCTGACATTGCTCGATCGACACACTGCGAATCGCTTTCTTGACGCGGGGCAGCGCCGAGGGGGGAACGCTCAAGTTGCGAACGCCAAGCCCCAGCAGCAGCAGTGCGCGACCGGGGTTGCTGCTCATTTCGCCACAAACGGCGATCGGTGTGTCATGTTTGTCGGCGACTTTGACACTCTGGCGAATCAATCTCAGGACTGCTGGGTCACTCGATTGATAAAGGTCGGCGACGTATTCGTTGCTGCGGTCGACGGCCAAGGTGTACTGAGCCAAATCGTTTGTGCCGATGCTCAAGAAGTCGACTTCGCGAACAAAGTGTTCCAGCATCACGACGGCGGCGGGGACTTCGACCATCATGCCGACCGGAATGTCGCTGCGATGGTCGATCCCAGCTTCGGCCAGGTCTTCGGCAACCACTTTGAGAAGCATTCGCGCCTGACGCAGTTCGGCAATCGTCGTGATCAGGGGGAACATGATACGAACATCGCCAAAGACGGCCGCTCGAAGGACAGCGCGCAGTTGCGGTCGGAACAGGTCAAGGTTCCGAAGTGAAAGACGGATGCTGCGCAGTCCCAAGAAAGGATTGTGTTCGTTTTCGGCCAGCGGCCTGTGTCCCATTTTGTCGGCACCCAGATCAAGGGTGCGAATCACGACTGGGCGGCCGTTCATTTCCTGGATGACTTGGCTGTAGGCTTGGTAGTGATCTTCTTCACTCGGTTCGACACTGCTTGCCAAGTAAAGAAACTCGGTCCGATACAAACCAATCCCATCGGCACCGCGTTGCAGGCAGGAAGCGGTTTCGTGTGGGAATTCGATGTTCGCACTCAAGCGGATTCGAACGCCGTCAGCGGTTTCGGCAGGAAGGTCGCGAAGTTCGGCAAGGCGTGCGGTGAGTGATCGGCGTTTTTCAAGACGCTGTTCGTAGCTCGCCACGGTTTCTTCATCGGGGTCGATGATGACCTTGCCGCGGTCACCATCAACAATCACCCGAGCCGATTCGGGTACCGAATCGAGGAAAGCGCCAATCCCAACCACGGCGGGCAGTTCAAGGCCTTTGGCAACGATTGCTGTGTGCCCGCCAGGACCGCCCGTTTCGGTGCAAAAACCTCGCACGTACTTCCGATCAAGGTTCGCCGTTTCGCTTGGCGTCAATTCATGCGAAAGGACGATGACCGGTTCGTGCAAATCAGAAAGCGGTTGACGCGTGACGGCGCCGAGCTGAAGCAGCAATTGCTTTTCGATGTCCAGGATGTCCTGGGCGCGATCGGCAAACAGCGGGTTGTCGAGCCGTTTGAAGGAAGCGGCAAAGTGGTGCAACACTCGACTGACCGCATAGGCGGCCGAGTGATGTTGTTCTTTGATTCGCCGACCAAGTTCTGCGTGCAGATAGGGGTCGTGCAGCATCTGCATTTGGGCGGCAAAGATGTCACCGGTGTGTTCGCCAGCAACGGCCGAGGTCTCAAGGCGATGCTGTTCGAGCTTTTCGGAGACGCCATCGACGGCGGTGCGAAGGCGCGCGTATTCCTTCTCCGCCTCTTCGGCGGCGACGATGCAGCGGGGAATACGGTAACCATCAGCGTCCAGCACTAGGGCTGGGCCAATCGCGACTCCCGGCGAAACAGGGATACCTTGCAGTTCGACCATCGCGGGAAGGATCGGTCATCGGTGTCACGGATTGGCTTCCGGCCAGTTGCCGGTGTCGTGCCTGCCCACTGGCGCAAGGCCATGGTCTTGGCAGGAGGTTCAGCCAATCCTTGTGACGATTTCAAACGATCCATCACTGTGTTCGTGTGTAGTTTGTCTGAGACTGTCTGCGGGAAACGCTGTGTTGGCAGTGGGTGCCGACAGCATTTCCCGATCGTTGTGCAGCGAGGCGAGACGCTCGTGACGCATTGGTTTTGCGTTACTCGGCGTCGGTTGCTCCCTGCATTTCTTCCATCTCATCAAACCCCGCTTCGAACAATTCGCCGATCAATCGCAACGCTTCCGCGGCATCCGTTCCTGAGGCTGACAGGGTCAGTGTGGTGCCCTTCGCGGCTGCGAGGGTCAACAGGTTCAGGATGCTTTTGCAATCGACCACCTCACCATTCTTGATCCCGATCGAAATCGTCGACTCGAATTGATTGGCCAAACGGACAAGCAAATCAGCCGGACGCGCATGCAACCCTTGCGGGTTGATGACGGTGACGGTTCGGGAAAGCGGGGAGGAGCTCATTAGCCAGAAACAAATTGGTTATCGTCTGCTTCTTGCAACAATTGATTGATGTCTTCGGGAGTTTTGCTTTGCTTGAGGAAGCGGCAAAACGTGTCGTCGCGAAGTTGTCGCGAGATGTTCTCGAGTGCTCGCAAGTGATCGCCGGGGCGTTCTGGCGGGCTGATCAACAAGAAGAACAGTTGAACGCGTTCGCCGTCGAGCGAATCAAAGTCGACTCCCTCGGTGCTGACACCGACGGTTCCGACGAGTTTTTGAACGCTGGGATGTTTGGTGTGAGGAACGGCAACGCCTCGGCCAATGCCGGTGCTGCCCAGTTCTTCGCGTTTCATGATCGCGGCGATGATGTCTTCGCGTTGATCGGCTTCGATTTGGCCAGAATCGAGAAGAGATTGAACCAACTCTTGGATCACCTCTTCCTTTGTGCCGGCTTGCAAATCGGCGCGAATAGCGTCAGTACTGATAAAGTCTGCGAACTTCATTTCGGTGCGATTCCTTGTGATGAAATCAAGGTGTAATTCACCCGCCCAACTCGGCAAGAGGGAATCGGAGATCCGATGTCTGAGTCAGAGGAGGCTGGCACAAACGAGTGCAACCAGCTCCATCGTTTCACCGCGATCGGTGCCGAAAAGCGTCGACCGAGGTGTCGGCACAGAATCGAAAAGGTTCCTCCAACGAGATTGGAGCGGTGGTCACTGAGAGGATCGAAGGTGGGTGACGGGCACTTGCCCTTAGTCTTCGTCCGCAGCGACCTGCGTATCAATGTGTTTGTGTCCGGTGGCGCGGTGGCCAGTTTTCTTTTCCTTGAGGCGACGCAATTGCTGTTCGACCTTCGGGATCGCCGTGTCGAGCGCGGAGATCACGGTGGTGGATTCAGCGGTTGCGACGCAATCTTCTGCCTCTTCGGCCGAGACAACAATTTCGACCGTTGGCTTGTCCAAATGTTCCAGGTTGACGGTAACCTCAATGGCGGTGATGCGATCGTAAAGTCGGCGAAGCTTCTCCGATTTTTCGACAATAAGTTGCTGATCGCCCGGCTGCAGATTGCCGTGACGCGCCGAGACGCTGACCTGCATGCTGTTATTCTCCATCCGTTGTTTTGGTCATGTACGACCCGAAACCAAACATCCAGCATAGGCGACAAGCCGCCCCGCGAATAGCGATGCTCTCCAGATCTTCAAATTGCTCGATTTACGCTCGATAGAGCGTCAAACCTGAGCAACCAGGGGAGCGGAAAGCCCCATTAATGGCTCCTGTGGAGCCCTGAGGCCGCTACCGGAGGTCTGTTTCGAGGTCACGAGTGGCATTGTGCCAAAATCGAGCCAAAAGCAGTAGCTCAAACCTCTTTTTTTCGCGGGAAGCCGGTCTCGGTCGGGAATTCTCCGCCACCCCTCGTTTCTCGCCCCTCGAATCAGGTCGCCTCGCTACCGGGCAGCAACTCAGGTTGACGCAAGCCCCAACAAACACCCTCCCGCTTGCGGGAGGGTCGGACGCAAAGTCCGGGGAGGGAATAACCGTTGCAAAAGACCCTCTCCGGGCCTTTGAGCCCGACTCTCCCAAGGGAGAGTGTTAACGTGCGCAATTTCGAAGCCTGGTGGAGGCACAATTCCAATCTGCAGCACTCGGACAAGAATGCCCGACGACGAGCCGCACACGTCCCCTGCCCGAAACGATGCGGGCGTGGTAATCTCTGCGATTCTGGATCATCAAAATTCTGTCCCTCAAACCCCATTATTCGCTCCATGGCCCGAAAGGTCGTCAGTCGAAAGGCCAAGGCTGCTGAGGCCGAAGCCGCCGAAAAGCAAACGACAAAGAAGAAAGCCGCTAAGAAGAAAGCCACTAAGCGGAAAACCAAGAAGAACGCCGAGCCCGCTCGCTTGAAGCTCTACTGGGGTGTCTTCAGCCAGAACCTCAAGCGGGTCGCCGTCTTCGAATTCGACCAAAAGAAGGAAGCTCAAAAACGCGCTACCGAATTGAGCAAGGGAGGCAAATCGCCTCACTTCATTCAAAAGGTCAAAGAAGAGATCAAGCCCGAGTAATGTTTGGCTTGCTGCGTAGACGCTTGCCCAAGGGTTTGGTGCCAGCGATGGCGCTGATCGTTTTCATGACTGCTGGGTCCACCAACGCACAACCTCCCGCGGCCCCGTCCGCCAGTGAACCCGATTGGCAGTCACTCTATCGACCCCATGTGTTTGCTGGGGCCGATGGCGGTCAGCTGCCCTATCGAATCTTAGAGCCTCCGACGATCGAGCCGGGCAAGAAGTACCCGCTCGTTTTGTTCCTCCATGGCGCAGGCGAACGCGGGGATGACAACCGCAGCCAGCTCAAGCATGGCGCAGCTGATTTCGCGCGAAAGGATCGTCGCGAAGCGAACCCAGCATTCGTTGTCTTTCCGCAATGCCCAAACGATTTTCGATGGGTTGAATCGGATTGGGGCCTGCCAACAGGTCAAGGAGCGATGCCTCGTGAACCGTCGGTGACGATGGCGTTGGTTCGCCAATTGCTCGATGAATTGCTGAAAAACCCGGCTGTTGATCGCGATCGCGTCTATGTGACGGGACTCTCCATGGGCGGACAAGGGTCTTGGTTTGCGGCGGCCACTTGGCCTGAGACCTTTGCTGCGATGTTGGAGGTTTGTGGTGGTAGCGATCCCGGTTGGGCGGTCCGATATGACGGAGTTCCCATTTGGGCGTTTCACGGTCAGAAAGACACGGTTGTTCCGATTTCACGTGGGCGTGAAATGATCAAGGCGCTCGCCGAAGCGGGACATCACCCTGAGCTTCGCTATGTCGAATACCCCGGTGTGGGACACGACAGCTGGTCTCAGACCTATCGCCGCGACGATGTCTACGAGTGGTTGTTTAAGCAACACAAATGACGGACCCGGTCAAACCTGCTGGCAATACAAACGATGCGCCATCGCTCGTTGATGGCCATTGCGTTCAAAGTAGCCGTCGAAGCTCGTTTCGAATGCCAGCAGAGTGGGAAACGCCAGAGTGCCTTTGGCTTGCCTGGCCTCACAACCCGCAAACGTGGCCTGGGCGATTTGATTCGATCCCCGATTTCTTCGTTCGTTGGATCCATCTCGTCAGCGAATCGACCGAGGTGCGCGTGATTGCCTCCGGCGAAGCACTCTCCGATGCCAAGTCTCGGTTGACGCAATGTCGGGGCGTCGAACTTGTTGACGTTCCCACCAACGATTGTTGGCTCCGCGACTATGGTCCCACTTTTGTGGTCGCGACCGACGGGTCGGTTGTTGGGATCGATTGGAAATACAACGCGTGGGGCGGAAAGTACCCGCCTTGGGATCGCGATGCCGCCGCTGCCCAAGCGATCTGCGACGATGCCAAGATCGAATGCGTCAAAGGATCGCTTTGTCTCGAAGGAGGCGCTTTGGAGACCGACGGTCTCGGGCGTCTGCTGACGACACCTCAGTGCCTTGTTACCAGCACGCGAAATCCAGGCCTAACAGCGCAAGAGGTCGCGTTGGAACTCTATCGTTACCTCGGGGTCACTGAGATTGTATGGGTCGATGGCGGCGGGCTTGTTGGTGATGACACCGATGGCCATATCGATCAGCTCGCTCGCTTCGTCGACCCTCATAATGTCGTCGTCGCAACCTGTTCCGATCCTACCGACCCGAATCATCTCGCCCTCGAAACCAATTTCAAACAGTTGCAGCAATGGGGCGAAGCGGCCGATCCTGTCGTCAACGTCCATCGTCTCGCAATACCTCCAGAACGCATCATTGATGGGCAACGCGTTCCCGAGAGCTACTGCAACTTCTTGTGGTTGGGCCGACAGCGGCTGTTGGTGCCGACGTTCGGAGCCGAAACCGATGACGCAGCATTAGGGCTGCTTGCGGATTTGACCGGGGCGGACGTGTCGGGCATTGATTGCCGCGATCTGGCCTGGGGGCTCGGCGCACTTCACTGCGCAAGCCGCGAGCAGGTCGCCGCCCGCTCTTCGTAGGGTGTGTGCTTGCACGCACCAAACCCGCTGGTGCGTGCAAGCAACCTACGTTGCTTTCTGGTGCGTGCAAGCACACACCCTACGTTGCTTGGTGGGCAAACTGCTCTTGCCGTGGATCGGCCGGACGCCTACCGTCCGACACAAACCTCGGCGCATCGTGCGCAGCCAAAACTGTCAGACGAGTCCCTCTGATGCCTTCCTTGTCAACCTTAAAGCTTCGTTGCCAAGCAATTGGATTTGCTTGCATGACGCTGGTCGCGCTGTTCGCGAGCGGTTGCAGTCGCAATCCGTACTACGCTGCGGCACCGGGTGGCGCGGCATGGCAAGTTCCGCAAACTGCCGCTGTCAATCCGAACGACGCGACGATCGCCGAACTGAACCGTCGAGTTCAAATGCTCGACGACAACAATCGCCAGCTCACGACGCAATTGGCGCAAAGCGAACAGCAGTCGCAAGTCTACCGAGACGAAAACGAGTTGTATCGCCGACAGCTTGCCGAAATGACAAACCAACTCGAATCGGCCAACACGTTAGCCCGGAACGCCCAGGACCAAGTTCGTGGTTTTCAGGCTTCGTCGCGTATTCGCGGTGGCGCTTCGATCCAGGCCAACACCAACCTGGGCCAGCTCGCAAGTCAATTGAATCTGGGTGGCCTCGTCGCGGAGCAAGACGGGCAAGTGGTTCGAATCGTGGTTCCATCCGACCGGTTGTTCCAACCGGGTACCGCTCAATTGCAACCTCAATCGGTTTCCGTACTCGACCCGCTGTCGCAACAGTTGAAGAATGTCTTTCCGAGACAGCGAATCGGAATCGAGGGGCATACTGACAACGCCCCTGTCTATGGTGGGACCGCAGCGACCAGCCACCAACTTGCTTCGATGCAAGCCTCGGCAATTTTGGATGTGTTGACGCGGCGATCGGGCATGCCTGCACAACAGCTCTTTACGATTGCTCAAGGCGGCAACAATCCTCGCCAGGACAACGCGACTCCGGCAGGCCGCGCCGCGAATCGACGAATCGAAATCGTCGTCTACCCCGAGACCTTTTAGGTCGGGCGAGGCACTCAAGCCTGCGGCTTGGACTCTCGCGCATGCTCAAATGCGCGTGCCCTTGACACCCCTCCCTGTGGCTAGATGCTATGTTCCGCATCATGAGCCCGCTTCGAGGAGATTGTCAGTATGTATTTCATTCGTTTGCTGTTGGTCATCACTGCGTTTGCAGTGACGAGCCGCGCGGTGGCCCAAGACGAACCTGCTGAGCCGCCACTTCAAGGCACGCCGGCTGCGAATGCGTTTGTGCTGCATGATGAGGTGCGTGATGCGCTCGTTCCGCTGTTCTCGAGCATTGCTGGTGCCGACCAGACTCGCGTGGTTGCCGAGCTGGTAGCTGAGTCAGCGGTCAAAGGTAGAGTCGTTGATCAACAAAAGTCGACGTATCAAGTCGCGTCGCGTGCGCCCAATAAGTTCACGATCTATTTAAAGGAAAGCCACCAGCAGACTCGGATCTACTGCGATGGCGAAACGACTTCGGTCGCACTCGCGAAAGACGCCTACCTTCAACTTGAACAGCCGCTCGACAATCAACAGGCTGCGCTCTCTTTGCCAATACCAATGGGAACATATCCCGAAGCGATTCTGTCTCTTTCGATGGCTGGCGTCGATCCATCGCTCACTTTCTTGGGTGGAATGAAATCGGTCGAGCTCGTTGATCGAAACAAGTATCGCGGGCAAGCGGCGGTGCATCTAAAGGGAATGCAAAAGGACGGCGTGTCGTGGGACTTTTGGATTGCTGATGCCCAGGAGGCGAAACCGTTGCGTTTGATCATCGACCTCACATCGATGTTGAAAGCCAGCAATCAGGTCAACGTCGACGAAGACTTTTCATATCGGTTGCGGATTGACTTTCTGACGTGGGACACCAAGACGAAAGTCAACGATTCGCTTTTCACGTTCAATCCGGGAGCAGAGGCTCGGCGATATGGCTCGCTTGCCGAGTACCAAGCAGAGATCGCTGGAGTGGTCGAGGAGCACCCTTTGCTCGGCGCGTCGGCGCCACAATTCAGCGTTCGTTTGTTGGACGGAAAAACAATCACTTCGAACGATCTCAAGGGCCGGGTTGTGGTCCTCGATTTCTGGGCCACTTGGTGCCCGGCGTGTGTCGCCGCGATGCCTGCGCTCGAAGAGGTCGTTGGCTCGCTCACCGATGAGGTTGTCTTTGTTGCTGTAAACGTCGGCGAAGAGTCCACCGAAGTCAAAGAATTTGTTGAATCCAAGGGTTGGAAGATGGGCGTGGGGCTCGATCAGGATTCGGCGATTGCCAAGGCCTATCGCGCGGACGCGTTGCCTCAAACCGTTTTGATTGGCAAATCGGGGGCGATCGAATCGGTTCACGTTGGCATGCGCGAGTCGGAAACTTGGAAATTACAGCTAAAAGACGAGCTCGACGTGCTGATTGCCGGCGGCATGATCGCGACTGCCGAGCAGGCGGACCAAGCCGGCGATGACGATTCGGCTGGTCGTTAGAAAAGGCCAGCTTCCACTTTGAGCCACCTCCAATGCGGTGAAACCAGTCGCGGTCTTCGAGTCGATTTGACCACAGCAACAGGCAGACTCAAGCTCGCTCAACAGTGCAATGCCAGGCCCATTGCCGCGGAAGATCGCTATTGGTGCGGTCCTGCAAAACGTTGACAATGACTATGTGGGCGCCTTAAATGAGATTGGTGACACGTCGATCTCTCTCTTAATTCATCTTCTCTTCGAATACGTGAGGCCCTGGGCATGAGCGGTTCCTCGAATCGGCGATCTGGTTTCACTCTTGTGGAACTCTTGGTCGTGATCGCGATCATTGGTGTGTTGGTTGGTTTGTTGTTGCCTGCCGTTCAGGCGGCGCGTGAAGCGGCGCGACGCATGAGTTGCAGCAACAACTTCAAGCAGATTGGTTTGGCCATTCACAACTACCATTCGGCGTACAAGCAACTTCCTCGATACGCCGCAGGGACCGATGGTGTTGGAGCGAACAAGTCACAGGGAACCGAAGATGGTTGGGTGAGAACGCTGCGTCATAATTCGCAAGCGCTCAGTATTCGAGTGGCGATCTTGCCGTTCATCGAGCAGCAAGCCTTGTGGGAGTTGATCAACGAGCCGCTCGATTTTGATGAGGACGGCACGGCTGACTTTCCGGCGATGGGACCCTATCCGGTGATCAGTGCACTGACCGGTGCGATCCCCGGAAGCAACGCGACCACTGGCGACGAGTATCGACCTTGGAAAACCGAGATTCCGACCTATCGATGTCCAAGTGATCCTGGCGTTGGAGCACCCGCGGCAGGGCGACATAACTATGCCGAGTGTCTTGGGGATTCCATGCGGCAACTCTTCGTGGGGCCGGTGAATTGGAACGCCCCCGGCTTTTCGTCCAATGCGTGGAATCGCCGTGTGACAAAAGCTTCGTGTCGCGGCCTGTTTGTGGCTCGTTCGGACCAGCGCTTTCGTGATGTCTTGGATGGTCAATCCAACACGATCATGATGGGCGAGATCGCAACCGACCTTTCGGACAACGACAAACGCACTCGGTTGAATCGAGTGCTTGATATTGATGACACGATGCCAAACGCGGTCAACGCATGTGAAGTTGCCGGACACATCGATCCCGAAAGACCACTGTTTTGGTGTAGCGGCGGCAGTTGCCCGATTCCGAGTGGTCCTGGCGGAACACTCAACGCCGCGGGCGTTGGGTCACTTTGGGCTCGTGGAATGCAATGGGCGTGGGCGATGCCCTACAACAGTGCGTTCACAACCACGACACCTCCCAACCGTGAACTTTGCATCGATCGCTGGGAAGAGGGCGGCGGTTCGATGGCTGCCAGCAGTCGGCATCAAGGTGGTTGCCACGTCCTGATGGCTGACGGCGCAGTGATTTTCATGACCGACTCGGTGGAATCGGGTGACTTGACCGCGATTCCCATTTCGATCGATCACCTTCCCGGCGAAAAGAGCCCGTTCGGATTGTGGGGTGCCCTTGGGACACGCTCGGCCAAAGAGGTCATCCAGGAAGAGCTCAATTGATGGTGCGGTTGCCAAGTTCAAACCATCATCAATCGCCCCGCTCAAACTCACGAGCGGGGTGTTTTCATTGGCTCACCCCGATATCTTTAAGGGCTCGCACAAGTGGCTCTACAAACAAAGTTCAAATCATGAATCGCATCGCGGTGTTTCTTCTGATTGCTGCTGGTTCCCTTGCCCATTTGGGTTGCAGCAAGAGCAACCACGTTGTCGAGACGGACGTGAGTCAGAACGACGAGCAATCTCAGGCACGCACGATGCAGGAATATGAGTCGGAAGAATACGCCAAGCATATGGCTGCGCAACAGGAAGGAAACTGATGCATGGGACTTGATCGGGGGGACGCTGCCGTGTCAACGCAGCACGATCAATCGTACAAAAAGTTCATCCGTCGCGCGCTGCACGATCTCGGAGCGCCCGTTCGGCATGTTCAATTGTTTTCTGAAATGCTGCGTGATGAGATCGAACCGGAGCAAATCAGTGAAGCCGGCGTCGAATACCTCGACGTCATTGACCGCGCCAGTCAGACGATGAAAGGAATCATCGAATCGCTGGGTGACTATTTGCGTTTGCCAGATCAGGCTGGCGGTTCACGTAGCGTCGATGTTCGAACGTTGCTCGAGCAAGGGTGGGCGGAGCTGCTGGCCGACCAACCCGAAGGAGTCGGCCAGCTCGAGATCGAGGGCGATTTGACGCTCGAAACCGATCCGGTGCTGCTTGAGAAGATGCTCCGCGAAGTCCTCAAAAACGCGCTAAGGTTTCGCAAACCCAACATGACCGCGCGTGTGCGTGCACTATTGCATCACGACAACGACCACGGCTCGATCCAAATCCACGATGACGGCGTGGGGATCGAGCCCGAGTTTCTTCAACGCGTTTTGTTGCCCTTCGAGACGCTACCTCAGGACGGCGTCAAATGTGGGCCGGGACTCGGCTTGCCGCTCTGCCAAAAAATTGCATCGCTCTTGAGCGGCGAGTTGCAATTACAGAGTGAGGCCGGTTCGGGCGTCGCCGTTGCGATCACGTTGCCGCTTCGCACCGCCCAAGTCTAGGTCGCCCAAGTCTAGGCCGCGCAACTGGTCTTGGTGGTCTGCAACGCGTGATTGGGATCGATCGCGATCAACAACTTAAGCAACTCGATTTCGTTGCTGATACTCAGCTTTCGAAATAAGTTCCCGCGATGCTTGGAAGCGGTTTGAACGGAGATGCAAAACTCTGCGGCGATCTCTTTGAGAGTTCGTCCGTCGGCGAGTTGATACATCACCTCCTTTTCACGCGATGACAGGCAACCCAGTTTTTCCAAAAACTCGTCACGCATCTCGCGGCGCTCGAATTCCTCTTCGTGTTGCAGCAACGCTCGCTGGATCACTTCGAGCAACTCGTGCGGGTTGAAGTTCTTTTCAAGGAAATCGAAGACGCCGTTGTTGAACGCCAGTCGGCAAGTGCCGGCATCCGCGTGGCCGGTGACGACGATGATCGGCATCGTGATCCCTTTCTGACGCATGGCCGCAAACAATTGCAGGCCGGTCATCTGTGGCATCAACAGGTCTACCACCACACAGCCGCGACTTTGTGAGTCGGTTTCTTCCAAGAAGGTGGCGGGCGATTGGAACGAGCGAACGTTCAGCCCAAGGGATTCACAATGGGTGCGGACAAGAAGAAGTTCGTCCGGACAGTCGTCAACGAGATAGACAGTAGATTTCGGGGCAGTGAATGACATGATGGGGCAATGGTGTTATCGGAGATGGAATCATCACAGAATGAAAGCCATATCGCTCATCCATAATGCCAAATCGCTGCCCCAGCGATGTCGTTATGTCTGCCCCACGACGTACTCAATCGACATCATGGATGAGCGATAGGCGATTGCCCCAGTGTTGAGCGCTTCAGTTTGAAGCCTTGTTGCTCAACATTAGTGTTGATCGGTAGGGACACCGCCCCTCAACACCTTTTCCCCCGCATTTTGCTGCATTTTGCGCAGGTGAATCTTGAGCATCCGGTTGGGTGGCAACGACTACATAAGAGGTAGCGGTCAGGGGGGGCGCGCCCGGGGGGCGAGCGCCTAGTTGGCAGCCGCCAAACTCGCCTCGATCTTTGGCAATTGTCCGGCGAGATAGCGTGGCAGCAGCATCAACGCCCGGCCACTTTCCTGATCAAACGCGTAACGAAACGCATCCTGGGCTCCGATCACGCTGCGGACACGTTGCTCAAACATCTTTCCGCCTTCGGCGAGAGGTTTGGTCCAAACAACGATCGGAGCCCGGTCGTACGTCGCCGGAGCCCCGATCCACCATCGGTCTTCGTCGATCTTTCGAACCTGAAGGTCAAAGGGGCTGAAAACCCGATCGAACATCTTCGCGGCGTCGTCGCCAGCATGGGGGATCAACGTGTGAGCTGGTGAGAGCCGTCGCCGGACGGCGTCGGTCCATTGAATCACCACGCTGGCTTGGTTTTGCTTTGCAGTGCGACGCACCAGGCCCGCGATCGAAATGGGGGTGATTGGTTGAGCAATCGGGTCGCCGCCGGAGAGCTGTTCCCAGGTAATCGGTCGGTCTTCCTTGGTCTGGCCCCAATGCGCAAACAACGGGTCGGAAACTTTCGGGGCGACGCCCCGC
The DNA here is from genome assembly GCA_965216875.1 of Rubripirellula sp. Classification (GTDB taxonomy): domain Bacteria; phylum Planctomycetota; class Planctomycetia; order Pirellulales; family Pirellulaceae; genus CBDCUW01. The sequence continues at coordinate 7,453,496 of OZ244207.1, forward strand.
ATCCGCCGCAGCGACTCGGTTGCCAGAATCAGGAATTGTTTCTCTTCTCGCGTGTCACCAACTTGGAGTGTTCCGCCGTCGTTCGGTTGGTCACTGACAAACTCGTTCAACAGCAGGACGGCCGAGTCACTTCCGGCGCCAAAGTCGTCAAGTTCAATCACCTCGGCTAGCTTGGCGTCGAACGTTGCATCGCTGGGCGTGAGAACCAGCAATTGCTCGCGAATCTGCACTTCGGCACCGATCGCTTGGCCGATCTGCTCGAGCAGTTTCATCGCCGGTGTCAGTTCCGTGCGTTTCGTTTTGAAGTAGCGGTGGGCGTCAATGCCGGCCAGATCGAACGAAACCAAGTCAATCTGCACCGGGACATCACTCACCTGGCTAAGGATCAATGCCAGCTCAGTGAGACGATAGTTGCCATCATCAAACGCGATGGGAATCGAGAAATCTGCCACCGGATTGATCTTTCGCGGCGGATTCAACGCGAGGTCAGGGTCGATTTGTTCGGTAGCAGCCGCCTCGAGGTTCAATTCATCAAGTGTCGGTGGCGCCTTCTCGGTTGGCCTGAGATCAACCGGGCCAAACGGTGCAAGGACATCCCCGAACTCGGCCAAGCCATCGGGGATCTTCATCATCATTTCCGGTTCATCGCCGCCCTTCTCTTCGGCCGGTGCGATGGCGACTGGTGCGATTGCGACCGGTTGAACAAGCGGTGATTCCGTTAGCGAACCACCGGGAGGTGGTGGTGGCGTCGGTTCGTCGACTCGGGGTTGTTGTGCCGGTTTTTCGTTTTCGACAACCGATTCAACGTCCTCGGTGTTGGCTTGGTTGGGTTCGGCTCGGTTGGGGTTTGCTTCGGAGGTTTGACGCTCCGTGTTCGCGTCGACTTGTTGTTCAGAGTCGCCAGGTGGATCGGCATCGACCGTTGCTTGCTGTTGCGCTGGGTCGGTATCCACTTCAGCTGCAGGATCTTGCTGCGCCACGTTGTCGTTGCTGCGCCAGTTGCGAACAAACCAGCTGAACAACAAGACGGCAGCCAACAATCCTGAAATGGAAACTGCGGCAACCAAAGCAATTTGCCGGGAACGCTGCGAACGCGAACTCTGCCACTGCGGTGGGATCGGTGCGGCACCGGTCGTGTCTTCGCTTGTTGCTTCGCCGCCTACGAAACCGCCGCTTGTTTCAACTTGGTTTGCATCCGAGTCGGTTTCTGGACTCGAGATCGCATCTTCGGTAATCGCTTGGGTATCAACGCTTGATCCGCCCACCGCAACTTGATGTGCCGGCGGGTCGATTTGCACCATCGACTCGCATTTGGGGCAACTCGCAATCGTTCCGACCAACGACGGATCGGTGACGCGCAAGCGGCTACCGCAAGTCAGGCATTCAACAGAATATGGCTCGAACGACACCCGGCCCTCGGATGGTAGGGAAAAGAATGGCGGAATCGGACAATGTGGGAAGTCTCCCGCGCTCTTGATTCAATGTGCAAAAACGCGTGAAAACCGGCACCGGGCGACCACGGTCCTCAACCACGAGGGGCCAGCAAAAGTGGACGAGGTTGCCAGAAATGTCGCCATCCAGACCCCAGCTTACTAGATCCGTTGCGTTCACAGACCCGCAAATCGCGACCAATCGAGGCTCACGATGCCGTTTTGCGTCAAAACTGACGGTTAGGCCACCAAAACGGGTGAGTTGCCAAGCGGTACGGTTCAAGACACAATGTCTTCTCGTCATTCATTTATCCAAAGGCGATTGCCATGGCCAGAAAAGCGCAAGATGTGACCGATGCCGAGCTTGCGATCATGGAACAACTGTGGGGCGAAGGGCCCTCGAGTGTTCGCAACTTGGCGGAGCACCTTTATGGGAACGCATCGACATCGAATACGGCGACCGTTCAAAAACTGCTCGGCCGTCTTGAGACCAAAGGGTTTGTTGAACGCGACCAATCGGTTTGGCCACGATTGTTTCGGGGTGTGATTGAGCGTGCCGAGTTGATCGGTCGTCGACTACAGACAACGGCCGACGAACTTTGCGAAGGATCGATGGGACCCTTGCTGACCCATCTTGTTCGCAGTGGCACGTTGTCTCGCAACGACCGCGACAAACTAAAAACACTGCTCGAAGATCTGGACCAGTCAAAATCTTTGGAGGGTTGATCGATGTTGACGTTCGAGCCTTATTGGATTGTCAGTTGGATCGTAAGCAACACGGTGATCGCCGGGCTGATCGCATTGTTTGCCTTAGCGGCGGATCGCTGGTTTCGTCGCCCCGCCCTTTCGCACGTCCTTTGGATGCTGGTGTTGATCAAGTTGCTGACGCCACCCATTGTGACGTTGCCGATCGCGATTGATGCGTCGCAGCTCAATTGGATTGCGGGCTATGAATGGTCGTCGGCCGAGCTTGCTGACAAAGCCGATGCGAATCGATTGTCGCTGGTGGGAAGTGCTGTTGCGCGTCACCCGTTTTCGACAGCATCGGGTACGTTCTTAGCTTTGCTCGGGATTTGGATGGTCGGTTCGTGTGCGCTTGCCGTCTGGGTGAAACGCTCCACTGGTCGGTTGCATCGACTCATTCTGGATTGCGGTCGCCCCTCTGACGTGGCGACGGCGGAAGTGAAAGAGCTAAATGAACAACGTGAGTCGATCGAACACAATCCGCCACGCGTTTGGTTGATTGACGCAGTCGTCTCACCCATGCTTGTTGGCACGGGGCACCGCGCGAAGATTGTGTTTCCGGAGTCGCTGTGGAATCACCTGGATGATGAATCCCGACGGTTACTCTTAGCGCACGAACTTGAACATTGGTATCGCCGAGATTCGCTCGTACGGTATCTGGAAGCAATCGCTTGGATTGTGCTCTGGTGGCACCCGTTGGTATGGATCGCTCGTTCACGCATCGAAGAGTGCGAAGAACGATGCTGTGACCTTGCGGCGTCGGGACGTTGTGAACAGTCACCACGTCGATACGCGGAAGCGATCCTTGTCACGCTCGACTTTTTGTCAGAGCCGGCGACTTGGCAGACTCAGCTGTCCCGCCGTCCGATGGCAAGCACGATCGGTCGCGTTCCGCAAATCGAACAGCGTTTGCGTGAAATCATGTCGAACACAAGTCGCGGCCACATCGGGCGATCGAGCTGGATTGTGATTGTGTTGGTCCTATTCGCGTTGCCGCTGCACCCCGCGCTTGTGATGAGCCAAAAGGTGACGCAACCGGTTCAGTCCTCAGTTGTTATGGGCAGCGAGTCAAATATCGACGTCGATCAACGTTGAGCTTCGGGCATGCAGTGTTGCGACCTAAGTATTGAAATTTGATCGGAAGACTGCGAAGTCAAATAGATCGATGATCCCATCGCCATTGGAGTCGAACTCGGAGCGGTATCGGCTCTCTTGTTCTGTTGCTGCGTAGGCCTGTCGAAACTGGGCAAAATCAAAGAGATCCACACGGCCAGACCCGTCCACGTCGCCGTACTTGCGAAAGAACTGATCGGCTTGGTCATCGCCAAAGACAAAGTCTTGCCCAATGTCTCCATTGCCTGTTCCATCGAGCGCGACGCCATCTGATGAAACGGCGCTGGCATCGATGGAAAGTTCATATTGGCCATCGGCTAAAGAGCCGGTTGCGGTCACTGATGAGCCCGGCAGGAACGTAAGGGTGACGACGGTTTTCCCATCGATCTGTTCAATCTGGCTTTCTGTCGCCACCGTCTCGCCGGTGGTCTTGTTCATGATCGTAAATGGTGACCCATTGGATAGAACAAGCTGGACGATCTGGTTAAAAACGATGGTGATTTCGTCGACCGATGATCGTTGAACGTCGCCCTGGTTGATGATTACCTCGTCGACAACGGCTGGTTGCACGGAGGGTTTTTCGTAGGCACCGATATCGTGCGCTGTGCCTTGTGGACGTTGGTTTCCTTCACGGTCAATGTCGACCCCGACGATCGCAACGCCGCTGTCAATCAGCGATGAATGGTTGGCGAGTCGGTAGTCTCGATTTGCCGCATCGGCGAAATCCGCTGCAGTCGCCAGCACATTGCTTGGGTCGGAAGCCACCGATGGGATCGACCCAACGAATGCATTGTTGCGCAAGTCCCAGCTACCTGTGCCGCCGCTGCCGCCTGCAAATTGAAGCATCGTGTCGATGCCGTCTCCAAAGGTTGTGTTGTATACCTGCAGGTTGGCGAGGTCATCTTCGGCGCGAATCGCTTTGTCAACGTCATAGACCACGGCGTTGGCAATGGTCACGTCGGCATTACCCCGCGTCCCTCTCAATCGAAATGCGATTTCACTGTCATAGACCGTGATTCCATCAAAAACCGCTTCGATCTTTTCTTTCATGTTGAAGACGGCTTTGTTGTTGATGTATCCGTCCTGCACCCAGCCGTGGGCAACGACATCACGAATCGTGATTTTCATTCGTTCAACGGATTCCCAACCCGACTTGACCATTTTGGTGTCGACAGCGTTCTCGCCGGGGCGCTCGCCCGCGTTCCACTCGTTAAAGGCTTCGGCCAGCGGGCCCGTCCAAAAGTGACTCCCTTCGATCAGGATGTCCGTCGTGATGGTGGTGTTGCGATCCGGGTCGGCTTGAAAAGAGTCCCCCGAAACGTGGTGGACTTCGGTGTTGCGAATGGTCAAGCCGCGCGTGTCGGTCGCAACGATCCCATGTGCATCCACTTGGTTGGTGAAAGAACCTGCCAAAAAGTGGTGAATCAACAGACCGTCGATCACCAATCCATCGGCATCATTGGCATCGATTCCGTCATTGGCACCATTGCGAACGATCATGTCTTTCAACATGACGCCTGGGGCACGAACGATGACGGCGTCGCCCGATTGTTTGTTGTGGTCGACGATGATATCGAAAAGGTGAGTATGGCTGCCGTTGATCCGCAGTCGATTTAGAATCGGTGCGTCGCCTTGACCGTACGTCTGGACCAGGATCGGGTTGGCCGCATTGCCGCTAAAGTCTTGTTCCCAATACTCGTTCCAAGCCGAGCCGCGTTTGAGCAAAACAACATCACCGGGCAAGAGCGTCTGCTGCTCGAGTCGTGCGATGGAAGCCCACGCTTCGGTTTCGCTTGTTCCCGTACTGGTGTCGTCGCCATCAACCTGGCTTACGTAATAGGTCGCAAGGAGTCGCCGCCCCTCGAGCGATTCAAGCTTCAACCGGCGGTGGCGACCGAAAGGTCTTTTCGATTGGTTCATCTAGGAATCCCGTGTTTTGGCTTGCAATCACTCTATCCCAAACGCCCGATGGGCGTGGTTTTGGGGTTAGAGTTTGGTTTTCCTGGGATGGTTCCACCGCAGAAAACCAGATTGCGGGGATTCGCCGCACTACGGTCTCAATTGGCCGATCGCAAAGAGAAGTTCAAGCTGAGCGCGGTTGTAGTTGCTGACCGCGGCGGTTCGGTCCGCGAGGCTGCCAGCCCGCGCGACAATTGCCTGCAATAGCTCGATCGGCAGTCCTTCGTCGGCCCGGATGCGTTTTAGGTTTCGCTGATAGCTTGCTTCGGCTTTTGCCAACGCGTCTTCGGCAGTCGCGATTTGGCTTCGGTAGTTTTGGACGTTTTCATACGCCTGGACAACTTCGGCGGTGATGGCGTCCTTCAGGTCAGCCATCTCGATGCGCTGCTGCTGTAACTGGCTGCCTGCTCGGGTGCGGTTTGCGGCAACACCCAGCCCCATGCTGTCGAGTTGCCAAATCGCTTGAAGATCGACGTCACTACGGCTGGCTTGGTTGTCGAGATTTGATCCTTGGCCGCCTCCAAAACTGCCGCCGCTCGCAGCCATGGTCACTGACGGGATCCAAGGTTCGACCTGCGCTTTTTTGACGGCAAGGCAAAGGCCTGCGATTCGATGCGACAACTCTATGATCTCTGGACGCCGGCAAAGTGCCGTCGAGATGTAGGTGTTGACGTCCCCTTCAAGCCGGTCCAGTTCGATGGGGACAATCACTTGGTCGGCTGGATGCAAAGAGAATCGCGGGTCGAGTCGCAGACGCCGCGACAAGCCTGCCGACCGCACGCGAAGGCTACGTTTCGCATCTTGCAATCGTTGAGATAGCCGGGCCTTTTCTGTTGCGGCGCGATCGACGTCCGCTTGCGCACCGGCGCCCGCCTTGGCGAAGGTTTCGGTCAGGTGCAAGAGTTCGGTTGCTGCATCGATGGCGGCTTGGGCGTCGGCAACCTGTCCAGCGGCTTCGACCAAATCGACATAGGCAACGCCCGCGTCACGCAGCGCTTCTGCCTTTGCGGCAAACACGCCTGCGTTTTCGGCGGACAGATTGCGCGATGCGATCTTCGGTTCAAAGAAGGCGTCCGCCAACGCCAAGTCGGCGAACAATCGAAACGGGCCTCCGCTACCGCCGGCGACCGGCGCACCAAAGGTCGCACCACCTCCGACGAAGAGCGAGTTTCGCGATGCTTCGATGACGTTTCCGTCCGAGGCTTGGACGCGACCATCATGTTTGTTCCAGCCAACGCCAAGTTGCAAGGTGGGAAGCCAGAGGGCACGAGCCTGAAGCAAGTCCGCGTGCGCCTCGACCGTTCGTTGTCGTGCGAGCTGAATCGTCCACGCATTGGCGCCGGCCATGCCAAGGGCACTTCCCAAGTCAATCGTTTGTTCCGTCATCGCAATGGATGAGGACTCGATTGGTTGCGGTAAAGGGACATCACGCAACTGGGTATCACGTAATTGGGCATCACGGGCGATCTGCTGAGGATTCGCCAAAGCCATCGGGTCCGTGTCGACGGTCGCCGGTGCGATGGTGTTAGCGTTGAGCTCGATTGGCGGTGTCAGATCGTTCGTGTCTTTGGCAAGCAAGTCGCGTCCATTAATGATGTCGCTTGCCGAGGCGATCGTCAGTTCGGGGCGTGCAGCGGTGCGGTGGGAAACGGTGTGGACCCTTGGCTTCTGGACATTCAGGTTGACCACTCGTTCCTCCGCTTCCACGCTCGCCGAGGACCATGGATTCAATTGGCGAAGCCCACGGATCGGATTTCCGACCTGGCATCCCGCGATGGGGACGAGCAATAACGCGGCGATGATTTGGCGACGACTCCGGCTGTGCGTGGAGCCTCGTTTCGCTTTGAGTCGTGTCATCTGCATGCTTCCCTGCATGAGCGTTCATGTTGAGGTGCGTGTGGCGTCAAGCGTCGATCCATCAAACGCATTGACTTGCTTGGTCGCGACTATCTGCTGGTGTTGGTCTTGATCGTTGCCGACCCGTACTGCCCACTCAGCAGCGGGTAGCGTTTTGTCGATTCGTCGTATTTGTTTTGGATGTCCACTTCGACTCGCATCGTTCGCGTTTTCAAGCTGAGCGATTGGCCGATTCGGCTAACCCTTAGGGCACCACCGTCGGGGGCGGCCGCTTTGTCCGCGTTGGCGAACTGTGAAAGGGTAACGGCGTCGCCAAGATTGACTTGCGATGCTTCGGCTGCGGGTACGGTGACGACACCGCGCAAAGTGTCCACCTTTTCAATCACTAGCAGAGGCGAGCCTGTTCCCGCGTTCTGACTGACCAACCGACCTGGATCGACACTCCTGGAGGTAATCAGTCCAGCGAAGGGAGCTCGGATTTGCCGCAGTTGATCTTGGGCAACCGCGTGAGCCAACTGTGCTTTGGCAACCTCGATTCCGGAGCTTGCAAATTCAACTTCGTTCTTCGCTGCTGCGACGGCAGCTTCGGCCGCAGAGACGTCTGCCTCGATTTTGGTCACTGCCGCCTCGACAGCTAGAAGAGCGTATTGGGCCTCATCAAGTTTTTCTTTCTGCACCGCGCCGCCCTGGACCAACAAGGCGTAGCGATCTCGTTCACTCGTGCGTAGCTGTTTCAGCGCGGCTTGTTCATCGCGAGCTGCACCCGCTTGACGCAGTTTTGCCTGAGCGACCAGCACAGCACCTTTGGCAACGGACAGGTTTGCTTCTGCTTGTCGCACCATTTGCTCGCGCCGTCGTACTTCCGCTTCAAGTTCGGGGGCATCGAGGGTGACGAGCGTCTGCCCCATTTCAACGCGATCGCCAATGTCGACATGCACTTCGCGTACATAGCCTTCGATGCGCGCGTGCAGCTCTGTTTTTTGGTCTGCCATCAGCGTCATGGGCAATCGAATCTCGCTTCGCTGAGCCAACACGGTGGCATGGCAGCACAGCGATACAATGATCGCCAGGCATACGGTATTCGGGTTGAATCTTGAGCACGTGGGCATCGCTAAACCACCGGTGAAGGCTGGGCATCAGGGTTCGACAATTCTGCAGTAGGATCCGAATCAGACGATTCAGGCTTCCGCTTCATCATCACGTACAAGCAGGGCACAACGACCAACGACAAAACGGTGGCGCCAATCACACCACCAATGATCGCACGGGCGAGCGGCGCATTCGTGCTGCTTCCCCCAAAGCCAATCGCCATCGGCAAAAGGGCAAGCCAGGTTGTCAGCGACGTCATCAAAATGGGACGCATGCGTACGACCGCGGCATCAATCACCGCCTCGGTCACCGAAAGCCCTTCGCTCAGTCGGCGATTGGCAAAGTCGACCAACACAATCGAGTACTCGACGACGATGCCAACCATCATGACGATCCCCATTAGTGCCGGCACGGACAAATGGGTTCGTGTGATGAATAGCAACGCCATCACACCGATGTAGCCAAGCGGAACGGTCAACAAGACGATCAACGGATCGGTAAACGATCGAAATTGGACAACCATCACCAAGTAGACCAAGACCGCTGCGATCACCAAGCCGACGGTAAGCTGCGAGAACGAGTCACGCATCAATCGAACTTCGCCCATCATGCGATAGCTCATGCCGTTGTATTTCTCGGCGCCCAGCATCGAAATGGGCCCGCGATCATCGCTCGTGACGGTCACGGCAAGGCGGTCATCTCCTTCTAGTCGAGATTCGATTTCGGAAACGACGCTGCCAACATCGTACCCAGGCAACACGCCGGCATAGACGTCGGTCACACGTGAAATGTTTCGATGATGCACCACCGCAGGGCCGGTTGTGCGACGGATTTTGGCGACACTTCCAAGTCGTCTTGCCGTGGTCGCGTCTTCACCGCCCATGATGGAGATGTCACGAATGGTCTGTTCACTGTTGAGGTCCTCTTCGCGATATTGGACCCCAAAGAAATAGTGATTGCCTTTGTTCTTATCGATCCAGAACGTCGGCTCGAAGTTGATCGAGCTGTTGGTGGCGGCGACGAGGTTGGTCATGACATCTTTCGGCGTCACTTGCATGCGCGCCGCCAGTTCGCGATCCATTTCCACCTCCAAGGCTGGATAGTCGATCCGCTGTGCCACTCGCACGTCGGTGGCACCGGGAACTTCGGCAGCCGTGTCGCGAATGATACCGGCGATCTCTTGAGCGATTTCAAGATCGCTGCATTGGACTTGGAAATGAATCGGTGCTGGCTCGCCCATGTTGAGGGCTGCGGTCAACATGCCGCCGGTGTCGTACGCGATCTCGACGTCACGGAATTTCTCGGCAAGACGCTGACGAAGCTCGACAACGTAGTCGTTGGCGGCCTTGGTCGAAGTCTTGTCCTTGAGTTGAAGCAACATGAACGCATCCATCGGTCCGTTGTTGGGCGTGTAGGCTGCGGGCCAATCCATCAACACACCGATGTTTGAGATCAACAACTGCAATGATGAATCGGGGTGTTGCTCGGCTGATGGATCGATCGCGAACCCAGGATCGGGCTCGCCAATCAGATCGATGATTTCGGATTCAATTTCAGCCAACACTTTTTCGGTGGTCTCGATACGCGTGCCCGACGGCAGTCGCACGTACATGGTCACCTGGCCACTGTCGACACTCGGGAATAACTCCTGGCCATGTCGCATGGTCATGATGACCGCAAACGCAAACGCAGCCACCGCGCCTCCAACCACCATCCAACGCGCGCTGAGGACTCGCCGTAGGATTCCCCCAAACCAAGCCCCTGCAGCATCGACGCTGTTGTCTTCTTTCTTGCTCGCCGACGCTGGCAACAAATAAGCGCAATAGGCGGGGACGAGCGTGATCGAAAGCAAGAACGACGCAAAGATGGCAACGACCGCTGCTGTTGCGAGCGGCGCGAACAAGAAACGTGTTAGCCCAGATAGAAAGATCACTGGCAAGAACACGACCGCAAAGGTCAGTGTCGAAACGGCGATTGGGCCCAGCACTTCACTGGTTCCGTCGGCTGCCGCATTCATTGGCGTTTTGCCCATGCGCACGTGCCGCACGATGTTCTCAAGCACGACAATCGACTGGTCGACAAGGATCCCGATCGCCAACGCCAGTCCGCCAAGCGTCATTGCATTGATCGAATCACCGGTAAAGAACATCACCAGGAAAGAGGCGATGATCGCCAGTGGGATGGCGACCAGGACGACAAGTGTTAGGCGAATGCTTCTCAAGAAAACCAGGACCACCAGTCCCGCCAAGATCGCACCGAGTGTCCCGGCGATCTCCAAGCTTTGAATCGAAGCTCGCACACCGACCGATTGGTCCATTGCAACACTCAGGACGAGCGATTTCATCTTGGGGTCTTCGCGCCGCTCGTTCTTGAGCCGCACCAGAATCGTAGAGAGTTGCGTGTTGATGCGGTCAACGATCTCGATCGTGTTTGCACCCGGTTGGCGATAGATAGGAATGTAAACTTGCCGTGCGCCGTTGATGCGGACGATGTTTGATTGGATCTGTGATGCATTCTTGACTTCACCGACGTCTCGCATCAGCACGGGGACACCATCGACGACTTTGATCGGTGTGTCGTTCAGCTCATCGATCTTTTCAGGAATTGCATTGGTGAAGATCTGCAGATCTTGCTCGCCAATCTTGATGCTGCCAGCAGGAATCAAGACGTTCTGCTTGCGAAGGGCGGCTTGAACCTCCATCAAGCTCAAACCGTACGCTTCCAGTTTTTCCGCATCGACATAAGCGAGGATCCGACGCAACTTTCCGCCGTAGACCGCTGGTGCAATGACGCCGCGTATCGACTGCAATTTGTTTCGCAATTCGTAGTAGGCAATGTCGTACAACTCCTGCTCGTTCATGTCAGGGTTGCTGACGACCACCAAGCAAAGTGGCACACTTGCCGTTGGGTCAAACGGCATGACCATTGGCGGGATCGTGCCGGGTGGCAAATAGAACATGTCGCTCATCGCGTACGATGAGACCTGCGCCATCGCCTCGGCCATCGTGTTGTCTTCGGTAAAGAAGTCCTTCACAACGCAGACGCCCTGCATCGCTTTGGCTTCTTGGTGTTCGATCCCAACCGATTGAGCCGTCCAACGTTGCAGCCGGCTCATGATGTCCTTTTCCATCACCTCGGGAGGCATGCCAGGATAGAAGCAGACGATTTGGACGGCAGGTGTTTCGAATTGTGGTAGCAGGTCGGCGGGGATGCGGGTGTAGGAATAGCCACCAAGCACGACCGTCATGAGGGCGGCAACGATGATCAGGTGCGGTTTCCGTAAGATGGAACGCATCATGTGGCTCGTAAAGAGGTTCTGTGGGCGCGTAGTCCGACCCCGCGAGTCGTCTCGACCTTCTCTGTAGGGATCGAATCGACACAACCGTTACGGCCAGTCTTTTCCGACCAATCGGACTGGTCGAGGTACGTGAAAGACGGCGATTCTAACCGATTGAGATAAGCTGTATCGGTTATGCCGGTATTGCGATCACAAGGCGCGACGAGGATGTTTGCGCGCTCGGATGCCACAGCTCGGTGAGAGCTTGAGCCGCTTGAGAGGTGAATGAGCGAACGCCAAGAAGATCTTTCCTGGCTTAAGCTTCGGACCGTGACTCGGGGATTTCGATCCGACCGCGCACGTCGCGAAGCTCACGAAGGATCTCAGGGATCAAGTCAAAGTCTTCGTCTCGGCTTGATCGTTCAATGGTTCCGGCCAACGTGGCGAGTGATGAGAAACCACAGCTTGCTGCGGATCCCTTCAAGGCATGAGCCAGATCAATGAGCTGTTGCGAGTCGTTTGCGGCCAATGCTGTTTCGATCACTTCGAATCGCGCGTCAAGTTGGTCGACAAATCGCACAACGATTTCGCGGAATTTTGGCTTCTCGATTGGCAAGGTTGAAAAGACTGGCTCGCTGTCGGATGGGTTCGACTGATTCACGCTCGGCACCTCAGTTTGGTGTGGTTGCTCGGTCTTTGGACTCGGACTTGCAGCAGGGGCTTCGCTTTGTGTGTTGGTATCCCCCGGTAGGATAACCTCAGCAAGTGGCCGGACGCCACCGATTTCGATTCGGGGCAGCATCGACCGGATCTGTTCGATGCGTTTTCCCGCGTCCGCAGTTTTGCCATCGCGGGCATGGTGTTCGAGTTGTTTGGCAGGTTCCATCAGCTCCATCAAGCCGACATTCGGTCCAGAACCTTTCAACCAATGAGCAAGATCGGCGAGTTGCTTGAAGTCGCCATGATCAAGTGCCACGCTCATCTCAGAAACCTTCATTGGCAGTCGGCCGACGAATTCCTGAACGATAGACTGGAAGGTCGAGCCACGCTCAGCCAGCATCGACCGAATCGGACTGCTCGCTTCGCACTCGTTCGATGGGGCGTTGGACGCATCCGTTCGCTGCTCGGCGCTGCCGTTTCCGCTCACCCCGATTTCACTGCCGCTCGACTTGGCCGAAGGGGCCGAAGGGGCCGACTTGGCGGAAGGGGCGGAGGGGGCCGCTTCGACGTTGGTGCTGCCAGCGGCCACGCCGGCAACTTCGCTTAGGGTGGCGATCAGTTTGTCGAATTCGATTGGCTTGCTTAAGAACCCACTGCATCCCGCATCGAGACACTGGTCTTCGGCTTCGTGCATGGCGTGTGCGGTCAGCGCAACGATAGGGCGATCGTAGCCCATCTCGCGAAGTTTGCGTGTCGCCGTGTAGCCATCCATCACGGGCATTTGCATGTCCATCAGCACGACGTCGAATGCTTTGGATGTGGCCAATTCAATCGCTTCGACACCGTTGATCGCGGATTCGTACTTCGCGCCGATTTCGGTCAGAATCAAACCGAGCAGGTCACGGTTTTCGTCGCCGTCGTCAACAAGCAATACGTTCAGTTCCGGCAGCTTTACAGAAAGTGGACCGGCCTCTTCTTCAGCGACTTGCAGGTCTTCGTCGGTCGGGCGAATCATTGCGACGCCATCAATCGCTCCGGCGTCCACGGTCACAACAAAGACGCTGCCGACGCCTGGTTCGGAATGAACAACGATTCCGCCGCCGAGGGCTTCCGCGAATCGCTTGCTGATTGAGAGTCCGAGGCCAGTGCCTCCGAAGCGCCGCGTCACGGTGGCGTCCGCCTGCGAAAACGGATCGAAGATCTTATTGGCCGCTTCTTGCGTCATACCAATACCAGTGTCGACCACTTGGAAGACGATTTGGTTTTGGCCGTGTTCGATTTGAAACTTGGTGATCACACGAACGCCACCCTTCTCGGTGAACTTGATCGCGTTGCCAACCAAATTCGTCAGGATCTGGCGGATTCTCGCCGGATCGCTCTGAATCGTTGCCGGAATGTCGGATTCGAATTGGTAGTCGAGCCAGATCCCTTTCTCCTCGGCCCTCACATTCATGACCGTGATCACGTCGGCAACGACCTGGTGAGCAGCGCAGTCAATCTGTTCGACTTCGAGGCCTCCCGCTTCCACCTTCGACAGGTCCAAGATGTCGTTGATCAGATTCAACAAATGCGTGCCGCTTGAGTGAATCGTGTTAAGGTGTTTCTGTCGCTTTCCTTCGTCCTGTTCAATGTCGCGGCGCAAGACTTCGGTGAAACCGAGAATCGCATTCATCGGTGTGCGAATTTCGTGACTCATGTTAGCAAGGAAGCTCGTTTTTGCTTCGTTTGCCGCCTCGGCGCTTTCCTTGGCTTCGCTTAGTTGTTGCTTGGTGCGTTCGAGTTCGGAAACGTCATCAAGGCTGATGAGCACACCTTGCGCGGCGCCACCCGAACCGATCACAGGTGAACAGCTGACCTGAAAGATGGCGTCATCACGTCCGCCGCGTTTGTAGGCAATGATTTCACCCAGCACGCTTTGACCCGACTTGAGAACGCGTGTCCAAGGGAATTCTTTTTCCTCTCCCGTTAGCGCCCAAGGCAGTTCAGACGCTTCCATGCCGACCATCTGCTGCGGTGTCCGATTAATGGACTCGGCAAGCGATCGGTTAGCGAGCACGATCTTTGATCTACGGTCGATCACCAACAAACCGTCACCAAGCGTATCTAGCGCATTACGAACGCGTCCCGGAACGGCACCGGTCGGGTCGATATGGTTGAGCATCTTGCGGAGGTAGAGGTAGAAGACCAACCAGCTGAACAAGCCCATCATGATCACGAGGCGATTGCTCGGCTGGTCCAACATCCCCATCCAACCACGACGCACGAGTGGTTTGTAGCAAATTTCGACGCGTCCCCAGTCGGCGCCGCCAGCATGCAGCGGCACGTAAACTTGGCGGTCATCGGAGACTTCGACGGTTGTGTCCCAGAGTGCCTGGTGATCGCCGACGACCGCAATCAGTTCGCCATCTCGACGACGAATTGCGCCACTCAAGATTTCGTCGTTGCGCTCGACCACTGATTCGAGTAGGCCTTCCATGCGGTGAATGTCACGCTGCAAAATCACTGGACGGATTTGCAATGCGACGAGTTCGCTAATCGCACAGCGTCCCCACATCGCAGTCTTACGATGGTCTGGCAGCAAGCCAGCCATATTCAAAACAAGCAACATGGTGACAACCAGTGTCGCCATGCCCATTGCCATTCGCGCTTTGGCGGAAAGCCGAAACATCTTGCGTGTCGCGCCGTTCTAAATGTTGCCCCAAATTCAACGGCTCGAGAGTGCCCCGCAAGCCATGCAAGAGGTTTCCAATCGACAACGACAAAAGATGCTCACAGGAAACCTCAGTTGAAACTTAGGCCGCAGGGAACATGGGCACGCGCAAGGAAGCGGCCATCGAGTCAAACATGTTGCCGTGTCGTCCGAATGATCCCGTCAATCGGATTGTGCCTGTCGTAGGTTGCCAGCGTCCAACCCCCAACACAGGTGCGCGGCTTGTCGAGAAAGGGACCGGTGTTCCGGTTAGGCAAGCTTGGCAACACCTAGCGTCTACCAAAGCGGGATGATCATCGTTTTCGGGATGATGTGATTATTCCAGTTGGCCGGTCGTGCCGATCGTCCCAACTAGCGGTGCGCTGTCACCGGCTGGAAAAAACACCAAGATCCTCTTCAGAAAACTGCTGTGAAACTCGCAGGTCAGCTTCGTCGTCTCTCGCTCCGTACCTTGGTTGCGGCGTTTGCCGCTGCGCATTTCACGACCGCAGCATCCGCACAGTCGCCCCTTTCCTTTGATGAACTCTCACGCAAATATCCACTGACCTACAACCGTGCCACGACCGCAACCCCTTTGGGCATCAAGGGCACTTTGACCCAAGCAAGATTGGCTGGCGGGCTTCGTGCCGAAACGAGCACGCCCGGTGGAGTTGATGGTGTGTTGCAAGAAACACTACAGGAGATGAGCCGCAAGGGCGTCACCCATCCGGCGGCCGAATTCGAATTGGTCGGCGACCCACACGAGCCAATCGAAGAAGTCTTGATTGCGCCCGTCGGCCAAATCGATCCCTACTCGACCATTCCGCCCGCGGTTTCACATGGTCCCTACGATTGCCGTCTCGAGCCCTATCGATCGCGAGCCTACGAACTCGATGCACTCGGCGATCGTGACACGCTGCCGGCGCCGGTTGCCGGTGACCTGCGAATGTGGTGGGACGAGGCGATGGCCAAACCGATGGGGATCAGCAATGAATCTCTGCCGATCGATATCGCTAACCTGACGCAGGTGACGATCCAGTCTTCGCCATTGGTCCAAGGCATTTTGACTGAACCGCAAATCATGCGGAACGATATGGTGATCGCGGATGCGGAGTTTGATTCACTTGCGTTCGTCGAGGCCAAGTTTGCGGACACGAACGAACCGGTTGGCAGCACGCTCACAACGGGCGACAACTCGAATCGATTTCGCGATCACACCTTTTCATCATCGCTTGGGATTCGCAAAAAGACGCGTCGAGGGGCATCTCTCGAACTGGCGCAAAAGGGCGGATACCAAGACAACAACTCGACGTTCCTCGTACCCAATCCGCAAGGCACAACGCGATTGGAGTTGAATTTCACGCAGCCACTCTTGAAAGATGGTGGTCGCGCTGTCAATCACACTCGTGTGCTGCTTGCACAACTGGATATCAAGTTGGCCGAAGCCGAGGTGCGAGCCGACCTCGAGAAACACCTCGTCGATGTCACTCGCGCCTATTGGGAACTGTATCAGGCACGCGCGGAATGGTTGCAACGCAATCGTTTGCTCGAAGGTGCCAAAACGTTGCATGACATTTTGATCGCACGCGACGGAGTCGATTCGCTCCAACGCCAGGTGTTGCGCGCCCGCGCCGCAGTCACGAGCCGCCGAAGCGATTTGGTGCGAGCAGAGACCCGGATTCGCAACGCCCAAGCGCAGTTGCGTCTTTTGTCGGGTAGTCCCCAACTGATCCAATCACGGCGTTGGGAACTGACACCACAAGACCAGCCGCTTGCCCTGTCGGTTCAGGTTTCGACGCGCGATGCGACGGTCCAGGCGCTCGACAATCGTCCCGATATCGCCAAAGCGATTCGCAACATTCAAGCCGTCTCCGCACGTGTGGGTGCCGCCAAGAATCAGGTCCTGCCGCGATTGGATCTGATCCTAAGTACCTATGTGGCCGGTCTTGAGAACAAGACGGATGTTTTTGGTGCCTGGGTCAATCAATTTGCGGATGGCCGACCGAGTTACGCAGCCGGCTTTTTGTTTGAAGTTCCACTTGGCAACCGTGCAAGCCGCGCACGATTGGAACGGAACAAATGGGAAATGGCTCGGGCCATGCATGAGTTCCAACAGACCATGGAAGTCGTGTTTGCTGACGTCGAGATCGCTGTTCGCGAAACACAGACGACCTATGAGGAGATGTCGACGAAGCGCCGAGCGATCGAAGCGGCCCAGAAAGAAGTCGCTTATTTGGAGCAACGTTGGCGATTGTTGCCCGATCCGAATGAGTCCGCAGTCTTGTTGATTGAAGATCTTTTGGATGCGCAAGAACGTTTGGCTGATGAAGAACGCGCCTTCACCTCTTCGCAAGTCGCTTACGCGATGTCTTGGGTTCAGCTGCGACGATCAATGGGAGTCTTGCTGCAAATCGATGACTCCTTCGTCGCCCCTATGCCCGAGATGGTTGAATCGGTGCCCGTGGGATCTCCCGCTGCCATGCCTTCCGCTCAAGTTGCTGATGCCCCCGCTACATCATCAAACGCGTGGTCCAATTCGCGGGCGGTGCAATGATCTGGCGTTGGTGGGAAAGTACGTCAACCAAACGTGACGATGTGGACCGGACGGCATTAGCTCGGTCGAAACGGCGACGCTTATCCAAGCCGGGTCTGATCGAGCAGGTGATTGATCAATCGAGACAGGTTGCGATGTCGCTGCGTGAAAGCTCGCACGAGGCATTGTCCAAACACACCGAACAATTGAGGCATTTTTCAGGATCGAAAGAGACCGAATTGGCTCAGATGTGGTCGCTCGCCGCCGGCGGAGTGATCGAGGCGATCCGCCAGTGTCACGGAATCGAACTCTTTGACGTCCAGATTCGCGCCGGGGTCATTGTGTCGGCCGGTGCCGTTGCCGAAATGCAAACGGGTGAGGGGAAGACTTATTCGGCGGCACTTCCGGCCTACGTCCAAGCGCTCGCGGGGCGTGGCGTGCACGTGGCAACGCCCAATCAATATCTGGCCGGTCGTGACCATGGAAAGCTACAGCCGGTTTTCGAGCGTCTCGGTATGACGGTTGGCTTGCTTGACGATCAAGCGAAACCGCATGAAACCAAGGCTGCCTACGATTGCGACATCACCTATGGACCTGGACACGCCTTCGGGTTCGACTACTTACGTGACCAGCTTACGTTGTCGCCGTCCCAACCCGGGCAGGTTGATGCTCCTCGATTGGGAATCAAAACGCTCCAACGCGTCACGGGGTGTTCACCCGAATCTCGTTTGCTGCAGCGAGGTTTGTACGCATCGATCATTGACGAAGTCGATCATGTTCTTTTGGACGATGCGGTTTCACCGCTGCTGCTGAGCGCGAGCGGCAAAGACGAAGCCATGGACGCTGCCGTTCACCAAGCGGCGTGCCAACTCGCGAGTGAATTAGATGAACCCGAGTGTTACACGATCAATGGTGGTTCCGCTTCGCTGACCGACGAGGGTTTCGCCCGGGTCTATGCAGATGAAACGATGGCCGTTCACGATCGGCTTATTCGACCCTGGCACGAGTACGTCGTCTTGGCGCTACGCGCCCGCCACGTTTTGCGACGCGATGTTGACTACGTGGTTCGCGACGACGACATCCAGATCATTGATTCATCCACGGGGCGTATTTTTGAAGACCGAACCTGGTCTGAAGGGTTGCATCAAGCGATCCAGGCGATCGAAGGTTTGCGCGTCACCACCGAAACGCTTGCGATGGCACGAATCACTCGACAACGTTTCTATCGCTACTACGAATCGCTTGGTGGGATGACCGGGACGGCAACCGGGTGCGAACGAGAGTTCGCATCGGTCTACGGTTTGCCGGTCATGGAAGTGCCACTGCGTGTCCCGTCGCGGCGCAGGTTGTTTAAGGACTACGTGTGCGCCACGCGAGCCGAGAAAATCGCGGCCATCGTCGAAGAGACGGTCGATCTTCATGAGCAAGGCCGCGCGGTGTTGATCGGCACGCTCAATATCGCTGAAAGCTTGAACGTCGCCAGCGAACTTGCACAACAGGGGCTGGTTTACCAGCTGCTCAATGGCGTCCAGGATGCTGACGAAGCATCGATCGTCGAAGTGGCCGGGCAACCGGGGGCGATTACGGTTGCAACCAATCTTGCCGGACGTGGAACGGATATCTCGCTAGCCGAATCGGTTTCCCAAGCCGGTGGTCTGCACGTGATCGTTACCGAAAAACATTCCTTGTCGCGAGTTGATCGGCAACTGATCGGTCGCTGCGCTCGCTGTGGCGATCCAGGCACGGCTCGAGTCTACCTGTCGGCTGAAGACGAGTTGATTGAAAAACACGCTCCGTGGATTGGTCGGGCAATTCGTCGCCGCTGCGCGTCCGTCGCATCAGGGGGCGCGCCGCCATTCGAACAAGGCGAATTGGACGGACGTTTGTCGTCGGCGCAAAAGAGCCTTCAACGGGGTGAATCGGCGCAGCGATGGAACCTGCTGCAAGCCGATCAGCGAAACGAACAATTACTTAACAAGACGTCGTCGTCCCCAAGTGGATGTTGGCAGTTGTAATCGATGGAACGGGATGCCATGCAAACGAAATATCGGCTGATAGCCCTGTCGCTCTGTTGCTTTGCGGCGACGTTACCATGCGCGTTGCCTGCCGAGGAACTTGAGGCGTTCACCGAACCCTACAAACGCGTTGCCATTCCTGCTGCGGAAGTCGGTGTCATTGACCGAGTGTTGGTGTCCGAAGGCGACTCCGTTTCCAAAAAGCAGATGCTTGCGCGATTGGACGACCGCGTGCTGCAGGCCACCTTGCTTGTCGCGCAAGCAGCCAAAGATGCGCTTGGCAATCGACAGGCCGCAGAAGCAGACTTGAAGATGCGCACCCAACAACTTGAGAGCTATCGCCAACTGCGCGCTCGTGGAAACGCAACGCAGCGAGAGCTGGAACGGGCCGAGGCGGATCATTTGCAGTCGCAATCTCGCCTGCAAGCGGTCAACGAGGAACTTGAAGTCAGGCGTCTTGAGTATGAGCGAGTGAAGGCGCAGATCAACCAACGACGCATTGAGTCGCCCATCGAAGGCGTGGTGGTCGAAATCGAGAAAGAAGAAGGCGAGTTCGTGTCGCCCACCGACCCCGTCGTGATGCACATTGTCCAGCTCAAGATGCTTAAGGCCGTCTTTTCAGCACCGATGTCCTCCGTTTCGGCACGCGGTCGAAAGGCCTTGCGTCCAGGTCAAACTGTCAAGGTTGTCGTTGGTCCTCAAGAACGTGTTTGTGAGGGCGTGATCGAATTCGTGTCGCCGGTCGCAGATGCCCAGAGCGCGACGGTCCGCGTCAAGATTCGCATTCCGAACGAAGAGGGCATCGTCCAAAGTGGCGCGGTCTGTCGTTGGGACATGACTTCCGCGGCCCCCGTTGAACGGTTAGGACAAAACGTTGAACGGCTCGGACAAAACGTTCAACGATTGGGGCAAGGGGCCAACTCACAGACCAAGTAGGGCAGGTCGAGATGACCATGCTTGCTAGGTGAAACGCAAAAAGTTCAGCAAGTGGATAATGGTGACGGCAAATTGCATGATCCGTCGATTCTGGTTGGTTCAGGCCAATTTCAGGTCCCGGTCGTTGCTGGAAACACGTCAACCAATCAGGCTGACAACACGGCCAATCCGACAGCACACAACGGGCAACAAACGACAGGCGAATCGGAGCTTGTCGTTCGTGCCGAGCAGGCGGAGTTAACCGCCCTCGTCTTGGCGACGATCGTCGAAATCCACTGCGAGATGGATGGAGCGGCGAATCTTGAGAATGCCGCCGCCGCAGCAGCGCACGCAGTGCGCGATCAGCTTGCAGGAAAATGCGTGTTGGTGGGGTGGAAATCGGAGGACTCAGCAGGCATCAAACTCGTTGCTCAGGCTGGGAGTGGTCCGCCCCTATCGCAAGAAGTACATCGGCTTGCCGAAGCAGCGTGCGAAGAAGTGCTGGCTCGAGGCACGTTAACGATTTGGCCGGCACAGAAGCACGCGAGCCGTCATGCGTTGATGGCGGTGTCGCAATTTGGTCGTCGTGTTCATTGCGAATCGATGGTCGCAGCACCTTTGACCGCTGGTCGAGATGGTCGGGCCGGTGTCTTGATTGCGGTCGACTGTGAGTTTCCAGCTGTGGCCGAGCGTCTGATCGACGGACTTCGAGATCCACTCGGTTCAAAACTGGACGCGTATGCAGAGCAGCGCCCCAGTCGAATTGAATCGCTCGTTCGGCAAACCGTGAATCTGTTTCGTGGCGAACGACGCAAGTTCTTTTCGCTCGCGTTGACGGCGATCACCTTGTTGATGGTTTTGCCAGTGCGATACCGCATTTCAGGAAGCTGTGAATTGCAACCGGTTCAACGACGGTTTGTCGCAGCGCCCTTTGACGGTCCTCTCAAAGCAGCGATGGTGCGCCCCGGCGATCTCGTGCTCGAAGAACAGTTGTTGGCAACGATCAATCCGAGAGAGATCGAATACAAGCTTGCCGGCGTTCGCGCAGACCTTTCGAGAGCCCAGCAAGAGCAAAAAGGAATGATGGCCGACCACGACATCGCGGGCAGCAAACTCGCCGCACTCGAGTCGGCGCGACTGCGATACGAAAAAGAACTGCTCGAATACCAACGTTCCCACCTCGAGATCCGCAGTCCGATCCGCGGCATCGTGGTGAGCGGTGATTTGGAAGAAGCGGAAGGCACTCCGCTTTCTCGCGGTGAAACATTGTTCGAGATTGCCCCGCTTGGCCAGATGGTTGTCGAAGTGGCCATCCCGGAAGAAGACTTCCCGCATGTTCGGCGCGGGATGCCCGTCGACTTTTATGTTTACTCGCTGCCCAATCGAAAGCTGTCGGGGACACTTCAGCGAATTCATCCCCGTGCCGAATTGCGCGACCATGACAATGTTTTCATCGGCGAAGTGTTCGTTAGCGATCCTCGAAACCTCTTGCGGCCCGGAATGCGCGGCAAAGCGACCATCACTGGCGATCGTCACTCGCTCGGTTGGAATCTATTTCACAAGGCATACCACGCCGTTCGAACCTCACTCGTGCTCTAGGCTGGTATGTCGACGCGGGATCCAAACACGATCGATCTGACTCAGGCGACACTTCGGTTGGCCGACGATATCGTTGTGTGGCCCGTGTCCGAACGTGGTCAGACCGTCTATCGCATCGAGATTCCTTCGTTGCACAAGTTCTTTCGCGTCGGCTACGAAGAGTACGTGTTCATTTCACTGCTGGATGGCAAGACGACACTTGCCCAAGCGTGCGGGTTGGCGGCTCGGCAACTCGGAAGCGATGCGCCGACCTCCAAACAAGCGGATTCGATACAGCGTTGGTTGCTACAGAATGGTCTTGCCTATTTGCCGCAAGATGCGCCACCGGTTCGTGATACGCGATTACAGGCAACGGGCCATCGCACGTGGGCAAACCTCAATCCGTTTTGGATGAAATTCTCGTTGCCCGCCAGTCAACGCGTGCTCGCGCCGCTCGCGAAACGATTGAAGTTCCTTTTCAATCCGTTGTTGGTCAGCGTTGGGTTGGCGGTTATCGCAGCGGCGATCTTTATTCTTTGCGTGAACTGGAAGTCGTTTTCCGAAAGCGCAAAGGAGATCATCAGTCTGAACAATTGGGCATGGCTGTTGGGCACCTGGGTCGCACTCAAGGTCGTCCATGAGTTGGCGCACGCGATTGCTTGTTATCGGCACGGCGGCGTTGTTCGCGAATCGGGTGTTGTGCTGGTGCTGTTCGCCCCGTTGGCCTATGTGGACGTGACCAGTTGTTGGCGTATGAACTCGCGTTGGGCGCGAATCGCCGTAGCGGCGGCAGGTATGTACGTCGAGTTGGTGATCGCCGCACTGGCAATCATTGCATGGACATTCGTCGACTCGGCGAGCACCAAGTTCTTTCTCTACAACTTAGTGCTCTCGGCCGGACTGTCGACCGTGTTGTTCAACGCGAACGCCTTGATGAGGTTCGATGGTTACTTCATTTTAGCCGACCTGATCGATGTTCCGAACTTGTATGCCGAAGGGTCACAGTCGGTGCGTCGGATCGCACGACGATTGGTGCTGGGGCTGCCCTCCGGGAAGACTCACTTGGTGGGATGGCGGCGGCATTTAGCAACGGCCTATGGTTTTGCATCGTGCATTTGGCGAGTGACCATTTGCGTCACCTTGGCGATCACGGCCGCGACGATGTTCGCTGGCGCCGGGATTGCCATCGCGGCATTGGGTGTGGTGATGTGGTTGGGCAAACCGACTCGGCAAGTGTGGACCACAATGAGTGACCTTTACCGCCAGGACCGCGCACGCTTTGTTCGTGCTTTGGTCGTGAGTAGCGGATTGCTCGGCGGCGGATGGTTGTTGTTTTGGAAAATCCCACTGCCCACCGCTGTCCACGCGCCGACGGTTGCGATGTATCGCCCAGAGACGATTGTCCGCAGCCAGGCGACGGGCTTCATACGCGCCGTCCACGTACACAACCAGCAAGAGGTCAAGCAAGGTGACCTGTTGATCGAGTTGGAAAATCGCGAACTCGTCAAGCAATACCAACAGCTCAAGCTGACCATCGAGCAAAACGAAATCCGGCTCCGCAAAGCAGCGGGTGACCAGGATCCATCGTTGCAGTGGGTGCTCAAGCAGAATCGCGTGGCACTTGACGAACAATTGGATCAACTCCAACCGCAGGTCGATGGATTGAGCGTACTCGCACCGCGAGACGGTTTTGTTGTCCAGCGTGATTTAGCGATGAAGGTCAACAGCTACGTCCACGAAGGTGACGCATTGCTTGTGGTGGCAAGCCATGGCGATAAAGAGCTGATCGCACTGGTTGATCAGGATTCGATTGACCAAGTCCGCTCGAGCATTGGCACAAAGGTTCCCATTCGAACGGCAAGCTATGAGGTGGCGCAAGGCACCTTGGGGCGGATCGAGCCTCGCGGCACGTTGCGATTGCCCAATCCGTCGCTGGCGGCGGCCGAAGGAGGTCCGCTTGAGGTGCGGCGGGTCGACGAAGCTGGCCTTGGCGATCAAGCCTACCAACTATTGACGCCCCATTTTCAAGCTCGGCTCGAGGTCAGCCCCGACGTTGCTCAAGAGATTCCGGCGGGGATGCGAATGACGACGATGTTGGGTTACCAAAATGATCCCATGGCAACGCGAATCAAGAAAACGGTTCGTCGGCTTTGGCATGAAGCCAACCAGCAGCAGTGATCGTCGCACGCCGCTTGATCGGCGCACCTGTTCTCAAATCCGCCATGTCGCTTAGGAGAGCGCGGCGCGATCTTCCAACGCCGAACGTACCTCGGCAAATTGCTCGGCGTTGCGTTCGAAAGCATCCACAACGGCCGGGTCAAATTGCTTGCCGCGTTCGGCAATGATCATCTCGCAAACCTGCTCGTGGCAATAGGCATCCTTGTAGACGCGTTTGGACGCAAGAGCGTCGTAAACATCGGCAAGCGAGACGATGCGACCGCAGAGCGGAATGTCTTGGCCAGAGAGTCCGTGAGGGTAGCCGCGACCATCCCAACGTTCGTGATGGGATTCGGCGATATCACGAGCGACGGTCAAAAAGCTCGCTTCGGGATGGGCGTCCAGTGTCGCCGAAAGCGTTTCTCCGCCGATGATCGTATGCTCCTTCATCTTTTCGTATTCTTCATCGGTCAGTGACGACGTCTTGTGAAGGATCTCGTCGGGGATGCCCACTTTGCCAATGTCGTGAAGCGGGCTGGTCGAGTAGATCGCCTCGATGTAGTCGCCATCGATCTGGTCTTGATAGGGACCGTTTTGCGAAAGGTCCACGGCGAGCAGTCGACTGTATTCACGGACGCGTTCGAGGTGCGCACCCGTTTCGGCATCGCGTGTTTCGGCGATGTTCGCGAGTGCCAAAATGGTCACATCGCGGTTTTCGAGTGACAGCACACGTTCGCCCACACGCAGTCGCACGCACAGTTCGGCAGGTTCGACGGGCTTGATGATCATATCGTCGGCGCCCGCATCAAGCGCCGCGACGGTGTCGTCGGTCGAGTTCCGCGCCGTGACGAGAATGATGTAGATGTAGCGGCCATAGTGCCTTGACCGGATGGCTCGACAGAGTTCAAGGCCGGACATTTCAGGCATGTTCCAGTCCGAGACCACCAATCGGTAGTTTCCGGTTCGAAGCATGACGAGCGCTTGGTCGCCGTCGTCGGCACAATCGACTTCGTAACCAGCTTCAATCAACATGTCAGCGTGCAGTTCTTGGATGATGGGATCATCATCCACAACCAATACTCTTGAGTTCTTCATTGTCTTCTTTTACCCCACGGCTTCCGTCTGGCAGAGGTCGGTATCCAACTGCGTTGATTCAACGTATTTGTTAAAGCGGTCGATTTGTCGCCCCAAGGAATCGAGCGTTGATGTTGCGTCATCGCCGAGTTCCGCTTGTTCACCAAGGTCTTGCAGCGTGGCGGCATCCTGTTCGATGGCTTCGGCTCCAAGCGACGCGGCGACGCCCTTGAGGGCGTGAGCACGCTGTTTGAACCCTTCGGCGTCGGCATCCGCGAGGCACCGTTCCAGTTCGGCCATGTCGTCGCCGAGGCGAGAATGCAAACGGTCAATCAGCTTCTTTGCCAACGGCTGTTTTCCGTTGCAGCGTTGCAAGAGCGATTCGACATCCAAGACCCGGAACGCGTGTTGGGCGTCGGATGACTCGTCCGTTTGAACCGCATCTGACGCTTCAGTGGTCGCAGATTCTTGGTCCTGCGGTTGGCTGGGAGTCAGTGCAAGATTTTGCGGCGAATCGGAGTCGACCTGAGCCTGCGATCGATCTTGCGCAATGCACCGCTTGATCGTGTCGACCAATTGATCAGCCTGTAGCGGCTTGCTTAGGTAGTCGTTCATTCCCGCGTCAAGACAACGCCGGCGTTCGCCCGGCATTGCGTTGGCAGTAAGCGCGACGATCGGAATAGGACGGGAGGCCTTTTTGTTTGATTCGATCTGACGAATGATGCGAGTCGCTTCCATGCCGTCCATTTCAGGCATGTGCCAATCCATCAAAACCAAGTCATACTGTTTGCGCTTGACCATTTCGACCGCTTCGCGGCCGTTGTCGGCAACGTCGCACTGATAACCAAGCTGCGAGAGCATTTCGGTGACAACCATTTGGTTGATCTCTTGGTCCTCGGCCAAAAGGATGTTGCCACGGTTTTTGGGTGTGTCCTCTTGCTTCGCTGCGTAACGTTTGGTCCGCTTTTCACCGGTCAGGCACTGCAACAGTTCTTTGGCTCGCACGGGCTTTTCGATGAAGTCGTCGAACCCGTCATCGCAGAGTTCTTCGACACTTCGACAATGACCAAGTGGGACCATTGCCGTCAATTTGGTGGGCGAACTATCGCGTTCGTTGCTGAACACGTGAGCGAGTGAGGTCGCGGAATCGTCGGTGAGTGCGGCGTCCACCAACGCGAGATGATAGGGCACATCACTCGCTTTGGCCTTGCGTAGTGCGACCAGGGCATCGATCGGGTCGGCGACCACGTCAGCTTCAAGACCCCAGTCAATCAAACGCATCCGAAGCGATTCGCAGACCGCTTGGCTGTCATCGACGACAAGGACTTTTGTGCCTTGGATGCCCTCGGGCAATTTGAGCGTTTCGATGGTTGATGATTCGAGTTTGGCAAGCGTGACCGTGAATGCGAACACCGAACCTTCACCCAGGACACTGGTCACTCCGATGTGACCGCCCATCATTTCGCAAAGTTGTTTGCAGATTCCCAGGCCCAGTCCTGTTCCGCCGTAACGTCGCGTGGTCGATGCATCCGCTTGTGTAAAGGCTTCGAAAACTCGATCGAGCTGCTCTTCAGGGATTCCGATGCCTGTATCGCGAACTTGGAATTGAACGCATACCGATTCGTCGGTCTCTTCTTGTTTGACCACGCGAACATGGATCTCGCCCTGCTCAGTGAATTTGATCGCGTTGTTGGTCAAGTTATTCAAGATCTGAGCCAGTCGGCCGGGGTCACCCGAGACTGACATCGGGATCGATGGGTCGATCGAGCAGATCAATTCGACTCCTTCACGACATCGGTGGGCAACCGTGCTGATGACCGATTCGATCATGTGAATTGGATGAAACTCAATGTGCTCGAGCTCAAGTTTGCCAGCTTCGATCTTTGAAAAGTCGAGGACTTCGTTGACCAAATGAAGTAGGGAAACGCCTGAGTATTGAGCGGCTTCGGCGTATTTCGCCTGCTGGCGATCAAGATCCGTTTTGAGCAACAGTTCATTCAGGCCGATCACACCATTGAGTGGTGTTCGGAGTTCATGTGAAATGTTGGCCAAAAACTCACTCTTAGCTCGGCTAGCCAGCTCGGCTTCGGCGCGGGCCTGTTCGAGTTGTTCGTTGTATGCGGTCAGTTGTTGTTGCGTTTGCTTGAGCGTTGCAATGGTGCCATTGAGTTCGCGCGTGCGATCGGCCACCTTTTGTTCGAGATTCGCATTCAGATCCGTGATCGTTTGATGGTTCGATTCCATGTGCGCAACCATTAAGTTGAATTGGCGCGCAAGCCGGTCGATCTCGTCGTTCCCAGTGGGCAACAGCCGCCGAGAGAGATCGCCTTTTCCAACCAAGTCCATCGCTTTGACCAAGTTGGCAACGCGGTAGGCAATCGAGTCACCTACCACGGTTGAGTAGACGACTCCCAAGACGATAGCGGTGATCGTGATGAACACACTGTGTGTGCGCAGCGCGTCGATCGCTTGTTCTTGGGTTTCGGGATGGTTGATCATCTCCGAAGCGCGTTGGCTGGCAACGGTGCCAATCATCAACGCCGTTGTGGCGATGATCAGCGTGAAGCAGAGACGCATGCGGAAACGAAGCTTACCGGGTCGTACTTTTTCGTAATTGATCGCCACGCCGCGGCGGAGCAGGAATCGAATCACCGCCTTCATGCAGTGTTCGACGGCAAAGAAGTGCGACATCAACGCCATCGATATCGCAATGAAGACCGCAACCGTGATGCTGCCCATGATCATCACCGACGCGCCGTCGACGACTTTCAACACGATAAGGACGGGAAGCCAAGTCGACGCGGGGACCAACCATGCTTCGTTGCGATGATGACGCGATGAGAATTCGACCGCTTCGCGACCAGCATGGTCACCAAGTTCTTGGTCAACCTCGTCGCCCCGAGTCAATCGCTTGATTGCTTCACGCAGATGGCGAGTTTCCCACTGGGAAAGTAGCAACGTCAATGCGCAGGCAACTGCCGTCACAATCGCACTGGTGATGCGGAAGTGCATCCGCGTCTCGTGCGGGATCTCCATCGTGAATTCGACGTAGTAGATCACCAACAAGCCGCCCGAGATTCCGAACAGCCGTGTGGCGATCATCATCACCAGAATGAAATGGTGCCCCAAGTCCTCGAGCCATCGATCGACCCGCGAAGGGCGCTCGATGAGTTCGGCAGTCGGATTGCTTGAGGTCATGAATGTGCCAGGGGATGGCGTAGTGGGGACATTTTGGGGATGTCAGGTGGGCAAACATCATCAACGCAAAAAGTGATGTGCTTTGGCTCGCGTCCCGACTTGTGGCCTACCCTTGCAGTGTGGTTGGGTCTGGGAACCACACCCCCGAGGGTTGCGGCAATGACGCTTGAAACGGTTGCCAACGCCATCGCATCGGATTGCCAATGCTCGGCATTCGTCGTGGGAACGCGGACCGAAAGGAAAATAGGTCACCGCGCATCGTGAGCAAGCCAACCGGGATCAAAGAGATAACAGTCTTTGATAGCAATTCGTAAGGAGTAGCGATTGCGTTGAATCGTCCGGTTTTTTCGATTCTGAGCTCAAGTATCGGTTAGATAGCGTACGACGGTTAATGACAGAGACGAGCCGCTCCCCACACGGTTCGTGCGCTCCGATGTTGTCGGGCACTGCTGCGCGAGTTCTGTGGGGCGAGGAAACGGCGGCAATGATTCGTTCGTCAACAACACGACACATTGCAACAGGCTGGCATGGGCGATGCGTAACCTTGCATTCTTGGGGCTCATTCTGATTAGTTCGCTGGCACCCGTTTGGGGCCAGGAGCTGGTTGACCTATCGATCGACGATCTTCATTTGGCGTCTTCTCTCGAGGATGCGGCATCGGAATCTGAGTTTGTTGACTTCGTTGCCTGCGAGTTCGATCAGTGCGACACCTGTAGCGGGGTATCGTGTCGATGTTCAAAGCGTTTTCGCGACCGTTTACATGGCAGCGTTGAAACGCTCATCGTGCGTCCTCACTTTAGTGAAGCGGTTGCTTATGCAGCGGGGTCACAGACGGCCACAACGTTTAACATTGGCGCTCGGCCTATCAAATTTGATTACCGAGGTGGTATTCGCGCAATGTTTGGTCTCGACCTTGCGCGTCACTCCGATTCACTGCGCTTCACCTACTCCTACTTGCGAGGGGATGTTTCGATAAGCAGCGCGAACCTGGCGGCCAACGAATTCATTGTGGATCCTTTTGGAAACGTTGTTGGGTCGGTCACGATCGTTGATCCATCGGACGCGCGCTTTGGGACGACGATAACTGGGGGGGATGCGATTCAAACGCGATCGACCGTCGACGTTGATGTGTATGACATCGACTTTCACCGCATCTGGGGTGACGATCGGTGTTGGGAGGTTGCGCTCGACGCGGGTATCCGCATTGCGAACGTCAAACAGACGTATCATTCGCTGGCAACAGCCGGCGCAACAACCGCCGGGTTTGGCTCGTTTTTCGCGGAATTTACGGGCGCTGGGCCACATTTGGGACTGCGTGGCACGCGTGCAGTTGGAGCGAAAAAACGACTCGCGTTTTACGGATCAACCCACACTGCGCTGATGCTTGGTGACTATGACGTTGTTTCGGGAAACAACATTGGGGGTGGGGCGTTTGTTGCAAACCAAGACAACAACCAGCGTCGTACCATTGCAACGATTGAAACGGAACTCGGCGCGCGTTGGCGTGTTGGTTCGCGTTTAGATCTTGCCGCAGGATGGTTGTTTCACTTCTGGAATGACATGGGTGTAAGCGGCGGAACATTCAGCGGACTCTTCAACGGCGCTGATGATTCAAACAACATGACGTTCGACGGCGCGTTTGTTCGCGCAGAGTTTCGTCACTGATTTTAAAACGTTAACAATTAGAGAAACTCGCCGTATCTCTACTAAGCGAGTTGCGCCCCACCCGCCGAAAATTTCTTTCGCGACTTTCCGCAAATGTGTTGGCATGTCGCGCGCCTTTGGCGTTCAATCGGTGTAACAAACAGCGTCCGTGCACGAAACGGTAACGCGGTTTGATCCGGTTATGGGGCACGCAGGTGTGTTGATCCAACACATCTGATCCATGAACCGCCAGTGGTTTCCCTTGCCCTGTGATCGGTGTGACCTAGCTTTTAGCTGGTGATGTTCGAAGCGAATCGATTACATCACGTGTGCTGAAACCGAGGCACATTGCGCACTCCCACACGCAAGGTACGACTAATTGACAGCGCCCAGCACAGAAACCACGCGACCGGCTGGCATGGATGCAAGCACCTCGCAATCGGAACCATTGACCATGCTCTCGCAAGTAAGTGAGTTGGTTGATGAGGAACTCGCCAGCGTCGACTGGAGTCAAACCTTTGACCTCTCGGCCGATCGAATTGAACGGGAAGTGACTGCGCTCGAGAAGGTGCGGTTGAGCGACGAGATTGAGTATTGGGTGAACCGATACGGCGAGGTCGGCGAGCGTCATCCCTATTTGTGGGCTTGGTGTCGACAAGGGGTCGAGCTGACCACGTTGGACAGCGTCCAAGACGAACACTTCGACAGGGTGTGTGACACCAAGCTGCTGGGCGTCATGTTTGACGTGCTTGTCGATGACGTCGCAGATCAAGGTGGTGACAAGGAGCTGCTTGATCAGCTGATCGCGATCACCACGGGGACTTGTCACGCTCCGAATACTGGTAATGAACAGACAGACGCGTACGTGACGCTCGCCATCGATGTTTGGCAGGAGATTCAACGACGCGTCCACTCGTTGGCTCGCCACGCCGAGTTCGCCGATGTGCTCGCCTACGACTACGCACAGTTGATGAATGCGATGCGGTATTCGCATCTGCTCAACAAGACGCCGTCGATGTTGAATCTGGCTGAACACGATCTGTACTTGCCTCATAACATGCACATGATGGTTTCCGCCACAATCGACTTGATGGCCTCGCCTAGCTTCGACGCCAGCGAAATCGGGCGGCTTCGCGAGGCGATTTGGCATTCTCAATACATGGGGCGAATTGGAAATCTCGTTACCACATGGAAACGCGAATTGCACGAGGGCGATTACACCAGTGGTGTGTTTGCTCATGCGGTGATTCATGGGCAACTTTCACTTGACCAACTACGGGGTGGCGACCGAGAAACCGTGGCTCGTTCCATCGTTAACGGTGGACACGAAGATCATTTTTTAGCGAAGTGGCAGCAACATCGTCGCGATTTGATCGGACTGCAAAAGGCGATCGAGTCAGTTGACTTGAAGCCGCTCATCGAGGGGCTTCAACGATTGATCTGTTTGCACTTGGCTAGCCGCGGGCGCAAGTAAAGGAGACCCAACATGAAGATCATGCTTGCAGCACCGCGCGGTTTCTGTGCCGGTGTCAGGATGGCAACCGAGAGCCTGAAGAGGGCTCTCGATCTTTACGGCGCCCCCGTCTTGGTTTATCACGAAATCGTCCACAACAATTGGATCGTCGACCAATTCGAAAATGCTGGTGTCGTCTTTATCAACGACATCAATGAAGCACCACGCGGAAGTGTCGTGATGTTCAGCGCTCACGGGGTTGCACCCGAGATTCGACAACGTGCTGCTGAGCTTGAGTTGACCACGATCGATGCGACCTGCCCACTGGTGCGTAAAGTGCACGACGAAGCAACTCGCTTCTCGCAGCAGGGCTTTACCGTCTTTTTGATTGGGCACGCTGGTCACGACGAAGTGGTCGGCACGCTCGGCATTTCTGATCGTATCCACTTGGTCGAATCGATCGATGACGTCGATCAACTCACGGCAGAAGATCCCAGTAAGACCGCGTATGTAATGCAGACGACGCTGAGCGTTGATGATTCGCAGAGAATCGTCGATCGTTTGCGTGAGCGTTTTCCGAGTGTCGTCGCGCCACCGAAGCAGGACATCTGCTACGCGACTCAGAATCGCCAAGAAGCGGTCCGCGAGCTCGGACATGAGGCGGATGTCGTCTTGGTGGTAGGCAGCACGACAAGTTCTAACAGCACTCGTCTGAAGGAGCTTGGCGCCAGTCTCGGGCGTCCTGCCTATTTGGTAGATGGCCCCGACGACATTGATCTGAATTGGTTCACAGGCGATGAAACCGTGTTGATCACAGCGGGAGCGAGCGCACCGGAAATCTTGACGCAGCGCTGCGTCGACCGCTTGGTCAAAGCGTTCGGTGCGTCGGTCGAGGAACGTTTGCTGCGGGTCGAGCACGCGCAGTTTCCGTTGCCCATTGAGCTTCGCGAAGCGGCGGCTGCGAAGGGCTACTCCCTGGACGCGACCAACACGAGCTCGAACCTGCTTGTCTGAGTCTCGTTAATGGTTCTCTTGCCCGTAGCTACCTTCGTCAGAAGGTGGACTGGGTTGGTAACCTGTCTCCATCACCGACAACGCTCTGGCGAGCGTAGCTACGGTGCTTGTTCAAGGTCGCTCTCGACTACCCCACGCTCTAGCGAGCGTTGCTTGCTACGGCGTCTCGAAGTTCGGCCCCCAGACGTCTCTGCGGCTGATTCTCACGTCGTTGATAAGAGGTTCGGATTAGCTGGACCTCGCACGCCTCTGTTGGCGTGTCAGCCTCCCCATCGCTACCGCTGCGAGGGGATTAAGCTGCAACGGTTAGGTTTGCGTCGCGGTCGCTGCTTTTGCGATCTCAAGCGACCGCAGTGATCAATCCGATTCCAGTTGCTAGACACGCGTCAATACCTGCAGCACGCCTACCGTCTGAAGAGTCAGCCGAGGCTGTGTAATCAGGTATGAACCTCCCACACCCCAACCTAAGCCGCAAACTTTACATGATCGCACAGGTTCCATGAATCAATACCGTTTCAAGTCTGTTGTCGTCTGCCTGACGCTATTGGCGAGCATGCCGACCCTTGCACATCGAGCACACGCGGACGGTGTCATTCGGGACGGTCTTGGCGCGATATCCATCGGGCGTGGCGGTACGAACATTGGACATTCGGACAATGTCGCGATCGTGCTTGAAAACCCTGCGGGCATGGTCAACATTGCCAGCGAAAAGATGGGTGGGATTGGTGTCGAACTGTTGCGAACCGACATCGACTATTCCGACCCGATGAACAACACGAGTGCGGAAGTCCAGGTCTACCCTGTCGGTCAAGTTGGCTATGTCAAACGGGACCCAATGGGACTCTGGGCGGTCGGATTTGGCGTCTTCGCACCCGCTGGATTTGGTGCAGAATGGAACGTCAACCACGCGGTGTTTGGCCCGCAACGTCAAAAGTCGTTCGGCGCGTTGATCAAGATTCTGCCGGGATTCTCGGTTCGCATGACAGAGAAGCTTTCCGTTGGTGCGGGACTTGGCGTCGCGGTCAGTCGTACGGAACTGAGCGGTCCGTTTCACTTGCAAAGTGGACCACCGCCCTTGCCCGGTGCACCAACGTTGCTTGACATGGAAGCGACCGGAGCGGCGCTCGCGTGGAATGTGGGATTGCAGTATCAGCTGTCCGACAAAACGACTCTTGGCCTTTCCTATGTTGGCGAAACCGACGTCGAGCACTCAGGTGATGCGACAGCAACCGTTCCAATTCCTGGGTTCGGTTTGCAGACCGGTGATTTCGACGCTGATGTCAACCTTGCTTGGCCGCGGTCACTCGGGATCGGGCTGGTTCATTCACCTTGTTGTCATCATCGGTTCTCGGTCGATGCGATCTGGTATGACTGGTCCAGCGCCTTTGACGACGTCGAATTGACATTGTCGAATCCATCGAACCCGATCTTCCTCGGTGTGTTGGGGAATTCGTTCACGGACCTGTTTCCACTTCGCTGGCGAGATTCGGTGTCGGTCCGAACCGGGTATGAGCACTTCTTTGGCAATGACAAAGTGCTGCGTACGGGGTATGTCTACCATCGAAACCCGATTCCCGACGCGACGCTTACCAATTACATCCCTGCGATTCTCGAGCACGCGTTCTCGGTCGGCTATGGCCAGAAGGTCTGCGGCTGGAATGTGGATTTGGCGTACCAGTTCTCTTGGGGTGCTTCGCGGTCCGTGGGAACGAGCGCCATTCTTGGTGGCGACTTCGACAACAGCAGCGTCGACGCCGAAGCTCATTGGTTTGCGATCAACGTCCAGCATCGACATTGATCCCGACGCCCGTATCAATGACTCAATCGAACGATGGTTCGATTGCGTAGACATGCGTCCAACAACTGCGGGTGAATCTTGATCAATTTGTTGTGATCGTGCGGTCGCGTAGATATAACCAGATTGGTATTCCGAGCTTACTGATCGTGTGTTTGGAATCACGCAACCGAGACGAAGCAGCATTGATTGACGAGACGACCTGTTATGAAACGCTCATATACCTTCGGCGGCAAGACCGTCGAGTTGGAAGCGGTCCCCGATATGTTGGGCGTTCGCTTCAGCGAACCGGCGCCCTACAGCGCCCGAGCCGCGGCGGTACGCGGCCCTGAGTTTGGCGAGTTTGAAAAACGGACCGAATTGCCTCGTGAGAAATTCACGATCTTCAAAGTCTCGCCTTCGCCAGTCGATCCAGAAAAGCGGTTGGCCGCTGCGGCCGCAACGGTGTCACGTTCGAAAGCGGTCGAACGCGTCTCACCTATCTTTGCTGTAGGCGATGCTTATGCGATGGCGACCGAGCGGTTGTTGGTTGGGTTCACCAGCGCCAAAGCATCGAAAGACTTCATCGACGATTTTGAAGAGGTGATTTCAAAGGAAGGCAACGAGTACGTCGTGCGGCTTGCCAGTGACGCCGACCCGTTCAAGTCCGCTGCGGATCTGATGGAATATGAAGGTGTCGAATACGCTGAGCCTGACTTTGTCAATTTTGGCTCGCACCTGCCGCGGCGTGTGATGCGTTCGAGCGATGACAAAAAGGGCACCGGTTCGTCGGAAGTCGACCAGTATGCCATTCGCATCACGCAGGCCGTCGAAGCTTGGCAGTTGCAGAAGGGAGACCCCAAGATTCGTATCGCGATCCTCGACGAAGGTGTTGATACCGGACACGAGGATTTGGCATCGATCATCGTTGGTAACTACGACGGCGTTGATGATGACGATTTTCAAGAGCCGAAAGATTGGGATGCGCATGGCACGGCGTGCGCAGGTTTGGCGGCGGCAAGACATGACAACGAAATCGGGGTCAAAGGAATCGGCGGTGGTTGTTCAATTCTAGCGGTTCGAATCGCATACTCTGCGAGTCGAGGTGCCAACTGGACGACACGCAATTCTTGGATCGCTCGCGCGATCGATTGGTCATGGAGGAATGACGCCGACGTGTTGAGCAATAGTTGGGGCGGCGGAACGCCATCAGCTGCGATTGCCAATGCGTTCCACCGTGCACGCAGTAAAGGACGAGGTGGTAAAGGCGCCGTGTTGGTGATGGCTGCAGGCAACGCCAATCGCTTGCACGATTTTCCGAGCAGCTTGGACGAAGTGTTGACGGTTTCGGCAAGCAACGAATACGACGAACCCAAGACGCCCACCAGTCGTGATGGCGAACGTTGGTGGGGATCGAGTTATGGCCCGAAAGTTGATGTTGCCGCGCCGGGCGTACACAACGCGACCACCGATAACTCTGGCCCGCGCGGTTACAACCGTGTCCATGGCGAGGCCGGGAACTACACCCCTGCGTTCAATGGCACGTCTTCGTCGACTCCCATTGTTGCGGGGGCGATCGGGTTAGTGCTTTCGGCAAACCCTGATCTAACCGAGGCGGAGGTTCGCGACATCATCCGCAACTCTGCCGACAAGGTTGGAGACATTCCCTATGTCAACGGTCGCAATGATCGCATGGGGCACGGACGGCTCAACGTGCTGCGGGCCGTCAAGATGGCCAAGGAAACCGAGGATCGGGTTGTCCCGACAGGGCTGCATGCACCGGTGACCAACGAGGTTGGAGATTCCGAAGCGGAGGTCACCCTGATCGCGGTCAAGCACGCGACGGTTGGCTCGGCGGCGACCGATGGCCATCACGAATCCGACGGTCAGGAGTCGCTGCCGCAAGAGAAAGCGCGGGGCGCTGGAAAGCTAGCACCACCGCCGGCTCCGCAAGCACCTGACATTAGCGGACTTCAAGACATTGCGACGGCGTCCTACATCGACATGCCGTCGCCAGAAACCGTTCATGGTGTTGACGATCGTCGACGGATCAAATCGACAAAAAACTATCCATGGCGGGCGACGGCATCGTTGGTCATCACCGCGCGTGACGATTCGTCATGGATCGGAACGGGGTGGTTCATCGGACCGAACACGTTGGTCACAGCAGGACATTGTGTCTATATCCACCGACCAGAGCGT
Source organism: Rubripirellula sp. (assembly GCA_965216875.1). GTDB lineage: Bacteria > Planctomycetota > Planctomycetia > Pirellulales > Pirellulaceae > CBDCUW01. Next base: position 7,489,871 of record OZ244207.1, read on the forward strand.
CCCGAACGTCATGGTTTTGTCAAACGCATCGTTGTGATCCCGGGCCGCAATGAGAATGAAATGCCGTACGGTTCCGCGGCGTCCGAAACGTTCTTCTCAGTCAAAGGTTGGACGGAACATGGACGAAGCGACTTTGATTATGGGGCGATCAAGATCTCGACGGGTCTTGGTGACAAGGTTGGTACCTTGGGCTTCGGTGTTTTCGGGCGTGACGATCTGATGAGTGTCACCGGTAACATTGCCGGCTACCCGGGGGACAAGGAAAAGGGCACGCTTTGGTATGACCACAACCGGGTCGCGCGCGTGTCGGATCGCAAGATCTATTACGACATCGACACCGCGGGCGGGCAAAGTGGTGCTGCCGTTTACAAGTTCGAAGATGGCCAACGCATTGCGTTTGGGATTCACGCCTATGGGGGCGCGATCAATAATTCGGCGACGCGTATCACGACACCCGTTTTTCAGAATCTGACCAATTGGAACGAGGACGATTGATGCCGGATCTTTGGTCGCTCAACCTTTGCGTTGTCGATCCCCAAGGTGGCCCCGTCGAGATGGCCGCCGTAAGTATTTCCGCGTCGTCACATCCGGTTGCCGATGTCGCCGCGTGTACCTCGGCGTCCGGTCGGGTTGCCATCGATGTGCCGTCGAGTGGTCGCTACACGATCACCATCGTCGCCGACAAGGGACGACGAGCCTCGGTTGAGGTGGAAGCGGTGACCGACGATGCGATCACCACCATCGCTCTCGATGATGGTGAGGAATGATGGCGGGGGCGTTGCTGTCAATCAAGCGATGACGTCGTGGATCGGTTCGACTTCTTCGACGCCAACAAGTTTCTGGTCCAATCCGCTATAGAAGTAGGAAAGGTGGTTGGGGTCGAGGCCAAGTTGGTGCAGGACGGTCGCGTGCATGTTTTTGACATGCAATGGGTTTTCGACAGCACGAGAACCGAGTTCATCCGTGGTGCCGTAGCTAACGCCGCCCTTGATGCCGCCGCCAGCCATCCACATGGTGAAACCGTACGCGTTGTGGTCCCGACCGGAGCCTTTCGCGTATTCGGCGGTCGGTTGGCGACCGAATTCGCCACCCCAGACGACCAGTGTTTCGTCCAACATGCCGCGCTGCTTTAGGTCGGCAAGCAAGCCGGCGATGGGCAGGTCCGTATTTCCGGCGTGTTTGTTGTGATTGACTTCAAGGTCACCGTGGGCGTCCCAGTTGTCATCGTTGTGGGCGCCGCCACTATAGAGTTGGATGAATCGCACGCCCCGTTCAACGAGTCGTCGTGCCATCAAGCAGCGTGTTCCAAAGTCTTTGGTGCGGTCCTTGTTGATTCCGTACAAGTCGAGGGTTTTGGCGTCTTCCTGCGAAAGGTCGACGGCTTCGGGAGCAGTTGATTGCATGTTGAACGCAAGTTCGTAACTCGCAATGCGTGAGGCCAAGTCACTGTTACCATCGCGTGTCGATAAATGACGTTGGTTCGCGTTTTGAATCGAATCGATCAATTCGCGTTGGACTCCGCTAGGCAGGTCACTCGGAGGAGCCAAGTCGAGAATGGGCGCACCCTTGCTTCGGAAGACTGTTCCCTGGTAGGTCGCTGGCATGTAGCCGCTGCTCCAGTTCTTGGCGCCACTGATCGGACCACCGCTAGGGTCGAGCATGACGACAAAACCAGGAAGGTTTTCGTTGACGCTGCCCAGGCCGTAGTTGACCCAAGAGCCGAGCGCTGGCGATCCGGACAGAATGCGTCCGCTGTTCATCATCAGCATCGCCGAACCATGAATCGGGGAATCGGCGGTCATCGAGTGAAGGAATGCGATGTCGTCAACGTGCTGGGCGACATTGGGAAACAGCGAACTGACCCATTTGCCACATTGGCCGTATTGTTTGAAATCCCAACGAGGTTCGACGATCCGTCCTGAGTCACGATGGCCACCACGGCCATGCGTTTTGACTTTGACCGTCTTACCGTCCATCCCTTTCATGATCGGCTTGCGATCAAAAGTGTCGATGTGACTTGGGCCACCGTACATGAATAAGAAGATCACCGACTTCGCTTTGGGTGCGAAATGGGGTGGCTTGGCTGCCAAGGGACTTGTCCACTCGGACTCCGCGGCGGATGCGTTGCCAAAGAAACCGTCGCCCGCGAGCATCGACGTGAGCGCTGCGGCACCAAAACCTCCGCCAGTTTGCCAGAGGAACTCGCGTCGCGTGCGTCCGCAAAAGTCTCGTCGCTTCTTGGTCATCTTGATCTCAATCGGGAAGGGCGTTGTGGTGGTTGGGTCTTTTGGAGGGGCCAGCGGTTCAATCAAGGAACAGGAATTCGTTCCAGTTCATAACGGTCATGCAGTAGAGTTGGGTCGCGCGGTCACGGGGCACTTGGTGTGTGGTTTCCAGTTGCTTGATCAACTTGCTGCCTTCGGCAACTTCCGCGTCGGTCGCTTCTCGTGAAAGGACGGCTCGAACGGTGCGGCGGACCACTTGTTCATTCTCGAGTTCGTTGGCGCCCATTGATTCGGCCAAACGCTTGGCTTGTTGGTGAATGAAGTCACCATTCAACATCGCGAGTGCTTGGCCTGGTTGCAGCGTTGCAAACCGTTCTTCGCACGTCAGGTCGGGGTCTGGGAAATCGAAGGCGGAAAGCAAAGGTGTCAGCAGCGAACGTTTGACGTGGATATAGACACTTCTGCGATTGCGATCTTGTTCGGAAGAGTTACCCCACCCGGCACCGGGACGGGATTGGCCGGCCAAAACTTCACGCGACAACTGTGGGTAGAAACTTGGACCGTAGACCTTTCGGTTGAGCGTTCCGTTGACGGCCAAAACCGAATCGCGAACCTCCTCGGCGCTGAGCCGACGGGGGTTGAATCGCCAAAACAAATCGTTTCCAGGATCGATTGCTTGTCCGTCTTCGCGGTTTGCCGACGACATTTGGTAGGCGTTGCTGGTCATGATCAACTTGTGCAATCCTTTCAGACGCCAGCCGTTGTCGATCAAGCGATGGCCGAGCCAATCGAGCAATTCGGGATGCGTCGGCGGCGTGCCTCCGAATCCAAAGTTGTTGCTGCTGCGGACGATCCCTCGCCCAAAGTGGAATTGCCAGACACGGTTGGCCATCACACGAGCGGTTAGCAAGTTGTCGTCGCTGGCAACCCACTCGGCCAAGACACGGCGGCGGCCGGAGGACTTGGCGTCATCATCGCGATCGGGAATATCGGGAGTTTGACCGCCGAAGATCTCAGGGAACTTTGGTTGAACTTCGTCACGTGGCGAATGCGGGTTGCCTCGGAAAAGCAACTTCGTGACCCGCGGTTGCGGTTCGCATCGAGCGAGCCCCATGACCATCTCTCTGGCCGGCAAGCGTTTCGCTTCTTCAAGGATGCTCGCGAGTTGTTTCTTAAGATCCTGGTACTCGGTCCATTGAACCTTGCTGAGGTGGTCTTTGAGTTTTTCCTTGAGAACTCGGTTGCGATCCCGTTTGGGGCCTTCGGTAGCGCGCTGGTCGGGAGCATCCATTTTCTTGATGCCTTCCTGTTCCAGTTTTCGAATCAGCGTTTCGGTTTCGCGCTTGCGGTGATCGTTGTCCTGGTACTTCTGGTTCAATTCGTCGCTCGAAACGTCGATTTGATTGTTCGAGCGTTGATTCCCACGCGTGCCCCACGGCGTCACATCTGCCATGAAAGCCAGCAGACTGTAGTAGTCCTTCTGTGGGATCGGATCGATCTTATGGTCGTGACAGCGTGAGCAATTGATGGTCAGACCAAGGAAGGCCTGCCCCGTCGTCATGACGATATCGTCCATGTTGTCGTAAAGTGACAACAAAGGATCGGCCGGTTCGTCGTCCCAGATGCCAAGGCGGTAGTAACCCGTTGCGGTCAATGTCTCGATCGTGACATCGTCAAGTTCGTCGCCGGCAAGCTGTTCTTTGATGAAGGTGGAGTACGGTTTGTCTTCATTGAATGACTTGATCACATAGTCGCGATACTTGAACGCGTTCGGTTTTGGGCCGTCTCGCTCATAGGAATTGGTTTCGGCATAGCGAACAAGGTCCAGCCAGTGTCGCCCCCAGCGTTCACCGTAGTGATCTGATTCGAGCAGCTCGTCGATGAGCTTCTCGTAGGCATCCGGGTCGGTGTCGTTGACAAAGTCGTGCACCTGCTGGGCCGTCGGTGGCAACCCTGTCAAATCGTAATAGGCTCGTCGAATGAGCGTTGTTTTGTCGGCGCGGCTATTGGGTTTCAGGCCAGCGGTCGACATGTCGGCATAAACAAACGCGTCGATCGGGTGCTTGCTCCAAGCGTCGTTGTCGACTGGCGGTGGTTCACGGTCGAGCATCGGTTCAAACGCCCAGTGCTTGCTCCAATTGGCGCCTTGGGTGATCCATTGGGTAAGGACTGCGATCTCTTTTTCCGACAACGGGTCACCCTCGGGCGGCATCCTTTCGAATTCGTCTTCGGACCGAATCCGCGCGATCATCGCACTCGCCTCGGGCTTGCCGGGAACGATGGCGGGATCACCCGAGTCGGTTTCAGCGAGGGCGTTTTCGCGACTGGTGAAACGCAGACTTCCTTCGGCATCGTCGGGGCCGTGACAGGCAAAGCAACGCTTGGCCAAGATCGGCTGGACCTGTTTGATGAAGTCGATCTCAGCGCCGGTCGGATCGGCTCCGGCAACTGGAGTGACCGCGACGGAAGTGATAAGGGATGACATCAACGCGATGGTGAGAGCCGTGCGTCGATACAGCGTGGGTAGAAAGATTGGTTTCATCGCGAAGCTTGGTGGGGCTCTTCGGGACAGGTGCAGTGCCGATGATGGCTTCGTTGGCGGGTGTTGCGGCAAGGGTAAGCTGTTGCAGCAATCGGATGCGAGGCAGTCCCAAGGGGTGAATCGCGATCCGCTCGATCACCACCATTGTGACACGCAGCGAAGGCGTCGCCAATGAGAACAAGCGTTCTTTTACTGAGATATGTTCCACACGAATCATGCGCAATTGTTGATAAAGGTCGTGTTTTATCTCGTGTTTGATGTTAGTCTTGATGCTGGCGTTGAGAAATATTCTTCCAAGCCGGCTTCGTCTCTTTGGGGAGGATCATCAACATTGTCGACCGCTGAAACCGACCTGCCCTTAACCGTCAACGCCACGAAAAGGCCGCACGTTTTGTTGATGATCGAGACGACCACGTCATTCGGACGCGGTGTTCTCGAAGGCATCGGACGCTATCTCGTTGAACACCCGCCCTGGTCGGTCCAGCTCGATCTGCGTGAATTGCAAACCACGGCCCCCGCGTGGCTCGATCGTTGGGAGGGTGATGGAATCATCACTCGGACGGCGACACCCGAAATGGTCGAGTTGATTGATCGACTTGGGATTCCCACAGTGAACCTGACCGACATTTACGGTCGACAAGATTTGCCATCGATCTGGAATGACCATGATGCGATCGGTCGTGCCGCCGCCATGCATTTTCTAGAACTCGGTTTGACCCAATTCGCCTACTGTGGGTTTAGCGACCATCACTGGTCCAAACTGCGTCACACCGGTTTCAAGGACAAACTGGCCGAGCATGGTTACGAGTGCGCCAGTCACGCGTCGGACTGGGCTTTGGCCAAGCACACCGGTTGGGAAGACCAGCAAGAGCAGATCGTGGGTTGGCTACACGATCTTCCGAAACCGATTGGTGTGATGGCGTGCAATGATTTTCGCGGACAACATGTGTTGGAAGCATGTCGAACGGAAAAGATCGCTGTGCCAGAACAGGTTGCGGTGTTGGGCGTCGATAATGACCACGTGGTTTGCGACTTTTGTCAACCACCGCTGACAAGTGTCATTCCTGCTGCCGAACGCATTGGGTTTGAAGCGGCCGGAATGCTAAGCAGGTTGATGAACGGCGAAGAGATGCCAAGTGATCATGTCACTATCCAACCGCTCGGCATCGCGTCGCGACAGTCGACCGACTTGTTGGCGATTGACGACGGCAGTGTTGCCGCGGCACTCAAAATCATTCGCGACCGAGCTTGCCAAGGTCTGACTGTTGATCAAGTGCTACGTGAGGTGCCCATCGCACGCAGTTCGCTCGAGCGTCGGTTTCGCAAATACGTCGGCCGTTCGCCTCAGGCCGAGATTCGCGACGTCCAACTGAAGAAGGCTCGGCGTTTGCTGCGCGATACAGATTTGCCGCTCGCCCAAATCGCATCACTCACCGGCTTCAAGCATTCCGAGTACTTCAGCGTTGTCTTCAAACGCGAAGTCGGCACAACGCCGGGACGGTATCGGCTAGGCAGCCGTTGAGATTCCTGTTTGGAATTCCCACTCGATCAAAGGCGGTGTTGCCAGCGCTGACGGTTGCGGCGGGCACAGTCCGGATGGTTATGCCGACATCTTCACGCTGCCGCAGAGGCTTTGGTAGAAGCGATTGCGGCCAATCAGTTCGTGGTGTTTGCCAACGTCCGACACTTCGCCACTTTCAATCACAACGATTCGATCGGCCATAGCAAGGCTCGTGGGGCGATGAGTGATCATGATGCCGGTACGCCCAACAAGGAACTTTTCGAGGGCTTGATGAATCAACTGTTCGCTCTCGAGGTCAATCTGACTGGTTGCTTCATCCAAGATCAAGATGTCAGGGTTCCTCAGGAAGGCTCTTGCCAAAGCGATGCGTTGCATTTGACCGCCAGAGAGTCGCATTCCGCCGGCACCCAAAACGGTTTTGTATCCGTCGGGTGTCTTGCGACGAATGAACTCGTCCGCAAAGGCGAGTTTCGCCGCACGCACCACCGCGTGTGAGTCGGCACCGGGTGTGCCATAGCGAATGTTGTTTTCAATCGTGTCGTCAAACAAAACGGTTCGCTGGGTCACCAACGCGATTCGGCGGCGCAAGTCGCGAATCCGCAATTGATCAATCGCGGCGTCATCAAGGCTGATTTGACCGCCTTGCGGATCGTCAAATCGACAGAGCAGGCTCACGAGCGTGCTCTTGCCACAACCGTTGGGGCCGACAACCGCAATCGTTTCACCATGTTCGATCGACAGGTCAATCCCGCGCAAGACCATTGGCCCCGAGGGGTATTGATAGGTGAGGTCGCTAAATTGAATTCGCTTGTGTGGTCGTGGCGTGTCGATCGCAACTTCGGGGTCGCGAACGCGGACCGGTTGGTCGATCACTTCGTAAACGCGAGTCGTGGCGGCGATTCCGCGTTGCAGGCCGCTCCATACATCGGTCAGCTTCCGGGCGGGATCCGAGGCACCAATCAAGAAGCCAAAAAAGGCGAGGACCTGGCCAACTTCAAGCGGTTTGTCGCTCATGCGTAGTCCGAACAGGTGCGTCTGCTCGTTGACGATCAAGTAACCACCGGCAAGGATCGCCAAACCGACCGTGATCATGCCCAACATCTCGCTGCTGCTTCGAGCAAGCGTGTTGTAGAAGGACATCTTCATCGATTTACGGAAGTAAGCTTGAATACCGCGGTTGAATTTGGCGCGTTCGAAGGCTTGTGTGTTGAAGGCTTTGACGACTCGGATTCCAGCAAAGGAATCGGTCAACATGCCGTACAACTGGCTCATCTCTTCCATCGCTCTTCGACTGGCTCGTCGAATCGCACGGCTGAGGTGATGCATGACCAGCGCAACGACCGGTGTGACCACGAGTACCAGCAACAACAGACGCGGGCAAACATAGAAGGCCAAACCCAAACAAACCGCCATCTTAAGCGGTTCGCGAATCAATCGCCCTAGCAGCACGGTTAGCCCGGCGGAGACGTTGGCGATGTCGTTGGTCAACCGCGCCGTCAATGCCGCGGAACCGTTTTCGCCAAACGAATCGAGATCAAGGTGCAGGGCTTTGCGGAAGAATATCGAACGCAGTTCAACTGACGTTCGCTCGGAGACATACTGCACCATCAGCATGTTGCACATCAGCGCGACAAGCTTGATGGCTGTCCCGCCGACCAAGATCGCCACAATCAAAACCAAAGTCCCGAACGCACCCTCTGGCGCATACTCGTTGATGGTGGGCTGGGCCATTTTGAGGTAGTGGACCGACTCGGTGATCGCGGTCTTGGTCACTTCGGCCGATTCGATCTGCCGTTTCAGGCCGCGCTTGGTTGCCTCATCGGCGACCTTCATTTCGGCGGTCAGCCTGGCAACCTCATCATCGATGTTTGCCACTTTTTCAGCGGAATCAGCAATCCGTTTTTCGGTGTACGCCGGAATGCTGTCGCCCTTAAAGACCACTTCGACAAGTGGATAGAGCGTTCCAATATTCGCCCCCCAAAGAAGGGCGATCGTCAGCGAGGTGAACAGGATTCCGCCGAGCGCCCAGCGGCGACGAGCGGCGATCCTGAGAATTCGCGAGAAACTAGTCATCAGTGTCGGGTCATCCTTGACGTACACGTCGCCTCAAGCAACCGAGTTGTTGTCCCCTTTTTGCCGAGGAAACACGCGTTGGATTGAGGTGGTTGTCCGGTCATGTCAGGGTTTCCCCCGGTCAGGCCGGACGCTGAGTCAGCCGGTTGGCTGAAGGGTCATGCGTCTTTTAGCGGAATCGGCCCTGCGCAATCCAGCCGAATTATTGATAGCAACGCTTGGGTCAGGGAAACCCTGGCAACCATGAGGACGAATGCTAGCGATTATGCCGGCGATCGGGATTGAGCGTAGCGAAAGTGAAGCCGGGCTGGGATAGAACCCGGCCATGAGCGGCTGCGTCATTTTTGCGCCCTAGAGTTGTGCGTCGCAGGTCCCACGAACTGTTCCGGCTTGGATTCTCCAACCAACGGTCGCTGGGATTTCCCTACTTCACGGCCGCTTGGATTTGAAACCGGCGGTTGTTTGGGATCGACAGACCACCATCGACCACGTCACGAACTTTCTTGACTCGGCAGCTAAGGGGCAGCCGCGCCAGAGAAGGAGCAGCGTCGTCACATTTCGTCGCGTTCCATCTGGACGCGTGATGAGGTGCGATGGGAGTGCAAATGCAACACGGGCAGAATTAATGAGTCAATCGGGCAATCAATCCGACAGGCGGGCTACACGTACGCTTCGGAAGGGGCTGGTGTTTTTTACCGTCACCTGTTTGGTCGCGACGGTGGGCTACGTCCTCGCTGGATGGAGCTGGATTGACGCCGCCTACATGGTGACGATCACCATCTTTGGCGTCGGCTACGGCGAAGTACAGCCAGTCGAAACGCTGCCGATGAAAGCCTTTACCATCGGTGTCATTTTCTCGGGTTGTTCTTCGCTGATTTACGTGATTGGCGGCATTGTCCAAATCTTGGCCGAAGGAGAAATCGAGCGAGTCATGGGTGTACGAACACGATCCAAAGAAATCGCATCGCTAACCGACCACACCATCATCTGTGGCTACGGTCGCATCGGCCGCTTGTTGGCCGCCGAAATGCGAGAAATGGGGGAACCTCTTGTCGTACTTGATCGGCAACCGGAACGGGTTCAGCAGGCCATCGACGACGGCTATTTGGCGTTGGATGGCAACTGCGTTGAAGACGAGACGCTTCAACGGGCCGGCATCTTCCGCGCACGTGTCTTGGCAAGTGTGCTTCCGGATGACGCGACCAATGTTTTCATCACGCTGACCGCGCGTGGCATGAGTGAAGCGATTCGCATCATCTCGCGTGCCGAATCTCCCTTCACCGAAAGCAAGCTGATTCGTAGTGGAGCCAACCACGTGGTGATGCCCGCGGCGATTGGCGCGGTGCGAGCAGCACAGCTGGCGACCGCGGACACCGATGACGAAGCGTTACCAGAAAACCGCTATCGAATGCTCCACACTTCGGCACACAAACACCGGTCGAATAACGAAGTTGACGCCGAACGGGAAGTGCTCGCCGACCTGGATCAACTCGCAGAAGCTGCATCCGATCTGTCGCGAAACGTTGCCGATCAAGATGCCAAGCAAATCATGATGCAAGAACAGGGCGTCGAATAAGATCGAGCTCCAGAGGACAAAAAGAAACGGCCGAGGCAACTCAATGGTTGCCTCGGCCGTTTTGCGTTATTGGCGTTTGCGGGTCGATCAATGACTGAGGTTCAACGTCACATCAACGACGATCTCGCCAGTGATCAGCGAGGGACGCGATGACGATTCAAGTGTTCCGCTGATCCCCGACGTGATGCCTGTACCACCAGAGAGCTGGCCGGTACTAACGATGTCAATCTCAAGCGTGTTCAGGTCAATCCCCGTCACGCAGGATTGATTGTCGGTGATGAACGTGCCGAGCGGGCAGAGATCATGACCGATCGTGAACACACCGACGCCCGAGGCGGCGTTGAACCCGAGTGCTGCGGCAGCGGTTGGGTCACAGTTGGGATCAATGGCTGGATACGACAGGTCTTCGTAGCTACCAATCTTTTGCCCATCCAAGAATCCGCCGACGACGAACAAGTCGCCTTCGACGATGAAACGACCTTGAGCATCCGGAATAAGCGTTCCGACGATTTGCAAATTGATTTGCGGGTTCGCAGCTTCGGCATTGGTGCCAAAGCAAAGGCTAAAGACCGCGACAGTTGCCAACAGAAGATTGCGAAATTTCATGAGCACAGTCCTAGAAATCGTTACGAGTGGGTGAAGCGCAGGTGAACATCCATGCCGAAGCGAGCGCAGAAACAAATCACTAACGGCTGTTGGGGCAGGAGGGATGATAGTGGTCGTAACGATTGGATCAAGAAAAATGCGCTGCAATCAGCGCGCAAATTTCGGCAGAGGGCCAGCCAGACTCCCCCGCAGTGCGGTGCTCTGATGAGGGATGACAACGCGCGATGAGCGGGAAGACGCTAGCCGCCGATCCTGTAAGCTCGAGAAGAAGCCACGAATCAAACGAATCCCACGAATCGGATCGTCGTTCGTGGGCGCCGCACGCGCGCCAATGAGCGGCAAGGCGCTAGTGCTACGGATTGCAATTGCGCTTGCACCAGCAGAAATCCTTGCCGAAGTTCACACGACTGAGCCGCGATCGCGTAAGCGGCCGGGCCTTAATCGCCTTCACACTCGTTGTGTGGCAAGGGCCCGAGGCCTGACGGCCAGCGGCTCACGGGCACTACCCAACCTGCTCCGGTGGCACCGAGATTGCAATCCGCAGCATTAGCCGCCGGTCTTGCAAACCAAAACGGAGGGATTGCCCGATCGCGTCGGGATAGGGAACGGGACTCGTGGCCTCGTCCACTACCAAGGGAGCGGCTTCAATAGCTACCGAGCAAACCGGGGGTCAACGTGAACCGGCGGGAACCAATTCTCGTTTCCAGCACTTTGGCCTTTTGAGATGCGGATGGTGGACGCAGCGGAGACCGGTGGCTGAGCGCGTTGCTGCGTCTGAGGCGGAGGGGGAACCGGCAACGGTTGTGGTGCCGGTACGGCTTGAGGTTGCGGTACGGCTTGAGGTTGCGGTACGGCCTGAGGTTGCGGCGCAAGCGTTGGCTGTGACGGAACGTTGTAGGGGGACCGATTCGCGCTACCGCCATAGGGCTGCGGCGTCACCTGTTGGTGGTTGTGGCCGTTTGCGTCCGCGCCCTGGTAGGGATGATTGCTGTCGTATTCCATCCCCCATTGGCCCATCATCTCGAGTGCCTCACTTCCGCGGTTCACGCGCGGGCGAGGGTGATGATTCGGGCAGTTCTTGTCGTGGCAATAGGGCGACTGGGGATAGGTCACCGCGTGCGGGATCTGGTCAAGCTGTTTGTTTGCAGTGCATGCTGCGTAGGCTTCTCGTGGTGTTCCCGCATAGAAGGGTGTGACCAATTCCGGTTTGAGGAAAACGATCAACTCACTTTCGCGAACTTCGGTGTCATGGCTGCGGAAGAGTTTGCCGACATACTTCCAATCTTTCAAATAGGGCACTCCTCGAACGGATTCGACGATGCTCTTTTGACGAAGCCCACCCAGGACAAACGTTTGTCCGTTTCCGACGCGAACCGTTGTGTCCGCTTTGCGGCTGTCGATCACGGGGCCGGTCGAAGTGATTTCTGCGACGACACTGTATTCGGGTTGAACCTGCAACTCGATGGTCCCATCACGACTGATTCGCGGCGTGACATTGAGAATGATTCCAGCTTCTTCGAATTCAGTCTGTGTGAAGACCGCGTTCGAGTTTTCAACAGGGTTGGCGCCGACGATTGGGATCTTGCGCACGATGCGAATCGACGCCTGACGACGATCGCCCACGGTAATCGAGGGGTCGGCAAGAAGCTTTGCCTCGCTGCTGTTGTCGAGGGCTTCCAAAAAGACGGTGGCTTCCAAACGGTCAGAAACGGTTCGGAAACCGGCGCTCGTTCCGCCGGTTGTCGTGAGGTCCGTTGCGAATGTATAGAACTGGCTCACGGCCGAGGAGACATCCTCGAGCGCTTCGTTTTGTGCATTGGCCAGAGCACGCAAGTCGCGTGAAAAATTGACGCCGAGTTTTTCGATTTCGCCGAGACCGACATCATAGATCATGGCAGTGATGCGGACTTGTTGTCGCGGCTTGTCCAGTTGCATGATCGCTTCTTTGGCAATGCGAAGCTGCTCGGCGCTTCCCTTAACCATGATTCGGTTTTCTTCGGGATAGACAGCCACGATGACCGATTCGCCGAGAGCCGATCGAAGCGGCTCGCCCATCTCTTCGGCGTTGGTGTATTGAGGGCTGAAGTAGGCGATCCCATCGGCAACGATGGCAGTGCTTGGACTGGCGACGACGGCTGAGTTTTGACCCGTTGCTCCACCCGGAATGCTTGCGGCAGCGTTGCCGGGCGAGATCTCGGCAAACAGTTGTTTGACGCGAGCCACTCGTTCTTGTGAATCGACCACCAAGACCGATCCCGTGCCAACGCGCCGAATCTGACCGCGTTCGCTGAGCAGCAATTGTGCTGCTTCGAGTGTTGTTTCCGGTTCGGTCAACGTTTGCGGCAACCGAATCATCTCAGAAACGAAGTTCGGGTCGTCTGCGCCTACTTCGTCGATTGGCAGGACGATCAGGCTGCTGCCGGTTTGGCGGTAGCTGTAACCGGTCGCGGTCAGCGCAGCGGAAAGCACTTCGCGAAGTGGCGCGTTGTGAAATGCTCCGCTCACTTCACCGGTCACGTTTTCTCCGGCGACAATATTGATCTGCCAAAGATCGCTGAGCAGGAAGACAACTTCCGAGAGTGGCGTCTTGCGAAAGGTCACACTTCCGCGACGATCGAGCGCTTCGGCGATCGACTTGGGTCTTGGCAGTTGGGTTGATTCACCGCCGCCGGGTGTTTGATTCACGCGGCCCGGAGTCGCGTTGGCGTTTGGGTTTTGCGGCAGCACAGCAACCAGAGGTGACCGACTGGCATCGATCAGACGGGCATGTGGACGCACCAGCGTGGAGTTTGCCAGCGTGGAGTTTATTGGAGCGGGTGTATGCGCGAGAGGCCGCGCCGAAACGTCGATGGCATCCAGACGCGGAGGAGCCGCTTGGATAGAAAGGGGTTCAAAGATCTGGGCGCAAACCACGAAAACCGCAAGCGATCCGGCAAACAGCCGAGCCCCAAGTCGATGCGGTTGTTGATAACGTGGTTTAGCTTGGATGCCTTCCATGGCAATCTCGCTGAACAATATGCTGCAGGATTTCGCTAACGCAAAGTTTGCGTGCCTACCCGTGCGAAATCTTCTTCAAACTCTTCGTCCTCGGGACGAGCTTCGCGCTCGCCTAGCCCATACAACACCAACTGGATTTCGAGAGTCACGGGTGACTCAACCACTCCGGTCGGACTTGCCGTCAAGCCGCTGAGCGTCATCAGCCATCCTTGGCCTTCGATTTCAGCGATTACCTGACGCACGGTTTCGAGCGAGCCATCGGCTTGCATTTCCACCGTGTGGGTATGGAGAACGAAGTTCGACTCCTCTCCATAAAAAGGCATCGTGTCGTGTCGCGGGTCATCCCCCTCGATCGCCCACGGTCGGGTCTCTACGTCGCCAATTTCCAGACGTCGCAGTCGCCCCCCGGCATCGCGAACGATTCGAACCAGCCGTTCACGGATGTCGTTCTTTTCCGTGGGGTTGGTCGAACGGTGCGAGAGTGATTCCAGCTCTGAGCCAAGCTTTGAATCGATCCGAGTCAGTTGTAAGTCACGTGTTTGGTTTGCGACCAATCGTGCTTCCAGTTCGACAAACTCGTTCGCTTCGCGGCGAAGCCTGAGATACTCATCGACCCACGGGATTCCTATCAAGATGATCGCAAGCAAACTTCCGCTGGCTACGATTGCTCGGGTCGCCCGATTGTTACGGTTATTCATATTGTGTTCTCAATTCCGCCCGCTCTGGCGACAACGTGGTCAACCGGATCACAAACCGCGTCCCGCCCGTTTCTCCATCGGGGCTGGTTCCCTTGAGAGCGACCTGTGTGATTCCTGGCATGAATCGAAGCGATTCGACCAGCTCGTAGACGGCCGCCTCGTCAATCACGGTGCCATCGAGGCGGATCACCCCTTCGGCTTCCACACGGAATTCGTTCAGCTTGCCCGTATCCGGCAAACTTTGCGTGATCCAACCGAGCAGACGATTGAAGTCTTCCTGAACTTGCTTTTCGTCGATCTCGCGCAGATAACCGACCAAGCGACGTTTGCCGCTCAAGTCGTTAAACCTTATCTGTGTTGCCTCAAAGGCCGTTTCCATTTTGATTCGCTGATCGGCAACCTGAGCCGCTCGGGAACGTTCGCCCGAAACGAGTCCAAACGAAATGCACAGCACGAGCGCCGCTGCAATGGCAGGCCACCCTGCACTGAGCAACCGGATGTGCCAGGGAAGTTCGGGTGCACGTCGTACCTCCGAAAGCATGTCAGGCACTTCGTCTTCGTCGACTTCAACCAACAGCGGCAGGACACTTGCCACGGCGGGGACATAACTGGAGTCCTCTTGCCCCGATTGAAGCACATAGACTTCGGGCATTTCGGGGACGTTGAGGATTTCGGGTTCAATGCCAGCTTCACCGAAGGCTTCGGCGGCACGCTGTAGTTTTTCGCCAGAGCCGCACATCAACAGCCGTTCGAGTTCGCCTGAGGTGATGCGGCGATGGCGATGGCAGAATCGTTTCAGCCGCGCAAGGTGCCCTTCGAGTGCATCGCGAAAGCCTTGTTCGGTCGTTGCGGCAGCCGGGCGGTAATCAAGCAACATCCGCCCGTTGTGAGTGATCCCAACGTCCCATTGCTGGCCCGTTCCATCGGCAATCATGATGGGCTTGCCCTGGCCGATGTTGGCCAAGCCGACCATCCGAGCGACGCCAACCAACGAGGGTTCGACCCACGCGATTTCGACGTCGACTGTTCGCAGCGAGTCATAAATCAGCTGGATCAAATTGCGATTGACCACGCCAGTGACGGCATAGTCGACGCTGGCTTCAACGCGCGTTCGAGCCACGCCGGTGACTTTTTCGCCAGGACCGAGCTGCAAATAGCGTGGAATGCGATCGGCCAACGTTGCAAGTTCGTGATCGACTTCGTCAATCGAACCCATCGCTGCGCGAATGACGCAGAAATCGCCGTCGAGTGAAACGGCCACTCGTCCCCGCCTCATATCGTGCCGTTCGGCGAGCGTGGCCAAGGCTTCGGCGAGGAGGTGATTGCCGGTAGGGGAAAGCCATCCTGATTCACTGCTGCAGCGAATGTCGTCGATTTCGAGCCGATATCGGCCGCCCTTGGTGGGCGTTGCAACGGCAACCTGCAGCAAATGACTTTCGATTCGCAGGCCAAACAGCCTCGAATTCCCGTCGTTTGAAGCGTTGCGAAACGGCAGCTGGCGCATCGAATTTCCCCTGAATTCAAACTTAGGTCACGATCCTTGTTGCGGGAATCCGAACGGCTGGTTTGCCGCTTCCCGCAATCCAGTCGCTTCGGCTGTAGTGCTGGTTCCGGTTGCGCCGAATACTCCACCTGTGCGTCGTCCAGGGGAAATGATGCAAACCGCACGAAGATTTCGTCGATTCCTCACAGCAGTCAAACCCGGAATACACGTTACTGCTTTCAATCGGCCGGTTCTTAATGTTTGATGCCCCTATCGCATTGATCATCTTCAATCGCCCTGATTCGGTACGCCGTAGTTTTGCGCGGATCCGGCAAGCTCGTCCGAGCAAGCTCTTCATCATTAGTGATGCACCGCGCGAGCAACGCGAGGGTGAAGCCGCACTCGTCCAGCAGTCGCGCGAGATCGCAGAGCAGGTCGATTGGCAATGTGACGTTCGCAAGATTTATGCGAGCACCAACCTTGGGTGCAAAAGGCGAATTAGCAGTGGGATTAGCGAGGCGCTCGATGAGGTCGACCGGCTGATCATCATTGAAGATGATTGTGTCGCCGATCCATCATTCTTTACGTATGCAAGCACCTTGCTCGATCGCTACGCAGACGACCATCGTGTGATGTCGGTGGGCGGGAACAATTTTCAACAAGGCATCAATCGCACCCGCCACAGCTACTACTTCTCGAAGTACTCGCATTGTTGGGGTTGGGCGACTTGGCGTCGTGCGTGGCAAACCTTCGATTTGAAGATGTCCGCCTGGCCTCAGTTTCGTGATGCGGGGCATTTGGCTTCCTACTGTCGCAACCAACGCGAGTCCGATTATTGGTCTGCGATCTTTGACCGTTGCTACGCTGGAGAAATCGACAGTTGGGCATACCCCTGGCTGTTAACCTGCTGGATGCATCACGGCCTCGCGACCATTCCGCGTGAGAACTTGGTTCGCAATATCGGCTTTGGTGCCGACGCAACGCATACGAAAGACCTCGAGAGCCAATACGCACAACTCGCCGAAGGTTCCCTTGGCGAGTTGACGCATCCGGCCTCCATTTACCGTCACGCGGTTGCCGACGCCTTTACCGACGACACACTCTTTAGTCGTCAAAGACGCAGCCGAATCAAACGCCTCGTCAGCGTTTTGCCACGGCTCTCACGCGCTGCTTAGTCAAGCGACCTGCGGATGTATCCGCGGTACAATTGGGACCGGCTTGCGTTTCCCGTTCCAAAACTCGTGCGGCGACAATCGATGAGTGCGACGATTCAATGTTCGCAATGTGGCCAATTGCTGGCTCTGCCCCCAAATTTTCAGGGTGGCAGCGTCGCATGTCCAAAGTGCAATTCGGTCATCCCAGTACAAGTGCAACCAACTGCTGCACCTGTTCAGGCACCGCTCGCAACGCCGCCCGTACCCCGGCCACAACCAACCTACCGGTCTCAACCAGCACCTCGACCTCAGCAGCGATCGGCGGGCGGTAAGAAGAGTGGCGTCCCCAAGGTCGTTTGGATTTTGGGTGGCGTGTTCGGAGGCTTTCTGCTGATCGGACTGATTTGTGTTGGTGCCATCGCCATGCTGATTCATCAGGCAACGCGAGTCGATCCACAGTACGCCGGCAAAAGCCTCATCGAGGGACGCGGAACTTTTAAGACCAGCTTGATCCGTCGCGACCGCGATCGCACGCCACCCGAGACACCACCGGAGAATCTCTTTCGGCTCGTCCGTTATCCGGCTGAGCATGGGCCGACACCCGCCTATCTCGGCGTGGATGCAGCGGGCACTCAGAAACGCCCAGCGATGATTTGGTTGTTTGGTGGATTCAGCAACGGGATCGGTTCCACCGCATGGGATCCTGCCACTCCCGACAACGATCAATCGGCCTCCGCCTTTCGAAACGCTGGATTGATCATGATGTATCCAGCACTTCGCGGCGGAAGTGGTGCACCTGGGAACATGGAAGGCATGTATGGCGAGGTGGACGACGTCTTGCGGGCCGCCGAATACCTTGCCAACCAGCCCGGAGTCGATCCGCAGCGCATCTATCTAGGCGGTCACAGCACGGGCGGCTCGTTGGCAATGTTATGCGCCGCTGCATCGCCCGAAACCTTCCGAGCCGTTTTTGCCTTTGGTCCCGTTGATCGGCTTTCGGGATACGGGCAAGAGTCGTTGCCCTACAGCATTCGCAACGACAAAGAATGTGAACTACGCGATCCCATCAAATGGTTGCACGCGATGCACACGCCGACGTTTGTCATCGAAGGGACGCAGGGCAACATTAGCTGTATCCACAGCATGCGAATGGCATCCAAGACCGATCAGGTTCGGTTGCTCGATGTTCGTGGCGCCGACCACTTCAACATTCTTGGGCCGATTACAAAAGTGGTCGCCGGAAAGGTGGCTGCCGATACCGGTCCAACGTGCAACATTGAAATCAGCACCGACGAGCTGAACCGAGCCTTTCGTAGGTAGGCCCTGTTCTCGCGGAGGCAGAGGGGGACGCTCCTGCGGAGCTGCGTCCTCTCCACAGACCGTAGCTACCTTCGCCAGAAGGTGGTTTGCATCGGTGACTGCTTTCCACTAACACAACGCTCTGGCGAGCGTAGCTACACCGTTTGTAGTTCAGCCTTTGGACGCCTTTACGCGGTTTGCGAGAAGATTCCGGCTAAAGCTCGGTACTACGAACTCCCGATTTCGCTACGCAGCTAATCGCTTACGAACGTGCCTTTCACGGCGTGCCGGTCCGCCGATCGGAGTCTTGTCGACAATGCGTTGAACCTTACCTTGCCAACGCTTGAGACCGCGCGGTTTGTCTTTCCAGCGGTACTCCATTTCCAAATCGATCGTCGCATAAACGTAATCGTTGGTGCGCCAAACTGACTCGTAGTGCAGATGGCTGAGTTGACCGCCGAGGTCGGCAGCGAGCTGCAGGAATTCTTGCGGACCAATGGTCTCATCAACAATCTGCAATCCTTGCGGTTCGTTGTCGTGCAGGTATTGCTGGTGCAGGTAGCTGGGGCAAGTCACGATCAAACGTGCCGAGTCCGACATCGACTGACGCAGGTTCGCGTGGAATTCCGGACGCGATTTCGCTGGGATGTGTTCATAAACATCCAACAACGTGACGACATCGAAGGGGCCACCTTGCACCGGTTGTGTGAGGTCGCTTACTGCGAATTGGGCCTCAATGGCTGGCCCGAACAATTGGGACGCCATCGCGATGTTCTGTGGACTGATGTCGACACCGACTGCTTTGAGGTCGGGACGATGGTGGCAAAGTCGATTTGTGGTTTCGCCAACACCGCAACCAACTTCGAGCAGCGATGACGCATGTTCAGGCAATTTGCTGGCTGCGAACGCCAGTGCATGTTCAATTCTGGGATTTCCAGAAACGTAGCCACTGACGAGCTTCTTGCTGAACTCATCATAGAAACCTGCGATCTGAGTCGTTGTGACGTCAGATGATTCCGATTGTTGCGGTTTTGACGGCGACATGGGGTCCTTCCCGTGTGTGGATTGCTTCCAGATTGGTCGTATAGGTCAACGGCCCCATTGCTCGCAAGGTCGTTTTCATCGACCACGATCCAAAAGGGCATCGACGCGTCGAAAGACCACGTCGCACAAGATTGCGGTGCAGCAAATTGCAACTACGATCGAGGGCATCCGGGCAGGCTATTTCGGGGACGCCCGTTCGTGCAATTCATCTGACGCGTGCACCTTCTTTTACTCGGCAAAACGCCATGCTTCGCAAACCCCACTCGCGCCGCCAGCGACGGCCTATTCACAAGAATCCATCTTGGACGCTTTCGACGCTTGAGCCGCGTCTGATGTTGGCGGCGGATGCGGGCGTTGCAACGGCCTCGGCGTGCCACGGCGAAATGACAGTTGGGCAAAACGCCGTGGCGTCCGAAGTGGCACCGACCGTGGCCCAATCGGCCCCGGCAACCATCGTGTTTGTTGATAGCGCTGTATCCGATCTGGCGGAACTCGCCGCCACAAGCGGCGACGCCGAACTTGTCCTGATCGACGCCGAGCGTGATGGCATCGACCAAATCACCAACCACTTAGCAACGCGACAGAACGTCCAGTCCATTCAAGTCGTTTCGCATGGCGCCTCAGGCCGGATTCAACTTGGCAACACGAACGTCGATACAAACACACTCAACGAACGCGCCGATCAAATTCGCAAGTGGCGTGGCGCTCTGTCACGCGATGCGGATCTCTTGATCTACGGGTGTGATGTTGCAGCGGATCAATCGGGTCAAGATTTTGTACGTCAGCTCGCGCGGCTGGCAGGTGCTGATGTGGGCGCATCGAGCGACCGCACGGCCAACGCACAGCAGCATGGTGATTGGGACCTGGAATTCTGTAGCGGAGTGATCGAGTCCGCACTCGCGATCTCTCCAGAGGCGATTGAAGCGTTTCGTGGTCATCTTGCGATCCAAATTCGCGCCGCAGGCACGACCGGCGAAGAACAGATGCAGCTGTTGATCGACGGCGTGTCCGTTCAAACTTGGAATGTGACCGGAACAGGCGCCTACGCTGGCCAGTACGACACCTATACCTACAACCAAGACGGAATCGACGTCGATCGGATTCGTGTCGCGTTTACGAACGACCTCTATTTGCCAGAGCAAAATTTCGATCGCAATTTGCGTGTCGATTGGATTCGTGTCGATGGTGTTCAATACGAAACGGAATCGGCCGACGTCTTTTCCACGGGAACGTGGATCAGCGGGGTGGGGATTCAGCCTGGGAATTGGCAATCCGAGTTTCTGCACACCGATGGCTATTTTCAATACACCGACAATAGCGGTGGAACCAATGGAGGTTCGGTTTCGCTGACATCGTCGTCCGCATCGGTCGATGAAGACGCAGGAAGCATTACGCTCACACTTCAGAGAAGCGGCGGCAGCGACGGCTCGGCCGAAGTTTTCTTCCGCACCAACGCGGGCTCGGCGAACGCCGGGAGCGATTTCACGGCTCAAAACTCAAGTGTGGTGTTTGCCGACGGACAAACATCAGCATCCATCACGATTCAAATCTCTGACGACGCGACTGACGAAAGCGACGAATCGTTTCAGGTCGAATTGACCAGTGCCAACGGTGCGGACCTTGGCGGTACAATGGTCACGACGATCACCATCAATGATGACGACGTGACGGCGCCACCTCAGCCATCAGGTTTGATCGGCTACTGGGCTCTCAATGAGACGTCAGCCGGGACGATCGTTGACTCCTCGGGCACCGGAAACGACGGGCAAGCAATTAACTTTGCATCGCCCAACGGGCCAACCAACGACACCCCCGACGTCAATGGTTTCAATCCAGGGTCGTTTTCGTTTGACGGGAACAACGATTTCATCAACGTCGGACCCGATGAATCGCTGCGTTTGACGGAAGGGACCTACACACAAACGGTTTGGATCAAACCGACCGACACCAGTAACAACTATCAAGGTGTCATTGGTTACCAAGCGGGCGGTGTCAACAGTCGCTATCCGTTCATCTATACCCGCAACGACATGATCTACGCAGGCTTTGGTGCGGGCGCCACCTGGAAAGGCGTCGTTGCTGATAACGCGTTGGACATCGGCCAGTGGAATCACGTTGCCGTTACCTTTGACGGAACAACGATGGTGCTGATGGTGGATGGCGAAGTGGTTGGCACGAACAACAATTTTGGCGGCTCACTGCCGACAACTGCGACATCCCAGCTGAGCATTGGCAAGATCAATACCTACTTTGCAGGTCAGCTTGATGAAGTGCGGCTGTACGATCGCGCACTCAGCCAGAACGAAGTGGTCACGGTGATGAACGCCGCTGACCCGCCACCACCGCCGACATCAAGTCCCGGTCAGATCGGATTGGCGGCCACACAAGTTGCCGTCAACGAAAACGAGGGGACGGTATCGATTGGTTTGCTGCGAACCGGCGGTGCAAGTGGACCGGCAGAAGTCTACTACACCACACAAGATGCTTCGGGCGAAGCAGGCGTCGACTATTTCGGTACGAGTGATGGTCGCGTTCAGTTTGCTGACGGGCAAGTCTTTGCTTCCATCAACATTCCGATCATCGACAACTTCGAACAAGACGGCGAAAAGACGTTCCAGGTTTCTTTGTTCCGAGTTGATGGCGCTTCCCAAGGCGAGCCAAGAACGGCCACCGTCACCATTGTTGACGATGAGTCGGGTTCGGGGTTGATCGGCTATTGGAACTTGAATGAAACCGACGCTTCGGGGCCAATCGTTGATTCGTCTGGCCAGGGGAACAACGGGCAAGCGGTCGGTTTCAATTCGCCCTTCGGTCCAACCAACATCGCGCCAGACACAAACAGCCCGAACCCAGGTGCGTTTAGTTTCGATGGTTCAAATGACGCGATCGAAATTGCCGAGAACGAATCGCTGCGTCTGACCGAGGGCAAGTACAGTCAATCGGTTTGGGTCCGCCCGACGGCCAACGATGGCAAGTTCCACGGCGTGCTCGGCTATCAGTCTGGCGGGGTGAACTCGCGTTATCCCTTCATCTACACGCTCAATAACTCAGTCTATGCCGGGTTCGGCGCCGGCGCGACATGGAAAGGCGTCACTGCCAACGGCGTCATCTCGGTCGGCTCATGGAACCACATCGCGGTCAGCTTTGACGGTTCACGGATGGTCCTTTACGTCAACGGAGAAGTCGTCGGAACGAATGATGATTTCGGCGGGTCGCTGCCAACCACGGCGACGGCTCAATTGAGCATCGGGCGAGTGAACAATCAGTTCGTCGGCCAAATTGACGAAGTTCGTATGTGGGACCGAGCGATCAACGGGGGCGAAGTACAAGCCTTGATTGACGGTGCGACCCTTCCACCACCCAACGTCGTCGGCTATTTCACAACCGAAGCCCTGGCCAGTGGGTTCGTTCAGCCAACCACCGTAGAACGATTGCCTGATGGACGGTTCCTTGTGGCCGAACGTGCCGGCGTGATCAAGGTTGTCAACCAGGATGGCAGTGTGAATGCGACGCCGCTGTTGGACATCAACGACGTCGTCAATCGTGTTGGTGTCGACCGAGGTGTGATGTCGATTGCGATTCCACCCGACTTTGCACAAACACGACAACTGTATGTCGCCTACACCTACGATCCACCGGAAGTCCAAGGACGCAGTGGTGATGGTGGCCCCGATGGCGAGGGGGCACGCGTCGCGCGTGTTTCGCGTTTTACCGTCAATGAATCATGGACAGTCGCCGACCGAAACAGCGAAGTCGTCGTTGTCGGCAAGAACAGTCTTTACGAGTACATCGGGCAACCGAATCGCCGCCCGCTTCTTTCGGACCCTCAGTCGGGATTGGACGAAAACGGCAACTACATTCGTGACTTCATCGCCAGCGACGAACTGAGTCATACCGTTGGCGATATGGAATTCGCATCCGATGGTTCGCTTATCATTTCCGTGGGCGATGGTGGGTCGTACGGCCGAGTCGATCCGGTGAACCTTCGCTCGCTCGACCTGAACAGCCTCAACGGCAAGATTCTTCGAGTCGATCGCTGGACCGGTCTCGGGCTGAGCGACAATCCGTTTTACGATGGCGACCCGGGCAGCAACCAGAGTCGTGTCTACAGCTACGGACTGCGAAACCCATTCCGTTTCGCGATCAATCCAAACGATGGCGAGATCTTCATTGCCGATGTTGGTTGGCTGAACTGGGAAGAGATCAACACCGGTCGCGGCAAGAACTTCGGCTGGCCCGCCTACGAAGGTTTCGGTTTGACTGGCGGTTCACGCGGAAGCTATGCGTCGTTGCCAGAAGTGCAAGACTACTTGGCGACGAATCCAGAGATCACGCCGCCGATTTGGACACGCAGTCATAGTGCGGGCGCTCGTGCGATCATCATGGGCGACTTCATCCAAGGTGGTGACTACCCGGCAAGTCTTCAGGGAGCGTTCTTGTTTACCGACATTGGCGACCGTGTGTTGCGTGCGGGGCGATTGGACAGTAACGGTCAATTGATTGACGTCGTTCCCGTTTCCTCAAGCGTCGGTTTCATCACCGATGTGATGCGTATGAGCGACGGCAGTCTCTACTACGTCGACTTCGCCTCCGGTACGCTCGGCAAGCTGGTTTTTAACAGCTAATTGGACAACTCCACTTTTTGCGTCAAAGCACTTGCTTCTACCCCTGCTCGTGCTTTCCGCTCATCTTGCCGACCGCTCAAGGCTTACTGCCCTGTGCGTGTTCCCCAGAATTCTGGCGGGCCCGGGCGATCACGTCGGTGATTCGTTGTGTTCGCTCTTCGGCCGTGAGGGCATAGTTGCCGATGGGCTGACCAGGTTTCAAAGGAACGATCCAGCTCTTGGATCCAAACGGGCCGGTGTCGACGCGACTGATGTCAACGTTCGGATCGATTAGGTATTGATAGGGACGCCCATTTAGCGAGGCAATGGCATCACAGCGGATTTCGAAGTCTCGCAAGCCTTCTGCTTCAAGACTCGTACGCAACACCTTTGCGTAAGTGGCAATCATTCGCGGTTCATCGCCGATATGAACTGCCTGTTTGCGATTCAAGTGAAGCGGGTTGAGGATTTCGTAGCGTCCATCGCTGTCGACAAGAAGGTAACGAACGACGCCGTCGGTGGAATTGGATTTCATCCGCCAGGCAAACTTTTGCCCGAGCTTTGTCCAGTCAGTGTAGCCTTCGCAAAAATGATGGCGGAAAGGCAACAAGACCTGCACGATCAGATAGACCAGCAGACCGGCGGCCACCCACGAATGCGCGCTTGTGACTGTGGTGTTCGTTTCGATCGGTGCGTCTACTTCGCTGTTGTTCTGTGAGTCGGGCGATCGACGTCGAAAATAGGCGACGACTTTCCTGGGGGTATTTGGTGGAAAGAATAAGAGCGTCGCCCCCAACATGAACCAGGGAAAGGTCCCGATGGTAAAGAGGAAATGGTTGGTGAGGTTAAAGCCTAGAATTAGGGGGATGACCCACAATCGCGTGCGACTAAAGAGCAACGCGACCGGGACAAGCAAGTCGAAGAGCAAACCGCCGTAGGCGAATCCCAACACAACAGCCGGAGTCTCGGCCATCTCAAGTGCCGTCGGTGTCGATGCGTGGTTGAGCAGGAATTTGTGCATCGGCTCGCCACGCAGCCAATCACCATTGATCTTGGTGATGCCCCCATAAAAGTAGGCGATGAAGAGATGGGCGCGAAGGATGAAAACGTTCCAATACGGGCAGACTTCGTCGCGCACTCGCGGCTGGTCCCCGGATTGAGGCCGCAGCCATTTCGCAATTGACCAAGTCGCGTCCGCGCGACAAAAGATCATGAAAAACGTCAACAACACAAAGAGATAATAATGGTTGTTGTAGTTCACCTCGTCGATCAGAAAGACATGTGTGTAGGTCAAGAACAAGACTGTCGCCGAGACTCGGTACATGATCCCCGTCATCACACCAATCGCGGCAATCGCCTGAACGATGATCGCAACATGCATCAACCCTTCGGGCCAAGGGGCGACAAAACTAAAACCGGGGTACGTGAAATGGAAACTCTCGGCAGAGTAATGTGTTTGGGCTCTGGGCAGATGATACAAAGCCGCTTCGCAGGCCATCAAGAATCCGAACCAGATCCTGAAACAGGCCAAAGAAGAACCGTCGACGTTGCGGAACAATAGGTTCTGCCAGCGCGACCAAAGCGTCACTTCAGATGGCGACCGACCGCCGTCGTCCTCTTCAACCATTTGTCCCAAAACAACTCCGAGCCACTGAGATCCCGTCCCTGTCTGGCAGAACTGAATTTGACAACGGCTTGCCTGGACTGAACAACAAACCGGCATTCTCACTCAACCAGGTTGGATCAGCTATAGCTCATCGGGCCGGTGAGGAGAATCTTGTGGTTGAGTTCATGGTTTCTTAACGCAACACTTGGAAAGCTGCGAGTCAGGCCGATCGGCGTCGTGGTTGATTGAGGTCGTAGCCGAATGCGGCCGCTTGGGGTGCGATCATGTCGCGATAGGTGCAGATGACACTTTCGGGAACCACCAGTTCCTTTTTGCCTGGTGGTTGGTACGCAACATCGACTTGGGCGCTGATGTCATGCGTCACGTTGAGTCCGAGAGTGGTGGCCAAGTCGTGGATCGATTTTGACTTGCTTTGAACAAAGTCCTCATAGCGAATCAACTCGAACGCTTCGGGTTGGTTCAAGTAGACATCCGCGGCAACTTGCCAGCGTCGAGCCAAGATTTTGCCGCATCCCCATGAGGTCGACTCGGCGCCGTAAAGATGCGGGTCCTCAAACACTCCGCGCCAACCGTCGGAAAGTTGGTGGGTCACTTCGCTTGTCGCTGACAGATCCTCGGCCGACATCTTCAGACGTTCCGCGATGCTGCGAATGTTCTCGGTTGGTTCACGCACGACAAACACAAACGTCGCTTTGGGGAACACTTCGCGCAGCCCATCGAACAAAAACGTCAAATTCGGTTCTTTGACGAGTGCGTTTGAAAAGTCGCGGTAGCATTCGTTAACCGCAGAGGATAACGACGCTTCGCCGCGATGTAGCCGTTTAAAGTCTTCGCCCCAGAACGCCGAGATGTCGATCACATACGACAGACCGGTTGCTTTGCCCAGCAAGCTGGCGATCGCCGACGTTCCCGACTTTTGATTGCCAAGCACAATCACGGGTGAACGCTCTTCGGGGCAAAACCGACGACGTCCCATGAAATGTCGCAAGCGATCGATTTGTTTGCTTAACTTCGACACGCCGATTCCCTTCGTTCCAATTGCATACGGTGCGGTCCAGGCGGACCTTCAGCCAGCTGCGTGGATCGTAGAAAAACGGTCGAATTGGCTGCAATGCCGTTTTTGAAGAACAGCAGGCTCAGGGACGCTGTTGAGACTTGTGTTCCAAAATCGCTGCCGCACCAAGACTGCTCTGGACGCGTACAACGAGTCAGGTCAAACCAGCAGGGCAACGCCATGAATCTCAATCAAGTCACCATTCCGTCCCATGATCTGGTCAGGTCCGTTGCGTTTTATCAGCAGCTTGGACTTCGGCTGATCGTCGATTCTGTTCCGCGGTATGCTCGGTTTGAGTGTCCCGACGGCGAGGCAACGTTTTCAATTCATCGTGTGGAGGATCCCGTCAGAACATCTGGCCTAAGTATTTACTTCGAATGTGAAGACTTAGATGTCCGCGTTGCAGAACTGAAGGATCGAGGGATTGCCTTCGACCTCGATCCGGTTGACCAGCGATGGCTCTGGCGAGAAGCGCACCCTCGCGACCCCGATGGCAATCATCTGATCCTGTTCCACGCTGGCGAGAATCGAAAGAACCCACCGTGGAGGATTGAAACCAGTCCGTAGCGTTTCAGCCTTAATCGGATTCCTGCAAGTTGATTGTCATCTCAATAGGATCAAATCGCGATGCGTTTCTCATTGATCTCACTGGCCGTCCTGGTTCTCTTTTTCGCATTCGTATTCTTCTCGATCAGCAACTCAAGTTCGAGGTATTGGAGCGATTCGGTGAGGACGGTGTACGGACTTCTTTTCGCAAGTTCGATCGTCTACGCCTACGATCGTGGCAGCACACCTGCGATGGCCTTTGGCTTTACTGGCATGGTGATCGCGTACTTTGCGTCGGGCTCCACATTCGGCTTTTCGCTGCTGCTCGAAAGCATGGGGCTGCTTGATCGATCGGTGATGGACAACCTTGCCGTTGTCGAGACGCTCAAACATCACCTCGCAGCGCTGGCTGCGTCGATTGCCGCATTGATTTGGAAGGGTCTGTCCCTTCGTGAGCGGTCTCGTCGCTTGATGGCCGCAGACGATTAGGTCCGCGGCAATCACTCGTCAAACTCGTTGGTTATGACGCTACTGTTGCCCGCTCAGGTCGATGGCGCCGCGGACAAGGTCTGTGAACTCGGCGCGAATTCCGTAGGGGTCGTCGCCCTTGGCTGCTTCGGCAACATCAAGCACATCACCGTAGGTCCAGTCCCCGGCGTATTGGCTGCCGCGCAGTTGCATGCCAAAGGAAGCGACCGCCGCGGCGAAGCGAAAGTCATCGTCCGCTTTGTCGAAGGTGCTGCCATCGTCGGTGACGGGGTATTCCACACGCGAGCTTTCGGCTCCCTCTTCGACGATGTCATCGGGGCCGAGGTAACGCAGTTTCAAGTTCATCACCACGTCACTGTCGGCCGCTGGCGTCAGTTCGCGTTCGGTTTGGAACTTTGGTGGGTCGGCCTTCGGAGCAATGGTTTTGGCTCGCACGTCGGCGGGAACCAACTCGTAGAGAGCCGTCACAGCGTGGCCGGCACCAATTTCACCAGCATCTTTGGTGTCGTCGTTGAAGTCTTCCTTGGCAAGGATTCGGTTTTCGTATCCGATCAATCGGTACGCGGACACGTGGACGGGATTGAATTCAATCTGCAGCTTGACGTTCTTGGCGATGGTCACCAACGTGCCGCCAACTTGGTCGACCAAGACCTTCTTGGCTTCGGCTTCGCTATCGATGTAGGCGTAGTTGCCGTTGCCTTTGCCGGTGATGGTTTCAAGCATCGCGTCGTTGTGGTTGCCCATGCCGAAACCGAGGACGGAAAGGTAGATGCCATCTTTGGCTTCTCGTTCGACCATCCTCGTCAAGTCATCGGTGCTCGTGACGCCGACGTTAAAGTCGCCATCGGTGCAGAGGATCACGCGGTTGACACCACCTTCGATAAAGTTCTCGCGGGCTGTTTGGTAAGCCAACGCAATTCCTTGCGCACCGTTCGTGCTGCCGCTCGGGCGCAGGCGTTCGATTGCCGCTTCGAGCTTGTCGCGTTTCTTTGCCGACGTTGATCCGATCACCAAACCGGCTGAACCGGCGTAGGCAGTGATCGCGACTTTGTCTTTGCCGCGGAGTTGCTTGAGCAACAAACGCATGCCCTGTTTGACCAACGGCATTTTCGCCGACGCGTTCATCGATCCGCTGGTGTCGAGCAGGAAGACGAGGTTGCACGCTGGACGCTCGGCCTTTCGCATTGTCTTGCCTTTCAGTGCGATGCGGGCGAGCCTGTGCTTTTCATTCCAAGGGCAGGACGTGATTGCCGTTTGTGCCGCGAACGGATGCTCCGCATCGGCATCGGGCCCTTCGTAGCCATAATCAAAATAGTTGACCATCTCCTCGATGCGTACGGCACCTGGTTGTGGCAAGTGCTGTGAACGGACCAGGTAGTTGCGCACTTTGCTGTAGCTCGCGGTGTCGACGTCAACAGAAAACGTGCTCGTTTCCTGTTCGCTCACGCGTTTGAACTCATTCTCGACAATCACATCATGGCGATCGCCCGCCAGGCCCGGGCCAATGCCAAAGGGTTCGGTCGTGTCGAATTCGACTTTCTGACTGAGCGCGTCGAGTTCAAGTCCTTCGTTCGCATTTCGTCCCAGAGTTGTTCCTAAAGCAGTGTGGCGACGGACCGAGCGAGACGCTTTCGCGTCGACTCCGAGAGCAACCGATTGGTTGCCGCGGGCTTGGTTGCCAGCTTGGTTTGCGCTCATGAATTTCTTGAGCCGAGTGCTGGCTTTCGGATTGCCTTTGAGGGTGATCGTGCCTCCCTCAGGCACATACTCAATCTTTGCCTTCTGATTTCCTTGGCCACTGGACGGAGCCGGTTGAGCTTCCTTGGATTCCTCGCCAAAACGCATTCGCGCGCCACCTGCGAACCGCTGGCTGAGTTGGCCACCACGACCTTGTTGACCCTGGCTTTGCTGTTGTTTGTAGTAGAGTTCGACCGCGTCGCGTTGGGATTCCGGTAACGCTTGCTGAGCGAGGTCGAGATCGGTTCTGGCTTCGCCCTTAGGTGCGGATTCAGCAAGTGCACGGGCATATTCAGGTGACGCAGCGTAGCCGGGGGCAGCAAGCGCTTCGGGGCTCGTCGCCGGTCTTGCTGGGGCTGTTGGTTTGGGGGCCATCGGCGCGGGCGTTTGATTTGGCGCGGGGGCAGGAACGGCGAGACGGCCGCCACCAAAACCTCCGCTGCCTTGGCCAAAGCCGTCGGCGCCAGGCTGGGACCCGTTGCCGCCCGGTGCTGAACCGTCGGCAACCTGCATTGGGGCTTGTTGCCCAGAGCCCTGCTGCCCGGAGCCCCGTTGTCGGGAATTGGGTTGTGGGGAACCGGGTTGCGATGAATCCTGTTCACTTCCCGCAATCGACTTGCGTTTCAGGTTTCGGGGGGCACCGTCAAGTGACATGCCGCCAAAGAGCGTTTGTGCTTGCTCTTGTTCACCGTTTGCCTGACCCCCTTGGTTTTCGCCGACGACTCGGCGTGCTTTGGAAGCTTCTTTGCTGCCGAATCCCAACTGAGCGGCGGGGGCCGGTTTGCCTTGACTCTCGCTTTGGGGACTCTCGTGCTTTGCGATATCGCTGGAGGGGCCGTTTTGGTTTTGCGAGCCATCTTGTCTGTTAGGCAGGAGCTTACCCGCAGCGCCAAGGCCACCGCCGGCCATGGCGCCACCGGCAGCGCTGCCGCTGTCGAGGCTTCGGTCGAGCCTTATCGGTCGGCCGCCCTTCGCTGCTCCATCGCCGGCGATACCCGATTGGACGCCCGCTTTAGAAATGCCAGCGTCAGAAAACTTTTGGTCGGTTGGTCGAGTGATGTCACTGGCGTCAGGCAGGACGCTCATGGCTGATGCACGCTGCGAAGGTGCTGTGCGTCCCCGGGAAAGCTGGTCGGGTGCATTCTCGTCAGTTTTGGGGGCGTTTCTGCTTTGGACATTTCTACTTCGAGGCTTGCTGCTTTGGGCCTTGCTGCGGATGGCGTCAAGTTCAGCGTTTGTCTCGTATCGATTCGGCTCGATCGATTCGTCACGTCCGTTGCTACCAGCGGCTTCGCCATCGACCTTCATCGAATAGAGTTGGTTTCGCTCCTGCCCTCGAATCTTTTCGACCGAACCCAATTTGTCAGCAGCGACCTGGGAACGATTGGTGCTCGCTGAGCCGCGCCCGTCGGGGTCGGTCGAAACGGGGGCTTCCGAGACGGCGGCTTGGGCATCCGCCATTTCTGAAAGTGGTTCTTCCGCAAAGGGCGCATCGTTTGCTTTGAGAGTTTGAGCTTGAGTTTCCGTTGCTAGTTCGGCGATCAGCGGCGTGACGGATTCGGGATCGGCTGCTTCAAGATCAACCGCATCGAGTTGGTTCAGTTTGCGGGTCGGGGCCACAAAGCCTCCACTTTCGACGACCGCCAAACCACGCGCTGCCTCGTTGTCCGATTCGATTGCACGAAGGTCGCTGTTGGAATCAGCGGCGGCCTCATTTTCGGCCAGCGATTGATCAGACGTAGGTTCGTCCGGTTTCTCGAAGACTTGCGAAACATTCAAATCCGTCTCGTGCCGATTCAACCACGGCGCTAATCCAACCAAGACCAACAGCACTGCTGCGGCGGCAAGGACGGTTCCCCACACCTTCCACGCCGGAGGGCTGCTTGGCGGAAGTGCCGTGGATGGAGCGGGCATGGCTTCTCCGGCACGAATCGCTTCACGGCGTTCGTCGTCCAGGGGTGGCATCTCTTCGGAGGTGTACAGGTCAATCAATTGACCGGTGACACTGCGTGCTTCTTCCACAGCAGCTGCGAGATTCGAATCGGATTGCATTTCCGTTTCGAACGCGGCACGCTCGGCATCATCAAGCTCTTCAAGCACGTAGGCGGTGATACGTGGATCGTTCCAGGGTGATTCGGACATCGTTTGTCTCGTGACGTTCTGGGTTGCCGACCATTTGGGCCGACGTTGTTGTGGCGGTGCGGGGTGAAAGGAGAGGCGGCTAACTCACAGCCAGCGAGTCGCGCAGGTTGCGAACCGCTTCGTGTAAGTGAAAGCCAACGTTGCCGATCGTCAGTCCCGTGACCTCGGCGATCTCTCGGTAACTCAACCCCGCTTGCATGCGAAGACGTAAGACTTCCTGTTGGCGTGGCGACAACGTGCCAACCAACTCATTGAGATGGACTTTGTCTTCGGCGTCACTGGCGACCTGTTCGGCGCCCGGCGACGGGTCGGCGACGGTGACCTGACTGGCGTCGATCGGCGTCGCGTGTTTGGTTCGTTGCATGTCGATCACTCGGCTCCGGCAAACGGAAAAAAGCCAGGCAGCGACGCGCGATTCGATCTTCTCTCGATCTTCGCGACACAGCCGCAGGAAAGTTTCCTGCACCGCGTCCTGTGCTCCCTGCCAATCACCGCCAAGCATGCGATTGGCATACGCAAGCAGCGGCCGCTCGTAGCGGTCTACGAGACGGTCCACGGCATCGGCCGGCCAGTCAGATGCGTTTTTGGTCATTGCGGAGATGTCAGAGGAGACAACGCGGTTCAAACACGACAACGAGACGTCGGGCGGTTTTGTTAGGGACGAAGCAAGAAATTGGTGCCACCACCTCCGAGTTTTCCTGCTTTTCACATGCAAAAAGTCGCCTTTTCACCCGCCCCATTGTGGCCTGCGACAATCCGGGACGCCACGAACCGGCCCTTCGATCCGAGTTTGGGTTTGACGCCGAGATGCGACCCCCGCTATTCCAATCTTTGAAAAGTGACGGTTGATCGGTCTCGAATGCGAATTCTTCGTTTTCTCGACCCCCTACCGATCCAAATGAATCCGGCCAACCACGGAAGGTTGATATGACCACCCCTTCAGATAACGTCCCCCTGCTGGACATTAATCTCGATAACAAACCCTATCGCGAAGAGTTTATCGAAGCTCTGACCGCAGTCGTTGATAGCGGACGCTTCCTCTTTGGCCCCGATGTGGTCGAACTCGAACGCGAAGTTGCGGCCTACAGCCAAGTCGAAAACGCCGTCGGCTGTGCCTCGGGAAGCGACGCCCTCTTGCTATCATTGATGGCTCTTGGGATCGGGCCGGGCGATGAAGTGATCGTTCCGAGCTTCACCTTCTTTGCTTCGGTCAGCTGCATCACACGTCTTGGGGCGACCCCCGTCTTTGTCGACATCCGCCCTGACACGTTCAACATCGACACCTCGAAAATTGAAACGGCGATCACCGCCAACACCAAAGCGATCATCCCGGTTCACCTGTTTGGCCAGTGTGCCGAAATCGATCGGATCTGCCAAATCGCAGGCGATCGCGATATTCCGGTGATCGAAGACGCAGCTCAATCGATCGGTGCAGCGTACCACTCGCGGCCAGCGGGTAGCTGGGGCACGGTTGGCTGTTTCAGCTTTTATCCCACCAAGAATCTCGGCGGGATGGGCGACGGCGGCATGATGACCTCGGGTGACGCGTCGACTGCAGACCGCTTGCGACTGTTCGCCGGTCACGGCATGCGGCCTCGTTACTACCACCAAG
Source organism: Rubripirellula sp. (assembly GCA_965216875.1). Taxonomy (GTDB): domain Bacteria; phylum Planctomycetota; class Planctomycetia; order Pirellulales; family Pirellulaceae; genus CBDCUW01. The sequence continues at coordinate 7,522,901 of OZ244207.1, forward strand.
TGGTTGGAATCAACAGCCGTCTCGATACCTTCCAAGCAGCCGTGCTTCGCATCAAATTGCGGCATCTGCCGGAAGCCATCGAGTCACGCACGAACATTGCGGCTCGCTACAACCGAATGCTATCCGAAGCTCATCTGGTCGCCGAGGATCAGATCACCCTGCCCGTCCAGGACCCGAATGCGTTCCACGTCTGGAACCAATTCTCGATCCGTGTCGCTGGTGAACGCCGCGATTCGCTGAGGTCGTATCTGGCCGAAAATGGCGTTGGCAGCGAGATCTATTATCCAGTTCCAATGCACCAACAAGAGTGTTTCGCGTACCTGAACGTCGATGGCAGCAACCTGCCGGAGACCGAGCGTGCGAGCAAAGAAATCTTGAACCTGCCGATCTTCCCTTCAATGACCGAGGCTCAACAGCATCGAGTCGTCGAGGTGATCGCGAACTTCTACGCCAGCGGAGCGAAGATGGCCGCCTAAGGCCACAGCGACCGAAAACTTGGAAACAGCCCGTGAGCGGGTGGGTCTGGTGCGAACCGCGCCGGACCCACCCGTTTTCTTTTGGGTTCGACTCCAGCGAGTTCATCAAGGTGAGCCGCGATCGCGTAAGCGGCCGGGCCTTGTACGCATTGCGCGTGTGACTGGGGCCCGAGGCCTTACGGCCAGCGGCTCACGGGCGCGGAAGAGCGTGGAAGAGCCAGACGCCGGATCTGCGTCGCTGTCGCTCCTTGATTCGGCCTACGCGCATAAAAAAATCGCTCCTCTGCATTTGGCAAAGGAGCGATTTGCTGTTTTGCGAATGATCGTGCAGGAGCTTACTTGGCGCCAACCAATTGTTGCTTCTTCGCTTCGATGATCTCTTCTTGGATGTTGCTTGGAGTTTGGCGATAGGAAGCCAACTCCATGCTGAACGTCCCTTGACCTTGAGTCATCGAACGCAGGTCGGTTGCATAACCGAAGGTTTCTGCGAGAGGGATTTCCGCTTTGATGACGCTCGAGCCTTCGATGATGTCGTTGCTGGTCATGATTCCACGTCGCTTGGTGATGTCACCGACGACCGAACCTTGGAACGACTCAGGGCACTCGATTTCGACGTTCATGATCGGCTCGAGCAACTTGGGAGCCGCTTGCTTGAAGTATTCGCGGAAGCAACCTTGAGCACAGGTGTAGAAGGCTTTTTCCGACGAGTCGACTTCGTGGAAGCTACCGTCGTCGAGATCGATTCGAGTTCCCACCACGGGGTATTCGGCGACAGGGCCTTTGCCCAGGATGTCGCGGAAGCCCTTTTCGATCGCTGGGATGTATTGCTTGGGAATACGACCACCAACGATGTGCTCTTCAAACTCGAAGCTGTCTTCGGAGTCCGATTCGATCGGGCTGAGCTTGCCAACGATGTGGGCGAATTGACCCGAACCACCACTTTGCTTCTTGTGCTTGTAGTTGAATTCGACGGCCTTGGTTGGGCTCTCGCGGTAGCTCACCTTTGGAGCACCGACTTCGATGTCGACGCCGTACTCTCGGCGAATGCGTTCGATGTAAACTTCCAAGTGAAGTTCACCCATTCCCGAGATCAAGATCTCTTTGGTTTCTTCGTCACTGAAGACACGGAAGGTTGGGTCTTCTTTGCGGAAGCGTTGAAGAGCCTTGCCCATCTTGTCGCCATCGCCACGGTTGACAGGATTGACGGCGATCTTGATCACTGGATCGGGAACGAACATTGACTCGAGTGTGCACTGGTCACGTTCGGCGGCGTAGGTGTCACCACTGGCCGAGTCGATGCCCATCACCGCGATGATGTCGCCGGCGGTTGCGGTGTCGATTTCCTCACGCTTGTCACTGTGCATCTTGACCAAGCGGCTGAAGCGTTCTTTGCGACCCGTACGCTGGTTGACGTAGGTGCCACCTTTTTCGATCGTGCCTTGGTAGATACGCATGAACGTCAGCTGACCGAATTGGTCATCGACGATCTTGAACGCCATGCCAACGAATGGTGCGTCGGCGTCTGGCTTGAGTTCGATCTTCTTGTCTTCGTCCTTCGGGTCGGTACCGCTGATGTCACGATCGAGCGGGCTCGGAAGGTAACGAACCACGGCGTCAAGCAGTGGCTGAACGCCTTTGTTCTTGAAGGCCGTCCCCATGTAGACGGGAGTCGCACCGCCGAGGACAGCATCACGAGTGACCTTGTAGATCAACTCCTTGGAAACTTCTTCTTCGCTGAGAAGCAGTTCCATCATTTCGTCGTTGTACATCGAAAGCGCTTCGAGCATGTTCATGCGAGCGGCTTCGACTTCGTCTTTCAAATCGTCTGGCACAGGACCTTCGACGATTTCCTCACCCTCTGCGCCGGCGTGAGTCAGGGACTTCATTTCGATCAGGTCGACAACACCTTGGAAGTTTTCTTCTGCACCGATTGGGTACTGCATCAAGAAAGCTTCGGCACCCAACTTGTCGCGAAGTTGTTCGACAACGCGGAAGGGGTTTGCACCGGTGCGGTCCATCTTGTTGATGAACGCAACGCGAGGCACTTGGTAACGTTTCATTTGGCGGTCGACAGTGATCGATTGGCTTTGCACGCCACCGACACTGCAGAGCACGAGGACAGCACCGTCAAGAACACGCAGCGAGCGTTCCACTTCGACGGTAAAGTCAACGTGGCCGGGGGTGTCGATCAAGTTGATCGGGTAACCGTTGTATTCGACGCTGGTTGCGGCACTGGTGATCGTGATCCCACGCTCGCGTTCCAGTTCCATGTGGTCCATCGTCGCGCCGTCGCCATCGCCGCGAACTTCTTCGATTTTGTGAATCCGTCCGGTGTAATACAGGATGCGTTCGCTCAGGGTCGTTTTTCCCGAGTCAATGTGAGCGCTAATCCCGATGTTCCGTAGTTTCTCCAGACTCATAGTTTTCACCTAAACGGTAACAAGCCTCTTCATTCCCAAGTTGGCGGACACGATCAACGCGCGTGTCAGAATTGAGGACGACGCCACGAGGATGGGAGGCAGGTCTTTTCGTGTTGGCTTGCCGTGTTCGGCGGCAAGCATTCTGTGTTGTTTTGTTGTGGTTTCGGTAGGACCGCGATTGATTGGATCGAGCCACCGAGCGGCTGTACCCATTCAGCGATCATTCCTACTGGCATCTCAGTGGTTTTCCCTACCGGAAATCATCAAAGGGCACCAGCGTAATTGCCGGTTTTTCCCTCGCACGACTGGCAGACTGGTCATGACAGCAAATGCACCGAGGAAGCACCTTTTGAGGGTTTGGGGGTCAAAAGGTGAAGTTCTCGCGTGCGGCGGACCGATTCTGGTGGGACCATCCTCTCTTTCTGGGACACCACCGCCAAAAACTCGGTTCCGAGCGATTGGGCAGGGGTGACGAAAGAGACCTGATTTTCAAACGATTGACTTGGAACGTCTTGGCTCGTTTGAACCCAGTGGTTGGCCGTCGAGAACGTGATCCCATTCCCACGCGCGGGAACGTCTAGGAAATATGGCAAAGGTTTGCCGTGATGGAAAGGGCAAATCTTGGTCCAATTTCCCCTTGCGAGCGAGAAACCGGGTCGACATACTTTCGGACCTGCCTTCGTTCGACCCGCAATTCATGAAGGTTTTGCGAGTCCTGAGGAGGCAATTTTTTTCGGCGAGCCGGAGAATGTCCCCCTAAGCCAGTCTCAAGGTGCGGGATTTGGTCATTCTGTGGACACTCAGCCACTCCGGCCGATCAGACCGTTCGCCTCAACAGCAAGAGAATACCCTATGCCTCCTCGTCCTATGAGCACGCGAAGCCGAGCTCGAAAACGCTCGCGCGTCCGCTCGCGTACGAAAAAGAAAGATCCCATTTTCGTCGATGGCCAGCGTCCACGTCCGATGTACGTTGACTATAAGGACATCGAACTGCTCAAGAAAATGGTCAATCGCCAAGGCCGTATCGTTGGTCGTCGCAAGAGCGGTTGTACCGCCGCCAGCCAACACGCGGTCAGCGCCGCGATCAAACGGGCTCGCTTCATGGCTCTGCTGCCATACGTTGGCGAGTAACGAGTCGCCAGCGCTGCCAAGGGCCACCATCGCCCAGTAAAATAGGCGAAGGAACGATTTGACGTTCCTTCGCTTTTTTCTTGTCTGCTCCGCTTTTCCCCGCTGATGGTGCGATGGCGTTCTCGACCAAACGACGTATCGAGTTTCGTGATACCGATGCCGCGGGAATCGTCCACTTTTCGGCCTTTTTTCCGATGATGGAAGCGGCCGAGCATGAAATGCTTCGTTCGTTGGGCATCGAGATTTTGCCCGACGAACCGACCTCCGACGATGCGACCAATGACACGCTGCCGCCGCTGACGTGGCCGCGAGTCTCCGCATCATGCATCTACAACGCCGCCGCCCGCTTCGAAGACTTGCTGACCATCTCGGTCACGGTGGCCAAAATCGGCAACAGCAGCGTGAAGTACGAGTTTGTCTTTTCCCGCGATGACGAACTGATCGCCGAGGGACGCATCACCGCAGTCTGTTGCGAGCTGCTGACCGGCGGACGGCTGAAAAAGCACGTCATTCCCGATTCCGTTCGTGAACGTTTGCTGCGGCATCAGTAATCTGGTCTCGAATCGTAGCGATCGCCCTCGTCCTCATGGTCCCGGTGGAAACGGACGCTCTGCCGCTGTGATGTTCGTGAGCCGAACGCGCTAGCGTCGGGCATTTCAGGGGTTGGGCCTTTCACTCGGTTGGATGGAATGCGAACGCCCGTCATGCGGAGCATGACCTACGAAGAGGACGCGGAGCGTCCGAAAGTGCGTTACCACGCGGAGCGGGGTAACGAGGGCGAGAGAGCGAAGCATCAGGTAACGAGGTCCTGACCAGTGGATCTCGCTACCGCGAAAAGCGGTAAACCGCTACGCTGCTGGCCGCGTAATGATGCAAGCGGCCGGCAAGACTCCGTTGCACCGCACCTTATTCCCAACTTGTCGTGAACCATTCGAACGGACGTTGGCGTGATCGCATTGGCTCTTCCCCTCGCCATCGAACTTCCGTTGCTTGCAGTGGTTGGCGCATGCCTGGGGGCCCTCGCCAATTGCGTCCTCTTCGCCTGCATGAACGTTGTTCACTTGACCAACCCTTGGGCTCCCATCGAAGAGCCGCGCGGTCGCGACAAGCTGGAACAGAAAAACCAGAAGCCGCATGACTTTGCGCCACGCACGACAGCGGATCGCATTCCGATCATCGGTTGGTTGCTTCTGCGGCGCGAGTCGAGTCAGCGGAGTTGCTGTTTTTGGGTGTGCCCCTTGCTGTTGGAGGTGGCTTTCGCGATCGCGCTACCGTTGCTCGTATGGTGGAACCCTGCGACGTTTTTTGCCGACGCTTACGCACTGTGGGACGGCTGGCCGCTTGGCTTGCAGTACTTCCTACTTGCCTGTGACGGGTTGTTGGCCGGCGCACTGGCCAACTATGTCATCTACACCCAAGCGTTTTCTCCGCGGCCGATCGATCCTTGGTCACCCAAACACGATGATGCTCCGCCACGTTCATGGACCGATCGCATTCCAGTGATTGGTTGGTTGGGGCTTCGCCGTGAGTCGTCGATTCATGGCAACGGGTTTTGGGTGCGGCCGCTCTTGATTGAACTGTCGCTCGCCACAGCACTGCCGGCGCTTTACTGGTACGAAACACAAGCGGGCGGGATCTTTCCCGTCGTTGCACGACAGGATGCGATTCTTTCCGTCTTCCAGCCCTGGACGATGGACATCTTCGTTGGGCATGGAATCCTTTTGGTTTTGATGACGGCGGCCACCTTCATCGACTTTGATGAAAAGACCATTCCGGATGTGATCACTTTACCTGGCACGATCATCGGCTTGGTATTGTCGGCGATGATCGTTCCGATTGGCACCAAGAGTCTCAATGGGTTCATGCCGACGGCATTGCCAATCTGCCAAGAGGTCGAACAGGTCATCCCAACCACATTCGATTCGCCTTGGTTCGAACAGTATGTGGGCAGCAAGTGGGAGGGATCGACAGGACTTTGGACGGGCCTCGCGATTTGGACTGTCTTCTGTTTTGCCTATGCGGATCGTCGATTCACTGGAGTGATGCTAAGACGTCGTGGCCTCAGCAAGACGATCGAGTTTTTCTTTGCCGCGCTGTTTCACCACTGGACCTGGAAACTGTTGGCCGTACTTTGGATGGTTGGTCTGGTTGCCGTCAGCACCGTTTGGAATGTGGGCGATGAGAGTTGGCGCGGCTTGCTCAGCGGTTTGGTTGGATTGGCGGTCGGCGGAGGAACGATCTGGGCGATTCGAATCGTCGGTTCGGCCGCGATGCAGCGTGAAGCGATGGGGTTTGGTGATGTGACGCTGATGGCGATGGTCGGTGCCTTCATCGGCTGGCAAGGTTCACTCGCGGCCTTCTTCCTTTCCCCTTTTGCCGCAATCGCCATCGTTGCTCTGCGGTGGGTCGTCACCCGCGATACACAAGTGCCATTCGGTCCTTATTTGTGCGCAGGCACGATGTTGACGATCTTGTTTTGGGATCGTGTTTACAACCAAGCCCTGGCGTGCAACTTCTATCTGCTTGGCACGATCGTGATCTGGGTCGCCGTTGCCATGTTGGGACTGATGGGCGTGATGTTGTTCGCCCTCCAGCTAATCAAGAGCCTGGTGCGTGGCCGCTCGCGGTGAGCACGCTTGCACCGTTCGTGGGCCCGCGATTAGACCGAATGCGAGAAGATTCCGGCTAAAGCTCGGTACTACGAACGACAGGGCCTGTAGGCCGGATCAAGGAGCGACAGCGACGCAGATCCGGCATCTACTGGCGTGAGAGGCCCGACGCTAACGCGTTCGGCTCACAAGAAATCACAGCTTGTCGGCTAAGACGAGGCAGGCGTCGGTCAAGTTGCTCTTGAGAACAAAGCCGGTCACCTGATTCTGGTAGGCATCGAGACGGTCTTCGTCAAAGCCCGGCGAGGTCAGCACAAAGATCATGCACGAAGAGAGGTCGTTGTCCTTGGAAACCTCGTGCAAGAACTCGACGCCATCCATTACCGGCATGTGCATGTCGAGGAAAATGACCAACGGGCGCTCGATTGGATTTTTGCCGTTCTCGCCGCGCAAGTGTTCCAAAGCGTCACGACCATTGATCGCGACCGTCAACGCGTTGTCGAGCCCGTGCTTTTTCATGCCACGGCGAAAGGCCATCGCATCCACGTCGTTATCATCCACCAAAAGAATGTGGACGTTTTTTGCTATCAAAGTCATGGCAGTTCAATTGGATGAGTTCTCAAGGTTCGCCAGTCATCTCAGACTAACATTGCCGCCAAGTCACCTTTCGGTTTACTATCCAGAGCCCCAGTCAAAGGCATCGACCAAGGTAGGTCAAGCCGGAACATCGTACGCGAAGAACCAGGGAAGGTCTCGCTGTGTCCGCCGAAGCACGCGCAAATCAAGCCAGCCCATTTGAGTCCGCTCCTGCGACATTGATTGAGCGGCTTCGTTTGCTGCGAGAGATTGTATCGCGCGAAGGCAAGGCCGTCCTCTCAAGTGCCGCGTCGCTCGGACCCGAGGCGGTACGTGCTGCTGAAATGACCGCCAACTGCGATGGCAGCGTCATCATCACTGGCGTTGGCAAAGCAGGGTTGGTGGGCCAAAAGTTGGTTGCGACTTTGGCGAGCACGGGAACACCGGCCCATTTCTTGCATCCGTCCGAAGCGGTGCATGGCGATCTGGGACGAGTGCGCGACACCGATTTGGTATGGGCGATTTCGAATTCGGGGCGTAGTGAAGAAGTGGTTCGCATCGCGTCTCACTTGCGACAAAACTCATGCGGTCTGATCGCATTGACCGCCGATGACGACAATCCGCTCGCGGTTGCCGCAGACTGTGTCGTCGCTTTTGGAAAACACGACGAAGCCTGTCCCAACGGTCTGGCCCCGACAAGCAGCACAGCGGTGATGATGGCCGTTGGTGATGGCATCGCGATGCTCTCGAGCCGTTTGCGCTCATTCTCTGCTGGCGATTTTGCGCGCTACCATCCAGGTGGATCGCTTGGTCGAAAGTTAGCGACGGTCGACCAGATCATGCGTCCGCTCAATGCTTGCCGCGTTGCTTCGAAAGAGGTTTCAGTTCGCGAGGCGATGGTGGCGGCATCCAAGAATGGCCGGCGCACTGGCGCAGTCATGCTGTTGAATCAAGACGAAACATTGGCCGGGATCTTTACTGACAGCGATTTGGCGCGGCTGTTGGAAGGACGCGAAGACGAGGCGTTTGACGAGTGCATCGAACTTCGCATGACAGCCAACCCAACAACCATCACCGCGGGCACGATGTTGCAGGATGCGGTTGCGACGATGTCGCAGCGTCGTTTGAGCGAATTGCCGGTGGTCGACCAGCAAGGACATCCGATCGGGTTGATTGACATTACCGATGTCGTTTCACTCGCCGAAACGGACAGCGGACCCTCGACCATCAAGATTCACAACCAAGTTTAAGTAGGCTCGATGTCCGATCAAAGTGACCCGGCTACTTCAAAGCCGATTACCTGCATCCTTTCCGACGTCGATGGTGTGATGACCGATGGTCGCATCATCTACGACAACGCTAGCGTCGAAACCAAACGTTTTCATGTCCACGACGGTTTGGCCATCAAGCTGTGGATGAAAAGCGGCTTTCAGTTCGGAATCTTGACCGCTCGGACCAGTCAAATCGTTTCGCATCGCGCGAGTGAATTGAACATCGATCATGTCCAACAGGGCTACGAGCAAAAGGGCGACGAAGCCAAGAAAATGATCGCCGCGATGGGATGCCAGCTCGATCAAGTTTGCTATATCGGCGACGACCTTCCCGACTTACCCGTCATGCAAATGGTCGGACTTGCTGCCGCGCCCGCCGACGCGGCGACCGACGTCTTGAGCCGCGCTAATTGGGTGATGAACAAGCGCGGTGGCGAGGGCGTGCTGCGGGAATTGATCGAACGACTCTTACGATCCAAGAACCGCTGGGAGGAGCATTTGCCGTAAGCGAAACGTCTTGTCGAAACCTGAGCGTTTCCTTTTCTGCATCGCGCCGGTCATGTTGGATCGAATGACACATTATTTCGCTGCATTGGTATTCTTGATCGCTTCGGCGGTGATCTACGAGAACGTTCTGACGCCGTGGATGGAACCGGCCAAGTTGTCGTCCGTTCCGCCCAAAAAGCCCTTTGATGGAAGCGTCGGTGGCGACAAGCTGGCCGATTTGTTTCCCGACCCCGAGGCTTGGCAACGCGGCGCCTGTAAACAGCTGCAAACCTCTGATGGCATGTTGTTGTTTGCCAACGGCAAGCAGATCTCGGCCAACCAATGGAAACTCTGGCCTGTCACCATCGTGGTCGGCCGCGGCATGTCTTCCGAATCGAAGCGAGATCCCTTGATCATCGAGGCACCCGAAGGGGCCGAGATCATCTTCACGACGTCGCTGGATGTCATGAGTAGCGCGGGGGCGGGCGCGAAAACTCCGATCAAACGTGGACGCATGATTGGCCGCGTGAACATTCGCCGGCCGAGCAGTGACAAACCGACTCAAGCGATCGAAATCACAACGGCCAACGTGGGGATTGATCGTCGCAAGATCTGGACGACCGAACGCATCGAAATGAAGTTCGGCGACGCCCGACTTTCCGGACGCGACCTGACGGTGCACTATTCCGGTCCCGATGCATCGGGCGGAGGCAATCCCGCGTCGATTCTTGATCGCATGGACCTGATCTATTTGGACCAGTTCATCATGCCATTGAAAGAGGGTGGCCTGCTGAAGTCCAAGAAGCGGCCGGGTGATCGCTCGACCCCGATCCCCGGGCCCTCAGCGGTGATCTCTTTGAATTGTGGTGGCCGAGTTGAATATGACTTTGCGATCGATCAGTTGTCGCTTCGAGATTCGGTCTCACTCGTGCATCAGGTCGACGGGATGCCTGCCGACCAATTCCATTGCGATTCCTTGTTGCTCAACCTGTTGGATCCAACCAACGACAAACTGCCACGCGAGACACCGCTTGATTGGATCAAACGCATCGTGGCGACCGGCCGACCAGCGCGTGCCGTGTTGCCGACATTCGATTCGGAGATGCAAGCCGATTCGATCGATTTTGATGCCGAAGCCGGCTTGGTTCGCGCGATCGGAAAATCGGGGATTTGGGTTCGCCGCGGCGGCATCGAAGCGAGCCTCGCCCAACTGGCCTATCAATTCGATCCGAACAACTACGAAGCAATCGGGCTGATCAACGTCCAGGGCGCCGGGATCATCAAGGTGAATGACCCCAAGATCCCGCTGCTGCGCGCTCATTGGCGTGATCGCTTTCGGCTCGAGCCAACCAAAGCGTCAGTTGCGGACGAATTTGATGCCGACGTCGTTCTGCAAATCGATGGCGACATTCAAGCCACCCTTTCCGATGGCGGTCAGTTCCACGCACAGACCGTGGATGGTCTGTTGAAACCGAAATACGAGTTCGATCCAAAGAAACAAAAGAAGGTGATGTCACTTGTGCCAAAAACCTTCCAGGCACAAGGCAATGTGCGTGTCGATACCAGCGCGATCGCCGCAGAAACCGACCGGCTTGATCTCGAGTTTGTACAGCCTATCGATCCACAACCTCGATCGGTCAGTGGCGATGACAAAGCAGCCGAGGACAAAAAGAAATCGAACCCACTTCGCCAATGGGTGATTCAGCCAGAGAAAGGGGCCGACAATAAGGTCGACCCGGTCGCCCGGCCACGACCGGTGATTCGAGGTGATTGGATCAGCGCCCAGTTGCGACTCGATGAAGATGCCGTCAACGCAAAGGACATGTCGGTCACCGGATCGGTTTCGCTGACACACGTTTTGAAGACAGGCGACAAGATGTTGCCCGCGCGATTGACGGGCGAATCGTTGCGGTTAATCGATGGTGGTGGCGAGGATCTTTTGCAGCTTGGCAGTGGCGTCGAGTCGCCTGCTCGGTTTGAGTTGGGTGATGGATTCTTTGTGGGGCCGATGATCCAAATTCGACCCACTGACAATCTTGTTTGGATCAACGCGGCGGGCGAATTTCAAATGCCGACGGCTGCCCTTCCGACCAGTTTAACGGGCGACAAAGAATCGGAATTCGTTTGGGTCCGCGCGCCTCACTGTCGCTGGCAGGGCGAGATGTTTTTTGATGGACGCTCTGCAGTGCTGACCGATGGCGTTCGCATCGACGCATCACTTCGACGCGAAGCCGATCTTTGGGACGTCGAAATGCATGGTGATCGCCTACAGGTCGACTTGCAAAGTGGCGTTCAAGTCAACGACGTCGACACGATGAAGAATGCGGCGATCGAACGCATCTCACTGATGCAATCTGAAGAGCGGCCGGTTCTCGTTCAAGCCTTTCGACGTGCCGGCGACAATGTGCTCGAAGCAAAGCATGTGATGAAAGCCGACAAACTTGTACTCGTTCCGGGAAGCAAGGGTGGCGGCGGTGTGATTTCGGGTGGCCGACTGATCGGCGAAGGTCCGGGTTGGTACCGCGGATGGATGAAACCGAAATCGAAAGGCGCTTTTGGCAAACTGATCGGTGGTGGAGACAAAGAGGGGCAAGTCGCTAAGAAGCTCAATGGCGTGCACCTGATTTTCCACAACACCATGCAAGGCGACTTGGTCACCAAGAGTCTCGAGTTTGTGCGTGGCGTGCGCGTCGGACTGCGCGGCCTTGATGATTGGGACCAAAGCTTTGACGCCGCCACCATGGATTCCATCTCGGCTGGCGACGCCACGATCGATTGCGACAAACTTCGCTTCGCGATCTCGCCCGGTCAGCGTTCGCCATCGACCGGCGATCAAGCGTGGGAAATGGAAGCGAACAGCGGCGTCGTTTTTCGAACACGGAGCGAACGCGGTCTGCTCGAGGGAACGGCAAGTCGAGCGGCCTATGCTTCGGCAAAGGACCTTTTCACGATTGAGGGGGCTCCCAACCGCGCGGCAACCTTTAAACACACTCTGGCCGATGGCAAACCGGGGCCGGAGGGTGCGGTCCGCAGCATGACGATCCAAACCGCGACTCAAGAAGTGAAGAGTCTGCAATTGGAGCGCATCAACATCGCTACCCCACCCACACTCAGCCCTCGCTAACGGCTAGGTCTCCGCCGCAGACGCATCGGCCGCTTCTTTTCGCCGAATTGTGAAAATAGGCACTTGAGACTACCAAATCGACCCGATATTCTTGTTGCAAATGGTTCTCAATATCACGCTGCCGTTTTGAGCGGTTTGGTGTTTCGAGGGCCAACGAGAACTAGCAAGCCAGCGGTTTTTGCGTCGTTTTAGACGCCCCTACCTGAAAACTGCCCAGCCAGCCAACGCTCGCATGTCACCGATCCCCTTCGCTTTGGGGGCCGGCTGAACGTCAAAACTCAATGCAAAGGCTTGTTATGTACGTTGGTAAAGACGCAGTGCGTCCGGTCCGTCGCGGTTTCACTCTCGTTGAATTGCTGGTGGTGATTGCAATCATCGGGATTTTGGTGGGGCTCCTGTTGCCCGCCGTCCAAGCGGCTCGCGGGGCAGCTCGTCGAATGAGTTGTCAGAACAATCTGCACCAAGTGATCCTTGCCGTTCACAACTACGAAGCGGCGACCAAGCGATTGCCGCCCGCGTGGATGAAGCCCGCTCAAACAGGTGATGGCTGGTCGGCCCAAGCCCGCATTTTGCCCTACATCGAAGCGCTCGGATTGGCCGACGCCGTCCAATACGAAGGCGGCTACAAGGTGGCGACAATCACGGTTGATGGCGAGCAGTTGCCGGTCGCTTCCTATCGCGTACCGACCTACCTGTGCCCAAGCGAAGTTTACGACGAGCAGCGGCTTGGCTCGAACGGTCCCGAGCACTACCCGCTCAATTATGTCGTCAACGCTGGACGTTGGTTCGTCTACGATCCCAACAATGGCAAAGTCGGCGACGGAACGTTTTTTGCCAACAAGGTTTCGCGTTTCCGCGACGTGCTTGACGGATTGGCCAACACATTGGCATTCGCTGAAGTCAAAGCGTGGAATCCGTACTACCGCGATGTCGAAACTCAGGGCGACATGACGATGCCAGTCGACACGTCGGAGATTTGTTTGCTTGGCGGTTCGTTCAAAGAGAACACCGGGCACACCGAATGGGTTGATGGCCGAGTCCACCAAACCGGATTCACGACGACCTTCCCGCCAAATAAGAAAGTCCTTTGTGAGGTGAGCGGCGTCGAATACGACGTTGACTTTACCAACATGCGAGAAGGGAAAGTGACGACAGCGCGAACCTATGCTGCGGTCACGTCGCGAAGCTACCACGGTGGTGGCGTGAACGTCGCCATGATGGACGGTTCGGTCCGCTTCCTCTCAGAGTCGATCGAGTTGAAGTTGTGGCAGGACATGTCGACTCGAGCGGGAAAAGAGTTTGTCGAAGTACCCGAGTAAGCAAGCCCGAGCAAGTTCGCTCGGGTCGTGAGTTCCGCGTCCGCGTCGCGAACTCGCAAGACGGATCACCAAGGGCATGTCGCGCAGCAGCGACATGCCCTTTTTTAGTAAAAAGGTGTCAGGACTCTTTTTCGCCTACATCGATCTCAGGTGCTTCGTTGTCGTTTCCGCAGTTGGTTGTCTTCGATCTCGACTACACCCTTTGGGATTGTGGTGGCACATGGTGTGATTGCTTGACGCCTCCGTTCTCGGGAAGCGGACAACAAGTTCGCGACAGCACCGGTCGGCATGTCCAGCTGTATGAAGACGTGCTCTGGATCCTCGATCACTGTGATAGCCACGGTGTTCCGATGGCGCTTGCATCGCGAACACAGGAACCGGATTGGGCGCGTGAGCTGATTGAACGACTCGATGTCGCGCACCGATTTGCCCATGCCGAAATCTATCCCAGCAGCAAGCTGGCGCACTTTTGCGAGCTGCGGAATCAAAGTGGTGTCGCTTTCGAGGAGATGCTTTTCTTCGACGATGAAATGCGCAACATCAACGAGGTCTCTCGCCTCGGCGTGAACAGTATCTTTGTCCCCGCGGGGATCAATCGCGAGCTGTTCGATTCAGGTTGGGCAGGCTGAAAGTGATTTCCGTCCCTCATGTTTGTAGTCCCGCCTTTAGGCGGAAGGGCCTGAAGATTTCGGCTGAAGCTCGGTACGACAAACGGTGGCTGTTTTTTGAATTTCTCGCTTGACTTTACGACGTCTGTCGTAAAACAATACTACAAGCGTAGTAAATCGGTTGGCAACAGGTGTGTTGCAATCGGGCCAGCAAAGGGCGGGTTCAAGCCTTTGCTACGAAATTGAGTGAGACACTATCGATGGGTACTCGGAAAAAAGCGACCAAGCTCAGCAGTGGCGAAGTCGATCTGATGGACCTGCTTTGGCGACACGAAGCGTTGACGCTCGCCGAGGCTCATGAGGCCTTTGGTACCGAGCGGATTGGATACACGACCATGCAGACGCGATTGAATCGTTTGGTCGAAAAGGGGCTCGCTCGCAAATCGAATGATCGTCCCGCGGTGTACGCGCCAGCGGTGGCTCGCGAAGCCGTCCAGGCTGGCCATCTCGATGACGTGATGAAACGCTTGACCGATGGCAGCGTCGTGCCGCTGGTCGCGCACTTGGTTCGCGATCGCAAGATTGATCGCGACGAGTTGGCCGAGCTCAAACGCTTGGTGCAGCAGGCCGAGCAAGAACTTCTCGAGTCCGAGGATGAAGATTCATTGGAGGGAGCCGAGTGATGTTTAACGCGATCTCTTCGACAACCTGCATGCTGTTTGGCGTTGGATTGGCAGCGGCGCTTCTGTTTCGAGTCGTGCGGATTGATTCGTGGCGACTGCGGCAATGGTTGATGTTCGCTGTATTGCTGCAAGGCGTGATGTTTGTGCGCTCGCCCTTGCATCTGGGATTACTCCCCGCCAAAGCCGATTCCGGCAACCAATTCGTCGGACATTTCGATGAAGGCTTGCGGACTCGCAGCGATGTGGGTGACGGTTCCGAGGTCGCATCGAGGCTTGCAGGTTCGTCGTTTCTGACGACTCCTATGAACGACGAACCTTCAATTTCGTTTTGGTCGAACCTATCATCGTGGCCGTGGCGCACCATCGTTGGTTCGATTTGGGCGATGGTCCTCGGCACGCTCTTTTTCATTTCGGCCGTGCGCTACCTGCGACTTCTGAAACTGGTGCGGCGTCTGCCGCTGGCGGACGATCGTTGGCAAGAACAACTCGACCGCGCGATTGAGCGGGAAGCGATCAAGGGTGGAACTGTTCGCATGCTGGTTTCGCCTACCGTCGGACCGCTCTTGGTTCGTCGGCCACGCGGCTATGTCTTGATCGTTCCCAATCGCTATTGGCACGCCCTGACGACCGAGCAGCGACAGGCTGTCCTAGTGCATGAGCTTGCTCATCTGCGTCGCAGCGATGTATGGCGCCAGCTATTTGTTCGCGTGATCACTTCCCTGCACTGGTTCAATCCGGTCGGTTGGTGGGCGCTGCGGCAATACGAAGAGGCGGCGGAACTGGCTTGCGACCAAGCGGTCACACGCCGAGGCAAGCATGCATCGGCCAGTTTTGCATCAGCACTCGTTCAGCTTGTTGATTGGCATCAGGGTGCGTCTGACGCAAGTGTTTCGCATCAGGCCTATGCGACCGGTGTTGGCTACCAGGCGATGGCGGCACCCCCGCTGACGCATCGAATCTCAAGACTCCTAGAATCCTCGTCAAATGGAGACTCTCTCATGAAACGGCTCGTGCTTGTTGGTGTTGCCATCGTGCTGGTGGGCGCCTCGTTCTTTCAAGTTCGGCTGACGACCGCACAAGACGCCGGCGCAAACGGTTCGCCCGACTTGCAGGTCATTGACGACACGATGGCGGCCGAGTTGAAGCAGCTTGTTGCCCGTCTCGACACGACGGATGCTTCGACGGGCCAGCTTGCCTCGCTTTACGACTCGGTAGAAGGCAAGCTCGCCATCGCCGGAGCGCTCAACCAGCTCGCTCGCCCCGCCCGCGATGATGCTCGCGATGACGCTTTCCCTCGCTTTATCGAAGCTCATTTTGAAACAACAAGTGGCGGCAAACTGAAACTGCGATCTCAGCATGCCGAGCGAGCCGATCGATGGAAAACGAAGTCAAAACGGTTGGCCGAAAACATGGACAAACTTCGCCAGACGACCGACGAGATCGCAGAGCAACTTGATACGTCGAGCGACGTTGGGGTGGTCTTCAACCGGTTGCTTAAAGACGAACAAGCACCAGCTGCTTTGTTGCTTTTTGAGATGGAAGGCGGGGGCGATCTGATCACTCGGTTCATCTCCGAGGCGATGGATCGAATCCTGGTGCAGCGGGCTGACGGTGCTTTCGAAATCGTCCAATCACGACGACGCGAAGCGGAGATGCAAGTGGCACGCTTTGAGCTGGCCGGAAAACTTGCCAAGCGTCTTCAACGCGAGATCGCGGTCTTTGCCAAAGAACTCGATACGTCGGACGAGGAACACCAGCAACTGGCCAAGTACATGTCCAACCCGATGATGGCGACGGTGGTTGCGTTGCACCTAACCGAGGATGACAAAGTTCGCTCGGCTTCTGCTGCGGTCGATCGCTTGTTTGGTCAACTCGATTCGGTATCGGTCGAGGCTCCAGGAGGCGTTCGCATCGAAAACGAAGAAGCCTGGTCAAAGTTCCGCGAGATCTTTGTGCATGTTGACCGGGCAACCGAGATGGTTCCCAAAGTACAAATGCGTCTGGCGGAATTGGCCGAAACATTGACAACCGATGACGAACTCTTGAAGCGTTTCGAAACTCAACTCGGTGAGCTGCCGGTTGCCGTTTTGATTTCTGCAGAGCTTCCCTATGCCGAATCGGATCCGGGGGCCGAGTTGAAAGCCTTGTTGAGTGAAGTCCTTGTGGAATCGGATTCTGGCAAATTGGGCATCGTCGAAGATCGTCAGGAGGAAGTCGTGCAGAAAGCGACGGAGCTGCTGCGTACCTGTCGAGCGATCCGTCGCCACGTCTCGGGAGTCGATGATTTGCTTGGCAATATGGAGGATCAGAGTTTCGTTGCCGAGATTGGCGACGCGGGCCGTTATTTCATGCTCGGCCAAGTCCGCGATTTTGCGGATCGCTATCGGCCTGACCTTGTCCAGCTCTTAGCCAAAGAGATTCTCGAAGAGACCGATGGTGGCAAATATCGCGTTCGACCCGATCAACGCGAGATCGTTGCCAAGTTAATCGATCAAGCCGAAAAGGTTCGTGCCGAGGCAGCCAACGATGACTTTTAGCTGGCGGTATCAGTGCGTTGGTCCACGCCGGGCTGCGTTGCTGGTGATGGGTGTCTGTTTGATCGCGGCTGCACCGGTCCACGCCGAGACGATTGATCGGTTGTTGGCGGGCGCGCATCGCGAGGCTGGCATTGAACCGGCGGCGGTGTGCGATGACGCCACGTTTCTGCGGCGTTTGTCGCTCGACTTGATTGGGCGTGTTCCAAGTGAAGCCGAACTTGATCGATTCCTGGGCGATCCCGATCGTTCGCAAGCTATTGAAACGTTGCTGGCAAGCAACGAGCATCGAGCGTTTTGGTCGCATCTTTGGACGTCATTGCTGCTTGGGCGAGCTCAGCAGCAGTACGTCGAACGCGAAGTGTTGCGAGCGTGGGTGCAGGATCAGATGACTGACCCGCTGGCACTCGACCAATTTGCTTTCGAATTGATTTCGGCCGAGGGCGTCACGTCACTTGATGGCCCGGTCAATTATGTTGCCGCCAGTCGTCGCGACCCGGTGATGCGATTGTCGCGAACGTTTTTGTCGGTGCAGCTCGATTGTGCCCAGTGTCATGATCATCCGTTTGATCGTTGGACCAACGACGACTACGAGTCCATGCAACGTTTCTTTTCGCAAACGCGGTTTCGGGAGGTTTCAGGCGGCTACGCCGTCGCGGACGAAGCCGGTGGCGATGGTGCCGACTTGCCCACGTTCTTGACAGGTCGAAAGCCACACACTTCGGCATGGCGCCGCGAGTTGGGGATGATGGTCGTGACTTCAAAACCCTTTTCGCGTGCGATGGTCAACCGCGTTTGGCATTGGCTGATGGGGCGCGGTTTGGTCGATCCCGTTGATGGACTCTCTCGTGAGAACCCGGCGGCGACTCCGGAGCTTCTCGAACAGCTTGCGTCTGACTTGCGTCGCGACCGGTTCGATCAATCGGCATTGATTCGGCGCATTTGCGAGTCGAAGGCGTATCAGCGTCGTTCAGACCCATCACAAGATTCCCAGACGCAAGAGCGGCGCCAACTGTTTGCCGTTCGCAACGCGAGACCTTTGTTGCCGCGTCAATGGATTGCTTCGGTCGCCACCGTGCTCGACCGGCCGATGCCCGAACCGGACGAACTTGCGGTCCAATCAGCGAACTTGCTCGGGGTGACGCGTCAGGCGATACCGGCGACCGATCCCTTCGCGTGGTCGACGACGACCCAGACGTTGATTCGCCAACTCTCTCGGCCGTTGCCAAGCCGAACAAGGTCGATCGATTCGCTGTTCAAAGCGGCGCTGGCTCGCGATCCGTCGGCCGAGGAACGCAAGATGCTTCAAGGGCGTTCTTCACAGGAACGGGTGTATGCCGTCGTTCATGGCAACGAATTCATGCTCAACGATTGAATGAGGATTTGCAAACGATGATTGATTCGAGCCACCGAAGTCGTCGCCACTTTCTTTCGACCGTGTCGGCATTCGGTTTTACGAGCCTGTTTGGCAGTCAGCTTTGCCATGCACTTTCAAGCGGCGAGCCGACTGGGCGTTTCAAGCGTTGTTTGGTGCTGTGGATGGAGGGCGGGCCAAGTCAGCTCGATACTTTTGATCCAAAAGTCGATGCGCGCAAGTCGATCGCGACCAACGTACCGGGAGTGCGGTTTGCAGAGACGCTTCCTGGACTCGCCAACCGCGCCGACCAACTCTGTTTGGTGAGGTCGGTCGGTAGCAGCGAAGGAGAACACGCACGAGCAACCGAATTGCTGCACACAGGGTTCACACCTGTTCCTTCCTTCCCACGGCCGGCACTCGGTGCGATGGTCGCGGCTGATCGTGACGTCGGCGATGTGCCTCGCTATGTCACGCTCGGTGGCAACGGCTTGGGGCCGGCATTCCTGGGAAGCGAAAATGGGCCCTTCGTTGTTGACGACATTTCAGCAGCTTGCCAACAACTCAAACGGGTTGATCAAAAACGTGGTGCACTCAACTTGCTCGAACGACTCAATCGCAACCGTCAATCGCAGCTCGATGTTGCTGCGTTGGGAAATCGGCCAGCGGCGGTCGAATCGGTTTCGCGTCTCTTCGGAACGGACTTTCCCAATGCGCTCGATCTTGAATCGGTGGATTCAAAGCACTGGGAACGCTACGGCGATAGCACCTTTTCGCAGCGGGTGTACACGGCGCGGCGGCTATTGGCACTTGGTGTTCCCTTTGTGGAAGCCCAGTTGGGCGGTTGGGACACGCATATCGACAACGATCGCCGCACCAGTGACCTTTGTGCCACGATCGAAAAGCCTTGGCTGGCTTTGATGGATGACCTGCAAGCCGAGGGGATGTGGGATGACACACTGATTGTGTGGATGGGTGAGTTTGGTCGCACTCCCAACATCAACAATCGTACTGGACGTGATCACTATCCCGAGGTCACGCCAATCGTGCTTGCCGGTGGCGATCTGGGTGGCCGTGTTGTTGGGGCGACGAGTGAGGCTGGCACAAAACGCGTTGGCCAAAAAAATAGCGTTGCCGACTTCATGGCAACGCTCATGGAACTGCTCGGGCTCGATCACGAACAAGAATACATGACCAGCTTTGGTAGCCCTACAACCGCGACTGACGATGGAACGCCCATCGCACCGTTGCTGTAGCGACCGAAATGCCGTCTGCCCTTCGAGATGCGAAAAGTGGGTAAGGCCCGACGCTAGCGCGTACGGCTCACAAAGGGTTCGAACAGGCCATCACGATGGGAAATCAAACTTCGTGAGGCGTACGAAGCGGATTCCACTTGATCTTCCAGCCGACGCCTTGGCCATTGAGCTTGGGTTCGGGTAGGTCTTCGAGATCGGCTTCGTCGGTGGACTCTTCGTCACCGGGATCGTTTTCGGGGGCGTCGATTTCGACCTTTTGCAGCCGAGTGCGTGGCGGTGTGGTGTCGCTGGCACTTGGGCTCTCAGGTTCGGCCGCGCCCGGTTGAACCAGGATCGACTCACCCGATTCGCTCGACGTGATCGGAGCCGCTTCGACGGGAACCGAGAACGACGAATAGCCACTTCGAATCGCGGGGCTGAAGGGGTCGTAGTACGACAACGGCGTTCGCTGGACGACTTGGCGCGGCACCATGACGGTCTCGGTGTATGGAACCAGCGTCTTGCGAGTCACCGGTCGCATCACTTTACGAGTGACCGCTTCGCGTTCGTAGTAAGGCACTTGCACCGACTCTTTGCGAGTCTCGTAAACGGTTCGTGTCGATTGCACAGGAACCTTACGAACGACTTCTTCGCTGACCCATTTCTGCTGCTGGACGGGGACTTTTCGCGTCAATGTTTCGGTCACAGGTCGTTGAACCGAATAAGGAATCTTGCGAACTTCCACCGTCGGCACCATACGTGTCGTTTGAACGGGCACGTTTTGCGTGACGACTTCTGATTGCATGCGTTGCACTTGCACAGGCACGCGTTGGGTGACCACTTCAGTTTGCATCCGCTGAACTTGCACAGGCACTTGCACCTGGGTCGTTTCAGGGACGTAGGACGTCTGAGCGACTTGTTGCGTGATGTAGTTCGGGCGATACGAGTATTGCGTTTGGACGGTTGCAGGTGTCGTTTGCGGCGTCCAGTAATAGCCGCCACGGACTCGAGCAAAAATGCCGAGCGGGCCTGGTGTTGCGTGAGTGCCGCGGACGTACTGAAGTCCGTAGTTGGTTTGGCCTGGAACAACGACTTGTTGAGCGACGTAGCCACCCGCGTCAACCGTTTGGTTTTGCATCGTGGTCACCGGACGCATCGACGTGTGTTGCTGCGTCTGGTACTGAGTTTCAACAACGGGACGCTGGACCGTGTACTGCTGATCGCGGTACTGGGTTTCGACGACCGGGCGCTGGACCGTGTACTGCTGTTGGTGGTACTGAGTCTCGGTGACGGGACGATAGGTCGTCACGCGTTCTTCGCGTTCCGCCGTTTCGGTGACGTACTTGGTTTGCGTGTACGTTTCATCACGGTACGAGGTTTCGGTGACCGGCTTCCAAACGGTGTAGCGTTCTTCGCGGTACTTGGTTTCAACGATCGGCTTGGCAACGCGGTACTCGCGCTCTTCGTTGCGGTACTTCAGCACGTTGCGATAGGTGGTGACATCTTCGCTGACGTACTCGGTCTCATACGAGACGCGATAACGCTGAACCTGCTGCGGTTCCATCACCGTTTCGCATTGCAAGCGATAGGTGGGTTGAAAGCAGCAGCCATCGTCTGCAAAGGCAGCTTGTGGGATGCCCATGGCGATGGTCGAAGCGATAGCAAGAAGCTTGCAGGATCGGGATTTTGCTGAGCGAATCATATTGGTTGTCGATTCGTGTGGTTGGAACTCAGTGGGCCGACGGGTGCGAGCGCATGTGCCCCCCGGTGGTCGTGAAACAACTAATTCAAGGGTACGCAAGCCTTTAAGAAAATGTAGAAAAAACCATGGAAAATAGGCGTATTTGCCAAATCGCCCCTCCTCAAAATTCGCCAGTTTTCCCGAGCTGTTTATTTGTCGCTACAGATGTTGCTGTTTCGCAACACTCGACAGTTTGGCTAACCGTCAGGGTCGCCCAATTGTCTGACAGCATTTGCCGTGCGAACCAATGGCCAAGCAAGCACGCAAGACCGTTGATGTTGGCTGTAGCGATTATGAGGCCGGGCGCCCGTCTTGCCGAAGCGACGCTTAGGTCGACGCTACTTTCGCGGAGCGAAAGGCGACAATGGTCAGCCGCGACGCGCTAGCGTGCGGTTCTCGCTTTGCCGTAGCGACGCTCGCCAGAGCGTGGTGAATCGGTCGCGGATCCGCAGAAGCTGGGTACGGCGACGGTACTTTCGCGGAGCGAAAGGCGACAATGATTAGCCGCTACTAGAAACGAGACGAAGCCCGAAACGTGAGAGAGTGTCATTCACTCGCTCTCGCTTCGGGCTTGGATCGGAATGGGCTTGATGACTAGCGGAAGTCAACCATGAAGGTGCCGTTGTCCGCGACGTCGAACATCGGTCGGCAGTAACGTCCACAGCCCATCGGGCCTCCTGGACGGTACATCAAACCGAGTGAGATGTTCCAGCTTTCCTCTTGGTGAGCACCGCTGCTGCTGCCTTCGCGTGGCACCAAGAAGGTACCGCCGGTTTGCAGAACCAAGTTGCGGCGAAGCGGCAAGTTGATCGTCGAACCGAGTAGCCCGTCGTCGTTGTCGGTGAAGCCGAGGAAGGTGTCCCATTGGCCGCTGCTGTTGAGCAACCGTCGGTAAAAGAACCGATATTGAGTGGTTGATCGAAACCGAATCGAACCAAGGACTTGCGTGCCCGCGACATTGGCGACCGTTCCCGAATTGTCTTTGCTGAGCCGAGCCATGTTTTGGAAACCCCAGACATGAGCGCCGCGGCCCTTCCAGCTCAATTCACTTCGCAGTTGAGTCAGGTTGCCTTGGAAGTACCAGTCAGAGTTCAGGTAGTCGACGACCGCACCATATTGAAGTCCGCAATCAACGCGGCGAAACAAGCCAGCGGTGAGGAAAATCTGATGACGCGTTTCGCGTGTGAATTCGGATCCGGTCAGGTTGGTTTGCGTGGCACGCAAGCCGAGTTGCGCGGCCAGGTCGCAGCCGAAGAGTTTCTTCAGGTCACGGCTCTCGTTGAATCCTTGGTAAAAGCCAAAGCTTCCCGAACCGCTTCGCAGGTTGGCGTTGGTAGCACTGATCGGGGTGAAGTTCAGCGGGCCTTTGAAGCCCTGCATCCCCACGAAGAATTGGAATCGATTCCAGTTCACACGCACAAACGGCAGGCACAATGGAATGTGTCCAACGTCACAGGCGGACATGCAAGCGTCACAGCCACATTGGCCACCACTTTCGAGTCCACAGCCGGGATCGCCGATAATGCCTTCGACGCCACATGCCGCTTCAGCACATTCGACGCAGCCATCGCATCCAGTGATATTGCAGACCCTGGGACCGAGTTTGGTCAGGGCTGCGCCGACGCCACATCCGACTTCGAACCCACATGCTGGTTCGTCGCCGTAGAATTCCGTTCCACACACGGGTTCGATGTTGTATGCAGCATCGCAGTTGCCGCAATCGCATACCGGCCCACAGCCGTGAGTCTCGAGGAACCCGACCTGCTGGATCTCAGCCTTGACCAGATTGCCATCGAGGGGCGAAACCGGCGGATCGGCAAGCACCTCGCCGTAGGCGGCTTTAGCTACCATAGAGCGAGGTTGGCTCGGCACGGCGGCTGCGTCCGCATCAATGCGGGATCGGACCTTGGCGTGGGCGACTTGGATTTGTCGCTGTTTCACCTCCGATTGCCCGGATTTCGAGGCGGCTGGCTTCCTGCGAAGCACGTTTTCTGCACCTTTGGTGGTGACGGGAGCTGCGAAAAAGTTGCTCAGTACCAGAAAGGTGGTCACACCGAGCAGTCGAAATGTTCCGCGTCGCGTTATCATGTCGTGTGCTTTTGAAGTAAGCGTTATCAACTCACGGGCATGGCCGTAGCGCAAGCCCGTATCGAATCAGTAATTTCCATCGGACCGTCACAGCCTGCACAATGAGCAAACCTTCTCTAATCGTTACTTTTTTACACTCACCCCTGCGAAACTGGGGGGGATGGGCTTCTCTGGCGGTGGTGATGGCAATTTGGGGCGGTCAGGCACCTGCTCAGGAAGCTGCGAACAACGATGCAGCTGAGCTCGCGTATCCGCTGTCGGTGGCCGTCAGTGGCGACGATTTGTACGTGGTCGACCTCGATTTGCCCGGCGTGTGGAAGGCGGGAGCTGAGCCTCGGGCTCTGCTGGTCCGTGGTTCGAACCTGCTTCGCAAGCCAATGAATCGTCCGCGGGCGATCGCGATCCATCCCGATGGCGGTCTGCTGGTCGGCGACTCGGCAACGCGCGAGGTCTATGCGATTGGGGCCGATGGTGGTGAGCCCAAGCCACTGACCGATGGCTATATCGGAAACGTGATGGCAATCGCCGTTTCGCCCGATGGCAAAACGGTCTACGTCGGCGACGCAGAGAAACGGGCTCTCTTTCGATTTCCGATCGAAGGGGGCAAATGCGATTTGGTGGCCCGAGTGAATGCTCGTGGATTGGCGTTTGACTCTGACGGCAAGCTTTGGGCGATCACTCCTGACGACGCCGCGGTCCAACGCGTTGACGTCGAATCGAAGGAAGTGGAAAAGGTGATCACTGGTCGACCCTTTCAATACCCCAACGGACTCGCTTGGGCAGGCGATCATGGTTACGTCACCGACGGCTACGGCAAGTGCATCTGGAAGTTCACAGCCGACGGCAAGACTGAAAAGTGGCACGAAGGCGATCCGCTGGTTGGGCCGGTCGGCATTGCAGTGACTGAGGGCTCGGTCTTTGTCGCCGATCCAAAGAAGAAACAACTCTTCGAAATCAATCGCGAAAGCAAAGAGGTCAAAGAGCGACTGTGAACCTTGGCGGTCGCCAAAGGTGTCGTCCTCGCGATGATCGTCCAGTTTCGAACCTGACCGTAGAGATGCCTTCATGACGCTAAGTGTTGCCAACATCGTTGATGCCACCGAGGCCGAAGGACCAGGCGTACGGTTTGCGATTTGGTTCCAGGGGTGTCCGTTCCGGTGCCCCGGTTGCTGCAATCCAGAGATGCTGACGTTTCGCGGCGGCACCGAGATGTCGGTCGCCGACGTGGCCCAGCGTATTGGCAACGCGCTCGAGAACGAAGCGATTGAAGGGATCACGCTCCTCGGTGGCGAGCCCTTCTCGCATGCACGTGGCGCAAGTCAGCTTGCCGAGATCGCGCAAGTCATGGGGCTGTCGGTGATGGTTTTTACCGGCCACGAGTTTTCACAGTTGCAAGCCAACCCAGACGATGACGTTCAGTCGCTGATGGAACACACCGATTTGCTGGTCGATGGTTTGTACGATCGAGACCAACCCGACACGACACGTCGCTGGATCGGATCAATGAACCAAGAGATCCACTTTTTATCGGGGCGATACAGCCGCGAAGACGCTTTCTGGAACAAACCTGATACGCTTGAGATTCGGCTACGCGATGGCGAGCTTGCGGTCAATGGTTTTCCAGCGAAGTCGGCGGTCGGTGTTTGGAAACGCCCACGCAAATCGTCGAAAACTCGGTCGTAGCTGCCTTGGCCAGAGGAGTGGAATGGTGTTGGCAAGCCACGCCCAACTTGCTGGCGAGCGTCGCTCCTGCGTGACCGACAACACAACAATCTAATATGCGTTCCGTCTCACGTTTCGAATCGAACCTGCTGCGAATCCTGCACTGCATCATGGGGCAGGCTGAGGTGACGCATGTGTTGCCGATCGTGTCCAAGGGGCAAAACCGTCCCAAGTGTTTGAGCCGCGACTGCGTCGAACTGGTCAAGCAGGCTCTTGGTGCGGGCACGATCACATTCCTCGCCGCCGAAGATGCCTGGAAGCATGAGCGTTACTTGCGCAACGACCAGATTTCCGAAGGCCGGCTTTGGCAACGCACCGATCCGTCTGAGCTTGGCCTTGAGTTTTCGGCTGCGTCGCTCGACCTGTTGATGTGGCTGACCGAACAACATGCGCCACAGAGCATGCCGCCTTGGGAATATGAGGGGCAACTCACGCTTGGCGACGAATTCTTGGTTGCTTTGACCGCGCTTGCGTTTTCCGATACCAAGATGCTGGTCCATTGTTTTCGTGTGGGGCGATTCGCTCAGGCAACGCTGGCGCCTTTGCTGGTGCCTGGCGGGTACGCCTATTCTCGAGTGACGCCTGAGCCTGACTATTCGTCGTGGGTTTCCGCGCCGGGTTGTTACGTCATCGAATCGATCCAGAAGCGTTTGGCCGCGCGTTGGACCCGGCTCGAAACCACAAAGCAGCGTTTACTATTGCCGGCAGAAATGCGTGCCGTCGGACAGGTCCAGGAAAGCGTCCTGACCGCCTGGATGGACGCCTGTGAAAAGGCAAATCGAAGAGATTTGTGCCGTTTTCTTTTCGAAGTTGCGGCGAAAGTCTACCGCGAGCAGACCACGTCTCGCGACTTCTTTGGCAATCTCGATACCAAAGACATGCGGCTGGCAGAGCGAACCGAAGTCTACCAAGTGGGGTCTGCATTGATGCGAGCTGTCGACCGGCTGCGTCGCTGGCAGACTGCCAGTCAATCGGTCGGCTATTTCGACGAAGGCTATGCGGAGTCTCAGCTTCTCAAGTCGCTGTGGGAATCGGGGGCGATGGATGAAGCTGCGGCTCACGCCAGCCGGGTCAGCAAGGAACTCGATTTTTAGACTCTTCGAATCGCCGGATCGACAGTATGCCTCCGGTTGTTGTCGAGCTTTTGACGCTTTCACAGCTATCTCCTCTCTGTTGAACATGCGAAAATAGGGCAAGCATTGGAGGACATTTGCATGAGCCGAGCATATCGAATCAGCGTCAGTGAAACGGTTCGCCGAGTCATTCACGCCGAGGACCACGTCAGCACTCAACTAGAAATCTTGGATGTGTTGCCGTGCGACCAAATGACCGACCTGTTGGCAGCCGAACTCGAAGGCCTTGGTTTCGAGCGAGACGGTGACGAGATGGTTCGCAAAGATGGCCCGACGACGGTTACCGTCGACTTGCCATCGGCAACCGTCACGGTCACCAACGAAGCTGCCAAAGAAGTGAAGGTGTCGGGCAAGAAAACGGGCGTGACCTACGACGACTACGGTCCAAGTACAAAAGAGGCCAAGGCAAAGGTCAAAGAGTCGTTGACGAAAGAACTCGAAAGCAACGTCGACGAAAAAGAAGCTGCCCTTCAAAAGAAGATCACCGACGAACTCGAATCGACACTTTCGGGTTTGCGAAAAGAACTCGATCAAGCAGTCAATCGAGTGACGGCAACCGCGCTGAAACAGAAAGCGGCACAGATTGGCCAGATCAAAGAGCTAACCGAAGATCCCGAATCGGGTTCACTCACGATTGTCGTCGAAGTGTAATTCGACCAGTGCCAGACGTCCCGTGAGCCGTACGCGCTAGCGTCGGGCTTTGCACCAGCGACTGGTCTTGCATTGCAGTTCGCATCACGGAGAGCCCGACGCTAGCGCGTTCGGCTCACTGCATGCAGACCGCTGCCGTTTCGTCGTACCGAGCGTTTGCCGGAATCGTCAGGCGATTTGCCCAAAGGCGGCAATGCAAACGTGGAGGCCGCCGCGCAGCTGCCTCCCATACACCTTCTCACTCGCATAAAATTGCATCATGTCTGTCATCATTCCCGAGTCGGAATTGCCGAAAGAGCTAACGCCTGAGCAGTCGGTCGAAGCGGCCTATGCAGAAACGCTTAGCGACGTGGCGTCTGATTTGATCCGCGGTCTTCCTGCGCTTGTCGAATGTGACAAGGACTTGGCGCCGTACGTGTTCATGAATGTTCGCGCGCGGTTACGTCAAGAAGACTTGCGATGCCTCTATTTGGACGGTCGCCCGCCCGCCGACCAACCACCCGATCCTATGCAGGGCGGGTTGTTGGGCACGATGATTGGGCAGTTGCGTGATGCCGTTCGAGGCGCGGTGGAACGTCGCGTCGTTGTTTTGCCACACCTGGATCTGCTGACAACAAGCCAGGGTGGTTTGACCGCCGAAGCACGCGAAGTCATTCCGCTGCTTTACGAAAACCCCGAGTTGGTTTGGTTGGGATTCAAAGACCCTTCCTTTCCGCTTCCCGAAGTGATCGAGAATCTGTTCCCGCATCGGTACAGTTTGCTGGGGATCCCACGTCCGCGGCTCAAACAGTTGGTCACGCAGAAAGAAGCTCGCAAGTTTGGCAAAGAGTTCAACCCGTGGAGTCTGTACAAATACGTTTCAGGGATGAACGCAGTTCGGCTGCGCAAATTGTTGTCGACCCTCGAGGGGGAAGACTACCCGAGTGATCCGCGCCGCGCGTATGCACAGATTCGCCAAGCGACCAGTGGCGGAACACTGGAAGTACCTCGCGTCGACCTGCAAAACGACATTGGTGGCTACTCGAAAGTCAAGAAACGACTGTCGTCCGAGATCCTCGAAGTGTTGTCGACGAAAGAGAGTCGAACCGACCCCGAAGAAATCAAGCGACTTGAAGAGTTGATTCCTCGTGGAATGGTTTTCTGGGGGCCTCCCGGGACGGGCAAGACGATGTTTGCCAAGGCGATCGCGACCGCAATCGGGGCGGCGATCACCGTTGTTTCGGGGCCGGAGCTTAAGAGTCGTTGGGTCGGCGAAAGTGAAGAACGATTGCGCCAGATCTTTCATCGTGCGCGACAATCCGCTCCTTCGATCATCGTCTTTGACGAACTCGATTCGTTCGCGGCCGCACGTGGCACTTACACCGGCAGTGGCGTCGAGCACTCGATGGTCAACCAGTTGCTTACCGAGATGGATGGATTCCATAGTGAGGAATTGGTCTTTGTGGTTGGCACGACGAACTTTGTCGACATCCTCGACCCCGCACTCTTGCGCCCTGGACGCTTTGAGTTCCACCTGCACATTCCCCATCCCGATCGGGATGATCGTCGCGCGATTCTGAAAATCTACGACGAGAAGATGAACTTGAACCTCACCGAAGAGGCTCTCGAGTTCGCTGTCCGACGCACGGGAGAGTTTGTCGAAGGTGCAGCGGCGGGAACGCGATTCTCGGGCGACCATATCAACGCACTCTGTCGCGCGGTCGCACGGAATCGTTTGCGTGACAATGTCGATGGTCCAACCGAGGCGAAAGACATCGATCGAGCACTGACCGAATGGGTGGATCGGCCGAAGATGACGCCTGTCGAAGAACGTGTTGTTGCCACACACGAGGCGGGACACGCGGTCGTCGCCTTGTTCTGTCCGCACGCACCGCCGATCGATCGAATCTCGATTCGCGCCGACACTGCTGGGGCGCTCGGGTTTGTGCGTCACCAGGATCCCGCTCACAAGTATGTTGTCACCCAAGGCGAACTCTTGGATCAGATTTGCATCTTGATGGGTGGCCGCGAAGCCGAACAGCAACTTTTGGATGACCTTTCAATCGGATCGTCTGGTGATTTGTCGCGCGCGACAGATATCGCACGAGCGCTCGTGGAAGACTATGGCGGTGGCGGCAGTCAGGTTGGCATCGGGCACTACCCAACACAACGAATGCCAGGAACGCCACAACAAGAGCTCTCGGCAAGTCAGCTTGAAGCGATCGACCAACAGGTCCGAGCGATTCTTGAAGAGCAGCGGCAGCGTGCCGTGGGCATCCTTGCCGAACACCACGACCTGATTGTCGTCTTGCGTGACCTGCTGCTCGAAAAGAAGGTCATTGACGCGAAAAGCCTTGGCGAATTGACGCAAGATCAAGGTGTCACCTTGCCAGTGAAGTCGCATTCCACTGCCGGCCAGTCCAGCACATCTGAATAACCATCGTCGCCTACAATGGTCTCTGGTCACGGACCTTATCGACGGACCTACCTCATCGTTGAAATGACAAACTCATGGCTGAAATGACAATCCGGCTTCGCGTGAACCCCGAGACCGGAAAAAAAGACATCGTCGTCGATCTTCGAAGTGAGGAAGATTCGCTTCCGCATGAACATGAACAGCAACACAAGCAGCTTGTCGACAAGTTGATCGAAGGGGGCCTCGTGAGTGCTGCCGAAGTTGGCCAAGTGATTGTCCAACGCGAAGAAGAGACACCGGTTAGCAATTCGCCAGTCGACAACCCACAACAAGATCAACGCCAAGCTGCGCAAGAAGGAAACTAAGCCGCATTCATGCCAAGGCGATCAAAGCTCGCATTGCCTTTTCCAACGCATGGGATGTCTTTTCGGCGTCGACCACGATGATCCTGCAATTCCCGAATCTCGATTCGCTTAAGATCGCCATCACTTCGGAACTGGTTAGCCAGTCGATTCAGGCTGCGCCGGTGCGCGTTGCCTTTTTGGGTGACTTGGTTTTGGTCGAACCAAGCAAGCCGATCAAACGTGGCGAGATGTCTGAGTTGGTGCGGCTGGGGGTCGAAAAGAAACGAAGCGTCAAAGCCGAGTATCGCGACCTTATCAACTGGTACGAAGCGTTGCCGCTGACGCCCGTCGAGGAAGACGCGATCGGCGAGAAGAGCGAAGTGCTGTTCGAGTTATCGGGCGACGACACGCTGGCAAACGTTGTTGGGGAAATGCTTCGCCTGGGAAATGACCGTCAAAGTTTTCGCTACGTCGGCGAGAACGGATCGACACGCGCGCTGCTTCGAGTCACGGGGCCGCCCTACTACACGATGCTACGTGCACTTGATGACGAGGCCCACGCACGCACTGATGGTGATTTGGTTGCCTACGTCCAGCAAGGGCCTCGTGTTTGGATCGAAGCAGGTTGGCGGCACCCGTTTGGTGACCGCATTGAACCGGCGCCAGGACAATGGTTGTTGGTCAGTCAATCCGCGCCTTGGCGTTTCATTGACGAGGGACACTTTCGTGATGTCTACAAGCTGCTGAAGCTTGAATTGCCCAATGGCGTTTCGACGTTTCAAGAGACCGAGCCAGAGCAGAAGATTCAAGTCAATTTGCAACTCGCGGCCGGTGGTTCCAGCGACGCGCCCGAACTCTGGGTGCTCACCAAAGATGCAATGCGTCAAACGGAGTCGCTGATTCGTCGCAGTGATGATCGCTTGATTTCACGCCTTGCCTTTGCCGTTACCCACGAAGCGGACGTCAACGATGGTCAGCCCGTTGTGATCATTCGGGCGAGACCATCAAAACACGCGCCGCCAATCTTGGTGTTGGATGGGGACGCGATGCGCCCCTACCTGAGGATCCCTAACCTGTTCGTGCCGGTGACGAGCCGAATTCATCCACCGCTGCGGCGCGATGCCGTGACAAGTCTGCTCGCCTCGGATGGCGAGTTGATCACTTGGTTGATGCCAGCGGGCGAGGACTCGTTCGTTCCACAATCGATTTCGGATGGCGCTTTTCGTCCGCTTGAGGATTGGGTCGACTACGTTCTTGATCACGACCAACAAGAACTCAAGGCATGGATGGCCTCGCATCAATTTGACTTCGAATCGTTTGTTTGTGGCGAGCGGGGCGCTGAAGAGAAACCGAAACGAACGGACAAACGGGACGACAAAACAAAAGACACGGCCAAGGCATCTGGCTCGAGCGGTGGAAAAACGTCGAGCAAGCGGTCCGGCGGTGGGAAACGCACAACCAAATCACAGTCCAACTCGGCCGATCTTGAGTTTCTGAAAACAACGATCAAGAAACCAAAGCAAGACGCCGTTCAGATCCGATTGCGCGAGCTTGAGAGCGCGTTCATCGAATCGGACGAACCGATCGACTCGGCGCATCGTGAGGGGATGTGGGAAGAGATGGCGATCGCCAACGCGACGCTACAGCGACGACATGATTCGACCGTCTGCTGGGTCAACTCCGTTTGGAATCAGGCCGAGCCGGACTCGCAGCGAGTTGAGAAGTGGATGGCATGCGAGCAGCATGGCGCGAGCGTTAGTGAACTTGATGAAACGTCGTTGTCCAGCGTTCTCTCATCGCGGGATGCTGCCACGTCCAATCCGGCCCTCGTTGCCGCTTTCCTGACATGGGCGGGATCGCAGGAGTCGACTCCGGCGATTGCCAGGAACCGATTGAACGAACTGACGCAATACTTGCAATCCAACGAGTCGGGTTTGCCGATCCGTGCCGCGTGGATGTCGTGGGTCGCACTCTACAGGATGACCGGCAACGACGAACTCTTGCTGGCTCGGGCCCGCGATCGTGTTCTGCAACGACTGTTCGACAAAGGAATGACGCCCGAGTTCGACATGGCGGGCTTCATGCGAACCGGTGGCGGTGAAGCTAATGATCGTTTTCGCACAGTACGTGAACAACTTCTGAATTTGAAAACGCAGGTTGCCAAGTGGGTTCAAGAACCTGATGGCAAGGCAGAGGCACGTACACGCAGCTATTGTGACTTGGTTTTTGCATTTGCGCTGGCTCGGCTCGGAGAGACCAAGCAGTGCAACATCATCTTGGACGAAGTCGCCGAGCAGTTTGCGCGCAACGGTGACGAATTGCACATGTGGGCCTGTGAAGCCTATTCGCACCGAGTTCGACAATCTCTGGCAGGGGAATACAAGACGGATCCGTTGCCCGAGGAATTGGTTGGCCGGCTTGAATCGATGCAGATGTTTGATCGTTATAAGTTGGAAAAGCTTCGCAACATGTCGTTGGTGCTTGAGCCGGCGTTTCGAGTTGACGCATATTCCAATACCACCGCCAACCAGTTGGGCGATTTCAACCGCGATTTGTTGAGTCTACAGAACACGTTAGGTGCCGATGAAATCGGTGATGTCGTTCGAGAGTTGTTGGCGAAGTACCCGGAAGATGCCCATCGTCAACAGTTACTGCCCGTTGCGCTGCAGGTTGCACCTCAAGTCGACGAAAAACTGGCTGCCGTCTTGCTCGATCATTCCACTGAGATGATCAAGAAGACCGATGACGCGTATCAGTTAGCAAGCCTGTTGCAAAAGTCGCTGTTTGTCGCTGCCCATTACGGACGCATCAGTCTGGTTCACCAAATCATGAACTCGTTGGTCAAGGCGTTGCCGAAGATTGTCGAGTCGTACATGACGATGGCCGATAGCAACGAAAACGTCGCCAAGGTTCGCGGAATCGAGACCCTGTTCACACAGTCTTTTCGCGGTTTGCGAAAGCTTGGGATGAGGGGTGAGATCGGCGATCTGTATGCTCAGGTTGCAATGCTCTCGGCCGAGAAAGCCAAGCTGGGAGCATCGGCTCGCAAGAGTCAAAAAGGACGCGCCGGCGACGAGGCCCGGCCGATGCGTTTGATGCTCTCTGCGGCCGCCGGTTGGTTCTACTTTGGGCGAACCGAAGATGCACGCGAGATTGTCGACCAAGTTCGCGATCGCCTGTTCCGCGGGGACCTGGATGAACGCGGGCAACTGAGGCTGTCGATCGCGTACCTGAACGCGATCTCGCAAGCCGACGTTGACGAGTCGTTGCGACGCGTCGAAGAGCTTTTTGTGATGAGCAAAACGGGCAAACGTCAGCTCAACAAAATTGGAGACAACGCGCAAACCAATTCGCACTTTTCGATCTCGCAGCTTGAGCTTGTTGAGCAATCCGTTTTGGCGCTGGTGAGTGAAGATTTCGTGTTGAGTGATCAATCGCGACGTTGGTTGGATGAAGACGAATTCCTGGTCAGGTCACGTATTCACCGCGATGTGCGTGAAGCGACGGGAACGTAAAGAGAGATTTGAAAACAAATGAGCACGATGGATATCAACGCCGAAGAAGCCACCCTTGAACAGCTTCGTGAAGAAGCCGAGGAGATTCGCGCGCGATTGAACCGCTTCCGAACTTCACTCGGTCGCTTCTTTGTCGACAAACAGCACTTGATCGATTTGATGGTCGTCGCTGCCGTTGCGCAAGAACCACTACTGATTGTGGGGCCGCCCGGAACGGCGAAAAGTGACCTTGTCTTGAAGTTCAAAGATGCCCTGGGTATTCGACAGGAAGACTACTTTGAGTACATGTTGACGCGGTTTACCGAGCCATCGGAGATCATTGGCCCGATCGATATCAACGAATTGCGTGACGGACGCTACATCCGCCGCGAGCAAGGGAAGCTGCCAACTGCGAAGCTTGCGTTCTTGGATGAAATCTTCAAGTCGAACTCGGCTATCTTGAATATCTTGTTGACCATCATCAACGAAAAGAAGTTCTACCAAGACGGAGTGCCGCAGCCTGTTGCCTTGAGAGTGCTGTTTGCCGCGACCAATGAAATCCCCGAGCACGACGAACTTGGCGCGCTCAAGGATCGATTTGTGCTCAAGGCTGAAAGCTTGCCGGTCCAAAACGATCACTTCACCGATTTGATCGATGCGGGTTTGAAAGCCGAGGTGTACCGCAATTTGAATCAGCGTCCTTGGGTGGAAGATCACGCGTCGCTCGAAGACATCGTCAAAGCCCACCGCTACATGATGTTGTTGTTCGGGCAACGCGATTCTGGTGGCGAAGCGACGGACCGTTCGAAGTTCTTTCCCGATGACGTCTTCAACGAGTTCCGGCGGTTGATCAAGACGCTCGTTCGAGAAGACAAGATCTTCATTAGTGACCGAAAACTCGTGAAGCTTTACAAGTTGTTTCGCGTTCGTTCGTGGATCATGAGTGGCGGTTCCGTCACACGTGACGACTTGCGGCTATTGATGTATTTGGGTGA
Organism: Rubripirellula sp.; assembly: GCA_965216875.1. GTDB lineage: Bacteria > Planctomycetota > Planctomycetia > Pirellulales > Pirellulaceae > CBDCUW01. The sequence continues at coordinate 7,557,290 of OZ244207.1, forward strand.
AACGCCTGAAGAGATGGCGCTGCTTCGAGAGAAAATCCCAAACCTGCTCGGCGAATCATGAGTCAGTGTGGTCGGCACGACGCTAGCGCCGCGGACTGGCGTACCAGCAATCACTCTCCCAAGGGAGAGTGTTAACGTGCGCAATTGCAACGATTCTTAAAATCGAACTCTCTTCAGGCCTTAACATTGTCCTCGTTTGATCTTCGCGATCCGGATGACGCCAACCGCTACGTTTTGCAAGGTCTGTTACTTGCACGTAGTGGCCCGGTCACCCCTGCGCGAGCTGAGCAATCACTGCGTTGGGCGATGGAGATTGTGTCGGATGGGTCACCGCTTCCACCGCTCGGGTTTGTTGCCGACGTGGGATTTGTGGCCTTGGGAACGCAGCGTAGCGCCGACATTGGTAAGGCGGACCCCGTCGAAGGACTCGACCACACCATCACTCGGCGATACGAGGACTATGTGCTGGGGAAGCTCTATGCGGACATGGGCTTCGAAAGAGCTGGCGATGCGTTGCTTCGCTATTCAGGGCGCGATCGTGACCGTGGGGTCGCGTACATCGTTAACCAACAACGGACCCGCTGTGGCTTCGGTGGCGCGATCCTCAGTCCCGCCGTGATCAAGGGCTTGCTTAAGAGAGACGGTGAAGCCGTTTGCCAACTCGCTTGGGAATCGGTGGAAACGGATCAGCTTTCGCCTCAGGTGATCGAGCAGTTCAAGCAATTGACGCTGGCGGTCCGCAACACCGGTGAATTGCTTGGCCCCGAAGATATTTTTGAACTCGAGTCGGGGACGGCGCTCGCGCAATTCGGTCAGCGTCTGGCGCTGCGACAGATCCTTCAAACGGCAACCACACTCGGCCAGGATATTCCCAAGCAGAAGCCTCGCTCGCAACCGCGCCAATACTCTGTGGCAACCAATATCATGGAGGAAGACCACTATCCGATTGGTGGTTTTACTTCGATCTCGAACAAGGGAACCGTTGAGAGTATGGTCCGCAGCGAGCTGGCATACATCGACCCGGAAATGCGTCCTGACCTGTTTGACATCAAGTTTGCTCGCAACGAATTGTTGTACTATTCGCGCGACGAAAATCAGTTTCTGCGGCGTCGGTTGTCTTATGTCATTGTGTTGCAACCCAATCTGTCGGCGGCTCGATTTAAAGACGATTCGTTGCCGTGTCAAAGGATCATCTTGCTGTTGGCCTCGATCTATGTCGCCGTGACGCAGTTGCTCGAGTGGCAAAGCACCGACGCGATTCAATTCGAGTTCCTCATCCCTCACAAGGATGGAGATGTCGAATTGGCCGACGAAATGGTGCTCCTGCAAACGCTTTTCGGAGACCTGATCGCTTCGGAAACGGTCGAAGTCAGGGCCGTTGATCCCGATTCCATCGCCGAGCGGTGCATGTCTCGAGCGCGAACCAGCATGTGTCACACGTTGTCGATTGGGTGTGAAGATTCAGGCGACACTGACGAACTGTCGATTCCCGCCCGCATGGTGCTGGGGCAAGCTCAGCCGACGCTTGTCCTTGCTGGTGACTCGTTTGCCAGTGAGGAGGTTGGCGTCGCGGGCTGGAAAGAGCAGTTGGACCGTCTGTTGCGTTTTTGGGTTTAGCGGTCCCGGATTGCAGTGCCGCTGAGCAGTTTCCTGCCGAGGCGGCCACATGTTGGACATCGAAGAGCACTTGCTCGATGCGGTTCTATCGCATCGCGATGAGGATTGTCCTCGTTTGATCTATGCCGATTGGCTGGAGGAGACGGGAGATGTGCGCGCCGAGTTCATTCGCTTGCAGTGTGAACTGGCCAGTTCGCCGGACCGTTCAACGCTCAAGCAAAAGAACCGGATCACGCACCTGGATCGCAGTTTTCGTAGACGTTGGCTAAGCTCCTCCGATCGCCCTGAGTATCACCTGCGGTTCGAGCGCGGGTTTGCCGAATACGCGCGTTTGTCAGCGGCACACTTTGCAAAGTCGGGGCGCGAGGTGTTGCGGAATCGAATGCTTCGAGATCTGACGATCACTCCAACCGAGCAACTGGCCCATGGTGCACCCGCGCTCGTCACTAACTTGAATTGGACGCTCGGGCGTGCCGAACTCGACTGCCTTCGAATCTCACGGTGCGGTATGAGTCAGGACGACTTTTTGCGTCTGATGCGAATCCAGAAGCTGTCGCGTTTGCGGACGCTCGACTTGGCGTGGAACCAATGCGTGACCAACGAGACGCTTGGCTCTCTCGAAAATGCGACATTCGCAGGCTCCCTGCGCATGCTCGATCTAACGGGCTGCATGATGGATGGCGACGCGTTTGACGTGATAGCGAGCAAGGAGTTTTTCAAGGGTCTCGACTTGATTGTTTTGCATCGACCAAACGCGAGACGCTATGCGAAGCATCGAAAACGACTCGATGAACGCCTCGGACAACGCATTCTGTACATGTAGCAGACTCGATGGTTGCGGTGTCGTGTCAGACTGAGTGACAATATTGGTCGCCAGCCACTTCGCCACTGCATCCTCGATCTGCTGATTGTCCTGTGTCGTCCAATGTCGAAAAACCCAGTACGACGCGTCGGTTCGAGATGGCCAACGATCAGTCGTATAAGTTTTGGGAAATCTCACGCGAAGACGCTGTGGTGCATGTCCGTTTTGGACGGATCGGCAACCAAGGACAGTCGAAAGAGATCACTCATCCGAACGTCGAAGAAGCAAAACGTGACTACGAAAGCCGAATCGACGAAAAGATTCGACGAGGCTACAAGGAAAAGTTCCAGGCGGCCAAAAAGGTCATCACGAATGAGGACATTTGGCGGTCCCTTGAAGATCACGAACCCTTCTTGAAGTCGATCTTGGAGGACCCCGACGAGCCAGGACGCTACGCGATTTACGCTGATTGGTTAATGGATCGAAATGATCCGCGCGGGACATTCACCCAGTTGCAGTTGGAACAACAGGATCCACAGTTGCCGCTTTACCGACGCGGCAAGATCGACGCTGAGATTCAACGACTTCGTGCGCTTCATTCACGACAATGGCTCGGTAGTTTGGCGAATTGGTTGATGGATCGAGGGTTGATGTCGATTCCTTACAAATTCTTTAACGGTCAACTTTCGAGTCTCTTCTGCGAAACGCTGGACGTCGAATTCGCCGCTCAGCTTCGTGATTCGCCCTATTGTCGGATGCTGCGAGAATTGACCGTCATCGAGGATGGGATTCAAGAAGGCGTTACGGCCAAGCATGGTTTGGAAACGTTGCTTGGTGCTGATTTTTCGAACCTGCGGGATCTTCGGGTTGGAACCGAGGATCACGTGCCATTCGGTCGACGTGGTCAGATACATGGGGCTTTGAAAGTCGTCGATCTGATTGCCACGATGCCGAGGTTGCAGAGTTTGATTCTCTGTGCGGATGTTCGTTGGTCCGATTTGTTCGCAATGGAGTTCCAATTTCTCACCGCGCTGTATGTCGACCTGAGATCGGATCAGTTGCCGATGTTGGCCGAGTCGGGCATCGTCAAGCAACTCCATACCTTGGGACTCTTCGGCTCGATTGATGACGAAGATGCGGAGTTTTTGGCATCGATCGAAGGGTACGAAGGTCTTGTGGAATGTTTAGTGCCCGAGAGCCGCGGGTTGACGCAAAAGGGAGTGCGACGCCTTGAGGTTGGCGGTGTTAGCGTGCACCGAGTCCCCGGCACGTGAGCCGAACGCGCTAGCGTCGGGCCCAACAGCGTCATCGCCGTTTGTAGTCCCGCCTTCAGGCGGAAAGCGTGAAGATTCCGGCTAAAGCTCGGTACTACGGACCCCGGCCCGACGCTAGCGCGTACGGCTCACGGGCTGGGGACGCGAAACGTGGAATCAAATAGCTAGTCGTTCTATGTTTGCGGCTACACGCGGTCTTTGAGGATTTTGATTCCGCGATCGAGGAACTGCAGCGGTCTGTCTTTGTGGTTTTCTTTCACACCATGTTTGATGACCGATTTGCGCAAGTCGTTAAGGATCTTGAGAGCGAACTCAGGTTCGTCGGCATTGTTGGCATAGAACTCGATCGCTTGAGGCCATATCGTCTGTTTTCGACAAAGAGCGAACGCGGGAACGTAAACGTTGTTGCCCCAATTGTCGCTTGGCGAACCACCGTAGAAGCTCACTGACTTGCCGCCGTCGTTTGACGACCAGGACTGCAATTTCGCGTGCGTTGCCTTGATCAACAATTCTGGGGCCTTGTCGGCAATCGTATCGAAAACGTCTGTCTCGGAGACAAAGTTACCCTCGATCGTTGCGGCTGCAAAAAAGTTCCACGGAGCGTCGTATTGGCCGGCGGTGTCCAGATCGATGCCGACTTGAATCTCGCTAGCCGAAATGACCCAGTGCTGTCCCATGCCATACATCGCGCCAGCCGGATCTTGGATTGGATTGCCGTCGTTCCAAACCTGTTCGGCGCGGTCGATCTCGTCGATCACCATTTTGGCAAGCCATGGTTGTTGGCTTGCTTGAATGTCCAGCTGTTCGCACAGCCGAAGCCCCATGGCTCGGGCCATGGTGAAGGGGAAGCCATTCAGGTCATCCGCGCTCGAGTTGGTGACCGCGATTCGCAAGCCATCGAGAAGTTTGACGAGTGTTCGCTCGGCTCGAGGGTCTGATTCGATAAACCTTTCTGCATGGTGGTAGGTGTTGTTGAGCAACCAGATAGAAGCGCAGCGACTACGAATGTTGCCTTCATGCAATTCATCAGCGAGAACGGTCAAACCAGGATCCGCGCCGTAGTTTGGAAACACTTCCAGCAAAAATGCCATGAATTTGGGTGACGGATCCGCCTCTTCGCCAAACTGGCTGTCGCCGGTTCCCGACGACACGATTCCGCCCAATCGACGGGCGCACAGCAGCGTTGACTCTGCCGCTTCCCGACGACGATCGTTTTCACGAGTGAGCGCCTCGACCGCTCGCATCACTTGCCCGAGTGATTTTGGGTCCTGCTCGCGTTTGAGCAGATCCATCCATTCTTCCAGAACTTTGCCTTGAAACAAAAGTGGCCCGGCTGGTCTTGGATCCGAAATCGATTGCTTGACCAATGGGTTTCCGACAGTCGGGTTGATGGTTGGGTCGAGGGCTGCAGGACCGTTGCCCCCATCACCCATTCGAGTCGGATGAGCGCCAGGCAATCCCGATTTGCTTTCCAACAGATCGACCGGCGAGGTGGTGCCACGACCGATGGTCACGACATTCTTGTCGAGCATAACCATCCCGGTCGGGTTCTCGATCTCAATTTCGTAAGTGCCTTTGTGCAGTGACAATCGATTGTCTTCACCCGTTTTGATTTCGAGGCGATCGACAAGCTCGTTGCCTTGGCGAATCGCAATCACGACGTCACCTTCGCCTTTGACAACCAATTCGCCGCGATCGGTGGCGATCTTTAAGACGAAGCCAGCAAAGAGAACCAAGGCGGCTGCGAGCCCCCAGATCCAGAGACGCGTTCCTTGATCGGGCGTGCTCGGCGCTGCTTGGCCGACCGTCAACAAAGACCTTGGCTCTTCGCTTGACGCCGGTTTTCGCAATGCTTGTCGTAAGAGCCGTCGCACGGTGTTTTGGCGGGCGAATTTTTCGAGCTGCTGGGCGATGTCTGCGGCGTGTTGTGGGCGTTTTTTTGGATCGCGGGAAAGCATCGACGCGACCAATTCGACAACGTCGCGATCAACGTCCTCGCGAACCGAATCGAGCCGAGGTGGGTCTTCATTGGTAATCGCCATCACATGTTGCGCAAGACCGCCGCGTCGTTGATGTGGCGGTCTTCCGGCGATCAGACGAAACAGCGTCGCGCCCAACGCGTAAATGTCCGCGCGAGGACTCACATCGCGACTATCGACCAGTTGCTCGGGTGCCACGTAGGGCATTGTTCCCATCAGGTGACCCACGGTCGTTAGCCGATCGTCAACGGCTAGCGGATCGTCACCCGAAAGCACAAGGCCTAGGTCAAGTAGTTTGACGACCCCATCACGCGTCAGCATCATGTTCGACGGTTTGACATCGCGGTGCACGAGTCCTGATGAGTGGATGTGTGCCAAACCGAGTGCGGCCTGCCGGACCAGTTCACAGGCATCGGCAACCTGCAGCGGTCCCATTCGACTGGCAATCCTTCCAAGGTCCATTCCATCAAGGTGTTCCATCACCAAGTAGTGCCAACCATCTTGATGTCCCGCGTCGGTAGCGCGGACTACGTTCGGATGTTCAAGCGATGCGATCGTCGTCATTTCGCGGTCGAATCGGTCAAGCCATCCCGGTTGGTCGACTCTTTCGCGTGGAAGCAACTTGATTGCACACTGACGTCGCAGTCGCTGGTGTTCGGCCAAATAGACCGTTCCCATCCCGCCTGCTCCCAACGCACGGATTAGCCGATAGGGACCGAGCACGTCTTGCGGAACCGAGTCGATCGGTGGCAAGACGCTCGAGGAGGCAGGTGTTTCGAGCATTTGCCAAAGCGCGACTTGGCAGGCGGTTTCGGCTTGCAACGGATCGGTCACGTCGCCGATCAAAGCGCCGCGAAGCCACATCCCATCGCGTTCGAACGCTTCAAGCTGCTGCCGGCAGGTCGAACAGTCGTCGAGGTGGACCAAGGCCGCGTCAAACTCTTCGGCCGGGTATTGGCCACTTGCAACGCGTTTGAGAGCTTCAGGGTCGAGGCAGTTACGTTCGGGAGCGATCATGGCGGCGATCCTTGTTCAGAACCTTGGGAAATCGGGCGACACCATGACAACGGAGGCATTGGACAGCTGAACGAGATTTTTTTCTTTGTGACAATTCCAATCAATCGAGCCCCTGCATTTCTTGCTGCAAGCGGTGCAAAACACGGGCTCTGGCTTTATAAACGGCCCAACGAGAGACCCCCATTTCGTCGGCGACTGCAGCGGGCTCACGGCCTTCGACCGCGGTTTCCCAGAACATCCGCCAGCTACGTGGATCAAACGATTCTCGCATCAACTCAATCGTTCGTCGGCGGACCGAAGCGATGTCCGAGGTTTCATCGCCAGGCGGCAATTCCGATTCGACGGGTGAGTCGACCAGTTGCGGGTCGCCCAGTTCCGAGTCGACCAGAGGCTCTTCTCCCGCGACTTGTTGCATCTTTAGATTCGCCTCCGTTCCCCCAGCGGCGGTCAAGCCTGCCGCGCGGGCGCGGTCGCGGATCTTGTTGCGAGTGATCGTCCAGAGCCAACCGCGGAAGGTTGACCCTGGTTTGCTGTAGTCGAAACCGCCAATCGCCTTGGCAACCGAAGCAAAGGTCTCTTGCATCACGTCGGCAGCATCCGCCGATTGACAGCCGGAACGTCGAGCCCACGCGTACACCACTGGCCCATAGACCTGAGCAAGCCGCCGCCAACTGTCACCGTCCCCTTCCCTGGCCCGATACAGCAGCGAGGTCGATGTGGAAGGTTCCGAGTCGTGCGTGCCAAAACTCACGAGGATGATCCGATCGAGAAAAGACGATGGCAGTAGCGCTTCGGCTTTATTGTAGATCGCAACGAATCGCTCCGCAAAACCGCGGCGGTCGATCGTGGACGTGAGTTGCGGCTGTCTGCGTTATCCAAACCTGAGCCAGCAGAGGGTCGTGATCACGACGACTCCGATCACGTTGAGCGCAAATCCCTCTCGCGCCATCGTGCGAATCGTTAGTTTGTCGCTGCTGAAAACAATGGCGTTGGGGGGCGTCGCCACGGGCAACATGAATGCGAAGCTAGCGCTGATCGTCGCGGGCACCATGATCAAAGCCGGATCGATGTTCGCCGTCAGCGATGCGACCGCCAAAATCGGTAGCAACAGGTTCGCGGTCGCGGTATTGCTAGTGACCTCGGTCAAGAAGGTGACTGCAAGACAAACCATAGCGATCATCAACACCACCGGGATCGCGGCCAAGCCTCCCATCGAATCGCCAATCAATTGACTGAGCCCCGACGATGAAAAGGCTTCCGCGATGGCGATCCCGCCACCGTAAAGGATCAGCACACCCCAAGGGATCTTTGAAGCGGCCTCCCAAGTCAGGAGCGGCTCATCATTCCCATCGCCACTTGGAATCACGTGCATCGCGACGACAGCAAGCATTGCGACCCACGCATCGTTCGCACCAGGAAGGTCGAGCCAACCACTCCAACCTCCGAACGGTTCTTTGCGCGTGATCCAAAGCAGCGCGGTGATCGCAAAAACGGTGAGCGTTCGGATTTCGGCCGAACGCCAGCGACCGACCGGGGGCAGTTTGAGTCCGCCTTCGGGTTTCAGGCTGCGGGTCAACCACAGACCGGCTAGCGGAAGCATGATCAACAGGATCGGCATCGCCCACATCATCCAGCGGACAAACGAAGGTTCTGGCTGGTGCGCGTCATCAACAAAGGCGCGCATGAAGACGAGGTTCGGTGGAGTCCCGATGGGCGTTCCGATGCCCCCGATGCTCGCCGAATAGGCAACGCCTAGCAGCAGGCAAACGTGTAGGTGCGGGTTCTTCGAGCGTTCCATCACCGCAGCAATGATCGGCAGTAACATCAGCGTTGTTGCTGCATTGGAAATCCACATGCTCAGTACAGCGGAGGCTGCCATGAAGCCAAAGACAAGTTGTCGGCCACCCGAGCTTCCGCCAAAGGCGCGGACCATCGTCAATGCAATCCGACGATGGGCGCAGCTTCGCTCCATCGCCATCGAGAGCATGAACCCACCCATCATCAACAACACGAGCGAATGACCGTACGATTGGCCGACCTGTTCGCGGGTCAAGACGCCAGTCAGCGGAAAGACAGCCAAGGGGATAAGTGAAGTGACCGGAATCGGAACCGGTTCAAAGATCCACCAGATCGCACAGAGCACAACCACGCCCGCGGTCCACGCGATCGGCTCGGGTTGCTCGGCAAGATAAAGCCCACCACCAACAAGGATCGCGGCGATCGGACCGAGAAGGAGAATCCAGGACTTCATTCAGGTGTGGAATTAGGTGGGCGTCTGAGGGTAGTGGACGAGGCTACGAGTCCCTTGGTGACTCATTGCCCACGAATATTTGGGGCTGCGGACATTGGGGACTCGTTGCCTCGTCCACTACGGATACTGAAGGACTCGTGGCCTCGTCCACTACGAAGATGATTGCGTCTCGTTGATGGTGAGAAACGCAAGTATATAAAAAAACGCCGACAGCGATTGCTGCCGGCGTTTCGTCTTGTTTTAGAATCGTTTCAAACGGTTCGACTAGCGATTCGGCTTGAAGCCGGTTTGAGCGAACTCTTCCTCTTCCTCGATGATGATTCGAGGGGTGACCATCAGCATCAAGCTTCGAGCGTCACGACCAACCGAAACGTTTCGGAACAATCGGCTGACGTAAGGAATCTTGCTGAGCATTGGCACACCACGTTCGGTACGGCCTTCAGCGAGTCGCTTGATACCGCCGAGCAGGATCGTACCACCGTCAGGAACGCTGACCGTGGTGCTGACCGTGGTGAACGAGAACGTTGGCAGCTGGACGGTCGTACCTTCGGTGATGTCCGAATCTTCTTCCGTGTTCACTGCGTCGTCGTCGTCGACCACACCGTCACCGTTGGTGTCACCGGTTTCGTTGCGGCTGCTGCGGCTGGTGGTCCGACGACCTTCGTAGGTGAAGGTGTCGACATCACCGATCTGGCTAAAGAACGGAACCAGCGTCAGGCGGACGAATCGCTTGTCGTCACTGACAATCCCTTGAACGTTCAACTGAGTTCCTTCGTTAAGGACCACGATGACCGGTTGTTGTGCGACAGCAAAGTCACCAACAACTGGCGTGATACTGGTCACGAAGGGACGCTGAGTGACGTCTTGGATGTTAGCGAACTGGCCATCAAACAGGGTCACCTTTGGTGCCTGCATGATATTGTTCCGGTTATCACCCTGAGCGGCTTGCAAGAAGAAGAACGTTTCAATGTCGCTCAACATTGCAAACCCGATTGTCGAGGCGGCACCGGCGTCAAATCCACCGAAGGGTGGCAGAGTACCGAAGCTGCCGTTGTCGAACCGGATGTCCAAGTCAGCCGTTGGCAGACCATCGCCACCGAGGCCGACGGTCACAGCGGGACCTTCGTCTTCACCGGTTGGGAAGTTGGTGACGTTGTCATCGAATTGGACGTTAAAGTCGACACCGATCTGTTCGAAGAACGAGTCCGACAAGGTGATGAAGCGAACTTCGATCGTGATCTGCAAGTTCTGAAGAGCTCGCAGTGATTCAAGCAGGTCCGAGATCTGGTCGTGAACGTCACTCGTCGTGCTGATCACCAAGCTCAGGTTCTGTGGATACGGTGCCATGGTACTCGGACCACCGAGGACTTCCCAAGTGTCAGGAACGACCGTGGTTTGAATCAGGTCGATCAGCGATTGGAAGTCGGCAAATGCACCACCACCAGCTCCGCCTGCACCACCACCCGGTGGATTGTTGAGACCGAAGCCACCTTGGCTGCCCATCGGAGCGTATTGGCCAAGGACAGCTGGGTTCAGGTTTGCCGAGGTGGGTGTTTGAGCCATTCCCGTACCGAGGTCGGTCATCGAAACCGGCATGATGCGAACATCATTTTGTGGGTTCGACATTTGATAGGCTGCACGCAACGCACCGGCCAAGCCTTGTTCGTAGCTGCTGGTGAAGTTCGGAATCGGAGTCACCAAATCGGTCACGCGGTAGGTCTTTGGATAGACCTTGCTGCGTTTGGCTTCGATGCTGGTGATGTTCAGAACATCATTCTCGATGGTGTAAGTGAGTTGCAGTTGCTTTTCGAGCAACAGGTTCAACGCACTCTTAAGAGCAAGCGGTGTGTTGATGCTCAAACTGACGGGCGTGTCCGCAGTCACTCGAACCGTCGACAACGCAGGCGTGTCGATGACCATTGGAATGCCGGTGGCATTGGACAGGTCGTCGATCACTTCGCCGAGTGGACGATTGTTGTATTTGACTTCGACAGGCGTGGTCAATTTTTGCTTGATCGCTTGCTCAGCAACGCTCAAGTGCGAGTCGGACGAATCGCCTTGCAGACGAATCGTCGATCGGTTCGCCCAAACCTCAGGATCTTCAAAGGTAAGTTCCCGAGTTGGGTCGTAATCCTTGGCCGACTCTTCGATGCCTCGCATGACGTCCAGGAAGGCGACGCGTCCTTTGGCTTGGACTTCTTCTTCCATGGTCTTGCGAGTCGCAATCGTGCTGTTGTGCGTCATCTGAGTGGCGATGGGATCGCCAGGCTTCAGTTCGGCGACTTGTTTGGCAACAACGACTGCTTCGTGATAGCGTTTTTCAGTCATCAACTCGTTGAAGCTCTCGACCAAAGTCGCAACTTCCGCGTCGATCGATTCTTGTCGAGCTTGCTGGGTAGCGATCTCGGTACGAATCGATTCGTTCTTCAAGTCCAAGTTGATTTCAGCGCGATGGGCTTCGTTGTATCGCTTTTGTTCGTTGATCGCTCGATCAACCAACACGGCGATGGTGCGACGCGACTGTTCCGAGATGTCGGAGCTGTCGACGCGGCGACGAAGTCGTTCGAGACCTTCCAAGGTGTTCAGCGGATCGCTTTGCTTGGATTCGTTTGCTTTGGCAAGTTCGGCGGTCACCTCGCGATACAGCCGACGAGTCTTTTCTTGAGCTTCCAACTCGGCCCGTTCAATCGCCGTCATGTTGGCGGGTGAACCGGCGTTGGGAGTTCGGACGGGCTGGAGGAGAGTCAGCTTGTCCTTGAGCTGATTGCGAATAGCGGGGTCAAGGTCCGACGCGTTGTTCCATGCCTCGAGGAAGAACTGGCGTGCGGTTGCCTTGTCGCCTTTCGACAATGCCTCCATTCCATCGTTGTAAAGTTTCTGGCCGTTGCTGATCGTGCCACCAGGAAGCGGTGCTTCGTTTTGCACCTGAGCGATCGTACCCGCTTTGTTGTCCGCTTCAGCAGCAAACAACATTTGGGCGACCGTGTTGGCTTCGTTGGTTGGCGCCGTTGCAACCGCTTGTTGAACGGGGCTGACACCTCCGACTGCTAGCTGACCCGAGGTCAACGCAACCGTGCGGCGGCGAACGGCCGATTCGGCATCGAGCATCAATTGCCAGACGCGTGGTTCATTCGGAGCGAAGGCTTCATTGGGCACCTTCAGTTGTTCAGCTTGTTTGGCCATCGCAAGTGCGGTGTTCGCATCGCCACGATCCAAAGCAGCACGTCCGATCGCGACAAGGCGAAGAGCCTCGCGTTTGCGGGCCGCAGGATCAGCAATCGTGTTGCTGGCACCGCGTGCACCGATCGGTTGTGCGTAGTTGGGCGCGCCACCTGCGAGCTTTGTCGGTTGCGAGCCGGCGATGCCGGGCAACCTGCCAGCGGGTTGGGCGGGTGCCGCAGGAGGTGCGAGCAACTGGGCGTCGAAGCCGACGGCCACAAGTTGTTGTCGCAGGATCGCAATGTCGCGAGCCTCCTGGGCGGACGCAGGAGCCGAACTGGCTGCCTTGCGGAATGCTTGCACCGCCGCTTGGTAATCTTTCCGAGCGAGTGCACGACGCGCTTCGGTGATCAGTTGCGGTCCTGATGCAGTCTTGGTCGGGGTAGTTGGCATGGCCGGAGTAGTGCCGGCGGGCAACTGGAACTGGGCAAACGCGTCCATGCTGGTTAGCAGCAACATTGTTGCAGCGATCCCAGCGACATGGCGGTTCGCAATTGCGAGGCGGTTCAACGCGACTCTCCTTCTTCGCGGTGAGACTTCAATGAATGAACGTCCAGCGTTGTTGTCGTTTTCCTGGCCCGTTCGGCGGTTCCCCAAAAAACTCTCTACCGTGCCCTAGGCCGATTCCTTGGCCCAGAAACCCGTCTTCTAGGGCACAATCTGCCCAGAGAGATTCCGGTTTGAAGCGGAAATACGGAGTATTCACGAGTGGTGTCAACAGCGATCTATCAAGATCACAAGAAAGTTTTATCGTGCTAGCAAATCAGTGAGACTCATCGCGTGCGTCACAAAGCAGAGTGGTTGTGTTTTTTGTGAGCCGAACGCGCTAGCGTCGGGCCTCGTACTCTTTTGCGAATAGTGCGAACGGCTGTCATGCGGAGCATGACCTACGAAGAGGACGCGGAGCGTCCGGGAGTGCGTTACCACGCGGAGCGTGGTAACGAGACGTCAAGCCGGAATCTTCTCACGAGCCGCCGAAACGCGTGACGGCAAACGGTTCAATCAACGTTGCGGAGGATTGCGTGGCAACTGACGCAGCTGATCGTTAACTGCTGAAAACCCATCGCAGCGCCTTCGAGATTGTCGGCGCGTGCGTGTCGTTCAATCTCCGCATTGGCAAAGTTGAACGCTTGAAGTTGGGCTTTGTAGCCAGGTTTGCTTTTGCGAATCCAGCCTTCCGCGTTCGAAAGCACTCGCATTTGTTTCGCCTTTTCGGCGACAAGCTTCATGTCGTCGACTGCCAAGCCACGGAGAATCTCCTGGGAGTACTCCAGCTTCTTTTCCATCCAATAACTCGGTGACCGTTTTGCTTGTTCCGCAGCGGATGGAGACGGTTGAGTTTCTGCAGGCTTTGGCTGTTGGGCAGCGGCGGTGGTGGCAAGCACGCTCACCAAGAGTGAAACCATGAAAACGCGCATTGTCGCATCCCTTCCCCGTTAGCGTGATCGAGCCGATCCGATTGATCACCTCTTTTGATTGCTGCAAGGGAGCAATTTTGGTGCCATCGACATCGCAAACCGAGTGAACAACCACGCTCGTTTTAACGCGTTTCCCTCCCAAGCCATGCAATCGTGTAGGTCATGCTCCGCATGACAAATGCACTCCAGACTGTCATGCGGAGCATGACCTACGGAAGGTACGGAAGCTTAGCGTGCGATCCAGACCGTACACTCGGCGTGGCGGAGGACGTAACGTGAGACGCTGCCGAGCATTAAGCGGCCCAAAGCGGTGCGTTCGTGTTCGCCCACGACGATCGTGTTGCATTGGTGTTCGTTGGCGAACTCGATGATCGCTTCACCAATGTGCTCGGATTCAACCACCGCGCCTTTGACATTGGGGACGGCTGGCTTGAGTTGGTCGACAGCTTCGGTGACCCGCTCGTTAGCGAACTGAGTCTGCTTCTCGCGTTCTTCGTTCATGTCAGGAAAGAGGTCCTGGCGGAAGGTGCGAATGATCGGCACCACACTGAGAACATGTCCTTCGGTGGCGGAGCCCCATTCGAACTTTCCAAACTGCTTGATCGCAACATCGCTGTCCTCGGTTCCATCATGAGCGATGGTCACTCGGACATGGTCCGACGGATCTTCGCCAGGTGGTCGGACCACGAGCACACTACATTTTGCGTGCGTTGCCACATAGTCGCTGACACTTCCGAGCAGGATGCGTTCGATCGCGGAATGCCCTTTTGCGCCGAGAACGATCAATTCGGCATCGATGAGGTCGGCGGTTTCGACGATGCTTTCACCAATGTGGCCTTCGGCGACCTTGTGCGTCACCGACGCATTGGCACCAGAGAACATCTTTTCGATGTGCGCGAAATGTTCGGCTGCCGTCTCTTGCTGTTCCTTCTTAAAAGCGGGCAACCAGGCGTGAGAGCCTGCACTGGCCGAAGCTTCGGGCAAGTAAACGGTTGTCACCACCGTCAAATCAAGCGGTTCGTTGTGAGGCACGCGGCTGAGACATTCGGCGGCATGCTCGGCGTTTTTCGATCCATCCGTGGCAAGAACGACTTTCATCAGTGGGGCACCTGGATAGGGGCGTTTGTTGTAAAGGCATGTTGGGAGGCAGTAGTTTCACTGCCTCGAAGAGGCTCGGCAAGGCGCTCAGAGGACAGCCAAGTAAAAAATGCTCATCGTCACGCGACACCCGACAAAGCGTAGCCGCAGGCGTACGCGAGCCCTGCGGCTGCGGCACCCACCGCGACCGTTTCGGCTGCGGATCGCCACCAGGCCTGTTGGACAAATCTCGCTTTGACCGCCCCGATCACAGCAAAGGCCACTCCGGTCAGCACGGTGCTGACCGCGAATGCCGCAAAACTCTGTTGGGAAACCCACTGATAGATGAAGGGGATCAGAGGCAAGGCCCCGACGATCATGAAGCTGATGAATGTGAATGAGGCGGCGACGACTGCATTGGGGCGATCGGTCGAGACTCCGTATTCGCTGCGGAGCATCATGTCGACCCAACGTTTTTCGTCAGCGGTGATCGTATCGACCGCGTCTTCCAACAACTTGCCTTCGAATCCTTGTCCACGAAGGATCTGGCGAATCTCTTCCCGCTCTCCTTCCGGGCACTGGGCGATGTGCTTGTGTTCGATCTGTCGCAGTTTCTCGAGCTGTTGGTTCTCTGCACGCGTCCCCAAAAAATTGCCAGCGGCCATGCTGAAGCCGTCGCCGACCAGATTGGCAATTCCCAAAATGATTACGACCGACGGGGACAAGCCTGCGCCGGCGACTCCCGAGACGACGGCAAAGGTTGTGACCGCACCGTCAACGCCACCGTAAACCGAATCCTTCAAGTAACTTTGCCTCGGCGGCTGGGCCAGACGCTCGGCGATGTCTTCTCGTGCGTGCGAGTGCTCGAGGTTCGCTTGTTCAAGCGTCGATGCGTTTTCACAAGTCGCGTCGACTGGTTTCGCAGAATCCAAGGGAGCGCCCATGATCTTCACGTCGATGCCGATTCGTGATGTTGTTGTGCATCGTCAGTCGTCGTGTTCGGTGGCGTACGACAAACGAGAATGGGACAGGGCGAGATGCGCAGCAATTCGGTCACGACGCTGCCCAGGAACCAGCGTGCGATGGCGCCTCGCGTGTGCGTGCCGACAACCAAGAGCTGCGTTCCAAGTTCCGTTGCTTTGGCAACCACTTGATCCGCGGCATTGCCTTGCAACAGATGCCTTCGAACGTCCTGTTCCGGCAAATCGACAACGATCGAATCGAGTTGTTCACGCAGTTGTTGCGGTAGGTCGGGATCAGCAAACGAACCGCTAATGCCAGACATGTCGACTGCCACCATGTCGGAGGGGAACCAGACATGGACGATATCCAAAATGGCGTCACGCCGTTTCGCTTCTTCGACCGCCACTCGCAACGCCTCGTCGCATGCGTCGGTGAAGTCGATTGCGCACATAATCGATGGCTTGGTCATCACTCGAACTCCGAAAGAAACGGAAACCAACAAAAACCTTTTTTCATCCTCGGATGAATGCAACAACAGTGCCAATTCATCAGCGACGTCGAGGATTGGAATCCGTTCGCCAAAGTTCTGGCAATCAAGGTACCTCGCAGCCCTTTTGCGGCCCCCAATCATCCTGACCGCGGTGAAAGTGTGCGGCTTGGCGCGCGTCTGGCCGTTGGCTGCTGCGGGCCGCGTGCATGCACGCACACCTCTAGGCCGATTGTTCCAATTATTCAGCTGTTGACCGAGGCGAAACGGTCACGGCTGGAATCGAGCTGAGAATCGGCGGGCATCCATTGAGGCAAGACCTACGCTTGCTTGAGCAATCTTATGGGGCGCCGGTTAGGGTGGCGGCCCCAGCGAAAGAATTGTCAGGGGGCAAAGATGAAAATTCGCACGAAGGTGCTGCTCGTTGCTTTGAGCGGCACGGTGATGACGGCAGTCGGCATGATCACCATGTTGGTCATCAAAAAATCGGACTGCACCGAGGTCATTCAACATGGCACTCTCGAGATGGCGAGCAGCGAATGCGACGCCATCAATCAGCGGCTCATCGACATTTTGGCGATCCAGGACAAGTCCGTTCGCAAGCATGTCGAATCGAACCTGCTGGTCGCCGATGATATTCTGCATCGTTCGGGTGATGCGCACTTGGCGGACGAAACCGTCCAGTGGAACGCGATCAATCAATTCACAAAGAAATCCACTTCGGTAACGATTCCGGTCTTGGCCGTTGGGGACACCCACGTCGAGCCCAACCGGTCCTTCGACAGAGCATCGCCGATCGTTGATCACGTCCAACAACTCGTCGGCGGAACGTGCACCCTATTTCAGCGGATGAACGAAGAGGGCGACATGCTCCGCGTTTGCACGAACATCAAACTGCGAGACGGCACACGGGCGATCGGCACCTATATTCCGGCAACCAACCCCGATGGGTCCGCCAACAAAGTGGTTTCGACGGTCCTCAAGGGCGAAACCTACCGCGGATCCGCAGAAATCATGGACGAGTGGTATTTGACCGCCTACCAACCACTCTTTGATACCAACAACAAAGTGATTGGCATCCTTTACGTTGGCCAAAAACAACAAGACATTGCCGAAGCAAAGCAGGCAATCGTCAACACGGTGATTGGCAAAACAGGTTACGCCTGCGCGATTTCAGCGCAGGAAAAATCGAAGGGGACCTACTTGGTCTCGCCTGATGGGAACGAGGATGGCGAATCGGTCTGGGACAAAAGCGCCGACAATGGACGCAAAATCTATCAGGATCTGATCCAAGGAGCCGTCGAGAGCTCTGGCGAAACCTTCGTTGTCAGCTACCAAGACCGATTTGATGACGACGGACCTCCGCAAACCGTTGTGGCAGCTGCCCGTCACTTTGCCGCATGGGACTGGGTGCTCGTCACCAAAGCTCCCATTCGTGACTTTGCCGAAACTTCCAGCCGCGTTTCGAATGCACTCAACACGTTGATGTGGTGGGGCATTGTCGGAGCGCTTGTGTTGACGGTGGTCATTGGAGGCATCGCTTCGATGGTGACCAAGTCGTTGACCAATCCAATTCGCAAGATGACGAACAACCTCAAGGACATTGCACAAGGCGACGGAGACCTCACCATTCGGCTCGACGAATCACGAAACGATGAAATCGGTGAGATGGCTCATTGGTTCAATACGTTTGTTGGAAAGCTGCAAACGATGATTGGTGAACTGGCTGGTGACGCCGAAATGCTCGCCAACTCGTCGACCGAACTTTCGTCGACAGCGACGGAGCTTTCGGGCAGTGCCGAAGAAACCACCTGCCGCTCGTCGACGGTCGCCGCAGCGGCTGAGGAGATGTCGACGAACATGAACAACATGGCAGCGGCATCCAAGCAAATGACCGACAGTATCGAATCGGTTGCGTGCGCTGCCGAACAGATGTCGGCAAGCATTTCCGAAATTGCGACCAACGCAGAGCAGGCGTCAACGGTCGCAAGTAATGCTGCGGAAATGGCGACCGCAAGCAACCAAACGATCGGCGAACTCGGAACGGCAGCGGACGGGATCGGCAAAGTGATTGAAGTGATCCAAGAGATTGCCGAACAAACCAACTTGCTTGCCTTGAACGCGACGATTGAAGCCGCGCGAGCCGGCGAAGCTGGGAAAGGTTTTGCTGTGGTCGCAACCGAAGTCAAGGAATTGGCAAAGCAAACCGCCGAAGCGACCGAGGACATTCGCGGACGGGTGGAAGCCATTCAAGGCTCAAGCAATCAAGCAGTCGATTCGATCGCACAAATCAGTCAGGTGATTGACGAGGTCAATTCGATCAGTCGCACGATCGCCTCGGCCGTCGAAGAGCAAAGTGTGACGACCCGCGATATTTCGCAGAACGTTGCCCAGACCAGTTGCGCGGTCAACTCGGTCGCCACTGGCGTGGCCGAGACGGCCAAAGCGAGCTGTGAGATTGCCGAAACGATCACCAGCGTTTCTGAAACCGCCAAGCGAACGGCGCAAAGTGCTACGGGCACGCAAGCGACCGGAGCCGAGCTCTCGCGACTGTCGACCGAGCTCACCTCGCTGGTGAATCAGTTTCAGATTTAGATCCATGAGCCGAACGCGCTAGCGTCGGGCCTTATCACTCTTCGTAGCCACGCTCGCCAGAGCGTGGGGAGATGGAAAACCGCTAGCGTCGCGGCGAGCCGCTTGCTTGTCATGCGGATGCATGACCTACGAAGAACCCTCACTTTGGGCCACGAATGGCTGCGGCGATCTTTGCAAAGCCACAGTAGTTGGCTGCGCCGGAGAAGATCAGGCTGCAGCCCATGAACAGTACTAGCCAAATGACACGGAAGTCCCAAATCGCGAGCAGGCTGAACGTGACCACGAGCAGACCGTTGAGGATGCGTGCAATTCGATCATTGGAAACCGACTGACTCGTCGACATCACCCAACCTCTGATCCTGGTTCTTCAAAGGCAATCTGCACCGCGCGATCGAAACGCGATCGGAGCAACTTCATTTGGTCCGTGCTCAGCCCCTGGCCGATCAGGCTCGCCACGTGCAGCAAGACAATCGCAACGATACCGGCGGGGACCAAAACGAACGCCCACGGCGTCGTATCAAGGACCCACTGGACGTAGCCGTAGATTCCGGCGGCACAGATTCCGAAGGCAACCAGGAAGTAGAAGAACATGAATCCCGTCCAGACTTCCGGTCGCGGTGCAAAGCGGCCATAGAATTGAGTTCCTTCACCGTCGTCCGATTCGAAAGCTTGAACGGAAAGGTGCGGCGACCAAAAGCGTTGATCGCTCTTTTCAATTTTGAAATCGACACAGCGTCCTGCAGACACGGCGTGGCCGGAAAGTTCGGGCGACTTGATGGCCGCGCGAATGCGCTGAATCGCTTCGTCGGGATGCTGGGGGACATCCAACGAAAAGGTCGGTTGGAGTTTCAGTGGGCTCACTGGAATATCGCCCCACAACAGACAAACGCAAAACGAAAAACGGGTCAGCCCGCACGTGCGAACTGACCCGGGTCGTTTGTCATTCTAGCTTATCTAGAAGCAGTCATGCGTGCGTCAATTCAGGACGAACTGACGCACGCAATTGCGTGACTGGCAACCGGATAGATTGGCAATCGTTTCGGCTTAGTAGCGAACGATCATTTCCAGCTGGATACGATCTTTGATCACATCGCGGAAACTGGTCAGCGGGAACTCGTACGAGAAACCAGCTTCGATGTTGGTCTTAGGCTTGTACTTGAAGCCAACGCTTTGAGTCACCAAGTCGTTGTTGGTCGTGTTGGTCGTTGGCAGGTTGAACAAGTCTTGGCCAGCTTCCATCAAAGGCAGACCCGTTGCAGCCGAATCGACCCAGTGCCACCAAGCAAGCTCGGTCACCAAGTAGGCCTTTTCGGTCATGCGAACGTCGAAGTGATTCGACCAGTGGATCGATTCGCTGTTGCTTTGCCCGTCGACAGGTTTACGCCATCCGAATGCGCTCAACCAGTGAGCGTTGCCATCCATCAAGCGTTGGCCGGCGGTTGCGAACAGGTGGAATTCGCCGTCGCCGTTGCGTTGCAGAGCGCGGCGCGATCCGACAGGCATTTCGTAGGTGAAACCAACCGAAGCGAGTGTTCCCGAGCAGGTGTCACGCAAGACATTGTATTTCAGGCCAGCCGAAACGTCGGCCCAACCATCGTCAAGCAAAGCGTCCAGGCCGCCGTTTTTGACGCGATCGACGATGAAACCGTCTTTCACAGCGATGATGCTCAATCGCTCGGTCAATGCGATACGGAACTGAACAGCAAACAGTTGAACGGCGCCGTCAGCACTCACTGCCCCACCCGAAAGGGTACGTGGCAGGTTGTGGTGTACGAAAATCGGGCGAATTTCGGTCAGCGTACGTGGGTCTTCGAAAAAGACGAAGTTGATCATCGGGCTGACGAAATCGTCAAAGCAGTGGTCGCTTGGTTTGATCAAACCGAGCAACTTCATGCGGCCCATGCAATCGCAGAGCTTCCCTTTCATTCCACATCCACTGCAAGGATCGCAGCAGGACATGACCGAATCACAGCCAGAGTCACATCCGAGATCACAGCAAGAGTCGCAGTCGCAACAGGCTGAGTCGCAACAAGTATCGACAGCTTCGCAGCAGTCTGCCCCATAGATTGGCTGCTGGGTGGCGAATGCCAATGCCCAAACCACAGCAGCGGTAAGCGTCAGTGCTTTCATTGTATTTCCTTCGAGTGCCATTTTCCGGTGGTACCAGCGTGTGGGACGACTATGGACTTGCATCGTCAAGTGTTAAGGTCGTAACGCAAGGAGAAGAATTCGCACCGAAAGACCCGCAAAATCAGCCTCACTTTGCTCGACGTCCACGCATTATGTGGAACTAATCCGATTATGCGGATTTGGTATGCGTGACAATTTGCACGGTGCCCACATCTGTGACCGCGTGGCACACTTCTGCACGCATAGGCTGCGCGATGGCGCACCAACGAAAACGGCGACTGGGACGCCCTACTTCGAAAGAAAGGCCGAAAAATCGGCCCAACAGTCCCTCCGCGACACACTGTCGCACAGTCCTGCATCGATTGGCACTGTCATTGTTATACTCAGCCCGCCTACCGGTAGTCCTTATGCATCGACCCCGTGCACTCGGCATGGGGCCCACCTACCGAACCAGACGACAACCAACCCTTTGTGGAAGGAAAGCAGCGTGGCCATAGACGCGGCAATTTCGGAGACTGACGCCGACCCAGATGCCTACCAGGCCGACCGGGCAGATGGCCCGATCGAGTCCTTTTCTTATGACGACGATGTGGTCCGCAAGTTTGCGACGGCCACGATTTTCTGGGGCCTGATCGCGACCGTTGTGGGCCTCGTCGTCGCGTTGCTCTTGGTCCTTCCCAAACTTTTTGGATCGGCCGAATGGCTGACCTTCGGACGACTTCGGCCGCTGCACACCAACGCGGCGATCTTTGCATTCGCGGGCAACGGTATTTTTGCCGCGATCTACTACAGCACTCAGCGGCTTTGCAAAGCTCGCATGTGGAGCGACACGCTCTCGAGGCTGCACTTTTGGGGCTGGCAACTGATCATCGTTGCCGCGGCAGTCACCCTGCCGCTGGGGATCACACAAAGTAAGGAATACGCCGAACTGGAATGGCCGATCGACTTGGCGATCGCAGTCGTTTGGCTCGGTTTCTTTGGCGTCAACTTCATGATGACGCTGATCAATCGCCGCGAGCGTCATATGTACGTCGCGCTTTGGTTCTATATCGCGACGATCGTGACCGTGACCGTGCTGCACGTGTTCAACAACCTCGTCGTTCCCGTGGGTTGGGGCAAAAGTGTTCCGATCTACGCCGGCGTGCAAGACGCATTCATGCAATGGTGGTACGGCCACAACGCGGTGGCGTTCTTTCTGACCACGCCGTTCCTCGGGCTGATGTACTACTTCTTGCCCAAGGCAGCGAACCGACCGGTTTTTAGCTACAAACTTTCGATCATCCACTTTTGGTCGCTGGTCTTTATCTATATCTGGGCTGGCCCTCACCATTTGCATTACACCGCCCTTCCCGAATGGGCTTGTACCCTCGGGATGCTCTTTAGCTTGATGCTTTGGATGCCCTCGTGGGGTGGGATGATCAACGGATTGTTGACCCTTCGTGGTGCTTGGCAAAAAGTCTCGGCCGATCCCGTGCTGAAGTTCTTTGTCGTTGGCATCACCTTCTACGGCATGTCGACCTTCGAAGGCCCGATGCTCAGTATCAAGAGCGTGAACGGGCTGAGTCACTACACCGACTGGACCATTGCTCACGTTCACTCAGGGGCGCTTGGCTGGAACGGGATGATGACGTTCGGCATGCTCTACTGGCTAACTCCGCGTTTGTTCCAAACGAAGCTTTGGAGCGAGAAGGCGGCGTCACTGCACTTCTGGGTCGCCTTCCTCGGCATCCTGCTTTACATCGTGCCGATCTACATTGCTGGTTTGCAACAAGGCATCATGTGGCGAGCCATGGACGAGCAAGGCAACCTGATGTGGGACTTTGTTGAACCCATTTCGGAAGTCGCATTCCTGTGGTGGATTCGAGTCTTTGGCGGTTTGCTTTTTGTTGGCGGCATCGTCGTGATGGTCGTCAACTACGTGATGACTTGGACGACCCGTCCAGCGAAGTACGACGTTCCGGTCTACGAAGCAGCACGCCTAAGTAAGGTCGCACCGGCTGATCCAGCCGAACCTGAAAGCGAATTGAAAGAAGCACCCGTTCTTGATACGGCTCGCAAGTTCGAAGTTTGGACCAAGATGGGGTGGCACCGCCGATGGGAACGATTGCCCGTTCGCTTTACCGTGCTGACAACGCTTGCAGTGGTGATTGCAAGTTTGTTTGAGATTATCCCGACGTTCTTGATTCGCAGTAACGTGCCAACGATCGCTTCGGTCAAGCCTTACACGCCACTCGAACTTGCTGGTCGTGACATCTACATTTCCGAGGGTTGTTACAACTGTCACTCGCAAATGATTCGTCCGATGGTTGCCGAAACCAAACGATTTGGTGACTACAGCAAACCGGGCGAGTTTATCTACGACCGACCGTTCCAGTGGGGCAGCCGTCGAATCGGTCCCGACTTGGCACGCGAAGGTGGCAAGCAGAGCAGCTATTGGCACTGGCGTCACTTCGAAGACCCTCAGGTCTACTATGCCGATTCGGTGATGCCGTCGTTCGTGCATCTGCTGGATACGGAATTGAACTTTGAAGCGATCACCGACCGAGTGGTTGCCGCAAAGATGTTGGGGGCTCCCTACGAAGAAGAGTTGACTAACGCACCCGAAATGGCCCGCAAGCAAGCCGAACAGATCGCCGCCGACATCGTTTCTCAAGGGGGAACGGTCAAGCGTGGTGACTTGATGACGTTTGACTCGCAAGCGGTCGCCTTGATCGCTTACCTGCAACGACTTGGCGTCGACGCGACTGCCCCGGCAGCCCCAGCGGAGCCACCCGCCGAAGAAAAACCTGCCGAGGGCGAAGCCGAACAACCGGTTGCCGACGGCAGTGACTCGGACGAACAACAAACCTTGACCAGCGCGAAAAATTAGGAAGGTGCAATGCTTAGAGATGTGATTCGAGCGATCGATTACAGCGACTGTGCCGAAATCGCGCTGATGCTGTTCTTTGTCGCCTTTGGACTGACTTTGCTGACGACGTTTCGATTGTCGCGGCAAGCGACCGACAAGTTCGCCTCCATTCCTCTTTCAGACAACGTGGAGGACCCACGATCGTGAGTAACGAAGACAACCAACTGCCCGAGGGTGCGCCCGACGATCCGCTGACGGGCCATAGCTACGATGGCATCCAAGAATACGACAACCCGCTGCCAGGCTGGTGGAAGTGGTTGTTCGTCGCCTCGATCCTGATCGTGCCGCCTTACATCATGTACTACCACGGTGGTGCCGAAGGCCGCTCGCTCGAGGACCTGTACGATGCAGCCTATGCCGAACACATCCAGTTGCAATTCGCCGAAATTGGCGAGCTGCCACTGAACCGCGAATCGGTCGTCAAATACCTGTATGAAGAATCGTGGCTGCGAGTCGGTAAAGCCACCTTCAAAACGCACTGTGCGTCCTGTCACGGTCAAGATGGTGGCGGCATCGTCGGCCCCAACCTTTGTGATGACGATTACAAAAACGTCAAAGACATTGCCGACATCTTGAGAGTGATTCAAAACGGCGCTAACGGCGGCGCAATGCCCGCCTGGAAGACACGGCTGTCCCCGAACGAATTAGTTTTGGTTTCTAGCTATGTTGCAAGCCTCCGTGGCACAACACCTGCAAGTCCTAAAGCCGCCGAAGGTCGACCGATCGACCCCTGGCCCGAAGCTCCGCCACCCGAAGAAGAGACTGCAGACGAAGGTTCCGCAGACGAAGCCAGTGAAGAGACTGGCGATCAAGAATCGGGTGATCAGGATTCGGGCGAGTGATGCAGTTCCACAAGAAATGAATGCCGCGTGACTTTGACACCTTCGCCAAAACTGGCAAGGTGATTGGCGGCATGCGAGTGAGGCGATGAATCATCCAGACGGGACAACCCAACATCAAGCGAAAGGAGACTCGCAATCACAACAGGCATCTGACGTGGACTTGCCACTGTTGGATGCGCCCGAGCATGTGCTCAGCACACTCGAAGGCGACGGTTCACGTCGTTGGTTGTTCCCGCGACTGGCTACAGGGAAATGGTGGGCTCGTCGCCGCTGGCTTGCCTATTTCTTGATCATCTTCTTTGTGGTCGTTCCGCATTTGCGTATCGGCGGCAATCCGCTCGTCCTGCTTGATGTTCCGTCGCGAAAGTTCATTCTGGGTGGGCACACGTTCCTGCCAACCGACACACTCTTGCTGGCACTGTTGATGCTGGGCATCTTCGTTGGCATCGTCCTTGCCACTGCGTTGGCCGGACGGGTTTGGTGCGGCTGGGCTTGCCCGCAAACGGTCTACATGGAGTTTCTGTTTCGCCCGATTGATCGTCTGTTCTACGGACTCAAAGGGAAGGGAGGCAAACCGAAGCAACCACTCGGAGCGCCCTTGGCGGTTGCCCGCTTTTTGGTCTACCTAGTGCTCTGCATGGTGCTGGCACACACGTTCCTTGCTTACTTCATCGGCACGGAACGGTTGGCACAATGGGTGCGTAGTTCGCCGCTTGAGCATCCGACGGCGTTCATCATCATGTTTGTCACGACCGCTTTGATGATGTTCGATTTCCTGTTCTTTCGGGAACAGATGTGTTTGATCGCATGTCCCTACGGCCGCTTTCAATCGGTAATGCTCGACCGGCAAAGCTTGATCGTTGCCTATGACCAAGAACGCGGCGAACCACGTAAAAAGGGTAAGCACACCGAAGGCGACGGGGCCGGTGATTGCGTCGATTGCAACCAATGTGTTGTCGTCTGCCCCACGGGGATCGACATTCGCGATGGGTTGCAGATGGAATGCGTCAACTGCACTCAGTGCATCGATGCGTGCGACAACGTGATGGATCGAGTCGGCAAACCCGCTGGTCTGATTCGCTACAGTTCCCAAGACGCGCTAGCTGGCAAGCCACCGAAGCTCGTCCGGGCTCGCACGATTGCCTATCCGGCCGTCTTGCTGATCGTAGCCGTCGGTTTTGTCGTGGTCTTATCGTCGAAATTCGCATTCGATGCCAAACTACTGCGTGGCCGTGGCAATCCCTTCAATCAAATTGCAGGAGGGCAAATCACCAACAACTTTAACTTGCGGTTGGTCAATCGAACGGATGCCTCGCACACGTACGAGTTGACCGTTGTGGCTCCCGAAGAGGCAGCCCTGCATTCCGACACGCAAGACACCATTGAACTTGATGGCAATGGAAACCAAGTTTTTCCGGTCGTGATACAGCTGCCTGCCCGGTCACTTGATGGCGGGCAGAAGGAAGGCAAACTCAAGATTGTCGATGACGTCGGAAACGAAAGAATCATCACTGTGAAATTGTTAGGACCTCGCTGATGTCAAATCACGAAAACCCAATTGATACCAAGCGAGCGAGTCGCAATGCGGCTTGGCGTTGGGGGTCGATCGTCGTCGGTCTCCTGAGTCTGCAGGTGGCGCTGGGCGTTGCCGCGATCATGTTAGCGACCGGTGATGAATCGGTCGCCGTGATTCCGAACTACCATGAGAAAGCGCTCAACTGGGACAAGGAAGTCGCATTGCGTACGGCGTCAAAGGAACTCGGTTGGGTCGCGCAGATCGATCAAACCGAAGGGACGTCGACCGCTGGGTTGCAACTTCGTCTTCGCGACCGCAATGGCCAGCTCGTGCAAATCGAATCGGGCACGTTGGAAATCTATCGTCATGCCCGTGCCAACGACACCAAGCGAATCGAGTTGCCAAGCGCCGAGGTCGCGCTGACGATGGACGACTGCTTCGACGCCGAAGGCCATTGGCAAGTCAGTCTTGATGTGCTTGATGTCGATGGCAATCGTTTCGTCGACTCACAACAGCTCTTCGTTGATTTTTCGACGCACGATCAGGAGCAAGGAGACTCCTGATCATGTGGACGCTTGCAGCCGCCATTTTTTTTGCCAGTCTCTTGGGAAGCATGCACTGTGTTGGCATGTGCGGCCCCCTTGCGATCTGGGCGACGGCGGGCGGACAGGCGCGGGGATCGATCATCACCTACCACCTTGGCCGGCTCACGACTTACCTTTCGGCTGGACTCGTGGCGGGCGTGCTTGGCACGGTGGTTGGCATCACGGGTGAATTTGCTGGGTTTCAAATGCTGGCGGCCCGAATCGCCGGTGGTCTGTTGGTCGTTTTCGGCGTCATCCGTTTGGCCCAGCTGGTGCCGCGACGACGAGCGACTCAAGAGACGTCCGAGGGTGTGGTCGCGAGCATCGCCAAGCCGTCCAAGATCGCAGCCCTTCTGCAACGTGCAAAACCGATTCTGGCCAGCCAGGGTCCACTCTCGCGTGCCTACTTTGGTGGCGTGCTGACAACATGGCTGCCCTGTGGTTGGCTGTACCTGTTCGTGCTGATCGCTGCCGGCACAGGTTCGGTTGTCACCGCGGTCACCGTGATGTTTGCCTTTTGGGTCGGCACACTCCCAGCTTTGACCGGGGTCGTGTTGGGCGCGAGAACGCTTGTGCCAAGGTTCAAGAGTGTTGTGCCAGCTGCGGCCGGCATTTTGCTTGTCATCTTTGGGCTTTATACCGCAACCGGACGGGCCTCGGCTGATTTGTCGACAATGTTGCCGCCACAGACCCTGCCTAGCCTCGGCGACGTCGATTCGATGCTTAACGTTGCCGATCAACCACTGCCCTGTTGTGAATGCGAGCAGGATGCGGCTGCTGGAATCAACGACGGATCGCAGCCACAATTGACGGAATCGCCAGGGCAAACGGTCGCGGAAACCCTTTCCGCGGCGGACCCGCTTTCCGAGTGACGAACCCGCCAGACATGTCCAGCGCGCCCTCCGATGAATCAACGCGACCGACAAGCGTCGCATGCGCGCATTGTGGCTTGCCTGCCCCGCCACCAAAAGCGCCTGCCGAGCCATCGTTCTGTTGTCACGGTTGCAAGGGAGCCTACGAGCTGATTCGAGGGTGGGGACTCGAGGAGTACTACCAGCTGCGCGACGCAGATGGCGAGCTTGCGGTGGACGCTTCGGAAATCTCGTTCGCCGACTTCGACGATGCGGCCCTGCTTGGGCGATCGGCACCGATGCCCGTCAGCAACATCCAAAGCGTCCGAGATCAACGCGACCAGAGGTTTCGTTCAAAACTCTCGGTGTCGGGTTTGCATTGTGTCGCTTGCATTTGGTTGATCGAACGTGCGAGCGAACGTGTCGATGGTTGGCATTCGACGACCGTCAACATGCACACGCGAACGATAGAAGTCGTCTTCGACCCCAATGTCATTCGGCTATCGGCGATCGGGATGTATTTGTATCGACTGGGTTATCGCATCTCGGTCTGGCAACCTGATCAAGACAAAGATCCCGATGCCAAAGAAAACACCAAGATGTTGATTGGCATTGCGGTGTCGGGGTTTTGCGCTGCGAACGCCATGTGGATCGCCGTCGCGCTTTACGCGGGCGAACACTCGGGCATCGAGGACGAACATGCCTGGTTCTTACGCGTCGCGGGCGTTGTCCTTGGTTCACTTGCCGTCATTTTTCCTGGCCGCGTCTTCTATCGAAGTGCATGGGCATCCTGGAAAACCCGCACTCCACACATGGACTTGCCGGTCGCGGTTGGGTTGACTGCTGGGCTCTTGGGCAGCATTCACGGTTTGTTTGATTTGCAGAACCAAGTCTACTTTGACTCGATCGCTGCGCTGGTGTTTTTTCTTCTGGTGGGTCGCTGGATTCAAATGCGGCAACAACGACGTGCTGGTGAAGCGGTCGCCGAGCTTGTTCGCATCGCGCCGCATGTCGCCACACGGATCAACCAGGATGGCAGCGAAGATCGTGTTCCCGTCGACTCGATCGCGATCGGTGACCTGGTTCGCATCGATCCTGGCAATAGCATTCCCATCGACGGCGAAATCACCGATGGCACTTCCGCTGTCGATCGCTCGCTGATGACCGGAGAAAGCCGTCCGGTCGAGGTGGGGCAAGGCGATTTGGTCGAGGCGGGAACGGAAAACCTGCAAGGTTCACTTACGGTGCGAGCCACCGCAGCGCCCAACGACACTCGATTCGCAGAATTGACACGCGCCGTCGCCAAAGCGGCCCAATCACGTACGCCGATCGTCCAACTTGCCAATCGCATCGGTGGCTGGTTTGTGATGGTCGTTCTCTCTTTGGCGGTCATCACGGCATTCATCTGGTGGCAGCGAGATCCATCGCAGGTGGTTGGTCATGTTGTCTCGCTATTGATCGTGGCCTGCCCATGCGCTCTCGCTCTGGCGACACCCCTTGCCATTGCGGTCTCCATCGGAAGGCTCGCCAAACGCGGCATCTTGGTGCGCGACGGAGATTGCTTGGAACGGATGCATCACACCGGCACGATCCTGTTTGACAAGACGGGGACGTTGACCGAGGGCAAGATGCGGGTGTCGCGTTGGGTTGGCGACGACTCATCACTCGCTGCGTCGGCGGCAATCGAAGCCAACGTCAATCACCCCATTGCAAAAGCGGTCACCCATTTCGCCGCGGATAAAAGCGTGGATCGAGCCGAGGCGGAAGACGTGCGCCAGGACGTGGGGCGAGGTGTAAGTGGCGTTGTTAACGGAGCCCGCTACACGATCGGTCGTGTCGATATCGCAACCCTGGATCGAAACCGTCAACTGTCGATGGTCAGCGGCCGTTCCATTGACGTCGTCGATTCGAGTCGTGATTGGCACGCGATTGCCGAAGAGATCGCCGACGATGGAGCGAGTCCATTGCAGGTTTTGCGCGACGACGAGGTTGTTGCGTTGTTCGGCGTTACTGACCCGCTTCGAACCAGTGCCTTTGAAGTGACCCGGTTTTTCCGCCAACAGGGTTGGGAACTCGGAATCATTTCGGGTGACAATCAACGGACGGTCAATCGTGTCGCCGCGGCCCTCGAACTTGATGAACACTGTAGCCAGGGCGAACTACTTCCCGAAGAGAAGCTTCAGGCAATCGAGAACCACAAGTCTGGCGGCCGAGCAAAGACGGTTGTGATGGTGGGTGACGGAGTCAACGATGCTGCTGCGCTCGCCGCCTCGGACGTTGGCATTGCGATTGGAGGTGGAGCTGCCGCAAGTCTGCACGCGGCGCCCGTACTGATCGCTGACGGACGGCTATCAAGAATCACGTTGCTGGCCGAAGCAGCTGAACAAACGCGGAAGAGTATTCAAAGGAATTTTGCAGTTTCCATCAGCTACAATGCGTTTGCTGTGGTGTTGGCAATGACGGGGATGATCACGCCGCTGATTGCCGCGCTGCTCATGCCAATCAGCAGCGTGAGTGTGCTTGCACTAACGATGTCCCATAAGACTCTGCCCGATTCGAGATCGGAGAAAGGATCATGAGTGTCCTTTACATTGCTCTACCGATCGCCGTGGGCTTGGGAGCCCTGGCGATGTGGGCGTGCATCCGATGTATCCAGTCAGGGCAGTTCGAAGACATGCAATCGCCGGCTGTACGAATGTTGATCGACGACCAACCGCAGCCTAGTGACGACGTGGATGGCATTGGTCAAACAGCTGCAGAATCCGACCAATCCACCGTTGACTAGGATTCGTCGTTGCTCGCGCTGTCGATCTCATCAAAGTACGTCTGTTTCTCGAACTGTTCGTCATCCAATCCGACGTTCAGTTTCAAGTTGACGTAGTTGTACTCTTCGATCAACGGCAGATTCTTCTTGTCGTCGTCTTGTGGCCAACCGTAGACGACCAGTCGGATTGGGACGTGAAGTTCGTCGTCAACGTACAGACTTGCACGGTAGAACTCGACGCCACCGCGGTCCTCGGGATGCAAGACTTGAATGTGTGTGCAGACGCGATCCTTGACCTTGGCTCCGCGAAAGTAGGAGACTTTGGTATTCGATCCGTCGGGGTCACGTTCGATATCGGCAGTCACACGATCGACCAATCGATCCATGATTTTGTCGAATCCGACATCGGTGATTGCATAGTTGCTTTCTCGGCGAGCGATCTTGCCGCGTGGGTCGATCTTCAACTCGACGTTCTTGAAGGCACCACGGCCCCCTTTCTTGACCAACACCAAACCTTCGTTTTCGCCGTCGACATAAAGGACCGTGCGGCCTTTGACACTTTTGGGCGCCTGGAACTCCATCATCACGGCCATAGGCATTTGATCGTCCCCATCCTTTGCTTCACGCTCGCGTCTGAATTTCACCGCGGCGAGTTGATAGGGTTGAAGCCGACCGTCGATTCGTTCGCGCTTGACCAGTTGGCAGGTGTAGTCGCGGATGTGGTTGCGAATGTAATTCGAACGCGACTTGGCGTATTCGATCGTTTTTTGCAACGGATGAATGAAGGACTTCACCGGTCGGGGTTCGACCGATTTAATGCTCGCTGGTTGGACCTTCGCCGAGCTGGGGTTGGGGGCTTTGGCGATCGAGGCGGAGGCCTGAGTGACCTCGGCGGACGCCGGTTTTTCCTTGCCTGCTGGAGTCTCGTCGGCACTTGCTGGCGGCATCAGCAAGCCAGCAATGACAACCAAACTAAGCGCTCGCTCACGTGGCAACTTCATCCTTGATCACCCTTTTCCAGCAACGATTCCCTTCGCACGACCCCGGTCGCGGAACCGTTCAATCCATCCATTCAACGTCAGCGGGGCAAACGACGTTCGTGGGGCATACGGGCACACCCACGTTTGGAACGATCGTCTATAGAAAGTCCACGGCTTTCATGGCAAGACACAAAATGAAAGCGCGGTCGTGAAACACGTTGGAGCGCGTGTCGTGAACGAATCTTCAGGCTTCAAGTGAATCGATCATTTCGCCATCTGGGCGGATGCGAAACGAAAAGACCGCACCTCCGTCGGGGGAATTCGATGCGGTGATCAATCCCCCGTGCCCTTCGATAATGGTCTTGCTGATCGCCAGCCCGAGACCCATTCCGCTCGGCTTCGTCGATGAAAACGCATCGAAGAGATTGAAATTGTCCGGCGGCAGCCCAGGGCCATTATCGGACACCTGAAGGACCAATAGCCCTTCCTGGCAACTTGCGCTGATCGCCACACGAGGTGGCGCATCGTCACCGCGCTGGCGAGCCGCTTCGAATGCGTTGCGTAGCAAGTTGACGAGGACTTGTTGGATTTGAATGGCATCGACTTTGACCTGGGGCAGCCCACCCTCGATTTTGCAGTCAACCTGAATTCCCGCACGGGTGGCGTCGTGCTTGGTCAGCGTCATCGCGGCATCGACCACGGTTGCAATATCAACGTCACCCCGTTTTGTGGGCACGGAGTCGACAAAATCGCGAAGACGCATGATCACGGCGCCGGCAAATGACGAGGCCGAAATGATCTGACCGAGCCATTCCTGCACCTGCGTTTTGTCGATTTCGCCCTCGCCCCCATTGATGCCTTCTCCGCCGATGATGTTGGAACATGCCTTGGCGAAATTCTGAATCGCGTACAGAGGCTGGTTCAATTCGTGAGCCAGGCCCCCGACCATTTCGGCCATGGTCGAGATTCGGTCGACATGAGCGAGTTCTGTTTCCATCTTCCGCAAGCTGTCTTCGACACGCTTGCGTTCGGTGACGTCTCGCGCAAATGCAATGACGCGAGCAATGCCATCGACCGCGACGCGAACCGCCGTGACGTCAACTGGAAAGACGGTTCCATCTTTACGAACGTGGCGCACTTCAAAGTCAAGGCAGTCGCCGTTAGCCAACCGATCGAGTCGATCAGGGAGTAACGCGGCATCTTCGGGAACGTCAAGACTCGCTAAGGATTTGCCGGTCAACTCGCCGGAACGATAGCCATGCATATGCTCGGCAGCTTCGTTGGCCATGATGATCGCACCTCGATCTTTACCCTCGGCATTGATCAAGAAAATCGCGTTTGGCGCGTTTTGAAAAATCGTCTTGAAGCGTTCTTCGCTTTCGTAGAGGGCGTGTTCGATTTCGCGTCGTTCGGTGATATCCGCTAGGGCTCCGACGGCGCGCACTGGCTGCGAGTTTTCGTCAAGCTCTACTCGGCCGCGAGCTTGGACCCACCGCATGCGGTCCTGACCGAACACGCGGTATTGGCAGTTGTAGGGTTTGCCCTCGAACATCGATTCGTTGATTCGCTGAACCACATCGTCGCGATCGTCGTCGTGAATGCGAGCGAGATACAGCTCGAGCGGTGCGCCGGCCTCAGCGGTCTCGTAGTCGATACCGAACACTAACGCCAAGCCTCGATCAGCTCGCACAATGTCGTTGGGGATGTCGTAATCCCAGGTGCCAATGGCGCCGGCCTCGAGTGCAAGGGTTTGGCGATGTTGCGTCTCGACAAGCGCCTCTTGAACGATCGTACGTTCAATCTCACTGGCCGCACGGTTCGCAAAGAGTTCGAGGATCTGGCGGGCGGCCCGGCGATCATTCATCGGTTTGTCGTCGATTGCCGACAAGAGGCCAAGGGTTTCGCCGGATGAACTGACAAGTGGCGTGCCGAGGTAACTTACCGCCTTCATGTCGACAAGCATCGTGTCGGCGGGGAATTGCTCGACGATACTGTCGGGGTAAAAGCAAGTACGGGCTGCAACCACGTGGTCACAAGGTGTTCCCGCCAAGTCGTAAGTGACGTTCTCGGCAAGCTCGCCATCGGCCCAGTAAGCAAGAGCGCTTGCTTGTGACTTATCGGGACCCACCAACTTTCCAAGAAAGACGTACCGAAACCCAAACACTTCTGCCAAGTGTTTGACCAAAGCTCGATAAAAGTCTTCGCCCGTGCAACGCGCCGTCCCTTCCACGATGCAACTCATCGCTTCACGGACCAACTTCGACTCTTGCTCGACTTCCAGCCGATCGGAGACATCACTGGCGAGCGAGAGCCAAGAAATGACCTTTCCCGATTCTTCCCGAACGACCGAGTTGAACCACTCGCAAGAAACGACCGAACCGTCTTTGCAATAGTTGCGATTGAATGACTGGTTATAGTCAACTTCGCCGCTTACCAACTGTTGGCTCACCGACTTGACGTGCTCAATGTCGTCGTCGTGGATGAAGCGAAAGTCATTCCACGGCCTGCCGATCACTTCTTCAGCGGTCCAGCCAAAAATCTCTTCGGCTCGCTTGGACCAATGCGCGACGACCAAGTTCTCGTCCCACTCGATCACACCCAAGGGTGAGTGATCGATGGGATGTTTGAATGGCAACTTGCGGAGAGTCGGAGCCGGCGTCCGTTTCCCCTCTTGGAGGTCGAGTTGCTTGAGCCGAGCATGGATCTCTTCGAGCTGCTCAAGCAATTCCTCGCGTGTTTCGGCCACCTTGGACATGAATTCTCGGCATCAATCGAAAAGGGCCCCGCGACGTGATTTGAGCATCACACTGGATCAATGTCGACACCGATCTGGTGATCACGGCACGACGCACTGAAAGCATCCCAGCGGCCATGCCCAACATCATTCTGCCACATT
Organism: Rubripirellula sp.; assembly: GCA_965216875.1. Lineage (GTDB taxonomy): Bacteria > Planctomycetota > Planctomycetia > Pirellulales > Pirellulaceae > CBDCUW01. The sequence continues at coordinate 7,591,460 of OZ244207.1, forward strand.
TCATGCCAAGAATCAGCCTGTCACTTGAACTGGCCCCATTCAACCATCAATTCCAACATCTCCTGTGATCTTGTCTTTGTAGATGGAGAGTCGTCCGAGCGCCGCATCGACGTCATGCGGATCGACGCCCGCCGCTTCGGCCGCGTCTGCGAAGTGACCGCAGAACGTCGCGAAGTGTTGGTCGGTGATTCCGCGTCCCTTGTGAATCGCCGTCAATTCGGCTCCCGTGTAGACAACGGGGCCATCAAGTGCAGAGGCGATGAATTCAAACTGCATCCCGTGCAGCCGCTCCATCGATGTGTTTTCAAAGAAATGGCTAAGCGAAGGATCGCTAAGCACGCGCTGGTACATGTCGCGAACAATCGCAGCGACCTTTTCTTTCCCGCCAAAACGGTCAAAAAGCGATGGTGTTGAATTCATGGTGCTACCTGAACTTTGGGGACGTGAATTCCTATTCGGGAATGTGAGCGGGGATCAACCGCACACCTCCGTGGGGTTGGTCAGCAATCCGTAGGGCATCACGCACGTAGTCGTGGCAGTTGATGCAGGTCGTTGTGATATGCAGGTAGGTAAACGACGCCCCCTCGTGATTCGTCTTCTGGGCAAGTTCTTCCAACTTGTGGCACTGACGCCGCAGTTCGGTCGAATAGTGTTCGTAGACTGGATCACGAGCACGCGGCCATTCGGCAGCTTCACTGATCCGAATCATCTCTTTGGCACCTTCGCTGATCAACGTAAAGTCTTCAGCAAGCAGGCCCTCGAGCACTTTCTGGGAACTCGACAGCTTCGCTCGCATCAACACTTCGGTTTCATTCAGCGCTGGCTGATGCGTCTTGGCACTGGCACTGGGTGGCTGCGGATCGGCCGCACCCAACATCATGGCGGTGATCGCGCCGACAAAGAGGGTGGCAACAATCAAGACAATGGGGTGACGAGTCATTCGTTCAATCCTTTTCGTTTTAGGTCTCCGTTCTCTTGCGGCGAACGAAACAGAAGTTCGCCGCAATGGACATTCTTGCAGCCGAGGGATCTTAGACACGCACCCAATCTTTCAATCGTGTGTGTTCGAAAATCATCTCGTGTTGCACTTGCAGGTTCTGTCCCATGCCTGCGTCACTTGCACGATGGTACATTGCGATCGCAATCGCCACGTCAACGTAGGCGAGGCCAACGGCGTTAAAGTAAATCCGTTCGTCTGGCGATTCACGCCCAGGCACTTTTCCTGTGATCAAGTCGACCAGGTTTCCGTGCACATCGGCATCGGTCAGTTCGCCATCTTTGTACATGCGACTGAGCGTCTGCGTTCGATGTTTGACTGTTTCCCAGTCGTCACAGACGATTTTGTCACATGCTTTGGCGACGGCATATTCATCTTCCCAACCGCCAACGTGGCTGTAGAACGCGCCCGGTTTCATCCATTGCGCTTTCAACAGCGGTGCCTGCGCACTGGTGGCGGTCACGATGATGTCGGCCTCGTCGGTCGCACGTCCGAGATCCGACTGAGCCATTTCGAACTCCATCGATGGCAGGATCGCTGACATTTCGCTGACGAATTGTTCCTCTTCGACCGTGTCCTTCGCGGCGACGCGGCAGACCGAAAGCGACGGTACCGCAGTCTTCATCGCGATCAGGTGCATCTTGGCTTGTTCGCCAGCACCAATGAACCCAATCACCTCCGAATCGTCTTTCGCCAGGTGCTTTGCCGCGATCGCGCCCATCGTGCCGACGCGTACGTTTGAACAAAGCGTGCCTTCCATGAATGCGATCGGGAACCCTTTCTCAATTTCAGAAAGAATGATCACAGCCGAAAGGTTTTGCACACCGTGCTTGGCCGGATTGGGTGGGAAAACCGACACCCACTTTACGCCGCAGATCTTGCGGTCTTTAAAGGTCGCCGGCAAGCAGTTGATGCGTTCTTGCGTGTCGTCATTGAAGATCTGCACGATCTTTTCGGGGAACAGGACTTTGCCTTCGGCATAAGCTTGAATCCCCTCCTCGGCAGCTTCCATTGCCATGCTGATGTCAAGGCAACCTGCACCGAGCAAATCTTCTTGTGAAAAGTAGCGGCAGTTGATCTCGTGGCTGAGCATCTTGAAACTCGATTGTTACTTCGTGTAAGTGGATTGAAAAACGGGGGTCTGTTTCAAAGGGAAAGCTACTTTTTCTCGGCCTCCTGTTGTTTCGTCCGTTCGTCCGTCAGCGGCAAACCGCCTTGCTGCTGACGCAGATAGGAGTGGCATTCGATGCAGCGAACCGTAAGTGAAACGTAGCCGAGTGCGGCCCGATCGACGTTCTTGTCACGGCTCGCTTTGCTGATTGCATCGGTGGTGCGGCGAAACTCCATGCTCTGTTTGGCGTACTCTTCGGTTTGCAAAATCTTCCAGCCACTCTCAAGGCTTAACAGCCCGAGTGCTTGAGCGTTCTTGGTGATTTTGTCGTGGTCCTCAAGTGCCAACCCTTCGAGGATCTGCTTGGAGTATTCGAGTTTCAGTTGCATCACGCCCTTCAAGGGGCGGCTGGGGCTATCGATCGGACGTTGCGCCGAAGCGAGCCCGGTCATGCCCAACGCAAGGACAACAGCGGCAAGAGATTTCAAAGGAAAACGCATCGTTCATTCACCAATTCGAGTTAACTTTCATCACTGTCTAAGTTCGTCGTGAGTGGTCATCGGCATGGCCCCAGCGATCGCCGGTACGCGGCGGCAGGGTCGGGGATGGATCGCTATAGCGCGCCGTTTGCGTAATCGGCTGAAGGTAGCTCAATCGGTTCATCGCATTGAGTTCCGGTTGAGGACGCGCATGAGTGAATGCTTCAAACGAATCGTGTCGATTGCGTTCGAGGAAACTGATCATGCCCTCGACGAGGTGCCGTACCGCGTCGGGGCCTTCACGCTGCACTTCCGAAGCGACCATCGCAACGTCGGCGCCAGCCATAATCACCTGTGCAAATTCACTCGGCGAACTGATCCCGCCGCTGCCGGCCAATGAAATCGCCGGCCCGCCTGATCGCACGCGGATCAGTCCCGAAACGGTGGATGCGATGTTCCCGGCCGCGGTGAGTGTCCACTGTGTCGTTGCACGAAGTTCATCGGGTAGCACAACCCAACTTGGATCTCGTCCAAAGACCACGATGCCCGAAATCCCAGATTCTGCGAGTCGCCATGCAAGGTTCGGCAAACTCGTGTAGTAGGGAAGGAGTTTGATCGATACCGGGATGTTCACGTCGTCGCACACTTCGCGAACACAGTCGAGCATTGCAGCTTCGACTTGATCGGCACTCAGCGATGGGCTGGCAAACTCAGTGTGCAGACTCAATTCGATCGCGTCCGCCCCAGAAGATTCCATGTCACGTGCGAACCGCAACCATCGCCCTCCAGTGAAACCGTCCAAACTCGCGATGATGGGAATCGAGGTGATCCGCTTTAGATCTTCAATCGTCTTGAGGTATTCGTCGGGACCTCCGTTATACGTGTCTTCTTGAGTTCGGTAGGCAATTCGTTCGGCGGCCACTTCGTCGTCGGTCGGGTCGATGCCATGCTCGAGATACTGATGCACGATCTGTTCTTCGAACATCGATGGAAGCACGACAGCACCGGCACCGGCGATGGCAAACTCGCGGACCGTTTCGCGGCAGCGCGTCATCGGACATGCGCCAACAATCAAGGGTGATCGCAGTCTCAGGCCCATGTAGTTGGCAAAGATTTCAGGAGTCATGATCAACGTCTTTTTTGCTTGCTCTTGTCCTTAGTGAACACTGAGGTTGTTAATGCAACCGCAGTGCCGGTCGGGAGAACCAGCGTCAAAAAAGTTGAAAAAGCGTCAAACGCGAGCGTTTGAAGGTGTGCTATCGCCGAATCGAAAGTGGAGTCGAAGAAAGGGTGTGCCGAGTCGCACACTCTGCGATTCCACGAGCGCTAAGACGTGTGATCTCCTCTGGCCGTGAGCCGAACGCGCTAGCGTCGGGCGTTCCAAGGACGCGCAGGAGAGTGTAAGGCCCGACGCTAACGCGTTCGGCTCACATGGCGACCACCCGAAGCTCGCTACGACGAAGAAGCATCCTGTCCCGCTTCGAATCGCTCGAGAAGGCGATAGAGTTTGCGGCGATGGATGCCGAGCACGCGCGCGGCCTTGGCCTTGTTGCCGTTTTCGCGTCGCAGCACTTCCAAAACGTGAGCTTTGGCGATGTCATCAAGTTTGTCACCGCAAACGGCGCTGGGCGGATCCTCGGTGTCGTGTGCTGTCTCACTCTCGACCGGACCTGTGGCAGGCGATGAAGAGACGGGCGACGAAGCGGCAGGCGACGAAGCGGTGGGTGTTTCCGACAGCTCGCGGGGCAAGTCATCGAGGGTGATTTCGTGATTGTCGGCCAAGATCGTGGCACGCTGCACGACATTGATCAACTCGCGAACATTGCCGGGCCATTTGTATTGATTGAGTGCCGCCCGCGCGAGCGGATCGATGTGCCAAGGTTCCGGCAGATAGTGATCCACCAACAGGTCAATATCGCCGGGACGCTCACGCAGTGGCGGTAGATCGATCGGCAGCACGTTCACGCGGTAATAGAGGTCCTCGCGAAACTTGCCTTCCTTGACGTCGTCGGCGAGGTCGCGATTGGAGGCGGCAATGATCCGCACGTTCACGATTCGCTCTTTGTGTGAACCGATGCGGCGCATGGAACCATCTTCCAAGACACGCAGCAATTTGGGTTGCAGCGCGAGTGGCAGTTCACCGAGTTCGTCGATGAAGAGCGTTCCACCGTCGGCGACTTCAAAGAGTCCCGGTTTTTCTTGAGTCGCCCCGGTGAAGGAACCCTTTTGGTGCCCGAACAGCTCACTTTCGACCAATTGTTCGGGAAGTGCCGCGCAGTTGATGGTGACGAACGGCATTTTGGCAAGTTGAGATTCCTCTTGGATCGCTTTGGCAACCACTTCCTTGCCCGTGCCGCTCTCTCCGGCAATCAAGACCGGTTTGTCGGTCGGCGCGACGCGGTGAATCATCTTCACTACTTCCTGCATCGAGCTTGATTGCCCAATCAACTTGACAGGGCGATTGACTCGCGAAATGATCGCTTTGAGTTGTTGGTTCTCGCGACGTAGGCGTCCCCGCTCGCGTGCCAATTTGCAGTGATGTTCCAAATCGCCCAGCGGACACGGTTTGGTCAAGTAATCGCACGCGCCAAGTTTCATCGCGGCAACGGCCGATTCGATCGTCCCTTGGCCGGTCAGGATGATGATTTCCATATTGGATTCTGAATCACGAACGCGTTGAAGCAGTTCGATCCCGGACATGCCTGGCATGTTCATGTCGAAGATACCGACATCAAATTCCTGGCGTTCACACAAACCAAGTGCCTCGGCACCGCTTGCGGCGGCGGCAACTTTGTAGCCTTTGCGTTCCATCCACCGAGCGCTCGAATCACGAAAGTCTGCGTCGTCTTCGACGATCAACAGTGACATTGGCTTGTTCTTCACCGGCTCGGTCCGTTCAGTCATCGGGATGTCTACAGTGGTGCTGGACACGTTAGATTACTCCATTGACAAGCGTCAGTCTTTATACCTCGATCGCAGCAACATTGGGGTGCAGCTGAGACCAGCGGTGTCCCCTCGATTGCAGACGCCGATATTGTGCTAACAGCCGATTCTTTCGCGTTGGACAAAAGTCGCTCAAGTGATCAAACAACCGGTGTGATTCGATGGCGTACCGACGCCCTTTTTCGAGCTCGGCCCTCCACTCCGCTCGTTCGGCGGTTGTCGCGTGCTCGGCCGTGGATAACCTCACAATCGTGCTGATCATTTGATCGTGACGATCGTAGAGTTGCGTTGCGAAGGCTTCGCCCACGTTCCGTTCGACTTCGGGGTACAGGTATCGCTGTTCAAATTCGATATGCGCGCCACAGGTCTGGTCGACCCGATCTGCACAATGCGATGCGACGTCGAATTCGTCTCCCCGCAAACTGTCGATCATGGAATCGAAACCCGCGAGCAGTTGGTCATGTCCAAGATCGAACATCGCCTCAAGGGATGGTTCGGAATCGTTCATGGTCTCGGTCACCTCTTGCGTCAGATTCAGCGTGGCGACGAGAGAATGCAAACAGTGTTCCAGACGCATAGAAGGGGCAAAGATGGCCAGCCCCAATCGGTCGGCGAGTGCCCTGAATGCCGCAATGGATCGACAATTGAGGGGTTTTTGCGCTATTTGGCCGGGGTGAGCAGATTCGCACACCTGTGCCGTTGCGTCACCCGAGCGGCGCGGGTTGGAGGACGTTTCTGGTCCGCGATCTACTGGGGCGGAAGGGTCAACGTGATCTGCGCACCCTTGCCCGGCTCGCTTTTCGCTTCCACTTTGCCGCCGTGGGCATCGACGATCCGTTTGCAGATCGCCATTCCCAAACCGGTTCCCGATTGTTTGGTTGTGTGAAACGGTTCAAAGATGCGGGTGACGGTTTCGGCATCCATACCGTGACCCGAGTCTTCGATCCGCACGATCAAGCCGCCAGGAATGTCGCGTCCCGTTTTCTCGATCGACACGACAATGTTTGCAGGGCCATCGGAGGCAGCGATGGCGTTTTCCAGAATATTTCGAAACGCTTGAGACAACCGATGTTCATCGACACGGATGGTGGCAACGCCTGGATCCGATTCGATGCCGATTCGATGATCGACACCACGGAAGTCGACTCGCAGGTCATCGAAGACGCGGCGGACGGTGTCGGCCAAACAAACATCGGTGCAGTCAAGAGTGATTGGCGCGGCGTAGTTTCGCACCTCTTCGTAGTTACGTTGCAGGTCATTGAGAGAGCGGCGAATCCGACCGGTCAGATCGAGTTGCTCGGTTTGCCCTTCGAGATCGAGTTCGAGCAAGTCCAAACAGCCGCGCGCACGCTGCAACGCATTGCGGCTCTCATGTGCCAAGCCGGTCACCATTTGCCCGATGGCGGCCAACCGTTCCGATTGCACAACTTGCCGCTGCGCGTCCTGCAATTCTGTCGCATCAATCACCAGCCAGATTTCGTGATGGTCATAGCGATAGCCCGCGATCTCGAGCATGCGACTGACACCATCTTTTCTGCGGATGGGCAGCAGGCAGGTGTTACGAAATCCCTCTTCGCGGGCTTGCCGATAGTGGGCGCGACATTGTTGTTCTTGTTCACCACAGAGGACTCGGAACCAGTCATCGACGGTTGAGATTTCGTCGCTTCCGTAGCCGGTATAGGCTTCAACGGCTCGATTGGTGAATAGTCTTCCGTGGTCGACATAGACTGCGCCGGCTGGCAAGTGTTCGACCAGGACCCGCATTCGGCTTTCGCTCTTTCGCAGCTCGCGGCGAACGCGAAAAAGTTCCGCGAGTGAGCCGAGTCGATTGCGAAGCGTTTCGGGCTCGAGCGGTTTGATCAGGTAGTCGTCGACCCCCTGGCGAATTGCCTCGATCGTGCTGTTCATGTCGGCGTGCCCCGTGACGATCAAGATCGCCGCATGCGGGGCCCGCTCACGAAGTGTTTCGATCAACTCGTTGCCGTCCATGTCGGGCAATTTGCGATCGAGCAGAATCGCAAAGAACTCCGCCAAGCCTTGGGTAGCCAACAGCTCTTCGCCGCTGCCGGCGAGTTCGACGTGGTAGCCATCCATTTGCAGCAACCGTCGCACGCTTTTTCGCATCGCATCGTCATCGTCAACGACGAGCACGCGAAGCGGTTGGTCGGTCTGTGAGTCAACAACGGACGACGGATTGTTCAATTCGGATCCACCTGGGTGATTTGCCCAATGCGATTGACAAGGCTATCAAGATCGAGCGGCTTCGAAACGACTTCGTGCGCACCAAGTTGGATCGCATCTTGAACAAGCACTGCCGAAGAGTACGCCGTCATAAAGATCGCGGCGACTTCTGGGTCGTCTGCGCGAATCCGACGATACGCTTCGACCCCATCGATCCCGGGCATGCGAACATCCATCAGCAACAAGTCGGGCCGGAAACCACGCGCCGATTCGATCGCAGCCAGTCCATCTTCGGCCGTGTCGACGTCGTAGCCTTGCTGGCGGACAACGCGCGCGAGCGACCGGCGAATTCCTTCGTCGTCGTCGACGATCAACACTCGTTTGGGCGATGGATCCATTAGTCGCTACAACACTTACTGTCGTCCGTTTTGCTGCGGGTGCTGTTCACTAGGGTAAGCACTATTGTGATTCTGCACAGCGCCGAAGTTTCAATCGAAACTGGGCACCGCCCCCACTTCGGTCGGTCACGATGAGCTCGCCTCCATTTTGCTGGGCGTACCGACGCGAAAGGGCCAACCCCAAACCAATACCTGTCGGCTTGGTGGTATAGAGTGGCTCAAACACCCGTTCCTTTTGTTCAGGCGAAATTCCGGGCCCGTTGTCGGCGACGTCGACCCAAATGTTCTCGGGCTCGACCTCAAGAGTGATTTCGATGCGTCCTTCGTTTTCGATTGCCTGGACAGCGTTCCGCACGAGGTTCGCGAGGATGCGACCGATTTGCTCGGGATCCGCATGCACTCGTACGGGAGGAGTGAGTGCGTCGGGAACCCGCAACTCAATTTGCGGAGGCATCGAGACTTCGCTGACGGCCTCATCAATCACCGTCTGGAGGTCAACGTCACACATGCGGCTTGGCTTCTCTCGAGTGAAGTCAAGCAGCTCGGCGACGATCCGCTCGGCCTTGCCAACGGCCACGTCAATTTCGTCGATGCACTCGATGCCGTCCTCACCCAGTTGGCTGGCCAACGATTTAAGGAAATAGACATCGTTGCGGATCACGCACAGAGGGGTGCGGATCTCATGGGCGACGCCACCTGCAAGTTGCCCCATCAACGCCAAACGCTCGATGGCCTGGCGCGACTCACGCTCACGCGCGACCCGTCTGCGTTCGGTGGCATCCATGATGTTGGCCAACACAAACATTCCCGATTTTGCATGAAACGGATGCAAGCTGATGTCGACAGCGACTTGGCTACCATCCTTTCGCTGGCCGAACAGATCACGGCCAGCCGCCATGGACCGGGTTTCCGGATTGCTCATGAATCGGGCCCGATGCGAAGCGTGATCGCCGTGATGTGCTTCAGGGATCAACATTTCGACTGTCTGGCCGACCATTTCATCGCGGTCGTAGCCAAAAATCTGCTCCGCAGCGTTGTTGACTCGGACGATGTTGCCTGTTTGATCAGCAATCAACATCCCTGCGGGCGACGCGTCGACCACCAAATCCAAGAAACGCTCGTCAGAAAATACAGATTCGTCCATTTCAAGCTGTTGAAAATTACGGGGGCGGGTGACCGCATTGTGACAGAGCAACCGCGAGGCCGAAATGCTAGCGAATTGTGACGATTCGGCGAATCTTTCGATTGCTGGGAGGCTCGTGCAATAAAGCCTGCGGAGGAATCCTCAAACCGTTGTACACTGGTCCCCGCACCCGCGAATCGTTGCTACCGCCGCCTCGAATCAAACAGTTCTCGAACTCGGGCACGGTATTCGCTCTTATTTAAGACTTATCACAAGGGTGCACACGTTTTAGGCAACACACCATTTCATTCAATCTCACTCACTCGGGGGTGACGCCATGTTGATTGCTAACTCCAAATCGGAATCGAATACAGCGACTCTGGTTTCAGCGGATTGCATGTCGGCCCAATCAGCACGTGCTCGTCTTGTGCACGATATTCGATTGTCACTACGACGCAGCGGCCACGCAGAACTGCGCAGTGTCGAAGTCGATGTTGATGGTGATCAAGTGTTGATGCAAGGTCGTGTGCCGACGTTCTATTTGAAGCAGTTGTCACAGGAACTTGTGCGGACTGTGGCGCCACAGCACAAAATCAACAACAAGCTTGTGGTTGAATCACACCCTGCCAAACGCAGATAAGCCGCTTTCGATGCGACATGTCGTCGCACGTTAATTGCAAGTTCTTTTTGCGCGCCCCAGCGCGCACGACTTGCTGCCTAGATGCCAGCACAAATGCCTAGTGGCTAAGATGTTGGTATGAATGAGGTGATCTTTTCGGTTTGCGATGTGACCAAGGTCTACCCAATGGGTGAGATTGAGGTTCATGCGCTGCGCGGCGTGACACTTGATCTGATGGGCGGCGAGTTCACCGTCATGTTGGGCGCCAGTGGCAGCGGCAAGTCAACACTTCTCAATATCCTTGGCGGTTTGGACGTGCCAACCACCGGCACGGTCCACTACCGCGACACCGAACTGACATCGGCTTCCGAAAGTGAACTCACGCGCTACCGGCGACAGTCGGTTGGTTTCGTGTTTCAGTTCTATAACCTCATCCCAAGTCTGACTGCGAAAGAAAACGTCGACTTGGTGACCGAGGTGGCGCGTGATCCGATGCGCAGTGAAGAGGCACTGGCGTTGGTTGATCTCGCTGATCGCTGCGATCACTTTCCGGCACAACTCTCAGGCGGCGAACAACAACGGGTCGCGATTGCGCGAGCGATCGCCAAGCGTCCCGATGTTTTGCTTTGTGATGAACCGACCGGTGCCCTCGATGCCGGAACCGGCATCACCGTCTTGGAAGCGATCACGCGTATCAACGAGCAATTGGGGACGACCACTGCGGTCATCACTCACAACGCGTCGATTGGTGAGATTGCTGATCGTGTTTTGACACTCCGTGACGGCCGCATCGTCGAAGACCACCGGGTTGAGCACAAGCTTTCGATCTCACAATTGCAGTGGTGATCGATGCGGACCTTGAATCGAAAACTGTTGCGAGAACTCAATGCGAGTCGAACGCAATCTTTGGCGATCGGTTTGGTCGTCGCGTCGGGCGTGGCCGTTTTTGTGATGGCGGTGGGAACGCTAGGCTTTCTCAGTTCGACCCGCGATGCCTACTACGATCGTTACCGATTCGGAGACGTTTTTGCCACGCTCAGTCGCGCGCCCAACACGATGGCCGCTCGGATTGAAGCGATCGATGGTGTTGCTCAAGTTCAAACCCGCATCGTTTCTGACGTGACGCTTGACGTTCCACGATTGCGTGAGCCGGCGGTCGGACGCCTGATCTCGTTGCCGGACAGCGGAGAACCGAAACTGAACCTAGTTCACCTCCGCCAAGGGCGCATGCCGGAACCCGATCGGCCGCGAGAAGCCGTTGTGAGTGAGGCTTTCTTTGAAGCCAATCGGTTGGAAATCGGCGATTCGGTCGATGCGGTGATGAACGGACGTCTCCAGTCACTCGAGATCGTGGGCGTCGTGCTTTCGCCCGAATACGTTTTTCAGATGAGCGGACGTGACATCTTGCCAGACGACCGCCGGTTTGGCGTTTTCTGGATGCGCAATCTGCAGCTGGAAGCTGCTTTTGACATGGATGGAGCTTTCAATAACGTTTCGCTGCGTTTGCGTCGTGGTGCCAAGACTGCCGATGTGATCGACCAGCTTGACCGAATACTCAAGCCCTACGGTGCCGTCGGAGCGATCGAACGCAAGGATCAGATCTCGGCAAAGTTTCTCAATGACGAAATCCGCCAACTCCGCGCCACCGGGCTCGTTGCGCCGATCATCTTTTTGGGCGTCGCTGCTTTCCTGTTGAATGTGGTTCTATCGAGACGGATCGGCACGCAGCGTGAAGTGATTGCGACGCTCAAAGCGTTCGGGTATTCACGAGCCGATGTCGCTTGGCACTATCTGAAGTCGGCGATCCTGGTCGCTGGTATCGGCGCGGCGGTTGGCTCGGTGGGAGGGCTTTGGCTCGGTAGCGGATTGGCCGAGCTGTACACCGAGTTCTACCGGTTTCCGACAACGGTCTACCACGTTGATGCTCGAGTCGTCGTGTTGGCGTTTGGAATCAGCGTCGCAGCTGCAACCGTGGGGGCGTATCGAGCTGTCAGCCAAGCAGCCCGATTGCAACCGGCCGAAGCGATGCGCCCACAAACGCCCCGGACTTTCAAACGCTCACTGATCGAACGCTTGGGGCTGTCGGCATGGGTGCCCTTGGTGGGACGCATGATCTTTCGTGGTTTCGAACGCCGCCCGATCCACGCAGCACTCTCTTCGCTGGGCATCGGATGTTCGGTCTCGGTGTTGTTGATGAGTCAGTTTTCGTTTGATGCTATCGATCACTTGATCGCCTTTCAATTCGGAGCGGCGCAGCGACAGGATGTTCAAGTCAACTTTTTTCAAGTCACATCGCCCAGTGCGAAATTTGACCTGCAAAACATCCCCGGTGTTCAGGATGTCGAGGTTTTTCGCGCTGTTCCGGTCACCTTCAAGCATGGTCACCACGAACATCGGTCGTCGATCATGGGCTTGGCGTCGCGGCGAGACCTGTTTCGATTACTTAACACCGACGCACAGCCGATTCGTATTCCGCCCGATGGCATTGTCCTGGGCGACAAGCTTGCGGACATCTTGCACATTCAACTTGGCGAGGAACTGACGGTCGAAGTGCTCGAGGGATCGGAGCCGACACTGTCCATTCGTGTCACCGGAATTGCAACCGAGTACGCCGGCGCTGGTGCCTACATGGATCGCCGTGCGCTGAATCAATTGATGCGTGAAACGGATGCGATTTCAGGCGCATACCTTTCGGTCGATAGCCAACAAGCCGACGCGATCTACCAAGATCTCAAGCAAACACCGCGAATCGCGTCGGTCGCGGTCAAGTCCGCGACCGTCGATCAATTTCGCAAAACGATCGCCGAAAACCAGACGACGATGTTGTCCTTCACCATCTTTTTTGCATCGGTGATTGCGATCGGCGTTGTCTACAACACCGCGCGGATCTCGCTAGATGAACGAAGTCGCGAGCTGGCGACGTTACGCGTGATCGGTTTTACGCGCCGAGAAGTCTCGATCATCTTGTTGGGTGAGTTGGCGATCATCACGCTGGTCGCGATCCCAATCGGATGGGCGATCGGTTACGCCTTTTGCTATTCGATGGCAAAGGGATTCGAATCAGAACTATTTCGTATTCCGATGGTGATCTACGCGCGAAGCTATGCGCAATCAGGTCTCGTTGTCTGCATTGCCGCCGCATTGAGCGGTCTGTTGGTGCGTCGACGATTGGATCACCTTGATTTGGTCGAAGTCTTGAAGAGTCGAGAGTGAACACGACACCAACAAAACTGCGCCGTTACCTTTACTGGGGAATTGGGTTGGCCTTGCTGATCATGGCCGTCTTCTACGCATTGCGCCCCGTTCCTGTCCTGGTCGATGTTGCGGTGGTCCAGCGTGAACCGATGGAAGTGACCGTTGACGAGGACGGTGTGACTCGTATTCGCGAGCGGTATGTCATTTCGACGCCACTCGCGGGACGTTTGCAGCGGATCTCGTTCGATGTCGGCGATGATGTGACGGCGGGGACAACGATTGTCGCGCGAATGGAACCAACGTCGCCAACACTGTTGGATCCCCGCGAAGTAGCTCAAGCACGAGCACGCGTGCGCGCGGCCGAACGCAAACTCGAGGCGTCCAAGGCATCGTTGGCGAAAGCGGAAGCAGCCGTGCAGTTTGCTGAATCGGAAATGGGCCGGGTGCGAAGTTTGCGCGATCGCAACGCATCGTCGGATCTTGAATTCGAAACACGCGAGCTTGAATTCCGACAAAGCACCGAAGAAGCACGCGCTGCAGGCTTCGCCGTCGACATCGCTGTATATGAACTGGAACTCGAAAAGGCCGCAATGCTGCTTACCGATCCCGACGCCAACGGTTCGTCGGTCATGGAGCTTTCGATCAAAGCGCCCATTGATGGTCGTATCTTGCGGATCTATCAGGAAAGCACTGCGGTTCTGGTCGCCGGCAGTCCGCTGGTCGAGATTGGAGATCCGTCCGATTTGGAAATTGTTGCCGACGTACTCTCAAGAGACGCCGTGCGCATCCACGCTGGCAACCCCGTTCGTTTGGAGCATTGGGGTGGAACTCAACCGCTGATTGGCCGCGTCCGTCTGGTGGAACCTTCCGGTTTCACAAAACTCTCGGCGCTCGGCGTCGAAGAACAACGGGTCAACGCCATCATCGACTTGGTCGATCCACCCGACGCAAGGCCAACGCTCGGGGATAACTTTCGTGTTGATTGTCGCATCGCCGTGTGGCGCGGCGAGGATGTCTTGCAAGTGCCTACTAGCGCGCTTTTTCGAATCGAAGGTGATTGGCATGTCTTCATCGCCTCGGGCGGGATTGCAAAGAAGATACCGATCGATATCGAACACACCAACGGCCAGTACGCGCAAGTCACAGGCGGATTGGAACCAGGACAACGGGTCATCGTGCACCCAGGCGACAAGGTGCAAGACGGCGTCCATGTGGCGCTGCGCTAGTCCGCGATCCGGATCTCCACTGGCTTGGTAAACGGTTTTACGCGTGCCTAGATCGCCCCAATTGCCTTGATGTGTTCGGGACCTGTTCCGCAGCAACCGCCGATGATCGTTGCGCCCGCGTCGATCCAACTCCTGGCAAACTTCGCGTAGGTCGCCGCGCCTGGTTCGGTACTCGATTGCCAGCCGATGTTGTCGTCGACTCGGCCCGCATTCGCATAGGCGCCGATTGGAACGCCAAGCCTTGCACCGGCAAGTCTCTCGACAAAACGAAGTGTCATGGTTGCGGGGATGCAGTTGACGAGGATCGCCGACGCACCTTGATCGACCGCTCGCCGTGCTCCTTCGTCGATTTCTGCTAGTGAAAGTAAGTCGCCATCAGGGCCAGCGGTAAAGGCGACCCAAGTTTCAATGCCCGTTTTCACACCCGCGCCGACTGCCGCGACCGCTTCGCCTACATGGGGAAACGTCTCGCACAGCAGCAGGTCACAACCCGCTTCGGCCAACGCCTCGGCCATCTCGCGATGTTCGCTTTCGGGATGCTCCGGTGAAAGATCGGGGCGATAACAATCTTCGAGCGGTGAGATGCATCCAGCAATGCGTTGGGACTGGCTCGGAACGTCGGATGACTCGATCGCGTGCCTGGTGAGTGCGACGGCTTCGCGGGTGAGCCGTTCCCAATCGTCACCCGCTGTTCGGCGTTTGGTGCGAAACGTGTTGGCCGTTTGCACGATCGCCCCAGCAGCGATGTAGTCACGGTGGATCTGCCGCACGACGTCGGGAGCCGAATCGATCGCCGACGCACTCCAAAGTGGCAGCGTTGTGTCGACACCACGTGCATCGAGCTGCGTTCCGAGCGGACCGTCCAACAGAATCGGCTTCATGGCGGTTAGCCGACGAGTTCGGCAGCCTTGTCTTTGGCTTGTTTCAAATCAAGCTTGCCTGTGCCCAGCATCGGAATCTTGTCAACAACAAAGAAACTGTCCGGTGAGGGAATGAAAAGGTTGGGCAGGCCCGCTTCGCTTAGCTTCGCCCGCACCTGATCGATTTCTCGGTCGGTTTCCAAGTGCAACACGATCAGGCGTTCACCTTTCTTGGGATCGGGAACGGCCGTCACACAAACACGAACCTCTTCGTCTTCGTCGCCTTCGCAAAAGATCTGCGAAAGCTCATCCTCGATTTTGACGTGCGGGACCATCTCGCCGCCAATCTTCGAAAAACGACTGACCCGTCCGGTGATGTGCAAGAAACCCTCTTTGTCGACGTGGGCAATATCGCCGGTGTTGTACCAACCCTCTTGGATCGCTTCCTTGGTCTGCTCTTCGCGATTGGCATAACCCTGCATGACGTTGGGCCCGGTGATCATGAGCATTCCGTCTTCGCCAGCTTCCAGTTCTTCGCCGGTATCGGGTGAAACAATTCGAGCCGAAACTCCGGGCAGCGGTCGACCGACGGAGCCTTCGACCAAATCGGGTTGGTATTTTGCAGAGGATCGCGTGGGCGGGATGTTGACCGAAACCAGCGGGCTCAGTTCCGTCGCACCGTAACCTTCGACGGGGCGGATACCAAACTTCTTTTCAAACGCGTCGAATAAGTCGGCCGGCATTTTTTCAGCGCCCACCACAACGACATCAAGCGATTTGAATTGCTCTGGCGTCACACGCCGCAAGTAACTTCTCAGGAAGGTCGGTGTGCCAAGCAAGACGGACACGTCGTGTCTTTCACAAAGCTTACCGATCTGCCGAGCGTCAAGCGGGTTGTAGTGATAGATCCCTTTGGGGCCCAGCGTTTGAGCCGCCCAAAGCGTTACCGAGTATCCAAATGAATGGAAGAACGGCAGGATGCCAAGCACGGTGTCTTGGTTGTCCAACCGGATCGCCCGTTCGATCGCATCGACGTTGTGGCTGATGTTCGTGTTCGAGAGCATCACGCCCTTTGGCATGCCCGTTGATCCACTGGTGAAAATGATCGTCAGCAGGTCGTCGCCGTGAACCTTGTGTAGGCCCAACATGCGAGTCAGCAGACCCGCGGGAACGAGTCTCGCTTGGATCGCGGCGATCGCTTTGTCCATCGCCGTGACTTTGTCCTTGAGTTTTTCAAGGATGATCATTTCGGCATCGAGATCGAAATCGAGTTTGCTGAGGAACTTTTCGCTTGTCAGCACATGCTTGATACCAACATCGGCAATGCAGTGGTTTAGGACTTCGCTGCTGACAGTGTAGTTCAAGTTCGCAGAAACGCGTTGGTCCATCGCCAAGGCAACGTTGACGACCACACCGCCAACGGCTGGCGGCAGCAAGACACCAACGACCTTTTCGTCGTCAGTAAACACTTCTCGGCGGAGCATGCGTCGCAGCGCGAGAACGCGGGTCAGCAGGTCACGTGCGGACACAGCTTGGCCCGACGAATCGGCAGCTTGAACGCGACTGCCGTTTCTTTTCCAAACCTTGATGACACGACTTGCAAGGTTCGGGTAGCGAAAACGTTGTTCAGTCGTTGCGTGGGATCCCAGGGCTTGCACTTGTGTTCTCACTTTTTCCAACGAGGTTGTGCCATCAAGGGGTTTGCCAATGTATAGCGTTAGGGTTCGGTGAAGTCGTCTCGGCCATTTGAAGAAAAACTTGCCCCCCGAGAAGCTAAAGATGCTGCCCCACATCCCCTCGAGCCACATGGGGACGATGGGAACATCATCGGTCCCTTTCAGGATTTTGGTCAGTCCGGGGCGAAAGGCTTGAAGTTGTCCTGTGCGGGTGATCGTGCCTTCTGGAAAGATCCCGATCACCTCTCCTGACTTGACCCCTTCACGCGCCGTTTTTAGCGCCCGCCCGATCGATTTTGGGTTGGGATGCATCAAAATCGTATCGAATGCGCCGGCTAGCCATTCACCAGCCTTGCCCGGAAAGTTGCCCCCGTCGACCACGAAGCGGACATTCCGCGGCAGCATCCACAGGATCAATATTCCATCCAGGTAGGAAACGTGGTTGCAGACGACGACGCATCCTGATTCTGGCAAGTTTTCCAGGCCAAAAACGCGTTTGCGGTAGAGGAGCCCCAGAATCACACGAAACGGACCCCGGACAAACAGCCGCCGGTTAAAAATCGCCAGCAGCAGTAAACTCACGATCGCCGCGACGACAATCACGATGGTGGTTTGAAATCCGGTCACGCTTTCCTTCTCGTTTCCCTACCTGTTGCCCAATCCTAAGTTGAGTTGCCCCATAGAGTAACGAATCGACGGCCAATTCACCTAGCTCGGATTCCCAGCCGTGACACCCTGGCAACGGACATTCAGGGCGGACACCAAAATCCAGCCGCTAGAGGGTTCCACCTTCTGGCGAAGGTAGCTCCGTTGGTAGTACCGCCTTTAGGCGGAATCTACAGACTCTTCCGCCTCAAGGCGGGACTACAAACGACTCGTGAGCCGAACGCGCTAGCGTCGAGCCATAATCTTCGTAGCTACGCTCGCCAGCCTGACAGCACCTTCCACCTTCTAGCGAAGGTAGCTCCGTTCGTAGTATTGCCTTTAGGCTGAATCTACAGACTCTTCCGCCTCAAGGCGGGACTACAAACGACCCGCGAGCCGAACGCGCTCGCGTCGGGCCCTAATCTTCGTAGCTACGCTCGCCAGAGCGTGGAGTGGTAGAAAGCGGTCTGACAGCACCTTCCACCTTCTGGCGAAGGTAGCTACGTGAGTCGCGATCGCGTGAGCGGCCGGGTCTTTCACTCCCTCACGCGTGATGCGAACACCCGTCATGCGGAGCATGACCTACGACTCACGCGTGATGTGAACGCCCGTCATGCGGAGCATGACCATCCGGCGATCATTTTGGGCAACACAAAGATGGAAGACTTCGCCGGTGTTCCCAAGCCGAACGATCCAGCAGGTTGGACGAAGTGGAACTCTTCGTGCCATACCTGTCACGGATCCACCTCTGGCGATGCGTCTCAGCAAGCGTTCTTTCCGTTCCACGTCTGGACGGGACCGATCACCGATCCAGGGATCAACGCCTATGAGTCATTGGATTTCGTTTGGTCCATTGCCTTCCATGCGAGGTAGCTATGTAGGGCTACCGTCGGCCCAAACGTGCTGATATCGCTCCGAAAAGGGGATGCGACGTGTTTCGGCAACGCGTCGCAATCGTTGGTACAATCGTGCAGCGCCGCCAGTTTGTGTGACCAACACAAACTGGCCGGTCCTGCCCAAGCCACCACCCCCTCCCCAATATTCCGGAGCCGATGTGATGCAACGTTCGTTCATCGCGCCGATGACGCTGCTCGGACCAGTCTTCTCTTGTCTGATCCTCCTTTCGCCCGCCCACAGTGACGAAGCCGATTCTCTGGCTTCGAAACTACTTGAAGAGTCGGGGATCTCTGCCGGCTTTTTTGTCCATCATGGAGCCAATGATGGTGAACTGGCCAATGCCCTAAAACGCAACAACGCCACTCAAGTTCACGGGCTCTTTAAAGAATCATCCGCTCTCGACGCTGCCCGCAAACAACTGGTTGCTCAAGGGATCAATGGAGAGATCTCGTTCGACCTGCAAAGTGGTTCGCAGCTTCCCTACGTCGACAACCTGGTCAATCTTTTCGTGAGTGACGACCTCGGTGATGTGGCGCTTGACGAAGTGCTTCGAGTGTTGGTTCCCAACGGCGCGGCCATGATCAAAGAGGACGGTCAATGGCGCAAGACTGTCAAGCCACGGCCTGAGGAAATTGACGAATGGTCCCACTACCTGCACGACGCGACCGGAAACTCGGTCGCGCACGATGATGTCGTCGGCCCCCCACGGCACCTTCAATGGGTCGGCAGTCCAAGGTGGTCTCGACATCACGACCGCATGGCGAGCATGAGTGCCTTGGTTTCAACCAATGGTCGCATGTTCTACATCATGGATGAAGGCAGCCGGGTTTCGATTCAACTGCCATCGGATTGGAAATTGATCGCCCGCGATGCGTTCAACGGCACGATCCTGTGGAAACGCGATATCAAGGATTGGCAAAGTCACCTTTGGCCTCTCAAGAGTGGTCCCACCCAACTTGCGCGTCGTTTGGTTTCGACCGACGAGATGGTCTTTACCACTTTGGGGTTCAACGAACCCTTGGTCGCTCTTGATGCCGCATCTGGCGAGACGATTCACACCTTCGAAGGAAGCGATTCGACCGAAGAGATCATTCACACCGACGATAAGCTTTTCTTGGTGGTGCGAAAGGGAAAAGCAGAACTCCAGGATTACGCACCGCTGCACGGCACCGTCGGCGACCAAGCACGTAGTCGCAACTTTTTCTGGAATGAAGAACCGCGCGTAGTGATGGCGTTTGATGCCTCAAGCGGTAAGCCGTTGTGGGCCAAGAAGACCGTCGTCTCGCCGCTCACACTTGCGGCTGACGCGTCGCGTCTCTACTTACATGACGGCGAAAAAGTGATCAGTCTGGATCAGAAGAGTGGCGACGTCGCATGGGAAACGGAGCCCGTGACACGCCGCCAGGCTTTCACCTTTAATTTTGGTCCAAGATTGGTGATTCACGAGGATGTGGTGCTTTACGCCGGTGGCGATGGCAACATGAAAAGCCTCGATTCCAAGAGTGGGGCCGAATTGTGGAAAGCAAGTTTTCCAAACAGCGGGTATCAGTCACCTCAAGACCTGATGGTGGTTGGCGGTTTGGTTTGGCTCGCCCCGCTCACCTCGGGACGCGACTCGGGGGTCTACACCGGGCGCGATCCACGGACCGGCGAGGTGAAAAAAGAGTTTGCTCCAGACGTCGATACCTACTGGTTTCATCATCGTTGCTACATTGCCAAAGCGACCGATAAATTCCTGATGCCGTCGCGAACGGGCATCGAGTTTGTCGACCCGACGAAAGAACATTGGGACATTCACCATTGGGTTCGCGGCGGTTGCCTGTACGGTGTGATGCCGTGTAACGGATTGACCTACGCACCGCCCCACAACTGTGCGTGCTATCCCGAAGCCAAGTTGTTTGGGTTCAATTCGCTTGCTCCGTCAAGTTCAACGAGACCTGTTCCGGTCAACGTTCCAGAACAAGGACGCCTGGAGCAGGGCCCGGCGATCTCGAACGCCTTGATTGACATCGATGCTGAAAGTGAGGACTGGCCAACCTATCGGCACGATGGGCAACGAACCGGAACCGCCGGGACAACGGTTGGCGGCGAACTCCAACAGAGCTGGGCGACCGAACTGGGAGGCACGCTGACCGCGCCAGTGATCGCCGATGGCACGGTCTACGTCGCCCAAGTCGACAAGCACACGCTGCATGCACTCGATCAACAGAACGGATCGACTAAGTGGACGTACACGATCGGCGCTCGGATCGACTCGCCCCCTACCGTTTCACGGGGACGTGTTGTGTTTGGCGGTGCCGACGGTTGGGTCTATTGCTTGAACGCTACCGACGGCGCACTGGCTTGGCGCTATCGTGCCGCACCACTTGATCGACGCACGATGGCTTTTGAGCAACTTGAATCGCTTTGGCCTGTGCACGGGAGTGTTCTCGTTCAAGACAACATCGTTCATTGCGTCGCCGGACGTTCGATGTTCCTTGATGGTGGTCTACGCATGTTGAGGCTTGATCTCGCCACTGGCAAGAAACTGTCCGAAACGTTGATGGACGACAAAAACCCCGACACCGGCAACAACATGCAAGAGAAGCTCCAAATCTTGCAAATGCCCGTTGGACTGCCCGACATTCTCTCGAGTGACGGAAAACACCTTTTTATGAAGTCACAGAAGTTTGACCTCGAAGGCAACCGCCTCGAAATCGGTCCAAACTCGGGCGACTTTGCCGGGCAAGCTTCCAAGCAACGCGGCGACGACGCACACATTTTTGCCCCCATGGGCTTTCTGGATGACAGCTGGTTCCATCGATCCTATTGGGTTCATGGCCAAAGTTTCGCGGGTGGCCACGGCGGCTACTACCAAGCCGGTCGTTTTGCACCCTCAGGCCGACTGTTGGTTCGCGGCAATGGCTATGTGTTCGGCTATGGTCGCAAGCCCGAGTATTTGCGATGGACCACGGTGTTGGAGCATCAGCTGTTTGCGGCCGAACCAAACCCACCTGAAATTCCGGCGGGGTTTGGCAAGAAGAACTCGGGCGGCGGATCGTACGCTGGTTTCGGGAAGCCAAAAACACTCAACCCGGCTGGCAAGCCAATCACGGTTGAAGCTTGGGTTACTTCGACCAAGCCGCAGGGAGTCATCATTGCTCGCGGTGGACCTTCCGAAGGATTTGCCTTGGCTCTGCAAGGTGGTCGTCCAGCCTTCATGATTCGCTCGAAGAGTCAGTTGAGTACGGTCACCGGCAAGAAGCGAATCGTCGGTGGCTGGCATCATGTTGTCGGTGTTCTCGACGAAGACCGATCGATGAAGCTTTACGTTGACGGCCAAATGGTCGGAGAAGGTGAAGCGTCTGGCTTGATCGCTAGTGATCCTGCACAAGGTCTGGAGATTGGCGCCGACGCCCAAACCTCCGTTGGCGAATACAACACCGATCTTTCCTTCACCGGCGCCATCGACGAAGTGCGTTTGTACTTCCTCGCAGCCGACAAAAATCAAATCCTCAGGCGTTACGCGGATGGCTCCGAGATCTCCAGCGAAGCGGTTCTCGCAGTTAGTTTTGATGATGGAACGGCACGAGATCATTCCTTGCACAAACACGACGGAACGATGCAGGGCGGCCAGATTGTCGACGGTAAATTTGGCAAGGCCGCCCAGTTCTCGGCAAAGAAACGCGGCGCGAACAGCACCTCCAAACCTGGAAATAGTCTCGTTGCACCCAAGTGGGCTCAAGATGTCCCGATCTACGTTCGGGCGATGACGTTGGCTGGCAAAAACCTCTTCATCGTCGGGCCGCCAGACATCATTGACGAAGAGGAAACCTTCGAGAAACTGTCCGAAAGCGACCCGCAAGTCCAAGAGTTGTTGGCCCAGCAAGACAAAGTTCTCAAAGGAAGCCAAGGTTCCATCTTGCTAGCCGTCAACACTGATAGCGGTCAAGTCACCAGCGGCGTCAACCTCGACATGCTGCCTCAGTGGGATGGCTTGGCGGCAGCCAACAAGCAGTTGTTTTTGACGACCAAGGATGGCCAAGTCCTTTGTTTTGCCGGTAAGTAGCGGAGCGCTGGATGAAATCACGATTGCTCATCGCCGTCTCGCTGTCGCTGGTCGCCGCGGTCGCGTCCGCCTGCAACATTCCAGTGTTCCGCTACGCACTTGAACGTTGGGTTCCCGATGCCTGCGAGCTTGTCGTGCTTCACGATGGTTCGATGTCGTCTGACGATACGACCTTTCTTTCTGGTCTTGTCAATCAATCCATCGAGCAAGACGGCCTTGCCAATGCCAAGGTCACACGCGTTGATATTTCTGGCAAGCTTGACGATGAGATGCGGTCGCTTGTCGAAACGCTTCGTGGCCAAGGCGTGTCAACGTTTCCGCATCTGGTTGCTCGCACAACCGTGCGGGGCGAATATGTCAATCATTGGCATGGGACGATTGAACAGGCCAAATCGGCAGAGCTTTTGCTCTCGCCCGTGCGCCGCGAACTGTCCCGGCGATTGCTTTCAGGCCACAGCGTCGTTTGGTTAGTCGTAAAATCGAACGACAAGACGCGGAACAAGAAGGCCAAAGACTTTCTGAAAACAAACTTTCGTGAACTCGAATCAAGCATCCAATTGCCCGAAGGAATTGGCTTGCCCGGCAGCGAATTGCATTCGGAATTACCGCTTGTGGTCAAATTCAGTTTGATCGAGGTCGATGCGGATGATCCTGCCGAGAGATTCCTAGTCGACCTGTTGAAAGGGTTCGATCCCCAGGCGATCGACGACGGTGATCCGCTGCTGGTTCCTGTTTTCGGACGTGGACGCGCTCTCGAAGTGATCCCGGCATCCGAAATCGATGCAAAGCTGATGGAAGAATTGACCGTCTTTCTCAGTGGTGCATGCTCTTGCCAAGTCAAGAATCGCAACCCGGGTTTCGACCTGTTGCTTTCGGCTGATTGGGACACGGAACTTTTTGGCGAGGGCGGCGTACGACCACCACCGACCACACCTGGAACCCAACGCGGCAAGGGCCCAGAATTGTTAACGATCCCGCCTGGCAGACGCTAAGGGGATTTCGTGTTGTCCAACGTTAACGACAATCGCATTTGAACCAAATCATGAACGCGTCCTCAAACGGTTATGCTCGTTCGTTCGACCGAACACCGATCATCATGATCGCCTCGATTGTGGGGTTGGCATTGCTGGTGTTCGCTTTGACTCGGACTGGACCTGCCTCCTCTTCGGCGAGCGGCAAGCCGTTGATGTTGTATTGCGCGGCCAGCAACCGCGCGGTCATGGAATCGATCCGCCAAGAGTACGAAGCGGAATTTGGCCGGCCTGTCGATATTCAATACGGCCCTTCGCAAACGCTCCTGTCGTCGATCGAAGTCAGCGAGAAAGGCGACCTGTTTCTGCCAGCCGATGACAGTTATCTGAAGATCGCAAAAGAAAAGCAGCTCGTTGCAGAAATCGTTCCGATTGCGAAGATGCAGGGTGTGATTGCGATCAAGAAAGGAAACCCAAAGGACATTCACTCGTTCAAAGATCTCCTGCGTGAAGAAACGCGTGTTGTTCAAGCAAGTCCCGATGCGGCTGCCATTGCGGCGCTGACCAAAAAGGTGCTCACCGATTCGGGACATTGGTCGGAACTTGACGAGGCAACCGACGCTTACCGGATGACGGTTACCGACGTTGCAAACGACTTGTTGGTTGACGCGTCCGATGCGGGGATCGTCTACGACGCGGTCTTGCACACTTATCCCGATCTCGAGTTTGTCGAGATTCCCGAGTTAGCGAAGACCGCATCACAGGTTTCGGTGGGCGTGATTGCGAGCTGCAAGCAGCCGGCTGCGGCATTGCACTTTGCGCGATTTGTTGCCGCCAAAGATCGCGGTCTCAAACATTACAGTGAGCATGGATTTCGCGTCTCGGGCGGCGACACGTGGGCTGATGTTCCGAAAATCAGCTTCTTTGCCGGGTCGATGTTACGCCCAGCGATCGACGACACCATCACCGAGTTCGAAAAACGTGAAGGCGTGATCGTCAACCGTGTCTACAATGGCTGCGGGATCTTGGTAGGCCAGATGCAAGCGGGGCAGCGACCCGATGCTTACTTTGCTTGCGACAAAGAGTTCATGGAGCAAGTACCCGATCTCTTTCCCGAATCGGTTGATGTGAGCGAGAACGAATTGGTGATCCTTGTCGAAAAGGGGAATCCACATAACATCGCCACTCTGCGTGACTTGACGCGCGAGGGGATTAAGGTTGGCGTCGGGCATGAAAAGAAATGTGCGATGGGCTGGTTGACTCAAAACACGTTTCGCGAGGGCGGAATCCAAGAAGAAGTGATGGCGAATGTGGAAACAACTGCGCCGACCGGAGACATGCTGGTCAATCAGTTGCTTGCCGGATCGCTCGATGCAGCGGTAGCCTATCTAAGTAACGCTGCCGGTGCCGCCGACTCGCTTGATGCCGTTCGCATTCAGGGACTCGACTGTGCGGTCGCGACGCAACCTTTTGCTGTTGCACACCAATCACCCAACGCAGAAACAGCGAGCCGACTGTTCGAAATGATTTGCACGACGGAATCGCAAGACGCGTTCGCCGCGGAGGGATTCCGGTGGAAAATGCCCGCCGAACAAGCCGGGGCGGCGACCGGTGTCGTCGCAACCGATGACGAGACCAAGCAACCATGACCGAGCCGCCCGAACATTCCGGTGAGTCGGCCAGCAACGCGGCGGATGAACCAGCTGGCGCGGCGGATGAATCGCCGCCCGCGATCGATGAATCATCGGGTGGGGAGAACAACCAGTACCAGCCCGCGATTGAAACGCCACGGCTCAAGCGTCGGCGATCGGACCTGCCCTTCTATTTCGTGATGGGCGGTCTGTCGTCTTGTTTCATTGTGCTGATCGTCTTGTTGATCGTCGCCGATCTGGTGTTCACTTCACCGGCAAAGTTCGTCGAGGCGTTGTCGGCACCTGAGATTCAGTATGCGTTCAAGTTGACGATTCTTTCGTGCACCGTCTCGGCGATCCTATCGATTTGGGTGGCGACTCCGCTTGGCTACTTGCTCGCCCGCTTTCGATTTCCAGGACGTTGGCTGATCGACACGCTGGTCGACATCCCGATCGTTTTGCCGCCGTTGGTGCTCGGACTCAGCTTGCTGATTCTTTTTCATCTCAAGATCGGCGATTGGCAACTCGAAACTTGGCTCAGTGACACGTTGAATTTTCAAGTCACGTATCGTTGGCCAGCAGTGGTGCTCGCGCAATTCAGCGTGGCGTGTGCGTTTGCCGTCCGAACCATGCGCGTGACGTTCGATCAAATCGACCCTCGCGCCGAAGATGTCGCTCGCACGCTTGGTTGCAATCGTCGGCAAGCTTTCATGTTGATCGCGTTGCCTCAGGCTTGGCGTGGCATGATCGCGGCGACCACGATCGCATGGGCACGTGCTCTCGGCGAATTTGGGCCAATCCTCGTCTTTGCGGGCGCGACACGGATGCGTACCGAAGTCCTTTCGACGACCGTCTTTTTAGAGTTGAGCATCGGTCGGCTCGACGCTGCGGTCGCCGTTTCGCTGCTGATGGTCGTGATGGCAGTCATTGTGTTGATGGCCCTTCGCCTGCTCGGCACGGGGCTGACTTCATGATTGAGTTGCAAGACGTTGCGATCCAAGCTGGCGATTTCTCGTTGCAGGGGATTTCGTTTCGAATCGAACCCGGGCAATACGCGGTGCTGATGGGGCGCACAGGAAAGGGAAAAACAACCATTCTCGAATCGATCTGTGGGCTGCGGACCATCACGAGTGGCAAGGTCTTGATCGATGGTGTGGATGTCACCCGTTGGATGCCTGCGGACCGAGAGATTGGCTACGTCCCTCAAGACCTTGCGTTGTTTCCGACACTGACCGTCCGACAGCATTTTGAGTTTGCCCTGCAACTGCGCAGTATGTCGCTTCCTGCGATCAGGCATCGCACCGACGAACTTGCTGATGTGCTCGGCGTGACGCATCTCCTTGGACGTTCGATTCAGGGGCTCAGTGGTGGCGAGTCACAGCGTGTTGCATTGGGACGTGCGCTCTCGTTTCGCCCAGGCGTTTTGCTCTTGGACGAACCGCTGAGTGCGCTCGACGAGGTAACACGTGGTGAAATGCATACACTTCTTCGCAGGGTCAAAGAGGCGACGGGAGTCACCACGTTGCATGTGACTCACAGCAGCGAGGAAGCCGAGGCGCTTGCCGATCGCTGCCTTGTGCTAGAAGATGGTGTTTTGTCTGAAGCTGCAGTCAAGCCGTCCCGCTAATTCCGTTTCGCGTTCGCGAATCATGATCGACGAAGGTGACTTTTTAAAAGCGATCGCCGACGATCCACTGAATGATCAACCACGATTGGTCTACGCCGATTGGCTGGACGAGTCGGGCCAGGTGGACCGTGCTGACTACATTCGGACTCAATGCGAACTCGCCGCCCTGCCCGTCTGGTCGTCCGGGCGAGACGAATTGCTCGAACGTTCAAACGACCTGTTTGATCGACACCGCAATCAATGGCTGAAACCCATTCGCGGTACTGGGATTCGCAGCTATGAATTCCGTCGTGGATTCTTGCACCATGTCGCGATGCACGCGGTCACGCAGTGGAAGTTTCTCCCCAGTCTCTTGGACAATGTGCCGACGATCCAGTCGCTGAAGGTCAACCGTGTCAATCGAAACTTTGACGCGTTTTGCAATGAACCACTGCTCGGACGTATTCGAGTACTCGACTTGTCTGGCAACAAAATGGGGATGCGCCGCGCCGAACAACTCAGCCAGTCGCCCTACTTGGGCAACGTGACCACCCTTGATCTGGATGGAAATCAAGTGCGTCTACGAGGACTGCAAAAAATCCTCGACTCTAACGCACTGACCCGTTTGAAGCGGTTGTCACTCAGCAATGCGGGGCTACAGCCCAACGCTCAAATTGGAAGAGCGTTTCAAGG
Organism: Rubripirellula sp.; assembly: GCA_965216875.1. GTDB lineage: Bacteria > Planctomycetota > Planctomycetia > Pirellulales > Pirellulaceae > CBDCUW01. The sequence continues at coordinate 7,618,759 of OZ244207.1, forward strand.
AAGCGTTGCCCGCCAACTTGAATGGATCGACCTGACCGAACTCGGCGGTAACTCGAACGCCATCCAGTATTTCGAGGAGTTTGAAATGCCACAGTTGCGTGGTCTGCGTTTTGGCGACTACCACGGAACGTCTCAAACCGATTTTAGCGCGTTCTTGAACTCGAAGACGTTTGCACGACTTGAGTACTTGAGCCTGCACGGCCACGACTGGACTCGGGACGCGTTGGTTGAGCTTTTCAATCATCCCAACAGCATCAACCTGCGCTGGCTCGAGCTCGGATGGCGACCTTCGGTCAATCTTGACCTTCACGCGATGCAGCAGGCCGAACCGATCTGGGAGAATCTCGAGTACATCAGTTTCGATGGGAACCGCCAGAACAAAATGGACTATGTCGGCGAGATTGATCGGTTTCGCAGGTTGAAGTGTCTCGGATACCTGCCGACCTATGGCAGCGTCGACAAACGGAACAAAGAGTTGTCCCAAAGACTAGGCATTCCGGTCATCATTCCCTGGCGCCAAGACACGCCAGGGAATCTTCGGAACTATTGCTGAGTCTGCTTTACTCTTTCGGCAACACGACTGAATCGATCACGTGGATTACGCCGTTGGTGCACATGATGTCTGTCTTCAGAATCTTTGCGTTGTCGACCATCACGCCACTGTCATTCTGCTTGAAAGTGAGCTTGCCACCCTGGAGCGTTGCGAGCGTGTCGTTCTGCAGCACCTTCTTGGCTGGGTACTTTCCCTTGACGACGTGGTAGGTCAGGACGGCGACCAACTTTTCCTTGTTCTCTGGCTTGAGCAAGCTTTCGACCGTTCCCTTGGGAAGCTTTTCGAAAGCAGCATCGGTTGGGGCGAAGACGGTGAATGGACCTTCGCCGCTAAGGGCTTCGACCAGGTCGGCAGCCTTCACGGCGGCGACGAGGGTCTTGAATTTGCCAGCGACGGCCGTTTCAACGATTGACTTGGCTTTGTGGTCGCCGTGGTGGTCGGCTTGAGCAAAGCTGGGGATCAGCAACGCAGCGGCGAGAGCGAGCAGCATGGAACGCATCGGGAGTTCTCCAAAATGGGTCGTTGCCCCGGATCGCTCCGAGGACGGAAAGGGAATGTTCGTTCAGCGGCGCACAGACAAATTTCCAAGCTGCGAGACCACCAGACAAGCCGTGCGCCGGAGATTGTCCGGCGGCCCGCAAACTCGGAAATCGCAGGACTGTACGGCGTCGGCAAGCTCTTGGGAGAACTTTTTTGGCTCTCAGCCGAAACTCTACGAATTGGTACAGGTTACATCCCTATCGGCGGTCGTTCTCGCGGCATCTTCGGCTGAAATTTTGACTTCAAGACAACTTGTCATGTATTCCCCCGTTCGGAAAGTGAATCGATGAAACTCTCTCGTACTGCGACCGGTATTTTGGCCGTCGCACTGATGGCATTTATGGTCTCGGATGCCCTGGGGCAAGGTCGCAGGGGCCAAGGTGGCCCAGGCGGAGGCGGTGGACCTGGACAGGGACGTGGTGGATTTGGCGGCGGCGGACGAGGCGGCCCTGGTGGATTTGGCGGTGGCGGTTTCGGCGGTCGCGGCGGCGGCGGATCGGATATGACGTTCTTCCTGCTACGCGTCGATCCCGTGAAAGAAGAAATCGAATTGATGCCCGACCAGGAAGAGGCGATCGCCAAGATCACTCAACCCCCAAGTCGTGAGGGTCGTGATGGCCAAGAACGCGAACGCTTCGACTTCCGCAACGCGAGCGAAGAAGAACGTGACGAGTACTTCGCCAAGATGCGTGAAGAACGCGAGGAACGCAGCAAGAAGATGCGCGAGCAACTTGAGGAAGTGCTGCTGCCACAGCAATCAGAACGGCTTGAAGAGATCGCGTTGCAAATGCGCGGCGTCGATGCCCTTCGTGACGACAAAGTTGCTGGTGAGCTGAAAATCACCGACAGCCAGAAGGAAGAAATGGAAAAGGTCCGCGATGAAATTCGTGCAGACCAAGAAAAGGCACGCTCGGAAATGCGTGAGCGAATGCAAGCACTGTTCCAAGGTGGCGGTGATGGTGACCGCGAAGCAGCGTTTGCAAAGATTCGCGAAGAAGGCCAAAAGATGCGAGAAGAAGCTGAAAAGAAGCTGATCAGCGTCCTGACAAGCAGCCAGCAAAAGCAGTTTGACGAAATGAAGGGCGAAGAGTTCGAAATGCCCGAAGACGCTTTCCGAAACGCCTTCTCGCGCGGCGGTCGCAGTGGCGGACGCGGCGGTCCTGGTGGCGGCGGCTTTGGCGGTCGCGGTGGGTCCGGCGGTGGACCTGGTGGCGGTCGAGGCGGACGCGGAGGCGACGGCGGTGGTCGTCGCTCACGCCCAGAAGCAGAATAGGAATCTCGCCAATTTCCGCAGCCACCTACGCTGACTCGGATTGCGGCGAAGCGCTCCGTCGCGCCCGATAGGGGCAGACTCATCCAAGAGTCTGCCCCGTTTTTTTTGGCCGGCAAACAGACCGTCGTACAAAAGGCAATAAGATGTGGGGCAAAAAGATCGTGGGCAAATTGAGAGCGAATCGAAGATTTGTGTGCAACGTTGCTGGCACGCGGGTCAACGACAGGGTTATGGTTTTCGCTCTGATCGCGCCGGACTGTAGATCGCTTCCGTCCGGCTTACATGATCACCGTGCTTGATGAGTGCGATCGAGTGGATCGTTCCATCTTCCAGGAATCGTTCGGTCGTTGTCGTGACGATACGTCGGCGGCGCGTATCCATTTTCTCGGAAGTCCATGTCATTGTGTTGCTGGCAGCGTCCCATGTGCCGGTCGATTGAAAGGAGCGACGATTGGATGCAAAACTCCATCGCTTAAACCGCTTCTCGCCAGAATCAAAAGTGGTCAGCTGTTTGACCTGCAGGTCGCTGGCAACGAATCTGGCCTCGAAGGCTGAATCATGTTCCACGTACGCTTCGTTCAAGCTCCAGGAAGCTTCGGTCACCCCATTGGAAAACGCGTCATCCTCATCGAACTCAATGGTCCACGAGCCGATGTAGCGAGCAAGAACATCTTGTTCGGGGAACGACTCAAGTTCAGCGGCCCACGCGCCAATGAACGTCAACGCAAAAGCAAAAATCAAAGCGTATCGCATGAGGTTTCTCCGAAAGACCCGCGGTGGTCCGCGCGCATTGAGTGTTGATGCAGCCGCCATTGTGTTCGAGCCTAGCAGCGAGGCGGTGAGTTCTTGTCGCTGGCGTTTGTAGTACCGAGCTTTAGCCGGAATCTGTACGCAAGCCGCCACGCGGGGACTACAAACGACGCTGTCCACGCTCGATTTCACTCATGAGTGTCTAGTCGGGATAGCTGACTGCATTGGTTTGCCAGTAGTCCAAGTTGCCGAGAATCTCTTCAAGGATCGACTCGTCCTCCAGTGCTCGCACCTGTGGTACGAAATCAAGGTCATGGGCAGCATGCCATCCCGTGTATTGCAGTCCGGTTGCTTCGGACGGCACCAGCACGCCGTCGAGACAGACATATTCTTTTCCGGGTACCACATCAGCGGTGATTTCTTTCATTGCGGCTACCCACTGGGCAACGTACTCATCATCTGGATCGCTGCCCGTTTGACCCATGATGTCGCGACGGGCAATTTCGTCCCATGGTTCGTCAGTCTCGATCGCCGTGGCAAAGGTGAATGCTTTGCGGCAAGAGATACAGGTAAACAACCAGCCGCATCCGCACCATGGACATTCCATCTGTGGCGGAAACGTGATTTGTGCTTCCTTGCAGTCGCAGTGCGATACTAGCTTGTCGTTCGCCTTCAAAAGGTAGACGTGGCTGGAAATCGTATCGCTCCTATCACGTGCGGCTGCCTAGCGATTGTCCTGCCATCTCACTTCAACACTCGATTGATCGATAGGCAAACTCGCGAACCAACGACGCAATTCGTCGAGGTCAATCTCTGTCGACGGAACGATTGTACCATCCGGTTTGAATTGAATCATCACACCCCGGCGGACTGTCGTCTTCAAATCTGCCGGACTCGCGTTCTCGGATGCGCGATTACCGTTGGCCGAGATGCGAATTATCCATCTGCAATTTTTGAAAACTCATTCCACAATCCATCCAGCGACGAAATCACGTGTGACGCCTTCGATCGTCCACCGGACCGAACAAGATGGATGCCCCTGATGCCTAACTTCGATGGCCCATCGACGTCCGATCTAAAACTGTCACCGACCATGATCGTTTCGTCGGGATTTGCGCCCAGTTGTTTCAGGGCAGCGTCGTAGATTCTGGAGTCTGGCTTGAGCATTCCGCAGTCACATGAGAATACGACGACATCGAAATAGGGGGCCAGATGATGTGTGAAGAATGGTTGCTTGTACGGTGTAGCGAGATTGGAAATCAGTGCAGTTGGAATGCCACGCTGTTTGAGTTCTCGGAGTATTACTTCAGCGTCTTGGAACGGTTCAATGGCGGCGATGTCTTCGTCAAGGGCTGCATTGAGTGCTGTCAGATCGTTTTGGGAGGCAAGCCCAATGCGTGAGGCGAATGCCGCAAGTGTTGGATTGTGCGTGGTCAGCGATGTTTCGAGAGAGGATCGAACGCTGGCGTCCGGATGCCGTCGAGCGATTTTGAGAAACGGCCGTGAATCGCGAGGAAAATCAAGCAGCGTACCGTACAGATCGAAGATGCAGGCTGAGCTCATCCGTCGTCTTCTTTCCCGCCACGCATTTTTCGCCGTTTAGCACGCAGGTAATCGCGGCGCTGCGTTGGCGTTGGCACAAACCACCAGTATAGCAGCAGCAAGGTGATGAGAAGCGCAACGGGAATGCCGACAAACACCGCTATGATTGCGGTCGTGCCACCTAGCCAATACAGCACGCAAACGAAAACGAAGAACGCAATGTTGGCGATCCACAGAACGCTGTGTATCGCAATCTGTGCAACGCATCCTGGTTCATCGCGAGTTGCGTCTCTGGACGCTTCGGGTGTTGGCGATTCGTAGGGGTTCACAATCTGCGTCAGGATGGATGAGATGCGTCAAATGAGGTGTCGCAGAAGTAGTGTCATGATAGCGCTAAGGGTGACCGGCGAGCGTTAATGAGCGGAGCGAAATCGCCACGTGTCCCCATTCTTTCACGTCCGAGGTAGGGATCATTCAACCGGCGGGTTTGTTTCCCAATACTCTCGATTCTCTGAGATCCAATGGTTCAGTATGCGCTCGGCATCTGGTTCGTCGGAACGAATGCGTCCTCCGCGCCGTTCAATGCGATACGAAAGCAGCTTAAGTGCTTTTACCTGTTCAATTCCGCCTCCGAAAGCAAGGTGATAATACCTTGCAAGTAGCAATCGCGGGATTTCATCTGTTCCCTCGGAGTGAGCGTTCGCGATGATCTCGAACAGCGATATAACGTCAACATTGGACGTCGCACTGCGACGTAGCTCAGCAATAAGTTGTTCGTCGGACGTAATCATCTTCGCGTCCCCAGCCCGTGAGCCGAACTCGCTTGCGTCGGGCCTTACACTCTTCGATAAATCTCATAGGGCCCGACCAATCTCGCAGGGCCCGACGCTAGTAGCGCGTTCGGCGCAGGTCACAGTCATTTCTGGCCGTATCAGGCATCATCAGTTGCCGTAATGAATGAATCCCATCGTTATCTTGTACTGGTAGCGTTCTGGGTCGCCTGCGGGAATCAACCCATTGGCAATCAGGCCCTGTCGGACAACGACGGCGAAATGATCGTGGGCATCGTAGTCGTCATCGCACTCCGCATCCCCATCTTCATCTTCAGGGAGCGGGTATTTTTTGATGATCTCTTTGAATTTTTCGAGCACGTTGCCACTCAGTTCGCAGGTGCCTTCTTGGACGCAATACGCGACAAACTCAGGTCCACCGGAGACAGCAAGCGGAGTCTCATGGCCTGCGAAGTCATCTTCAGTCCATTCATTCCCCGTCTTGCCGGTCGGCGGACCGACCTCATTGGCGACGCGGCTACCAAACAGTCGACGAATGAATTCGATCATCAATCAGGTCGTCCATCGTGTTCGAAAAAGTCGGGATGCCGTGATTCAAAATATCAGAAATCGGATGGTCTTGCGTCTAGTGTGCGGCCGCAGGCCGCGACGCACCCGTCGGCTGACTATCCCTATTAGACTTGGTTAAGCGAGCGAGCGGGAGACACGAGCAGGGTTGCCGACTGCGACGACGTTGTCGGGAAGGTTTCGCGTGACAACCGCTCCAGCGCCGACCACGGTATTGCAACCGATCGTCACACCGGGACAAACAATCACGCCGCCGCCAAGCCACGCGTTGTCGCCAATGCTGATTGGTTGAGAGCCCTCCCATTTCTCGAGGCGTGGCGACGGTTCAATCGGGTGGGTCGCGGTGAGCAATTGAACATTGGGGCCGATCTGGACGTCGTCACCAATATCGACCCTTCCGACATCAAGGCAGATCAATCCCCAGTTCGCGAAACATCGAACGCCAAAGTGAGTTTGGTATCCGTAGTCACATCGAAACGGAGGGCGAATGACCGTGCCTTCGCCGACACTCCCGAGGAGTTCACGCAAAAACTGGTCTCGGCCTTGTTGATCGTCTGCCGCAGCACCATTGAACGCGGCGACCAGTTTCGCCGCACGGGTCGTGTCTCGAAGAAGCTCAGGGTCGTCTGCGATGTATTGGTCGCCAGCGAGCATTCGTTGGCGGTTTGTGCGCCCGTCATGTCGATAGGGTTCGTCCACATGCGATCCTTTGTAACTGTCGATTGAGAACAGGTTTTACGGTCAGCGTCTCAGGGAAAACGTTGTCGCCTCGTGTCGTTTAGCCATCGATGATCCGGCGACGAATGGATTCGGTTGCGATCCTAGCTTGCTGGATGAATTCGGCGTCGGCGAGTTCGTCAATGGTGGCGTGGGTGGGATAGGACTGATGGATCAACGCGCGTAGGTCGTGATCGAGATCCTCGGTCCAGAGGCAGGATGCGGGCAGTTGGTTCAGCTGGGATGCTTCGATTGGCACTCGCAGCCGCAAGCAGGCGGGACCACCTCCGCCCGACATGCTCAGTTTCAGATCAACGTAATGGACTCCTGCAATGAGCCCGCTGTCGATCCAGTCGTTGACCAGTCGCCGCGCGCTGACACTTTGTTCGACTTCAGCAGGACAAATCAGTACCGGCCGACTCTCTGCGGGTACGCTGACGAGTTGGCTGTTGAAGAGATACGTCCCAATCGCCTCCTCAAGAGGAAGTTGCTCACGCGTGACGACAACGTGTTTGAGCGCGAATCCTGTTTTCTCTCGGAACCGTTGTCTCAGTCGCTCAAGTGCCTCATCCGCTTCATAAAACGCGTCTTCGTGATGAATGAATGTGTCCAAGTGGCTCGCTGCAACGACATCGTTGTGAAAGGCACCGGCGTCAATTGCTTTGGGGTGTTGTTTGAAGTGAAAGGTGTTTTCCTCGGAGAGCCCCATTACGCGCGCGATGGCACGTGAGGCTTCCAAGGTGTGTCTTGCAAAGTGTTTTTGACTCTCGGGAGATTGGTCGCCGTGGACGAATAGATGCAGTCCTTGGCTTGCGAACGTGCCTGCCAAACGCATGTGATTGGCAGCACCTTCATCACGCAGCGGTGTTCCGCCCAACAGCGGCGGGTGAACGCTTGCAATCGAACCGAAGACATACCGCAAATCGGCGAGTGTTTGTTCTGATTCAATCGCGCGATGCACACTTGCAGATAGATTCGCAACGACAAGGTGCGTGTGTCGATCGCTACAGTCCACGCCGGGAGCGACCGTCGCCGCGTTTGCCGTCCACATGGCCGAACAGCTGAAAGTTGCGGATAGCAGCGAAGGGTTTTCTTTGGCAGCGAGAGACCACCGCTCGCCTGGCTCGTCACCAAAACCGAGTGAAAGAAGCAAATCGGTATGCGGCCGGGGATGGGGAGGCAGGATCACTTGAGGCACTCCCAACCGGGCGACCAGCCGCATTTTGTCGAGGCCCTGCAACGCAGCTGCAGCGGGATTGGAGGGTTGCCAAGCATGCTCGGCCGATGCGACGTTCCCAACGCCAAGTCCGGCAAAGTGGTGCGTCGGCCCGACGATCCTGTCGGCTTGCACTTCAACGATCGTCATCGCGATTGCTCCCTACACGTTGCGTCCAGCACACTCACGATCATTTGGCGACATCCCAGGGATCGTTGTCGGCAAGCGATTCAGATTCAAGCGAGGCGATCGGATCGCTACAGAAATCGATGGCGTAGTATCCTGCGGGGCGATGATTGCCACTGTCACCCAAGCCTCCAAACGGAAGTGCACCCGCCGCACCGGTGGTCGGGCGATTCCAATTCACAACGCCTGCACCGACTCGATGCACGAACTGATCAAAGAGTTGCCAATCGCCACCGATGAGTGACGCAGCGAGCCCGTAACAGGTTTCCGAAGCAAACGCGATCGCTTCGGCCTCATCGCCGGCTCGCTGGATCACCAACATCGGGCCAAACCATTCCAGTTCACCCATTCGTCGACGCGCAGCAGCATCAACGTTGCTTGCGTCGAGCAAACAGGGGTGCACGAGGTTGGGACGTTGCGGGTCGACTTGAAAGGGGAGGACCGGCGTGCAGCCGATTTCGATCAGCTGGTCATAGGTTTGCTTGAGGCCCTCGGCTGCGCCGGACGAAATGATCGGGCCAACCTGTGGCGTGGGGTCGGTACCGGGAAGACCGACAACGCGCGACTTGACGTTGTCCACGAGCGCTTTGATCTGACGATCAGTGGCGGGAGAATCGACGTAGATCACGCGTCGAGCACAGGTGCAACGTTGACCTGCCGAGACAAATGCCGAAAACGAGACGACTTGGGCCGCTTTTTGCGCGTCGACCTCGCCAGTGACCACGATGGGATTGTTGCCACCGAGTTCCAACGCGAGCAGCACGTCGGGACGTCCAGCCAATTGGCGATGGACGGCGCGACCCGCAGTCCTGCCGCCGGTGAGGAAGACGGCCGCAAGTTCGGGGGCATCGATCGCGGCTGTCGCCACATCAACGCCGCCGACGATCATCTGCAACGTCTCTTCGGGAAGCCCGGCTTCGCGCCAGGTGTGAAGCATCCATTGCCCCACGGCCGTTGCCTGATCACTTGGTTTGAATACGACAGAGTTGCCAGCCAACAGCGATGGAATGATCTGCCCGCCCGGCAGATGCAGTGGGAAATTGAACGGCCCGAGTACGAGCGTGACACCCAAGGGTTGGAAACGCACAACGCGACGCATGTTTTCGACTTCGTTGATCTGTTGGTCGCGTCGGCTCTTGAGGGCGTTGATCGAAAGCTCGACCTTCGCGATCGACGCCGCGACTTCGCCAGCTGCGTCCCAGGGCAGTTTTCCGACTTCGCGAATGATCAGGTCGGTGATCTCATCTCGCTTTCCTTCGACCAGCTTGCCGTACTGGCGAACGATCTCGCATCGCTCGGCAAGTGGCACGGTTCGCCATGCCTGGCTCGCTTGGTGGGCACGCTGCATCGTTTCTGACACGACTGACGGAGTGCTTTCTGGACCAGAAAAGACGAGGGAATCGTCGACGGGGCTGTAACTCGAAGTATTTGATGACATTTTCAATCGCTTTTCCGACTCGAGTCCCGAATGTGACCTAGCTTTCAAGTAGACGGGGTAGAGCCATCCGTTGCTACACCTGAAAAATACCTTATTCCTTCAAAGTCGACAGACATGAAACGAAACAAACGCAAGGGCTTTTCGCTTTTGGAAGTGATCGCTGCAGTCGTGATTTTGGCAGTGGTTGCAGCTGCTACGGTCGCAACGGTCGCACCGATGCGGGCAAAGAGTGAAGACAAGTTGGCCGATCAAGAGATCGCGACGTTGAACGCCATGTCACAAACTTACTTCCTCGAAGAAGGACGCTATCCAGCAAGCGTCTACACGTTGGCAAACTCGGGCTACATCGCCAACACAACGCGTGACGAAAAACTTCGTCTGCGAAAGATTCGCCAGAACTACAACTACACTCGAAGCACTGGCGTGTTCTCGAAGAAGTAGATCCAGTTTCTGGATGGTTCTGAGCTAACTCACAAAAAGTCCGCATCAGTGAATCGCGGTTCGCCCACCCGAGGGGATTGAACCATGGTTTGCCGGCGGACTTTTTTCGTCTCGGTCGCTTACACTCAAAGACAACCGATGCCCCGCACACGCAAAGGCAAGTCAACCGGCGTCACCTTGATCGAAACGATCATGGTGATCGTGTTGCTTAGCGCCGCTGCAATTGTCGGCACGATCTTCCTCGACGACCAATGGGTCGCTAGACGCAGCACGAGTGCCGCGACAGGCGAGGTCGAGCAAACGTTGCGAGCAGCGCGCAACACAGCAATCACTAACCAAACCATCGTGCAAGTCCGTCGCCAACGCACCGGCGGCGTCGAGCGACTAGTGGTGACCAAGCAAGCGGGGCCCTTTGGACCGGAGCGAATTCACACCATCGATTTGGGGAGTGACGTTCGGCTGACAGGAACACCCCGCGCGATTCGTTTTCAGCCCACGGGAAGTGCGGACCGCATCCTCGAGTGGCACATCAATCGATCAAGCACTCGTGGGACGGTGAATGTCACGCCCACCGATGGGCAAGTTTCCAAACAGTTGCCGTAGGGGTCGAATCATGAAACGTAAAGCGAAAAAAGGAGCGACGCTCATCGATGTGGCGGCCGGTTCGATGTTGCTTGCCGTCTTGCTGATTCCATCGGTGCACCTGATCGGTGAATCACGCAAGTCCAATCATCGGCTTCATCGCCGTGAGGCCATGCTCTATCAAGCCGATCAAGTGATGGAATCAACCAAGGTTGCGTTAGGTGATCCGACCGCCTTTGCGGCTGCCTTGGCGACACCGGTCGATTCGTCAGCGGCGGTCACAACCAGCGACATTCCGGATCTTCACACACGCGTTCGTGTTGCTGCCGATCCCACCGTTGCTCCCGCCCAACTCCTGACGATTCAAGTCGACCTTTGGCAAGACCAAGATGGCGACGCAGCGTTTGATCGCGGAGAGCCAATCGAAACCCTGCGAACACAGTGGGCGGCACCATGAACCGACCAGCACCGCGCCGCGGAATCAGTTTGATCGAAGTGATCGCCGCCACCGCAATCATCGCGGTGATGATCGTTCCGATTGCTGGTGTGATGCGCGCATCGAGCCAGTCGATTGCCGCCGCCGAAGGTGACGCTTCCGACGAAGCTTCGATGCGCACTGCCCTGCGTTGGTTGTCAACAACCGTGCGGGATAGCGACGTGTTGCGGGTCCGCTCTCGACGGCTTGTGCTGAGGCTTTCGGATGGCAACACCGCGTCCATCCAAGTCCGTCGCCGAAACCTGGTGATGCGGATCGGAACCGATGAAACGATTCTTTGCCAAGGTGTGCGAGACGTTCAGTTCCAAGCCATCAATCGGGTCACGCCGCCCGTTTCGAGAACGGGGATTCGCGTGACCGCACGCATGCGTGATGCCGATGGCAACTGGACCACCGTCGAAAACACGATCTCAGAATTACCTCAAGTCTAAGGATGGGATGAGAAGTATGGCACTCTGCAAGAACCGACGATTACGCCGTGGTTCGGCGTTGCTGGTTTGCACCCTTGCTGCGGTCGTGATTTCCTTGGCGGCCGTCACCATGCTGCGAAGCAGCCGACGATCGATCGCTCGAATCGATGCGATCCAAGCTTCCGATGGCGGGCGTCACGTCGCCGACGGGCTGCTCCAGCGCTCGATCGCTCTGTTGCGAGAAAACCCGGCGACAGCGGGCACGATCGTCGATCCAGACGGCCCAAATCCAGATGCTTTCTGCCAACTCACGACGCTGACCGCGACTGCGACCCAAATTCAAGTTTTTCTCTACGCGGGCGCCGCCGTTCCGGCGATCGACATGGTTGTTGACCCAACCGCGCTGTAGGAAATCGACAGCCACTTTGGTCGCCGAATCAACGGGTGGATCAGGTGTATTGCGGGGCACAGACAACTTGACTTTGGTTGTTGGCTGCGTCACTCTAGGCGTAGTCGAGACGCGATCTGCACCTCAGGGTCGCCCGCTCCTTTCTGCCCGGGACGTGATTCTTTCCAAGACGCGATGCCCTCGGCATGATTCCGTCACCCTCTTGGTCAGCCGTGCATCTTTTAGCGTCTTTTCCGATCGATCCCAACGCCACCACTGGCGCGTTGTTTTCGAACGCGGGCTTCATGTGACGAGCATAGCCAAGTTGGCGTGACCAACCTTGGTACTTCTTGATGGGTATGCGCCCGGTATGCGGCATACCCTTGTTCCTTTGTCGAATTGAATCTGTCGAATTGAATCGACGACTCCATGCAAGATCCATCCAACAACGAAACAAGCCGACAGCGGCGCGACTTTCTCAAGAAAGCTTCTGCTGCGCTGACGATCTTGCCTGCTGCAAGTGTTGCCAGCGCTGATCAACAAGAGGCCGATTCTTTTCCACCTGAACAGCAGTGGAAAGACCGCATGACACCTCCCGACGATGGCAAGAAGTTGGGATGGTTTGTCGATACGCGGCGATGCATTGGCTGCCACGCTTGTGAAGTCAGTTGCAAATCGGAAAACGATGTTCCGCTGGGCAATTTCATCCGCCAAACGTTCTACAAAGACGTTGGCCAGTATCCCAAAGTGGCTCGGATGTTTTTGCCGATGTCCTGCCAACATTGCGAAGACGCGCCTTGCATCAAAGCATGTCCGTGCGGAGCGCTTCACAAGACAACCGGTGGCACCGTTGCCGTCGACTACAACCGATGTTGTGGTCACGGGACCTGCGTCGACGTTTGCCCGTATGGTGCGGTCTACCTTGATCCGGTGGCGAAACAAGCGGTCAAGTGCCACAACTGCTTTCATCGTACCGAGCAAGAGATGGAACCGGCATGCGTTCCAACTTGCCCATCCGAAGCGTTGTACTTCGGTGATTTGAACGACCCCGACTCTTCCGTTTCGCAGGCCATGCAAGCGGTGGAAGAATCGGGCGAAGAGTTGGTGCAGCTTCGCAGCGAAAAAGAAACGCGACCAAGAATGTGGTTTGCAGGGAAGGCGCCCGCCGAAATCGAACCGAGTGTTCCGGCCGAAGGCGAGCCCTATTCGCCCGACGCCTACAGCATTTACAACTGGAAAAAGGAGATGCCGTGAACGATTCAACGTCATCTTCGAGACGTCGGTTCCTTCGCCTTGGACTGGCTGTGGGTGCAGCCGCCACTGTGATCGAATCGGGGTGCGCGAAAGAGAACGCCCAAGCCGATCGCAATTCGAACGGCAGTACCGACGATTCGTCAAACAAGCCGGACGTTGCGTCGACGCCTTTGGTGGTCGATATCGAAAAGTGGAATCAAATCAAAGGTGAACCCTATCGCATCGGTGCGTTCGGGCCGATGCCTGGTGTTTGCAAATTGCCGGGCCCGAACGCCAAACGCAACTGGCCAGATCGTGACAAGTACAAAGATGTCAGCAAGGTGCCTGGCATGTGCCAGCTTTGCAGTACCATTTGCGGCATTGTTGGCATTGTCAAAGACGGACGCCTGATCAAGGTCGAAGGGAACCCGAACGATCCCAACAGCCGTGGCCACCTTTGTGCGCGCGGCCAGGCAGCTCTCAATCACCAATACCATCCCGAGCGTTTGTTGTATCCGCTCAAGCGTGTTGGTGAACGCGGTGAGGGGAAATGGAAGCGTATCACGTGGGACGAAGCGCTCGATGAAATCGCCGAAAAGCTCAAGGCCGTTCGCGACAGTGGCAAGCCTGAAGAGTTTGCCTTCCACCAAGGGCGTCAACGCAGCAAGGATGCGCTGAAGCGTTTTCTCGACGCGTTTGGCACAAGCACACAGTTGAGCCATCGTTCGTTGTGCTCGGGCAATCGACGCGCTGCGAACCTGACCTACCTATGGGAAAGCGATTGGGATCTCAACGACGTCGAAAACAGTAAGTACATCTTGAATTTTGGTTCCAATGTTTTCGAAGCCCATCAGGGGCACATCCCGTTTGTGAACCGCGTGCAAAAGGGGCGGTTCGAAGGAGGTGCCAAACTGGTCACCTTTGATGTGCGACTTTCCAACACAGCTGGCGGAAGCGATGAATGGTTTGCGCCGTTTCCAGGAACCGATGGTGCGATCGCGCTCGCGATGTCGCATGTGATTCTTGCCGAAGGGCTGCACGATCAGGCGTTCCTGGAAACCTGGACCAACGTTTCCATTGATGAACTTCGCGAGCATTTGAAGCCGTACACCCCTGATTGGGCTCAACAGGTCAGTGGTGTTGCTGCGTCGGATATTCGACGCATCGCGATCGAGTTTGCAAAAGCGGCACCGGCGGCAACCACCATTTGCAATCGCGGCAGCTCGGCCCATTTGAATGGTTTCTACAACGACCGCGCGATCGGTCTGCTCAATGCGGTCGTTGGCAGCGTTGGCAAAAAGGGTGGGTGGTGTTGGTCGCCGTGGGGAGGACTCGATCCCGTCGTCAAGACGCCCGCGATGCCGCCCCGAGCAAAGACGCATAGCGTTCTTGAAGACCCGCCCGAATATCCGTTGGCGAACGTTTGGCGGCGGATGCGGGTCGGCGAGATCGTGTACCTGTACCTGCTGCAAGGCCGCGCGAAACTGCAGGCCTACATGACATACAACCTCGACGCGCCAATCACTTGGCCCGAAGAGAGTATGACGCAACAGGTGCTCAGCGACGAAAAGCTGATCAACTTCCACGTCTGCATCAATGCGTTTTACAACGAAACGGCTCACTTTGCCGACATCGTTTTGCCCTGGTCGACCTACTTGGAACGATGGGATTTGGATGCGCGTGGCGGGTACAACCTAAGGCCCTACGTCGGTCTGCGCAGTCCCATGGTCAAGCCGCTTGGGCAGTCGAAGGACGTGCGCGAATTCTTTCCTGAACTCGCGCGGCGAATTGGCGGAGGGATGGAGGAGTGGTATCCCGAAAACGATGTTCGCGAGTACATGGAATCGTGGGCTTCGAACGTGCCTGAAAACCCCGAGACCGGAAAGGCGGGGCTTGAACGCCTGCTGGATGAGGGTGTTTGGGAAGCCGATCGAGAACCCTTCTATGAACCCTACAATCAACCGCTTTCGGAAGATGAACTTCAAGGCAGCCAAGTCGATGACGAAGGTGTTATTACGAAAGAGGGTGTCGGCATCGGCCTGATGGTCGACGGAAAAGCCGTTCGTGGTTTCAAGACACCGAGCCGCAAATTCGAAGTGCGTAGTGCTTTCGTCGCAGACATCGGCAAGAACAAAGATTGCAGTGATCTGATCGCGCGAAGTGGCGTCACCAAAACGTCGAACCGTCACGAGACGCATGAGGGCAACGACCTTGTGATCGATGCCATGCCAACGTGGTTCCAGCCCGAGGAGTTGCAGGACCTTGACGACAACGAATTGGTGATGACCAGTTTCAAATGGAACGTTCACAATCACGGTCGAACGATGAACTTGAAGTGGTTGGCCGAGATCGTGCATAGCAACCCGGCATGGCTCAACCCGCAAACGGCGGAATCGTTAGGTTTGAAGAATGGCGACTGGATCGAGGTGACGTCGTACTTCTCGAAGGAGGTCGAAAAACAATCGCCACACCTGCGACGCGACGACTTGCCACTTGAACGCGGACGCCGCAAGGTTTCTTCGATGCGTGTTCCGATTGTCACGATGGAAGGCATCCATCCGCGCGTGATCGCGATGAGCAACAGTTGTGGTCACACTCAATACACCTCCGTCGCTCAAGCAAAGAAGGAAGCTCCCGATGCGTCTTCGCTGGCGGGATGTGATACCAAGACCTACGCTGACCCCGATTGGCAGCGCAACATGTGGTGGGAAGACCATTCCGGTGGCGATCCAGCCAAATGGGTCAGGAATACGGGGAACGGTTGGAACCAGAACAAACTGATGCCAATCTCGCCCGACCCGATCAGCGGACAACAGGCTTTTCATGACACCGTCGTCTCGATCCGCAAGGTCGGCGAAACCGAGTCGGTTGAGACGACCGCGTGAACGACAACGATGTCCATGCGATAAGCAATGTCTACGCTTTTCTCTCGCGGTTGTGGCTGCGCGAGATCGATTTGCTATGGCTCGGTGAGCTTGAGAGCAATCGGGCGTTTCGCGATGCGTACACCCAACTCGGGGGAATGATCCCCGGCGAATCCGAACTTGAGGAGCTTGCCGCCGACTACTGCCGAATCTTTGTCGGTCCGAAAGGACACGTCGTCCCGATTCAATCGGTCTGGGAGAGCCAACAGCTGCAAACGGCAACGAGCAGCTCGGTGGAACAGTTCGCAAAACTCGTTGGTTTCGACCTCGAATCGATCGGTGATGGTGCCTTGGCCGACCATCTAGGGGTGGAATTGGCGATCATGGGGCACACCGTCGGCCAGATCTCGGCCGATGCGAATGCGGCGTCGACGGTGAGCGAAGTCTGCGCAGCATTCTTTCGCCAACACCTCGATTGGACGCCTCGGATGTTGACCGCTGCTGCCCCCTTGGCCGAAGATGGTTTCTACGGCGCGGTGATCAAAATGACGCAAGAATTCCTCAAGGGTGAACGTCAGGTTTGGATCGACGCCGCGTCGTGACTGATCACCGCGAGTATCGCCACAAGGCAAGCACTGATGAAAGAGCTTCTCGAACCGTACGTTGGCCAATCGATTGGTACGAATGTTGTGCGTCCCAATCACATTGAACCTGCGAACCTCGTCACCGTGGGAAACGACTACTTTTCGTTGAAACCCGAGGGAGCCGACGAGGTCTATCACATCCCCTTTGGGAACATCGTCAAGATCATCGAGAACCCTGACGGGATCACCATTAAAGAGATGTTTCATCGGCGGCATTCTTTTCAGCTCGTCGTCAAGGTCGGCCACGTGGTCGAATACGTGCCGATGTAAGCGAGCATCGCAACGGATCTTGGATGACGAGGGCACAAGATCCGTAATTGGGGACCCATCGATGCGCTGCGATCGAGGCAGAACTAGGCAGCAAATGAATCATGCAACAACCTGACTTTTTGACGACAGACAAGTTGGTTCCCTGGGCGTGGGGCAAAGGGAACGATGTTTGGGGAATGTTTCGCGCCGCCGCTCATGGTGAGCTTGCCGAACTTGAACGCTTGGTTGCCAGAGATGAGACGCTTACGCGTTGTCTGTGTTCCTATCGTGCGCCACTGCACTTTGCCGTGCGTGAAAACCAGATCGAAGCCGCCGAGTGGTTGATCCAACAAGGCGCCGACGCAACCTATGTGTCAGGGCAAGACTGGCATGATTCGCCGCTGCAAATGGCACGAGACCGAGGGTATGTCGAATTGGCCAAGCGGCTTGAACATCATCTCCAAGAGCGATTCGGAATCGGCGAGGCGGGCGAACAGATTGCGGCGGCGATCCGGCAGCGTGACACGGAACTCGCGCAAAGCCTTGTCGCTCAGCACGGGCCGCATGTTGCGGACCAGCGTGGCAATCAACCCATTCACTGGGCCGTAATGACCCGGCAAACCGATCTCATACGGTACTTGCTCAAGAACGCCGCGAACATCAATGCCATGCGGCCCGACGGCGCTCGGCCGTTGGATTTGACCAACGGTGATTACTGGTACCGTGGTTGGCGAGACTCACATGACGACGCGGTGCGTAACCACTGGGTCATTGCTGGTTTTCTGATGGCCAAGGGAGCCGATTACGATCTGACAACCGCGTGTCGCATCGGAGACATGGCTCGCGTTCGCGAACTGGTTGAAGCCGATCCCGGATTGGCTTATCGCGAACCTGACTACATCACCTGGTACTCGGGATACGCGCTGCGCAGTGCCGTTGCAGGCGGCTATTCCGAAATCGTCAAATTCCTTTTGCTCAAAGGGTTTGATCCCAACTTCAAGGAGCAGTACCTCGCGCCCCATGGAGCTTCGTTGTACGAAGCGGTCGCGACCAAGCACCGCGATCTCATTGAGTTGCTGCTTGGACACAACGCAAACCCCAATCAAGAAGTCGAATCCTCTGGAAGTTGTCTCTACCGCGCTGACGCCGAGACGCAAAAGCTACTGCGCAAGCATGGTGCCATCTGGGACTTCTTTGGATGCTGCTATGAAGAAGGGCATGTCGAGGACTTGGCGGTGCGTTTTCAGCGTGATCCCTCTGAGGCAAACGACGCAGGGGCGTTTGCGATGGTTGCCAGTCGTGGCGATCGTGAAATGGCCGACTTGTTTCTTGAATACGAAAGTGATCTATGGAAGCGCATGCCAACCTCGGCTGGAAACAGTGGTGAGGTGTTTCGCTGGATGCTGGAACAGGGCATGCAGCTTGATCAACCTGATTGGCAGGGTGTGCACGCGCTGCACTATGCGACCGATATCGAAACCATGTCGCGGCTGCTCGATGCCGGGGCTGAAATCGATCACGTCGATGCGGAACATCAATCGACGCCACTTGGCTGGGCAGCACGTCGTGGGAATGTGCCCATTGTGCAATTCCTGCTCGATCGAGGGGCCGATCCAAAGGGCGCTGGAGCCGAATGGGCGCAGCCTCGTGAGTGGGCACTGCGACGCGGACACACCGACGTCGCTGAATTGCTGAACGCCTCCTAGTCTGAGGTTTTTCGGGTCACTTGCCCTTGAGCACCATGACGGTGCAATGAGCCAGGCGGACGACACGCTCGGCAACCGACCCAATCAGCAAGTGTTTCAAGAACCCAAGGCCGTGAGACGAAATCACGATCAGGTCGGCACTCTCGCGGTCAGCGTAACTTACGATTTCACGACCGGGATCGCCCACGCAGGCATGGGCAACGACGCCACTGTACTTGGCATCGGATAGCCTTTGCTGCATGTGGTGTTGCGCGTTTTCGATTCGCGCCTCGTCGGTTACTTTGCCGTACAGAACGCCCGGTTCCATCACGCTTAGCGGCGGAATCACATGGATCATGTGAATGGCGGTGCCTTCGGTCGCGATTTGCATCGCCCGCTCGAGGGCTTCGATCGACAATTCGCTGAAGTCGACCGGGACAATGATCTTTTGCGGTTCGTAATTCGTCATCGCATTGCTCCAAATTGCACGGAAAGTCGGGCTTCCCAAAAGTCGAGAGCCAAACGTGCAAACAGAGTGCCGAACCGCGATGTTTAGTCCACGAATTCTTCGAGTTGCTGACAGCAGGTTTGACTGCGCAATTTGTTAATTGCCCGACGTTCGATCTGACGAATTCGCTCTCGCGTGACATGGAAAATGTGGGCCACATCTGCGAGCGTGTAACAATGCCCGTCACCGAAGCCAAACCGCAGTTTGATGATTTCGCGTTCACGCCAAGTCAGCTTGGCCTCAAGCAGTGAATCAAGACGATGACCAAGCGTCTGCAAACTGATACCTTCGATCGGATCTTCATCGCTTCGTTGTTGAATCAGGTCACCAAGATCAAGATCGCCGTCTGTGGACGATGGCTGATCGAGACTCGCCGTGCCACGATTGAGCCCCATCACCATGTTGGCTTCTTGTGAAGTGGTACCGGCTGCGAGGGCCAGCTCTTCGTCACTCGGGCGATGACCGAGTTCGTGGTAGAGGCTGGCGTAGATGCCTCGCACGCGCGCGATTTCGCCGGTCATGTGCGTCGGCACACGAATCATGTGACTCTTTTCCGTAATCGCGCGCGTGATGGCTTGGCGAATCCACCAAGTCGCGTAGGTACTGAATTTGAACCCACGTCGGTATTCGAATTTCTCGACCGCCCGCATCAGACCCGCATTCCCCTCTTGGATCAGGTCGATAAGTGATAGTCCGCGGTTTTGATACTTCTTGGCCAGCGACACAACAAGACGCAAGTTGCCCTCGGTCAATTTCTGTTTGGCGAGAGTGTATCGTCGGTGGGCCCGGCGCAAGCGTCCCACGAGTCTGGAAAAGCTTGCCGGGGTCTGTTGTAGGCGGTGGATCGTCTCTTGGAATTCGACCTGTTCCTCCGAGTTGCCTCGTGCCCGGCCACATTGCAGGCGACTGGTCAACTGGCTGAGCCGTTTTTCCATGTCGACCAATTCGTCGAGGTGCGGTTCGAGGTAGTCGATCCTCAATCCCAGTTCTTCGACAAGAGCGATCGCATGGCGACGCCGTGACTGTAATTGTTGCCATGCTGCTTTCTTGGCGCGAACCGAGCGATTCACATCGGCAACGGTGGCAAAGTCGATCTGATTCTTGTCCAGCAACCCTTCGAGTGTGCGAAGGTTTTGTGGCATCCGGCCATGAATCTTTTCTTTGTCCAAGTCATCGCTGAGTGCGACTTGCAGCGTGCGGTCAAATGCAAGTTCACGCCGGTGGACCTTGCCGACGAGATCAACGGCTTCACGCAACACGTGATCACACTGCATGATCAGGCTTCGAAAGGTCTTTCGGTTCAATTCGATGCGGCGGGCAAGTGAGATCTCCTCGTCACGCGTCAGCAGAGGGAAGGCTCCCATTTGGCCCAGGTAAAGCTGCAACGAATCATCCGCACCTGAACCAGCGCCGCCCTCACGGACGACTTCGACTTGGGTGAAGGTCTTTGGTGATTCACTGATGGCGATCATGGCTATTCCACCAGCGCCGAAGCTTCACCTCGAACGCACGGGATCGCCCGAGGATACTGACGGCGGCTGGACTTGGTTGTCGGTCAGAGGGATGACCTCGCCCCCAAATCGCCGGTGTTGGGTCGCCATCGGGGGAGCCAGGTCCATTGGCGCGGTGTGATGCGATGCCGCCGAGAATTTAGAGCCGAGGTCGGTTCGATCGAATTCTATGGGCGTTTGCAATTCGGGCAACAAAAGAGAACCTGCCTAACGTTGGCCCATAACGAGCAAGACACTTGGGCGTTGAAAGGAACAGCTCATTCTCGAGAACCACGACGGTTGTTGTGTCGGCTTGGCAACGAACAAACGCATCGGGTGCGGCAAAATGGGTCAAGGGTCGAGCATCCCTTCAAGCCATGATTAGGGTCGACACTTTGGACACTGTGTCACCCAATGGTGTGATACCCCTGCCAGCCGTTTGGTGAAGAGAGCGGACGCTACGCTCGTAGCTCGGAAAAGGTTCCTCGAAAAAAACGAGATCTTGTCGCTTTTCTGATGGTTGGGGTTTGGGCAATGTCGCCTTTCGCTCCGCGAAAGTTGCGAGCTCCCTGTTCGTAGCTACCATCGCCAGAAGGTGGAATCCTCTGGAAGACCGGTCGCTATAGCACCACGCTCTGGCGAGCGTAGCTACGGCTGATGAGGCCCGACGCTAGCGCGTTCACGCGCATTAGTCTGGCGTATCGAGGTAGGGGTCCTGGCCGATTTCTCGCTGCATCTTCTTTCGTTCTTTCTCATGATGCAGAAGCACCATGCGGTCACGAAAGTGTTTGCGTTCCACTTTGCGTTGAGCGCGACGGAATAGTTTGGCGTAGCGATCGACGGCGCCTTCAATCGACTCGCCCTGCTCTTTCAGCTTGTCCGACTTGTTGATTCCAAACGCACTCTTGAGGATGTCGTCATCAAGCGAGAGGTATTGACGATAGGAACCACGGTCGCCTTGTCGACCACATCGACCAATCAATTGGCGGTCGATTCGTGCGGCGTCGTGCAACTCGGTACAGATCACATGCATACCGCCCATCGCCTCGATTTCGTCGTTGAGCTTGATGTCAGTACCGCGTCCCGCCATGTTGGTCGCAACGGTGACTTTGCTGCGGCCGCCGGCTGCAGCAACGATTTCCGCTTCCTGTTCGACGTTGTTGGCATTGAGAACCTGGTGCTCGATCCCAAGTTCATTCAACATCTTGGAGAGGATTTCGCTTTTGTCGATCGAGCGTGTTCCGATCAAGACGGGACGTTCCTCGTTGTGAACACGGACCACTTCGTCAACGATCGCTTCGAATTTCGCCATCATCGAACCGTAGACACGGTCGGCAAGCATCTCACGTTTCGGTGGCCGGTTGGTGGGAACTCGAATCACGGGCGTGCGATAGATGCGTCGTAGTTCTCTCGCGCTGGTCGCGGCCGTACCGGTCATCCCGGCCAAGTGCGGGTAACGCAAGAACAAGTCCTGCACGGTGATGCGTGCCGCCTGGCCAGTAGGCACTGAGATTTCGATGTCTTCTTTTGCTTCGATGGCTTGGTGAATCCCGTCACGCCATTTTCGGCCTTCGGCCAAACGGCCGGTGAATTCGTCGACGATGACGATTTCGTCCGTTCCCTTGTCGCCGGGGCGGACGACATATTGGCGATCCAAGAGAAACTCGCGGTGCACTTTCACTGCGCGTTCGGTGTACTCGTAGAGATCAACCAACCCCATCGTCCGGACCAAATCGGACTTAGGCAGTGCACGCACCTTTTGTCGACCGCGCGCGGTCAATTCGTATTGTTTGGTGTCGGGATCGATGGTGAAGTGTTCGTCTATCTCGTATTGTTCTGCCGTTTCGGAAGCCCATTGGTACGTTTCAACGATCTGGTCGCGTACGGTGTCTTCGATACTGCCGATGATCAAAGGCGTACGGGCTTCGTCAATAAGAATGCTGTCGGCTTCGTCAACAAGGCAGAAGTGCATTCCGCGCATGACGGGCTGATCACCCGATCCGCTGAATCCACCACCCCCATCGCCGAGCATCTCGGTTTGCAAACGGTTTTGAGCGCGCAGCAACAGCCGGTCGCGCAAAAAGTCAAAGCCAAACTCTTTCGCGGTCCCGTAGGTGATGGCACAGCCATACGATTTGCGACGACTCCCTTGGTCATCGGGCGTTTGAATGATCCCGACGTCGACACCAAGAAGATTGAACAGGGGCATCATCCATTCAGCGTCACGTTTCGCCAAATAGTCGTTGACCGTTGCGAGGTGTGCTCCCTTTCCCACGAGCGAGTGCAAGTAAAGTGGCAAGGTTGCCGTCAGCGTCTTCCCTTCCCCGGTCTGCATTTCGGCGATACATCCCTCGAAGAGGGAAATCCCGCCGATCATTTGAACATCGTAGTGACGCATCGAAAGGGAACGCCAACCCGCTTCGCGCACCAGCGCATAGCCTTCGGGTAACAGCGTCGAGAGTTTCTCGCCAGCCATTGCACGGTAACGCAACGCGAGCGAACGTTTGCGAAGCGAAATGTCATCTTCGCTTTGCAGCACCGGCTCGAGTTCGTTGATCTGGGCGAGCATTCGGCGCCAGCGCACCATCCGTGGTCGAAAGCCTTGCTTGGAAAGGATCGACAGAGCGCGGCTGGTGTCACCGACGTGCCGCGACGAGGCGGTCGTTTTTTCGGCGTCGGGTTGTTGAGCGAGGTCGGCAGCGACTTGCTCGCTTTCAGGTGATGGTTCCACACCTGTGGTCAAAAGCTCGCCCATCGTCTGTGGGGCCGCCGGTTCAGAAACTGCAGGTGTAGCTTTTTCGGTGCCCATCGCTTCGCGCGCAGGTGCCCCTCCCGCTTCGGGTTCCGGTGGAGGTCCACTTGCTGGGGTATCCAACGGGTTGGTCGGCGAAAGTTCGGTAGGTTCGGTGCCCTTTGAATTGGACTCCGTTTCACCTGCGGACATTGAATAACTTTGGAGAAAATGGGATCGCAATCGCCGTGAAAAACAGGGTGCAAACGGCGTGAAACATTATTCTAACGCCCGATTCTGAGACGCTAGGGAAAGTTGAACGGTTTCCCGCATGAAGCCAGGCAATCTAGGGGACTTATTCCTAGAGTGCGGGCAGTTCTGCATCTGCCAAACAATTCAGTCGATCGTCTTATACCAGTCAATCAGTGTTCCCGGACTGTACGAGACGATCAATGAAAACGAAATTACGAGGCATCACGCTTACAGCCCTTTTGCTGTCTGCCTCAAACATGACTTTCGCAGATCAAGGCGTGGTTAGCGACCTGCCAGGATTCGGCGAGGAAGCCTACTTCGCCGAGGAAGCAACCTACGCAGAGAATGCCGAGATCAAGGCAGTCAGCCACGCAGGACCATCTGCTCTTGCTCAAGCCTACGTCGGCAGCGAGGACCATTCCGACTTTTCGCCTGTACGTGTTGGCGACTTGCAAGAATCCGCTTCGGTTCTTGGGAGTGGTTTGCAACAGGTCGGGCATCACGCCGCCGATTGTTGCGACGTCGGATGTGACAGTGGTTGTGACGGCGGATGCGACTCGGCTTGCGGTTCGTCCTGTGACGGCAATCGTTTCAGCAACCTGCTGACCGAAGTCGAGGACGTTTGGGCAACCACCGAACTGTTGTTGTGGTTCGTCCAAGATCGCGACATGCCACCGATCATCACCACCGCGGCTCCTGGTAATGCTCCAATTCTGGGCCTGCCAGGTGTGAATACCGTCTTCGGCGACGACATCAGCGGCGAACTCTCCGCTGGTATTCGTGCCGATGTTGGTAAGTACGTCAACGACTGTGTTGGCATCGGTGGTCGGTTTGTGGCTCTGGCAACGAACAACGATTCGTACTACGCAGCCAGCGACGGAACCGACATGTCGATTGGTCGTTCGTTCTTCAATACGAATACGAACGCTCAAGACGCGGTCATCATCAGCTCGGCTGGTAACTTCACCGGTGAGATCGCCGCGAACGATTCGGTCGAACTCTGGGGTGCTGAAGGTTACGCACGTCTCCGCTTTGGTTGCAACAAGAACGCAAAGTTGGAACTGATCGGTGGTTACTCGCACTACGTGCTGAACAACAACACCTACATCAGCAGCACAACGGTCACCAATGCTACGGGGCGTATCCGTAACTACATCGACGACATCAGCACCAAGAACACCTTTGACGGTGGTCAAGTTGGTTTTGAAATGTCGATGACTCGCGGTCGCTGGAGTGCACGTTCGCTGACCAAGGTTCACCTGGGTAACATGCGTCAACGATTCCTGTTGCTCGGTAGTGCAGTCGACGTGACTCCACCAGCAGCACCGACGAACACTCAAGGTGGTGTCTTCACTCTGGACAACCAAGCGTTGCTCGAGCGAGACGTCTTCGCCTTCATTCCTGAAGCAAACTTCAAGCTTGCTTACCAGGTTTGCGACCACGCGAAGTTCACCGTTGGGTACACGTTCATGTACTTTGACAACGTGGCTTTGACGGGCGACTTCATCGACAACAACGTCGACGGAACGGCACTCAATACGAATAACGTTCTGACTCGTCCCGCATTCGCTGCCAACGATTCCGGCTTGTGGATTCAAGGCATCGACCTTGGATTCATCATGGAATTCTAGGATAGGTCATCGGCGGTATTTCGACGCCAAAACATTGGGTCCGGAACACGGCGTCCGACCCGCCGTTTGACAAATCGCAAAGCGTGAAGCAGATTCCTGCTTCACGCTTTTTTCGTTTCGGAACCGCATTGCCCAGGATGGCCTCAGCGCCACTGCCTCTATGCCCAAAGCAAATCCATCCGTCGTCCTCGGTCTTTGGCCCATCGCGGGCATCACTTCGGTGGGTGTGACCGATCAGCATTCGCGGGCGACGATTCGTGCCGCACTCGATCAGGGGATCACAACCTTTGATACGGCCTTTGCCTACGGCTATGACGGCGAATCGGACAAGCTGCTGGCCCCCTTCATCCGCTCGGGCGGCGAGGACCTGTGCGTGATCAGCAAGGTCGGACAGCGTTGGAATTCGGACAAGAAGCGAATCGTTGACGGGCGACCCGAGTCCCTGATCGCTGACGCGGAATGTTCGCTCCAGAGAATGCGTCTGGACCACTTCGACACCTTGATGCTGCACTGCGTCGACCCCGAAGTTCCGATCGAAGAATCGGCCGGTGCGATTGAGCAGCTGTATCGCCGTGGACTCTGTCGAAAGATCGGAGTTTGCAATGTCGACGCGGACCAGCGTCGCAGGTTCCGGGAATCCGCTGGCGCTTGTCACGCCATTCAATGCCCATTGAATCTACTTCAGCCTGCGAACTTGGATCAGTTGATTCCGGATTGCCTGGCCGATGGTTGCGAGGTCTACGTTTTTTGGGCGCTGATGAAGGGCCTTTTGGCTGGGCAGATCGGTCGGGATCATCAATTCGCCGAAGGCGACAGTCGGCCCAACTACGAGATCTTTCAGGGACAGCAGCGGAGTCGCGCTCACGACGTCGTTGACCAGCTCGCCTTGATCGGAAAAGAGACGGGCAAAACGGTCGCACAGTTGGCGATTGGCTGGGCGACGGCCCAACCGGGCGTGACCGCAGCTCTGGTTGGCGCAAAACGGCCTGTACAAATTTTTGAAACAGCAGCCGCACGGCCACTCGATCAACAGTGGGTGTTGAAGATCAACGAGATTGTGGCTGCATCGCAGCCGAGCTGACGATCAATTGAACTCTTCGTCAAAAGCCGAGAAGTCGTCTTTGCCAGCCTCGCCAAAGGCATCTTCGGGCGACTGGCCGCCACCGGCTTGAATGTTCCCTTCGTCCAAGACGCTTCCACCACCACCGGCGTCGTCGAGCGGTTCCATCGGTTCGAGATCGTCGTCGTCCATCATGCCGGCACCAGCCGCTTCGGGCTCGTACGAGTTCATCATCTTCCTGCGATCCAGCATCGATGCAATCGGAATGGCGAAGATGGCGCCAAACATCAGAAGAACCCAGGGGATGAAGTACAGCATGTCGTCGCGTCGCTGACGGGAAAGGTGAACAGATACGCAATTGACGATAGTCAACGATCTGGAGGGACGCAAACGGCAACCCGCCAAACGGCGGATTAACCCGGGCCCGTGGCTCCGCCCATTCCGAATTTCATGCTCAAGAGGCCGTTGGATCTCTTTGGGCCCCAAATCCCAATTGGGGCCTCGGTCCCACTTGGGGACGGGATCCTGCCTCAGGGCGAGACCGCCGCGGCGTGATCGAGCTCGTCACGCCGGTCCCAAGCTCCAACCGTTCCTCGGCCGGGATGACTCGGTCAAAGATCTCGGCGGCCTGCGGGTTTTCGTTTTGAAGGTCCTGGTAGAGGGGGGCCAGTCGTTCGCGGGCCTCACCCAATCGCTTCGTATCGCCGAGTTGTTTCAGCACGTCGCAGCGGCGGGCCAAGGCGATGGCCAAATAGAGCCGGTCGACCTTGGGATCATCGAGCAACGCTCGCAGGGTGAGATCGGCCGCCCGAAGTTGGCCGCCCGAAGCCTGGTAGGCGGCAAGTTGCAGCGTGGCCTTGGCGTGATAGGCAGCGTTTGTTGATGTTGGCTCGGGGAAGAACTCGATCACCGATTTCCAGCCCGCTTCGTCGTTGCGCGTCATCGCGATCAAGAACTGTTCCTGAATCGTCTCGGCTTCGGTCACTTCGTCAGGCCGAAGGATATTGGATACCGACTGCTGGGGTTGCCTTTGCATCGCTGCAAAGGCGGCCACGCCACAGGTGATCGGCAAGATGATTGCGGCCGCGTAGCCCAACCAGCGACGTCCGCGTTGTCGTTTCACTTGGTCGGTGGCGCGCTGCAGGCGGATGGTTGCGGCGGCGGTGCCGACCATTCCAAACCCGCCCACCTTTGATTCCGATGCTTCGTTGCGAATCGCGTCAAGCAACTCGCTGGGCGATTGAAAGCGATCTTGCGGCAACTTGTTCATCAACCGCGAAACGACGGCTATCAACCATTCGGGCAGGTCGGGTTGGCTGCCGTTGCGACCGCGCGCCCGATCGAGAGGTGCCGGTGTTTCGTGCAGGTGTAAAACCGCGAGTGCCAATGGATCGTCTGCTTCGAACGGTGGCCGACCGGCAAGCAAGTGGTACATCGTGACGCCGAGCGAATACAAGTCACTTCGTACATCGGCGACATGCCCTTGGACTTGTTCGGGGCTCATGTAGCGTGGCGTGCCAAGGGTCAAACCCGCTTGCGTCAGATCGGCTTGCGAGACCCCGGCATCGGCCCCCAATCGCGCCAAGCCAAAGTCGGCAACCTTCACGATCCCGCGCGAGGAACGCATGATGTTTTCGGGCTTGATGTCACGATGCGTGATGCCCGCTTCGGAGGCCACTTCCAATGCGGATGCAACACCGGCCAAGACCTCGATCGCCGCGTCGACTTCCAAGCGTCCTTCCCGGCCGACTACTTCGCGAAGGTTCTCGCCGTCGACAAGTTCTTGTGCGATGTAGTGTTGGGAATCGACGCTGCCGACATCAAAGACTTGAACGATGTTGGGGTGATTCAGTTTCGCTGCCGCGCGTGCTTCTCGGCGAAAGCGTTCCACGTAATCGGCATCACGTGCGTATTCGCTTTTTAGAACTTTGAGCGCGACATCACGACCCAGCGACAACTGTCTTGCTGTGTAGACATCGGCCATCCCACCTCGCCCCAGTTTCCGAAGGACTTGGTAGTCGCCTAGCTTGCGGCCGATCAAACTTCGCGGTTGGCTTCCGGATGATGGACTCGAGCCTGAAACCGGCAGGGGCCCCGGAACCGGCAGGGGTGAAGAGGCTTGAGTGACATCCGGATCAAAGGCGGGCTCGGTGGGCTGGTGCGACTGGCTGTCGCCCGCCTGCCCGTCGGTCTGCCCATCGGCTTGCGTTTCGGCCTCGCGTTCATCAGGAGCGTTCATCAGGAGACTCCTTCCGACGAGGCTAACGCGGTTTCGCCGATCGTGATCAAACGATTCAGGCTCCCCGATTGCAATCCACGCAAATCAACGGTGACGAACCGGAACCCGAAACCTTGAAAGACGGCGGAGAGGTCTAACGTTGTTTCCATTTCGACCAACACCTTGACTTGAGCCTTGGGGACTTCGATCCGAGCCAGTTCGCCTTCGTGTAGCCGAACCCGACAATCCGTGAAGCCGCGTTCACGCAGCCACGCTTCGGCACGCTCCACGCGAGACAAACGCTCGGGCGTTACTTCCGTTCCATAGGCAATTCGGCTGGCCAAACAGGGCGACGCTGGAAGTTGATGGTTGGACAACCCAAATCGCTGTGCCAATTCACGAACCTCGGCTTTGCCAAATCCCAAGTCCGCAAGTGGCGTCATGATGCCCGCACGCTTGCCCGCTTCGATGCCCGGTCGGTAGTCACCCAGGTCATCGGCATTGGTGCCAGACAAGAGGGTTGTCTCGTCCGCTGGGTCGGCGATGTCGCTCGCAATTGCCGACAAGGCTTCGTAAAGGGTCGACTTACAGTGAAAGCACCTTTGTGAGTCGTTTTGGCGATACTGGGGCAGCAGACCTTCATCGGTTTGGACGAAACGATGTTCGATACCAATTTCGTTGGCGACCTGTTTGGCGATATCGATTTGCCAACGTGCCACGCTCGCTGAATCCGCTGTGATGGCGACCGCGTGTGACTTTGATCGAGCGGCTGCAGCGGCAACAACGCTGCTGTCGACGCCACCAGAAAACGCGACCACCACGCGCGGGTGTTGATCGATCCACCGGATCAGTCGAAGTGCGTTCTCTTGCTGTCGGCTCATGCGAGCGTTCGGGTCTCGGTGTGCGTCGTTGGTGAGGATGACTCGCCGACCTTAGCCGGCGCGTTCTACCCGGACGAAAAAGCCAGCATCGAGCGATCGGCCGGTGGAATCCTCTAATTGTGACCGCCCCGATTGGATACGCAAACGGCCAGCCTGATCGGCCTGTTGAATTAAACGGGATTGAGTCAAGTATTTACACACCTCCGTGGCACCAACTTCCTCAGAATGCCCGGTAATCAGCAGTCGAAAACGGTCGGGATCGAGGATTTCGAGGCAGTTTTCCAGCAGCGGCCAAAGATCACGCTCGAGACGCCAGGCCTTGCCTTTGGGGGAGTGGCCGTAGGCGGGTGGGTCGAGCACGATCGTGTGGTAGATGCGTTTACGACGCACTTCGCGAGCCGCAAATTTCGCCGCATCGTCGACGATGTAGCGAATCGGACGGTCGTCGAATTGGTTCAGCTCTGCCGCCTGTTTGGCCGATTGCACGTTCGGTTTGGCGGCGTCAACGTGTACCACACTCAGTCCCGCATTCGACATCGCCATACTGCTGGCACCGGTGTAGCCAAACAGGTTCAAGCCGTTTGCCGTGTATGCTTCCTCACTTTCACTGGCGGTCGTGCCGAGCCAGCGCCAGTTGTCGCCTTGTTCGGGAAAGAGCCCGATGTGACCAAATGGGGTTGGACGCAGCGGCATCCGAAAGCTCCCACAATCGACTGCCAGGTCATTTGGCCAAGGTTGGTGGTGCTTCCACGTTTTGGTGGCTCGATCAAAGACAGCATCGGCCGATGCCCAGCGTTCGGGACAACGTCGCCTCGCACCTTCGGCTGATGGTGAAGGACGATCGACGAGGTGGCCGCCAAGAGATTCCAGTTTTCGACCTCCGCCAAAGTCGATCAACTGATAACGATCGTCAGACAAACAAATGGGCCCAGCTTGATTGGGTTAGCGTTGCAGGTTCGGTTCTTCCGAAGCGTCCGCGATTTCGGTGCCCTCTTCCACTGAAGAAGTTTCCTCGGCAATCTCGGACTCGGGAACGCCGATCATGTCGGTGCTGACCCCTCCATGATCAAAGATGGGCCAGCCCTGTTGGAATCGAGTTTCGGCAGTGTAGTCGACGGGAGGCCGATCGAAAAACTGGGCTGGTGAACCGGTGGCGCTCTTAGCCCCAAACTTGAATTGGCTACCAGCGAGTTTGGTTTGTTCGCGAATGGTTCCGCCCTGGAAGGGGCCGACGCCCATGACCCAAGTGTCACGTGCCGTCGCCAGTGAATGGTTCACGCCTGATTGCCAAATCGGACGTCGCGATTGTCGGTCGTAGGCAAAGCAAGCAATTTTGGCGGCCGCTTCACGAGCCTGACGCCGAGCGACCGCAATCTCGGGAATGGATGGGATGTTAGGAGCACCGGGGATCAAGGACGCGGTACTGGAGATCGCATTGTTTTCGGGAACGCCAAAGGTCACCCGATGGTCGTCCGATCCGAGCGTTCCGATCCGAGCCTCGATGATCACGTCGGCTTCTTGATTGGCGTCCTGCAGCAAGCAACCTGCAGCGACGATCTGCTGCCTGAGTGCGCTGGTGACATATTCGCTGTTCACGAATCCCTGGCCCTTCACGTGCCGCAAATAGCTCGTGTCGAGGTAGACCTTTCGTCCAGCGAGCGGGCGGAAATCGAGACTGCCGATGCTGCGGTCGACCGCGTCGCTCATCACAAGCTGTTCGGTCGCGTGATATTCCCGTGTTGTCCCGCATCCAACCACACCGATCGCGCATACGCCAGCCAAGATGGCAAGCATGAAACGTTCGATGGTGCGAGGCGAGTGGCGCATCGTCTGGCGGAAGGAGGGAGAATTCGTATACGAAGGTTGCCCGTGCGGGAGCGACCCGCATGCTTTTTGATGTAGCCCGCCGAATCGAATCGGGGCAAGGCCATTGAAGAAGTTTTCTTAAAGTCGCGTGAAACGTGGAGCCGTGAAACGTTGTGAGCCCTGTTAACGCCCGCCTCCGTGAGCCGCACGCGCTAGCGTCGGGCCTTGCTCGCTCTTGCCCATCTTGCTACGCCCGACGCTAGCGCGTGCGGCTCACGAAGGGACCTCAAGAAGATTCCGGCTAAAGCTCGGTACTACAAACGATGCGCACAAAAAGAGCCGCAAACCGATCACAGCGTTTTCCCACGGCCGCTGTGATCGGCTGCGACTCAATAATGTTGGTTCGGCGAGAGGTCGTTCGCCGCGCCCGACTTCTGCTCAAATCGGGCTTACTGGCTGGGCTCAGAGATTTGCTTGTACGGGCGCGCTACCAAAAGGGTTTTCGAAAAATAGGGAAATGGTCTCTACATCCCTGTCGTACGAGCAATCCGTGATTCTTCTCTTGCCACCTTCCACTTCATTCGTGCGATTCGAGTGATTCGTGGTTCTCCTCTACCGCCTTCCTCGCGATTAAACCAACAACGCCTCGATTGGTTCCCCTTCGCTTCGTTTGATGGGACGGCCAATGGGCGTATCGAGCTCTTCGTCAAACTCGACCCCCAAAGCCTTGAGAGCGGTGGCATGGACGTCCTCGATTGTCACCGGTTTGGATAGATCATTGACTTCTTTGCCACGCTCAAGCTTTGGATCGGCCGCCGTTGCTCCGTGCACGGCACCACGGCGAATGCCACAGCCAGCCATCAAGATCGAAAAGCCATGCGGCCAGTGATCGCGACCGCCGCCAGGATTGATCTGAGGCGTGCGGCCGAATTCACCACCGCAAATGACCAGCGTGGAATCAAGTTGGTCACGTTCCTCGAGTCGAGCGAGCAATGCAGCCAGCGCGGGATCGAGTTTTTCACACGCCGACGATTGCAACGAATGGTTGTTGATGTGTGAGTCCCATCCGCCGAGCGTCACTTCGACACACCGCGTTCCGACTTCGATCAGACGCGATGCGGCCAAACATCCGCGCCCAAACACGCTGTCACCGAATGCTTCCAGGACCGCTTTGGGTTCTTCGTTGACGTCAAACGCCCCGAGTTGATCGCTATCCATCATCAATAGCGCCGAATCGGTTGCCGTCTTATGAAGCGTTCGCTCCTTTTCCAAGTTAGCGAGCCGGCCGCGACGAAACTCGGCTTCGACCACTTCGTACAGG
The DNA here is from genome assembly GCA_965216875.1 of Rubripirellula sp. Taxonomy (GTDB): domain Bacteria; phylum Planctomycetota; class Planctomycetia; order Pirellulales; family Pirellulaceae; genus CBDCUW01. The sequence goes on from OZ244207.1 coordinate 7,651,222, forward strand.
TCATCGATCCGTTTGTTGTAGCGATCCTTTTCGATCGGGCGATTGATATCGGGAACTGGCCCGGCGGGGTCACCGATTTTGAAGGCATCGAACTTGGCACCCAGGTAGCCGCCGCGGCCCGGCGAGTTGCCAGGTGCAATGGAGATATGTCGCGGGATATCGCCGCCAGCGTCGTCGGCTTCACAGAGGACGGCGCCCATTGATGGATGCGTCAGTGTGGGGTCGGGACGATAACCCGTTTTGACGTTGTAGATGGCGCGAGCGTGATCGCCCTCTTTGCTGGTTACTGCGCGCAGCAATGACGCCAAATGCATCTGCTCGGCTGTCCGAGGCATGGTGTCGGAAAGCTGAATGCCCTTTGCCGATGAGTCGATCGCCTTGGAATCACCGCCGATCGAGCCACCTGGATGAGGGTCGAACGTTTCGAGCTGACTGGGGCCGCCTTCAAGCCAAAGCAGGATGACGCTCTTGGGTTGGGCTTTGTCGGTCAAGCCAAGTTCGTCCGCCCGAGCCAACGTGCGGGCGAGCGTTGACATCATCAACGCACCGCCGCCGGCACCAAGCAAAGTGCGTCGCGACAGGTGAGCGCTGCGGTTGCAGAGTGGAAGTGGATTCATGAGGTTTCAGCTCCGCCGAGGAGACGTCAATGGTTGGTGGCCAATTCGCTGCTGTTGAGCAGCACCCAGAATAGGTCTTCGATCGCATCGTCACGGTTGACCGCTTCGCCCATTCGTTGAACGAAATGAGCTTTTTCGACTTCACTTGGGTAGCGGTTGAGAGCACACAGGTAGACGGTTTCAACGGCGTGCGCGTCGTCACCCGTAAACATGTTGATGTGTCCGGTCGAATTGAGCACAGGGTTACCGTTGATCAATTCTCCGAGCATGTTGCCATTCATCATCAAAAGGCGTTGGGTGATCGTGACGTTGTCGGTGGTGAATTCGTCTTCGCCGATGTCACCGTAGCTGGTCACAAAGTCGTTGGCTCCGGCAAACGTTTGCAATTGCAGGAAGACCGATGATTCGCGGTCCGTCTTTTTGATGCGGGCGGCTTGAATGATCGATCCCGCGACTTGCTCGGGGCGGAGTCGCACCAATGGAAAGACGGCGTGCGAGTATTCGTGTTTGGGCAAGACTTCGAATTTGTCAGTGCGGCTGTTGACCCGAAAGGCTGACGAGCGGGCGATCAGCGAAATCAAACGTCGCACGTCAAAACCGTTGTTCACAAAGTCGTCAGCCAAGACGTCAATCATCGGATTGACCGATTCGTCCAACGGCAAATTGTCGACCGCTTCGCCAAACGGGCGTCCGTACATCAGTGCCCACACGTGGCTGACCGCAGCGCGCGCAGCTTGCGAGTTTTCTGGATGCGTGACCCAACGGGCTAGACGCTCACGTGGATCACCCTCTTCGGGCAGCAATTCGGGATAGAACGGGACGCTTGCTTCGACGGCCGTCTCTTCGGTGTCATCCAAATACTTGTAGTTGTATTCAACATCGCCATTCTTGACGCCTTGCAAACCATTCATCTTGGCGCTGGTGTAAAACGCGGCGAGTTGATGGAAATCGGTTTGCAGACCTTCACGTGGTTCGTCGACGTCGCCCAAATTGACGTTGCCTAGGAAGTCATCGTGGCATTGAAGGCAATCGATTCGCAGTCCGAGAAAGGCTCGCGACGTTCTGGCTGCCAAGCGAATCGGATCCGGTTTGCCGTCGTTGCTGTCGAAGGTTGCCGTCAAGAAATTGACTTCGGGTTGGTCGGTCCACAATCCCTTCGCTGTGATCAATTGCTGCACAAACTCGTCGTAGGGTTTGTTGGATGCAAAGACATCGGTCAACCAAATTCGAAATCGACGGCGGCGGTAGGTTACAAACTGGCCTTCGTCGGTTCCGACCAGGTACCGCGCCCAGCGTTCTGCCCAATAGTGGTGGAATCGCGGGTCCTCGAGCAGGTCCTCAAGGTGTTTCTGCTCGCGTTCCGATTCTGGCAACGATTCAAGTCGACGAATCTCTTCGAGGGAAAGGCCACTGCCAACCAGCGAGAGTGACATACGACGACACACGGTCAACCAATCCGCCCGGTCGGCCGATTCGAACCCTTTGTCGGCGAGCGTTTGTGTCCATTGTTGATCAACCAATTTGATCGTCGATGTCAGTGAATCGGTCGCTTCGGCAACTGGATTCGTTTTTGCCAGGTCGTCGACGGCGACGCGCTGTTGCGGAACGTCGGAAAGGCCGGAGGCGAGATAGCCAAACGCCACCAAGACCAGCGTGGCGAACCATCCCCAGCGGATCGCCTGACGCCCAAGCCGGCGCATGGTTGACGGTTGAGGGTGATTGGCCGTCATGACGTGATCGCCTCGCTTACGGGCTTTTTGATCGACGGAGTTTTGGCCATGATGAAGCTCGGCGGGAAGCAGAAAAGAGACCAAAAAGGTTGGGTAACGTGATGGATTCGTCGACTCTAGCGTAATCTTGGCTTTGCGGAAGGAAAAAAACGCCTGCCGAACGTGCCCGCTTGGTGACGCAAGTCACAGAATCACCGTGATTGCCGATGATTCACGGCTTTTCGGCGAGCTACCGGACTCCGGTTTGTCGCGCCAAAACATGCTCCAATTCAGGCCTAAAAGAGTGGAAGCAAGGGTACGATAACGATGATTCGCGGCGCAATCGTAAGCGGCAAGACGCTGGCTGCCGGTTCATCAGCAAACTTCGCCGCGAGTGATTCTTGCGGCCGCCCAGAACAACATGCAACAGACGGAAACATCACAGGAACGATTGGCGGACGCTCCGCACGACTTTCGGCAATGGCTTGCCGAGCGGTCAGCGAAGCTGATGTTTTCGTTGTCGTTGGTGTTTCTCTTTTGTCAGGCTGTGCTCGTTGTCCTTTGGGCAGACGTGCCGATGCTGATCGAAAATGCGCGCGCATCGGTTTCTGGCAGCCACGTATTGCTTGATCTTGGCGAAGTCTCGTCGGCCACTTTGCTGCAATCGAGTTTTCAAACACTGGTGCTGGTGGTGATGATGCTGATCTGGCCCATCGTCATCGCCGAAGCCGTTTTCCATTGGGTGACCCGTCCGTGGAATGCCGAGATGCGACGCCAGCACTTCTTGGGGTTTCTGTGTTGCGTCTGCCCTTCGTTGCGCTTGTGCGCTCGAAATCCTGAGATGGGAAATCGACTTTGGTTGCCGGGTCTTGGCTGGCGAGTGCCAAACAAACGATTGCGAAAACGTCTCGAGAAACGTTTCAGCCTGCCGATGATCATGATCGCGCTTTTGATCATGCCAGTGTTGATCGTCGAGTTCTTTATGAAAACGCAGGTGGCTCGCTACGACTGGCTGCGATTGTCGCTGCACGTCAGCACCGGAGTCATCTGGTTTGCGTTTGCAGGTGAGTTCATCTTGATGTTCTCGATCGCGGAAAAGAAGATCGAGTATTGCAAGAAGCATTGGATTGATTTGGCGATCATTCTGCTGCCGTTCGTTTCGTTCCTGCGATCGATGCGTATCCTGCGCGCCTCGCGCGCCGCCAAACTCGTTCAGGTTTCGCAGCTTTCGAAATTTGCTCGCATGTATCGTTTGCGTGGCACTGCGGCAAAGGCGCTCCGAGCACTCGTGCTGCTTGACCTCGTCCAACGCATGCTCGGTGGCCCCGAGAAGTCGATTCAGCGGCTTGAGAAACGGTTGTCCGACGTCGAAGACGAAGCCAAGGATCTGCGCCGACGTATCAATCGCTTGCAACGTCAGCAACGCGAGAAAGCGGAATCGGACACCGCCGAGGCGTAACCTTTGAGGGGCGACTGCTATACTCAGTGGTCCCACCAACGCGTTCTCGCCCGCGAAATCTCCCATTCAGCTTCGCATCATGACATTCCGACTCTTTTCCCTTTGCGTCGTCACGCTGTCGCTCGTTGCTTCTTCAGCATCGGTTCACGCCACCGACCATCCCAACATCGTTTTCATTCTTGTCGACGACATGGGGTACGGCGATCCGACTTGCTACAACGCCAATTCCAAGACACCCACGCCAAACATCGATTCGTTGGCTCGCGACGGCATGCGATTCACTGATGCCCATGCCTCGGGACCGCTGTGCCACATGTCACGTTATGGGTTGCTGACAGGGCGGTATCCTTTTCGCACCAACGTCAACTTGTGGCGAAAACAACCACTGATCAAAGCAGGCGAAGCCACGATTGCCACGGTGCTCAAATCGGCGGGCTATCGAACGGCGATGGTCGGCAAGTGGCACTTAGGATTCGATGAATCAAAGGGCTACGACCACCCGCTGCCGGGCGGTCCCGTTGACTGTGGGTTCGATTCGTTCTTCGGAATCCGTGCTTCGACCGACATTCCGCCCTACTTTTACATTCGAGACGATCGCGCCGTCGCACCGCCTTCGAACCAGATCGAGGCTCGCAACACCGAGGGTTGGACCAACATTCAAGGTGAGTTTTGGCGTGCTGGCGGCATCGCTCCCGAGCTTGAACTGAAGAATGTGCTACCGCGGTTTACCGACGAAGCGATCGCCGTGATCGACGATCATGCGACGAGTACGTCGGAACAACCACTGATGCTCTATCTCGCTTACCCCGCGCCTCACACACCTTGGTTGCCGTCAAAGGAATTCCAAGGCAAGAGCGGCGCGAGCATGTATGGCGATTTCGTGATGATGGTTGACCACATGATTGGGCGTGTGCTCAGCGCCCTCGACAAGGCTGGAATGACCGACGACACGCTCGTCATCTTTTCCTCGGACAACGGTCCCGTTTGGTACGAACATGATGTTGATCGGTTTGACCACGATTCATCGGGTGGACTGCGCGGCATGAAAGCGGACGCCTGGGAGTGTGGACATCGGATGCCATTTTTGGCACGTTGGCCCGGCAGAGTCCCTGCGGCGACCACCAGCGATCAAACGATTTGTTTCACCGACATGCTGGCCACGTTTGCTTCGATCGTCGACCAACCACTGAGTGCCGCAGATGGTCCTGATAGTTTTGACGTCTCGCCTGCGTTTTTTGGCAAGGATGATGGCCCGATCCGTGACGCATTGGTCATTCGGTCTGGCTCAAAACACATGACGATCCGCATGGGGGATTGGAAGATGATTACCGCACTGGGAAGCGGCGGCTTCTCGAAGCCCAACCGTATCAAGCCTGCCCAAGGTGACCCCGCCGGCCAGCTCTACCATTTGGGACGTGACCTCGGCGAAACAAGCAATCGCTACCTGCAAGAACCGGCGGTCGTTGAGCGGCTCAAGAAACGGTTGGCTGAAATCGAAGCAGGGCCTCATCGCGAACGATGAGCCGTGTTGCGATTTGAGGGTGTTGTTTCAACACTCTCCCTTGGGAGAGTCGGGCTCTAAGGCCCGGAGAGGGTTTGTTAGGTAACGATCATCCCCTCCCCGGACTTTAGCGTCCGACCCTCCCGCAAGCGGTAGGGTGATTGCTGGTTCGCAGGTTTGCTTGGGCAAGCGTTTCTTAAGCCGCTCACGAAGCGTCTTACTCATTCGTGTGATTCGTTAGACTCGTGGTTTCTTCTTTCCCACACTCAGATCTGAAAGTTCAGGTCGTGATCGAGTACTTCGGGGTCGCCTTCGCCGCCTCGAACCCGGAGTTGAGGTTTCTCGAGCAAGACGGTCGTGTTCGGTGAAACGGTCTTTGTGATCCACACGCTCGAACCGATCACCGAGTCGTGGCCGATCACCGTGCGTCCGCCGAGGATCGTTGCGTTGGCGTAAACAACCACGCGGTCTTCAATCGTTGGGTGCCGCTTCGTGCCACGAATCAATTGCCCTTCGGAATCGGTCGGGAAGCTCAATGCACCCAGTGTCACGCCTTGGTACAGCTTGACGTGTTCGCCGATTTCGCAGGTTTCGCCGATGACAACACCGGTCCCGTGATCAATGAAGAAATAGTCGCCGATCGTCGCACCGGGGTGAATGTCGATGCCGGTTTGTTTGTGTGCCCACTCGGTCATCATTCGCGGGATGAAGGGAACACCGAGTTGAGTCAGTTCATGGGCGATTCGATAAACCGTGACCGCTTCAATACCGGGATAGCAGAAAACGACTTCATCGGTGGTTTGGCACGCCGGGTCGCCGTCGTAGGCTGCTTGGACATCGGTGCCGAGTGTTCGACGCAGTTCGGGAATCCGTTTTAGAAGCTCGATGGCCATCGCCTGGCCCTTGGCTTCGTAGTCGACTTCGCTGTCGCAATCACCAAGCTGTTTCTGAACGCGGTCTTCGTGTCGCAGCGCGCGGGCGATCTGTGTCGTCAATTGATCGTGTAGCGAGTCGATCAGTCCACCGACGTGGTATCGAATGTTGCCTTGATGCAGCCCCACCTTGCGGCGATACCCCGGATAAAGAATGTCCTTGAGTTCAAGCAAGATTTCGGCCACCACCGTGTAACTTGGCAGTGCACAGTGTCCCAGGTGATTGATCGCATCATCGGGCGTGTAGGTGGCGACGATTTCTTCGGTCAACTCAGGAAGTTGTTCTTTCAGGCGAAAGTCGGATGCCACGGGACGGCTCCCCCACTTGATTTCGAATGGTCAGCAAAGTGTGTGTGTTCGGACGAGCATTCACGGATGGTTTTGCGACCGATGTCGTGCTGTCAATCAATGACCATTCTCGCGATCGCCCGGTTCGCTGAACAGTGCTTCAATTTCTGGTTGGGTGGCAACGGTCTCACCCAGCTACCGCTGAAACGCAAACGACCAGTGAGGCTGCCTTTTCCCCACTGGTCGCGTCGTTTTTCATGATTTCCAAGACGAAAATTGCCTCAGGAAACATGGATGCGGTGATTTACCTTATCGGCCAATCGATGGTGGGTTTTCCGCAAGGAAGTCGCGCGGCCCACGATGCGAGTAGTAGGGGTACGCGGTCTGAGCGGTCGGTGGTCCCGGTGTGAAAGGCTGGGCGTTGAAGTGCGACGCAGCTTTGTGGCCCAGCATGCCGGGGCCGAGGTGCGAGCTGTAGTTCAATCCGCCTTGTTGCCATCCCAGAGGTCCTGCGACGCAACCGGTGCGACAACCGCCGTTGCAGCCAATCCCACATGCGCTGCCGAGGCGACCGAGGATGCCAGAGCTTTCGCAACAGCCGCTGTTGCATCCGCCACAGGCTCCCGTTTCGCAACCGGTTTCACAAACGTCTGATGGGCAAGTGCTGCAACCACCGCGAGTGTTGTGGTGCAAACAACCGGTCGAGGCGATCATGAGACCAGCAAGCGACCCAATCAATAACCAACGATTCATCGCCGAATCCTTCCGAACGTCACGCCGCTTGCCGCAGCGATGGTAGTGTCTGCTTTTGTTTAATTGGAACAACCAACTTGAATCGGTCGAGTGTTCCGCGGTCAGCCGTATCCATCCTGGAACTTCGGCACCGTATGTCTCTTCGTCCTCCCCGCGGCTCGGGTGCACACAATCGGTGCGACCGTGCCAGACAGAATGGAATCGTGGCGAAAAGGTTTCTGTAACCCTCCTATTTTCAACCGTTGGTCAGTTTCACGGTTAGTTTCAGTCCTTGAGCTTCCTAACTTTGCGTCTCGGCTTGCTTTGGCAGGCCGCGGATTGGTATGCGGAAGACATCTCACTTTGCAGAATCACTTCCGACAAGGAATGAATCATGTCGCGCCGCGCCGTTTGCGTTGTTTTTACCCTGTTCGCTGTCGCCTTGAGTGCCAATCAAGCCGATGCGCAAATCACTGCTCCACGCGTACTCTCAGGGTCACAACAACAGGTTGCGACACTTCAAGAACAGCTCAACAATCAGTTGCGAGCAACCACCGAACAACAACGTGCCTACGTTGCCTATTTGGTTCAGCAAGTTCGTAAGGGACGACTCGACTTGCGGCTCTTGATCGCCGTGAAAAAGAAGGCGGTCCTCAAGAATCGCTACTACCCCTTCCCGTTCTTCGAGCGAGCGATTCGCTTTGAAGCGGCCAAACGAAACGTCACCCTGCTCACCTCCAAGCAACTCGCCGCCCAACAGCAGATCTAAAAACTTTTGCCTTTTGTGCGTGTATGCGCGTGCTACCGCAATCACGTCTTCCGTAGAGTGCGTGCTTGCACGCACCAAGTGCGCCGACAACGGTTTGGAGTTAGAGGTGGTGCATGCAAGCACACACCCTACATTAGTTGGCGAAGTCTTCTTCGATGGTTTCGGCCATCTCTCTTGTGCCCAGGGCACCCCAAAGACCGTACGGGCTCGGCGAGCTGCTGATCGATCCTCGATGCGAGTTGTTGGTCGCCGAGTCGTTGCGTACTGTGGGGTGACGCGAGTCGCCAGCATCAATGGAATCGGACAGGAAAATCACCGCTCCGTCACCCATGAGGACATGACAGCCACCGGGATGCCGACTGCTAGGTGGCAGGACACCATTGTCAAAATCACCATCACCACCGATGCAGACTTCACGGTTGGGCGGCAAGATTGTGGTGACGCTCGTGTAGATCGGGCTCGAGTCGGCCCAACGATAACCGCGGCGCCAACCTTCACTGCCCAATCCAGGATTGGTGGAACCGGTTGCAATTGACGGATGCCAATGCCGGGGGCGGGCGGGGTCGATGGTGTTGGCGCGGTCCGCACATGCACTTGGGTTGGTATGAATCTCTTCCCAGCCGATTCCGAACAACGGGTCGACTGTGGTTTCTCGGTTGCCGATCCCAGTTGCGATTTCGGCCGCCGCGATCGTTGAGGCTTGTCCGTCTTTGATGTCTGCAAACTTCATTTGACGCCGATTGTAGAAGTAGCCGCGGTTGGCGGCGTCGGCATCGTACAGATGGTCCTGGTCCCAGCGGTCGTTGAACCAACGCCAGTTGCCGTGATTGACCCAATGTGTTCCGTCACCCAAACAGGCGGCATAGTTGGTGCGACCGAGGGCGGGAGCGCCGTTGCCGGGGTCGCTTGGGCAACGGAAGGTCGGGATGTTCGTCGCCCAAGGATCGTATTCCGCAGCCCAAGGTCGAGGACCCATTTGAGGCCAATCGATCGTGCCATCACCATCGTCATCCCACCACTGCGAAATCGTTTCCCAGAGTGCTTGTTGTTCGACATAGGGCGTGATGGCGACAAGCCAACTGAGGCGAAAACGATTGTTGTCACCGCGGCCGTTGTCATAGCCGCCCCGACTCGGGTCCCAGTGGTTATAGGTACCGCCAGCCTGCATCGGCAGCGCTTTGTACCCGGTGTGGTAGTTGTGAAGGGCGATACCGATCTGTTTGAAATTGTTGCTGCAGCTCATCCGACGCGCCGCCTCGCGGGCTGCCGAAACAGCGGGGAGCAACAGACCGATCAAGACGCCGATAATGGCAATGACGACCAACAATTCGACAAGCGTAAATCCGAGTCTGCGGTGTGAGCGTAAACGCATCGGCCTTCCTCAAACGATTCCATCTATTCATAAAGTTGCGACATTATGGCCGATCCGAAGTCGGGTCACAAACATCCCAAACGGCGCATCAAATCAATACGCCCTTGCCTTGCATGTGATGCAATCTGTTACAAACGGTGAGGACACTAGTTCTGCGCTGAGTCGTTCAGTGACGATCCCATCGTTTGACGCTCGTATTCCTTTTCTTCTGCATCGGTCATGACGGGACGTTCATCGGGGGGCAAAACCCCCGTGTTGGAGCCACAACCTCCCAAGAAGAAGGTGGCTGAGACGAACAACCAGGACCTAATGCGTTTTGGTGTTGAGACAGTCATTGGCTCTGCCGTGAGTGCGTGAGGCGTGCTGAAAGCGGGGAGTTTTGCGGGGGAAGTGGCGATTCCTGTGCGCCGCCCGAAATCGGACGACAAATTCAAAATCGGAACCGAAGGGTTGGGTGCCAAGTCGAACAGTTTAGCGTTTCCCAAAAGGGGTGCGTGAACCTGTGAATCGCCCGTTTCAGTGCCAAGAATGTGAAACCTTGCCACGGCAAGAAAAGTATTCACGGGTAACAACTGGGCCAAATCGCGATGGCTGTGGAAAGCAGCAGTAGCTATCGTGCTGGAACGAGATTTCTTCCTAACTGGGGATGTTTTAGTGACCAAGATGTCAACTCGCTGTGCAGCAACCTTTTTGAGCATGATCGCGTGTTGGGTGGGCACCCTGCCTGGCAACACATCGGCAGCGTCATTGGACCTGAAGCCAATATCACTTGAGTCGATCGGTTTGGTCGATTACCGCGGTCGCACTTGGGAGATGCAGGACTTTCAAGACGATTCCGTTTTGATCGTCGCGTTTCTGGGAACGGAATGTCCGTTGGCGAAATTGTATGCCGTTCGTCTGAACGAAATCGCCCAAGAATACAAAGAGCGCAAAGTGCGAGTCATTGCGGTGATGAGTAACCGTCAAGACTCGCTCGAAGAGATCGCTTCTTTTGCGTCACGGCAAGGAATTGAGTTTCCAGTTCTCAAAGATGCGGGCAACAAGTTTGCCGATCAGCTTGACGCCGAACGTACACCCGAAATCTTTGTTTTCGATGCGCAAAGAAAGCTGCGTTACCGCGGTCGCGTTGATGATCAATACGGCATTGGTTATGTCCGCGATGAACCGCGACGCAAGGACTTGCGGATCGCACTTGACGAGTTGCTTCGCGGTGCCGACGTGTCGCTCAAACGCACCGCTGCTGTTGGGTGCATCATCGGACGGACCAAGAAAACGGTTGACGACGCGCATGTGACTTTCGGCGGTGAAGTCTCAAAGATCCTGACCAAGCGCTGCGTGGAATGTCATCGTGACGGCGAAATTGCGCCCTTCTCGTTGACCGACTACGACGAAGTCGCAGGTTGGTCCGACATGATTGCGGAAGTTGTCCGTGACGGACGCATGCCGCCTTGGCACGCAACGGACGAGCACGAGACGTTTTCGAATGATCGAAGTTTGACCGAACAGGAGAAAGAGATCCTTTATGCGTGGGCCGATGCCGGGGCGCCCGCGGGAGACCTTTCTGACTTGCCGCCACTCCCCGAAAAGGTCGAAGGTTGGATGCTTCCGCGCGAACCGGATCAAGTCGTCAACGTTAGCCCCGAGCCCTTTGAAGTGCCTGCGGAAGGGGCGGTGAGCTATAAGTACTTCCGATCGGACTTCACTTTTGAAAAAGAAACCTGGTTGCACGCGGCGGAGCTCAAGCCGGGCAACCGTGAAGTGGTGCACCACATCCTGGCTTTTGCCGTCCCCAAAGGAAGCCGAAAGATTGATGGCGCGAGGGGATTCTTGGTTGGCTATGTCCCGGGTGCACGCGTTGAGGTTCCGCCAAAGGGGTATGCCAAACGCATCCCGGCCGGAAGCGAACTGATCTTCCAAATGCACTACACGCCTGTCGGAACGCCGCAGTTGGACCAATCGCAACTTGGCTTGGTTTTCATCGAGCCCGAAGAGGTGACCCATGAAATTGTCACCACAAGTGCGTTGCAAACAAAGCTTAGAATCCCGCCGAACGAGGCGAACCATGAAACGTATGCAAGTAGCCCAGAGTTTCCTGCTCAAGCGACATTGCTGAGTATGAGTCCGCACATGCATGTGCGCGGAAAATCGTATCGATACGACCTAGAATTCCCAAGCGGCAAAAAGGAGACGATCCTTGACATTCCCGCTTACGATTTCAATTGGCAGACGACCTACGCATTGGCCAAGCCGCGCAGCATTCCAGAGGGGAGTCGTTTCTTGTGCAAGGCTGTGTTCGATAACAGCGAAGACAACCTCAACAACCCCGATCCTTCAAAGACCGTTCGTTGGGGCGATCAAACGTGGGAAGAGATGATGATCGGCTACTATCACTATGCAGTGCCGGTAGGCGAAGAGGATGGAGTGCCCTCGAGGCGTGAACGTGCAGCCAAGATCGTCAGTAAGCGTTTTGTGTTGGGGATCCTCGATCGGAACAAGACCGATTCGCTGGTTCGTAAGAACATTCCCGCACGGTGGCACAAGGGATTTGACCAATGGGACCAAAACGGTGATGGCGTCCTGACGCGCAAGGAAGTTGAATTGGCCCCGTGAGGCCCGGCCGCTTACGCGATCGCGGCTCACAGGTGAGTCGCAAGGCGCTGTCTGTCTGCCGTCGGTGTTTTGATGAGCCGTTGAGAGTTTGATGAGCCGTTGAGAGTACGAGCACGAGTAGGAGTAGGATTGACTTGGCAGCCGATTGCTTGAGTTTGAATGTGGTATGTGTTGTCGGTTGCGTACCACCGCACCACACTCTGGAGTGGCGATAAAGTCGCGTACCCCGATTGGTGAGCAAACACGCGACGTGCGAGTTTTTTGCAGTACGACAAACCATCGGATCGTCTATGCTCTTACCCGGGCGCGAGTGACCGCCCCGACGGGCTAACTCAGCCTCGACGACTCCTCATAGACTCGATCCGATGTCCGGCGATGTGCGTGATGACTGGACAGCCGAGCTGGACCAACCGATCAGCGAGGCGCGACAGAAAGAGCTGGCTGACCAGCTTGTGGAGCGATTGCGCTCGGGTGACGACCGAGCCCTCGGGCAACTCTTTGAGCTTTACGAAGATCGCCTCTACCGGTTGATCGACTTTCGTCTCGACCGCTCGCTCCATTCGCGTGTGGATCCTGATGACATCTTGCAAGATGCTTACATCGATGCCAGTAAGCGAATCGAGCATTTCCTCTCGCGCGAGGATGCAACGATTTCCGTATGGCTCCGCTTGATCGTGATGCAGCGATTGCAGCTTGCAGTTCGCCATCACTTGTTGACCGACAAGCGGGATGTTCGCAAAGAGGTTTCGATGGAACCTCCGAGCGACTGCAGCGCACACCAGGCTGGCCTGGCTCAGTTGCTTGCCGATTCGATCACTTCACCGAGTGCCGCGGTCGCGCGCAGCGAGGCTGTTGGGATGATCGAACAGATGCTGGATGCCATGTCGGAAACAGATCGCGAGGTCTTGGTGCTCAGGCACTTTGAACTCGTTCCAAACGACGAAGTCGCCGAAATCTTGGGCATCAGCGTGAAGGCAGCAAGCAATCGCTATGTCCGTGCGCTGACGCGGCTGAAGGACCTGATTCAACGCATGGAAGGTCAGGGCGGGTAAAGAAGTTAAGGGGTGTGTCGCATGTCGGTGAGTGGTTCGTCTGCCGAAAATGCTTCGATCGAGCGTTTGGCCAACGAGGTCAGCGGTCAAGTTCGGCATGGGAAACGTCCCGACGCCAGTGACTTGAAAGATCGATACCCCGAGTTGTCCGGTGACGTTGACGGGCTTGTCGACACCGTTTCCTTTCTCGAGGAAGCAAGCTTTCGGCGTCGTGGTCGCCGATCCCGCGGATTTGTCATCGATGCTCGCGGTCGCCGTCAAAAAACGCTAGGCGGCTTTCGGTTGATCAGAGAGATCAGTCGCGGTGGAATGGGAATCGTCTACGAGGCTCAACAGCAGTCGCTCAATCGACGTGTTGCAGTCAAGGTGCTGCCGCCGAGTCCGTTGTTGACCGATGTTGAAAGAACCCGTTTCGAACGGGAGGGGACAGCGGTCGCTCGATTGCACCACTCGAACATCGTCCCGATTTTTGGGACGGGAGTCGAGCATGGTGTGCAGTACTGCGTGATGCAGTATATCGACGGCAGTAGTCTGAACACGCTGGTGGCAACGGTGCGTCGCAAGCTCGGGCTTCCCTTGCAATCGGCGGGCGGTGAAGCGGCAGCAGCTGATCGCTATATCGATTCCGGATCGCGTGTTGTTGGCCACCTTCTTGGTACCAGCAAGCAACGGTTTTTTGATCGTTCGTTGGGTGCGCCATCTGAGCAAGCCAACGACAACGCCTTGGGCGAATCGATCCATCGAGAACAACTAAACGAAATTCCGGCCGACTATTGGCGAAACGTGGCACGTGTGATTCGAGACGTTGCTGACGCCTTGCGTCACGCGCATGGACAAGGTGTGTTGCACCGCGATATCAAACCAGGCAACCTCATTCTTGATTGTCAGGGGCACGTGTGGGTCGCCGATTTTGGGCTGGCCAAACTACATGACAACGAAAGTTTGACCGCAGGCGGCAACGTTGTCGGAACGTTGCGTTACTCATCGCCCGAACAGTTACACGGCGATGCCGATGAACGAAGCGATCTCTATTCGCTCGGTATCACCCTTTATGAGTTATGTACTCTCGAACGTGCGTTTCGCGCGACAGACCAACGCGAATTGGTCCACCAAATCGTCAACGAGACGCCCACGCCGCCACGGCAAATTCAGAGCCGTCTGCCGCGCGATTTGGAAACGATCATCCTGAAGGCGATTGCGGCCGAACCGGAGCAACGCTACCAGACGGCCACCGAGTTCGCCCAGGATCTGGACAACTTCCTGGAGGATCGATTGCTTGTTGCTCGCAGGCAACCCGTTTGGAAACGCATTGCGCGTTGGTGTCGGCGTCACCGAGTGGAAACGGCCTTGGCTGCGGTTGCCTGTGCGATGTTGTTTTTTTCTGCGATCGGAGCATCGGTCGCCTATTTTCGCGAATCGAGGTTGCGGCATGAAGCGACCGAGACGACGTACCGAACACGCGAGGCGATCGACCGAGTTTATGAGTCGTACCTGCCGAACTGGACAACGTCATCGACCGTGTCGGTTCATGGTGCGACCAACGTCTCGCCGGCATCGGCTCAGCTTCTTGAGGAGCTTGCCGAGTTCTACCAAGAACTGGCGGATCGGCCGGGGCAAGGTCCCGAAGCCATTTTGGAAAGCGCCGCAGCACGCCGACGAATCGGTTTGATTTATCACCGGTTGGGCGAGTTCGAAAAATCACGCCAGGCGTACGAGTACGCCAAAGAACGGCTGAATCAACAATACCGTCAGCACCCCAGTGACCAACTGCGGTTGGAATACGCTCGCGTTTGCAACGAGATCGGTTGCCTCTATTGGACGCAGCGGAAATTCCCGGAATCACTGCGAAGCCACCAAATCGCGATCACGTTCTTGCGAGGGATTCCGGATCGTTCCGTCGATCGATCCAAAGTTCAATTTGAACTTGCCCGAACGCTTTTCTTTAGCGGACGACGAGCACGCGGTTTGGCTGGAGGCATTGTGAGCGATTTCGTTGTCGACGCGAACAATGTGGATTCGACGATTCGGGCCGGCCAACGCGAGTCCGCCGTCCGTCATGCAATCAGCATTTTGGAGGCGTTGTCTGACGACGAGCCAACCAATATGGAGTTTCGATTGCTACTCGCTCTGTGTTACCGCGAAACGGCGGAACTGCAGGCCGACGAAGAAGGCTTTCCGGCCGACACCGCCATGCGCCAAGCTTTGGAAGCGCTCGAAGATCTCCATTATCTGGCCCCAGAACATCCGGGGTACCAATACGAGTTGTGCACCACATTGCGGTGGATCAACTTGGAGATGCACCCGGATCCCGTCGCGTGGCAACGGACCATCAAACGTTTGGAACGTTCGGTAGACTTGGCCGAGCAGCTCTGTGAACGCCGGCCGGATGAATGGATCTATTCGGCAGCTCGGGTGGAGAGTTTGCTCAAACTGGCGACTGTCTACCAACGCAATCGGGCCTTCGAACAGGCGCTCGTGCCGGCCCAACAAGCGACGGAATTGGCAACGGAGATTGCCCGAGCGAACCCTCAAATCGATGTGTTCCGGCATTGGATTGGGCATTCCTATCGGCGGCAGGGCGAGTTTCTTGTCAATCTCGAACGTCCTGAGGAAGCGATCGTTTTTCTCGATCGAGCGGTGACGGAATTCGAGGCGGTGCTGGACCAGCGTTCCATTCACAACCTCTCCGTTCCTGAACAATTGCACCGAATCCACGAGGCCCGAGTGCGAGCCTATGAAAAACTTGGTGAGCCCAAAAAAGCTCAACGAGCCTGGCGCGCGGCCCAGAAATACGTGGATTGATTTTTTTGTGCAACGCAATCAGAATCATCCTGCTCTGCCCACATGTAGGTGTGCGTGGAGTATCCCTCCGCCACCATCACTGCTTCTGAGATGTGCTGCCGTCACTTTCGACGTGTGATGCCAGCTGCAACCACAGCCCCTTCCCGGCAACGTCGACTTTCTCTGGTAAGCAAAACGTTTGGTATTCGATGGTTGGAACCTCCCTAAAGCGTCGTCAATTCCTTTCTCATTCAACCGCGTTGGCTGCAGCGACTTCGATCGCGGCTCACCGTACCGCCTCGGCGATGGTTGTTTCACAGGCGGCAACGGAACGACCAAACCTTGGTTTGATTGGTGCCGGTCGTATGGGCCACAACCACATGCGATTCGCTGCTGGCATGTGCGATGTGGTGGCAGTTTGTGACGTTGATCGCAATCATCGTGAAAAGGCGATCGCCAAAGTTAGCAAAGGCAAGGCCGACGGTTACGTCGACTACCGAGCCATCCTTGATCGCAAAGATGTGGATGTTGTTTACATTGCGACGCCCGATCATTGGCACGCAAAAATCTTGATCGAGGCGATGCACGCCGGCAAAGACGTTTACTGCGAGAAGCCACTGACGTTGACGATCGACGAAGGCAAACAGATTCGCAAAGTTCAAAAGCAGACTGGACGCGTTGTTCAGGTCGGGACGATGCAACGCAGCTACTTGCGTCTGTTCGTCAAAGCGATTGCGATGGTTGAGTCGGGGCGACTCGGCAAGCTCCATCGGGTGTCCGCGTCGATTGGTGGTTCGGGCGGCAGCGGTCCTCTTCCCGCGGTGAAGGTTCCCGATTGGTTGGATTGGAATCAGTGGCTTGGGCCAGCGCCGAAGGCACCGTTCCGATTGCTTGAAGATGCATCGAGCAAGGATGAGTGGAGCATCGGCAAGACGAACGCTCATCAGAACTTTCGTTGGTGGCTCGACTACAGCGGTGGCAAGATGACCGACTGGGGCGCTCACCATGTCGACATCGCTTGCTGGGCACTACGAGCCGCCGGTCAATCCGATACATTGCTTTCGATTGGTGGCGATTCGAAAACGCCCGTTCCGTTCAAGGATGGATTCCCGACGGTGGAAGACGCCTACAACACCCCGCACCAATTTCGTCTTGTTGGAAAGATGGAAGGGGGCGCCGAGCTCGTCATTCAATCCCAAGGACGTAACGGTTGCTTGATTGAAGGGGATCGCGGGCGCATTTTTGTCAGTCGCGGTGACCTGACTGGCAAGCCGGTCGAGGATCTCAAGGACAACCCACTTCCGGACGATGCGATCGCCAAAGCGTACAAGGGTTTGCCGACTCCGTTTGATCAGCATAAGAATCATTGGGCTAACTTCTTTCATTGCTGCCGCGAGCGTATCGAGCCGATCTCGGACGTGACCAGTCACTTGCGAGCAATCGATATTTGCCACTTGGCAAACATTAGTGCTCGTTTTGGACGCGCTCTCCAATGGGACGATGCGACAGAAACGATCGTTGGCGACGACCAAGCCAACGGACTCCTAGCGCGAAGCTACCGTAAGGGTTTCGAAATCGAGACCGCCTAGACATCACGTTTGTAGTCCCGAGCTTTAGCCGGAATCTTCTCGCATTCCGCCTGAAGGCGGGACTACGAACCGTAGTGGACGAGGCCACGAGTCCCCTCGAGCAGCCTTATTGGCGCGTCTTGCCCGTTTGTAGTCCCGAGCTTTAGCCGGAATCTTCTCGCATTTCCGCCTGAAGGCGGTACTACGAACAGGAGGGGACTCGTTGCCTCGTCCACTACGTTCAGGTTCGGCGTCGGCATTCTTTTTGCACTCCGTAACGGTGTTCTTTTTACGGGGAGTAAATGTGCGATGTTGACTTCAATGAACGAATTCCACCGACGTCACGAAACGCTTTGGTGGATCATGCTCGAGGTCTTGGCGGTGGTCGCGGTATGTCTGTTCGCTGGAACGCTGAACGGCTTCTAGGAGAGCACCAAGCTACCTCTTCGGTCTTTTGATGAGCCGATGAAACGGATCGACATGCGGCTCGATCGCCGTGGCGGTGAGTGTGATCGTTCTTGCCGCTGCCGTGATCTCTTGCTCTTTTGTGCCCCTACGCACGGCGATCTGTGCTGATAAGCGCGCTGCGGCCAAAGACGCTTGCGTTTTTCAATTGGCACGGCGAATGCATTCACTCTTTGTTGACCGAGCGTCTGCGGCAGATGGCCAATGACATTCAGATTGACCTGTCGACGGAGCTCGCCTGACTTGCCAGTGATCACACCGGTTTTGGGAGGTTCGAACGATGAGAATCCTACTTGCAACGGATGGTTCGGCTTGCGCCGAAGAGGCTGCTTGGCTGTTGTCGCATCTGCCACATCGCGAAAAGATCGACTTGACCGTTCTGACGGTGGTGCATCTTCCGCCGGTCCGCTTTTCACAGCCGACAAAAAGGTGGATGTCGGTCTGTGTCGGCAAGGAAAGGGCCTTTGCAGCGGATGCCTTCGAACGCGTTGAGGTGATGTTCCAAGGCGCCAACGCAAATATTCGTCATTTGATTTGCGAAGGCAATCCAGGTGAAACGATCGTCGAACAGGCGAAAGAAATCAACGCGGACCTGATCGTGGTGGGCGCACGTGGTCACTCGACCGTGGATCGCATACTGCTTGGCAGCACGAGCGACTTTGTGGCGACCCACGCCGATCGATCGGTTCTGATCGTGCGTCCCACAGGACTGCGTGATCAACCAGAGCGTGCACTTTATGCGGCATTTGCTTATGACGATTCAGGTCCCTCGGAAGCCGCGATTGATCAATTCAGTGAGTTCTCGTGGGGTACGAACACGAACGTGTATGCCGTCTCGGTAGTCTCGTACGTCTCGTCGTTCCTGAACGAAGTGATCGTCAATTCGGAAGAGACCAAGGATGCTGCTGCCGAAGCACTTGAGCAAGCAGCCGAGCGATTGAAGAAGGTTGCACCCAACACGGAGAGCAAGCTGATCGAATGTGATCATATCGGCGAAGGGATCACGCAGTTTGTGGAAGACCACCAATTCGACTTGGTGGTGATGGGCGATCCCTGTCGAACGGCGCTGGGCCGATTTGTCCTTGGCAGTGTCCCGCACTACGTTTTGCGACACGCTCCCTGCTCGATCTGGATCACTCGCAATCGTGTGATCGAGGAACCGGTCACCGAGAAGAAACTGGCCGCTACCACGGCCGGTTAGCCCCGTTCGTAGTCCCGAGCTTTAGCCGGAATCTTCAGCGCAGCGGCGGGATTCAAATGCCGGATCTGTGTCGCTGTCGCTCCTTGATCCGGCCTACCTTACTGCGTCGCCCTCGGCTTCGGCGAGCCGTTTTTCGGTTCGGCGAGCAACGTTGGCGATCACGGTGACAAAATCGTTTCGCGTCGATTCTTTAATCTGCGGCAAACGTTGGGCAACGTCGATCAGTGCGGATGGATTACGCTCGGACGCCTGCGAAACTTGCGAAATGAACCGTGCGGTTTCCGAGAAGTTGTGATCGGCGGAACGGCCAATCAGTCCGCTGAGAGTTCGAGCGATCAGGTCGGCGCCCAGGCTGTCGAATTGAATGAAACAGTCCAGCGTCCCGGTCACGGTTGTTGCGCCCGATGCCGTCGGAGCGTATTTGCTGTGCAGTACGAAAACCGCTTTGCCTCGAATCGGCTTGGCGACCAACTTTCCGTCGTAGAACCCATCCGCGACGAAGATGTGCGTCTTGGAGTCGCCGTAGACAAGGTCAACCGTGCAGTGCGTCCCCGTGCCATCTTCAGCCTCGAGTTGATACGGGCCGGTACGCTCGGTTTGCACTTTGGTGATGCCCATCAAATCCCACATCCCAACCAGAACTTCGGGGTTGCGGGTAAGGAACAGGAACATCTCGCGATCGGAATTGATCGCTTGGGTGGGTAGCCGACGGTAAATCGTGGGCGACTCCGCGATCGACAGAATGTTCTGTTGGGCCTTTCGCGTCAGACGCTCCATCGGCAAGCTGTCGATCACCGCCTTCCGCTGCTTGTAGCTGCTGCCAAAGCCAAGTGCGGGCTTGGCCGAGCGTTGTTTGCCCGAGCCTTGTTTGGCGGCGCTATGATTTGTGGCGCGGTTCGAATTCGCGGTACGGCTTGGATTCGCGGTACGACTTGGATTCGCGGTACGGCTTGGCGGCGCGGCCGAGAGGTTCACGCAGCAGGTGGCTGACGCGATCGCAAAAAGCGCGCACGCACAGCTACGTTTGACGATCTTTTCGATCGATCCCACCGCCACCGGCGTCCCCCTGCAAGTCAACGATTTGCCCGTCAAATCCGTCCCACCACCAGGGACTGTCTGCGGAAACGCCAACTTCGGAGTCTGCCGAAACGGGCGCTTGTGATGATTTTTCGGTCCGATGGGGGTGTTCAGTTGAGAAAATCCGCAGCTTGCAACGGGTGGTCGCCCCACCATCATGGCCCGGCTATGGGAACGATCTGCCCAGCAGGGATGCCCCGTTTTTTGCGTACTCGACACCCGCCCTGGTTTGCCGATAATCCCTTACACAGACAACAAGTAGAACTCACCCCCTCCCCTCTGCTGAGCGATCCTTAGGAAGGAATAGAAGTGGCAAAAAAATCGATCGACCAAGTTGATGTTGCTGGCAAAACAGTCCTGATGCGTGTGGATTTCAACGTCCCACTCGATAAATCGCTAGCAATTACCGACGATCGCCGAATCCAAATGGCTTTGCCCAGTATCAAAAGCGTGATCGATCGCGGCGGCAAATTGATCCTGATGAGCCACCTTGGTCGGCCCGAGGGCAACGGCTACGAGGAAAAGTTCAGCTTGGCTCCGGCAGCCACTCGACTTGGCGAATTGCTTGGCAAGTCGGTTGCGATGGCCAAGGACACCGTCGATGAAGACGCCCAAGCCAAAGCAGCCGCTCTCACTGATGGCGACGTTCTCGTTCTCGAGAACCTGCGTTTCAACGCAGGTGAAAAGAAGGGCTGTGATGAGTTCGCTGGCAAGCTTGCCGCGATGGCCGACGCCTACTGCAACGATGCATTCGGAACGTGTCACCGTACCGACGCCTCGATGGTTGCTGTGCCGAGGGCGATGGAAGGCAAACCACGCGTCGTTGGCCACTTGGTCGCCAAAGAGATTCAATACCTTAGCGATGCGATCGGAAACCCTGGTCGTCCCTTTGTGGCGATCCTTGGCGGTGCCAAAGTTAGCGACAAGATTAACGTGATCAACAACCTGCTTGGCATCTGTGACGCAGTCCTGATCGGCGGCGCGATGGCCTACACCTTTTCGTTGGCCAAAGGTGGTAGCGTCGGAAAGAGTCTTGTTGAATCCGACAAAGTGGAGTTGGCCGGCGAATTGATCGCCAAAGGTGGCGACAAGTTGCATCTACCTGTCGACACACATTGTGGGGACGACTTTAACGGCGATTGCAACAAGCAAGTTGTTGCGGCCGGCGAGATCCCTGAGGGTTGGGAAGGACTTGATATCGGCCCTGAAACGGCCAAGAAGTACGCTGAAGTGATTGCATCGGCCAAGACGGTCGTTTGGAACGGACCGATGGGCGTCTTCGAAATGCCACCTTTTGACGAAGGAACCAAAGCGGTCGCACAAGCGGTTGCTGATAGCGACTCGACCAGCATCATCGGTGGCGGTGATAGTGCTGCCGCTTGTGACCAACTCGGATTTGCGGACAAGGTGAGTCACGTGAGTACCGGCGGCGGTGCGAGCCTGGCGATGCTCGAGGGCAAAGCGTTCGCTGCCGTTGATTTGCTGGACGAAGCCTAATGGCGGCCGAGGAAACGCGTCTTGCAGAGAGCGCTGCCCGCAAAAAGAACTGGCAGCGCTGGGGGCCCTATTTGTCGGAGCGGCAATGGGGCACCGTTCGTGAGGACTACAGCGAAGGTGGCGACGCCACGTGGAGCTATTTTCCACACGACCACGCTCGCAGCCGCGCCTATCGTTGGGGCGAAGATGGGCTGCTTGGCGTTTGTGACCGCCAATGCCGACTCTGTTTTTCTGTCGGGTTGTGGAATGGTCGCGACGCGATTCTGAAAGAGCGTTTGTTTGGGGTGACCGGCCCAGAGGGCAATCACGGCGAGGACGTGAAGGAGTGCTACTACTACCTCGATAGCTCGCCGTCACACAGCTACATGAAGGCTTTGTACAAGTACCCGCAAAGCCGCTACCCGTACGAAGAGCTCGTGGAAGTTGGTCGCAGTCGCGATCGTACTGAGCCTGAATACGAACTCGCCGACACATCGGCATTTGATGGTTCGCGTTACTTTGATGTCGTTGCCGAATACGCCAAGGCCGGCCCCAACGACTTGTTGATCAAATTGACGATCACCAACCGAGGTCCCGCGCCGGCTGTCTTGCACGTTTTGCCACAGCTGTTCTTTCGCAACACGTGGACGTGGCACTGCACCGATGAAGGTTGCACGACCCGTCCGTCGATGTCGCTCGACAACAATGTTGTCACGACGATGCACGAATCGCTCGGTGAGTTTTGGTTCGCCTGCGACGGTATGGGCACGCCCGAGCAATGGACGTGGTTGTTTACCGACAATGAAACCAACGTTCGCCGGCATCACGGATTGCCGTGTGAGTCGGATTATTACAAAGACGCCCTCAATAACTACATCGTGCTGGGCGACACGCACGCGGTGAATCCCAAGCAAAGCGGCACCAAATGCGGTTCCTACGGGCTGATGATGATTGGTCCAGGCCAAACCAATACGGTGCGTCTGCGGCTTTCGCATGTCGACGAACCGATCGTGGCCGAAGCGAGCAACGGTGAAACAACGAATTATCATTCCGCTGCGTTTGGTGAATCGTTCGATAAGTGCTTCGAAGATCGTAAGCGTGAGACGGACGAGTTCTACGCGACTCGAATTCCCGAGTCCGTCAGTGATGATCGCAAGGCAATCATGCGTCAATCGTACGCCGGGTTGCTGTGGACCAAGCAGTTCTATCACTACTCGGTTGCAACGTGGCTTGATGGTGACCCCAGTGGCGTGGTCGGCAATCCGAGTCGCAAAGAGGGACGCAACAGCGATTGGCGTCACCTGTTTAATCGAGACGTCATTTCAATGCCCGACAAGTGGGAATACCCTTGGTACGCGGCGTGGGATCTGGCGTTCCACATGGTGCCGATGGCAACCCTCGATTCACACTTTGCAAAAGAGCAGATGATTCTGTTCCTGCGCGAATGGTACATGCATCCAAGTGGTCAGATCCCAGCCTATGAGTGGCAACTCGGCGATGTGAACCCGCCGGTCCACGCGTGGGGCGTGTGGCAGGTCTACAAAGCGACCGGACCACCACAGCAACGCGACAAAGTCTTTCTGGCACGCGCGTTCCAGAAGTTGTTGATCAACTTCACTTGGTGGGTGAATCGAAAAGACCCTCGCGGCAAGAACATCTTTGCGGGCGGGTTCCTTGGGCTCGACAACATCGGAGTCTTCGATCGCAGCAAGCCGTTGCCACTCGGGCATCTCGAGCAGGCCGACGGTACGGCTTGGATGGCGTTCTACTGTGGCACGATGTTGCGGATGGCCATCGAGTTGGCCGAAGACCATCAAGCCTATGGCGACATGGCCAGCAAGTTCTTTGAGCACTATGTCGCGATCGCCGAAGCGATGAACTCAATGGACGGCACAGGCCTTTGGGATGAAAGTGACGGGTTCTACTACGATCATTTGTTTGTGCACGGTGAATCGATCCCAATCCGCGTTCGTTCGCTCGTCGGCCTGTTGCCGTTGATGACGAGTGTGATTTTAGAAGATGAGATCATCGACAAGCTTCCCGGCTTCAAACGTCGCATGAGTTGGTTCCTGGATAACCGTGACGATCTTGGGCAACACATGACGTATATGGAACACGAGGATCCCAAGTCGGGCACGCCCTGCCGCCGGTTGCTCGCGATTCCATCGCAAGATCGTTTTCGCAAACTGATTTCGGTCATGCTCGATGAGAAAGAGTTCTTGTCGCCCTACGGCATCCGCAGTCTTTCCGCAGCCCATCGTGACGACCCGCTCGAATTTGATTTTGGCGGCCAGCATCACGAAGTCCACTACGTGCCTGGCGAAAGTGAAAGCGGCATGTTCGGTGGCAACAGCAATTGGCGCGGCCCGATTTGGTTCCCAACCAACTTTTTGTTGATTCAGTCATTGAAACGTTACCACGTGTTCTATGGCGACGACTTCAAGGTCGAATGCCCGACCGGCAGCGGCAACATGATGACGTTGATTGAAGTCGCGCATGAGCTTGAACGACGCATGATTTCGTTGTTTGAACGCGTCGAAGACGGAAGCCGACCGGCTCACGGGGAAGACACAAAGTACCGGGACGACGATGCTTGGAAAGAACTGATTCTGTTCTACGAGTATTTTCACGCGGACAATGGCAAAGGCCTCGGAGCGAGCCACCAAACTGGCTGGACTTCGCTCGTCGCATCAATGATTCGCAGCCAAATGAATGTGAAAAGTTGGCAGTGAAACCTCCATCCTCGTTACCACGCTCTGCGTGGTAACGCACTCTCGGACGCTCCGCGTCCTCTCGTAGGTCATGCTTCGCATTACACGCGTTCGATCGCGTAAGCGGCCGGGCCTTAGTCGTCTTCACATTAGCTGCGCGTCGGCAAGGGCCCGAGGCCTGACGGTCAGCGGCTCACGGGCACTGCCCAGGCTGCGCAAGAGGAGGGAACGAGTACCGCTTTGCTGAGTACGAGCACGGGTCACTCGCCAACTTTTCGTTTGCTCCGCGCGGTGCGCGATTGTTTGGGCGGAAGGAGGGAAGATTCCGGCTAAAGCTCGGTACTACGAACAAGCACCTCTGTGATCTCTGCGCCCTCTGTGGCTTACCCAATCCGATTGGCTGCAAGTGGGCGCAGCCCGCACTTCAATCGTCGAATTCATCATCCATTGGTGGAGCATTTCGCATCAGCAAAACGACGACCACAGTGCTCAGGGCGCACCCGAGCACCAAGACGACGGCAGCGGTTAGTAGCCACATTGCAGCCACCCACAGGGCGAGTCACAAGGCGAAATCGCGTCATCTGTTTTCCAGAATCAACGCCTGTTTCGCATCAACAACCGCGTGCTGTACCCGAGGCCTGGTAACCATACCTCTCCCAGGCCGTATCCAAACTCTACCTTACAAATCGGCCGGAGGCGCACGGATTCTGGGCATTGATCGCGCGTAGGCTGTTTGCCGCTTTCTCGGACTTTGAGCTCAGGTGGCGCGCGGAGATGCGGTTTGTGCGTCCAGAAAATGCGTAGACAGCCTCTCGGCGATGCTCCAGAATGAAATTCGACTCTCTTGCCCAAATGGAGGAATCTCATGAACTTGCGACTCTTCGCGTTCGTCTCGCTCTTCGGTTGTTTTGGCGTTTCCACTCTCCATGCCGATCGATTGCAACTTGCCAACGGCGACGAGGTCGAAGGCGAGCTGCTTGAGATGTCGGGTGGGAATGTCAAGTTTCGCCATCCCGTGCTGGGTGAATTCACAGTGCCGCGAACGCAGGTTCACGCGATTGAATTGGGGAAACAACGTGGTGGCAATCGGCTGATGGCAGATGGCACCGAAGCGCCCCCCGAGACGCCCGAAGAAGTGATCGACCGGTTAGTCAACCCGGAGCTTGATCGCAATGCGATCAGGAAACTCGAGAAGGGAAAGAAACGCCATCAGACGGCCGAGGGTGCGATCGAACAACTGATACGCGAAGGAGTCGACGCGAAGATGATGAGCCAGTTGCACGGGATGTTGCCAGGTTTCGGCAGCCCCGTCGTGCAAGACCATTTTCATGATCGTGTTACCGGCTTGATGAACGGTTCGCTGACGATCAACGACATTCGCGAAGAAGCGATCGACACGCGGGCTCAGCTCAAAGAACTGATGGACGACCTCGGTCCAAGTGGCCAAGCGTTACAGGGCTACTATGGAATCTTGGATGGGTTCATCAAAAAGACGGACCCCAAAAAACCACAGGCCCCGCCCGGTATCCTGCCGCTCGCTCCAGCCCCGATTGCTCCGCAATCAAAAACGGAGTGAGTTTTCAACCTTTGGCTGCAAGTGAGCCGCTGGGCGTCAGGCCTCGGGCTTTGACTCTTACGCTTGTGATTTCTGAATGTCGCCTTTCGCTCCGCGAAAGTAGCGGCGGCAAACGTAACTCTTGCGGCGCACAAGGCGGCTATGTCGAAGGTCGACTGCAAAAAATCACAGCCTCTCGCTACGCTCTGGCGAGCGTAGCGACGTTCACGAAATCACTACTGGGCGTCTTTTCCAAAGAACAGCACGCGTGACGAACCGGACGAGCCTTGGTTGTAGGTGTAACCCGCTTCCAAAGCGCGATCGATTCGTTCTTTCGACTCGGTCAAGTGAGCCTTGGTGTAGGCGTCCATCTTGTCACCACACTTTGCCAAGCTGCTGCTGATTCGCTCGGACAGCGTTCGAAGTTCCATACGGGCCAAGTTCGAGATCGGCTTGTAGGCGGCAGTGCTGCTGCTGGTCTTGAGGACCAAGTCCATTAGCCGCTGCAGGTGTTCGCGTTGCAGGTTGCGACGCAGCGACGAAATCATCGGCTTGCGATCGTTGCGATCCTCTGGGCATTCCTTATCGATTTCCGTCCAGACCGACTTGTTGACCGTGTCGAGTAGTTCGGGCAACGTCAATGCATCTTCCTCTTCAGGGAGACGAAGTTCGTTGTCATAAACGCGTCGCAAAGTGGTTGGGTTCATCAGCAGTGTTAGCGCCGATGCTTGGACGCCGAGGATTCGATCGTGAATGGGCCACGCTGCTTCGCTGCTCATCGAGTGGAATCCGCCACCGTCGAGCCATTTGTCGACGCTCATTCGCTCGAGCAACTCGGGGGTCAAGCCGTAAGCTTCGTCGTAGAACGTGGTGTCGATCACGAACTTCAACGCTTTGCGTTGTTGATCGGCAGGAACGACTTTGACAGGCGGTCGATCGCCGGGGTCGCCCTTTTTGTCACGATTGACAAAGGCACCGCCGATCCAGTTGGCCATCATACTGCCGCTACGGGTTTGCAATCCGAGGGTCAGTTCGTAGCCGCGACGAGCTTTGGCCCAGCTGTCACCTTCTTTGACGAACTTGTCCAAAATGCGTTCGCGATACAGTTTGACCAATCGCATCTGCTCTTCGGCGAAATCGAGTGGATCCGCTGCAAAGTCGTAGCGTCGCGCGAGCGGGTCGGGGCCGCTGGTGTCTTCGTCGGTTGCGTATTGCAACTCAGGCTCGCTGCAGCGTTTGAGGATTTCAGGCAACTTCTTGTCGTCAAAGGTGTAGCCGTATTCGATCGCCCAGTAATCGTAGGGACCGATGTCGATCATCGCGTAGTCGCCTTGGATTTCACCAGCTTCGTAACGCAGGTTGATTGGAATGTAGTCCATCACCGAGGAAGCGAACGGCTTGCTGCCTTTGACATCCTTGCTGTTGATCTGCTCGAGCGTCATGTGCGAGGACGCTTTGAAGTTGTGGCGAAGTCCGAGGGTGTGACCCACTTCGTGAGCGACGAGGTCGGCAAGCAGTGGGCCGACGAACCATTCGGGCATGCCGTCTAGCAGGTCAACGTTGTCTGCTGGCTTGTCGCCTTTCTTTTCGTCGTCCTTCTTATCGTCTGACTCTTTCTCGTCTTTGTCTTCCTTGTCCTCTTCGTCATCGCCTTCCTTGTCGTCACTTTCTTTTTCTTCTTTGTCGGCGGCTTCTTCGTCCTTGTCTTCGTCGCCTTTCTTCTCTTCTTCCTCTTTCTTTTTCTTCTCGGCTTCTTCAGCAGCCAGCAGGGTCATTGCCCAGTTCATACGTGCCAAAGCGAGGTCCATGCTGCGTGCGCCAGCGGCCATGCACAGGCCGTTCTTTTGGCTCACTCGCCCATACAGGCCATCAAATTCGTCGTCGCCGAGAATCGAAGGGTTGGCTTGAGCCATCGAGAAGCCAGCCATTGGCTGGTGAGCTTGTCGTGCAAACTTTTCACGCAAGTAGTTGTGCTGTTCGGCGGGTGCCAAGCGAATACGGGGGTCCCAATTTGGGTTTTCGCCGAGCCAAGCGAGGGTTTCGGGGCTTGCCCCTTCCATCGCAATCTGTGGCATCAGGTCTTCGTAGTTGAAGTTGAAGTGGCGAATCCAGCCATCGGTCAGGACCACATCGGCGTCAAGGATTTCACCTGTCATGGGATGAACACGTGAAGGGCCGATTGCCGTGCCAACATCGTTGTTCAACCAGCGGATGAAGTTGTACCGAATGTCTTCGGGGTCTTTTTCCATGTGAGCGCCAGGAGAGCCGGCGTCTTGGTAGATGACGACGATCGCGTCATCGATCCCCACTTTTCGGAACGCGTCGTTCCAGTATTCGATGCCCGCTTTAATCCATCGACGGTAGCGGACAGGAGTTGTGTGTTCGACGTAGAACTCGATCGGTTTCTTCGGCGGGCTGAGCTTCAACTTGGAATCGCGTTTTTGCAAATTCCAACGATTGATGTAGCGGATGGTGGTTTCGTCGTCCTTGTACTTGCCCAGGTCCGAATAGGTCGTCGTGAAATATCCAATGCGTTCGTCGGCCTTACGTGGCTTGAAGCCTGGTGATGCGACGGGGACTTCGCTGAACGAGTAGTGCAGCGTTTGGAACTTGCCGCTCAAGCCGACGATTTCGAATGCGACTTCGACGTTCTTTGGAAAGACCTTCGCCGACTTGATCGACTTGATTCGCGTGTTGGTTACGCGAACGGGCGGGTTCATGCCGTAGGGGTCATTACTAAAGAACTGACTTGCGTTATTGATCAGCAGTGAATCGAGATCGATCACAGGACCGCCCGACGGTCCTGTCGCGACGATTGGGATGTCCAAGATCACGCGGTCGGTGAACAGGTTTTTGACCGAAGCTTTTGATTCGGCATCGCCACTGGCACGGATGGTCAGGTTGGGGCTGATCAACGCCAGACGCTCGTCGTACTTGCGCCACTGGACGACCCAGTCACCGGATTGCAAACCAGCGTACCGAGCACCGCTTCCGATCGTCAGCGCGATGAAGTAATTCTTGCCGGCAAAGTTCTTCGGCAGCTCGCACAGAATCTGAGCATCCTTGTCGCGTTTCCAGAGGTTGAAAAAACCCTTGGAAGCATCGGGCACCGAAACATTGATTTTCGTGTATCCCTCGGAGACCTTATCAAATGGCGGCAGCACGGCCGAAGCCTTCTGGGCCGAGGTGAGGGCGACGATAGCAGCGACAATCAGATGGGTGTATTTCATTCCGAACACTCGGTATTTCAAGGAATTGGTCCCTTAAGGTTAGGTCACACCAGCCGGCCCAATGGGCCGAAAACTGCGAATTTGCGATGGGTTCGATTGGGCGATTGCCCGCATTTTGGCTTGGCGACGCAGCGGGCCCCCATTCCAGAAACCCTGCTGGCAACCGGTATGGACCACGCAGCAAGTATTTTGGGCTCTTTGTGTTGCCCTGCAGGTGGGAAAACGCAGGTCGTCAGCAGTCGAATCGGGCGGGAATCAGGGGCCAGGGTTGTGGTTGGCAACCTCCCATCACCCTGTCGTTTTAGCCGATATATCCCTCCCTATCCAAACATCTCCTCCATCATAGTCCTTTTGACCAGGCTTCGGTTGCCAAGTTCCCTTGCGGGTTCTCGCTGACGGTTTTCCGTTGGCTGCGACGGAAAGTCACCGCAACGTTCGGGCGGGGCCGGCCGCCGTCCATTGACGGTTGTTGATCTCGGGCTGACAATTCGGTTCAAAAGAGCAAACGCACCTGCGTCCGTCCGCGCAGATGCCCCTTTCACGTGCCTCATCCACCGATTGAAAGCTGAATGAACCCGCTGCAAGAGCAAGACCCTGACATCTGGCAAGCGATCCAAGCCGAAGCCCAACGCCAGCAGGACGGGCTCGAGTTGATCGCGAGTGAAAACTACACCTCGTTGGCCGTGATGCAGGCAGGTGGGAGTGTCCTGACCAACAAATACGCTGAGGGGTATCCCGGTCGCCGCTATTACGGTGGGTGTGAACACGTCGACGTGGTCGAGAACATCGCAATCGCACGAGCTAAAGAGCTGTTTGGGGCCGAAGCCGCAAACGTTCAACCGCACAGCGGTTCGCAAGCCAACACGGCGGTCTACCTGTCGTGCCTCGAGCCGGGCGACAACGTTCTCGGCCTCGACCTGGCTCAAGGCGGTCACCTGACGCACGGGATGCGACTGAACATCAGCGGCAAGCTGTACAACTTCATCAGCTACGGCGTCGACAAAGAAACGCATCGGCTCGATTTTGATCAAATCGCAAGTTTGGCTCGCGAGCACAAACCCAAGTTGATCGTGGCCGGTGCCAGCGCATACCCGCGTGAGATCCCGCACGACAAGTTCGCCGAAATTGCGGCCGATGTTGGCGCGCTGCTGATGGTCGACATGGCACACTACGCGGGGCTCGTCGCCGCTGGTTTGCACAATAGCCCCGTTCCTCATGCCGACTTTGTCACCACCACAACCCACAAAACGCTGCGTGGACCACGTGCCGGTTTGGTGATGTGCAAGGAGCAGTACCTCAAGGACGTCAACCGTAGCGTCTTTCCTGGGATCCAGGGTGGGCCACTGATGCACATGGTCGCGGCGAAGGCGGTTTGCTTCGCCGAAGCGCTGACCGAGGATTACAAGACTTACGGTCAAGCGATCATCGACAACGCGAAAGCACTCGCCGATTCGCTGATGTCGTCTGGCCTACGATTGGTCAGTGGCGGTACCGACAATCACTTGATGATGGTCGATGTCACTGCCGTTGGTCTTGGCGGCAAGAAAGCGGAAGCCGTTTTGGATGAGTGTGGGATCACCGTCAACATGAACATGATTCCGTTTGATACTCGCAAGCCAATGGACCCGTCCGGAGTCCGTATCGGAACGCCTGCATTGACCACACGCGGTATGGGTACGGATGAGATGACTCGTGTCGGTCAGTGGATCTACAAGGCGCTTGCCAATGCGGACGATGCGTCGCTTCATCAAACGATTCGTGAAGAGGTGCGAACGCTTTGCGAAAGTTTCCCCGTGCCAGCGGGACAAACAAGCGCACCGGTACCTGCAAGCTAAGCGGTGTACCTGTAAGCTAAGAAAGTAGCAATGATAGTGCCGAGTGGGTTCGACCGCAGACCACTCGGCCCAAATGCCGCGGGGAACTGCTCTGATGAATCGAATCCTGATCGCCGACGATAACGACGCCAACCGTGAATTGCTGGAAGCCTATTTGGTTTCCGTCGATTGCGAGATCGAAACGTCGGTTGATGGGCAAGACACGCTCGACAAGGTTGCGTCCTTCAAGCCTGATCTGGTGTTGCTTGACGTGATGATGCCCAAGCTGAGCGGTTTCGAAGTCTGCAAGCAACTCAAGGACGACCCCGAAACGGCGCGCGTGATGGTGCTGATGGTCACCGCGCTGAATGAGCTCGGCGATATCGAGCGTGCCGTCAACGCCGGCACGGACGACTTTCTGAGCAAGCCGGTCAATAAGATCGAGTTGCTCAAGCGAGTCGACAACATGCTCAAGCTCAAGGGCACCGGTGACGAGCTGGAGCGGCTCCGCCAATACATCAAAGAGATGGAAGACGACCACAATTCTCGTGGTTCCGACGACGAAGAGTAGTCTGTATCGGTTCGTATCCCTGTTCCCCGTTCTTGGCGGCTGACCAGAACGTGTCGGCCATTGGGAACAGACGATCACCAATCACGCGAATCGATTTGCGTCGTGTTCATGCCGATCTCGGTATGGCGAACCGCTGGCTGCTAGAATTGACCTCCCCTGGGGCGCTCCCTCCTGCCTCCCTCCAAACCCCTCGAGGTCACGATGAAGTTTCGATCGATCGCTGCGCTCACACTGTCCGCTCTGATGGTTTCCCCAGCTCTTGCTGATGATGAAGCGAAGGCAAAGAAGAAGAACAAGCAACGCAATCGCCAGTCGGCATCTGCCCAACTGGTGAAACAGCTCAAATCCGTCGGCCTCACCGACGATCAAGTCGCCAAGATCAAAGAGTTGGGCGCCAAAGCAACGGACGAAATGAATTCGATCCGAGAGTCCGCCGGCATCACGGCAGAGCTTCAAAAGAAGCGGATCGCGATCCAAAAGAAGCTTCGCGAATCTGACAAGAAGGGCAAAGAACTGATCGCGGCGATCAACAAAGAGGCTGGCTTTACCGAAGCGCACGCGGCCGCTCAAAAGAAAGCCAACGCGGTACGCATGAAGCTTCATCACGATGCCTTGGCTCTACTGACAGACGAACAGAAAGCGAAGTTGCCTGAACGCTTGCAACGTGTTCTGAAGGCTGCGGAAAAGAAGAGCAAGCAGTCGGATGGTGACAAACCAGCCAAGAAGAAAAAGAAGAAGTCGGAAGGCTAGGACTGGCAGCTGGCGTATGACGACAACGCTCGAATGACCGCATGAAGCAAGAAAACAAACGCCCTTGGTACCGGCGCATCGGCCCTGGCTTGATCACCGCATGCGTGGTGATCGGGCCTGGCAGCATCATGACCAGCAGCAAAGTCGGGGCAAGCGATGGCTACTCGATGCTTTGGGTGGTGGCGATTTCTGCCTTCTTCATGCTCGTGTATATGAAGTTGGGAGCCAAGCTCGGGGTTGCAACGAACCAATCGCCCTGTGATCTGCTGCGAGCCAAAGTTGGGCGTTGGCTTGCCGTTGCGGTCGGGCTGGGCATCTTTTTTATTGCTGCGGCGTTTCAGTCAGGAAACAACATCGGTGTCGCTGCGGCATTTGAAGCGTTCGTCGAACGCAAGGATGTGGTGGCTATCCTGGTCGTCCTCTTCAACGCGGTGGCGATCGCGTTCTTGTACGTTTTTAAAGACATGTACAAGATGCTCGAGCGACTGATGATGTGTTTCGTTGCAATCATGCTGCTCAGCTTTGCCGTCAACCTGGTGATGCTCAAACCTGATCTCGCCGAAATGGGGCGCGGGTTTGTCCCGTCACTTGGCAAGTCGGGAGAGTGGCTTCCTGTGTTGGGGTTGGTGGGCACCACGTTCGTGAGCGCAGCCGCCTTTTATCAAGCCTATTTGGTCAAACAAAAGGGATGGTCAGAAGACGATCTCGAGAGCGGGATGATCGATGCGAGAATCGGGACGGCGATCATGTTCCTGATCACGCTGGTCTTGATGTCGACCGCAGCAGCGGGATTGGGTTCGGATGGCTCGGCCAAATTGGAGAATCCCGTTGATGTGGCGATTTCGCTTGAACGCACTTTTGGTGCTTCGGCAAAGGCGATTTTCTGTCTCGGGCTTTTCTCAGCTGCGTATTCCTCGTTCTTGGTCAACTCGATGGTGGGTGGCTTCTTGGCCGCCGATGGATTGGGTTTCCCATGCGGGGCGGGTGATCGCGCCCCCAAAGTCTTGACGACCTTGGCACTCGTCCTCGGCATGCTCGTCGCATTGGCCGTGCTCAAATGGGACTTTGACCGAACACCGACGATCGTGGCCGCACAAGCCGTCACCGTCGTCGTCGCGCCGTTGATCGCTGGCGTGCTTTGGTGGTTGACCAGTTCACGCGCGGTGATGGGTAATCGTGCCAATTCATTGGTGACCAATTGCGTTGCTGCCGTGGGGTTCGTGATTCTGTTGGCGATTGCCGCTCGAACCGCACTGATCACGCTGCCCCAGAAAGTACAAGATTACCGCCAAGCCGATGTGACGCAGCCTCAGTAGCCATTTCACGGTCGGTGACCACGTCGAGGCGACGTCTTCGGGCTGCTACAATCGTTCCCACATTGGGGTCGGACGGGGTAGGTCAACAGCGATATGAAGATCGAATACTTAACGATTCGCGAAGGTCGAATTGTTCTCGAGAAGTGGCAGGGAACCGTGAGCCATCATGGGTTGCTTGAGCACGAACACGCGCAGCTTCAAGATACCCGTATTCAATCGGGAGCGGTCTGTTTGGCCGACTGTAGAGACGCCGTGTTCCCCGAATCCAATGTCCAGAACATTCACGAGTTGGCCGATCTGCATTCTCGACCCGACAACAAAATCACGATTGCGAAAATCGCGGTGCTGGTTTCAGACAGCAACGATTGGGTGACCGGCAAACAACTCGAAGTCGACAGCATGGTCAATCGGTTCACGGTCATCCTGTTCAATTCAATCAGCGTTGCATGCACTTGGCTTGGTGTCGAAGAGGATGAGGTCGAAGAGCATTTGGCCGTGTTGAAAGAACGACTCGAAGCTGGCGATTCGGCCTAAACGAAATTCAATGGGACTTATGCAGAACACACACACGCTAACCGCTCGCCTTGTCGCTGCGCTCCTGCTGGTAACGACCGTTTGTTCCACTGGGACGGCCGACGATGCCGCTCATCGAGCCGAGTGGAACTCGCAACATCAAACGCCGCCCAGTGACTTGGCGGCTTACTTTCAACCGACGCTGAAGTACTGGGGCGACCTCGGCAAGTTCCCATCGCCATTGGTCTTTGACGACGGTGCGAAAGTCGAGACGGCCGATCAGTGGGCCAAGCGGCGTGCGGAAATCGCAGCCAAGTGGCACGGGGCGATGGGCAAGTGGCCACCCCTGATCGAATCGCCGCGTGTGGATGTCGTGCAAACGACCAAACGAGAGAACGTTACACAGCATCAAGTGAAAGTCGAAATCGGCGTCGGTCGCCAAATGGTCGACGGCTTCTTGTTGGTGCCCGATGGCGAGGGCCCCTTTGCTGCAGTCGTTGTTCCCTATTACGACGCTCAAACCGGCGCTGGGCTGGGGACCGAGTTGCGTGACTTTGGTTGGCAACTCGCAAAGCGAGGCTTCGTGACCCTATCGATCGGAAAACCGAACTCAGGTATCAACCTAAACGACTCGCGCGAAGCGGGGCGTCGTGGGCGATACTACGGCGACACCAGCGGGCCAATCGAGTTGCAGCCACTTTCGGCGCTCGCCTACGCAGCGGCAAACGCTCACACCGTTCTGGCAAGTCGCGATGATGTGCTTCCCGAACGAATTGGGATTGTGGGGCATTCCTTTGGCGGCAAGTGGGCCATGTTTGCATCATGCCTTTACGACAAGTTCGCATGTGCCGCCTGGTCGGATCCAGGGATCGTGTTTGATGAACGCGATCGAAGAAAAGAAAACCCGGGTGGCAGCGTCAACTATTGGGATCGGTGGTACCTCGGATTTGAATTGGGCAGCACGGTGGACGGTTCGACGTCGAGTAAGTTCCGTGCCTTGCCGAGCGATTCTCAGCCGCGGACTGGGTCCTACAAGAAACTCATTGGGTCGGGATCGGACCTGACCGAGCTTCATGCTCTGATGGCGCCGCGCCCCTTCTTGGTCTCGGGTGGAACTGCCGACATGCCCGAACGCTGGCCAGCGCTCAATCATGCGATCGCCGTCAACTCTGTTCTTGGCCTCGATCTTCGGGTCATGATGACCAACCGCGACAGCCACGCTCCGACGAAGGAATCGAACGAAACGATCTATCGCTTCTGCGAGTGGTGGCTGCAAGAAAAAATCCTCGATCCAAGCGAATGACTCGATGTGTCGTTGCTACGCGCGCCAGAGTGTAGGTAACTGCGGCCCGTGAGTAACGAGATTTGCTTGCAATTCGATTGGGTGCGGCGCTGGCCAGGTTTATGTGAGCCGAACGCTAGTGCCACAGGTTCCAATTGCGCTTCCACTAAGCTTCAAAACCTCGCGTATTAGCACTCTCCCTTGGGAGAGTCGGGCTCTAAGGCGCGGAGAGGGTCCGCTGCCCGGACTTTGCGTCCGGCCCTCCCGCAAGCGGGAGGGTGATTTCTGGAGCACACTAACGCGTGCGGCTTGCGGTAACGCCAAGCGTGCGATGGGTGGAATTGGGGTCGGTCGTTTTTGGCAAAGGCGTTACGCTTTTAGCTTCTACGCTCGAAATGGAATTCCTTCCTTCCCGCAAATCAAGGATGAATGAGTCATGTGGATGCAGAATAACTACGTCCGAACGGCAGCTGGAATCGCGTTGGCAGCCTTGTTGTTGGTGGCGGTGACGTCACAACCGAGTTCGGCTGATAACTCGGGCACTCAAGAAGCGAGTGCTCCGCAACAGTGTGACGCGAACTGCCCCAACGCGGCACGGACTTTTTCCAACCAGCGTGCGTCGTTGGCGAATGATCAACCGGCCACGTTACGTGATGTCCAACGTCGTCAACTGACGCAGGCTTATCCGTCGCCTTGGGCTGGACCAGCCTACAGTCAACCCACTGGATTTGTTCAACCGGCAAGCGTGCCTGCGCGTTCTCCCTATCCGCAACCACCCGTGACACGGCCTCCCTTTCCACAGTCGGGATTGCCCAGTGGAACTTGGACCAATGAAACACCATTGGGCAAGGTGACGATGACAACCAATGGCAACAAGATTTCGATCGAAGTCGATGGTTCGGGTGAGTTCGCGATGTTCAGTCCTTCGGTTCGCGGCGAATACTCGATTGCATCCGATGGAACGATTTATGGCATCGTCCACAGTGTTGACCTTGGCATCGACGCGGCTGCTGCCCAAGAGATGGGCGAGGAAATGATGTTCTTAAGTGGCCTGAGCGACATCCCCTTCACGATGCGCGCCTATTCGGAACCGGGCGTACTGGCAATCAAGCAAGTCACGTTTGGCATTCCGATGCAGGCGATGATCGCGACCGACGGCGAATTCTCGGAGGTTTCGGTTTACGCTCAATCGATGCTCGCTGGCCAATACGAATTGGTTGATTGAACGCGTGTTCTGAATCACGAACGTTGAACCGTCATTGACTCTGCCGGGTCGAATGATTGATTGGCGACGAACACGCTCGCGTCGGGCCTACTTCGAATTGGGTGGGCCATAGAGGGCGTGTTCGTAGTACCGAGCTTTAGCCGGAATCTTCTCGCATTCCGACTGGAGGAGGGACGACAAACGCGCAATCGCTAAGAGTGAGCAAAAGGTTGACGAGTGATTCGTACTCGTACTCAGCATAGCGGTACTCGTACTCGTTTTTCCAAAGGCTCATCAAAACACCAGCGCCCGGGCCTTCTTCGTATTGGGTGAGCCACAGAGGGCACGGAGATCGTGTTCGTAGTGCCGAGCTTTAGCATCGTCGCCTTTTGCTCCGCAAAAGTTGCGTTCTCGGCCCAGACTATTCAGGTGCAACCGTCAACCAAAGTTGATCGAGCATCACCAGCGGTCGCAGTGTGAAGGTCGCCGTTTGCTCTGCGTCACGTTGGCTACCATCCTCTTCGAGCGGCACGGCAACGACTTGAAACGGTTGGTTGACCGCGATCGATTCCTTGGCCTCAAATTTCAATTTGACGGACTTGGCACTTTCACCTTTGGTCTCAGAAACCACCGCATCGACTTTAATCCCGTCGGGAAGTCCTCGGGCTTCGATTCGCAGCTTCTTTGCAAATCCATCGAAGCGGAGAATCGTGACGGTGACCTCGGCCGATTTCCCCGCCACCACTTTGAAGTGGTCGGCTGCGACCGTTGCCCCGAAGCTCGGTGCGGGTTCCTCGACGAGGACCGAGTACGCGACTCGTGGACCATGGCCGTCAAGTTTGTCAGCGACAAGTATTTCGACGTCGGTGGCTTCCTTGGCAGTAAAGGCCAGGGAGGCATCGTATTTGTCGCGTGACTGATCAATCGATCTGGCGAGATCTCTGGTCGAGACGTCGTCATTGCTGGCCAGGACTTTTCCAGAGGCATCGACGAGCTTCAAGCTGGAGTCGAATGGAAATCCGAATCCGCGGGCAAAGACCGTCGCGCGTACTCGCTGACCCTTCTGAACCGAGAATGCCAGTCGGTCCGTTTCGCCGCGCGAACTGATATGGCCTGAAAAGACGATCGGCGTTTCCAGTTGCGCGGGATCAGAGGGCTCGTCGTCAAATGCGAATTGGGCGTTCGCGATCGACTTGCACCATTGCCAACCAGGAAGGGACGCGGCAGTCAGGGTGGTGGGCGAGAATTCGGAAACGGAGTGATACCCCGACTTCGTCTTCTGTTCGGTTCCGGGGGCCAAATTCCAGCAGCTCAATCGCGGCGTTGGCTGCGGCTGGGAAGCGACGATCAATGGCAAAGCATGATCAAGCAAAGCATCGGTCGTCAGTTGCAGTGAGTAAAGGTACGACGCGGATCCCGAAAACCCAATCGTGCTGTTGGGCGTTTCGGGGAATGCGAATAATCGAACGATCACGTCGGTGTCCGTTTCGGAACGGTAGACAATTTGGGGATCGAGTCCGATCTCGTCATCGGATTGCGTGAGCACGTTGCCACGCAGGTCACAGACCTGCATCACCGTATCCATTGGTGATTTGAAGACGCGATTGGCCGTGACGGATGCGACGAGAGATTTCCCTGCGTTGATGTGAACTCGGAACGAATCGACTTCACCCGACCGATGAAGCTTGCCACAAATGACTGACGGCATCTCAACGACATTTGCGTCGTCGATCTTGTTGTTCGGTTCACTTTCTTGTTGGACGTCGAGATTGGAGACCACGATGGGCACAAGTGCTGACGCAGACTTGTCGTCGTGCAGGCGAACCCAAGCCGTTCCCGACGCAGTGTTGGGCAAAACGCTGACCGAGAGCTTTCCCGATTCTTTCTGCGGTTCAACGGACACGCCAGGATGATCAACGACAACCTTGGGCGGCCAATTGGGAAACTTGCCTTCGGCTGTCACGGTTGATTCGCTGGCTGCCTTGACGACCGGTGGGAAGAGCCGGTCGAACGTGACTTGAGCGTCCACGGTTGTGATGCCGCTGAAGATGATCAGAAAGGTGGCGCTGCAGAGACGGACTGAGAATCGTTTCACCAGTGGTTAGCCCATCAACTCGGAAATTGGCGTCGCGTCGCTGACCAAGTGAGTCGGCCTGCCTTCGGGGGTGTAAACGATCTTGCTGGGATCGATACCAAGTTTTCGATAGATCGTTGCAACAAAGTTCTCGGGGGAAAGAACACGTTCGACCGCGGCGTAGCCTTGGCGATCGGTTGCACCGATCACTTGGCCACCGCGAGTGTTGCCGCCAGCAAACATCACCGACATCGCGTTGGACCAATGGTCGCGGCCACCACGGTCATTGATCTTTGGAGTGCGTCCGAATTCGCCGAGCACGACGACCAGAGTACGCTCAAGCATTCCCTTCGCTTTCAAGTCCTCGATCAACGCGGCAACCGTTGCATCGACCGGTGGCATCTTCTTGTCAAACGACTTGAAGATGTCAGTGTGGTGGTCCCAGCCGCCATGATAGAGCGTCACAAAGGGAACGCCGGCGCTGACCAAACGCCGGGCGAGCAACGCGCGTTGGCCGAATGGATGGCGTCCATACGCCGTTCGGATTTCGCCCGGTTCGCGGCTGATGTCAAACGCTTGCTGCGCCGTCGGGCTACTGATCAGTTGAAGTCCCTGCGCAAAAAAGTCGTCCGCAGCGACTGCCGGATCGCCCGCGGCGGCGTCGGTGATGCGCAGCATTTTGTCAATCTTGCTGCGGATCTTCTGTCGATCTTCAAACCGTGCATCCGTCAGTCCCGATGGGATGGTCACGTCGCGAACTTGGAAGCTTGATCGGTTGGGATCATCGGGAACCACGAACGGGGCGTGGCGGGCGCCCAAAAAGTTGGGGCCGCCGCTGCGTGACATGCTCGGCATTGAAAAGTAGGCGGGAATGCCTTCCGGGGCACCCACTTCACTTGAGACAACGCTGCCGAGGCTGGGGTGGAAACTGACAAAGGCGCCACACCCGACGGGGATCCGCGGCGGCGCACCGGTCATCATGTAATGGTTGCCGGCGCCGTGGTTGCCTTGGTCGTGGCGAATCGATCGAACGATCGCAAGTTCATCCGAGATGGCAGCGAGCCGTTTCATCGGCTGCGAAAAGTGAATGCCGGGTGTTTGCGTTGCGATCGCCGAAAACTCGCCGCGGATTTCAGCGGGTGCTTCCGGTTTGGGATCGAAGGTTTCGTAGTGGCTTGGTCCGCCATCGAGCCAAACCAGGATGCACGCATCGGCTTGCTTTTTGACGCTGCCAGTGGCCGACGTTGTCGCCGC
Organism: Rubripirellula sp.; assembly: GCA_965216875.1. Taxonomy (GTDB): domain Bacteria; phylum Planctomycetota; class Planctomycetia; order Pirellulales; family Pirellulaceae; genus CBDCUW01. The sequence continues at coordinate 7,691,105 of OZ244207.1, forward strand.
CGAGGCTCGCAGTGCGCCCGACAATCCGCCTGAGACCAATCCGCCGAGACCGAGACGGAGTCCGTCACGTCGACTGATGCCTTCACAATTGAGTCGTTTTCTTCCCACAGGACCGCCTAGTTCTGGATGGAGAATTCGGGTGAATTGATCATTGCCCACATTAAGTCTTCGATCGCAACTCGGCGCTGGTCCACCGGTTCGATCAGGGCCGTTGCATATTCAAGTTCGACGTCGCTGGGACGCCGAGAAAAGACCAACAAGTAAACCTGTTCGACGATTTCGTTCGGCGGCATTTCGCTCGATGCAAGCTTTGCCGCCTTTCCTTTGTCACTTCGCAAGCGACGATCAAGCTCACTTGAATTCATCAAGTGCAACGCTTGTGTCACTGTCGAGTCGGGTGTCCGCTCACACGGCGGGTCTTGGTTTTCATTTGGACGCCCGAAGGTGTCGAGGAAAAGAGAATCAACTCGATGTGTCCAGACTTGATTCGCTCGTGATTCAGGCGGCATCCCTTGAAGGGAGACGTTGGTCTCGGTCACATCCGCGATGGCATCCATCAACACTTCGGCTCGCAACCGATGGCGATAATGCCGCGAGTAGTTGATCCGATCGGAAACGTTCGAGGGAGTCGTTTCGCTACTGTGCGAGTAGACCCGCGAGAGCGTGATCGTTTTGAGCAGATGCTTTAGGTCGTAGTCGGATTCTTGGAACTCGCGTGCAAGTTCGGCCAAGAGTTTCGGGTTGCTGGGAGGGTTGGTGCTCCGCAAGTCATCGACCGGTTCCACGATTCCGCGACCCATCAACGTCGCCCAAAGACGATTGACCTGAACCATCGCAAAGTATTCGTTGTCAGGTGACACCATCCACTCGGCAAGTCCCTGGCGCGGGTCGTTCGACAGGTCTGTGGCATCACCAAAAAGTGGTCGCGGCGGCAGGACGGCGCCCGTGATGGGGTGCCTTACGTCGCCCTTTTCCGACGTGTAGATGCGTTCTTCGCCGCCCGAAATCGGCGGCGATAGTCCAGTTCCCTTCCGGCCCACTTTGGCAAAGAAAGCTGCAAAGGAGTAGAAGTCGTCTTGGCTCCATCGTTCAAAGGGATGATGGTGACACTTTGCACAATCAAGCCGAATGCCTAGGAACAGTTGGCTGACCATGGTGGCGACTTCATCAGGGCTGCGACGGTCTCGATAAAGAGTTGCGGCACCTGTTGTCCACGTACTTCCTTTGGCCGTGACAAGTTGGCGGACGAATTCGTCGTAGGGTACGTTTCGACGAAACTGATCACGGATCCAATTGTCGTAATTCAGGACGGCCTTGATACCGACGCGGTAGGGATTTGGACGCAAAAGATCGGCCCAATAGCCTGCCCAATGATCGGCGTATTCAGGGCGGTTGAGCAGCTCGTCAACGAGCAGTTCCTTCTTGTTCGGGTCGCTGCTGTCGATAAATGATGCTGCCTCCGAAGGTGTTGGCAGTCGACCGATCAAGTCAAGGTAGACCCGCCGCATGAAGACCGCGTCGGAGACGACGGGCGATGGAGCAATATCGAGCTTTTGAAGTTTGGCGTAGACCAAGTCATCGATAAAAGAATGTCGCGGCAGGTTTTCGAAGAGTTTGTCGGGAAGCGACTCGGGTTGCGGGATGACGACTTCGGCGACACAAATCTGATTCATGTACCGTGCCATCACAGCGGTTTCGCCACTGAGTTTGCCTGCAGTCAATTGCCCCGCGGCGTCAACGGCGACCACCGATTGGTCGTTCGAAAGGTAGGTGGTGAGCTTGGTGACATCTCGGACACTGCCGTCGCTGTAGTGCGCTGAAACTTGCAACGGCTGTGATTGGCCTGAGTTGAGCGAAAACTCGCTGCGTTCAAGCACGACCCGATCGAGTGTGGGTTCATCAGGAATCCGACGCGGTGCCCCCTGCTCGATCCACGACAACAGCACCTGATACGGCCCACTGTTGATTTCGATTTTCCGACCGCCGCCGTGCGGGTCTTGGGCCGTTGCTTTGCGAAGCAACAAGCTCTCTTCGGGAGAAGCAAAAAAGAGACGCCGGCCACGCGCGTCACCAATCACCGCGCGATGGTCAAAGTCAGAATCAAACGCGAGCAGGGAAAGTTGAAAGCCGTTTTGGCCACGCTGCTTGCCATGGCAGGGGCCCGAGTTGCAGCCGTGAGCGGTCAGGATGGGTTGGACATCTAGCTCGAAGCTGATCGGGGCGTCATTGGAAGCGGGAGGCCCGGAGGGGGAAGCGGCATCGGTCGCCCGACTCGGCAAAACGCCAAGGACGCAAAGAAGCAACGGAAGGTAGGCGGGAAGGTTCCAGCGGGCGCAGTGCATCGCGAGCAAGGCGGCTGTGCAATGGGGAGGGAAGGATGGAGGGACCGAACCGGTTGGATTTGGTTCAGCCCTGCCATTCTAGCCATCCGCCAAGCGACGTGCCGTGCCCAAATTACGTGAATCAGGGCTCATTCAACGCAAAATGCTCGATTTTTCCGCGTTATTGGCCCGAGATCGCGTTTCGCTGCAGCTCGGTCAGTTCTCGAATGCCCTTTTTGGCAAGCTTCAAGAGTCCAGCCAGTTCGTCGTCATCAAACGTGGCTTCTTCGCCGGTCCCTTGGATTTCAACGAATCGACCGCCGCCGGTCATGATGACGTTCATGTCAACGTCCGCGGCAACATCCAGTTCGTAATCAAGGTCGAGCTTGAGTTCGCCTTTGATGAGGCCAACGCTGATTGCGGCGACCGAGTCACTGAGTGGTCCGTCGCCCACGGTTGATCCTGGGACGGCGGCAGCGACCGCATCGGCCAGCGCGATGAATCCGCCAGTGATCGCGGCCGTGCGCGTTCCGCCGTCGGCTTGAAGCACATCGCAGTCGACCGTGATCATGTGTTCGCCCAACGCTTCCAGGTCGATCGTTGCACGCAGGCTACGACCGATCAAACGTTGGATCTCGGTCGTGCGACCATCGATCTTGCCACCGCGATCGCGCCGCTTTCGCGGGCTCGTGCTGCCGGGAAGCATGTTGTATTCCGCTGTGACCCAGCCTTTGCCTTTTCCTTCAAGCCATGGCGGCACTTTGGCTTCGAGCGAAGCGGTGCAGAGGACCATCGTGTTTCCACAACGGTACAACACACTGTGCGGGTTAGAGCTTAAGAAACCACGCTTGATTTCGACGTCACGAAGTTGGTCCGAGGCACGCATGCAATCGCTTTGACTTGTTGGAAAAGAGTCCTGGCACGTTTTCGCTGAACTTAACTGGCGGCGACGTTTTCGTCGATCCACGATGGATTCAGCATCCAAACGAGCAGCCCCTTTTGGGCGTGCATGCGGTTGCCAGCTTGCGAGATGATGTCGCTTTGGTCACTGTCGATCACTTCATCGGTGATCTCTTCACCACGAACGGCGGGCAGACAATGCAGCACGCGCGCGGTCGAAGGAGCGGCGTCCATCAATGCTTGGTTGACTTGATAATCGGCGAACGCCTTTTTGCGCTCGGCCATTTCCGATTCCTGCCCCATGCTGGTCCAGACGTCGGTATAGATCGCATCGGCGTCGGCGACAGCAGCAGTGGCATCGCTGGTTTGCGCGATTGCCGCACTGGGATAGTGCTGCTTCACACGTGCGATCCAATCGGCATCCATTTCGTAGCCATCGGGACAAGCGAGCGTGAAACGCATTTCGAGCATCGCGCAGATCAAGGCTAGTGAATGCGCGACGTTGTTTCCGTCGCCGACGAAAACCAAATGCCTGCCTTCAATGCTTCCAAACGCTTCTTGAATGGTCAGGACATCGGCCATCGCTTGGCAAGGATGGCAAAGATCCGTTAGTCCATTGATGACGGGCAACGCATCGAAGGAGGCAAGTTGTTCGACGCGTGAGTGCGCTTTTGCGCGGCAAACGACGCCATCAACGAACTCGCCCAGCACGTTGGTGAAGTCAGAAGGTGATTCGCGTTTTCCCCAGCCGACATCTTCGCCCAAGAAAAGGCTCGAACCGCCCAGTTGCGCCATCCCCGTTTCGAAACTCACTCGCGTTCGCAGGCTCGGCTTTTCGAACAGCAACGCCAGTACTTGACGCTCAAGCACTGGCGGACGGTCGCCGTTGGCCAAACGTTGTTTCAAATGCGCAGCGGTCGCCAAGATGCTTCGCAGGTCGTCAGGTGTGATATCGAACAATGTCAACAGATGTTGCATGCGATCAACCTCGCTTTCACTTCAGATGTGCCCAGACCATCGTGCAATCGGGTGCAGTTCAACAGAAACACCACCGTCAATACGCTTCAGGGTCACGCTCTCACTTACAAACTCAATTTAAAACTGAAACCAAATCCAAAACCAACCGCCTATCGGCTCAACTGTGCGGCGAGCCGTTCGATGTATTCCATTGCCTCGCCAAGTGCCTGCAAGACGGCATCGCGATCATCATCCGTGACCCGCGCGGGGATCTGCATTTGCAAACCGGTCTCGCCCGCCGCTTCGATTCGCAAGGCCCGCTTCGCTGCGGTGGCGACGAGTTCGACTGACGAGATGTCGGTTTCAATCCCAATGATGCTGCCGAGCACATGGACGTCGCGAACGAACTGAAATCCTCCGACCAATTCCGCTAACGCGACGGCAAAGTCTTGCATGTCTTCTTGTGCTGCGCTTGGCAGGTTCGCCTCGATCATTTCTTCGATCGTTGCCAGGGCGATAGACGTTTGCAAAGGATGCGTCGCCGTGTCAACAACGTGGCCGCCGGCGAAGCGATCCTTGGCCAGTACGATGCCGCCCGCTGTGCCGCCGAAAAGGCCGGCCGACAAAACGACTGCGTCGACATCGATATCGCAGATCGACGCAAACGATAACGGGTGACCCGAGAGTCCAAGCCCAAGTCGTGTTTCGTCAATGATCAAGGCGGCGTTGTGCTTGTTACAAAGCTCTCGTGCCGCGCTCAGGAATTCAGGTTCGACCCGTCGGCAGGAGTCCTGGAAATCGACCGGCGAAAACATCACCGCGGCGGTTTGGTCATCGATGCTCGCTTTAAGTGCATCGATGTCGCCGGCGGGGATATGGATGAATCCCGCCATCATCGGGCCATAGTCTTCCTGCAATTCCGGTCTTCCGCTGGCAGTGCGGCCGACACCGGTTCGGCCGTGATCGCTTCCCACAAACGTGATCGTGCGATAGGCCGATTTGTGATTGCATGCCCGTGCGAAGTAGATTGCCGCTTCGATCGCGGCATCGGCCGAGTCGGTCACAACGATCGATTCGGCCTGAAAGGATCCCCGTCCGGCGAGCATGCGATTGATTGCGGCGAGCAGATCGCTGGGCCCGTCCACTTGGCGTTTGCCCAAGCCGGCCGAATCACCGAGGTAGTTTTGAGCGACTTGTGTGATCGCATCGGACACTGCGGGCGAAGAGAACCCAAGAGCCGAGACACGCCCGGCGAGTGCGTCGATGATTTCGTATCGGTCATCGCTGGGGCGTCGAATGCCAACGGGAGGACCGGCCATCGGTTTCAAGACCGGTTCGATCTCGGCCAACTCTTCGAGGATGTCCGCCTCCGGCTGGATGACTTCTTCGGTGGCGTCGGAATCGGGCTTCGAAGATTGGTCGAGAGTTGCGACCTCGGGTAGCGGTTCGTCTTCGGAGTGGCTCTCGGATTGTTCGGCGGTGCTTGCTTCGTCATCCGTGCCGAGTTCACTCTCTTCGCTTTCGGCGCTGGGTGCTTCATCGAGTTCGTCGTCGAGCTCCTCGTCCTCGTCGAACTCTTCGTCGTCCTCTTCGTCGAATTCCTCGTCATCCGCTTCTGAGTCGAGGTCGACTGCTTCGTCGAGGTCGTCTACGTGCTCTTCTGTCTCGTCGTGCTCTTCCGTCTCGTCTTCGGCGAGTACTTCGTCTACTTCGTCGTCGACTTCTTCTTCGTACTCGTCGCTCTCGTCTTGTTCCTCTTCGTCTTCATCCCAGTCGTCCTCTTCTTCGTCGTCTGACTGGCCAACAACGTCTGCATCTTCTTCAGCGAGTTCTTCTTCGTACTCTTCGTCGTCTTCCCACTCTTGTTCTTCAACAGAGTCGTCGGATTCGTCTTCGAGTTCGTCGATGGGTTCTTCGTGATCGGTCATGTGGGTACCAGGATCCCGGAAAAGAACAAGAGTGGTGGAATGCGAGGCAAAGGTTCGCGCGATTGCTTGGGCGAATTGAAATCAGCTATGGATTTCAGTGCCAACACCTTGGGTCGTGAAGACTTCGAGCAATAGTGAATGTCGCAATCGGCCATCGATGATGTGGATTTTGCGAACACCTCGGCCGAGCGTTTCGAGACAGGCTTCGACTTTGGGGATCATTCCTGAAGCGATGACGCCTTCTTCGATCAATTGTCTCGCTTCCTTCGAATCGAGCGAATGAATGATCGTCGAAGCATCCTCTTTGTCGCGGCGGACACCATTGACGTCGGAGAGGAAGACCAGCTTCTCTGCACCGAGGGCCTGGGCCACTGCCATTGCTGCTGTGTCGGCATTGACGTTGTAGAGCTGGCCGGCTTCGTCTTGGCACATCGAGGGGATCACGGGAACCTGGTCGGTATAGGTCAGCCCCTCGATCACTTGCCGTTCCACTCGGGTCACGTGGCCAACGAAACCGAGATCATCTTCGGTCGGTAGCTTCTCGCCGTACAGCACGCCGGTGGTGTGGAAGGAGAGGTTCATCGCGCGACCTCCAAGCCGCTCGATTTCTTCGGTAAGAAATTCGTTCAGCTCTCCTGCCAAGACGCGATTGACGACATCGAGGGTCTTGTCGTCCGTCACTCGGCGACCACGAATGAAATTGGGCTCGATGCCAGCCTGTTCCATGGCTCGGCTAATCGCTTTGCCACCGCCGTGAACAATGACCGGTTTCATGCCGACCGATTCCATGAAGATGACATCAAGCAGGATGTGCATCAGCGCTTCCTCGTCATCCAGGACGCTGCCGCCAAGCTTGATCACGGTCGTCGTCCCCCTGAATCGCCGAATCCAACCCATCGCTTCAATCAAGGTATTGGCTTTGGCGATCGCTTCATCCACGCTCAGGTCTCCTAAGGCGCTGGCAAGCCCGGCCACGTCGGTCAATTGCATACTTGATCTGGTCCGGGTGCGAGAACTTATTTTGGGGTGCAAACGCCGCAAAAACGCCGATTGGCAGCCCGCTTTTCGGGAACGGAAAAACCGATCAATTTAGAGAGGCCCGCTGATAGGGTCAATTGAAGTCACGATTTCCTGGCGATTCAGTCATCAATCGGACTTCAGCTAAGATGAATATTTGGTGAATTGAGACTTCGGAACACTGGGAAACGCCTCGGATGAGCGACAGAAAACTGGCTGTGATTGGTGGTGGTCAAATGGGCCGAGCGTTGGTCGGCGGCATGTTGGCCAAGCAAGTTGTCGCTCAAGAGTGCGTCCAAATCGTCGATCCCGACCCAAATTGCCATCAGTGGTGGGGGCAGCAGTATCCCAAAATCACCGCATCCGACGACTTTTCCGGTGCGGTCGCCGCTTCCGACACCGTGCTGCTGGCAGTCAAGCCGAACATTTTGCCCCAGGTTTGCAGTCAGCCTTCCCAAACATGGTCGGGCAAATTGATCCTTTCGATCGCAGCTGGCGTCAGTCTCGAATCACTTTGCGGATGGATCGGACACGAGCGTGTCGTTCGCGTGATGCCCAACACGCCCTCGCTGGTTGGTGAGGGGGCAAGTGCTTTTTGCGTTGCCGGCGACGTCGATGCCGCAGACCAAGATGCCATCGAAGCGATGCTCTCGAGCGTCGGCATCGCGCTCAAGGTCGACGAGAAACAAATGGATGCCGTCACGGGGTTAAGCGGAAGCGGTCCGGCCTACGTTTGCATGGTCATTGAAGCTCTGGCCGATGGTGGCGTCCTCGCGGGATTGCCGCGACCGATCGCCATGCAACTCGCAACCCAAACGGTTTTGGGTACGGCAAAGATGGTTGCCGAGACGGGCCAACATCCCGGTCAACTCAAGGATGCCGTTGCTTCGCCCGGAGGAACAACCATTGCCGCAATTAGCGAACTGGAACAAAATGGTTTGCGAGGAGCACTGATCCGAGCGGTCGCCGCGTCGGCAAACCGAAGCAAAGAACTCGGTTAGCGATTGGGCTTGGGATCACTTCCACCACTTTCACAACGCAACCATCAGGCACTGCCCAAATGGACTCGCCCCTGATCCTGATCGACGACAAGCACGTTCCCTTGTTCCGCATTGTGTGGGTCAGTGACGTTCCGCATTTCTGTGGCGAAGACGATTGCATGCACGAGGGCGACTACGAGATTCGACTCGATGTCGATGACTCAATCTGGACCAATGGCAACGGACGCGACGAAGTGATTCAGGCGTTGAATCGATGGTACAGCGACCCGCGTGAAAACGATAACGAGCAGTGGTGAAACGGGTTATTCGTTGCCAGCGTCCAGCACGGACAAGTCAAATGCTTGATCGACGATCATCGTCGTGATTTCGTTTCGTATGGGATAGAGCCGATCACGATCGGCGGTCACGAGGCCTGCATCGATGGGCTGTGAAACAACTTGGCCTGCGGCATCACGCATCTGACCTTCGGCGATTGCACGGTTCACGCGATCGACAAGAGCTTGCTCGACAAGTTCAAGCTCGCCACCGGACGCGGGGCATCGCAGCATCGATAGCAATTTCGGATCAATCATCACTTTTGATTCAACTTGTGGGTTTGGTTTATTTTCACAGGTTTGATTCAGCATCCATGGGCTGAACACCCGAACATTGAGTTATGGCTGTGGGGGGCCACTGCACGTTTGCGCGCCTACGTGCTAGGCCACTGCAAAGTTCTCTCCACTGCTATGACGTGAATTGACAACCATCCATCCGGTCACAGGGCGAGGGATTGCCATGAGCATTCGGATCTTTTCTCAGGTTGTGTGCCGAGCAGCATGTTATGCCGCTCTTACGGCAACGACTTTCTTCTTTGCCTCAAACGCGGAAGCGCAGACTCAACCGGGATACGTTACCGATCCCAACACAGGCATTGTTTACCGACAATCGATGCGGACTGTCGAGCGGCCTGTGGTCGAAACGCAGGTGGAAACTCGTCAACAGACGGTTTACCGCCCCAAGACAGTGACCGAGAATCGTCCCGAAACGCGGACGTACTACACCCCTGTGGTCGAATACCAGTGGACTCCAAAAGTCCATGGACGTTGGAATCCCTTTCGCAAACCGACCGTGGCCTACCACCATGTTCCAGTGACCAGTTGGGAACGGCGCGATGATGTGGTCAATCGCACGACCACGCGAACCCAGTGGGTCGCCGAAAACCGAACAGTCGAAGTGCCACGCCGCGTTGTTCGGATGGAACATGTTCCCCAAGTCGATCTGGAACCGGTTGGCAATGTTGCGCCCAACAGTCCTTCTTCGGCAATCGCGTCACGCATGCGCCCACTCAGCTCAAGCGAGCAAGTCGTCCCGTTGACTCAGGGGCCAACGACGCAAATCGCAAGCACCGTTGGCCGGTTGAGCAGTGATCCGCCGCGTCGTTCGGCCAGCCAGTCGGGAATGCGGTCGACCGACCTCGCGCCAAATCCGCCGGTTTATTCGCAACCGCTGCCACCAGCATCAAGCGGCATTGGCGTCGCGATGCCATCACTACCGTTCCTGCGGTAGGTCACGCGGCATGACAATGACACCCGTTTGTAGTACCGAGCTTTAGCCGGAGTTCTTTGGGCACTATCGCCCCAAGGCTTCAAAGAACGGTACTACAAACTCCTGCGTGAACTGACCCTGGTTGAGCGCAGAAGGTCAGAGCATGGTCACTGGGTGTGAAGATTCCGGCTAAAGCTCGGTACGACGAACTGGCCAGCGCCCCGGATCCGATTTGATCTTGGGCGACACGCAAGTCACGGCTCACCAACTGCGGTAGTTGACCTTCTGCAACAACTGGTTGGCTTCGGCGTCGTCGACGATCTGCTCGGCATCGGCGTCCCAAGCAAGCGGACGTCCCAAGGCTTGTGAGACATACCCGAGATGCCCCGGCGTAATCGATCGATGTGCTGTTTCGGCCGGCGCGACGGTCGCTTGTCGTGCCTTCACGCAATCGATGAAATTCTGAACGTGATCATCGGACCGCTCGACGTTGGTGTCATCGAACTGAAAGTCAGACTGTAACCATCTTGAGTCGGACGCTTCGATAACGCCCCGCCTCACGTAGACCCAACCCTCGTCACCGATCACCTTCAACCCTTGCTTGTTGCGGCTGGAGATCATGCTTTTGATGCCGCCTGGATAGCTGCATCGAATCGCGTAGTGGTGTGGCGAGTCATAAACGTCCGTGTTGGGAAACGACCAATCAGTCGCTTCGACCGTGAGCGGCCCACTCTGGTCGAGATCGAGCGCCCAGTGAGCGATATCGTTGTGATGGCCGATCCAATCCATCAACACTCCGCCACCGTAGGCTCGGTGGCCTCGCCACCATCGATGATGGCGTGCTCGCATGTAGGGCAATTGTGGTGATGGGCCACACCAAAGGTTGTAGTCGAGTGAATCGGGCGGCGCGGTGATTGTTGTGTCGCCTTGCGGTTTTTCGTATCCGGCGGGCAACCCGACTTCGACACGTTGAACTTTGCCAACCAGCCCCGATCGTACGATTTCGACGGCGCGACGAAACTTTTCATCGGAACGCTGTTGAGATCCGGTTTGAAAGACACTCTTGGCCTTGGCAACCGCACGGTAAACCTGCTGACCCTCGGCAAACAGATGCGTTACCGGTTTTTCGCAGTAGACATCTTTGCCCTTCGCGATTGCATCGAGAGTGATCTGGGCGTGCCAGTGATCAGGGGTCGCGACGACCACGACATCAATGTCGTCGCGAGCGATCAAGTCGCGGTAGTTGCGGTAGGTCGCGATTCCTTTTGCGGGTGTCGCCGACTTGGCATTGGCGAGCGCTTTTGTCACCCGTTCCTTGGCAGGTTGTAGTCCGTAGCGCGGACCTTTGCCCCAAGGACGGTCGCGATAGTGGGCCTGGTCGACATCACAGAGCGCAACGATCTGAGAATCAGCGTTTGCCAGAAACGCATCGAGCAAGTTGTAGCCGCGCGAGCCAAGGCCGATCACGCCGACGGTCAATCGGTCCGAAGGGGCGGCCGCGAACGTGTTATTGCAAGCGGCAAGTGAAGCCGTCCCGACAGCCAAAGTCTTCATAGCGGCGCGGCGATTGACTCGACGTGTTGTCATCTTTGTTCTCTCTTGATCGCAATCTTCGGGTGGGCTCAGTCGATGTACAGGAATTCGCTTGTGTTGAGCAGCGCGCGGCAGAGGTCGACCAATGCTGCATCGTGCGGCGCGGAGTGTCCTTCGCTATGAAGTAAGGTCGATTGGCTCGCCAGAAAACGCTGCCAGTGATCAAGTTCGCTCGCGGACGCATCGCGACTGTAGAGACGCCGACAAAGCTCGACACAACGTTGGCTATTGGTCGCGTGGTCGCGTGAGACCGATGCGGCGAGACGCTCTGCGGCATCCATCGTCAGCTCGGAGTTGAACAGAAGAAGCGATTGGACGGCTGTCGTCGACGGTTGTCGTGCCGCACAGCTACTGTTGGCCGCCGGGCGATCAAAGGTTGCGAAAAAGGGATAACGCAAGTTGCGACGAGCGAACAGGTAGATGCTGCGGCGATAGTGATCGGGAACATGAGGCGTTGTTTTCCATTGTCCCCGCTTGAGTGTTTGCAACATCTCGGTCGGAAGAGGCGGCTGGATTCCGACACCGCCACCTGATCGGTTAAGCGAATGGCCGACCGCTAACATTGCATCTCGCAGTGCTTCGGCCTCGAGCCGTCGACGCGGGAAACGTGCAAGCAGTTTGTTCTCGGGGTCAACCTCTTCGATGTTTCGCCAAACCGGCAAGGCTGCTTCATCAGGGGCGCTGGCGGTGGTGAAAACCGAGGACAGAACAATCTCGCGATGTAAACGTTTCAGACTCCAGCCACCATGTATCAACTGCCCAGCCAAGTAATCAAGCAGCTCAGGATGTGTTGGTTCATTCCCCATGACGCCAAAGTCGCTGGGGGTCGTCGAGAGACCTTTGCCAAAGTGATGTTGCCACACTCGATTGACGATGCTGCGCGCGGTGAGCGGGTTTCGCTCGGAAGTCAGCCAATTCGCCAAATCGCTTCGTCGGAGCGTGTCGGTATGGTTTGGCGAGTCTTCGAGGTCGGCAATGCGAGGGTATGCCGCGACGAGTTGCTGTCCCTTGCGGCGCCAATCACCACGAATCATCAAATGACTCACATGATTGGCGTCGGCATTGGCCTTAAGCGTGGAAACCGATCGGTCTCGCTTGACGGCGATGGCATCGTCAAAGAAAGCGCGCAGCCGATAAAAGTCGGCTTGGCTGATGGCGTCGTACATGTGGTCATGGCATTGCGCACAACCCATTTGCAAACTGAAAAAGACTGAACCAACCGTGGAAGTGATTTCGTTTAGCAGCACGTGCTCGCGTTCGTCTTGCGAGTTGATATCAGGCATGTCGGGGCCGGACAAACAAAACGCGGTCGCAGTGATTCCCTCGGCTCTTCGCTCGCTTGGTGCTAACAAGTCGCCCGCGATTTGCCACTCGACAAATTGGTCGTAGCGGAGGTCCTCGTTAAAGGCTTGGATGACCCAGTCGCGATATTTCCATGCCTCCGGCCGCACCTTGTCATGTTCGTAACCGTCGGTGTCGGCGTATCGCGCGAGGTCGAGCCAATATTGTCCCCAGCGTCGACCGTATTCGGGTGAGGCCAATACGCGGTCAACAAGCCGTCGATAGGCTTCCGGCCGCTCGTCACTCACGAACGCGTCAAGTTGTTCGGGCGTTGGCGGCAGGCCCGTCAGGTCAAAGGAGAGCCGGCGAATCAGCGTTGCGCGATCCGCGCGTTTGACAGGCTTGATGCCCTTTCGCACAAGCGGTGAAAGGATGAACGCATCGATCGGCGTTTCAATCCATGCTCGAGCAAACTCGCGTTCGGACGAACGCTCCTTGCCAACCATCGGGATCGAAACGGGTTCGATCGGCAGGAAGGACCAGTGGTCGCGATCAAACTCATCGATCGGTGTTTCGATGTAGCCTGAATCCTCAGCGTCATCGGCGAGGGCTTGTGAGGAAAGCGTGCTGATGGCCGCGATCAATAGGAGCAAGAGATTTCGCGACGTCTTCATGCCAACAGCCCTTCGACGATGTCAACTTCGGCCGGCCCGGTAAGACGTTCATCGAGTCCGTTGTGCGAATAGGTGAGTTCGCGATGGTCGAGACCAAGCAAATGCAGCAAGGTCGCGTGAAATTGATTGACGTGAACCTTGTCGACTTCGGCTCTCAGTCCGATCGGATCGGTCTCGCCGTAGGAGCGGCCACCTGAGATGCCAGCACCCGCAAGCCAACCGCAATAGCCCCACGGATTGTGGTCGCGTCCTGTTCCCTGTTCGCTCATCGGCATCCGCCCAAACTCGCCGCACCAAACCACCAGCGTGTCGTCGAGCATTCCGGTGCGTTTAAGGTCTTGAATCAAAGCGGCCACCGGCTTGTCCGTCTTGCGACAGTACTCGCCATGATTGCTGGCGACGTCTTTGTGTGCGTCCCAGCCATTGGTGTCTCCCGAATAGACTTGCACGAACCGAACGCCGCGTTCGATCATTCGCCGAGCGAGCAGGCATCGCATGCCAAAGTCACGTGTCTCTTTTTCGTCAACGCCATACATCGAAAGGGTTTGCGGTGACTCTTCCGATAAATCGACAACTTCAGGGGCGGTCGACTGCATCCGAAACGCAAGCTCATAGGCGTCGATTCGCGCTGATAGCTCGTCGTTCATCATCCGGTCGCGACGATGCTGTTGGTTGAGTTGTTGTAGGAAGTCGAGTGTTGCCTTTTGTCGTGCGCCCGTGATCCCGTCCTGTTGTTGCAGGTTGAGGATGGGCGTTTTTCCAGGCCGCATGGTCGTGCCCTGGTAGGTTGCTGGCAGAAAACCGCTGCCCCAAGCTGCCGGACCTCCTTTGAGTCCACCGCCGGGATCTGGCAAGACGACAAAGGCCGGCATGTTCTCGTTTTCCGATCCCAAGCCGTACGCCAACCAACTCCCGAAACTCGGGTGCCCCATCAAGATGCTGCCGGTATTCATCTGGTAAACCGACTGAGGATGGTTGACGCTGTCGCCATGCAAGGATCGAACCACACAAATGTCGTCGGCGATCGTTGAGGTATGAGGTAGAAAGTCCGAGATCATCAGGCCCGATTCTCCGCGCGGGCGGAACGGCTTGATCGGTCCGAGCAACGGGTTGGTCGCCACTTTGCGACGAGTCATGATCTCGCCAAAGCTCTCGGGCACTTTGCCGCCGGCGTACTTCTTCAAGTCGGGCTTGGGGTCAAACAGATCGACATGGCTTGGACCGCCATGCATGAATAGCCAAATCATCCGTTTGGCGCGCGGTGGAAAGTGATGCGATAGGCTGCGCTGACCCGATACCGCGTCTTGAGCCAAGAGATGATTCAGGGCGATCGCGCCCATACCACCGCCGGCAGCGCGCAGCAGATCACGTCGAGAGGGAAGCAGCGACATGGGCGGGAGTCGGTTGGAGGGATGGGGTGGGGACAATATTGTACCCGCACGCCAGTTCGTCGTACCGAGCTTTAGCCGGAATCTTCTCGCTCTTCTGCTCCGCGCTTCGCTGTATGTTGCTCAACATTGGCTCGTAGGGTGTGTGCTTGCACGCACCATTCATTGCAATTCAGGTTGCCAGGCAAGGGCCCGAGGCCTGACGGCCAGCGGCTCACGGGATATGGACGCAACTTGCAAACGGCTCAGGATCTGCTGAACCCGGTCTCGGCTAAGAACTTCGCGTCTCGACGAATCCTCTTTTTCACACGAATCGGTTTGAAGGGCCATAGTTCCTGCCACGTCATGAGGTAAGCGCCTTTGATCGTGGGACGAAAGGCCGATTCGTTTGCCTCGCGTGGAGGTTGGTAGGGCGAAGGTTCACGCGGTTGCGGCGGCGGTCCGACTTGATCGAGTTTGAGGTAACCGATGTTAACGGCATGCTCGAACTCTTCGCGCATCCCGCCTGCGATGTAGGCCGGAACGTTGCCGCCATGTTTCGAGTCAAGGTTCATCACGCGTTGCCGACCGCTGCGGTGCGTTTGCAAGACAGCGCGGTGCGCTTCGTACAGAACGCTTGACGATTGGAGTTCGGGATGCAGCGTCGAGATACAGCCTTCGCGCACTGGAAAGGCTCCAGGCACATTCTGGTTGCCGGTATTGACCGTTGACCCGTCCGTAAAGGAAGTGCTGAATTCGACGTATTGGGTTTGGATCGACCATTGGTCACCCATCTGCGCGTACATCACCACGGGCATCGCGCCCGTCTTTGCGTCGCGGTCGACATAGAGTGCAAGCAGGGCGCGGACATTGGGTAACTGATTCGGCAAAAACAGCGTCCCAACATTCTCGAAGCCCAGTGGCGCAAGCTCTTCGTGGCATCGTGAAAAGTAGGATTGAACCTCGCCCGGCAAGGCTGTTTGAGGATCGACCAACTCGAGCTTCGGGTTGGCGTCCTGGCGGAACGTCAACAGAATCAGGATGGGAGGGATCAGCAAATAGGCCAGCGCGATACTGACCGCTGTCACCAGCACATACCCGCCGGTGGACGCAAGAAACATACATCGCCCTCGCTTTGGTGGATGCTCAGTTGGAAACGACTACGGCTTTTCGTTAATGCGATACATTTCGCGCCACGGCAACTGAATGCCGCCGTCGATCGTCAGCGTGCTGCCGGTGATGTACTGGTTGGCTTCATCGCAAAGGAAAACCACACCGCGGCCAATCTCTTCGGGTTTGCCCAGTCGACCCCATGGAAGTTTTGCAGCTTCGCTGGCAAGGGTTTCTTCGGTAAAGAATTTGCGCTCGCCGGGGGTGTCGGTCCAGCCGGGATGGATGAGGTTGCAGCGGATGCGATGATGCGCCAATTCACAAGCGGCGGTCTTTGCCATTTGATCGTTGGCCGCTTTGGCCATGTTGTAGGCCATCGCGCCGGGGATCGCCATGTGCGCGTGCGGGCTGCTGATGACAACAATGTTGCCGCCACCGCCGGCGTCGACCAGTTTTTGCGCACCGCAGCGAACGAGGTGGAAAGCGCCCCACATGCTGATGTCGATCGTCTTACGAAACTCATCGAGGTCCGATTCAAGCATCAAGTGACGATCACTGTAGGCGGCGTTGCTGACCACGATGTCCAAGCCGCCCATTAGCGACACCGATTCGTCAACCAGTCGTTCGACTTCGGCTTGTTGCGCCAGGTCAGCTGCAACCTTGTGCGCCTTGCCACCGGCCTGGGTGCAAAGCTCGATCACCTCATCCGCCTCTTCAGGATGACTGCGGTAGTTGATCACGACTTCGGCGCCAGCTTTGGCTAGCTCGACCGCAATGCCCCGACCGATCCCTCGTGAGGCGCCCGAAACGATCGCGCGCTTTCCTTCCAAATTGCTCATCAAACTGCTGCTTTCAAAACTTTCGCATTCGTGTCATTCGCCCGAATAAAAATCTTCGCGAGCGAAGTCGTGAATCTATCACATTGCGTCGTTGGGTCGGGCGTCTTGGTGGTCCGGGCGTCAGGGGCAGCGCGTTTTATCACTCTCCCTGGGGAGAGTCGGGCTCTAAGGCCCGGAGAGGGGCTGGGAAAAATCCTTCCCTCCCCGGACTTTGCGTCCGACCCTCCCGCAAGCGGGAGGGTGGTTGATGGTGTGCAATTCAGCAAGCAGTTCGCCTCCAAAGAACGAGCGTGTGGGACGCGAGGCCTCGTACGTACGTGTGGGGCAGGGCCCGAGGCCTCACGGCCAGCGGCTCACGGGGTGAAGAAACAAGGGCCCCGGCGCCCGACGCTAGCGCGTACGGCTCACATTGAGCGGGAATTCACACAGAAACGTCAGATTTCTACCACTGGGAAGATAAAAATCTTTCAAAATTCGTGTTGGGTGATTGATTTCTTTCATGAATGAGAGAAAACTTTCATTGTGTTAATTTGCTCAGCCCAGGAGGTTTGCAGTGGCTAGCCCAACGACGACCGAAGCACGCCGGGACCGGCTCAGGGAGCTGGTGCAGTCGCGTGGGTTTGCCTCGCTCGGCGAGCTGGCCGACTCGTTGGAGGTGAGCGAGTCGACGATTCGCCGCGATTTGGAGCAGCTCGAACAGTCGGGTGAAGCGCGGCGGACGCATGGTGGTGCCTTTTGGACGGGCGAGACCGCGACGATGCGGATCTTCGAAACCCGTCGAGACGATGCTTGGCCGGCAAAGTCTGCCATCGGCACGGCCGCCGCATCGTTGGTCGAGGATCACGACACGATCCTTCTTGACGGCGGAAGCACGACCTATGAGATCGCACGGCACTTGGTTGGCCGGCCGTTACAGGTCGTCACCAACAGCTTGCCGGTTGCCCACCTGCTTAGCAGCAGTGACACGATCGACTTGGTGATGATCGGCGGCTGCGTACGAGGCCGAACGGCGGTGGCAATTGGGCCGATGGCCGATTCGATGCTTCGCACCATCAACGTCGGCAAAGCCTTTCTGTCGGTCGCCGGGATCACCGAACGCGGCTACTTCAACAGCGACATGATGCTCGTCGAAAGCGAGAAAGCGATGTTGGCCGCGGCCGACCAAGCGATTGTTGTTGCCGATAGCAGCAAGTTCGGAAAAGTCAGCCTCTCGCGATTGTGCGGGTTGCAAGAAGTAAATGCCGTCGTGACCGATGGCAGCATTGATTCACAGTGGAAAGAGTGGCTGGAAACGGCCGGGGTGCAACTAGTCTTGGCATCAGGTCTTTCCGGTCAAAGTGACGCTGGCAGCGTCGCATCCAACACGTAAAACGCATTCTTGGGAAACACATCGATGAACCAGGCGGCGATTGATCGCAACCATATCGAACAACTTGTCCGAGCGGCCGTGCGCGGTTCGCTTGGCAGTTCCCTAGGTGGCCATGGGCATTCGCAGGGTGGCCAAAGTGCACCCGCAACCAGCAAACCTTCCGCCAATGATCCGCCAGGTTGGGTCGATGGCAAACCGAACTTGCGCGTCAGTATTTCGGCGCGCCACTGTCACTTGACCGACGAACATGTGGAAACGTTGTTTGGTCCAGGTGCGGTTTTGGAACCGGACAAAGACCTTTACCAGGACGGTTTCTATGCAGCCAAGCAAACCGTGATGGTGGTTGGGCCGCGCCGTCGTATGCTGCCCAACGTACGCGTGCTTGGTCCGACTCGCGGCGCGAGCCAAGTCGAGTTGGCGCTCACTGATTCGATTTCGCTTGGCATCGACGCACCGATTCGCCACAGCGGCAAGATTGACGGAACGCCCGGATGCGTTTTGGTTGGACCGGCCGGAACGGTACAGCTTAACCAAGGTGTGATTCGCGCGGCCCGCCACGTTCACATGAATTTTGACGATGCCGATTTCTATGGTGTCGCCGACGGTGACATGATGCAGCTGAAGATCGTCAGTCATGACTGCAGCGTCACCTTCGAAGATGTTTTGGTTCGCGCGGACAAAGCGGCCAAGCTTGAAGTCCATATCGATACCGACGAAGGCAACGCCTGCAACTTGGAATCGGCGACCGAAGTGATCCTCAAAAAGAGCGGCTGTGCCTGCTCGAAGTAACCATTCAATTTCTGTTTCGAAACTGACGGCGAATCTCGATTCGCCAATCCAATTCCCTTCCCCTTTTCAGTAAAGGTGATTATTCGATGGCAAAGATCAGCGAAGCGCTCGGCATGATCGAAACCAAGGGCTTCATCGCTCTGGTGGAAGCGTCCGACGCAATGATGAAAGCAGCGAACGTCCAGTTCTTGGGCTGGGACAAGGTCGGTAGCGGTCTTGTTAGCGCGTTTGTGACCGGCGATGTCGCCGCAGTCAAAGCAGCAACTGACGCCGGCGCGTCGGCTGCAGGTCGTGTTGGCGAAGTGGTAAGCGTTCAGGTCATTCCGCGACCTCACGAAGACCTTTCCAAAGTCCTCAAGACTCCTGCAAAGAAATAGTTCGAAGCCTCAGGGCTTCGATTCAACAAACACAACCCATTCAATTCTGAAAAGAACAATCTCATGAACGATGCAATCGGATTGATTGAAACCAAAGGTTTGCTCGCTCTCGTCGAAGCGACCGATGCGATGGCCAAAGCAGCCAACGTCCAAATCGTCAAGCGTGTGGACATCGGTGGTGGCTTGGTCACAACCGTCGTCAGCGGAGACGTTGGAAGCGTTCGCGCCGCAGTCGAAGCGGGTGCAACCGCAGCTTCGCAAGTCGGTGAACTGCTTAGCAGCCACATCATCCCACGACCTTCCGAAGGTCTGGCCAAAGCTTTTTTGGCGTAGGGCCGACGTCTCAGGAGGCTCGCCCTGAATCATCAGCAGGCGAGATTCGCAGTAGCGACTTGGATGTCGGCGAGACGACTTCGTCAACCTTAACCCAGCAGCAATCACGAGCTGACAATCACGTGCTTGTCCTTGTAGTCAATCTCGGATCGACCAGCTTCAAGTATCGGTTGTTTGACATGACCGATGAACGTTGCCTCGCGCGCGGCGCGGTGGAACGCATCGGCGATGCAGAAAGCAACTGTACGGTCGAAATCGGCGATTGGAGCGACGAACAAGTGATGCCAGTGCCCGATCATGGCGTGGCGGTGGCAGCCTGTTTGAAGCAGCTGACCGATCCCGATCATGGCGTTTTGAAGGATGCGGCCGAAGTGGCGGCAATCGGATTCAAAGCCGTTCATGGCGGACGACTTTCGGGTGTGTACGTTGTTGATGACGAAGTGCTTGAAGCGATGGCGGAAATGAACGCGGCCGCGCCGGCCCATAACCCGCCTTACATCGCTGCGATGCGAACCTTGCGCGAGCGTTTTCCTGATTTGCCGCTCGTGGCTGCGTTTGAGACGGCGTTTCATCAAACGATCCCAGCCTCACGCCAGCAGTATGCGATCCCACGCAAATGGGCTGATGGGTTGCACATTCGCAAGTACGGTTTTCATGGCGCGAGCCATCGTTACATCGCAACGCGAAGTGCAGAGCTTCTTGGCCGCGAAGACGCCAAAATCATCTCCTGTCATCTCGGTGGCAGCAGCTCTTTGACGGCGATCGATTCGGGCAAGAGCGTGATGACCACGATGGGGATGACACCGCAAACCGGTTTGCCACAGAACAACCGCGTTGGTGATTTTGATCCCTTTGCTTTGCCATTGATCATCGAAGCAACAGGTTTGTCACTAGACGACGTGTTGAAGGAACTTGCAAGTGGTGGCGGATTGCTAGGCATCAGCGATCGCAGCGGTGACGTGCGTGACCTCGAAGCCGGCGCAGCCGATGGAGATGCCGGTTCACAACTTGCCTTGGACGTGCTTGTCGAAGAAATACGGCGTCACCTTGGCGGCATGATTGTCGCTTTGGGCCGTGTCGACGCGATCGTCTTTACGGGAGGCATTGGCGAAAAGGGCGCTGCCATTCGAGCCGGTGTCTGTCGCGATCTTGAAGAGCTAGGCATCGTCGTGGATGCCGAAGCCAACGGCAACGTCAGCGGCGAAGCAACGTTTCACGACAGCAGCAGTCGCACTCAGTTGATGGTGATTCCCACCAATGAAGAAGTGATCGTTGCCCGCCAAACCGTCGAACTCTTGGGGAAAGGCTAACCAAACATGTTCATTGCACGTGTTACCGGATCGGTCGTCAGTACCCAGAAAGTGGGCTCGATGACCGGACACAAGTTGCTTGTTGTCGAACCCTATCGATTGGAAGGAGACAAGCGTGATTGCCTGGTCACGACCGGGCGCACCTTTATCGCCGTCGACACCCTCGGTGCAGGTGAAGACGACTACGTGCTGATCACGCAGGGAAGCAGTGCACGATTGACACCCGAAACGAAAGAACTGCCCATCGACGCGGTCATCATCGGCATCGTCGACACGGTTCACATTGACAAATTGAACGTCTACGCGAGAAGCGATCACTAATCATGCAATTTGACGAAAACATCATTCGCAGCGTCGTCGCCCAAGTGCTTGCCGAAGTGGGGCCGATGCCCAAAGCGGACGCGGCGCCAGCCGGTGGACAGCACGGCATCTTCTACGATGCCGACAGCGCCGTTGCAGCGGCTCGCGCGGCTTTCGAGCAGTTTCGTGAGCGAAGCATGGAAGATCGCAAACGCGTGATCGACATCATTCGTCGGATTTCGATCGAGCAATGCGAAGAGCTTGGCTTAATGGAAATGGCCGAAACGCAAATCGGTCGACCTGAACACAAGATTGAAAAGCTGCGCACGCTTGGCGAGCAAACGCCGGGTGTCGAGTTTTTGCAAACCAAGTGTTTTAGCGGTGACCACGGTCTTGCAGTGATCGAGCGTGCTCCTTTCGGTGTCATCGGCGCGATCACTCCGGTGACTCACTCACTGCCGACCATCACCGGCAACGCGGTCAGCATGCTGGCCGGCGGAAACACCATTGTGGTGAACCCCCACCCGTCGGGCAAGCAAGTGGCGGCCGAGGGAGTTCGTCGCTTTAACGAAGCGATCGCTCGTGAAGTCGGTATCGACAACCTGATTTGCGTGATCGCCGAACCGACTCTCGAGTCGGCTGAGAAGCTGTTCAAGAACCGCGACGTTGCCCTGATCTGTGTGACGGGTGGGCCCGCCGTCGGACGCGCCGCTCTCAATAGCGGCAAGCGTGCGATCGTTGCTGGCCCGGGCAACCCACCGGTCGTTGTCGACGAGACTGCTGACTTGGACAACGCGGCACGCTGCATCATTCAAGGTGCGTCTTACGACAACAACTTGTTGTGCATCGCCGAAAAAGAAGTCTTCGTTGTTGAAAGTGTCTTTGACGACATGATGGCTGCGATGCGACGGGCCGGCGCCGCGGAACTCAACGCCGGCCAGATTGCGGCGTTGACCAGCAAGGCAATCGTTCAGGTCGGTGACGACAATCACGATGCGGCGGCCAAAGAGTTCATCGGAAAAGACGCAAGCGTGCTGGCCCAAGCCGCCGGTGTCTCCGTCCCGCAAGGAACCGAATTGGTCTTTGGCGAAACCGACGAAAACCACCCGTTCGTCTCGGTCGAACAGATGATGCCCTTCGTTCCCTTTGTTCGCGCCCGCTGCGTCGACCACGCAATCGCGATGGCAAAGAAGCACGAACATGGCTTCCGGCACACCGCCATCATTCACTCGCGCAACGTCCACAACATGACCAAGATGGGGCGCGAGCTCGACACAACACTTTACGTCAAGAACGGGCCCTGCATGGCAGCACTCGGGCTCGGCGGTGAAGGCTACCTGTCGTTTTCGATTGCCGGGCCGACTGGCGAAGGGGTCACCACACCCGAAACGTTCACACGCGAACGTCGCTGCAGCATGATTGATGAATTGCGCGTCGTTTGATCAACCCAGAACAACAACTCCGTCCACAACCTAGGAATCCATGCAACCTGCCCGCGTCCTCGGATCGACTCGCGCCACGGTCAAGCACGAAAGCTTCGACGGCCAACGATTGGTCGTGTTGCAACCGCTGCTTGTCGATGACAGCGCGGACGGACCACCGCTGATTGCGGTTGACGCAGTGGGGTGTCGTGCTGGTGACCGCGTTGTGATCACCAGCGACGGAAGCTACGCACGCGAAGCAACATCGCACAACAACACTCCGGCTCGTTGGAGCGTGATTGGGATTGTTGACTGAGCGGACGCATGAACCAAGGGAGCAAACTTAACGAAGGCGAAACGATCGATCGAGCTTGGGTCGCAAAGATTGCCGCGGAAGTCCTGAAACGGCTTCGTGCGGAGTCGGCCGCTGGATTGCCGCGAATCGAACAGCGTGTTGTTGACGTTGCTGCGATTCGAGAAGTTCCACCCAACACGGCGGTTGTGATCCGAAGCGATGCCGTCGTGACACCGGCCGCGCGTGACGAAGCTCAAGATCGAGGTGTTCAGCTCAACAAGGGTGACTGCCAAGCAACTAAACCACGAATCAACACGAACAACGTCAAGGTCGACTCGGTTGGCAGCGAAAGTTGCCAGCGTGCGGCCGCGTTCAAGAAACAACTTGGCCTTCGCGGAATCAAGTCGCTTGGATGCGAGGTGATGCTGAGCGATCAACCAGCCCGTGACGTCCACCAGCAAACCCAAAACAACCACCGCGCCGTGATGATTCACAGCACCAACGATGTTGATCGGTTCGCCAGCGAGCTCGATCCCACCGTTTGGGTGATCGACATGGGCAAGGCGAATTTGATCACCGCGGTCAACATTGCCGCGCGTATTGCAAAACTCCAGTAACCAGCACACTTCATGAAAATCGCACGCACGATCGGATCGGTCACCTTATCGCGTTTTCATCCATCGATGGAATCGTCCAAGTTGCGATTGGTCGAAATCGTTGACTCGATCGATCGGATCGATGCCGAACCGCTCGGCGGCGATTCCATTGTTGCCTGGGATTTGTGTGGGACGGGGATTGGCGATTTGGTCGCCCTCGCCGAGGGCCCCGAGTCGGCACAGCCGTTTCGCCCCGAAGTCAAACCACTCGACGCTTCGATCGTCGCCCTGTTGGACGACGTCGAACTTGAAAACTAAACGTACACCGAAAAGAACAACCAACTGCACTGTTTGGAATACCGAGGAAGCCTGATGCAAAACCTGCACAAGATCAAACAAGACATCTGCGACATCGGCAAGCGGATCTACAACCGCCAATTCGCTGCGGCAAACGACGGCAATATCACCGTCCGTGTTTCCGAAAACGAAGTGTTGTGCACGCCGACATTGCACTGCAAAGGTTTTCTCAAGCCCGATGATATTGCTTTGATCGACATGACGGGCAAACAGTTGTCCGGTCGTAAGAAGCGATCGAGCGAGGCGTTGCTTCACTTGGAAATCTATCGCCAACGCGAGGACATCAAGAGCGTCGTCCACTGCCATCCGCCACACGCGACGGCGTTTGCGATCGCGCGCGAGCCGATCCCACAGTGCATCTTGCCTGAAGTCGAAGTCTTTCTCGGTGACGTGCCAATCACCAAGTACGAAACGCCTGGTGGGCAAGAGTTCGCTGACACGATCATTCCCTTCGTCGATCGCACCAACGTGATGATCTTGGCCAACCACGGAACGGTCAGTTATGGCAAATCGGTCGAGCAGGCTTATTGGTGGACCGAGATCCTCGATTCGTATTGCCGCATGTTGATGCTCGCCAAGCAGCTTGGCAACGTCGAATTCTTGGGCGGCCAGAAGTCACAGGAACTCTTGGACCTCAAAGACAAGTGGGGATACAAAGACCCGCGGAACACGTCGGAATACGAAAACTGCGACATCTGTGCCAACGATATCTTCCGCGACTCGTGGGCTGAATCAGGTGTCGAGCGACGCGCGTTCCCTGCCCCGCCTGCACTTAGCACGCCAGCAGCGTCGCCAGTATCGGCGGCAACGTCGCCAGCACCCGCCGGTGTGAACGAAGAAGCACTGGTCAAGGCAATCACTGACGAAGTGATTCGTCAACTCAGCAGCTAGAGCAACACGCGTCACTCGCACACTCTTTTCCACCACACAAGTTTCCACCACACAAGCACGAACACGAGAACAATGAAAGTTTCGATCATTGGCGGCGGCGGTCTGGTCGGTTCCTCGGCTGCGTTTGCATTGCAATGCGGCGGGATTGCCCGCGAGATCGCTCTGTTGGACGTCAACCAGGAACTCGCGGTTGGCCAAGCACTTGATCTTCAACATGGTGCTCCCAGCATTGCGGATCAAGTCATCGTTGGCGGCGGCTACGAGCACATTCCGACGAGCGACGTGATTTGCATCACGGCTGGACTGCGACGCAAGCCCGATGAGTCGCGACTTGATTTGATCAATCGAAACACTGACTTGTTCGTCCAAATTCTTCGCGATGTGAAAGCGGCGGGGCCGAAGCCGTCCGCGATCGTGTTGGTGGTCAGCAATCCTGTCGACATACTTACCTATGTCGCGGCCGACCAACTTGGGCTTCCGGTTGATCAAGTCATCGGTCTTGGAACCCAGCTCGATACGATTCGGTTCTGTTCATTGATCGCCGAACAATTGGACGCACCTCCGACACAAACCAAGGCGTTGATTCTTGGCGAACATGGCGAGTCGATGGTGCCGATCTGGAGCAGTGCGACGATCGCTGGATTGCCTCTGGACAAATACCCTGGCTGGAACACGTCACTTGCTTCGCAGCTGTTCACACGCACCCGCGGAAGCGGTGCGGAAGTGATCAAGCGTAAAGGGGGCGCCGGCTTTGCCGTAGGCGTTGCGATTCGCGATGTGATTGAAGCGATCGCTCTGGACCGAAAGTGCGTCCTGCCGGTCAGCAGCGTGCAAAGCGGTTGCTATGGCATTCGCGACGTTGCCCTGTCGGTTCCAACCGTCGTCGGTCGAACCGGAGTCGTCGAGCGAATGGAAATTGGTTTGTGGCCTAAAGAGATGCAAGGTATGCGAGCCAGCGGCGCGGCACTACGTAAAACGCTCGAGCAGGTCTTGCCACGAATCAAGTAGGTGCTGGTTCGTAGTACCGGCTTTAGCCGGAATCGGTCCGCCTAAAAGCGGTACTACAAACACGCGACTAGCCACTCAAGGCTCGAAGCTTTCGCTCGAGCAGTGACTTTTCATGTGGCGCCGGCTTCTTGCCCAAGGCGTCAAGGTAGGCGTTGATCGCGGATTCTCGGTCGCCATCGAGTTCGTGGATGCGGGCGATGGCACAGTCCAACAGCAAATAGTCGAGCATCTCTTTGCGGCTCTTGAGCTGTTGCAGTTGCTCCATCGCGGTTTCGGTCTCGCCCGTTTGTCCGATCGCAATCGCTCGGTTGAGTACGTAGATCGGCGACTGGTGTATCTGCAGCAGCCGACTGTAGAGCCTAGCGATAGCATCCCAGTCCGTTTCTTGAACGCTCGGCGCGATGCAGTGCTGCATGGCGATGGCAGCTTCGAGGTGGAACGTGCCGGGAGCGTCCGTCTTGGATTGAACGAGCCAGCACTGTGCGGCCCGGATCAGTCGCTGGTCCCATTTCGAACGGTCTTGGTCTTCGAGCAACACGACGCCACCTTCACCATCGACGCGTGTTTCAAGTCGCGACGAATGAAACAGCAAGAGTGCAAGCAGAGCCTTGGTCGAAGGTGAGCAATGATCGCTGTTGCAAAGCAAATGGCAAAGCCGTGCCGCTTCCTCACAAATGTCATCGCGAATCGGTTCGACACTGCCTGATGTGCTGTACCCCTCGTTGAACATCAGGTACAGCACATCGTGGACGACTTCGAGACGCTGGGCGAGTTGTTCGTCGTCGGGCAAATCCAATGCAACGTTCGCATCGGCCAGCGACTTCTTTGCACGCTGGATCCGTTTCTTAACCGTGGCTTCGGTGAACAAGAGTCCGCGAGCGATTTCGGCGACACTGAAACCGCACAGCGTCTTGAGTGTCAAGGCGAGTTGCGTTTTGCGATCGAGCGTCGGATGGCAACAGACAAACATCATCCTAAGCAGGCTGTCCGAGATCCGTTGCTCGTCGAGCCATTGGTCAATACTCGACGCCTGATGGTCGACTTCGCGCGCGTTGGATTCGACAACATGCGCGTGGATCTTTTCGCGGCGCAAGGCGTCAAGAATCCGATTCTTTGCGACGCGGTGAATCCAGCCAGCTTGATTGTCAGGAACGCCGCGTTGTTTCCAAACCTGCATCGCTTCGAGCATCGCCGATTGAACGGTATCCTCGATCAAATCGATGTGGCGCATGCCGAATGCACGAGTCAGCACAGCGACCAAGTTGGCTGACTCGTGGCGGAAGAAGTTTTCGACAAGTTGCTCAGGCAATTCAGCCATAGGCGGTTTGGACGCGCTGGTGATTATTGGCCGACGTTGGCGATCTCGCGGACTTCGATTTTGCCGGCACCCGCCATTTCGATCGTCTTCTTTGCCAATTCGATTGCGGTCGCCAAATCGGGTGCCTGCACAATCGTGTAGCCGCCGACGAGCTCTTTCGACTCGGCAAACGGGCCATCGACAACCGTTTCGGCATCGACGACGGCGGAACCACCGCTGAGCGGCGCGCCGGGATCGAGCAGCCAGCCCTCTTCAGTGCCACTTTTGACCCATTCCATGCAACTCTTCATTTGAGCTTCCATTTGCTCGGGAGTCATTTCAGGGCGTTGGTCACAGTTTCCGCGTTGTAGGAACATGAATCGAGGCATCTTTGCGAGATTCCTTATTGGTTGTGGATGGGTTGGTTAGGGGATTCACCTAGGTGACGAACGAGTTTGTGCCGAGGGGACAAATTTGTTTGGCTTTTGTGTAGATTCTTTTTCGGTCTTTGAGGACCAGCATGCGGCATTTTTACCGTTCTGACTCGTTTACCTTTGGCGGGGGTGCCCGAGTCGAGGCTTGATCCACAAGAATAGTGGTTCGGTGGCTGTGATACGCGAACGAGCGATCTGGTCGAAGCCGCCCTTCCGTTTGAACTCGTAAGAAAAACGATGCCCGATCAAGATTTGCCGCCGTACGATTCCTTTTTGTTGGTTTCCTTTGGAGGTCCCGAGGGCCCCGATGACGTGATTCCGTTTCTCGAGAATGTGCTGCGCGGCAAAAATGTGCCGCGCGAGCGAATGCTTGAGGTCGCCGAGCACTACAACCACTTTGGCGGCGTGAGCCCGATCAATCAACAGAACCGCGATCTGCTCGAAGTGGTCCAGGCGGAATTCGACCAGCACAATATCGGATTGCCAATTTATTGGGGAAACCGAAATTGGGATCCGATGCTGCCCGACACGCTACGTAAGATGCGAGACGACGGACGCAAACGCGCACTCGCATTCTTTACAAGCATGTTCAGCAGCTACAGTGGGTGCCGGCAGTATCGCGAGAACATCATCGCAGCACAGCAGGAAGTTGGCGACGATGCTCCGATCGTCGAAAAAGTGCGGATGGGTTTCAATCATCCAAAATTTGTTCAAACGATCGTCGACGCCGTGAACCATTCCATTGGCGAACTTGGCGTGGCGGCTTCGGAAGCGACCGTGTTGTTTACGGCTCATAGCATCCCCATGGGGATGGCCGACAATTGTGACTACGAGCGACAGCTAACCGAGACGAGTCGCCTGGTTGCGGAGGCGACCGGTGCGACGAATCACCGGCTCGTCTACCAAAGTCGAAGTGGCCCGCCGCAACAACCGTGGCTCGAGCCTGATGTTTGCGATGTGATCTCAGAACTGAGTGAATCAGGTGAGGTCAAAGCAATCGTGGTCGCTCCGATCGGTTTCATCAGTGATCACATGGAGGTGATGTTTGACCTCGATGAAGAAGCGGCCGACCTCTGTAAAGAGAAAGGAATCGCGATGTCGCGTGCCGCAACCGCCGGCATTGCGCCCAATTTCGTTCAGATGATTCGCATGTTGGTTGAAGAACGACTGGGCCGGCGCGAGGTTCGTGATGCCGTTGGCGAGCTGGGCCCCTGGCACGATGTCTGTCCAATCGACTGTTGCAAGTACGAGCCACGCCGGCCAGGACGACCCTAGTCAGCGATTCTCTCGTCGTCGCCTTTCGCTCCGCGAAAGTAGCGCTGCCTCAGCCGAACGCGCTAGCGTCGGGCATTACGGCTGTGAGTTTGATTCCCAAGGGCCCAATTCCGAACGGCCCGCCGCTAGCGCGGTCGGCTCAATCTATGCGTTGTCGCTTCGTTGATGGCGATAGGGATTGAACAACAGATAGTTCAAATGTCGGTACAGGTCACTTTCGGCGAGCAACTCGCCGTGATTACCTTCACCGACCAAACGTGGTCCGTTGAGTAGCACAACGCGGTCGGCTGAGCGAAGCGTTTGTAGGCGACGCGGCAGGATCACGACCAGTGTTCCCGAATCAACGAGCTTGCGCAACGCTTTCAAGCAGGGATCATCCGCCAAGTGTTCTGCGGGTGGCGGAGGCTCGAGCGCCAGCACGACGGGCGGCTTGTGCAGCAAGGCTCTCGCGACAGCAATGGCGTAGGTGGTTTCGACGCCAAGTGACGAGTCACCGGCCGTGACCATGGTGCTGAGGCCCTCTGGT
Source organism: Rubripirellula sp. (assembly GCA_965216875.1). Classification (GTDB taxonomy): domain Bacteria; phylum Planctomycetota; class Planctomycetia; order Pirellulales; family Pirellulaceae; genus CBDCUW01. The sequence continues at coordinate 7,720,195 of OZ244207.1, forward strand.
AGTCGCACCAGTCGTTCGTAAACGTCGACTTGTTCGAGCGTTTCGACCAGCCGTCCGTTGTCGATCGTTTCGTCCCCGCCAAGCAAGTTCTCTTGGATGGTGCCGTCCCAGATCGGCCCGTCCGGTTCGATCCACATCACGTTTCTAGCCAATGCTTGTGGATGAACGTCAAGCAGAGGGATGCCGTCGATCGTCACGCGCCCTTCGTTGGGGCGACCAAATCCCATGATCAATTCGGTAAGGGCACGGGTCGAAACTGGTTCAGTGCCCATCAGTGCAACGAGGGAGTTGGGCGTTAGTTTCAGCGAAAGGTGGCTGAGGATTGGGTCGGAGGCTTCACCGAGCGTAACGTCGTGAATCTCAACCGATTCACGTAGACCCGCCAAGCCGACCCGTTGTTCGCTCGGGGCGATCTCGTCGCTTCGCTTCAGGTATTGGTAGACCAAGTCGCTTGATTCACCACTCGTCTTCAAACGCGCCGCAAGTGTGGAAAGGCGTCCGGCAGCGCTCACGGCACCGACCAGCGAAAGTCCAAGTACCAGAGCTGCGGGAACACTCAGCCCATTGTCTTCGCGAAACAAATTGACGCCGAGTCCCAGCACGAGCACCGCAATCGCAACCGAAAGTGCAAGGAAGATCATCGGCCAGATGCGACCTCGGCGGGCGTCTTCACTGGCAAGTCGTCGATAGAGTGTGTCGAGCTCCGATTCGAATGCGCGATCAGCAACACCTTGTGCTTGAAGTCGCGCCAGCAACGGAGCCTGACCGACAAGTTCGGCCATCCGCTCACGAGAACGCGGGACTTCCCAATGAGCCAGTTCACTTTCATCGGTATTGCGGAGCCGTCGAAAGAGTTTCCAAAGCAACACACCGCTGACAACAGCAAGCAATGCCAAGCCAATGTCAACAAGCAGGGCAAGCGTGACACACCCAATCAACGCAATCACACTGCGCGGAACACTTCGGTACCAAAGTGACAGGCCCGATTGAATCGATGGCAACTGTTGCCCGATCAGTTGTTCGGCCCGCACGTGTTGGGCAGCTGCGCCCTCGAGTTCGGCGCGACGCAAACTCTGACGCAAGACTTGCGAGTGGAGTGACTTGACGATGCGTCGTGCTCGCGAGTCGGCGATGCGGCGGTGCATCCAAACAGAGAAACAGAAAATGGCGGAAACGCCAAAGGTAAACGCGACCAACTGTGTCAGTTGAATGAGCGGCGCCTGACCTGTGAACGATTCATGCAGCGGCAGTTCGAGATGCGTTCCCAAGTGAACGCTCTTGCCCGTCAATCCGCTGTCCGAATCGAGCAGCATGGCCAGAAGGCCGACCAGCAAGATCAGGATCGGAACCAGCAGGCCTGCGGGGAGAGCCCACAGGTAGGTCGGCAGCGAACCTCCGGCGTCCGGTTCGCTGCGGGGTCGGGATAACGTATTGAATCGACTCAACCTCGTCGGCTCCCAGTTGTATAGAAAAGGGGCAGACAGAGACTGGCGCCGATTTGAGATCCCCTCGTGCCTATGCCAAGTCCCGGTCTTCGAAAAGCAGCATCGCTAACATCCAAACTGCGACCGCGAATACCACAAGATAGTTGAAAGAGGCGGCCAAGTAGATTGCTGGAATCGGATTTCCGGCATCCACGGCAGATTGAACGTTGAACGAATTGAGATTTGGCACCACAACTGCGATCAATTTGCCGACAAACCCGACCAGCGGGTTATTGTCGCGGGTCGATTGCACCAGTGGCGAAGTCAGGTTGCCGATGATGTAGACCACGAAGCAGGTGATGAAATTGGCCAGCAGAGGCAGGCGTGTTGCCAATGCCACCGCGACCGCACCAATCGCCATCGCCTCCATGAAACAGAGTCCCAGAACGGGAATCGTTGTCATGATGTGTTCGTGCCCTGCCTGCCACGTCGAGACGCCTTGACTCGTTTCGCGGCCATCGTAAATCGGCTTGTAGGCGATCACGATGAGCAGCACGGCTCCGATGATCACAAAGAGCACCAAGACCGAAAGCATGATGCCAGCGTACTTGCCAAGGATAAAGGATCGTCGACTGACCGGCTTACTCAGCACCGTCAACGCGGTTCGGCCTTCGATTTCGTCACTCACGCTTGTCCCGGCGCTCCAAACTGCTTGCAGCATCCCCAGCACCATGATCAGTGTCACGCCACTGTCTTTAAGCGTTCGAATGTCATCGCCGAGGGTGTTGAACGGAATGAACCCAAACAGCAAAACTCCAAACAACCCGATGGCGAGCAGCAGCAGGTAAAGCGGTTGCGCCATTTCGTTGGTCGCCGTTGAAAGGGACAACGCCCAAACGCGCGGCGCCGCCTGACGGAAAGCCACCAAGCCAGTGATCAACATAAAGAACAGCAACGCGACCACGACGATCGACGATGCTTCGGGAACCATCGGCAGGTATTTGAAGGTGAAAACCACCTCGGCGTCCTTGGTTTCCTGGTTTTGAATGTGCAGCCGGGTCGGATCGCCTGGAATGGGCGGTGTGTCGCGGTTTTCGTACTTGTAGACGAGCTCTTCCCTCGCACGCACGTTGAACGGTGCCGAGGAAAACGATTTGGAATCTGCCGAGTCAGCAAGGTAGATGCTCTTGTTGCTGATGATGCGCAGTTCCGCGATGTTTCGCAGGTTGTAATCGATGTTTGCTGGTTCAAAGGTCGACTCGTCCTGCATTGGCGGCACGACCACCGTCACTGACTTGACGCCGTCATCAAGAATGTTGACCGATTTGACTGAGTCGATGATCTCGCTGGGGTTGCTGACCAAAGGTGTCGATCCGAGTCCCACCAAGGCGAACAGACCGGCAGTGATCAAGATGTACGGAACGACGCCTTCGGAGAGCATCGTGAGCCATTCCTGACGGGTTCGGTGCCAAGCTCCGTAAACGATCCCGAATCCGGCGATCAATCCCGCACAGATCAGCGGAAGGAAAAGTGTTTCAACGTATTCATCGTGCTGGGGCACGTAGTTGATGCAAAGGGCGGCCGCGATCAATCCACCTACGATCAACGAGGCGGTGATGCCACGTTTTGGGTTGTCTGGTAGTCGGCCGATCGGTGGCAAAAAGGAAAGGATCGCGAGCACGCCATAGACGGCAATGCAAACGATTGCCCCCAAGGCCAATCCGACCGAAAGAACCCAAATGGGTGTCAGCCACGACGGCAGCCACCGCATCACTTGGGCGACGATCAGGCCAGGTTGGAAGGCTGCGACGTCAGCCGCAAACGTCAGCGGGGTAGCGGCAATGTCGGCAAGAGGAGAGGTCAACGCGTGCAACGGAACGATCCAAATAGAACTGTCGAATGAGGTGGAGTTGGGCCTGCGAAAGCCACGCCCAGGTGTGTGCCAGCGTGCTGGATGCAATACAACGAGCTCGCCATCCCCCCGGAAGATGTGGGTGGACCGCGAGCCCAGATGGAACTGTTACGTACCGGGGTCGCAAATGGTTTGCCGAAATGTGCGACTTCTCGACCTTCTGCTCGCCCAAGCAGCCCAGAGCCATCGTGGTCGGGCGAATTGACGAAATCGAGGCCTGTCATTAAGGTAATTAAGGCGTGGAATCCCACTTTGTTGGCGATCGCTGCGCCTCCCGCCTGCCCTCGCTAGGGCTACCAACCGAGAACTTGCTGGTTGGATTGGCGTCCCCAGACACTTGTTTCCCCGGCATCGGTTGCTCGTTGGCGATTTGACGCGGGAACAGATGGTTTCACTTGGGTCGATTCGCCAGGCGATTCGCCGGTCGATTCGGTAGCCTACGTGGGCTGTTTGGAGCCGCGACGATATTGCTGATGACGTCATCCTGCTGGGAATTCCCTCCCCACCAGAGCAAACCGTCGTGCAAGTCCATTTCTTTCGGCACTGTGCTCCTCTCTTGATGCCCCTGGTCTGTCTAACGTTCTCGTTAGCTGACGAAACACCTGACCAGTCCTCTACAGCGGTCAGCTACCACAAAGACGTTCACCCGATCTTTACTCGACACTGCTACGGATGTCACCAAGGCGCAAAGCAACTCGGATCCTACGTGATGACCGACTTTGCGAATCTGGTCGCTGGCGGTGAGAGTGGCGAGCCTGCGATTGTGCCCGGCAAACCGGACGAAAGTTACCTGGTCGACCAAATCGTTCCAGTCGACGGTCATGCCGAAATGCCGCGCGAGCCGTTTCCACCGCTCAGCGAATCGGAAATCGACATCATCAAACGTTGGATCGCCGCGGGTGCGAAAGACGATTCGCCGCCATCGACAGGTCCGCTCTACAGTGCCGAAAACCCGCCCGTCTACGCAGCACCGCCATCGATTCCATCGATCGACGTTTCACCCGACGGCTCGACGATCGCCGTCGCCGGTTTTCACGAAGTGGTGTTGTTGGATTCCAAAGGGGCATTGAAGTCGCGGATGGTCGGGCTGAGTCCTCGGATCAATGCGGTTCGTTTCTCGCCCGACGGAACGCGACTGGCCGCCGTGGGCGGAACGCCTGCAACCCGTGGTGAGTTGCAAGTTTGGGATGTCGCAAAAAGTGAATTGCAACTTTCACGATTGATCACGTTCGATTGCCTGGCGGGTGCCAGTTGGTCGCCTGATGGAACGAAGATCGCATTTGGTGCTTCGGACAATGTGGTTCGCGCAGTCGATTCCACGACGGGCGAGCAGGTTCTGTTTCAAGGTGCTCACGAGGACTGGGTTCGCGCGACCGCCTTCACGCCGGACAGCGCGCACCTGATTTCGGTCGCTCGCGACATGTCGTGCAAACTCACGCACGTTGAAACCGAGCGATTCATTGACAACATCACTTCGATCACGCCCGGCGCCCTTTCGGGTGGGATGAGCAGTGTTGTCGCACACCCGAGTCGGGAAGAGATTTTCGTTGGCGGTGCCGATGGGATCGCCAAGGTCTTTCGTGTCTTCCGTGTGTCGGCTCGCAAGATTGGCGACAATGCGAACTTGGTTCGCACCTTCCCCAAGATGCCGGGCCGAATCTTCTCAGTCGCTGTTTCCGCCGACGCATCGCTACTGGCTGCCGCTTCGACCATCGACGGGCAAAGCGAAGTCCGCGTTTGGAAATACGATTTTGACGGAACATTGACCGACGAGCTGAAGAAGATCCTTGGTAAACGTGTTCAGGACCGTAATGCAGACGAGAAAGCCAAGGTTGCTGCGTATCAAGGCAATGTGACCAACCAGGTCTATCAAGCGAAGATCGAAGGCGCGGCCGTCTACTCGATTGATTTCACCGCCGACAACACGCTTGTTGTCGCTGCTTCGGACGGAACGATTCGACACTTCGCAGCCGACGGAGCGATCGCCGCTCAATTCCCTGTGGTGCCGATCGCAGAAGCAAACCAAGTTGCCGATCGGCGTTTCGACGCCAAGGCGTGGAACGAGCAGGTTGCCAAGCGAATGGAAGCAGCTGCCGAGGAGACACAACCCGAATTGGATTCGGTCGTTGCGTTGACGATCGAGCCGGGCGAGATCCAACTCAACTCGCCCTACGCTTACGCTCAAATGATCGTGACCGCGGAATTAAAAGATGGGGCGAAGGCTGATGTGACACGCGTCTGTTCGTTGGACGTTCCCGGGTTTGTCACCGTTACCGCCGGCGGGCTTGTGCGTCCCACCGCAAACGGCAGCGGTCAAGTGACCGCAACGCTCGGCAGCAAAACGGTTTCGGCAAAAATCTCGGGCACTAACATCAGCGGCGACGATGCATCGGATGCCGTCGACTTCATTCGAGATGTGAGTCCCTTGCTTAGCCGACTTGGTTGTAACTCGGGAACCTGTCACGGTGCTCAAAAAGGGAAGAACGGTTTTCGACTTTCACTGCGCGGCTATGACCCGATCTTTGATCTGCGAGCCTTGACCGATGACTTGGCAGCGCGACGAATCAACGCTTCGGCTCCCGAAGAGTCATTGATGCTTCGAAAACCACTCGGCATCACGCCACACCAGGGCGGGACGTTGATGACCGCAGGTGACCCGAATCACACCATCCTTCGTCGCTGGATTGCTGACGGCAGCAAACTGGATATGCAATCGCCGTCGGTCGTTGCGATCGAAGTCTTTCCGAACAACCCCGTGGTTCAATCGCTCGGCGCCAAACAACAGGTCCGCGTTGTTGCTCACTACAGCGATGGTGCGAGTCGCGATGTCACCCCCGAAGCGTTCGTCGAAAGTGGAAACACGGAAGTGGCTACCGCAAAGGAAGGTGGATTGTTGACCGCCGTTCGCCGCGGTGAAGCGGCCGTGCTTGCGCGTTTCGAAGGAGCCTATGCCGCCACAACGTTGACCGTGATGGGAGATCGAAGCGGCTACGAAGAGCCTGAGTCACCGAGTTGGAGTCGCATCGATGAGTTGGTTGCCGAAAAATGGAAACGTGTGAAAGTCGTGCCGAGTGACCTGTGCGATGACGCGACTTTCCTGCGACGCGTTTACCTTGACCTGACCGGTTTGCCGCCAACAAGTGACCAAGTTCGCGCGTTCCTTGCCGATCAGACACCCACCCAACAGAAACGTGCACGCATCGTTGATGAACTGATCGGCAGCGAGGCGTATGTCGACTTTTGGACCAACAAATGGGCTGACTTGTTGCAGGTCAATCGCAAGTTCCTCGGTGTCGAAGGCGCGACCAAATTCCGCGATTGGATTCGAACGTCGATTTCGGACAACAAGCCGTACAACCAGTTTGCGCACGAAATCCTAACGGCATCGGGTTCGAACAACGACAATCCTGCCGCGTCGTATTACAAGGTGCTTCGCAACCCGGACGACACGATGGAAAACACAACGCATTTGTTCCTCGGAATTCGCTTCAATTGCAACAAGTGCCATGACCATCCGTTCGAGCGTTGGACCCAAGACCAATACTACGAACTTTCGGCCTACTTTGCCCAAGTCGGACTCGAACGCGATCCTGCCTCGGGTAAACGCAAGATTGGTGGGACGGCTGTCGAAGGTGCAAAACCATTGTTTGAAAAGGTCGTCGACAAAAAGGACGGCGACGTCAAACATCCAACCAAAGGTAGCGTGGTTCCACCTTCGTTCCCCTATGACGTTGCTCATGAGATCAAGGCAGATGCGACGCGACGCGAGCAACTGTCGGCTTGGATGACCGATGCCGACAATCCGTATTTTGCTCGCAGCTATGTGAATCGATTGTGGGGTTATTTGCTTGGTGTTGGTTTGATCGAACCGATCGACGACATCCGAGCTGGCAACCCGCCGACCAACCCGGAACTGCTCGATCACTTGACCGAAACGTTCGTCGCTTCGGGTTTTGATACTCGCGAGGTGATGCGTTCGATCTGCAATAGCCGCACGTATCAGTTGAGCGTCGAAACCAATCCGCTAAACGAAGACGATGGGTTGAACTATTCGCACGCGTTGCCGCGTCGGCTGCCAGCCGAAGTGATCTACGACGCGATCCATGCGGTCACCGGAACCGAAACTTCGATTCCCGGTGTGCCAAAAGGAACCCGCGCTGCGGCGTTGACCGATTCGGGCGTCAAACTTCCCGATGGATTTCTGCAAAACCTCGGACGTCCCGCTCGAGAAAGCGCCTGTGAATGTGAACGAAACTCGGATCTACAATTGGGGCCGGTCATGGCGTTGATTTCGGGGCCAACGGTCGGAACGGCCATCGCGGATCCGAAGAACGATCTCGAATCGATTATCGGCGAGTTGAAAGAAGACGGCGCGCTGGCAGAGGAAATCTTCCTGAGGGCGCTCGGTCGCTTGCCGAACGAGGCGGAAAAGTCAGCCTTCCAATCGACGATTCAGATGATCAAGGACGACCACAAACTGCTCACCGACAAGCTTGCCAAAGCCGAGGACGACTGGAAAAAGCAACGCGTTGAACTGGAAGCAAAACGCGAGGCAAGCCTGGCCGAAACCGCCAAGAAGATTGCCGACCGTACTGAGGCAATCAAGCCGGAACGAGAACGTCTTGAAAAGGAACGCCAGGACCGGATTGCGAAGGCACAACAAACCTACGATCAAGCTAAAGGCAAACTCAGGGAAAAGATTGAGGGCTTGGCTAAGAAACACGCCAATCGCAAAGTCGAGTGGTTCCCGCTGGCGGCGACGTCGGCCAAGGCAACGAACAAAGCTCTTCTATCGCCGCAAAGTGATCGTTCAATCGTTGCAAGTGGCAACAAAGACAAAGGCATCTACGAAGTCACCTACAAAACGTCGCTCAAGAACATCACCGGATTCCGGCTTGAAGCGTTGTCGGACCCGAACCTGCCGGCGAAAGGTCCCGGTTTGCCGAGCAATGGCAATTTTGTAGTGACTGAATTTGAAATTTTATCGGCGACCGCCGCTGAACCGACAAAGACCTCATCGGTGAAAATTAAAAGCGGCGTCGCCGATTTCTTACAAGGTGGATTCGCGATCAACCAGACGTTTGACGGCAAGACCAACGACCAACGTGGTTGGGCCGTTGCCGGTGCGACCGGGCGAGACCACTGGGCCACGTTCCAGCTTGCCGAGCCGATCAAGAACGAAGGGGAAGTCGTTCTGACGTTCAAGTTGCATCAATTCCACAACGCGGGCGAGCATCGATTGGGACGATTCCGAATCAGCGCAACCACCTCGACGGAAGAGAAAATTCCGCTCGGCCAACCGGAAACGTTTGCCTCAGTCCTAACCCTCCCAACCGAGGCGCGGACCGATGAAGTGATCGCCCCGCTGATCGACTATCTCACCGTGACCGATGGTGAGATGAAGAAGGCAAATGAAGGCCTGGCCGCTGCTCGCAAGCCGGTGCCACCGGATGAAGTCTTGACCCGACTCGAACAACGCAAAGCAACGCTTTCCAAACCGACGCCTGACGACCCGCAGTTGGTTCAGCTTCGGATCGACACGGGCGAAAGTGGCAAGCAAGTCGACAAGATTCGATTGACTGCGGCCGAGGACCTGACTTGGGCTCTGATCAACAGTCCCGCCTTTTTGTTCAACCATTGATTGAAAACGTTGCGACTCGCGTCGCCGCTATTGAAGACCATTCCATTTCCTACCGACCATCCCACCCTTCACCACTGATTCGGAGAAGTTGCCATGCTTTCGTTCAAAGGCTTTAAGGCAAAAGACCTCTGTGATCCACAACTCGGCTCCACTCGACGCACCTTCCTTCGAGTGGGCGGCGCCGGCATGATCGGTATGTCCCTGCCGTCGCTGTTGCAGTTGCAAGCCGCATCGGCAAACGAAGCCACTGCCCTTCGTGGTGGCGGGCCAGGTTGGGGGAAAGCAAAAAGTATCATCCTGGTCTACCTGCAAGGTGGACCGAGCCATCTCGATCTTTGGGACCCCAAAGAGAATGTGCCTGATAACGTTAAGAGCATTTTCGATCCGATCAGCACCAAGATTCCGGGCGTGAAGTTCACCGAGAACTTGCCCAAGCTGTCTCAGATCAACGACAAGTTCACGATGATTCGCTCGATGTCGTACACCCCCAATGGGTTGTTCAACCACACGGCTGCGATCTATCAGATGATGACCGGTTACACGACGGACAAAGTCAGTCCTTCGGGGCAATTGGAGCCGCCATCACCGAAGGACTTTCCCAACTTTGGCAGCAACATCGTGAAGATGCAGCCGGTGGATGAGCCGATGTTGCCCTTTGTGATGTTGCCGAGACCGCTGCAAGAATCCAACGTCGTCGGCAAAGGTGGCAGCGCCGGGTTCCTTGGGAAATCGTTTGATCCCTACACGCTCTATCCAGATGGTGATGATCTGGATATGAACAAGATGGACCGCATCAAGATTGATGATCTTAAACTGCGTCCCGAGGTCTTTAGTGTTCGCTTGCAACGACGCGCCAAATTGCGCCAGTTGCTCAATCAGCAGATGCCTGACATCAACAAAGCGGTCGAATCGTTTGAGCTTGATGAGTATTACGATCGCGCGTTGTCATTGATCGTTTCCGGACGTGCTCGACAAGCCTTTGAACTGTCGGCCGAAAGTGACGAAACCCGAGACATGTATGGACGCAACACGTTTGGCCAAAGTTGTCTGCTCGCCCGGCGCTTGGTCGAAGCGGGAACACGCGTGGTGGAAGTGATTTGGCCCAAGGTCGCCAATAGCGACAATCATTCCTGGGACCATCACACCGGCCTGAGCAAGCGGATGAAGGATCAATCGGCTCCGATGCTCGACGGTGGCCTGTCTGCTTTGATTTCTGATCTTGATGATCGCGGCATGTTGGACGAGACACTCGTGGTTGCTGTTGGCGAATTCGGCCGCAGTCCCCAACGGGGCGTCAGCACAAGCGGAAACAATAACTCCGACGATGGTCGTGATCACTGGCCATACTGCTACACCGCAGTGATGGCGGGGGCGGGGGTCAAACGTGGCTACGTGCATGGCAAGAGTGACAAGACGGCGTCAGCGCCGCTCGAAAACCCCGTGCATCCATCAGAAGTCTTGGCAACGATCTATCACAGCTTTGGGATCCATCCCGAAACGATCGTTTACAACCACTTGAATCAACCGCGTGAATTGGTCAAAGCGCAGGCGGTCACGCAGCTACTCTCGTAGTCGATCATGCGTTAAGCGGTTCGCTTTCAAGCAATCTCGCGGCACCTCGCGTCTTGCCAATAAAAAAGCCACGTGATCAATGATGATGATCACGTGGCATCGTTGGATGATTCCGATCGCCGCCACAACCGGGCTCTAGAAAAGGCTGTGACAGCGACGTTGATTGAATCCCACAGATTCGATCAGCCCTGATGCTATTGTCGGGGCGGAAGCAATGCAAACGAAAAAGTGCAAAGAGAATAGAGCCGCCCGAACATCCTGCTCGTGCGGCTCTAAGCGTTAACGCAAGACTAACGTCCTTCTCTGCCCAAGTCGGTTCGTTAGAACGGTCTATTGGAGCCGAATATCGCGTCCACGTTGAGAGATGTTTTTTGGGAAAGCGTTGGTCTCGCGATGAACGTTTTCGGCATTGCGCGGTCTTCTATTGGGCGTGCCTTTCGCCTTTGCGAAGCATCTTTCCAGTGAGCGAGTTTGCGGTGGTCAAATCGGCACAGTTTTGGGTCCAGCCCTTCAGCGGAATGCATAAAGATTTCTGGCTCGGGCTCGGCAATGCGAACGAGCGATTCAAGAAACAACCGCATCTCTGCGGACCGCAAAGGTCGCGAAATGAAGGTGCCACAACCGTCACCAAAGCGCGCGAAGACCGCTGCATTCGCGGCGTTAGGAAAGAGGAGACGAAGGCATCAGAACGCAGCGTTCTTCGGTGAATCGCTACACCGTTTCTTTAAGTGCCACTCGCGTTTTTGACGGTCGATAGCTTGATGTCGCGGACGTTGTTGATCGCTGTCGCGACCGTCGCTCGGGTCACGCGCGCATAAAAAAGCACTTGGCGCGGGGTTAGTAACACCAAGTGCTGGGATGCGACACATTCCACATCCACTTGGATTCTATGAGGATGGAGAGCAGCAGCCACTGGGGATGATTTTTTCTATCGACGTGAACGTTTTTAACGCTATTGATGCCGCGCTAGTCAAAACAATCCACTGTGCGAACGCCACGAGCCAAGTGTGAAGATTGAGTTAAGGGCGTGTCATCAAAAGAAAAGCCGCCCAGGTGAAGTAGGGCTAACACCTGAGCGGCAGAGCAACGATGGGAATGGGCTACCCATCGGCATCAGTGGATGAATGAGGAAGTGAAAAGCCGCCGGGATGTTTGTGCGCCGCATCCCGGCGACCTACACAACACAGGCACAACTGGGCAGTCATGCCATCTCGCTTTCAGAGGTCGACTTTTTCCGATCGTGAAATCGATGAAGACTCTGCGAACGAGTGATAACGTCCTGAAACTTCTCGTTTGCGAAACATAAAAGTCCGCCCAGATGCACTAAGGGCACAGGCATCTGAGCGGACGGTATGGGAGACCGCACAGGCAATAGCAGCATCCCACTGTTTGCCCAGACGCAGGGTGCAACGCTAGGCAAACATGCTGGTACCAAACAGCACTGTGCTTATCGGCACACATGATCGATGAACTGCATGAGAGTTTGATCGGCGCGCACTTAATCTGAGTTGGCCCAAAGCGAAAACGTAACGGAGTCAACTTAACCAATCGGTTGCTTGGTCGAGGGCAAGCGGTCGGTGACCCTTCCGTTTGACTCAAGCCGAACTTCAGACGTTACGGCTTCCATTCTCGATAGAACTTGTGGTTTCGGAACGAGTAATCCACAAGTTGTTGGCGCCCCATCTTTTGGTGTTGAACGGACGGCAACTTTGCGTAGAGGTTGCGCAGCAGGTTGCCGCCGACTCGTCGCAGTTTTGCGATCGGGCCGGAGGGGGCACTGTCGCTGCTGGTGTCACTACCTTCATCTTCTTTCCAACGCTGCTGATAATCGCTTTGAAGCGGCATGGTCTGTTGGAAGGGTTCGATCTCGGCGATCCTACGAGCATGAACCATGATCATCGTTGGGAATTTGGAAACGAGGCCAACGCGGCAGCCGACACTGTCGGGATCGACGACTTCATAGCAACGTTGAATCGGCGAGATCTCGGCACCCGGATACGGATGTTGGACCAGGACAACCGACTCCATTTCGAATCCGTTTTCCGGCTGAAACACCCGATAGAAGAACTCAGGTGAGAATTGGTAAAAACCGTGGCCGCAATGGTTGTTTGCGTTGGTAAACAGAAACACGTTGCCGCCAACTCGTGTCATCCGCATCATGTTTGCAAGGGAGTTGGGCACATGAAAGAGATGTTCGAGCGTGCCGCCGTCGATCACGGCATCAAACTTTTGGTGATGCCGAGAGTCGACAGGAAGGTTCAGGTCATGGGTGATCGTTGCCCCTTCGAAGTCGCTGTAGTCGACGGAGTCGATGGTGTCGGCGCCGAGCATGTGCTGAAGGAACGGTTCGCAAAACTCGCCTTGTTGTTCCGCCTGATCTTTCAAAGAGGCTGCAGCGAATTCAATGCTCAAGGCATCCAATTCCTGGCGGCGCAAGAACACCTGTTGTCGACCAATGGTCAGGACACGATCGAAGCAGACGCCCTTTCGTTTGGCGGACAGAAGCAATCGTGCATTGGCCTGGATCAAGCCCATCGATATCCCTGGCAAAAGGCGACTCTGTGAAAGGCTGACCAATTTAACCTGAATGGATTCCACTGGCGACCGTTGTCGCTCATGCCAGGGTCGGTCATGCTCTTGGGAGATCGATCGCCCGAGTAAGCAACCGGCTAGGAGATGATGCTGGACCAATCGACCATGAACGAACACTTCGTCCGAGGGACTCAGTTTCTCGTGGATGGTCGAGCACGTGAGGCGGTTGTCTGTCTTGAATTGGCCGCTGCCGATCAGCCTGACGATTTCGCGACACTTTACAACTTGGTCGTTGCTTTCAGCGCGGTGGGTCTCCGCAAACGTGCGCTAGAAGCTTGCCCACGCATGATCGCGACTGCACCATGGAATGGACGGGCGTGTCTGCTATACGCCAATGTACTCGCCTTTAATGAACGCTACGAAGATTCCAACGCCTACTTGAAAGCGGCACGCCTGCTCGCGCCAACCGATGCCTTGATCGCAGCTTGCGCGGGACGCGCTCGATTGGTCGCGGGGGATCTTTCGGGAATCGATGTGCTTGAACCGATGCTTGCCAGCGACAGATGCTCGCTGCCTGAAGTTTCGATGTCGGCGGTGGTGGGGGAAGTTTTGGAGGCGGAAGGCTACCGGGGAACACCAGTCGAGTCACGAAGGTCGCTTTGCGCGGAACCCTACATCCTTAGTTGCCAAGGTGTTTCGAAAGAAGTCAGCAAATCGAAACGAACTCAAGTCGCCGCAACAGGTTGCGTCGAAATCTCAGTGGCAGCTGCGGCCGAGAAGATCGCGAACGCCAGGTCCATCGTCGCGATCACTGGCGCTGGCCTTTCTGCGCCCAGTGGATTGCGGACGCGCAAAGACCTTTGGAATCAATTTGACCGTGACGAAGCCGTCTCGGTTTGGCGAGCACGCGAGAATCCGGCTTTCCTTTGGAACGTGATTCGCGAATTCTTGGGCACGGCAGAGCACCGGCCCAACCCCGGACACGACGCTCTAGCGAAATTGCCGAACTTGATCGGGGTTGTGACTCAAAACATCGACAGACTACATGACGTTGCTGCGGAAAATGCAAAGGCAAGCCATTCAATTGTTGAGCTTCACGGTTCCTTTCTCTCGACGAGTTGTTGGGAGTGTGGCAAGCCATCACGTTCCTGTTTCGCTTGGGTGAAGCAAACGCAAAACCGGGTCCCAACCTGTCGTGATTGCGGTGGAGCGTTACGTCCCGATGTCGTCCTGTTCGGCGAGCCGGTTTTGCGAGAGCGGCTCGAGGCTGCGAAGAGACTTGTCAAACAAGCAGATTTGGTTTTGGTGATCGGATGTGCGATGGACGTAATGCCGGCATCGGAGTTGCCCAACATCGCAGCGTTGCATGGTGCCCCGGTCATTGAATTCAAACGCAGTGCGAGCCGACTAGGTAAGCGAATGAAAACTCACCTGGTACGCGGGTGTGCTTCCGTGACCCTGCCAGAGTTGATCCAGAAACTGGCGAAAGAGCGAACATCCAATGAAGCGTGAACCGGAATATGTTCGTGTGCCCGATGAGAGAGTCTTTGCAGAGGATCCACCGATGTTCTGTGCCGCCAACCAGGAAAAGGGGGTCGGCGACTTGGTGTTTGCAGGTGAAGATTGTTGCGAGCTCGAGCTTGCAAAGTGTGTTGTTCCAATACCCGCAACCGTTTCTGGAGTGATAACGAAAGTGATGGTTGCCGACGAAACGCCACTTGAACTCGGTCAAGCGATCTACGAAGTGATTCCTTTGGACGGGGTCAGCGATTTTCTCGACGCGGCGAAACGGATTCTGGTGCACCGGTTTTCAGACGCCGAGGCCATTTTTGATGAACTGCTCGAACGCGTTCACCCCGAGCACCTCGAAGCAAGTTTGAAAGTCCTGGCCGAAGGGACGCCCGAGCAGATCATCCTGCAACTCGCAAAGGGCTGAACAGCCCATTGTTAATGTCTCACAGGATGCTTGCGTTCTGGTGGTCGGGGCGAACTGTCGACACAACGATGCTCATGAGCTCTTGCCGAGTCGATCGAACCAAGAATTCAGGTCTCAGCGGTTTTTTGAAAAGGTATTTGGTTTTTCGCGTAACAGCGTTGGTCTTATTTGTCTGTGATGAACGCCGCTGCGGTGTTCGCAACGCAACACGAAGTCGGGGAAGCGACAGATGAAAATGCAGGACTGGGTACGTTTGGTGGCAGCTGCTTTGAAGCGTCCGAGAGGCAGTGTGAAACGATTCCATCAATCGCCAAATTCCTTTTTGATGTTGAGCGGTTTTTGTATTTTGGCTGCATGCGTCGCGGCTCCCTCCTATGCAACGACCTATATGATCAGCGTCAGGACGACGGATGACATCAGCGGCGCGGGCACCGATTCAAACATCACCGTGCAATTGTTTGGAACCAAGGGGACTTCCAAAACGATTCGCCTCAACGGACGCCTCTCGGGTGACGCATTCGAAGAGGGCGATACGGATACAGTTACCGTTTCTGATTTGGGCGATCTGGGGGCGATCGTGAAGTTGAATATCGCGTCCGACGGCAGTTACAGCGGATCGGATTGGCATTTGCAGGATGTTACCGTCACGCGGCTCGACGATGCGACATTGAAAAAGGTTGGGGCGAATCCAATTGGGTTCGCTACCATTATCAGCCAAGGCATCAAGGACGGGACTGTCCTTCAATCGACCTTCCAGAAAAATGGATGGGTCACCGGTGATGAAACGGTCGATGGCTCGCGGCCAGGAATCGATTTGGCACGCGTCGAACCTGCGGCCGTTGATGCAGGTGGCGCCGCTTCGTCGCCAGCTCGAATCTACATCGTCTACTATGCGGATGCACTGGATAGCAACTCCAAGGTCGATCGCCCTTGGAACTCGAAGATCACATTGACGAAATCACTGACGCTGCAAGACACGACCAGCAACCGTGTGCAAATCGGTGCCTACGTCGAATACAGCTACAGTCCGCCTTCGGAGAGTGGTGGATCGGGCGGCAAAGCGGGACTGACCGCCGAATACGAGCATGTCAAATCGAGCTTGAAAGCGAATTCGACGATCGAAGAACAAACCGTTGAACGTTCGGAAACCTTTTCCGCGGCTCCGAAGACGCTCGAGTTTCGTGTGTTGGTTGGCAGCGGCACGGTTGCAACCCGCAATTATCGTTCGACGTTGACCGGCCAGAAATTCACGGCAACTCTCGCATCATCAGACGCCGACTTGAATCCAAGGCAAGTCACCTTCACGGCTGGCAAAGTCGAAGATGATAAATGGAATCGCTCCATCGCGAGACCGTTCTGCTTGGCAAAAGGGACGGCGAACTATGACACGATGGTCAAACGCTTGGTCGAGATGGGGTGTCTCAAGAACCCTATGTCGGCTCAGAAAGCGCTGGGCAAATAGTCAACTTGCGTTTGATGTCTGAACCAAAACAAAACCCTCCCGCAAGCCGAGCATGCTGCGGGAGGGTTTCTTAAATGAGCGAGTCACAAACGGTTTGTTCGTTTTCGTTTACGGTCCATCCAGATCTTCCTCGATCCGTTCCTTCGATGCTCGTGTCCCGAGTTTTCCCCAAAGCCCATAGGGGCTTGCGTTTCCAGGTGTTCTTTCGAACGTAATGCTTGGTGCCGACGGTGAACCGGATTCGATTGAATCTGTTATGTAGATGACGGCACCGTCAGCCATCAGGACATGGCATCCTCCGAAATGTAGGCTGCTGGCAGAGTAGACTCCTTCGAATTCGCTTCGTGTCGTCGAGCATGATGCCGAGTTGGGAGGCAACACGGTGGTCATGCCTGTGATGCGAATGTGACCATCGGCCCAGCGAAACCCACGGCCGCCGTCCAAGACGTTGGTTGAAGGGCTGAACTGATTGGGGCTCCCTCGATCAAGAGTCGCGAGGCAATTCGCAGGCGAGTCAATCAAGCCATCAATCCCACCTGCGACGTTAGCGTTGGCGCGAAGTGCGTCTTCGTCCCGTGAAATCTCTGTCATCGCGATCGTGTAGGCGAGTCCATCCAAAACGTCTCGAAACTTAAAGGGATAGTAAGCCGAGAACATTCCACGATGTTGGGCTCGCGCTCGAATCGCTGCCTGCTGAGGTGTTGGCGGTTTTAAATCGGGCCGACCACCAAGGGAATCAAGGATTTGCGCTTCTGACATGCCAACGTTGGCGACCGCATCGCCGTAGCAAAATGCAATGCTGGTTCCCACGGCCGTTTTGTAGTTGGCGACATTACTGCTGGGGCAAATGAACGTCGGGACGGGTGTGGCGAACGGCGCGTAACCTTCGTACCAAGGCACAGGACCCATCGGCGGAAAATCGCTCTTGGTGTTGGGGTCGAGTTGCGCGATCTCCTCCCACAAGGGTTGTTGCTCCATGAAGGGCAACAGCGCGACGAGCCCGCTGAGCCGATTTGAGTTTCCGTCCCGCTCCGTTGCGCCGATTCCCGTTCCACCCGAGCCTGGCGGCAACCATTTGTAGGCCGAGTGGTAGTTGTGCATCGCAAGCCCTATCTGCTTGAATTGGCTCGAGCAAGCACTTCGCCGCGCGGCTTCTCGCGCTGCTTGCAACGCAGGCAATAGTAGTGCGATGCAAACACAGCTGCAAAGCATGAGTGCGAATGCCGAAACGGCGCCAATCGCAATATGAACGGGTTTCATGGAAAGTCCCACTGAGAATGATTGCCCAGGTATTAGGCCATCAAGATAGGGGAGCCGCGATCAGGAATCAAAGTGGGCGCAGATTCAGTGGTTCATGAGAAACGCTTCGCTCGTAAGAAGACTCCAGAAGATGTCTTCAAGAATGTGTTGGCGTGTTTTGGGATTGTCGTACGCCTGTTCGGCAAGCTGTTGACCCCAATGACTTCTTTCGGTTGAGGTCATCTCACGCGACAGGGTCAATTGATAAAGCTCGTTGCACACGGCCAAGTCGTCATCGGTCGACGCGACAAGTTTGGCCAGTTGACCACCCGATTTCCCCAAACGCTCGTTGATGAACGAGCCATTGATCATGTTCAACGATCGCGCGAGCGTCATTGCGGGGGCACTTGTCGACGAACAGGTTTCGCTTCGATCGCAGCGACCGAGCACATCGAGATAGGGTGCTGATGCGCGGTTGTTGGTGAGCGCGACCGCTCGGCTGGCATCTTCGAATTCGAGCGGAACGCCGGTGGCATCAGCAATCATGTCGGCCAGAACTTCGGCCTCGAGGGCTCGCGGTGGCCGATGCGAGGCGTACCTTCCATCGTCAAGTTCAGAGCCCTCTCCAAGTGTCACGCGCGCCACGCGTCCGTAGGCATTCGATTGGCAGATCGTCTTGATTGTTCGCTTGATTCGAAAACCGCCTTGGATAAAGTCCTTGGCGAGCCAATCGAGCAACTCGGGGTGCGTCGCGGGGTTGGTCGCTCGCATGTCGTCGACCGGTTCGACAAGCCCACGTCCCATCAGCTGCTTCCATGCACGATTGACCGCGACTCGAGCGAGATGGGGTGACCGATCGGAAGTAATCCAGTCGGCAAAACGATTGGGGCCATTGTCGGATGAGGCGAGATAGTTTCCGCCTGGAATCTTCGCAATCGCCGCCTGGCCGGTAACGGGATGCGTCACGTCGCCTCGATCGGACAACGTGACAATCCGGCCACGTTTTACTTTTGCAAAGATTGCCGCAAGCCCGTGGTAGTCGTCCTGTTTCCAATGATCCAGAGGATGGTTGTGACAGTTCGCGCACCTGAGGCGAACGCCCATCAAGACTTCCGAAACATGCTCGGCAAGATCACCCGGGCTGTTACCAAAACGAAGGAAGTTGATCGCTCCGTTTTCGTGACTGTCACCAAAGGATGTCAGCATCTCTCGCGTCATGTCGCTGAGTGGACGATCGTGGGCAAGTTGGTCAATCAACCAGCGGTGGTACGCTTTGGCACCCTCCCTGCCGAGCGGTCGTGAATCGATCGACAACAGGTTCGCCCACTTGAGTGCCCAGTACTCTGCGAATTCATCGTCGCCCAACAAACGTTCAATCAAACGCGGTTTTTTGTTTGGCGACGTATCGGCACAATAAGATGCCGTTTCGTCAGCAGTCGGAAGACGACCCGCTAGATCGAGAGTCAGACGCCTTAGGATTGCCGAGTCACTTGCCTGGGTGGTGGGGGCAAGGTTGAGTTTTACGAGTTGTTCGTTGATAAAGTCGTCTACGCGGTTGTGACTGGACAACTTGGCTGCGATTGGTTGATCACGCAGCGGTACAACGATTCGAATAGGCCTTACCACGTCCAAGAACCTTGCGATCAAAACGTGGATGCCGCGGCGGTGGACAACCGCGGTGGGGCCGTTGATCGAGATTGCGTCGGGGTCGTTCGATGTGAGGATCGTCCAGTCGGTCACCTCTTTTACCGAGCCATCGTCAAAGTTTGCGACAACACGAAAGCGAATCGGTGTTCCGACTTGTTGAATCGTCGCCTTAGCAGGAGTGATCTCGAGCGATGCGAGGCCTTTTGGCTTTGCAGAACGCAAGGCTCCTTGTTCGATCCACTTTTTGACGACGCGATAGCCGGCTGAGTCCTCGGGTAAGACTTCGCCACCTTCGTGCCCGACCAATTCAGCTGGTTTGCGCAGCAGCAGACTGCGGGACGCAGATCGTAAATTGACGCGTCGCCCTTGCAGCTCGCGGACGATGCTGTCGTGGTCGTCGGTTGCGTTCGAACCCAGCAGGGACAATTGAAAACCGCCCCGCCCGATCGCTGCGCCGTGACATGAACCGGCATTACAGCCGTGCCGCGTCAACACGGGCATGACTTCGGTATCAAAGTCGACCAGCGACTCGCTTTTGTCGTTGGCCTGCGACGGGCTTGCCGAGAGAAGACAAGCCAGCGTGCAAAGGACGAAACGCCTCCAAGGATTCAAAGCACACATGACTCAGTTATCGCGAGTCGGCGCAGCGGATTCATCGTTCTCATATTTTGCGAGCCAGTCCTTAACGGCGGCTTGCGCTTTTTCGCCACCGACCCCACGTTGTGAGATTGCATTGCACATTCGAACGAGTGCCTGTTTGCGTTGTGATGAGTCGCCAACCCATTTGTTCACTTCCGAGACAGCCGTTTCGATCTGTCGCTCACTCGCGTCGCGTGCCACGAGCTGTTGCATGAGCGATCGAAGTTGGTTTCCACGATCATTGCGACGGGCCATCGGCTTGCCGTCGCGCATCGCTTGCCCTGGATACGCGTACTTGTTGAAAGCGTCGGATGTGAGTGCTGGTTGCTCAATCAGTTTCGCGAGCGACTCGGCGATCTTCGCACCTTCGGTCACCGATGGCTGGACGAGTGCGTAGTTGGCTTCGACCACGTTGTCTTTTGCGATAAGAATCGTCAGCTCGACGTTTCGGTTCAAGCCATAGGCGCCTGGCCCTTCGCCGCCATCGATCGACACGCCAACTGGTGATTTGAAGTTCAGCGACTTGGCAGCACGCGTCAAATAGGCTTCAGCTTTTGCCTTGTCGTCATCAAGCCACACGATCCCTGACGCGGCACCATGTTCCTTCATCGCGGTGGCATAGGAGGTGAGTCCACGCGTCAATGCAACGCCAGGACGCGACAGGCTGTGGACGAAGATCAGGAGAGTCGGTTTGCCGTCGGTTGCCGCGATTGGGTCAACTTGCTTGCCAGCTTGGTCGCCGTTGACCGCGATGACTTGAAAGGGAACCAGCTTTTCACCCGGTTGAGGCCCGGAGTAGACCGGATCGTCACCGTGAGATTGCGTCGCGAGCAGTGCAACGCAAATGAAGATCGTGACAGCAGGAAGCGAGGTGCGCGAGACCATGGAGGGAGGCTCATTGGCGAGGGGAAGGAGGGTAGGAATCATCCTACCATTGATCCTTTCCCACTGCCAAAAAACTCGCGGGGCCAACGACCAAAAAGCTCACTGTATGAGCGTCATTCGCTCGGCTGCCGGTAGCGGCGCTTCTAGGTGCGCCGCCGCCCGTTCCACACGATACTCCGCCGAAAGTGAAGACTAGGACTCGTCGCCTGTTGGGGCAGCGTCGTCACCGTCGGCCGATTTTTCGGACGCGTCGGCGTCACCTGAATCGGCGTCGCCGCTATCGCCCGAGTCGTCGCTGTTCTCGCCCGAGTTGTCGTCGCTTTCCGCGTCCGAGCTTTCTGGCGATTCGGTGGTGTCACCGTCGGTAGCGTCCGGCTTCTGCTCCGCATCACCTTCGGGCTCGACATCGGAATCCGGTTTCTCTTGCGCCGAAGCTTCATCGGACTCCGCTTTCTCTTCCGAATCGCTGGCGTCCGAATCACCCTCTTCCTTCATCTTCTGATCGAGCAATTCGTTTTCTCGCTCAAGCTCTTCCGCCCGCTGCTTGGCCATTTCCATCGACTCTTTGATTTGCTCGTAGGATGGCGAATCGGTGGAGCCGGCGTACCGCATGGTCTCTGTAAAGGCGGCCAGCGGGAAGTTCTCTGGCAGGTCTTGCGAGTCAATTGCGATCATGTACTTGCGGATCGATTCGTAGAGATCGTCTGCAGAGTCATCCAGCGTGAGCATGGGGTAGTCGTCAAAGATCTTTGCCCAGATCTCAAACGCTTCGTCATACTTCTTGATCGCTTCGTCAATTTCGGCCTTTTCGTTGTGTTGCTCGGCTTCATAAACCAAGCGACGCGCCAAAATGGTTCGGTCCTCTTTCTCGGCCTGTGCAAGCGTTTGCCAATACAGGTAGTTGATTTGATTTCGATAGCCGTCCGTTTTGCGAGCACGGTCTTCGATGTCAACTAATTCGCGAGCGATGTCGAGAGCTTGCAAGCGAACCTTGGGGTCACAGTTCTTTGCAACTTCGGCGAGGTTGGGCAGAACACGCTGCTCGATCATTGGCACCATAAGCTGTTCGTCCGAGGTCAGCTCCGTGATCGGCTTGGCAAGAATCTCTTGCAAGTTCTCAGGAAGCTTCTCGACGTTTGCTTTGCGTGCTGCAACGAAGGTCTCGCCGGTGATTTCCTTGAACTTGTCGAGCTGCGTCGATCGTTTTTCGACCAGGTCGTCCAATCCAGCAAGCCGAATGGTGTACGGCGCGGTGACGGCTGGAATGTCACGTTGTCCAAACGCTTTCCAGTCTTCCGATGCCAGTTGCCATGCGGTTTGGGCGCGCTCGTCGAGGACCCCTTCCTTCTCAATGGCTTCGGCATGACGCATTCGCCATTTGGGACCCGTTTCATAAAAGTTCAACGGGGTTTGGCGGCGAATCTCAACACCCGATTCCACGAGGTCGTAGCCGCGGTTGAGCCACAGCCGTCCGACCAACCAGTTGTCTGGCTTGCCGAGCGGGCCCTTGGCATCGGGGCTTTCGACGTCGATGTCTTGAGTCAAAAGGCGTTCGTGCAGAACGGTGTCGTCGGCGAACAGGCGTCGGAATTGAACCTTTTCGTCTGCTGTTCCCATCTTCGATCCATAGAACCAACCGGTGTACCAGATCAAACGGGTTGCACCTTGATTCTGTCGCACGCCACGCTGCAGGAATTCCGTTCCTTCGCGAACCATCGAATAGCGTTGCCGATAGTCGTCGAATTCTGTTGAAACGTTATAGCTCAGGTTGTGAGCGTGGAATTCCCAAACCTTGTCCGAGTTGGGTTGAAGCAACGTGATGTTGTTGACCGTTGCTTTGAGTCGGTCCCACTCGTGCGTGACACGGTAGTGATGGGCTTTCTTCCAAAGCAGCGTTGCGGCAACGCCTCGCAAGCCAAGCGAGGCCAGCTTCATGGTTTGGCTGGCGGGACTGATCTCGCCGAGATCGCTTTCAGAAATGTTGAAATCATCTCGCATCCGGGCCAAGAGGCCACCAGCGTCCGAACCGCCACCGGCCGGCTGTCCCAACAGGTACAGCGGCACAAGCATGGCAACGAGCACAGAGAGGTAGACCAGTTTGCGGCCAAAAGCAGTCGACTGATTCATGCCGCGATCTCCCGCGATTTGAGGAAGAAGTAACTGACAAGAAAGGCGAGCAAACAGTAGCCCATTGTCCCCACTGTATGTCTCATAAGCAGCGCGCCAAAGATGTCAAAACCAGACGCAGCGTACTCGGCGGTCGATACCATTTTGGGCAGGTTGGGAAGCGCGGTCACAATCGCGTCCATCGAGTAGATGATCCCTGCATCCACCTTTTTAATCACCACCGAAGCCAGTTTGTCGACATCGAGTTCCGTTGTCATTGCGTCTTGGTTGAGCAGACGCACCAGCGATTCAATCGGCCCACCACCACGGTTGATGTTGGCGTCGATGTAGTGACGAGTGTCGTAAACTTGTTCAGCCGTGAATCCGAGCAGCACGCAGACGAAGGTGGCAACCAACGCAACCGGGCCGCTGAGGAAGGTACTGAACATGACGCCAAAGGCGATCACCATCGTCATCTGCAACCAAATCGAAAAGTAGGCTTTGGCCATGTTCAGTTCGAACGAGGTCTCCGAGGGACGCAAGTAAACGCCACTGCGTGTGACCCCAAGGTACTGGCTGCGGTCAAGGCAGCGAATCACAACCTTCATTCGGCCGTTTTCGTCAACGATGTCTTCAAAGACGTCGAGGACTCGGGTCACGTCGCCGTCGGTTCCCTCCATTTGCAGGGGCACTTCCAGCTCGGCAACCTGGTATTCCTGGATGATGAACTCGATTGGATCGGTTTCGATCGACAATTCGGGGTGCTTCAGGGTCAGCGAACCGCGGATGCCTGATTCGATATCGCCTTTCCATGATCGATAGGCGCGTAGCGACAAGTCGATCGGGATGACGCTCGGGTAGCGATCTGGCGTGACATTGCCGAAGGTGAATTCGACCATGCCAAGCGTGCCGCCTTCGACGTAGCCGTGTTGAATACGGCGTTTGCCCCCCGTGACACCGATCACACGCGACCAACCTTGACTGCCGTAGCCTTCGTCGAGACGTTCGGCACCGACATCGATCCCGTCGTCTTTGGGATCGCCGACCCGGTTGTAGAATTGGATGTCACCGTAGGATGGAACGCGAGCGCGGAAGGCACCGATCGGTGGTCCGATTTCGTATTCACCGTCGTCAAAGCGACTGACAACGTGCTGGTGACCGCGGACCATGTTGGTCAATCCGACCGCGACGACTTCGCGGCTCGAGTCGGGTTGGACATAGTCTTCCGGGGGTGGCATCAAGCTAAAGGTGTGACTGTGCGATCGCACGAAGTCCGTTTCACCTTCGTAGTAGTGTTCACCTTCTTTGGTCTGCGTGACTTCGACCACTTCCAAGTGCGTGTGCCGCAAGCCGCGGGTGGCAAAGATGTAACTGGCCAAGCCCATTGGCACGAGCATGCATGTGCCGACACCCACGAAGCCGACCATGCGGCCGAGCACGATCTCGGTCGGTCGGACTGGCTTGGTCACGATCGTGTAGATCGTCTTGCTCTTGATATCTGCTGGCAGCGAAAACGCACTGATGAAAAGTGCGAGTGCCAAAATCAAGTAGTTGGTTGCTGTGAGAACAAAGCTGATGTACAGACGAGCGGGGTCGTCACTTTCGGGGTTCAAGAACCAACCGGCAAGCAACAGGAGGACGACGAACAAGCCGACCACGTAAAGGACTTTCTTGCGGATCGCTTCTTTGAACGCCAAGCGTGCCAACGCCAAAACGCGACGAGGCGAAGTGCCGGGAAGGTCAAAGCGAAGCAAGTCGCGGACGACGCGTGCGACGGCATAGAATCCTTCGCCTGGTCCGTAGCGACCGGCCGAAATCATGTAACCAATGATCAGGCCCAAAACGATTGCCAAGACAATCAGCACGATGCCGTGCAGCAGGGCGCTCTCGAGAAAGTGCTCGGGGCGCATTAGCCATTCGTAGAATGACCAAAAGTCTTCCGGTTGCAGTGTCATTGACCAGCTTCTCCCGATCCGTCGCCGGCCTTATCGTCCGATGATGTTGCCGACACGCGGCGAGCACCAGGACGGGCTTCGCTTTCACGTACGATGTTCAAGAACAGGTCTTCCATCGTTGCGGTGGGGTTGTCGATGCTCTTTAGGTCGCCACCGTGACGCTTGATCACTTCGGCGATTTCTGCCTTGGCTTCGTCCGAAAGCCCGCTGGCGTGAACTTCGGTCACATCCTGAACTTTCAAGAGGTCGGCGACGCGACCAAGTTCTTTCAGTTCGCCCTGGTGCAAAATCGCGACCCGGTCGCACACGTCTTGGACGTCGGCGAGTTGGTGGCTGCACAGCAAGACCGTTTTGCCTTGGTCGCGAAGAGCAAGAATCAAGTCCTTCATCTCGCGAGTACCAATCGGGTCCAAGCCGGTGGTTGGTTCGTCAAGCAGGATCAGGTCGGGGTTGTTGATCAGGGCCTGAGCCAAGCCAACCCGGCGCGTCATCCCTTTACTGTATTCCCGCAGTTGGCGGTGCTTGGCCCCGCGAAGACCGACCAGATCGATCAGTTCTTTGACTCGCTTGGCCCGCTCGGCACCCGACATGTCGAATAGTCGGCCGTAGAAGTCGAGGGTCTCTTCGGCGGTCAAGAATTTGTACAAGTACGATTCTTCGGGCAGGTACCCGATTCGTTCGTTCTTGCTCGTCTCGCTGGCGTCTTTGTCAAAGACAAGAACGCGGCCGCTGGTTGGAAACAGCAGGCCAAGGATCAGCTTGATCGTGGTCGACTTGCCACTACCGTTCGGCCCGAGCAGTCCGAAAATCTCGCCGCGACGGACTTCGATGTCGAGCGATTTGAGAGCGTGGACTTTCTTACGACCCCAAAAGTCGCGGTAAATCTTGCTCAGGTTCCGGGTTTCAATGACGACATCGCTCGAGGCACTTTCGAGGATGGATGAGGCGGGCTCCGCAGACTCGGCAACCGCGGTCGAATCAGTATCCACGAGCAGGAATATCCGTAGGCGGGGAATAGAAAATGAAAACGAAATGTATGGATTGCTGCGGTTGGGGGAACCGCACCAGAAAATTGGACCGGTAGCCCATCACCCGCCCCAACATGAGCGTGTGTGGGCTACCGATCCACTGAGAAATCCTTGGTGTTTAGGGGTACGGACCGTCATGCAAAACGGTTCACACTTTTTCCCTCGTACCCCGCTCGCTCCTTCAATCACCCTTCCGCTTGCGGGAGG
Source organism: Rubripirellula sp. (assembly GCA_965216875.1). Classification (GTDB taxonomy): domain Bacteria; phylum Planctomycetota; class Planctomycetia; order Pirellulales; family Pirellulaceae; genus CBDCUW01. The sequence goes on from OZ244207.1 coordinate 7,746,380, forward strand.
GTCGGACGCAAAGTCCGGGGAGGGAACGATCCCCAGATATACAAACCCCCTCCGGCCCTTAGATCCCGACTCTCCCAAGGGAGAGTGCTAAAGGCCCGACTCTAACGCGTTCGGCTCACGACTAGCGGGGCGATCGGCTCGATCGGCCTACCCTATGTTGGGGGTCTTTTGGGCGATGACGACGATCTCGTCATCCTCTTTCAACGTGTAGTCGCCCGGATTGACCTGCATGTCGTGCCCTTTGCCGACAGCGATCAGCAGAGCCTGATGCGTGTTGCGGATTTCAACCAACGCATCGTCAAAGCTCTTTCCATAAAACGATGGCGGCACGGCGAGACGGTAAAACTGATTGCCGTGCTGGTGCGTTAGCAGTTCTTTGAAGACGTCCATCAGGCCGCGATTCATCGCCGCTTGGGCCATCATGTACGCGCTATGTTCGCTGCTGACGACAAAATCGTTGACCTGGCCCATCTGTAGGTGGGAGGCGTAGTCTCGGTTGTTCAGTTCGGCGCAGGTGTAGACGCTGGGATTGATCTTCTCGGCCGTGAGCGCGGCGAGGATCGTTCGCGCGTCGGCGTCCTGCTCCGTGCGGCCCGCCGAGGTGTCGTTCAAGATGATGCAGACTTGGGCGTGTTCGATGCCGACTCGTTTGAGTGTCGGGACTTTCGTGAAGTCGTCGTTGACGAAGGTGACCTGAGCTTGAAGAGGGCCGGCGATTTCGGGCGGGTCATGTTCCCACTGCGTCACGACCACAATCGGCGTGTCGTTGCTGACATGCGAGGCTCGGTATTCTTCGATAATGATTTCGGCCTTGGCGTTCCAGCCGCAAATGACGACATGATTTTCGAGTCGATCTGAATCCAAGGTTTTCCCCTTTGTTCGCAATCGTTCGACCATAAATGCCGAAACGGTACCGGTGAACATGGCAAAGATGGTCAGCCCCATGAACATCACAAAGACGGCGACAATGCGGCCGCCCAGTGAATCGGGGGCTTCTGGAATCGGTTCGCCAGCAAAGAGTGAATGCAGACTGAACCAAAAGGCTTCTCCGTAAGACATGCCGTTGCCGCCTTCGAACAGCATCATCGCGCTGGTTCCCAGCAGCACAGTCAACAACAGCAGACCGCATACGGTCACATATTCGAACAGGCCTTTGCGAACGATGTACGGGTAATTCGTCGACAGTCGCGACACATAGCCGAAGACGCGCAGGATCCGCAGCAGACGGAAAAAACGCATCAATCGCGATGCAAAGAAGCCCGAGAAGAGTGACGGAATCGTCGCGAGCAGGTCGATCCAATACTCGCGAAAGTAGCGTCGTGGTGACCAGGTGGCGACGAATCGCAGCGTCAGCTCGACGACAAAGAACCACGTGATGCACTCGCTGACCCATTGCACGCGATGCAACTGGCCTTCGTAGCCATCCACCGCCCCCGCCGTCAGCAGGAACTCTCCCAGCGTGAGGAAGATCGAAAAGAGGATGAGCAGGCCAATGAAGCACTCCACCACTGGCGAACGAAAAAATCGCTCGAGTGATTTTGAGACGCCTGGCCGAATTCCTCGCGATTTCCCCATCGCGGCATTGTAGTGGACGAACCTGCCAGCAGAAGAAGTGTCTCTTTCGGTGGCGTGCCAAATGGCGCGAAGCCTACAAACGTAGCTTAATTGGTTTAAGCATCACTTTCGAAAAGTGAAGATGAAGGTTCAAATCCTTCCGTAGCGTCGAATGACGTTGCTCATGCTTCCGTGACTCGCACGCCACTTTTTCGCTCGGCGACCTTCTGTACAGGTCAGCTCGCGTCATTGGCCGACGAGTGATGTCGGATCAGCGACCGAGTGAACGACTGAATCAACGAAAAAGGCCCTGCTTCTTTTGCATCGAAGCAGGGCCTTTTTTGTAATTGAGTTGGTGAAGTGGGCGATACAGAATTCGAATCTGTGACCTCCACGATGTCAACGTGGCGCTCTAACCAACTGAGCTAATCGCCCGAGCTTGCCGACTTTCGTTCGGCGATAGGTTTCTCCATCGGCCGTCCGACGGTGATGATTGAGACGCCGCCGTCGAAAGTCAGGTTCGGTAGTCTGTGCAGGAGATGCCGACTCGTCAATAGTGCGTCAAAGTGGCAAATGAGAAACAGGTGCGCAGAAGCACGACCTGGGGAGACAAGAGCGGTCGCCACGCTCGCCAAAGCGTGGAGTGCTCGAGAGCGCCGCACCGTCACATTTCACCTTAGGGCGAACCGAGAGCGTCGTCTTGACGCCCAGTTTGCTGTTTCAGCGACGAAGGCGTTTTCTAGGCCCTATTTGAACGCGGCTTGCGACCACGACAGCTACGAATGAATACAAACCGGCCGAGACGCCTGTTCCGCTGCCTTCCCACCCCTCGTAAGCGTTAAAACTCGTGTTTTCCGCAATTTCGCTGTTGACGGTCGCTACCGCCGCGTCGGATACTTTGACGATTGGTCTTGACCGATCCGACAGAACCCAGTCGTCATCGCTGGTGTCGGTGAGCTAGACCTTTAACTAGCACCGAGCATGAGGGGAGTGAAACGCCGACGGCTCGGGGGGACCTATCGCGTCAGAAGGACTGACGAGAATGGTCGGTCAGTGGCGGCACGTTGCCAAGACTGACAAATCACCTTTCCTAAATGCGCCGGAACGCCCACCGGCCGGAGTCGACTTTTTTAGTGGCATTGGCACGCAGAAACTTTCAGCAAGAATCCCGCGATACAGTACGCATCAACAACAACATCCGCATTTCGCCCATTCGGGTAGTCAGCGAGGAAGGCGAGCAGTTGGGGATCATCCCCACCGACGACGCCCTTCAACGTGCTCGCGACGCCGGATTGGATCTCGTCGAAGTTGCCCCTAACGAGCGTCCGCCTGTTTGCCGAATCATGGATTACGGCAAATACAAGTACGACAAGAACAAGAAAAAGAACTCCGGGCAAACGCACACCAAGACGAAAGAAATTCGTCTTCGCCCCAAGACTGGCGAAGAGGACATTCGTACCAAGATTCGTCAGGCCGAGAAATTCCTCGAGCACAAAGACAAAGTCCAAGTCAGCGTGCTGTTCCGTGGTCGCGAGATGGCCCACATCGAGGAAGGCCAAAAGGTGATGGAGATGGTCATCGAAACGCTCAGCACCGTTGGCAAGGTTGAAACCAAGCCACAACAACACGGGCGACGAATGATCTGCATGATCGCGCCAAAGTAGCTGGCGACATTCTCTTGACGCGGCTTGCTTGAAAGCCGCGTCGACTCCAAGTGCGTCGACTCCAAGTGCGTTGATCGCAACCACACAGACTCCTCAGCGGCCCGGGCGGGAAGGAGCCAATCGGTGACGACTCTCGACAACCTCTGTGCACACCTTGGCCAACTCGCTCCCTTGCGTTTGGCTGAATCTTGGGACAACGTTGGCCTGTTGGTTGGCGATCGCAAACTGGCGACCGGCCGCGTGATGACCTGCCTGACGATTTCGCCAAACGTTGTCGAGGAAGCAGTCGAAAAGGATGCTGACTTGATCGTCGTGCATCATCCCCTGCCCTTCAAAGCACTGTCCAAGATCACATCGGATACGATCACCGGCGCGATGCTGCTGAAGTTGATCGGCGCTGGCGTCGCCATCTACAGCGCTCACACCGCATTCGATTCGGCAGCCGCGGGCATCAATCAACAATGGGCCGAGCAGCTTGGGCTTGAATCGATCACGCCCCTGATCGATCCCGAAGACGACTCGAATCCGCTGGTAGGAACGGGGCGTTGCGGCGTCCTTGCGCAACCCACGCAGCTTTCTGATTTGGTTCGTCGCGCCGCAGAGATCGTTGGTGCAACGGTTCCACGTCGTGTCGGCCCGCCGGATCAGCAAGTGACCAAAGTTGCATTGGCTTGCGGAAGTGGCGGCAGTTTCCTGTCGTCCGCCCGCCGCAAGGGATGCGATGCGATGATCACAGGCGAAGCAACCTTTCACACTTGCCTCGAGGCCGAGTCGTCTTCGATCGGACTAGGCCTGCTCGGTCACTATTGGAGCGAGCGGTTTGCGATGGAACGTTTGGCCGATGACTTGGCAGCCGAATTTGCCGACGTCCAGTTCTGGGCCAGCACGAGTGAGCACGACCCGATCGAGTCGGCCTAGGTAGCAACGCGGTGGCTGTCGTAGGCCGGATCAAGGAGCGACAGCGACGCAGATCCGGCAGGGTCCTCCATTAAAATTCGTCCAATTCGAATGATTCGTGGTTTCTCCCGAATTCTCCCCAGAACCAAGTTTCTCCCCACGCCCGGCAATCCCCGCTGGCGGCGGACCCTTGCAAATATTGACCATCATCTAAACGTCCATACAATTCTTAATGAAACCCGGACCTTTCCGATCCCCAGCTGGCCCCTGAAACGGGCGTTTTTCGATCCATGTTGAACCGCAAACGATGGCTTGCCGCTCTGCCCGTGTTCAACGAGGTCGACTACGTCGATGGCGTCTTGGATCAAGTCCTCGAGCACGCGAGCGATGTGTTGGTGGTCGATGACGGTTCGACCGACGGAACTTCCGAGGTGCTCCGGTCGCGATCAGACATTTCGGTGCTTCGTCACGAGCAGAATCGAGGCTACGGTGCGGCGCTGAAGTCGGCCTTCAAGTTTTGTCTCGACGAAGGCTTCGAAGGAGTGGTCACGCTCGACTGTGACGGCCAGCACCAACCGTGTCGAATCCCTCGCTTCATCGAAGCGGCTGCGGCTGCCGACATTGTTTCGGGAAGCCGCTATCTGAAGAAATACGAAGGCGACGATGCGCCGCCACCCGAAAGGTTGTTCATCAATCGTCGGATCACGAGCCAGTTGAACGATCGGCTCGGATTCAACCTGACCGACGCGTTTTGTGGCTTCAAGGCATACCGCCGCTCGGCTTTATCGCAGCTCACGATCACGGACGACGGGTACGCGATGCCACTCGAATTGTGGGTCGAGGCGGCTGCCGCTGGGTTGCGGGTGATCGAAGTCCCCGTGCCGTTGATTTATCTCGACTTGAATCGATCGTTTGGCGGATCACTTGATCATTCCGAAACGCGACTTCGCTATTACAATCGAGTCCTTGATGACGCGGTTGCTCGTGTTCACCACCGCTCTGGCTTGACTCCGCCAGAACATTCCACGGGGAAGATCGACTTCCCGCCTCGATCGCAGCGACGCGATTATTGCAGCCAGGGAATTGGCTAGCCTGCCAACGATTTCCCCCACACTACTTGTGGTCTAACGATTCGGAATTTGCATTCGATGCCCAGCGACACGACTCATCATGAATCGGCGACGGGCTATCGCAACTACCGCGCTCCGCAAACGCATGGCACGGCGGTGATCGAACCGCCGATCGGCGACAGCGGCCAGCTGCTGGAAACGAACCGTGATCGAGCGAAGCACTACGGTGCATTTTTCGATTCGCTTCGCAGTCGCGCTCGTCGGCAAATGATCGACGATGCGATCTGCTACACGTCGGCTTACCGCAAGGTTGATTTCGTTTCGTACAGTGACGATACGCCGATCGTGATGGCTGGCCACCAGCCTGCGATCTTTCATCCCGGCGTCTGGTTCAAGAATTTTGCGCTCAGCCGAATCGGGCAGGATGTCGGCGGAATCGCGATCAACCTCGCCGTCGATAACGACGTGGCATCGGGTAGCTCGATTCGAGTACCGGTTGTTGACGCGAGTGGCAATGCGACGCTTACTTCGGTTGCTTATGACCAAGCGGGCGGCGGAGTGCCCTACGAGCAGACGACCATTGGTGACCGCTCCGTCTTTGATCAGTTCGACAAGAATGTAGCCGAAGTCATTAGGCCGCTCGTCCACAACCCATGTGTTAGTGAATTCTGGAAGCATGCCGTTGCGGCTGCCAATCGTTGTGGCGTTGCCGGATGTGCGCTCGCCCAAGCAAGGCATGGATTTGAAGACGAGCTAGGGCTCAAGACACTCGAGCTTCCACTTGGCGTGCTCTGCAAGAGTTCCGCGTTCGCCGAATTTGTGTTGGCGATCCTGACCGAGTTGCCGTTGTTCGTTCGCTGCTACAACGAAGCGGCGGACCACTACCGCGCCGCTCACGGGATTCGCAGTTCAGCGCACCCAGTGCCGAATCTGGACGCCGATAACGGTTGGCTCGAGGCGCCTCTTTGGATCTATGGCAACGACTCGCCCAAACGGCGCGCTGCTTGGGTTTCGATCGCTGGCGATCAGCTCGTCATCAGCGACCGTGATCCCAACTCGCCGAAAGAGATTTCGATTGACGTCAGCCATCCCAAATTGGCCGCCGAGCAGTTGGCGTCGAAACTGTCACCCAACTTCAAGCTTCGTCCGCGAGCTTTGTTGACGACGATGTACGCAAGGCTCGTGCTGAGCGATCTCTTTTTGCACGGCATTGGTGGCGCCAAGTACGACCAACTTGGTGACAGGATCATCACGTCGTTCTTTGGGATCACGCCGCCGGAGTTCATGGTGGTTTCGGCAACGATCAAATTGCCAGGCTCTGAGGCGGATTCGCAAGAGGATGCGATCAGGAACCTGCGACGAAAATTTCGCGACACTTATTATCAGCCCGAGAGATTTGCGGGTGAAGTTTCGCTTGATGAAAACCTGCTTGCGCGCAAACGCGAGTTGCTGCAGTCGATTCCCGAGGGTTCAAAGCACGCTTGGCATCACGAGCTTTCGGGAATCAATCGTCAACTTGCTGCACAGCTCGAAGGTCTGCGCGAACGTCTCTCCCGAGAGCTTGCGGAACGTCAGCGCCGCGTCGCCTCGCAATCGATTCTTGCCAGCCGAGAGCATCCGTTTTGTTTGTTCCCCGCGGACTACCTCGCGAAGGAATTTGGCAAGCTCTTGGTTTGATCTTCAGTGATCTGCGACCTATTTGCAGGCCACGATGATCTGTCCAACGAGCAACCAAACAGCGGTGAAGATGAGTCCAAGAGCAGTGTGGATCGCATCTGCGGTCATAGAGACGGGCCTTTGCATAGAAGTGGAACGGATGCACACGGCCCGTTCCTTGGCCCGATTTACCCGGAAAGTCTCACGCTCGGTGGCTTTCGAGGCAGCATTCAGAAAACGCGTCTATCCCGACGCTCTGTTGTCATCGACTAAATAAGTGACCCCGCCTTGGAAGAAATTTCGGCTGACCGATAATTTCCCTAGTCCGTAAAGTTTCACACCCACGTTTCCTTCCTTGGATCCCCCAGACTGAGCTTCCATGCCGATCAAATACTGGTTGATGAAGACCGAACCGACGACCTACTCGATTGAGGACCTGGAGAAGGAGTCGGACCAGACGACATGCTGGGAAGGCGTCCGCAACTACCAAGCTCGAAATTTGTTGCGTGATGAGATCAAACAGGGGGACCGAGTGCTCTTCTACCACTCGGCCTGCAAAGTACCGGCCGTGGTGGGAACGGCGGTCGTTTCGCGTGACGGTTATCCCGATAGCCATGCGTTTGACAAACGCAGCAAGTATTTCGATGCCAAGAGCAACCCGGACAAGCCAACCTGGTACATGGTCGACGTGACGCTCGACACGAAGTTTGAGACGCCCGTGACGCTGGCGCAGCTAAGAGAAGAAAAGTCGCTCTCGGAGATGGTGCTGCTTCAAAAGGGGAGCCGGCTGAGCGTCCAACCAGTGAAGAAAAAGGAATTCGACCGCGTTTTGAAGCTAGCCGGCGCCAAGTAGCCGTTCGTAGAAAACGTAGGGTGTGTGCTTGCACGCACCTTATTCTCTCGTTTCTTTGTGAGCCGGACGCGCTAGCGTCGGGCCCTACACTCTTCTACCAATCTCTCAGGGCCCGACGCTAGCGCGTACGGCTCACGGGGTGCGTCCGGGCCCTGTCCCTGGCTTGCGTCCTCGTTACCGAACCTGACGCCTCCGAATGTGTCGTAAAAGCGTGCAGAAAACAGATTCCGGTCGGGGTTTTACCAAACGGGATCGAGAGGCTACACTGTGCGGCTCACCAGCCGAAGTGGCGGAATTGGCAGACGCGCCGGATTCAAAATCCGGTGAGGGCAACCTCATGTGGGTTCGAGTCCCACCTTCGGTACTTCTGGAAAAGAAAAGGACTCAGGGAATCAAATTCCCCGAGTCCTTTTTTCGTTTTTGTGAGCCGCGATCGCGTAGGCGGGCGGGCATTGTAATCCAGCCGGATCTGTGTCGCTGTCGCTCCTTGATCCGGCCTACGCTTGCTGCCCTTATGCGGCAAGTGGGAAGATTTCGGCTAAAGCTCGGTACTACGAACGGTTGTTCGTTGATTGAGGCGGGAGCTAAAGACCGAGGGTGACGGTGAGTTGTCCGTCTTTGATGGCGACAGCTTTGAGGCTCGCTTTGGCGAGCTTGGACGTGGCGTCATCTCCTAACACGTAGATTGCGTTTTCGGCGAAGTATTGGTTCAACGCTTCTTCGCAGACACGCTCGATCAGCGGTTCGATTTCGCTGGGGAGTTTTTCGAAGTGAATGCGCTGCGCCGATGCGTCCTGTCCATAAAAGGATGCGTTCGTCTCGTCGTAGCGGACTCCGATGCGTGTCACCACCTCGCCCCGAATCGTTTCGGGAGGAAGTGTCTGCGGTTTGCGAACATCAACGAGCGGCGGCGGACCTCCGGGCAACGGCGGACGTGGAGCGCGGGGCAAGTTGTCTTCGATTCGTTCGGCGACTTCGTCCGCGGTGACCGCTTCAAGTTCAACCAACAGATCGAGTTGGATTCCCATGCGATCGGTGCCATCACTCAACAGGACTTTGGCGTTCTGCAAAGTGACGGTTGCTGGGACTTCTTCCTCGACATAGTCGGTCAAGACGACGGGCATCCAGGCGTTGAGACCCGATTGAATCGCCTCCGAAGGAATCGTGACTTCAGTTGACCAGTCGCCGCTGCAACCGGCAGCGACGACAAGCGGAAGGATTAGAAAGGCTTTGCAATTCATCGCAGGCTCGGCAATGCGGGAAGTGACGATTGCAATTCGGCAAGGGCGGAGGTCGCCAGTGGCTTGAGTCGCGGGTCGCCAGACGCAATCGCGGCGCGGAGAGCCTTGGCCGCTTCCAGGCCCTGTTTTGGATCGCGCGAGTTGAGCTTGGCCAGGGCGAAGGCAGAGACGAGCGAGAGTACCTTGTCGTCGTTTTCGCGGTTGGTTCGCAGATTCGACTGAACGGAGTCGCCATCGAGATCGAGCCGCACGGCAGCCAGCGTCGCTGCGTAGCGGACGCCATTTTCTTTCGCCAACATTTCACGCGTGATCACCGCATTGACCATTTCGCTCTTGGGTTTGATTTTGGCGAGTGTCAGCAGGATCTCTGTTTTGACGTCGGGACTCGAAGTGGCAAGCAGACTCGCGAGTTTGTCACCAGCCATCGCGGCATCGCTGCCAAACTCGGACAGTGCGACCACAGACCAATAACGTGCGCTGTTCGAATCAAGTCCTCGGACCAGTGCCTGAAGGCCAGGTTGTTCCATGTCGACCAGATGGCTGATGATCTCGGACGCTTGGGCCGGCTTTGCGTCGAGCAGCGCTTCGCCGAGTAGCTGAGCTCGCGTTTCGAGCGATGCCTCGCTGCCCGCGACCGAGCGAATGATCGCCAGACTTTTCGTTTCGTCCTGTTGAAGCATTGCGGCGACAATCGCTTCGTGTGCCGTTGGATCAACCGACTTTGTCAGCGAAGAAGCGGCACCGGCGCGAACGGACAGTTGCGGATCGCTTTGCAGCAATCGCACAAGTGCCGTGTTCGCGTCTGCCCCCGATGCCGGCAGTGCTTTGGCAGCGGCCGCTCGCACAAGTCGGTCTTTATCTTGAAGAAGCTCGGTCAACCTCGGTGCAGCGTTAGGCGAATCGATCTTTCCAAGGACCTCGGCTGCCAAGGCGCGTGTTTGAGGGTTGGCATCTTGAAGTAACTGAAGCATCGCCGGTTCGGCTTGCCGTCCCGCTTGACTTAACGCGATTGCCGATTGACTTGCCATCGCGGGATCCTCCGACTGCAGCGTTGATGAGAGCTCTTCAATAAGGTCGCCAGTATTCTTTGAAGATTTGCCGTCTCGAAGGGACGCGGTCGCGGCCAGCAATCGCTCGAATGGGTTTTCACTTGAATTCAAAATGTTATCGATGGTTGAACGCAATTCGGAATCGAGTTCCGTGTCTTGCCCCAGCGAAATCAGGGCTCCCATTCGCTGGCCAGTATCGTCGCTTTGCAGGTTCGTCTGGAGCTCTTGAAGCAGCTGTTTTGGATCGAGCGTTCCGTTAGCGAACTGTGACAGAGGATCGCCGGCGGCTGTCTTTCGCGAGGATTCGTTGTTCGAATCGGTGGTTTGCTTTTCAATGGCCGGAGGCTTGCCAGGTAGTGGAGGAAACTTTTTGGGAAAGCCAGGTGGTTGTGCCATGGTGATGCCTGAAAGAGCGACAACGCTGCTTAGGAAGAAGGTGGATCGAAGGTTCATGGTTGCAAGATTGGGTGTGAGCGATGGTTGTTTTGGCGAGAGTCAGAACGGGGATCGATTGATCAAGATCAAGATCCGACGGGCATTCGCGCCTCGTACTGAAGGCTTGCCAGAAACTTGCGTGCGTAGATGAACTGGTCGGTGTTGGTGGTGCGGTAATTGCCGCTCAGCTGCTCTGACATTTTCGTGAGCGTTGATTGAATCGACGCGTAGTAGGTGGTGTTGATGCCTCCACCGGCCTTAGCGTGCGCGGCGAACAGTTTGTCGACTTGCTGACGCTGCTCCTGATACTCAGCATCCCGCAAGACAACGGGCCAATTGATGTAACCGCCGTAGGGTTCGTATTGCTGTGATGTCAGGCGATCGGGAAGCGAACGTTTTGTGGCCGCGGTGATTTGTGCGGACGTTCGGCGAGGCAGACGTTCGGCTTGGCGATAGTTGCGATTGAGTTGGCGTTTCTCGAAGTACGTACGGACATGCTTGAGTTGGTTGTCGTAGTTCATGCTTCGTGCCGTTTCGCGGTCAATCATTGCCATCGATGGTCGATTGCTGGCTTCGGATTGCGAGCGAATTGCCGACTCAAGACTCGACGCAAGGTTGCGCAGTTCCTCGATCGGCGGCTGGGCAACCGCGAAGGTTGCCGAGCCAAGAAGAAGAGCAGCGAAGGTCGATATTCGGAGGTACACTGTGGTTCTCTCAGGACTCTGGTTCGTTTGAATTGACGTGACACTTATCAAATTCAGCCTGAGGGAGCTTTCTGGCGCGCGAGCCAAAAAAAGTTTCGAGATTCTGCTGAAACCCCGTCATTTATGGACAAAACACGGCTCACCCTGATCCAGCGATTAGCCCTCGCCCATCAAGACGCTGGCTCGTCGGGCGTTGATGCGGCGGCAACATCGGGTGACCAGCAATCGGCGTGGGTCGAGATTGATGCGATCTACCGGCCGCTGATTCGAGGATGGCTTAGCCGCTATCGGCTGCAGCCGAGTGATGTCGAGGACCTGTCTCAAGAGGTGTTGACGGTACTCCTCCGCCAGATCGGGAGTTTCGAGCACAACGGACGGGTGGGGGCATTTCGAAACTGGTTGCGAACGACAACGGTCAACGTCGCACGCAACACGCTACGACGTCGCAACATTCCTGTTGGCGCGGGCGGTTCCGAGTTTCAAGCGTCACTGGTTCAACTCGAAGATCATGACAGTCATCTCTCGCGCGAATTCGATGCCGAGCACAGTCGCTATGTGGTTGCCTATCTACTGAACGAAGTCGAAAACGACTTCTCACCGTCAACCATGCAGATCTTTCGAAAACACGTGCTCGAAGGTCAAGACATTGCCGAGACCGCAGCCAGTCTGGATGTTTCTCATGCTTCGGTGCATACTGCCAAGTCACGCGTGCTCAGAAAGCTTCGTCAGCGCGCCGGCGAGATGCTTGACGATCTGCCCAACTAAGTTTGCCGCTTTGCACTCAAGATCGATGACGTCACCGTCTGAACACCCGACCGACGACGAGCTGCGGCAATACTTGGATGGTCGATTGAGCGAGGATCGATCGGCAGGAATCGATCTGCACCTACCCGAGTGCAGACAATGCACTGACTTTCTTGAGAGCATCGGCGATGCTGGTCAACCGTTCGTTGAACTCGTCCAATCGGCGTGGGCAATCAACGAATCATCCGTGCCTCAAAGTGAATCGCCGCTCAGCAGTGAACGTGAAACGTTGACCGTCGGGGTGGGTGGCTCAGAGGTTTCGGGATCGACGCAGCCGACCTCGATCGACAAGTACGAGGTCATTGACGAGCTTGGTCGCGGTGGCATGGGGGTCGTTTACCGAGCTGTCGACGTCAAACTCAAACGCGAAGTCGCCCTTAAAGTGATCCTTGCTGGCGAACACTCGTCGGCGTCGATGCGAACCCGATTCCAACGCGAAGCCGAGACGATCGCGCGACTTCAACATCCAGGCATCGTTCAGATTTACGAAGTGGGACAAGCTGATTCACAGCCCTACCTGGCTCTGGAGTTGGTCCCCGGTGCTGCGCTTTGTGATTTGACTTTGCGGCAAGCCCAGCCCATCCGTTGGGCAGCAAAGATGGTCGTCCAGCTGGCACAGGCTGTCCATTTCGCTCACCAGCAATCGATCATTCACCGCGATTTGAAGCCGGGCAACATCTTGGTCGTGTTGGATGATGAGGTGGCGGACGTTTCATCGGGAGTGACGAACCAATCCGACGACCATGTTCCGACGGCAAAGATCACTGACTTTGGATTGGCGAAACAGCTCGATAGCGACGACCAAATGACCAAGACCGGGCACACGCTCGGCACTCCGGCATACATGTCGCCCGAACAGGCGGCAGGAAACATCAGCGACATCGGACCGGCGGCTGACATCTACGCTCTTGGTGCGATCCTTTACGAGTTGCTGACGGGAAAGATCCCCATCGAAGGCCCTGATACCGTCAGCACCTTGATCGCTGTGATCGAAACGGACCCTGATTCGCCTCGCGAACATCGGGATGAGATCCCGCGCGATCTCGAAACGATCTGCATGAAATGCTTGATGAAGGATCCCGAGGATCGCTATGAGACCGCGGCGGAACTCGCTCATGACTTGGAGCTGTTTCTCGCTGGTGAGCCGATCCTTGCGCGTCCGCCCGGGATGGTTCAGCGTCTGTACCGTTGGGCAAGGCATCATCCGCAGCTCGCGGTCTGCTACCTAGGGTGCAGCATTTGTTACGCGTTGCACTTGTTCGCAAAGTATGTTCTGGAATTGCCCTTCCATCGCGAAAGCTTTGGCAATTACGCGTTGATCATGGTGGTGTCGTGGGCTGTTTTGGTCACCCTCTGTGATGTGGTTTCACGTCGTTACGATCGCAAGGACTACAGCCAGTTTGCGATGATGGGGTTGACGATCTTGGCGTTGGCGTTTGCTTTTTCGTTTGATCAGGGGCCGCGAAGCGCGCCGGTGCCCATCTTGTTTGTTTTTATCGCGACGAGTGTTCTCGTTGTTCCGCGACCATCCATGATCTGGTTCATCACAGCGACAAGCATGTTGGCTTATGGCGGGATGGTCGTGTATGCCAACACCGTTTCTCGAGTGGGTGTTATCACGCTCGAGCAGGCGTTTGGTTTCCTGGGCTGCCTGATGCTCTCGGGAGTGTGTTCACACCTGATCTTGCGGCGAGCATCGAATCGAACGATTCGCGAAAACCAATGGAAATCGTTGCGTCCCTCATCCGCGGGGCGTCCGGGAAAAGGCAGTCACCGATAGAGGTGCCCCGGCTACGAAAAGAGATGCCTCAAGTAGACCACGCTGTCTCGTACGTCGAACAGCAGCGATATCGAGAGGATCGTTGCGACGAGCATCGACCAACAGAAGTAGAGGCCAAAGGCGGGCTCACTAATCAAGTCGCCCAATAGCATCACCAAGCCAGGGCTCCAGCAAACGACGTGGCTGAGCGAAACGAACCCGCGGCGCATCGTGAACAGATTGGCTGCTCCAAGGCCAAACACAATCACGTGGCTGACGAGAAAGCCGACCAATAGCCAACGCGGCGCGATGTGATCGCCGACGAAATAGAAGCCAGCCAAGACGCTCAGCACCAACATGGCCAACCAAGCGGCCAGTGCCGGCGGAAGCGATAGCCTCGCACGGTTGTCCCAAACCCACAGCGCTTTTGGGGGCTTGGTCGTGGACGGAGGATGGTTGGGTTGGTTCATGTCTCTGCAGCGGACGCCTCGATACCTGATGGAGCAAGCAATCGCTCCATGAAATAGATTCACTTTGCAGCGAACGTCTGACACGAAAACCAGAGAAAACCGGTTATTAGAAACGGCTTTGACGCTGTAGCAGGTACTCGGTCAACGCTTTGTCGAATGGCATGCTTGTGTCGAGAGGGACATAGTCGACTCGCAATTGGTTGCAGCCTTCGCGATATTTTTCGCGAAACTCTTCGACTTGCTGCAGGTAGTCGTCGCGAAAACCGCCCGCGTCGACGGTGACCGTTTCGCCCGTCTCGGCGTCTTCAAACTTGACCGGTCCCTCGTAGGGAAAGTTGACTTCGGCCTCATCCATGACATGAAAGACGATCACGTCATTGCCGGCATGTCGCAAGCGGGCGAGCGCCGAGATGACTTCGTCAGGATCATTGAGCAGGTCTGAGAAGAGCATCACCAACGAGTGTTGCTTGAGCATCGCGGCAACTTGAGTCAAGCAGGCTGGTAGATCCGTTTCACCTTTGGGTTGGAGCCGCGAAAGCTGCGCCATCACGTCGCCGAGATGTCCGCGGCGGCTACGTGCGGGAAGCGCTGCGTGCACTTTCTCGTCAAAGGTGATCAAGCCAACGGGGTCTTGCTGCATCGTCATCAAGTACGTCAGCGATGCGGCGAGGCAGGTTGCGTATTCGAACTTGGTCATCGTCTGGCTTTCGGTGAAGCCCATTGATGCGGACAAGTCCATCAGCAAGTAGCCGGTGAGGTTGGTTTCCGCTTCGAAGCGTTTGACAAAATACTTGTCGGTTTTCGCGTAAACGAGCCAATCGATTAACTTTGGATCATCGCCTCGGTTGTATCGACGATGTTCGCTGAACTGGACCGAAAACCCTTGGAAGGGGCTCGAGTGCAGGCCCTGAAGGAAACCACGTACCACCATTCGCGCGCGCAAATCGAGACGCTTGATTTGCTGAAGCGATTCTGGTGACAGCAGCGCGCTCACGAATTCTTGACCAACTTGTCTGGCTCGGGTGGTTGGACATCTTCAAGCAAGCGAACGACAATCGCGTCGGTATCCATGCCTTCGGCTTGCGCTTGAAAGTTCGTTGCGACACGATGGCGCAGGACAGGAATGGCGATACGCCGAATGTCCTGTGGATCAACGCTGAAGCGACCGTCCATTGCCGCGAGGGCTTTGGCACCGGCGATCAAATTCTGGCCCGCACGTGGGCCGGCACCGTAATCGACAAGTTCCCGCACGTACTCTGGCGCGGTCTCGTCACCGGGACGTGTTGCGCGGACAAGTTGGGCGGCGTATCGAATCACAAACGGGTTGACGGCGACGCTCGAAACCAGCTTTTGCACATTCAAGATCGCGCGGGCCGAAAGGACTTTGTTGACCGTCGCTTTCTCACCACGGGTCGTTGCGGTGAGAATCTTTTCTTCTTCGGCGGCGGTGGGGTAACCCACTTTGATGTTGAACATGAAGCGGTCAAGTTGCGCTTCAGGCAACGGGTACGTTCCTTCTTGTTCGATCGGGTTTTGAGTCGCGATCGTAAAAAAGGGCGACGGCAGCGTGTAAGTGTCGCGGCCCACTGTGACCTGCCGCTCCTGCATCGCCTCAAGCAGTGCAGCCTGGGTTTTGGGAGGCGTTCGGTTGATTTCGTCAGCCAACAGGATGTTGGTAAAGATCGGCCCTTCGGCAAACCGGAATTCCCGTTTTCCGCCCTCGCCTTCCTCCAAAACCTGTGTTCCAGTAATGTCCGAAGGCATCAAGTCCGGAGTAAACTGAATTCGTTTGAAAGAGACGTCAAGGATTTCGGCGAGGGTGCTGACCATCAACGTCTTGGCGAGGCCGGGAACACCTTCGAGCAAACAATGACCGCGAGTGAAAATGGCGGCCAATAATTGCTCGATCGTCTCGGATTGACCGACGATGACTTTGGCCAGCTCCGAACGCATGGTCTGCTGGTGGTCGGCAAATTCTCGCAAGACATCGCCGAGGTTTCGCGACGGTTGATTTCCAGGAGCGGGAACCTGCCCTGGCTGCTGGCCGCTGGGTTGTCCTGGCTGCGGGCCGCCGGGAGGTGGCGGTGGAGGAGGAGTGCTACTCATGGTCGAGAAGAAACATTCCTTTGCGTATAAAACGTATGCGGCCAACGCCCTGGCCGATGATCGGGTAGGGTGCGTTAACGAAGCGAGTGGGTCGAAGCTTGATTTGGAGAAAAGGCTTGAACATCAGCGGCACCTTTCCCTGGCACTATTTTAGCCGACGAGTGGGCAATGCTGGCAGCAGCGGTGCACCTGTCTCAGTTGAACAAACCGGCAAGCGATCGGGAACCCGCCCGAGGAGAGGATTGGGGGGCAGAACCTGTGTGGTTTACCCATTGTTACTGGGCATGCTGTTCGCCAGTCTGATTCCAGCAAAAACCGCTCGTGCCGAAGTGGACGCGGCAGCGGTGCAGCACGCAATTGATCGCGGCATTGCCTATCTTCGCAAGACACAAACTAAACGCGGTGGCTGGAACGAATACGGTTCACAATCGTGCGGGCTGACGGCGCTTTGCACACTTGCTCTGCTCAACAGTGGCGTCGAGAAGGATGATCCGGCCATCGTGAGTGCGATGCGCTACCTGCGCACCTTCAAGCCAAAAGAGACTTATTCGATTTCGTTGCAGACACTTGTCTATTGTCACTACGGTGCGGCTCGCGACCTTCCCGACATTCGAACCAATGTCGAGTTGTTGGTTTTCAATCAAAAAAAAGTGGGACGAGTTGGTTCTTGGGATTACGGCAAGCAGATCGGCAGCGGTGATCCGTCCAATTCTCAGTTTGCCCTGTTGGCGCTCGGGGCCGCCAAGGATCGAGGCATTGATGTCGATCCGATCGTCTTTCAGCGGGCGCTAAAGTACTGGGTTGATCGTCAGAAAGGTGGCGGGTGGAGTTATCACGGTGGCGACATCCCGTCCGGAAGCATGACGTGTGCGGGCGTCGCTTCGGTCATCATTGCTCGTGGTGGACTCGAGGGTGGTAGCTCGCAAATCGTCGGCGACCAAATCACTTGTTGCGGCGGTGCGAATGTAAACGCCGATCCGGTCGAGCTCGGTTTGGAATGGTTGGGACGCAACTTCACGCTGCGCGCAAACCCGGGCGGAAGTCCGATGACCTATTTCTATTACCTGTATGCCCTCGAACGTGTTGGACGGCTATCGGGAAGACGGTTCATCGGCGGCCACGACTGGTATCGCGAAGGCGCCGAGCGTCTGTTGGATCTGCAAGATGGTTTTCAGGGCTTCTGGTCGGGCAACGGCCAAATGGCAGAGGGCAACCGAGATGTTTCGACTTCGTTCGCGCTTCTGTTCCTGAGCAAAGGGAAACGCCAAGTGGTTGTCGGGCGACTGCAATACCCAAGCCGCAAAAGCCTCGTGCTTTGGGAACAACATCCTGACGGACTGCGGCAGCTTGTGCGTCACGTCGAACGAGAGTGGGGACGTGATCTGACATGGCAAACGATCGACAGCGATCAAGCTGAGATCGTCGACCTGCTGCAAGCACCGGTGTTGATCATCAGTGGCAAAATGCGTTTGCCACTCGAAAAGACGTTCACCGACAAGCTCCGAGAGTATGTTGATCAGGGTGGATGCATCGTTTTCGAAGCCGACGGTGGCGACGGATGTGGCGATGCCAGTCCTTTCGAGCGGAGTGTGCGCGAGCTCTGTGCCGAGTGGTATCCGGGAACGAAACTCGATCGTTTGCCACCGGGGCATCCCGTTTGGACAGCGGCAAGAAACGTCGATCCGACTCTCCTGGGCGACGACTTCTGGGTCTACGGCGTTCAGGCGTGTTGTCGAACGGCCGTCTTTTACCTTCCCAAGAGTTTGTCGTGCCGATGGCAGTTGGGCGATGTTCTCTATCGTCGCGGGAACGAGTCTCCCGCGGCACGCAAGCAGATTGATGCGTCGATTCGAATTGGTGAAAACATCATTGCCTATGCGACGGGGCGAGAACTCAAAGACAAACTTGATCAGCGGACCGTGATTCGCGCAAGTGACGTTCCGTTGCCGACGCGCGGCAGCATTCGGGTTGCGCAGTTGTCGGTTGGTGCTGGCGGTGAAGAGGCGCAGCGTGCTTTGCCAAACGCCGCGTCCTTGATCAGTTCACAGCTCCCAATACCTATCGCAGCGCTCGACGACTCGATCGGTTTCGATTCCGAGGATCTGCAAGATATACCGATTCTTTGGGTCCATGGTCGCACCGGATTCACCTTCAATGCGGCGCAGCGGCAAGTGCTCGCTGATTACGTTCGCAATGGTGGTGTGATTCTGGGAACTGCGATTTGCGGCAACAAAGCGTTTGCCGAAGCGTTTCGCCGTGAGATTGCGCAAACGTTGCCAAAGGCGCCGCTGAATGCGGTTGCAGCGGATCATCCCTCGCTGACCAACACTTTCGGTGGTTACGACATCACCTCGGTTACCCTTCGAACACCATCGGCAAAGGGAATCACGCGACGCAGTTCCCCGCCCGTATTGGAAATTGCCGAACTCGATGGTGTGACCGCGGTTGTTTTCTCGCCGCTCGACATCAGTTGCGCACTCGAAAGCCAAAACTCAGTGCAGTGTCCCGGCTATTCGACCGATGACGCTGCAAAGATCGTAGCCAACATTGTGCTCTACTCGATGCAGTGAACGGAGCAGCCTTGCGTTGCCACCATCGCCCCAACGATGGTTGGTTCGTCGATTTAACGCGTCTCTTTGATTGCTGCCTCGATTCGGACCAGCGTGTCGCGGATCTGTTCGAGGACTTCGTTGTTCCCGGCGGCTGGTGCGCTGGTATGTGCGGGCGCCGATTCGCTTCTGATTTCGTCCGAACCGACGACCAGGTCGCGTTGCTTGAGGACGGCGTCGCGAAACTTTCGACCATCTTTGATCCCCGCAAGCGAGATTAGCGAGCCGACCGAAGACTGGCCCGCCGTTTCGACCGACAAAGCTTCGATGTCCATTGCTCGCATGATCGGACCTTGCGTCAGCCCGACGTCGGTAATGCGGTCGAGTGGAACGGTCTTCTCTTGGCGAACCAACACCCCTTTGGAAAACTTGAGGCTGCGGTTGGTCAGCGTGCACTTGTGGCTGGCAAGGTATTTGCCGGTGATGATTGAACCGACGATCAACCAGACCGGAAGAAACACGATGCCGACAATCGTAAAGACGCACACGAGGGCTCCTGAGAGAAGCCAGTACATCTTCACTGCGGGATTGAATTCAGCTTCCCAAACGACTTTTTCGTTGCTCATCGGATTCCTGCTTGGCCACAACTGCGATCGACTTAGTGATTAGGCAACGATTGTGACTGGCCAGGGCGCGCATCGGCAAGCGGAATTCCGCAGCGGGGCGGGACTCTTTGTCTCGCCGCGCGCGTTTGCTAGGCGAGGATTTTGTCGATCTGCTGGGCCTGCCTTTTGTCGGGACCAAGACGCTGGTTGCAACCCATCGCACCAAGCATCGTGTTGTAAACATCGATACCCTCGGCGCCGACATCCATGATTTGCCCCGTCTTGAATCGCCCCGAAGCGCCCGTGATTGCGTGGAACACTCCAGACAATTCACGTTTGACGTCCGAGTGGCGGCCATCGCCCGATTCTGTCGAAACGGTGATGCAGGAGTTTTCCAGGATGGTCTTACCGTTGGCTTCGGTGGTCTTGTCGAGGAGCTTGAGGAAGTAGGCGACCTCCTGCATTTTCATGTGCGCATGTGCACGAAGTTGTTCGTTCTTTTTCTTTTCGTTGTATTGGTGCCACCACTCGTGACTACAGCCGCCCGATCCTGACTTGCCCAGTTCTTTTTCGTCGTTGAACGTATAAACCAAGCGGTCGTCGTACTTGTAGTCGCCACTCATTCGCAGGCGTTCGCCAGCTGCCAAGAAGGTGACCGAGCCAAATCGGACGCGGTCCATCTCAATCGCGAGCGCGTACAAGTCGGCCAGCAGTCGCCACTCGGCGGTTAGGTCGTCGATGTGCATGTCGATCCCTTCGCCACCTGGATCGGCGGGGCCACCGTGGGCGATTTTTGATCGTGGCGGGAGACTTGGCCCGCGCTTCGAGTCGTGCCTCATTTCGTAGGCACGTTGTTCGAATTCCCGAATGCGTTCTAAGTGGTCGGCAACGCGAGATCTTGAAACGCTGCCAAGTGGCGAACTCGGGCCCGTGTAAAACTTGTACTGGTCCACAACGGAATCGAGAACGCTGCGACGCAGACGTCGCGATCGTGCGTCGCCGTCGTCGGTTGCGCTGGCGAGCGTGCCAAAGACCCGATCGAAGAGATCACGCGGGCGTTCTTGGATCGTCGCTGCGACGGTGCCATCTTCGTTGTAACTGTGCACGTAACGGCTGACGCGACTGCGCCGGAAAAAGGTGCCCGCGATCAGCGTCGGGACCATTCCTTTGGGCAGACCATCGCCATAGTGCGTCTTTCGAATCATTTGGTCGATGGATGCGCCACCCGCTTTGGCCTCGCCATCGGGAGGCGTTGCGGTGAACGCCCCCGAGGCTCCATCAAAGTGGGCGTTGATGCCCGATTCATCACAACGCACCTGGTCGACGTTGCGCATGATCAACAGCTTGTCCGATAGCGGCTTGAGCGGTTCGAGCACGCCATCGAATCCTTCGGTTTGCAACGGCGCGGGAATCCCAAGTCCGAAAAAGACATTAAATGCACGCGTCGGTACGTCGGTGTTGGACGATGCTAACGCGGACGAGACCATCATCTCTTCCAGAAGCGGCAGGCCAATGGCCGTAACGCCGAGTCCGCGAAGAAGTGTGCGGCGATGCAAGGTGGGACGAGGCATACCGACGAGCTCCGAAGTGGTTGTGTGGTGACTGGTGTGTGGTGAGAAGGTTTCTGAAAGGTGGGGATCTTGAAAGGTGGGGATCTTGGCTAGGGCAGCGATTCGGTTCGCGTGCGCCGAACGACATCGCTCTTGATGATTTCGGCAATGGTCGCTGCGTAAGTTCCGCCCGCCTCAGCGGCACGGCGATGGATCTCACGAATCTCGCGAGCGTCGGCGGCGACCAGTGGCCGACCAAGTGCGAACTGGGTCACTTTGCGCGTGATGCATTGACCAACACGATCACTCTTGGCAAGCAGGTCCATCAATTCGGCCGACGAATCGTAGGCGACTGGATTGGCTGTTCCTGGGAACAGGATTTCGCCGTCGTCACGAAGCTCGTTCCCGTGTTCGTCTGTTTCGTGAAAGCTACCTAAACCGTCGTATTTTTCGAGGCCAAAAGCGAGCGGTTCGAACCGAGAATGGCATCCGCCACAGGAGGTGCTTTCGATTCGATCCATCGCGATCATCCGGTGGGTCCGTCCAGGACTTGTGGGAACAGGCGTTGTGTCCAATCCCGGCGGCGGATCACCCACTTCGCTGAAAAGCAGATCGTTCAAAACGAACAAGCCACGTGTGACCATCGAGGCGTCGTCGCCACCAATCGATAGCAGGCTTCCTTGAGTCAACAGGCCGCCACGCGAAGGGGTGGCGGTCAGATCATATTTGGCCAACGCGTTATCGTTGGTTTTTGGTTTGATGCCATAGTGTCGAGCAAGCTGCGGCGTCATGAACGACAACTGGGCGTTCAACAAATCCGTAAGCGGTCGCTGCTGTTTCCAAACCACTTCTTCGAAGAAGGCGAGCGTTTCCGATCGCATGTCTTGGGCGATCGACGCGTTCCAATTCGGGAACCGCTCTTTGTTCGGTCGAAGGTTCTCAAGCCGATCGAGATCCAACCACCCTGAGATGAACTGCGAAGACCTGGCAACCGCCCGTGGGTCTTTCAACAAGCGTTGTACTTGCTTGTCGATTCCTTTTGAGTCATACAGATCGCCCGCCTCGGCGGCACGCACGAGTTGCTCGTCGGGCGGCGCTCCCCAAAGGATATAGCTGATTCGGCACGCAAGTTCATAGTCATCAAGTATTCTTGTATCGCCGTCACCGCGTTGGCGTTCGATACGGTAGATGAAGCGGGGCGATTGAAGCATGGCTTCGATGACAAACGCGGCCGCTTCTTCAAAGTTCCCCCCAGCACTAGCGACGGTGGTGGTGATTCCGCGGTAGGTAACGACTTCGTGTTCGTCGAGTGGACCACGCAAGACCCACTTGCCCATTTTGGCGATCAAATCACGCATGTCATCGTCGATCAGCCGTTTCTTTTTTGTGAATCGCGAGGCGAAACGATCAACGTCCATCTTGTTGACAATCAATTGTGCGAGCTGGCTATAGGCATCGACGTGTTCGAAGTCGACCGTCAAGCTGTAGGCCGTGTTGCTGAAGCCATCGGCGCGGGTATCGGGCGGCAAAATTTCCCTTGCTTCCTTAGCGATGTCGACACCGACCGCCACTCGAACGGATTCGATGTATTCGGGGACCGTCAATCGTTGTACCCACAACTCATTGCCGCGGCCGTCCGAATAGATGGCCGGGTCAATCACCTCAACGGACCAAGTCGCGCCTTGTTCGATCCATTTCTTGAGCGTTGCCTTTTCGCCGTCGGGAACGGGATCGCGATCATGAGGCATCGTGTCGTCTTCGATTGACGTCCAAAGCAAACTGTTGTTCAAATCGCCGGCGACAATGGCTTTGCCGCTTTCACCACCGACAAAGGCTTTCGCTTTTCTTGAGAGGTCGAGCCCGCCTTCGTTTGCAGCGGTGTCATGACACTCGAGGCAATGCCGCGAAAGTATCGGCGCAACTTTGGATTCAAAGAACTGGGCCTGACGCTCCGCACGACGCGCAGCCAACATTTCTTCGGTCGGTTTTGCTGCGTTTGCGTTGGGACCCGCCTGGTGGTTTTGTCGGATCTGCTCTTCGGTCAATGCTCGGTCGTAGAGGGCGACCAAGTGGTACGTTCCGTACCACTGGCGGTCACCCGAAAACTCGTCTCCCAAAGCAAGGCGAAACGAAGCATCCCAGTTGCCAAGGTTCCCGGCGACTTTGCGTTGTGTTTGTTTCTTTCCATTAACGTACAGCGACGCAGCGCCAGACCGATCGCGGGTGTAGGCAACATGAGTTTGCTTCAGTTGCACCGCGCCGGAATCGGATGCGGTTGATGGGATTCCATTGGAGTTCGTTTTGTTCGTTCGGAACCGAACGTCATATTTGCGATCATCTTGACCAAGCGTGAAATTCCGATCGGTGCCGTGTTTCGAAAGGGTCACGATACGAGCAGGACCGGTTTGCTTCTCTTTTCCAGGGGTGATCCAAACTTCCAACGTGAAGGACTGAGACCGTTTGATGGATGCGGCAAGTCGCTTGGCAGACGAATCCGACTCGATAATGGTCGGGCCAACGATTTGCAGCGAGCCGTTACGGCGTTTTGCGTTTTGAGGACGCTTGATCGTCAGGTCAATCGCAGGCGATTTGCCTGACCGATCGCGGACCACTTTTCCCTGAGTTGCGGAAAAGTCGTAAAGAGCTTGCAGGCCGGTTTGCAGACGAGGATCGTCGGCTCTTGTGACGACGCCGCCGCATGCAATGCAACCGGCAAGAGCGCAACAGGTAAGAGCAATCGTCTTTACGTTCACAATGAGTGCGACCTCAGCACCCATTTCCGACAAGGAATGAAATGGGATGCCCAATGGAGTTGTGGAAGCGTTAGGCGGGATGGATAGTGGCGAAGCCGCTGTCCCGGTTGGTGCTTGCGTTCGCATGTTCACCGGTCGCGTGAACGAACGAACCAACCAACAGCGATTATCCCTGGCTTCGAAACCCCATGCAACCTTGTTCCGACGGAACCACGACCATTGGCTAGGGGATTGGTCAGCACCATATATGGTCCCGCTCTGAGGCGGTTTTTGAGCGACTTCTTGCGCAGTTTGGGCATTGCCCGTGAGCCGCTGGCCGTCAGGCCTCGGCCCCTGTCGACGCGCAGCGAGTGCGAAGGCGACTAAGGCCCGGCCGCTTACGCGATCGCGGCTCAGTTGGGTGACTATGTAGGGCCCGACGCTAGCTAGCGCGTTCGGCTCAAAAGAGATTTACCCTTTGACCTGATCGAGCATCAGTTGCCGTACTTCGGCTGCCGCTGATTTCCAGTCGCCTTGCCGGCCCTGCTGGATGATGCCAGCGAGCCATTGTGTTTCGTTTTCACTGATCTCCGACTTCTTCGACGCTTCGTCGACCATCGCCGAGATGGTTTCGAGACGCTGCTGGTCGCAGCGGTTGCAACAGGAGTACAGCGCCTTGGCAAACTCGTAGCCCTGCGGACTGACTTCGCCGTAGCCTTGGTTGATGTACCAAAGGATACCGGCGACGACAACGAACGCAGCGAGCAATATGGAAGTGATCTTGCCAAGACTCATCGAAGCATCTCCTCATCAATCACTTCGTGTTCACGCATGCTCGACGCTTCAGCCCAGACCAAGAGATTGATGCTTTCCGAGATGAAGTGGGTCGAACCATCGGCGAACATCACCATGCCACCACCAGGATGCTGCGAATACATCTGGCCAACATGGAAGGTTGGAAAGTTGACCGGGTGAATGATCGGCACGCCCGTGATATCGAGTTCGCCGCCCGACGGGCCTGCATGCACAAGGGTAAGCGTTGCGGCTGCGTCAGGACCATTTTCGGGGCTGTCAAATTCAGGGTGAGTGAAGGCACCGGGAACGACGCCAACCCAAGTCTTTTCGCTGAGCGCCGACGAATGCTCGCCCAGGAAGATCGTGCTCGAGGTTCCGTCGAGGATGTCGCGAAAGGCAGTCGCCGAATTGCGGAAGAACGGTCCGTCTGCGACTCGACCCGCGTCCCCTTGGATTTCGATGATCTTGGTGTCGCCGGTATAGATATTCGTGAAAACCTCACCCGTCGCAGCGGAGCCACATTCGCCCCAGCACGATTCTTGGCCATGGCTAGCGACGTAGTGAGTGCGGCCGACAAAAACGTTTCGGCCACCGATTGTCAGCTCGAGTCCGGCCTCGTTTTTCACAAAGAACGCGTCATGAGGACCCGCGACTGAGGGGCACAGAAAGACCGGCAGCTCCGCAGCAATGCCCTCCTCGTTAGCGGCCGACCAGATCGGTTCGCTATAATTGAGGTGTTCGGCGGTAGACGCCTGCTCGATAAATGGCAAAATCATCGCCCCCCAGCCCCAACCGGGGCCGGCGTCCCAAGTCAGCGGGTCGATGTGTGCCCAGGCGGGCCCCGAACCATCGCGGGTTTTGTAGGAGTAGTAACCCGCAGGAAACTGTTTGTAGGCGGAATGGTAATTATGCATGGCCAACCCGAGTTGACGCAGGTTGTTGCTGCATTGCATCTTGCGCGCCGCTTCGCGCGTGGCCTGAACCGCAGGCAACAGCATTCCAATCAAAATGGAGATGATTGCGATCACAACCAGTAGTTCGACCAAAGTGAATCCGCGTTTGTTATTGCGTTTCGCCCGCTGCATCGATCTGCTCTCTCGTTCAATCCAAAGTTTAGCACTGGCTACATTTGCTAAAAATGTAGCCGAGGCTAAAAACGTGTCAAGGCCCAATTTCCAACGAAGGAAATCTGCTGCTGCGCAATGTTGGATTCTTCACCCGTCTTGGCATCTCTAGGCAAGGAGCCCCGCATTGGCGTCACAAAAACCGACTGAAAAACAGCATTCGCGAATCCGCTCGGACCACGCCACCGAGTTGGCCGAGGATTACGTTGAAGCGATTGCCGAGCAGATCGACAGCAAAGGCACCTGTCGGGCCGTCGATCTGGCTGGGCATTTCGGTGTCAGTCACGTGACGGTCAATCGAACGATCGGCCGGTTGCAGCGCGATGGGTACGTGACCACCCAGCCCTACGCACCGATCGAATTGACCGCGAAGGGAAAGCGAATTGCCAAGCAATCTCGTGAACGTCACGAAGTCGTTCTTGAGTTTCTAAAGGCGCTTGGGGTGAGCGAGGCTACCGCAGCGATTGATGCGGAAGGACTTGAACATCACGTCAGCGCCGAAACGCTCAAAGCGATGCGTGACTTTATTGCCAAGGAATCTTGACCCTTCGGAAGCGAAACGATGGCACAACCTTCGACGTTTGAACTGAGTCGACGCAAGATGCTCGGTGTCACTTCGGCCGCCATCGCGGTTGGAGCGACCGCGGGTGGACTCGGCGACTTGAGTGCCGGCGAGACACCTCTTCTGGAATCGGGCGCAGCTTTGCCCAGTCGCCCCGACGGGACCCGCGTGTTGATGCCCCGCGATCGAGTGCCACTTTCGTTCGTGATCGACGACTCGACCTGCTTGGTCAACATGGGGCATTTTTGCACGCCCCAATTTGCCGCTGCTTGGCCAGACCGGTCCGAGTACAAGAAACCGTGGCAACAATGGCCACGTGAGATTCCAGATGCGTTCGTACGCAAATTTGGCCTATGGTGCGCCGAACATGGAGTCAAAGGCAAGTACAGCGTCGTCCCCAATCCAGCTTGCGTCGGATGGCTAGATCGCCAACTACCAGGTTGGTCGCAAACTGCGCTCGAGCAAAGCCTTGATCTGGTTCGAGAATTGATGGTTCCCAATTGGGACATACACCCCGAGATGATCACGCACACGCGTGTGATTGATTTGAAAACGGGGCGGCCGATGCAGGCGATGAACTCAAGCACGATGGAGAACTCGTTCCCTCAGGAAAAAAAGAGCGTCGACGAGTTGGCCGCCTATTTGGCTTATGCACTGCGCATCTTGAAGAACTGTGGGTTGCCTTGCGAAGGGGTGACGACGCCCGGCGGTTTTGGCAATCGTGTGAAGAGCGAGTTGTCGTTGGCCGTTGATGAAGCGGTTCGCGAGGTTTATCCAAAGGTCGACTTACCGCACTACTTCAAATACGTTAACACAGGTGATCAAAGCACGACGCCAAAGCTCGAACATCTTCGCAATGTCGGGACCGAAGACGTTCGACTGACAATGAATGTCCCGGCAGGAACCGGCGATTGGTTTGGAGGTTGGCAGGGCTACAAGCCATCGCAGCCCGACCTGTATTGCAACCGTGACGCCACGGCGGGTCGCATGGTCGAATTGATCAAGCGACGTGAACCGGCCGTCATGCTTTGTCATTGGCCGGGGATCTACAGCAACGGCAGTGAAGAAGGATTTCAATCGTTTCAACGTATCGTTCTGTCGCTCGCAGATCGTTTTGGCGATGAAACCATTTGGATGAAGCTGAGCGAGATGGGCCGCTATTGGGCAGCGAAGGCTCTGACTGAAATCTCGCGGGAAGGAAAGAGTTTGCGATTAGAAGCTCCCTTTGCCGCCAACGACTACACGCTGGAAATCGCCTCGATTCCAGAGGCGAACGACGTTCGTTACATGAAACGTGCGTTGAAGCGTGTGGAATCGATCCGCCAGCTTGTCGCGGGAACGTGGTGCCGCCGCGATGACCGCGTCGTCGCTTGCTTCGATCTGGTCAAGGGAACGAGCGAGCTTTCACTGGGCTAGATCCGGATCATAGGTGAGCAAGAGTGTAAGGCCCGACGCTACCGCGTTCGGCTCACGATAAAAGCGGCGTCGGTGCGACAGTGACGGCATGATCTGCTCATTGGCTCACCACGTCGACCTTGTGCCAATAGGCCCATTCGTTGGCCCAGTTGTTGGCTCGGTTCTCGATCCTGAGGTCGATCTCTTTGCCGGCATAGGGTGTCAGGTCAACGCTCAGGTCGAACCATTCTTTGGTCACGGATTGTGGGCCAACCAATTTGTCTGCGATCACTTTGCCGTTGACCAAGACCTTGAGTTGCCAATCGCCGTGAGGATGATGGCTCGTGGTCAGCTCAAGCTTGGTCGTTTTTCCGCTTGGAACGGATAGTTTCCGCTGCAGGAAAGACGGGTTCTTGCGGTCCTTGGGGTGGGTCTGGACGGCAACGCGATTGCGAAACGAAGTGTGATGGACGACGCCACCTTCACCCACCTGATGGACCCGGAATCCTGGCGCGACCTTTTGGATGGTCCACTGCCATTGCGGTCGAGGTTGATTGCGATCGCGAGGATTGGAGCTGACGGCAACATCGCCGCTGACCATTCGCCGTGCAACGAACTCTTGCAACTTCGGAATGTTCCCCTTCACGGCAAGCTCGAGAGAAGCCTTGGGATACTTAGGAACCATTGGCTCAAGAGCAAACCAATACATTCGCGGCAAATTGTTGTCGCCCGCATCTTCGCCGTGCATTGCCAACTCCTGCAGGATCGGCCAACGCTCTTGGAAAGGTAAACGTTGGAGCGCGGCGGCAAGGTAGAGTCGCACGATTGGCGACGAGTCCGACTTTGCCATCTCTCTAAACCGTGCCAGCACGTTTGATGATGGAACATGCCCCGTTGCCGTTTCGGCAACTTGGAACGCGTTGATGTCGCTGGCGTCGCAGAGCATTTGAATCGACCAAGCACGAATGTGTGGGTCGCTATCAAGAAGCAGCGATTCCAATTCGCTCGTGGAGAGGCCATCGGTTGAGTAGAGCGCCCACATCGCACGAAGCCGCTTGTTGCTTGCACCGGCGGTGCGTAGCTGTTCTTTCAATGCGTTGTGAACCCCGTCGCGATCGAATTCAGCAACGTTGCCACTCGCGTCACGGCCTTGGCCTGACGCGTGTCGCGACATAAGTTGCACGCGCGCCTGTCGCACGAACCAATCGTTGGATTCCATTTGCAATGCGACAAGTTCTGCATCCGAAAGGCTACGCAAATTGGGGCGCTCGATCGGTTTGGCCCCCTTGGGCATGATTCGATAGATGCGGCCACTGTTGGGAAAGTTGATCGCATTGCCGCAGACGTCGGTGTCGTGCCAATCCAGGATGTAGACCCCGCCTTCGGGACCGAGCTCGACGCTAAAACCAACCCATGCCAGATCGTTGGTCGGCATGAAGTCATCACCATGTTTGCCAATGAAACTTGACCCGTTGGGTTCAAGGATATCGGTCAACACGGCGTGTTCATGAATGTTGCACATGAAAAGACGGTTGCGGTATTCCTTGGGGAAGGCGTCGGCCAAATACACGCGTGCACCGCCATGAGCGGACAGGTGGGTGTGGTCGCGAATCGTCTTGATGTCGTCGTAGATGTAGGGATTGACGTGGGGGAGGCTCTGTTTGTGGTAAACGCCACCTTGGACGACGTGAAAGAGATGGGGGATCACACAGCAGGTCGCGAATCCTTGCCCATGGTCATCAAAGTCAAAACCCCAGGGATTGGATAGGCCCCGCGCGAAGACTTCGTACTTCTTGCGCACGGGGTGATACCGCCAAATGCCACCATCGATGAATTGTCGTTTTGATTCGTCATCGCCCGGTTTGCCAACGCGAGATTGCGTGAACACACCGTGGCATCCATACAGCCAACCGTCAGGTCCCCAAATGAAGCTGTTGAGTGTTTCGTGGCGATCGTTGATGCCCCAGCCATCAAGCAAGACTTCGGGTGGGCCGTCAGGAACGTCGTCGCCATCGGCATCGGGAATGAACGATAGATTTGGCGGCGATCCGACATAGACGCCTCCGTAGCCGAGCGCGATGCCTGAGGTAAACGTCAACTGATCGGTGAACGTCTTTTTTTTGTCGAAGACGCCATCGCTGTCGGTGTCTTCGAGGATTTGGATTCGAGTGACTTTGTCGTCAGTGTGTTCGCGTCGCGTTCGGTAATTGAAGTTCTCGACGACCCACATCCGTCCCCGGTCATCAAAGCAGAACGCAATCGGCTCGCCGATATCAGGTTCCGAGGCAAACACGTTCACCGCAAAGCCGTCTGGGATCGCCATCTTGGCGACCGCTTCGGCTGGTTTTAGAAAGGGCGCTTCGCTGGTGCGATGTTGTTTTTTGGGAAGCTGGTTTCGCGTTTCGTCCGCACGGGTGATGACGGCTAGCGAGACCAAGCAAAGAAACGAGCAAATTCGGTGTAGGTCAATGCGGTTCATTTGGCAGGCTCCACTTGCTCGGTCGTGCGGAGGTATTTGATCAAGTCGAGTACTTGTCGCGGCTTGAGTTGGTCGAGTTGGCCGTCGGGCATCATTGACTTTGCCGAAACCTTGCGACGTTCGATATCTTCTTTGGCGATCGTGACCCTTGGTTGTTCGACGGTTTTCAGGACCACGCGTCGACTGTCTTCTTCGGCGATCACTCCGCTGACCAACCTTCCGTCGACCGTTTGAATCATGACCATCTTGTAGCCGTCAGGGACGTCGTAACTCGGGTCAATGCTGTTGAGCAGGATGTAATCGAGGTTGGCGCGGTTCGAACCGGTCAGGTCGGGCCCAATCTTGGCACCTTCGCCATAAAGCAGATGGCACGAGGCACACGTCTTTTGAAACACGACGCGGCCGCGCGATGCATCGGCTTTATCCATGGCGTCGGGGGTGATCAGTTTTTTGTACTCGGCCATCGCCTTTTGTCGATCGGCTGCGAGTTGGCGAACGTCTCCAAAAGCGGAGGTGAATTCATCACCAAGCAGCAGACTCATCGAACGTGCGACGTGGGGTGGAATCGCTTGCTTCGGAATCGACTCGTTCTTCAACGCGGCGAGCAGCGGGGCGGCGTAAGGTTTGCGCGTCGCAAGCGTCTCGATCACGGCACGTTGCTGCGATTCATCGAGTTTCGGATAGAGACCCAGAAGCAATTCGGGTGCAAACGGATGTTCGATGGCAGCGTAGCCACGAATTGCGTCGAGCCGCATTGCTGGGTCGTCAAGCAGTTTTTCAAGGAGCGGCCCCACTTCCTCGACCTGTTGATCGAGCAGCGATTGCAAGGCTTTGCGTCGAGCCGCGATGTTGGCACCAGCGTCGCTTGCTGTTGCAAGTGATCGCATCATAGCTGCGCGGTCACCAAAGAGTTGTGACAGTTGGTCCGACAAATGTCGGACGTTTGCGTCGGAGCTTTTTGCGAGCTTGGCGCTGATGCGTTTCCAGGTCGGCGGGGCCTGCACGTTGCGTTGTCCGTCAAGACCGCTCAGGATTCCGCGGATCAGACTGGCTTGGATGGCTGAATCGTCGGTTTGTTCAATCGTGTTGACGATGAGGGCAAGTGTGTCTGGTTCGTCATTTGCCTGGCATGGGTTGGGCCAACAGGACAAGAATGCCGCGATCACAATCGGCAGTGCTTTCATGTGGTTGCTCGAGAAGGGCAAGGCGGGAAGGAAAAGGCAAAGGCAGGAGAGGGACATATTAACCGCTAGTGACTGGGCGTGTGTCACTTCTTGTCCTGGGGGCGGGAGATTCCTAGCTGACGGGGCCGGAATCGTCGGATGGCTTCTGCATATCTTCAGCCGCTTCCGAACCGCCAATGAGTGGCTCTGGAGGGATGATCAAGCCCATCAGCAACTCGCCTCTTGGAAGATCGCCTTTGCGGCGTTTGATAGTGATAGGAATCGCTACACACTGGCTGCTCAACGCACACTCGAAGGCTTCGCTCATCGTCTCGCAGTAATGAACGTTTTGCTCACACTCGTTGCAGTAGCGGACTTTGGGCTCCGTCGTTGATTGGAGTTTGTCCCACTGCTTGGGGCATTCAAGTTGAAACTTCACCTGTGAGTGATTGGGGCGGTTTCGAGACGCTTGCTCTTCCGCAATGTCGCACAATTCGATTGGTGGGCGATCCATCGTCAAGAGCCATCCGAAATCGATTCCCTCGCGCAATGTTGCAAGTTGCTTGCGATTTTTTTCGCGTTTCCGCTTTGAGAGGTTGGGCCCGGACTGACGCCACGCGATCTCTTCTCGCAGGTAACCTGCTTGTTTGACACTCCCGTTCTCTTCAAGCCAGTCCGCGTAGACAAGGCGGTAAGAGTCGTTGTCGGGGTTTTTGCGGATTTGTTCGATCAGGTCCTGTTCATCGAGCATGCGAGATCCCCTTTCCTGGCTGTGAAGTATCGAGATGAGTTGGTCGTGTGCCTCAGTTGTTTCGTTCCTGATCCATCGTGTCTCCATGGGCGAAATTATTGGTCGGCAGGTCCTCCCTCCGCCTCGTCTTTTGGAACGAGGAAGCTGAGGTGATGTCCAGCGTGAATCCACATGAATTGACGCCAGTCGTCGACTTTCAAGTTATCGAGCAGGGCGTAGTCATCCATCGATCCGTCAAACGTCTCCGCTCGATTGCAGGTCTCGATGAACTTGTCGATCATCGCATCGTCGTCCGAGTCGGCTGGCTTTGGTTTGAGTGCTTTGAAGGTTGGGAAGCCCTTTCCTAGTTTTCGTTTCTTTAGGCAGTAGCTGAAGCTCCATTGGATAACGGTTGCCCGCAAAATCCATGGCAAGCGAAACCCAAAACCATCCATCCCTCCTTTCATTGTGGCGTTCAAATGTTCGCAACATTGAGTGAGGTTCCAGTTGCCGAGCTTTTGGTAACCGCATTCTCTAAGTTGCTGAACATCCTTGATGACTTGGTCAGCGCAGTGAAAATCGAGCTCACGGCGTTTCATGGCGCACCCTGTGTGATTGGAAAAGCAGCTTTCGAACAGAGCCTTGTTCGATTTGAAAAGTGATGCCCAACCCGCCCGATGGGACCACTTCTGATTCTACTGCTTGTCCATCGAAGCTCGAATCCGAATGGCTGCTGAAACGATGCGGCAAGTCATCGCAGCCAATGTGCTTCACCTCACCAACGCATGTTCGCCGTCGAGGCTTTCGTGCATTGTGAAGCCGACACACACGACGCGGTTTGCGGCACGCGGGTTCGCGTTACGCAGGAATCGGCAGTCGCCGCTTGGCAATCGATGTGCCTGCGATTTGCGCGGTCGGCTTGCTCGTTTTGGAGGCTGGCTGATGGAAAGTGACGAAGCCGTAAAGTCGGGCCAGGCAAAACGTGCAAACGACACCGGCTAAGAACAGGATCAGCACAAAGGAATTTCCCGGTTCACCAGCAACCATCATTGCGGTGAAAACGCTGGCCATGAAACAGGTCACCACCGCTGCGCGCGACGACCACTGGGTCACCAAGCAGACGAAGATGACGCCGGCCAGTGGGATGGTTACCCAAAACAGGGGTAGCGACTTGAGCCCAAAAGCAAGGAACAGAGCCGATGCTCCAGTGGCTTGCAGCAATTCCACAATTCCGAATCGAAGCGACGCTTGCCGCCACCGAGAGGTCTTGCGCGGCTGCCCGTGCCTGTGGTTGTGGATTTGATTGTTTCGACAGATCCGTTGTCCGGTCGATCGCGCTAGCAAGCCAAGACCGATTGGAACGGCAAGGATGGGCAGCAGGCAGGCGCTGTAGGTGAGTGCCCACAGGTGCGAACGCGCGTCCGAATAGATCGGGAGGAAGTAGAAAAGGCAAACCAACGCACCTGCTGGCAACGCGATGAGCCTCGTCGTGTCTGTCGAATCGGTATCGGCAATGGTCGTCGTCATCAACAAGGCGATCAACACGATCGTGTCGGCAAACACGCGAGCAACAGAGCGACAACGAGCACCTTCGCGAGCAAGCAGCAAAGCCCAGATCGCGGCTGTGAACGCGGTTGCCACGCGCAGAGCAAGAACGGCGGTGATCGATGTGGGCCGGTTTCTCACTTGCCCCGGCCCGGAAACTGGTCGCGTCGCGATTGCTAAGGTCGCTGTGGGCCTGAAGATGTCTGTGCCCGAATCCCAATTGCCAGCGCCGAAGTTGCCGGAGCCAGGCCCAAGGTTCGCCGCATCAGGTGCCAAGTTTGCTGACGTTGGCATCGCCACGCGGTGCGTGCGATCTTCGCCCGATTTGGGAGGGTGCGCATGGTCCGAAGGCGCCCAACTCACACACCATTGGCCGCACCAAACGATCGGTACGCTCAATAGGAGTAGAAGAGTTTGTGCCCGCGATGGAAGAAACGAAGTCCAGGTGCTTTCAATTTGACGCACGAGGTGGTGCCCACGACTGCGATGATTTGCCCATGGCCCGAATTGAGGGTTCGAGCCGAGCCCATAAGATACAGCTTTAAGTTTCTTTGTGCGAACTTAATGAAGAAAATAGGTGAATTCACGTCACATTGCGGAGCTCAGCAAAGTGGTGCGATGACAGTTGCGATCTTCAACAGAACGCGGGAAGCAATGGAGTGACCGCTCGCCGCCGCCCAACGCTCGGGCGACCGTTGCTACGTTGAATGCAAGGCCCACAGTTGGCGGTGGCACGCTACGCTAAACCAAACAATTGGTGTTCATTGGGAGGCGAATCGATGGTCCGGCTCGGCAGTTTTCTTGTTTGTGTTTTGCTGTTTGGCTCGCATGCAATGGCGCAGCGACCTGCGACGATTCAAGCGGTGTCCCAACGTTCGTTCGTCACCGGTGTGACGCCTGTGATCGGTCCTGGTGGTCGGGTTGGTGGTGTTCGGGTCGATGTTGATGGCTTTGTGCGGCGAGCGACCGAAGCGGTCGATGTTCGGCCACTTCCGGCTGGGATCGAGGTAAACCCACTCGCAAAACCGTCGCCGTTGCGGGTCGTGTCATTGGCGCGACTTGATGCAGCGATTGCCCAGCGCCTGCGTGCTGGAGAATCGATTACCGAAGCGATGTTCTTTCTGGCAGGATTGAAGCGGGTCGAATACGTTTTTGCTCTGCCAGATTCCAACGACCTCGTCATCGCCGGACCGGCCGAAGGTTGGCGCATGTTCGATGATGGGATTGTCGTGGGAATCGACTCAGGTGACGCAATCCTGCGACTGGACGATTTGCTTGATGCACTACGGCATGCTCAGCAAGTGGAGCGGCGCAGGATTTCGTGTTCGATTGAACCGACGGCCGCCGGATTGAAAGAGTACGCGAGAACAGTGAATCGGCGAGGCATTCGATTTAGCAAGCCAGTCGTGGAATCGCTCAAGCAGGCAATGGGCGACCAGCAAGTTCTCCTTGAAGGCTTGCCAGAGGACGGTCATTACTCTGCCGTCATGGTTGCGGCAGACTACATGATGAAACGGCTTGCGCTAGGGCTCGAGACTCGTCCCCCGGCCGACTTGCCCAACTACATGCAACTATTGCAGCGCTCTAAGGCACCTGCCCAAGTAGGCTCTCCGCGTTGGTGGGTGACGGCAGACTACGAACCAATCAACCATTCGCCCGATCGTCTTGCTTGGCGGGTCCGCGGCAAAGGGATTCGAACGTTGACAGAGGACAGTTTTTTGTCGGCCGACGGTGAGCGGAAAGCCTCCAAGAGAGTGAACCCAGCTGCGACGAAATGGGCGACCATGATGACGGATCGATACGGTGACTTGGCGAAACGGTATCCCGTATTCGGCCAGCTTCGCGGGTGCGTTGATCTTTCCGTCGTGGCGACATTGATCGCCCAACGCGATTTAATCAACGCAGCGGGGTGTGAGCTTCCAACACTGCTCGATGCGTCCGCTCTACGTGGGCCAACGTTTCATGTGCCGACCCGAGTGCCATCGGAAGCTTCGATGGTAAGGGGAAGGTCGGGGTGGATCGTGAGTATCTCAGGCGGCGTCGACATCGATCCCTGGGCGGTGGTCGCTTCGACTGAGTTGGATCCTAAGTTGGCCATCACTCAAAGGCAGGTTGCTGCACCCGACGATGCGACGTGGTGGTGGAGCGTTGATGTTGGCCATTGAGTTGGCCGTTATCTCGTTGCGACATGTTCGGCAAAGAGGTGCTGCCACTCCGCCGGGATCTTGGCAAGCTGTTTGGGCGAAATCCGAACGGCCGGTTGCTCGCCAAAGTTCCACGATTCGTGAAACCAGGGACGCCGATACACCATGTACAAAATCGTTCGGTGCCGATCGCTTTGATTGGCCATGCCAGCATGTAACAGGCGGTAGTCCATCAAATAGGCGTCGCCTGCTTGGGCCATTGGCAACGACGCGCCCTCAAGTGATGGTTCTTCGACAAGCCTTTCGAGTAGATCACGCGTTCCAGCTTGGCGATGGGAACCCTCCCAGATTGCCGTCGTGCCCGTTCGTTCGTCGAGATCGCGAAGTGGTACCACCACCGTGACGGCGTGTGGCGGCAGCGAACCGCAGAGTTCTTCCGATTCGAAGAGTGGTGGGTAGTCGAAATGCGCCGGTTGGGCGTCGGCACGTGCAAAGGCGACAACCGCACCAAAACTCGAGAGCGTGCAGTTCGCTCCGAGCAGGTTTTGGATGATCGGGAACCAACGTTGATTGGCATACAGCGATGCATCTCGAAACGGGCGTTTGAGTTTCAAGGAAATCATGAAACGTCGGTCGCCAACCAGCGCGAAGCGTTTTCGCAGTGTCGAGGTTGCGAGCGAGGCGTATTGGTGATCGAACGCATCGGCCAGCTGTCCAACGAACTGGCGGTCGATCACATTGCGCAGCCAAAGTGCTCCATGTTCGCGAAACAGCGACGTTGCCGTGTCGCGTTCTTGTTCGGAGACTAAACGATTGGAATCAAGTGTCAGCGCGCTCTTCATGATTCTGAGTCGCCCGGATCGGCGGGTTCATCCCATGCTGCCTGTTCATCCCAAGCTGGTTGTTCGGCGGTCACGTCAAACGTTTTTTCCGCGATGGTTTTGCCATCCATCTCGAGGAACATTCGCCACGGACCAAGCTTGTCGTCGATCGGTTCCCAGATGGTGTCACCAAGGTAGAAATTCCAATCATTGGTTTTGACGTACACGTCACCGGTAAACGGTTTGCGGCGTGCGCCGCTTGCATCGCGGATCCCTGGGTGATCGATGCAGTAGTGAATCAGTTGATTCTTGGCGTTCTTGACGTTCACGACGAACCCAAACTCAATGTCGATTTGCGCCGGAACAGACGTGGTGACCTCAACGATTTGGGGTAAATCCTTCGCTTCGGAGTCCCACTTCGAATAGATTCCGAACGTTCGCATCGCGACTTCGGCTTTCCGTTTTGCCATGCAGCGTCGACTATACTTGGGTTGGGTTGTGAAATGAGGGCGTCGAGTCCGACATCATCTTTGGTCCTCATTAACTTGAATAGTCCCCCGCAACTTCGGTGTCGCCGTAACTTCGGAGTTCCAGCGGGGTTGTACGATTGCGAAAGTGTAAGCAGTGCGAAAGGCTGAGTTTCGCACGGGGATTACCCAAAAGTAGTGTGCGAGGATACCTTCATCGAGAGATAGGGCCCAAACGAGAGACGTCGTGATTCGATCCTTTATGTTCCTTTGGCTGATGGCCTCCTGTTGTTCGATCGCCGCAGCCCAGCAGGCGGTGCGCGACGCCAATCAGCTGACACTCCAGTTGCACGATGTGCGACTTGAGGACGTTCGCGATGCTGCGGCACTGGCTCAGGAGATCGTTGGTGCCGATCGTGTCGCATTGATTACGCCCACGCGACAAATTGCTGTCTTCGCCACGTTTGCGGACCAACGGCGTGTGACCGAGCAGCTCAAGGCTGCTGAAAAGACCGGCGTTCTGTATCAGGTTTTCAACTTGGCCGATGTGAATCGCGACAAGTTGGAGCAAGCGATTCGACGTTGGGTAATCAAAAAGAAACCGACGACACGGCCGTCCTTACCGTCGCCGGATGACGGCAAGGAAGCTTCGGAGACAAAGGATGCGGAAGCAACGACGGGGCTCGAAAAGGAAGCTCGCGATCCCATCGTGCTGCAGTATCAAGTCGATCCGCTCACCAATCGGATGCGTGTTTGGGGAAGCGACGATCAATTGAAGGTGGTCGGCCGCATCATCGATTCCCTTGTTCGAGCGGATCGTCCCAATGGCGTTGAGACGACTGCCGAGACATCGCGTTTGGACCCAGCGGCGACAGGTGATGGGATTGAGGTGATGCCACCTCCCAAGAACCCACCACGTGATGAGAGGCAAACCAATGAGTCGGCGATCCGCATGTTGCCCATGCCACGAGGACCGGTGTCCGTGACCTCAATCGATGAGCTCGACTTGTTGCTCATTCGTGGATCCGGTCCTGCCGACGCACCCGGTTCGGACCGGTGACCAGCGGCTCGCTGCCCTAGCCGATGGTCTGCATCGAAGCGTCAAGCTCTTGAGTTTGCCAAAACAGATCAAAGCGGAAGCGGATGGGAATCGAACCCACCAGGCATCGTTTCGGACGCCTCACTGGTTTTGAAGACCAGGGCGCTCACCAGAGTCACAAACGCTTCCGGGGTTTTTCAAGTTTGCGCACATAAAAAGTACATAAAACTCTTAGGCCGCGATACTGCCAGCCCTGAGCTTTTCTCCAACTGCCATCCGCAAAGTCACGAAGCGCTTTGGCGAGAAGTCTTTGCGATGTGGTGCGAGTGTTGGCCGAACCACGAACCTGGAACCACACTCTTTTTCATGCGATCGGCCGCGGAATGAAAAGCGAGACCACGCGAGCGGACGATGTGTTGTTTTGGCTACCGCAATTTCGCGCGTCTCCCTCCCCTCGAGACAAGCAATCCCTCAATGCGCGTGCGGGCGTCACTTTGGACTTTGTGTATGTCAAGAACATCTAGCGGAGTAAAACCGTGGAAGTCACCGGCGTTCACGTCGCATCCGCTTTCAATCAACACCCTCGTAACGTCATAGTCTAATCCGTGGACTGCAATACCTAACGGTGTGAGCCCCGCTTCCAAGCCCTCCCCGTTTCTTGTCTCGTCGGTAGACTCAGTTGTTAAACACTGAAGTAGCCGGGCACCACCGGCGTCTAAGGGCTTCCCAACCTGTTGCTTAACGAAGTCCAAAATCGGCGTCCCACCCTCATCGTCCCTGTCGTCCAGATTAGCTCCGACTCCGATAAGAAAGAAACAAGCAGCGTACGCGTCGCAGGAAATAGCCATGGACACGGCCCCTACGTCGAACTTTGACTTTGAATTCCAATCAACTCCGCACTTTGAAAGGACAGCGAGCGAGTGCATTGCTCTGAGCTCATCGTCATCGTCGAGTGCACGCTCGAGTGCACGCCCAATCAACTGAAAGTCCAGTGACTCGCCTGACAGCATGTGCCCGGTACCCAACGCGATATCATGGGCGCGCAGCTGCTCTGACAACTGTTTGCTGCAATCCAGACAGAAGCTATCTACGTCAATACTCATCGACTCAAGTCGTTTGCACGGCAGTAACGGTTTATTTGAGCACCCTGGCACACTGCCCCGCGTTTAAGTGACTCTTCGTAATACGCCCGATCACGTACGCACCCACAAAAAGTACATAAAGCTCTCAGGGAGCGAAACTGTCTTCGCCCAGTGTTTCGAATGCCGATCCTGACCGCACCTTGGAACGGTGCGATGGATCTGTACAGAACTTGAAGTCTGGTGAGGATGGGCCAAAATGCGCTTTCGGTAAGTGAGTTCGGTACGGCCACTTTTCGCGGGGGCATCGGGCATGCAGAGCAAGGTGTATTTGGGGCATTTGTCCGATCTGCACATCGGCGGGAATGCGTATAAGAATCGGATCCACACGAGCAATTGGTGGGTCGTCAAACATTTGCAGAGCGACAATCCACACGACGACGACCTCGCCAGTGCACTGAGCGACGTTTGGTCAGGCCCTCGGAGCATTCGGAATCGTTTCAAGATCCCCCGAGAGGTAGCCATACCAGTTGCGATCAGCGGCGATCTGACACGCCGAGGATCCAACAGCGATTTTGAACTTGCCAAACAATATGTCGAAGCGGCATGGCTCACTCCCCAAGGCCAGATTCGTGGATCGGGCTTGCGATTGGGACGCATTGAGTCGGGCAACTACATCGCGATACCAGGTAACCATGACCAATGGGACGGTCGGCCTTATTGGTTCGCCCCCGTCGCATTCCACCCCTTTCCTTTTCGTAGGTGGTTTCCGCAAGACAACGCGCGGCCAATGGTGATGCAATCGCCGGATAGAACTCTGGTTGTAGAAGTTTATTCTGTCGATTCAAACTCGGGCCACATCGGCAAGGTGTTCCGTCCAGTTCAAGGCGGCAGTATCTCTCGACACGAATTCGCAAGGCTACGTCGCAGTTTCGATCGGTCCTCAACGAGGAAGGAGCAAAAACGAGTGAGGGTCATTTTGTGCCATCACGGATTTGATAGTTTGCAGAAGACCCCAGGACCACTCGACGCTAGCTCTCGCGAAACGTTAATTGAACTGGCGGCTGAAAAAGAGGTGGCCGTCATTCTCACCGGGCACACTCATTATGCAGATTGGAAAAAGTACGCATCCAAAGACGGAACAGACGTGTGGGAGATTCGCGCGTCAACGCCGCTGCAAGCACCAAAGAAACCACCGCCCAAAAGTGTCCCGTCAGCACCAAGGCCTCAACAAGTTGGTGCGGTGACGCGATCACACAGCTTTTGGGTGCATGAAATCGCCAAGCTTGATCACGATAGTGCCGTGTGGCGAGCTCACATGTTTCAGTGGGGAGTAACCGGTCCCGCATTCGACAACTTTCCGCCTATCCGAATCAGAACGCTTTGAACTCCCACGTACGCTCAAGCAAAAACCTTGGCTGGCAGTTTTATCGGATTCGAAACTGGCTCAGGTGCAGCGCCGACAAGCGTTAGAAAAACACGCACTTCGGTTTCGTCGCGGTTGGTCATCGACCGTATCAAGTCGACGAGCCGTTCCGTTCCATGGACTGTCGACTTGTCTTTCCTTGTCATGAGGGCAATTTCGTCTGAGTTGATTGCATAGCAAATCGCATTGTCCAACGCGTCAGCGAGTTTCGGGTAGTCTCTCCAAAGCACAAGCTCGGGCTCGATTGGAAGGGTTCTTACCCTTTCGAGTTCTTCGCTCGAGGGTTTGGTCGGGATTCTTAGCGGAGCAGGTACGTGTAACTTCCATGTCAACACTGTCATGTGTTCATTCGACGTGTCGGCATCAAACTGCAAAGGTGGGATGGCGAGTCTGCCAGCGCGTAGGTCGTCCGCCAAAAACTGAGCAACTTCGTTTGCATTGTGTTCGTTCAAATCTCCGACAAACGAAGCGACGGCCGCCGCGATCGGAATAAATGCGTAATCGCTCTCATCCCCGGCACTCCATGAGATTCGACCAGGTTGATTTGAATGACCGTCGTTCCAGGAGATTCGAAGCCGTCCTTCTCCAGACGCT
The DNA here is from genome assembly GCA_965216875.1 of Rubripirellula sp. GTDB lineage: Bacteria > Planctomycetota > Planctomycetia > Pirellulales > Pirellulaceae > CBDCUW01. The sequence goes on from OZ244207.1 coordinate 7,787,441, forward strand.
TCGACTTCAGGTGACGCCGTATTGATTAAGTTGCTCGCCATTCCGGCAAGCAACCGTTCAAGGAATTCGAGTTCGGATTCCTCACTTCCGAACTTTACGGAGACATTGCTTTGACTTAATCGCTTCGACAGTGCGCGCACGTTCGCCTCAAGACGTTCCTGAGTCGAGGCGGTTTTGTTTGCCCAAGCGAGTTGAGTGAGAAGCGTTTCTTTTCGTTCCTGATCGAGCTCACCTTTGTCTATAGCTTGGTTCCAGAGGCGCAACACAATCTCTTTTTGGGAAAACGTTTCGAATCCTTCGGAAGCGACAGATGCGATCGCATCCATCGCATTTGAGAGTTCCGAAGCGTGTTGACTCAACACTTCGAATGCATCGGGTTGCGTGACCGAACTTGACATTATCTTTCACCCTCTTCCAACAGTTGCTCGATCCTTCGAATGAGCCTTAGTTTTCGTACTCGCACCGCACCAGCCGACTTGCCCAGCAACTCGGCTGCGTCTTTTGCCCAATGATCAGAGCCCTCTTTCTCTGCGAAGACGCGCAGGATAAGTCGGTCTTCTTCGGAGAGGCTCTGCAAATAATTGTTCACGATCTCGGTCTGCTCATCCGTTAACCGAACTCCCGCTAGGGGAGCTTCAGCCGGCGGGTTCGCATTGTTCGTTCGCCGCTCGCGAATGAGGTCAATCGCGACGTTTCGAACGATGATGTAAAACCAAGTTGAAAGTGCCGAGAGCTCAGGGTTGAATCGATGGCGGTTCAGCCAGAGTCGCTCCAATCCAATCGAGATCGCATCTTCGATGTCCTCGTTGCTCAGGCTTGAACCGAATCGCTGCTTCAGTTTGCTTTGGGTTTGTGGACCCAAGCTGCTTCGGATCATTGCGAGGCATTGTTGGTCTCCATCTACTAACCGCTGAGCTAATTCGTTCTTTTCCATGAAGCCACCAAACATGCTGAGCATGCTCTCTACCCCGTTATACGAGTCGCCGTTACAACTCTCGGACAACGGCATGGGGGTTGGTGTAAGTTGTTTTGCAGCAACAGGTTACGCCCTGGTTGCCTGGCGTGTTTTTAAGATGTCTCGATTGCATCCCCACAGTTTATCAGCCAGCGATGGTGCGTTTGCGTTGCAAACAACTCCGTCGGGTTCGCTGCTGCGAAGCATCGCTTGGGCACTCTAGACTAAAACAGTGACCATTCCATCCCGCCCCAATTTCTGTTGAATTTCACGATGAACACGCTGCGTCCGCTCGGTCTGTCCCTTTTCGCTACGTTGTCTTTGGTAGCTGGTAGCACAGTGCACGCCGACGACCTCGAACTGTTTCAGGGGAAATGGGAGATGCGGGGGACCAGTGGCGACAGACCTGTACGTGTGCTGAAAACCATCGAGGGCAAGAAAGAAACGGTTGAGCTCTACGTCGACGGCAAGCTTCAGCAGCGGCATCACGTCGACATCGAACTGAAGTCCTTCGGTCCGGCCAAAGTTTTCCAGTGGAAGAATGGACGCATCACAGCAGGGCCTCGCGCTGGCCAAAAACTGGGTGACGGACGCTTCCTCTACAAAATCGATGGCAAGAAATTGATCGGCATTCATGGAATGCTCGACGGTGACAAGCAAGATGTGCTCCGAGAAGTCTACATTCGCATCAGCGATCCGCCCCGCAATGCAACGTAGTGAACTCAATGCAAGGTTCCTCGTTTTCTATCATGATTGACCACTTGGTGTCGTAGTCGAATGACCGAGAAAAAAGAAAACTCGACGATCGAGTTGCTTGCGATCACGTTGTGTCTGACCGTTTGCTTGGTCGGTTTTTCCGTTCGCTGGTCAAGAGTCACGTGGGTGGATGGTTCCCCTTGGGTTTTTGTTCCGCTGCTGCTTGCGACGTTTTACGCGGCGTCACGTTGGAGTGGCTTCGATATCTTGCCGCTGCTTGAAAAGCGGTTTGGCAAAACAAAGTTGCGATTGTTCGTTCTTGCCGCAATGTGTGTTGTTCTTCTCGCAGTAATGGAACCATTAGCACTGTTTGTCATTCCTCTTTTTGCATTGATCGCCTGGTGGTTCTACCGACAATTCGCGCGGGCCGAAGAGATTACCGAAGCCCAGCGAGTGGAGCGGCGCAAGAGTCGCGAAGGCAAATAGCGGTCGGAACGATGTACTACGGAACAAACGAATCCGATTTGGTTCAGCCGACCGCAGAAGAGCGAGAGATGATCTCTGCTGCAAAGTCACGGCTCGAGAAGCAACGGGCTTCGCATGTGAGCCAAGCTCCCGCGGAGACGACGTTTTCTCTGGTGGGTCTGTTGATGGCTGTGGGCGTGTTCGCAGCGATTGCGGTCCCTTTTGCAATCCTGGTCTGGTTCGTACTGGCGATATAGTGCTTTTTAACTTGAGCCTGCAGACGTAGTGTCTTAGGATGGGGTTTTCGGTTTCCGGCTCCATTTCGAAGTCACCAAGATGATGGACGGCACGAAGATGATGGGCACGATGATGACGGGCACGACGATGCACGGCGCGAGCGTGCGCTTTGTTGGTGTTTTGCTCACGCAGTTTGTCTTCTTTCCTGCGGTCCATTCGGTGATCGCTCAGGAGTCGGACAACACGGATCGGATGTCGATCATGCGCGACGCGATCGAGAAGATCGAAGTTGAATCGGCGAGCGCCACGGTCGCAAAAACGTTTCGTGGGGAGCCGATTCTTCGCTTCGGCGATGCGACCCGCAAGACGTCCGACGGCGCGATCTGGAAACTGGGCAAGCACCGTCCAGACGCGATCGTTGCGATGGAGTTCACTAGCCATGACGGCCGACCACAGATCAACTACGAATTCCTTCGGCTGAGCGATGAGCCGTTTGTGATGCGTGTGCGACCCGGTTGGGTTTGGCAGCCCTTGGATCGAGCTGCCGAATTCAAACGATTGCCAAGTGCACCGACACCGGCAACCTCGATCGTGCTACGTACTCGGCAAATCAAGCAGCTCGCCAAAAAGTTTGCGGCAACCGAACTTCTTGACGGCGAGGACTTTCATTTGCGACTGATGCCGAAACCGATTGATCAGTACTACTTGGACGAATCAAAAACAGAATTGGGCGCTGTCTTTGCTTTCGCAAACGGCACCAACCCTGAAGTGTTGCTTATGCTCGAGTCGTCAGGTGACGGTTGGGTCTATGCGCTGGCACGAATGTGCGGTGCGTCCCCATCGGTGACCTATGACGGTTCGCTGGTTTGGCAATTGCCATCGATGAGCGAGATCAATGTGACGTGGCAACTCGGATACACCGGCGAAGCTCACCCGATCGATTGATTCGAATCGTGTCGCATCATCCCGCATTCGGCGGATCGCCTTGGTTGGATTCGAAGGCCGACTCAACTTTCTGATAGCTCTCCAACATGGCATCGAGCTGTGTCTTGAGTCCGTTGAGATCGCGGCCGTTCTCGAGCGACTCGTCGAGGATCGGGCGGAGCCATTCCTGCATGAGATGGAATTGTCCCTTGACCAAATCCGCAAGCACACGAGGCACTTTGTGTTGGACAAAGACTTTTTGGTCTGGCGGCGCGAGTGCTTGTTGCTCGGAGATTTTTTCGAGTTGTCGCGATGTCGCTTGCAGGGTTTCGGCGAGTTGCGATCCAGAGGCCGAAAGTGTGTGGCGGAGCGAATCAATGCGCTCGTCCATGCGCGTCTCCGCACCATCGCCACTTGAGGCGATCGCCCGCGAGATCACAGCTCGGATCGATTCCAGTCCATCCCGCATCGAGGCGAGTTGTCGCATCAATTGGCCGGCTTGGTCTTCGCTGTCCATTCCGGACATGCGGACGCTTTCGACATAGGCGTACTTGATCGAGTCCCAGCGTTCTTTTTCGTCGCTCGACAAGATGCCCATGATCTCTTTGAACTTAAGCACGTTGGCTTCGTTGTCCGTGGTCAACGTTTGCGCGTCTTGTTCGTAGCTGCTGACGATCAGTGATTGCAGCTCCTGTTCGTTCATCACGCCGGCAACGCGTTCGGCGATGCGGTTCATGTTCCGGTAGCTACCTTGGAGCTTGAATGGCGGTTCGGTTCGGTAGGCATCCGCCTGAGCCGCACTGCGAATGTAGGCTCGGTTGACTCTTAGCACGACATCACGCACTCGCAAGAGTTTGCGTGTGACTTCGAACATGTCGCGAACCTGATCCATCGAAATGTTGCTTTGCATTTCGATGCCTTCCAGCGAATCGCGTTCGGCAGCGCGAATGATCGCGCGAGCGTCTTCGGGTGGAGCGGTTGAGAGTGGCGCGAGCACTCGGTTGCTGGTCAAACAGTTTTCCAGATAGCTCATTTCGAATGCGTCTGCCGAGTCACCGATGATTTCGCCCAAGTTGTAGACGTCGGCTCGGTTGGACAACATGTCAGGGATTTGAAAACGTTCGCCACTTTCAGTGTAGGGGTTCCCTGCCATCACGACGGCGACCCGCCGGCCACGCAGGTCGTATGTTCGCGTGCGGCCATTGCGAACCCCTTCGATCTTTCGCGTCGCATCGCAAAGCGAAATGAATTTCTGCAGAAGCTCGGGGTTGGTGTGCTGGATGTCGTCTAGGTAAAGCATCACGTTGTCGCCCATCTCGAGCGCCAAGTTCAAACGCTCGATCTCTTCGCGTGCTGCTGCATTGGGAGCTTCGGCCGGATCGAGCGATGTGACACCATGTCCAATCGCAGGCCCGTTGATTTTCATGAAGACGATGCCCAACCGGTTGGCGACGTATTCCATCAACGTCGTTTTGCCGTAACCCGGCGGCGAAATCAGTAGCAACAAACCCATGCGGTCCGTTCGCTTGTCTTCGCCCGCCGAGCCCATCTGCTTTGCAAGGTTGTCGCCAATCAGCGGCAAGTAGACTTCGTCGAGCAATCGGTTGCGAACAAAGCTGGTCAAGACACGTGGCTTGAACTCGTCGAGCCGCATGTCCTCGCGTCCTTCATCGACGATGCGAGTTTTCGTTTCATGCAGGCTGCGGAAACGCGGGACAACGTCTTCGCGATAACGACGAACGCGGCGCAGTAGTTGGTGATAGTGGACAAGCATCGAACCACTTTGGATCACACCGTGGCTTCCGGCCAAGCCTTCGATGGACTGGGCAACCTCGGCATCCAACACGTTCATCGTGCTCGGACCGCCCGTCATGACCAACCAAGCCAATTCGTCCAGATGTTCTTGTGGATTGACGCCAGTCGGCGCGTCGGCGTCGGTCCCCTTGGTGTGGGTCGCAAGAAACGCGTCGGCCCAGTTGCGCGCAAGGATGAATGCTCGCACGGGATCCGACTCGGTCGTTTTGATGGCGGAGCTGAGGAGCTTTTCACGATCCACTTTGGGAATCGAGTCGCTGAATTCACTGTGCAGTGCCGCTGCTTTTCCGCTGACGACCGGCTTTTTCGGCGCGTGGGTGAGTTCATCAAACAGATAGGCTGCCATCCGCTGTGGTTTGGTGTCGGCAGCGAAGAGTGGTCCCCAGCGTTGTTGGTCCGCTTCGGCAAGCTCGGTCAATCGAGCGCGGAATTCTTCGGCGGGCCGCGCCGACGGGTAAGCTTTGGCGAGCTTGGCGAATCCGCCGATCCAATCGGTCATCGCTTTGCGGTTCTTTGCATCAAGCAGCTTGTAGAACCACAGCAGCGACGCTGTTCGGGTGGTGGGATTGTGACGCAGCAATCCGATGGAACGATCGATTTCGAGCAGCTTGGTGAGGATCGCGAACGCATCTCGGTCATGGACACCTTTGGCGTATCCTTCGTCAAAGCGACCGCCCATTGCTTCCTGTACCCAAGCAAGGTCAGGCATGTCGCTGCGATGTTCGGCGTGAAGGCGTTCAAACAGGTCGACCGCCAGGAATTCACCGCGATAGACGTCGCTATTTTCGCTGACCAATTCTTGGTTCCACAGATCGCGTGCTGCGATCAATTCGTCGTTGACAAGTGGTTCAAAGAACTGAGTGCCGGTCAGGTGTAAGCAGAGTTCGCCGCCGCGAAGAACGGTCGTGAGGTCAAGGGGTTGAGTGTTGACGGCGAAACGCTGACTGCCCAATCGAATGACGTCGCCGCCATCTTCGTAAAGGTCTTGGCGATCCTTGAGCTGTCGCGTTGCATCCTCGCGAATCGTCTTCATCCGACTCTGCAGGTCTTCGACACGAACGGCATCGTCAAGTTCGACGAGCGATTCGATGATGTCGCGAACCTTTTCGACCATCAGGTCGCCAGCAAAATAGGCTGCGATTTCGTCGGTCGATTCCATTTTGCGAACGCGCGAGTCGATTCCTTTCAGGATTCGGTCGGCGGCCGACGCCAGCGATTCGGCGCGGCGGTTGCGTTTTTCGACCAGCTGGACTTTGCGAGATTCGAAGGCGGCGTACACATCGTCGCGGCGCTGGGCAAGTTCGACGACAAACTCATCAAACTCGGCAAACCTGCCTTCAAGTTCTTCGAGTTGGACCATCACCTTCGTCAGGTATTCGTCACACTTTTCGGGCGAATCGCAAACGTCAAGGTAGCCGGCCGTTGTCTGTTCAAGCAGTTTCAGTTGCGACGCAAACTCGGCCTTTCCTTCGACACTGACAAGTTCGCCAACACGCGCCTTTAGCGAACTACGGACTCGGTTCAGTGACGCGTAGACATCGCCGATCGCGTCGATGATTTCGGTTCGTTTGGTCGCGTCGTCGATTCGAAGGTTGCTGACCGTTTCGGTCAACAGTTCAAGTTGGTCGGCGCCCTCGTCGATTTCTTCTTCGAGTTTCTTCGCGTCGGCGACGGTCGCCACGTCGGTCACCTGTTGGCCCGCCGCTTCAACACGCTGGACATAGGGATCAAGCGAGCCGGGCGTCAGCAGGAAATCGACGCACCGACGGCTGACGCGTTCGCTTCGCTCGGAGGTGGCTTTTTCGAGTTCTTCGACGACCGTTTCGTCGACGTAGCGGAGTTCACGTAGACCAATGGCATGTCCACGTTGCTCGCGAAGTTGGGCAAGCGACGAAACGAAATCGTCGATCGATTCAAAGCGGCTCCGTTCGATCGATTTGATCAATGCGTCGATTGCCGTTTTGACTTCGCCCGTTCTCGCCTGAGTGTCACGGCGAACGCGGACGACTTTGTCGAACTCTTCGACGGCCGCAGTCGCCGCTTCGCGAATCTTTTGGACCGGCTCGGCAAGTTTGAGCGTCTCTTTTTTATCGATCCAAAAGTAGCTGTCCAAGATGTCGGACGCTTTCTTGACCAGATCGAGATAGAGTCCTTCGTAGCTATCGTCCTTGTCGATCAGCTGCAGGATCTCGCTACATTCGGCCATCCCACGCACGATCTCTTTGTTCCCAATCTTGAACAATAGCGAGTCGGTTTGGTTGTCGGGAACATAGTTGCCGCTGGTGAATGGTGTCTGCCAAATCTGAATCGCGTGATGTTTCTGCGGATCATCTTGCGCTTTGAAGCAGACCATTTCGCCTTTGTCAAAAAGCGTTTGGCCATGGCAAACGAGCGGCGTTTCGACCGTTTGCTTGATCAGGTTGTACAGAAGCTGAATGTACGTACCTGATTCGTTGTTGTAGAAGATGTAGAGGTAATCTTCGCCGTTGGGTGACGCGACCGTGCGTTGGTAACGCATGTCGCTAAGGCCATGATCGAATCGCTTGAATTCGCCCGTTTGCAAGTAGTAGCCACCTGGGAAAATCAGCCCATGGTCACCAGGCAACATGACGCAGGAGTGTTCAATTTCGTCCAGACGCATCGCCTGTTCGATCTTGCCGTTGAACACAAGGTAGCGTGTTGTGTCTTCTTGGTAGGGCTTGATCCTTAGCAGGACAAGATTGCCTACGACCGCGTAGTGAATCTCGGCATCGTCGAGCGTTTGGTCCGGGTGGTCGACTGGCTCGGCGTAGATGCCTTCGCCCGATTCGGTGTTGTTTTCGACCTTGACGGTCAAGTCGCCGCCGACCGTTTCGACAAAGACTTTGTCTTCGATCGAGATGTGCGGGTGCTTGCCATAGTGATGTTGATCGCGTGTTGTTCGCGTCCAGCGGAATTCATGTTGCGCCGGGTCGCGGACTTCGTGTTCACTGCGGTTGTCGAGGTACTCGATGTGATCAGGCGTGACTCGCCATTTGAAACTCTTAATGTCACGCGAAGTCTTTCCGACTTGAAAGACCATGTGCAACATTGGGCCGCTGCGAAAGAAACGCGAGAATCGCGTGTCTTTGTAAAAACGGTAGAGTTCGTGAAAGTCGCTGTCAAAACGCTCGTCGCCGATCAGCGACAGGTCGGCTGCATGGAATTGGTGGTCGACAAACCGATAAGCTGAAAAGACGTCCGCGAGTGAGATGTCTGTCTTGAGTCCGAATTGGACGTTGTAACCAAAGAGAAACTGATCGCCGACAGAGACCAGATCTCGCGGGACACAGTTGTGCTCGGTCGTGACGCGTTCAGTCGATATGAGCGACGTTTCGATGTTGCCGAAAACATCGGCCCGTGCATCGTTGAGCTTCGCCAGACGCTCTCGCAAATCCGATGACGCATCGCGCAATCGGTTGCGGAGCACTTCGTAGGTTCCGGCTGCGAGTTGTGCTTCGGACATGACGGGTGACGTGGGAAAGGCGGGTGAGCCGCGAGGCTATCCCCGGGCGGGGACAGCGTCGCACGCATTGGCGGCATTGGAAACGCATCAGTGACGCATTGCTTTGCCCGCCCCGATGGTTCCTCGAGGCGGGCGAGCGAGATCGTCGGTCACTAGGCCTGCTTGCCGTTGGAGACGGCCGGTGCAGGAGCGGCAAGCAATCGGCTGGCCTTTTGATCGGTCACGTTCGCGGTGCTCGCGACCGAAAGCAGGCTGGTCAATTGGCTTCGCACGTCATCGGTCTTTGCCAGTCCCATCATTTTTGCGATCAGGGCGGCGATCGACAGGTCTTTGACGCCATCGGTGTCGAGATTGAACTGCTTCATCAAGCCTTGAAGCTGCTCGCGGAAGTACTCCGCATTCCCGTCAAAGAAAGTGTCTTTGATGTCGGTTGCCACTTTACTGTTGTAGACGAATCGGTCGATCGCCTTGCCGCCCTTGACGGCTGAGGTGATCTGATCGAAGAACTCGCCGTCGCCACCGACGATGTCGATTCGAGCGGCACGCAGTGCGTCGCCCACCACACCGGCTTGGCTTTCGGCAATTCCCTTCTGAGCATCGATCGCTGCGATCTCGACATCCTTTTCTTTCTGCAGGCTGAGCTTGAACTCTTCGTGCTCTTTGCCGACGCTGTCGAGTTGCTTCATCGCTTCGGCTTTCTCGGTGATACCGTTCGCTTCGCTCGTGTACTTCTCGCGAGTGACGTTGGCTTCGGCCAATCCCTGCTTTTCGATCGCTTCGGCTTTGGCTTCGATGCCCTTGGCTTCGGCGGTCATCTGCTTTTGCAGCACGGTCGCTTCGGCAGCCCCTTCCTTCTCCAACGAGACGGCTTTGGCTTCCTGGACCTTGGCTTCGGCCAAGCCAGGTGCAGCCTTTTCGGCGGTTTCGGCTTCGGCCAACATCTTCTTGGCGGTCGTTTCTTTTTCGGCGGCGTCTTTCTTCGCTTCGGCTTCGATGCGAATCTTTTCGGCCAACAGTTCGCTCGCTTCCTTTTCGGCTTGAGCAAGCTTGGTTTGACGAATCAATTCTTCTTGGGCTTTCATCTCGGCCGCAGTCACTTGGACTTTCTTGGTTCGTTCGGCCAAGGCGATTTCGTGAGTGTCCTTGATGCGTTCTTCTTCTTCGACGACCGCTCGTTCGACGGCGACACGTTCGCGGATCACTTCTTGAATGTTGCGTTTTTCGACTTCGATCGCTTTTTCTTTCTCGACGTCGGCGACACCTACCACGCGTTGGCGTTCGGTGCGTTCGAGTTCACGATCACGTTCAACGCGTTCGATTTCGACCGCATCGGTCTTCTCTTTGTTGCGTTGGGCAACCAGGACCTGGCGGGCTTTGTTTTCTTCGGCGATGCCGATTTCTTCTTCGGTCGAAATGCGAGCACGTTCCGACTCGAGTCGTTGCTCTTCTTCGACTTTCTTGGCAGCAGCTTGTTCGCGAGCACTCACTTCGGCAATCTCGCGTTTTTGCTTTTCGACTGCTTCGACCCGTTGGCGTTCGAGCGCGAGAATGGTTTCCTGAGCCTCGACGTCTTGCTTCTTGAGCGTCTTTTCTTTGTCGCGAGTGAACTGGTTCTCTTTGACACGTTCGTTGGCCGTCAGTTCGGTGATCTTTTTGATCCCCTCGGCGTCAAGAATGTTCGAGGGGCTAAGCAGATCCAGCGGCGTTTGCTCGAGGTAGTCGATCGCGGCGTCATCAAGTTTGTAGCCGTTGAGATCGGTGCCGATCACTTTCAGGATTTCGGCTTTGAACTTGTCCCGTTGGTCGTAAAGATCAACGAAGTCGAATTGCTTACCAACCGTCTTGAGCGCTTCGGAAAACTTTGCGTCAAACAGCTCGCGTAGCGTATCGATCTCGCTACAACGACGCGCGCCGATCGATTGGGCAACTTCCTTCATTTCTTTTTCGGAAGCGTCGACGCGGACGAAGAACGCGACTTTGATGTCGGCGCGAATGTTGTCGCGACAAATCAATCCGGCACTGCCCTGACGGCTGATTTCAAAGCTCTTCAGCGTCAAGTCCATGTACTCGATCCGATGCAACATCGGAACGATTAGCATGCCGCAACGTGATTTCACGATGAACCCACCAACACCCGTTTTCACGATCGCTTTGTCAGGTCCAACGACGATGTAGAACTTTTTGAATGCGGCAAGCACTAGCACAGGCACCGCAAGCACCAAAGCGATTGCGACAATCACTCCGGGGCTCGTTAGGTCAATAAAGGAGAGAGGCATTGCAAGTGTCACGACGGAGTCTCCGGTTGAAGCTGGGTGACTTTGTAAACCCGTTTGTCTTTGTCGTAGCCAATGATGCGAACTTCCGTTCCTTTCGGAATGTTCGCACCATCAGTCTGTACGTTCAGAAGTAATGGCGAGGCATCAGTGCGAAACTTCGCTTGCCCGAATTCAGGTGTCGCTTCGTGCGTGCAAATCTCGCACGTTGCGCCCAAGATGATTCGGTTGGTGTAACTGGGCGGATCGATGAACTGGCCAAGGATCGGTTGCGTGATACCTTTGGTAATGGCAACTGCAATGACCAGATTGCGAACCGACAACAGCGTGCTGGACAGCCAGCTTGGGCCGTACTGATTGCTGTCGAAGTTATGCCAGAGGTAGTACGACACCATCCAAAAAGCGACGGTGAAGATCCCCCCCCAAATCACAACTGGCACGCGACCAAAATTGGTTGCGCGAATCGTTAGGCCGGCAATGCCTCCGAACAGATCGCTGCCAACTTCCACCCCGTCGGCGTGGGCATCGACGCCCATGTCAACGTCGGCGTTGACGCCAGGGTCCATGTCGATGCCAGGATCGAAATCAATACCGGGATCAACGTCGATGTCGATATCGGGTGCATCGAATCCGAAGTCGGCCAGTCCCATGACGGCGACCAGCGTGTAAACGACCATCAAGCATGCGAGAATCGACGCCGGCCACACGGGACCAACGAACATTCGCTCGGCTACTTCTATTACCGTTTGGGACACCGATCCAATGGCTCAACAAGAGGGCGGGGATGGTTTGGGAAAAGCACAACGTATAAGCATGGCGAATTTTTCGCCTGATACGGGGCGCTTCCCCACGCCACAAATCCGTTTTTTCTAGAAACCACAACGTGGCCTACCAGAACGTAGCTCACGAATGTGTGGTGGGGCGGATTACCCCGAGAGAATTTTGTGTTGCCTGGCTAAAGCGGACTAACTGAGCGCATCGAAGCGGTCGTCCGGATTGCTCGGTTCAGGCAAATCGGAGGGCAGGTTTCCCCGCTGAATCATCGAATTCAGGTCAAGCACACCCGCAAATTTGCCCTCGCCGTCAACCACGGCAACCTGCCGGCCGCGATGGCCCACACGCAACACAACGCTGTCGAGCGCTTCGTCGATATGTACGGGTGTATCCGATTCATTGTGGTTGATCAGTTGGCCTGCGGGCGTCATCGGATCGATGTTCATCGCGGTCGCTTTCGAAACTTCTTCAAGACGCAACATGCCGATCACTGAGCCTGTGATCGAAAGCACGGGAAGTGCTGTCGCCTTGCTTGTTTGCCAGCGTCTTGCGACTTCCGAGAGGGGCATGTCCATCGGCAACGCTTCCAATGATCGAATCATTGCCTGCCGCACGGTCAGCCCACGGACCGACTCGGTCACTTCAACTTGACGAGCTTCGGCCATGCCCGCGAACGCGATGAAAACGGCGATCAAGATGGGGATCGGGTTTGGATTGCCGGTGAAGACGACGAGTGCGATCATCGAAACGGCACACAGAATTCCGACGCGCGACGCGATCACGGTTGCTTTGCGATAATCGGTGATCATCGCCAAGACGCTTCGAAAGACTCGACCGCCGTCCATCGGAAAGGCTGGGATCATGTTGAAGATCACCAGCGTGATGTTGACCATCAGCATGTAAAACGCGTACTTCGAAAACGATGGACTAAACATCGTGTCCGTTTCGACCGCGATTTCAGCTTGCTGCGACACGCCCATAAACAAGTTGATGCCGCCCACGACAACAAAGCCAATGCCAAGCAGCGTGGCGATCACAACATTGACCGCTGGTCCAGCAATGGCGACAACAAGTTCTTGCCAAGGAATGCGCGGCATGCGTTGCAGTCGAGCGACACCGCCAATGGGCAGCAGCGTGATGTCGATTGTCGGGATGCCAAATTTGCGAGCGGCGAGGGCGTGGCCATACTCGTGCAGCGTGACGCAGAAAAACACGCCAAGCACCATCGTGATCGCAAAGGCCATCCCGGCAATCCCTTCGTCACTCGCTTGGTAGGCAAAGAAGCCGATCAAGAGTGCAAAGGTCCAATGAACGTAGAGACCGATTCCGAGGAAGGTGCCGAGTTTGAGTCGTCGATCTAACATGAGTTCCTGAGGATAGGATCAAACGTGGCGACGCGGCGCTCTGCCGAATCACAATCTGCGTGCATTGCTCGTTGCCGAGAGACTTTGGGCAATCGGCAAGGGGATCAGGCTACGGGAATCCACGGGGATGATTTGCCCGATGCCACCTTCGACTGGTCCAGCCGAGATGCAACAATATGCCTCTCGGTCACCGGCGGACAAACGGCGAACGCAACGCTTCCAATCCAATTGACGCTGTGTTTCGCTGCCCGCATCGAGTGTGCCCACCCCTAAACTGTATCGAAAAGGTCTCGATCGCACCGCGCCCCTTGTTTTGAGATAGCGTTTTATGCTTCGCCACAAACTGATTCACCCCCAAATCAGTGCCGTTTTGGCCGCTGCCGGACACCACAGCACCGTTCTGATTGCCGATGGCAACTACCCAGCGGCGAGCAAAAGAGGGCCACGGGCCGATTTGATCAGCCTGAATCTGATGCCTGGCGTTCCAACCTGTAATCAGGTGCTCGAAGCTCTGCTGTCGGCCGTTCCCGTCGAAGCGGTCCAAACCATGGAAACCGAGACGAGCGGACCGTATGCACTCGATGGCGATCCGCCAGTCTGGGACGACTACCGTCAAACGATCAAAGAGGCCGGACTCGAACTGGAGCTACAGCCAATCGATAAGTGGAAGTTCTATGAAGCGGTCAGCACGGACGATCACGTGCTAACGATCCAAACCGCCGACCAACAACGCTACGCCAACATCCTGCTGACCGTCGGCGTTCGTATGGACTAACCCGGTCATCGGCGAGCGTCTGACACTCTTTTTACGTTTCCGTGAGGATTGCAAATAACTTTGCGCACTCTCGGGCGTGTATCATCGATCCACGATGTGCGGTTGAGTCGCGGATGGCGGTGAGCTGGATAGACTTGTCTTCCCGCATCAACCCGATCTTCTCTGGCTGGTGATCATTGCGGTCGGCCAAACGTCTCGATTACACAAGGAACGATTCAATGCGTCGATTCACGACCTCAATGCTGATCCTTACAACTGTGATCTTCACGGCTTACGCGATTTCCAATGCGCAAGAGGCGCATTCGCATCATGCCAAAGAGACATCCACGAGCGCGGCAAAGAAATTTAAGATCGTTCCGCTTGTCACTGTGAAGCCAGGAGAGACGAAAGAGCTTCTTATGTCGACGTGGTGTACCGTCGGGGCGACACGTGGCGGTGGATTCACTTTGGCACAGATGGTTGACGGCAAACCCCAATTCAACGGTTCGAAACTTGCGGGCAATCGATCGTACAGCGGCGGCGGTGTCACGATGACCGTTCCTGGCTGGGGTGAAGCCACTAAGTTTGCCAACTCCGCAGAGTTTTCATCGCTCAAGGAACGTCACCTTCAAGCGTTCACGGTCTCCATCACTGCTTCGAGTGACGCAAAGCCAGGACTGATGGAAATGCACCTTCTCGACGCCACCTGCAGCGGCGAGTGCAGCACCGATTTCCGAGTGCTTGTGGTCGGTGAGAAAGGAAAGTCGACGCGATAACCTGGGGCACGGCGCTTAGGCCGGAGGCCGACACATTTCTTGCCGGTGACGTGAGTCACCGGAGTACGAGCGACCCCGGCAATTCTTGATCCGCCCTTAGGCCGGAGGCCGACATATTTGTTGCCGGTGGCGTGAGCCACCGGAACACGAGCGAAGTAAATTTCAGCCCGAAGGGCGATACATCGGAATTGTGTCGCCCTCCGGGCTTGGACAGTCTTCGTTTTCATGTCCGGGGTCTTACGACCCCGGCAGTTCTTGTTCCGCCCTCCGGGCTAGTAGGCCGGAGGCCGACATATTTCTTGCCGGTGGCGTGAGCCATCGGAGTACGAGCGACCCTGGCAATTCTTGATCCGCCCTTAGGCCGGAGGCCGACATATTTGTTGCCGGTGACGTGAGTCACCGGAATCCGAGCGAAGCAAAATTTCAGCCCGAAGGGCGATACATCGGAATTGTGTCGCCCTCTGGGCTTGGACAGTTTTCGTTTTCGTGTCCGGGGTCTTACGACCCCGGCAGTTCTTGTTCCGCCCTCCGGGCTAGTAGGCCGGAGGCCGACATATTCTCTTGCCGGTGGCGTGAGCCACCGGAGTACGAGCGACCCCGGCAATTCTTGATCCGCCCTTAGGCCGGAGGCCGACATATTTGTTGCCGGTGGCGTGAGCCACCGGAATCCGAGCGAAGCAAATTTCAGCCCGAAGGGCGATACATCGGAATTGTGTCGCCCTCCGGGCTCGGCCACTATTCGTTTTCATGTCCGAGGTCTTACGACCCCGGCAATTCTTGTCGCGCCCTCCGGGCTAGTAGGCCGGAGGCCGACATATTTCTTGCCGGTGGCGTGAGCCAACGGAGTACGAGCGACCCAGGCAGTTCTTGTTCCGCCCTCCGGGCTAGAGGAGGCTCACTCCTTTAGCGAGGCACGCAACAGTTTGTTGTCGTTGCGAATGAAGATGTGTCCGTTGGCAATCGCGGGGTGCGCCCAACTGACTCCGTTTCTTCTTGCGAGTTGTACCTTGGTCGGATCAAGAAGCTTGGTGCGGGAGAGTTCCTTGTAGCTTTCTGGATTGAGCTGGGCGTAAATCAAGAATCCCTGATCGTTGAGCATGATTTCTCGATCACCATATTGAATCGTGTGAATCGTCGCCCAGCGATTGCGTGGGACAGCCGTGCGGTCTTCCCAGATCCGGTCTCCCGTCTTGAGGTCAAGGCAACGCAGTTCGCCATAACTGTCGACGCCGTAGATATGGTCGCCCTTGATCAGCGGTGTGCTGATCATGCAGTGCAAAGCGTCGGTGTTCCGTTCATCGACGCCAACACGTCGCCAAAGTTGACGTGCTTGCGGGCGATCTGGGTCAAACTCGACCAACATCGAGCCATCGTAGAAAGACGACACGAAGATCAGATTGTTTTTGACCACGGGCGTCGCGACGCCAATCGGCATGTTCTTGGAATTCATCGGAATGCGCCAAAGGACATCGCCCGATTCAGGATGAAGTCCGGAGACGCTTTCGCCCGTCCAGCAAACCACGACATCTTGATCACCCTGGCGAATCATCACTGGCGCAGCGTAGCCGGCCAGCTCATTAAGGGATCGCCATCGGTGCAGGCCGGTTTTGCGGTCCATGGCAACGACGCAAGCACCATTGCGCCCGCCTGTGATTTGAATCACGAGGTCCTTGTAGACCAGTGGCGAAGCGGTGATGCCCCAAACCGGCATCTTGATGTCGTACTTGGTTGCAAGATCATGACTCCACAGGACGTCACCTGATTTTGCGTCGTAGCAATGGAAATGCCCCATCGCGCCAACAGCATAGGCGCGACCATCATGAATAGTGACGGACGCTCGTGGCCCAGCTCGGTAGCCGATGGTGTACTGCGAATCGTAAGCGTGTTTCCAAACCTCTTGTCCCGTTTCGGCATCGAAGCAAAGGACGCGTTCGATTTGTGACTCATCACCACGTGGGCCGCGGTCCATGACATAGACCAATCCGTTGGCGACGGTGGGTCCGGTATAGCCCGAACCGATCGGAACGGTCCAAGTGCGAGGTAGTTCCCCTTCGGGCAACGAATCCATCAACCCTGTTTCGTTCAAAACAGCATCACGGTTCTTGCCACGCCACTGCGGCCAATCTTCCGCCTGTGCGTGCGAGGGCGCGACGATGGCCGAGCAGAGTAAAAATGTCAGGCAGAGTAATGACGTTCGAACGATCATCTTCGATCAGGCCTCGGAAGGATGGGTGTAGGGTTTTCGATAGGGACGTTTCAGCGCGGCAGTCGCCTCGGCGTCACCCACCACGGTGTGAGTCTTTGGGTCAAATTGAAGCGTGCGGCCGAGTTCGACTGCATTGTTGGCAAGAATGCAGGAGGCACTACTGATGTGGCCTTGTTCGATGTCGGCAATCGGTTTGGAGCGTTTGTCGATCGCGTCGAGGAAGTCGCGCATGTGTCCCCGAATGGCCGAGGCGACGTGCAGTTCCATGTTCCAGTCTTTCTTGTCACTTTCGTCGGTTGGGAACTTGTCGAGTTCGATGACCGCTTCGCCACTGATTTTGTTGCCTCCACCTCGTGGGATGAATTCAAAGCGATTCACACTTAGTTTCAGTGTTCCCTTCGTACCGTAAATAAACGCCGCCCAAGGGTATTGTGGATCGGGCGCTGATCCCCAACTGCGATGCGTCCATACCACGTTCAGGTCATCAAATTCAAAGGTCGCCGTTTGAGTGTCGCTTGTCGTCGCTTTGGATTCATGATCGACCAGGATGCCACCGCTGCTGCTTACGCGGTTGGGCCAGCCCAGATCGAGTTGCCAACGCACCAAGTCCAGCATGTGAACGCACATGTCGCCAACGATTCCATTGCTGTATTCCATGAACGCCCGCCAAGATCGGGGGTGAACCAATTCGTTGTACGGCCGCATCGGGGCCGGGCCGGTCCAGGCGTCATAGTCAAGGTGAGCCGGCGCGGCGGTGTCTGGTGGATTCTTGCGAGAACGCATGTGGTAGTAACAACAGACTTCGGCGTGTGCGATATCACCAAGTAGTCCGGCATCGACCACCTTTTTCTTAGCGTCGATCAGGTGAGGCGTGCTGCGCCGCTGTGTGCCAACTTGAACGACCGCTTTGTTGCGACGAGCCGCATCGAGCATCGCTTTGCTTTCGAGCACGTCGACGCCGGTTGGTTTCTGGACGTAGACGTCGGCGCCCGCTTCCACAGCTGCGATCATGGGCAACGCATGCCAATGGTCAGGTGTATCGACCAAGACGATGTCGAGGTCTTTGTCGGCAAGCATCGCTTTGTAGTCGGCGTAGGTTCGTGGACGCGTTTTCGACTTCTGGCGGCTTGCGAACAGGTCGGCCGCTTCATTGACCATTTTTGAGTCGACATCGCACAGAGAAACCACTTCAACCGGTTCGATGTTCAATAATTGCAACAAGTCACATTTGCCATACCAGCCGCAACCAATCAAGCCAACGCGTCGTGGCTTGTCGACCGGCGAGGCGTGAACGGTTTGGGGAAGGGTTGCAGCAAGCGTGGTCGCGGCAGCAGTGCCACCCAAAAAACTTCGACGATCCATAGGTCAGACTCGTGATGCGGATAACAGAGAAGGTTAGAAAGCGATTGTCGATGCCCGGCTTCAGCCTAACCTAATTGGACGCGTCAAACATCCGTCGGAAAATGGGGCGGAGTTGGCCTTTTCGTCGCACCTTCGTTCACCCGCATTCATGAACACGCCCACCCACATTCTGTTGTCGGTCGCCGCGCTGTCCCGAGCAAAACTGTCCCGAGCAAAATCGAGCGACGATCAAACCGACGCCGGCGAAGACAACTCGGACGGTCAGCCAAGCGTGAAGCAGCGAACCTATGTTTGGCCGGCCGTGGCAGGAGCGGTTGTTCCAGACGCCCCGATGTTTCTGTTCTATTTCGTCGAACGGGCGGTGCTTGGCAGCAGCGAACGCGAGATCTGGTCGACTCGCTATTTCTTGCCAGCGTGGCAGGATTTTTTCGATCTCTTCAATAGCCTGCCCATCGCAGGAGTGGCCTGTTGGGTGAGCTACCGATTGGGGAAAACGGGTTGGGGCATCTTCTTTGCCTCAATGATGTTGCACATCGTCTGTGACTTGCCGGTCCATCACGATGACGCGCATCGACATCTTTGGCCGCTTACAGACTGGCGCTTCGAAAGCCCGGTGTCGTATTGGGATCCTAACCACTTCGGCATCTACGCTGGTGTCGGCGAGCTCGCGCTCTTCGTCGTCTGCTATTTCTGGGCGATGCGAAAACACCGCGAGACGTCGACGAGGATCGGACTGACGTTCCTGGCGGTGACCCATCTCGCATTGACATCGATGTTGGTGATGTATTGGTCGAGTGTGTGAGGTGCCCGGAAACTCAGGTCTCTTTTGTGATCGAGATTTGCACTGGACCATCGATCCAATCGTACAAGCGTTTGGCGTTGTCTTCGGCAAGGTGAATGTTTCCCGAAGTCGGGCCGTCGTTGTCGTCGAGATTGTCTGGGCCACAGTGGATGAACAGGCCATGTTCCCAGCCCAGCAGAATCGCTTGCGAGATGTTGGCGTCGAGTTCGTTGCTGTAAAGTTCCGGGAACTTTTCCTCGCCCTCCGAGCCGCCGTTGGTGACCGACGATGGGTACAAGGTCTCGGGGCTTCCAAGGCAGGGCACTTCGCCCGTCCCTTCACACGACAGCGTTCCCGATCCATCTTTTCGAAAGATGATGTTGATTTGACGCGCTGTCATAAAAGGGGCCTCGAGGATCGAAGGTGTAGACGACTTGGATGGGGAGTCTGAGAAGACGTCGGCAAAGCGGGCAAGCCGGCGAGGAGGGACGGGATGCTCAGAATGATAGCGGCATCGAGCCTTCGGCAGTACCGACCAAGCCCGAGAGCCTCATCCGATTTTGGTCGTTTTTCGTGTGAAGATTCCTTAAACTGGTACTTGCGCTAGCCCCCTACCCTAAGTCAGTTTGAATGCACGCACCATTGTCGCGTGCATTCATCGAAGTTCACGGCGAGGTGATGAAATGCGAGCCCCCAAAGCCTCCGCGATTCTTGCACTTTCCATGTTGGTTGCTTTGAACCACGCAAATGGGGAGGAGGGGAACGATCCGACGCCGGCTCAGAAAAGTGAATCCCGAACGGATCAACGTGCACTGGATAACCAACTTGCGCCGCCGGAGCGCATTCTTGCCGATGGCGAACCGATTGATGTTCCTGGCTTTGCAGCGCCATGGATGACCGATGTCGATGGTGACGGACGCGCCGATTTGCTTGTTGGACAAATGGACCACGGAAGATTGAGGATCTATTCCAACACCGGCACGCCCGATCAACCCACCTTTGACAACTACCGCTTCTTTCGCGCTGGTGGCGTGATTGCGGGTGTGCCAAGCGGGTGCTTGGTTGGCTTCACTCCATGCGTCGTTGACTTCAATCGCGACGGCAGAGACGACATTCTTACTGGGTCGTTCTACGGCGCGGCCGTGTTTCGCTTTGATCAAAAACAAGATGGTTCCTACGACGAGGGCCTGGTGTTGGTCGGCGGCGATGGTGAGGTGAACCTGTCCCCGCGCAAATACAATTCGACCGTCTTTCCATGGGATTGGGATCGCGACGGCGACTATGATTTGTTGGTCGGTCGCACAGCGGTTCATTTGGTGATCAATGATGGAACCGATGCAGAGCCGGTCTATCGCGAAGCGACCAAGTTACAAGTCAACGGCAATGCCCTTCCGTCCGGACGTATTGGACCGGTGGTGGCCGATTGGGATGGCGACGGCATCGAGGACTTGTTGATTGGGGTTGGCAAAGATTTGGTTTGGTATCGAAACACAACCAAAGTGGGTGAACCCGTTTTCGAAGACAAGCGAGTCCTGATCTCGGGTGAGACGTTTGTTGAACCGCAGATGGATGGATCGGATCGCGACCGTGTCTCTCCCACTCGAATGATTGCGGGTTACTGTGTTTGTGACTACGACAATGATGGCGATCAAGATCTATTGGTTGGCGACCATTGCCATGTGCGTCGCAAACTCGATGACGCTCAGGTGGCGATCTATCGCGAGGCGTCTGCGGCGCGATCAGAATTCCTGAGCGGTTATCGCCGGTTGCTTAAGGATGTTCCCGATCAATCGCGAGTGGACGTCGTCGCCGGCTTCCGAGCTGCACTGCAAGATTGGAACAAACTCGGGGAATTGCATTTCACCGGTCCCTACGCGGCCAGCCCGTCTTTCGAGCGATATGGTGGCGTCTGGTTGTATCGTCGCCAAACCGTCGAGTGATGCCGCGGTTTCAACTTGAATGCGTCGACTTGGATAGGGACGGTTTCGTCTACGAGAGATTTCAACATGACTTTCCTGACGCGGTCGGCGAACTGGGCCGTCGCTATGTTGTTTGTGATTTCGGTCGCACCCTCGGCCGCATCCCCGCCGGTTACTGACGCGCCGGTTACTGACGCGCCCGTTACTGACGCGCCCGTTACTGACGCGATCGTTACTGACGCGATCGTGCCCGAAGATCGGCGGCTTCCCAACGTCGTGTTGTTTTTGCTGGATGATCTCGGTTGGCGTGACCTGGGTTGTTATGGCAGTCGCTTCTACGAAACGCCGAACATCGATCGATTTGCGGCTGCGAGCGTTCGTTTCACACAAGCATACGCTGCCTGTCACGTTTGTTCGCCGACACGGGCGAGCATCATGACCGGCAAGTATCCAGCGCGTTTGGGGATGACCGATTGGTTGACTGGACGGCGAGAGTTCCCCTTTCAGCGATTGAAAAACGCAGAGATTCGCCAGCACTTACCGCTCGAAGAGGTCACGATCGCCGAGTCGCTCAAGGCGAACGGGTACGCGACAGCTCACATCGGCAAGTGGCATTTGGGCGAAGAGCCATTCGGTCCGATCGCTCAGGGATTTGATGTTCAGATTCCGCGTTGGAACAAGGGTTGGCCCAAAGCGGGTTACCACGCGCCATTCCAAATGGACGGTCTGCGCGACGAACCGAACGACTATCTCACCGATCGATTGACGGACGAAGCGATTGAGTTCATTCAGGAGCATTCGGACCAGCCCTTCTTCCTGTACCTATCGCATTTCGCAGTCCATGATCCAATTCAAGGCCGCGCTGATCTCGTCAAAAAGTACCAGCGCAAACTTGAGTCGTTGCAGTTGGACGACGAGCCTGAGTTCCTACTTGAGGGCAACCCGGACGACGCGTCACCCCCATCGAAAAAGGAGCTTGCACACCGCATCGAGCGTCCAGGCTGGGCAGCCTACAAGGTGCTGCCGCAGCGCACGGTCAAGATCAAACAACGCCAGGACAACGTCCAGTTCGCTGCCATGGTTGAGTCGGTTGACGAGAGTTTTGGCCGCATCCGTCAAACACTCGCGGCGCTCGACTTGGCAGACAACACGATCGTCATTCTCTTTTCAGACAACGGCGGCATGTCGGCGGCGAATTTCGGAAACCCCAAACGCGTGGTTCACCCCAAGCAACTCGATCGTGCCTTTTCGACCTCGAACCTGCCGCTGCGTGGTGCCAAGGGGTGGCTTTATGAAGGAGGCATCCGCGAGCCATTGATCATTCATTGGCCACAGGCTGGTGCCCGTGGCGCTGAATGCGACACACCTGTGATCAGCACGGATCTCTATCCAACGATCTTGGAAATGGTCGGATTGTCGGCGCAGCCAAACCAGCACTGCGACGGTGTCAGTCTTGCACCCTTGGTCAACGCGAGTGGTGACGGTGCGTTGGATCGCGATGCCATCTTTTGGCACTTTCCCCATTACAGCAACCATGGGATGCAGAGTCCTGGAGGTGCGGTGCGTGCTGGAGATTACAAACTGCTCGAGTATTTCGAAAACGGTACCGTGCAATTGTTTAACCTGCGGCAGGACATTGGCGAACAGAATGACCTCGCTCGGCAAGAACCGGATATCACTCGCCGCCTTCTCGAACAGCTGCGGGTTTGGCGACGCGAGGTGGGGGCCAACATGATGCCAGAGAATCCGGACTTTGATCCTTTATCGCAATTCTGAAGTTGCCGTGGATTGACGAGCGGCAGCTGGCGGCAGAACCTGTACGCGATTTTGTTCTGCCCGTTGCCGCCTCCGTTTGGCGAAGAATATGAGTTCAGGCTCCGCATCGTCCGCCGAGAATGTTCCTGCTTACCGTTTGTTGATGGATCAGCTAGAGACCGCATTTCCAAAGCCGGTTTCGGATCGAATGCATGATGCCTACTTTGCATTTTCTTTTCTACGGACGCTTGACCAAGTCGATGCCCTCAAGTCAGCACGACCCTTGTTGGGAGAACCAGCGACGGTCGATATCGAGGCGGCGAGCACGAGTCGGATCGCCGAACAACCGATGTTGTTGGAATCGGTGACTGGGCAATTGGTGGATGCGATGCGGGGCATGTTCGTGATCGGACACCCGCAAACGCAAATCAACGTCGGACCATCGCCGACGATCCCGAGCATCATCGGAGGCTTGTTGCCGTCGATCTACAACCCGAACCTGGTCAGCGAAGAATCGTCGCGACGCGTTGCGATGGCCGAGGTCGAGGCGGTTTCAATGACGGCTGACTTGCTTGGCTATGACCTCGAATCCTCGGGAGGTGTGTTCACCTTTGGCGGTACGGGAACTTTGATGTACGCGGCCAAGATCGGACTCGAAAAGGCTTGCCCGGGAACACGCGAAACAGGGATTTCGCAGCCAGCGGTGATCGTCTGTTCGGATCGAGCACACTATGCCTGTTTGACTGTTGCCAATTGGCTGGGGCTCGGGCAACAAAGCGTCGTCAAAGTGCCGACCCTGGAAGACAACGAAGTTTGCACCGAGCAGTATGAGCAAACGGTGCGTCGTCTGATCGGCGAAGGAAAACGGATTGCATGTCTGGTCGCAACCACGGGAACCACCGATGCATTCGGTTTGGATGACTTGGAGTCGATTCGCAAAATTCGCGATCGAGTGGTCGTTGAATGTGGTCTCGACTACACCCCGCACCTACACGCTGACGCCGTGATCGGATGGGCGTGGAGTGTGTTTCGTGATTACGACTTTGAAACCAATCCTCTGGGCTTTCGGCATCGCACGGTGAGGGCACTTGCGGGCACCGACCGACGTATTCGTCATCTCGCTTTGGCCGATTCCGTCGGCGTCGATTATCACAAGACAGGATTCGCTCCCTATGTTTCCAGTGCGATCATCTTGAAAGATCGGGCAGCCATGGCGTACATCGCGCGTGATGAAGAATCGATGCCCTACTTGTTTCAATCGGGAAGTTACCATCCAGGCAAGTTCACTTTGGAAACTTCACGCAGTGGAACTGGCCCGATGGCGGCGCTGGCGAACCTGAGGCTGTTCGGCAAGGACGGATTGCGAAGTCTACTCGGGCATTTGGTGTCGATGGCCGAGACGCTTCGTGAACACTTAGAAGGACACGCGTCGACCACCGTATTGAATGGCAAGAATTTTGGGCCGGTCACGCTGTTTCGCGTTTATCCCGATGGTGTCGATACCTTCACCATGCCCGAGTACGAGCGGACTCGGGAAGAGTATCGCGAGCAACTTGTCGCGCACAACGAATACAACCGCAAGGTCTTTGAACTTGTCCAACGCGACGCGCTCGCCGGCGAAGGCGTCCTGTTGTCGCTGACCGACTGCTACCGAGAAACCGAATACGGCGAACCAATCGTGGCACTCAAGTCGTACATCATGAGCCCGTTTTCGCGTGAGGAGCACTCCCAGTGGGTCCTGAGGTCGATCTGGAAGGCACGTGCCGAGTTGCAGTAACGATTGGCTGCCCGGTCGGCCAAGATTGACTACGATGGGGCGGGTGCCGCGCATCCAAGATAACCTGCGTACCAGCAATCACCCTCCCGCTTGCGGGAGGGTCGGACGCAAAGTCCGGGGAGGGCAAACCCTCTCCGGGCCTTAGAGCGCAATTGCAATCTGTAGCACGATCTTCAACAACCCTGCCTCATCATCCCGCCCCAATATGCTCTCTCGATATTCAACCCATCGCGCCCGTCAGATCTTTGGTTTCGGTCTGCTCGTCCTGTTTGTGACGCCCTGCCTTGGCGATGAAAAAGCCAAGCCGGTTTTCAAGGATGGCGAGGCGCAGGTTGTGCCTGAATTCGCCGATTCGGACTACTGGATTTGGGAAGACCTTTGGGTTGAGACAGAATTCGATTCCGATGGCGACTCGAAACTTGATCGAATGCACGTCAGCGTGACGCGGCCACGACAGACCGAATCCGAAGGTCTGAAGCTTCCGGTCATCTATCTTTCAAGTCCTTACTATGCCGGTGTTGGCGCACAGGGACGTGAGTACTTTTGGGATCCGAAACAAGAATTAGGTGACGAGCCGCCGAAACGTAAACCCTTTCCGCCCGTCGAGCGTCGCGGCAAGCGGCCGATCATTTCGAAGTCGCACACAAAGACCTGGGTGCCGCGAGGCTTTGTCGTCGTCCACTCCAGTTCGCCGGGAACGGGATTGTCACAGGGGTGCGTGACGATCGGTGGTGACAACGAATCACTCGCACCGAAAGCTGTCGTCGATTGGTTGTGCGGCAGAGCAAAGGGCTTCACCGAGGTCGATGGAAACGAAGAGGTCAAAGCGAGCTGGTCGACTGGGAAAGTAGGCATGATCGGCACGTCATTTAACGGCACACTCGCGCTTGCTGCGGCAACGACGGGTGTCGACGGGCTCGAAGCGATCATTCCCGTCGCACCCAACACGTCGTACTACCACTACTATCGATCCAACGGTCTGGTGCGACATCCGGGCGGGTATTTGGGGGAAGACATCGACTACTTGTACGACTATGTCCACAGTGGTGCCGAAGCGATGCGCGAACACTGCGATTGCGAAGTTCGCGATAAAGAGATGCTCGAGAAATTCGATCGAGCCAATGGCGACTACAACGATTTTTGGGCTGGCCGCGATTACATCCACGACCTCAAGCCGCTCAAGGCTGCCGTGTTGATGGCTCACGCATTCAACGATTGGAACGTCGTTCCCGAGCACAGCGTACGCATCGTCCAAGAGTTGAAGAAGAAGGACATTCCGTTGCAGGTCTACTTCCATCAAGGTGGTCACGGTGGTGAACCGCCGATGAAGATGACCAACCGCTGG
The DNA here is from genome assembly GCA_965216875.1 of Rubripirellula sp. Classification (GTDB taxonomy): domain Bacteria; phylum Planctomycetota; class Planctomycetia; order Pirellulales; family Pirellulaceae; genus CBDCUW01. Next base: position 7,813,103 of record OZ244207.1, read on the forward strand.
TTCACTCGCTACTTACACGGTGTCGAGAATGGCGTTGAAGAGGACGCTCGAGCCTGGATCGTTCGCGAGAAAGCTGATCGCCAAAAGCCGACCGCCTATGACGCTTGGCCAAACCCGAAGTCCGAAGCCGTCCAGTTCTTCCCTCAGGGCAACGCGCCTGGTCGCGGCACGTTGTCTTTCGCTCCGCAAACCGACGGCAAAAAACGCGAGACGATCATCGACAACTTCTCGTTTGACGGGGCATCACTGGCCCAGGCGGATTCGACAGACCATCGCTTGCTGTTCGTCACTCACGAGTTGTCAAAGCCGGTTCACATTTCCGGAACGCCCAAAGTCACGATTCGCCTCGCGTGTGATCGTCCGGCAGCAAACCTGTCCGTTTGGCTCGTTTCACTACCGTGGAACAAAGATCGCAACGCAAAGATCACCGACAACATCATCACTCGAGGTTGGGCGGATCCGCAGAATCACAAGTCGATCCGAAAAGGCGAACCCCTTGAGCCGGGTAAGTTCTATGATGTTTCGTTTGATCTTCAGCCCGATGACCAGGTGATCGAAAAGGGCCAACAGATCGGCTTGATGATCTTTTCAAGTGACCGCGACTTTACCCTGCACCCCGAACCGGGAACCAAGTTGACGATCGATCTGCCCGGCACATCGCTGGAATTGCCAGTGGTCGGCGGCAAGCAAGCCTTTGAGCACGAGTAGGCCGGATCAAGGAGCGCCAGCGACGCAGATCCGGCACAGACGGAGAGCTTGGGAGTGTAGCGCCCGACGCCAGCGCGTTCGGCTCATTCGATTCGCTTCTGTTCGTTGTCCCACTCTTTTGATGGAACAGACAAGCGATTTCGGCGAAAGCCCGGTCCGACAAACTGTCTGTTTCACCGGCTCGAGCCTTTGCGACTAGAATTGATTAACCCGCCTTAGCTACCCCGCCCAAAACTCAACGAATGAGCCTCATCATCTCGATTCGCCCCCTCGCGGCTTGTTCCTTCGCGTTGACCCTCTTGGTCTCATTGCTTCATGCAGATACGCCGAAAGGTTTTTCCGATAAGGCTGGGCATGAACTGCAGTTCGTCTCCGGAGGACGTTACGTCCAGGGGACGACCGGAGGTGAGACTCGCTTGAGTCGAGCGTTTCCGTTGTCGACTACAGGGCAATTCTTCGGCAACGCCGAATCTCCTGCCCATCTCGTTTGGATCACCAAGCCGTTCTACATCGCAAAGCACGAAGTGACCGTTGGCCAATTCCAACGTTTCGTTGCCGCGACCGGATACAAGACGTCGGCAGAATCGGGAAAGACGGAAATGGTGGGTTGGGACCCGACGCCCGAAGACAAACCTCTCTATCAGTCACACGATTTCCGGCGTGATTCGAAGTTCGATTGGAAGCAACCGGGGTTCAAGCAAGAACCGAATCACCCGGTTGTCGGTGTCAGTTGGGCGGACGCCAAAGCGTATTGTGATTGGCTTAGTCAACAAGAAGGCGTTACCTATCGCTTGCCGACCGAGGCCGAATGGGAACTTGCTTGTCGTGCAGGCACGTCGACTTGGTTTTCCTTTGGGGATGTGGCACAGGGGGTTGCGCACAAACACGGGAATCTCGGCAACGTCGAACTTGAAAAGCACCGGAAGCATTCGGCAGAACGCCAGTGGTTGATGGATTGGGACAACGCGCCTCACGACGGCTATGTCTTTACTGCACCGGTTGGTCACTACCACGCCAACCCTTGGGGGCTCCATGACATGCACGGGAACGTCTGGGAATGGTGCGAGGACCTTTGGTTGGACACCTTTTTCAACCAGTACAAGAAGCCGCGCTACGATCAGCCTTGTGAAACGGGCGTGGATCCATTCAACGGAGATCAACCTCAGACCACGACCAACGACTTCCATGCTATCCGCGGTGGCAGTTGGTACAACGGCGACATCGTTTGTCGAAGTGCCAATCGCACTTACTGGGACCGCGACGACGCAGCTTGTTATGTCGGCTTCCGCGTGGTTCGCGAAGCATCACCTGAAGCACCGCGTCCTTTCCAACAATCGCTTGAACGCGAACGTGAAGTCTACGCGAAAATCGAAGCTGCGGGTGGTCGGGTTTATTCGTCCGATGGCCTCGACGTCGATGTCCGATTTTCCGGCGACCACTTTGATGAATCGATCTTTGAATCGCTCAAGCACCTGCCAGAGCTTCGTCGTTTGACGATCGGTTGGCAGACACGTGATGCCTACTTGAGCGAGGATGCGATTTCGTCCATTTCGAAGCTGTCGTCACTTGAAGAGCTCGAGTTTCATCGTTGCCTGGACCCCACACAACTCAACCTCGCGCCCTTGACTCGATTGAAGCGATTGAAGTCCCTTTCGTTTCCACGAGTTGCGCCGATTCAAGATCGGCATTTGAAGTCGTTGGCCGGCTTCGAATCGTTGACGGAGTTCTCTTGCTACGGGACGAACGGGTTACTGACCGACGCGGGTATCGAGCAGCTAAGTGGAAACGCGGGACTGTCCGCATTGCGGGTTTGGGAGTGCGACGCAACGGGGGCGTTTCTTGAAGCTTTTTCAGAGTGCCCTCTTCGTGAGCTTGCCGTCACTCGTCGTTACAACGGAAAGGGGACGCTTCAGCAAGAACCTCTCAATGCGATTGGTCAGTTTGGTGAACTCACGACATTGGAACTAACCGGACAATCGCAACTCGATTCGCTTGAGTTCTTGGTCGAGCTACCGATGCTCGAACGACTCGTGCTGGATGGTTGCTCGGGACTGACCGATGCCGAGCTCTCGCGCGTGGGACATTTGACGCGTTTGCGCGAGTTGAGGTTGCGCGACACGCAAGCGGGCGAGTTGACTGGTGCGGCGATCGGCGAAATACCTCGGATACGCTCGCTCGAGATTCGATCCGACAACCTCAGCAATGACGCCATCAAGTCGATTGCCCAAGCGTTTTCGCTGCAATACTTGAATATTGCTTCCATCCAAATGGACGACGACGCGCTGCGTCACTTGGGCCGGATCAATCGACTGGATCGGTTGGTGGTTCAGTCGCCACGGATCACGGGGCAAGGACTTGGGCCAGTGGCCGAGTTGCCTGATCTCAAAGACGTCTCACTGCTCACGCCTGGTTTGACTGACTTGGTCTTTGAGCATTTTTCACAATCGAAATCGATCTTGAAGTTGCGACTGGCGCACCGCGGCTCGAAACCACCGGCGGCACTCACTGACGATGGCATGGTCAAAATGCAGAAAGCCAAACAGCTCAAGGAATTGTGGCTGCCGCGAAATGGGACGGCCATGACTGAAGCGAAAATGAACGAACTCAACCAACAGATGCCGCAAACAGGCGTCATCCCCTACACGGTTGCGTGGGAGGAAGAGTGACCGTGCAGATGGACAATCGTTTCTTAGCGAAACATCGGGCGGGGATTCGCGGTTCGATCGTTTTCGGGATTACCGTGGTTCTGGGGGTGATCTCTTCGAAGGGCATTGGCGCCGAGCCGCTCGACGCCGAAGGCTTTCGGTCGTCTGTGAGGCCGTTCGTTCAACGCTACTGTGTTCAATGCCATGGGCCCGAGTCACAGGAGGCGGACCTGCGGCTGGACGATCTCGCCGCCGACTTTTCAGATTCATCGGTGGCGGGCAAGTGGATCGAAGTGATGGACAATCTCAACCTCGGGGAAATGCCACCCGAGGATGAGCCGCAACCGCCCGACGAGCTTCGAGCTCGAGTGACGAATTGGATATCAGTGGAACTGAAGCACGCCCAGTTACTCGCCAATGGCACCGGCGGAAGGGTTCTGATGCGGCGACTTTCCCGCACCGAGTACGCCAATGCGGTGCGAGATCTGCTTGACGTCGAATTCTTGCCAGGGGAAGGGCCCCAGGATTTGTTGCCTCCCGATGGAACCCTCAACGGATTCGACAAGGTTGGTAAAGCGTTGTTGCTCGACCCGTCGTTGATGGAAAACTACTTTGCCGTTGCGCAGCGCGTTGCTGAGAAGGCGATTGTCACTGGCGCGCCGCCCGTACCCACTCGAATCAATCGGATGGAATACGAAGAAATCAGCGGTGGCATTGAATACATCAAGAAGTCGCGGTCAACCATTGTCACGCCCGACGGGATCCTTTCGATGGCCCAGGGGATGCGTTCGGACGAAATGTTGCGTCACCCTTGGAACGACCAACTCATTCCCATTCGGGGCAACTACAAACTACGTCTGCGAGTGGGGGCCGATCCCAAAGACCGCGAGGGACTTTACATTCGGGTGAGCCGCGGGGGTGATGGCGATCTGTATGTTGGCAAGGTGACCGGGACACTTGCTGAACCTGAATTGATTGAAGTTGAGCGCGCGTTCGATGTTCCCGGCAGCAGCGAGATTGGGATTCAATTTGAAAACTCGCCAGACTTCGGACGAGTGAACTACCTTTACTCGAAGCTGCGTGAGCAATCCGAAAAAGCGATCGCCAGCAAAGACGCACGACTTGCCGGGCGTCTCCGAGCCCAAATGGGCGCTCAAGGTTTTCCCAATCAGGGGCGTCTCAATCCGGAGACGCGAACAACCGATCATCTGCCGCGGATCTTTTTTGATTGGATTGAGCTGGAGGGCCCGATTTACGATCAATGGCCACCCCGTAGCACGCAGCGCATCTTTTTTCGAGGTTTGCCGGACGCGGATGCAAGTCGCGAGGACCAACTGCTCTACGCGCATGAAATCTTCGCAAGGCTCCTGCCGCGAGCGTTCCGGCGTCCCGTGCGTCCTGAGGAGATCGCTTCGATTGTTGGCGTCGTGGGAAGCGAATTGGAACATGGTGAAACGATGGCATCGGCGACGCAATCTGGTTTGATTGCGATGTTGTGTAGTCCTAGTTTTCTCTTGACCTACGAACCGAATTCACAAAGCGATGGGGCACCGCGGGGGATCAATGACTTTGAACTCGCAACACGGTTAAGTCTGTTTCTTTGGAGTTCGATACCTGATGATCCGTTGTATCGTCAGGCCATGGCAAAAGAGTTAAGGGACCAAGAGAATTTGCTGACGCAAGTTCGACGAATGCTCGACGATCCTCGCTCTGACGCTTTGGTTGACGGGTTTGCACGCCAATGGTTCAAGGCGGACGAGTTTGATCGTTTCGCCATTGATCGAAATCTCTATCGGGACTTTTATCGAACTGAGAACGTTGGCCTTAACGAAGCCATCAACGCCGAGCCTTTGGAGTTCTTTCGACACATCCTCAATGAAGAGGGGAGCGTGCTCGATTTTCTCGATGCCGATTGGACGATGGCCAACGGAGTGCTGGCGAACTACTACGGCATTCCGGACGTCCAGGGCGAACGATTCGTACGCGTTTCCCTTCCGCCCCAGCTTCATCGAGGCGGATTGACAACGATGGCCGCGATTCACAAATGGGGCAGTGATGGAAACCGGACGAAACCAGTGGAACGCGGCAAGTACATTTTGGATGTCCTGTTTAACGATCCGCCCAAGCCACCGCCGCCGAACGTCGGTGAAGTCGAACCCAACGTCAAAGGCGAAGATCTGACAGTGCGACAGCGGTTGGATCAACATCGTACAATCGCCGCGTGTGCGAATTGCCACCGCACGATTGATCCGTACGGGCTGGCGCTGGAAAACTTTAATGTGGTAGGAAAGTGGCGGACGAAGCAAGATGGAGAACGCGGGTGGTGGCCAGACGAGGCGGTCATTGACTCCTCGGGAACGTTACCCAACGGCGTTCATTTTGAAAACGTTGAAGAGTTTCGAGCGGCGTTGCGTCAGCAAGACGATCGCTTTTTGCGTGGATTGTGCGAGAAGATGTTCACCTACGCCTTGGGGCGGACGGTGGAACCTACCGATCGTGCGACGATTGACCATCTGGTCGACCACGTCAAAAAGAACGGTCACACGCTACGAAGTTTGATAGAAGGTATTGTGCTAACGCAGTCGTTTCTGAGCAAATAGAGACGAAACAACCAGCAGTTCCCTCAATGGGGTCGACGATCAATGAGTAAACCAAGTTCCCTGTCTCTGTCGCGACGCACCGTTCTCCGAGGTGCTGGGGCAACGATGGCGCTGCCCATGTTGGAAATCATGATGCCATCGTCGCGGGCCCTTGCGCAATCGGACGAAGCCATTCCAAAGCGGATTGGGCTTTTCTATTTTGGCACGGGCATGAACATGCGCGAGCTCGAGCCGCACGACGAGGGCAAGGCCTACACGCTCTCGCCAACGCTCAAGGTGCTTGCGGACCACAAAGACGACTTCACCGTTTTTTCAGGCACTTACCTTGAACATGGTGGTGGCCACAACGGCGACTACACGTTTTCGACGGGAGTCAAAGCTCGAGATGGCGGCACGATTAAGAATTCCATTTCGATGGATCAAGTCGCCGCGGAACAGATTGGCCGGCAAACGCGATTCCCTTCGCTGCAAATGTGCATCGAGCGAGGGACGGGGTTTGGAGCCAATTTGAGAACCCTTTCGTGGAACCGAAACGGTGTGCCGCTCGCCTCGGAAAACGACCCGCATGTTCTTTTCAATCGGCTCTTCAAAGTGGATGGCCCTGAAGAACAACAACTACGCAAACGAGGTTTTCGACAACGCCGCAGTATTCTCGATGTGGTCAAGGACGACGCGAAGCGGTTGGAACGCCGAGTTGGCAAGCAGGATCAAGCCAAGTTGAACGAATACTATTCCAGCGTTCGAGAAGTTGAAAAACAGTTGGAGCGGGATGTTGACTGGAGTATCAAACCGAAGCCTGAAATCGACACGACAGGCATGAGTGACTTCTCGCGAAGTTATCACAACCACATGCCGGCTGGACAATTTGTTTACGAAAACTATGCCAAGATGATGTACGACCTCATCGCCCTGGCTTTCGAAACGGATTCCACTCGAGTTGCCAGCTATGTGGTTCGCCAAGAGAGTTCAGGCGGGACGTTTCCTGAGTTTGGCGTTTCAAAAGGTTTTCATGAGTTGACTCACCACGGCAACGACCCCAAGAACTTGGCCGAACTCGCCAAGGTCGACCGCATCTATTTTTCGCACTGGGACTATTTCATTCGACGGCTCAAGTCGATGAAGCAAGCGGATGGGAACTCGCTGCTCGATCATTGCCTGCTTGGGTTTTCCAGCGGGATGGGGATTGGGCATTCCAAAGATCGCCTGCCAACGTGCCTGTTCGGTGGCTCGGCGGCTGGCGTTCATCATCAGGGGCATCTGCGTCTACCAGAAAAGACGCCGCTTTCCCGAGTGTGGCACACGATGCTCGATCGGGCGGGTGTGAGTGTTCCCGAAACCTTCCAAGATTCCAGCGGCGTGATCTCGGAACTGGTTGGCTAAGAGTGGTTAGAGGCAACGCACCACTAATCGACTCTTACCGAACACTGATCAAGGTGGCTTGGGCGATCGAAATGGCGATATCCAATTGCTTCACGCAGGTCACGTTGACAGGGCAGGCCTGAGTCGAGCTCTATTCGATCGCATCTTGACTGCTCGGCCGTGGGACGGGCCGGAGGCCGATCGCGGATCGATGGTCGAGAATTTTATGCATTAGGCATTCGCGAGAATCAAAGGGGCATGTGAATTCCTTGGACAGACGTCCTTCAACGAAACAGCGGCGGGCATCGACGTGCCGTGAACAACCGATGTGGAACGTTCGCAATTGCGTGTCGTACACGATCATCAGTTCTGGATGGTCGAGGAGATGTTGGAAATAGTCTTCGCCCCAATCGTCGATTCCAAATGCATTGTCATGAGGAATGAACTTTCCACCGGTGACCTTGGGGCTATCGTCGCCTGAGAACGTTTCGAAAAGAAACGCTTCACGCCGCGAGTCGCACAGGGACGCCACTTCGCTGCGGTTCGACTCGTCGAGTGATTCCCACCACTGCACTGCATCGTCGAGCAGGTCTTCCGGCAGACTGTCGATCAGGATGGTCGGTAGTGTCGAAGTCATGAATGTGGTGCCCCGTTAGATTTTGTGCTCGCCATCCCAGTTGATTCTCTGCGGGAGAGCTTGGCAGAAACTTTTTCATACCAAAGATCGAACGTATCGTGAATCATCTTCCGCATATCTTCGCGTCGATCTGCGGTGGAATCTCAACCTCGGAAAATACGGATCCCTCACGTTTTAGAGCTGAGGTAATTCGAATCCCACACGCCGTGGCCGCGACAGGAATTGATTGTCCGCGGGGTCTTTGAACGATTCCGCTGCGGGGTCCCAATGCAGTGGGTGCTCAATTTGCCTTGCGATGTTGGCCAGGTGGCATGCCGTGATGCTGCGATGGCCAACTTCGGGCGGCGCATTGGGAGTGCTGCGCGCCCGCATTGCTTGTTCCCAGTTTTCGATATGGGGACGCGCGACGTGGCCATCGCCGGCCCACCGTTCTTTTTCGTCTTTCGGGGGCGCGGGCAACAACGAACCGGGTGACGTCTTGTAGTCGTTGCGGGACATTTCCATGGTCCCCTTTTCGCCATGAAAGATCGTTCTGCGAATGCCCGGTTTGAAATGAATGACTGTGCCGTCGCCGTAAGTCATTTTGATCGGACAAAAACGCGCACGGTCGATTGCCTTGTCTTTGAGTGTCCCGAGAGGCGGTGTTTTCTCGTGCCATTGATCGTCGACATAGCCGCCAAGGTCGTCAACCAATCGTTCGACACGAGTTGGTCCCGTATCGTCCTTGCCAAGTGCGTATTGCACCATGTCAACGCTGTGCGCTCCCCAATTGGTCATCAAATGGCCCGAGTAGTCGCGAAATAAATCCCAGCCGCGCCAAACGAGGTAGCCGAAGCGATAAGCATCCTTGACCCACAAATCCTTGTTGTAGGGGCGAAGAGGCGTGGGCCCGCAGAACATGTCCCAGTTCATCGTGCTGGGGAGTGACTGTTGCGGAAACTCCTTCGCAATGACCGGCATCGGTCCAGGCAAGTTGCGTTCTTCCACGAGGTGGATTTTGCCGAGTCCACCGTCGCGAATGAACTCACATGCGCGTTGGTTGATCGACATCGTGCGCTGTTGGCTTCCAACCTGAACCACGCGTTTGAGTCGCTGAGCTGCATCGGCGATCGCGCGGCTTTCTTCGATCGTGACGGCCAGCGGTTTTTCGACGTAGACGTCGGCGCCCGACCGCATGGCGAGTATGGCGGCACCGGCATGATGATGGTCGGGGGCAGCGATGATGATCGCATCAAACTTCTGAGTGCCAAGCATCTTGCGATAGTCTTGATAGACCTTGCACGTCTTGGCGTCACCCTTGGCGAAACGTTCGAGGATCTTTGTGAATCGCCCCGTAGGATGGGTTGCGGTCTTGATTTGATCGAGAGAACAATCGCAAAGTGCCGTCACACGAAACGATTCGGGGAGGTTCGCGAGCAGGAACTTCCCCCGCATGCCAATACCGATGACTCCAATTTCGATCTTGTCGGAGACAAGAGACGCGGCGGCTCGTGGCATGGTCGACGACATGACCCACGGGACAGCGAGAGCGCCGACGCTCTTGATCGCATTACGGCGTGAAGGCTTGGCGGTGGGCATTGGCAGGTCGGCGGTTGTGGTGGTGGGAACTGTGGGTTGCGCAGTCGGTTGGTCAAAGTCCCAATGCCGCGATCGCATAATCGAGACTCTGTCGAACGTTGGATTGTTCGAGTTCGACTTGCTGTTGTGGATCCATTTTCGATGGGTATTGCAACGATTCGGCTTGGTTGTCGCGAACGGTTCGCAGCGTGCGCGCGAGGTCCTCGGCCGGTAGGTCTGGAAAAGTGCGCCAGTACTTTTCTTCGAGACACGGCACGTGCAACGGATCGCGGGTGAGAAGTTCGAGCGTGAAGTGGATCTTTGGCTTGGCATTTCGGAGGATCGTGACGATCTGTTTCAGGTCGATAAAACCTTGTCCGAGCGGGATGTCGCCAAACAGAAAACCATCTTTGGTCAGCTGCAATGCTTGGTCCTTGATGTGGACTGCGTGCGCCCAGGGAGCAAGTTCGCGGGCTGTCATCACCGGATCTTCGAGCAACGCAAAGTTGTTACCCGTGTCGACGCAGGCTCCGACATACGGGCTATCGATCCGCTCGAGTGCAGCGACGCGTTCGGCGATGCGATGGTCTTTGTGGTTTTCGGGTGCGAAGGCGACTTTGTGCTTTTCGGCGACCGGCGCGACAAGCTCGAGAGTCCGGCGAGCCTGTTTGTCGTGTTCGCGATATTGTTCAAGCGACTCGAAGTACTCGTACCTGCGACCCGTAAAGATCGTCGAACGTACCGCAGGGGCGCCGACAGCTGCAGCCGTTTTCATCTGGGCGTCAAAGTGTTCGACATCGGATGGTTTTTTCGGGCGTCCTACGATCCCTTCGATATACAGACCCAGCGTGTCCGCTTTTTGCCTGAGTGCCTCGGCGCGGGCTTGGTCCATCACGCCAAGCGACAATTGAATGCCCCCGGCGCCGACGGCGGCAGCATGGTCAAGGAACTTCTCGGCAGTGAAATGGTCTTTTCCCGTCTGCTTCTTTTTCAGTCGTTGTTCGATGCGAACGCAATATTGGCACAGACCCATGAGCGATTGCTTGGCTGCAAAACGGGCAGCAGCAGGTTTGGCTAGCGCCGCAGTGGCTGTGGTCGCAAGGAGAGATTGAAGGGCGGCGCGACGAGTGACTTGCATGGCGAGGGAGAGGTTGGAGACTCGCTTGATTCGGGCGTCGTTCTTGACGAAGTGGCCCGGGAATAGACAACATCTTAACTAAACACCGACGGTCATATCGGGGCTCGCCACGTGGACGCCCAGCGGCCGGAAACCGAGTGGGAGCAACGATTTGGCTCGAAACATTGAAATCAAGGCGCGATTGTCCGCCCCGGAGCGACAACTTCAGTTGGCCGAAGCGATCGCTGACCAGCCTCCCCGAGTGATCGTGCAGGAAGACACGTTTTTCAATTGCACCACCGGGCGATTGAAGCTGCGAGTCTTTGAAGATGGCACGGGAGAGCTGATTCAATACCAACGCGACGATCAGGCGGGACCGAAGACGTCGAGCTATGTGTTGTCGCCGACGTCAGATCCCAATTCCCTCAAGACGGCCCTCGATCGAGCGTATGGGGTGCGCGCCGTGGTGCGTAAAACCCGCAAGCTATTGATGGTGGGCAGGACACGCATTCACCTTGACAGCGTCGAAGGGCTCGGTGATTTCTTAGAGCTCGAAGTCGTCCTCGAACATGGCGAGAACGAAGCCGAGGGTCGCCGTGAAGCGGATCAGTTGATGGAGCGACTTGAGGTCACGTCTTCGATGCTGATTGAGTCGGCTTATGTTAATTTGTTAGTGAGCCGAACGCGCTAGCGTCGGGTCTTTCAGGTGTGTGTTGAAATACTGGCGGCGAGCGCCTTACCGCTCACCAGCGAGACGAACGTAGCCTGTGATTCTTTGATTGTCGCCTTTTGCTCCGCAAAAGTTGCGTTTGTTGACGCTACTTTCGCGGAGCGAAAGGCGACGATTGCACTGTGCCGAAGCCAAAGACGTCTGATTTAGTCGTCGAGCCATCGTTTGCTTAAGCCTTGGTAATCGTCGATTCGACGATCTCGCAGGAATGGCCAATGCGTGCGAACGAGGTCGATGTCATCGAGCTGGCAATCGGTGGTGAGGATGCCTGGTGTTGTGTGATCGGCTTCGGCGACGACTTCACCTCGTGGGTTGACGATCAAAGAGGCCCCCCAAAATTCAAGGCGTTGTTCCACACCTACGCGGTTCGGGGCGCCGAGCCAAAGGCCGTTGCTGATTGCGTGGGCCCGGAGCGCTGTACGCCAAGCATCGTGTTGGCCGGCACCGTACTCATCCTTTTCTTCGTCGATCCAACCGATTGCCGTCGGGTAAAGAAGGATCTCGGCGCCAGCCAATGCGAACAAGCGCGCTGCTTCGGGGAACCATTGGTCCCAGCAAATCCCGATGCCCAGTTTGGCGTACTTGGTTTCGATGGGTGTGAAGCCCAGATCGCCCGGAGCGAAGTAGAACTTCTCGTAGAAGAGTGGGTCATCAGGAATGTGCATCTTTCGATACGTTCCGGCGACCGAGCCGTCGGCGTCGAGGACAACGGCCGTGTTGTGGTACAGTCCCGGTCCTCGCTTTTCAAAAATGGGTACGACGATGACAACGCCGTGTTTGGCCGCAAGCTGTGACATTGCCGAAACGGCGGGTCCATCAATCGGCTGAGCAAAATCAAACTGGCAATGATCCTCGGCCTGACAGGGATAGTGACAGTGGAAAAGCTCTTGCAGGCAGATCACTTGCGCTCCATCGGCCGCGGCCTGTTCAATCCAATCGGTCGCGGTCGCGAGGATCTTCGTACCATCACCGGGATCGCCGTCGACGGCTCGCATTTGAACGAGGCTTAAGCGTACATTGCGTGTCACGGATTCGATCCAGTTGGTTGATGGTGCTCAGTTCGGAGAATAGCTAGTGACACATGGTAAGCGGCGAACCTTGTTTTTTGCAGGGACCGACACCGACGTTGGCAAAACCTATGTCGCAGCCACGGTGGCTCGCACTTTGGTGGCAGCTGGCCGTCGTGTAGGCGTTTACAAGCCGGTTGCGAGTGGTTGTCGTGTCGAAGATGACTTTCGCGTTGCCGATGATGCGTTGGCACTTTGGAATGCCGCGGGGCACCCACAAACTCTTGATGAAGTTTGCCCACAGCGTTTTCTCGCGCCGCTCGCGCCGCCGGTGGCCGCTGCCGCCGAAGGAAGTGTGGTTGATACCGATCGACTCGTCGATGACGCCGGTGCGTGGGATTCCGACTACGATCCCTTGATCGTCGAAGGGGCTGGTGGCCTGATGAGTCCAATTGCCGAGGGAATGTTGAACATCGACCTCGTGGCAAAGTTTGAGCCTTGTCGGTTGGTCATCGTCGCAGCGGATCGATTGGGCGTGATTCATCAAACGATTGCTACGTGCGAAGCGGCAAAGCACCGAGGCGTCACGCCTCATGGGATCGTGCTGAGCCAGCCTGCTCAGGAGTCGGATGAGTCGACCAACAGCAACCTCGAACAATTACGCCGCTACTGTGATGTACCGGTCATCGGCCATGTCGCGTTCGGTCAAACCCGAGTCGACGAGTCGATGATTCAGAAGTTGCTGAACTGACGCAACAAACTGTGTCCCGCGAGACGATCCTGGACCCATGCGGTGCCAGAATCGAGCAGTGTTTGTCCCACTGTTTTTTGATTGTCATCGGCTGATACACGAACAGATTGTTGATCGTGTAGGTGCGCGGACAATGTCGTCTTCGGTGCGAGGCGAACTTCGTACCGTGGTCGGAGCAATCGCATGGTATCGCTCTGTTTGCCAGCGCCGGTGGGGTCGACGGTGCGGACGGCGAGTGGGCCCCCGTACTGGGCGCTCAGTGAGTCGGCTGGCAGTCGGTCAGTTGGCGTGGGAGCAACCTCGGTCACTTCGCCAGTGTGTTGCAGACTTGTGCGGTCGAGCGTTGTTAGCCGCACAGAGTCTCCGATGCGGTCTTGCCATTGGTTTCGGTCCGTCTGGTCAACCGTGAACACCACCTCGATTTCATCGGGACGAACGATGCGCATCAGCGTTGTGCCTTCGCGGACGTATTGGTCCAGCCAATCCGAGAGATCATGCTCAGAGGCGATGACACCGTCGCTGGTTGCGACAATGTCCATTTTGTCGAGTTGGTTACGACGAATCTGGATCTGTTGTTTCAAACTATTGATTTGTGAGCGTTGTGCATCGATGCTGGCCGTCGCCGACTGAGCGACGAGGCGTCGGAAATTCAGGTTGGCCTTCGCAAGTTGGACGACCAAGTCGTTGTAGTCTTGCTCGAGTTCTCGGTTCTCGATCATTGCAAGTCTTTGGCCCGCTTCGACGTGCTCGCCTGTGCTGACGAAGACTTCGCGAACGAAACCATCGCTCGCGCATCGCACCGTTTCAGGCTCGTGAAATTGAATGACCCCAGTCTCAACCCCCGAGCCAGGCATTGGAATCGACGCGATCACAAACAAGATCGCTGCCGTTGTCAACAGTCCCAAAGTTGCACGGATCGGACGAAGTGTTCGAATCGTTTTTGGCAGCCCCACAATGGCTTTCGTCATCAAGGTAACGATGGCTGCAACGGCAAGAAGTGAGCCTGCACCTTGGAACAAGTACTCTGCGGCCAGCAGGAGTCCAACAAGCACGACGACGCGCCATGCCAGGATGGCGACTCCGTAGATTCGAAAGAATACCCCGCGTAGACCCCGCGGCGGATGACAGCCTTCGCTCGAGGTGCCGAGCACGATGCGCGAGGCCAGGCGACTCCAGTACGACGACGCGTCGGAATAGAGGTTGGGCAATCTGACCAAGTCAACAAGGATGTGATAGCCATCAAAACGCATTAAAACGTTTGCGTTGAAGATCAACGTGACCGCTGACGCCGTGACTGCGATGGTCGCTGCGATGTGCCTGATTTCAGGTGAATGAGACAACCCAAAGACCACAACCGCCATTGCTGCGACGGCAAGTTCGGCCAGCATTCCGGCTGCGGCGATCGCGATTCGGTCTCGGCGGCGGTTGAGTTGCCACGATCGGCTAACGTCAACAAACGGAAGCGGAAGCAATAGGATCCAGAGTATGCCGAATTCATCGATATCGACGCCCATGCGTCGTGCGACGACCGCGTGAGCAGCTTCATGGATCACCCTGAGCACGATTGCCGCGAGACCAATTTGCCACCACAGACCATTGTGAACGATTGGAGCAAACGCAGCATTCCACCCCGAAAGGTCACCAATCACTTGCGTGATTGCGTAGACGATCAAGGTGAGGGTCGCGACCAGTGCGTATCGATTCGTCCAGGGCGCCGTGTAGCGGGTGAGTGTGTCGATTAGACGCGTGGGCGTTTTGAGCGAAGTCTTGACGCAAAGCGGCGAGATGCGGACTCGTCCTTTCGTTCCTGCGTGTTTTCCGATTCGACGCACGTCGCGACTGACGTCCGCCTGCGTGGCCAGACCAGTCTTTTCAAGCCAGGCGGCGACCGCTTCGGCTTCGCTTTGATCGAGCGCGATCTCGGGTCGCCCCGTGCGCTTAGCCAGTGCTTGCGTTGCTTCCGACGCGGTTTGGAGGTCCGTGTTTCCGTCCAGCATGGAGGCGAACGCGTATTCGGCGAACCCGATTTCGTAGTGCATGCCCGTTGCGGGATTGGTGACCGAATAGCTCGGTCCGCCAGCGAATTGGTGTGGAGTCCAAACCAAATCGGGACGCATTTGAAGGCAGGTTTCAGCTGCTGTGTCGTGCTTGGCCAATTGCGACATCCCTACATCCAAAACTTTGAAGCTTGCTGCAGGCAACGTTTGAGGACGACATTCCAAAGTGGACGTTTTTCGCCAATCACTTTGGCGACACCACTAGCGCCTGGGCGGAGGATTCCGCCTTCGTTGTCGATCGAAGCGCGAGCGATGAACACGTTTTGCCCACCACGGATCTTGGCGCTCGATTGAATCGAATCGATGGTTGCGGTCATTGATTCGCTACCGAAGGCGTCAAAGGCAACTTGCACGGTCATGCCTTCGGCGATTTCAGCGAGTTCGTCTTCCGGAATCGCTATTTCGAGCCAGAGCTTGTCGAGGTTGGCAACTTCGGCGATCAATTGGCCCGTTGTGACCGGTGCGCCTTGAACCCCATCGAGTTCGCCGGCAATGATCACACCCTCGATGGGCGAAGTGACGGCAAGGTTGTTTTGGCGATGTTGCACCAACTCGATTTCCTGGTCGATGCGAGCCAGTTCCAATTCAGCTAGTTGTTGATCGGCGACTTGGTCACGGGCGCGATGGACATCACGCTGTTTGAGAGCCCGGTCTTGGTCGGCTCGAAGCGCAGCCAGCTGGATTTGCAACTCCCGATCGTCCATCGTCGCGATCAAACTGTCGTAACGAACCAGGTCGCCGATGCGGGCATGCGTGTTGCTGAGCGTGCCAGCGTGAGGTGCAACGATGAAACCGCGGTTTTGGGGAATGAGTGTCGCTGACGCAGGGACCCGATAGTGGACCGGAAGGAATCCGATCGCAATCAGAACGGCGGAGGCGAGCGCAAAGGTTCGGTGAGCGTTGAGAAGTGATCCAAGGTTGCCCCAGAACTTGCTAAATCCGGATTGGTGGTTTGCACGCCAAAGCGAAAGGCTCTTGCCGACAAGATCGCCAATCTGTGAGAGCTGTTCGCGCTGGAACATCTCGCGATCCGAACCGACGCAAGAGATCACCGCCTGCAATACGCCATGGTCGTCAAACACAGGAATGCTGCCGACGACGCAATCGGATTGACGCGGCCGATCACTGATCTGCTCGGCAAGTCCGCGGTGGGCAAGGGTAGCGGCCTTGTTTTCGTCCAGGTCGGGCCAACGGGTGACTTCGCGGCGCAGGAGCGTTTCGGCGAAAACGTTTTGCCACTTGGATTCGGCGATAGGATCGCCCGAACCGCCGATTGCCGCTACCGAGATTCGCTGGTCGGTCTCGGAACGCACAAAGCCAATTGCGGTTTGGTAGGCACCGGTATGAATGGCAATCAGATCGACGACGTGTTCGGCAAGTTGTCGTTGGTTGTCACTCGCAAAGATCAAATGTTGTAGTTCGGCGAGCCACAAATGATCAGCTGCCCTGTTTGTTCGGGAGCCTGATTCGCGTTGAGTTTGCCACAGCCTTCCGTACGAAGCCGCAAGTTGCAGTGAAAGTACAAACGGTTCGACCGCGGCTTGACCGAGTTGCAACGCAATGGTCACGACCGCCGTCTCCCCTTCGATCACGCCGATCGGTGTCGCGATCAACGTGGGCAATTCAAGACGCGATAGCTCGGTACGTTGGTTCGCCAAAGCCGCAAGGGCAAGCTGAGTGACACGCGCCGCACCAGCCGCGTCAAAGTGCTCCTTTGACCCATTGACCAACGTCGCTGTGACCTGGTTGTGGTCGCTAAATCGTTGCACAACGCAACAATCGGCGTTGGTCATTTGCGCGGCGAGTTGTCCCAGTTGCCCCAGAAAGTCGTTTGCATCGAGGGTCGGATCGTTGTTCGATGCAAGTGATTCAAGATGCTTGGGAAGGGACGCCAAGTCGAGGGTCACTGCGGAAGGTTCCTTCATACCGAGCTGCCCTCGCTAGTGCTGGTTGCATCGAACGCGAGTGGGGGCAAACTCGCACGCCCTTGATTGGGTTCGGCTGGCCGTGACCGCAGAAGTTGTCCGAGCAGGCTGTGCAACCGTTCGGCTGCTGACCAAGGCAGAGCAAGTCGCGTGTGAATAGGCAATTGGTCCGCCGAACCCTCTGATCCAGCGGCCACCACGGCGGCTCCGCAATCGAGGATCACTTCCTCTTCGCCCGCTGCAGCGATGAACTGGGACGTGTAGAGCAGGTTATGGTTGCTGTAGACGAATTCAACGGGTTGATTCATGGCTCGGTCAGTCGTTAGTGCGGATTGCTTCAAAGTCTGGTGTGTTGGAAACGGGCTAGCGTGACGGGTTGATTTCGGGCCAATTCCAAGTCGCGAGCAGTCCGCTACGGAGTTTGGACTCGTGATTATTGATTCGAATGTCGACACGAACGGTTCCCGATTCGCTGTCCGTGATGGGCGAAACGAAATCGATTTTGCCGTCGACGACACGTTCAAGTTCGCTGAGTTGCAACCTGACTTGTTGCTCTGGTTGCAACTGGAATGCGAGTTTGGTCGGAACGTTCAATCGCAATCGCAGTTGTTTGAGAATCGCGATCTTTGCAATCACCGGATCCGAAGCCGCCGCGTATTCCCCTTTGCGACGTTTCATTTCGATCACCACACCATCAATCGGTGAGCGAACGACGTGACTCTCGATTTGGGCTTCGATCCGAGCAACCTCGGCGGCCGCAATATCGATTTTCTCTTGAGCCGCGAGCAATGCGGACTCCGCTTCTCGCACGACAAGTTCCGCTTGGTCGACCTCGGTTTGGCTGGCGTGCGACTCATCGAACAAAGCGGTCAGGTCCTCATGCCGTTTGGCGGCATGGTTCAGGCGTGCACGAGCCGATTCGGCTTCACCCATTGCACTTGCACGCTGCTTGGCCACTTCAAGGCTGGCTCGCAGAACAGCATCGTCAAGTCGCGCGATGGCGTCGCCCGCGGACACTGTCGCACCATCCTTTGCGATGACGTCTGCAAGCCGCCCCGGTTGGGCGACGGCCACTTCGATCGATTCCCACGGTTGCAAGAACCCAACCGACGCTCTCGGGGACACCGAATAGGTCGCGGATCTTGCCGCGGTCAGTCTCGGCGTCTTCGCGTCAACGGTTGCGGATCCTGCGATCGCGACCACGGCGATGAAGGCGTGTCGAACGCAAGAATGCTTGAAGCTCGGTGTGTGTTTGCCCATCCTATTCATCTCGCTTGACCTGCTGATAAGTCGGGGCGTGTTGAAACGTTGGGGCGTGAGAATGCTTTGTGGGGCAAGTCTTCGGCAACATGAACGTCTTCGATCATGCCTTGGAAGTTGGATTGTCCAAAGTAGCCTTGGCCAACTTGAGGCGTGCTACTGACGCCCGTGGGTCTGCGTTGGTCTGATGGGCTTGCTGGGCCACTCGATTGGACGGGAGCGGGTACGGGAAGCTGTTCCACTTCAACCGGATCAAAGTATTGGATCGAGGTCGGCGTCGTGTCCGTTTTGTCCAGAATGGTTGTTGGCAAACAGTTTTCGCATCCGCGACCCACTTCGACGTGTTCGGCTTCGAGCAGCGTTCCGTCAGCACGTTTCAGGTTGATGAGGGACAAGCCGTAGGTGGTTTCCGCTTCGAGGAATGCAAACTCGGTCGCGGCCAAACGTTCTTGAGCGCGAAGGAGGTCTTCCAAGTAGAGATTGACCGAGCGTTCTTCACCGCCCAAACGACGCCAGCGGCCTTCGATGTAATCAACTTCTTCACCTGCTGCACGCATCGATTGATACTTGGCGAGCATGTCTTGGTAACCGGTCTCGACTTCACGGATCGCGACCTTAACTTCAAGCATCAACGTTTCGACCGTCGCCTTGAACTGGTTTTGAAGCTGTCGCAGTTCGAGTTGACGACGGCGCAAACGGGCTTTGGCGGCCCGACGGCCGATCGGAACCTCGTAAGTCAATGCGGCGCTATAGCTTGGTTCACCCACGCTGAATTGATCGACCCAAGCACCACCAATGTCGCTGTTGCCACGAAGGCCTGAGACGTACGCATCGAGCACGACATCCAGTTGCGGCAACAACTCATTGCGGCTCATGCCAAGTCGGACCGAAGCGGCACGAATCTGACGCAGGGATTGGTTCAATTCTGGACGACGGTCGAGTGCGGTCGAAAGCGTCGTGACCGGGTCGGTGGCAATGTGGTCGCGCGTTGGCCGATCAACGGGGACGATTTCCAAACCTTCGGTCAACGCGAGTTCCGGATCGTTGATCAGTGCATTCAAACGATCTTGTGAGTTGCGGATCGCCATTTGTGCTCGCACCAACTCACTGCGACGTTGGAAAACCGCTGCTTCGGTACGAATCAACTGACTTTGAACAGTGTCGATCGACGCACGCGCTCGAAGTTCTGATTCGATCTTTTCAGCACGCTCGAGAAGTCGTTGCTTCTGCAAGAGTGAACCGCGTTCGAGGTAGAGCGCCCAATAAGCGCGAGCGATCTCGAGAAGGTGACTTTGCAGCTGGCGACTGAATTCGTCGTTCGACACAGACGCATCGATATCAGCGAGGACAATCAGGCTCTTGTTGTAGACTTCGCCAGCGCCACGCAGCAAGGGTTGTGTGTAGTTGACGTTCCAGCGCGAAGTGCCCTGGTTGTTGGGTTGGAAGAAATTGCTGTTGTTGTTTTGGTGCGCAATCCGCTGGCTCGTTTCGAACGTTCCACCTTTTGTGTTGCGCCGCGAAACACCTGCCGAGCTGCTCCAAAGGTGGTCGCGATAGCGCGGAGACCCACCGGTGGTCAAAATGTTGCCGACCGGATCGCTGATGTCGTCCCAGCGAGTGTCGAGGAACAGTTTCCAGTCGAAGGCCGCTTGGGCTTCATCAACCGCTGTCTCACGGATCAGTGGCAAGTCGCCAAACACCTTGACCTGCGCCGAGTGCTGGAGCGCTCGGTAAAGTAGTTCGTCAAGGGTTGCTTGTATGACCGGTCCACGTTCGACAATCGAGCCTTGCATGTCGTCTTGCCACCATGGTAAGTACGATGCAGGCAGTTTTTGTTGGTGTGGAGCGGTTGAGTGTTCGAGGTTGTGTGCGGCCAGCGGTATGCGTTGACGGTACTGGTCACGCAACCCGCCTTGGTATTGTTGGGCGTTCGCCTTTCCCAACAATAGCAGTGGCCAGATGACCAAGGTCATCAAGGTTGTGGCGCGAATAAACAAGGGACAGTATCCTTCCTAATACCCTTTGCCAAGCACATCGAATCTGCTCAACGTTTCCGTTTGTGTGGGGATGCGCCAACATCCATCGGCGCTGTTGCACAGAAATCTGCGCAACCCCAATCGATCGGTATCGTTAAGCCTGCATGTGAAACGGGATTCGAGTCCCCATGCCGGCAAATGTGGGTACAGACCATCCTCCTTGATGGTCTCAAGGTTCGACCCGTCAATGAAGACGTGTGGGGAAGCCGATCCTCATCAAAGTTTATCGACACCCCCGAAATTCGATTTTGCGAAGACAACCGCCGTTTGGCAAATGTGCCAGCGGTGGGGTGCGAGGAACGGTAGAACTGGAACATCCCAAACCCCCAACTGCTAAAGTTGAGCATGTGGAGTGGTTCGGTCGTGGTGACTGTTCCGGTTAGCGCTCGGCCTATCGCAGTTTTGACGAGACCAACGAATGTGTCGCCAACTGCCCCGCACCGATCTTCACACCGACCAGGGGGGGCGATTATCGGGTGTTATGGGCAACTTGGTCGTGCCCGCCGACCCAACCTGGGGCCGAGAAAACCCTGATGAAATTCGGTTGACTTGGTAGTGGACGAGGCCACGAGTCCCGTCAGTCTCGTAGTGGACGAGGCCACGAGTCCCTTTCGTTCCGTCCTCACTCCGATGAGAAGCTTTAACGATTAGAGGACGCGTGGCTTGCACGAATGAAAAGGGACTCGATGTCCACAACCGCTATGCCGTTCTAGTCGGCCATTTCCCAAATGTAAGCGGCGTGCACGATATCGGAGATTTCGAGCGAGTAATGCGTCCGACGTTCGACGAACTTCGATTCTTTCTTCGTTTCGGTGTAGCTGCGTTTGCCGCGGACCAGACCGAGCACGAGCGGTAAGCCGTCGGCCGAACGCTCGGTGGCATGGATCACTGGGCCACCACTGTCGCCACCCCAGGCAGTGATATCGGCCATGAAGAAGGTGTGCGAATCAATGGGGGCAAGCGGAAAGCTCGCGATGCTGCCACTGCGCACGATCGGAAATCCAGCGTTGTTTGATTCGAGTCGCTCGGGATAGACCGCGGCGCGAATGCTGTCGCCCACGAAGACTCGTTCGAGATCTTTTTCCCTTGCAAAGCAGGTCACCGGAATCGGCGAGACATTGATGTCCTTTGGCAGCGGGAAGATCGCGATGTCATGCTTGGGGTGTTTCTTCCAGAGGCGGCGACCGTCGTCATCGCGAATTCGAAGCGGAACATCGACCCGTTGGTATTGTTTGTCCTCACGCAATTTACGCGTGACAAGGATCATCTTGGTGCCCTTCATATGATCAAGCACGTGATGGGCGGTCACGATTGCGATCTTGTCACTTCCGTCTTCGTGTTTGCCGAAGGAGACAGCCAAGCCACCGGCAGTCGATGCATCGTTAAAAAGTTTGTGCGTTGCCAAGACAAGTCGTTGGGTCGCTTCATCGGCCCGAAGGATTTTAGGCGTCGCGAAGCTGAAACCGAACACAGTGACGATCGCGAGGACGACAGAGTGGACTTTCATCATGCTGAAGAAACTCTTGGGAAGTGAATCGTAGCGGGCTTGCTAGGAAGGGTTTGGAATGTACCGGTTCATCAGTTCGGCGTAGTCTTCTCGTACCGGACTGAAGACATCAAGCACCAACGCGGGACCGCCAATCGCCGTCGCTTTGTGCGGGACGTTTGGCGGAATGATAAACATCGAACGTGGTTGGACGGTCCGAGTTTCGTCACCGATTGTCAGCTCTAGGCATCCTTCAAGCAACATGCCAGCCTGCTCATGCGGATGATCGTGAAGGGGGATGGTGGCGCCTTCGTCCATCTCGAGGTAGGAGAGCATGAGGTTTTCGCCATAAGGTGTTCGCAACCGGCACCCTGGAACGACTTCTTGGGGGGCAATGTCTTTGGCGTCGATGAAAGGCATTTCGATCACATCCCTTGCTGATTCGCGAGCGGTCGTCGCTGTTTTTGGCCCTGTTGGTTTTGGAGCACTTCAAAAACTATCATAGGGACTCGGTTACTCAGGTCCATGTCTTTGTCGGAATCGCTTTCGAATGGTTGGTCGAATAGGCATCCGTTTGTTGATCGTCGTGCCGACGCTGTTTCTCGGCGGATGTTCGGATGGTCCCGAAACGTATCCGGTGCGCGGTTTGGTGCAGTTCACCGATGGCAAATTGCTACAGCAAGGCGTTGTCGAATTCTCGACGGGATCCGACTTCGATTCGGTGACGGCGCGCGGACGTATTGCGCCCGATGGATCCTTTACGCTGGGGACCTACGACGTTGATGATGGCGCCGTTCCAGGCTCGCATCGCGTCGTGGTGATATCGGACCATGTGATCGGCAATGGAACGGAACGACCTGGATTGATTGAACAGTCGCGTGTACATCCCAAACACAGGCTGTACCGGACTTCGGAACTCGAGTTCACCGTCGAGGCGAAGGAGAACGAGTTCATCGTCCAAGTCGAATATGCGCCCCTCGAAGAGGAAGACGAACCAGGAGAGGATGGGTGACGAGGGTAGCCACCCGTTCGTAGTACCGAGCTTTAGCCGGAATCTTCTCGCGTTTCGTCCAAAGACGGGACACCTGCAAACTGTCATGCGGAGCATGACCTACGGTCTAGCCTCGTCGCGAGAGCACGATGATGGGGCAATTGGTGCGGCGGACGAGTTCACGGGTGAACGACCCGAATAACTTTTCTTTGGGTCCGAGTCGTTGAATTCCAAGGATCAGCAGGCCTGACTCTTGGGCTTGTTCGACGACGGCGTCGACGGCATCGTCGCTTCTCAATAGCAGCCGTTCGCATTGTCCCTTGATGTTGTCGCGTGCGAGTTTGGCAAGGTCGCGTTTGGCGCGATTGAATTCTTTGCTCGATGTGTTTTCTGGAACCGCACGCATGAAGGTGACGCGCCGCTTTTCTTCCCGCGAGAGGCTTCCGAGGAGTCGCGTCAAAAGTCGGTCGTGGCCGCCGCGTCCGGCGACCGGGACAAGGATCTTTTTGGCGTCAGAGAGTTTCCATTGTTCGGGCGCTCGCAGCACAACCACATCGGTGTCGAGCTCGCTCAATAGGCTTTCAAGGGGACTGCTCTGGTTCTCTTCGTCAATCGAACTCATGCCCAGAAGGACCGACTCACATCGATGCAATTGGGCGACCCGTGCGATCTCTTGCATCGGTTCGGGGCCAACGGTGGTGAGCGTCTCGACACGCGTGCCCACGCTTGCCGATGCATTAAGCAGTTCTCGCAAGACTTCATGTGAGCGTTCGATCGGTTTGGCATCCTCGGCAGGGCTCCAGCCGCTGGGCGCAACGACAACGCTTTGAATAAGGACTCGGCCATAGGAGGCCGGAACGAGAACGTCGGCCAAAGCGATCATCGCTTGCGCGTTGTGAGGGTTTGCGATTGGAACCAGCACGAGGGGCGCGCGGCCTCGCAGAGCCAAGAGTTCAGGATCTGCGGCGACGTCGCGTACGTCGACGAGTCTCGCTTGGCGGGCAAAGAGGGAAAGGAAGAGCAAACCGCCAACGCTCAACCAGATCACGGCAATCGTTCCAGCGGTCGGAACGGCAAAGCCTTGAAAGACGGCCAACGCGATGCAACTGAAGCCACCGACGATTGGTACCAAAGGAAACAGTGGCACGCGAAAGGGAGGCGGTACGCGCGTGCTGCGCAATCGCACAAGGACCGACAACCAATGGGCGATCGCGAACGTCATGAGAAAGATCAGACTCGACGCGGCACCTGCGGCGGCCACGTCGGGCAAAAGCAACGACAGCACAATCACCAGGATGCCTGTGACGGCGATCGCGCAAGTGGGCGATCGTCGATTGGCACTTAGTTTGGCAAGGATCGGCGGTAACGTGTTGTCTTCGGCCATCGCGCGTGCGATGTGGGAAGCAGCGAAGAGGTTGGCTTGAAGGGCTGTGAACATCGAAAGCACAGCGGCAACGATCACGAGCCAGTAGCCCGAAGTGCCCAGAAAGTTTTTGGCCGCGATCGCAACAATCTCTTCTGGATGACGCTGCGCCGCCGCGAGTACCGATTCTCCTGGAGGAACGCCGACGGTCGTGATCACAAACAGGAGTGGCAAGTAGATTCCGAGTGCGATGGCGAGCGAAAAGATCATCGCTCGCGGGATTGTGCGTTTCGCATCTCGAACTTCACCGCCCACCGCGGCGATCAAGTCGAATCCCTGCAACGCAATGAAGCTGTAACCCATCGCCTGAATCAGCCCCAACGCTCCGCCGGAAAAGAAGGGTCGCAAAGCGACATGAGTCTCGGCGACCGGTTGGCGACTGACGGCCCAAAATCCGCCAATGATCAGGATTCCAAAGACGGCAACCTTGGCAACGTTGGCCCACTGACCGCCGCCAGCCGAGGTGAGCATCATCATCAGGGACAAGCCGATGGTCGCGCCCACGGCGACGACGGGGATCGCCCAACCTGTTCCCATCCACTCGGGAACCTGCCGGCCAAATGCGAGACAAATCTCGCTCGCCATGACCAATAGGAAGTGTGCGAATCCGAGCGCATACAAAACGGCGGCGACGACCGAGGCGAACCAGACGACCCAGCCCACGGTGAAAGCAGCCTCGACCGAGAGGACTTTACGGCTGAAGGTATAGGTCCCGCCCGACTCGGGAAACCGCGACGCCATTTCGGCAAAACTCAAAGCGGTCAGCAGCGCGATAACGCCGTTTAGGGCAAAGGCGAGCATTGCTGACGGACCGGTCGTCGAGAAGGCAACGCCGGCGAGAGCGAGGATGCCTCCGCCAACGATCGCTCCAACGCCAACTCCGGTCGCGCCGAATAGCCCCAATTTCTTCGCTGATTGATCACTCGCATCCATGACCCACTTTTTTCCATGAATGGGCCCAATCCGTCAATCGCGGTTAAACCTCTGGTTGCCAACCGTCCGCATATTCACGGGACCAAAATCTTTCCGCTTCGTCGTTTCCGATGACGTGTCCGTCGTCCGGATTGGTCTTCAACACGCTGTTGGTTCGATAAGCGATGTTGCCCAGGTGACACATCAGCGTGCTTCGATGAGCCTTTTCGATATCGGCGTTGGGCCGGCGTCCTGTGCGAAGTGCGTCGAGAAAGTCGGCGAAGTGGTCTGCATCACCGCCGGGGCCTGACTCGACCGCCTTTTCTTTGTTGCGAATGTCGTACAGCGCGTAGCCGCTGCCGTTGATCACGACCGAGCCTTCGGTCCCATGAACGCTGATGCCGAACCCGGAGTCATGCGGGCCGAGCGGCGACCAACTGAGTCCTTCCCAAGTGATCGTTTTGTTACCAGGAAAGTCGTAGGTGACCATCATGGTGTCGGGCGTTTCCTGGTCGTCGTCGTGGCGATACTTGCCGCCACCCGCGGTGATACGCGTGGGATAAGTGACGTCCATCGCCCAACGTGCGACATCGAGTCCGTGGACGCCATTATTGCCAAGTTCGCCGTTGCCCCAGTGCCAATGCCAATGCCAGTTGTAGTGCACGACATTGTCTTTGAACGGAGTCCTCGGTGCCGGGCCCTGCCAGAGTTCCCAATCGAGCCAGCCGGGGATTTCCGTGTTCTTGCCCTTGCCAATCGACCCACGGCGGTTGTTGTACCAAGTCCTTGCGTAGAGCGTCTGACCGATTTCGCCGGCATGAATCCGCTCGACCGCTTCGACGATCTTTGGCCAGGTGCGACGTTGCGTTCCCATCTGTACGACGCGGTTGTTTTTGCGGGCCGCCTGGACAGCCCATTCGCCTTCGGCTGGCGTGTGACTACAAGGTTTCTCGACGTACACATGTTTTCCCGCGGTGCAGGCCAGGATCGTTGCCGGCGCATGCCAGTGGTTGGGGGCTGCAACGATCAAGGCGTCGACATCCTTGTCATCGAGAATCCGACGGAAATCGACAACGCTCTTGGGACGCTTGCCTTGATCTTTTTCCACCGCATCAGTTACTCGACCGAGAGCACGCGAGTCGACGTCACAGACGTAGCCGATCTCGGTTTGTGATGCTCGCGTCATGCCTCGTGCGATCGCGGCCCCGCGTCCGTTGACGCCCATCACACCGAGCACCACTTTTTCATTCGGCGATGTAGATGCGTTGGGAGTTTCCTGCGAAGAAACGTGAGGTTGAAACGCTGCCGTTGCCGCCAATGCGGCACTCCCTTGAAGGAACAATCGTCGGTCGCTGCGAAGATTCATGGTGACGTGCTCGTGCGGAAGGTTGGATGCGAAAAACAAATCGTCGGAGGAAGGTTCGCGAACTACGTTCGCCGGATGGCAGCATGGATGTGCGGTTTGCTGCTGCCAACGACTTCCAACGGCTGTCTGTCGCGAAAGTCGTCGGCGGTGTTTTTGGCTCGAGCGTGGTCGTATCCACCTCGGTGAGCGTGCAAAAGGAACCGCCATGTCGTTGGTTCGTCACGCGTCAGCATCACCGGCGCATCCCTAGAGACCGAGGCGTTCATCCACCCGTCGTCGCGCACGTGCCACTTGTTGGGAAAAGTGAGATTGCTTGGGTGGTCAAAGTAGGTGATGCCTTCGGTCACACCCGGTGCGATGGAACCGCTGTAGTCGATCCAGGGTGAACGCTGGCCAAAGAGTGCTTTCTCGCCCTGTTTGCCGTTGGCATCGGTGAGGATTCCGTCGCCAAAGTACGCCGAAATCGATTTGGCAACTCGGACCGCAAGGAGGCCGAAGTTCGTCTGACCCAATTCAAGTGATTCGGCGACTGACGTGAGTGACGTTTGGATTTCGAGCAAGACGCCCTGATTATCCGACGCACCAGAATTGCCGTCTGGGGAGATCACACAGATCATTTGTTGGTTCAAGAGTGGTTGCGGGTCGTGTCCGTCGTACCACTTCAAGTTGACTGCCATCCTGGCTTCTTCTTCGCCATCCTCGTAGGCAAGCCACGCATCTTGACGAATGAATGATGTGGCGCTGTTTGACCAGAAGTCGACGCCAAGCACCTTGTGGTGTGCGAACCAGATCGAGCGATGGTGATCGTGATTGGGTGCACCGGGATGACCCATCCGAGTCAGGGGCAAGCCCGACGGACCGATCAGCGGAAAGAAAAACGGACGCGGGGCGCCGCTGCCGGCATGCCAACGAAGTCGCTCGACACCATCGATTGAAAAAGCGACTTGATCATTGGGAAGAGGAAGGATCTGACACCGCGGAGAGTTGGTGAACATCGCGAGCCGATAGATTGGGGAGGGAAGGTCTTAGGAGGGACCTTCGATTGTAACAGCAGCCAAACGTGCGTGTGGTCAGCGCCGAAAACTACGGTTTGGTGAGCTGATCAACTCGAGAGAGCGCTTGGGGGAAGCGATGGTTGCCCGCCATGGTCCGCACAGAGTCTGCGGCCGATTGGGCGTCGATGCCGACGGAGGTCACAAACAGCGGCTTCACCGAATCACCGCGGAGGACTTCGATAGCGTGTGTCGCGCCATGAAATGCCGTTTTGGCGACGCCGACAACCGCGATCGACGGTTGGTCGGTGCGCAGATGGTCGTAGAGATGCATGCCCAAACCCGCGCGGCCATCACCATTGAGGGTGACAAAACCATCGATGACAATCACCTCTGGCGTTATCGAAAGCGATTCGAGCATCGCCAGCAGGCACGGCATCTCACGCCGGTAGAACTCGCCCGGAACGTATGCGGCGACTTGATCGATCTCGAGAGTCGATTCGGTGGTCACCGTTTCCGATGCCCAGTCGTCGATCACGACGGCGGCGACCTTCGCCGATCCATCGTCGCGATAGCCAACATCCATGCAAATGATCATCACGTTCTCGAGCCGGTTGGGAAGAATATCCGTCTCGAGATTCTAGCGAAGCGAACGAGTTCCCGTGCAGAGCGAGAACCTCCGCGCGCAAATGGGCAAGCCGTTGTCGTCGGTGTTAGTCGACAAACGGATTGGCTTGCTCATCACCCATGAAGGTCGCGTTGGGAGCCTCGGCAGTGTCCGGAAGGCCCGAGGACGAGCCAACAATGCCGAACAGGGCGCCACCACCGGTGACCCAAAAAATGATTCCGCCGATAACCAGAAATGCAATGAGATTGATTGGTTTCATGGAGGTGTTCCCGTGACCTGGCGTGCGCGTAAAAAGCAGCGTGATTTGGGTGTAGATGTCTAGCCAACTCTACGTCTTGGATCCAAATTGGGGTGGTCGGTCGAGAGAACGGAATTCGGATTCCAGAATCGCAGCGCGGCTGAATCGATTGGTCACGTCACAACGGTTAGTCCGACCGACCGGTGTCTTCCAAGAGTCGCTTTAAACGAAACAGCGACAGATCAAACTTAGGAACATTGCCAGAAGCCAACGTGGCTGCGAGCTCGCCGAGCACGCTTGTGAATTTGAACCCGTGTCCGGAAAGTCCGCCAACGACAGTGATGTTCTTGTGTTCAGGGTGGTGGTCAATGATGAAATGTTCATCGGGCGTTGACGTGTAGTAGCAGCCAGCCGAGGAGATGATTTTGTTGGTGACGCCGCGCAGGTACCGGTCGGCAAAACTCCGCGTCAACCGATCGTCTTCTTGATCGACTTCGTGATGCTCGGTAGGGCCCGGAATCAATTGCCCGCCACTGTGGCGAGCGATCTTGACGCCCGCACCGTGATCCGGAAACCCGTAGAAATAGCCCTCGGGCGTATCAAAGAAAAAGCAGGGTGTTCCGGATGATTGTGACCATTGGTCAGGTTGAGCCTCGAACCAGTATTGATGTTTGCGGATGACGTTCAAATGATTGGCAAGTTCCGGCACCGCTTTGCCAAGCCATGGACCCGCAGCAATGATCAAGTGGTCCGCGGTCTCGACCACTGAACCGGTCGTCACCGAAACCTTGGACTCGGTCGCATGGAGTTTGGTGACATGTTGTTGAAATCGCAGTTCGCAAACGTCGCTGGCGTTTTGTTCGAGGTGCGCCGCAACACAGTCTTCGACCTTCAGGTAACCGGCGTTCAGTTCGATGACTGCAGCCCAGTTCGATTCGCCTTGAAACACTGGCCACCGCGCCGCAACCTCGCGTGCCGAAAGTGCTTCGATTGGTAGATCATGCTGCATCGCACTCTCTTTGACACCACGGATCACCACTCCATCGGCGGGGCCAATTTCGACCAGTCCCGTTTTGCAAAAAAGTTCGCTTCCCGATTGTTGCTCGAGAGATTCCCATAGCTCATAGGCGCGGCGCAACAGCGGCACATAGGCCGGGTCTTCAAAATAGGCTTGTCGAATCACACGTGAGCGGCCATGCGAGCTCCCTCGATCGTGTGGTGGCGAAAACTGGTCGATTCCCAACGTACGAAGCCCCTGTGACGCTAGGTGATACGCTGCGGCGCTACCGACTCCTCCCAATCCCAAAACGATGACGTCCCAGTGCGACATGGCCAAGCTTTACAATTACTCTGTGAAGGGGAAACCGGAGGCTCGATTCATCGGGCTCGGCCTATCAACATAACATCGGCACCAGATGTAGCCGGAAGGAGACTGTAAGTGATGACGACTCGACTTGATCGCCGCCAATTGATGCGTGGCTCGATGGCGTTTGCCGCCGCTGGTGCTGTGGCTGGTTCGACGGAGACTTTGACCGCAGCGAATGCGGCGAGCGAACTGCCCAAAGGATCGGTGTTGTTGTTCCAAGGCGATTCGATTACCGATTGTCGTCGAGATCGTAAGCAGAAGTCGGCCAACAACCCGCGAGGTTTTGGATCGGGATATCCGATGTTGATCGCAAGTGGGCTGCTTCGCGATCATGCCTCTTCGGACCTGAAGATTTACAACCGTGGCATCAGCGGCAATAAGGTCCCTGACCTCGACGCCCGTTGGAAAGAAGACTGCATCGATTTGAAACCGGCCGTGCTGAGCATCTTGATTGGCGTCAACGACATCTGGCACAAACTCAATGGACGCTATGAGGGGACGGTGAAAACCTATGAAGAGGGTTTGCGGGCGCTGCTCGACCGGACCTCCGACGCGCTGCCCGACACAAGGATCGTGATTTGTGAACCGTTTGTGCTTCGCTGCGGCGCGGTCAACGATTCATGGTTCCCCGAATTCGAGCATCGAAGGGCTGCGTGTGAGGCAGTTGCCAAGTCGCTATCGCTCGACTTTGTTCCCTTCCAAAAGATGTTTGACGAAGCAACGGCTTCAAGTCCGCCAGCCTACTGGGCGGCTGATGGCGTTCATCCAACGATGGCGGGTCACGCATTGATGGCCAAGACCTGGCGTGAGGTCGTCGGGGTCTAGTGCGAGCCACGATCGCGTAGGCGGCAACGAGGCACGTTCGTAGTACCGAGCTTTAGCCGGAATCTTCTGGCCCATTCGACAATCTGCGATCGCCAATTCAGCTGGGTCGGCCGGGTCGGTTTGGGCCAATGATCATGCCGGATCTGCGTTGCTGTTGCTCCTTGATCCGGCCTACTCAAGCCAAGATGTCGCGGACGACATGACCGTGAACGTTCGTGAGTCGGCGTTCGAGCCCGTTGTGGTAGAACGTCAACCGTTCATGGTCGAGTCCCATCAAGTGCAAGAGCGTCGCATTGAAGTCGTACACGGTCAACTTGTTTCGTGCCGCTTTGAATCCAAACTCGTCGCTTTCGCCATAGCTGGTCGCGCGTTTGACACCGGCGCCCGTCATGAAGCAGGTAAAGGCGCTCGGGTTGTGATCGCGTCCCGTTCCGTTGGATTGAAGGAATGGCATGCGACCGAATTCGGTGGCCCAAACGACAAGCGTGTGCTCCAGAAGCCCGCGTTGCTTCATGTCGGCAATCAAAGCAGCGGTTGGCTGGTCCATGATCTCGGCTTGCATTGCATGCGTTTTGAGGATGTTGGAGTGTGAGTCCCAGTTGGTCACTCCATTGCCGCCGGACGGGTCGCTGCCGTTAAACAACTGAACGACACGCACTCCTTTTTCAAGCAGTCGACGCGCCAGGATGCAGTTGCGTGCGTAGTGCCCTCGCAGTTCGCTGCCACCTTCAACGCCATACGCCTTGAGGGTCGATTCCGTTTCACCTGAAAGATCCATCACGTCTGGTACGGACGTTTGCATCTTTCCGGCAAGCTCATAGCTGGCAATTCGGCCGGCAAGGTTGGCATCGCCTGGGAATTGTTCCAGGTGTCGCGCGTTGAGTCGTTTCAATAGGTCGACCGTTTTGCGATCATCGCCGACAGAGAACGATTCGGGACGGTTTAAATTGTTCGGTGGGTTCTTGGCATTGAAGTCCGTTCCTTGGAATGCAGCAGGTAAGAATCCATTGCCGAAGTTGTTTTTTCCACTTCGAGCCAATCCCCGTGGATCGTTGATGGCGACGAAGGCCGGGAGTTCCTGGCTTTCGGTTCCCAAGGCGTAAGTGACCCAGGCTCCAAACGACGGAAAGCCTTCCATCGTGAAGCCGGTGTTCATAAAGTTCTCGCCCTGTGGATGAGCACTCGTGTCGGTGGTCAACGAGTGCAGAAAACAGAAGTCATCGACCTGCTCGGCTAAGTTTGGCAGCAGGTCGGAAACCATCTTGCCTGTTTCACCGCGTGGCTTGAAGTCCCAAAAAGGTTTGGCGATGTTTCCACTTGGGCCTTCGAAGGTGACGGCCGGTAACCCAGGTGGCTTTTGTCCATGGAGCTTTGTCAGCGCCGGTTTGTAATCGAAGGTGTCGACATGGCTGACGGCACCTGGGCAATAGATCACGAGTACCTGCTTCGCCGGCATCTCGAAATGTGGCTGCCGCGACGAGTACGGGTTGTTGGGATCTATCGTTGGACGCAGCGGCGTCTTGCCGCTGACCGTTCGTGAGTCAGCAGCCAAAAGACCATCGGTATCGAGCATGCTGGTGAGGGCAAGGCCCGCGGTCGAGAGACCCGCCGTGCTCAAAAAGCCTCGGCGATCGAGTAGCCGACGGCCATGCGGGGAGAGTTTTTCGGGATTGGTCATTCTCTTTCTCCGTCACGTCCATGATTCAATGGGCGCGATTGAATGCAACCGTTTTGAAATAGGCTACGGCAGGAAGGCAAATTCGTTTGAGTTGATCAACGCTCGGCACACCAGCGACAAGTCGTTTTCTTTTG
Source organism: Rubripirellula sp. (assembly GCA_965216875.1). GTDB lineage: Bacteria > Planctomycetota > Planctomycetia > Pirellulales > Pirellulaceae > CBDCUW01. The sequence continues at coordinate 7,845,531 of OZ244207.1, forward strand.
CAAGAGCGACACAGGCTTCGCGTTCGTCGGTTTCGGGAGGGCGTCCTAGCAACGACTGAAAACAATGGTCGACCGACTTAGCGAGATCACCACCTGCGGACTTTTTCGCGAGTTCGGCAAGACGTTTGGATTGTTCCACCACGAAGTCACTGTTCATCAGGTTCAACGCTTGCAAAGGCGTCGTCGAAACGGGACGTTTGGCGCGGACTTGGCCGCAATCGGGGAAATCAAACGCAGTGAACATGCCATCGTCCACGCGGCGCATCCGTTCTTGGTAAAGCATGCGTCGCCACGTTTCGGGGCCATGGTTGTCGAGCACTTCCCACTGCGCGTAAGTCTTCTTGATGTTGTGAATCCGATAGCTTCGCCCGCCAACGGTGCGGTCGAGTGCGCCGGTGGCTTGCAAAATCGAATCCCGAATCACTTCCGCTTCGACACGCTTTGGCGGGAAACGCCACAACAGCGCCGAGCCGGCATCCTTTGCCAACGCATCCTCATCGGGGCGACTCGATTGGCGGAACGCGCGCGAAGTGACCAGCATTCGGATCATCGCTTTGGTCGACCAAGGCTCCACGGAGGATGAGCTTGGTTGCACAAATTCAGCAGCAAGCCAGTCGAGCAATTCAGGATGGCTCGGGGGAGCGCCGGCGCTGCCAAAGTCGCTGGTCGTCGTGACGATGCCGCGTCCGAACACATGATGCCAAATTCGGTTGGCCATCACGCGCGCCGTGAGCGGGTTTTGTGGGCTGGCGATCCAATCGGCGAACGCCTTGCGCCGCTTAGCGCCGGGCGCCTTTGTTGTCAGTTCAAGGTCGCCTCCGAAAACCGCGGGCCCAGCAGGGACCACTTCGTCACGTGGGCTTTCGGGGCTGCCACGAAGCAGAACGTGCGTTGGCCCAGGATGCACAAACCGACCAACAAAGCTGGGACGCGGACCTTCTTCGGCAAGTTCGTTGATGAGCGTTTGGATTTGCTTGAGTGCTGGTCCGCGTTCGGGGTTCTTCTCGTTGAGCTTTTTGTTGACGTACCACGTGCCGACCCATGGTTTCCAATTTCCGTTCGCATCGAGCACGTCCACGTCGTATTCGTAACGCGGAAGGAACGGTTTCTTGGTCAGGTAGTCGGTATCGTTGAAGTACTCACGATTGCTCGAAAGCCGCAGACGAGTGAGTGTTTCGTCTTGGGTAAAGTCAAACCGCACCCAAGGTTTTTCTTCGGCGCCTTTTTCCGCCTTGGCGCGCCAAGTCATCGTTCCGTACTCGCCGTCGATCAGACGGCTGATCGGGTTGCGGTTATCAAGTCCCTGCTCGGAGAAACCTGAGACCTTGGTGCCTCGACGTTTGTGGGCGAGGTTTTCGCCATACTTTTCAGGACCAAAGACCTCCAGCTCATCAAGCGTGACATTGGCCATTTTGAACCGAACGCGAATTGCTTTGGTTGTGACAGGTTTGAAGTGCAGTTCGCGATAGGAACCCCAATTCTCTTCCCAGCCGCCGATGGGACGCAACGTTTTTCGTTGCTGTGCGATGCCGCGCCAAATTTCTTCGCCACGTTGCCGGCGGGGATGTTCCGTCCCGAATTCAGGACGGCGGCTTCCAAATTCGACATCTTGGAACACGCCGGTCATCGAGTAGTAGTCGCGAATCGTGATCGGGTCGAACTTGTGGTTGTGGCAGCGAGCACAGCCGATCGTCACACCCATGACGGACGCGCCGACCGTCTGCATGATCTCGTCCATCCGGTCAGCGCGCGCTTGGCGAATGGCGGCAGGTTCGCGGCCAACGGTCGCCGCCGGTACGTGCGGTCCAGCGACAAGGAAACCCGTTGCTTCGCCTGCGCCCATGGAATCGCCCGCTATTTGTTCGCGGACAAATTGGTCGTAGGGTTTATCTTCGCTGAAAGCACGGACGACATAATCGCGATAGATCCAAGCGTTCTTGCGGTACAGGTTCGCTTCGGAACCATTCGTTTCGGCCCAACGTATGACGTCGAGCCAATGTTGTGCCCAACGTTCACCAAAGTGAGGCGATGCCAACAAACGATCAACGAGCGCTTCGTATGCCGCATCAGGATCCTCTTCGCACGCCTTCAAAAAGGCTTTGAGTTCTTCGTCGGTGGGTGGCAATCCGGTCAAGACGATCGAAGCGCGACGAATAAGCGAACGCGGATCGGCTTGCGCGGAAAAGTGGAGCCCCTCTTGCTTGAGTCGATCGAGCAAGAACGCATCAACGGGATTGACGATTTCGATCTGGTTTGCCTGAGGAACGTTCGGACGCGACACAGGCAGGAACGACCAATGATCTGTCGTTTCTTCGATCACGGCGTCCATTTGTCCGGGCCACTGAGCGCCTTCTTGGATCCAACGCGTGATCAACGCGATTTCTTCATCAGGAAGTTTGTCATCATCTGGAGGCATCGCCATGTCTTCGTTGACATGGTTGATGACGTCGACCAGGAAGCTCTTTGTCGGCTCGCCAGGGACAATGGTTGCGATCCCTGAATCTCCACCTCGAAGCATGATCGCGCGAAGGTCTAGCCGCAGACCGGCTTCCTGTTCATCTTCGCCGTGACAGTACGTGCATCGATCTTCGAAGATCGGCGCGATGTCACGTTCAAAGTCGACCGGATCGAGTTTGTCTTCGGCCTTTACGATTGGTGCAAGCAGGATACAAGCTGCGAGAATCGGAGATCGGCGTAGCAGTGTTTTCCAAATGAACATATGCATCATTGGATTGGGAAGTGGTGGCATGGCGCCGTAACGGCAGCGGCTATCCGAGGAAGCCGACATCAAACGGTAGGGGCAACGAGATGGAACGGAAGCGATCTACAAGGCTGCTTTCCAACCCGCATCAAGTTGTTTGCGAAGCTTGGCGACAACATCAGGATGCTGGTCGGCAATGTTCTTCGTCTCGGTGGGATCGGTTTGGTGATCAAACAATTCAGTGTAAACCGGCTCGGCCGTTGCATCACGCCAATCTCGCCAAAGCACGAGGCGGTACCGATCCGTTCGCATGGTGTATCCCATCAGGTGCTGTTCAAAAAACTCGCGGTTCCACTTTGTACCTTGTTGGTCGATGATTCGCGTTTCGACCTGTTTGATCAGCGGTCCAAACCAGGTTTCTCGCATGCCTTGTGAAAGCGGGTTGGCTGCCCATTCACGAAGTGCGGGGTTGGGGTATTGGCTGAACGCCGCCTTTTTCCACGGTTTGTTCGGATCATCCAGCAAGGGCACAAAACTGTGGCCCTCGATATGCTCGGGGACGGGAACGCCAGCCAGTTCACAGAGCGTCGGGTACATGTCAACGAGTTCCACCAGTGCGTCCGTCTTGTGTCCACGCGTCTTCATGTCGGGCGTCCAGATCATCAAGGGCACGCGGGTGGCAATTTCGTAGTTCGTGGCTTTGCCCCAAACGCCCATGTCGCCAAGGTGCCAGCCGTGATCACCCCAAACGATAATGATCGTGTTGTCGCGAACGCCGGCTTCTTCAAGAGCCTCGACCATCATGCCGATTTGAGCATCGACGTAGCTGACGCAAGCAAGGTAGGCGTGCATCAAGGTGGTCGATAGTTCATCGCCCAGCGGTCCGATCTTCGGTATGCCCGCCCGTGTTCGCAGTTCGAACGAGGCGTGCAAACCCATCGCCGCACCGCCGTCGGGGGCGTCGGTTTGCGTGGCGAGTGGAATATCGTTTCGATCGTAAAGATCCCAATATTTCTTTGGCGCGACCCAATTGAGGTGTGGCTTTTTGAATCCGAGTGCAAGGAAAAATGGCTTGTCTTTGTCATCCACCATCTGCTTCATGGTTTCGATGGCAAGTAGCGTGTTGTAACCATCGATGTAGGCGTGGTCGGGGACATCAGCCATTTCGTAGGCTGGGCCGGCCGCCAGACCTCGGCGTGCCGCCTCGCCATATTTCGCCAACATCTTTTTCATGTTGTCGGCTTTCATTTTGTTGTTCTCGGGAAGTGCATAAGCGCCAACCGGCTTTTTGACTCCGCGAATCCACTTGACGGGCCTTCGGCTCCACGAGTTTTCTTCGTCTGTATCGCCTTGATGAAACACCTTGCCACAGTAGACCGTTTCGTAACCGTGGCCGATCAAATGTTGTGGCAACGTGACGATGTTCGGTCGTAGCTCGCGCAGGGCAACATAATTGTGAGTCAGGCCTGTGGTGTCGGGGCGCGCTCCGGTCATCAAGCTGGCACGCGATGGACGGCAAATCGCCTGTTGGCAGTAGGCCCGATTGAACAACAAACCGTCTTTGGCCAACGCATCGAGGTTGGGTGAAATCGCGACTTGAGAACCGTAGCAACCGAGTTCCGGGCGCAGGTCGTCGATGGCGATAAACAAGATGTTGGGTTTGTCTGCCCTGGCTGAAGGTGCCAGCGCCAACGCGGCAACCATTGCCACAAGAATGAACGACAACCTCTGCGACAAGTTTTCAAGCGGTAGGACGCGTTTGTACGACCGATTGATCTTGCCCCTCACGCGGTTGCATCCGATTCGGGGTTGGACAAACCAGCCGCAGAAGTTGCGTGATTCTCTAATAACCAAGGGGTTTACCTTTCTCGTAAAGCGAGTCGATTTCTTCGGGCGAAAGGACGGCGTTGAAGATGGCGAGTTCGTCGATCGTGCCATTCAAATTCCGAACCGCAAACCATGGTGTCTTTCGGAACGGCTGCCCCCAGTTGCCGATCTCGGCCGGGCCAATGTGAAGCTTGTCGGTGTAGTAGGTGTCAGTGATCTTGTGTTGACATACTTGGACGCCGTTGACGTATTGAGTAACGCGGCGGCCAGCGGGATCGTACACGGCGGCGATATGGAACCACTGGCCACTCTTTGAAATGTCCCAGATCGGTTCACTGAAATAGACGCGGTGCAAACCTGCCGTCGTCACGATCGTTTGATCGTATTGATTGAAGTGTTGGATGTGGTGGGTGTCGTCCACCATGACCGAGAACATCAAGCATCCGTCATCGCGGATCTGCCAGTGCGGCTCGCCGTTTTCGTAACCGTCCCCCATAAAGAGCGCGTTGTAGCGGTTTTCGAGACTGTCGATTTTGACCCAGCATGCGAAGGTGAACGATTGGAACTCGCCATCAATGCGTGTTCGCACGCGAGCACCCGGGCGATCAAATTCAAGGCCAGCCGATGAACTGCCGAATCGTCCAGACGTGCGGTTGACTGGTCCGATTATCAAACCGTCCTTGTCCGCTCCTGTATTGGCCGAATTCGAAACCACACGTTGCTTCTCGAGCTCCGCGATCGGATAGTAGGCAATCAAGCGATCATCGTCGCGTAGTTGTTGCGAATAGGCTTTCCAACGATCAAAGCGATTTGCCTCGGCGTTTTCGTGCAGTCGGTTCAGTTCGTTCTGTGAGCTTGGGCGTTGAAGCTTGGCCGGACTCGTGCCTTCTCCTTCGAGCCACTTGCGATCTCCGGTCAAGAGGTGATCGCCGTCGTGTCGACCGCCGCGAAGCATGATCTCGCCATCGATGACTTCGACTTGCGAAGTTTGATCGCCAACCTCGAGGGCGAACTCAGTGCCAAGATCGACGATTTCGGATTCGCCCGCCTTCACGACAAAGCCTCGCGCCGCCGGTGGGACGTTTGCGCGTAGACGACCTTCGAGAACGCGAACAGACCAATCCGATTCAACATCAAGCGTTGCAGGACCTTCAATGATCAACGTCGCGCCGCAGAAGAAGTCGATCTCGGCCAAGCCTTGTTTGAATTCGAGCCGTCCATCGGGAATGACATCCCCCTGTCGCCAGTGGTTGGCGCCCTGGGCCCACTGTAAATCGACGACACGTCGAAGCGTTGCGTGGCCAGCGATCGCGGTTTCGGACTCGTCGCGCGCCTCAGCCGAGGGTTGCTGAGGTGATGCTGTGGCGATTTGGTTTTCGTTAGAGGCCTGGCTGCGCCCAATCAGAAAGGCCGCGCCGCCAACGATCAGCAAAACGGTTGCTGCAATTGCCAGGACGGAAAGCGAGAAGAAATTCCATACCGAGTTGTTGGGGCTCGACTGCAACGGGTCCATCGTTGCGATGTCGTCTTCATTGTCGGCGATTTCGCCTAATGACTCACAAAGACGAACCGCGCGCAGGTATTCACTACGAACTTCTTCGTCCTGTTCAATCTTGTCTTGTAACCGTTCAAAGTCTTCGGCGCTGATCGTTTGGTCGATCGCTTGAAAGATCAGTTTGCGAATGTTGCTATCCATGCCCCACCTCCCCAATGAGTCGTTGCTGAACACATTCGAGCAAGTGCTTGCGAAGCACATTCACCCGGTTGTACAGCCGTCGTGCCTTTTGTCCTGTTTCGGCGGCGATCAAGGCAACCGATTCGCCAGGTGAATGGACGCTCAACACGAGGCGTCGGTGATCGTCTTGCATTTTGCCAAGGCACTGCTCGATGGCGGCCCGCTCGGCGTCCTGACGATCGAGGTTGGTCATCGCGGTCTGCGCCAATTGGTCGATGACACCTTCACGGAACACGAGCCGGTCGCGTCCTTTATCACGCTGCCAACTGAGTGCCTTGTACCGTGCAATCACACACGCCCAGCGGATGAATTCGTCGACTGCCGATTGGGGATCGGAGGGAGAGAAGTCGTCGAACTTTTTCCAGCACTCGAGCGCGGTTTCCTGCATCACGTCGTCGACCCCGTCACGCGTTGGCAGAAGCGATCTGACAAATCGACGTATCGATTGATCGTGCCGAGCCAATAACGCGACGTAGTCGTTGTAGCGGGCTTCCCGATCGATCGCCCCCGAGGAGGCATGGGCGAGATCGTCTTGCGGGGCGGAAGGCGTGTTTTGCGGGGTGTCCATCGTATCGCTGCGGTGAGGTGACACTGGGATATTCCAGTTATCCCACAAATTACCAGCGAGACGAAAAAGATTTTTTCGCGGGCCGAACCGCGGTCCGTCTGTCTGCCAACGTTCCGTGACACTCCCACTTGGTCACCGTTTGTGTCCCTTATTCGAAGGCCTCGTCATAGTCGGGCATTTGGGCCTTGTTCCATTGGTCTCGAGCCCGCAGGTCGTGGAACCAGCGGGGGGCCTGGTGATTCTGGCTCCACTGTTTGGCTGCAGCGACGAGCTGACGCACTAAGTCAGGATGCTGCTTGCTGAGATCACGGCGTTCGCCGATGTCGTCATCGAGGTTGAACAGTTTCCAAGGGCCTTTGCTATCTCGGCAGGCTTTCCAAGGACCTTGCCGCACCCCCACTTCACTGAAGCCGTCACGGTAGCGAAGCGCAAAGATCTTGGAATCGCCTCGCGGGTCTTTGCCGGCGATAAAGTCCGACCAGATGTTGCGTCCGTCAAGTTGTTTGTCGGCTGCGATTTCGCCGCCAGCCAGTCCGGTCAGTGTTGGATAAAGGTCGAGTGCCGAGATGGGGTGATCAAACTTGACGGCTGCAGGAACATGACCTGGCCAGTGGAAAAACATCGGAACGCGACATCCGCCTTCGTACACACTTCCCTTTCCGCGAGCCAACGGAACGTTGCTGGCACCGGCTGACGTTTTGCCACCGTTGTCGCTAAAGAAAATGATCAATGTGTTTTCATATTGCCCCGTTTCTTTGAGTGCAGCGACGACTCTTCCCACGCCGCGATCGACCGCGTGAACCATGGCGGCGTAGGTTCGGCGTTTCGTGTCTTTGATGTTGCTGTAATGTTTGAGGTCTTCCTCTTTTGCTTCCAGCGGCGTGTGCGGTGCGTTGTAGGCTAGGTAAAGAAAAAACGGTTTTTCTTGCTTTGCCGCTTTTCGAACGAAGCGATCGGCTTCGCGCGACAGACCGTCGGTCATGTATTCGGTTTCTTCAACTTGTTTGCCATTGAGTTCCAATGGCGTGACATATTCGTTGATATGAGTCTTGGCGGCTCGGCTTTGGCGTTCGTAAATCGGACCGTATCGCTCGGGAAAGTACATGTGGCCTCCGCCAAGGAAGCCGTAGTGTTCGTCGAATCCGCGCACATTGGGATGGTAGGGTTTGCCAAAACCGAGATGCCATTTGCCGACCGCGATGGTGTAGTAGCCCGCTTGCTGAAGGACTTCGCTGATCAGTTTCTCGTTCGACGGGATGCCCCGTTTGTTGTACGCGTCGATGCCAAGCCCATAGGGTGGAAGATTAAAGGCACCACCAAACGCATGAGCGTAGCGACCGGTCATTAACCCCATTCGGCTCGGGCCACAAAAGGGGTGCGACACGTAGGCTGAGGTGCAGATGGTTCCGCCGCGGGCCAGTGCGTCCAATTCCGGTGTCTGAATGTCTCGGCATCCATTGAAGCCGACATCGCCATAACCAAGGTCATCGCACAAGACCAACAGCACGTTTGGTCGTGTGGCGGGCGTCTCCGCTCGGCAGGAATTGGCTGCAACGACGGCGACCACCAGGCAGGCAACAGCGGAGGTTCGAAAAAACGGCATAGGGCGGAGACTCGTTGGAATGGGCGTGTGGTGGTGGTTACCTGACTATTCCGCGAGAGCCGAGATTTACCACCGGATTCTGACTGCAGTCGACGCGACTCCACGAGACAGGCCCTCGCATTCTCCGGCGCATGCCCTAAAGCACCGGCAGCAGGTCGCCGTCACCATCAAAACGGAGTGGTGCTGGCTCGGTGAGGGGCTGGAGGTCGTCCCGCTCGCGGGCCTCGTTCCAAAACGCTTCGCTGCAGTTCAATTCTGAAATGTGAAGCGTGTCGAGAATCCACATCCATTTCACTTCATGAATCGGCGTGCGACCAACTTGCGACATGATCGCATGAAGGACCTCGCGATCACTGTCGAAATGGATCGGGACAGCACCGGCGGTTGCATGGCCACTTGTGACGCAGTTGATGCGAGTCGTTTCGTGGTCCATGGCGTCAACGACTCGGCGATGACAGTATTCCGATGCTCCGATCCCACAGGCGTTGCCTGCCGATTTCTTGGTTAGCGACCGAACGTAGATCTCGCGAATTTTCGGAAACTCGTCAGGCCCCGCACAACGGTCGCTCGCTTTTCGACCGACGACGTTCGTGTCCATCCCCATTCCCGAGATCTCTTTTCCAATCTGGTCGACGACAAGCAAGTCCGCTCGTTCGAAGGGCAATCGTGGCATGCGTTGACGAGCCAAAGCGAGAAGCTGCGGTTCATCGCTCAGAAAACGCTCTGGCTCAATCGCCCGGATCAATGACGTTTGGTCGAAGGCATCTTCGACAATGGCGATGCCCAGCGAGATTGGCATCTTGTCGACGATCTGGGGGATGACTTTCGGCAGCAAGTTGTCGAGGCTATAGGCGTAGTCAGCAAACGTTTGGTGGTAGAGCTTTGCCCCGAGATGTTTGCCTAGCCCGATCATCAACATTTTTGACAGACCGCTTTCAATGGAACCAATCAATCGAGTGTGCGGCTTGACTCGATTGACGACGATCACATGGTCGGCTCGGCTTGATGCTTCGTCGAAATGGATCTTGAGTCCATCCTCGGTCCGTCCAACTTCGACGGTTTCCATTGAGGAGACGATCGGGCATCCCATCGATTCTGCATCGATCCCGAACGAAGCCAGCATTGCCGCTTGACCAGGCCCCGTTGCACCGCCATGACTCCCCATCGCCGGAACGATAAAGGGCTCGCCACCCATCTGCCGAACGGTCGAAACAATCGACCTGATGATTTCGGCAATGTTGGAGATGCCACGACTGCCGGCGGTAATGGCAACGGATTGGCCAGCAGTCAGCTTTTGCGGAAGCGATGAACTGGCGATCGACTCTCGAACGGATGTTTCGATGTCATCAATCGCGTGCGCAGCGAAGTTCTGACGCACTCGGAAAAACTTTGGAAGCTCACCTGCAGTCGTCACGCTAACGCAGCTCCAGCGGGTTGATTTGAAGTTGTGGACGCAGTTGCTTCAATCTCGCGACTCCGTTGTTGGAGACCTGAGTGCGTTGGAGATCAACGGCACTCAGTTTTCGCATGCGAGCGATTGTGTCGATCGATTCGTCGGTCACTTGGCTTCCGGTCATCCAAAGCACTTCCACATTAGGATGTTTGGCAATCGCTGCGATGGCCGAGTCGCCAACTCGGGTGAAGCTCAAGTCAATCTCTTGCAAGTTGCTTGCCTTGGAAAGCCACGCGTCTAAGCCGGCATCGATTCCCGTTTGCTCGAGTGACAATTGCGTGACGCTGGCGGGGTTAGGTGCGAGCCGCGCGACCGTTTGGTTCCCGGCGGCGCCGATGCGTGAGAGGTCAAGCCAATCCAGCGATGCCGAGGGTGTGATGTTTGAAAGCCCTTTGCCGGTGATCAGGCAATCGACCAAACAAAGGCGTTTGAGTTCAGCGCGATTGGGGTTGGTCGACACGTGGGGGTCGGTGATCTTGAGGAAGTCAACAAGTTCTCGTTCCGGCGATTGTGGGAGCCGACCCGAGGGCAGGTCCGTTTTGATGCGATAGGTGTCGGCGAGTTGTTTGTAGATCCATTGCCTTGCGCGGTGGTCACCACCATCGAGCAGGTGATGCGTTTGGGCGATCGCATGCGCATAAAAACGCGCGATGTCTTGGCGTCTTTGAACGGCTTGTCGGCCGTCGTTGGTGAGCTCTGGCATCGGCATCATGTCGCGTCCCGCGAGGACTCGATAGCGTGCATACTGCAACCTTGATGAATCCCAGCCACCGACGGTAGCCATGGTGGGACCGATGTCGAGCGATTCGAAGTAGCCCGCAATCCCTTCGACCAGCCAGAAGCCGCTTTGTTCGGCTGGCATACCGTTACCGAGTTGGCTGCGCGTTGCTTCGCGAAAAAGTTGATGGACCACTTCGTGTCGCCGAGTGGCTGCATCGTCGTTTTCACTCGCGTAAAGAAAGATCGTCTGATTGTCGTCGCTGTAAAAACCGGTTGATCGTTCGACACCAGGGACGACGGGTGAAAGCTTGTTTTTGTATTCGGCCGCGTTGCGGAACAAGACGACACGCATTTTTCGGCGAATCGAAATGCGCGCCGTCTTCTTGGTTTGCAGAAACGCGTCAAGACTTTGTGTGGGCGGCACGGACGAAAGCGTCCCGGAGACCTGAGCACTTCCTTCCCAAAGCGGAAAGAACATTTGCGTCCAAATCCAATAGCAGCGTTCGAGGTCTTCGGTAACACGCCTGCTCTCTGCCGCCGGTGCTCGCGTGTAGATCGAAAAATGCGGGCTGTCGATTTGTTGGTACGTTCCCGCTCGCCAGCCAAGCCAAGAGGGGGCCGACCTGCCACGGCGAGTGTTCAATCGCGCGGTCGTGCTTTGTGGTAGCCCCAGGTAGCGCCGGATGGCGACACTGTCGGGGTTGGCGGAAAACTCGCGCCACAATCGAATGTAGGATTTCCAACCGGCCGAGGCCTCGTCACCGAATCGAACGTCCGCGAACTCGCGTTGAGCCTTCGCAACTTTGGTTTCACCGTCGTCGTTTGCCTTGGTTTTCGGATCGGCGGTAGATGGGGGCACCACAAAACTGGTTCGGTCGACCCTGGCAACTCCGTCAACGCGTGCAGATTGAGCTTGGCAGTCGGCCGAATCGCCCAGCGAGCCTCCGACCAGTGAAGCTCCAACCATCGAGACAAAGCTGACGAGCAAAAGCCAAGCGGCTCTGCCCGGTCGTCGATCGGCACGAAAAAATGTTTGCGTCATGCAGGCACAGCCCGAAGTGATTCCCATGATGGCGTGGAGGCGACTATCCTATTGCAACAGAAAAGCCATCCACCACAGCGTACCCTAATGTTCCACGGATAATCGATGAGAACCAGTATTCCCAAACTCAAACGTACTTCACAGGTGATTGGTCGGTTGTCGGTGCTAGCGCTCGGCCTCTTCATTTTGACAGGAATTGTCGAAATTGAACCGGTCAATGGTGCAGAACGGAACGTTTTGTTCATCATCACCGACGACGAAAGCCCCACATTGGGGTGCTATGGTGACCCGATCGCTTCGACACCTGCGATCGATGCGATTGCGAAGGACGGCATGGTCTTCCGCAATGCCTTTGCGACGACCGCGTCCTGCAGTGCCAGTCGCAGTGTGGTGATGAGTGGATTGCACAATCACCGCAATGGCCAATTTGGGCACCAGCACCACTATCACAAGTTTGCGTCCTTCCATGATGTGGTTTCACTAGCGCTACCGCGCGTGATGCAGCGTGCCGGATACCGAACGGGCCATATCGGCAAGTACCACGTTGCCCCCGAGACGGTTTATCACTACGAAACGTACATGCGAGGCAACGCTCGCAATGCCGTTGCGATGGCCGAAACGGTCAAAGGATTTCTGACTGACAAGTCGGACGATCGCCCTTTCTTTTTGTACTTCGCGACTTCCGACCCGCATCGCGGCGGTGGCAAAGACAAGACATCCAAGTTGGAACTCAAGGCGGACCTTTTTGGGAACAAACCAAACAAGGGTTCGCACGATGGCGTCAAAGAGGTCTTCTACGATCCGGCCGATGTCGTAGTGCCACCGTTTCTGCCCGACACGCCCGAGACGCGCGAGGAGCTTGCTCAGTACTACCAATCTTGTTCGCGAATCGATGCCGGCGTGGCTCGCCTGGTCGAGATCTTGAAGGAGGCCGATCTTTACGACAAGACGATGATTGTCTTTACCAGCGATCACGGCATGGCTTTCGCCGGCGGCAAGACGACGGTTTACGAAGGCGGCTTGCGAGTTCCAATGGTGGTGCGTGACCCCTATCAAAAGGATCGTGGTGTTCAAAGTGAAGCGATGGTCAGTCACATCGATATCACGCCCACCCTGCTCGATTTTGCCGGTGGTCTCGATTCCAAGACGAACGCGCCCAAGAACATGCTTAACCCCAACAAGTTTTGGAAGGAACGTGGTGAGGCGCTCAAGGAAAACCGAGACGGGAACATGAAGTTCACCTCGTACCATGGAAAGTCGTGGATGCATTGCTTAGCCAATCCCAGCGACGATCATCATGAAACGATCTTTGCTTCACACACGTTCCACGAAATCCAGATGTATTATCCGATGCGCGTCGTCCGCGACTCGAAATACAAGTTGATCTGGAATATTGCTCATCCCCTTCCCTACCCCTTTGCGTCGGACCTCTGGGCGGCAAGTAGTTGGCAAGCGCAATGGGCGAAAGGTAACGACGCACCGTACGGCAACATGACGGTTGGGCAATACGTGCAACGCCCTCAGTTTGAACTGTTCGATATTGCCGCGGATCCCTACGAAACGACCAACCTTGCCGACAGTGATGGCCACAAAGACGTGCTTGAAAAGTACAAGGCCAAACTCAAAGCGATGCAGAAATCGATGGACGATCCGTGGATCATGAAATGGGATTATGAGTAAGCCGGATCGAAAAGCGACGGCGACACAGATCCGACTTGATCTTTGGGATGCTACGCGGCAAGGTTGATTTAACGAACCCGGCCGCGTGAAGAAAGAAGGGGAACACTAATCGCCTCTGATCGACACTAATCAAAGCCGAGTGCAGTAAATGAGGCCACAGGTCCGGTGGCTAACGCCACCGGCAAGTATCTATCGCCCTCTGGGCTACAGTTTCAAAACACTTCTTAGCCCGGAGGGCTGCAAATCACAGCCGGCGGCGTTAGCCGACGGTATGCTACTCAGTGTCGTCTGTGGCTTTGCAAATCTTGCCCTCTCCGGGCTTTAGCGCCCGACCCTCCCGCAAGCGGGAGGGTGCAGATCGCGGAGTTTTGCGTTTGCTGATCACTGACGGCGCACTAAGAGCGTTCCCACTCCGGAAAACAAAACGCCGATCGCAATCATGATCAGCGTGGATAGCCAGCGAAACTCGAGGTCGATGTAGGCCTTGGGAGGATCGCCCGCGTTGACATAGCACAGTACCGTCGATCGGCTCGACTTTGTTTGACGTAATCGAGCAGCCAGTTTTTTCTTGTGGCTGGCGAAGCACTCGATCGCGTCAAACGGCGAAACTTGACTCCCGGTGACGGTTTCGCCTTCCCAATCGTATTGGTAGACCACATTGAGAGTGGTTGAGGTTGATCGACCGCGGGCGCCCGTCCCGGCTGTCGTGACCACTTCGGCCGAGATCACACTTGCGTCGGTCGTTGACCAGGAGCGGGCACGGTTCCAATTCCAAACCGCCAGTGCGGCCATGCCGATCGGCACAAGTCCGGCAACGACGAACAGCCATCCGAAGGCCGCGTTCTTTGGTCTTTGAGCCATCGCAATTACGAATCCGATTCTTCAGACAGCATCAGTTGAAGTTCGGTCCGGTACTTCTTTGGATTCCCTTTGAAAATCATCCCGGGGCCCTTCAGGTAGACTTCACGAGTCGGACGCTGGAAAGCGATTCCGTTTTCCTCGGCGTACGAGAGGATTTTTGCGTAACTTTCGCTGAGCGTTTCGTAGGGGCCGTGGTGAATCAGCGCAAGGCATGAGCCACCTGGTAGCTCGCGTACTGAGATTTCATCGGACGATTCGCCTCGACGCACCGGCATGCACACTTCGAAATCGGCGTCGTCAGCCCGGTATTCATCGTCGTAGCAGAGCATCATGGCTTTGCCGCAGATGTGCCGCCCCACCTTGCGGCCAAGCTTTTTGAATCCATCACCGCAATCGGTGTATTTACCTCGCATCCGAATGCCCGCAATCAAGACAGGGGCGACAAGCTTGCGCTGAATGGTCGGGGATTCGTTGCTCATGTGTGGCGTGTGAGGTTTGGGGTCATGTTCGGGTGTCGATAAGTTCGCTCGTGACCCAGCGATGTTTGCCGGCAAGGTTCCCAGCGATTCGATCGGACGTGGTGACCTCGACAGGGTAGCCATCAAGCATCGTGGTTAGCTTTTGACCAATCGATTCTAGCGGCAAGACGCTCGAGCTTGGCCCTTCACTGGCGGGTGATTCTACCTCAAGCGTCACCCTCAGCCTTCCCGTTGCATCTTGATTGGCACAAAATCTCCGAATGGGATTATGGTGTTCCAGGACATGTTTGACTGCGAGAGAATGGACCAGTCGGCCGTCTCGGGCAACCAGAAAGTCGTTGCAACGCCCACCGATTTCGGCCAGCGTCGAAAAACCGTCATCGCCCTTGGCGAGCGGGGCTGAGGTGACATCGCCAATTCGATAGCGAAGTAGCGGGAAACTCGGGTTGTTGAGCACGGTGATCACAAGTTCGTATCGACCGTCATCTTGTTTGATCGTTTCGACAAAGACGTTGTCTTCACGAACTCGTAAATGGCCTTCGAGGTCCGAGGTTGCGATGACCCCACATTCGACCGAGCCGTATTCGATGGCAACCTTGCAGCCGAAAGCCTCTTTGACCGCCTGCTGACTTGCATGGTCGGCTGGTTCGGCAGTTAGGATCGCCAGTTTCAGTGAAGGTAGCGTCACCGCTTGCTCCGTCGCACGCGCCGCAAGCAAGGCGACTGCGCTGCTGTAGCCATAGAGGCTGTGCGGGCAAAAACGCGATAGCCGTTTCAGGTGTTCATCCAAGTCGTTTGTGCCCAATCGATAGGCACTCAAACGAAGGCGGTTTCGCAAACGGTCTTCGATCGGACGCCGCACTCTTTGTTTGATACCCGCGAGTCCAGGTGCGACCGATCCCGAATGTCCCCACAGAAAGGCTGAGCGATCGAAGATATCGATGTCCCACTGTTGAAGCATCCGGTACTTGGTGCGGAGCGTTTCGCGGTGGGCGGACGATTCCCAAAAGACTCGCATCGGTGTGCCCGTCGATCCGCCGGTGCGGTGCCAGCAACCATCGTCGGTGCGTTTGGCCAGGATGGATTCACATTGCTGGCGAACAACCGATTTTTCAAGCAGTGGCATGGTGCTGCAGTACTGCTCGAGCGATTCGAATTGTTCGGGTACTTCGTGTCGGGATGCCGTCTGTTCGTAATAGCTGGAATGGGATCGAGCGTGTTGCCAGACTTCGTTCAGTCGCCGAAGTTGCCAAGCATCGATTTCGGCTCGCGACCAGTTCTCGCGTTCACGTAGTTGGCTGAGCGCAGCGCGTGCTTGCCGAAACCGGGGTAAGTGTTTCAAGACCGACATCAGGCAGCTCCGTCGGCACGATGGCTTTGCAAAACGTCGTTCGAATCGTCAACTCCACGCCGCTGCATCGCGAACTCGTAGATCTCGATCAGGCGTTGGTAGTTGTGGTCGATCGTGTACTTTGATTTGTAAGACGTGCGTGCGGCGTTGCGCATGTCGCTGTAACGTTTTTCGGACGCATTGCAAACGCGCTGGATGGCATGGGCGAGTTGTTCCGAATCACCGGGTTCGAACAACACACCATTGACGCCGTCTTGAACCAGTTCCGACATCGCTCCGAGTCGGCTTGCAATCACAGGAGTGCCGCGTGAGAACGATTCGGCAATCGTTCGTCCAAAGGTTTCAAACCACTGTGACGGCATGATCAGACATCTCGCGTCGCCAAGGTGTTCGAGCACTTCGTCGTGTGGCAGTTCGCCCAAGTAGGTCACAGCAGAGTGCTGTTGAGCAAACTGTTTGACGGCCTGTTGTAGCGGTCCACCACCGATGATTTTTAGCGGCGCCTTGAGGCCATGTTGACGCCAAGCGTCACAGAGTGTGTCGATCCCTTTTTCTTTCGAAAGACGCCCCACGTAGATCATCGAACCCGAGCCACCCATGCCGATGCCCGGGTCGGGGTCGATGAAATTGCGTTTTACAAATAGGGACTCGGGATCGTAACCACCGCGCGTATAGATCTCGCGTGCAAATTCGCTGGGTGTGAAATAGGCATCGACAAGCGGCTTGACCCGGTTGAGTGTCCGGTTGACCAATTGCATCGATGTGACAACCGCACTCGCCGCGCTGCTGTCGCGATAGCAGCCATGGCGAACCGAAGCAAAGGCGGCTGGCTTGCCCAAGCATTGGGTGCAGACTTGATCGTCACGATAAAAAAATGAGTTGGCGCAAAACGGGCGGTAGTTTCTCAGTGCCTGGACGATCGGAATGCCGCGTTTTGCAGCAGCGGAATAGACCGAATGCGAAATCTGAGGAAACAAGTTGTTGCAATGCAAAATGTCGATTTGGTGATCGTCCATTAGCTTTGCGACATCTTGTTTTGCCGATCTGCTATAGAACGTACGCCCAACAGCGTGAATGCGACCGTTCAGTCCGTCCTTGATGTCGTTGTTGCTGCGAACATAGGTCACGACTTTGTGGCCGCGTTGTCGCAGCATCGCAACTTCCGACTCAAACGATTGATCCTCACCACCGCGGTAGCGGTAGTAATTGTGGCACAGCAGGATTCTCATGATGCCGTGCCTGGAAGCAGGGCCTGCTGGCGGCGGAGCGATTGTCCAATGCCGAGGCCGATAAAGGTGAAGAAGAACACCGACTCGGTTCGGACTGGTCCCATGAAAGACGCACAGGTCATCGACCAGCCGAAATACCAGATGGCGACAAAGACCAGCATCCAACCGATTGATCTGGCGATTCCCCCAACACCTTCGAGCGAGCGGAATTGAAAGAACAGGCTCATTCCGGTTGCTGCGAACAAGAGCAAGCCGATCAAACCCGTCGATGCCATCACTTGAAGATAGACGTTGTGCGCGGTGTGGTTCGTGACAATGTTCCAGACTTCGACTTCGCCACCTTCACTGGTGACAAAGTAGCCATGACCGATGATGGGAGATTTCAGGAACTCGTTCCAGATCGCGGACCACATCTCCGCCCGTCCTGACACCTCGCGAATCTGTTCGAGCGATTGTCCACGCGCAAAATATTCCGTCCCGGCGCCCAATCCATCGGAAACCGATCGGAAACCAGGGTCGATCAACAAGATCATTCCCAGTCCGACAGCACCTGCGATCAAGGACGCGGCTCGCACTCGGTTGTCGGCGAACCAAAAGACGATCATTCCTGCCGTGCCAATCGCAAGCAGGCTCGAGCCACGACTGTTCGAATAATAAAGAACGGCGGCATGTACCAGCAACGAACTGATGGTGAAGGTCTTGGACCAACCAAGTCGTCCAATCACCGTGCACATCACCGTCAGCAGGATCCCCAACGAAGCTGTCGAGCCCGATGCGGTCGGATGCACAACGCCATCGGCACCCGAATCGACAAGCGTACGATCGAGCCCCGACGACATGGGGAAAAGTAGATGTATGACCAACACAAAACCACTGAGTCCAAGCAAGACGCCAGCCAGTGATTTGAGAATCCGCGGCACCATTGCGGGATCGAAACTGATCACGCTTATGGCAACCGCGTAGATGATCAGTGCAGTGAGTCCACCGGCTTGCCCAACCGTGACGGCCTTCAATGGAGACCAAGCGACGCTTAGGATTGCCCAGGCGAGAAACGCGAACGCTGGCAGCATCGGTGACACGACGCGTTGAAAAAGTGGCCTTTGGAATTGGCCAACCAGTAGGCGGCCCCCATAAAGGCAGACGTACATCAAGATGGCCAGCTTGGCAAAGGCGAGTCCGTCCAAGAATCGCAGTGCCGACGGTGACGGACGTCCCGGAACGGTGAACGTCATGATCGGAAGCAACGCCATTGCCCAAAAGGCGAATCGTGTTAGACGCTGTTGCTTGAGGTCGACCTGAGGGTGCGCACCGGCATTGTCTGCGTTAGACACAGGGCGATCAATCGCTGGACTGGATGCCGATGTTGCCATGAGAGAGACGTGGTCGCCACGATTGGGCCGGTGTGCAATCGATCATCGTGGCTTGGTTGCTGCATCGCCGACGGCCACGGGAGCCGGTGACGAGTTCGTCGTAGGGGCCCCGTTCGTTGTGTCGCTTGTTTCTGTCGCGGTCTGGTCCGAGCCAACGGGTGTTTGGATTGTGGCGGCGAGCAGTGTGTGGTGCAGCTGCCATGAGTACTTCAGCAGCGGAAAGCCCACGGCGGCGAGAACGGCGGCGAAGACACCAAAGATCGCACAGAACTTTTTGTCGGGTGTCACCGGGCGTCGTTCGAGACTCGCGGGTTGGACAACATTCACACTGGTGATCCGTTGTTGTTCCAGCACATCATCAAGTCGCGCTTGTTCCAGCTTGTCGGCATGGGCCGCGTAGCGATTCTCGAGAATCGTCACTTCGTTGGCCAACGCCTGGATTGCCTTTTCGTTTTCATTTAACGCTGCAACTTCGACTTGTAACTCGAGTTGCTTTTTCAGAAGGGTCGACTTCTTGTTTTCGAGGGCGCGAGCCGAGGCCTTTTGCAACAGCTGCTCTTCGAGCAGTTTTTGGTAGGCCGGGTTTGCCGTTCGCGTGACTTCGTCACGTTCGGTGCTTTGTTCAGCAAAGATTGCTCTCAGGTCTTCCAGCTGACGCGTGACGGCCGACAGTTTTGGGTGACCAGGTTTGAGTTTGCTGCGGAGGTCTTGTTCGAGCGTTTCCATCTCGAAGAGTTGGGCACGCATTTCGTCGATCGCTTCGTTCGCTTTCGCAGTGACCTCTTCGATGTTGGGAGAAACTTCATTGGTCAGGAGCTTTTGGATTTCTTGCACTCGTGACTCGGTTCCGGCGAGTTCGCCTTCGGTTTCAAGCAGAGCGGTTCGCAATGCTGCTAGTTGCGATTCGAGGAGTTTTTGTTGCCCCTCGATCGTGACCAAGTTGGCGTCGCTCTTGAGTTTGCGAAGTTCTTCGCGCGTCGCGTCGAGCTGCTGTTTGAGCGTTGCGTCTTGCTGTTCAAAGAAGGCGTGGGTTCCTTGGGTGCGATTCACTTTGACGTGCAAGCTGATGTATTGGTCAAGCCACGCTTCGACCACTTTCTGGGCCGCCTCGGGAGACTTGGCTCGATACTCAATCGAAACGACACTCGATTCGCTTGGGGCCGAGATCGAGATTTCTTTTCGCAACGATCGGATCGCCCGTTCGCGATCGGGAATGGGGTCGATCGAGGCGAGTTGCGCTTTCGCTGGACCGACGAGCGAAGACAGAATGCTTTCGTCGGAAACGTCTGCATCACCACCGGGAAGGTGACCGCTTAGGACCACCTCTTCACCGACTTGATCGACGATACGTTCGATCAGCGTGTCGCTTTGCATGACGCCAAGCGCCGTCTGCATTTCGTGTTCGCGCGTCTGCATGATGTTCAACTTGTCACCATCGGTCGATGCCGTCGGATCGAGTTTGACACTTTCGCGGCCGACGCGAAGCAAGAGCTTGGCTTGAGATCGATAGGCACGGGGGTAGTACAAGATCACCAGCACAGTCAACGTGATGACGGCTGCGAACATCAGGGCTGAAAGCAGCCAATGCTTGCGAAGGGCGTCAATCCACTGGGAAAACGACGTTTGCATGGGTGTCACGCGGGAGACGAGAAGATGGGGAGTGGTGCTGCCCAAACGGGGACAGGGCTGCCAAAATTGACACTCAGGGAATGAGCCGTGTCCGCCGGAGGACTGGCCAATGAGTACTCGACGATCGGTCTTCAGCACAGTCTCATGCTAACCAGCCGGGCCCGAAAGAGAACGTCTTGGCGATCCCGCGGCGGGCGGGATCCTATGCCCCGCCCAAATAACCGTTACCCTTGGCACGAGCCGACCGCGTAGGTGATCGATCTCACTCACCACCAGCGCCCCACGCCACGCCCCGGCAAAATGCGGCCTACGTTTGTCGCTGGAAATTGTGCATCCCGAAAAGACCGTCCCGCAATGACGACGCCCTCTCCCGTCCCATCTGATTCGTCCGACGAGGTTTTGCCGTCGAACACCGACAAATCGGAGGGAGGAGCCAAACGCATGCTGCAGACCAACCGGGGACGCGGCAGTTTGGCGGTGACCGATCAAATTGTCGTAAGTGGTACGAACTTCTTAACAACCGTGCTGGTCGGACGCGTTTGTGGTGCCGATGAATTGGGGCTGTTTGCGATCGGCTTTTCGGTCATCGTGATTGTTGCCACCGCGTTGCGTTCGCTCTTGGTGACGCCGTTTTCGGTTTTTGTGCATCGAGTTGATGCCCAGCGACAGCGGCAAATGCGAGGGGCGACGTTGGTCCTGGCCCTGATGCTCCTTGCCGGGATCGTCACTGTCTTGGTCGTGGGCAACGTGAGCTGGGCCATGCGAGGCTTGGGATCGCCGCAGCAGTTCGGTTTCTCACTTGCTGTTTGTGTCGCGACGGCCTGTTGGACACTTCGCGAATTCTCGCGCCAGCTTTCGTTTGCCGACTTGCGGTTTGCAAGGTCTTTGGCAATCGACTCGGTTGCGGCACTCATCCAGCTTTGCGTGGTCGTCGCGCTGATCGCATCAGGGAAACTCTCTGCAACCACGGCCATGTACGCATGCGGCTTCGCAACCGCGATCATGGCGACGGGATGGTTTTGGGCGAATTCCCGAGAGTTTGATTTTTCTGCTCCGTGGCGAGCTGACTGGAAACAAACCTGGGACTTTGGCCGTTGGGGGGCTCTGTCGCAAACAAGTCACGTGGTTCAGAGCTACGTGGTTTCTTGGATTGTCGCGTTGGCCGGTGGGCTGACGGCAGCCGGGGTTTATGCGGCCGCTTGGTCCATCGTGCAACTTGCGAGTCCCTTCGTCCAAGGTGCTGGGAATGCGATGGGGCCGGTGTTGGCAAAAAAGCTGGCGGATGATGGGCTAAGTCAACTGAAGCGACTGGTGATTCGTGTCGCGATTACATCTGCTGTGCTTGCCGCGATGTATGTGAGCGTGATTTGGTTATCCGGCGGCGAGTTGATCCAACTTTTCTACGGCCAACGCTATGAGATGCCCGCGCTCTTGCTGACGCTCTTGGCTGGTTCGGTTGCCGTCTCGGCAATCGCGCTTGTGGCAACCAAGGCGATCTCGGTACTCGAATTCCCGCAGGTGAACTTCGCGCTCAACGTCACGGGGCTCGCACTGACAACTCTCTTTGGGATCGTGCTTGGAACCCGCTGGGGCATCGAGGGGGCGGCCGGAGGTCTACTGTTGGCAGCCGCGATCGGCTTTGTGTTCAAGTGGGTCTGCTACCGACAGGTGTGCCGTCGATCCCTTTCCCGGCCATCAGCTTGACCGCAGGCATCAAGCATGCGAAGTGCAAAAAGAAACAGGGCGTGTCGAAGACACGCCCTGTTTCAAGATTCGGTTAGACGTACGGATTGTAGTCCGACGGAGTTACCATCACGGTCGGATTGGCTTCCGACGTGCGGTAGTAATCGGGTCCCCAGCGTCCGAGCTCGATGAACATCGCAATGACTGCGATCAACATGAAGATCATGCTTAGGAACAGCATGACGGTGTAAATGCTCGGGGGCTGTTTACGGTTTTCAGTCGAGGGTAGTGTCGACACGGTCGCCCTCCAAGATCAGGCCTTCGCTGTAATCGGGAAGGATTTCAGCGACAGCGCGGTTCGGTTCAGTCTTACGGACTCGAAGCTTTCCGACGTAACGTCCTTTTCGAGTCACTTCCAGGAAGTGTCCATTTCGCAGGCCATCATCGAATCCAATCGAGACTTCGACGAGGTGTTTAGGACGGTTGATGACCAAGACGTTGCCATTGCGTTCTGGCGGAGCACCATCAAGGGGTTCATCAACGTCAATGCCGTGGTAGGTCACGACTTCTTCAAAGCGAGTGACTTGTTCGGCAAGTTGACGATTTCGTTCCTCAAGCATTTGCTTGAAGCCACGCAAACGGTTTGCCTCGTCGGTCAGGACCAAGGTTTCGGCAAAGAGTTTGTCGCGGTCTTGTTGTTCGGTTCGAATTGCGATCCGCAGTTCGGCTGTCTCTTTGGTGAGGCGAGCGAGCTGCTCCGTTGCCGATTGGACCGACTGGGTTAGTTCGGTGTTTTTCTGTTGCTCTGCCGTCAAATCAATGTTGAGCTTTGTGTTTGCAGCGTCGAGCACATCGACCTGTGTTTGCAAAGCACCCAATGCGGTTCGACGGGCAGCTTGTTCACGGGTCAGGTCTGCCCGGATTCCGGCTTCCGACTCTTGCAAACGCTGATTGTCGCGTTCTTTATCCTCGATTTGTTGTTTCAATCCAGGTTGGCTCCCAACACCAACCAGCACCACATCTTTCCAGTTACGGTGCGAGGCGTTGACCGCCAATGCGAGCACCATAAAGGTGAGACTGAGGATGAGGATGACGACGGAGAAGGACTTCCCAAGTAGGGTCATTTCGGCGTTTCCCTATACGATCAGACCGACGAGACGGACGTGGTTTTGGATGTGGATCATCCACGATTTGGCTGTGGCGGCGGCTGCGACACCCGTCGCGACAAGAACCTGCCTGACACACCTAATACGCCACGTCCATCGAAGTATAGTTAGGCAAAAAAAGGAGTGTCAACGAAATCGCCCTGAAAACCCTCAATCCCCTGGCTTCACATATTCGGGGTCGGTTTGTGCCGGTTCGATCGGTCAAATAATGACGGATGTCTCGACGCTGGCCGAAAAAACGCCCCCCAGGTGGAGGTTGGCAAATGGTGATTCCGTCGATTCAAGCCGCGGGAAGTCATGCTGCTTGAAGTCGCGGTGCGTAACATGCTGCACCATTCTAGGCGACAAATGCCGTTTTTACCGAACGGATCGCGTGCAGAAATTGGTCCACGGATTCCGTTCTTTCTTCGACCTTGGGTTGGATCATGTTCATGATCGCTCGGGCCAGTCTCGGATCGATATTGGGACAACGCTCGATCAAATCGGTCGGCGGCGAAGTGTCGTGGTGGAGTGCGGCTCGGCCGTTGAGGATTTCACCCTGCCAGGGATGCTCGAAGGCACAGAGACAGTAGAACGTGACGCCGAGTGAAAAGATGTCGACCCGTTTGTCGGTCGCCCGCCGACGCACGATTTCGGGCGACATGTACAGCGGCGTGCCCGTTCGGTTCCCAGGTGCCATGAATGGGGAGGTGGCCGGAACGGTTAGCCCAAAGTCGATCAGTTTGACGCCCGTGGTCTCGGGCAAGCAAATGAAGTTTCGCGGGCAAATATCGCGATGGATGAAGTCTTTGGTGTGGACGTACTTGAGCGCCTCGGCCATATCGCGGATCAGCATCATGCGTTTGCCCTGAACGTGGTGTTCCTGCTTTTTCACCACGATGTTCTGCATGCTTGGCCCTGCGATGTACTCCATCACAATGACCGGCTGGCCTTTGGTCGATACGCCAACTTCGTAGGTTTCGACGATTTTCGGATGATCCATCATCATCGCGATTTCGCCCTCGGTCGGCTTTCCGAGCCCTTTGAACCGACCTTCAAACGCTTCGACCTTTTCGATGTCGAGCACTTTGACACCGACGAGTTTGTCGTTGTTTTCACGGTCTTTGGCGACAAAAAAGTGCGCCATCGTGCCCGTCACGCCCGTCCTTTGGCGAGTAAAACGCGTCTCCACCTCGATCTTGGCGCTCGAGCGGAGTTTCGATTTAAGAGAATCGAGAAAGCCCATTCGTATGGTATTCGTCGTGAGAAGGGTGCAGAGTTTGGGCGATAACCCCGCGTCTACTTTCCACAATAGTCGATGGCTCGAGCGATCTCGGTTTTTAAGTTCTTGCGAGGGACGATTCGATCGATGTAGCCATGTTCGAGCAGGAATTCACTCGTCTGGAAACCTTCGGGAAGCTCGATGCCGATCGTCGCTTTGATTGTTCTCGGGCCGGCAAAGCCAATCAATGCCTTGGGTTCGGCAAAGACGAGGTCGCCAAGCGACGCAAAGCTTGCCGCCACACCGCCCATCGTTGGGTTGGTCAGGACGCTGATGAATAATCCGCCAGCTTGGTCATAGCGGGCAAGTGCTGCGGACACCTTGGCCATTTGCATCAGCGAGAGAATGCCCTCGTGCATTCGGGCACCACCGCCGCTGGCACTGATGATGATCAGCGGCAGATTGTGATCGGTTGCGTGTTCGATCAGCCGTGCGAGGCGTTCGCCTACCACCGAACCCATGCTACCCATGATGAACGCGCTGTCGGTGACGGCAAAGGCAACGCGGCGAGCCCGAATCATGCCCGTTCCGGTGACAGCCGCGTCGGTCAGTCCGGTACGCCCTTGTTCGCTCGACAAGCGGTCAACGTACTTTCGGCGATCAGCAAACTCGAGCGGGTCGGTCGAGCGGAGCTGCTCGTTCATCGGTTCGAACGTTCCCTCGTCCAAAACCTGGGCGATGCGTTCGCTGGCCGAAACGTAGAAATGGTGGTCGCACTTGGGACAGACGTTCTGTCGCTGGGTCACCTCTTTCTTGTAAATCGACTCGCCACAGCCAGCACATTTCAGCCACAAACCCTCCGGTACGCCCCGTTTTTTCGGGGGTGCGGGTGCTTCGCTCGCGTCGGTAGATTGAGAATCGACTGTGGACATTCGACGAAAAGGGGCGGGGACGAACAGGTGAAGGGGCCGGCGAAGGGGCTGGGACCCGAAAAATCGTTTCTGCGAACTGTCTACCTTAGCTGAATCGTCGATTTTTCGCTGCCTCAAACCGTCACAAAGCGGTCAAGGTGGCTTCTGGTCCCAAATCGCGACACTAGCGGACGGTTTTTGCACAAATCGCCCCGAAACTGGAACAGATCCAGGCGTCTGTGTCGATCCGGTCGAGACATTTCACCGGGTCACGACAAAGGTCTCGCTGGTTGGCGGGATGTCCAGCGAGTCGATTTGCCCTGGCCACAGCTCGAGATCGATCGTTTCTTGATCCGAGCCATTCCGGGTGATTCGGACGATGGCACGGTCGCCGCTCCGCATTGCGGACCAAATCACTTCGCCGCTGCGAGCGTCGGGGACATCAAGATTGATCGGCACTGCAGCAGAAAAGTCGTCGCCAAACACGACGTGCATCTCATCGAAAACCACAACGGCGTCGGCGACTTCTCTGATCGATGAATTGGTATCACCCGTGGTACGGGCGTTGAACAGCTGCATCGAGTCGACGCCGCGAAGCCAAAGGTGACGCAACCCCTCACGGTACGCCTCGCGGCTCATCGTCGGCGTTTGGCCAGGTTCGGTTTGCAGTCTGCAAACACGAGCCACCCAAGGGATCGACATGTGTTTGCCCGCGTGATTGGCATGGTCCGTCGAGACTTGTTGTAAGAGCTCATGGAAATAGAACCGGTCGACGGCGACTTGGTCATCCTTGTCGATGCTGGTCGCCCGGTTGATCCAAACCGAATCCGTTCCATAGGCGATCGGGTTGGTCGCATTGAAGAAATCAAACTTCAATTCAGGGAGCAGGGTGTCGCGAACAAAGTAACGGACCGGCCGAGCGTTCGTGCTGCGGACCACGTGCCAGTTGGTGACAAAACACTCGGGAAAAACGTCTCGCACGGCCTTTGCGAAGTGTTGATCGTAAAGACGGACATACTGTTGCCAGCTGTAGTCGCGAAAACGATCGCGATCTTTCAGGACGCCGGCGGGCAGCTCTGCTTGGCACCGTTTGCAAACGCGAGCTTGATCATAGAGGTGGGACCAAGGATAGGGATCGCCTTCAAAGTCGACCCATACACCAACGACGTTCACGCCCGCTGAACGAAATGCGGTGAGTGTCTTGTGGGTCTGTTCATAAAGCGTCTTCCAACCGCTGGTTTGGTTGGGGCAGGCCCCATGCCATCCAAAGGCATTCTCATCTCCAAACCAAGGGCGGGGAAAACCGGTGGGCAACTGATGTGCCCACTTGCTGACATCACTTTCGAGGGAATAGGGCCAGTTGTCGGTCCGCCCTTCCATCAAGATCACCGGCATGCCAGCCGCTTGCGCGGCAAGTGCTGCAGGGATCATCGAATCGGAAAGTTGAAAGTGCTGGCACAGACCTCGGTCGCCGAGCACCTTGCGGTCAGCGTCCGACAGTTCACCGAAACCAGCCCCTTCCCACACGATCATCGGCAAGCGATCACCGCGCGGGTGTTTGAGCGGCGGAACCTCGGCGGCGATCTGATCGATCCATCGCGCGGCGGATGGATCGTTTGGCGCGGGCTGGTCGGTCTGTTGCCATCCGCGTGCCCGGCCCGTTAGGAGGACAAGCAGCGTGATGGCGACAAGAAAACGGTTCATTCCCTACTCGCTAAAGCGACTCGACAAATGCATCGTAGCGGGTTTGGATTTCGGGGACCGAAGGAGAATCGCCTTCGCTGACGATGAGCCGGTATTTCATTTCAAGCGGACTCGCTTCGGTGAGCTTCGTTTTGAAATAGGTTCCGAACCGGCCGTAAGGACGCTCGGAAAAGAGTGCTGGCTTGGGCAGATTCGGATTGTCAAAGTACTCGACGGTGTAACGCTTGCCATCGATTTCATAGGTGTTGGCGAACCACGTCAAGTTGATGTGGGGTGGTGGATTGCCTTTATCGCCGACCTGGATCGCGTCGGGATCTTGAGGGAAGTTTGCCGGACGAAGGTAGGTTGACCCGTTCGAATCGGCGACCGATTGAGCAGCTCGGAATTGGAAGCCTGCGTGTTGGCGGTCACCCGAGAGCGAGATGTCGCCGCGTTGGGATTCCAGCTTGGTCGACCAGTCAATTTGCCAGCCTTGGGTCGTCGGCTCGCGATGCACCGTGACGGTGCGTGTTTCTTGAATTACCGCATTGCCTTCAGGATCGTTCCAGTGGATCTCGGCAGTCATCGTGCCATGTTTGGAATCGGCGGATTGGTCATGGAATTTGACGTGTCGTAGGTGAGCACCCTTTTTGCAATGCCAGAAGTCGAGCGTCTTGCCTTGAAAGTTTGTGCGGTTCCAACCGACGAACATGCCGCGGTGGTGAGTGAATTTGCCGCCGGCGCCTTTGGTGATTTGCTGTCCGCTCGAAGGTCCAAAAACGTGATGGAAGACTTTGTAGGTGTCGTGCACTTTTTGGTCGTTGGAGGTGTCATAGTCGAACATGTAACGGAGGACTGGTTGGTCACCGTAAAGCAGATCGGCAGTGCCCGCTTTGGCGTCGGTTTCCCAACGAAACGACTCGCCCCAGAGAGCGGTCGGAAGGCAGGTCAAGGCGAGCAGGGGCAAAATGCGGAGGGTTTGAAGCATGGCTATTTGGAGTGTTGTTGGTGGGAGGGGTGTTGGTGAGATTGTTGAAGGTGAGACGGCAACTTGTAGCCGCCCGATTGAATCAGCGTCATCAAGTCGTTGATTTCCTCTCGCGTGAGTACGTCAAGCAAGCCGCTCGGCATCGCCGACACCTTTGATTTGACCTGCTGATCGATGTCCTCTTTGTTGACGCGAGTCAGTTTCTTTGGAGTCAGGAAGTTTGTCATCACCGCAAAATGATCTTTGGCATCGTGGGCGATGACGCCCGAGACAACGCGGCCGTCGGCCAACAGGAATCGCTGCATCTGATACTTTTCGTGAATCTCGCTCGAAGGCTCGAGCAGTTGCTTGAGCAGCTTTTCGTCCTTGTACCGTTTGGCGACCTCTTTCAGGGCGGGACCGAGATTGACGCCGTGCCCCGCCAAGACGTGGCACTGGTTGCAGTTCGCTTTGGCAAACGCGGTCATGCCGCGCGCGACAGACGCGTCGGTTGGTTCAGCGGTTTGGAAGCCTTCGAAATCGGCAAGTTTCCACTGCTTGACGATTTTCGGGCGGGCTGCGGCGACCATGCGATCGACCTCTTTCAAGTCGTTGGCAACCACCATCACCCCTTTCATCACCACCCAGTGTCCCGGGAAGGTGCAAACGTAGGGATAGATCCCAGGTTCTTTGGGCGCGTGAAAGCGAAACACGTGGACTTGCGATTTACGTGTTGGCCCAATCATTTTCGAGGCGTGCAGAATCAACTTGCGTTTTGATTTGGGAATGAAATCCGAATTGGCGAACTTGGGATCCTTGGCCATTTCGTTTGCTGCGATGCCAACCTCTTCGAGGGCTCCGGGTTGGACAATCACCAGGTTGTGGTCAGTTGCATCGGGATTGGAAAAGACGATCTTGACCGGTTGACCGGTAAGCACTGCGAATTGTTCTTTCGTGTACTTCATGACCTCGGGGACACACGAAATACGGAACGTCGCCAAGTTCTTTTGCGTGTCGAATTGGGCCTCGGGCGCGCTCGGCGTCGGTTCACGCAACTGCGCTTGCTTCTTGGCGTCGCGTAGCAATTCGGCGACTTTGTACTTGGGGTTGTTTTCCCAGTAGGGGCGAAGCGTTCGGCTGCCCAATGCGCATGTGACTGCGTAGGCCAAGTGGCCTTCACTGGGATGGTTCAGAACTTCGAGTACCGCTTGGAATGCGTCTTCAGTACCGATGTAGCTTGCCGCGATCGCCGCTTGCATGCGAACCATCGGGGCCGGGTCGCCAGCAGCCCGCTGGAGCGCGTCGATTCCGTTGGGCAGCAGGTGGTGCCAGTACCGCAACTGCTGGGTTGCTGCGGCACGAGCATGGTGGTCGTCGCAAGACAAGAGTGCGTCTAGGAGGTCGACGTTGGTTGCTTTGATGCCGCGATAAACCCAGACCGCTTCGAGTTGATGGTGGCGGAATCGCGGATCGGCGACATCAAGGTCCTTGACCCATTTGTCCAAGGCGTCTTTGACTTCGGCGGCGTTACGTTCACGCAGTTCGCGGCGAACCCAATAGCGAATCCGCGACTCCGGGCGTTTGAGTTGTTCGATCAGCTCGACGACCGAAGCCTCGGCGATCTTGGGCGGATCTTGCAGCGGCTTGTCTTTGCAGGTGATCCGCCAGATACGTCCTGAATGTCGGTCGCGGCGTTCGTCGCGTAGTGAATACTGTGCGTGGCCTTTGACTGGGTTGTACCAGTCGCAAACGTACATCGCGCCGCGCGGACCGTAGCGAATGTCGACGGGAATGAAACTCAGGTTCGACGAAAAGATCAGGTCGCTGACGTATTCTTCGTCGTAGCCGAAAGGGCCCTCTTTCCAGCGATGGATTTCAATGCGGTTGGTCGGTTTGTAACGTGCCTTGATGAAGCCGCCCTGAAGGTCGTCGGGGAACGTTGCAAAGTCGACAAACTCTTGCCCACACGTCCCCGAATAGGCTCTCAAGCCGACAGGTTTCGGATGTTGTGTCGGGTAGGGCGGATCAAGTGAATGGAAAGCTTCGGCAAAGATCGGATGACTGGCAACGTGTTGTCCCCAATCATCAAAGGTGACTCCCCAGGGATTGGTGCTGTGGTAAGACCCAAAGCTGGTGAGCTTTTGCGAATCAGGCTCGAAGCGAAACCAACCGCTGTTCTGTTGTCGCACCGGTCCGTAGGCCGTTTCGACTTGCGAATGGTGGAAAATCGATTCGCGGAACACGAGGTCACCGTCGGGCGACCAGATGAAATCGTGCAAAGAGTGGTGGGAGTCCTCGGTGCCAAAACCACTCAGGACTTGTCGTCGATAATCTGCCTTGCCGTCACCGTCAGTGTCTTTGAGGAATGTCAGGTGTGGTTCCTCGGAAACGTAGACGCCACCATCCCCCAATTCGAATGACAGCGGGATGTGAAGGTCGTCGGCAAAGACGGTCGACTTGTCGGCTTTCCCGTCGCCATCGGTGTCTTCCAAAATGACAAGCTGGTCGTTCGGTTCCTTGCCGGGATAGACATGCGGGTAGGTCGTAGAACAGGCAACCCAAAGTCGGCCTCGGTCGTCCCAACGCATTTGGATCGGCGCGGCGATATCAGGAAACTCTTCTTCGCCGGCAAACAGATTGACTTCGAATCTCGGGTCGACCTTGAATTCTTTCAACTCATCGGCCGCCGACATCCAACGGTTCGCACCGCGGCTCTGCTTCGTCTCGGGCATGACCGGAACATTCGAATCGTCAACGACGGTTGGGACGGGCTGGTCTTGCGCGATTCTCCAGATCCGCTGATCCCGATTCGACGTCATGATGTCGAAGTTCCGCATCGCTGGCAGGAAATCGAGATAGCCGTAGGTCTTGCTCCGCCCACCGGTGTAGTAAAA
The DNA here is from genome assembly GCA_965216875.1 of Rubripirellula sp. Lineage (GTDB taxonomy): Bacteria > Planctomycetota > Planctomycetia > Pirellulales > Pirellulaceae > CBDCUW01. Next base: position 7,876,284 of record OZ244207.1, read on the forward strand.
GGTGTTCAAAGGACGGTAGCGACGAAAGTACTGGCGGTTCTTGTCGATGATTGCTTCACGCAAATCGTCACGCACCGGAGGTGATGGTTCGGCCAGGAGTTGAGAGACGAGGTCGGCCGCAAAGATCCCGTAGCCGGCTTCGTTGAGGTGCACGCCGTTGATCGTAAGATCGTTCTCGGGCGAAGCCATCGCCAATTCGGTTGCCTTGAACGCATCGACGAATCCAACCTGTTGCTCGTTGGCAACGGAGCGCACGATGTCGGCATAGCGTCGCAGGTTATCGTTGTTCAGGTCGGCGGCGGGAATGCCCGAGATGTTTTCGCTGGCGATCGGCGAGATCAAAACGATCTGAGGCCCCGAACGCCCGTTGAAGGCGAGACGTTTGAGTTGGCTGACGTACCGGGTGAGCGATTGGGCGAACGCATCCGCACCTTCGGGGCCGTCAAACGATTCGTTAAATCCGAACGCAGCCAAAATGATGTCCGCTTTTTCGTGCAGCAGGTGTTGTTGCACGTCGGCAAAGTTGTCTGGTCGAGGTTGAAGATCAGGGGTGTCGGCAGGCCAAGCAAGATTACGAACGATCAGATGATGCTTGGGGTACCGCTGGTGCAGCAGTGCTTCGATGTGACCAAAGTGTTGCGAACGTTCGAGCAACATGTTGCCGATCAGCGCGACGCGCGAACCGGGAGCAAGTTTGAGCGGCAACGTGGTTTCGATCGGCTCGGTTGTTTCGGCGCGGGGCGCGGTTGCAGCGTAGATCGCGTATTGGGCATAGACAGGATCTTCGAAAGGCGGCGTTTGGCCGGTCGCGCGGTTTCGCGCATCCTGGTTCTTGGGTTTGCTCGTTTTTGCGGATTGGGCGTGGGCTACGAGCGGCGTCGAAAGGACTGCGGTCGCAATGAGGGCGCGCAGCATGGTCGCTGTGGCTAGATTCATGTCGAGAGCGTGACGGTGGGGATGTGGTCGCCAGAAAGGAAAGGCGAGCGTGGCTGGTGGCTGGTTGGACGGTAGTATAGCCAAGAGAGGGCAGGTTCACTTCGGAACGTGGCGTTTCGACGAGGCACCAGCAAGTTTCGGTCTCGGGCTGTTTGGCCTGCGGGGCTGTTTGGCTCGCCAGCGCATTGGGGAGGGCACATTTGGGTGGGCGCATAAAAAAACGCCCTGTGATTCACAGGGCGTCTGGGTCGATCATCAATCTTCTACTGGCGATTTACTCGCGAGGGCGGATAGCACCGGTCAAACCGCTGTAATCGACGCGGTCGGTGTTGTGCCAGAGCGGTTGGCCCAGCTCGACGCGGCGGCGCAAAACTTCGATCTTGTCGGAGCTGCCAGCTGGAGCGTCAGTGGGTTCGAATTTGTCGTCCTCGTTAGGGACAAAATCTTCGTCGTGGCCGTAGCGCAAGATTGCTTCAAAGACGTTCTTGCATTGACTCATAAAATCAGGTTTCCCGAAACGATTGGTCGCGACAAGCTAATCCAATTAACTGTGTTGACTAAGAGGCTTTGACTTCAGGTACGCGACCGTCCCTTGGTCGCCGTTTCACGTCACGATGTGATTATTGACGTTCCGATTTCCGAGTCAAGAAAATTGTGTTAACTGGGAAGCGCAGCCGCGTGAGTTGCTTGACATCGGCATATGCGAAGTTCTCGCACTCGGGGAACCTTTTCGTGTTGTGCGTTTTCGGCTTGTCGCGGAAACACAATCGACCCGCAGGTCGTCAAGGGGGGAATCACCGACATTGCTGGAAACTGGTGGTGTCAAGGCGTCCATGCTTCGCGACGTTCGGGTGGTTCGAAAACCGCGGTAAACCGCAGGTGCATTGCGCAGGCCGGTTCCATGAAGACCGGGAAACGCTACGCTTTCGGCAATAAAAAACTTTTTTGATTTTGTTCTTTTCGTGAGCTACGACACCTCGATTCATGTGGATTCAAAAGACAATTGGGCTCCCCGCTGCCCGACGCGGGTTTCATTTGGTGACCCATCACATCGTTGATGCGGTTCCCGAGATCGCAAAGTTGCGCGTTGGGTTCATGCAAGTCTTCATCCAACACACCAGCGCCTCATTGACGATCAACGAGAACGCCGACCCCGATGTCCGCGTCGATTTTGAGACCGCGATGAACCACGCTGTGCCTGAATCGCTGCCGTACGTGCACACGCTCGAAGGTCCCGATGACATGCCCGCTCATGTGAAGGCATCCATGATGGGGGCGAGTGTGTTGATTCCGATCGGCCAAGGGAGGCTGCAACTAGGCACGTGGCAGGGGATCTACCTTTGCGAACACCGTGACCGAGGGGGGAGCCGCCGTGTGGTCGTGACCGTGATGGGGGAAGAGTCCTGAGCCCTTCCCCTCCGTCGCTTGCCAATCGGCTATAGCTTGCCAATCCGTTGGGGCTTGCCAATCAGTGGCAAAAGAAGAAAGACTTTGTGAAGTCTTGTGAAAGCCCTTGATGTTGAACTGGTGGGAACGGTCTCCCACAACGTGGTGAGCTGGTGACACAATCCCCATTCGTTTCGGATCGATCCAAGTCAGATGCGAAGGCCTACGCCGACGCTTTGGGCTATCTGTTTGATCGCTTGGATTTCGAGCGTTTGTCGTCGGATACCTCTCGTTATTCGTTTCGGCTCAACCGTATGTTCGCGCTGGCTCGCCAGCTCGGTCTCGGGGCTTATCTGTGCGATGCGGGTGAAAACCAAGCTGCCGACCGATTCAACGCTCCAGTCCCAGAGGGGCGATCTGGCGTCGAGACGGGGTCGGCACTGCCGTTGATTCACATTGCAGGCACAAAGGGAAAAGGTTCGACCGGGACGATGGTGTCCGCCATCCTAGCCAGTGCTGGGATGAAGACGGGACTCTACTCTTCGCCCCACTTGCGCGATCTCGAGGAACGTTTCCGAGTCAATGGCATCCCTTGTTTGCGTGACGACGTGATTGCGTTGGTTGACCAAATTCGCCCCGTGGTTGATCGGTTGGTCGCCAGCGACGAAATCGCAGAGCCTTCTTTTTTTGAAGTCACCACGGCAATGGCGTTGCTTCACTTCCAACAGGTCCAGTGTGACGCAATGGTCTTGGAGGTCGGCTTGGGCGGACGCCTCGATAGCACCAACGTTTGCCACCCATCGGTAACCGCGATCACCTCGATTGGACTCGATCATCAGAATGTTTTGGGCAACACCGTTGCCGAGATCGCAAATGAAAAAGCGGGGATCATCAAAGAAGGCGTTCCCGTTGTTTCGGGCGTACGAGACGGTGACGCCGCTGAGGTCATTGCGGAAGTTGCCCAGCGTCATCGGGCACCGCTCTTTCAAATTGGACGAGATTTTGACGTCGAGTCGCATCCCGACGATCGTTGGGGATCGAAGGTGACTTTTCGTGGCAATGGTCCGCTCAGAGAGTCGGCCACATTCAAGTTGGGTTTGGAAGGAAGGCACCAACCGATCAACGCGGCCGTTGCGATCGCGTGCGTCGATCTTGTTTGTGACTCGAAAGCGGGTCCTGCCACTTCATTGGTGCGGGTTGGCCAAGAAGACTCGCTTGATTGTCTTTCCGATGTTCAATGTGCCTGCCGCGTCGAACGTTTTGACCTTGCCGATGATGTGATGGTGATCGTCGATGGAGCGCACAATGCAGATTCGGTCGCTGCACTTTGCGACTGCGTCCGTACGCGGCTGGATGGCCGACACGTGCAAGTCGTGTTTGGGACCAGTCGCGACAAGAACGCTCGGCCGATGATCGAGCAACTTTCGCAAGTGGTTGATCGACTTGTCCTGACCCGTTTTCATGGCAATCCACGGTTTCGCGCTGTTCCCGATCTCGCTGAGCTCGTTCCCGATTCCTATCGCGGCGAGGTCAAGCAGCAAGAGGATCCGATCGTTGCTTGCCAAAACGCAATCGATCTTGCCCGATCGGAAAGGCGAAATGGGCAAGGCGGTGTGGTGGTGATCTGCGGCTCGTTTTTCTTGGCCGCGGAAACCCGCTCATGGGTCGCTGAGCAAGCGAGCTTTCGTTCGTAGTACCGAGCTTTGGCCGGACTCTTCGCGCATTCCGCCTGAAGGCGGGACTACAAACGGGCAGGACCAAAAACGGCGCACTATCCCAGCGGCATCGTGCTGACGAGCAGTTCGACGTCACCGAGCGGGAGGCGGGTGCGGTCAGCAATCTCGGTTGCGGTGTGCCCCGAACGAGCGAGCCGCTCGACTTCGCTTTTTTGGTTGGCGGTGATGACGCTGCTGGAAGCAGGCTCGGCCGATGGCGGAGTCTCACCTTCGAGCTGTGCAAGGTATTCGATTCGCTGGTCAAGCTGACGCATGAGAGATTGAACCACCCCAATGCGCGTATCGAGTTCCGCCTTGAGTTCCCGCTGCAGGTCGAACATCGCGACTTGCCAGCGTTGGGTTTCGGGCGGAGCATCGGCCAACGGCAGCGCCGGTTCCTTGTGCTCACGCACCGCCGCAAGTTGCTTGCGTGCGGAGCGATTGTCGCGATTGACCCGTTTTCGGTTTTTGATTTGGCGTCGCGCGAGAACCCAGCCCAGCATGATGAAACCGGCAACCATCAGCAGCTGGGCTTGCTGCATCTCACCCTCGGCGAGCAAGCTGACTTGGGCGCAAACGGATAGAGAGGAACTCGAAGCGAGCATGGCCAACATCAACCAAGTGCAAAATGTCTGGGCTCTGATGGCGCAGGATTAGCGCCATCGGCATACACTTGGTATCATCGTCGCGCCCGGTGGTGGCAAAGAGTCTTGTTGAAGGAGGACGGGTTGTAGGGAATGCACCCGTTGCAGCGTGCGTAGCGACTTGCCCATCTATTCGGCCAGACGGGCCGGCTTGTCGGGCCGGCTTATCGGGCGGTCCAAAAGGCAAGATGTTCGTTTCCACTGATAACCTGTGATGACTCAGCGTTCCTCCATCGTCGAACTTTGGCATGCGACGAGTTCGTCCGAAGCACCTGGTGAAATCGAGGCGACGTGCCACGAGTGGCTCGCCGCATCGGAGAAAGAACGCGCGAATCAGTTCAAGGTGTCAACCAGTCGCAACCAGCACATCGTTGGCCGCGGGATGGCCCGACGCCTTTTATCGGACAGCCAAATCGCGCCGGGTGCGATCGATTTCGATTTGCTGCCGCACGGCAAGCCAGTGGTCGCTGCTCCGGAACAAGCCAGGCGGCCGTTCAACGTCGCGCACACCGACGGGTTGGTGATGTGTGGCATCAGCCGCCAAGCGGACATTCAACTTGGTGTCGATGTTGAACGTTTCGGCCGCCGGACGGACCCCGAACTGGCGCAGCGTTTCTTTTCACGACCTGAAGTTGCCCTGCTCGACAATTGCAATAGCGAGGAGCATCGCCGCGACCTGTTCTTGAAAATATGGACGCTGAAAGAGTCTTTCATCAAAGCGATCGGTACGGGAATGCACACGCCGCTTGCCGATTTTGCGTTTCACGACGTTGAATCGTCTTCGCCAACGATCGAACTGTTGAGTCCCAAGTTGGACCGCGGAACTCGTTGGACCTTCTTTTCGCTCCAGCCCCGCCCCGGATTCATCGCCGCCGCGGCCGTTGGCAGTGACGATGCCGAGACGACGTATGACTTCGCGGTTGAAAGCTTTGACGAATTGCTTCAAGGCTGATCGGCCTGCGATGGCTCGGTTGGCATGGCAAAGATGCGTTGCGTTTGACCATCGGGCCACTCGGCAGTGACGGCGAAGCGTAGGCTCGCGGTTTGTTCAAGCACTTCGATCAATGTTTGCAATTGAGCAACGTTTTCTGAAAGCACTTTGTTGGTTTCGGCCGCCGTTTCGGCGCGATCCTGTTTGACGCGCAGGATGCGCCGCCCGTCAGGTCCTGCTTGTTGGTAGACCGAATCAAGTCGCGCGATTTCGCGTTGGATCAATTCGGCTTGGCCCGTGAGTTGGTTTGCGAATTGATTCAAGTTGGCTTTGCTGACCATTTGCCAAGGTGTATTGGGAGTCAGCCGAGCAGCGTATCGGATGCGACACTGCAACTTGCGACCGCCGCGAACATCCAACCGGATTCCCACGGCAATCGATTCGGTATCAGTAGGAGTGATGACAGCGATCGCGTTGGTTTTGCGAAAGGAGGTGGGGTCAATCGGCTCGATCCAGCCGAGTTCGACGCCCTCCGGGAGGTCGACCTGGACATCGACGCGCGCTACTTTCGGAAGCACGGGTACGTGCAGATCCCAGCTCGGTTGCACGTCAGGTCGCCCAAAGTCGAGCCCCAACGGATCGGCTTCGACCTCGGGCCGTAGATAGACCATGGATCCACTGTCGGGCCATTTCAATCGGCCATGAATCAGTAGCGAAGCCGAGGGCGATGACTTGGCTTGTTCGGCCCAACGAAATGCGAGTTGACCCTCTTCCGACGTCAGTAACGCGATCGGATGATCGCCGCGTGAATCGCGTATCGACCAACCCTGTTCATTCGCCACGACTTGGTAGGGGCTTTGAAGCGGGTATTCGAGCTGCACGTCCCCTTGGTCATGTGCGCCAACAATGATCGATGCTTGGTGATCACGTGGTGCAGGCAAAGTGACGGCGGTCACATTGGCGACACGTGTTTCCTGTGGAGACTCTTCGGGGGCGGTGTCATCGGACATGACCGCATCGAGACTTGTCGTTTCCGCAGTTCCCGCCGAAGTCCTTTCGCCTGCTTCAGGCCTTGGTTCGGACGCGCCCGCAACTCCGGTGTGTTCCAGCTCGTTTCGTTTCTCATCGGCATCCGTTTCGACGGCTTGGTCAAAATCGAGAGCGGGCGGCATCCACTGGTCGAGCGAGACTTCCGTTTCGCTCATCGTTTCATTCTCAACATCGGCATCGATCGATTCGAGTGTTTCCAATGCGTTTTGGCCATTCTCGGACGCCGGCAGATCCAATCCAGACACATCCCCTTCCGGTGCGTTTGATGCCGTCATCGGGGACGTGGTGCCAGCGGGCACGGCTTGAGAGTTGCTTGCTGTTTGATCAGGCCCGCGCGTGGCGATCGCGATGCCCGTCACGACCACGACCACGATGGCAACGAGAACAAATGCTCGCTTGGCGTTGGAGGTTGTTGGTCGGTGGCCGGTGAGTTTTTCTTGGCCCGTGAGTTTTTCCGAACTCGCGTCGGCGGTGGTTTCCAATGCCGGGGGCGATTGCGAAGACTCGGCTGCGTCCTTGCTGGCGTCCGTCGACGAGTCCACCAGCGCTGGATCGACACCTAGTTGGCGGGCCAATCCACGGAGGTGATCGATCGACTGGTCGAGCGTGGGCCCGGAAGTGGGCCCGGAAGTGGGCCCGGAAGTGGGTTGCCGTTCCTCAGCGAACGAGTGGCCATTCCAATGCAGTCTTGCTTGGTGATCAATGCACCAAGTGTGTAAATCGATTTCGGGCAAAGGTTGGTTGGTTTCACGCTCGTGAAACGCCGCGATCGATTGTGCTTGGGCAAGCCAGTTTCGAGCAATGTCTTCGGGCGGCTGACCAAGTTGCTGGATCAGCTCGGCGAGCGTTGCGATTCCATCGGCTTTATCGTCTGCGGCGGGAGAATCAGCGAGCGATTGAGCAACCAGAATGCGCGCTGCTTCGGCTGGCGAAAGGGTACCCGCTTGGACGCTCTCGAGTGTGTCGCGGAGTGACGTTGGATGTTTGGGATTGGTCCCCATGAACTGCCTTAGGCACGAAAGCAAGGTAAATGAGATCAGAGTGGCATTGGGGAAGGCCGATTTTAGCGGATTTTTTACTTCGACTTCGCAGCGTTTCACGGTGTCAAACCGGGATCGTCAAAGTTTTCCTACCACGATCAAGCGGAATAACCAAATGCTGAGGTCTGATCGTGCCGATAAATCCGCCTGAAGCGGTTGTTCTGCACGACCGGATCGTACCAGTTCACTCTGGATACGTTCGATTCGTGCGGTTAACGGCTGTTTCAGGAGCCAATAACGGGGGGAGGTTCAACACCGGAGGCACGGAAGCCTCAGTGGTGGTGTTGAGCTTGAACGTCTGCATCGCGATGGATGTGATGTGGTCGTTCGGCGCATGTGCAGGCATGGATGACTGTGCATTGCGACGCCCTGTGAGTGACTTACCGGCCCACAGCGAGGCGGCCTCGGCCGCGGAGACGTTTGCGATGCACCGAATGACTCAACCAAAATCAACAAGAACCCTGGTTGCCGCGATCGCGTTTGCGATGCTCGCGAGCGTGGGACTTCAAGCACAGGCACAAATGACGTACCCACCGATGTCGGGTGCGTCTCAAAGCGTTTACGACTACGAAGCCAGTGGCTACGTCGTTCCAGCTGGCATGGTGCCACCAGCCGAATACACAGGCGGCGCAATGCCTGCCTACGCTGGCGGTATGACGCCCGGGTACCCTGGCGGCGTGATGCCCGTCGGTTTCTTCGCCGGTGGCGGCTGTGACACAGGCTGTTGCGATATGCCGATCGGCTGTGACGGCTGCGGCATGGCATGCGGCTCAGGCCAATGTGGTTGCGGCGGCTTGATCGGCAAGCTTCGAGGTGATCACTACAACGGCATGTCGAACTTGCGTCATGCATGTATGTTCTGCCGCGGAGACGGCTGCAGCGTCTGCCAAAGCATCGGTCGCGGTTACTTGCTCGGCGCGTTCAACTTCTTGCGACCCTACGACAAGCAAGGCATCTGTGCACAACGCTGGTACGACCTTTCGGTGGAAGCGATCTTCCTCGGACATGGCAGCGGCAGCGTCACAGGTAACCTGACGACTCAGGGTGTTGCACCCGGTGTCGCGGGTGACCCTGTCCCCGCCAACATCGTTGTGCTGCGTCGCGAAGATGCTAACGACGGCAACGACCTGGAAGCCGGTGCCCGGATTTCGGCATCGATGATCTGGGGACCTGGCGGAAACTTGGAAGCGACCTACATCGGTGGCAACAAGTGGAACGCTCGTGCCGAGGCTCGAAGCGGTGCAGCTGACCTGTACTCATTCATCAGCGACTTCGGTCGCGATCCGGTTGGCGGCTTCGACGATACAGACCAGTCGATCATTCAAGGAGTGGAAGCCAAGAGCGAATTCCACAGTGCTGAATTCAACTACCGTCGTCGCACGGTTGGTCCTTACTGTCGCTTCCAAGGATCGTGGTTGGTCGGTCTGCGATACGTCCGCTACGACGATACCTTCAACTACTTCACAGCTGATGGCGGAACGGACTTCTTCAGTTCGCTCGACCAAGCTCAAAACAACTACTTCGGACCTCAAGTCGGATTTGATCTGTGGTGGAACGCTCACCCAGGCATCAACCTCGGCATGGGCTTCAAGGGAGCTTGGGTGCAGCTGGATGGTAAGCGAGTCACGACGCTGAGTGCCAACTCACTCGCTCCGATCGCGACGCCTGGATCGATCACCGCTCCAACGACCATCCGCAAAGGCACGACGATGGCAGAGTTCGAAATGAAGGCAATCTATCGCCTCACCCACTCGATCGCTCTGCGTGGCTCGTACTTTGCCCTGGCTGTCGACGACGCGATCTACGGCACCGCTGATCTGGCGACCGTCAACGCGTTCCTCAACAGCAACTTCGACAACATCCCAACACAGACCAATTCGCTGGTCGTGCAAGGTGTGTCGTTCGGTGCCGAATACACTTGGTAACCCGCTGGAAACAGCAAACGAATCTCAAAAAAGAGCCCGCTCGGCAAGCCGAGCGGGCTTTTTTCGTTTTGAAACGTACCGCAGAGTCGTCTGAGAAAATTGAGCCCAACATGCTGCGATCGGGATCGTTTGGGCATGTATACTGATGGTCACTGTCCGCAGGGCTTGACGCGATTCAGCGGCTGAGGTGAGCGGCGGCAAGACGGGGCAATGTGATCGGTTGGTATCAGTGTTTTGGGTGATGGCCTCGTGGTGACGTTCGATTCGAGTTGCTGGTTCACCCCGTTTAGCCGCCGCGGTCTTTCGATTGGGGCGACGGAATGACGGACAGGACGACGCTGGACTGGGAGTCGCTTGCTCCCGCCGAGCTCGAGCAAGTCGAGCTTGCGCTGGACCGCTGGGAAACCGCGACACGCGAAAACGCTTCGCCGGCGCCGGATGACGTTTGCGAGAATCCAAAGCTCGCCCCCTTTGTGGCAGAGCGGATTCGAGATCTCGATCGAGTCACCGAGTTTTTCGAGGGACCGGGGGTTGCTTGCACCCAGCCGGTTCAAATCGGGCGCATTCGAATCGTTCACACGATCTCTCGCGGTGCGATCTGCGATGTCTATCAAGGCCAGCAACACGACCCGCAACGAACGGTTGCCGTCAAGGTATTGCACAGCGCGGGAAGTGATGCGTCGATCGAACGCGCTTTTAAACGCGAAGTCCAAATTCTGGCAAAGCTCAATCACGTGGGCGTTGCCAAAGTCTTTTATGCGGCAGCGACCAACGATATCCAAAGGCCTTCGCTCTACTTCGTGATGGAGTATGTGGCTGGTCCTCGATTGACCGAATATGCTCGCGCCAAGAGTTTGGACCTGAGTCAACGTGTCGAGTTGTTTGTGAAAGTGTGCGAGGCGATCGCCCACGCGCACCATAGCGGTGTGATTCACCGTGATTTGAAACCATCCAACATCCTTTGCACCCGTGACGGGCAACCAAAGATTCTCGATTTTGGAATCTCGGCATGGTTGGAACAGTCGGGGACGCAGTATTCCCAACGCGGCATCGGCACGCCTCCCTACATGAGTCCGGAGCAGTTTGGCGAGAATGATCGTCAAGACACTCGTAGCGATCTCTACAGTTTGGGCGTGATCTTGTATCGCTTGTTGAGCGGTCGTTTCCCATACCGCAAATCGGTCGACACGCTTGCCGAAGCAGCCAAAGCGGTCACCAGCGGTGAGCTCATTCCGCTGCAAACCTGTTTGAAGGGATGTCCTCGGGACCTCGCGGCGATCACGCACAAGTGTTTGCAACTTGATCCCAAGAACCGATACCAGAGCGCTGAACTGCTGGCCGCCGACTTACGCGCTTTCTTGGCCGGCGCGCCGGTCGAGGCGAGGGTAATGTCTCGCTGGGAACGTTTTCAGCGTTGGACCGTGCGCCATCGCGCCTTTGCGGCCGTCTGTGTGTTCGCAATGGTGTGCGTTTTGACGGGCGGCATCGCGTCGTTCCTGCTCTGGCGGCAAGCGGCTGACATCGCGGCGAATTTGAGTGCTACTGTCTCGCAACTGCAAGTGTCGCGTGCCGAAGCCGAGGAAGCACGCGAAACACTTAGCGACGAAGTGACACTGCGAAGGCGGTCATCGCACAATCACGTTCTCGCTCAGGTCGATCGCCATTGGCACAGTTCTCCCGACCAAGTTCGGAATTGGTTGCAGGACTTAGAAAGCAAGCGTCTTGGCCCTCGCAGTTTCGCATGGAATGTCCAGTGGCATCGCTCCGTCCGTGACACGTTTGAGATCGCCGCCCACGAGGGAAGCCTCACTCATGTCGCTTGTTTTCCTGATGGGCAAAAGGTTGTCTCGCTTGGTGTCGATGGATTCGTCCGTGTGTGGCAGCTTGCGAGTCAGCAGATGCTATGGGAACGACGCCTCGATGGTTTCGGCCCCTATTCGTCCTGTGACGTCAGTGCAGCGGGCGAGCATGTTGTGGTTGCAACACCCAACGAGATCGTTTTGTACCGGGGGGATGATGGGCAAGTTCTCAAACGCCACGTTGCATCCGACTTGAAATACCGTGCTGCCTACTTTTCGCCGCGCGGCGACAAAGTTGTGTCTTGGAACTCGGGCGGCGAGATCCAGGTTTGGGACGAAGGGCTTGCAAAGATTGAACATCGGTTCGAAATGGTTGGCGATCTGACTCACGCCCAGATCAATCTCGATTCGACCGAGGTGGTTGGGTTTGTTCGCGGCGGCACCATCACTCGGTTTCCCCTTCAGGGAAAAGACTTGGCCGAAACGTTCCGCGTTGAGAGACCCAAGATCTTTCGGGCGACGGCCACCAATGATTTTCGACGCTTTGCGGTTTCGCATATTTTCAACAACGGGCGAATCTACGCACCTGGGGAAACGGATCATCCCGTGCACATGAGTTTGCAGGGTTCGAAGATTCGTTCGATGCGATTCACGCAAAACGGTGATTCACTGTTGTTGGCCGATCGTGCTCGCGTTGACGCTTACTGGCGAAAGAGTGGTTGGGAAATGCGATGGTCGCGGAAGTTTTCCAAACCGATTCATTCCAACATCGCAATCTCACGCGACGGCACTCATTTTGCAGTCGGGCTTGATGGCGGTTCGCTGGTATACACCGCGATCAATGCCGAGCGTTTGCAGACAACGTTGGGAGTGGAGCTCAATCGGCCGCGCGCTGTCTGTTTGGACCCATCCGCCGGTAAGGTCTATGTCGCCGGCGCTGGCGTGACTGAGTTTGTGGTCGACGGCACGACGAAGCGGCGGCGATCCATCTTGGACATTGATTGCGCAGACGCGATTTGCTCGTCCTCCGGTGACCTGTTCGTCGCACTTGGCAAGTCAAAGCAAGTCCTTTGGAAGTGCGCCGATGAAGCGGGATGGCGCGACGCCTTGAAAACCAATGCGGCAGTGCGGACGGTGGCCTACGATGAGTTGAACAACACGTTGATTGCGGGCGACTTTCAGGGAACGCTGTACCAATGGGATCTTGGTCGTGACTGTGAAATGACAACGTTCACCGCTCACCAGTCCCCCGTCGTTTCGTTGGCATGTGATCGCAGTTCTGGGTTGATCGCCACCGGCAGCGACGATGGCGAGATCGCAATCTGGAATCCCTCGGGAAGGTCCATCAAACGCTTTCGCATTCACCAAGGTGCCGTGACGGATATCGCGTTTTGCGGGGCGGGAAATTGTTTGGTCAGTGTCTCAAACGATGGCACCATCGGGATCATCGATGTCGCCGCGCAAAAAGCTCGGCCAAATATTCGGATTCATCGTGAACGGTTGCGTGCGGTGACCATTTCGCCCGATGGTGAGACGATTGCATCAGCCGGCGAAGATCGACAGATCACGTTGTGCGATCTCGTCACCGGGGAACTGCAAGCTGTCTTGATCGGCCACACCGAAACGGTGACGGCATTGCAATTTAGTGCGGATGGACGCGAGCTCTACTCGGTGGCGCAAGATGGAACGATTCGACGTTGGCGTCCCCGTGTCAACGAGGTCCCCCAAGATGCGGACGAAGCCGTTCAAACCGTTGCTGCTGCGAACACGCTCGATTGACGACGCGTCGAACGCTTAGCGTTACCCTTTCGAGGCGAGCGTCCAGATCCCCTGGCGAATCAGAGTCTGCAGTTCGGCGGCGTTGACCGAAATCTCGCTTGAAGAGGCGGGGTCAAAGACGACCAGCGATTGTGATTTGAGTTCGCGGATCCGCGCTGGACGCGGCGGCTGGAACCCCTGGAAGAAATAGAACTTGTTCTGTTCAAGCTTTGGGACTACGCGTGTTTTCTTGTCCGCGCCCCGTTTCAGTTGCAGCTTTTCACCGAAGCGATAGTTGGCCGCGAAACTACCGAGTAGATTCAAATCGGGCGTTTCGGGTTGTGGCGGTTTGTTTGCTGGCGATTGTTGATCGTTACCATCGCCGTCTAGCGAATCGCTCGTCGTAGCGTTTGCCTTTTCCTCGCTCGCGTCGGGCTCTTTGTCACGACCTTCCATCGACACAGCGTGTTCAAGCGCGGCGACCAAATCTTGGAAGGCCTTGCCAGCCGGTCCCGTCAATTGCTGCATCTTGGTCTGCGCGTTCTTGACTTCGTTCAGTTTTTGAATCGACAGCCTTTGCCGCCCTTGTTTTGCTGATGAAATCAAAGAGTTGATCTGTGAATGCCAGCGTCCCGAGATCCCTTGGAACTGTGCTTCGATTTGGCGAATACGATCGAGCGCCGTGCGTGTGCGTCCAAGCTGGAATTCTTTTTGAGCGTCGGCGACATCCGAGCTGAACGAACTGACGCCCTGAAGCCCACCAATCACGACACCGCCTGGCAGCCCGTGTACTTGGCCCCCCGTCAAGCTGCTTGTCCGTTGAACGGTGGTGATCACGTTCGAGAAGAGAGAGGGTTCGACGCGAATCATGAATACAGAAAAACTCGAAACCAAAGGGGCGCGGGGCGTCGACGATAGGACGCTTGAGGAACCGTCATTATCCTCCAAGCACCATGTTCTCGCAACGTGCGCGGAGAGGCTGTTTGGCGCTGTGAGCCGTGATCGCGTCAGCGGTCGGGCCTTGCACGCTTGTGCGCGTTGGGCGAACGCCTGTCATGCGGAGCATGACCTACGAAGACTGTCATGCGGAGCATGACCTACGAAGACTGTCATGCGGAGCATGACGTACGAAGATGCGCAAAAAGTGATCTGTGCGTGCGAGCACACACGCTACTCTTTGGTTTCACCAAACAGGACGCCAGGGACGTAGATCGCGACTCCGATCAGGACCGAGAGCATCCAGGGTTGCAATGCCGAACCGACTCCCGGAACTCCAAAGTCTTGGCCGAACAAGATGATGACGGTGGCGACGACCGCGAACGGTGTCATCCGCCAGCCAGAGACGAACGCAGACATGACAAGCAGCAAACCGGCGATGCCGATCGACCATTTGCGCCCCGAGTTGCTGTCGAGTTCTGCTGCCGAATCTTGCAGTGCCGTCACTTCACCCTGATCGATTGAACCCGTTTGAGCGGCTGATTCGGCAATCGATTTGACTTGATCAAGCAACCCTGTCTGTTGGGCCCAGATGGCGAAGATCGCGAGCAAGATACAACCGGCAAGCAGTCGGGTTTGGCCGCCCAGAGCGAATCGGATGATCGAAAACCGTTTCGGTGCCGACTTGTACTTGCCACTTCGCGCGTCGGCAAGCATCGCCTTCATTCGCTGCCGTTTTGCTTCGGCCGCAGCATCCACGTTTTCGCTCGGGGCCGTTTGCGGCTTGGCAACTTCCATAATCGCTGCGGCCATTTGCCAGCCACGGTCGCGGGCTTCGTCTGCACTGAGTCCTTCGCTTTGCAAGCCGCGTTGTTCGATCTTTGCGAGCCGCTTGTGATCGCGAGCCTGTTTGTTGGCGAGTGATTTTTCGGAAAGGCTTTCGCAAACCTTGTCACGCAATGTTCGGCGCCGCGCTGACGCGGAAAGTGCGGGGTCGCTTTTGAGTTGTTGCCGAATCGTCTGCAACGCTTCATAGCCAAACAGCGTTTCATACAACCCTTGCCACGACTTGCCACCATAACGTGCGGCAAACAGTCGAACGCCGTCTTCATCGGCTCCTTCGATACGAAGGTTTCGCAAGAACCGTTCTGCGTCGTCGATGACGGCGGCAGCCTTTTTCCGAGTTGGGGCGACGAGGCCAAAGTGGAAAGCGGCTCCTGCAGCACAGCCCAGCAGCGCGCCGACGATCACACCGACAGCGGCACCTGACGCGAAACTGACCAACACCGCAACAAGGCAACCAACCACGCCGACGGCATAGTCAAACCATGAAAGCGAGCCAAACCAACGTCGCAGTTCATTGACGATGGCACTGCGGCCACCGCCGGCACCAAGCGCAAGCGCAGTCACGATTGCTGAGACGAACATTGCCGGGCCAAACAACAGCCAGCCCAATCCGATAAAGGGCATCACCAGCGTCAGCAGAGCACAAACGGTGGCGAAACAGGCAAACACCGGGCTGACCAATTTGGCCAATCGTGTGGCGGTTTGAAAACGCCGAGCGATCTCTTCCCATTGATCGGCTTGATCGGTGGACGGCGAAAACGTACCCTCGCCACTGATGCCGAGGTACGCTTCCATGTCGTGAATCATTTCGGCGACCGACAGGTATCGGTCTTCAGGCCGCTTGGCCATCGATCGGTCAACGATGGCTTGCAACGCTTCGGGGATCCGAGCATTGATCGTGTTCATCTGCGGCGGTGGCTGGTGCGCATGCTGCTCGAGCACTTCAGAGACGACGCTGCCGTCAAAAGGAGGCTGTCCGGTCAGCATGTAAAACAGGGTGCAGCCAAGCGAGTAAATGTCGGCGCGGTGATCCACACCCGCAGCGTCAATGCTCTGTTCCGGGGCCATGTAGGCAGGTGTGCCGACGGCGGTGCCCTGCATCGTGACTTGCGTGCCACTCTCGACTCCGCTGATCGAAGAGGCGCCGACGTCCGATTCGGGGTCAATTTGATCAGGGATTTTGATGAGGCCGAGATCTGCGACTTTCACGACCCCTTCGTCACTGAGCAACAGGTTTGCGGGCTTGATGTCGCGATGCACCATGCCACTGCGATGGGCGTACTGCAGCCCCCGGGCGGCTTGCAACGTGTAGCCGACTGCGATTCTTGGTTCGATCGCACCCTTCTCTTGTACGACATCGCTCAAGGGGCCACCGCGCACCCATTCCATTGAAAAGAAGTGTTTCCCTTCGTCTTCACCAAAGTCGTAAATCTGAACGACGTTGTGATGAGTCAACTGGGCCGCTGCATAAGCTTCGCGTGTGAATCGTGCCAACGACGACGCGTTGCCGGCGAGTCGACCACGGATCGTTTTGAGTGCGACAAGGCGATCGAGCGAGACTTGTTTGGCTTCGTAGACCGCACCCATGGCTCCCCGTCCCAACAGGCGAAGAATGCGGTAGCCGCCCAGTCGATCGGGGACCTCTCCGTCGTCGGTCGATCCGGTTTGCTTTGACTTGGACGATCCACCCGCCGAGACGACGGGCGATTTCGATGCCTGTGATTTTCCAGGTTTGACAACGACGCTCTCGTAGTCGTTGGCGGTGGCATCGATTGTCGATTCGACATTGCCCATCGTTCGAGCCGCGTTGCCTGTGGCGGTTTCAATGGTCGCTTGGATATTGGTTTGATCGCTTGTGGCGTCGACCGGGCCATCCATTGTTTCTTCGACGGTCGCGCCAACATCATCGGCGGCCGTCATCGATGGAAGTCCCGCATCGTGACTCTCTTCGCCCGCCATCGTTGCATCAATGCTTCCGCCACCGCCAACGGTTGCTGCCACTTTCGACGCTGGGGCCTTTGCAGGTTTGGATTCTTGTTTGGCGGAAGCGGCTTCCTGTTTGACGTTCGATTTCGCCGAGGGCTTTAGTTTTCCGACGGCGACTTTGGGCGGATCGTCATCGGAGACCTTGAGGCGAAACTGTTTGTGGCAATGTTTGCACTTGGGGCGGTAGCTTCCTGGTTTCGGCTGACCGAGCGACAGTACCGATTCACATTCGGGGCACTTGATTCGCATCTAACTTTCTCAATGATGACGCTTTGGATTCGCTTGAGGTCGACTACCGCACAACAGAAACCTCGAGAGAAATGATACTAGTCGGGAATACGGGATGCACGTTTGCGTGGGTTCAGCTCCCACCGAACCATTGCCTCACTTTTCCTTTCCAAGCACCCCGAGTGGTGGGGGGCGTGGCGCCGGAAGGCAATCGGTCGGTATCGGCAAGACGGATCAGATGTTCTCCAATTCTGCCGCCAGCTTGACCTGGGAATTGAGTTTCAATGGCTTGAAGTTCCGCAGCGATGCGACCAGCCCAGGGATCGTCCCACCCGACGGCTGCGACTGCCACCAATTTGATCAACGCTTGAATGTCGGTTTGGATTGAGGTCGCCAACGCGTCCGGTTCTGGTAATTCGCTCACCTCTCGTATCCAGCGATTGGCTCCTTCCAGATTGCAGATCGCATCCAAGATTTGAGGTTTGCCGTCATGACTGATCAACACGTTTCCGGCATGCAGTCCACCGTGGGTTGCACCGCTGTCGTGTGCGGACTGCAGCGCGAAAGCGACCGACGCGATCGTGCGCAGTTGAGTGGATCGAGGGATCGATTCATCGCCGCGATGCCACGGTTGTGCGAAGACCCAGGGACGGACGATTGCCAAGCGACGGTTTTGAATTGCGGCCACCGTGGGCGCAATCCAATGTCGATTGCGAACCTTGGATGCCGTCTCGCACGCGTCGAGAAGCCTCTGTTGTTGTTCGCCGCTGATCTGCGCTGGTAACTCGATGACCTTGAGCGCGAGTTTGTCGCCGCGGTCAACTTCGCGACCGCGAAAGAGCCAACGCCCAGGACTGCATGCGATCGATTCCTCGGGTACGAACCATTCCGGAAGCTCGACCGGAAACGCAATCTCCATTTTGCCGTCGTGAATTTCGGGCATCGGAGCAACGGAAAACTCGGCGGAGCCTTCGGTTGAATCATCGCTCACACGGCGCGAGTCGCCGAGTCCTATGATGGCCGATGCCATTGCGACTGGCGGTACGATGTCAAGCTGAACCAGTTCACCGATCGCGTCCCCATATTTCGGAAAGCGTTTGACATAGTCGTCCACGCTGACCGGTTGCCCAAGTTCCTGGGCGACGCAGATTTCGGCATCGATCAAATCGAGCACGTGCGATTCGCTGCCAAGTTCCGAGAATTCGTCGACATAGTCTTCGACGGTCGTCTTGTCTCCGAGACGTCGGCGATGCATCAGGTCGATACATGCGACATCGACCAGTCGGTCATTGGGTACCTTGTGACCAGAGAGCAGGTCACTCAATTTGGCGGTTCGATTGTGTTGGCGTTGGCTACGGACCCACTGAATCAAATCATCGATAGAAATTCGGCTTGGGTCCGCGATGTGATCCATCTCAGATGTCCTCTTCGCCCAAACCAATGTCACGACGGACTCGGTCGAGTGCACGTTTGACTCGCATTCGCGCGGCATCGGGAGTCAAATCGAGCGCTTCGCCGATTTCTGCCCAATCGCGGTTTTCCAGCATTAGGTCGATTGCCTTGGCGTCTTTTTCGTTCAATTGCGAACGGATTTTTGTCAGCACTTCGCGGCGAAGCGCAATCTGGCTCGGCGTGTGTTGTTGCTGGGCGACCGTCATGTCTTCAACAGGCGTTGCTTCGTTGCGTCGAAAGTCACGACATTGTCGAGCAAGCGTGCGAAACGTATCGAGAACCTGGTTGTCGATCGCGCGCATGATGTACGCCAACACGTCATCGGGGCTGACGGTGTCATCGCCGTAGCGTTTGGCCAAGTCCGCCATCACATCGTTACAGATGTCCATCGACTCGGCTTGCCCCGTCAAACCGTATTGCCGCAAACGCGTTCTCGCTCGCCGTCGCAATTGGTCGCCGAAACGACGCCAAACGACCGCCAACGGCTGGCTCGATTCGGCCGACTCGCCGATGTTTGCCGAGCTGTCGTCGTTGCCCGAGGGCGACGCTGGTACGGGGGATTCCGGCTTCATGGGTTGACTCACTACTGTCCTTGGCCGATGCGTCTATGCGGGTGGAAAAGAAAAGGGCGCCAAACGCACCACTCGCACAAACACAGTCCGCCAAACCGTTGGGCGAGATCTGGCGAAGAAACGAACAGCAAACCAGAAACAGCCAACGGGCTTCCCCCCAGTATGACTGATTCGTCGGAGATGTCCCGCTTTTTGAGGCACGATTCGCGACGCGGAGAGGCGGCATTCAAAAGCATGAGCCGCAACGCGATAACGTGCGGTTTTGGACAAAAGGCTGGATGACAAACCCTACCCAAGCCGCGAATCACTCTGCGGCAGGTTCTTCAGCTTCGTCTTCCGATACCACGTCGTCTGCTTCTTCGCCCGCTTCTTCACCCTCGGTTTCTGATTTTGGCGACCCGGTCAATTGACGTTTCGCGTCGCCCATCAGTCCGAGCCCCTCGTGGATGCAGACACCTGCGACGACCACCGTCATCGCAACGGCAAGGTATCGCACGATGCCGGGCAAGAAGTAGTAGCATGCGACACCACACGCCAACGCAGCACACGCGAAACCGTATTGCATCACGCCCTTCATTTGAGTGTTTCGTGATTGAACACGAACGCTCTTGTTGATGGCGCTACGAGCGGATTCATTGGCCAGCTCTCGCATCGCCGACAGATTGCTGTGCTTTTCGGGGGCCTCGGATCGAGGCACCAAAGGTGCGTTGGGATCTGCCGCCGGTTGAGGCTCAGCGACTTCTTCTTGCGGAGCTTCGAGGCTTTGCGAGAGGGGCTGGCTGAGTGGAGCGGAGGTCGACAGCGAGACGGTCTCTGGCTTGTCCTCGCCCTCTTCGCCAGGCTCGCCTTGAACGCGTTGCAGCAAACGGTTCATGTAGGCTTCGATCGAATCGTCATCCGCACCTTCGGGTACTGACGGCAGGTCCCCAACCTCTGCTGGCAAACTGGCCTCCGCTGGCAAACTGGCCTCTTCCGGCAAACCGGCTTCTGCTGGCAAACCGGCTTCCGGCACAGGCGATTGCTCAAAGTCTTGGCTGTCGGACAGTTCCGAATTGTCAAACTGTTGCGTCGATTCGTAGTCCGAATCCTGTTCGAACTCCGTGCCCTCTTCTTGTTCGAACTGAGCAGTCGGTTCGTGGGCGTATTCGTCTTCGGTAAAGCTACCGCCTGAATCGAATCCGCCGTCTTGGTCGATCGATTCACTGCTGTACCCGTCCGACTCATTGGTCCATGAGCTCGAGTAGGCTTCTTCGGGGTGTTCTTGGTCCCAGCCCTGCGAGTCTTCGATGTCTTCGGCACCTTCGTCCATGACGTAGGTGTTCTCTGACGGTTGCTCTTGGTCGCGATCGGCGGCCAAGTCTTGGATCAACATGCTTGCGAGCGAACCATCGGCGACTTGGTCTTCCGATTCGGAACTCTCGTGCTGACCATCGACCGCTTGCTCGCCCTCATGCTCAGCAGTCCCGTATTCATCAGAGGCCTCCTGTTCTGGCGACGATCCCCACGCGCTGGCTTCATCTTGTGGAAGGTCTTCTGCCGCTGTCCAAGGTGACGTGACGCCATGTTCTTGTTCGTCCGCCGGCTCGCTCGCCCAAGAGTTTTCATCGCTTGAGGGTTCGATCGCCTCAGGTCCATCGTCCGAGCCCCAAGCCGATTCTTGAACGGGTGGTTGCTCAGCTTGCGACTCGGAGTCCCATGCCGATGAGGACGACCATGGGTTCTCTGAATCCGAGTTTTCAGCAGCGGAGGGTTCGGGAGCATCGTCCCAATTCGCAGTGTGCTCGACCGAATTGGCGATCTCGTCGCTCGGCGTTTCGGAAGGTTCGCTCCACACCGACGACGATTCGCCCCAGGGGTTCTCGTCGCCACTCGCTTCGGGTTGCTCGCCGCCCCAAGCCGAATCGGAATCGGCCTCTGGAAGTGCTGCCTCGGGTTCGGGGCTGGCCGCCGTTTGAGGTTCGGTTTCAGGCGTGGCGGTGTCTTGGTACGCCTCGTCGATTGCCTCAGGTTGCGAAGCATCTTCGACTGGTTGCGAAGCATGTTGCTCGGCAGGTGCCTCGGCCATTTGGTAGGTCGGCCAGGCCTCGTCGTGTTCGTCCGTGACTTCGGACGCGGACGAATCCGCAAGCACGATGTCATCGCCGCCAGTTGGCTGTTGAGCGTCGTGACTGGTCGCGTCGTGACTGGTCCCGTCCTGGGCGGTGTCATCCTGGGTGGCGGCGTTGGACGCCGCGGCGGCTTCGACTTCATCAAGCCGGTTGCGAGCAGCATCGTATTCGCGTTTCATCTCTGCGAGCTGCTGATTCGCACAATCGAGTTCTTCGCGGAGCGACAGCCAGGCTTCGTCGCTTGGGCGGTCGTCGATTTGCTTTTGGATCTCGTCACGTTCTTGGCTGATTTGTTCGCGAAGCGATTGGATTTCGTCTCGTTCCGCGGCAATGTCGTCCCGTTCCGAGGTGAGCGATTCTTTGTGTTGCTCGAGCTCGTCACGTTCGGATTTCAAAGCGTCTCGCTGAGCGGCCAACTCATTTCGTTCGGCGACCAGCTCGTCACGTTCGCTGGCAAGATCATCGCGCTGAGCCGAGATCTCGTCTCGCGTCGTCACGGCCTGTTCACGCTGTGCGGTCGCTTCGTCACGCTCGGCGAGCACCAGGTCTTGTCGTGCGGAGAGTTCGTCGCGTTCTGCCGATAGCTCATCACGCTGGGACGAAAGTTCGTCGCGCTCGGCGGTCAGTTCATCTCGTTCCGAAGCAATCTCATCGCGCTGCGCAGTGATCTCGTCGCGCTGCGCAGTGACCTCGTCACGCTGTGCAGTGATCTCATCACGTTCCGTTGCGAGCTCGTCACGCTGTGTGGTGATCTCATCACGCTGTTTTGCGATTTCATCGCGTTCGCCGGCGATTTCGTCGCGTTGGCGAGTGACCTCTTCAAGTTCAGCACCAATTCGTTGAAGTTCCGCCAGCGTGTCTTCGTGCTGAGATTGAAGGTGATCGCGTTGTTGGTTGAGGTGATCGCGTTGTTCGGTCACTTCGTCGCGCTGAGAAACGAAATCATCGCGTTGGCCCGAAAGGTCGTCCAGTCGCGATTGCGCTTCATCACGCTGCTCGGTGACTTGGTTGAGTTCGTCGGCGATCCGATCACGTTGCTCGGCCAAGTCACCGTGTTGCGATTCCAGATCGCTTTGCTTCGAGACAAGTGATTCGACGTTGGCAGCAAGGTCATCGCATTTAGCGACCAATTCGTCGCACTTTTCAGCGAGCTCGTTTCGCTCGGCAGCGAGTCGGTCGCGGTGCGAGGCGATCCCGTCGCGTTCGGCGGCGATCTCGTCTCGATGAGCGGCGAACTCATCTCGCTGGGCGGCGAATTCGTCTCGCTGTGAAAGAATCTCGTTCCGCTGCGTCGCCAGTTCATCACGTTGCGACGCGATCTCGTCTCGCTCGTTGGCCAACGCGTCACGTTGGTGGGTCAATTCATCGTGAAGACCGGACAATTCTTGGTGTTGTGCCGCCAATTCATCGCGATAGGTGGCGATTTCATCACGCTCGTTTGCGATCTGATCACGCTCAGATGCCATTTCGTCACGCTGGGTGTTGGCCGCGTCACGCTCTTGGGCGAACTGATCGCGCTCGCTGCGCATCTGTTCGCATTGTTCACGCATCTCCTCGAGGCGTCCGGTGAGCGTTTCGTTTTGCTCACGCATTTGCGACAGGTCGTTGTTCGCCTGAGCGAGGTTGACCGAGAGCTCATCCACACTTTGACGCAGCTGCTCGGCTTCTTGCTCCCAGCTTGCGCGAGCAAGGTCGCCTTGCGATTCGCCTTGCGAAACCGCGGCTTCCAAACTTTCGACGTTGCGGCAGGCCGTTTCATAGTCGGCTCGCAATTGTTGCGATTCATGGCGCGCGTGATCGACGGCCTGTTGCAGCTGTTCCACTTCATGCCGAAGTTGGTCGGCGACCGCTTCACTGTCCGCAAGTCGTTGTTGCTGATCTTGCAGCTCGTCGCTTTGCGTCGTGCGCAGCGAATCCATTTCGTTGAGCAGGTCTTCTGCTCGTTGTTGCGCTTGTTGGCGTTGGGCTTCACTCTCGGCTTTTGCATCAATCGCGCGATCACGAGCCGCTTCAAGCTCGGTGCGCAGTCGTTGATGCTCCTCGCGCTGACTCGTTTCTTCTGACTGCAAACGAGTTTGTTGGGTCGACAAATCATCGATCTGTTGATTCAGGACGACAAACTGCTCACGCATCCGTTGGACCGCGTCCGACGCCGCATGGGCTTGCTTTTGCGACTGCTGCAGTTGGTGCGTCGCTTGGTCGAGCTGGACGCGGTAGGCGCTTTCCTGCTGTTGGAATTGCGCTTCAAGCGTTCGCAGTTCAGCTTCGCGCCGTTCGAAGCCTTGCTGGCGCGCGATGTTGGCGTCGCGAAGTTGCAGAAGCTCTTGTTGCTTTTGCGTGATCTCTTCGTGCAATTGTACGGCTGCAGATTCGGCCGACTGGACCTGAGCTTCGCGTCGATAGAGGTGCTCGGCTCGCGCCCACAATTCGGATTCGCGACCACGCAGGTTGGCTTCACGGTCATCGCACCGAGACTCGCGGCGATCGCATTCGGCTTGGCGTGTTCGCCATTGATCGATTTCACGTCGCAGCCGTTCACGCCATGCCGCTTCGCTCTCTTGGCCACCATAGTTTGGGGCACCAGGTGGTTGCGAACCGATTGGCGATTGACCCCCACGCGAAGCAGGGCCACCCAATGAAGCAGCTGGTCCACCCAAAGTAGGACCACCCAACGAGTTTGCACCGCTTAGCGGTGAGGAGGAGAGTGACTCGAGATCGGCGAGTGCCGACTCGAGCGCTGGCAGCGAACCGAGCTGGGAGAAGGTTGGCGCCGAATCAAGGGCACCATGGCCACCAGCTGGTGACGAATCGAACGCCGTTTGCGCCGAGTGATGGGCCGGCATTGGATCGACTGTTGGGCTGGAGACGGAAAGGAGTTCGAACCGGTAAGAGCCCATGCGCAGCACGTCGCCCACGTGAAGCGTCGTTTCGGTCGTCTCGGTCTCGTTGATTTCGATGGGGACCGAATAGGCACGAACCTTAATCTGGTCGGCTTCGCGAATCAGCACGGCATGCATCGGACGCAGCGCTTCGTCGGTCAGACGGATGGAGCAGCCTTCGGCACTGCCGAAGGTGTACCGATTTCCGGTCAGCCGGAGGCGGCGAACGGGTGCACCGGGCCTGAGGACGCGAAACTCGAGGGCACTGCTGCGGGTGCCAGCAGAGAGTCCCGCGGAAAAGTCGCCCGAATGGTTCGGCAGCGTGGAGGTAGGCGAAAAACTAGAGTCAGGATTCATGGTGTTTGGACCGGTTTGCACGTTCATTCCAGCGGCTTGGCCAAGGTTCGCGTGATTCATACTCACCGTCACGTCCCTTCCATTTCGACGTCAGACTGGGCAATGCGAGACAACCTGTGGGTGCGAGACCGCCTGTCGGTGATGGGGCATCCCCCGGTTGTCGTGGGCGCGCGGGTTGATCACCGGATCAGCGCAGCGCTACCCAATGTCAATAGTTCGGACACTTGGGCTGGCTCCTGTTAGTGAATCTGCGAGGGATGCACCGCTTTTAGGAGCCAGAATCGGATTGACAGCCTCGAAATCGGCCCGGCGACCCCTGAAAGAGGGGCCAGCTACGCAAATGTCCACGAATGGTATGGCTGCCGAGCGGCGATGTCGAAACGGCCGCAAACCCTTTGCAAACCGGACTTTACACACATTGCGAAGGGAAAAAACGGACGAAACCCGCCAAGGAAGGGGGATTTGGGTTCCCGTGTTTCTATCATTAGGCCGGATCGAGATTCGCTCCGATTGCACGAACGGCATGGCCGGTTGTTGCGTAGCACCGCTGAGCTGGTTGGAAATGGGCCGCCCTAAAACGGTCCCTTTTGAGCCAGGCGGGATTGAAACATTCGTCACTGTGGGACGAGGTTTCGAAAAACAGCGAGGAGTTGAGTTTTGAGTGTGAGTGAGCGTTGTTTCACGAGCATAAACATCGGTCAATTGAAAAGAATCGATTGACGTGCTTCCAACCAACAAGGTGATTTGATGTCCCGAAAAGATGCCATTGAGAAACTGCGAGAGACTTTGGTTCGTCGTCGCGACGCCTTGCGACGGGCTCTCGAGGGCGACTTAAGTTTGCTGCAAGAACTACACCAAGACAAAACAGGTGACGTCTTGGATGCTGCGGCTGATACCGTTCAAGACGAATTGAACAGTCAGTTGATTGAGGCGGAGAGCCGCGAATTGCATGCAATCGATGATGCCATCGCTCGCATCGAACAGGGCGTTTATGGAAAGTGTGACGGTTGTGGCAAAGCCATCCCGCTGACACGCTTGCGCGCCGTTCCCTACGCTACCGATTGCATTGCTTGCCGGCGAAAAGCGGAAAGTCGCAGCAGCAACTCGGGTGCTGTCTCTTGGAACCGCGTGTTTGACAATGCCGAAGTGGATTCGATGTAACGCCATCGCGACTTGATCGCGATCAATCGATCGCCAAGGCGAGGGAGTCCGCCTTGTGGAAGCACGCCAGTGACGGCCGGCCAATTGTCCGGCCGTTTTTTATTGCGCCGTCCGTAGCGATTCTTACAAATGCTGCGCTCAGGGATGCCATCGACATCATCCAGCAAGCTGGCCTGTGCAGTTGGACGATGCCTAAGATTGCACCGACGCCTCCCCTATTTCCGTCAGTGCACTTTGAAAAAAGCCTCCCCAAGCAGTTGCATCCATGGTTCGTCCTCTCAATCTCCTTTCGGTTGGCAGTCGCGCACTGACGATTGCCGCCATTGTTGGTGTTGCTTCCACAAGTGTTTTGACAACGCCGGTCCGCGCTCAGGTTGCCGAAGGAAGTCCAACGACGGTCCTGACGCCAACGCGTCCTTCCGTGACGACCGCCCCTCCGCGAATTACCGTCAACCGTCCTTCACTCGAGTCGCAGTCGACGGAAATCAGTCCGTCAGGTTCGGTCGATCTGCAACGCGAACGCCTGTTCAACGAACTGCGTGAAGAGTTCAACACGTTTGATCGGTTGGGCAATCTGGTTCGACGTGTTTCTCAGTTGGTCAAGCCAAGCGTGATTCACATCGAAGCTCACAAAACCGAACAGAAAGCGGGCACGCGTGAATCGTACGACGAAGCCGGAAGCGGCGTGATCATCGATCGCGGCAACGAACAATGGGTGCTGACCAATCGGCACGTCATCCTCGGCGCGAGCCCACGCGAGATTCTGTTGCGATCAAGTGATGGACGTGAGTTTTATCCGACTCAGGTGATTGCAGACGCCAGCACAGACGTTGCCGTCATGAAGATCGAAAACCACGGCTTGCCATCGGCACGCATTGGCAACAGTGACGGAATCGATATCGGCGATTTTGTCATTGCAATTGGAAGCCCCTTTGGTCTGAGCCACTCGGTGACGTTTGGCATCTTGAGCGCCAAGGGACGTCGTGACCTTGAGCTGGGCGAACAGAAAATCGACCTGCAAGACTTTTTTCAGACCGACGCCGCCATCAATCCTGGCAACAGCGGTGGCCCGCTGTTGAACCTGCGTGGCGAAGTGATCGCGCTGAACACCGCGATCGCCAGCAGCAGTGGTGGTAGCGAAGGCATCGGATTTGCAATCCCGATGAACATGGCACTGACCGTAGCCGACCAGTTGATCGAAAACGGTCGTCTACAACGCGGTTACTTGGGCGTGACACTCGAGCCCGAGTTCAGCTCGGCCGACTTGGTGGCGGCAGGCTATGGTCTGATGAGTGGAGCGTTGGTTAAGAGTGTCCGCAACGGATCACCCGCTGAAAAAGCCAACCTGCAACGTGGCGACATCATCGTCATGTTCAATGGCAAGAGTGTCGAAAACGACGATCACCTCGTCGCCCAAGTTGGCCTGACCCCCATCGGTTCGACCGTGCCGATGATTATCTACCGACAAGGCAAACGCTATCGCACCGAGGTTGTGCTGAGTGATTTGAACTGAGTCGCTTCAGTCGTCGTGGATGAGGCTGCGAATCCCCTGATTCGAAAATGATTCGGAAATTCGGGACTCGTGGCCTCGTCCACTTGCGATAGTTCGGGACTCGTGGCCTCGTCCACTACGGAAGAAACACCGCTAGACCATTTTCATTCGGCGCCAACGGCCGTGGATGAAGCGGGCGACCATCACCAAGGCGAGTAGCCACACCCAAAGGGTGACCATCCACCACCACCATCGCAGCTGTTCGGTCGGTGGTTCAAAGATCAGTCCGATGGCCAGCGCAATCGCGGACGCAGAAAAGCCGCCGATCAGCACGAACCAAGTGTCGCCAGCCCCGCGAAGGGCGCCGGCAACGATCAATTGCATGGCATCGAGCACGACGTAGATGGCCACAAAGACCAGTAGCCCGCGAGCTAGGTCGATCGCCTCGGCCGATCCTTCGGTCTGTCCACCCGCTTGAGTGTAGAGCGACATCAGCGTGTCGGGGATCGCCAGGTAACTGACAAGCCATGCGCCCGAGTAGATCAGGCCAATGCCGAGCGCCGCATAGACACTCATCGCAGCGCGTTTGGGACCGCTTTCCAGCAGGTGTCTGCCGACGAGCACCGATGCCGCGATGGAGACACCGACCAGCGGAATGAAAGCGACCATGTTGAAGTTGATCGCCATGGTTGTCGCCCGGAGGGGAATGTCACCGAGGCGGCCAATGCGCAACACGATGACGGAGAACCCGCCCGATTCGGTCAGGTACATCAAGCCGGTCGGGAAGCCAAAGAAGAAGAGCTTGCCCAGCAGGGAACGGTCAAAGCTCAATCCCTCCCAGACATGGTAGCGCTGGTCATGTTTGGGCCGCAGGATCAACGCACCGTAGCAAACCACTTTGAACCAAAACGACACAGCGCTGCCGATGGCGGCGCCAACAATGCCAAGTGCGGGGATGGGACCGAGGCCAAAGATGAGTGTGAGGTCGAGAACAAGGTTGAGCAGCCCTGAGGCGATCGATGTCCACATGATCACGCCGGTCCGTTCGGTTCCGCTAAAGAAACCACTCAACGCCGTTTCGAGCACCACACCGGTTGCCCCCAGGATCATCAGGTAGCTCATGTAGGACGCTTCCAGTGGCACCAGCGACTCGGGTTGGCCAAACGTCCTAAAAATGTTCGTGGCGAACATGGCGGCCGTGACGAATAGTGGAGTTGCCAACAGAGACAACCAGACGGCTTGCCAAAGGAAGCGGCCGATCCGGTTTTCTTCTCCAGCGCCGACGTATTGGCTGATGATCGCTCCGGTCATCGAGGCGATGCCGACGGGAAGGCAGACGAGCACCCAAAACATGTTGCCGCCGGCCATGGCGGCACTCATCGATGCGCCGTCAAATCGCAGCAATAGCGTTCGATCAACAAACAACACGAGCGAAAACGTGCCGGCGCTGACCATCAACGGCAACGCAACGCGAACCACCTCCGCAGCGGCCTCGAACATCGTCTCTTTCGATTGCGCTTCAGCCGTGGCGGAATTCATTGTGCGGGCCAGCTGGCGAAAAGAGGACGGGGTGGGATCGAGTCACGACGTTGGACCGAAGCGACCAACCACAGGTTCACCCCTTTCCCTAGATTTTTCTGGGCAGCGATCGCGCGACCGCCATCCCGGCCAACAGACCGCCGATGTGGGCTCCGTTGGCCACCGAACCCATCGTCATGCAGAGGAACAACCAGCCAATCATGATCACCACGTTCGAACTGGACAATCGAACCGGATACTCAGGTTTGGCGAAGGGACGAATCCAGATAAACCCAAACAGTCCATACACGGCCCCCGAAGCTCCGATGGCAAACGGAGATCCTTGCAAAGGTTCCGGTAAGAAATCCATGCCCGTCGTCCCGACCTGCAACGCCATCCCGGCGATCTGCGTTCCCAGGGTGAGGATGAGAAAAAAGAGCGACCCATGGAGGCGTTCGAGTAGCGAACCCAGCATGAACACCCAAATCATGTTGAAGAGTAGGTGTAGTGGATTCACGTGCATGAACATCGGCGTAACGAGTCGCCATACCTCGCCTTTGCGAAGCGATGCGTAGGGGTCGCCAGCGACAAGAAACTCGGTAACGTCCACGAACGAAAGTTTTTGGTAAACCGTTTGTTGAAGCTGCGTCCGATTCCTTGCTTCGCCAAAATTGGTCGTGAAGCTGCAGATGACTGAGATCGCGATGATTCCGATCGTGATGGGAATCGATTGCTGCTTTGCTCCCACGCCAAGACCAGGTCCGTACGATCGCGTTGGGGCCGACTGCACCAGTTTCTCTTGTTGGGCTCGGCGACGTTTTAGTTCGGCTTCTTTCTCTTTGCGGATCTGTTCGGCTTGCGAGCGGACTTCGTACTGTGCGTCGTTCGGATTGGACGAAAACGACTCGAATGCTTGCTTGGCATTGTCAACGTCCCGCTCATCTCGGATCCAAACGTCCCACAATCCATCATCGCCCTCACTGGTCGACGCATCGATCGACCGGGTGATCAGGTAGTCGGTAAAACGCTCAGCTGCAGCTTGTTCCAGGGAGCCGATTCGGCGCATTGAGTTTTCTCAGTTGGCGGCAGCCTGGGTTGCGCGGGTCGCAGCCGGGGCTGTGCGCAATCCATTGAGGGCTGCCCTTGGTTGCAGTCAGGGCTGCGCGGGCGAAAAAAGGAGCCCAATGTTGTACGTTGGTGGGTCCAGTTCCGCACGCCCAGGATCGCGGTTTCGTCCGCTGAATCGCCGCGGATGTCCATCGAACCGCATCGCGTGTTGGACAACCGAGGGGGCAACGTGGCACGAGATATCCCCGAAATCCCGCAAAATCGGGGGCGATATTCGCCCATGTCGAGGCTTCGGGAAACGACTGATTGCTTGAGCCTTGCCGCAAAGTGATCGGGATGAATAATATGGTACTGGTCGAAGTGGCCCGCCCACCACGACCTCCCACCCACAAGTACGATTCCCAACACACTCGTCACCGACGAAAAGGTTGATTCTACGATGGCAGTGAAACTGACCGAACGAGCCGCTGAGGAAGTCAAGCGGTACCAAAAAGAGCACAATTTTGACGAAAAAGTCGTGTTGCGAATCGGCGTCGCCGGAGGCGGATGCAGTGGCTTCAACTACACGCTGAACTTCGACGAAAGCTTTGACGAAACCGTCGACAGCAAGTACGAATGCCACGGCGTTGCCGTTGTGGTCGACAAGAAGAGTGCCCTCTACCTCGACGGCACGACCGTCGATTGGTTTGAAAGCCTCGAAAAACAAGGCTTCACCTTTGAGAATCCAAACGCAGTGAAAACTTGCGGCTGCGGAAGCTCTTTCCAAGCATAGGTCCCCGATCGGGACGTCTTGAAGAATACGAATTTGCTGAGCCGGATCGACCGTGGTCGATCCGGCTTTTTTTGTTGTGAGCCGCTGGCCGTCAGGCCTCGGGCCTTTGCGGCGCGCGAGAAGATTCCGGCTACTGCTCGAACTACCAACGGGCTTTGACTCAATCATCGCGGCACAGCAAAACCAACCAGAGTGTGATCGGTTGCGATTGGGACGGGCCGCGGAGCGGCGAAATGGGTGTCGCCACGTGGACCGAGGCAACAAGGGGATTGAAAACCGTGACGGCAATGCCCCTTCCGCGCCGATCGGCTGGGAAGTATAGAATCGTGCCGCCGAGCTTCTTTCGTTGATTCGCAGCTTTCGGTGGAACAATCCCGATACCTTACTGCCCCGGTTGGAACGCCATTGAGCATCGCTGAACGAAAAGTCAACGTCACGGACCTGTATGGTGTCGACCGCTGGGGCGACGGCTACTTTTACGTTGGCCCCAGTGGCACGTTGCATGTTTCGCCGCAGCGCGACGATGGGCCGAGCATCGACCTGAGTGAATTGGTCGATCAACTTCACCAACGTGGACTGAGTCTGCCCGTGTTGGTGCGGTTCAATGGCATCCTTCAGAATCGACTCAAGCGGCTCAATGATTGCTTCGATCGGGCGATCAAGGATCACGAATACAAGAACGACTACCGATGCGTTTACCCCATCAAGGTGAACCAGCAAAGTGAAGTGGTTGAGCAGTTGGTCTCACACGGTCGAAAGTATGGCTTTGGTGTCGAGGCTGGCAGCAAGCCCGAGTTGTTGGCCGTGATCGCAATGACCGACAACGAAACGCCGATCGTTTGCAATGGGTTCAAAGACAATGACTTTGTGCGGCTCGCATTGCAGGCGCAAAAGATCGGTCGAGACATCACGCTCGTGGTCGAAAAAGCGAGCGAGCTTGACTTGATTCTCAAGCACGCCGAAACGTTACAGGTGCGCCCTTCAATTGGGATTCGCGTGAAGCTTGCGACGCGTGGTTCGGGCCGGTGGCAGGCCAGTGGCGGGTACCGAAGTAAGTTCGGGTTGACGGTCGCCGAAGTCCTGCACCAATTACAAAGGCTCGAGGAATTGGGGCTGGCCGATTGTTTTCGGTTACTTCATTTTCACGTTGGCAGTCAAATCACCAACATCCGGCAGCTCAAGTCAGCCATCCTGGAAGCCGCCCGCATCTACGCCGACCTCCATCGCCGCGGTGCCGGGTTGGACGTGTTTGACGTCGGCGGCGGCCTTGGGGTCGACTATGACGGTTCGAGCAGCACGGGGCACTCGAGCACCAACTACACGATGCAGGAATATGCCAACGATGTTGTCTATTTGGTGCAAACGGTCTGTGACGATGCCGACGTGCCGCATCCCCGGCTCGTTTCCGAAAGTGGACGCGCCGTCGCCGCGCATCACAGTGTGCTGATCGTCGAAACGTTGGGCGTGACCGCGCAAGGAAACGTACAACAGCTGCCCGAATCGATTCCCGAAAACTACGAACAACCGGTCCACGATCTATGGTCGACCTATCATGATTTAAGCGAAGCGAATTTGCGCGAGTCGTTTCATGATGCGCAAAACTCGCTCGACTTGGCGATGAATCTTTTCAGCGGCGGCTACCTGCCGCTGCAGCAACGGGCCGTTGCCGAGAACCTTTACTTCGCAATCTGTCACCGAGTACGCAAGCTTGCCGATCAGCTTGATGAGTTTCCAGGTGAACTCAAACACCTCGATCGAATGCTCTCGGACATTTACTTCGTCAACTTTTCGCTGTTTCAGTCGATGCCCGACTCGTGGGCGATCGGTCAAATGTTCCCGGTAATGCCCATTCATCGACTTGATGAAACCCCAACGCGGCATGCGGTGTTAGGAGACATCACGTGTGATAGCGATGGTCACATTGAACAGTTCACTCGAGACGGCAAGTGTTGCAACACCATGTTGCTGCATCCGCTGCGCGAGAATGAACCGTATCGGCTTGGACTCTTTTTGGTCGGCGCTTACCAAGAGATCCTCGGCGACTTGCACAATCTGTATGGTGACACACATGCGGTGCATGTCGAACTCGACGGCGATCAGGTCTCGATTCAATCCGTCGTGAAGGGCGACTGTGTCTCGGAAGTGCTTGGCTATGTCCAGTACGACGATCGACGTTTGATCAAGAATTGGCTCGACTCGGTGGAAGTCGCCGTTCGGCAGGGACGGATATCGCACAGTGAAGCTGGGCAAGCCATTCGCTGTTACGAAGAGGCGCTCAATGGATACACCTATCTCACCGCCGAACTAGAGAAAAAAGGCACTGTTAAGTAAATTTCGGATAACCGCATTTTTAGGGGGATAGGTGCCAAAATGCGGTGAAACCAATGGATGAGGGCAATGAGGCAGCGCCAATCACCACTTGATAGCTGGCAATCGTAAAACGCTAGCAAATGATTGCTCTTTACGCTTTTCGGCGTGAAACTCAGAATCGCTCTCGTTCAAGTGGTGTGTGGGCCTCCCGCTGAAGCGTCATGCGGTTTATCGCAATTGACATCAGCAAGTGGCCCACTGCGTCCCTTGGAAAACAGCAACCTGATTCACAACTTGTCCCGCTTCGATGGCTGTCATCCAGGGCGCCATGACTTGATCGGCCTCAAGTAGGAGGTTCCACCATTAGGCGGGGGCTGAGTTGTCGATTTCTGCAAGGAGTGTGTGATGTTGGTTTTGTCACGTCGCGAGTCGGACAAGGTACTGTTTCCCAGTTTGGGCATCTCGGTTGAGGTGCTTCGGATCCAGGGCAACAAAACAAGGCTAGGGATTTCAGCGCCGGATGATGTCCCGATTCTTCGGCATGAAATAGCTGGGCTAAAGGACATTGAGTTTGCCCCGGGCGAAGGTTCTCAGGCTGACCGGCTACGGCACCTTGTTCACAGTATGCGTGGGCATTTGGACGCGACGGCAACGCAGCTGAACCAGTTGCATACGTCGCTCGATCAATCGGGCAACGATTCAGCCCAAACGATCATCGACCAATTGTTTGGCGAACTGCGGGCGCTCGAAAAAGAAGCACATCAAGTGCTCGAAGATTCGGGCAAGCAGTTCAACGTGACTCCGCAAGCGCTGTTGGTCGAGGATTCGGCTGCCGAACGCAAGCTGCTCGAAGCCTATTTGGACGTCAGTGGATTTGCCGTGACAACGGCAAAAGACGGGCGCGATGCGCTTGATTACCTTTCATTACATGCACCGCCAGACGTCGTCTTGCTCGACATGATGATGCCTCGCATGGATGGTGTCGAATTCGTCAAGAACGTACGCAGCGATCCCAAGCTCAAGCAATTGTCGATCTTTGCGTTGACAGGCTTGGAGCAGCACGAGCTTAGTCAGCTTGGGATTCCAACGGGACCAGAAGGTGTCAATCAGTGGTACACCAAACCGGTCGATCCCAAGTCGCTCGTTCACGACGTTGCCGTTCACCTGACGAGTTTGGCGACCGTCGCCTGAGTGATTTCGACCGATCGGACGTAGCTATGCTCGCCAGAGCGTGGGGCTGGAAGAGAACGTCCAGCCAACACATTCCACCTTCTGGCGAAGGTAGCTACGACGCGTTCGTCGTGAGCCCAGCGCGCTAGCGTCGGGCCTTGTCCTCTGTTGCGCGATCAAGGCCCGAGGCCTCACGGCCGGCGGCTCACGGGATTCCGCCTGAAGGCGGGACTACGAACGGTGACCACGGCCGGCGGCTCATGTTGCCGAAAGGCTGCCAAAGATCCTCACTTCGGCCAGAGCCAGCACATCATCGACGCCTGCCATTTGAATGCGCAAGTACCGACCAAGAGTGCCGATTGCGATTGATTCAACCGGATCGGCCTCTTCGACTTGGTTGAAGGCCCAGATTCCTGGATCGTTGAGCGCGGCGTCAAGGTTTCCGCTACTCAGTGGATCCTCCGAAACGATGACCCAGAAATTGCTGAGCGGGAAGCTTGTTCCATCGGCCAAATGGATCTCAAGGGTGCTGAGATCGTAGACTTGGCCAAGGTCGATTTCCCAAAGGGGTGTTCGAGTTCGAACGGTTTGGGAGAAGGATGCATCGGCCGGGCTGGAGCTCGTATTGCCATCGACGGCGCGCGATGCGTACGCGCCTGATTCGGTGGTCGATTGGAAGGTGGGACGACCGAGCGCCAAGTTGCCATCCGTCGGCGCGGTTGCAAGCACGTCGATCTCGACTTCGCGCGTGCTGGTTCCACCACGGTCATCCACGACGACAAGCGTGGTCGTATTGCGACCGACCGTGACGTAGGCGTGCGATGCGGTCGCTCCACTCGCGTCGATGATCCCGTCCGATTCGAAGTCCCAGAAGAACGCGAGGGGATCGCCGTCAGGGTCGGACGAGGCGGTCGCATCGAGGGTCACCAGTTTTGGCGTTGGCCCCGCGGTCGATGACGCTGACGCGAACGCGATGGGGTTGGTGTTGCCCGATCCTTGGGAAGTGTAAACAAGCCGTTCGAGCTTGCCTGTGATCAACGACAACGTCCAAAGGCTTCCGTCGGGGCCGATTTGAATGTCAACAACTCCCGGGAAGGCGCCAAGGTCGCCGAAAGGTTGGTAGTTCCCTTGCGAATCGGCCGAATAAACGATGCCTTGGTTGAAGTTCCCGAAGAAGTAGCGTCCGTTGTAGATTTCGGGATAGATCGCCCCGTCGCCACGCCAAACCGTTCCTCCAACGATGGCATCGCCGCCACCAACATCGGTGTGAGGCAAGGCAATGAAAGCTGACTCATAAACGAAGTTTTGCGGAACCGTTCCATAGGGAGTTCGGTTTGTGTCTTCGTAGTAGGGCCAGCCGTAGTTAAGAACCGTCGAGCCATCGGCTCGCATGACATTGATTTCTTCGGGGCCACTATCGGTGACTTCGCCCATGTAGACATCACCGGTGGCGCGGTCGACACTCATCTTCCAAGAGTTGCGTAGCCCGACGGCCCAAACACGTGAGGCGATGCTTGATGGATCGCTGACATCGTAGAACGGGTTCTCGGGAATTCCCTCGAAGGTTTCACGATTGATTCGGAACAGTTTTCCTTGTCGCGAGGTTGGGTCTTGCGTCGCAAGGCGAAGGTTTGGGTCAAAGCCGCCATCACCCCACGTGTAAATCAGGTTCCCCGCATTGTCAAAGTCGATGTCGCCCACCGCATGAGTTGCGTGAGACATCTGATGGCCATCTTGAATGACAACCCGTGTCGTGGGATCAGCCACGTTGGGATCGGCCGCCGAGGCGCTGATGCGAATCAATTGTCCAGCCGCAGCCGTGTTGAAGTCTTCTTCGTCGGGGTTGGTCGGATTGAGTTCGACTGCGTATTGAACGTAAACGTGTCCGTTGGTGGCAAAGTCGGGGTCGATTGCAATGCCCATCATGCCACGATCAAAGAAGGAGTTGACTTCTTCGTTGATGTCAAGGAAGGGTGTCGCAAGCAATTGGCCGTTTTCAATGACCCGAATCACACCTGCCTTTTCGACAACAAAGATTCGTCCATCGGGCGCTGCGGCAAAGGCGACCGGTTGGTTCAGACCTTGGGCGATGGTTTCGGTGGTGAAGCCGGAACCGTTGGGGATCGTTGGTCCATCAGCCAGCGGGTTGCCAATTTCGATGATGCCGAAGTGCGTCTCGGCAGAACCCACATTGGTCCATTTCAGCTCGCCACCATCATTCATGGTGACAAAGTCGTTGCCGGGGTCGCCGGGGTTGTCGGTCGCCCAATTGGTGTAGGTCGCAGGTTGACCACTGACCCATTGAAACAGGTCGGTACCCGCCGGATCGCGAAGCCCGATCCAATAGGGTGATGTCGTTCCGAACGTGGTTTGCAACCATGTTTCTTCAGCGGCATCGTTGATGGTGACAAGGTTTCCGCCCACGGCTTCGGCTGCCGTTTGTGCATCGGACCACGATGACGACGAAGGTGTCAGCAGGTAGAGATGTCCGTTGTATTGAAAAACCGGACTGCCACCGAGTTTTGCCGGGTCATCATCGGAGAGGATACCAAGGGCGGATGCTTGATCGATCGATGCGCCGCCGGTTGGAGCGGACAGCGCGACCGTGAAGGACTCGGTTGGTTCGTCGACGTCGTCGCTGATGATCGCGACGTTGACCGTCTTGCTTAGCTCGCCATCGGCGAAGGACACGAGTGTCGAAGTTGCTTGGTAGTCTTCACCAGCGATCGCTTCGCCATCGATCGTGTCGAATACGACAGTGACCGCACCATCGCTGCCGCCCGAGCGAGTGATGACGAACGAGACGGCGCTATCAGCCTCGGTGGCTACCGCAATTGGCGGCGAGACGGAGAGAACACCAGGGCTTGGCGGTTGGTCATCGTCGATAATGTTGATTCGCGTGCTCGCCAATCCAAGCCTTGCACCGCCAGTGGGATCACTTAAGACCAGGATCAGCGATTCGTCACCTTCAAACAAAGCGTCAGGAAGGAGGTCGAGGGTGATCGATGCACTCATTTGGCCGTCGGCGAAACTGACCGTGCCTGTTGCAGAGACATAGTCTTCTCCGGGAGTCGCGGTTTCGGCGGTCGTTGCATAGGTCACCGCAACCGTGCCAACGTTTCCGGCACGGACGAGTTCGATTTGAACGGAGTTCTCATTCTCGCTAACCGATTCAACGGCCGCGGTAACCGAAATCTCACCCGGGTCAGCATCGTATTGAAAGAATCCGTTCGCGTGCAGGATCTCGCTTTGGCGATAACCGGGTTGGATCCCGTCACCAGGCAACCAAGTGCCCGTGGAAAAAACCGTCGGCGATTCGGTTTGGAAATCGACGCCATCGATTGAGATTTTGTCGACACGCAGGTTGCGGTCGATTCCGTTGCCGAAGCGGTCATTGTTGAACGTGACGCGAACACGATCGGCAGTGATCGTTTCATTTGCTGTGTAGCCGTAGTTTGCAGGCGTCAAGCCGATTGAGTTCCATGAAGCGACGGTTTGGCCATCGATTTGAAGGCTCATCGATTCGTCCCCTTCAAACCCTGACGCGGTGACCGAGATTTGCGACCCGTTGCCCGATGGCGTGTCGGCGTATTGGAAGTAGCCGTTGGTGTGCAGGATTTCGCTTTGCCGGAAACCGGGCTGCACACCGTCAGAAGGTAACCACGTTCCGGTCGAGAACACGTCAGCCGCTTCGGTTTGATAGACCTGGCCGTCGACTTCGATCGAATCGACGATCAGATTGCGATCGATACCTGCCGAAGGGTTCCAAAGGTCATTGGTAAAGGCCACACGCACTTGTCCGGCGTTGATGGTGTCGGCAGCCTGAAAACTGAAGACCTGGTTTGCCGTGCCAATCGCTGCCCAGGTTTGGACGGTGACGCCGTCAATTTGCAGTTGCAGGTTTTCGTCACCTTCACTGCCCCGCGCAACCACGTTGATGATCGATCCGTCGCCGCCTTGTGGGATCGCAGCGTATTGGAAGTAGCCGTCGGTATGGAGGTATTCGTTCTGACGAAAGCCGGGGACCACGCCGTCACTCGGAAGCCAGGTCCCCGTTGAAAAGACGCTTGGGTTTTCGGTTTCGTAGACCACTCCATCGATCGTGACGTTGTCGATGCGCAGGTTTCGGTCGCCCTCGATCGGGTCGATCAAATCGTTGGTGAACACCAACCGGACTTGCCCTGGATCCATCCCGTCGATGTTTGCCGTGTACGTCTCAAAGACGCCGGCATAGGCGTCGCCGCCAACATTGTTAAAAGTTGCAACGGTTGCGCCGTCGATTTGCAGCAGCATCTGTTCTTGGTTGGTCACACCCGCAGCCCGAATGCTGATCGGCAGCGTTCCCCGGTATTGGGCCCGAAACGATTCGGCAAACGCAAGTTTCGTTTCGATGGTTCCCAGTTGACGCTCGAGAATCCAATCGCCGCGTTGCAGGTTGCCCGTCACATTGGTTGAGGCGGCGACGTCCGCGCCGGACAACTTCGAAAGGAGCGATACGAACGCGTGACCGCTGTTGCCAGATCCAACCTTGCAGCCATAGATCAGGATGTCGGCCGTGTTTGATAAGTGCGTTTGCCAATTGCGAATCTTGCTGGCGTTGTTTGCCAGCGTGGTGCGGTCGACTTGTTGGTCGCCCAAAGCGAGCCGTCCGCTTTCGCCGTGAGTCACCAAATGAATGCTCGAGACACCCGTGCGACCTTGCAACGCTTCGCTGATCTGGTCAACGAGTGGCACGTTGGGCGACAGCAGCACAAGATCGTGCTGCGAACCGACATTCGCCAACACCGAATCGAACTGGGGAACATCCCCCGCCACGAAAACGATTCCAGGCGAACTTGCCGATTGAGTCACTGATTGCGTGGTCGATGGTGACGCGTCCAGCGGTGGCGCCACCACCGCTGGGGTGACATCGCCCGCAAGCATCAGTCGCGGTTCGAGGCAAGAGGCTGACCAGGGGGCGGTCCACTTGGATTGACGCCCCGACTGCTTCCGTTTTTTCATGCCCTGCAGCTTCATCAAAAACCCTCCGTTGGACCTTGTCCGTTCCGTGACGCGCTCGTGCTGGCTCGCTACGCAGAAGATGGATCACTTTGATAGCACAATCCTAATGGATGCAGGGTGGGAGTTCTGTGAAGTTTGCGAGGAATGGGGGATTGTCGGGCGTTTGGAGTCCTAGGGAGTTCCAATGTCGATCGACGTTGACCTGAGCAGCCCGAGCCTGCTATCCGAGGGCAAGACATCCACCACTTGCGGATAAATCAGCCTCGTGCTTCAGCAATTCCAGCCAGATTTTCGGAAAAAACGCCGGCGAATCCGACCGATCGAGTCGGTGTCGCTCTTGTTGTGCGTTTGCGCTGTGAGTTCGGTTGGCTGTCGCGGAAAGGCCCAGCAAGATGTTTATCGCCAAAAAATGGTGAGTGAGATTCGGGTCCTCGAGGACCAGCTCTATGCGGCGGACTACGAGAATCAGGTGCTTCGCGATCGCATTGACCTGTTGGAAAGCCGAGTCGATTCGGGGTCGGCGAAGGTTCTCGAACCGTCGAATCCCAACCAATCGCCCAAACCAAGCGTCGCGCCCAAACCGCGCGAGGCCGAGCCGGTCGAATTGCCCGACTTGCCACTCGACGATTTCAACATGGAAGTCGAAGAGGGCCAGCTTTCCGATCCCAACGCGCTGGATGATCCCAATGCTTTGACAGACCCCGGAACGTTGTCTGACGGGCTTCCCGACCTGCCCAGCCTGCCGGAAGGCGACCCCTTCATGGATGACGCCAAGGCGCCCGAAACCGACGCGCCCGACGCAAATACGCCCGATGCCAATACGCCCGAAACCGGAGGTGCTCGATTGTTGCCGCCACCAGGTGGACCTGAGCCTCCAGGCACTCGAGATTTGCAATTGCCAGAAGTGAGCGAAGGCGAAATCATTCCGCCACCCGCTGGGGCGAAGGCAGAAGACCAGGATTCACCCGGCGGGCAGATCATCTTGCCTGAGTCGATTCAATCACGAGGGGCATCGGTTCCCGAGTCGATCCGGATTCATCAGGGGCTTTCTGGCAAGCATCAGTTTGATGAAGAACCGGCAGAGGGCATCTTTGTGGTGATCAACGCGATCGATCGCAAAGGACGCATGGTCGATCTGAGTCAATTTGACATTGAAGCGGACTTGACCGTTGTTGCGGTTGACCCTTCCGATCAAGCACCTGCGGAGCCGCTTGGGCGTTGGGAGTTCAGCAGCAACCAAGTCAAGTCGTTTGTGCGGCAGTCGCCAGCAAGTGGTTTTCACATTCCGCTGCGATGGCAAGAGACCAAGCCGATGGGCGACGAAGTCGTGCTTCACGTTCGCCTGCGAGCCGAAGACGACGAGATGCGGTGCGAAGGTCGGTTGAAACTAACCGACAAAACGAATGTCGCAGATTGGACGCCACGAGCTGAATCGGTGCTCGTTCGCTAAGCCTACTTGAGCTTGCGGGACCGCGAACGCTCGGCGGGAAGGTGCAGCCGCAACTGAGGAATCGCTTCCTCATCTTCTTCGTGCAACTCGGCTGGCTTCGAAGTCTCATCACTCGACGTCTCTTGATCCCCGTCGAGTTTGGATTCCGACTTTGCATCGTCGTGATGTCGATTGGCCAAGTGGGGCCGTGGCTTAAAGAACCGGCCTGCTGGACCAGCCAGTAGAGCGGGCAGCAAGATCAGGTCGCCCACCAAGGCGGCCGACAGCATGACCAACATCAGCGTCCCAAAACGTTGTGTTGGCGTGAACGTCGAGAGGGCGAAGACGAATAGGCCAAGTCCGCCCACGATCGTGGTCTGGGTCATCGCGGGGCCAACCCGCCGGTAAGTCTCGATGACCGCTTCGACGCGGCTGAGGCCTCGGTCGAGATTGGCGCGGAACCACGAAAGGAAATGGATCGTGTCGTCCACTGCGACGCCCATGGCAACCGAAGCTGTCATCATCGTGCCAATGTCAATCTTGATTCCCATATGGCACATCACGCCAAACACCAGCAGGACGGGGAAGACATTGGGGATCATCGACACCATGCCCGCGGCAAAGGCGTTGCCCATGTTGGATGGACGAAACGCCCGCCCAGGAAAACGACCTGGATTCAGGAGTGCGATCATCACGCAGGCGATCAACACAAACGCGAGACCGATCGAATGAGCCAAGCTTGTTAGCAGGGTCCGCTGCGCCTTGTAGACGACGGGAACGACACCGGTGTAGATCGCTTGCAGGTTTCCGACGCCTTGGACCTCGGGGATCTTGCCGTCGACGAGCGCTGCAATCGGTTCTTGTTCGATCACGTTGTGAGCGTCGACCAATCGTTGGGCCGACGCGAAGTGCTCTTTGGTGAGACCATCGCCGGCAAACCAGACAACGGCATCAAACTTGGCCAGGACCTTGTTCCAGCCTTCGCTTCCCGGTTCCAGCTTCGCGCTGGCTTCGTTGGCATCGAGCCAAGCGACTTTTCCGTTGATCTTTTCACCGGCCAACAGTTCGCGGAACGTGCCTAGGAAGATGTTCTCACTGATGATGTCATGATCCTCGCCCTGGACGACATCAATCGTGCTCAAACGAGCGGGACGTTTGCTGCCGACAACCAGAACGCGATCTTTTCCCGAAAGTGGAGTTCGTTTGCCGTCGGCGTCGGTCATCAACTGCGTCAGCAACTCGTCCCGAACGTCATAGGCTCGCATGACCGGTTCAACGGTATCGCCCAGCGTCGAAATGAACAGTCCGTAGTCGACGTCGGAGAGCGCGCCGACACGAAGGCTGATCCGCCAAAGTTCGCTGCCCTGGTAGGGTCCATCTTCTTCGACGCGAAGGTAATCTGTGCTGATCAAGTCGGCGTGGGCCGCGAGCATTTCGTCGTTGAACTCGTTGCGGCGCCAATCGTAGCTGTTCTTGGGTGCCGGTAACGGTTTGAGGAAGGTTTCGACACTTGTGGTTTGACCCACAGTACCCTTGCCCGGTTCGCCGAGTGCACGATGCACGACTTTGCCAACACGTGAAATCATCTCGGCGCGTTGCAACACATTCAACGTGGGCTGAACCTCGGCCGAGGCGTCGTCGAGCTTTTCCGCTTGGATCGTTGGCGGAACGCGAACGACAAGTTCCATCGGAACGAGCTTGCCAAAATTGGATTCCAGCCATGCATAGTCTTCAATGATGCGCGCGTCCGGATCAAACAGCTTCAGAAGCTGTACGGAAGTTTGGATTTTGGTCAGGCCGAACGTGGTGACCGCTAACACCAACAGACATGCCGTTGCGACGATTCCATGACGCTTGGTGATCCACCGTCCGACGGCCGCCCAGCAATCGGACAAAAAGCTCTCTTTGGGTGGCGGTACATCACCGCTATCCGCTTTCGTTTTTTCAATGTTGAGGGTGGGGCGAAAGGTTTCCAGCGCGGCAGGCAAATACGAAAACAGGATGGCGAGTGTTGTGAGTACGCCGATTGCCGAATAGAGCCCAAAGTTGCTGATCGGAGCCAAGTTGCTGGTGAACAGCGAGACCAAGCCGATTGCCGTCGTGACCGAAGCGAGCGTGCAAGGCAGAAACGCGTGCCGCAAGGCTCGACCGGGAGCGCCACTGGCACCGCGAGCGCGCACCTCGTCGCGATAGTAGTTGATCACATGAATCGCGCCCGAGAGTCCGAGCACGTAGACCAGCGACGGCATGCTCATCAGAATCGCGTCGACTTGGCCGTCGGTCCACCAAACGACTGCCATGCTAAGCATTGCCGAGGAGCCACCGACAATGAAAACCATGATGGCGATTTTGAAGCTGCCAAAGCAAAGGAACGAGAGGACGAATCCAATCACAATGCTGTAGCCAACCAATCGCACCAGCGTGATCGTGCCTTCTTCGTCGATCGCAACGTTGTCGACTGGCGGCCCACCAAGACGCAATGGCGGCAAACCAGCGGCGACGACCGGGTCGGCGTCAAACGGTGGCGGCGCGATTGAGGGTGCCGGTGCCGCTTGAATCCCCGATTGTTCGGCGAGTTCAAGCAATCGTCCGCGTGGGCTGCCCAGGACGCCGCGGCCGAGCGCGTAGGGAAGGTTTTCTTTGGCCAGATCGGTCAGCGTGACCAAGACACAGGTCGCCCGGGGTGGTGGTTCCACATCCGCATAATCGTAGACCGCGTACCAGACCTCAGTCTGTGTTTCGGTCGAGGCCGCCGCCAA
Organism: Rubripirellula sp.; assembly: GCA_965216875.1. Lineage (GTDB taxonomy): Bacteria > Planctomycetota > Planctomycetia > Pirellulales > Pirellulaceae > CBDCUW01. The sequence continues at coordinate 7,919,512 of OZ244207.1, forward strand.
GTTCTCGGTGTAGCCGTCGAATTGATCGTCGATGATCTCGGTCAACTTTTCAGAGACCAAGAACTCGAAATCCTCTGGCAGATCCCCACGACGTTTCTCGGGAATGGCTGCGGTGAATTCATCGGGATTCCACGTGAATCCGTTGGGCACTGCCGGAGCGAACAGCGATCCGGTGAACCGTTTCATGGCCAATCGTTCGGCCACCAACTTTCGCTTGTCGGCATCGGTCAAGTCGATCGGCCAAAGCGGACCTTGCTCACAGGCAAGCTGCTCGACGATCGTTGCTCCCGTTTCGACCTTTTCGAATAGGGGCGCGCACAGGAGCGATGGGTCGTTGTAGAACGGGTTGACGAATTCTTCGGTGGACTCGGGTCCAAAGGCTGCAACGAATTGGCCTTCAAGCTTGAAGTTGCCCCTGGACTTGCTGTATTCGCGAAAGCCCGAATACAGCGGGCCTTCGGTGACTTCCCAGCGAAAAAGACGCCCATCCGGTGTGATGTAGTGCCATACACCATCTTTGGCAGACTTGAGCCACTTCTCTTGCTGGCCGCCCCAATTGCGGTGATCGTTGTTGCCGGTGCGTAGAAGCTCGTACTTCTTTCCGGTTTCGCGAGCACGGAGGTAGGAGTCGACGAGCGAGTCCGAGACGACGCCGCGCGGGTCAAACTGCTCACTCTCGTGACGAATCTTTTCTTCAAAGAGTCTTAGACGGTCGTCGTCGCTACTGCAGCCTGGCCATGTTGCGACGACAAAGCTCTCACCGACGAAATGATCCGCAAACCAATTGAGTTCGGCGGTTTCGCGAAAGTCGCTTGGCAGCCAATCCTTGACGTCGTTTTCTTTCTTATTGAGGCTTTGGCGTGCTCCTCGAAAACCGAAAGGCAGCAGAAAGAAAAAGCCGAGGAGGATCAGAAGCGCATACGGAATCCCCAGCGGGCCACGTCGCTCTAGCAGGGGTAACTTCATACGAAGATCAGGTGCCTGGGCAGATGGAGCAATGGATCGGGCAACGAAGGTGGTCCCGATGGATCGATTAAGCTACCGCCGATCGGGAAAACGGTCTACTTCAAACCGAGCTTGGCGGCAGTGCCAATCGCGATCCAATTGATGGTTGTTCCGGTCGCGGTCACTTTGACGATGACGGTCTGGGGTGAGGCGTTTGGTCGCTTCACCCGCCGAAACGAGCTGAATTCTGATTCGCAATAATCTAATCACTGGCGAAAAAGGCGATAGAGCTACTTTCCCCTTCGGATTCCCACCTTGCATCTTGGGGGCAAATGGGCTCGATTGACGCTTGGCTCACCCCCCAAGGCGTCCATCCCCGTTTCTCGGGGTTGATGGGGATTGGTTAATCACCCCCCTCGACCCCCATTTGGGAGGCAAATTGAATGTCGGAATCCCTGCGATCCCTTACTGCGACCGGAACGAAACTCTATCTCGATTCGGTGGATCCCACCGAAGTTGATCGCAATCTCGCTTGGGGCGCCGTCGGCGCGACGAGCAATCCAGCGATCATTTCCGGAATTGTCAAAGCCGGTGGATTTGACGCAGACATCGAGCGTTTGATCTCTGAGGGCAAAGATGACGAGGCGGTCGCCTGGGGTTTGACCGAAAAACTGGTCAGCGAAGCGGAAGCCAAGTTCGCTGGGATTCACCAAGAATCGGGCGGCAACACCGGTTGGGTCAGCTTCGAACTCGATCCATTGCTCGAAGATCCCGAAGCGGGACTGAGCGATGCGGAGCGAACTGAGCAATACATCGAAACGGGCAAAGCTTGGGCCGCTGGACGCACCAACCGCATGATCAAAGTCCCAGCAACCGAAGCTGGTCTGGCAGCGTTGGAAGAGTTGGCCGCTGCAGGCGTGACGCTCAACGTCACCCTGATCTTTACGGATGATCAATATCGACGCGCTCGCGAAGCGGTATGGCGTGGGGCGCAGCGACGTGATGATCTTTCTACATTCAAGAGCGTGTACAGCATATTCATCTCGCGCATTGACGTTTACACCCAACAGCAAGTGTCGGATCTCTCCGACGATGCTCAAGGGCAAGTCGGTATCTTGAATGCCAAGCGGATTTGGGCCGAGAACCAGTCGTTTTGGGCCGACAAAGGTTTGGCTCTTGAACAAGAGTTGATCTTCGCCAGCACTGGAACCAAAGACCCCGCCGATTCACCTTGGCGATATGTCGACGCGTTGGCTGGCAGTGACATTCAAACCAACCCGCCTGGGACCAACGACGCGATCGCTTCGGCGGATGTCACGTTCACTCGCAAAGTCGATCAATTGCCAAGTGATGCCGTCGCGAGCGAGATTGATGCAAAGGTCGACGTGGCCGCGATGCACAAAACCTTGATGGAAGAAGGCGTCGCCAAGTTTGTTCAACCGCAACAAGCACTGTTGAATCTGATTGCCGAGAAGCGTCGCGAGTTGTCGCCCGCTTGAGTGGCCGCTTAGCGGTGAGCCTTGATCGCGTCAGCGACCGGGCCGTTCTTTCCTATCGTCCCTGCGCCGCAAGACGGCGCACGGGCTATTCCGGCAGATTGTTGCCAGCGAGCGCGGCGCGAAGGTATTCACTTTGCGTTGCGCGACAGATGTCAAGCAAATCGTGCGTGTCACGAAGCAGTTCGAGCCACTTGACCTCTTCGGCTTTGGCTTGATCGCCAATGCGTTCTGCGGCAACGGCGATTTGTTCGATGTCGCAGGTTCTTGCGATCATGCATAATCGCTCGGACAAAGACTGTAACCCTTCGGCATCCTGCGCATCGATAGCTTGCGCCAACCGCTCGACTTGGTAGCCGATTTGCAAGGTGGTTTGTTTACGCAGCGAATGTGCTCCCTTAGTGATCGCAGCGTGGCGCATCTCAATTTTCTCCGCAAAGTGCTCAACCAATCTTGGGTCGAATTGCGTGCCGGCACAACGCCGCAGTTCCTCGAGTGCTTCCTCGTGCGTTCGGCCTTTCCGATAGACGCGATCGGAAACCATTGCATCGTAGCTGTCGGCGATGCTAAGCAACCTCGCGCCCATTGGGATGTTGTCTCCGGTTGGCAAATGCGGGTCGCGAGCTGCGCCGCCATAAAACGCGTGATGCGTTGAAATGATGGAGGTCAATTCCGGGCAATCAAATGCGCTGGCGATGATCTCGACGCCGATGCGATCGTGTCGCCCCATCAACTCCCATTCGTCCCGGGTCAGCGGTCCTGGTTTGAGCAGGATGTGATCGGGAACACCAATCTTGCCAATGTCATGAAGCAAGGCGGCGATTTCGAGCACGTAAGTTTGTTCCGGATCAAACAGACCATCCGAGACGCGTGCGCAAAGGTCGGCAACACGGCGACTGTGTTCCGCCGTGTTGACATCACGGTAGGAAAGCGCGGAGATTAACGCGGTGACCGCTTGGTACGGAATGTCAATTCGCTTGGCCGGTTTATCTTCGGTCGCCTGATCGATCATCTCAGCCATGCTGGTGTTGTAGACGATCACGCGGTTTCGTCCTTCACGTTTTGCCACGTAAAGGCAAGCGTCGGCTTGGTTGATCAAATCTTGCGGGTCGGTCGGATCAAACCGCAACTCCGAAACACCCATACTGGCCGAAAGTTTGAGGTCGGCGGGGTCTTCGAGAACGATGTCCATGATTGCCAGCCGCGTTTTCTCGGCTTCAGCCGACGCACGTTCGACATCAAATCCGGGCAACAGCACACAGAATTCTTCGCCACCGTAGCGGCAGACCAGTCCATGGTGTTGATGCATTTCGCGAATCGTCTTCGAAACGCGCCGCAAGACTTCGTCACCGGTATGGTGGCCGTACGTGTCGTTGACGCTCTTGAAGTGGTCGATGTCCATCATCAAGCAGGAAAGCGGCACGTTTGACTTGCCAGCTTCGGCCCACAGCCGATCAAAGCGTTCGAAGAACGCGCGTCGGTTCAAGCAACCAGTCAACGCATCTTGCGTCGCCAAGATTTCGAGTTCGCTGTTTTTGCGTTTGATTTCATCGCGGCTGCTTCGCAGCAAGCTGAGCATCTTTTCCAGCTCCGCGCGGTGCTCCTCGATATGCGTGACATCGCGGAACGTCGCGAGCGCCCCGCGTTGCGACCGATCTTTTCCAAGCGGTGCGGCATTGACCGAAAAGATCCGTTGGGTCGTGTCACTGCTTGCATATCGCAGCATGTGTTCGGATTGCACTTCGAAGTTGTCGATGGCACGCAGCCAGGGAAACTCGATCGTTTCGTTTTCTGCGGTGACCCAAGCGAGGTCACTGGCAAGCTTCCCGGCAAGCTCTTCAGGGGTTTTGCGAACGGTGTCGGCAAACGCACGATTGGCCAAGACGATCCGTCCGTCCTCGTCGAGCACCAAGAGTCCCTCGGCAAGTGTGTCCAATGCTTGTCGAACACGCTCGGGAACCACCTGAGTGTTGTTGAACAGTTTCAGTACGCGAACCACGAAAAACGTGTAACCAAAAACGCCGGTGATACAGAAGAACGCGACCAACCTCAGCAGCGGATGGTGCATCGCCTGTTCGAACGCCGTCCCGTGGGGTTTTTTGTAGCAGATTTCGACATCCCCCCAGGGACGCCGGTTCAGCGTGATCGGTACTTGGACCGCTTCGACGCGCGTGTCTTCTTTTTCGCGGGTGGGCCAAATCTCGGCGTGATGGCCCGTATCGACGCGCAAGGTTCCCAGATCACTGCGCAGACCGATCGACAAGATGTCGCTGTTGCGGTCAACCAGCGTCTCGAGCGTGACCTGCAAGTCCGACCATTGCTGTTTGCGGACATGAGCGGCGACGTTGACCGCGATGGTTTCGCTGATCGATTGGCGCGCATGGGCAACGACAGGCGCGGAATCGGGAACAAACCCGAACCAGTGCGCCCCAAGGATAAGGCTGGCGCCGACGCAAACGAGTGCGACGGCCAACCTCAGCGATGCGAAGTACATTTTGCCCAAGGTGGTTCTGCGCTTTTTAGCAGACCTACGTTTGGCCCCCCGCGCGCGCAAAGAGCCTTTATGCAAGTTTTGCTCATCGACAAATCGAACGTCGCAGAAATGCCATGGTCCATCGACAGTGGTGGGAAACCTTCGCGGGTTGTACCGATTGTGATGGCTGATTCCGATCGAGCGGGGGAGAACGCGCGAACGGGGGCGTGGTGGGGAGGTGGGAAGAGAAGTGAATCGGGGACTCGTGCCGTAGTGGACGAGGCCACGAGTCCCTTCGAGCCCACCGTGCAACGATGAGGGACTCGTAGCCTCGTCCACTACGGGAATTCGTCCACTACGGGAGCGTCGTTATCCCAGGAAGCGATCGAGGCCGTCTTTGCCGCGCGCGGTTCGGTAGGCGGTCAGCAACGAGGTTGGGTCAATCATTCTCCAGGCCGGCATGCTCGAGGCGACCGCCGTCATGAACGCTCCGCCGCGCAGCGCCCACAGCACGTAGCCGACTGAAAAGACGCCCGCGCCTGCGCCCGCCGTTCCGACGAAGTAACTCATCGGTGTCTGACCAAAGTCCTCCTGAGCTTCGTCCCACTGTTGCCAAACGATCGCCTGTTCCATGTCGAGATGCAGGAGTCGTTCGAGCATTTCGATTTCGGCCGAATACTGTTGCGAGGAGAATTCAAGTCGGGACAGGTCGCCGGAGTAGCCTCGAGAAGCAGCTTCCATCGCTGCGTCACGCAGACGCTTCGCAGCGTTCGCGCGTTCCTCTTCAGGGCTCATGTCGCCTGGCATGCGCTCCTTAGCGGCTCGTTCTTTTGCCGAGATCGATTGAGGCGCGACTCCTACCGTCGTGCCCGAATCGGCCGGGCTCTCATCACCATCAAGTGAATCGTCCTCGGTTTCAGGTTCTGGATCCGGTTCCGGATCGGGTTCTGGATCCGGCTCGGGATCAGGTTCTGGCTCGGGATCCGGTTCGGGGTCAGGGTCTGGTTCAGGATCCGGATCGGGCACACCGCCGATCACGGTGATCTCGACAGTAACGATGTTCCCTAGCAGTGATCCGTCGCTCACTTGGTAGGTGAGCGTGTCGACGCCAACGAAGCCAGCGTCGGAGGTGTAGTTGATGGTTCCGTTGGCCAGCACTGTCACGTTGCCGTGAGTCGGTGGGGTGACCAAGATCGCCATCATCGGATCCCCTTCGGGATCAAAGTCATTGACCAAGACTCCCGGCGTCCCGACCACCATTGAACTGCCACTTGTCGTGCTGTAGCTATCGTTGTTGGCGATCGGCGCTTCATTCACGTCGGTGATGTTGATCGAAAAAACGCCGTCGCTGAACGAGCCGTCACTGCTGGTCGCTCTTACGGTGATGTTGTGGCTGGTGTCGGTCTCGTGATCAAGTCCGCCCACCACGGTGACGACGCCACTTGCCGAATCAATTGCAAACCGCCCACCGGCGCTGTCAGCAAGCGAGTAGGTGATCGAGTCCGATGCGTCGGGATCGATTGCGGATCCTGTGATGCCGACCACTGTGCCGGTGATCGCGTTTTCAGCAACCGAATTGGCCGATCCGTCGACGTCACTGACGGAACCGACGGGTGACTCGTTCACATCGTTGATCGCGATCACAAACACCGATGTGGTCGAAGATCCATCGCTGCTCGTGCTGCGAACGGTAATGTTGCGACTGGCCCCATCGAGCTCGCGGTCGATGGAACCAGCAACGGTCACCACACCTGAATTGAGGTCGATTGCGAAGCGGCCTCCATCGTCGTCATCCAGCGTGTAGGTCACATTGTTGTTGGTTGCATCTGCGTCGGACGCCGAGGCGGTGATGCCGACCGTCGTTCCGACCGTCGCGTTTTCGTTCACGTTGTTGCCGGTGGCATCGATGTCGGTGGTCGAGGAAACCGCGAACTCATTCACATCGCCGATGCTGATCGTAAATGATTGGGTTTGGAAGGAACCATCAGTCGATGTTGCGCGCACGGTGATGCTTCGCGTTGCTCCATCCAGCTCGCGATCAATCGCGCCCGCGACGGTGACGATTCCCGAATTCAGGTCGATCGCAAAGCGACCACCGTCGTTATCATCAAGTGTGTAAGTGACCGTGTCGCCAACGTCGAGATCGTCTGCGAAGGCCGTCACGCCAACCGTGGCGCCGATCGTGCTGTTTTCGAGGACAAAGTCGGCGCCGCCATCGCTATCCGAAACGGATGTGATCGCGTTGTCGTTGATTAGTGTGATCGCAATGTTAAGCGTGCCCGTTGCGGGGACCGCGCCGTCCTCGCCGCCGTCAGCAAGTGAGAAACTAAAGGCATCGCTATTGGTTTCCGTGCCATCGTGGTCGTAGGTGACCAACCCAGCGTCAATGTCGGCCTGGGTGAACGTGTCGTTGAGTCCCAAGGCACCAAAACCAGCGAGGAACAGCGTGCCGTTGTCGGTCACATTGGTGATGGTGTAGGTCAAGCCAGCGCCGGCGTCATCCACATCGCTCTCGGCAAGCATCGCTGTTGTGATGGTATTGCCCGTCGATCCTTCAACGAAGGTCGGTCCGTTAAGAATCACCGTTGGCGAGTCGTTAACGGCGGTGATGTCGACACTGATGCTGCCCAGATCGATGTCCGTTCCGCCGCCAGCACCGGTGTTGCCGTTGTCGTTGATTTCGACTTGAATCGAATCGGCGCCCACACCGTTCAAGTTCAATGTGGTGTGTTGGTAGCTCAGGTTGGATGTGTTGTTGAAATAGGTGTTCAGGTCGGTAAGCGTGCCGGTGAGGGTGATCGCAGACGGCGTTCCGCCAAGAGTGATCCCGGCCATGGTTGCGGCGGTCAGATTGCCCCCAGTGCTGGTGCTTAACGTGACCGTCAACAAGTCGCTCGCACCTGCGTCGATGTCGGCAAAGTCGACAGCCGACAAATCGATACTCGTTGCTGCGTCTTCAGTGACCGTGACGCTTGCTGGTAGTGAACCATCGTTGGTTGGGTCGTTGTTGACGCCGCCAATGTCGACCGAAACACTTCCCAAATTGATGTCGGTTCCGCCGCCGGTACCGGTGTTTCCATTGTCGTTAATTTCAACCTGAATCGAATCGGCACCCACGCCGCTTGTGGCGGGAACCGAGTGAAGGTAGCTGAGGTTCGACGTGTTGTTGAAATAGGTGTTCAGGTCAGCGAGTGTACCGGTGATCGTCAGTGCCGAAGGTGTCCCACCGAAGCTGATGCCGGCCATCGCGGCACCTGACAAGTTTCCGCCAGTGCTGGTGGTGAGGGTGACGGTAAGCGTGTCGCTCACGCCAGCGTCGATATCGCCGAAGTCGACTGCGGATAAGTCGATGGTCGATGAAACATCTTCAATGGCTGAAACCGTCGCGGGCAGTGATCCATTGTTGGTTGGGTCGTCGTTGGTTGCCGTGATGTCGACGGCAACACTTCCCAAATCGATGTCGGTCCCGCCACCGGTGCCGGTGTTTCCGTTGTCGTTGATTTCAACCTGAATCGAATCGGCGCCCGAGCCGTTGGTGTTTGACGTCCCGTGCAGGTAGCTCAGGTTCGACGTGTTGTTGAAATAGGTGTTCAGGTCGGCGAGCGTACCGGTAATCGTGAGTGCCGTCGGAGTTCCACCGAAGGTGATGCCGGCCATCGCGGCAGCTGACAGATTCCCGCCCGTACTCGTGGTGAGGGTGACAGTGAGCGTGTCGCTTCCACCAGCGTCAACGTCGGCGAAGTCGACGGCAGAAAGATCGATCGTTGTCGAGACGTCTTCGGTCACCGTCACGCTTGCTGGCAGCGATCCATCGTTGGTCGGGTCGTCGTTGACACCGGAGATGTCGACCGAAACACTTCCCAGGTCGATGTCGGTTCCACCACCAGTACCGGTGTTTCCGTTGTCGTTGATTTCAACCTGAATCGAATCGGCGCCCGAGCCAAAGGTGTTAGCAGTGCCGTGCAGGTAGCTGAGGTTCGACGTGTTGTTGAAATAGGTGTTCAGGTCAGCGAGTGTACCAGTGATCGTCAGTGCCGAAGGTGTCCCACCGAAGCTGATGCCTGCCATCGCAGCACCCGACAAGTTTCCGCCGGTGCTGGTGGTCAGAGTGACAGTGAGTGTGTCACTGCCACCGGCGTCGATGTCGGCGAAGTCAACCGCGGATAGGTCGATGGTGGTCGAAACGTCTTCGGTCACCGTCACGCTTGCTGGCAGTGAACCATCGTTGGTTGGATCGTCGTTGGTTGCCGTGATGTCGACGGCAACACTTCCCAAATCGATGTCGGTCCCGCCACCGGTGCCGGTGTTTCCGTTGTCGTTGATTTCAACCTGAATCGAATCGGCGCCCGAGCCGTTGGTGTTTGACGTCCCGTGCAGGTAGCTGAGGTTCGACGTGTTGTTGAAATAGGTGTTCAGGTCGGCGAGCGTACCGGTAATCGTGAGTGCCGTCGGAGTTCCACCGAAGGTGATCCCGGCCATCGCAGCACCTGACAAGTTGCCGCCCGTACTCGTGGTGAGGGTGACAGTGAGCGTGTCGCTTCCACCAGCGTCAACGTCCGCAAAGTCGACGGCAGACAAGTCGATGGTGGTTGACATGTCTTCGGTGACGGTCACGCTTGCTGGTAGTGATCCGTCGTTGGTCGGATCGTCGTTGACACCCGAAATGTCGACCGAAACACTTCCCAGATCGATATCCGTTCCACCACCGGTACCAGTGTTTCCGTTGTCGTTGATTTCAACCTGAATCGAATCGGCGCCGGTTCCAAAGGTGTTAGCAGTGCCGTGTAGGTAGCTGAGGTTCGACGTGTTGTTGAAATAGGTGTTCAGGTCAGCGAGTGTGCCGGTGATCGTGAGTGCCGTCGGAGTTCCACCGAAGCTGATGCCTGCCATTGCAGCGCCTGACAGATTCCCGCCCGTGCTGGTGGTGAGGGTGACGGTAAGCGTATCACTGCCACCGGCGTCGATGTCGGCGAAGTCAACCGCAGACAAGTCGATGGTGGTCGAAACGTCTTCGGTGACCGTGACGCTTGCTGGTAGGGATCCGTCGTTGGTTGGGTCGTCGTTGGTCGCGGTGATGTCGACGGCAACACTTCCCAGATCGATGTCGGTTCCGCCGCCGGTACCGGTGTTTCCGTTGTCGTTGATTTCAACTTGAATCGAATCGGCGCCCGATCCGTTGGTGTTTGACGTCCCGTGTAGGTAGCTGAGGTTCGACGTGTTGTTGAAATAGGTGTTCAGGTCAGCGAGCGTGCCGGTGATCGTGAGCGCCGTCGGAGTTCCACCGAAGGTGATGCCAGCCATTGCGGCAGCTGACAGATTCCCGCCCGTACTCGTGGTGAGGGTGACTGTGAGTGTGTCGCTTCCGCCAGCGTCAACGTCCGCGAAGTCGACCGCGGAAAGATCAATCGTCGTCGAAACGTCTTCGGTCACCGTCACGCTTGCTGGCAGCGTTCCATCGTTGGTCGGGTCGTCGTTGACACCGGAGATGTCGACCGAAACAGTTCCCAAATCGATGTCGGTTCCACCGCCGGTACCGGTGTTTCCATTGTCATTGATTTCAACCTGAATCGAATCGGCGCCGGTTCCAAAGGTGTTAGCAGTGCCGTGCAGGTAGCTGAGGTTCGACGTGTTGTTGAAATAGGTGTTCAGGTCGGTGAGCGTACCGGTGATGGTTAGCGCTGTCGGAGTCCCACCGAAGGTGATTCCAGCCATCGCAGCACCTGACAAGTTTCCGCCAGTGCTGGTGGTCAGAGTGACAGTGAGTGTGTCACTGCCACCGGCGTCGATGTCGGCGAAGTCAACCGCGGACAAGTCGATGGTGGTTGAAACATCTTCGGTGACCGTGACACTTGCTGGCAGTGAACCATCGTTGGTTGGATCGTCGTTGGTTGCCGTGATGTCGACGGCAACACTTCCCAAATCGATGTCGGTCCCGCCACCGGTGCCGGTGTTTCCGTTGTCGTTGATTTCAACCTGAATCGAATCGGCGCCCGAGCCGTTGGTGTTTGACGTCCCGTGCAGGTAGCTCAGGTTCGACGTGTTGTTGAAATAGGTGTTCAGGTCGGCGAGCGTACCGGTAATCGTGAGCGCCGTCGGAGTTCCACCGAAGGTGATGCCGGCCATCGCGGAAGCTGACAGATTCCCGCCCGTACTCGTGGTGAGGGTGACTGTGAGTGTGTCGCTTCCGCCAGCGTCAACGTCCGCGAAGTCGACCGCGGAAAGATCAATCGTCGTCGAAACGTCTTCGGTCACCGTCACGCTTGCTGGTAGTGATCCATCGTTGGTCGGATCGTCGTTGACAGCAGAGATGTCGACCGCAACGCTTCCCAGATCGATGTCGGTTCCACCACCGGTGCCGGTGTTTCCGTTATCGTTGATTTCAACCTGAATCGAATCGGCGCCTGATCCAAAGGTGTTAGCAGTGCCGTGCAGGTAGCTGAGGTTCGACGTGTTGTTGAAATAGGTGTTCAGGTCAGCCAGCGTACCGGTGATCGTGAGTGCGGTTGGTGTCCCACCGAAGGTGATGCCGGCCATCGCAGCACCTGACAGATTCCCGCCCGTGCTGGTGGTGAGGGTGACGGTAAGCGTGTCGCTACCGCCGGCGTCGATGTCGGCGAAGTCAACCGCGGACAAGTCGATGGTGGTTGAAATGTCTTCGGTCACCGTGACACTTGCTGGCAGTGAACCATCGTTGGTTGGATCGTCGTTGGTTGCCGTGATGTCGACGGCAACACTTCCCAAATCGATGTCGGTCCCGCCACCGGTGCCGGTGTTTCCGTTGTCGTTGATTTCAACCTGAATCGAATCGGCGCCCGAGCCGTTGGTGTTTGACGTCCCGTGCAGGTAGCTCAGGTTCGACGTGTTGTTGAAATAGGTGTTCAGGTCGGCGAGCGTACCGGTAATCGTGAGTGCCGTCGGAGTTCCACCGAAGGTGATGCCGGCCATCGCGGCAGCTGACAGATTCCCGCCCGTACTCGTGGTGAGGGTGACAGTGAGCGTGTCGCTTCCACCAGCGTCAACGTCGGCGAAGTCGACGGCAGAAAGATCGATCGTTGTCGAGACGTCTTCGGTCACCGTCACGCTTGCTGGCAGCGATCCATCGTTGGTCGGGTCGTCGTTGACACCGGAGATGTCGACCGAAACACTTCCCAGGTCGATGTCGGTTCCACCACCAGTACCGGTGTTTCCGTTGTCGTTGATTTCAACCTGAATCGAATCGGCGCCGGTTCCAAAGGTGTGCGGCGTCCCGTGAAGGTAGCTCAGGTTCGACGTATTGTTGAAATAGGTATTCAGGTCAGTGAGCGTACCGGTGATGGTTAACGCTGTCGGAGTTCCACCGAAGGTGATGCCTGCCATTGCCGCACCCGACAGATTCCCGCCGGTGCTGGTAGTGAGGGTAACGGTGAGTGTGTCACTGCCACCGGCGTCGATGTCGGCGAAGTCAACCGCGGACAAGTCGATGGTTGTCGAAACGTCTTCGGTCACCGTCACGCTTGCTGGTAGGGATCCATCGTTGGTCGGATCGTCATTGGTCGCCGTGATGTCGACGGCGACACTTCCCAAATCGATGTCGGTCCCGCCGCCAGTGCCGGTGTTTCCATTGTCGTTGATTTTAACTTGAATCGAATCGGCGCCCGAGCCGTTGGTGTTTGACGTTCCGTGCAGGTAGCTGAGGTTCGACGTGTTGTTGAAATAGGTGTTCAGGTCGGCGAGCGTACCGCTAATCGTGAGCGCCGTCGGAGTTCCACCAAACGTGATCCCGGCCATTGCCGCACCTGACAAGTTTCCGCCCGTACTCGTGGTGAGGGTAACTGTGAGTGTGTCGCTTCCGCCAGCGTCAACGTCCGCGAAGTCGACCGCGGAAAGATCGATCGTTGTCGAGACGTCTTCGGTAGCCGTCACGCTTGCTGGCAGTGATCCGTCGTTGGTCGGATCGTCGTTGATACCCGAAATGTCAACCGAAACAGTTCCCAGGTCGATGTCGGTTCCACCACCGGTGCCGGTGTTTCCGTTGTCGTTGATTTCAACCTGAATCGAATCGGCGCCCGAGCCAAAGGTGTTAGCAGTTCCGTGCAGGTAGCTGAGGTTCGACGTGTTGTTGAAATAGGTGTTCAGGTCAGCGAGTGTACCAGTGATCGTCAGTGCCGAAGGTGTCCCACCGAAGCTGATGCCTGCCATCGCAGCACCCGACAAGTTTCCGCCGGTGCTGGTGGTCAGAGTGACAGTGAGTGTGTCACTGCCACCGGCGTCGATGTCGGCGAAGTCGACCGCGGACAAGTCGATGGTGGTTGAAACATCTTCGGTGACCGTGACACTTGCTGGTAGGGATCCATCGTTGGTCGGATCGTCATTGGTTGCCGTGATGTCGACGGCGACACTTCCCAAATCGATGTCGGTCCCGCCGCCAGTGCCGGTGTTTCCATTGTCGTTGATTTCAACTTGAATCGAATCGGCGCCCGAGCCGTTGGTGTTTGACGTTCCGTGCAGGTAGCTCAGGTTCGACGTGTTGTTGAAATAGGTGTTCAGGTCGGCCAGTGTGCCCGTAATCGTGAGTGCCGTCGGAGTTCCACCAAACGTGATCCCGGCCATTGCAGCAGCTGACAAGTTGCCGCCGGTGCTGGTGGTGAGGGTGACGGTAAGCGTGTCGCTTCCACCAGCGTCAACGTCCGCGAAGTCGACGGCCGACAAGTCGACGGTAGTCGAAACATCTTCGGTAACCGTCACGCTTGCCGGTAGTGATCCGTCGTTGGTCGGATCGTCGTTGACACCGGAGATGGTGAATGTGAACGTCCCTGTGTGGGGTGACGAACCGCCTTCGCCGCCATCAGCAAGCGAGAAGTCAAAGCTATCGGTCGACGCCTCGCCGCCGGCGTGATCGTAGGTGACATTGCCAGCGTCGATATCTGCTTGGGTGAATGTGTCGTTGAGTCCGAGTGCGCCGAATCCGGAGAGGAACAGGGTGCCGTGGTCGGTGACATTGGTGACCGTGTAGGTGAGGTCCGATCCATCGTCATCCGGGTCACTCTCATTGAGCATCGCGGTCGTGAGCGTGTTGCCGGAAGAACCTTCCACGACGGTCGCGCCGTTGTTGATGACCGTTGGCGACTGGTTTGGCGTGATGGTGATGTTGTCTGCAAATTCAGAGGTCGCACCGTACGCTGCCAAGTCGTCGACGCCGACCATGCCAGGAGCTTCGATTTCGGTTGCCGTCGCAGTGACATAATCACCGATCGCGAGGGTGACTCCCGAGATCGTTTGTGCACTAAACGAGGCGTCGCCACTGCCATCAGTTGTGACGGTCAGTGTACCGAGGAAAGTGTTGGCTTCCCCGTTGGTTGGGTCTTGCGAACCCGAAGCATTGCCGTAGAAATCGATTCGGTAGGAGGTCGAGGCGACGCCCGTGTTCAAGCTTCCCGTAACGATGAGGTCGGTGCCAATCAGGCTCGCGATGGTCAGCAACGGAAAGTTCAACAGGTCATTGGCGCCAGTGTCACCGTCACCCGAATCGTTTGCGGTGACGCCGTCGTCACCCAGGTCGATTCCCAGGCCAGTATTGGAATGAATGGTGTTGCCAAGGAGCGTGGCTTCGGAGTCGCCGGTTGCCGCAATTCCGTCTTGCCCATTGTTCGCAATCAGGTTTCCTGCGCCCGCTGTCGTTCCACCGATTAGGTTGCCTGTCCCACCGTTGGCGTCGTCGATCAAGACACCGCTGCCGGTGTTCGCAAGCGCGGTCGTGCCATCGGCAGCCGTCCCGATGTAGTTACCTTGAACGACGTTGTTGGATCCGTCGATCGCGACGCCCCACGAGTTGTTTCCTGAGATCACGTTGCCTTCACCGGCGCCATCGCCACCCAGGGTGGTGCTGTCACCACTAATCAACACGCCACCCCAAGCACCGATTCCGGCTTGACCGTTAGCAATCGCAGTCGTGCCATCGAAGTTCGTTCCGATGTAATTGCCTTGGATGGTGGTTCCCGTGACTCCGGCGCCGATCTCAATGCCTTCGTCGCCGTTGCCCGAGATCACGTTGCGATCCGATGCGTTGGTTCCGCCGATCACCGTGTTGTTGGCGCTACTAGAAACGTGAATGCCGTCCGATCCATTGCCAACGGCGGCAGTCCCGGCCTGATTCAAACCGATGTAGTTGCTTCGAATTACATTTGCGGTACTCGAAGCTCCCGAGACGAGAATACCGTGTCCGGTGTTGCCAGAAATGACATTGCGAGCGGCGGTCGATCCGCCGATTGTATTGCTGTTGGCGCCCGACAGAATCTCGACGCCGTGGGTGGAGTTGGCGATCGCCCCCGTGCCATTGAGGTTCAAGCCAATGTAGTTGCCTTGAACGAGAGTCGCCGTCGTTGCAGCCCCACTGAGCGAGATACCGGCGAGCGTGTTGCCCGAAATCACGTTGCGATGATTTGCGGTGGTGCCCCCGATCGTGACGGCAGCTGTTTCAGAGACTTCGATCCCCGCGCCGCCATTGCCGAGGTCGGCCAGGCCGGTCGAGTCCGTTCCGATCAAGTTACCGGTGATCGTCGTTCCCGATCCGCCGCTTGAAATCGAGATCCCGGCGCCGGTGTTGCCCGAAATCACGTTCGCCGCTCCGGCGCTCAACCCGCCGATCGTTGTATTGGTCGCACCGGCACTCACGTGAACACCAGACAAACCGTTCGCATAGGCCGTTGTGCCATCGTTGCCGATCGTGTTTCCTTCGATGACCGTGCCAGTGACGGGAACCGTGTGCGTCCCGTTGGTGGTTCCATCGACGAAGATCCCGTGCCCGGCGTGATTGCCGATGAGGTTGCCTTGGCCAGCACTGGGGCCACCGATTCGGTTGTTATCCGAACCGAGGCTGACAAGGATGCCATGACCAGCGGTAGCCGCTGCGGTGACGCCGTCCGCAAGGAATCCAATGATGTTGCCTTCAACAATGTTGTTGTCTGAATTGTTGAAGATCACAATCGACGCAAAGCCAGCGTTCGTACCCGCGATCACGTTGGCTTCGTTGACACCAGCGCCACCGATTTGATTGTTGCTGGCGCCCCAGGCCATCATGATGCCATGCTCGGCATTGCCATGGACGTTGTTTTCTAGGTCGATACCAACCCAGTTGTTTTGGACGGTGTTATTGTCGCCACCGTGAAGCTCAATGCCTTCATCAGGGGAACCGTGAACCGAGAACCCTTTGATCGTGCTGTTGCTCGCACGCACATTGAAGATGGCATCGCCCGAAGCCATGCTTGACGCGTCAATCTCGATCACAGGCCGACCCGTTCCCGCGTTGTATCCGGACTGTGTGGTCGCATCGATGATCACCGAGTCGGTGATGTCGCCAAGGAAGGTCGATTGATTGATTTCCCAATACTCGTCCCCGTTGGCGGGGATCGCGTCCGGGTCAACGTAGCCAGCATCTGAGGTGCTGATGTCGAAATAGATCTCGTCGGGGCCGCCGTTGTTTGTGGTGTTGTTGGCGGCCTGGATCGCTTCGATCAGCGAGATCTCGCCATCGGCACCGCGGTCAAGCAACAGAGCCGAGATGGAGCTGGTGTCACCGTCGGCTTGGTCACTTGTCGTTGTCACATACAGGCGTGATTCCCAAGTCCCGCCAAATTGCACGTTTCCAAACAAGCTCGGGTTGGACCAGGCCCACGACGTTTCATCGTTCCATAAGAGGTGTCCATCGCGTGCTCCACCGTCGTCGTCATCATTATGCTGGACGTCGATGCCAATGAACTGGCCCTCGTTGGGCGTGATGCCAAGGGTCGACCAAGGAACTTCAACCTCGAAAACGCCTGAGCCTCCCGATTCATTCATGACCCAAGAGACACCCGTCGTGTCGGTCACCGAACCGCTCGCTACTGTGAGCGCGCCATCGGATACTTGAAAAACAACGTGGAAGTCATCGACTAGATCGTAGTCCGAGTTGCTGCTGAAGTCGGGGTTGATGTAAAGCTCGATCGAGTCGTCGTCCCATGGATTGGTCGAGTCGTCGACGATCACGTCATCGGTGAATTCCACCAGGACATACAGGTGCGTGTCGGTCGCCATTGCACGCCATGACGATGTCAAGTCAGCGCCGTTGTCGATCGTTCCATTCTGGTGAGTGATGGAATGTGTGGTAACGTTCGACCAGGCCGCATCGACCGTTCCGTCGACGGTCGGTCCTGAGGCCGCGATGTTGAGCTGAGCATCAGCGAAGATCGGCATCAAAGCCAAACTGTGAATTTCTTCGTCTGCCGTATCCAGATCCATTTCGTTGCCGGCAAGCAACATCGTTGTGGAACCGATGCTGGTCGCGCCCGCTTGGGTCAGATCGAGTGCGACGATATCGTGTGGTTGGGTCGAAAGACCGCCAGGATCGTCAGCATCGGTAAAGGTCCAGAGCAGCGAACCGTCTCGCAAGGTCGTGCCACCGATCGTCGGCGTGCCCGATACCAGGTGCAAGCCAACGGTGCGGTTGGTGGTGTTGACATTGAGGTCACTCGAATCGATGAAGAGCGACGACGAGCCGACAGAGTTGCTGCCAGCGGTGGTGATTTGCCATCGCGAAACGTCTTCTCCGTCTTCGGCGACAAGCAGGTCGCCAGCATTCAGGGCCACGCCACCAACGGTGACTGCCGATTCGACAACCGTGATCGCTTGAGCGTCGCTGGTGACACCGATGTCGCTGCCGTCGATCAACAGAAAGAAGGTTCCGCTGCTCAGATCACCTGGCGTGGTGGGGCGAAAAACAAGGATGTCTTCGTCCGCGACGGCGATACCCGAAATGGTCTCGTCGGTTGCGGTCGAAAAGAGCACGTCACCTGCAAGTAGCGCCGTTCCGCCAACGGTGACATCGTTGCCAACGTAGTGGATCGCATTGATGTCGGCATCGCCATCACTCACGTGAGGGTTGAGGTCAAAGACACTTTCGACCGTGCCAAGGGAGGCACCTGGCTCATAGGTGGCTCCGCCAAGACGCAGGATTTCTGCAGCCTCCCAGTTCGCAAGGCCGTACGTGTTGCTGCCCGTGACGTCGCTGTTGGTGGTGAACAGTAACTCATGCGTCATTCGATCGGGCTGTAGGTACAGTTCACGCACGTCGCCTTCGACCAAACCACGGTCGTAAACTCGGAGGTCATCGATCAGTCCATTGAATTCACCTTGGACGGTGCCAGAGTTGTAGGCGCCGATTGTTGCGGTCGTGAGTCCCTCGAGGTCATCCAGGAAGACGTTCGTCGTATCACTGCCCTCGCTATAGGTTCGTTCCGACGCTTCAAGTTCCTTGCCATTAATGTATAGACGGCTTCCGGATGACGTCACGGTGACTGCGACATGGTGCCAGTTGCCATCGTTGATGGTGGCGTTTGATTCGACGCGTAGCGAATAGCTTTCATCAATCGAAACGTCGAACTTGAGTTTGCCGCTGTCGAGATAGAACGACATGAAGTCGTCCGTTTCGCTGCCGTCGCCAATGTCGAAGATCGTGCTTACGTTCGAGCTTGTCGTGTTGATCCAAGCAGAGAACGTTCCTTCTGAAAGCGACGCAAAGGAACTGACGTGAGCCGAGGCGTCAACGCAATCGAGCGTTCCGTCAAGGCTCAAGTGTCCGTCGCCAATCTGGCTATGAATACTGTCTACGACCGTTGCATTGTCGGTAAGCACTCCGTCGTTGGATCCGGCGCTGTCGCTGGCGTCCGTTTCGAATTCCCAGTGCGCCGTCAGTCCCGTTTGTATGTCAAGCAGAGACATCCATTGGCTTCGTGCGATCGAGGTGAACGCGACTTCCGTTTCGACCACACCGACGGTGTATTCCAGGTCCCAGTCACCGCCAAGGGATTCATGTCCGGTTTGGTCGTCGCTGGCGGCAACATCACACTCGCAAAGAACGCTCAACGCATCGATCAGCTGGCGGCCATCGACCGAAGCGGCCAAATCACATCCATAAATCAGAAGGTCGGCATCGGTGTCAAGTGAGTCGGCCCAGCCTGCGATTTGTCCGGCATAGGCATGTGCCGATTCAATATCCAAATGCGTGCGACCGAGTTGGATTCCTTCGCCATCGCTGTGACTAAGGATGTGAACAGCATCGACTCCGGAGAGCGAAGCCAAGGTCGACGAAATCGTTTCGACTCCATCTTGTTCGAGAGAGATCGAGACGACGAGCCACTGGGTTTCGTCGTCACCATCGCCCCTCAGACCGTCGATCAGCGTCTGAGCATCATCAACATTTGAATCGACAAAGACGACTTCAAGGGGAAGTGCCGGGTCGAAAATCGGTTGTTGGTCAAGCGGGGTCGCCTCGAAGTCCTGGTCAGGTTCGGGCGGTTCAATGTACGGCAGCTCTAAAAATCGATCGGGATCGTGCTGCTGTGCGTCGATCTCTTGCAGCATTAAATCGACATCGGGCGCAGGCGGATCGATTGCCTCTGCCGGCCCCTCGCCATTCAAGAGGACACGGTCCTCGAGCAAGTAGAAGTTGATCGCGCGTCGCGCATTACGGTTTTCAGGGGTGCGGTTTCGTCTGCCCACGATCGACTTCCACTGCAAAAAAATCATCAAGTGTGCAGCTTCATACACACTGCACCAATCAAAACTTAGGTCACTTTCGGACCACCGGTGGGGGATTTACTGGTTCAATCGGAATGTTGCGAAATTGGCGATGGTGCGGAACGACACAATCCGCTCATAGTCAATCGCTCCCCCCATGCTAAGGACGCTGCGAATCTGTAGGGCTTGGGGTTCTTCTGCGGCCTTTGCCGAATGCTCATGCCGTATCAGTCTTGCGCACGCAATTTCGGCACAGACCGTGCCACCGATACTGGGGATCGAACCGATGAGCGAATGGAGGGGCTGCGCGTAGCCACAGGTCTGCGCGTCCGCCATAGGGGTACGAAAACATTTGTGGGCAGAAATGTTTAGCCGGCGAATGCGCAAAATGGTCTACACGGCGGTGATCGTTGCGGTTGCAACGATGCCAATGTGGTTCTGCGCGCACTCGGTACATGCCCAAACACGATTGCCGGCTGTGGCTCGGCCCGTGAAACTGCCCGCCGTGAAACCCAGCGGCGCGGACAGCTCGGCGGCGACTCCTACCTTCATTGCCAGCACCGATTCCACGAGGTTGGATTGGTGGAACGAGAAGGTGAGCGCAAGTTTGCTCGACCAGCCGCGCTGGGTCACCTTTGATCTGCAAACCGTCTTGCTCGATACGCTTACCATGAGCCCCCGCATCAAGGGCGTCTCACAACGGACCAGCGTTGCACTCGAACAAATCGTCCAGCAGGACGCGGCATTCGATCCGTCGATTCTGTTTGATGGAAAGATCGGACGAACGAATGATCCCGTTGGCAACTCACTCATTACGGGCGGACCTCCAAGGTTGATCGAAGAGTCCTTGACGTTGCGCGGGGGTATGCAGCGAACGACTCGTCGAGGCACCGAGATCAATCTCAACCAAGAGATCGGACTGCTCGACAGTAACAGCAACTTCTTCGAGCCGGCACGACAAGCCAACGCGCGACTGAGTTTGAGTTTGACGCAACCACTCCTGGGACGCGGTGGGCGGGTCTATAACGAGCGTCTTTTGACGCAAGCACGGATCGACAGTAAATCGAGTTGGCAAGAAATGCGTGGCGAGGTCGAAAACCGCATTGCGGAAGTGATCGATGCGTATTGGCGACTCTACGAGCTCCGCTGCCAATGGATGCAGCAACATGAACTGCTTAAACGCGGCAAGCGGATCGAGGACATCTTGCAGGGACGTGAGGAGTTCGACGCGTCACGCATCGAGCTTGCCAAAGCACGCGGTCGCGTTGCACGTCGCGTCGATCGCCAGTTGCTGATCGAAGCGGAAATCCAGAAACAACAATCAAGGCTGGCGTCGTTGGTCGGAAGCGAAGAGCTGGCGATGGCCGATGGGCAATTGGAAATGATCCCGTTGCAATCGCCCGTGATCCCAGCGATCGATATCGAACTTCGCGACGCGGTCGTGCGTGGGATCGAAAACCGCCCCGAAATCCGGGTCGCTACCGCGGATTTGGAATCGGCAGCGCTGGCAATCGAAGTCACACGGACTGAGCTGATGCCCGAATTGACCGGCATCATCGACACTTACTTGATGGGGCTCAATGGTCGTTACAACGTTGGCGAGTCGCTCACCGATCAATTCACTCGCGGCGGTCCTGGCATCTCGGCCGGACTTCAGTACGAGTTGCCGCGCGGTAGGCGTGCGGCTCGCTCGCGCCACCGCGAGGCGCATCATCTGTACCAGCAACGCAGTGAAGAGCTGCGTGAAACGATCCAGCTTGCCCGCGCCGAGATCGAAACGGCTTTGATCAACGCCAACCTGGCCCTTGCCCAACAACAAACCAAACGTCGCCTGTTGACCACCGCGATGGAAGAGGAAACCGTGCTGACACGTCGTTGGGAAATGATGGGTGGTGACGGGGCAGCCGTCGGTACGGTGCTCGAAAACCTACTCGACGCCCAGCAGCGTCGGACCGATGCAGAGCGTGAGTGGACAACCGCCCAGATTCGCTACCTGACGTCGCTTGTGGAATTGCAAAGGGCGATGGGGACACTCTTGATTCGCGAAGGCATTCAACCGATTCGCAGTCATTGCGACAACTCGATTGAGTTCATTCATTCGCAAGCCGGCGAAAAACCGCTTCATACGACTCCCGTTCCGGAAATTTCGAAAGAGCAATTTGACGCTCTGATCAACGACGAGGTGACTCGATGAGAACTGAGCCAACAGTAGGTGAATTCCGGTCCAAACACATTCGTGCTTTGGCGATCGCGTCTCGCACAGGAATCGATAAGCGTTACATGGTGGCTACCGCCGTGTTGTGGACGCTCATGGTGCTTGTCGCGACTTCAGCACAAGCTCAAACGCGCGAGCATTCCGGAAGTATGGCTTCGATGTTGTACGAAGGGTTCACCGAGCCACTGCACGATATCCAAGTCGCCGCGGCCGAGATTGGACGCCTTGAAACGATCGATGTCAAAGTTGGCCAACGTGTGCAGTCCGGCCAAGTACTTGGGAAGCTCGAGGACTCGCTTCAGCAGGCGGCCGTCAAGATCGCCACATTGCAAAGTTCACTGGTGGGCGAGCTGGAAGCGGCCAAGGCAGAGGTCAAGCTAAACCAATCTCGCACCGACAAGCTTCGCAAACTTGCTCAGGACCGACTCGCTCGCCCAGATGAGCTGACACGAGCCGAAACCGAGTTGCAGATCTCGTTGGCGCGGCAACTTGCTGCCGAAGAGCAACTCAAGATGAGAGTCGCCGAACTTGAGCGTTACAAGTTGCAACTCGAACGCCGCAAGATTCGTAGCCCGATGACAGGTGTGATTTCGAAAATCTACCACCAACCCGGCGAGTACATCACTCCTGGAGACCCTGCCATCATCCGATTGTTGGTGATGGACCGGCTCTACGCGGTGTTTAACGTTCCAGTTGAAGATGTTGTTGGCGTCCAGCCGGGCACCGATGCTCGCATCTACTTGCGAAGTAGTGGGGTCACCATCGATGCAAAGGTTTCGACGGTGGCACCCGACATCGACGGCGAAAGTGGGACGGTGCAGATCCGAGTCGAGCTCGACAATGCCAAGGGTACGTTGCTGGCCGGTGACCGATGCACGCTACAGCTGATGCGCACGCATCCGATGTCGCAACGCAGTGCGTTCAACGGTTTGACACCCCTCCCTCATGTGCAAGGAGCGGATCGGCGATGATGAATCCCAAGCATCCAGCCGAGACTGCGATGCACGTCTCGTTGGTCGGAAGCCACGAGGCGTCGATGACCGATGCGCTCGACGATGCGTTGCAGAAGCTCGCTGCGATCACGCCGCCGCCTGGCGGACCAATCACTCAACACGATGTCGAGGAACAACCAACGCCGCGAGTCGATCGTGGGCCTTCGGCAAATCATGAGCAAGGC
This sequence comes from Rubripirellula sp., assembly GCA_965216875.1. GTDB lineage: Bacteria > Planctomycetota > Planctomycetia > Pirellulales > Pirellulaceae > CBDCUW01. The sequence continues at coordinate 7,942,347 of OZ244207.1, forward strand.
CAAACCAAGCGTTTGATCGCGCTCATTGACGAGATTTCGTCCTCGGCCAGCCGCGTTGATGCAATGGAAAGGGTCGTTGATTTTCTGTCGGGGCAATTCCCCAATGCCGCTGTGCGATGTGCCAGTGGAACTCATCGCCTTTCGCGACTGTACGATGCACGTCTCGGTTGGCTCGGCGCGGAAAGTTCCGTTCGCGACGATGCCGAAAGCCGCTGGGAAACACTCTTCGGCGACCCCGTCAAGGAAATGGAGAGTGACGCGGGCGCCGATCTGGCCGTTGAATCGAGCATGGATTCCGAGCCGAATTCGGATGCAGAGACCCACTCGGGACCGGAGGCGAGCTGTGATGTTGACAACCATCGCGTCGAGCTGAAATTGCCAAACAAAGATGGCGTAGGCAACTGTGTTATCTGGGTCGAGGGTGAAGGGGTCAATTCGATCACCGGGCATTGGCTTGCGACCTACCCGACGGCGATTGCGAACGTATTTTGGAGTCGACCCGCAAGGTCTTGGCCAAGTCTGCTGTCACGGGTTGGACAAAAGTACAGAATCGCGCTCGCATCGGTGGCCGTTGCAATTCTCGCGATCGCCGCTTGGCCGGTGCATTACCGAGTCGCTTGCAAAGTCAAGGTCGACACGCTCAAGCAGCGTTTGGTTGCAACGCCTTTCGAGGCGTCACTACTTGAATCAAACGTCAAGCCTGGTGATACGGTCAAACGGGGCGACGTGCTGGCGAGGTTCGACGGACGACCACTGAGGATCGAGCGTGAATCGATTGAGTCCGAGATACAGCAGGCCGCAAAGGAACGCAACGCGGCGCTGGCCAGCGGCAGGATCGCGGATGCACAGCAAGCGAAACTGAAACGCCAACAGCTCGAGCGCCGCCACCAGCTGCTGACCGATCGGTTACAGCGGCTTGCCGTGGTCAGCCCGATCGACGGCGTGATTGTGAGTGGAGATTTGGAAAAACATATCGGCACGCCGCTCAAGCTAGGGCAAAAGCTGATGGAAGTGGCGCCGATGGACTACATGATGCTCGAGGTCGAGATACCTGAGCATGAGATTGGTTTTGTTTCTGCGGAAGCCGATACGCGCATCAAGATCGATGCGATCGGGGGACCCTCGATGCAAATGCAGCTTGACGAGTTGCTTCCGGCTGCCGAACTACGCGAAGAGCAAAACGTTTTTGTCGGCAGGATCAGGGTCGACAATCAACAATTGAGTCTACGCCCCGGTATGCGAGGTGACGCAACCGTCTACGGCCCATTGCGCCCGTGGATCTGGTCGTGGGCACGCACAGCAGTTGAACGCACGCTGTGGTGGGTTGGCTACTAGGGATTCTATTTCTGTGAATCGAGAATCAAGCGAAACGAACGCACCTTCGACACCGCCACCGATGCGCGTGCGTCTCGATTCGACAGTGACCTTCTCGCAGCGAACTACCGGTGCGCAAACGCTGTATGTTGCATATCACGCGGGGCTCGGCAAGTATTTTCAGTTTGGTGCCGAAGAGCATCACATTGCTTCCTTGCTCGATGGCAATCGCACGATTACCGACGTCCTGCTTGCACTTCAAGAGGCGGGGATTCAATGGGATCCTCGAGATGTCGCCGAGTTCATCTCGAGGATGGTGGCAAGCAAACTCGCAACCACGGTCGAAAGTGAATCCACGGCGACGGGACTTGCTGAACCAACACCGACCAAGTCTTCAGGCGATGTGGCCTCAAAGGTTTGGAACGTTCACTTGCCAAAACTGCTGGCGCACATTGTTTCTCAGCGGTTTCCGTTGATGAATGGCCAACGTGTCGCGATCGCACTGGAACGACGTTTTGGATCTCTTTTCGATCTGACTGGCATGGCTTGCTGGGTCATGCTCGTCTTCAGTGGGCTTTTGATTGTCTACGGAAACGCGAACGCGTTTGCCGCCGAATTGAGACGGATGTTTGATCCGAGTCTGTGGCTGGTGTTGATCGCGATGTGGATTGTTGCCAAAGCGATCCACGAAGCGGGGCATGCGATTGCGGCAAGACATCATGGCGTCAACGTTGGCAAGGTGGGCGTGATGTTGTTCTTTCTCGCCCCGTTGGCTTACGTCGACGTGACCGACGCATGGAAACTACGCAGTCGATGGCAACGCGTGCAGATCGCCCTGGGCGGCGTGTATCTCGAAATCGCGGTGGCCGCGATCGCTGCGTGGGTATGGTGGATGTTGCCCGCTGATGCTGCGCTTGCAAAACACCTGGCGGCTCAGTTTTTCTTGATCGCAGGGCCCGCAACCTTGTTGGTCAATGCGAACCCGTTGTTGCGTTTAGACGGATACTATGTCCTGTCGGACCTGACCGAGATTCCCAATCTTCGTATGCACGGTCGGCAACAGTTGACTGGCTTGATCCAATTCCTGCTACTTCGCATCCCTCGGCCGACACCGCTCCTGCAAGGATGGCGGCGACGTTTCGCCACGACGCATGCTCTTCTAAGCGTCGTTTTTCAGATCGTTTGGATGGGCGGTCTAATCGTTGCCGTTTCGATGTGGGCCAAAGGAGTTGGGCTGATCCTGGCCGGCTCGGCATTCGCTCTATGGTGTGTGATTCCGTTGACACGGACCACGTTGCGGCTGTGGTTGAAGGAACCAGGCGAAGGCTGGTTGAGACTTAACGATACCCGACGACGACTGCTTGGACTTGCGAGTTTGATTCTGGTTCTGACTCAATACCTTTGCGCGGCTCGGTCGCCGCTCGATCGCCGTGTCCCCGTCATCGTTCGTTATCGGAACGAGCAGATCGCTCGGGCGACGGCGGATGCCTTCGTTCGCAACGTCTATGTCACCTCGGGGCAACGCATCAAACGTGGCATGTTGGTTGCCGAGCTCGAGGATGCGGAATTGGGGGTGCGTCGAAACCAGAAGTCCGACGAGCTTGTGATCGCCGAATTGAAGGCGATCCAACATCGACGATTGGGGCAACACGCCCTCGCCGCGGCTCAAACCGAACATGCGGCGAGCCTAAAACGGCAACTTGCCGAACTCGATGCCCAACTGACCGGGCTACGCGTGATCGCTCGGCGCGACGGGATCGTGATCGGTTCGCATATCGAGAATCTCGAAGGCGCGTTTGTTGCGGAGGGCCAGGAGCTGTTGCGAATTTGCGATCCGCAAGAAAAGGAACTGCTGGCGTCCGTTCCAGAGCAAGACATGCAGGCGTATCAAGAGATCGTCGAGAAGGATGTGACAACCGAAGTACGGCTGCGTGGTGGGACGATTGTACGTACGGTTCCGGCGTCTCTGCGCCCGCGAGCACGCCGCCGTTTGCCTCACCCTGCCCTCGCCGCAACCGCGGGCGGTCCGCTCGCGGTCGAACCGTCGCCCGACGATGATACTGAGCTGAGGACGGTCTTGCCGAGACTTGAGAGTGTGACGAAGCTTGACCCCGTCACGAGCGTCGAGATTCGGGCGGGTCAAATCGGAACGATGATGATTTCCGACAATCGTTCGCTGGTTTCAAGAATGTTCGACTCTTTGCGCCGTTGATCCCGACCCCGCAGATCCCGACTAGGTACCCGGCAAACTCGACGCATCGAACACATCGGGTAACAATTCGGAAAGACGTTTGATTCGATGGGATCCATCTTCAACGTCGGCCATGATCACCCACGTGTCGAGGGCGAATTCGGAAAGGAATTGCCGACATGCGCCGCAGGGGGAGACGCCCCCTTTGGTCACGACCGCTACGGCGCGCCAGTACCGGTGGCCAGCCGCGACGGCCGATGCGGCAGCAACGCGTTCGGCACACAAGCACATTGAATAGCTTGCGTTTTCGACATTGCATCCAATGATGATTTCGCCGTCGGGAAGCAACAGTGCGGCGCCGACGAGGAAGTTGCTATGTTCGGCAAACGCTCGCAGGCGAGCTTCCGTGGCAGCCGACACCAAGCGGTCAATCTCGTCGGTCGTCAATTCGGGATTGGACATTCGATCTCAGTTAAGTTTCTTTGGCTTAGCGGCGCTCGATGATCAATGGTCTTGCATCAATGGGATCGCTCGAAACGGTGACTGCCGACTGCAACGCGGCGTGCATTTTCGAAGAAAGTTCGTCGCGAGAAAAAACGGTCAGCAGCGGTTGCCCCTGTTGGATTGGATCGCCAATCCTTGAATGAATCGTCAAGCCAACGCTGTGGTCGATCTCGTCGCCGGTTTTTCGTCGTCCACCGCCGAGTTCCACGACCGTTTCGCCCAGCGTTTCGCAATCGACAGACGACGCGAAACCATCTGTCGTGGATTCGATCACCGTCTCACGACCAAGAGAGATCGGGTGATTCAAGTTTCCGCTTTGAGCGTGAATCATTTTCTCGAAACGTTCCATTGCTTGGCCGTTGTCGAGTGATCGCTCGAGTGCTTCACGCGCCGCATCGAGATTGTCATGGATTTTTACGGCGACAAGCACGTCGGCGCACAATTCGATGGTGAGCGACCGAACTTCGGCTGGCCCTTCGCCACGCAAGACATCGATCGATTCATTCACTTCGACGGCGTTTCCGACCGCCGCGCCGAGCGGTTGGTCCATGTCCGACAGAATCGCGGTCGTCGGCATCCCAGCTTGACCGCCAACACGAACGATCGAATCGGCAAGTTGTTCTGCTTGTTCGAGCGTTTTCATAAAGGCGGCGTCGCCAACTTTGACATCCATTACCAAGGCATCCAAATTCGCCGCCAGTTTTTTGCTGAGGATGCTTGCGGTGATCAGCGGGACAGACTCGACCGTTCCGGTGACATCGCGAAGCGAATAGAGCCGTCGGTCGGCCGGCGCGATGCTTTCCGATGCGCTGATGATGAATGCGCCGACGTCCTCAAGGATTTGGCTGGAACGTTCGATTTCCAAGTTGCAATCGAATCCCTCGATCGCTTCGAGTTTGTCGAGCGTGCCGCCGGAGAGGCCAAGGCCGCGCCCGGAAACCATCGGAACATCGACTCCCTGACATGCCAGCAGTGGTGCGAGGATCAGTGAGACCTTATCCCCCAGGCCGCCAGTGCTGTGTTTGTCCACGCGAGGGCGGGCCGTGGCCGAGCCGGAAGGCCGCGGCAGACGATCGCCACTTTCGAGCATTGCAAGGGTAAGCGTGGTGATTTCCCGGGGTTCCATTCCCTGCAAGCAGATTGCCATCGCGAGTGCCGACATTTGATAGTCCGCAACTTCGCCACGGCAAAAGCCGTCGACAAGAAAGCGAATCTCATCGTCAGTCAGAGCGTGTCCGTCGCGTTTTTTCACTAATAGAGAGGCGGCAAGCATCGTGACCAGCAGGGCGAGAGGAGCAAGTGTGGGCAGAGCCACGCGGCAAAGGGGACAGCACAGACTGCTGACCACCCGCTATATTGCACTGTCTGTTTTGGTCGTTGGTCAAGCGTGCTTGCCGATTGTTGATCGTTTTGTACCAAGTTGTGCGAAGAGAATTGACGATTGCCCTTGCACGACTTGCCCACTGTCCAACAGGCCGTCGCAATTTCCAGGCCCTCGCAATCACTAGGCCCGCAGCTACGCCCTCGCATAAGCGTGGAACACTCGAGTGCCTGTCCGCCGCATCGAAATCGAATCAACATGTATCAGAGACTTTCGACGGTCCCCACGGTCGTCACCTTCCTTGCTTTGCTGATGATCACGCCGACAATCGGGTTGGCCGACGATGGCGAAGAGCCGGTTGTGGCACAGCAAACCGACGCCGACCGAGCGGGGGCCCGCGAGCTTTCACGTGCCTTTCGGTTTGCCGCTCGCAAGGCGACCCCTTCTGTGGTGACCGTTTTGTCCTATGGCCAAAACGCGGGCCAAAACAATCAAAACCCTGACGCACCCCCTGTCGATCCCGCTCAACAATTGACGGGGCTCGGGTCCGGGGTGATCGTGAGTGAAGACGGAATGGTGATCACCAACAACCACGTGATTGCCAACGCGGTGCGCGTTGTGATCCAGCTGTACGACGAAACGGAGATCGAAGCGACAAACGTTCATGGCGATCCCGATAGCGATGTGGCGACGTTGCGAATCGAACAGGACTCGCCTTTGAAGTGTGCCGAAGTGGGTGACTCCGAAGATATGGAAATTGGCGACTGGGTGCTGGCCATCGGCAGTCCGTTTCGTCTCGAAGCGACTGTCAGTGCCGGGATCATCAGCGCCAAGGATCGCAGCATCGCAAGAATTCGTCGGGCGCGATTGTTTCAAACCGACGCCGCCGTGAATCCAGGAAACTCCGGTGGCCCTCTGATCGATTTGGACGGCCGCGTGATCGCGATCAACACCGCGATTGCTACTCGGATTGGTGGTTATCAAGGCGTCGGGTTCGCCATTCCGATCAACCATGCCAAATGGATCGCGGATGAACTTGCCAAACATGGCGAAGTGCGACGCGCGGCGATTGGCATTCGGATGGCCGAGTTGAAGCCAAAGATTGCGGTTCGCTTCAACCTGCCCCCTTCGCTTGGCGTTCTCGCTTATGAAGTGATCAAAGATTCTGCTGCGGATCGCGCGGGTGTGAAGCCGCGTGATGTGATCCTTGAATTCGCTGGTCAACGTGTTCGCAATCCGAGTGGATTGCAGGAAGTGATTGAACGCGAGCCCATTGGTTCGAAACAGAAGGTGAAGATTTATCGCAAAGGCGAAGAAATCACGCTCGAAGTCGAACTTGCACCGCTGGAGGACCCAACGGTCTCCTCCGCAGACGACGAAGAAGACAAGGACGACGAAGAAGACAAGGACGACGAAGAAGACAAGGACGATAAAGAAGACCAGGACGATGAGGAGAAAGGGGATTCATCCGAGACCGATTCACCCTAACACTGTAGGCCGGATCAATGAGCGACAGCGACGCAGATCCGGCACGAACTTATCGTCACCGGTGCTCTTCACCTTTTACTCGACCACTTCACGGATGAAGTTGGGTGTCGGGTCCGACTTGCCCTTTTTGTCACAGCGGAAAAACTCGCTGACGTAGCGGACGGGCGTCTTCTTTTCTGGCACTTTGAATCGATCACCTTTTTGCAGGACGGGTCGAAACTCGTCCATGCGTCCAAATTGACGCGTGCCGGCTGCCTGGCAGGGGAACCAATGCCCGTTGCCATCGGGATCTTCGAGATAAAACTCGGGGTAGCAGTGGTCTGGAATCCAAACCACGCGAGCCGGGATTTTGGCGTTGCGGCACATCGCAACGAACAAACTTGTCATCTCTTCGCAATCGCCCTTGCCGTCTCGCAAAGCATCCGAAGCACTCTTGAGCGAGCCTTCGACGTACTGGACTTTTTCGCGAACATAGTCGTAGATCAACTCGACCCGTTCCCAATCGTTGGCGGCGTCCATCGCAGCGACTTCGCGCCATGCTGCTTTGATACGGCGGTCGGACGCATCGATGTAGGGACTGTTGCCAAGGAACATGCGAAGTTCGCGGCCAGTTCGCTTGGGAATGACGAGGTCATCGGTCACATCGGGCGCGATGATCCGGCTGCGTTCGACTTCGACAAGGAACGTCGCTTCGACGGTCGAACCGCCCGGTACACGGGCCATTTGAAGCACGATTTGTTGTGCACCATCGCCCAATTCGCGCGGTGCCCAACGCGTGACCAGAGGACTGATTTTTTGATCGACCACTCGCACCTTTTGCTCGGGCCAATCTTGGGGCACGGGAAAGGTTGCCAACACGTTGGTGCAGGTCACCGGCGTCTGCAAAACGAGACCGATTCGCCACGTTTGTGTTTGTGGCGATTCGTAGCCAAGGCGAGGCGTGACCGCGTCGTCGTCTGAGTCGTCGGCCAGCAACACCGAAGGCATTGCAACGAGTGATGCCGTAGCAGCAAGGAAGTGTCGACGATTCGTTTGAAAGTTTGCGTGATGCATGATGGTTGCAAAGAGAGTCGTTGCGAAAAATCGAAACGGCCGGAGCTTGAACCGGCAGGTTATGCCGACCGCGCTCCGGCCGTCGCTCGCTACGGTTCATCGCCAAGCGATTGTCTTGATTGACCAAGCGAACCTAGGCTTGGAACCATTCAGTCTAGTAGCTGGCGATTGATCGTTTTCAAAAAAGTCCGCCAATGTTCGCTGAAAAACAACGCCCGGACGGGCGGACCTGCGGCACTACTGAGTGACACTATTGAGTGCACTATTGTGCGGGGGTCGGTACGGGGACCGACTCGCTGACGATCAGGTCGCCCTGTGCATCGTAGCGCCGTGCTTCCCAGTCACCCATGTAGCCATTGCCGACAACGTCACCTTCAACAACGACACCGTTCATGTAGGGGTCGTGACTGATGACTTCTTGGCCGACACCACAACCACAAGCGTTGCCGCTATGAGCTGCACCATAGCTGGGCGCGTAGGTCGCGCCGTTGCAGCCACAACCCGTTTGTGGTGCGACCACCATGTTCTGTTGAGGCGCGGGCGGGCATTGCGGTGCACAAGGCTGCGCTGCCGCAGTGTTGTAGTTAGGTGCGGGAGCTTGATTGTCGAGTCGGTTGCACAGACCACAGCGTGCGCCGCGTCCGAACAGGAAGTTTCGCATCCCCGAGCAACCACCCGAGAAGGTCAATAGCGTTAGAGCCGCCACAACCGTGATAATGCGTGTGTTCATTGTGATGTCCTTGAATTGCATAGCGAGCGTATTCGGTGATCTCGAGGATGAGACCGCTCAAAATTAGGTCGCTCTGAGTGTTGTGCAAACGCAACATCGTTTTTTTTCTGCAACAATTCGTTGCGGTAATGCAGCGGGTGACCTAGCTATTAACTACCCACCTGCCCCACGCATCACGGCCACTGCATTGAAGGAACGCATTGGTGTGCCGATTGTTCCGATTACAACACCGTTCGGAGTCCGTTGTTGGATCGTTGTTCAACCGACTCGCTTACCCTTGATTTGCTTCCCACCTGTGATGCTTACCTCTCACTGTGCAATCCGCCTAAACCGTACTCTCGCAGCGCTGACATGTGCGTTCGCTTTGTTGATTACAAATGCCGACGCCGAGACTCATGCGGACGTTAACGCTGTCGATTCATCGCACGCCGAACCCATTGAATTGCTTTCGGCCCCCGACTCCACATTGATCCCTGACTCCACATTGATCTCTGAGGCGGCGACCTCGATCGAAGAGGCCAAGGATCGATTCTGGTTGGTCAACACACGCGGGATGAGCAGCGATACCTGTCGGGCGAATCTTCAAAACCCGAACTTTCGCTTTCGGCGTATGTATTGCGGACGTCCTTCGGAGCCAACGACGCTCGACGACTACGTCGCGAGGCTCGGTGAAGGACGACGTGTCGTGATGTATGTCCATGGCAATCGCCTTGATCACTGCGATGCCGTTAAACGCAGCAATATCATCTACCGGAACATTCGTTGTCGCTGTGGCGATGGTCCGATCGATTGGGTCTTGTTTAGCTGGCCCGCCAGCAAACAAGGCACGCTGATTCATGACTTCCGCGAGAAAGCGGGTCGGACCGACGCGCAAGGCCTTTACCTAGCATGGTTGTTACGCAAACACGTCGATGGCTCGATGCCGACCGCATTGATCGGCTACAGCTTTGGTGCTCGCGTCGTGACTGGATCTCTGCACGCACTTGCTGGCGGTCGACTCGGCGGTCGAAAACTACCTGGGGACGCGGTCGTTGGCGCCAACTTTGATGCCGGTCTGGTCGCTCCGGCTCTGGAAAGCCACTGGATGGAGCCGCGAGGCTACCACGGTCGAGCGACGAAGAACCTTGACCGTCTGGTGGTGTTGTACAACCGACGAGATGCGGTTTTAAAGCGATATTGGTTGCTTGATCGGGTGCGCAGCAACGTCGCGCTCGGTTACAGTGGTCCCAAAGCCTTCGGTCCTCGAGCCGACGGTTCGAGGTTATCAGTACGTGCTCGCGATTGTGCCCGGTTCGTCGGGTTGCAGCACGACGAAGTGGACTACTACACCTCGCCCTGCGGTGCGGGACGAGACATGGCAAACCTGATTCATGACACAACCATCACCCACTGATTCCAACGGTTCCCATTCACTCTCCCCTGCGATTGGCCTGTTGGGTGGACGTTGGGTTGATCAAGATCAGCTCGTGCTACCTGTCAACGACATTGGTTTTCGACAGGGTGCGACCGCCGTCGAGCGAATGCGGACTTACGGCGGCGAGGTGTTTCAACTCGATTCGCATCTGGATCGATGGCAGGAGACGGTGGCCCAGCTGGGGATCGAAGGCTTGCCACTTCGAGCGGCGTTGGCGATTTTGATCGATGAACTGATCGGTCGAAACGGCGACTTTGCGGACGCGGCGGGCGAATTCGGGATCACGATGTTCGCGACCCCCGGTTGCCTCTCTGCAGATCCACCGGTGCCAACCTTTTGTTTACACCTCAATCCGATCAATCTCGACCTCGTTGCCAAGCGTCGCGAACATGGCCAACCGCTGGTCATGACCGGGGTGCGGCAACCCGCCGCGGAATGCTGGCCACGCGCGATCAAGGTTCGCTCGCGACTGCATTACTACTTGGCCGATGAGATCGCATCCGGACAGGGTGCCGATACGCTCGGGTTGTTGACCGACGAAGACGGTAGCGTGACCGAAACGAGTATCGCGAACATTGCGATCGTGACCGAGGGCGAAATTGTTTCGCCAGGACGTCATCAGGTCTTGGGCGGAATCACCCAGCAAGTCGTGGAAGCGGCCGCGGCCGATCTTGGGATTCGCTGGAATACGGTTAGCCTGTCCCCCAAATTGGTCGAAACGGCCGACGAAGTCTTGTTGATGGGCACCGATGGCGGACTGTGGTTCGCCAATGCCTTTGACGGACGTGCAGTCAACGATGGTAAACCCGGCGAAGTTTACGGCCGCCTGCTCAAGCGATTTGATGAGATCGCGCACAGCTAGTCCCCACCTTCCACCCCACCTCGTTACCCCGCTCCGCGTGGTAACGCCGTTTGTCGTCCAGCCTTCAGGCGGTTTGGTGAGAAGATTCCGGCCAGAGCTCGGTACTACGAACTGGCGCCTTCCGGCCCCCGTGAGCCGAACGCGCTAGTCTAGCGTCGGGCCTTGCACTCTTTGGCATCTCGGAGGGGCCGACGCTAGCGCGTTCGGCTCATGAGAATCTCAGCCTCTTCGCACACCCCACCACACGAATTCGTATCTCCCCGTCTCACTTGGGCATCGCGACCAGTTAAACTGTTTGCCGTTGTGATACTCGGTTCTGTGATAAGTCATTGCAAAGGGAGTTCGACTCGGTGATGAGTTTTGCTCGGCATCTATTCGGATGGTTACTGGTTTCGACAGTTTTGTTGGGTGGATGTAGCTCATCGTCCAATACGGCTTCAAGTGATCCTGCTGAAGGCGGCGAAAAGACGATTCGCATTGCGGTGATTCCTAAGGGGACGACGCACGAATTTTGGAAGTCGATCCACTACGGTGCCAAGCAGGCTGCGGAAGAAATTGGCAACGTCGAGATCATCTGGCGTGGTCCCGTGATCGAGAGTGACACCGGCAAGCAGATCGAGGTTGTCAAATCGATGGTCACAATGCAGGTCGACGGCATCGTTCTCGCACCGAATCAAAAGAGCGGCCTTGTCGATACGGTCAATGAGGTCATCGACGAGGGCATTCCTGTTGTCATCTTTGACAGTGGATTGGATGAAGGTCCCGAAATCGTCAGTTACGTTGCGACCGACAATTTCAAGGGTGGCCAAATGGCGGCCGACGCGATGGCAAACGCGATTGGTGAAGAGGGCAATGTGATCCTACTGCGTTATGTTGCCGGCAGCGAAAGCACAGAGCAACGTGAAGAAGGATTCTTGGACGGACTGAAAAAGTACCCCAACATCAAAGTCGTTTCGAGTGACCAACGTGGGGGCGACACCACGACCGAGTCCAAAGAGAAGGTCGATCAGTTGTTGCAGATTCACCACAACGAAAACAACAAGCTGAGTGGGATCTTTGCCGTCTGCGAGCCGAATGCGAACGGTGCTCTTGAAGCGCTTCGCAACGCGGGTGTGAACAAAGAGGTCAAGATGATCGCCTTTGACCCGAGTGATGCGTTGATCGAAGGACTCGAGGATGGTTCGGTTTCCGGGATCGTTTTGCAAGATCCGGTAACGATGGGTTACACCTCGGTCAAAACGATCGTGGCGTCGATGAACGGCGAGTCATCGGACGCGTTCATTTCGACCGGTGAATATGTCGCGACGCCCGAGAACATGGGTGAAGACCGGTACAAGGAACTCCTGCAACCTGCGATCGAAGAGTAGCCGGCCGGCTCACGCCCTCCTCCCACCACAAGCCATCCCTCCCTTTCACTTTGCTCATGCGGTCGCATCATTTCGACCCAGAGCAAAGTGTTTTCCTACTGACATCGGTCACGATCTTACGCTAGCCAGCTGCTTGCGATGGAAGAAAACGTCTTGCTCGAAATGAAGGGCATCAACAAGCGGTTCGGGCCGACCCGTGCGCTTGCCGATGTGTCGCTGCAAGTGCGTCGATCGCGTGTGTTGGCCTTGATTGGCGAAAACGGTGCGGGCAAGAGCACGCTTCTCAAAACTCTTAGCGGTGCGCATCGATCTGATTCAGGGACGATGACGATCGACGGAAACGAGTTCCAGCCATCCGGACCGGCCGACGCTCTTTCCAGCGGCGTGGCGATGATCTACCAGGAGCTTAACCTGGCACCCGACCTGAGTGTTGAAGACAACTTGATGCTCGGAAAACCGGGCAGCGGTCTGGGGTTGCTCAAGCGATGGCAGCAGCGAGACCGTGTGCTTGAGGCGTTGCATTCGGTGGGGCTCGGCTCGTTACATCCAAGCGAAACGGTTGGACGGCAATCAGTGGCAACACAGCAGTTGATCGAGATCGCGCGAGCCTTGATCAGCGAACCGAAAATCATCCTGTTTGACGAGCCAACCAGTTCGCTTCCGCAAAAGGACGTCCAACGTCTGTTCGAGATCATTCATGGATTGAAAAAGAAGGGGCTGGGAATCGTTTACATCAGCCACTTTCTTGAAGAAGTGCGCGAAGTGGCCGACGATTACGCCGTGCTGCGCGATGGAAACAACGTGGGTGAAGGCAAAATCGCGGACGTCAGCGACGATGAAATCATCTCGTTGATGGTTGGTCGCGATGTCGAGCATCTTTTCCCGACCGTACCTCACACGCCGGGCGATCCCTGGGTCGAAGTGGATGCGTTGACCGGTTCGCCAATGCCGAAGGGGGTCACGTTGTCACTTCGGCGCGGCGAGATCTTTGGTGTCGCTGGTCTGGTTGGCGCCGGTCGCACGGAACTGGTTCGCGCAATTTTCGGACTCGATGCAGTTGATGCAGGAACGGTTGTTGTTGAAGGAAAGCAAATACGAAAGTCAATTCGCTCGCGAATGGCAGCGGGGTTCAGCTTGCTGTCCGAGGATCGGAAAAACGAAGGTCTCGCCCAGGACTTGTCGATCGTCGAAAACATCACGATGGGGTCGTTGTCGCCCTACACAACGGCTGGCGTTCTCGATTTGAAACGTCGTGAGAAGGACGCTGCCGAATTGATGCGCACCGTCGAGGTCAAAGCGCACTCGGGCGGCCAGAGTGTTTCCGAGCTTTCAGGGGGCAATCAACAGAAGGTTGCAATTGCGAGAATCTTGCATCAAAAGGCAGACATCTTGATGCTGGATGAACCAACCAAAGGCATCGATGTGGGGACGAAAGCGGAGGTGTACCGGATGATGGGTGAGCTCGCGGCGGAAGGTAAAACGGTCGTCTTCATCAGCTCGTACCTTCCCGAGCTGCTTGCTGTCTGTGATCGCATTGGCGTGATGTCTCGCGGTGAAATGCGTCAGGTCAGTGACACGTCCGAGTGGACCGAAGATGCGGTGATGGCTGCGGCGATCTCGCTCGATTAGATAAGACAAAGGTTCGAAGAGAAAACCAGATGAGCGATTCATCGTCCACTGACAACAGCAATTCGATTGGCCGTCTGATGCGCGGCTTTAGTTGGGGCCAGCTCGGTCCGATGCTTGCTTTGGTCGTGATCATCGTCTTGTTTGCAATTGCCGAAGGGGCGTTGGGACAAGGCGTATTTGTGTCGGCACGCAATGCGCGCGTGATCCTCAGTTCAACAGCACTGGTTGCCGTCCCCGCCCTCGGGATGACGATCATCATCATCGCGGCTGGAATCGATTTGTCGGCCGGGACAGCGTTGACACTGTGCGGAACCGTGCTGGCGAGCTGCTTCAAGTTTTCAGAGGTCACGTCGGGGGAAAGTGGCTTTGCGTTTTACGTCACGATGTACTTGGGGCTGACCGTTTTGGTTGGCTGCTTTTGCGGGGCCGTCAACGGCGGTTTGATTGCCGCAACAAGGGTCGTGCCTTTCATCGTCACGCTCGGAACGATGACCATCTTTCTTGGCGTTGGTCAAATCGTCGCCGATGAATCTTCGGTCAAAGCAGACCCCGATAGCTATCCCGAGTGGATCCGTTTCCTTTGCTACACCGGAAAGAATGCCGACAACTATTTGATGCCGTATCTTTCGATTCCCACCAGTGCATTAATTTGCGTTGCTCTGGCGATCTTGCTTGCCCTGGTGCTGAAGTACACCGTACTTGGTCGCAATATTTTTGCGATTGGTTCAAACGAATCGACAGCGCGTCTTTGCGGGATCAATGTTCCGTTGACGTTGATTGCGGTCTACACCATTTCAGGTTTCTTTGTTGCAGTCGGCGGGTTGCTTTATTTTTCGGACGTCAAAATTGGTAACCCTTCTGACGGTATGGGCAAAGAGCTAGAGATCATCGCGGCCGTCGTGCTTGGCGGCGGCAGTCTCAGCGGCGGTCGCGGTTCCGTGTTGGGAACGTTGGTCGGCGCTCTCATCATCACCGTGATCCGCAACGGCTGCACGCTGCTTTCGATACCCAATACATATACGCTGATCATCATCGGCTGCATCATCATCGCTGCTGTGATCGTCGATCAATTGCGACACGGGTCCCCCGAGTGGTTCTTTCGGATGATTCGTAAAGGCCCGCAGTGACAGGGTTTGCGATCGGTCGCGCCCTTCTGAAACGCTAAAATGTGCCTGTGGAGCGTGCCGCCATCGGGTGGCGACTTACAGACACGAAATGGCTGGCGGACGCGTGGTTCGTCATTGGAATGAAATACAAGTTACATCTTCTTCTGGGCATCTTGGCGTGGACCACGGTGACGATTGCGGTTGCCGGCGTGGTGGGTGGACAAAGATCGAAAGCCAGCCGAACGGCGCTGGTGGACTATTTCACCAAGCGTCCGTCCACGCTGGAGTTGACCGATGCTTCGTCGAGATTGCGGCGAAATGATCCTGTCTTTATGCAAGACAGTAGCGGTCAATGGAGTCAGGTCGGCCACGTTGAACGCGGGCGAGCTGATGACAAGGGGCAGACGGGCAAGGGGCAGGCTGACGATCGTCAAGTAAGGATTCGTTGGTACGGTGATGTCGATCCCGACCAGCTCGAGTGGGAATACCACTACAGTTCCGGCCGGTTAGAGGAAGTGGTGCAGACCATGTTGCCGCCGGAGAAACGGGCTCAGATTCAACAGCGGTTTGCAGATCTTTTCCAGCAGCATGGCCGAGAGATGACCGCGGCGCTCTTGCCGTTGGTTGAAGAGTCACTGCGACGGTCGGTTCCGATTGTCGAAAAGGAGTTTCGTGCGGCGACGAGACGTCATCGTGATGAAATCGATGAGCTCGCTTTGCGCTGGAATGAGGAAGTGATTGACGAGCGATTGATTCCGCTCGCACGTCGCGAAATAATGCCATCGGTTCGCAGGCACGGCCAGCCGCTTGCTGAGGAGATTGGTCGCGAATTGTGGGATCGCGCTTCCCTGTGGCGATTCGGGTGGCGCGCACTCTATGACAAAGCCCCTTTGCCACAACGCAACTTGGTGCGAAGCGAGTGGGACCGCTTCGTCGAACAGGAAGCTGAACCGGTTTTCCGATCGCATTCGGACGACATCGTGGGAGTGGTTCAGCGAATCATGACCGACGTTGCTTCGAACCGAAATGTTCGCCGCGAACTTGGCGAAGTGGCCGAGTCCGTTGCGTCGGACCCGGATGCACGAGCTCTTGTACGTGTTCTGTTGAAAGAGTCGCTGCTCGAGAACCAGGAGTTGCGTGATCTGTGGAAGGAGATTTGGACAAGCGACCGAGCTCGGAGTGCGATTGACCTTGCCGGTGACCGGATTGAACCTGTTGTGCGTTCGATCGGTGATGACCTTTTCGGGACGCCTGAGGATGGGATCAATCCCGATTTTGCACGGGTCCTTCGAAATCAAATCCTTGGCAAAGACCGGCGCTGGATCGTGGCGACCGCAGGGGATGCGGATTCTGCCGCGGATCCAGTGATCACCATTGCCAGTGGTTCGATGCCCTACCCGCTCGTTTACATGGCCGACGGCATCGACCCATTTGCTGCGCCAGCCGTCGAATCGCGCGCGGAGGCTGGCAAGAGTGAGTGACGATGAGCCTCGCGAGCTTCGCCCGCTGCGTCTGTCTCAATTGCATATCGCGGTGGGCGACCTAGTCCTGTTGAACGAGACATCGCTGGATGTTTCCGCTGGCAAAATCACGGTGATTGTGGGTGGTAGCGGGGCGGGAAAATCGGTGCTGCTGCGCACCCTTGCCGGTTTGATCCCCAAGCAGGGCGGCCCGGTCACTTGGCGCGGAAGCATCGAGTTTGGCGAAACAAAACCGCGGGTTGGGATCGTATTCCAGCAGTTTGCCCTGTTCGATGAATTGTCGCCAACAGCAAACGTGCAATTCGCAATCGATCACCGAACCGATCGATCGAAACCACCGGGCCAGACGGCGGCAGAATGGTTGGACGAATTGGGCGTTCCGGCCAAGACACGCGTGTCAGCACTGAGCGGCGGACAAAAGCAACGCCTCGCGATCGCGAGAACATTGGCAGCAGACCCCGACGTTGTGCTTTATGACGAACCGACCTCAGGACTCGATGCGGCGAGCGGAAAAAAAGTCGCTGATCTGATCCGGGCAACCCAGACAGCTCATCGTCGCACCAGCATCGTCGTCACGCATGATTATGAAACGTTGCTGCCGATCGCAGATGAAGTCCTCTTGCTTGATGCGGGCGAGGCAAAGCTGATTCCGATTCCTAAAGAAGAATGGGATCAGATTCCCGATCGAATGGCACTCGTTCAACGTGGAAGCAATGTCGCCGGCAAGCTGTCGAGTGGCGAACCGTCCCGGATGCCCGTCTGGGTTGGCCAACGATTGGGCGACTTCATGGCGGCAAGCGGTCGAGTGGTGACCGCGTCGGCCCGGTTGCCCTATGATTTGCTTCCGATCGTCCCGCGACCTCGCTGGGGCATCCGATTTCTGATGCACTATTTGCGATTGGTTGGTGGGCCATCGGCGTGGCTGTACCTGATCATGGCAGGAATGATTGTCGGGTTCACGGCGACCTATTTCACGTTTCGTTTCCTGCCGTTCCGGCTTTACACCCAGCCCTTGTTGATTGATGAACTGTTGTCATCGATCGGGTTTGCGCTCTATCGAATTCTCGTTCCGGTGCTGGCAACCGTTTTGGTCGCAGCCCGTTGCGGTGCTGCGGTTGCCGCGGACGTGGGCGTCAAGCAATACGGTGGGCAAGCGGACGCAATGCGCACACTTGGGGTCAAGCCGCGATCTTACTTGATGTTGCCGATTGTCGTTGCCTTTGTGATCGCCACGCCCCTCTTGGAATGGCTTGCCTTTTCGGCCGCCCAGTGGGTCAGCTTGATCACGTTTGCTGAGACCCATCCCGAGGTTGGTTTGCATTACTGGAATCAACATTTCTTTCGCAATTTGACCGACGAGGGCTCGTCGATGCTGGTGGGATGGCATTGGGTGACATTGAAAAACGTTCTCTGTGGTGTCGGTACGGCGACGATCGGTTACTATCGTGGGATTGCCGCCAAGCACTCGACAACCGATGTTTCCAACGCGATCACGGCGACCGTGTTGTGGACCACACTTTATGTGCTGGTTGTTCATTTCGTTGTCGCCCTGCTGGAATTCTAGCAGTCGCTTTTTTGCCTGCTTTTCAACAAAAGTTCATAACACATTTCATTGCCAACGAGTAAAAACAGGAATGGATAAGAAAGCCAAGAAACGCCTTGATGTGATCAACAAGAAGTTGCAAACTTTGCGCCCGCGATTGGCTGGTTCAAAGCAACAGGCGGACGATCCCGAAGAGCTGAAGCAGCTTGAAGACGAGATCGCCAAACTTGAAGCGGAGGCTGCCGAAATCAAAGCATCAAAGTAACTTGGCTTTGAGATCAATGGTCGGACCAAACGTTCACTTGCAATTGGGCTGTGTTGCTCGTGGACGCGATGATGCACGGTCAAAATGTGCGACCGCACGGCGGTTGCAAACTCTTTTCAACAGGGAATATTCACATGCGTTTTCTATTGCTCGCTGCGCTGCCACTGCTGATGGCAGTGACAACTCTCGCACAAGCTCCACCAAAGTTGACCAAACATCACAAACGGATTGCCGAAGATGTTGGCAAGTGGACCGGCACCATGAAGGTCAAAATGCCCGGCGCCGCCGATGAAGTCGAAATGCCGATCGTCGAAGAGAATAGCTTGATCGATGGTGGCATGTGGTTGATCAGCGCCTTCGAGTCGGGGCCGTTCAAGGGCCAAGGGCAATTCGGCTATGACACAAACAAAAAGAAGTACGTTGGTACTTGGGTCGACAATCAATCTTCGCACTTGAACATCATGGAAGGTGAGTACGACGAAAAGTCAGGCGAGCTCGTGATGACATTCGAAGGTCGAGATGAAATGTCAGGTCAGCTCGTCGACATGAAGTCGGTCACCACGCGTCCTTCGGACGACAAGCGTCTGTTTGTGATGTACGCCAAGCGTGAAGGCGAGTGGTCGAAGATGTTTGAGATTCACTACTCCAAAGCTGAGTAGCAGGATTCGTTTCCCATTGCCAAGGTTTTAAGTTCCGTCTTCAGTCGGAAGCGATCGAAGATTCCGGCTGAAGCTCGGTGCTGCGAATTGGCGTATTCCCACGCTCTGGCGAGCGTCGCTACGAAGAGTGGTACTGCCCGACACTAACGCGTTCGGCTCACCGTTCGTAGCTACCTTCGCCAGAAGGTGGTTCCCATTGTCAGGCCGGCATCCACAATCACCACGCTCTGGCGAGCGTCGTTAGGAAGAGGGGTAACGCCCGACGCTAGTGCGTTCGGCTCACCGTTTGTAGTCCCGCCTTTAGGCGGAATTTCCCGCGGGTTCACACTCGGCTCATGCCTCGCTCGTTACCGAGGCCTCGCTGGGGACGATGAGTTCGTCGGTTGTTTCGGCTAGCGAAACGATCGACGGGTTGTCGACGAATCGGTTGATCGGGATCGAGATATCGAGTTTGGCTTCGATCGTGTTCTTCAGTTCGAATGCCATGAGCGAATCGAGGCCCAGTGCGGCAAGGGGCGCTTGCGGGTCGATCGCTTCCGCACCTGTCGACATGATCGACGCGAGTTGACCGATGAAGTAGTCGGTGATCCGTTGGCGACGTTGGTCACTCTCGAGTCGTTTGATTTCCGAAAGGAACGGGGTGTCGATGGACGTTGAACCGCCAACGGCGGAATCGGCGTCGCTTTTTTGCGAACGCAGAATGGACGGGATTGAAGTTTCCTTCGTGCCGCCGAGCATGACACCAAACTTGGCATCAACTGCGACAAAGGACTCGCGGTTTTCGACGGCCCCGTCGATGAGAAGGTCAAGTGCGGCGTCAAATTTCAACGGTGTTAGCCCGCGCGACGCCAGATTCTTGAGTCGAGCTGGGTCGTCGGCCATGCCGCCAATGTCAACCGAAGCATTGGATCCCCACGGTCCCCAATGAACGATCGAGGCGGGCTTTCCCTTGGCGCGGCGACGTTTGACAAAGCCTTGCAAGAACGCGTTTGCAGCTGCGTAGTTGGCTTGCCCAGGAGAGCCAAAGACCGAAGCGACCGAGCCAAGCACAGTGAAACTTGAAATCGGTTGATGCTTGGTTACCTTTTCGAGTGCGATCACACCGTCGACTTTCGGTGCAAGGACTCGTTGCAGCGAGTCGGCATCGAGGTCGTGGACCATCCGATCATCAAGCAGTCCGGCGGCATGCACCACGCCAACGACCTTGCCGAATTGGGAGACCGCTTGATCAACGGCCTCGTTCATCGAAGCCTCATCCGAGCAGTCCGCTTGTAGGTACGCGATTGATCCGTTTTGTGTCTTCGCCCAATCTTGCAGTGATTGGACTGCGTCGTTTACTGGCCGGCGGGCGACCAGAGCAACCGCAGTCGCACCTCGCTGGATAAGTCGTTTGGCAAGACCCAGGGCGATCGATCCGCTACCGCCGGTGATCAGATAGGCACCCTCACGTGCAACACGTTCTGGTTCTGGAGTGGTCGGCGTCAAAACGATTTTACCGATGTTCCGCCGACCAGCCATGAATCGCATCGCCTCTGCAAGTTCGCTTAGACGAAACGACGTCAGCGGCGTCGATTGGTAGGTGCCGTCCTGGAACAGCTCAGTGACTTCTCGGAAGAGCTCACGCACCTCGGCTTCGCGAAAACGGAACATGCGATCGAGGTCGATCGCCGAGTACGAGAGGTTGTCTTGGAATGGAAGGAGCCCGATGGCGCGGTTTTGGTAGATGTCGGTCTTGCCGATTTCCAAGAACCGCCCGTGTGCGGCCAGCAGTCCCAGAGATGCATCAATCCATTCACCGGGCATGGAGTTAAGGACAACGTCGACTCCCGTTCCACCCGTGCGCTGACGAATCTGTTGAATCGAATCAAGGTCGCGGCTCGAATAGATGTTCTCGGCTGGCACGCCCATTTGCTGGAGCAGACGACGTTTGGCAGGGCTGCCGGCTGTTGTAAAGACTTCGGCGCCGATGGAATGGGCGATTTGAATCGCTGCCAAGCCGACGCCGCCCGCGCCGGCGTGAATGAGAACTTTCTCACCCGATTGCAAACGTGCGATTTTTCGCAAGGCATGATGCGCCGTCAGAAAGACGATCGGAATGGAGGCCGCCTCTTGATCGCTCAGCGATTCGGGGACGGGGACTACCAGGTAGTCCTTGGTCACCGCGTGCGATGCGAATCCATAAGGCACGACCCCCATCACGCGTTTGCCAACGAGACTTGAGTCGACGTTTTCGCCGACGCTTGTCACACGTCCGCAGATCTCAATGCCCATCGGCACGACTTCGTCTTCGATGCCAGGGTAGAGTCCCATCGCTTTGAGCACATCGCTGAAGTTCAGTCCGATCGCCGAAACTTCGAGCAGCAGTTCACCCGAGGCAGGCTTAGGCAAAGCGATCCGCTCAGTCCACAGTCCTTCCATCCGGTCGGTGCCATCAAGACGGACGCGATAGCTTCCATGGGACGGGACGGACAACGAAGCGTCGCTTTCGTCTGCAATCAACCGTGGTGCGAAGAAGCGGCTGCGGCGCAGGGCCAGTTGAGATTCATTGCCGCTCCGTCCAAGCCAATTTGCGATCGCGCTGGCCGAGTCCTCGTCAATGGAATCAACGTCAAGGCACCGAACCTCTAGTTGTGGGTGCTCATTGGCCACGACCCTTGCCATCGCATCGAGGGCGGTCGCGACCGGATCGGACGGTTCGCCGATGCCGATCGAGTGCGCCTGTTTGGTGACAATGGATAACATCGGCGCACGATTCGCGTTGAGTGCCGATTTTACCGTTGCCAACAATTGACTTGTTGCTTTGGTGGTCGCTTGGCTTTCGTCGTCCTCATGCGCCGTCCAGGTCCAAACCCAATGCTCGCGCGTCTCCGATGCGTCGAAGGGAGGCGCGACGATGGATTCAAGTTCTTCGTTACCCAGAAAGACAATCGGATGCGAGGACTCGATCTGAAAGCCAAGTTCCGACTCGTCGGCGGATTCAACGTCAAGCGAGGGTTCCCACCGTGTGTGGTAGATCCAATTCTCAGGATTGGCAACGGTGGTCGAGTTCGATTTTGAAAGAGCTTTCAACTGAACCGACGAAAGCGATGCGACGCATTCGTCGTTTACCGCGAGCAAGTCGATGTCAGCGGTGATCAAGTTGGCCGACGCTTGCGTGCAATGCACGATCGCCTTCGCAATCGGAGCAAGCTCACCCAATCGAATCTTACCGATCGTCGATGGCAGGTAGGTGGTTGACTTGAGCGTGTCGGGAACGACCGCGGCGATCGTCTGCAACGCCCCATCAATCAGCGTGGGATGCAATTGCGATGCCGCGTTGTCCAGGTTGGGCGAAAGCTGCAACTTCGCGATGGCATGACGACCGTCTGATTCGATCGCGGTAATCACTTGGAAGTCGGGGCCGTATTCGAGCCCAACGGCTGACATCGCTTCATAAAGTGAATCGACATCGACCGCCGATACGTTGTCCGCCGGTTCGCAAAGTGAACGATGAGTCGAGGCGAGATGGGACGCTCGTACTGCAACTGCGGTAGCGCACGATTGCCACTCCGCCGATTCGACATCGGTCAAAGCACTGATTTGGATTCGGCTGCGACCGCCGCGGATTGGCGAAACATCGATCTGCACCTCGACCGGTTGGCCTTGCTCAAGGAAGAGAGCACGTTCAATGTCGAGGTCGCAGATTTCAAACGACGCTTCTTCAAAGACGTCGGCTGCGGCGGCGCGAATGGCCTCGATCCAGGCGGCTGCCGGAACAGTAACGGCGCCACTGACGACATGGTCGGAAAGATAATACGGTTCTTCGCTTCTCAGCGCATTGCGGAACAGGGTGTGCCCGGACGCAAGCTGTTGTCGAACACCGAGTAGCGGATGAACCACTGCGCCGCCCGCTTCGTGGTTTCCCGCTTTGGGCGGTTCGTACCAACACCGCTGGTGCTGAAACGGATAGTTGGGAAGCGAGCATGCGCCGCGCGGAACTTCGCGCGAATTCAGCTTGGCCTTGGCGCCGACCGACCAAGCTTCGGCGAGCGTTTGGGACCAACACAAAAGGTCGGGGCGTTTGCCGTCGATGACCGCCGTTGTCTTCAGTTCGTTCGTCGTGCGCTGCGAGGTGGATGCGGCGAGTGTTCGTCGCACCATCCCACAGAGTTGCGATTTGGGACCGACTTCGATTGCCAGGTCGACGTCCAACTCGGCCAATGTTTCGATCGCATCGGAAAATCGCACGGGACTCAGCAGATGCTTGATCCAGTAATCGACGTCGATCTTGGTTTCGCGAACGCCTGTCAGCGTCGAAATGAATGTGGCGGTGCCCGGAATCGTTTTGGGCTTCAGGAACGCGGAAAGCTCCTCACGCAGCGGCTCGGCCGCGTCGAGCATCAATGGCGAATGGAAGGCATGGGAGACGGCGAGCCGACGAGTCGCCACATTTTGGTCGTTGGCGTGCTCGATCATGGCTTCGACTTCGTCGCATGTTCCAGCGATCACCGTGTTGCCGTGCCCGTTCATCGCGGCAATCACGACGGAAGAACCCGTTGCTTCGATCCAGCGCGAGACAACGTCGTCGGTTGTCAAAATGGCCGCCATTGCACCGGCGGCTTTTGAATCTTCCACTGACGTCAGCTGCCCCATCAGCCGACCGCGAATGGTTGCGATCCGGAGTGCTTCTTTGCGGTCGAGCACACCGATCGCGTAGAGTCCTGCGATCTCGCCGATGCTGTGCCCAACGACAACATTGGGTTTCACGCCGTGAGCTCGCAACGCGTCAACCATCGCACACTCAATGGCACAGATCGCTGGTTGCGCGTACGACGTGTGATCGAGATTGCGAACGGACTTGCCCGCGATGATTTCGGAAAGTGGTTCGTCGATCCAGTTGTTGATCAGCGTTTCGCATTTGCCCAAGGCTTCGCGAAACTCCGGAACGTCGCTTGCCAGCTGCGATGCCATCGAAATGGCCTGTGAACCTTGGCCGGTGAACATCATCGCAATCCGAGGCCGACGGCTGGTGCTCTTTTGACCATCGATCACATCGGTCTCGGAATCGGCCGCAAATCGTCGCAACGAATGTGCGATTTCATCGCTCGTTTTGCCGATGGCGACCGCACGGAAGGGAAGCCCAGCGCGATGGCTGGTGGCAGCAGCGCAGAGATCGGCTAGGGCGCGTTGGTCGCGGCCGGACACGGTATCGGCATATGCGGCTGCAAGCTTCTTGATTGCCGTCGAATCTCGAGCTGACAGTGGCAGCGAATAAAGGTTTTGATCTGATTCGTGCCCTTCGGTTTCAGCCGTTGTTGCGATGGGCTGTTGAACAATGACGTGAGCATTCGTTCCGCTGAATCCGAATGAACTGATGCCGGCAATGCGGAGGTCGCGTCCATTGGGTTTCCAATCTTGCGACGTCCGCGCGACCTCGATGACACCGGCGGGGATTCGAATATTGGGATTGAGCGTGGCGAAGTTGGGTTGAGCAGGGATCGTTTGATGCCGAAGCATTTCAACGAGTTTGATGAAACCGGCGATTCCAGAGGCGGTTTCGGTGTGCCCGACATTTGCCTTGACACTTCCAACGCGGATGGGATCGTGATTGGCTGTGCGACTTGAAAAGACTTCACCGAGGGCCATCATCTCGATTGGGTCACCGAGAGGTGTGCCCGTTCCGTGGGCCTCGACATAGCCGATGTCGTCGACACTGATGCCCGCGGCGTCGATGGCTTGACGCACCACCGCGACTTGAGATTGTGAGTTGGGTGCAGTGATGCCGCTCGTGCGACCGTCTTGATTGACGGCACTTCCGAGGACGATCGCTTGTATGTTGTTTTTTTGTCGAGTTGCATCGGCGGTACGCTGCAACAAGACGACGCCGCAACCTTCGCCTCGCACATAGCCGTTAGCGTCGCGGTCAAACGGGCGGCAACGTCCATCGGGGCTAAGCATCTTCGCTTTGGAAAAGGCGATGGACGTCTCAGGCGAAACAATGGCGTTGACACCGCCAACGACGGCAAAGTCACATTCGCCACGTTCAAGTGACACGACTGCCGAATGCATCGCAACCAGCGAAGACGAACAGGCGGTGTCGAGGACCATGGTGGGACCGCGAAAGTCGAACAGGTAACTGATGCGACCCGCAGCAATGCTGAGCGCGTTGCCCGTTCCCGTGTGGGCATCGACGTGTTCGAAGTAGTTGGGGTAGCGCGCCGGGACTTTCGAATAGTCGGTCGTGCCAACGCCAATGAAGACCCCTGTCTTGCTTCCGGCGAGCGTGTCGATGGGGATCCCTGCGTTTTCGAACGCTTCCCAGGTGACTTCCAATAACAAACGTTGCTGGGGATCCATGCGGGCCG
Organism: Rubripirellula sp.; assembly: GCA_965216875.1. Lineage (GTDB taxonomy): Bacteria > Planctomycetota > Planctomycetia > Pirellulales > Pirellulaceae > CBDCUW01. Next base: position 7,967,618 of record OZ244207.1, read on the forward strand.
CTTCCCGAGGCGTGATCCCAAAAAAGGCCGGGTCGAACTGATCGACATCAGGTACGGCGCAGATCGTGTCGACCGCCATCTTTCCTGGGGTTCGACCCGAGCGATCAAAGTAACGTTCGCGATCCCAACGTCCCTCGGGCACACGTGCCGAGACCTCGCGCCGTTGGCAAATCAATTCCCAAAACTCATCGGGCGATTTCGCATCGCCAAACCGACACCCCGTTCCCACCACCGCAACTCGATCGGAGCCTGACTTTGACTCGTCGCGTGACGCGGTGGAATCTGGGGATGCCGAGCCAGTTGGTGAGGTCGGCGCGTCATCCGGTTGAGGACGACCTCGATCAGCCAACCGTTTCTTTAGAAGCTCGCGTTGAGCCGGCGACAGTTTCGCCATACGGTCGGCAAGCGACTGTTGGTTTGGCGTTTCAGGGTCGTCGTTTGTTGGCGAGGGCATGGTTGATCTCTTCGTCGGAAAGCTGCTCGATCTCGCCAAGCAGCTCGTCCAACTCGGCTTCAGAAACATCGGATGATGGATCAGTCTTTTCGTTCACGCACAACTGATCTGCGATGAAGACGCTTAGGCGGGAAACCGTTGGATGGTTCCAAGCCACGATGGGGGTCAATTCGATTCCCGACCAATCCTCGATTTCACCACTCATCTCGACCGCCGTTAGCGAGTCGAGTCCGTAGTCGGCAAATGGTTTTTCCAAATCGACATCCGTCGGTGGCACGCCTGCGCGAACCACAAGCCATTCCGACATCCAGTTTTGGATCAATTCAGAAATCGCTTCTTTGTCGTCGGGCGTTGGGCTCTTGGGCAGGCTGGGAATGGCGATCGGCGTTTGCTCGCTTCCTACCGATCGATCGTAACGATGTTTGGCCTTGATTCCGTCTGAATCAAACAATTCGCGACAACGACTTCGTTGCACTTTTCCGCTGCTCGTCAGGGGCACGGTGGCCTGTCGCACGAGCAAGATGTGACGTGGATCGACTTCGTGGGTTTCGATCACGGTGCGACGAATCGAGCGAACCAATTCGGGAAGCGAATCGGCGTCGGTCCGGCGTGGCAATTCGGCCACGATCGCAAGCGATTCGCCTAGTGTGCTGGTTACGGAAAACGCGGCGCATTGGCCACCATCGCTGCCGACCGTTTCGCGAACCGACTGTTCGATGTCTTGAGGAAACAGATTGCGGCCACGCAAGATGATCACATCTTTGATTCGGCCGGTGACGTAGAGTTCGCCGTCATGCAAGAAACCCAAGTCACCGCTGCGGTGGTAGCCTTTTTCTCCGCCCGCGATTTCGGCTTCAAAACGTTCGTGGTTTTCTTCGTCACGACGCCAATAGCCCCGAGTGATGCTCGGGCCACGCAACCAAATCTCACCCACGTGACGATCCGCGACGATCGTTCGCGTGCCAGGATCGACGATTTGCAATTCCGTTTGGTATGACGGTTGGCCACAGCAAACGAGTTCTTGATGCTCGCGACCACTCCGCCCAGAGGTTTCGATCTGAGGGTGACCTTCGCCGAGTGATTCTCGGTTCACGGTGAGCACCTTGGGCTCGGATGGGCCATCGCCGCCAGCGGCAAGCAGTGTTGCTTCGGCCAATCCGTAGCATGGGTAGAAGGACGACGCGGAAAAACCACATGATGAGAAGCGGTTTCCGAAATCGCGAAGCGTGCGCGACAGCACCGGTTCGGCACCACAAAAGGCAACACGCCAGTGATCCAGTTTCAGCTCGTCAGTCTGGTCGGGCGAGATCCGATCGACACAAAGCTGATAGGCAAAATTAGGAGCGCCGCTGATCACGGCACCATAGTCGCTGATCGTCTGCAACCAACGCAAAGGTCGTTGCAAAAAGGCACGGGGGCTCATCAGTACCGTGCGGCCACCGAGGTAAAGCGGTTCCAGGATACCGCCGACCAATCCCATGTCGTGAAAGAAAGGCAACCAGAAAACGCCGCATTCGGGCTCGGCATCGTCCTCGCAAAAATCAATCGCAAAACCTCGGCGAATTGATTCGAGGTTCGACATCATGTTGCGGTGGCTGACCATCACCCCTTTGGGATCGCTCGTGCTGCCGCTTGTGTATTGCAGCAGCGCAAGTTGCTCGGGATCGATCGACAGACTAGCGGGATCGAGTCCTTGATCGAGTTGGGAGGCATCCACGTCTGTCGCGACAAGTGTCGCGTTGGCCGCTTGTTGACACAGTTTGCTTGGATCGATGCCATCGATGGTTGCTTGGTCACCCACGATCGCGGCCGGGTCACAATCCATCGCGGCCGAATCGAGACGCGGCATTTCACGTCCCGGTTTGGGATAACAGGTTGGCACGGGAATCCAGCCCGCGATCTGGCAGCCAAGGAAGCCGGCAAGGAACTCGATACCGGGCGGAAAGAGCATCAACGCCCGCGGTGAGGTCTCCTCGACCTGAGGCAGTCGCCTTGAGATCTCGCAAGCGCGTGACCAAAGCTCTTGGTAGGTCCAAGAGTGTTCTTGACCGTCATCGTCGATAAACGTGACGGCGATTCGATCGCCATGTCGCCGTGATCGTTGACCGAGCCACTGTGGCAACGTGGTCTGAGCGCACTCAGCGATGTCAGGCATGCCGTTCGAATTCCCGTACGTGTTTTTTGCCCGATCTGTCGAGCGCTGGTCTGAACTTTACCGCTGCAGATATCGCCGCCCACTCCCGCGGGGAAACGGCGATACCGTCAACGTCTCGCAGCGGCCATTGGATGGCGACTGCATGTCGGGCAAGATCCTTCAGCCCAGGTGGGTGTCCGTCAAATCACACACGACACTCGGGTGACCAGCATATGGAATTTGCTGGTTCGATGTGTGTCTCGGACTCACGGACTACCTCATTCATCGTCCGTGACGCTTGCCGATGTGGTTGGCAAGTGATCGAGGAACAGGCAGGGCGGTACCGCGGTGGTACTTTCGACGCACCGTATTTCCGTAAAAGTGAAAGGGCCGGTAGGGCCGCATTTCAATCGGCGTTGCCTTGATTTGCTCGCGGTATTCACCAGTCGCAATCACGACGCACGACCAACCCGGCTCCTCAGCACGAGCATTTTCTACAGAAACGGTGGCAGCAAAACCGCAAAACAGCAGGGCCAGGCAAAGTTTTTTCATCATCGCTCGATTCCAAGTCGGGGCTGGATGCCGTCGGCACGAGGCCGTTTCGGCGTTGGAGGTGAGAGGGGACGACGTTGGCCTTCGAAAAACGGCTCAAATCCTCCCAAAACGACTCCTCCCGTAGCTCTCTCACGTCAGCTTTCCCCCCGGAACTCGTATTCCCGAACCCATATTCCCATGGTGCCCATCGCATGATGGGTATGCCCATGTTCCTTGTGGGTGCGCCTGTTTTCTGGCAGGTGTGCTCAAAATCGAGGGCTGCTAGCCCCTCTGCGGGACTGTTTGTGCGGTCGCGGCCAGCTGATTTCGCCTGCGGAATACAGAACCCAGATTGTATCCTGGAGCCTTTCAAATCGCGTGGATACGGGATCGCGGTCGTCAAGAATTCCCCGCGAGAGCCCGCATGATCGTTCCATCCGCGCGAGACTTACGTCCTTTTTGAATCGATTGCACGGAATTCCGGAGCAGCTTTGTGAATCGTTCCCACCGCAACCAAGCCGACGGCGGCCGTCGCCCGACTCGCCATCTGGGCAAATTGTCGAGTATCGGAATCGTTGCTGCGATCGTCCTTTACGCAGTTCTGCAGCCGGTGCTGAACGAGCGACTGAATCTGAACCTGCCGTCGGTTGCCGAGATCTCGGGCCAGTCCGAGTCGGATTCCGCTGGCGAGAAAGTGGTCGCGCAAACTGATTCGAATCGCGTGGATTCGAGTCGGGTCGAGGCGTCCGATTCGTCCAAGAAAACCAACGGCCCGCCCGCCGCCAACTCCGATCGGAAGACCCAATCGAAAAAGCAACCGAGTGAATCCAAGCCGAGAACTGCCAACGATCCGAAACCGGCAAGTTCCACGACCGATTCCTCCCAGGCTCGCGGTCCACCTGCCGAAACAAAGACCTCGGCCGATTCGAGCGATTCCGAATCGGAGTTGCTTTACGGATTGCTGAAAGAGGTTTCGCCCAAACGTTACTTGTCACCGGCGGGATTGATTTACGGTCCCGGCAGTCAGGAAGGCCATCGATTGGAGCATCTGCGTCGGCATACCAAGGACATGCCAAGTCGCCGTGGCAAGCATGGTGTTTTTGACGGCGAGATGGAAGGAGCGCTGGCGACGATTGATAAAGCGTATGAGCGAGCCCAAAAAGGCCAGCGAACGACAAAGAGCGACGAGGGCGAGCGAACGGTTTATACCGTCGACATGGGCAACCGTGTCGGGTTCGTTGGCGGATCGGTTGGGAAACAACAACGCAATCCGATGGCCAGACGCGTGAGAATCGTTGTTGAAGGCAGCAACGTGATCACTGCGTTTCCGTTGTAATCACCAAGGTGCAAAAAGAGACTGCAGCGTGAATCCGAATCATTGCATCGGTTACTGTCCCATTTGTGGCGGCGGGCTTTGCGGCGTTCGCCTTTGCTCAGGCGGTGACCCGTCGGACCCAACGACGTCGACACCGCACGGCTTGGTGGTTTGTGATGAATGCGAGGCGATCTGGCTGGAGCCCAATCTGTCGAGCGAACATCAATACGCCAACCTCAGCGACGCGCGGTGCCCAATCTGCCAAGCGTCGCTATGGGGCCCCTCGAGTCACTGGGCAGATGCGTCCGAAGTGGAAACGCTCGGCTGGACAGGGCAAATCGACCCGAATCTGGATGGGTAGCCCATGCCCGGGAATCCTCGTGAGCCGAACGCGCTAGCGTCGGGCCTTACACACCTCCATGAGCTCGGCAAATCTCGAAAGGCCCGAAGCTAGCGCGACGCGGAGCGACCGAAGAGTGCGTTTCCAGGCAGAGAGGCTGCGATTTTTGGAGCCGGTCGTTCGTAGTACCGAGCTTTTGCCGGAATCTTCAGGCTCTTCCGCCTAAAGGCGGGACTACAAACTGGCAGTCCTGCGAACGACGATCCCTACCGGTAGATCTCGACAGCTTTGACGGTTGTGCAGGTTCCGTTGTGCACGACTTCGTCGCCTGGTTTGAGCTGCCGCACTTTGTTCCACCCGCCGCCAACGGGCCAGAGCGCGCGTTGCGGTTCGTTGGGATGCACGACGACAAACCGTCCGTTGTTCAAGCAAACCATCAACGCCTCGCACGATTCAAGCGAGTCGTCGTTTAGTCGTTGCTCGATTTCAGGCGGCATTGGCGGATTGAACATGCGGGCATGATCTGGCAGTCTTTTGACACGTTTGGTCACGACAATTCTACGACATCCTCGGCACAATCGGACAAACTTTCCGTGCTTACCCAGGTCGAACTGCCATCGACGGTTGACGAAATTCCGGTTCCAGCGGTCGTGCGCAAATGGATCGCCGAAGCGACGCAGCGCATTCAAGCGTTTCAGGACCGGTGGGACAAGCCGCAAATCGAACAGTTTGTTGCTGCGGATTATGAATTGGTCTACCAGTCACTTTGCTGGACGCTTCGCAATCAACCGCTGCTTGGGCGACGCTTTTTGGAATGGGGGTGCGGTTTTGCCGTCGTCAGCGCGCTCGCGTCGAGTCTTGATTTGGATGCGATTGGCATCGAAGCCGAGACCGAACTCTTGCGTCAAGGTCGGCAAACCATGTCTGGTTGGGATCTCGATCTCGAGCTGATCCATGGCAACTTTCTGCCGCGTGGCAGCGAGGATCTTGCTGACGATCCGATGTTGCCCAGCCTGGGGCACGATGTTCCTGACGCCTATGAAACGCTCGGTCTTGAGCTCGACGACTTTTCGATCGTCTATGCCTACCCTTGGCCGGGCGAAGATGAATTTCACAGGCTGGTCTTTGACCAGCACGCCGACGTGGGCGCGCTGTTGATGCAATTCTGTGGTCCCTACGACATCAGGCTATGGCGCAAGGTCAGCTAGCCTGTGTGTGGTTTCGATCCGGACTATTCGACTTCGAAGATCGCTTCGATCTCGACCGCGATGCTGCCGGGCAAGGCGTTGGTGCCAAGCGCGCTGCGGGCCGCGACGCCCGCATCTTCACCAAACACGTCCCGAAGCAATTCGCTGCATCCGTTGATGACGGCGGGTTGTTGATCAAAGCCTTCGGTGCATCGGACCAAACCGAGCAATTTCACTAGACGCTTGACCTTGTCGAGGCTACCGAGTTGGTTTTGAAGCGTCGAAAGCAATCCGAGCCCAGTGATTCGCGCGGCTTCGTATCCCGCTTCGACATCCATGTCCAATCCCAGTCGACCTGTGATCAAAGTCTTGTCCGACTTCAGTGGGCCGTGACCGGAAAGGTACGCCATGTTGCCACTGATCACGATCGGTTTGTAAACGCCCATCGGTTTGGCGGCGGGCGGTAGTTCGATTCCGAGTTCTTTCAGTCGTGCTTCAGCACTCATGGTCACGGCTCGCAAAAAGCAGGGTGGTGTTTAGGGTCAATTTGTGTGCATGAAGGATGCAAGTATTCGGGCCAATGAGCAAGGGGACGGGCCATTGGGCAAGGGGATGGGCAGCCGGAATCTTTTGGCGCATCGGCCAATTCGCGGGACTACGAAGGGTTTTTCAGACGCCAATGCTTGACCAGTTGGCCAACCTGATCCAGCGCGTCGACGAGTCGTGGGCCTGGCCGGTTGAAATATGCCGAGCCATCGAAAACGTGGATCTCGTTTTCCAGAACGCATCGCAAGGAAGCGAACTGGCCGTTCGTTTTCAGACTCGTAAGTTCCTCTTGGCCGCGCTGCTGCGATAATCCACAGCAGGCGATGAGCAACATGTCGGGATCCGCTTGCACGAGCTGCGACATCTCGATGCGGCGCGAGGGGACTCCCGCCGTTCCGATCGGGTCGACCCCGCCAGCCCAATCAATCAATTGCGGTGTCCAATGTCCCGCCGAATAAAGCGGGTCGCTCCATTCGAGCAACGTAACCTTTGGGATCGGATCGCCATCGGCATTGCGGCGAAGTGATGCGATACGGTCTTCGATTTTGCCAAAGGCTTCCAACGCTGCGCGGCGATTGCCGGTGGCTTGAATGATCTTCGTCGCGTCATTGAGCACACCGTCAAAGGTGTCGGCACTGAGGTCGAGGGTCGAGCAGTCCGGCATCGATCGTTCGACGCACCGGCGTATGTCAGATTCGTTCACGGCGCAAACGTTGCAGAGCGTTTGCGAGATGATCAAGTCGGGCTTTAAATCACAGAGGAGTTGCTCGTCAAAGTCGTAAAGTGACTCTCTTTGATCACTGTGTTGTTGAACGACTTGGTCGATCTCGCTGCATGATTGCGATGCGTCAATGCGCGATCGGGTCACCTTGGGTCGTCCTTGGACGCCCGTTGGAAAGTCGCATTCGTGCGAGACGCCGACAAGCTCATCTTGCATTCCGAGGGCACAGACCCACTCGGTCGCCGACGGCAACAGTGAAACGATACGCATAGGTTTTGTAGGCAGGGTTGAGATGATTGGCTCAATCGTCGCAGGCGGAACGACCGGAATGATGGGATCACTTCACGCAGATGTGATGTTTTACGACGAGGATGCCGAAATCAAAACCACGGCGCCAAGTTTGTCGCCTTCAACACTCGGCGTCACCCTCCCGCGACGCTCCCAGACGGAGAACCCAAGTCGATGACACAAGCCGCGAAAATGTCAGTGGTCTTGCCGGTCCGAAACGGACAGCATGAAATCTCAAGACGTGTCGAACAGGTCCTCGAGGCACTTACCGATCTTTCTCGCGAAGCATCGGAAGTTGTCGTTGTCGATGACGGTAGTCAAGACGCGACGCCCGAAGTGTTGGACGAGTTGGCAATGCAGTATCCACAGATTCGAGTGGTGCGACACAATCGCCCACGGGGCATGGAAGCTGCAGGACAAACGGGCCTCGAGCGAGCGACTGGCGAATTGGTCTTCATTCAGGAATCCGATACTTTCGTTCGCATCGAAGACATGCGGCGACTGTACCGAATGAGCGAAGACAAGTCGGTGGTGGCAGCACGGGCCGAGAGTGTGCCGCGTCCGCTTTCGGGGGCGTTGCTTCGACGATTGCGTGCTTGGGGCACAGGCACGGAAAAACAGATCGAAGCGCAAGAAGCGGGGCAAAAGTCGAGCATTCAAATGATACGACGACCGCACTTGCAACGATTGGCCGCTCCCGGCGGCGAAAACTATCGTCTGCAGGGCGAAACACTTCATTCGACGACCGTCGAGTCTGCTTGATCAGACCCTACTCGTTGAATATTTCACGCAGCTTAGACGACCATCCCTCCCAGTCGTCGGCTGCTTTTTCAAAGTTGACCCGCATCCAGCGCACCGGTTCCTCAGGTAAGACGCGGGGCGGGAATTTGCTTTGACGACTGATTGGCAATTGGCTGCTCTCCCCCATTGCCAATCGGTCTTCTATATCAGGGCGAATCAAGAAATTGCCCAACCTGCGGGCTGCGACCGAATGCGGCGCCCCTTTCAAGACAGCGACCGTATTGGGGATTCGCAGCGTTCCCGGTTGGTCTGGCATTTGATCGGGAAAGATGATCTCCACCGGCAGTCCCGCTTCCTTTTCGATGATCGCATCGTCGGTGTCGGTCAGCCCCCATGCCACTTGCCCCGAGGAAACCGCCCGAGCGACTTGTTTGTTTCCGGAAAGTACCACGGCGTTGGAACGGATCTGATTGAGAAAGTCGATCGTTTCGTCGTGTCCGTTCGTCTCTCGTAGCACTGCAAAGTGGGTCGCCGTCGTTCCGAATAACGGCCGCGCCATCGCACAGTTTTCTTTCCATTTGGAATCGGCAAGTTCCGAAACCGATTGCGGGTACTCCTCCTCGTTTGCGATCCGTTCCGTGTTGACGATCAGCACGCGTGCGCGGGCGGCAAACCCGCACCATGTTCCATCGCTCGCAATCATGTCGGCGGGCCAGCCCGCTTCGACGTTCCAATCGATCGGCTCAAGTAGGCCGAGCTTTTGCAAGCGAACGGTGTGCATGATTTCGTTATTCCAAAAGACGTCGCAAACGGGTGCGTCTTTCTCGGCAATGATCCTGCTGACCAAACCCACGGTCTTGGTCGATTCAACATCAAACTTGGGGACCACGCGAGTTTCGTTCTTTTGGTCCCGCTCAAAGGCGTTGAGAATCGGTTCTGCGAACTCCTGGTCGAGTGCCGAGTAGACCACAACGTCCGATTCCAACGATTGCGTACAGCCCGCGGAGAAGACGGTCGCAAGCACCGCGCTGAATACAACCAACAGCTCAAGCCGACCGTGGGACTTCGCGTTAGAATGGTGGGATGTATCGAACACGGACAGCCTTTCTTTGCTTGTTGATTCTCGGCCTCGCCCCCAAGGTCACTTGGGCCCAGCCGCAAAATGGTTTGCCAACGCTTGCGTCGCGTTCCGGCAAGTTTATTGAATTGACCACGGATCTGCCCAACGCAGAAGAGGTCGCGACGCTCGTCGAGTCTTTTGACGTGGCCGTACCACAGTGGATTGAGTTTTGGCAGCTACCCGCCGATGCCGTTGACGGCTGGAAAGTCAAAGCATTCATCATACGGGACCGCGATCGGTTTCGTCGCGAGGGGCTCCTGCCGGATCATATTCCCGAGTTCCCGTTTGGCTATGCCTACGACGACGAAATCTACGTCTTGGCTCAGAAGAGTGAATACTACACACGGCATCTGATGCTGCACGAGGGAGCACATTCCTTTGCCTTCCACGTGTTTGGCAATGCCGGCCCGACGTGGTTTATGGAAGGGACGGCCGACCTGTTGGCGCTGCACAGCGGCCAAGGCTCGTCGACTCGCATTCACCAGATTCCCAAAGATCGCCATGACGTTCCGTACTGGGGCCGGTTCAAATTGATGGGGCAAATCCGCGAGCGATCTCAAATCCCCTCGATCGAAACCGTCATGCGTTACGCACCGACGTTGACGGGCAACGTTGAAATGTATGGATGGAGTTGGGCGGCAGTCATGCTGTTGCACGAGTATCCCGAGTACCGACCGGCGTTCATCGAGGCGGCTCGCAACGCAAGCCGCGGTCCCGAATTCAATCGGATGGTTTTCAAATCCATCGGACAAAAGCAGTGGCCCATTTTGGCGGCTCGTTGGCGAATGGTGTGTGAAGACCTCGATTACGGGTTCGATTGGTCGCAGCAGCGGATTGCGATTGCCGAAACAGATCCTGCGTGGGACGGGCAGCCAACCACCATCGATGTGGCTGCGAATCAGGGATGGCAGTCCCCGGGGTTTCGACTTGTCCCCGGTTCAACGCTCACGTTGACACCCGACGGCACGGTGGTGCTTGGCAATGATCCCAAGCCTTGGAAGAGTGGGCCGGCTGGCGTGACGGTGACTTATGATCGAGGGCGACCGCTCGGTCAATTGCTCGCGTGTTTGTTGCCGACGGCCAAGCCTAGCGGCCAACGCATGTCACGTCCCGAAATGTTTTCGATCGACAATGCGACACGGTTGGAGATCAAACGCCATTGTTGGCTGCTGTTGCGAGTCAATGACAATGTCGGATCGCTTGACGACAACCAAGGTTCGTTTCAAGTGAAATTGGTCGCCGAGTAATCGTCACGCACTCGTTACCCCGATCGGCTTGCTGGCGCTCTCTTCGGACGCCACATGAGCCGCACGCGTTAGCGTCGGGCCTTTCGAGACGCGCCAAAGAGTTTCTGGTCGCTTCTTGAGGTAGATGGATCTGACGATTCCGGCGAAAGCTCGATACTACGAACGGCGAACCGCTACGGCAGTTCGATCCGCAAACCGGGGGCGTCGGCGGCGACTCTTAAATCCAAGCTTGCGAGTTTTGGAACAAAGCTGACTTGGACAGGGCCGCGTCCGATTCGGACGACGGTGCCAAGCCGTTGCATGCCAAAATGCTCGAAGGCTCGGATCGATTTCTTGTTTGTCCAATCGATGGACGTGACCAACGATTGGGCTTCGAGCAAGCGATGCTTCAAGATGTATTGCAACTGCGCCGCAACGAGCCGCTTGCCGCGATGATCGGGATCCGTCCACGCGTTGTAGACAAAGACGGCAGATTGGGGCAGGTCGATCGACGTCCCCAGATGCGGCGCGCGACTGTAGTTGTCATTGCCCGCAATGTGGTCTTTCGCAATCCACAGGAACGAAACGAGGCGATCTCCTGCAGTGACTCCCACCAGGCATCGCTCGTCGCAGCCGAGCTTGTCGGGCGTGCCAACTTGCGCTTCCACCGTGGCTTTCTCGAGGTGCTCGGCAAGAGCTTTCGCACCGATACGTTCGATTCGGTAGCCGTCCGCGAGTGAAACGGATGCGTCGCGATGGGGCGTGTCCATTTGCAACAAGCACGTCGCATCGATGACGCGAAGACGCCGAATCAGGCGGTAGAGGAACGAGACAGGTGTGACGGGCGTTGGCATGGATCTGGCATCACAGGTCAGTGCGGATAACGCTGAACCCTACGTCGAACCGTGACTCGGCGGCCAACATCCGCGCACAAAAAACGCCGTGACCTTGCGAAGGGGCACGGCGCCGCGGGTTATGACGATTAGTGCTCGAGCACTACTCTTTGACAGTCACCTTCTTGATGACGATGGCTTCCACGGGAACATCCCGCATCAAGATCGAAGGTGCTTCCGGATTCGGGCGAGCTTGAGTCTTGACGGCCTCGATTTTGTCGACGACCTCTTGTCCAGAGACGACCTTGCCAAAGACGGCGTAGCCCCATCCATCACGTGACGTCGCCCGGTTGAGTGGGAGATTGTTTTCGGTGTTGATAAAGAATTGACTCGTGGCACTGTGAGGTGCTGAGGTGCGTGCCATTGCAATCGTGTACTTTTCGTTCTTCAGACCGTTAGCCGACTCGTTGCGAATGGGGGCGAGCGTGTCTTTTTCGACAAGCTTTGCGTCGAGTCCGCCGCCTTGGATCATGAACCCGCGAATGACACGGTGAAAGACGGTCTCTTCGAAGTGTTTGTTTTCGACGTACTTCAAGAAGTTTTCAACCGTTTTCGGCGCAGCTTTGCGGTTAAGCTCGATAACAATCGTGCCCTCGCTCGTTTCCATTTCGACCGTCACTTGGTCTTGGGCGCTGGCTGTGTTGAAACTCAGCAACGCGACCACTGCTGCGGTGAGGATAACGCGAGACTTCATTAGGATTGGCTCCTTGAGGTTCCATGTACAAGTGAGACGGATGGAGTACGAACGTTCCTGGCACCTGACATGAAGTCACGTTGTCGCCAGCAAGTCGCTTTCAGCAACGAGTTTAGGCGATGGCTCGACTGTCGCCCAGGTCGTCCCGCCAGGTATTTCACCCGCCCAGAACCCGACAGTTGGGCAATCGGACACCGGCTTCTCCGTCTATAATGGGCGGCTCCCATCACTCACCATGTAAATCGCGGTGTTTGCGCTGAAAACTTCGGTGCAACGCAATTCGGTTTCTTGGTGCCCACCCCATTTGACAACAATCCCCCCATCGTTTGATGTCGAAGCCGATTTCTTGTTTGGCAATCGCGACACTTCTGTTGTTTGCGCCATGCCACGTTGGATTTGCCGATGACTCTGTCTCGTTCACACGCGACATACGGCCGATTCTCTCTGAACACTGTTTTGCGTGTCATGGCCCCGATGCGGGGAAACGCGAAGCGGACTTGAGGCTTGATGATGCCGACGGTGTCGCTGGCGCCGTCACTGCAGGCGAAGTGAACGAAAGCGAGTTGTGGGAGCGGATCACAACAGATGACGAAGATCTGGTGATGCCACCGCCAGAGTTCAACAAGCCGATCACCGAAGCGCAGCGTCGTTTGATTCGGAAGTGGATCGAGTCGGGCGCCAATGTCCAACAACATTGGTCGTTCGTGACACCCCAACAACCCCCAATCCCCAATGTCGACGTTCCCAATGTCGACGTTCCTAATCCGATCGACGCGTTCTTACGGGCGCGGCTGGACAAGGCGGGACTTGAACCGTCGCCCCTTGCCGACAAACGAACGTTGATCCGCCGTGTCACCTTGGACTTGACGGGGCTGCCCCCAACCGAACAAGAGGTCGATGCCTTTCTCGCGGACCAATCCGAGGATGCGTATGAATCGCTGATCGATCGTTTGATGAGCCAAGTTTCCTACGGCGAACACATGGCACGTTATTGGCTCGACCTTGCCCGTTACGCCGACACGCATGGTTTGCATCTCGATAACGAGCGATCGATGTGGCCCTATCGCGACTGGGTCGTACGGGCGTTCGCGGACAACCTGCCGTTTGATGAGTTCACACGCTGGCAGCTCGCCGGCGACCTGTACGAAAAACCGACTCGAGATCAACTCGTTGCCTCGGGCTTCAATCGATGCAACGTGACCACCGGCGAAGGGGGAAGCATTAATGAAGAGTGGATCTATCGCTACGCCGTCGACCGAACCACCACTGCCGTCGAAGTCTGGATGGGACTGACTGCGGGCTGTGCGGTCTGTCACGACCACAAGTTCGATCCGCTATCGATGCACGATTACTATTCGTTGTACGCGTTCTTTCACAGCGCGGCCGATCCCGCGATGGATGGCAATCGCATCGACACGCCACCCGTCCTCAAACTTCATTCCGACGAAGACAACGCGAAGATCGCTGCGATCGACAAGCGACTGTCGCAGCTCGAAGAGTCCCAGAAAGAGCGATTGGCAACTTACGACTATGTTGACCCAAGTTCGCTCGATCCTGTGCCCACGCCCGAAGAGGTTGAGACACTCTGGTTTGACGACGGTTTTCCTGAAGGCGCAAAACTGCAAAACAGCGGGCACCCCACAACTCTCGTTAGTAAAGATGAGGGTGAAGTTTTTGGTGGTGCAAAATCGTTGCGTCGCAAAGCCGGCGGATTGGAACAGGACTTTTACAACAGCGGTGCCGCCGACCTCGTCGTCCCCAACGACGGCATCGTGTTCGTTCACTGTTTCCTTGATCCCAAGGACACCCCCAAGACGATCATGATCCAGTTTCATACCGACGGTTGGAAACATCGGGCCGTATGGGGCGAACATGAAAAGATCCCGTTTGGCAAATCAGACACCACCGAAAAGGTCTTGATGGGGGACCTGCCCGAAGCAGGACGCTGGGTCCGTTTGGAAGTCGATGCAAAAAAAATGGGGCTCGGTGCGGGAGCCAAAGTGAAAGGTTACGCGTTCACCCAATACGCGGGTACCGTTCATTGGGATTCACTTGGCGTGACAGCGACCGTCGACAAAGTGAATGACCAGATTTGGTCTTGGGAAGCATGGAAGAAACAAAACCAAGGCAAACGCAACAAGCAACTTCCCGAACATCTTTGGCGCATCGTCAAAAGCAAACAGCCCGAGAAGTGGACAGATGAAGAACGCAAGAGTCTTTTCGATTTCTGGCTCGCCAATTTCTATGCGGGCACGGTCGACCTGCTCGCGGACATCAAACGGAAACGCGAAGGTTTGGTGGAAGAAAAGGTGAACATCGAAAAGAACGTGCCTTTGACGCTTGTCATGGCCGACCTGAAGAAGCCTCGCGAGAGCTTCGTGATGCTGCGAGGTGCCTATGACAAACCGGGTGACAAGGTGTCGCGAAACGTTCCGTCCTTCCTGCCACCGCTTCCCGAGCGTCCATCCGATCGCGATTACAACCGCATGGACTTGGCCAATTGGTTGGTCAGTGGTGAACACCCACTAACGGCACGCGTTGCAGTCAACCGATTCTGGCAACAGTTTTTCGGGACTGGAATCGTTCGAACCAGTGGTGACTTCGGTTCGCAAGGCGAAGGCCCGTCTCATCCTGAGTTGTTGGATTGGCTGGCGGTCGAATTTGTCAACCAAGACTGGGACGTTCAAACGTTGGTCAAGCTGATCCTGACCTCTCACGCCTACCGTCAATCGTCCGAGGTCAGTGAAGAGTCGCTTGAGCTCGATCCGAGCAATCGTCTACTGTCGCGAGCACCCAGGTTGCGTCTTGATGCGGAAGTGCTGAGAGATCAGGCGCTGTCGTTGAGCGGATTGTTGGTGCAAACGGTTGGAGGCAAAGCGGTCAAACCGTATCAACCGCCAAACATTTGGGAACCGGTTGGTTTTGGTGGAAGCAACACGCGTTTCTACAGACAAGACACGGGCGACGCGCTCTACCGGCGAAGCCTTTACACGTTCCTGAAACGCACCGCACCGCCTCCATTCATGTCGACGTTCGATGCGCCCAACCGCGAGCAGGTTTGTATGGGACGCCAGCGGAGCAATACGCCGATGCAGGCGCTCCAGCTCATGAACGACATTCAACATGTTGAAGCGGCACGCCATTTCGCCTCTCGAATGCTTGCCGAAGGTGGCGAGGATGCGAAGCAGCGGATTCGCTGGGCCTGGGAATTGGCGACCGTCCGGCAACCAAATGAGGGTGAAGTCGAAGTGGCCCATCATCTGCTGGCGGAGTTTCAACAGCGTTACTACGGGGACCCTGGAGCTGCGAAAGAGCTGGTCGAGTATGGCGAAAGCAAGCCTGATGAAAAGGTGGCTGATGCCGAGTTGGCGGCCTACACAATGTTGGCGAGCTTGATTCTTAACCTTGACGAAACCGTTACAAAGAACTGAACCGAGAAACCAAGATGCACCCATTCCTTCAGCGTCAACATCTCGAAACGCGTCGTCAGTTTTTCCGTGGCGCCGGTTTGAACCTTGGTGCTCTGTCTTTGGCGAGCATGCTTGCGGGCGACGCGACCGCTGGCGATTCCGCCGCAACGACGCAAGTTCACCCGTCACTGCCAGGGTTGCCGCACTTTGCACCGAAAGCAAAGCGGCTGATCTATTTGCACGCTAACGGTGCGCCGTCACAGTTGGACATGTTCGATTACAAGCCGGGGCTGCAAGAGTATTTCGACAAAGAGCTTCCCGACTCGGTGCGTAACAACCAACGTATCACGACGATGACGAGCGGGCAGGCGCGTTTCCCGGTCGCGCCGAGCAAATTCAAGTTCAAGGCTTGTGGCACGTCGGGAATCATGATGAGCGAGCTTGTGCCGCACATGCAGGAGATCGCCGATGACATCACGATGATCAAATCGGTTCATACCGACGCGATCAACCATGATCCTGCGTGCACGTTTGTGATGACTGGCAGCGAAGTGCCTGGAAAACCGAGTCTCGGTTCGTGGCTGAGTTACGGGCTTGGAAGTGAAAGTAACGACCTACCCGCCTTTGTCGTGTTCACCCCGACGTTCCCGAAAGACAGCCAAGCTCAAGCGTTGTTCACGCGGATGTGGAGCAGCGGATTCCTGCCGAGCAGTTTTGATGGCGTCGCGCTGCGTGGTAGCGGTGACCCGGTGCTCTACATCAAAAACCCACCCGGTGTCAGCGGTGCCGATCGACGCAGAATGCTCGATGCGCTGAACCAACTCAACGAGCAGAACTTTGAGCGCTACGGCGACCCCGAAACTCGAACGCGGATCGCCCAATACGAAATGGCGTTTCGGATGCAGACGAGTGTTCCCGAGCTAACCGACCTATCGAGCGAGTCGAAGGAAACGCTCGAAATGTATGGGCCGAATGTTGAAAAGAAAGGAACGTACGCGTCGAGTGCCATCCTAGCTCGGCGTTTGATTGAACGCGGTGTGCGGTGTGTGCAGATCCTGCACCGCGGGTGGGACCAGCACAACAACCTGCCAAGGCTGATCAAGAACCAGTGCGATGACGTCGATCAGCCGACTGCGGCGTTAATCAAAGATCTGAAACAACGCGGTCTGCTCGACGAGACACTGGTTGTCTTTGGTGGTGAATTTGGGCGCACGGTTTACTCGCAAGGCACGCTAACGAAAGAGAACTACGGTCGAGATCATCATCCCCGCAACTTCTGTATGTGGATGGCCGGTGGTGGTGTCAAAGGAGGCATGACTTACGGCGAAACAGATGACTTCAGCTACAACATCGTGCAAGATCCCGTCCACCTGAATGATCTCAACGCAACAATCCTTCATTGCATGGGCATTGATGATCGCAAGCTGAGCTTCAAGTTCCAGGGGCTCGATCAAAGGCTGACGGGAGTCGAGCCGCCGCGCGTGGTCAACGAGATTCTGATTTAGACGGTTGCGTTTTTTCCAGTTGGCTCAACGCCCACTGGGCTTCTTGACGCGCGTTTTGGTCTAGCAGCGATTGGTTCAACTCGTCGGAGGTCTCGGCGGCGATGATTCGCAAGGCATCGATCGTGTCTTTCTCGCCGAGCATGCCAAGTGCGATCGTTGCTGACTGCTGGACTTCAGGGGACGAGTGTTGTTGTCGCTTTCGCAACACTTTGATGTAGTCGCGATTGGCTGAGAAACCTGCTAGCCGGCAAGCGATTGACAGCGATTCGGGAAGATCGTTCAAAACCTCTTGGTCGAGAATCTCGGCGAGTGATTGGCGATGCTTGGCCAGCTGATCGATGACTCGTCGATCATCACGGCCGCGTTGCAGTTTTTCATAACGCCGCTGGACCCACCGATGTTGTTCGAGGTAGAGCTGACGCAAGCCGTGCAGTCGTACCTTTGCATTGCGGTTTTTGAGCAACGCTTCGACGGGAAAAAGCGGTCCGTGACTGTAATAGGTGCCCCATGTGCTCCCCATTGGGCCGCCTGTCACCACGCTTTGTGCTGCGACGAGCGCGTGATGGGCTCGACTTACGAGCGGCGTTTGGACGACAGCGTGTTGCGGTTGCGAGATCACGGGCGTGGCATGCGTTCGAAAGGAATCGGAAACAAACCCACCAGCAAAGACAACGCCGTTACGATCGGCCAACAACGACGTGACACGCGTGCTTTGATCGGTGTACCAATTTGTGCTGGCAATCGTGGAAGCAACACTCAAACGATCTGGCGGCGTTTTTTCGAATCGAAGTTGCTGCAGGCGAGTTTTCTGCTCGGCATTTCGTCCCGTCGCCAGCGGCTTGTCAAAGAGCATTGGAACGCCGGAGACCGTCCTGCCCACGGGGGAGTCGATCGTTTTTTGGCTGACAAGTGGCGTGGCGGTCGTTCGGTTAACGTCGGTGAGGGTCCAATAGCGTGCGCTGCCTAGTTGCGGGTAGCTGGTCATGTTCGCGCGAATCAAGTTTTGGTTGCCAGCGAGTCGCTGGACGGAAAGTCCTGTCATCGTTTCCCAAGATGGATGAAGCCAAGGCTGTGGACTCAAAGCAATCGTTGCAGAGAAACCGTCGTTCGGATCACATGGCTGGCGTTGGTTCAGCTTGGTCCAGTCAAACCAAGGCGTGTTGCCGTTTCCGGCTTCTGCTTCACTTCGAACGATGCTTGTTGGTGGCTCGCCGTCGATCGTGATCGCCTCGGTGTGCATTCCAGCAACGCCCTCGGGTGCGATTCGGCGATCGAACAGCCAGTGTCTTCCGTTCAAAAGCTGAAAACGCAGGTCCATGTTCATCGTTTTCGTTTTGCACAACACGCGTAGCGGAACGGCTTGCCCGCTGTCAGTCTTGATGTAATCGTGGAATTGAAACTCAAAGCTCGATGAACGCTCCACGAGTGGATATCCGGTCTCGGCGTCGATGACGACCAGGACACTGTTGCGGCGCGTGCTGGTGTACCCACCAACATAGGTTCCCTTAAGTCCCGATCCGAAGATTTGAGAAAAACCACCGCTGGTCAAGCCAAACACCTTCACAGGGCGGCCATCGTGTTGTCCCTCAAAGCAGACGGGAACCTTCCATTGTTTGGAGTCAAAGGCGAGTGCATCCAGTGCTGTCGTGAGTGTCACACCACGCCGAATTTGTCCGTAGCCCGAGTCCGTATCCGCTTCTTCGGTTCGGTCAGAGAAGCGAAACGTGTATTGGATTCGCGCCTCGTCATCGCGTTCGGCTCGCAACCAGAACTGGTGATTGTCGAGGATGGCGACAAGTTCATCCGCTGGGCGATTGGCGACCGCGACTGCGGTGGACGGGATCGTGACGCAATACATCGGTTGCTTTTGAGCGTCGTAAAGGGACAGCAGAAAGCTTTGATCCCGTGAAGGCGTCATCGAACGTGTGTGAATCTCAGCGCTAAGTGTCGACGTCGGCCACTGGCCAGCCAGGTTTCTTGACGAGTCCGCCGGCATGAAGGTGAGCGAACGCGCGGACCTTGGCGAGCCGGTTTTGGTTGCCGGTTCGAGTTCATGTTCGTGGCCGAGTTCAACGGGGGTCAAGCCTTGAATGACGACCGGTGTGCTCGCGTCTTCGACCTGGGTCAAGTCGGTATGTTTTTGACGAGCCTCCTGCAAACGCCCGGTCAGGTCAATTGCGCCATCGTTAAGCTTGATATCCGCAATCGTTTCCTTCTGTGGCGTCTTTCCCGCAAACGTCGACGTTCCTTCCTCAAGAATCCACAAGACATCTTGGGCAATTTTGAAACGGTGCTCGGTGCGAAACTGATGTTTGGGTACATCGATTTCGATGTGTCGTGGCGCGTGCTGGGAACCTCGTGAGGCGAAATCGGAAAAGGTGATCGTCGCAAGCTTCTCATCTCCCGCGAAGACTTCCTCGCTGAGAATGCGATTGGCGTTGTCGATGGTCAACATGGATCGTGTGATGCGAATGTCGTGAAGGTACGACCAGGAAGTGGTTTCGAACATCGCGCCCACGTTCAAGACTGATCTTCGACCCGGTTTGGACCTCAGTTCAACCAATCGTTTGTCGTCTCGAATTTGAAAGTCGCTGACGACGAAGTCGTTTGGGCGACGGCCCCAATCGAGAGAGGGGAAATTGAGTCGTGTTCCCGAGATCCGCCGTAGCGTCTTACGGCGCATCAGTTCCGTTGCCGGCAGATTCAAACGCGTTGCCGATTTGTCGTTTTTGACCACTTCGCTGGGCGTTCGATAACGGGGGAAGGCGTCGCGGTTGGCATAGGTGTAGGTGGCGCCATCGGGTGCACCAATCTCCATCCAGCCTTGGCCGTAGCGTTGTGGTTCGTCGCCGCGATGAACGACCTCGACGCTTGTCGTGCCATCGCTCTGCCATTGAAAGGCTTCGTCAAGCACTTCAGGTGACATCTTGTGCGTGAACGTGATCGAACTCAGTTTGCTCAAATCGGGGTTTTGCCATAGTCGATTCGACTCGAGGATTTGCTGTGCATCGAACGCTTCGGCGCGGCGTTGGCCTTGCTGCTCTTTCGCGAGAAGTTGGGCGAGTTCATCGGGTGTGGTCGGGAATGAATCACGTTTGCTGCCGCCTTGGACGATCGACTTTGTCTCTCCTGTCGCTTCGTCGATCATCGACTTGCTGTCCGCGGACCAACGAGGTTGAGTTGCTTGATCAAAGGCTTTTTGAAGGGAGTCGCCGTTGCGTTTGGCCAACCAAATCTCACGCCGGGTGTCGGAGTTGCCGTCATGGCGCAGCGAAATGGATTGTGTCCACGCGACCCAGTTTGAATCGGGTGACCAAAGGGGACGTATGCTCCCACTGAGAAACCAGAATTTGCCGTCGCGGTCACTTTGGTTTCGCGCTGGGGGCGAGATGGTTTGCATGGTGCGTGTTTGCGTGTCCCAAATTCCGATCCGTCCGTCGCACGGGATTCCAGCGGACCACGACCCGCCTCGGATGATCTCGGTTGACACGGCGATGTAACGTCCGTTGGGCGACCACGCCGCGCCAACGCCAAACGCGCCTGTCTCGTCAACGTTCCCCGTTTCAACGTCAACAACGACCAGCGGGTAGTTGGCGACATAACTGGCTGCGTTGCCAATCGCGAGTCGCTTCGAGTCAGGTGACCAGGCTGGCGTTGTCTTCAGAGCCTTGCTCAGCAGACGCCGCGTTTGGTTGGTCGCCCAGTCATGGACAAAAAGGCCGTACTGTCGCGTGCCATCGTCGAGTGTCAGGGAGCCGACGTAGGCGGTCTGCTTCTTGTTGGGTGCGGCGACCTCGTAAGTTGGATCGCATTGCGGAGGCAATTGACCCGCCGCCACCTTCTCGTCGGTGCGGGGCTGTTGGGGCTGAGCAACCGGTGTTGCGTCGGCTTCCGAGCCAAGCGGTTTGCCAACGAGTAGCAACGGGCAGATCGCCACAGCAAGCAAGAGCGAAAGGGTGAAGGAGGCGCGTGGATTGCCTGGCGAAGCGTTTCCGGTTTGGATCGACGAGATGCGTTCACGCAGTGATCGAAGCGGACCGAGGCTCCCCGTTGTAAGTTGTCGAGGCACGGTGTTTCCGGCAACGAAATCGATGGTGTCGACAATTGTCGCCGCGTACTGCGATGCACGCTCAGGCCACTGTCGCAAGACGGAAGCATCGCATGCCATTTCCTCGGCGTCTCGCAATCGTTTTCGCGCAAACCAAAAGATCGGGCACCACCACCAAAGCATCGTTGCCAGTAGTTCGATCCAGCGGACCCAATGGTCGCGGCGACCGACATGTGCAAGTTCATGGGCAAGTAGCAGTTCGCGTGTTTCCCGTTCGCGCATCGCGGGAAGGTCGCGGGGCAAAACGAGCGTGCAACGACCGACACGACTCCAAATCATCGGTGGGATGGGAGCTGCGAGAACGAGTACGTCTGGCGTTCGACTGGACGACAATCCCATTTGAGTTGCTAACCGTTGAACATCACACAGGAGGTTCGCTTCGGCAGGTTCAGCGAGGGATAGTAAACGGCGAAAGTGTTTCAGATTGCGAAGTGTGATCAGCAAGACGAGCAGCGTTCCAAAGACCCAAAGAGGTACCGCGATGCCCAGCAACGACCATCCGCCGGTCGGTTCGGCTTTCGCCGTTACGGGCGTCGCCGCGACAGGCATCGTTGTCGCGGGTATCTGGGGGGCGTCTTCGGAATCGACGGTCGGTGGAGGTGCGGTGGCATTCGATGTTGCGTCGGCCGCGACAGGCATGTTTGTGTTGGCTGAGGATTCAACATCGAATGCCGACGCATCGATCTCGGTCGCCGATTCTTTGATGGGCTGATGCAGTTGTGATTCGGGACCAGCAACGGTCGGTTCCAGGTACCGCTGTGCCTCATCCAATGTGTTTGTTTTCAAGAACTCAGGACTTGGTTGCGGACGTTTTTGAGCATCCGACGGTATTTCAATCCGTGAATTTCTGGCCAACCCTTGGTCTGTCGCAGGCAGCTGTGGCAGCCCGGTGATCGCGATTGGCAAAACAGGCGGGACGATCAGCCGTAAGAGCACGACGACCCAGAAAGCGTGTTCGATTGCAGGGTGTCGCCGCCGAGTCAGCAAGCCAACGAGCAACGCGACAAGCATCAACAGGGTTGCGATCGTCAGGACATTGACAACGACATGCGCGGCAAATGCAGGCGACATCATGCGTTCTCTCCTGTAAGTCAGGATCAGGGTTTTCGATCAAACGTTGCTATTTCGATTCTTTGTTTTCTTTGAGCATTCGACGAAGCGCTTTTTGTTCTTCGTCGGTAAGCTTGCGCATGCCAATCAAGCCGGTTAGCATGGGCAACAAGGCACCGTCGCACAGTGAGTGCGAAAGGTCTCGCAAGCGGTGTTCGATCAGCGATTGGCGGTCGATCGCCGCGCTGAACCGGTGAGTACGCTCGCTGCGATCTCGAAGAACGCAGCCGCGTTTCTCCAAACGTTCAAGCAGCTTTTGCACCGTGTAGTAATGCGATGCTTCACCCCCAGGGTAAAGCTCGTCACAAACTTCACGCGTCGTCGCTTGCTCGTTTTCCCAAAGCACCTGCAACACGGAGAGTTCCGTGTCGGTGACGTGGAATGTCTTCTCTTTGCCGGACATGGTCTCTCCGATCTCGTTCAAAGACGGGTTGTCTTTGAGTCAATTAGAGACACTGTCCACTTCAAAGTCAAGTTGTCTTTTTGCGAGAAGGGCGACGCTCACGTGGAGCTGGCTGAGCATCGTGGTGATTGGCTTGAGCCCGTATCGCCCGCTGACAAATCGCACTACGATGGATTGACTTCGCTTGGGAGAGGGGCGGGAATGCGATTCGGAATACAAAGCGGTTTTCTGCTCACAACAGCATGTGCACTGCTTTTCGTTTTCATCAAAACACCGTGGCTCGCTGTCTTGACGATGGTGTTTCTTTTGCCAGCAGGCGTGGTTGCGATTGGATTGACCGCGCCTCAGAAGGGCACAAAGCTTGACGTTGCCACCTATCGTCCGTTCGTGCAGATGTTTCGGTTGTGGGTCATGCTGGTCGTTGGGCTCGCCCTTTGTGCAACCTTTCTTTTGCTCTTTCCCGATGCGCATCGGCGGATCAAACGTTGGCGGGTGGGCGATTTGAGGTCGCACCAAATCGGGGCGTACGTGACGTTGCCGGTTGGCCAGAAGCTGCCGAGCGAGCATTCGCTGATGCAGATTAGGGATCGAAAAGGCTTGGTTGGTGAAACGCGGTACTGGCGCCGTGACTATTCAGCCAACGCCGGCACTTACCTGATGGTCATCAGTACCGATCGGCGCGAGTACACGTCAGGCACGTGGTATGACGTCCGCGCCGACGTGCAAGACGGCACCACTTTGTTATTCAGAGAGCTCGAGTCGTCAAACGAGCAGCGGCCGATTCGTTGAGTCCTGATATGGCCGCCACCGCTTTCTAGGGCATTGCAATCTCAACCGCCAAAGGTTCGACCCAAACCTTTTGTTCGGCGGTGTAGTACAGATAGGTGCGTGAAGCGGGGCCGGTGTACTTGCCTGGAATCTCGGCCGTCACCGTGAACTCGATCTCTTTCGATTCACGCGGCGCGATCGTTCTCCAGTAGAAGACCACTTCACGCCCGCGCAGTTCGTAGTAGTCAAACTCACCAGCTTCCTTCAACTCATCAAGTTCATCCTGGCGAGGTTCCAAGCCGCCGGGCAGCCCAACGATGGCGACCGTCATGGGTTGGCCCTGGTCGGTTTTGTTTTCCAACACGGTTGACACGGTCATGGTGTCGCCGGCTGCGACATTGGCATCGGCATTCAGGTTCGTCGTTAACTCGAAGGGACATCCGTCGTCACTTCGTGGGGTGATCGCGTGGTAAGACAGGTCGATACTGTAGGAAAGATTGCGTGCGTTTTTGGCGACCAATTCGATCGTGGCACCAGGTTCGGCGTCTTGCAGGTGTTGGCCGAGACCGACAATCTCGACGGTCGAGCCACTCTCAGGACGCGTTGGCAATTCGGCTTGCCCAATCACTTCGCCGTGCAGGAGCACTTGCAGCTTTCCGCCACCACCGGAATTGCCTGAGTGTTCCGCGATGGCAACGAGTGCCTTGAGCGCGAGTACTGTTGCTTGGGTGGAGCCAAAGCCTGCGTTGCCACGACGATTGGTCGTGATCCACTTGGCAGCAGCGCGAGCGTTGTCGATGTATTTTGGGCTCTTGATGAAAGCCAAAGTCGCCAGTGCGGTCGTTTCGACTTTGAGGGAGACGCCGCCGCTCGAGGTGACCGTTGTCTTGCCTTGCAGCAGCCCGTCTTCCCCTTGGGCTTGGGCAAGTTTCTGGAGCAACGCTTCGCCTTCGGTGGTTCGTTTGACGTTCATCAACGTTGCCGCAGAGAGTGCGATCAAGTAGGGATCGTCCGACTTGTTTGCCACCGAATGCATGTGATCGATTTCAGTAGCCAATTCGCTTGCGGCTCGTTGCGAATGTCCGGTGGCCACATCGGCCTCGCTGATTGCCCACAAAACGTAGGCGTTGACGATTTCCTGTTTGACCGACCAAACATGCAGGTGGCGTGGGTTGCGATGGAATCCGCCCTTGCCGTCGCGGCGACCCATCAACCACTTTCGCGTGCGAACCATCATGACATCGTTGACTTCCATGATGGCGGCCATGTCAGTGAACTGCATCAATCCGAACGCCGACAGTGCCTCATGCCCCGGATCCTTTCCGAACCACTCGTAGCCACGTTTCTCACATTCGAAGCTGGTCAGTTTCGTGTAGCCTCGATCGAGCATGCCGCGAGCACGTCGTGAGACGTCGGGATTGGCGATGTCGTTCTTCTGCATGTACTGCAGAGCCATCGTGTTAGGGTAATTCGTCGCCGAAGTTTGCTCGAAGCATCCATGCGGCTCACGAAGGATGCTTTCGACGCCCGACATCACATCAGCGAGGGGCGACGGATAGGCTCGCAGGGTAACGGCAAGCGAACCATCGACGATGTCATTGGGGACCGGCAACTGGACCGTTGCCCTGCGAGTGAGCACACCAGCAAGTGATTCGGATGCGGGATAGCCAGCGGGCGAGATATGAACCTTGCGACGCACGGTGTCACGCAGGCTTGTTCCGGCGACGCCACCGATTTCGATTTCGGCGTCGATTTCAGCGCTGCCTTCGACAACGTCGATCGCGACGTGATGTCGAGTGCGCTGGTTCCCGCCAAGGCTGAGCATCTGCGTGTCTTGATCGGCTACCTTTAATTCGTCACTCGCTTTGACTGCGAGTTCGATTCCAACGTCGCTATCGGTTGCATTGATAACGGCAACGGGTAAATCGATACGGTCCCCAGTGGTAACTTCCAGTGGCAGCTTCGGTTCGATCTGGAAGGGTAGACGCGATGTGACCATGCCACCGCCGGAACCGAGGCGTCCGTCAAGGGAGTGCCCGTCGACATGCACGCGAAACGTGGTGACAGAATCGGAAAGGTCGAACCGGATACTCGCTTCACCTTGTGAATCGGTCTTGACCAGCGGCTGCCAATAAAGCGTTTCCGCAAAGTCTTCGCGTACTTCATCCGACCGCTTTGGGTGTTGATGGGCGTACTGGCGAACGGGGAATTGCAATTCACTCATCAATTGATCGGCAAGCGTCTTGGCGTCGATGCCCCGAGCATTCAAGAGTTGTTCAAGTTGCTCAGGCGAAATCAATCGACTGACGTCCGCACGGTCGCCCTTTGAGATCGCGTGGTACTTTGCGTAGCGGGCGTTGTCGGAATCGTCGTTTTCGCCGGTGGATCGGTTTGCCAAATTGGATCGATTCGCGAAGCCGGGACCCGTTTGCGCGACGACGGCCGAATCGGCGGGGGCTTCCTCAGGTGCCTCGATGACAGGATCGTCGGTTGCAGCATCGGCGACGGCTCCCGCGGCGGGCGCGTCGGCCATTGGGGCCGGCGGCGGGGTCGCGGAAGGTTCCGTGCGTCGGTTGCGAGACTCCACTTTTGCAGAGAACTCTTCAGTTTCCATGGCCGCATCGGCGCGTTCGTCGACTTGCTGGCTGGCTGGCATGATGACGGAGTTTTCCGATGCGCTGCACCCGACCAGTAGCCACGAAACGGACGTGACCAGAAGTAAGGCGGCAACGCTTGAATGGGCGGCAGACCGCAATCGAACGACGACCGCGCCAAGCCAAATCAACAGCACGGCGAGCATCAAAAAGCGTGCTTGAACCAGCAGGTGCTCCCACGCTCCCGCGAGGGCGACGCGGTACTGATGGAACTGTTGATCAAAGGTCCCACGATTGTCGAACGACGGTGGCACCGCTGCGATTTCCTCGCCATCCAGTTCCAGCAGTCGAATCAATTGTTGGCGGAAATCGACATCGGCTTCGCTCGCCGTGCCGCTGACGAATCGACGCCAACCTTGCGTTCCAAGCAGCAAGTCGAGTGATTCTTCGGCGCCCTCTTCGTCGCTCAAGTAAAAGTTGGCGTGTTCCAAATCTTCTGGCGACTGAACTTCGCTGGTCAGCATAAAATGGGTCTGCATCGATGGTCGTTCGTCTTCTTCAAGACTGAGCGCGGCATCGTCGACGACCGCGATGCCCAGGATCGCCGGTGCTGGCTTGCCCTCTTCGTCAGTCACTTTCAACTTCAGTCGCAACGGTTCGCCGGGTGAACGTTCGTGGTCTGCTTCCGTACCGACAAGTGACACATTCAATTGCTGGTCGTTGCGACGGAAAACGAGTCGTTCGACAAGTGGTTGATGCGAATCGCCATCGATCACCGTGACGCGGATCACGCCACTGATGCCATTGCGAATGGGCAAAGTCAATTTGTTGTCGCCAAGGAGTAGCTGCTTTTGAAGCTCACCAACCAGCTGGCCGCGACAAACCGCACGAACGATCGCGGTTCGCTTCGAGTTCGAACGCAGGACAAGCGAGAGTTGTTTGTTCGCTCCGAACACGCCAGTGCCTGTGTCCATGACGGGCAAGTCCTTGACGACCGCAGGAAGTTTGGGTGTGTTGGTGACGTCGACCGGTTGCAAGACCTTTAAGGTGTATCGTTCGCCCATGGAAGGAACAAATTCGAAGCGTCCCATTCCGTCACGTACGGTCTGGATCGTGGCGACACTTTGGCCCGAGCGTGATTGGATTTCGCCTTGCACATGGATCGGCTCGCCGAGCGAGTCGCGAGCAGAAAAGTAAACTCGATTGAGCAGGCCTTCGACCAAGTATCCACCCTCGGGGTAAAACTCGACCTCGACGCGTCCGAGCTGGATCGGAATCGTTTTCGATTGTGTCTCTTGAGTGGCTCCATCGTCGACGGTGATCGAGAGGCGGCCGGTGCCGTCACGAACGAATTCGGGAAGGTTGAACGTCGCAACGAGTGTCCCATCGGCAGCCGTCGTTGTCGCTTGTTCATGAATCACATCGCCATCGACTACGGCGGTGACCTGTGCTGAGACGTTCGCCAGCGGACCACCGGTTGCAAGCTCGGCTTTGAATTCGGCTTCGACCGTTTCGCCGGGACCATAACTGCGACGTCGAAACTCGATTTCTTTCTTGAACTGAGGAACGCGGTAAGCTCGCACTTGGACTTCACGTTCTTCATCAGGGAAGAAGCCGTCAAGGCTTTTCGCGACCAGCTTGTACGTTCCGCCAGCAGCCGTCGTCGGGAGTGTGAACGCACCGTTGCCAACGCCTGATTCGGTGACACCTTCGGTGTACATGCCAGCGACGGCAGCGCCACTTGGATCAAAGAGCTCAAAGCGAATCGGAACTTCGAAACCTGCTTGCAACGTGCGACGCTGCAACGTGAGCGAGCGGAAAAAGATCGTTTCGCCGGGTCGGTACACGGGACGATCGATCGATAGGTGCGTGATGCAACGTGTTGGCTCGAGAGGGATTTCGAGTGTCGATCGACTGACTTGGCCGCCGGCAGAGGTGGCGGTCACGACCAAACTTGAACCTTCGGGGATCAACAATGAATCGGGAAGGACGACGCGCCCCGAACCATCACTGTTGGTTTCGGCAGTGCCCGAAAAGAGCACATTCCTTTGACACAGCACCGAGAACGAGAGCGACGCGGGCACAACCGGGAAACCTTGGACGGCCCCTGCATCCATGCGTGATGTCGTGAAGCGAAACTCGTTGCTCGATGCAGCTTCATGCGCTGTGGCTGGTTCGGCTTGAACTCGCAGCGCCGCCACGGGCTGTTCGGGGGCACGCTCGGTGTAGTTCCAAGCGATGATTGCGAAACCGATCGAAGCGGCCGTTGCGGCGATCACGGTCGAACGCCGGATCCACTCACGCGTACTCAAACGAGTCACCGGTTTCGCTGGTGGTGCTGGCGTTTCCGATGGTTGGGTTGGCTTCGCTGGTGGTTCCTCGACCAAGTCGGCTAGCACGGGAGGCTCGTCGTCGGCTTTGCTGTCTGTTTTGTCGGCCGTGTTCAGATCGCCGAGTCGATTGGCGGGAACGGTCGCAAACGTTGGGTCCGAGGTGTCCACATGGGAGCGGCCATTGGAACTTGGTTGTGCGTCGACCAACGCACGAACGTCAAAGTCAGGCGTTTGCGGTGATTGCGCTTTCGCGGCGTTTGCAATCTTGCCGGCTAGCCGCAATGTTTCGGCCCACAGGGCCGCCACGTCGGGTTCGGTCTCGATTCGGCTACGAAGCTCGTTTGCTTCTTGCTCGTCCAGCAAGTCGTAGTGAAGTTCGAGGAGTTCTTGTTGCAGTTGTTCTTTGGAGTTCATGATTGACCTCCCACTGATTCACGAAGCTGTCGAATGGCAGCACGCATTCGGGTCTTGACGGTGCCCAGCGGCAGGGAAGTTGCTTCGGCGATTTGTTCGTAGGTGAGCGAGCCGTTTTGGCGGAGCAAGAAGACTTCTTGCTCTTCCGGACGCAGGTTCAGCACCGCGTGCTGCAGCGTCTGCAATTGCTCGTCTCGCATCAGGCCCGCGTCGGGCCCATCGGCGGTCGATACCATTTGCACATCCTCGACAATCGACTGCCGCCGCCGATTCCAAGCGGTCTTGCGACAGTCACGGCCAGTGTTAAGAGCGACGCGAAACACCCATGCCTTGAGGTTGGTGACTTCCGAGATTTGATCTTGGCGTCGCCAACACTTCAGGAAGGTTTCTTGCAGCGCGTCGCGTGCGTCTTCCATGTTGCCGACCAGGTAAAACAGCGTCCCCAAGATTTCTCCGTGCGCATCCGCAAACAGCGTCTCGAGCCGTTGGCCAGAGTCCGCCGTCTCGTGCGATTCGGACGTCGGGGGCGTGGTTTTCATGGTTCTGCAGGTATGACGACAAGGCCGCCGCCACGGATTTCATTTTCTGCCAGAAATCCAGCGTGCCGCTCATTCTAGCCCCGTTAGGGACAGGGCATGCTGGCGATCCGATCCGCGAACGCTGACCGTGAGTCGAACGCGTTAGCGTCGGGCTTTTGTTCCGTAGCTACGCTCGCCAGAGCGTGGTTTAAGTGGGATGCGGACAACCAATGCGGACCACCTTCTGGCGAAGGTAGCTACCAGCAGGCAAGGTCCCGAACGCAGCACGTTCGGCTCAAAGCTGTTCGATGCGTTTGAGCGATTCGGGCGGGATGAGCCCGTACGTGTGAATGTCGTCGAAATGGACTTTGGCGCCGGGGACGACCAGCTGAACGAATCCATTGGCTGCTTCAGGATTGGCGCGCACACTGCCGATTAATTCGCCGTTGAAGAAGGCAAACCAATACTCACCTTGTAACTCGGCTCGCACAAATTGATAACGTGGCACGTCCTCGCCGTCGTCGGCCGGGCTGATGACCAGTTCCTCTTTGACGTCGAGTTTGCCTTTCAACCCTTCACGCGAACCCAAGAAGACTCTGTCTTTCTCGACACGGACAGCGAAGCGATCCGCTTCATCGAAGTCTTTGTTGGTGAATCCAAAATGAATCTCAGCAGCCTCGGCCGATTGCAGGTCGACGCCGACATTGATGCCGACCGCATCAGGAAGTCCTTCATAGAGTGTGCTTGGACGAGGGATCGATTTTGCCCATGACCCACGCGTTCCTTGCAAGATCGTTCCCCCTTCGGCATCTTGCCCGCGGCTCCACAACCCAGATTGAGAGAGCAGGTCGACTTGTTGGCCATTGAACAAGGGGACTTGCCAGCCGCTGACAAGCATCGTCGGCTGCGGCGGTGACATGAGGAAAAAGGCAAGCCACGCGATGCCAGCGAGGACCGCGGTGATCGCGATCAAGCGAACGAAGATGGGCGGCTTTGAGCCGGGTTTGGGTGAGGGTGTGGATGCCGGTGTGTCGCGAGTGATCGATGGATGCGAGTCATGCAGTTTGATCGGCGCTAGCGATCGGTTTTGCGAGTCGGTGAGACCGTCGATGCGTTCGATCAGCGTTTGATAGTCACCGATGCGATCGTCGGGATCGGTTTCCATCATGTCGTCGATCAACGCGCGAACACTGTCGGGCAAATCGGCAGGCAATCGATCCGCGTCGTACTTCTTGCCAGTCAACTTGGCGGCGATCAATTTCGACACCCTTGATTCGGCAAGCGGCGGTTTGCCGGTAAGCATGTTGACCAGGGTTGCGCCCAACGCATAAATGTCGGCGCGATGATCGGTCGGGTCCCCCGAAAGCTGTTCGGGGGCGCAGTACATTGGCGTTCCGAGTGCCGCACCACTCATTGTTAATCGGGTTGCGTCTTCGTTGTCCGCATGGGGGCTTAGTCGAGCAAGGCCGAAGTCGGCGATCTTGACCAGTGGTACGCCTGGCGGAAGGTCATATCCAGTGGGGACTGCCGTCAGGATCAGATTGCCTGGCTTGATGTCTCGATGAACGATCTGTTGAGACAGTGCGTGTGAGAGTCCCGACGCGGTTTGTCGCACAATCGAAAGTGCCGTTGGCAAATCCATCGCGCCATCACTGTCAAGTTTCTCGCGCAGGTCCGTCCCTTCGACGAGTTCCATCACCAAGTAGAGCCGGCGATTGTGAGAGCCCGAATCAAACGCGCTGACAATGTTTGGATGTTGCAACCTTCCGATCGCCGCCCCTTCTTGTTGGAATCGGGCGGCAACGTTTTGTTCGACAAGACGATTCTGCAGGATCGCCTTGATGGCGACGTCACGTTTGAGATGCGGCTGGTGTGCTCGATAAACAACTCCTAGGCCGCCGTAGCCAAGCACATCGACAAGCTCAAACCCGGGAGCAAGATCGGTCGGCGCCGCAAAGGCTTCCGCAATCTCGACGTCGATTGGACGAAGCATCCCCGTTTCAAGTGCAACCTGGGACGCTGTTTTGGCGCGATCGACCGATTCACGCCGCAGCGTTTCAGCCTGGTCGGCTGAGAGCAGACTTCGCGCATGCGCTGCGGTGATGAACGCATCCGATTTTTCGGTATCAAAATCAGAACTCATGATGCGCAGTGAAGGTCCCGGCGAGCCGTTTCGAGACAGCGAGCATCCCGGTCGCGAAGGAATTCGAGACGGGTGCCAGCGTCCATTTTGGATGAAAGGGGCTGCCACCAGGATACTACGCCGATGGCCGTTACGCCCACCGCCCAGAACGGATCTGGGCAGAAACCGTAACGGCTGATATTCAAAGCCGTGGCTACATCAGAGAGTCAAGTTGCGTCAAAAGCGCCTTGATCGAGGGGCGGTCGCTCGGATCACGTCCGACGTAGGACAACACCACCTGCCCCTCTTTGTCGATGATGAACGATGACGGAAATGCCACTCTCGCTTCGATATCAAGCTGTTTGACGGCCGTCAGGTTTTCATCCAGCAAAATGGGGAACGGAAAATTGGCTTCCGACGAATCCTTCAAGCTTGCTTGACGAAAGTCATCGATCTGGCCGGTTTTGCCTGGATAGACAAGCAAGACTTCGGTGTTGCGTTCCACGAATTTCTCGTAGTTGGCAATCAAACGAGAGGTCTGTGTTGTGCAATAGGGACAGATCTGGCCAGAAAAGCCACGTGTGAAGACGAGCAGAACATGTTGGTTGCCGATGAAGTCGGCGAGTTTGACTGATTGGCCGTTCGTGTCGACAAACTCGAGATCGGTCACGCTGCCGGGAGATTCGCGGTTCGTTTCGACGCTCTCTTCGAATTCAATGCTCGCGGGATCAAAATCGTAGTAAGACGATGTCGATGGTGATTGGGAGCAGCCAAGTGTGCCCAGGACTGGCAACAGCGTCACCAGCAATATCAAGGCTGTTGATCGAGACATGAAGTCCATCCGAATCGATTTCGCTTCGATGTGTGAGTGAATTGACGATACGTCAGTATAGCGGTGAATCCCCCTAGGCTTGATACCAGTGGAGAGGGGGCGCGGCCAAAAAAACGCCCGCTCAGCAGGCAATTCAGGGTGAAACGGATCTCATGTCGTGTATTCGGAATTAAACCGAACATATTCGACAGTCAGGTCGCTGGACCAGAACGATGCCGTGCCAGCGTCGTCGCCAACGATCAACTCGACTTTGACCTTTGCAGAAGCCTTCATGGTTTTGCTTAATGCGGCCGCGTCGAATTCGAGAGGTGTCCCGTTTTCGTAGATGGGCACGTCACAAATCTTGAGCGAAGTTCGTTGGGGATTGATCTTTGCCGCCGCGTATCCAGCTGCTGAAACGATCCGCCCCCAATTCGGATCGCCGCCGGTAATGGCCGTTTTGACAAGCGGACTCGCGGCTACGGTACGTGCAATCAGTTCCGCCGCATCGTCGTCTTGAGCCCCCACGACATCGATTGACATGTAGTGCGAGGCGCCTTCTCCGTCAGCAACAAGTTCTTTGGCTAGCTCGATGGAAAGCTCATCAAGTGATTCGCCGAAACGATCGAGGTCTTCCCCAGCGAGCGGTTCGCCTTTTCCGCTGCACAACAGAAGTAGCGTGTCATTGGTACTTGTGTGCCCGTCCACGCTGCAGCGATTGAATGACACATTGGTTGCGTTGACCAAGAGTCTTTGGGCATCCTCGGCGGTCAGGCAAGCGTCGGTGCAAACGACGGCCAACATGGTTGCCATATTCGGTGCGATCATGCCTGCACCTTTTGCCATTGCTGCGAGTCGAATCGTTTCGGCACCATGGGGGATGCTTCGAAACGCAATCTTTCGCGATGCATCGGTGGTCAAGATCGCATCTGCGGCGTCAAGGAAATTGGATTCGCTGCTGGCTGTTTTCGACGTCGCTTCGTCAATGCCTTTTCGAATTGCGTCCATCGGCAGTAAGGTTCCAATCACACCGGTGCTCATCACCAACACATCTTCGGGAGCACAGCCGATTGCCTCGGCAACGCGTTGGCACATCTCTTGAGCATCGCTTTCTCCTTGGGCGCCGGTGCAGGCGTTGGCATTGCCGCTGTTGGTGACGATAGCGCGGATGGAGGTCGATGGCGTGCGCTGCCGGCAAAGCGTCACGGGCGCAGCGACCACCTGGTTTTGGGTGTAGACCCCTGAAGCGACGACGGGGGCGTCGCAAACGATCAACGAAAGGTCCGGTTTTCCGCTTGGCTTGATTCCACATGCCAGGCCAGCGAATTGAAAACCGGCGGGCAGCTTGTCGTTCATCTAAGTTGACCTTGAGGCGATGATTTGTTCGTGCATGGTTGTGCTCGCGGCCGTTTCGCGGTTCTTTCCACGAGGGAAAAACTCGGTGCAGTGAGCAAAGCAGTCGAGTGGGCGAAAAAGAGGCCCGATTGGCGAGCGACGATAATGTTGTAGGTTTGACCGGCGTGAACAATCCCCATTCGTGGTGCGAACCAGTAGACAGGTCGCGATTTTTGTCGCGAGAACCTGCCTCCGTTACGGGCTTCGAGACGATCGACAAGAGTCATGGCGCCGTGAGCAATGTCGCTGAAGAACAACGAGACGAGGCCGCAGCCCAGCTAGCTGGCGAGCCGTCCGATGCTGGCGTGGTCGTCCAAACCGCGGGTCTGAGCAAACGCTACGGCGATGTCGACGCATTAAGTGATTGTTCGGTTCAGGTCTTTTCTGGCGAAGTTTTTGGACTGCTAGGACCCAACGGGGCGGGCAAGACGACGCTGATCCGATTGTTGCTCGGTTTTCTGCAACCGACCGCGGGAAGGTCTCTGATCGGCGGTGTCTCGCCCCAAGAGGACGGAATCGCGGTGCGGCGACAAGTCGCATACCTGCCAGGCGATGCTCGCTTGCCTCGCCACATGCGCGGCAGAGGCGTGCTGCAGTTCTTCGCCGACATGCATCCCCAAGGTTCGCTCGAGCGCAGTTTGGCGGTCGCTGATCGGCTTGAGTTGGATTTGCGGCGGCGCGTCGCATTCATGTCGACCGGAATGCGACAGAAACTTGCACTCGCCGTGGTCCTCGGAGTCGATACGCCGCTGCTGATTTTGGACGAGCCGACCGCGAATCTTGATCCGACCATTCGCGGCGCCGTGCTCGACTTTGTCCTCGAAGCAAAGCAGGCCGGTCGCACGGTCATCTTTTCGTCGCATGTACTTAGCGAGATCGAAGAGACGTGTGATCGCGTTGCTTTTTTGCGGGGCGGGCGTTTGGCACATCAGCTCTCGATGAGCGACCTCTTTCAAAGACATCGCATCACCGCTTCGTTGTCATCGCAACCGATCGAAGTGCCCGAACGATTATGCAACTGTGCAAGTGTGTCTGAAGTGGGGATCGGGAATGCGAAGCACTTGCGGATTGATACGGCGGGCGATCTTGCACCACTGTTGTCGTGGCTTGATTCTCTGTCACTCGAAAAAGTCCGCATCGAACCGCTTGGCCTGAGAGCCGTCTATGACGCGGTGCATCAAGGAGCCGATATCGATGTTTGACCTGCGAACCGCTTGCAAGAGGTGTCGCCGTGATTGACCGCGTGCTTGTCAAAAAATACATCGGTCAATCGATGTTGTTGTTCTTTGCATGCGCCGCGACGCTTTTTGCATTTGCATGGGTACGTGTGTGGGTCGTGAGCTTGTTGGACATGGGGCAATTCAAAACGATTCTGGATCAGTTCCGCGAGTACGAACGGTTTGCCCCGATCGATTTTGATTCGATGTTTACCTATCCAGGTCGTGTGGGCATGACCTTCGATGAACCGATCGTGATCCTTTGCACCGTGATTTGGTGCTTTGCTCGCGGCAGCGACGTCGTCAGTGGCGAACTGGGACGTGGCACGCTCGAGATGTTGCTTGCTCAACCGATCAAGCGACGCACGCTGTTGGTATCGCATGCAACGGTGTCGATCGTTGGTTTGGCGTTGCTTTGCCTGGCCGTTTGGGCGGGGATCGGCGTGGGCGTTCAAGCGACGACCGTCGAAGAGACGGTGCCGCCGCCGTCGGTACCGATTCCGTTTTTGAATTTGAACGTTCCCCTCAGCAATGCGCCACCAGAGATCGAGGTCTCGCCCTTGTCGGACCACGTCGACACCCAGACTTATGCGGCGTCGACGTTCCACCTTTTCTGCTTCGGATTCTTCCTGCTCGGGTTGTCGACAATGTTCAGCTGCTTTGACCGTTATCGTTGGCGGACGATCGGTTGCGTGGTGGGTGTCTACATCCTGCAGTTGGTGATGTTTGGACTGGGAAAGGCTGCCGAGTCGCTCGATTGGCTACTCTCGCTGACGTTCTTTACCTGCTACAAGCCACAAAAGATGACGTCGCTGGTCTCGGACGACGGCCTCGCGGCGCCCTGGGATTTGACGGCCGTGATGGATGGTGGCAGCTTACCCCCAATGGTCTACCCGCTGATCCTGGTCGCTCTGGGGGCGATCTGCTACGCCGTCGCCGATTGGAGATTCAGCCGCCGTGATCTGCCCGCTCCACTGTAGGCCTGATCAAGGATGTAGGCTGGATCATGGATGAAGGTTGGATCATGGATGTAGGTTGGATCAAGGAGCGACAGCGACGCAGATCCGGCATGATCCCCGCGTTGCCATCTCGCCATCGGGTGGTCGTTTTTTCCGCCCTCTAAGCCCGAAAAGCCCAAGGATCCCGGGCGAAAGCCCGCGGCGACGAGCTTGCCCCCGAACCCCATCACCGAGCCATTCGTCCTTTTTCGAGGGTGAGGGCAGGCAAAAAGACCGGCAAAAGGGCCAGTGTGCCTTGCTGACCCAGGGGGCAAACGCTACATTCGTGCCTCCAAAATCAACCAAAAATCCATTTCCAATAGTCCAATCCTGAGCAGATCTGATGGCACATAAGAAAGGTCAGGGCTCCAGCCGCAACGGTCGCGATTCGAACGCCCAACGCCGCGGAGTCAAGAAATTTGGCGGCGAAAGCGTACGAGCTGGCAACATCTTGGTCCGCCAGGTAGGCACCAAGTTCCACCCTGGAAAAGGCGTCGGAGTCGGCAACGATTACACGTTGTTCGCTTTGGTCGATGGCCAAGTCATGTTCGACCAAAAAGGTCGTCGCGTGAACGTTGTTGCTTGCTAAGCAGCCGCTCGCAGAAAAATCAAACCAAAAACGCTCCGACTCAAATCGGGGCGTTTTTTGTTGCGCCCCGCCCTACTACCTGACCGTAGCTACCTTCGCCAGAGGTGGGATGCGCGACGAGACCGGTCTCCACTGTCTCCACGCTCTGGCGAGCGTAGCTACGGAAGATTCAAGGCCCGGCGCTAGGCGCGTTCGGCTCACTGGGGCAGAGCGTCGCGTACTTGCGTGAGGGCAAATCCGAGTAAGTTCTGCCCACGCCACAAGTTTGGGTCGAGCGATTTTGGATTGTTCACACCTAAACCGATTCCCCAGATCGTGTCCCTGCCGGCTGCTTCAACCAGGATCACGTCGGACGGCTGGTCGGGGCGAACGACTGAAAACGGAGCCGGTTCTTCTGCCACTGCACGGACGGGGCTCTCGCCGGTCGCAATCTCTTGTTGCGCCGGATGCGCTTTCCATGCGGTCGATCTCAAGAACTCTGCCATGTCCTCGTTCTGGCTGAACTTCTCGCTGTTTCCACGATAGACAATGTCGAATTTGTGTTGGTCCCAGACGGCAGGATCGAAGTGAATGACCTTGCGACCCAGAGCCTTGGCTTCGCGTGGCGTTTCACACGCCAGGATTCTTTCGAGTGACGCGGCATCGTCAAACAGTCGCGCCTTTTCGGCCATCATCCAATGCTCGGCCGTTGGATAGTTGTCGCCATCAATTTGGAAGTCACGCACAAACCACTGGCTAAGACACGAAGCATCGACGCCTACTTCCGGTGGCTTGTGTCCGTAGAAGAGAAAGAACCGAAATCGTTCGCCGCCCGACCAACGTTCAACCAAGTCCGATCGTCTCGTGGGTAGGTGCGTCATTTCGAATCTTTCGTTTTCGCGGAATCAACGTTCTTCGTTTGCCGCTGTAGGACGATTCACCACTCATTCGAGTTCGCAGGGACTGTGAAAGATTTGAGTTTTTTTAGCTGCCGAAGTTGGTGCGGAAGGCAGCGAAGTCGAACAAGTTCACGGCAGCGACGCCTTCTGCATTGAAGTGTTCGAGGTAGCCATCCATCCCCGCCTCTTTTCCATAGGTCGATCGGAACGAGGCAAAGTCAAACAGGTCAACGGTGCCGTTGCCATTGCCATCGCCGTAACGACGGAAAAAATCGTCGTTGGCGTGTGTTCCAAACTCCAGGTCGGATTCCATTGCTACCGAGTGATCAACGGTTGTGATTTGTGACGCAACGATATCCAAGATGTAATCACCATCGGCCAGCGTGTGTCCGTCGTTTGTCCGCGTCACAACGCCAGTTCCCGGTAGGAAAGTCATCACCGAGACCGTGTTTCCATCGACCAACGACGAACTGACCGCGAGGTGTTCGACGAGCTGTCCGTTGTCGGCGCGTCGGATCGCGAAGGCGCCCGGACCAACATCGACTTGAGAGTCAAAAGCAACCGCAACCTGAGTCAAACTTGACCGTTGGTCGTTGCCGTCGTTGATCACGATCTGGGCAACATTGGGGCGTGGGCCGAGAATTTGAACACGATAGTCCTCGACTTCACCGTCCCAGGCCAAGCCGTGTGAGCCGAGCCCGCCAGCGGTACTGACACGCACACGTGCGTACGTTTCTCCCACAACCGCTCCGCTTGGTACCGCGAAGTTGAGTGTTTGGAGACCGGCCACCAGTGGCGCGGAATCCAAAATTCGCTCATTCGCTGAGAACTGGCCATCCGCGTTGAAGTCGATCCAAGCGTCGACTTTGGCGGCGCCGGCGCCTTGCAAATCGACGTTCACGCCAGCCAAGGCATTGCCAGCGTGGATTTCGCCAAACATCACGCCGTCGTCGTCACTTCCGTCTCCGTCGGCCAACAAGGTGGGTTGACCATCGACCTCTGCGTCGCGACTTGCGCCCAACTGCGGGCCAGATGCAACGTGACGCGCACCGTTGGTCTGGTGGAGTGTCCGTAGCGAGTCGGGCGCATCGCCGTAGTCGAGCGATAGCGGCCCATCATCGTCAACGATCGTGATCTCAAAATCTTGGTCGCCAATGGTGATGGTGGTTGTTCGCGGTCCGTCCACCTCATCGTTGTCGATCGCTTGAAACGTGATCGATCGTTCAATGTTCCAGTTGGAATGGTCAAACGTCAGTGAATTCGGAAAGACGTTAATCAGGGTTGGATCGTCAACGGCAACCTCAACGACAAATGCTTCGGACAAATCAAGGTTGTCGATCGCCAAATCGGTGATGCGGACATCAAACCGACCGAGGTCGTCCGATTCCAGGACGGTCAATTGATTTGGAACGGCATTCGAGCGCGCATTGTGTGGGTTTCGGTCGTTGTGCAGGATCAACTGTTTCAGCCGCTCAGGGTCTCGCCCGGCGCGTTCCCAAATCACAGCACCGTCAGCCCGCAAGGTATGGAAGCCTTCTCCGACGTTGCCAAGTGGTCCGTAGGGATCATGGCGATCAAAGAGAATGTCGTCCGGTTTCGTCCACAGGACGGCGGCGTCATCGCCTGATTCGGCAACCAGAATCGTGTTGGCAAGACCATCAAGGAAGTCACGGAACCTTGGTCCCAAGCCAGTTGATGAAAAGGGCGCTCCATTGCGAAAAAGAAACTCGGGTGTGCCACCATCAACGAACGTCTGCAGCCGCGTCGTCACACTGTCCCAAGAATCGCCAACGCTGCGGTAGACATCTGGCATCAGCGGAAGCAGCGACAAGTTGTGTGGGCTGTCCCAAGGTTCGTCGAGATGAAATTGCTCCCACAGTGCTTGTTGTTCCAAGAACGGCAAGAGGTAGACACGCCAGCTCAGCAGCGGGCGGCCGTCGTCGTCCAACATCGACTCATTGAGGATTGGCAGTCGCTTGTAGGCAGAATGGTAGTTATGAAACGCGAGGCCCACCTTTTTGAGATCATTGCTTTGGTCTCGCTGGGCGTCTGGTCGATTGAGATCCGAGTGTTTGCGTTTTAGCGTGTTGGTATCAAGCGGTTCGCGACCGCTTTTGGTCACCAGCGCTGCAAAGGTTTCAGGATTGACATCGGTGGGCAGGTTGATCTGTGAGCCATCGGAAAGCAACACGCGGAATGCATCGCCGAGTAAAGTGCCGAGTCCACCGAGTGGGTCGCTTGGGTCAAATTGAATTTCATCGGGTTTGGTCCAAGGAACTGCCGCATCGGGACCGGCTTCGACAGCCATGGCCGTGTTGGCGAGGCCATCGAGAATGTCGCGAAAACGTGGGATGCGGTCACTGCCGTCGGCGTTGTAGCCGTAGAGGGCGCCGTTGCCCCAAAACGTTCGAAACCGCGTCGTGTTGCTGTCGGCCGGGTCCCCTTCGCTTCGAAACACGTCGGGCATTTCATCCAACAGCGACAAATTGTGTGGGCTGTCCCAAGGTTCGTCGTAGTGGAACCGTTCCCACAGATTTGAGTAACCGAGGAACGGTAGCAAGTAGACCCGCCAGCTCAGTTGGTAGTTGCCGTTTTCGTCGCGACCAACCACGCCTTCGTTAGGGGGCAATTGTTTGTAGGCCGAGTGGTAATTGTGGAAGCCAAGCCCGATGCGTTTGAGGTTGATCGTTTGCCGTTCACCTCCGGCGTCCCAATCGCCGTACACGGGCTCCCAATCACCATCGTCGATCGTTTGGCGGAACAGCGTATGGGCATCGACGTAAGGCTCGTCCAGATATTCACTTCGCGTCGCCAGGCTTTTGAAAACGTCGGCCTGGATGTCAGCTGGCAAGACGGCGGTTTGGCCGTCGAACATCGAGACCAGGATTCCATCCGCTGAAACCTCACCCAGTGTGTTGAGCGGGTTTTCCGTGTCGAACATCTGATCTTGAGGAGCCGTCCATGGAACGGCGCGATCAGCGCCGGTTTGGATCATCATGATCGTCTGCGACAAACCGTCGAGCACATCGCGGAACCTGGTTGGTGTCCAATCGGCTCGGAAACCGGTGATGGCAATGTCGTCGCCCTCGGGCGGCCACTCGTGTCGCATCAGTTGAATCCGAGTCATCAACGAACTGGTTCCCAAACCGTCGCCAAACAGGTCGGGCATTTTTGATGCGAGTGCAAAGTTGTGAGGGCTGTGCCAAGGTTCATCTAAGTTGAATTGGTCATACAGCCCTTGATAACCTAGGAACGGCAGCAGATGAACTCGCCAACTGAGATGTGGGATCCCGTTTTCGTCCTGGTATCCCGCCGTTGGAATCACGGGCAACTGCTTGTAGGCCGAGTGATAGTTGTGCATCCCTAAAGTGAGCGCATGCAAGTTTGCCAGCACCAAGTCGGTCGTGTTTGCATAGACCTCAATTTGCGCGACGGCGGTGTCGGTCCTGAGCCCATCAAAGATGGAATACTCGAACGTGTCGGTGCCAACGAAACCCTCTTCGGGCACGTATTCGAACGTGCCATCGGCGCTGAAGCTTAGACTTCCATTGAGAGGACCGCGCGTGAGTGATGCGGCGACGGGATGTTCGGGGCCCAGCTTTCCGACGCCGTCACGGTCAAACAAAGTGTTCTGAGAAAATCCATCGGCCGTGAGTGTTTGCCCCGGGCCAACGCGGTAGGGCAAGCTCGGTTGCACGTCCGCTTCATCGTTCCCGATGATTTCTCGAACCGCGGGAGCGACGGTCGGGTTCTGGGCCAGCTGGTCAACGGCCGCGGCATCTTGGTGCAGGTTGCTGCCGAGCACCGTGACGGTCA
The DNA here is from genome assembly GCA_965216875.1 of Rubripirellula sp. Taxonomy (GTDB): domain Bacteria; phylum Planctomycetota; class Planctomycetia; order Pirellulales; family Pirellulaceae; genus CBDCUW01. Next base: position 8,008,800 of record OZ244207.1, read on the forward strand.
CCGTTTCTTGCCACTGCTCGGAAGTCAGCGCATCGAAAAGCGTGTATTCGAATTGGTCTGTGCCAACGAACCACGACGGTGCGGTATACAAGACAACGCCGCCTGGTCCGACCGCCGCATCACCATACCGGGGCGGCGAGACTGACAGCACGGACACTGATGGCGACTGGCCGACTGAGTCGTTGGCAGAAACGTCCAGTTGAAGGTGGTACTGCTGCGTGCTTGCACTGGGTGTGATTGGGGCGAACGCTGGTTGGCTGACCGCAAACGATTCCAACACAACGAGATCGTCTTGTTGGAGATTCGATTGGTTCAGCAGGCCCGCAGGGCGAATCGAAGCAGTCCCCGGCGGAAAGGCATTGAGTTGTCGATTGCCATTTTGCCAGAAGCCGCTGACGGGATTCGAGGTCAAACGCGATCCGGCCACTGACAAGTTGCTGTCCGCAATGACTGCGGGTACGAGACTCGAGCCTGCCACGGCATTGCGCACCGCCGATCCCGCCAGCAACTCGGGGCCAGACCAAGGCTCGTTTAGCAGTAGCCGGTTTCCGACCACGCCGTCGATCGACCAAAGGCCGTGTACTGAATCACCAGCGGTGTTGCGGGTGTAGGTGAAGTCGCCATAGGTTGCGCCTGATTGACTCGAATAGCCATACCACGCAAGCGTCCGCGTGGCAGGTGCCGCGGTGCTCCAACCGGTAGCGTCGGCCAATTCGATGGTCAGGTCGCCGGGGCGCAGGTCCTGAGCCAGCACCGTGTCTGCTGCGCCTGCATGTTTTTCGACATGCTCGCTTTTTATGGGCAGGCCGTCGCTGTCGTAGGCGACATAGCCAAGGGAATGGGTTTCGACCGGGGTGGGGACGTCGTCGGTCGGCTGAACGGAGGCAAAGAGACTTAGTGTGTAGCTTTGAGTCGGATCGACGGTGATGGGTAAATCGGATTCGATCATTTGGATCGACCGATCCGCAACGAAACGAAGATTACCATCAAAGGTTGCCAGCGTCGGACCCGCTTCGGTCTCGTCACCCGCCGGTCTCATTCGGGCATCAACCAACAAAGTGGTGGAGCTAAGCTGGATCGAGGCAACGCCTGGAGGGATCGCAGGTTGAACACCTCGTTCGGCATCCCACGTGTGTCCGCCAAAGTCGGACCAGCCGCTTACCTTTTCGTAGCGGTACCACAATCGCGCGATGTCTTCGCGAAAGGCCGCGTCGTAGGTGCTTGTTGGGAACTGAAGCAGTCGCTGGTCACTGACGGCATTGCGAATCGCGGTGCCCGCCGGAACGGCATTGCCGCTCCAGGGCTGGTTCAACTCGATGCGATAACCCCCTACAGCTGGATCAAACGAGATGCCGCCCGCTCGCCAAGCTCCTGCATGTTCATCGCCCAAGACGTTGCGCGTGTAGGTGTAGTCGTCGTAAGTGGTTCCCAATGCATCTTGATATCCATACCAGGCAAGCGCTCGTGACCGGTTGGTTGCGGCGGGATCGTTACTCCAACCGGTGGCATCGTCAACAACGATCGTTTCGTCGCCAGGATTGATCGGAAGTGTTAGGAGTGTGTCCGAGGCACCAGGGAACTTGCGGACGTGAATCGGCGAGACAAGTAAGCCGTCGGCATCGTAAGGGGCATACCCAAGTTCCCAGCCGACTTGATCGGGGACATGAAAGGTGGTCGCTTCGAATCGATACGCAATCGCAGGGTCGACCAGGACACGTTCGAGAACGTTGTCGCGCCAACCAACCGAATCAAACTCGAAACGATCGGAGCTTTGATCGGTCGTCAGTCGATGCGTTTGGTCACCACTTGGATTGATCGACAAATCAATGAAGGCTTGTCCCGATCCGTTGATCGTCGCTTCGTGCCGCGACGCCTCGATCAACAAACCTCCCGCGCGGTAGTCAACGGTGTTGGCCGCGATCGTCACGTCATCGGGCGTCGTTGCCGAAAGCAGCAACCGCCCCTCGAGCTGTTCCAGCAGCGTTCTTCGTTGATGCGAACGCTTCTTGCGTTGTCGTTTGGACATGATGCGAGTCATTGCGCGGATCGCTTCGCCGAAGTTTCGGTCACGTCGCTAATGTAGGTCTGGCGGATCTTCGTGAGCTGTTCCCAGACAGGGTCTTTGCGATCGTTGGGGGACACGCAGGCGAAGAGGTACTGCAGCGTTCCGCGTTTCCAAATCGTTACCTCCAAATTCAGCACTTGGGGCTTTTTCGTTGTGAATGGTTCGACCCACTCGAGCTTTCCACGATAACTTGAGTGGCCCTTAATCGGATTGGCGAGCGGGCCAAGTGTCAGGGCGAATTCGTTCGGATTGGTATCACCGAGATTTCGCCCCATGACAGCCTTGCATAGACCTCGGTAGTACTTCAGCAGCTCTGATTCGATGGTCGGTTTTTCGAGTGGCTTGCTGTCATCAAGGACAAAGACAAACGCATAGCTAAAGAAAGTGTCCGAATCTGCATCCATCATGCCCGGTGCGAAACGGATGTGCTCTGTGCCACGAAGTGACATGTCGCGCGCGAATCCGGGTGGCAATTTGATCGTTTCACCACCCCAGTTCGCTGGTGCCTTGAGCGGAGCGTCGCTCGACTCCTGGGCGAAGCCCAAGCCGTGGATTGCTGCAAACACGCATAGAAGGACAAGACGCATTCCAACCTCGTGACCCAATTTTCCAACAGGTGAACCCCGCAAACCGAGGCGGCAGTATACCTCGAATGGGATGTCAAAGGGGCGAAACGGTCGATATCGCGAGCGATGTAACGGCCTAGCGTTTTAGCCGAGCGATCGATCCAAGCTTGCGGAATTGCCAGTACTTGATGGCGAGCCAACAGACGACGAAGACTCCCACGAAGATCATGACGGTGTAGTAGACCGGTTGCAGGTAGTTCTCGGACGCATGTTCCATGATTGCACCGCCAGCATCCATGCTGCGTCCGGCCAAGCCTGGCTGCGAAACCACCACCGGGTTTCCATCGGCGTCATACACAATCTTGTCGCCACCGAGGATGCGTTCGGGTTGGGCCAAGATCACCGTTGTCGCTGCGACTGAAAACAGCGTCGCTTTCGGATTCTCTTCAACAAACTTGCCAATGAACTTCACCATGCGATCCGAATCGTTGCGGATCATCGCCAGCACACCGTCTCGTTGAGTCTTGGGAAGTTTCGCGATGTCGTCTGCGTGGCGTGCGACTTCAATTGCCTGTTTGTTGGAAAGCTGTACGGCAAGCTCGGCGCCGTCGTCGCCCAGACTGCGGACCAACAACATGCCCACGCCGGGATGCAGCACTTCGCTACGCAGTGCCGCGCCGCCATGCTTGGCAACCGTTTCGGCAAGCTCTCGCCCGGTCGTGCCAGCGGCCAAACGGGCAAGCGCATCCTTGACTTGCGTCTCAGGCAGTTCGTCGAGCGCTCGGAGCACGGGCATGATCGATGGTGCGTTGTCGAGTGCGGCAACGGCGTCCGGACCATATTTTCCAGTCAATTTTGCAACTTGCTCGACCGCTTCGTCGCCACCTTGTTTGGCCGCAGCGCTCGAGACTCGTTCCAACATTTCCTTGCTGCCCTGCTTGGCAAGGTACTCGGAGGCCTCTTCCGCACCTTCTTTGCCAAAGAATTTCATCACCGCTTTGGCGAGCGATGATGAAACGGCTGGGGTTGGGGTGGCGGTTGTGGGATTCGCAACTGACAAGCAAACCAGACTGACGATGACTAACGCAATCGTTCTCATTGAACCGCTTCTCCCACCACAATTTGTTCGTAGAAATTCTCGCGATACGCTTCCTTCAAACCATCACACAATCGCGGCAGGGCGATCGCCAATCCTGCACTCGACGTTTCGTGCGTTCGGTCGGGTTGCGAGCCTTGGATAATGGACGCTTCGAGTGACCTCATGTACGCCGTCATCTTTTCGGTCATCTCCGCTTCAAATCGTTCGGTCATCCACCAGTCGATCACCAAACCAACGGCGAGTCCCACGCCTAAGCCTACAATCGTTCCGGCAGGACCCAAAACGCTTCCGCCGCCAGCGCCCGCTGCTGCTCCGCCTGCTGTAGCGCCGGCACCAGCTGCCGTTGATACCGCGGCCGTCGTGCCGAACCGTGCCAAGAGTCCAGCGATCACCGAAACGGCGGCGTAACTTCCGGCTTCGCTGATCACAAGCACCACCACGGCGTTGTAGATGCTCGACGTTCCCTGATCCGCCGAGTAGCCCTTCATGCGCTGGGCGACCGACGCGAGGAACGAGTCGTAACGGTCAACGTCGACTTCAGGCAAGTCGGCAAGTTCAAGTGACGCTTTGATCTCGACCAACATGCGTCGCTGGTTCGCGTCGACCTCATCGCGAAACCGTTGCAGGATCGCGGCGACATCGTCAACCAAACTCTTCTCACTAAAGAGGTGTTTTTCGAATTTGGCTTTGATGTAGTGTTCGATGCGTTTGTCATCATTCCACCAATCCGACGGCATGCGCCGCGCAATACCAAGCCGCGTTCGAATGCTGGTCAGGTCTTCGACGAAGGGCGATACGCCACGTCGATAACCTTGGAAGACGCCGCGCAATCGCCGCAAACAACGCTCGGTTGCTTCGCGGTTGAGCATGTCGGTTTGTTCGATCCGCTTGGTGACTTCTGCATCAAAGAAGGCGGCTCGCTGGACGACACGCTGAGCCGACGGCGGATCAAAAGCCACTGATTCACCAGCGGTTGATTCGGCAGGTACCATCACCGGCGGCTTGGGCACATCGAGTTCCGCCGGCCGTCGTTGTGTCATGACGACCATCGAAACGCTCGCCGCGATCACGGCGAGCCAAAGCGACGCGGCTGCAGGGTGTGCAGGCCCAACGTTCGTTGCCGGCGATGGTCTTTGAGGGAACATGTTATGTCATTGAAGTTTTTCGGATCGTATCCAACTTCGAATCCAACCTGCATTCTAAGGCCGTTTGAGCCGATGGACTACATCGTCCGATTTCACCCATGAGCCGCACGCGCTAGCGTCGGGCCCCATAGCAATCGACTCCATAGCAATCGGCACCAGAGCAATCAGCTTCCAAACACCGGCGAGGGTTTGCATCCAACACTCCCTCCCGGACTCTGCGCCCGACCCTCCCACAAGCGAAAGGGGGATTGGCAAGCACAAGACGTGCGCAGAAACACTAGGCTCAGAAGGAGCCACCTCGGGGCGCCGCGATTCTCAAGACTCGAATGACGAATCCGGCGATTGGGGCGGTTGCCGTTTGCGGTCTTCCCGTCGCGATCGCAAGTATTGCATGCCCACAAGCGTTGCCACCACGCCAACCGCTTGGGTGGAGCGGCCCGTGGCGCCGGAAAGATCGATTTGCGTTTCCTCTTCGGATCGCTCGGCATTCCCGACCGGCGGCATCGCCTCGGGAATGCGATCCTGTGCGGCAACCGATTGCGCCTGGTCAATGACGGAACCTTCAAAGGTGCGGAACAAGCCAATGCCATAAGACCATTGATCGGCTTGATCCAACCGAGCTGCGGAGTCGAGTTCATCGTCCGACCAGACATCGCCGCCAGTCTGTTGTCCCGATGCCAACAGTAACATTCCTTGGGCCGAATTCACCTTGCCCATTTGAATTGCTTCGCGTGCCGCGTTGGCTCGATGATAACGATCCAACAAGTCCGCCGCTTGAAATTCAATGCGGCTTCGGTCGTCGGCGATGGCGTCCAATGCGCTTTCAAACTCATTCAAAGCTTCGGCTTGTTGAGCGGTGCGCTGTAGCCATGAGTCGAGCAGCGAGTCGGCGGTCCCGAGTCCATATCGGACAGAAGAGCCACTCGTAGATTCAGCAGACGTTTCAAGGAATGAGATACCAGCCTGGTTGAGCAACCCAAGACTCGTCCGGTCACCGACGGCCGATTCACTGGCCGACAACGGCACCGACAATGGCTGACGGAACGTCGGACTGTCCATTGATCGATCGCCACTCGCGCCGGCGTCCGCCTCGCTTCCCGTTGCATCCATCGCATCGCTCATGCTTGAGTCGACTGGAGAGGAATCCATCGAGGGCGTCGAGGCAGAGGGTGTGGGAGTTTCTGAGGGAATGAATTCGCCGCTCGGTACTCGCGACCCAATCAGCAGCGCCGGCATGTCGATCGCGGAAGCATCGGGTGTTTCCGTTAGCGAGGACCCCATCGATGAACCAATCTCGTCTCGGTCCATCGGGTCAGATCGTCGATCACGGTCATGAGAACTCGAATGCTGGCCACTTCCGGAGCGTTGCTGGTGTTTTCCAATCGATTGATGTTGGGAGCGTTGTTCGTGAACCAGTTCCGCTTCCGGGACGCGAGACGAAGTCAAACGGAACGCGTCCTCTTGCCGAGCTTGTTGGAATTGCAACGCTTGCTGCAGTCGCATGCGCAACACACTTGGGCTGCCGCTCATCAAGATGGTGATTTGATCGGCTTGGGCCAATCGAGAATCGTTTGAGTGCACTTCGCCAATGAACGTGATCAAGCCCTGAGCGCTCAACATGGTCCGTGGCTCGAGACGCTGTGCGGCGAGTCGGCGAGCTGGTCGTGTTTTCGATCGTCGTTTCGTTTTTCGTTTCATTGGTTCACCACCCGAAGCAGTGTTTTCGAATCGGCAAACGACCGAAAGGGTGGTCGCGTCAAAATCGTTTTGTCCAAGGTGTGTCCAGCGTCGCGTGCCGATCCCAACGTCGCTGCAACGAGAGACGCCGATTGAGCTCGGCGATCGTCCGGTCCTGAACCGAACGATTCGGCGATGATTTCAGCCACTTGCATCAAGTGATTCGGGTCATCACCCGCAGCTTGTTGAAGGAGTTGCGATGTTTGCAGTGCACCGTCCCACTGTCCGCGAAGCACCTGCAGTCGTAGGAAACGCTGGAGATGATCGAGTTGCAGCCGGACGTATTGATTGGCTTCTGCCGTGGTTGCGGCCATCGCGACCGCATTCTGCTGGGACTTGATCGCAACGCCAAAGTACTCCGCCGCGCGCCGATGATCGCCAGCGGAAAGAAAGACCACGCCCGCATTGGCATTCATGGCTCCATACTGACTCTGGATCGCTGCATCATCAGGGCGTCTTTCAAGGCAAGCCTTTTGTAACTCAATTGCTTCGGCGACAGCTTGTTGTGCTTGTTGCAGCTCTTGCGAAAGATGCAACGCTTTGGAAAGGTTGTTCAGCGATACCGCAAGCTCTCGGCGATGTGATGCAATCCGGGGTGCTGATGCAACGAGCTTGCGTTGCAGCCCGATCGCCTGGTCAAAGGAAGCCCTCGCGGCGGTGAAGTCCCTGTCGTTGATTTCGGCGGAACCCAGGTTGTTGTAGGTCGTTGCAATTTCAACCGACGCTGCCAGCGGATTGGGGAGAACTTTGGCCGAAGCGAGCTGGAGGTCGAGAGCCTGGTTCAGCAGTGCACGTGCCTGGACCGGATCACGCTGTGTTTCGAGAGAGCTCAGATTCAAGCAGACTGCAGCGAGTCCGCGTTGTGCCGCTTGGTTAGGATTTTGCGCAACGATTGGGGTGAGTTGATCGTGTGCCAGATTCCAACAAGCCGAAGCTTGCTCGTGTTGTCCAAGCTGGCGAAACAGAAGGCCTTGGTTATTGACGGTCAACGCGTAAGCGACCACGTCTCGCTCGTCCGCATCTCCCACCGCAAGCTGTTTGTGTATGGCAATGGATTGTCGGAAAACACGATCAGCTTCTTCAAGTTTTCGGCACTCACCGAGTGTCAAACCGAGTTGATTCAAGTTCTCGGCGCGCTCGGCACGCAAACGCGGTTCAACCGTGACCAACCGCTGGTAGAGTTGTTCCGCTTTGCGGAAGTGCGGGACGGCTTGCTCGGGAGTCTCGAGCTGATTGACCAGGTTGCCAATCCGTGTGTGCGTGATCGCAAGGTCGGGTTGAAGCAGCGGGTCGTCCCCGGCCTGTTCGACAAACTGAGTGTGATATGAAAGCGTTTCTTGTAGCACGTCCCGCCGCAACTGCTCGGCACCCGGCATCAATGCAAGTTGTTGTGCGACGTCTCCGCCCAGTTGGTTGACCATTTCATGGGCGCTGCGAACGATGTTGTCCGTTCGCTCGGCATGTTCGGCGATCGAGGCACTTTTTTGGCGAATGATCCACGTACTAATGACAAGCCAAGTGGTGGCGACCACCATCACGATCGATGCCGCGGTGACCCAACGGCGATGGCGCAGTGCCGCGCGACTCGCTCGCGTCATTAGCGAGAGAGGTTTGGCCTTCGTTGCTTCGCCAGACAACACGCAGCGAAGGTCATCGGCAAACTCTTTAGCGGTCGAATAGCGATCGTCACGAATCTTGGCCATCGCCTTGGACAGGACGACGTCCAGGTCGGTTGGCACGTCGCCGAGCACCTTCTTCACTCGCGGCGGCGTGTGAACGTCGAGTGATCGCAGAACGCCAGGGCCGTCTTCGCCCGGAACGGCACGCTGAAGCGTCAGCATTTCGTAGAGCGTGACCGCGAGGGAATAGATGTCGGTTCGTTGGTCCACCAACTCGGCGACGCCACGAGCCTGTTCGGGGCTCATGTACCGCATGGTCCCCACAAGGTCACCGCTTCGCGTGAGCGACAAGTTGTTTTGGCAACGAGCTAACCCGAAGTCGGTGATCCAAATTCGCGGCGTCTCGGTGTTGTCTCGGTTTTCCGTTCGGTTGGATTCATCGACGATCAGGTTTGCGGGTTTGATGTCGCGATGGATGATCCCGCAGCCGTGTGCATAGTCGAGTGCATCGGCAACTTCAATGATCGCAGCGAGCACATCGCGCCATTTTGGTTTCGGCAATTCACCCCTACGTTGACGCGCGATGACGGATTCAATCGAAGTGCCTTCGATCAACTGCATCGCGTAATAATGGATCCCGCGTTCGACCCCGACGCTATGAACGGGCACAATGTTGGGATGCTGAAGTTGGCCAGCCGCATGGGACTCATTCTTGAATCGCGCGACCTGGCGTGAATCCAACAGCGACGCCATGGGGAGCAGCTTTAATGCAACGCGTCGGTCGAGCGGTTTTTGAGTCGCCTCAAAAACGATCCCCATTCCGCCGCGTCCGATTTCACGCACGATCGTGTAGTCGCCGAGCTGCATGTCGATCGGCGAATCGGCCTCGACCAAGTCACCCTGGAAACCCGCAGCGATGCCGTGCAGGTCACTGAGCTTGTCAAAGTAGCATTGCAGGACGTCGGCGATGTCTTCATTCGCAGCGATGACGTCGCAGACATTCACGCGATCGCCCGACTCGAGTTTGCAAAGGTAGTCGTCAAGGATCTTCGTGAGCCGTTCGACTTGCTCTTCGCTAAGCGATGCGAGCGCGGAATCGTCGTCACTTGCATCCGCAAGTGAATCGCACACGTTGTCGATCGTCGAGTCGACTCTAGTTGCCACTGGGGATCTCGCAGCGTCGCTTGAACTGTTCTAACGCGCGTAGCCAAAGCATACGTACGGCGCCACCCGAGCGATCCATCCGTGTCGCGATCTCTTCAAACGTTAGACCCTGCAAGACTCGGTAGATGATCACGTCGCGGTATTGGCTGCGCAGCTTGCTCAGCTCGTTGGCGAGTTCGACGGCGTTCTCGCGAGCTCGCAGCGGTGCACTTGGCGAGTCGGTCTTGCCTGGAATCAAACCTGCGAGATTGCACGCTGACTCTTCCAGTTGGCTTGAAATTTGGTCGATCGAAATCTCGCGTCGTACATCCCGCTTTCCAGCTTTGACGTGCTTTGCAAAGGTGCGATGCAACGTGTTGATCAGGATCTGACGCAACCAGCCAAGCAACTCGGGCTGGCTCTCGCCGCGGAAGGCCCCAAAATCGCGATGTGCCGCGAGCATCGTTTCTTGCACGACATCCGAAGGACTCACGCGACGGCTCAGTCGACGGTCAAGCTGAGTGCCGGCGAGGATCGTCAGGTAGTTGGCATACCATTGCAGCAGTTCGCCACGCGCATGGTTGTCGCCCGCTTTGGCCTGGCAAAGCATGCGTTCGAACTCGAATTCGTCGGGCGTGCGAGTGGCCGCAGACTTCGGTTGGGAGGCTGCGACCGCCACAGAGGAGGAGTCGGTGACCATCAAAGGCACCTCGGATCAGAGGAGGAGACAAGGATTTCAATGTTAGGCACGATCTTGGGAAGTGGCAAATCCTTCGCTGCAAACGGCGTTTTTCTCCATGCTTCAAGCGTCCCAGGCATTGCTAGAACGCGAGAATCGCCGTGTTGACCCGCCAGAATCGTCGAAAAACCCCCGCCGCGAGTTGCCTCGCTGTGTTGCTAAACGCGTTGGAAACGTGGGGATCCACCCGCCTCGCGCCTCAAGAAAAAGGCGAGTTGCGGTCTGCTCGCGACGGTACCGGCGTAACGGTCCAATCACTGAGGGAGTTTTCCAAACGCATTCGCCACACTTCTGGAATGAGTTTTTGGCGAATTTTTACGACGCAAAAAAGTCGAAATTTGCCGTGAAGTGCGCTCCAACAATCACCCTCCCGCTCGCGGGAGGGTCGGACGCAAAGTCCGGGGAGGGCACGATCTCTGCAAGTAACAGACCCTCTCCGGGCCTTAGAGCCCGACTCTCCCAAGGGAGAGTGTTCTAGCGCGTTCGGCTCACGATACGGCGGCTCAGTCGCAGCGCCATTGAACTCGATCGCCAATGGGGCTTCGGCTGCTCGTTGGCCAATCCCCTGACGGATACCCCAAATAGAAGAGGCCGAAGGCTCGGTCCTTTTCCTCCAGGCCAAGGTAGTCTCGCATCTGGTCACTGACCGCGGCCACGTTGCTTGACCAGAACCCGCCGAGACCAAACGAAGCGGCCGAGAGATGAAGGTTTTGGACTGCACAGGCGACCGCTAACGCCTCGTCCAACTCGGTAATCTTTTCGGTTTTCTGCCGTTTCATGCCGATCGCGATCACGACCGGAGCGAGCATTGCGTTCTTGCTCATCCCTTCGTACTTGTTCGGCTTGAATTGCTCGGGAGTGGTGATCGCTTTGTAAGTCTCGGCCAAGAACGACGCCAAGCCCTGCCGGGCCTCGCCGGTGAAGACCGTGAAGTGCCAGGGTTGGGTCATGCCATGCGTCGGAGCCCAATTCGCATTCTCAAGCAACTCGTCAAGGATTTCCGGATCGATCGCGCGATCGGAAAACGCTTTAGGTTTGACAGTTCGGCGCGAACGAATGACCTGGGTGACGATCGACGATTCGGAGGTCGCGGTACTCAAAGGAACAGCTTTCGCGTTGGGCGTGGTGGACGGTGGGGCGAGTTCTAATATAGCCGCCTTCTGTGAGCCGCAAGAGTTGCGCGTGCGGCTCACTGGCGTGCTTGCCGGATCCGCGTCGCTGACGCTCCTTGATCCGGCCTACACATTCTCACTAAGGGAAACCGTACTCGGAATTGGTGGGGTCGAAATCCTGTTCACTCAGTCCCACGTTCGTTTTCACATCATGGTACGTGTACGACTCGATCAATGGAGGTTCCGCGCCTTCGGATTCTGGCCAACCGAAGCTTCGGAATTGCAGGATCAGCTGGCGCTCTGGATCAATCGAAATCTCAGCGAGCGAGAAATCGTCTTCGCGCTCCGAAGGCTTCGCACGTCGGACTTGAATTAGCTGAGTTGCCGTGTCTCCGATTGAATGCCCTTCGGTAAGCGAAACGGTGACGTCGGGATCATCAACATCCTCCTGGCCGCGTTCGATCAATTTCTCGACCAGCTTCACCAAGCCGATTTCGCTAATCGGATAACGTTGCCCCTGCATCGCGATCACGCCGTTGGGATCGAGCCAGATCGTTTTCAAGTTCAGCAAGAAGGTTGTTTCATGCACGGCCATTTGTCCGTCGTGCAAGTCCGCAGCCCAAATCACTTCGCGACCTGCGACCGATTCGGGCGAGTTGAACTTCAGATAGACACGCATTGGTGCATCGTCGCTCTCGTTCCGCAGCCGCGTCTGAACTTTCATCACCATCTCGCTCTCTTCAGCGAGCTTGCCCGACGCATCGACTTCTTGTTTGACAAAACGCGCGGTGTAGTCATCGAGCGATGTCGCCATGTGCTCACGAGCGGCTCGTGCCATGTCGAGCACTTTTGCCATGGTCATTTTGTCGGCGGTGTCATCGGGTTCGACCTCGACAGGTTTGGCATCGGTCGTTGCCGCAGGACCACCCGCAATCATCTTGTATCCAACAAGTGACGCGGTGCCAAAGGCGACCACGACGGCCGTGATGATGAAGCCCTTTTTGGATTTCATGGCTCTGTGATTCTTTTGGTGTCGGCGCAGTGGGGTACGTGCAAGCACACACCTTACGAAAGGAACGTCCGGAAACAAACACGGCCAGGGCGACGTGATTGCCCTGGCCGTCGATCTTGCCACCAACCGAAGTTGGCGGCGACTTCTAATTGGCTGATCAGAATTGCTGCTGAGCGGCCTGTTGCGATTGTTGAATCGCGGCACCCACGGCTCGCAACAACCCCTCGCCGACCGAAACCTGGGACTTGGCACCGTTTTCGACAGATTGCGAAACGATGGTCACGACACCTGGATCCGGCGCTGTCGACAACGCGTTGATCATGGCGCCGACCGCATCGTTGGTTTCGATCGATTGAGCGTATTGCAGGATCGGCAGCAGCGTGAATTTCAGCTGGCCGACAGGACGATTCGACGTGGTGTCCGAGTCACCTTGGTCGATCAGTTCCTTCAACAGATCCTCGCTTCCGTTGCCGAGAGCGACGAAGACGGCTTTATCACCGGTGCCAATGTGAACGCGGAGTGCATCGCCAAACATCTGTCGCGCTTCGTCTTTTCCAGGTGGAATCTCCGATTCGACGACATGCATGTTCACGCCCTTGTAGCTGTCGACATCAAACTTGAATGTCGGAGCGCCAGGTTCGTTTTGAACTTTCTCGGCAAGGTCTTTGACGATCTGGGCCGCTTCGTTGCCGTCCGCTACGAATGAGCCGAAGACGAACCGGAAATCGTTTTGGTCAGCAAGCAACAGAGCACCGACGTCAGCCTTACCCTCTTCGATCGAAGCGAGCGCCAGGTCACTGATGCGTTCGATCATTTCCGAAAGCTCGGCACGTTGTTGTTCGTCCAAGCTGTCTTCGGCAGCGAGTTGGTTGTCGATGGCCTGAAGGTACATCTTCAACGTCGTGCGGGTTTGAGCGACAGCTTCAGGAGCAATCGATGCGGCTCCGTGATAGTAGGCTGCTGCATCTTCGCGAATCACGGATGAGAATCGCGATGGGATTGCTTGTTGGCCGCCGTAAATCGCTGCAAGGTCCGAGCCTGGAACTGCAGTGAACGAGCCGTTGAATTGAACCTGCTTGACCGTTTGATTGACGTTGAAGCCAAAGCTCAGTTCGTCGGTTTCTTCAATCAGCTGCTCAAGTTGATCAAGCGAGCTCTCTGCCATTTCACGTGCGGCTTCCGCGTCGCTGTTTTGTTGCTGAGCCATGGCTTGCTCATAGCCTTGGCGAATCTGGGCGGTCAGCAGTTCACGCATTTCGGTTGGAACTTGCTGCATCTGCAGGCGAACCGAAAGGTCGTAGTCGCCATCGATCCCTTCCAAGATTTCGGCGGGGTCGCTTGGTGCCAGATCGAGCAATTGCTTTTGTGGTGCAAGAACGGCCCACTTTTCAACTTCTCGAATAAAGACCGTGCTTGCACCCACGGCGATGACAAGCGTTCCGTCATCGAGTTCGTCGGCGGGACCAATCTGTGGCTCCAAACGCTTGAGGAACATCTTCAAGTCGAGGACCGGGACGAGTGCGATCGGTTGCGGGGCTCCGTTAACCAGCGGCACGATCACCGCCGAAGGACGCGTGGTGTCCAAGCCCGAGGTGAACATGCCAGCCATCATCGAAAACATGCCGCCGACCTGAGCTTGCCCAACCGTGCCGGTCAGGTAGTTGACATCTTGGGTCAACTTGTTGATCGGGCCAATTGCGACAGATACGACGGGGTCGGTTGCGGTGAGTTCGTCGCTTCCTTGAGCCATCACACGCGCCGGAACGGCGGTCGCCATCGCCACCAAGGCCATGACCATTGCGGCCAAACGGCGGCGTACCGCGGGAGTCTTGAATGCCATCTCTAAGTTCGTCCTTTTCGGAGTAAGCAGTTGCAAAGGGGCGGTGATCATCGAGACCACCGGATGGTAATGATTTGGCACGGACGCGGAAGATTCAATTCCCCTTCCAATGACGTCCTCCTTGGGAGCCGACAGTCCCCGAGGCGGAAACGGTCTCGCGGGGCTCTCTCAAAGGAGCAAATCACCGACCAGGGCTGATTGTTACCTAACGTGCAGATCGAGACATGCCCTCATGGGCTATGCCATCAAAAGGCCACACCACCAAAAGGCTTGTCCAAACGCCGATCGAGGCGCGACCGCCAAGCAATTTCTCGTGCCAGCGATTCAAGCCTCGGTCTTTTCAAAACTTGAAGCCCTCGTTCTTTCTATACCCGAATCGACGGGGGCAGGTTTCGCGTCGTGCCTATTTCCGCCGATTGACGCGAGAGCAGAGCTGGAGTGCGGGGCTGAGGAGCGGGGGCCACCAAGGCTGGGCCCATTCATCAGGGCCAGCTTCCTCAGGGCCAGAGCTGGTTAGCGGCAATCCGGTGGGCTTTGACGCGACGCCGCTGCTGTGACGATGCGTGATGAGGATGAAGCCGCGTTCACGCAAATTGGGGAAGCTTCGCTTCGAGTGGCGCAGCTTCAAAAACACGAGCCAGAAAGAGCGGCCGCTCGCGAGAAGATCGGGCAATTCGTCGGTCGTCTACCGTTCGCGATAGACGATGCGGCCCTTGGTGAGGTCGTAGGGTGATAGTTCGACACGCACTTTGTCACCCGGAACAATCCGGATAAAGTGCTTTCGCATGCGTCCTGCGACGTGCGCCATGACTTCAGAACCGGTCTCGAGCTGGACCCGGAATCGAGTGTTGGCGAGCGCCTGTGTTACGGTGCCTTCGACCTCGAAGGCCTCTTCTTTTTTTCCCAAGTGACAAAATCTCCGGTGAAGTTGAATTGGATGCCTAGCCGTTGTCAGCGGCGTCGGTGTCTGGGGCGTCGGCTGCACCGATGCACGAAACGCTGAACGCCAACAGATTCCAGGGAGCGATCAGGGCGACAGGAGTCGCGGCCGTGGCAACGGTTGAGGGCAAAGTGTACCCTAATCGCCCAAAATGAAAGATGGCGACAGTGGCCTCGTGAGGGCATCGGTGTCGCGATTTCAGCATGAAAGATCATGCGGGCGGGGCGAAGCTGGCTACCCAAACCCGCCAGCTCCTGCTGCGTTTTATAGCAGGAACTGGGCTTGGCGTCACCAGAAATGAAGAAAAGAGCGAATTAACGTTTGCTGAACTGAACGCCGCGACGTGCACCGCGAAGACCAGGTTTCTTACGCTCTTTCATACGCGAGTCGCGGGTCAAGTAACCGCCATCGCGAAGGGCTTCATGAAGTGATTCGTCGTAGCTGACCAAGGCACGAGCAAGGCCCATGCGAACCGCACCACTTTGGCCAGTCATGCCACCGCCGCTGACGCGGACCATGACATCCACCTTGTCGCCAAATTCAACGGCCTCGAGTGTGCTCGTGATCCACTTTTGATCTTGGTCGTTGACGAAATACTCTTCCAACGGACGCTTGTTGACGGTGACCTTGCCACTGCCAGCTCGCACGCGAACGCGAGCAACGCTGCTTTTACGACGCCCTGTACCGAGGGCGTCTCCGTTGATTTTGTCCTTTTTGACCGCGACCATTAGGAATCAAATGCTGTTATGAGTGAATCGTGCGTGATTTGCGAATAAGACTGCTGGGCTCAGCGGGTCTCAGTGTGTTTTCTTGCTCTTGCGTTCCATCGGCTGCGGTTGTTGAGCCGCATGCGGATGATCTGGACCGCAGTAGATCTTGAGTTTCTTGATCATTTGGTACGCCAGCTTGTTCTTTGGAAGCATTCGGCGAACCGCGTGGTAGATCAGGTCTTCTGGCTTGCGTTCTTGGCGATCACCGTAGCTTTCCAGACGAAGTCCGGGGTAGCCGGTGTACCACGTGTAGTGGCGATCATCCATCTTCTTGCCGGTCATTTTGACCTTTTCGGCATTCACCACGATCACAAAATCCCCGCAATCGACGTGCGGAGTGTATTGCGGGCGGTGCTTGCCCATCAAATGAACCGCGATGTCTCGCGCCAGACGTCCGAGAACCTCGTCGCTTGCATCGACAATCAGCCACTGTTGTTCGACTTGGCCGGGCTTTGCCATGAAGGTCGGTTGTGCAACCACGAGATCAACTAGTCCACAAAGTAAAGGAATTGACGTTCAAACGGAGAATCCCCACGCCAGTTGCGGGGAATCGAGGAATTTATAGGCCGCGTTCCATCTCAGCAAGGCCTTTCGGGCATTTTCCCGGCAAAGAGTCGAAGCTGCACGCACCTGGAACGACAACACTTGGTTTTCTTCGGATCTGGGGTTTCTCGGGATCTGGTGCGTGCGAGCACACACCCTACGGGAAGGCGGGCACTCACCCCAGGTTGAGTGGCCCGAAACGTTGCAGATAGTCCCCCAGTTTCAGCTTTTTTCGGGTGCTGTCACTGGTCATGTACCGGACGCTCCCGAAAACGGGCCGCTTCGGCCCCCAGGCCCGGTCATATCGCCCCAGGACCCAAAAGATTCCGCTGTACGAATTCGGGTCACGACCGTCGAGGGCGTATTTGTTGTTCAGGTGGATCATGGTCGCCAACGCTTCTTGGGGCGTCGCTGACCAATGCAGGATCTTTTTGCCCCACAGCATCCGCAAGTAGTTGTGCATCACCCCAGTCGACCCAAGCTGCCGTTGGGCCGCATTCCAGAGTTCGTCGTGGGTCTCGGCCCGCTCGAATTGATCGAGGTCGTACAGATACGGTCGCGGGTCGCTGGCATGTTCGGCGAGCGTTGCCAGAGCCCAATCGGGCAGCGAATCGAATTGGTCGTACTGGCCGGGGCGCCGGTGGGTCTGGTTGAAACCCATTTCGCGCCAGGTGAGCACTTGGTCCAAGAATGCTTCCGCCGCGGGGGATGCATTCCAGAATCCGTGGTTCTTTCCGTTTGGCTTGGACGCTTGGTCGGGCGTCCACTCTTGTTGGTCCAGCAGGTCACACACAACCTGGTGTGCCGAAATGTGCCCGAAGTGATAGTACGGACTCAATCCCGACGTCCCCGCCAACGCGGGATGATTGCGATCGTCGTCGTAGCCAGCCAAGGCCGATCCCAAAAAGGAACGCCACCGACGTTGGGCCTCGACTTGTCCCCCTTCGATCGGCGCCGGCCCGACGCCGTGATCGATCGGTATCGCGGCCAAGCCATCATCGCCGAGAAGGGTTGCGAAATCAGCAGGCTTCCAGCGACGGGTGATCGATGCTGGAAGCTTGTCGAGTTTTGGCAATTTGACGCGCGCGGCAGGATCGGCTTTGGGTGTTTCCAGGAGGACATCAAGGATGTTCTTTTGCATCCAGCGCCGATAGCTGTGGGCGACCGTGAAGGTTCGATCGGGCAGACGCAAAGGAACCAGTCCGTTACCGTCGACCAATTCGAGGTGGGCGGGCAGTCGATGCCGCACCGCCTCGATCATGTCTGGCAAAAAGAAACAGGGGTATTCATCGGTCACCACTGTGCAGGCGCGTTTTGCAAGCTGCGAAAGAAGCGGTGTCCCCCGCCCCGGTTCCGGTTCGACGTAGGGGAAGTAGCTGACCGAGGTCTTTGCAAACGCCGCGGCGTTGTCTCGCATCCCTTCGATCACAAATCGGTGCATCCGGTCGCTCGCCCAGCGATAACGCGTTCGAAGCGGCTCGAACACAAGCAGCGGCTTGCCGAGTGATTTCGCGCGGTCGACCGCGTGCTGGAGTGCGAAATTGAATCGCGTTCGCCGCTGGGCAATCATCCAGTAGAGGACGTAGTCGCCAGAGTCACGAATGGCGACGTCGTTGGCAGCGGTTAATCGAGAGAGTGGGATTCCCATTGCGTCGCTGCGAACCATTCCATGCGTTTAGTCAAGCTTTCGACGCGGGATTATCACTCGGCGTCAACCATTTTGCGTTTGACCATCGTGATCTCGTTGCCCACTTTATTGTGCTTGACCTCGTCCATGAACGCGTTGATCAGTAACAATCCTCGTCCACCCGCCTTTTCGAGATTCTCGGGGTCGGTCGGGTCGACAAGTGACGAGGGATCGAAGCCTGGGCCTTCATCGCGAACGACAAAGGTTGCTTCGTTGGTGGTGGCGTGCAGCCGCACAAAGACGCGGCGATCACAATACGGCTTTTCCGTTTTGCGTTTTGCGATTAGATCGACGTAGGGTTTGCCATCGTCGGTTTGGCGCAGATCCGACGAAACTTCCAGGTTGCCATGCACCATCGCATTGACCAAAGATTCATCGAGTGCCATGGCGATTTGCATCCGTTCACCTTCGTCGAACAGCTCCAACTCGACCAAGGGTTGTTCGAGCCGGGTGATCACCTTGGGGACCATTGTCTCGTCGTTGCTCAGGTTCAGTTCGACCATGTTGGCCACCGCGAACTTGGCGACCGCCTTTGCCGATTGAGCCGCTTCGACCACCGACAGGACTTGCCGTACGGTGGGGGCAAGCGTTGACATCATGTCGCGTTTGGGGACGTAGCTGGCTGCGCCCTTTTGCAATGCCTCGGCGGCGATCTCTTCGCTTCCCTGGCTCGTCGTCAAGATGACGGGGATCGTGGGAGCGTTTTGGTTGACGGCAGCAACCAAGTCGAGCCCATTCATGCCTGGCATCTGTAGGTCGGTGACGACGGCACTCGGCGGATCAGCCAGGATTTGTTCGTAGGCGACTTGGCCATCGTCGGCCGTCTTGACCTCGTAGCCATCCTTTTCCAGCACCAACTGCAACTGACGCAGCTGGGTGGGACTGTCATCGACAACAAGGATGTGGTTTAGAGACATAAGTTGGGGCTAGTGTTTTGTCCGATCCAGCAAGTCAAATGGAAAACGCTGAAAATCCGGCCATCGCGTTGGTTGGCGTTTTGACCGCAGGCAATTTGGGCATAGATCATAACGGGCGGCGATCACGAATGCGCGGGCACCAAACGCCAGCACCAAAACGCGATCACGGAGGTGCGATCACACAGGCGCGGGTCGCGGGGGCCCATGAGACCTTACGGGTGGTGGGCACGCCTCACGACGCCCATCGGACCTCGACGGCCCATCGGATCTCGACGGCCCGTCGGACCTCGGGGAAGTCCAGTGGTGCGAAGGGCGTTTTTTCAACGGCTCTTCCCATTCGCACCGCTTTTGATTCTAACGTGTCAAAGCGACCGATGCGCCGCCAGCGTCCTGTATTGGGGCCACGTTCGCACTGTCTGGCCGCAGCCACGCCTGACAATCGCGACAATGCGACTATCCTCGATCGCATTGCAACGCCTGACGTTTGACCAAGCCCGACTGTTCGCTTCGAGACTGCTGAATTGCCCCGTTGGCGACGCCGAAATCGAATCCGTCTGTTTTTGGTGATCTTTACGATCGCCATGACGATGGTTGCCTATGTCTTTGGGCTCTCATTCCTGCAATCAGCCGGGATTTCGTACCTCAAGCCGCAGCAGCTCTTCATTCCGCGGTTGATGGACGTGGTCAACGTGGTCTGGTTGTTTTTTGTTAGTAGCGCGATTGGCAGTTTCTTGAATGTGGTTGCTTGGCGCATGCCTCGGGGCGAAAGCGTCAATGGACGTTCCTATTGCCCGCGTTGTCAGACCCAGCTCAAAGCACGAGACAACTTCCCCGTTTTCGGCTGGCTTGCTCTCGGGGGACGGTGCCGCACCTGCCGATTGCCGATTTCGCCGCGATATCCCATCGTCGAAGCGGTCGTTGGCATCACGCTGACCGTGGTGGGTGTCTTTGAACTCTATCGCCTCGCGTTGCCGAATCAGTTGGTCTTTTGGCATGGCGGGCCACTTTGGACGCCACACATTGATCAGCAATTACTGTTCACCGTGACTTACCACATCGTGGTCCTCAGTTTCGCTTGGGCCTTTGGTTTGATTCGCATGGATGGCAAGCCGCTTCCAGCAAAACTGGTCGCAACCGCAATGGCGGTGCTCGTCATTCCAATGCTTGCCCTGCCAATGTTGATGGTCGTGCCGTGGCAGACTGTCTATCCGGTTGATCCCCAAGACTGGGATCCGAGTGGACTTTATATCGACGCATTGATGCGCGTGATCACGTCGGTTGCGATTGCCGTTGTCATCGGGCGTTTCCTGGGACGCAGTCTCTGTCCTGGTGCCGACCCAAAACTCGATCCACTGGGGTGGCGCACACGGCGGTTGCTCGATCTGATCGCCATCCTTTGCGTGCCTGCCATCTTGCTGGGCTGGCATGCGACGGCAGCCATCACCGTGGTGGCCGCGCTGTTTGCAGCGATCTCAAAACGATGCGTTCCCGATTCATGTGACTCGCTCGGCCGACTCGCTGTGGCGATGCCGATCGCAACCGCACTTGCGTTGTGCCTGTGGCGATTCCTTGAACAGGTGCCGTTTTGGCCCGGAGTCGGCAAGTCACCCTGGACGATCCTGGTTTGGTTTGCCCTCCTGTTCATTGTGCCGATATGGCTCAAGGATCCCGCAGACGCGAATCTCAATCCTGCTCCAACGCCATTCAGTGGCGCAGAAGATGACGAGGATGAAGAAGAGGATGATGAGGGCGACGACGAAGAGTTCGGTGAAGAACGAGCCGACCGTGATTCACCCGAAGTGGTTTGATCGGATGAGCCGTGTCACTGAGTTGTCAGTTCGTCACTGGGTCGGTCGAGGACGCAACTGACAGAAGAGGGCTTTCTTTTGGTCGGGTAACGAGAAATCGAAACCGCAGCCCTGTAAAAAGTTCTCCGACGAGCTGATCGCCATCACTTCCATGACGCCAAGGCTTCGAGCCCGTTCGACGCATTCGGAAACGAGTGCTCGGCCGATCCCGCTGCTTTGACAATGCTTGGCGACCGCGAGGCATTGCAGTTCGGCAAGTTTGGCACTGTAGACTTCGATCGCCGCGAAACCGACGATTTTCAAGGGCCCAGCATTCTTGCCGGTTTCGTCCGCCACCGGTTGTTCCGCTACAAAACCGTGCCGGGTCAATTCGATCACTTCGGCTTCGGTACGTGAGAGCAACAGTCGCTGCATCACGTAGGGGCGCATCAATGCATGGATGGCAGCAGCGTCTGCGGGCGCAGCTTGGCGAATCACCGTTCCATCAGGTAACTGCGTCAGCGAACTGTCGGCGGAACGTGAATCGCTCAATTCAATTGGACGGGGTTGGTAGCTTGCTTGACCGTGTCACGCATCAATCCGGTGGGCGCCTCGCGTCCGGTGAAGAGTTTGAATTGGTAGGCGGCTTGTCGAACGAACATGTCGACACCCGTAATGATGCGTGCCTTGGCTTGTTTGGCTTGTTTGATCAAGAGCGTGTTTTCGGGATTGTAGACCGTGTCGAATACAACCATGTATTCGTTCAGCGCCGTCGAGTTGTAGGGGCTACTGTCGACATCGGGATGCATGCCCACCGGGGTGCCGTTGACCAACAGGTGAGGCCGGAACTCGTGTCGGAGTTCCCATTCGACCGCCCGGCAACCGATTTGGGAGGCGAGCAATTGCGATCGTTCCATATTCCGCGAAGTGATGGTCACTTCGCAGTGGCGTTGTCGCAGTCCCCAAGCGATGGCTCGCGAAACACCGCCAGCACCAAGCACGAGCGCTTTCTTGCCTTGCATCGGTCGTTCAACGTTCTTGTCGATCTTGAACGACTCTTCGATGCAATCCATCGCAGCGCGATAGTCGGTGTTGTATCCCAATACATCGTCGCCATGGACCACCATTGTATTGATCGCACCGATCCCGGTCGCGCTCGATTCGGCCTGAGTGCAATAGTCTACGGCCGCCTCTTTGTGCGGGATTGTGATGCTAATCCCGTGCACACCTAACTCACCACAAGAATCCATGAAGTGATGCAGGTCATCTTTCGGGACACGGAACGGAAGGTAGCAGGCGTTGAGACCTTCTTTTTGGAATGCCGTGTTGTGGATCAGCGGGCTGTAGCTGTGAGCGACGGGGTCGGCGATCACACCAAACAACTCGGTCGATGCGTCGATCTTTTCGTAGTTGTAGAGATTGGCCATCTCTTTCCAGTCAAGTTGGCCAGGTGCGATCTTCTTGCCGCTTCCGTAGGTTGCGTAAGTGAATGGCGAACCGACGCGATTGGCCAAGATGCGCGTCAACATTCCCATCTCGCCCATGCAGATACCGATTGTTGGCACCCTCGCATTTTGGCAAAGCTTGATCATGCGAATGTTGTCTTTGAAGGTGTTTGCCATCGTCGCAATCTTGACGATATCGGCATCCTCTTCAGCCATCGCTTCGTGCAGCTCTTCCAGATTGTCAGGCGTTCCTGAGAAGTCGTGGAAGCTGATGATTCGTTTTGTGGTTCCGTAACGAGGAATCTGTGCAGCGACGTCGGCTTCAATGTCGACGTATTCGACACCTGTTGCGATCGCGCTGCGCAGAAGCATCATCCGTTCCTGCTCGGTCTTCATCCATCGCCCGCCATCGTTGCGGCGACGGACGGTGATCACGGCAGGGGTCGGGCGTTCGTCTAATAGGCGTCCAAGATTGACCGCACGACCGATGTAGTCCAGACGCAGCTCGACGAGCTTGACACCCTGTTCAGCAAGGAATTTGTGTTCGGCGATCATCCGCTTGTGGCGGGCGCGGCCAAGGCTAACGCAAATCATGAAGTAAGAAACAGTCGATGAAGATGGGTCGGTCGTGAATTCAATAGGGCCAGCGGTCCGATTCGGCCCCCAAGACGATCAAAGCTCAGCCCAGTCGATCGAGACTCGGCAAGTGGATCAAGGTTGGGCGGTACCGTGGTGAACACCTCGGGATGCTGCCAAAAATGCAAAGCCTATAATAGATGCGGTCCGGGCATCGAGCGGGGGTGTTTACACATTCCTGCGAGGACACATTGCAAACCTCGGCATTTGGGCCAGTTTCAAGCCGCAAAACCGCCTTATTCGTCATGAGTCTTCCATTTCACCTAGTCAATAAAGCTGAACCGGTTTCCGAAAGTCGGGCTGCCCAGAATTGGGCTACCAAGAATCGACGATTCGCCCGTTTGGCTGCATTGATGACACCTTTCCACGTCACCCCGTTCGCTTTGGCGTCCGTTTTGGGCCTGTTCGCTGTCGGGCCGATCGCCCTCGCCGATTGGCCACTCCCCAGAGGGAATGCCCAGTCAACCGGGTACACCGACCAGACGTTGCCCGAAACACTCGAAGTTGCCTGGGAGTACAAAGCGGAAGAGGCGATCGAAACGACGCCCGTTGTTGCTCAGGGACGCGTCTTCTTGAGCGATGTGATGGGACGTTTGTATGCCGTCAATGAATCGGATGGCTCGGAGATCTGGAAAAAGAACTACGACACCGGCTTCATTGCATCGCCTGCGGTCAACGGAAAACTCTTGGTGATCGGTGATATCGAAGGGAATCTTTACGGTCTCGATGTCGCAACCGGCAATGAAACTTGGAAGGCAATGACCGATGGTGAAATCAACGGCGCGGCGGCCTTTTACAAAGACAACGTGTTGGTCACCAGCCAGGACGGCAAGCTTTATTGCTTTCGACAAAAAGACGGTTCACCCGTTTGGACCTACGCCACCGACGACCAGATCCGCTGCAGCCCAGCCCTTGCCGGCGATCGTACTTTCCTTGGTGGCTGTGACGGGCGATTGCATATCGTTGATCTAAAGACCGGCAAAGCGGCGACAGAACCGCTTCCACTGGGGGGACCGACCGGCAGTACTCCGGCCGTGCGCGACAACAAAGCCTTTCTGCCAATCATGGATGGAGCGATCTTTGCCTTCGATTGGTCCAAGCCAGCAGAGCTTTGGCGATACGAAGACGACGAACGCAACCAGGAATACCGAGGAAGCGCCGCGATCTCCGAAGACTTGGTGATTGTGAGCAGTCAATTCAAACAGGTTGACGCGATTTCGATCGAGACCGGAAAACGTAAATGGCGTCACACGCTGCGACGGCGCGCTGATGCTTCGCCCCTGGTCGCCGGTGATGATGTCTGGATCGCCGCGACGGACGGACGGCTGATTCGCCTTGCTCTCAAGGACGGAACGGAAAAGTGGCAATATGAAGTTCGCGGGGCGTTCATCGGCGCCCCGGCGATTTCCAACGGAAAACTCTTCATTGCCGACGACGACGGTGTGTTGCGGTGTTTTGCAGCACCCGCGAACTAGCGACCGAAACATTCGCTTGTCGAACGTGTGGGGAGCAAACGCCGCGCTTCGCGTTTTGGGCGTAGGTACTACAATGGGTCGTCGCCCCTTTCACGAATCACCAGCCCCCACGAGATTGCATGTCTGCCGCGAGCGATAAAAAGACCGAAGTCGGCAACTACTTCATCTCAAACTATCCACCCTACAGCACGTGGAAAAAGGATGAACTCGCCGCGGTCCGCGAGGCGCTGAACAATCCGCCGCGACAGGACACGCCACTTGGGCTTTACTTGCACATCCCGTTTTGTCGCAAACGTTGCAAGTTCTGTTACTTCAAGGTCTTTACCGACGTCAACGCGGCGGAAGTTCAACGCTACGTCGACGCCCTCTGTGCCGAAATCTCGATGGTCAGCGAGTTGGCGGTGATGGGCGATCGCCCCTTCCGATTCGTCTATTTCGGTGGTGGCACGCCAAGCTTTCTGTCGCCGAAACAACTCACCAAACTTGCCGGTCGACTTCGCGAGCACATTACATGGGATGGCGCCGAAGAGGTCACGTTTGAATGCGAGCCAGGAACTCTGAGCGAAACGAAGGTCAAAACGCTCCGCGAAGAACTTGGTGTGACGCGACTGAGTCTTGGTGTCGAGAATTTTTCGGACGCCATTCTCGAAGAGAACGGACGTGCTCATCTTTCAAAGCAAGTCTTCAACGCTTGGGAATGGATCGCCGCGGCCGACTTTCCCAATGTCAACATTGACTTGATTTCAGGCATGGTGGGCGAAACGTGGGACAACTGGCGCGAGAATGTTCGCAGGACACTCGAGCTCTCGCCGGAAAGTGTCACGATCTACCAAATGGAACTGCCCTTCAATACGGTCATCAGCAAGGACTTGATTGGCACCGGCGCCGAAAGTCCAGTTGCCGATTGGGATACCAAACGCGCTTGGGTTCAGTACGCATTCGATGAATTCAAGCAAGCGGGCTACAGCGTCAGCAGCGCCTACACGGTTGTCAAAGACCCAAGCAAAGTGAATTTCTCGTACCGTGATAATCTCTTCAGCGGTGCCGATCTGTTAGCGACGGGGATCGCAAGTTTTGGGCATGCCAGCGGCGTGCACTACCAAAACCTCCCTGACCTCGAAAAGTATCTCGGCACGATCGAATCAGGGGCGTTGCCGCTTGGTCGCGGTTTTGTGCCGACGGATGATCAACGCTTGATTCGTGAACTCATCCTGCTGCTCAAGCTTGGCAAACTGGATGCTGGCTACTTTCGCGACAAGTTCGATGTTGATGTTGTCGAGCGTTGGAAAAAAGAGTGGGACGGTCACGTTCAAGACGGGTACGCGACGATCGAAGGCGACAACATTCGCTTGACCGATGCTGGATTGCTTCGAGTGGACGGGTTGTTGCCCGTTTTCTTTGAACCGGAACACAGGCAGATTCGATACACGTGAGCGACAATCAAACATCGAGTCCTGGTTCCGAGGGCGGCGAGGATTCGTTCACGTTTGCAATGGGCGAATTCGAGGCGCACTTTCCGCGCGACCGATCCTACGTCACCAACCACATGTGGGGCAAAGAGATTGGCGGCGGGCGTTGGCGGTTCGGATTGACGGCTTATGCGGTGCGTCTGCTTCAGGATGTTTACTTCCTGGATTGGATCGTTGATCCGCCCCAAGCCATCGAGTTGCGCGCCCAAATCGGTTCGATCGAGAGCAAGAAAGCCGAGAGCGACTTGTTTGCACCGATCGCTGGGACGTTTGCATCGATCAACGACGCGACCATCGACGACCCTTCGTTGATCAACGCCGATGCTTATGAACAAGGCTGGTTGATCGAGATCGATGCGGGGGCCGTGACCCCGAAACTGTTGTCACCCGACGAGTATGCGGACCATCTTAACGAAGCGTGGGAAGTGGCTCAGCGAACGATCAAAGGCCAGGTCAATCAGTAGCGTTTGAAACACGCAATCAATCGTCGTATGGAGGCGACGGTGGAGGCGGAGGTCCGCCAGGCGATGAAGCTGCCATCGCTCCCGCCATTTCTGCGGCGGCGCGTTCGGCCAACATGCGTGTTCGCCCCGTCATGGTGCCATTGAAATAGAGTGGCGAGATCCACGAGTTGCCCGACATCGGCACGCTGATGTCGACCTGAACGATCTCTGTTTCGTCTGTGATCGGGTCAGGCGTGATCGAGACCGTTGCACCAGTGATCGAGAATTGAGTCAAGTGATCTTGAGCGTGTTGCTCGATGGCGGTGGTGTCGGCGCCCACGATGATTCCCTTGCGAGCGGCGAGGTACGAGGCGTGGTCAATCGCGTGCTCCATCATGTTCAATCGAACAAACTCGATGGAAGCGAACACGATGGTGATCAAGATCGAAATGGAGATCGCAAACTCGACCGCTGCCGCCCCCTGTCGCTTACATGACCGCTGGTGGCGTTTGATTACCTTGTTCATGATTAGCAACTACTGGGTGAGAATCGATGGCAAGCGACGTGCGATGTCGCGAAACGCTTGGTTCAATTGAGATGCGTCGACGGCGTGATAGTGTGTACCGCCTGTCGCGTCGGCGATGTTCTGCATGAGCGTCTGGTCAGCCCCATCGCTGAAACTGACGGTGTAGATCGGGATCTCGGCAGCGACCGCATCGTTGGCGATATCAAGCGGATTGGGCCCTTTGGTATTGTTCCCGTCACTCATCAACACCATCGCCTTGTTTGCCCAGGGACGAGAGTAGCCAGATGCGTTGACGGTCTCGATGCCTTCAGTGATTCCGTCACCGATGTTCGTGCCGCCACCCTTGAATGATTGCGAGATCAAGTCGAGTTCATCGGAGATTTCTTGGTAGGTTGTGGTCAGGTCTGCCAAGCGTGTTGCGGTTGACGAATACCCAACCAAACCAATCTTCTCGACCTTTCCGGTCGCATCGAGTTCCGCGCAGAAGTTGTCGACCGAAACGACAAGGTCGAGCCAGCGACTATTCGGTGGAACCGGATCCCCGTAGGACCAACCGGGCGGAGCAGCCGCCGGTGTACCGCTGACTGATTCATCCGAGGCAAATGACATCGAGCCGCTCGTGTCAACGACTACGACCACGTCGAGGGTCGTTTGTGCATGCGAGGCCTGCGAGCGCGGCCGAATGTCAAAGTTCGTGCCCATGATTGGAAAAAAGGGCTGAACGGCATCGCCTGCGCCATCAGCAAAGGCGTTTGTGGTCAAGCGGACTGAGTTTCCGTTCGTCCCCGCAACAAACGTGTAGGGAGCATCGGAGGACGCGCGTTCACTCAACCCAAACTCGAGGTCGTTCGCCTCGATTGCCATGATCTTCGCTTCAACCGGGTTCAATTGAGCCAGCTGTTGTGCCGCAGCGAGTGCCAAATCTTCATCGCCGGTTGCAACGTACTCAACACCCGCTGCGCGCGTTGCCGCGTCGGTGACGATTTGCAATTTCGTGTTCACGAATTGGATGTACGCCAAGTTGACAGCGAGTGCTGCCAACGCAAAGAGAACGGGCAACAGGATCACCATGGTGATCATTGTTGCAGCGCGTCGTTTCTTCGCTCGTCTTGTCATATCTCTTTCATCCATCCATATAGGAACGGCGTTTGGTCCCAGCAAACGGGTGCCGGTTGGTCACTCAGTTCGCATGATGACCGTTTCGGAAAGCGTTTGGCCCTCGTAAAAGATCGCGCCGAGCACCGAGTTCTGTTCGCAATCGGCCGCGACGGTCACCGTCAATAAGTCACCCACTTCGGTCGTGGTTGGATCGGGACTAATCGTGATGTTGTAGGCCTCGATTCCACGATCATCCAAAATCAGTTGGCACTGAGTTTGAACTGCGGACTCGTCCGTTCCAGGCAAGATCCCAATGCGAGCGCCTTCGTAGGCTGTCACCGCCAGGTTCTGCTTCAGCTGCAGCATTACGCAGGCCTCGATGGTTGCCAGCAAGATCACCACCAAGACTGGCAGGCAAATCGCGAGCTCGACAACCGCAACGCCAGCAGGATGACGCGATTGCGTTTTGCCAACACACCGAGAGGGACGCTTTCTCGAAAGCACTGATTTGTTCCGCGCGAGAATGGGGCTCCAGACAGCACAGTTCCCGTTGTGACCCCTGCGCATGCTGTCTGATCAATTGCAGCAAGGGCCGTCATTGGGAACGATAGTGCGCTCCATGACCGCTTGGGCCCGCATGTTCGACCCGATGGGTGTTGGAATGCCCCATCGCTAGTAGGCATTGACGACCGTAGCGGTTATGCCGAATGTCGATGCCGATGGATGAACGCCGCAGCCACTTTCGCGACAAATTCGAGATCGTCGGCATTGTTGGAAAGCAGGTGATCCGCCTCGGCGATTGACACCAAACTGACGGCAGTCTCGGCCGCGGAGGATCCCTTGATCAGGCCCATGATCCTGAGCGCATGATCGAACCCAACCGTTTCATCAACGGGAGAATGCAGCAGAAGTGTTGGGGTTTGGACGGTCGCGAGCTGTTTCGGTACATCGTGAACTCGAAAGTCGTCAAGCATCGCTTTGCGTATCGAGTACTCGCGTCCGCCGATCGTGACTTGGCCGATTCCCTCACTGGCAATCCGCGGATCCATTCGCTCAAGCAGGGTTGCCAAGTGTTGCGTGTCACTGGGGGCGGCCAAGGTGACGACCGATCCCAATTCGGATCTCTTCGCCGCGGTTGCCAACGACGCGACGCCGCCGAAGCTGTGACCAATCAATGATGACACGGGACCCAGGTTGGTCTCGGCAAACGCGATCGCTTCGCCGAGGTCAGCCAAGTTGGTGGTGAAGTTTGTGCGTGAAAAATCACCTTGGCTGCCACCGAGGCCGGTCATGTCGTAGCGAAGGACGGTGATGCCATGGTCGGCCAAAGCACGCGAAATGCGCACGATCGCTTTCAGGTCTTTGTTGCAAGTAAAGCAATGGCTAAAGACAGCGACCGGCGCGTCATCGCTCGACGATTCGTCAACGATTCCGGCAAGCTCGAAACCGCTTCCGCCGGGAAATGAAACTCGATAAGACCTACGACGCACGATGAATCAAGCGGTCCAACGCCGCAAACGAATGATCTTAGTTTTGGCTTCCGTCGGTTCCGATGCGTCCCGCTTGGAACGCTTCGGCCATCGCCATGGGCACCTCGGCTTCGGCCAGCACCAACTGGGCGCGATTTTCGGCGACGCGGGCTTTCATCTGTTGCTCTTCGGCGATCGCCTCGGCACGTCGACGTTCCGCTTGAGCACGGGCAACACGTGTGTCAGCTTCAGCTTGGTCGCTTTGCAAACGAGCGCCGATGTTTTCGCCAACATCGATGTCACCGATGTCGATCGAGACAATTTCAAACGCGGTCTGGGCATCAAGTCCACGCGACAGAACGACTCGGGTGATCATGTCGGGATTTTCCAACACATCAAAATGACTGTCGGCCGAACCGATCGAGCTAATGATTGCTTCGCCGACACGTGCGATGACGGTGTCTTCGGTCGCACCACCGATCAATTGTTCGATGCTGGTTCGAACCGTAACGCGGGCGCGGACACGAAGTTCAATGCCATTCTTGGTGATCGCGCTGAGCGTCGTTTTTCCACTTCGCGATGGATCGGGGCAATCAATCACTTTCGGGTAGACGCTCGTTTGCACCGCATCAAGCACATCGCGGCCAGCCAAGTCAATCGCAGCGGCTTGGTCAAAGTCGAGAGGGATCTCGGCACGGTGTGCCGCGATGATGGCGTGAATCACATTCATCACGTTGCCGCCGGCCAAATAATGGGCTTCCAATCGCTTCGTACTGATCCCGGTGTTGCGATCAATGTTCAAACCGGCCTGCGCCGACATGACCTTTGCCTGAACGACCACTTGCGGGTTCACTTTGGTGAAGTGCATGCGGATCAAGTTGGAAAGCTTCACGTCGGCCGTCGACATGTACGCTTGAAACCAAAGCTTGAAATACTTGGCAAAGAAGAAGAGCAGGATGGCGCCGACAAAGGCAGCAAAAAAGCCGCCAATGATCCCCGCGATTTGCCAGGGGGTCAGCTGGATGGCGGGCGGTACTAGGAATGCAAAGACTGGTACAGTCATTGGTGTCGTCATGATGTCTCGTCCACAAACGGAATCTTGCTGCGGTCCCTAAAATGATAGGGGGGCTGGACACCCGTGCAAAGTCACCGTCGCAAGGCACGCCCCTGCCCATCGCAACACAGGCTCCTGCCCGTCGCAACACAGGCTCCTGCCCGTCGCAACACAGGCTCCTGCCCACCACGATGCAAGCTCCTGCCCATTGCAGCGTCGGCCCGTGCATTGACTCAAAACGCCCGACGCCGTTTCAGCGTCAAACGAACTTTTTCAGCACTTCGGCAACCTTGGCCGGGTCGTCCGATTCGACCAAGTGTTTGATCTGGTCTTCTGGTAGGCCCATTTTTTCGAGATGACTGGCGAGCCTTTTCCAGACGGTGGCTCTTTTTTTTCCTTCAGCCAAATACAGGTCAGTCACCGCTTCTTGGGCCTTTTGCAGTCCAATGGCATCGCGGTTTTGGTAATAGTTCTTGATGATTTTTTCTTGGTGTCGGCTGCGTTGTTGGCTCATGGGGCGAATCCTTCCTTTGTTGGCTCGAGAGTGCGTCCACTGTCGGCGAGACCGAGACAGTGAGCGGGGGATCGATCAGGCCGGGCGTTCGGCCTGATTGGACCGGGAATATCGTATTTGGGCTACATGTTTTATAGTAGGCTCTTTCAGTGCCTAGCCTAGGCACTGGAAGCCCGACGAAATTGACTCGAACGACCGAAAGTGACTGGGAATGACTGTTTGCCGTGGTGTCCGCGGGGCAACAACCGTTGAGGCGGATGATCGCGAACAAATCCTTTGTGCGACGCGCCACCTTCTGGGGTTGATGATCCGTCGCAACAACATCGAATCAGAAGATGTGTGCAGTGTGATGTTTACGGTCACACAGGACTTGAGCGCCGAATTCCCAGCTCTCGCCGCACGCCAATTGCGGTGGCTCGACGTGCCGCTCATCTGCAGCTACGAAATCGCCGTCCAAGGTTCGCTCGAAAAGTGCATTCGCATCTTGGTCCACTGGAACACCGACAAGCCACAGTCCGAGATCGAGCACGTCTACTTGCACGGGGCCGAAAAGTTGCGGCCCGATTTGTCAGATTTGCCACCGGTCGACTTTGACGAGTTGGAACAGTGGATCAGCGCACACCTTTCACAGGAGTGAGCTGGTGGCAAGGCCTGTCAATGTTCGCTGGCTGGCTCGACCCGAACTGAGTGTGGTGCAGGCGGCCTATGTGGTCGCCTCGGGCACTCCCTGTGTCGATGCCAAGACCGAACAGATGTTGATTGAACCGGTAACGGCGATCAATACGCGCTTGATTTCGTCCTCGGTCGATGTGTCCACGTTTTGGCAGCGGTATCGCACCGAAATCTCGGCCGACGAAAACCATCAACGCGCATGCAACGCGGCGCTGATCACCGCTGGCTGCAGCGAACTGCAAGTCGAGCAGACCGGCAAAGCGATCTCGAGTCTGCTTAGCGAATGTCGAATGAGATTCCAGAGTCGATTTCCAAAGCTGACCGAACAGCTGCAGTTGCGACTCAAACCACTCCAGGACCGCTGGGATACCGCCGGCCCCGGACTCCTCCGCGCTGTTCAGATTCAAACCGGTTGCAAAGCGTTTCCCAGTCGTGTCGAAGGGTTGCTCGTTCAACCGATGCGCGGCGGCGATGGCGGCACTGAATCAGAAAAGCGGTTTTGGATCGAGGCGGTCCTTACCGACATTGACCCGATGTTGCCGGAATACTTGCGCGTCGCCTGGTTGATCGCCAAAGCACATTTGACCAAACAGTTTTGCTCGGATGAGGATTCCGACGAAGACTTAAGGGAAGCTTGGTCGCTCGCTGCGGCAATGCTGGTTCTCGAGGCTGCCTCGCAGCTGCAACTGCTCATGCGTGATGAACTGCCCGTAGGTCCGGCCGTGCAACATTGGCGCCTCGGAAGTTCGCCTTTGGCCGAACGACTCGACACGTGGTGGAAAGCGATGAAGGAGTCGGGTAGTGAAATCAACGTCGCGGTGGAGCAGCTGCGTCAGCAGATCAAACCAGCCCCCGAGGCTGACGTTGATTTTGATACCGATATTTAAGAAGCCTTCGTTCGTCGTACCGCCTTTAGGCGGCGACTTTCCGTAGCTACCTTCGCCAGAAGGTGGTGCGAATTGTTCGAGGTGCGTGCAAGCACACACCCTACTTTCTTTCGTTCGTCGTACCGCCTTTAGGCGGCGACTTTCCGTAGCTACCTTCGCCAGAAGGTGGTGCAAATTGTTCGAGGTGCGTGCGAGCACACACCCTACTTTTCTCGCGTCATTTCAACCGCGGGGCCTTGGTGGGTTTTTCCGTTGGTGGTGATGCTCCAGGTCTGTTTGATTTTATTTTCACTGACAAACTCGATCTTCAGCCCCGACATGTAGGTGCTCCCTTTTTCGACACCTGAATTCTCGGCGAGCTTGAATGCCACCGCGTCATCGGAAGCACCGGCCAGTTGCATGTGCGGTTGATTGCCGAGCATGCAGTAGTGCGTCAATTCAAGCTTGCCCCCGCGATCGTGATAGACCGTCACCATTTCCATCGGCGAGCCAGGATTGAAGGTCTCGATCACCGCACTCCCCCCTGCGGTCACACGATAGACAAGCGTCACTTTCTGGGGCCCATGCCCGTGATCCGCTTTGCCAGTCCAGGTACCGACGAGCCCTTTGATCTGTTTCAACGCGTCCGAACCCTCGTGTTTGGGCAGCTCCTGGCCGGACAGCGAAGTCGAGATCAAGCAGAGGGAAAGTAGTGCCACGAATCGCATCGGATGTCTCCATTGAGAGGGAATTCGGCAATTCTACACCAACAATCGGCTGATTTTTTCAGGTTGTTGCGTGCGATCGGAATGGCCGCGCCTTAAAATGAGACACGTCGTGGGCGGCATTTTGCGGGCACCTTTTTGCCCCACCGACCTGAAAACCTGTTCATTTATCAACACCTCCTGAACGACTCATGGTGGCGTACCTTTCGGTTCGAAGCGGCCCGGAAAAAGGCAAACAATTCCTGCTCGATCCTAATCGTCCGATGCATGTCGGTCGGGGCACAACGTGTGAAATCATGCTGACCGATCCGGTCAGTTCTCGGTTCCATGCCGTCGTCTATTTCGAAGACGGCAACTGGCATTTGCGTGACACGAGCAGCCGCAATGGGACGCTGGTCAATGGCCAGAAGACCGATCACGCGCGGCTCCTTGATCAGACGATCGTCAAGGTGGGCAGCACGGAGATGCAGTTGCTTGAGCCGGGGTCAGAAGATGGCGAGAGCTTGCTGACGCAAACGGTCTACGAAGACATCACGTCGATCGAGCGAAGCTGGAAACCGGAACACGAAGACCCGCTTGCCGTCGTCGCCACGACAGGTCACCTGCTTGACCTGTACACGCTGAGCTTGACTTTGTTGCAAAGCGACAACCCAGACGAAGTGATCGACACGGTGATCGAGTTGCTTCGTGATCGTACGCGCGCCGACGTGGTTGGGCTGTCTTTCGATTCAGGTGACGGACGGCTTCGACCCCAACGTGTTGTTCCGCCTGACCAATCGGATGCGGTGACGATTGGCAAAGGCTTGATCCGCCGCGTCGTTCGCGAGGGCGAAGCGATTTGGATCAACGAGCATTCCACCAGCGAAATCAATCCGAACGTTTCGGACGATTGGTCCGATGTGATCTACGTGCCGCTCGATAGCGGCAACGACAACATGGGCGTGCTTCACCTGTACCGCGCGGCGCCGACGTTCGAAGAATCGCACTTTGAACTTGCGGTCGCTGCTGGCCGATTGCTGACCGTCGGGCTTTCGCGTGCCTTTGAACGTGATTCGTTGCGTGCCGAAAAACGACGTATCGCTGATCGAAACGCCGACAACGACGAACTGCTCGGCAAGAGCCCCGTCATGATGAAGTTGAAGGCCAAGATTCAACGTGTCGGGCAAGCGACCGGCAGCGTCTTGATTCGGGGCGAAAGTGGTGCCGGAAAAGAGCTTGTCGCCCGAGCCGTTCATCGTGAGAGTCCGCGGAACCGGCGCCCGATGTTGACCGTCAACTGTGCTGCGATTCCACGGGACTTGATCGAAAGCCAACTGTTCGGACACCGCAAAGGGGCGTTCACCGGCGCCGATAACGATCACATCGGTTGGTTCCAGCAATCGCATACCGGAACCTTGTTCCTTGATGAGATCGGTGAGCTGACGCTCGAAGGCCAAGCGAAATTGCTTCGCATTCTAGAAGGGCATCCCTTCTTGCCCGTCGGCGCGACGGAAGAAGTCTTGGTCGACGTCCGAGTGATCGCGGCGACCAATCGCGACCTCGCCGAGTTTGTGCGCGAGAAACGATTCCGCGAAGACTTGTTCTATCGGTTGAGTGTTTTTGAGTTGATCGTTCCGCCACTTCGCGATCGAGACGATGACCTCGACATGTTGATCGATCACTTCCTTGATCACTTCCGTCGGCAGCATGGTCGGGCTGAACTCGAGATTTCCGAAGCGGCGCGCGAACGACTCACCACCTATCCGTGGCCAGGGAACGTGCGCCAGCTCCGCAATGTGATCGACAGCGCCGTCGTGATGGCCGACGATCCACGGATCGAGGCCGAGGACCTTGGTTTGCGTGACGCAGGGCTGAGTCGGATGGACACCCTGCGCATCGACGAGTGGGAA
Source organism: Rubripirellula sp. (assembly GCA_965216875.1). Classification (GTDB taxonomy): domain Bacteria; phylum Planctomycetota; class Planctomycetia; order Pirellulales; family Pirellulaceae; genus CBDCUW01. Next base: position 8,043,802 of record OZ244207.1, read on the forward strand.
AGGCGTCTGATTCGTAAGGCGCTTGAACGCGCCGGCGGAAGCGTTCCTGAAGCAGCCAAAATGTTGGGCATCAGTCGTGCGACCGCCTATCGCAAGATCACCGAGTACGACATCCAACGCTAGTGATGCGAGCGATACTTTCGGCTCCCGGCTCCCGTGGCGACGTCAATCCGATGATTGCGATCGGACGTGCGCTCAAAACGATCGGCTTCGAAGTTGTGATTTCGTTGGCCGAGCCTTATGCCGAGATCGCCCAGCACGCTGGCCTCGACGTGGAACCGGTCGTTTCGTCCGACGCGTTTCATCAAATGGTCGGCGACCCGAATGTTTGGAAACCGATTCGGGGACCGCGAGCGTTGATGCGCGGCGTCGCCTCCGAATTCCTTGCCGCCCACTACGAAGTGATTCGCAGGCACCATCGGCCCGGCGAAACCGTTTTGGTCTCGCATCCACTCGACCTTGCTTCACGTGTGCACCGCGATTTCGATTCAAACACTCCGCTGGTGGATGTCCACTTGGCTCCGTCGATTCTGAGAACAAGCAAAGATCGGCCGCGTCTTTCTCCTTGGTGGTTCGAAACATGGATGCCCAACGCGGCGATGTCGGCGACCTATTGGTTTGCCGATTGCTTCTTGATCGACCCACTCATCTGCAAGACGCTCAATCCATTTCGAAAGCAACTTGGTTTGCCGCCTGTGCGTCGTGTGCTTGATCGTTGGTGGCTCTCACCCGACAGGATCCTGGCGATGTATCCCGAGTGGTTCGCGCCGGCGACAGCGGAGTACTCGCCGCGTTTGAAACATGTTGGTTTCCCGTTGGACGATGCCGACGATCGACCCTGCGAAGTCGTCAGCGATCGTCCCGTTGTCTTTACGGGCGGGACCGCACACCATCACAGTCTCGCATTTTTCCAGCGGGCAATCGATGCTTGTGTCGAGCTCGACCAGCCCGGTTTGTTGGTCTCGACCCATGAAGAGAACTTCCCGCTTTCGATTCCGTCGCTCGTCAAAACGGCGTCCTACGTTTCGTTTTCAAACTTGCTACCACAAGCCAGCATGCTCGTGCACCACGGCGGGATTGGAAGCACTTCCCAAGCCATGTCAGCGGGTATTCCCCAGGTTGTCCGCCCAATGGCGTTTGACCAATTCGATAACGCAACGCGAGTCGAACACCTCGGCTGTGGTCGATGGCTCAAACGGGACAAAGATCTCGCCCAAACGATTCGACAGCTTCTCGATTCGAAAGACATCGCCAGTAGCTGCGGGCGCACCGCCAAGCAAATGAACGCCACCAACGAAACCGCCGCCGCCAAAGCGGCAGCCGAGATCGCTGCAGTCTTGCAGAGGTCGGCAAAAAGATGGCGGGCAGAAGAATGAAGAGGGAGAGGACAGAAAGATAGGAGACAGAAAAATGAATGCCGATCACGTGACTCCCGTCCCCTTTTCTCCATCGTCCCCGTGTTACTTGCTCTTAGGCCGGAGGCCGGCATATTTCTGCCGGTGGCGTGAGCCACCGGACTACGTCCCCTTTTCTTCCCCGCCAAGCAAATGAACGCTTCCAACGAAACCGCCGCCGCCAAAGCGGCAGCCGAGATCGCTGCAGTCTTGCAGAGTTAGGCAAAAAGATGGCGGGCAGAAGAATGAAGAGGAAGGGACAGAAAGATAGGAGACAGAAAAATGAATGCCGATCGCCTGATGACCTATCTCTCTGTTTTTTTGCCCACCATTTTTCTGTCGCTCTTTCCCCGTACTCTCGGCCTTTTTTCTCCTTCCGCTGTCGAATTAGCGATATCTGAGATTGCCGCAGTCATACTGAGGTAGGCAAAAACATGGCGGGCAGATAAATGAAGAGGCAAAGGGACGCAACAAAGAGGCCTGACCCCTTTGATATTTCGATTGCGTTAAAGGTCACCTAACCCTGCAAGACTCTTTTCAACGGACTGGTTTGAAGGAAGCTCGATAACTTCTCCAATCTCTTTTCGGACCAAGAGCGGCCCATTCCCAGCCAACGCATGGCTGAAGTCTCGCGTTTCCCAATACGCCTTCGTATTGTAGAAAAAAACGAATCCAACATCGTGTTCCTCAACAACCTCTGGATTGAAAGCAAGTTCTAAACCGGTATTTCTTTCAATCGCCGCAAGGTACTGATCAGCGATCACTTGAGCTTCTTCTTGATTCATTCTAGGGCCTCCCCGGCGAAGCCTTTTCCCAATCATTCGCTTCGCTCAAGTCGTTTGTCGCGGCGATTCTTCATGGCCACGGAAGTTCCTCAATTGCCACCGGACATTCAACCGGTGGCTGAAAATTCCTCTCTTCAAGATGAGTGAGAAAACTGGGTGGCAAAGAAACATTGTGTTGGTCCACATAATGAGCCAAGTCATCTGGCCATAGCCAGCAGCCATCAGATCGGTATGCGCTGCTACCACAAAGCTCTTCGCAGAGTAAACACTTTGAATTCGGTCCTGATGCAACAACGACAAGTGGGGCATTCAGAAGATAAGAAACGACCTTTTTCTGCTCGAAGCCTGACCAGTCCGCATCTGCAACAGCTTCCACTTGCGGAAGATCAAGTTCACCATCGTCTGACCGCCAGAATCCGTACCACTGATGAGACCAGTTTGCCACAATAGAATCGACCGGTAGCATACGAAATTCCTTTACGGAGACGTTCGAGGAGTAAACGTTGTGAACTCACCTGGGTCACGGAAGTTCGGAACAGTGCGACCACCAACACGCCGACCACCGCTTATGAAGTGACTGCCGTTCTCGGTTGCAAAAATAAACTTGTTGGGCGCAGAAACCGGCACGTTGAGTTTATTGGCAAGATTCTGTGCAAACCCAGTTGCACATTGACCTGTGTTGCAAGATGGAACGACATGGAACGACGTGGGGACTGGAACGACGTGGGGACAGAGCATTAAGTGTAGCGACGCGGGGACAGAGCAGGCAGGCGACGCGGAGACAGAGCACGATTCTATTTGATGTTATTGACGTGGCGAATTTACGAGCGTTAAATGGAATCGGTCGAGATCGAAGAACGGTCCAATCGGCTTTCGCAAACTGGCTCTTCAAGACGCGGCTCCAGTTGCCGACCTTTGTCTTGGGGCTCTTCGATGGCTAGGTCTTCTCGCCGTGATGTGTTTGATCCTGTCGATGTAAACGTCGCTCACGTCATCAACCGCACCGTACGCAGGTGCTTTCTCTTCGGCCAAGATGAATTAACTGGCAAGAACTTTGACCACCGAAAAGTGTGGATCGAAGAGCTGCTCGAACACTTTGCGGCACATTTCGGCATCGATCTGCTCTGCTTTGCCGTCCTCTCGAATCACTATCACCTCATCCTGAGGACTCGGCCCGACGTGGTCGCAACTTGGGACGACACCGAAGTGGCTCGCCACTGGCTGATGATCTGTCCGCATCGAAAGGTCGACGGTAAACCGGCCCAGCCGAGCGAATCGGAATTGAACATGATTCGTAAATGCCCGGTCAAACTCGCCGAGATTCGCAAACGACTGTCCGATATCTCGTGGTGGATGCGGCTGCTCAACCAACGTGTTGCCCAACGAGCCAATCGTGAGGAGGAAGAATCAGGCCGGTTCTGGCAGGATCGTTACAAAGCGATTCGCATTGTCGATGAAGAATCACTATTGGCCTGTGCCGCCTACGTTGACCTGAATCCGATCCGAGCCGCGACCGCCGAGACGCTCGAGGGAAGTGACCATACGTCGGTTCAGCGCCGGATCAACTCCGAACTCGTCAAACATTCGAAGTTGCCGACCGAGACTAGACGCACGCAGCTTGCTGAGTTCCTTGCGCCATTAACGCTTGACGAACGTTCGGGCGAAGTGGGGCCGATGCCGAGCGAAACCGATTTCCGGTGCAGCGACAAAGGGTTTTTAGCGATTGATTTCGAAGGCTACATCGAACTACTCGATTGGACTGCTCGCCAGGAAGTCAAAGGTAAACAAGGCAAGACGCCGACGTCGATGCCTCCGATCCTTCAGCGTCTCGGAATCGAAGCGAGTAGCTGGCTCGAATTAGTGCACTCCTTCGGCAAGACCTTCCGCATGGTCGCGGGACGTTGCGACCGGGTGGATTGCATACGAGGTCATGAAACCGGTCGCCGGTTTCGATTGACACCTACAGCGAGGCGTCTCTTGCCTTCCCGGCTGACGGCGTAGCAGCCTTTCTCCCGTGCAAGCTAACCGCACCGATCAGCTAGCGGTACGCGCGGCCGTTAAGAAAACGGCCGAAAACTTGCAGCCCCAGACCTAAGTGACCCGATCGAAGCCAGAAGAAAGTTTCGCATCAACACGATGGTCTCGCGCCAACTCATCGCTAGTGGTCTGTCCCCATGTGCCGCTCCCCATGTGCCGTTCGACTGCCATCCAGGCACCACGGCCTGTCATTCGGCGATCGTCCATGCTCGCCGTGTCTGCGACGCTTTCCCATGCTCGGTTCCAGCGCGGCGGCATCGTGCCGAAGATTGCGACGGCCATCGTGGCCGTCGCTTGTTGCGCTCGAAGTTGCGCGGACTCGGCATCCAGCCGAAGAAGTTGCGGGGCATCGTGCCCCGCCGGGCTTAGCGCCGTCCAATTGCGCGCGGGTAAGCCAAGCGGCGCAGTGGTTCCGACGGCTTGCAAGTGCGTCCAGATGGAAAGTCGTTTGGCCGTCGGTTTCAGTTGGAACATCAACCGAGGTTTCGCCGCGACTGGTCAATCGTTCGCTTCGGTCACGTCGTTTGTCGCGGCACTTGTGCGTGAAACGCCTCTTCTGCTTCGCAGACAAGCTTGCCAAGTTCTGATTCGTAAGGCCACCCGTCCGCAACAGCCATGCCCATGTACCTGTTGGGAATTTCAGCATTCAAAGGATCAGCAAGTGCCGATCGCATTTGCAGAAGCGTTTGCAGAAAACGTTTAACCTGCGGGTTCATGTAATCAGGGAGGCTTGTGTCGCGATCCCCTGCAACGTGTCTCTCCGCACGTTCAATTGCATTCTCGACTCGGTCAACGGCAGTTTCTCGGTTCATTGTCTTAGCCTTCATGGGGCGATCAGATTGTCGAGGTCCGCGATGTACTTCTGAATCTGACCGCCGGGATAGAAGCCCTGACGAGCTGCTGGACCTTCAAAGATTGTCGTGCCAGGACGAATCTGGAACTGACGGAAATGAGTCATCTGATTCCAATCCGTCGGAAGTGCCAACGAATTGCGAGTCGCGGGGAATTCTTCAAACAGATAGCGACCTTTAGGCCATGCGTTTACGTTGTCAAAGTAACGAATGCCGTACTCAGCATCCCCAGCTACTCGGACTTGCATCGCCTTTCGATCGAACGATTCGAGTACTTGCTTCCGGATATGACGCGGAACACCGGCGTCTCGCAACTGCTGTGACGCCTGCCGAACTCCTGCATACGCTTCCGGCGTTGCGTGCCTGACCGTCGCTGTTGGACTTGGGGCACGTAGTAGTGACCTGCCAGATCCTAACAAGCTAACGGGCGCTCCTGCAACCGCATTGATCGATTCAGCCGCTAGTTCTCCGGCAACTCCTCGTAGTCCAGCGGTCGCCGCGGCGCGGAAGAGTCCGGCACCGAGGCCCGCCGCGTAAAACTCTGGTTGAATCGACGTGATTCCCGCGTCTTCGAGGCCGACGGGAATCGATCGTAACGATCGAAGACGCGTGATGATACCTCCGGTTTCGCTCTCAAAACCAAATGCGTCCGCTCCATGCAACGGCCCTAGGTTGATTGGTAAATTATCCAATCCCTCCGCCCTGAATTGATTCCACAGGTCGCCTTGCAGTTCCCTCAACGCCATCCGTTCACTGATTGATAACGCGTCCGACCCTCCGGTCGCGTAGAGGTAGTCGGAGCGCTGGCCAGCTGCCTCGTAGGTGAACATCATGTCCAAGGCGCGGATTTGTTGGGGGGTATACTTATTATCGAGGAATCCCATCGCTTGGTCCGCGCGGAGATGCTGCAAGCCGTACCGCTCACCGTAGTGCAGGCGATTAGCGGCATACTGCGTCTGTACGATACTACTTGCGGCACTCGTGAAACCTCCTACGGCACTACTCAGCTGACTGCTAACTGCTCCTAGGTTGCCGACGCTGATATTGCCTATCGCTGAGCCGACACCTTGCGCGAAATTCGAAACCGATTCCCAACCACTCGGCGTGGGTTGGGAATTTGCGTAATAGCCAGCAAGGCTTCCCACAACGCTACTGGCGGTAGAGTTGACCGCTGTCCCAATGCTGCTACCCAGCGCGACGAGCGGGTGCCCACTCAAAACAAGTCCGCTTGGATCTCGGAAGTTGACCGGATCGCCGGCGGCATAGCTGTAAAGATTGACTCCTCCAGCGTGCCCGATCGGGTCTTCGCTGATGAACCGACCTTGGCCGCCGTCGTACCAGCGGGCGCGATTGTTGTAGAGCCCGACATCGCTGTCCCAGCTGCGCCCTGCAAAGGCCGCATCGACGGCAAGGGCATCAAGCGCGACCGACGACTCGGTGTCATCAAATACGCCGGTGATGTCGCCAAAAGCGTCGTATTCGAGATGCTGTACCAGCAGCTCGTCGGCACCGATCAGAACATCCCGAACGCTGCCATTGTGGTCGGTTGCTGTCCAATAGGGACCGCTTTGCGTCCCGCCGTGAATAAGCGGATCGACGTATTCTTGCTCGTAGATTGGCGTGTCGGTCGCCGGTCCACTAAGCACGCGCCGCTTGTAGCTGCCATCAGTCGTGGTGGTATCGTCCGCGCCGGTCTGGTCGGTCCAGTTGCCTTGCAAAACCGCAACCAGCTGATCGCCTTGATAGACATAGTGTTCGACATCACTGATGTCCCAGTCGCCACCGCCGTTTTGCGTCTCGACGATTTTTCGCACCAACAGATTGCCGTTGCTGTAGGTCAAGCGAACACGATCCGTTGCCGAGCCCACAGCCGATGGCTTTTGACGCACCTCGACCAGTCGGTTGCGATGGTCCCAGACGTATTCCACGTAGTCGCCAGGACCGTTGTCACGTCCGGTGAGATTGCCTTCATTGTCATAGGTGTAGGCTGGGCCCGACCCGCCGTCGGTCGTGATGCGGTTGAAATCGCCGACGACTTGGTTTGCGACTTCAACGCCATTGTCAAGGACGCGATCACGATTTCCGGCACTATCAAGTTCGAAGACGCGATCGACGCTCGCACTCAAATCGGTCGCCGAGACGTGGTTGTCAACCAGATCGTAGTCCCAACTGGCCAACCGCCCCGCGTCGTCAAATCCGGCGACCTCGGTGCGGCTTACATCGAGAGTTGGCCATGAGCTCGTCGAGTCGACCTGGGTGATCCGCGATGCGTTGTCGTAGAGGTAGTCATACGTGGCAAACGGCGAAGCTGACTCACTGTCGCGGCGGTGGGCAATCTGTTCCAGCCGACCGGAGGGATCGTATGCAAACTGCGATCCAAAGTAGAAATCGAATCCGTTCGTTCCCGTCTGCGGATCATTGTCGGTGTCAGCGTGACGGGTGATCGACGTGGTACGCCCCGCATCGTCGTAACCAAAGGCAACCGACTTCTCTCCCTGACCTTGCGCGGCCGCTTCGTTGATTAGGATCTGTCGTCCCAGCGAATCGAATTCAATCACCGCGTCCACGTAGGTGATGTTGTCATCGGGAATCGATTGATTGATCGGCTCGAACGTCTGCTTGTATTGGTAAGCGTTCAGTCCCGTGCCGGAGTAGTTCGTTAGGTCGTCGTGTTGGTAGGTCTGTAATAGTTGGGGGTTGCCGCGACTGGCGCCTGACGCGTCATCGGAATTCAACTGTTGGACAAGCCGACCAAGAGCGTCATACTCGAACGTGTCGGTGTAGACCTGCTGTTGGCTGTACGCGTCATCTAGGAAGTAGGAACGCGTTAGCCGTCCGAGCTTGTCGTACTCCCAAGCCAGTGTTTGTTCGGCAGTGGAGCCGTTGAGGAACGTCTCGCTCGTTTTGCGATCGAGTCCGTCGTAGTCATAGTCGGTCACTCGGCCGTTTCGATCGGTCATTGAATCGAGGTTGCCGCGGTTGTCGAATTGATAAGTTCGCGTATTCGTCCCCGTTTCGGTCGTACCTTGGATTTCTTTAGTGACGCGATTGAGATTGTCGTAAACGAACGTTGTCTGGTTGCCGTTGGGGTCGGTCAACGCCGTCATGTTGCCACGTTCGTCGAACGCAAAAACCGTCTCAAGGTCGGATGCAGTGGGCATCACTGTGGTTTGCGAGACAATATTGCCAAAGGAATCGTGCAGGTAATCGGTCTGGTTGCCTTCGCCATTGGTGTGTGAGACAAGGTTTCCGCTTGCGTCATAGCGAAAGTGCTCGACCAGGTCCGAGACAAGGCCATCGGTTGGCGTGGGATCAGGGTGAACCACTTTCACTTGGCGATTCAAAGCGTCGTATTCGAATGTGGTGGCGATGCCCGTCGCATCGACTCGTTTCACAACGTTGCCGACACGGTCGTAGCCCGTCGTTGCGGTTGCATCGATCCCGCCTGAATCGGATGTGACACCAATCGGTCGATTGGCATCATCGTAGGCGTAGCTCGTCGTCACCGAAGCTTCACCTGTTCCGGTGTAGCTGGTGATCGTGAAGGTTTCGTCAATCAAGTTCCCAGCCGCATCGTAGAAAAACTCCGTACGATGGCGACCCAGATCGGACTGATTCGGTGCGTCCATCCGCTGAACCGTCATCCGGTTAAGCAGGTCGTATTCGTAGCGGTTGACGACATTGACGTTCGGATCCGAGGAGTTCACAGCGGAAAAGGACGCGACCCGGTTGCCCACGGCATCGTATTGCCATTCATTTCGGACAAAATCGTTGTCAAGACTTAACGCGGTGGAATTCAGTGTTTCGGCGGTAAGGCGATTCCGCGAGTCGTATTCAAATCGATCGACGCGGGTCGGGACGCCCGGCGCCGACTCGGATGTTTCGCGGACGTTTCCATACCCGTCGATCTGGTAGTCGATTACAAGGCTTGCCAAAGGATTGGACGAGCTTCCGGCAACGTCATCAGGATCAGGAAGTGTCTGCTGAACCAGTCGATTCAGTTCGTCGTAGTCGGTCGTCGTGATGTAGCCAGGAAAATCGCCGAGTGCGACTTCCGTTGTCGTTAAATTACCGTTGCCATCGTAGCCGAACCGTGTGACGGCATCGTCTGATGGTGCGAGCGTAGTAACGACTCCGTTGACCAAAGCCGATCGTTGGGCACGTTCCTCGACCAGTCGGTTGAGTTCGTCATAAACGAACGTCGTCTCGTAACCCAATGGATCGACAGAACTGACGAGGTTTCCAGCGTCGTCGTAGGAGCTAAGCGAGACGGGCGGAGCTGTGGCGCTGGTGCCGTCAGGATGGGCACCACTTTGACGGACCACACGCCCGCGGGAATCGTACTGCGACGCAATGGCGTGTCCCAAAGCGTTGACGGAGGCGACAAGTTGGCCTGCAGTGTCATAGACCCACTCGCTGCGGTTACCAACCGCATCGGTGATTTGAACTGGCCGATCAAGCGCGTCGTAGACCGTTTGCTGGACGTGCCCATTGGCATCTGTCATCGCGACTCGATTACCTGCCGCGTCGAACTCGTGCGTAACGATTGGGCTAAGTTGACTAAGCGAGCCGTCGGGATCCGGCAGGATGGATTGATTCAATCGGCCGAACGCATCAAACACATTCTCCGACCTTGCTCCGCGTTCGTTTTCCTCAAAACGAACGCGACCTGCAGCATCGTATTCGACAAGACGCTGTGTCCCATCCGCGTGAATCGTCTGCGAGAGTCGCCCAAGTGAATCGAAGGTAAAGTGGATGGATTGCACCACGTTTTTGCCGAGCGTACCGTTGACGGCCGTCAATCCAGTTTCAACCCGTTGATGCAAGTCATCGGCTAATAAGTCGGACGTCGCAATTCGATCATCTGCCAGCAGTGTGTCGTAGACAATTCGCACGACCGCGTTGCCCGCTGAATCAAACCCGGTCGTCTCGACATAGATAGGCCGTTGGTTTGCCGTCGTTCGGGCGCTGGTTGACGGATCGGCGTTTGCAGCATCTGCGGCGGCAAGAACCATTGTCTTGACGATGCGGCCGAGATCATCGTGGAAGTATTGTGTGACGTTTCCACGAGCGTCAATGGACTCAATCAAATCGCCAAAGTGGTCGTACTTGTTGGCAACTTGAGTTTCGACGGAGCTGTCCTTTGCGGCCAGCGCAGCGGTCACTTGGCCGCGTGGATTGTACGTGACTTCGCTTTTGCGCTGCAACTCATCAACGGTGGAAACGACGCGTCCCAATCCATCGTAGGAGGTATGGTTGGTCGAGCCATCTGCAAGGTTGGTTTGGATGACACGGTCACGGTTGTCATACACGAGTTCGGTAACACGGCCGATCGGGTCGGTCGTCGAGACTGGGTTACCTTTCGCGTCGTAGGTGGTTACCCACTTCGATCCGCTCGCATCGACGCGTGAAACGATGTTTCCGCGATAGTCATATTCGATCGTTGTGCCACGTCCAAGCGGATCAATCGATTGGATGATCCTTCCACGGCGATCGTATTCAAATTCAGAGACCAGATCGTCGTCGGTGGTAAGCGGGTCGCCTAGGTTGACCGACTTCGTTAGTCTGCCGACGTCATCGTAACTCGACGCGACGGATCGACCCGTGCCGTCGGTAAGCAGCTCAGGTGCGCCGGTATGATGGTACTGAGACGTTTGAATCAGTAAGCCGCTGTCGGAAACCGTTGAAACGCCCTGGCGTAATTCCGTAACATTCCCCGCTGCATCATAGGTAAACGTTTTTGTGAAAGCGTTGTAGTGGTCGCCAGCGGACGGATCGACTGTTTGATCCACGACCGACTCGACATACGATCCTGAGGTGTCGGGGCCATCGTAGATGCGGTACGCCGCTGTCGAGTCCGCTCCCGCGACGGTCGTCCAGGTGGTCGCGATGCGATAAAAGCCCGGGACTAGGTTGCTAAACGACCAGGTTGCGTGGTTCTGTTGCCCAACCAGAAGCGACGTGAGTTTGATCGCGTCGCCGTGGTATTGATTGAGGCCCGTACCACTTACGGGGCCTGTGTCACCTCCCGTGGTGTACATCGCGAAGGTCCCCGTGGGACCACTGAAATTGTCGTCGCTGATTCGAATCAATTGCCCCAGGCCGTCCTGGTCGATTCGTTCGATTCGAATCGCATCAGCGACAACGGCCCCCTCGCCAGCGACCGACTCGAGGCGGATGGTCAGCGAATCTCCGGTGACTTGGAATCGAGATCGTTGTTCTTCGGTTGGCTGGGTTTCGTCGCGGAGGACTCGCCAAACGACCGCTTCGTTCTCTTCGGTATCGGTTGAGTCGAAGTGACCTCGAGCAGATGTCTCCGACGCAAGCATCCCAACGTTGACGCCACTGGAGTGGTAGGTGAACGTTGTTACGTTGTCTTCGCCGTCCGTCAGGCTTGTGAGACGACCGGCGCCATCATATTGCATCGACGTGGAGCGTTCGTTCGCCGTGCCAACATCGCGATGGATGCTGGATTGGCTAACAATATGCTCGCTGCCAATGTCCGTGGCTTGCACGTAGTTGAACTCAGTGACAGTTCCCAGTGGATCAGTTGCCCGGTAGAGGCGTCGATTCTTGAAGTCTTGCGTGTTGTAGTACTCAAATACCTCGGTTGCCCCGACCTCATCGGAACGATCACGCATCAAGTATTCCGTTCCATCGACAATGCCACCGCTGCCATCCTCGACACCCCAATGAGTGATCACTCGAGAACGATCGTCATGAACGTGGCGTAGGAGTCGACCACTTTCCTCGTGCACGTAGGTGGTCACATTGCCGTTTTCATCAGTGAATTCGGTGGTGTTTGTGAAGAGGTTGTAATTGAAGCTATGCGATGACTTTGGAACAAAGCTCTGGCCTTCGACAACTCCCTCGGTGACGCGAAACGCGCGTTTGTTGGCGTAGTACTCGTAGTCGTGGTAGGTGTCGTCGGCCTCGATGATTCGAGACATCAGGCCTGTGCTAGGTCCAGCGGCATGGTACTCATATTCAACCTTGTCAAATTCCGGGTTCGTTGCACTGGTGAGCCGAGTTCCCGCTGGATCGTACTGGTACGTCCAGGTGGCCTCGACAATGCCATCAACAACCTTCTCGACTTCGTGAATCGTTGTGGTCGAGTCATAGTCAAAACGTAGTGCACGCGAAGTTGTGGCGATATCGTGTACGGCTTCAAGCTCAAACTGTCGAAACCAGTGGTAGTCCAATTGAACACCGTGGCCGTCGCGATCAACGACCGAGGAGAGTCGAGCGACATAGTCCAATTCTGTATCGGCAGCGACGGCTGTCACGTTGCCATTGAAGTGATGCTCCAACCCAGTGTCAGATCGATAAACAAAATTCCCGCTCGTCTCTGTTAGTACGCCGAAGAGTTCTACGGGCGTTTGCCATTGATTGCCAACTTTGGTGAAGGTGTGACGGACACCCGCGGAAGTGAACCAGATCATTTCGTCCGGTTTGGTTGGGTCTTGCATCAAGCGATCCCCAAAACTGTGCGTCCAGCCAACGCCCAATCCGACATCAAATTCGGACTGAGAGTCGTAGTGTCTAGCAAAGTTCAGCGCGACTCCCTTGTTGGGCATAACAACGTCAACATCATCGCGGAACATGTTCCCGTTGAGAACGTTGACTGGATCGCCGACGTAATTTACGAAATGGGTGGCGGCAGCCTTGATGGTGTCTAGCGTTTGCGCGACCGCGTTGCCTGAGAATCCACCGTTCATTGTCGTGCCGCCAAGCTGCTGGATCGCATATTGAGCGACGCTGACGCTTGCAGAAAGAGATTTATCTAGAACATAAACTCCTCCCTCCCAATACGACGTGTCATCCCCGGCATAGCTGTGTGCCTCTGGGATCACCGCTGTCGCCGTATCCACCACATTAGTGGTCAGCTTAATCCAGACTTCATCGAGGATCGCAGGATCTTGGTTGGGCAGTAGCGATTTGAGATCGGCGCTCGATGTCGCGACGAGGTTCGTACGATTTGCTTGGAATGGGTAATGGTTGGGGCCTTCGCTGGCTCGTTCGCCGAGTTCTCCACGTACATAGACCGTGCGCCCACCGGGCTCGTCGATGCTATCGATGACCCAGACCGAATTCAAATCCGCGCCGGTGATCGCCGGATCTCCGATGTAAGCATCCCGCAGCCCGCGAATCGTCGATACGCTTTCGGTGTTGATCGTTTCCTCGATCACACCACTTTCAAGTGCTGATGCGTTGTAGCCGGTAAGTTGGAAGAGTTCTTCGTTGCCGAGGTCTGTACTTGATTCGTCCAAGCGAATGTCAATTGAACCGAACGAGCCACCCGGAAGATCGACACCCAAATTGCGAGGTACGATGGGACTCTGCAGATGGCTGAAATCACCTGAAAGCAATATGTCATCTGCTAGCACAAGCCCCGCTTGGACATCTCGGTCGTACGGCACATGGTGCATTAACGCTTGAGCATGCCTAGCGAACCGCCTTTGGTCATACCAGTATTTTGACGACACATACTGAGTGACATATTCGATGTCAGCGATTGTGGGAGTGTCACCCGCAGAAATGATCGCTTCACGCCGACGAATCAGGGCGTCATTGGAGTACTGGTCTGCATCAATCGATACGTGGTAATGTCGTCCGAAATCGACGTCGTTGATTTGGAATTGCAACGGATTACCGATCGGCACCGAAACGCCCGGCCGAGCTCGATGAATCTGCAAGGTGTTGGTGCCCGCTGGCAACTGAACGGAAGAGCCGACAGTGTTGCCATCCACAGTAAAGGTCAGCTGGTTGTTTGCATCGACAAACACAGTCATCGCGTCGAGTGCAGCATCGGGCACGATCACATCATGCGACCAAGTGTTGGCGACTAGGCGGACCCGATGAGTGTGGTTCAGGGCGAGTGTGGGATTGGCAACCACGTCGCTGAAACTGCCAAGGATTGTTATGCCAGTCGCATTTGCATAGCGACCGTCGGTATGAATGGGCTGATCAGCAAGCCGCTTTTGAATGATGGGGCCGTCATAGGGTATCTGCGAGATCGACGCACTCATGCCACTGCTGTGAAGCTCTTCGGCGAGCCGGTCTTCAAAGTATTCGATCGGCAGTTGGTCGGACGTCGCGATGTAATCAAACTCATCAAATTCGCCGTTCGGACCCGTGAGGGTCAATTCGATTCCGCTTTGGCGGTTCTTCAACTTGAACGACGGGTCGATATCAATCCACTGAAGGCCTTCGTCGGTAGGGACCTTTGCTCTGACCCACGCGTGAGTGATCTCGGTAATTCCATTTCCAAGGTTCGTAACACCACTACCCGAGAGTGCGTTGAAAAGAAGCAATCGTGCTGCGTGGTGCTCGCGGGTGCCCAGCCAATCTTGGAGTTCGTCATCGCCAAACTGGACGTCGCCGGTGACGATTTCCGCTTCGATGCCGATCTCGGCGAGCTTGTTAACAAGTAAAGCGGACTGGTCCCATGGATTCCCTCGTTGAGTCTCCTCTGTCGCCTGAGGTCCCTTCATAAAGCCTGGGTAGAGCTGCATCTCGACGTTGTTGTAGACGTCCAAGAAGGCGTTGGTGGTCGCTTGGTAAGGCCCGTCACCATCCACCGGCTCTTGGCCAAGTGATTCGCTGTAGAAGCCGTCGAACCAATCGCCCCAGTCGGAGTCAACGGTGTCGAATGTCAGGTTCCCACTGGATGAATCGATATGAGAGGTGCTGACATGCCAAGCCGGAGCTGCCGCATTGTCTTGGCTGGGCGATGTATCGTTGGCAAGCGACGGATTGGTCGAGGCAACGAGGTCGTCGCGTCCGTCGCGATTGACGTCCACAACGAAAAGGTTGCCTCGAAATGCATTGGATTGGTGTTCGTGCGACAGCCCTGCCGTAAGCAGTTGCGGTGTTCCGGTTGCTCCGAGTCCGAGTACCCGCCATCGACTATCGTCGACGGATCCATCATTGGTGATGCTGTCTTTGCGACCGATCAACTCTTCTCTGCCGTCACCATCAAAATCACCAACGAGTACTTCCTCGTCATGCCAGTCGGGACTGAGACTGGTCGAATAGGGGACGAAGCTCGTTGTGTCTGAAATCGCGATCGTCCATTGCCCCGTCGGATCGCGATACGCAAGATCATCGCGGCCGTCACCATTAAAGTCTGCGGCACGCCAGGTTTCGGCCGCCGCCGCTAGGCTTAGTACTCTAACACCATCGCTAGAAACAACGTCAAGTGTCGATGCTTTGTAGGACAGCGACTCTATCCTGCCGTCTCCGTCAAAGTCGCCCTCCACGGCAAGTTCGTGTTCGTCAAGCTTGTCGGGCGCGATGCCAGACGCGAGCTTTGCGATGGCATTAGCGGAAAGTGGAACGCCAAAAATTGCGAAATCGTCAATGTACCCGTCGCCACCTGCACCCAAGTGGCCGCCCACAAACAGGGCTGTAAAGTCGGTTGGCAGCAGTGCCGCGGTGGTATCCGAAGCAACAAGGTGCCCATCGATCCAAATCGACTTGTCCGAACCATCTTGAACAAAGGCAAAGTGCCGCCATTGACCCGGCAAATCGACTGGGCTGTCGAGGCTCAGGCTCTGGCCCGGGTTTTGGAATCCTGCCGTATCGAAGTAGAGTCGGTTGTCACCGTAAGGTGCTCTGATCGCCAAGCCAATGCCAGAGTCGCCAGAAGGAGCTTCGCCAAATACGGTTACAGCATCTCCAAGGGAGTCGATTTGCTGCCAGTACGAGATTGTGAGCCCGTTTGTCAAACCAGTATTCAAGAAGCTAGCGTCATTGATCACGCTGTAGCCAGATCGGGTGTTCAGAGCATAATCACCGACCTTGCCAGATCTTCCCCCAGTGTTGTGAGAGTGTTCGGCTCCGACAAAGTCAGCGGTTGCGTTGTTGTATGTGCTTCGAGCACTGTCAGCCGAGCTGGCGTCGTTGTAGTCGAAATAGGCAATCAGCTCGAAATCTGTCTTGACTGACACTTTGGCAGGCGTGTGGAGCGTGCCGTCCGTTACCCATACATAGAACTCGTCGTCCCCTTCGAAACCGGAGTTGGGTGTGTAGGAGAACGACCCGTCCGTTGCGACAGTGCCTGGCTGAAGCGTGCCGTTCGCTGGCGGCGTATTACTGAGAACCGACAACGCCAACCCCAATGGATGCGAGTCGTTTGTGAGCACGCCGTCAGATGAAGCAATCGTGATCTGATTACCATGAGTGCCGTATGCGTCGTCTACGGACGTTGGCGCATCCTCAGGCGAGCTGGCGGAAGTGCCGTAATTTGGCTGGAACTGGGCATAGTCGAATAAGTTGACGACGCCATTGCCCTCATAGTCAAAGACGGGGTTAAAGTTGGGGTGCGAGGAAACGTAACCGTAGGTGGATCGGAACGCGGCGAAGTCAAACAGGCTAACAATCCCGTCACCATCGCTATCCCCGAACAGCCTGAATAGCTGATGTTGCGATTTGGTGCCGTAGATGAAGTCATCACCTCCAACACCATCGCCATTGCCGTCCAACGCGATTCCGTCGGCAGTAACCAATGAAGAATTGATTCGAAGCTGATAAATACCATCGGTCAGTGAAGCGGGAGATGTCCCGCGGTCTTGCACGCTCGGCCCAGGCTGGAATGTTAGCGATACGACGGTTTTTCCATCGACGACACTCGAGGATGTAACATCGGTCGCGAACTCTGCCGTGTTCATATTAGCGACAACAAATGCGTCGCCGCCGCTGATTGACACCTCGGAATCGAATACGACAGAAATCTCGGTCAGATGCGACCGATGTGTGTCGCCTCCATTGATTTCGACCAGTTCAATTTGCGGTGCAATGTTTGCGGCAAGTAGCGAGCGTGACTCCAGTCGCTCCAAGAACGCTTTGCGTTTCTTTCGGTTTTTGCGTGCTGTAAGTGCATATTTTGACCGCAGAAGTCCGTTTCGTGGTTTGCGCATCCTGAGCTCAAATGATATGTGCCATGGCCGATGCGACGGCCGGTTCAGTAACTGCCTTTACCAGCACCGACATGCAGCCGGCGAGAGTTATTCTCACGATACAGGTCGTGAGCGGTCTTTGCGATAGGGCAATCGCAAAAATAAATGGCATCGACAACCCTTAATATTTAAAGGTGAAGCGACGAACTCTCTGCTCAATCCTTCCATGATGCGGAGCCGCGACAGCCGTATTCTTCCAAAAGGATTTGGTGTCGAACACCGTTATCGGATGATGAAGAACGAGATAGCAAAATGATGGACGGAAAAAACAAGAGCTGATCGCAGTCCATGTTTCTCTCCCTCTTTCCGCAGCCATTTGACGGTGTGGGCTAGGGCCCTCTTCGGTTGTTGCTGACAGGTTGGTTTTGGACGACCTGGGCGCAATGCGTGTGCGGAGACTTGATCGAGATTTCCAATCGGTCTGACTTGCCAATGCATCGGCGACGTGGCGGCTGATCGTCTCGAACCGACCGGGAACTGTGGTGCAAGAAAAGACCTCCGTCCCCTGTTTTCCTCTGCTCGTGCACCACGGCGGGATTGGAAGCACTTCGCAAGCCATGTCAGCGGGGATTCCCCAAGTCGTTCGCCCGATGGCGTTTGACCAATTCGATAACGCAACGCGAGTCGAACACCTCGGCTGTGGTCGATGGCTCAAACGGGACAAAGATCTCACCCAAACGATTCGACAGCTTCTCGATTCGGATGACGTCGCCAGCAACTGCGGGCGCACCGCCAAGCAAATGAACGCCACCAACGAAACCGCCGCCGCCAAAGCGGCAGCCGAGATCGCTGCAGTCTTGCTGAGGTAGGCAAAAAGATGGCGGGCAGAAAAATGAAGAGGAAGAGGGACAGAAAGATAGGAGACAGAAAAATGAATGCCGATCGCGTGACCCCCGTCCCCTTTTCTCCATCGTCCCCAAGTGTTACTTGCTCTTAGGCCGGAGGCCGGCATATTTCTGCCGGTGGCGTGAGCCACCGGACTACGAGATCGCTGCAGTCTTGCAGCGTTAGGCAAAAAGATGGCGGGCAGGAAAAGGAAGAGGAAGAGGGACAGAAAGATAGGAGACAGAAAAATGAATGCCGATCGCTTGAAGACCAATCTCTTCGTTTTTTTGCCCATCATTTTTCTGTCGCTCTTTCCCCCGTACTCTCGGCCTGCGCAGCACCGGTTTTCACCACTCGCTCCGTCCACAATTCCCCGGCTGTTTCGAATGGTATTTGCGTCGTTGGCAAACTCAGCGATAATCGGGCCGAAGTTCTAGGTCTTCCACCGTCTTTCCATTCGAACGCATGAAGTTCACTACACATGAGCAGGCGCAAGCCGATGAGCAGCAGTACTGGCGCTCGAGAACGCCGGAAGAACGCATCCAACAAGTCTTTCGGTTGCTGAGACTGAATTATGGCGATGCAGTTGACCGAAGACTGGAAAGAGTTCTTACGATTACTCGAATCCCACAAAGTGGACTACATGATCGTCGGGGGGATTGCGGTGGCGTTTCACGGTTACCCGAGAGCGACCGGTGACCTAGACATTTTCTACGCCTCTTCGTCTTCGGAACAGTTGGCAGCAGCGGTGAAAGCGTTTGGGTTTCCCGTCGATCCAAATCAGTTGGCGAAAGAACGAGTGTTAGCGCAACTTGGAAAAGAGCCGTTCAAGATCGAGTTGATGAATTTCATTTCCGGAGTTCGTTTCGAAGAGGCAACGACGGTTCGAGGCCAAATCGACGGCGTAGCCGCAACCTTCATCTCCAAAGAATCGCTTTTGAAAAACAAAGCAAGCACCAACCACAGCGAACGCCCTCGAGACGCAGACGATCTAAACCGTTTGCAATAGCAACTTCTTGAACCGGAAAAAACTAAACGGGCATGCTGAGGTAGGCAAAAAGATGGCGGCAGAAAAATGAAGGGAAGAGGGACAGAAAGATAGGAGACAGAAAGATGAATGCCGATCGCTTGATCACCTATCTCTTTGTTTCTCGCCCACCGTTTTTCTGTCCCTCATTCCCCGTGCTCTCGGCCTGCCGAATAAGCGACAGCTGAGATTGCCGCAGTCATGGTGAGGTAGGCAAAAAGATGGCGGGCAGAAAAATGAAGAGGAAGAGGGACAGAAAGATAAGAGAGCGAAAAATGAATGCCGATCGCCTGAAGACCTATCTCTTGTTTTTTTGCCCACCATTTTCTGTCCCGCTTTCCTCGTGCTCTCGGCCTGCCGAATAAGCGACAGCTGAGATCGCTGCGGTCATGGTGAGGTCGGCAAAAAGATGGCGGGCAGAAAATGAACAGGAAGAGGGACAGAAAGATAGGAGACAGAAAAATGAATGCCGATCGCGTAAAGACCTATCTCTATTTTTCTGCCCACCATTTTTCTGTCCCTCTTTCCCCAGACCTCAGTTGTTCGTGACTCGGTGGGTTGGCGTTGGACGGCCTGGGCGTAATGCGTGTGCGGAGACTTGATCGACGTTCCAATTGGTCTGACTTGCCAGTGCATCGATCACGTTGCGGCAGATCGTCTCGAGTTGATCGGGATCCATCGCGACTCTCGCGTTGATGGTGACCTGCATCTTTCCTGCGACGCTGCGGCCTGCTTTGAGTCCGATGTCGATGACGCCATCGTTGGAAACGACGTTCGCGACCGCCTGTGTGTCGCCTGCCAACACGGACGTCTTTAGGTGAGCGATTTGACCGCCTGAGTCAATGACTTTAGTCGCTGCACTTGAAACGATGGTCGAGGCAACGTCGTCCAAATCGAGTTGGCTCGAGCCCGTCAGGATTGCGGAGAGATTGACCCAGCCAAGTTCGGCTTCCCCATCGGCGTAGGTGTCGTAGTCGATCGCAAGCAGGCGCCGCCCCGCTTCCATTGGCGAATCAATGTGCGTCATCACCGCATCGACACCTTCGCCTGACACAGGACTGACCGCGACCACCGGAACACCTTCGGCCACCGACGAGAGCTGACTCGAAAGCTCCTGGATCTGCTCGGCGTCAAGCTGGTCCTTGCGGCCGATCATCACATAATCGGCCTCTTCAAGTTGTTTGCGGAAGATGTATTCCGCTTGAGGCGAAAAGCCGCTCCGTTTTCCGCTCGCTTCTCCCGCCAAGATCTTCTTGCCGTGCGAAGGTTTAAGGATCACTCCGAACGGTGCGAGTTCAAATCGATCGCCGAGCAATTGCTGAAGTGGCAAGATCACGGTGGCAACCAAGTCGGTGCAGCTGCCTACGGGTTCGGCAAGGAGTACATCGGGTGTTTCTTCTTGTGATAACTTGCCGGCGGTTTCGACCAAGTCATCGAAACTACAGCAAAAGCAGGCCCCAGAGACTTCGCCCACATCAAACCCGCGCGAACGAAGGTTATAGGTATCGACAAGGTCATCGGCTTGATCGTTGGTGATGATGCCGACCCGCTTGCCCTGGGCAACGTAACGTGCGGCCAATTCACCGATCAAAGTCGTTTTCCCAGCACCCAGGAAGCCACCGATCAGAACAAAGCGAGTCTTGTCGTGTGCCATACAGCTGCTGGAACGTGTTGGTTGTGGAAGGAATGTAACGGAATGCAAACGGGGGAACTTAGCGAATGAAACACCTTGCCGCGGCTGGTCGGATCGATTTGACGGATAACCGGTTGGTAATCTGCCTCACCGTTCGATCCCTTCGAACAATCGGGAACCGACGCGTACCATGGTTGCCCCCTCGGCGATTGCTGCGGGGAAATCGCCACTCATGCCCATCGAAAGTTCCGCCAGCGACCTGCCTGTCGACTTTTCGAGTTCATCACGCAGTCGTCGTGTCTTTTCAAACTGTTGTCTTGCCGCTGATGGGTCCGTGCCCCAGCCCGCCATCGCCATCAGGCCGCAGACGTCGATTCCCGCTTCAGGAAGATTGTCGAGCAATCCTGGAAGCTCATCAGGAGCCAGGCCGGTCTTGGCTTCATCGCCACTAATATTCACCTCAAGCAAAACGCGAGCCGTCGTTTGCTGGGACACTGCCTCGTCAGCGATCGCTTGTAGCAGTCGCATGCTATCGACAGAGTGGATCAATGGACGTTGCTTGAGCGTTCGGCGAATCTTGTTGCGCTGCAAGTGTCCGATGATGTGCCAATCGACCGAGAGGTTGTCGGGCCAATCCTCGGCCTTGCTCCAAAAGTGTTGAGGGCGGCTTTCACCGAGGTGGGAACAACCGACTTGTGCGAGAGCGATGGTTGTTTCGCGATCAACGTATTTGGAAACCCCGACGATGTTGATTGAATTTGGATCACGGTCGGCGGCGAGTGCTGCTTTTTCAACCTCGTCGACGACGGCCGACCAGTTCGCGCGAAGTCGTTTTTGCAGGTCCAAGTCACTCATCTTCGTGATCGTCTACGGTCACCAGTTCGTCAAGGCTTCCGTCGCCCATATCAAATCTTGCCGCAAAGAAGTCTGCGACAAGGTGTTTGCCCAGTACGCTTCGCGGGCAGGGGACGCCGAAGGAGCGGTACACGAGCCACTGTTCCGAGCCAAGTTGAATTCGAAAGCCGGCTGCTTCATCGCGGCCAACGATTCGTAGTTCTTGTGCGACGGTCAATTGTCGCCACGTTCGCTTACGTCCGAACCGACGTTGTTGGAAGTCAAACCAAATCGGTGCATAGAGACGACCGTGCCCGCTCGACGTCAATTGTAGATGACCATCGGGCGTCGCAGTGAGCGTTGCGTCGGTTGGGCCTACTTTCCATTCCCCAGCCGAGAGCGGCAGGACAAGCCCCCGTCGTTTGGAGTCACCGAGGTAGAGCTCGCGAGTCTCTTTTTCTTCCTCAACTCCGATCGAATCGCCAAGCGGCAATCGCAAGTCGTAGCGAATCTCGCGGTCGGGTTGGTAGTTGGCACCGCCGCGTGGAATCACGCTGTCGGCGACGAGCACACAGCGATCGTCCCGCACCAACATGAACTGACGTTGCAGCAAGAGGTCGCTGCCCCAGGCTTGTTCAATCTCGAGATAGTGCACGTCATCGTCGGTGTACTCACAGGTCAATTCCCAGTCGCCGGAAGGTTGCTGGGTTTGGCCTTCGACGTCGATCATGGTCTCGCAAGGTCCGGACAAGACCTTGCTGCGGCCGGCGTACAATTCGAATTGCACTTGGTCGCCCGAATAGTCAATGTGCATGCGGCCCCGGCGCACGTCCCAATCGGGGAACATGACGGCGACCTTGGCTTTTTCACTGTGGTGAAAGGCTTCCGGTAAACAGACTTCCCAGGCAAGCCGTCCGCCCGATTGCGACTCGCCAAGTGCCGCTGCGACCGCGGGCCGCAACGCATCAGGGTCGATTTCGGTGAGCGACTCAAGCAGCCCATCACTGGCAAGGTCAGCGGCGAGTTCTTTACGTGAAGCGTTGCTGAACGCGGTTTGTCCGGTATGGATCGTCGATGCGGCGACCCAGGTTGCTAGATCATCGGCGATCCGCTGTTGTTGTTTTTTCCATTTGCGTTGTGTTGTTTTTTCCAACAACGCTTTGCAGCGCAGCAAAGAAGCAAGCACCAAACGCGTGTGGGGCAAACTGGCGATGGCTCCGTCAACCGCTTCCTCTTCGTGTGCACACCAAGCTGACAATGCATCAGCAGCGGAGCGTTGGATTCGCTTGCACGAGGGTAGCACTTGCAAACGCCAAGCAAGGGTGAGACCCAATTCGGCATCGAGTAACAAGTGCGCGCCCGTCGGTGTGACGCCGCGCTGGAGGAAAGATTCACGCAGTTGTTGTAGGCATCCAAGCAGGTCCCACCAGACGCGTTGTTCCAGATGCCGCGTCAGTTGCGGCAGTGCGGATGCCCAAAGAACGGCGACCGCCGCGTCGGAAGTGGTGATCTCATGCGAGCTCTCGAAATCGTCGATTGCTTTTTGCGCCGCAGCGTTGAGATCAAGGTCGCGGTGTTTTTTAGAGATTCGTCCGTCACAGGCAAGTTTGCTTAACAGGCCGACCAGCGTCGTGTCGGCACTTGTCCGATCAGGTGATTCGGTGGCCGCTCCTTCTGCGGCGGCAATGCCCCAGCGATAAACCGATCCCCCTTTGACGCTCGCTCCAAACACGTCGGCAACCGAATTGCGCCCCGGTTTGGCGAGCTGCTGGCAAAGCGACTCCCATTGGTTGTCATCGCGCGCGTGTTGCGTTTTCTTACGTTTCGATTTCGCAACGGTTTCAGTCGACATGGAAAGAACTTTGCCAGAGTTGAGGACCTGGGTGCCAGAGCCGATGGTCCAGAGTTGATAGGATCAGGGTGTTCGTCTTGAGAGGCGGAAACTCGATCGCCGGTGGCGAATCTTTCGCCGCTGGAAGCGTCACTCAAAAGGCCAATTTGCACTGAATCATCGCTGCCGAGACCGAGGCACGAAAAATGCACTCCCCTAACCGTCTAGGGTGGTATCCCGGCCGAGGCGTTCCCTCGCCACACTCGACCCGATACCTTAACTAGTTAGCAAAGAGATGCCAGCACGGCGGATTTTGTGATTCTTCGATCGCAGCGAAAAGAAAAGCTCGTTATGAAAAACCGTACCAAACCATCGGCGTTTTTCCGTCCCCTGCCAATGATCGCAGTGGGGCTCTTCTGCTCGGCCGCGATCGGGGATCGGTGCGTTGCCCAGCAGGGATCGGATGAGGGCCAGGCAAAAGAGACTCAGGAGTACGCGGATCCGAAACGTCCGTCTCTGTCGGATCCGATCAAAGAGGTTGAAACGCCTCTCGACGAATATGTGACCCCCGAGATGGTGGCACGCAAGGCCTTCGATCCTCCGCCTGGGGCCAAGATGCTCTCGAAGAATCACCTGTGGGTCGACACTAAGAAGAAGCGGGTTTACATCGACGGCTACGTTGCGATTCGCGACGCAGCGCTAGAAATGTTCGCCTGTCCCGCGGGCACGAAAGAACACGAGTCCTTGGTCGGCAGTCTCGCCAAGCCTCGCAACGTGCATGCGGCGCTGCTGGCGGTTGGGGCCAAGCCGGGTACCCCTGTGCAGTTCCACCCCAAGTTTGTCCCAGCCACTGGCCAACAGATTCGCGTTTGGGTGACTTGGCTGGATCAGGACGGCAAATTCCATCATGTCGACGCACGTGACTGGATCATGAAGGCCAAGACCAAAGAGGCGATGCGATCGGAATGGGTGTTCGCCGGAAGTGGGTTTTGGGAAGACGACGGCAAGCGGTTTTACCGAGCCGACGCAGGTGACATGATCTGCGTTTCGAATTTCAGTAGCGCGATGTTGGACTTGAACATTGCCAGTAGCGCCGAAGCCGATCAGCTGCTTTATGTCCCCAAGACCGAGTTGATCCCCGAGCGTTTCACGCCGCTGCGGTTGGTGTTGGTGCCAATTCCCAACCCAGGCCAAGCGGGGGCGGATTCCAAGGAAGCGAAAGAGCGTTTGAAACCGCCGACCAAAGAGATTCTTCCCAAGCAATCCAAATAAGGTCTAGGTCTCCAGCACTCGATTTGATTGGTCCGCCCCGGGGGACACCCTCCTGTTGCGGAAGGCGAACCAGTTGCTCGGGGGCGGTGCGCGGGTGCGTCACCGGTTCAACCGGCCTCATTTCGGCGCAAACCCTACGTTCGGAACCACTCACCGAACGATTCTTAAAAAACTCGCTTGCGTGCAACCTAGTTTTGTCCGTTCGCAGAATTGCCCCAACGCCTGCGGGACCCTTTAACGCGTTCGGCTCTGTCCATAAAGAGCCGACTCTCACCCCAAAAGAGAGACCTAGCGAGATGTCCAGCCAAGAACCTGTCGTCTTGATCGCCGAAGACAATCCAGGCCTAGCACGAGTGCTGTCCTACAAATTCAAGCAAGCTGGCTTCGCTTGCGTGATCTGTGGTGACGGACAAGCGGCTTGGCAGGCGTTTCAATCGCATCACGTCAAGGCTGTAATCAGTGATCAAGAGATGCCAAGGATGTGTGGGGTCGAACTATTCCGCAAAATCCATACATCTGACCCCTATGTTCCACTGTTCCTGATAACAGGGCATCAACATGAGTTAGCGGAGTCAGGAATTGAGGAAGAGTTGAACGTCGCGCATATCTTTGGAAAGCCGTTCAGCCCAACCGCAGTCATTGAAAAGGTGACTGAGACGATTGAGCTGCAGGCAGCCGAAGGAAAACTGAAGTACGCACAACGAGCCTTCGCCTCCAGGTAGACGCGCCACACAACAACACGACATACCGGACTTGGCAATCCGAGATAGCCTCGCCCCCAAAACGCTATCGATGCAAGAAACCATCCCCCTTCAACCGCAGAGTGACGACCCCTTGGTCAGTTCGTTACGAGACGAACTTGGCTTCGATGTCGAATGCTGTGACGCGGCCGATCCGCTGGTCAGTGAAATCCTGATCTCGATTATCGATGCGCCCGATAAGGCGGTCGTCAAAACGTGCGGTGATCATGCCACCGTTGCCATCTGTTTGCCATCGGGCAAACTTGCGGTGTGGAAGACACCCCTCGAGTTCGCCAACCAATCGGCCCGACACGCTTCGACCTTTGTTGCCAGCCAACAGATGCAGCGCGAGAACGAGGCCCTCAGCAACGAAAACGAAGCACTCGCCATTCAAGTTGCCGATGACTTCGAAGGCTTGTCGCTGGTGCGATCGCTCGCCGCATGCCTCGAGTTGCCAGCTGACCGAAGAAGCATTCCTGAAGGTGTGCGTCGCTTTTTACATCCACTGACGACCGGCGTTTGTGCCGAATCGATCGCAGCCGTCTTTTTGGGTGACGACGAACTGGAATGGCAGACGCCATTTTGGTCCGGCGCTGAACTCATCCCGGTTGTCGCTTTGCAAGACCTGATCGGTCAACACATGGGCGAAGCGACAAGACATCCGGTGGTCCGAAATGACCGCGACCAGTTCCCAGCAGGCATCGCGGCTGAAGAAATTCGAGAATTGATCCTCGTTCAAGTGCGCAGCGAGGGACGTTTGCATGGTTGGTTGTTGGCCTGCAATCGCGTCGATGCCGCGCACCAGGACGCGTCGTGGGAACAAACCGGTTTTTCGACGATCCAAGCATCGTTGTTGGAAACGGCTGCCAACCAACTCGCTGCCCAACTGCATAACTTCCAGTTGCTGCGTCAGCGAGAGGAATTGTTTACTGACGTGGTTCGCGCACTCGTCAACGCGGTGGAAGCCCGTGACCCATACACCAGTGGTCACAGTGAACGCGTCGCACGCTTCGCACAATGCCTGGCCCTCGCTGGCGGCGAGTCGGAAGCTGGCTGCGAGAGAATCTATCTGACTGGTCTTTTGCACGACGTTGGCAAAATCGCGATTCCCGATGGCGTGCTACGAAAACCAGGCGGCTTGAATGACGCCGAACGCCGCATCATCGAAACACACACCGACGCGGGTTGGCGCATCCTGCATGAACTCGATGCGCTGCGCGATGTCCTTCCCGGCGTTCTTTACCATCACGAACGCTTCGATGGCAAAGGCTATCCCGATGGCCTGATCGGCGAAAACATTCCGCTTGATGGCCGTATCCTGGCCGTATGTGATGCGTTCGACGCGATGACAAGCAGTCGTCCCTACCGTACCGGGATGTCGACGCAAGATGCCGTCGACATCATGCAGAAAGGCGCTGGAACTTATTGGGATCCAAAGATCGTGACGCTGTTCATGGAGAATATCGAATCGATTGACGAGATTCGTCGAAGCCATCGTCCACGCCCACAGGTCACACGCCCCGCACCGGTTGATGGAAAACCATCCCTGGATCCAATTCCAGTTCCAACCGAATAGATTCGATTGGGATTCTTCGGTCGACTCTCAATCTGGGTTTAGGTTCGAGATAGGCGGAGAAGAGAGACAGAAAAATGTGGGGCAGAAAGATGAATCTCCTTTTTTGCCCGCCATCTTTTTGCCAATCCATCACTCACCTCTTCCATTTTCTGTCGTCCATCTTTCTGTCTAACCCGGTATTGGGCAGCCATGAGTGAAGGAAACTGGTTGCTTTATCAGGTTCGAGATAGGCGGCGAAGAGGGACAGAAAAATGTGGGGCAGAAAGATGAAGAGCTCAGGCAATGAATCTCCTTTTTTTGCCCGCCATCTTTATGCCAATCCATCACTCACCTCTTCCATTTTCTGTCGTCCATCTTTCTGTCTAATCCGGTATTGGACAGCCGTGGGTGAATGAAACTGGTTGCTTTATCAGGTTCGAGAGAGGCGGCGAAGAGGGACAGAAAAATGTGGGGCAGAAAGATGAAGAGCTCAGGCAATGAATCTCCGTTTTCTGTCGAAACCTCGTGTAGCCACTTGCAAACAGTTGGCAGCACCTTTGCCCCACGCGTTTCGCATTGATTTATCTATTTCGCCCTTGCGTTGTCCGTTCTAATAGAAGCGGGACAGTAAGCTAGCGCGAACCAGGGGCATTCCGTGTCGAACCGTCGCGGGAATGAAAATCAGAACGAACGTAGGGCGATCGCGCACTATGAAATTCTGGATGAAGTTGCCGTCGGCGGTATGGGACGCGTCGATCGTGCCCGCGACACCCGAAGCGGGAACGTCGTCGCAATCAAACGCTTCATCGAGACGCGAAGCGCCGACGTCGAGGAACTTCGCCAGCGTTTTGAAAGGGAATGCCACCTGCTTGACGGCCTGGCACATGAGAACCTAGTTTCGATCTTGGACCACGGTGTCCACGAGGGCGACCATTACCTCGTGATGGAGTTCGTCGAAGGTATCAATCTTCGGCAGTGGATGGATCAGCGCACAACCGTCGAAGTCGAACAGACGAGCCGATTGATCCAGGGAATCGCGGCTGCCGTTTCTTACCTACACGCTTGCGACATCGTTCATCGCGACTTGAAGCCCGAGAACGTCCTTGTCGACGGGCAAGGCCAGGTCAAAGTCACTGACTTTGGACTCGCCGTTCCATTGACGGATGTTGGCTCCATGACGGTTTCGGGGCAAGTGCTTGGGTCGAGTGATTACATTTCGCCCGAACAGCGTCATCGGCTACCGATGGATTGCCGAAGCGACCAATACTCGTTCGCGATCATCTGTTACGAGATGCTGACTGGTGAGCGCGCGCGGTTTCTCTACGAGCCACCATCGAAACTGAACCCAGCTCTTGGCGATGGCCTGGATCAAGTCATCCAACGAGCCCTTGATAAGGAGCCCGGAGAGCGGTTTCATTCGATCGACGACTTCGTTGACGCGCTCCAATCAGAGTTGGCCGCACTGACGCCGCGACGAGGGCAATCCCGAAATTGGGTCGTGCCGGGAACCATCGTTATCAGTCTGGTTGTTGTCATCGCCTACTTGCTTGTGCGTGATCGCGATGGAGTGCCGAGGAGCGTGAAGCGAGAGTTGCCGCCGATCGTGTCGGCGTTGGATGCGGCGGTCGAAAAAAACGAAGTTCAGCAACTGCAAATTCAGTGGTCCGACTATTTGGGAATTGAGGTCAACCAGGTTTCGAGGACCGGGATTCCCCTGGTGCTCGTTCCGCCTGGTGAGTTCATGATGGGAGCAACGGCAAGCGACATCGCCGACCAGCCTTTTGTGTCGTCGATGCACCCGGCGGGCGGACAAAACATGATTCCGCGTCACAAGGTTTCGATCTCTCGACCGATGTTGGTGGGCGTCTACGAAATCTCCGTTGGGCAGTTTCGAGAGTTTGTCAAAGAGACTCAACACACCACTGATGCTGAGAAGCGATCGGTTCAAGCCGAGGGTGACGCAGCGACGTGGGCAGCACCCGGTTTCGAACAGTCCGATCGGTCACCGGTAGTTTATGTTTCATGGGCCGACGCGTCCGCTTTTTGTACATGGCTCTCGGGCAAGGAGGCCAAGCCGTTTCGATTGTTGACCGAAGCGGAATGGGAATACGTCTGTCGCGCTGGGACACAGAGCACTTGGTACTTTGGCGACGACGTCGAGCTTGTCAAACAGCACGCTCAAATCGTCTCGACTAACGATCCTGCATTGGTCCCGAACGACGACCTTTCAAAAAATCCCTTTGGGCTCTTTGGGATGTGCGGCAGCGTCGATGAATGGTGCCAGGACGTGTTTGCGGTCGATGCCTACAACGATCACGAAGAAGTCGACCCGACCGGACCACCCCCGTCATCGCGAGCACAACGGGTCATTCGAGGTGGGGCCCATCCAGGTGACCCCTGGTACACTCGAAGCGCCGTCCGCCGTGGCAGACCGTACTATCGAGGCGAACGAAAGATTGGGTTGCGTGTTGTGCACCCGATCGAGTTACCGAGAATCGAATCGGATTCGATCTAAATCGGATTGGAAAGAAAGATGTAGGGCAGAAAAAGGAAGAGGTCGAAACGTTAGGCAAAAAGACGTGGGGCAGAAAAATGAATGTTGATCGCCTGACGACCTCTCTTCATCTTTCTGTTCCGAAGTTCTCTGTCCCTCTTCCCTGATCACACTTACTTGAGCCGGACGCGGCACAGGTAGCTGTCGGCGGTGATGTAGAGGGTCTTGCCTGTGTCATCAAAGGTGCAGTTGCTTGTGCGTCCGCCGGTGATGATTCGACCAAGCAGTTTTCCTTCGGGGGTCATGACATAGATTGCACCGGGGCCACTACCAAAGATCGTGCCGTCGGCTGCGATCGCCAATCCATCTGGAAGACCGGGAAGCTCTTTCATGTATTGCTTGGCGTTCAGCAGCACCTTGCCTTCGCCAAGCGTCTTGTCGTCTTTGATCGGGAAGGCCATCCAAATGGGATTGTCCGGATCGCTTTGGGCAACGTAAAGCGTTTTTTCGTCGGGCGACAAACCGATCCCATTGGGGCGAGCAAGTTGCTTGGTGAGCAGAGTGAGTTTGCCGTTGGGTGCTAAGCGATAGACCCCACAGAAATCGAGTTCACGTCGTGGGTCGGATGCACGTTCGGGCAAACCGTAGGGTGGGTCGGTGAAATAGATGGAGCCATCCGATCCAAAGACCAAATCGTTTGGGCTGTTAAGCCGTCGTCCTTCGTAGTTGTCCACCAGCGTGCGTTTGCCACCACCACGCGTCAAAACAGAAACTCGGCGGTCGCCATGCTCGCAGGCGGTCAGGCGACCTTGCGGGTCAAGCGTCAGGCCGTTGCTGCCAGGTTCGAGCCCGTAATAGCTCACCCCGGTGTAACCACTTGGGTTCATGAACAACTCAATGCCGCGCGCTTCGGTCCAGCGAAAGATGCTGTTTCGTGGAATGTCGGAAAAGAGTAGGTGCCCGCCCGATTCGTCTTTCACCCAAACGGGACCCTCGGTCCAAGTGAAGCCGCCGGCGAGTACTTCGATTTTGGTTTCGGCTGCAATCTTCTCGTCAAACTTGGGGTCAAGACTCTCAAGTCGACCAATCGTCTCGGGAGTCTGGGCCAGCGCAGGGAGTGCGAGCATTAAGGCAGCAAAGAGGGACGCGAAACGCATCGTTTTTCAATCGCAGAGAGGGCAAGAAGGGTGAACGGGCAGGCCCCAATTGTACTTGCTCCCAACGGCAAATGTGACTCGCGCGTTAGCCCTCCGAATCGACCACCGCAGGGGCAACCGCTTCTGCGTCAGTGAGCGGGGCGGGACGATTGGGCTCGAACATCATTTCCGCAATACTCGACTTGCCAAGCGTTTCTTCGACCAACGCCAGCGACTCGTCGAGCCGGGCGTGCATCGGGCACAGCTGTTTGCAGTGAGAAGGGAGCGAGAGCGGGCAGCCATGGATTCGCTCGAGCGGGTCAACCGCATTGACCACATCAAGCACGGTCAACTCCGTCGGCGAACAGGCCAATTGAAAGCCTCCACCGACTCCGCGGCGGGAACTCAGGATTTCCGATCCAGCCAAATCATGCAGGATTTTCGACAAATAGCTCGTCGGAACCTGAGTGGCATCGGCAATCACGCGATTGCCAATCGGCCCTTTGGCTTGATGCTGGGCCAGGTAGATCACGGCTCGGAGGGCGTATTCGACGGTCTGTGAGAACATCCGGGGGCTCGATTGGGACACGAAACTGAGTCCTAGCTTAGCCGTTTTTCCCAGAAAAAAAGGGGGATGATTCATAAAAAGGACAATCTTGTCCGATTTTGGTCTTGTTGGGCTGTTTAAATCGGACAAAGATATCCGTAATTGGCTTGCAGGCGATTCGCGCCGTTGTTGCGCAAGCGAGCCAAGGCGACCTCTCAGACAACATCGCACCGGAGTTTTGATTGTGACAAAAACCCCCATCGTTCTGTTTGCCGCATTGGCGGTGACCGTTGTTTCCAGCGTTGGCCTGTTTGCGCAAGACGCGAAAAAGAAAGCCAAGAAAGATCGTCCGCTCGAGCGAACACGCAAAACGGTTCGAATGCTCGACGACATCTACAAAGGTGGCATCGTTGCGATCACCGATAACTATGTGAACGACAAAGACACGATTCCAGCGGGGACGGCGTTCAAGCAAGTCTTCAAATCGGCAGAGGAAAAGGGCTGGCATCGAGTACGATTGGTCGACGGACTCGGCGAACCACTCAACGAGGAAAACGCACCCGAAGACGCGTTCGAAAAGAAGGCCCTCAAGGCGTTGGTGGCTGGCGAATCGAAATGGTACGAAGAGGTCCAAGTCGAAGGCGACAAACGTGTTTTGCGAGTTGCCACGCCCGTGCCAGTTGTGTTCGAGAAATGCATCATGTGCCACGACAACTACGAAGGCGTCCCGGCTGGCCAAGCGATCGGTGCGTTGACCTACAAGATTACTGTCGAGTGATCGGCTCGACCTAGAACGCTAGAAAGAGCGAAAAGAGAACACGGAGTTTGTGATGAACGTTTCACGCAGTTTGGTCTTTGCCGTTCTGGTTGCGATCGCTCCGATCGCAAGTGCGCAGAACGACTTTGAACAAGCGCCGATTGAATACCACACGGCGCCCGTTACGGACGCGATCGAAAAACTGCGCGTCGCGCTTGAAGCGGGAGAAACGAAACTCGAGTGGGACGAGCAGCACGGTTGGCTGACCGACCTGATGAAAAAGCTTGACGTTCCCGTTTCGTCACAAACGCTTGTCTTTTCCAAGACCAGTTTGCAAATCTCGCGGATCACGCCTCAGCGTCCGCGAGCGTTGTATTTCAACGATGACATCTATGTCGGTTGGGTCCAAGAGGGCGACGTGGTCGAGCTGTCGGCAGTCGATCCAAAGCAAGGACCCGTGTTCTATTCGATCGCCCAAAAAGAGAGCGGCGGTCCTGTGATCAAACGTGATCGTGGGCATTGCACCGTCTGTCATGCCTCGTCTCGCACGCAGAACGTTCCTGGCTTTTTGGTTCGCAGCGTCTATCCCAGTCGCAACGGGACACCCCACTATGGGCTTGGAACGACGACGACCGATCATTCGACCGATCTGTCGCAACGTTTCGGTGGTTGGTATGTCACCGGCACGCACGGCGCGATGCGACACATGGGCAACGTCATAGCGGAAGAAGATGCCAGCGATCCGATCGACGCTGAAGCGGGGGCCAACCGAACGACACTTGACGGTTTGGTCAATACGGAACCCTATTTGACCGACAGCAGCGACATCGTCGCGTTGATGGTGCTTGAGCATCAATCACAGATGCACAACTACATCACCCGAGCAAATTACGAAGCACGTCGGGCGAAGCACCAGGATCAAATCATGAGCAAGTTGCTCGATCGACCTGACAATTATGTCAGCGATTCAGCGAAACGCAGGATCGCCTCGGCGGGCGACAAGTTGCTCAAATACCTGTTGTTCGTTGACGAGCTGCAGTTGTCATCGCCCATCGCAGGATCGTCGGACTTTGTCAAAGACTTCGAAGAGTGTGGGATTCGAGACAAGCGTGGTCGGTCGCTACGTGACTTTGATCTTGAGACGCGGTTGTTCAAGTACCCCTGCAGCTTCCTGATCCACACCACGTCCTACACCGGACTTCCTGAAGAGGTGCGAGCCTACGTCGAAGATCGCTTGGCAAAGGTGCTATTGGGGCAGGACACGTCGGGAGACTTTGAACACTTGACCCCGAACGATCGACAAGCGATTCGCGAAATCCTCTCCGACACACTACCTGGCTTCCGCGAACGTGTTGAAGACGCCCGGCGCTCGTAGGCTGGCCCTAACCCGCGTGTACCGAACCTCTTCGTAGCGGCGTCTGCGTCGCGGCCAGCGGCTCAGTGTTTGCGGCCTTTGTAGACGCGGATCCAGTCGACCCACATGATGCTTTGATCGAGGTTGGCAAGCTCTTTATCGGTGGGTGTGATTCCGTCGTCACTTCGCCAATCTTGATCTTCGGTGTTGATGATGATGTGCATCGGTTTGCTGAGGCCGGTTCCAGCAGTGAAACCTTTGGGGTCGATGATCGACTTTCCTGACACGGTGCGCACGAGCTTACCGTCAACGTAGTACTCCAAGTGCCAGGGATCACGCCAGTAGACGCCAACGCGGTGGAAGTCTTTTCGCCAGTTCGTTCCATCCCTGTACCAACTGCCGTCATCGGTCGGCTGATAGTCTTGAAAGGGCGATCGAATGAAAACGTGGTGGCTAAGGTGAAGTCGTTCAGCAGTCCATTTTTGGTCGGCCCGCTGGCTGCCATACGCTTCGATGATGTCGATCTCTTGAGTCGAATCTTTGCTTAACATCCATACGTTCGATGCAAGGACAAGTCCGCTAATCTTGACTTTGGCTTCGACGTAGAGCGGATAGGTGAAGGTTTCGTTTGACGAAATCACACCTGCATAGACTTTGTCCGTCGACGGTTTTCGGGATGCAGCGATCCCTAGGTGGCCGCCAGTGACATAAGAGTGGCCGGGATTGAACTCCGTGCGGCCAGGGCCAAGCCATCGATTGATGAATGATGATTTCCATCGCCGCTTAAACGCATCAGGCTTTTCCGTTGGCTTTGTCGTGTATCGGAAATCATCGGAAACGGGTTGCAGTTCCCATTTCATCCCATCGGGAGCATGAGCGGGGATCGAAATTCCGTCCCAGTCGGCGGCCCAAACTGGTGGTGAGATGCCCAGTACGACCAAGAGTGCGACCAAACGTTTCATGTTGCCGGCACGTCGGCTTGTGGTTCAGTTTGCGTTTCGGAACGCTGTTCGGCTTTGCGGTACAGGTTTGCCATTTCGAGCATCAATGATTCGAGAGCTGTGTAGTAGGGAACGCGTTTCATCGTCTCCTTTTGCGATCGCAGTTGATCGAGTCGCGATTCGATGTCACTTCGAAGCTTGATTTCGTCGGCGGTCAGCAGCAAGCCACCTTGCGACGGCGACAGGGTGAACTTGGCGGCGGTCTTTCCGTCGAGTGCGGCGTTCCCCTTGGCTTTCGCGATCGGCCGAGTGCCACGGAACATTTTCGCTGGCGTTCCTTTCGCGTCACCATTATCGTCCAGCAACGCATGCTCGGTGCTGATACGAGCTTCGGAATCGTAGAACGCTTGCACATCGGAACTCGCGCGCAAGAACGCTTCTTGGATCGAAACTTCGTCGTCGTGGTCGAGGTCTGCATCGGCGGACGTGATTGCTTCGGCAAAGAACTGTCCGAACCGCGAATAATTCTGCTCGCTGCCGCTCTTGGTTGCCGTGACGATGACTCGATTGGGTCCCGATAATCGATTGATCAGCGGGCCGCTGGCAGAGTGGCAACCAATCACAACGACCGGCCGTTTGACCGGTTCAAGCCAGTTGGCCAGTTCGGTGGCCGAAACGTCGCGCCCCTTCATGTTGAACTTGGCGACATTGTTTGCGTAAGTGCCATGACCGATCATGACGAGCCAAAGGGGCGTCTCGATTTGCTGGCTCGCTTTTTCGATCGCATCCTGCAGTCTTTTGCGGTCTGCTGCGGATTCGTCCGCCTCGATTCCGATGGTTGCGATCGACAGATTGGATTGCTCGGCAACTTTTTTCCATGTGTCGGCCCAATTCGAAAACTGGTCGCCGTACTCGTCCGTTCCGCTTGCCCCGACCACCAAGATGATGTCGGCAAGCTTTCTTTCGGACGCGGGGGCAGGGATGCCGGTTGCGATGGTGCAAAGGACCAGGGCAGCGAACCACGCGATCATTTTCGATGTTGGCAACACCATGTTTCTAAGCAAGCCCTTTCCAGCGGCGAAGTCCCCATTCGGCGCACAAGCACAACATCGCCAAGCCCATCACCCACGCGCTGTGCCAGATCGGATAGATCCAAGTTTCGCGAACGGGAACTTTCTTGTTCGGCAGATCCGCCGCAAACTGGTCCAGTTGGTCGTCAACCACCACTTCGCCACCGGTCTGCTGAGCAATCTTCGAAAGAAGTTTGCGGTTGATTTGCAGGTCACCGAATTCGGCGGCGCCGGTTTGGACCGTCCATCCCGCGGTTGCTGATCCGACGTGACTGCCATCGGCCGCAGTGATCATCGCTTCGACGTGATAGCCGCCTGGTGTGCGCGACCAATAACTCGCTTTGTAGGTGCCCGCAAGCTGACCGTCTGCGTCGGCATTAAGCGTGAACGTTTCGCCTTCGATGGGCGAGATCTTGAATTTGACCGTGGCGTTGTCAAGCGGCAAGTAGGACTCGTCGCGCGCCACGGCAATAATGGTGACCGGTTGGCTTGGATCCTTGCTCGATTCGACACGCACCTCAGCGCGTCGGGGAACTTCGTTGACGAGCCAATGAGTGATCTGCCGCCACGTTTGAGCGGCGTCATCAGGGTGCTTTTCATCACGCCGCATCGACCATCGCCACAGGTCACCGATGGGAATCGCGGCCGAACGTCCTTTTCCGAAACGTTGGGCAACGATCGCAGGCAACGTTTTACCGTCGCGTGTATCGACCGTTGCCATAAGCGATGCGCCCGGTTTGACGTCCCCGACTTCATTGAGGGTAAGGAAGGGAGGCATCGAAGCGGTGCGTTGTCTTTCGCCCGCTTCATTGTCTCGCAGTCGCATCCATGGTTGCAGCATGCCTTCACGCGTGATCGACAGATTGACGGGGCCAAAACCCTCTTCCCGCTGCCGGCGAGGTGCGTAGACGGGTGCGAGATCGCCCAGTGGCGTGTCACCAAATCGTCGGCTGTCAAAGGACTCTTGGCCGCCCAGCATCAGCAGCCCGCCACCTCGCGCGGAGACGAACTTTTTCAGCAGCAACATTTGATCTTGAGTGAAGAATTCCGGTTCCAGGTCGTCAAGAATCACGCCATGGTAGGCAAACAGTTCTTCGCTCGATTCGGGGAATCCATCACTGAGTTCCTCGGACTCTTTGACACCGAGTCGAATGATGACCGGTTCATCGTACTGCTGCGCCGCGTCTTCTTCGTCTTTTCCCAATCCGGCAAACAAGGGGTTCGTGCCGCTGACACCACGGTCTCGGAAGCTGAATTTGGGTTCCTTTTTGGCGATTCGTAACAGCGCCACCATCTGAATCTCGGCATCCTCTTGCAATGCACGACGAATGAATTTGTACTCCCAGTTTGGTCGTCCAGCGACATAGAGGATGCGGTAGGGGCCGGTCGCTCGGTTCACGGCAACGACGCGGTGGTTGTTTGCTAAGGTCGCTTCATTGGTCTTGGGGGATTCGCTTGTTGGTTTGCCATCCTTGAATTCGTCGCGGTCTCCATCGACAAAGGCTGCCACGCGAAAGAAATTGACGCCAGCTTGGTCGGGCCGAAAACGAAATCGAACTTCTCCGCCGCCGTCCGTTTCGTTTGTTTGAGTCTTCTTTTCTTCGATCACTTTGTTCGATGCGAGGTCGATCAATTGCACGACAACCGATTGGTCATCCATGGCGACGGAGTCGACCGATATGCGGATGGTTGTCGGCGCCGACTCAAAATCGGTTTGGCGGATGCTGACATCGCTGATGCGAAGGTCACGCACATCGTCGTTGATCGCGGGCAGTACCGGATAGATCGGGAAACCGAGCGTCGACCAATCGAAATCGGTACCCGGTAGATCCGTCAGGTTGCCGTCGGTGAATAACAGCACGCCGCCGACGGGGCGACCGGCGAAACGCTCTTGCAGCGATCGCAGACTTGCCGTGAGCGAAGAGACGTATCCATTGAGCGGTAGCGATTGGAAGTCTTCGACGTTTTCCAAGCGTGCATCGAACGAATAGGTCCGCACATCAAATGCCTGCGCCAATCGGACTCGCCATGGACTCTCTTTGTCAAGGCGATCCATCACCGTGCGACCGCGACTGCGATCATCTGAGATCGACTTGAGCTGCATGCTTTGACTGTTGTCGGCTAGGATCGAAACGATGTTCGCTTGGGGCCTGGGCCGTGTGCCGCTGCGTAGCGGTTCCAGCAAGCAGATGGCGATCAACACGATCGCGACGATCTTCAAAAGCGATGCGACAACGCCGACGGGTCCGGAAGTCCCGCGCGCGGCGTAGTTCCAAATCACCAGCAACGTGATCACGATCACCGCGATCCCCGCTGGCACAACCCATTCGGGTGCTCCGAGCAAATAGTTGCCCGGGTCGATGGTGGAAGCGACTGCGTTTTCGTTCAACGTCCGCTCCCTAAGCTTTCGTAGTATTTGCGAACCGCATCGGCGTACTCATCAGGCACGGGGTCGCGGTCGATCGGCACGTTCGCATTCTTGTCAGCCGAACGGCGCAGGAGTTCTTCAGAAACATCGCGTCGCAGTTCCCGAAGCGGAGTGGCGATCATTTCGTCGACCAACGCCCAGCGTGGTTCTTTTGAATGTCGCTTGTAATCACGTCGCATCTCACGAGCACGGTCGCGAATCCTCGCCGCACGCGAACGCAACTCGGGGTCATCCACCATTTCTTCGACATCACGCAGGCCGTCAGTCCATTCGCGAAAACCATCGCCAGTAAGGGGTGATGCGAGCCCGGGGTTTTCGGCAGCGAACTGATTCATCGCCGACTGACGCTGCTGAGAGCCTTGCGGTTGGCCGTTTGGTTGCTGGCCTTGTTGTTGGTTCTGCGACTGCGGTTGTTGTCCGGCTTGTCCGGACGGTTGCCCTTGTTGTTGCTGCTGCTGGCCTTCTCGTTGTTGTCCTTGCTGTTGGGACGGTTGTCCTTGCTGCTGCGACTCTTGTTGGCCCTGTTGCTGAGATTGCTGTTGGCCCTGCTGCTGAGACTGTTGCTGAGATTGCTGTCCTGGTTGTTGAGACGATTGTTGACCTTGTTGTGAGGATTGCTGCTGCCCTTGTTGTTGGGGCTGGTCCGAGTCAGAACGCTGCTGGGCGTTGGGTTGTCCGCTCTGTTGCTGCGACGATTGCTCCGAGGGATTGTCACTCTCGTTTGGGTTTTGCCCTCCTTGTTGCTGCGAAGACGGTTGGCGATTCTGTTGTTGGCCATCTTGTTGGTTTTCACTCGGCCGATCGCCGCCACGTTGTTGGTTTGACTGCGAAGCCGGTTGTCCGCTCTCCGCGTTCTCCTGAGTGCCCTGTTGAGGGTCGTTCCGGCGAATCTCGTCATCGAGTGACCGTTCGAGTCGCTCGAGTTGACTGAGTGCTCGGGCCAATGCTTCGGTCTCATCACCAAGTACCGTCGACGCGGCTTCTTCGAGATCTTCTCGCAGTTGATCGAGTCCTTCGGCAGCCTGTTTCTCAAACTCTTGAGCTTGAGGATCATATCCTCGCCGCAGCAACTCGGATGTGTTTTCGAGTGACCGATCGACTTGTCGCTGTCTTGTTTTGCGGTAGGAGTCATAGAGCTTCTGGGCGAGCAGCGGTTCAGCAGATTCGGCCTGTTCGACCGTCTCTTGCATCTTGTCGAGAAGTTCGCCGAGTTGTTCTCGCTGTTGATCGAGCTGCTTGAGGATCTCTTCACGCGGGTCGGTGCCGCGAAGGCCTTGGGCAGGATCGTTTTCGTCTATGTTGGCAAGTTGCTCGGAGAGCTTTTCCTGGTTTTGGTCGAGCTCTTGCGCGTCGCTCCGCATTTGCCGCATCGTTTCATTGAATGCACCGGCAGCTTCACGTCGGAATTCATCTCGCATTTCTTCGAATTCGCGTTCGGCTCGTTTGCCGGCCGAAAGGGCTTCTGCGGCATCGTTTTCTCGCAACGCCTCGCTGGCTCGCCGAACGTTTTCGCGGGTTTCATCCAATCGCTCGGCCGCATCGCTCATCTGCTGTTGGTTTTCAGGTTGCTGCATCCTTTCGGCAAGCTCGTCCGTTTCGCGAAGCAAATCTTGTTGCTGTTCGCGCAGGCGTTGCAGCTGCCGTTTGATCTCCTCTTGCTCTTCTTCCGTCTCGGCTTGCTCAAGAGCAGACTGTAGTTGTGCAAGTTCCTTATTCAGGTCTTCTTGTCGCCGTGCGAGCTCGCGCAACCGATTGAGCACTTGGCGTATTTCGCGTTGCAACTGTTCTTGCTCGGAGTTCTCTTGGGCTTGCTGCTGCGTCTCGTACCGGTTTTCTTCCTGGTCGATCTCCAGTTCGTTGATTTGTTGCTGCCGGCGTTGGGCGCTGCGGTTCTGCGGTTGGCCTTGGTTTTGTTGTTGCTGTCGCCGTTGGACTTCAAACTCGCGAGCACGTAGTTTCAATAGTCCTGCATACGCTTGTTGGGCGGCGATCATTGCTGGGTCGAGCGGATCGACATCGTTGCCGTCAACGGCATTCGAGAATTCATCGTAGGCTGTTGTCATGGCGCCTCGAATCACCTCGACGATTTTCAAAGAGCGTTCGTCTTGGATTTTCTCGGCAAGTTGTTCCATTTGCAAAATGGCATCGCTTTGTGAATCCTTCAGCAAGGTGGCGTTGTCACCAAAGTCTTGGCTCGGCTGTTCACCTCGCTCGGCACGAATCACCGTCCAGGTTGCGTTGATGATTTCCTTTTGCAATTCGGCCAATTGTTCCGCTTGCTGGCCGTTTTGGTTTTGTTGTTGCTGCTGTTGTTGTTGACCAGATGGCGGCGGTTGGCCTTCGCGAAAGATCTCGTCAAAGGGACGCACTTCGGCAAAGAACATGTCCGACTCGGTGCGGCGGACGTCGCCGTCGGGCCCAAAGTCTTCAGCCCAAAAGAAATAAGCAAACAGTTGATCGGGCTCGGCTTCGAGTGCTTCGAATTCAACCAGGCGTTCAAGCTTCTCGGTGGCCCCTCGCGGGATTTCTTCACCAAGCGTCATGTCCACGATCGGGCCACCGCTGAATCGGTAAGACATGCCGGCGCGGGCGACGCCAAAATCATCACGGACTTCGGCGCCGAGCAGGAGTTCTTCGATTGGCGAAACGACAACATCGCGAGCTTGAGATAGCTTTAGTTTTGGCGGTTGGTTCGGAAGGACTCGGGCGATCAACTCGGGCGGGTAGCGGTTTTCGCGGTGATCGGCGTCCACCAATTTCAGCGTCAAGCGTTTCGTTTCTTGAAGGTCGATCGATGTGCTGTAGGCACCAGGGCTTGCATCGTCTGGCTCAAGTGCGATTCGTTCGCTGCCATCTTTCGAAACCAGTTCGGCCGAGATGACGTCCTTGTTCAGAAAACAGATCCATTTCACTTCCGTGCCAACAACGGCCGAGACTCGCACGGTGTCTTCGACGCGTTTGTCTTCGAGTTTGGTGTACTCGGGGTAATCGAGTTGGGCGTCGGAACGTACGAGCGTTGGGAATTCAAACACATCGACCGAGTAGGTGTCGCTTTCCCAATCGTCGGTGATGATTTGGTACGTGAAGGGTTTGTCGATCGAAGCGACGAATCCGCCAACGACGGGGTCGTCTAAGTTCTGTGTCATGGTGATGCGACGTTGGTCTCCGTCTTGGTCGACACAAATCAGTTCGGCTTGATCGGGTACCAGCTCGCGTGCGATCCCCTCGAAGCGAGCCGTGATGACGAGACTCGTTCCGCGTGCTACTTCCGTGTCGCCGGGAGTGACCGCAATGTTGATCTTTGCAGCCGAAAGGTTTGAGCTGCTGGATCCGCCCGTTCGCGAGGTTTGTTCAGAGACGGCAAGGAGGGACAGCACGACACACATGAACGCCGTCGCCACCAAACCTGACAGCCGGCTGAGAATGAGTTTTCCGGTCGGTACAACATCGGTCCATCGATGGGTCCATGAGTGATCGCGTGCCTCGTTGATCACTCGACGTTGCAAATAGCCCAGCTGTTCCTCATTTTCCGATTGGCTAAGTGCGGTGAGTAGCCGTTGTTTCAAACTCGGAAACTGGTCTTCGATTTGTGATGCGA
Organism: Rubripirellula sp.; assembly: GCA_965216875.1. Taxonomy (GTDB): domain Bacteria; phylum Planctomycetota; class Planctomycetia; order Pirellulales; family Pirellulaceae; genus CBDCUW01. The sequence goes on from OZ244207.1 coordinate 8,084,871, forward strand.
CAAGTCTCGGGTCGCGATAGCTGAGCCGACTGGCAACAAACGCGATCAAGAAGGCGATGACGGCACCCAGCAACATCGCAAAAGCGAGCTGAGGTCCAAGCGAAATCCCGCCTCCGCCGCGCGCGTCAACGTAGACTCCGAGTCCTGCAAGCCCGACGACGAGAGCGATGAGACCAAGCAGTCGCCACAAACGCAGGCTTCGCAGTCGGCGTGTCACGGGGCGAATTCGATCGGAAATGGAATCGTTCATCTCACTTGCTCCCAACCTACGTTTGCGGTCCTGGGGCCGGTTCGGGTGTGGTGTCGGACGCTTCGTTCCCACTGCGACTGATGACGCCGCCAAGTAGAGTTTCGAGTGCCAACAACGCGAGCGCTGCCACGAGCAACCATTGCCAAAGGCGTTGGCGTTTTTCCAGCTCGATGTCTCTCAGTTGGCGCTGTTTGGCCTGTGTTTGCTGGGTCGTTTCTTGTGCACCCAGCGTGATGCCAAAGCGTTCAAAGTCAGTGTCTGCGATCGTCTCGGTTTGGCTTTCGGATGCGGCCAGGTTGACCGCAAAACTGGACGCGAGGTCACCTTCATTGAACGTGTAGATGCCGGGTTGGTCGATCTGCGATGCGTCGGCGTCGGTTTGGAATTCGAAGGCTGCGCCCGAGGGACGCGTGATCGTCGCCAAATCGGAGGGGGAGTGGTTGATCGATTCCCCGACCGCAAAGCTCGTTGATTGGTCTTGGGAATCTGTTGTGTCGAACAGACGGAAGATCAACGGTACAAATTTGGTTGAAAGGGCGAGCTGGCTTTCCGATGGTTGCCATCCAGTACCAAGCACCCAGAGTCGCCCGCCAGCGCGTTGCTCATCGACCGTCCATTCAATGAGTGCGGGGTCGCCATCATCAAAATGGCAGAGAACGTTCCAACTGGAATCGAGGTCTTTGATTTGACGATGTGACCAGATTCGGATCTTGGTGAAGTCGTTGAATTGGGGATCTGCCATTGTCGCAAAGACAGGATGTGCGAAATCGATGCGTGAAAACATCACGTAGTCGTCAATTTCTGCTTCCGCAATCACCAGCGGTTTTGCTTGCGGAGCGTCCGGGTCCGCGTCGTCGCGTTCTACTTGAGTCAACGAACCAATGCTGATCGCGTGGTCGGAACCCTTGCCCGCTGAAGTCAAGACATAGAGAACGCGTCCGCCTCGATTGATGTATTCACGAAGTCGCTCCGTGACGTCCGAGGACAGTGGCGTGGCGACAACGATCAGCGGTGTTTTGACTGGATCAGGAGTTTGTGTAAGTTGATTGGGTTCAGCCGATTCGACGGTGACGATTCGTTGTGAATTGTTCCAGGGCACGCGTTGCAGGTAGTACAACAGGCTCTCACGCGGTTGGCCTGAGACCGAACCCAAATAGAGCAGTTTCAGTTCCCTTTGCTTTGGACTGACAAGGTAGCGAACGTTGTCGAACGAATGATCGTCGCCACTGAGAACAAGGGAGTCGATTCCCGGTGTCGGGCTTGGCATGCGAATGACACGGGACTGGCCTGGGGGAACTTGGACGGGCAGTTCCGCTGCTTGCGAAGACGCTTCACCACTGGCATTTGCCCATCGCAACCGAAACCTCGAGTCCGTGGAGTCGGCTGCGTTGCTGATTCGCACACGCACCTTCGTCTCGTCTTCTCCCTCAGCCTTGATTCGCTCCGAGAGAAGTTGAGCGGATGCGTTGGTTCGCTCTTTAGGAACGACCTTCTTGATGTCGAGACGCATTTTTTCGGGCCACTCAAACACTTGCAGGCTTTCGAGTTGGCTGCCGGCTTGCATGTCGGTGATCAGGATCATGTGGGCTGGACCGCTGCCAAGCTTCACCGCGTCTTCCGGAGCATCTTCGCTTTGCGGCGGCGTGTGCGCAGTCGCGAGGTCGGCTGCAAAGGAGATCGCCTTTCCCGTTTCCGTGGCAAGCCAAGTCGGCGTGGTTTCCTTGAGCAGACGTTTGACCGATGCCTTGCGTTGGGGCAGCGCAAGCTCGGCCGATTGTTCGAACCCGAGGAGGGTGCGTGGTGCTTGGTCAAACGTGACCAACGCGATTTGGTCGGCTGCTTGAAGATCGTCGATCACTTCTTCGGCGTGATCGAGCGCTTGTTGCCAAAGCCCAGCCCGCTGCATGCTGGCGCTGGTGTCAACGACCAGCACCATGCGTCGCGCGGGAACGTCCGAGTCGGATAACGCGGCCGTTCGCAAGAAAGGCCGAGTGAAAGCGGCCGCTAACAACAGTAACGCCAAGGCTCGGATCAGCAGTAGCGGCCAGTTGTCGAGGCGGCTTTTTCGCGTCAGCCTCGGGGGCGTCGGCTGCAGGAACATCAGCGAACTGAATTCAACTTCGCCCTTGGGTCGCCGGCGAATCAAGTGGAAGAGGATCGGTAAGCCAATCGCCAATGCGCCGGCAAAGTACAGCGGTGCAAGCAAACTCACGTTGCACCTCCCGATCGGCTGGCACCTGAAATCATTCCAGCGCGACTTGGCCCACCACTTCGACGTTGCTGGACCGACACCACATTGAATAATGCGTTCTCGAGCGGTTCGTCGGTACGCATCATGAACAGGTCAACGCCAAGTGCGTCGCACGTTGCTTGAATCTGTTTCTGATGTTCTTCAAACCTCTCGCGGTACGACTCTCGCGCGGCATCCGGGTCGAGATAGATTTCACGACCCGATTCCATGTCGACCACCATGCTTGGCGACTCAAGATGGAGCTCAAGCTCGGAGGGGTCGAGTGTTCTCAGGATCATCACTTCGTGGCCACGCGATCGCAAGTAGGCAAGGTTGGTACGAAGCGTTTCGATCGACGCAAGCAGATCGGAAACCAGGATGATCAATCCGCGACGACGCACGAGTGATGCGATCTGTTTGAGCGGCGTGTCGATGTCGGTCCCCGTTCCTGCGACGGGACGCGAAAGAGACACGAAGAGTTGGCGTAGATGTCCTGGGCGATTGCGGGCACTGATGAAGTCGCCGATTTCTTGGTCGAACGTCAACAGGCCGATGCTGTCTCGTTGAAGCGTCAAGTAATAGGCGATCGTAGCAACCAGTGTTCTGGCATATTCGATCTTTGCATAGTCGAGCGATCCGAATCCCATCGATTTGCTTTGGTCAAAAACCAAATAGCAACGACGATTCGTTTCGTCTTCGAATTGTTTGATGTAGTAGCGATCGGTTCGTGCAAAGAGCTTCCAATCGAGCGACCTCAGGTCATCGCCCACCGTGTAGGGTCGGTATTCACTGAATTCGACCGAAAACCCGTGATACGGACTACGATGCAGTCCGTTGTAGAAACCTTCGACAATCGCTTTGGCGCGAAGTTGCAGGTTCTTGATGCGCATCACAGCAAGCGGATCGATATCGGCAACACGCGACGATTTGTCGGTTGGGGTGCTGGTTCGATTGGGTGATGCGTTGCTCGCCATCAGTTCGCTTGTGTTGGCACGGTCGACAGCAGTTGGTCGATCACATTTTCGATGGTGACGCCTTCTGCTTCCGCCTTGTAGCTAAGCAGGACTCGGTGGCGAAGTGTGGGGTGGGCCAATGCGCGTATGTCGTCGATGCTGACGTGGGCTTGGCCGGTGAGGAGTGCGCGTGCTTTGGCGCCCAGCACGAGCGTTTGTGCGGCACGCGTTCCGGCACCCCAGCTAACCCATTGATTGACAAAGTCGGCAGCCCCCTCGCGGCCAGGGCGTGTCGCCGCTGAGAGTCGAACAGCATACGCCGCTGTTTCTTCTGCAATCGGTACTTTGCGCACCGCTTCGTGGAAACGAAGCACATCTTCGCCGGAAAAGAGCGGTTCAATCGGTTCCGGTCGACTTGAGGTCGTTTGCATGACAACTGCAAGCTCATCTTGAGGCGGCAAGTAGTCGATCAGAACGTTGAAAAGGAACCGGTCAAGCTGTGCTTCGGGAAGCGGGTAGGTGCCTTCCATTTCGATGGGGTTTTGGGTCGCCAAAACGAAGAAGGGCTCTTCAAGTGGATAACGCCGGCCGGCTGCAGTGACTTGATGCTCCTGCATCGCTTCAAGCAGCGCCGCTTGCGTCTTTGGAGGCGTTCGGTTGATCTCGTCAGCCAGAATCACGTTGGCGAAAATGGGACCTTTGACGAATTGGAGTCGCCTTCCGCCCTCTTCGGTTTGCTCCAAGATCTCCGTGCCGGTGATGTCGGCGGGCATCAGGTCGGGTGTGAACTGGATGCGTTGAAAGTTGAGGTGGAAGATCTTGGCAACGCTGCTGACAAGCAACGTCTTGGCGAGCCCCGGCGCGCCGGTGATCAAACAGTGTCCTCCGGCGAACAAGCAGATGAGCAGCTGTTCGATGACATCGTTTTGCCCCACGATCACCTTCGACAACTCGCGCGTGATTTGGTCTCGACCGGTTCGGATTTGTTCGACAATGCGAGCTTCTTCTTCGACGGACATCGTTTCGGCAGACATAGGCAATCAGGAATTCAGGATCAGCGGTTCAGAATCGATGGACGTGTAATGACGATTGTTTGGGGCGGCGGCATCGTTCCGCCACGGTGACTAATGGGTCATCGCGTAGGTCACGATGTTGATGCCCATTGGGTACGCTTTTTTGACGGAGTATTCATCGAAATACCATTGTTGTTCACCTTCGCGTTCCCAGCCGTCACCCAGGTCGGTGTTGTGGCAAATGAACACCATGATGCGATCGTTGTCATCGGTGATGGCGCGGTAGTGAGCGACACTCGTGTCACTTCCATCACGTGACCACTCGAAAGACTGTCCGCGACTTGCGCCACCCAACGCGGGGACTTGCGGCTTCTCTTTCATGTCGTAGACACAGTGGAAGATCTCGTGTGAAAGCGGGACTTCGAAAGGATCGCGATCGGGAAAGACTCGCTTGAGTTCGCGACGCAGGTTCTCGTATTGGCTGTCGCCCCAAAAATCGTCGACCATGAGGAAGCCGCCATTGAGACAGTACTTGCGCAGGGCGTCGATTTCGTCGCCGTGAAAGACGAGCGCACCGGGTTCGATGATGTAAATGAACGGGTAGTCAAACAATTCGGGATCAGTCAGACGCAGCACGATCGGTTCTGGGTTGACCTTGAGCGAAGTGAGTTGCTGGAGTCGTAGCGAGAAATTCAAGTCGCTGTCACGCCAATCGGTTGCCCAACCCCCACCACCGCGGCCGTAGCCACCGTAGGAGTCGTATTGAATACGGACAAACGTGAACGTGTCTTTTTCAAAGGCCGGGTCAATCTCCCAGTCCGGAACACCATTGCGATCATTCGGGTCTTGACGACGCCAGCGTTGGGCGGTCGCCACACTGGCGATCAGCACAAAGCAGGCCGCGAAACCGAATTGCAGCCAACGTTTGGCCAACATCCTGGGCATGGTCACTGTGCTTCCTCCGGTTGTTCGACGTCCTCATCCGAGGAGGCTTGTTTCGTCGCCGTCTCGGGTTCGGGCGCTTCATCACTTGCCGCTTCATCTTCGACGTCAGTTTCCGAGGACTGGGCCTCGATGGTAAGCAGCAAACGCAATGCGTCTCGGTAACGCGGGGCGACTTCGAGCGCATTGAGGACATGTTGTTTGGCGAGGTCGACGTTGCCAAGTTCCGATTGTGCTTGTGCGATTCGAAATTCGATGGCCGCGGGGTCGACCGGATCCATCGCCGCCATCGATTGCAGGGACCGCACGGCTGGTTCGTGTTGGCCCATCGCGCTGGCCGCGCTCGCGAATGCTTGGTGGCCGTCAGGGAGCAGCGGTTGAATGGCGAGGTATTTCTCGGCGTACTCCAACGTCTTTTCCCAGTTCTCTTCCTCGACCGACAATTCGATCAAGCGACGTAGTGTTGGCAATGGATCGCTGGAAAGGGTTGCGATGCGATCAAGGGTGTCACGCTCCGCTTTGGTGTCGTCGAGGTTTCGATAGACAACCGCGAGCATCTCGAGTGGGCCACCACGCACGCCGGTTACCGCATCGAGTTGGACGAGTGCTTCAAGATGTGGTTTCGCGAGGTCGAATTGCTCGGCGGTAATGAAGGCGTCGGCGAGACCGCGAAGACCCCAGTAGTTGGTCGGATGATTCTTGACCCACTCGACAAGCTCTTGTGGTTTCGGTTGCTCGGGAAGTTCGTCTCGGGACCAGTCGGCTTTCGGTGCAAAGTCATCGGCAACTTTGCGGGCATAGTCTTTGAACTGGCTGTCGAGTTTATCCACCGAGCCAACGTTCTTTGCCAATGCATCGTTGATGGCAAGCCCATCGCCGAGGTCAACAAGGATCTGTTTCAACGCATCCATGCCGTACTTGTCAACGATGAATTCGACGACCAACGACGACTCGTAGTAAGCGAACTGAAGATGAATCGGCGAAGGCGGATTCATGAACGCGCCACTGAGTTGACTTACGGGTGGCAGGTCGTCGGCCAGCAACATCTCGCGATAACGGGGCGTCATCTTCTCGCCCCACGACGCGTCCCGTTGGCGTTCTTCGTAAACGGAGATGCCCTCACTAAGCCAACGTGGCATTCGGTTGCGCGTCTTTTCGAGCGTGACGACGTGACAGAATTCGTGCCACAACACGCTTTTCCAATTTGCCGGACGCTCACCCTGTGATGCCGGACTGTTGGCGGTGATCACGCGTCCGAAACAAACACCGAGGTAGCCTGCTCCGCCCGGCAGACCGAAGGTGCGAATGGCAAAGTCCTTTTGCTGAGGGAAGATCTCGACGACGATCGGTTCGGTCGGCTGCATGTCGTACTTGGTACACAGGACCTGTTTGGCTTCGGTGAGAAGATCGAGGACATCCTGTCCGTAGATTTCTGCCTCGACCGATTCCATTCGAACAAGGATGTCATCCTGCTCGAGAAGTTTGAACTTTGCGACACGATCTCGAAGCGTTGCCAAGTTGTGGGCAACCACGTTGTAGGGGTCTTCATCGGCCACCGTGCTGGCAAGTTGCCAACCGACGGTGTCATGGCCGAGACGCAACAGGTCTTGAGCAAGCTCGAAGCGTGCGGGAGTGAAACTGGGGTCGAGTTCAAGTGCCTTGCGTTGGTACTCGGCGGCTTGTGCGAAACGGTATTTTCGCGAGAGCTTTTTGCCAATCAGGTGATCGACCTGCGGGTTATCACTCCAGGTGCTTAGTGCAGCGGCCCGCATGAGTTTTTCGATTTCGTATTTGCCACGCAGGTGTGCGAGGACGGCGAGCAGTGCCCAAGCGTTTTGATCGTGGGCGTTGATCGTCAAAATGTGATCGATTTTCTCTTCGGCGTCATCGTACGCTTCCCGGTCGATTAACGTTTCCGCTTGCAGCAGCAGACTCGGGATGTGGTTTGGATTGATCGAAAGTGCGTGATTGAGAGCGGCGGTTGCTTTCTCGGAATCCGAAGGTTGCCAGGCACGCGCTAGCAGGTAGGAAATGCGAGCGTCATTAGGATCGGTTTGCTGTGCGTCTTGCAGCGTGTCGGCTGCGACTTTGAAGTCGCCCTTGTCGAGTGCCAGTTCGGCCGTTGATAGATAGGCTTGAATGAATGTCGGATCGGCATTGCGAACGCGATCAAAGAAGAGGTTCAAGACTTTCTTGGCGTCTTCACCCTTACTGGCAAAATAGCGACCCGCTGCGATCAGGTTGTCTCGGCTTGCGAATCGACTGGTTGAACTTTGCAGCAGCAGAAAGAACTGGCGATCGGCTTCGGCAGCTTCCTCGGGAAGGTTGTTGTGCCGCAGGACGTCGATTCCCTGGAGTCGCAGCGTCAAGCTCATCGGGTAACGCCCGATCGCGTCGAGATACGTTTTCTTGGCGTCGGCGTATTGGCCGGTTGCCATTTGGCATTTGATTAAGAGCCTCGGCCAACGCTCATTCCAAATCCCTTCTTCCACTTGGCTGGCAGCGACTTCGGTCGCTTCGTCGTATTTGCCAGTTAGAAACTTGCTCTCGGTGTCTCGAAAGTCGGCGGCATGAATGGGGGAATTGCCAACCATCACAGCAAGGATGGTTAACAACCCACCGAGTGCCCAACAGCGCAAAGGGAGAGCGACGAACAGAGGAGTGCGTGGGGCCAAAGGCGGGAGCTCCAACGGGAACCGAAGCTAGAAACCCTATTCTAGCGTGGGCGTCCACTAGCGTGGGGCACACCAGCACGACACCGAATGCAGGATTCAACCGCATCGAAGTCGTAGAGTTCCGCAAAAGAACGCGAAACCGGCGATCAATCGCGGATTTGCCCGCTGGCGATTCATGAAATGTTTGGTGCCCAACGGGACGTGGATCAGAGCGTAAACTGGTGCGCTGTGAGCAAATTTGTACCATTTCGTAATGCGACATACTTAAGGCACCAGTGACGTGACAATCAATCTCGTGCGACGCCAATGCGTTGCAGCTTTCGTTTTGTGTGCGACCGTGATGGCTCAGCTGAATTCGCCTATCGATGCCCAGGAACCCAACGCGGCGGAGGAAAAAACGTTGCGTATTGGGATCATTGGTTTGGACACTTCGCATGTTCCGGCATTCACCGGAGCGTTCAATCAACAGCCGCCCGATCCGACCATGCAAAACTGCCAAGTGGTTGCAGCCTACCCACACGGCAGCCCTGACATCGAATCGAGCACCAGTCGCATTCCCAAGTACACCGCCGAGGTGAAAGAGAAATGGGGATTGGAAATCGCCGATTCGATCCCAGAACTGCTTGACGATGTCGATTGCATTTTGCTTGAAACTAATGATGGCCGTCCGCACTTGGAACAGGCGCTGCAGGTTTTCGAAGCGGGCAAACCGGCCTTTGTCGACAAGCCAACCGGATCGAACCTTGCCGAGGTTGTCGCGATCTTTCGAGCAGCGAAGCACTACAACGTGCCGATGTTTTCCAGTTCTTCGCTGCGTTACAGCGAGGGGGCACAGGCCATCCGAAATGGCAAGGTTGGACGCGTTCTCGGTTGCGACGCTTACAGTCCCTGTTCGCTCGAGAAGACGCATGTCGATTTGTTTTGGTATGGCATCCACGGTGTCGAGTCGTTGATGACGTGTATGGGCACCGGATGCGAAAGTGTCACGCGGACGTCGACCGATGACTTTGAACTCGTGGTTGGAAAGTGGTCGGACGGGCGTCTGGGAACCTTCCGTGGTTTACGTGACGGGAAAAAGGGGTACGGTGGCACGGCATTTGGTGAAAAAGGGATCGAGCCGATCGGCCCCTATGGTGGCTACAAGCCGTTGGTTCAACAGATCGCGACCTTTTTCCGAACGCGAGTTGTCCCTATCGAACCGAAGGAAACCATTGAGTTGTACGCATTCATGCAAGCCGCACAGGTCAGCAAAGAACGCGGCGGTGTGCCGGTGACCATCGCAGAAGTAATGAAGCAAGCCGAGGCCGAGGCGACAAAGCTGCTCGAAGGCAAGTTGAAAGGACGCTAATGAAAGGGCTTCGACGAATTTATGCACGCGGAGTTTTCTATCCGACGCTGGCTTGGAACTACACGCTTGGACGGATCCTTAAAGTTCGCAATTGGTGGGACCGTGTTGATCCGCAGGTGATCGTTGGTGCCTACCCGTTCGCGCGAGACGCTCAGGGCCTTTACGACGCGGGCGTTCGCGCTGTGGTCAACACTTGCGAAGAGTACGAAGGGCCACAGGAAGAGTACGAGCGATTGGGAATCGAACAGCTCAGGATTCCAACGACCGACTTTACCCACCCACGGTTGGAAGACGTTGCTGCTGCGGTCGAGTTCATCCAACGGCACGTCGACGAAGGCCACACGGTCTACATCCATTGCAAAGCGGGCCGAGCGCGAAGTGCCACCGTTGCCCTCTGTTGGCTGATGAAGTACCGCGCGATGACGATGGATGAAGGTCAAGCAAAACTGCTCGAGAAGCGGCCGCACGTGAACCCGCGACTGACTCAGCGCGAAGTGGTGCAGGACTACGCGGAAAGCTTGTAGGTGACACAACGTTCGTTGTGTCTAGGCTCCGGGCCCCAGGCTCTAGGCGGACGGGCTTTGGGTGGACGGGTGAAGATACTGGCTGAAGTTCGGTTCGGCGAACCGGCCTGTGGCGACGAAGTTCCGTTGGGAGTAAAACAAGTACTCGGGCAGAGTCTTTTCGAAAAACTATCTTTTCACCAGGCCTAGGGGCAGACAATGGATGGTGGTCGCAAGTTGTTGGCGTCGGCCGATGCGCGTGACGAGAGTTTGGCGTCTGTGTTGCAACTTGCGATGTTGCCAGGAATCGGACCGCGAACTCTCACTGCATTGCTCAGTGCATTCGGGGACGCACCTTCGGTGTTGCAATCCGATGCCCAGCAATTGCAACAGGTTAGCGGCGTCGGAGCGAAACTCGCTCACGTGATCACCACGGCGGCCCATCACGTGGATGTCGCGGAAGTGATCGACTGGTGCGACAAGCATGACGTTGAGATTGTCGCGCAAGGATCGCCGCACTATCCGGCTGGGCTCGCCGATTTGGTCGACGCGCCGCCCGTGCTTTTTGTTCGTGGTCGCTGGCGGCCGGAAGATCAATTGTGCGTGGCCATCGTTGGTACGCGGCATGCGACCTCCTACGGATTGAAGCAAGCCGAACGGTTTGGCTATAGCCTGGCAAAAGCAGGCGTGACGGTCGTCAGCGGCTTGGCTCGCGGGATCGACGCGGCGGCACACAACGCATCGATTGATGCGGGCGGTCGAACGATCGCCGTGCTTGGAAGCGGCTTGGCGCATCTGTACCCGCCTGAACACGCTGGATTGGCTGACGCGATCGCCGCTGATGGTGCAGTCATCAGCGAGTTCTCGCCGCTGGCCAAGCCGCGCAGTGGCATGTTTCCGCAACGCAATCGATTGATCGCTTCGCTTTCGTTGGCGACCTTAGTTGTCGAGGCACCTGACCGCAGCGGCGCATTGATCACCGCGCGTTTGGCGGGCGAGCAGAACCGAGACGTGCTTGCTGTGCCTGGTGCCGTCACCAGCCGTGCGTCGCAAGGTTGCAACCAATTGATTCGCGATGGTGCGACGCTCGTCCGCTCGGTCGATGATGTTCTCGAAGCACTCGGGCCGCTCAGCGAACCGGTGGTGACCGATGATGGACACCAGGTTCACAGTCCGGCAGAGCTGCGTTTGAACGAATTGGAACGCAAGGTGCTCGATGCGATTGAAGCGACCGCCACACCGATTGACCAAGTGATTCGCAAAACCGAGCTGGAAGCAAGTCGCGTCTTGGCAACGATCAGCGTTCTGGAAATGCGTCGCTTGTTGCGACGCCAAGGTGGTCAATACGTATCGCGAATCTAACTCAAACGTCCGTCACGCGGCGACGAACTTTCTTGACCGGCTTGCGGTCAAAGTGCGGCGCGGGAATGACCTGATGGGGTGGGCTTGGCACTTCTCGCGACGCCGGCAACGCCTTGCTCGGCGATTCCGAATCGTAGTCCTCATCAAGTCCCGATGTGGCATCGGCTGATGATCCCATGTCACCCAGATACTCTTCGCGTACTTTGGGATGTTGTTTGACTTCTTCCGGACTGCCGTCGATTAGCACCTGACCTTGGTAGATCACATAGCACCGGTCAACGGTATCAAGGATTTCGCGAGCCGCATGGTCAGTGATCAAGACACTGATGCCACTTTCTCGCAACTGTGCGATGACCGATTGAATCGACTGGACGGTCACGGGATCGATACCGGCAAACGGTTCGTCGAGCATGACGATTTTGGGATCCGATACCAGACAACGTGCGATTTCAAGTCGTCGCCGTTCACCCCCACTGAGTCCCGCCGCCTTGCTCTTGCGGATGTGTGTGATGTTGAACTCTTCCAGCAACTGGTCGGTGCGCTCGTTGCGCCGTTTGCGGTCGAAGCCGAGCAGCTCGAGCAGCGACGAGATGTTCTGTTCGACGGTCAGCTTCTTGAAGACGCTCGGCTCTTGGGGCAAATATCCCATGTGACCATCGCGGGCGCGGCGAAACATCGGCCAACTGGTGACGTCTTGCCCGTCAAGGTAGACGCGGCCGCGATCGGGTTCGACCATCCCGCAAATCATACGAAAGCTTGTCGATTTTCCCGCGCCATTGGGGCCCAGCAAGCCGACGATTTCAGATTCGTGGACGTGCAGGTTCACGCCGTCGACTACGCGCCGGCGTCCATAGGTCTTTTGAAGATCAACGGCCTGCAGGATCGGTCGATCGGTTTCGACTTGGTGATCAAAGGCGATGTTCGTTTGGGCATCCATGCCTGGCTTCTCATTCAAACGGGAGGTTAGTGAATGACCTTCATGCGTTTCACATTGGGTGTGAACGGAACAGGCCGCCACCACGAGTGAGGCCAAAAGACGACAAGCGCTTTGCCGACCATCAGTTCTCGCGGCACATAAGACGCATCATTCCATTGATAGGCGAGCTTGTTGACTTCACGCGGAAGATACAGCGGAAGTTTGACGTTGGCCCAACACCGTGCGTCGAGGCTCTCTGGGGAATTGTCGCCCATCGGGAAATACTGCTGGTCCTGCAATGTGAACTCGACCGTTCGCCGTGCTTGCCAGCCTGTTTCGGGCCACAGTTCGGGCGAGCCGAACAGCTGCTGAATCATTGCGGGCGAACCGCTCGTGCCGGTGAGTCGACGCCACTTGGCGAAGTCGTAATCCGAAAGCGGGTTCAAGCCGCTCGTCTTGACGGCGATGTAGTACTTGTCGCGGTCGATTTGCAATCGGCGAATGGTTGCTTTCCCACCGCGAACGGCAACGCCGACGGGGGCGGCATCAAGCGGATGGTTGAGGTCGAATCGCGGTGTGTTTTCGTCATCGGGTCGAAAGACACGCGAGTCGAATGTGGTGGGCGAATCGAATTCGACCAAGTCACCGTCGACCCAAAGCAACAACTGGTCATCGCAATTGCTGAATCGGATCTCATGACGGCTGCCGGCGCGAAGAGAGGTCGATGCCTTGGCTTCGGTTTTGCCGCCGTCAAACGCTCGCGCTTCTGTGTCAACCAACTGAAGTGTCGCGGTCCCGTCACTCAGGTCGACGCGGCACTGGTACATCACGCCCGACTCGACGAGTTCAAAAACGGCCTCTTTACATGCCGAGTCCGTTTCGACGTCGGCTTCAAGGATGAGGTCGCCGACCCAGTGAAGTCCGTCATTGGCGACGTTGTAACGTCCGTATTTCCAGCGGCCTGCGAACTGATCAAGTGAGCCGCCCGATTCGTAGCTCGGGTTGAACGTTCCGCCCGTGTCGCGTGAGAGCCCAGGGATGCTTATCCCCAATCCGCCAACGGCAACAGGCGCGTCGTCGTACACGTTTGGCCAACCCACTTTGATGTAGGCGTTGTAAGAATAGAAGTCGCTGATCAATCGACTGCTGTAAGGATTCACATGAGCCAAGGACATTCCTTGGTCGGCCGCTTCCCACTGCTCGGGGTTTGGCCAGCGGTGGTAATACCGAAGCCACTTCAATTCGTCGTCGCTCGTATCGACCGACGCGCTCAGGCCATCGGTTGATCTTTGGATCGACCACGAGCTTGGTGGAGGCTCGGTTGCGCCGGGACGCCACGGTTGCCACCGACAGGGAAAGCCTGAGCTGATAAGCGTTTCGGATTGCTGGTCGCTGTTGTAAACCAGATGCCGCATTGCCAGCAGTGTGTCGGCGGGCTTGCGAAGGATTTGACTTGTGTTGGCGTCTTGTCCTGTCGGCCGCGCAAAAACATCACCATGCCGAATCGTAAGCGTTTCGTTTGGTAGGCCGACCAACCGCTTGATGTAGTTCTGTTTCGGATTGCCTGGGTACTTGAAGACAATCACATCCCAACGCTGTGGGTCTTTGAACGCGTAGCTGAACTTACTGACCAGAATCCGATCGCCATTGAACGTTTCGTGATCAGGATGACCTGCTAGATCAAGGTTGTTGATGTGCCGACAGTTTGGGCAAATCGTTGCGACGACGGTGTCGACAACACCATCCTCGGATCGCTCGATGCTTGCACCACACTGAAAGCGTTGGTTGCATCGATCGCAGAAGACATCCTTGTGAGCCCCCATCAACGTCGGTGCCATCGATCCCGTGGGGATCACAAAGGCTTCCGCCAAAAAGGCGCGAAAGAGTAGGGCCAAGATAAAGGCGACCACAAACGCCTCGACCGTTTCTCGCATGCCCTCGATGCGGTACTTCTCTGCACGGACTTCGGCCGGATCGCGTTTCTCCTCGGGTTTGTCATTTTCAGCTGCCTCCGAGGACGAATCCGATTTGCCTCGCTGGTCTTTGGCTCGCTTCTTGGCGTTCTTTTTTGATGGCTGGTTCACGTCAAATCTGCTCGGTAGCCTGGGAAATGCTGGCAAAGCGGGGCGAAGCGGAAATCGGACTGCATCCTAGCTGTTTTGCCCAGCCCCCGAAACTTTGATTCTGAAGGCATTGGAATCGCGGTTTGCTGCTGTATTTGCCACGGTCGGACGAAAGTTCAACCTGGCGGGAAGGGACCGATTCGGTGCGTGACTGCCGCAAATCGGTCTTTTCAGCTCTCATTTCGGATTTGGTGGGCGTTTCTTGGCCGCATCGGGGCTGCGATTGTGCGAAACACGCCCGCGCGGGCGCCACGCGAGGATTCTGGGCAGATTGCCACACTTCCCTGTCGTGAAGGGCTCTGCTCAGGTTACGATTTTGGAAGGTTGTCTACAGGTTTTCACCCGGCCTCCGACGGCTCTCCTCACCAAATCGGCCGTCTTCGATCCCAATCGGTGGCGGCGATCAACCATCCGAAATATTTCGTTTCCAATCATTGCGAGTTTGGTCGATGCATCGCGCGGAAAAGCGTCTCCATTGCTCAGTGTGGTTTGCCTGTCTTTTGATGGCAGCATTCTGCGCGGCAGGGTTTGTTCCTTCATCCCCTGTTTGGGCGGAGGATTCGGAGACGGAAGTCGATCCGCTTGAGGCTGAGCTTGAGAAGCTGATCGAGGGGTTAGGAAGTCCGAGCTATGCGACTCGGGTTCGTTGTCGCGAAAAGCTCGAACGCATGGGCCTTGCTGCCTTTGACGCACTGCATGATGCCCAAAATCACGTCGACCATGAAATTGTCATGGCGGCACACCAATTGGTAAGCAGTCTGTCGGTGAGTTGGGCCAAGGACACCGACCCGCCTGAAGTTCGCGCGGCACTCGATGAATATGGTTCGCTTTCGGACGACGATCGTAGCAGCCGAATTGCGATGCTGGCTGAGTTCAAAGATCGAGTTGGCTTGACGGCGCTTGTGCGTGTCGCCCGTTACGAACGTCAGCCTTGGTTGAGCCGCAGTGCTGCGCTTGCGGTGATGCAGCAACCGATGTCCGACGACGAAGCCCTGCGGAAAAAACGTGCCGAGGGAGTGCGCGAGATTCTGGGCACCAATCGCCGACAGGCCTCCCAGTGGTTGCGAGTCTACGCGAGCGATTTGGCACTTGGTGGGTATTCCGCTTCGGAATGGAAGGAACTGATTCAGAGTCAACGAAAACAAATTGATTCAGGATCAGCGCAGGAGACGACTCGTCCTTCGGTTTTGGAACTCGTTCGGATCTGTGCCGTTCGCGCGGCGGAAACTGGACAGCACACCGCGGCGATGACGTTGGCACAAAACAACATCGATCTGATTCCGCCAACCACTCGTGATTTGATTGATGCCTCCAATTGGTCCATCGACAACGACCTTCACCCCTTCGTGTTGGTGCTTAAGAAACATCATCAGCGGATGTTCCGACGACATCCGGAGTTGCTTTACGGAGCGGCCGAGGCAGCGAAGGTGGGCGGCGACGGCCAACGGGCGGACGAACTTGCGAAACAGGCAACGTCCGTGAACCCGTTGCCAACGGACGAGACGCAACGTGAGTCGATGTCGCCCAAGCGGCTTGAAGAGGCTGCGGATGCACATCGCGAGATTGGTCAAAAGCTACAAGAACGTGGATTGCTCTCCTGGGCCGAACGCGAGTACCGATTGGTGATCGACACGATGGGGATCGATTCGACACCGGGCGCTTCGGCTCGCAACAATCTGGCGGTGATGCTCGGCGAATTGGAACGCTACGAAGAGGCGGTCGAAGTCTTGGAGCCGCTCGTCGATCGCATCACGAAGGATGACAAATTCAAAGCGAGGCTCGCCGAAATCTTGTATCCCTACGGAAATGTTCAAAGTCGCCAGGCCTACTACATCGGCCTTCTCAAGGTCAAACAAGGCGAAACGGAAGCGGCAAAAAGCGAATTGCAAAAAGCGTTTCGGATCAATCCTCGCAACATCGATATCCTGATTGAAATGTATCGACTGGAAAGCGATGACGATTGGAACAAAACGGTGCGGTCAACGTTGCGACGCGCTATCCAAAGCAGCAAGTTGGAGGTCAAGTCGGCCGAGTTTCAGTATCGCCAGGCTGGGGCTGACGAGCGATCAACAAGAGAGTTGGCTGGGAGATTGAATCAGTACGCTTGGTTGGTTAGCAATACCGAAGGCGACTACCAGTTGGCGCTGGCGTACAGCAAGCGGTCGCTTGAGCTCTACACCGATGCTGCAAAATTGGACACCTGTGCTCGTTGCTATTTCGCAGTCGGTGATTTCGAGAACGCTGTCCTCATGCAACGGCGTGCCCTAAAGATGGAACCGCACTCCCCGCCGATGAAGCGACAGCTCGCCCAGTTCAAAGCGAGTTTGGACAAGCAGAACGCTGAACAAGAGTCAGCGCTCAATAATGACTCGCCGTGAGCCGTACACGCTAGCGTCGGGCCTTACACACAACGTCGCTACGCTCGCCAGAGCGTGGTGATCTTGCAAAGCGGTCTACCGATGGAAACCACCTTCTGGCGAAGGTAGCTACGGGATGCGGTGAGGACGCGGAGCGTCCGAAGAATGCGTTACCACGCGGAGCGGGGTAACGAGGGCTGGCAGTTCTTAGTACCGAACTTTAGCCGGAATCTCCTCGCAAGCCGCCCAATGGTGACCAGCGGTAGAAAAACATGGTCAATATGTACCGAAATCGCGATGCATCGTACGACGATGCTGCGTCGCGGCGAGAAACGAGTACCATAGGGGAAGCTGCGGGTCACCCCTCCCTCCCTACCCCACTCTGTCATGCTGAATTTGACGTCGCGCGGTTCGGCGCACACCTGTGATGGAACCACCCGCCGAGATTTCTTGCAAGTTGGAACGCTCGGTGCCATCGGTCTAGGCCTTCCTCAACTCCTCGCTGCGCGTGAACTCGGAACGGCCGATCCCGAGAAAGACAAACGCTCGTGCATCATGATTTTTAATCTTGGTGCGCCCAGCCAACTCGATACGTTCGACATGAAGCCGAACGCACCGGCCGAGGTTCGTGGTCCATTCAAAGCGATTTCGACCAAAGGCGATTTTCAACTCTCTGAAATCTTGCCCAAGCATGCGGAGATCGCTGACAAGTTTTCGATTGTCCGCTCGTGCTATCACACGGCAGCTGCTGTCCACGATGCAGGGTGGCAGATGTTGCAGACCGGGCGTCAATTCACTGGCGGAGTGAATTACCCACACGCGGGGGCAGTTTTGGAATACATGCGTGGCCGACGCAGCGACCTCCCGGCACACGTTGTGTTGCCCGAGACGATGGGCCGCGGTGGCGGTAACCTGCCCAACGGCCAAGCGGGCGGATTCCTCGGCAAATCGTACGATCCGTTTGCGCTGATGGCAGACCCCAGCAAAGAGAACTTCAAAGTCCCCGACTTGTTGCCACCGCCAACGTTGGGCGACGTTCGGATTGATCGCCGTCGACGCATGCGAGCGGCCATCGAAGGCCGAATGAAAGAGCTCGAGACGACCGAGTCGGCAAAGATGCTGGACAAGAATTTTGACGCTGCTTATCGCTTGATGAACAGTGACCAAGCTCGTCAAGCATTCGATCTGTCCAAAGAACCCAAGTCCGTTCGTGAACGGTACGGGATGAACCGATTCGGGCAATGCTGTTTGCTTGCTCGTCGACTCATCGAAGCTGGCGTCCGCTTCGTCACGATCAATACGTTCTTGACCGTCTTCAACGAAGTGACCTGGGACATCCATGGCAGCAAGCCGTTCACAACAATCGAAGGCATGAAGAACATTGTCGCACCGATGTATGACCAAGCCTATGCTGCGTTGATCGCTGACCTGCACGATCGCGGGATGCTCGACGACACGATGGTTTGTGGATTGGCAGAATTCGGAAGAACACCCAAAGTCAATCCAGCGGGCGGCCGTGATCACTGGCCACAGTGTTTCTCGTGCACGTTTGCTGGCGGTGGTGTGCAGGGCGGACGAGCGATCGGCGCGAGTGATCCGATCGGCGCTGTACCGGCCGATCGACCAGCCAATCCCGGCGAAATCGTTGCCTCGATTTTCAAGAGTCTCGGGCTCGATTTGCATGCCGAATTGCCTGGCCCAGCGGGACGCCCCTTCCCGCTGGTTGATTTTGGTGTTCGCGAGATCAAAGAACTCTTCGCGTAGCCGATTGGATTTCCAATTCCCTCTGCGGGCTTAAGACCCGACTCTCCCCGACGGAGAGCGTCATGCTGTGCGCAGCAACCTACAAAACACTGTCTTTCGATTGATCGTGATATGATTCGAGCGTTTTCTGTATTCGTCTTTTCGCTTGTCGCGTCTCTTGGCTGGGCGGAATCGATTCGTGTCTTGCCAACCAAATTCACGCTGCATGGATCGCATGGTCGCCAGCAGCTTTCGGTTGTCGAGCTCGATGGTGATATGGCGTCATCTGGAATCGATGACGATTCGGTTGAGTGGGCGTCGAGTGACCCAGGAGTGGTCTCGGTAAGCGATGGTGTCGCCGTCGCCGTTTCGGATGGCGAAGCAACGATTACCGCAACAGACCACTCTGGCAACAAAGCCTCCGCCAGTGTTCGTGTCGTCATTGGTGACGAGCCACATCGCTGGAGTTTCCGCAACGACGTTCAATCGGTGTTGTCCAAAGTAGGGTGCAACCAGGGCGCGTGTCATGGTGCCCTTGCGGGTAAGGGTGGTTTTCGTCTGTCGCTTCGCGGCTACGACAGCGAAGCGGATTACGTAACGATCACACGTGAAGCTCGCGGTCGGCGCATTGAACTTGGGGATCCGGGCCGCAGTCTGTTGATTGCCAAACCGACCGGGGCACTGCCGCACAAAGGTGGGCTCAAGCTTGATGTGAATTCTCGCAACTACAGCATCATCGCCGAGTGGATTGCTGAAGGGGCCGCGCCGCCGACCCAAGACGATGCAAAGTTAACTCACATCTCCGTTCTGCCTGAAAACTCACTCTTGGCAACTAAGGACGCATCACAGATTCTCGTCAACGCACATTATGACGATGGACGCGTGGTGGATGTCACGCATTGGTCGCGTTTTTCGGCGACCGACGAAGCGGTGGCGAGTGTTGATGAACAAGGCCGCGTTAGCGTTCGCGGTAGCGGCGAAGGTGCTGTGCTGGTTTGGTTTGGCAGCAAGGTCGCGCTCGCTCGCATGACCGTTCCCTTTTCCAATCAGGTGTCGGAAGAGGTCTACGCAAAGAGCCCACGCCGAAACTTTATCGATGACCTTAACCTCGCTCAGCTCAAAACACTGAATCTGTTGCCCTCGCCACGTTGTGATGACGAGGCGTTTCTCAGACGTGCAACACTCGACACGATCGGCCGACTGCCGACACCGGATGAACGCAGTGCTTACCTTGCCGATTCCGAAACGCAGCGCCGCGATCGGCTGGTCGAACGACTGCTGGCATGCGAAGAATTTGTCGATTACTGGACGTATCGTTGGTGCGATATGTTGCTAATCAATGGGACACGTTTGCGTCCTGTGGCTGTGAAAACGTATTACCAATGGGTTCATGACAACGTTCGCGAAAACAAGCCCTGGGATCAATTTGTTCGCGAGATCCTGACGGCGACTGGTGAAAGCAACAAGAACGGTGCAACCAACTTCTATGCGTTGCATCAGAGTCCCGAGGATATGACCGAAAACGCCTGTCAAGCGTTCTTGGGATTGTCGATTGGGTGTGCCAAGTGCCACAACCATCCGCTCGAAAAATGGACCAACGACCAGTACTACTCGATGGCGAACCTCTTCGCTCGAGTTCGGGCGAAAGGTTGGGGAGGTGACGGACGCAACGGTGACGGCCTGCGCACCGTCTTTGTGTCATCCTCTGGTGATCTTGTCCAACCGAGTCGCGGCAAACCACAGCCTCCCGCACCGCTCGATTCAAAGCCTTTGGCAATCGATGATCCCGGCGACCGGCGACTTGCATTGGCCGACTGGATGACCAACCCCGACAATCCCTATTTTGCTCGAGCCATCACCAACCGCGTTTGGGCCAACTTCTTTGGTCGCGGTCTGGTTGAACAAGTCGATGATCTTCGCTTGAGCAATCCTGCGTCCTGCGAACCGTTGCTGTCAGCTGCCGCACAGCACGTCGTCGATTCGAAGTTCGATCTCAAGCAACTGATGCGGACGATCTTGCAAAGCGAAACCTATCAACGCAGCAGCATCTCCTTGCCCGAAAATCGCGACGAATCAAAATACCTCAGCCGCTACTATCCGCGCCGGTTGATGGCCGAAGTGTTGCTTGATTCGATCGATCAAGTGCTTGGGACAACGACCAAGTTTGATCAGATCGCCTTTCCCGGTGCCGATTTTCAAAAGACCGAGTTCTACGAAGAAGGTACGCGAGCGATCGAATTGTACGATTCGTCCGTCCGTTCGTATTTCCTGAAGACCTTCGGCCGCAATCCTCGCGAAATCACTTGTGAATGCGAACGCAGTGACCAGCCGAGCATGGTGCAAGTGTTGCACTTAAGCAATGGTGACACGCTGAACCCCAAACTTGCGGCCAAGGACAACTTGCTCGCGCGGCTTGTCGAAGAGAAACAGGATGACGCTGCGATTGTCGATGCATTGTTCGTTGCGGCACTTGCACGTATGCCCAGTGACGACGAACGAAAGAATATGTTGGAAATCATTGCCGAATACGGCGACGATCGAACAACCGCATTGCAAGACGCCGCCTGGAGCGTCTTGACCAGCACTGAATTCACATTCAATCACTGAGAAGAAAAGACCCCATGCGTTTCCTCTTGATCTGCATTGCCTGCTGGTTTGCACCCGTGGTCGCGGTCGCTGCCGAACAGGTCGACTTTCAAAGCGATGTGTTTCCGATTCTGCAAAAGTACTGCGTCGGCTGTCATACCGAAGATGATACCGGTGGCGATCTTAATCTTGATAATCATGCCGCCATGATGAGCGGTGGTGAAAACGGATTGGCCATCACCGCTGGTGTTCCCGACAGTAGTCGCTTGTTCCTTATGGCGAGCGGCAAGATGGAACCGGTGATGCCACCTGATGGCGAACCCGGCCCGACCCAAGATGAACTTGACGTCTTGTCGGCTTGGATCGAACAGGGGGCAAAGGGACCAAGCGGTGACGCGCCAGTGCGCATGAAGCTGCGGACGCCAGAGATTCCGGTCCGCGAGGGTGTGTCGACACCGATCACCGCGATGGCTGCGTCGGCCAGCGGAAAGGTGACGGCATTCGCAAGGTTTCGCTCGGTAGAACTTGTCGATCGAAATGGCGCCGTCCTCAAAACGATTGGCGACCAGCCTGGCAAAGTCAACTCGCTTGAATTCAGTAAAGATGGCAAGCGGTTGCTCGTCGCATCCGGAGTCACGGGCGCTTACGGCCGCGCTGTCGTCGTGAACGTTGAAAACGGCGAACAGGTTCAAGAGTTCGTGGGGCATCGCGACACACTCTACTCGGCGGTCTTTTCACCCGATGGAACGCGAGTCGCGACAGCCGGTTACGATCGTGACATTATTCTTTGGGATGTCGATTCCGGCGAAGCCGTTCGTAACTTTGCCGGACACAACGGCGCGATCTTCGACTTGGCGTTTTCGCCGGACGGATCGCTGCTGGCCAGCGCTTGTGCAGATGAGACGGTCAAGATTTGGAATGTGGCCGAAGGGTTACGGCTCGACACATTGAATCAACCCGAAGGCGAAGTTTTTGCGGTCGAGATCACGGCCGATGGCAAGCACGTGATCGCGGCAAGTTCTGACAACCGGCTCCGTGTCTGGAAGCTCATCTCGACCGACAAGCCGAGGATCAACCCCATCGTTGCAACGCGATTCGTCGATGAATCGGCGCTGGTCGATTTTGCAATGACCCAATCTGGCGATGCGGTGGTCGTCTTAAGCCAAAGTGGAAATCTGAAAGTCCTTTCTGCGAGCGACTGGAACCAATACGCAACGCTCGATCCACTTGGCGAGACGGGCACGGACCTTGTTGTCCTCGATAAGGATCACTCGGTTGCGGTATCGATGATGAATGGCAAGGTTGCACGGCGTGATTTACCGGCGCGCACGAGCGATACGGGAAGTCACGTTCGCATCGCCGAGCCGGTCTACCTTGATCTCGATGAGCTCGCCAGTGTCAACGAAGACGATTTGCGCAAGGCATCCGGCGGAACCGGTTCGGTTGACGTCCCGCGTGGTGTGACAGTTCGCGGCGTGATCGGTGTGCCGGGCGAGGCAGACAAATTCAATTGGACAGCGCGTGCGGGTGAAATGTGGGCCATCGACGTCGATGCGGTCGACAAAAGTTCGATCGATCCGATCGTGGTCATTTTGGATTCCCAAGGCGCGCCCGTGCTGAAGACGCGTTTGCAGGCGGTTCGCGATTCCTATTTCACGTTTCGTGGAAAAGACAGCAAGCAGGTGAACGACTTTCGTGTCTTCAACTGGCAAGAGATGAACTTGTCAGAGTATCTCTATTCGGCCGGCGAAGTCACTCGGCTCTGGTTGCATCCACGCGGTCCCGACTCAGGATTCAATGTTTATCCGGGCGAAGGCCAGCGGTGGACGTACTTTGGAACCACGCCGACGACGCACGCTTTGGGCGAACCGGCCTACATCGTCCGCGAACTTTCCGACGGCGAGTCGCCAACTGCAAACGGCTTGCCCGTCTTTGACATCTTCTACGAAAACGATGACGATCCAATGCGTTTGGCGGGTAAGAATAGCCGCCTTCTGTTCAAGGCGCCCAATGACGGAACCTTTACCGTTTGTGTTTCCGACACGACGGGTGCTGGAAGCGAATCAATGGCATACAAATTGGCGATTCGCCCCGCTGCTCCTGCGTTCAAAGCCAAGATCCAGGCGGCAAACGGTACGCTCCGCAAAGGTGCTGGCCGCGAGTTTGTTGTACGAGTCGATCGGGTCGATGGCTTTGATGGACCGGTGACATTTGAACTGCCTGATCTTCCGTCGGGTCTACGGTCCAACGCGCCTGTCACCATTGAAGCGGGCCAACGTTTTGCGGTTGGCATGATCTGGGCCGACGAGAACGCGGTCGAATGGGAAGGCAAAGTCAAACCCGAAATCGTCGCTCACGCGACCGTTGCGGGGCGGCGAGTTGAACGAAAGGTCGGCGTTGCCGGTGAGTTCACGCTGGGAGACCGACCAAGCGTGATTCCCTCGATGCAACCGATCGATCATGACGTTGCCGAGAACGAAGAATGGACTCTTCAAGTTCGCCGCGGCGAAACGGTCTCGGCACGTGTCGTGCTTCGCCGCAAAGAAGGGTTCAACAATGAAGTGAGTTTTGGCAAAGAAGACTCCGGCAGAAACACGTCACAGGGTGTCTACGTCGACAACATTGGGTTGAATGGTTTGCTGATTCGAGCCAACCAGAATGAACGCGAGTTTTTCTTGACCGCCGATCCGACAACTCTGCCGGGCAAACGCCGGATGCACTTGAAAGCCAACGTTGATGGTGGTGTGACGACGCATCCGATCACCGTCGAGGTTTTGCCTTAGATCCGATTTCGTCGTTTGCGGGTTGAATGAACAAGAACGCTGGAGCTGCGACCGCGTTTCGTCCCACCTACCCAAGTTCCAACGCCATGCTGCTCCGCTTCGTTTTTCTCTTGGCAATTGCTGCCACGTTCACCATCGATGCGTCCATTGGATGGACCAACGACCGACCCAATTTGATTTGGATCAATGCCGAAGACATGAGCCCGCATCTGGGGTGCTACGGGCATCCCGACGCGGTCACTCCGAACATTGACGCGCTCGCGAAACAAGGTGTTGTCTTTGACAACGCTTTTGCGACGGCCCCGATTTGCTCGCCCGCGCGATCCTGTTTGGCGACCGGCCTTTATGCGACCAGCTTGGGGACTCAGCACCTGCGTTGTGAGGTGTCGATTCCCGATCGGGTTGTGCCGCTTGCCACCCGCATGCGCGAGCTCGCCTACTTTTGCACCAACACGGGCAAGTCGGATTACAACTTTGATCCCACCGGGATTTGGGACGTTTGGAACAACGATCTCGCACCCTGGAAACAACGCGAAAAGGACCAGCCCTTTTTTGCCTTTATCACGGTCGGCGAGACACATGAAGGCCGAATCAACACCGCCGAAAAGTACTTACAGGCGACAAAGGACTTGCCCAAGTCTTTGCTGCACGATCCTGCGAAGGTGACGATTCCGCCGTTTTACCCCGACACGCCCGAGATTCGCCGGATCTTTGCAGGCATGCATGACTTGGCGACTGTCTTTGATCGCAAGATCGGACGGTTGGTTGCCCAGCTGGAAGCGGACGGAGATCTCGACAACACGATTATCTTCATTTTCGGAGATCACGGAAACGGATTGCCTCGTTACAAACGTTGGCTCACCGACTCGGGATTGCGCGTGCCGTTGGTCGTCTATGTACCCGACCAGCACCGATCGCTCGTTCCCGCGACCCTTGGTTCGCACACCGAGCGTCTGGTTAGCTTTGTCGATTTTCCGGCAACCGCGATGGCGCTGGCGGGCGCCGACGTGCCGGAGATCTTTCAAGGCATTCCGTTCATGGGTGAGGCAATCGCGGATCCGCGAGAATACGTGTTTGGGGCTCGTAGCCGAGCCGACGACATGTACGATGTGGCACGGAGCGTGTCGGATGGGCGTTACATCTACATACGGCATTTCATGCCGCACTTGCCCTATATGCAAAAGTCGGTGATCAACGGCGATCGCAAGGATGCAACAAAGGAGCTCCGCCGACTTCACCACGCGGGCAAACTTGAGGGGGCCGCAGCCTTGGTGTGGGCTCCGCGAAAACCTGTCGAAGAGTTCTATGATCTCAAGACCGATCCGAACGAATTGGTGAACCTTGCTGATTCGCCCGCACACGCTCAGCGCAAAGGCGAGCTTGCGGAACGTCTTCGTGATTGGATTCTCAAGCACCGCGATTCCGGACTGTTGCCCGAAGCGGAATACCATCGCCAAGCACAGCTGACAGACACAACGCCATTCGATGTCGTGCAAGAGGAAGCTCACTTCGACTTGTCCGCAACGTTGGACGCGGCCTGGAACGTTGGCGACAACGAAGTCGCGATTGGCGAGATCGCCAAAGGTCTCGAACATCAAGAAGTCGGTGTGCGTTATTGGTCGGCAGTTGCGTTGTTGGATCGATTTCGTACGGAAGAAACGGCTTCATCCTCAGCCTTATCACCATTGCATCAGGCACTCGAAGACGAGAGCCCGAGTGTCCGTATTGCGGCTGCCGAAGCGATCCTCGAAGTCTCGACCGAAGGCGATTCGCTGACGACCGACGCGTTGGATTGTCTCGGTGAGAGCTTGAAGAGTGAATCACCGACGGTCGCACTGCAAGCGGCGCGAGCGATCGCACTGCAAGGTGTTCGCGCGAAAGCGTTGGTCCCAACAATGAAGCAGGTCGTTGGCAGCAACCTGTCAGCGCCCGGTTCGAGACGAACCTACAAAGACTTCAACTACGCTTCGTTCACAGGTTGGGCATTGGAAACGGCATTGACCGAATGCGGCGAGGCCGAGTTTGTGACGCAAATCAACAACAGATGAGTTGACGCCCTCGTTACCACGCTCCGCGTGATAACGCACTCTTGGAAGCTCCGCGTCCTCTTGGGACCGATTTTGAGAAGATTCCGGCTAAAGCTCGGTACTACGAACTGCCGGCTAAAAAACACAGGCCTCTCCGGGGCCTCTTGTCCTGAGCCGCACGCGCTAGCGTCGGGCCCCTTCAGAGAGGCATCGGACGAGTGCGAGGCCCGACGCTAGCGCGTTCGGCTCACGCCCGTAGCTACCTTCGCTAGAAGGTGGTTTCATCCGCGACTGCTTTTTTGCGGTCCAGCTACTAGGCCGATTGTGAGAAGATTCCGGCTAAAGCCCGGTACTACGAACTGTCGGCTCAAACAACACAGGCTTCTCAATCCCCGCCGCCCACATCAGGGCAGCTTTTTGACTCGGACGTTCTTCCAAACCACCGTGCCCTTGGCACCTTTGTGGATCTGAAGACTGAAAAAGCCGCGCGGGTAACTTCCATCATCAACCCAGTGTGCAGCCGGCACTCCGTTGACCCAGGTTTGAACGTTGTTGCCATTGGCTTTGATCGTGAGGCGATTCCACTGATCTTTTTTCAGGGCCTTGCGAGCGTCGGCGTGTTCCTTCAACCAAAGCGGGTAAAAGAAACCACCGCAACTTTGACCATAGATTCCGCCCGACCAACCTCGGTCTTTGGAAAAGCCTTCCATTTCCGCTTGAGGTCCAAAGACGGTCTCATTGTCTCCGTTCTGACGAACTTGAGCGCGAAACATGACTCCGGAGTTGCCGTCTTCGATCCATTTCATGTCACAGGTGAATACAAAATTGGCGTAGTCCGACTTGGTGGTCGATAGATACGTGCTTGGCGAACCCGGCACACACGTTCCGACGATGCCGTCATCCTTGGCTTCAAACTTGCAGTCACCTCCGCGTGGTGTCCAGCCTTCAAGGTCCTTGCCGTTGAAGAGCGGTTCGAATCCTTCGGTGAGTTCTGGTTCGGCATCTTGATTGAGCAACATCGCTGCTGGATCAGGTGCGTTTTGTTGCTTCTTGTACTTTGCGATCCATTCGTTTTGGCTCGGGTCGAGTTCGCCTGCGACCATTGGGGTGACCAGTAACGCGACAAGCAGACTGGCGACGAGGCTGACGCGGGAACGACTCGATTCGACGTTGTGGATGGAGAGATGACGGGGCATGGTGTGGTTCTTGTGGCAGGTGGGACGGTGGCGGCAGCACGAACATTCGTTGAATCACACTCTAATGGTTGATTTGATGGATCGGAATGCACTCGGAGAAAAAATCGAAATCGCTTCGAATTGCTGGCCGTAGGACCCATAAACTCCGCCAACGTCGCCGGGTTGGTCCCATGTGTCATGATTGACGGCGAATTCGACTAAGATGACACCTCCCACCTGCGACCATGTGATTTCCCCTCCCACCTTCTCCACCACTGGCAACGTCGCAAATGCAAACCCTAAAAAGACTGTTCCTGGTCCTCTCGGCATGCGCCGCTATTACCTCGCCTGCGGCCTTCGCAAAGACGGTATCGACATCGGACGAGTTGGTTGCCGCAGTAACCGATGGTCGTCCCGGCGATGTGATCGAGATTTCGGCTGGCACTTATCGCCTCGAAAGCTCGCTAAAGCCCAAGCCAGGCATGTCGCTTGTCGGCGCGGGAATGGACCGAACGATCATCACCCACGTCGAAGCTTGGAAGCCGTCAACGCGCTCGTTGCCCGATCCGGAAATGAAGACCAACGGCCTCGATACAAGTGCCTATGTCATTGAGTTACCGTCCAAGGCCGCGGACGTCACGATTGCGAACCTCACATTGAAAGGACCGCAATTGCACGGTGCGATCTACGGATGGGGACCCGTCAATCTGCATCTGCACCATCTTCGAATTCAAGACACGTTGTGGTCTGGCGTTCGCACCTTTTCGATGCGCGGCGCGAAGATACATGACTGCGAGTTTGTCGACGCCGGTGGGCGTTGGAAACGCGGAGGCAAGCCGGGAATTGACGGCGGAATCACGGGCGGAGCGATCTTTGCCATTTGGATGAAAGACAGCGAGATCGCCCACAATCGATTCACCCGAACGCAGCCAGACAAACGGGACGAGTTTTACGGAATCAAATGTCGCCAAGGAAAACGGAGCCGGATTCACCACAATACGATCGATGTGAATTTCTCAATCGAAATGCCCTTCGAAAATGATGAGGATGTTGAGATTGATCACAACATTTGCCGAGGCACGATTTCCATTCCAAAGCATGGTGGTGGTCCAGTTCCTGAAAGCGGGCGGACGTTCCATATCCACCACAACTACTTCACCCAAAGCTACGCGATCGAGTTTGTTCGCAACGGCGTTGAGATCGATCACAATCTTTTCGATTTCGATGTCGACCGAGACGGCGGCAATCTGATCTCAGGTTTTGGCAAGGCACCCGCGAAAGGGCCTGCCTTGTTTCACAATAACTTGGTCAAGAATCCAGGACGTGGCGTGCTGTGGATCAATGAGCCGTACAGCAATCTCGAAATCAGAAACAACCACATCGTGACTCGCACAACGGCGACGCCTCGCAAAGAAGGTTTGTTTGGGTTTCATCGCGAGTGCGATTTCGACACGATCACGATCAAGGACAACATTGTCGAGTGCATCGGCTTGAGCCGGCCGTTGCTTCGCACCAAGGAAAGCTACGGCGCGAACGTCTCCGGCAACCATTTGACCAACGTTGCAGATGCCCAGCGGTTCGATGAGGCGATCGGCAAGACGGACCTGTCAGGGCTTGAGGCTTCGTTGAGTTTTCAATGCGGCGTTCATGGAGAACTGGTTGTCGATGGCTGGGAAGCTCGGGCCAACGGTGATTGACTGGATGGTCCGTGCAAGCACACACTCTACGGAAAGACGTCTTTTGAATTCGGATGGAAATTCGACCATGCGATCTCGAAAGACATGATGCCAACTCGTTGCTCCAGTAGTTTGCCTTTGAGCGGGCCCGATAGGGCTTGACCGGTTTTCAGGTTCCAGGTGCTTTCCGTTTCAGCGTCTTTCATCGTTTTCTCGTCGATTGCGGCAAACGTGAGGTGTTGCTCGTCAACCATTGGGTCAAAGAGGTGCGTCGCGGTAGCTTCGGCGTTGTAGGTTGCAAGTAGCTTTTCGCCCTCGACCTCAAAGTTGTGAACAGGATTGGCGGCGAGTTTGTCGAGTCGCAATGCGTACGCGTTTCCTTTAACGACAAAGCCAAAGACGAAATTCTTGAGGCTTCCATAAAAGTCGCTTCGGAATTCTCTGGCCGTACGGGACATGTCCAAAACGGTCGTGTTAGGAAACTCTTCTCGCCACGCTCCCCAAGTGACCATGTCGGTGATGAGCGGTTTAAGCGTCTTGCCTTTAAGTTCACCCTTCATCGCTTGCCCCAGCAGGTGAGCCCACTCGGTGTTGGTTTCCAAATCGCTCATCACAAGCGATCGCATCCAGAGTTTCCCCGACACGCGAAGGGTCAAGACTTGATCGTCGACTTTGCGGACGTACACGACGCCGTTGTGGCAAAGGTGTCACCAAGTTGCGGCAATGGCTGTTCCGCCCAATTCGTCGTTAATGATTTCGCGTCGAGGGCCGGTGAGTTGGTTGATCGGATAGGCTCTCGCCTGCCCGGCGATTTCAACCCCGAGAACCAATTCGTTATCCGAAAGGTTCGTCTCGGATGCTTTGACGATCGGCGGGTCGGTGATCGCTCGAATCGGTTTTCGAAGCACCGTGTGAGGTTGGTAGTGTTCTACGGACTGGGCTGATAACGTTGATGCCCACAGCGCTACAGCGATGACGCTAGGCAGGTTTCGAAGCATGAGAAGTTCCGATGCGATAGAGGCCCAGAACGCCAAGCACGATGACGTTTTGCAAGACCGCATAGTCTATCACCAGTTCCCGACACAGTTGAGAGTCAACGCTGGTTGCCCATGCGATGATATGTGGCGCAGCCAACACGAGGCAAGCCGATGCAGCAGTCAGCGCGTACAGCTTGGCGACCAATCCCACTTCCGTTGATTCGCGAAACAGAAACCAAGTCACCAGTGCGGTGAGCGTCGCGCTTGATACGGCGGTGAGTGCGAGGGCGATGAAGTAGATCGATTGAAACGCGGCGGCGGACCAGCCCCAACCGACTTGTCCGACTCGAATGAAGGTGAAACCAATGGCGAAAGTCGCTGTCCAAACCATGAGTGTTCGCAACCCAAAGGTGAACGACGAGTGAACTCGCTGCGAACGCCAGAAGAGTTGGTGTTGTCCGATCAGCAAGACGATCCCAAAGGTTTGGACGAAGATCGCAGCGGCCCATACCGACGAAGCCGGATCACCAAAACCCCACGGCAAGATTTGGCTGATCACCGTCCAGGCCGACACGCATCCAGTGATCGCGACGAGGCAGCGCAACGACACATCCCAGGTTCGTTGTGTAGCCGCCCAGATGGCAGCAAGCGAGCTGTGGGAAAGTGGTACCGAGACAGCTAGCCAAGATTGATCTTCGGACAACAAGCCGGTCGACGAGATAATCAAGATGGCTTCAACGACGATGTAGGCGACCAGAATCGTCGGCAACATCGGGATTGCATGTTTGCCGCGGCTGGCGACTTGGCCTGTCATTGGGCTTGTAGAAGCATCTGCTCAAGCATTGCCTCTTCCGCCGACATGTCGTCGTTTTCGGGCGTCAATTCCTCGATCTTGATCGCAGCCTTTTGCGCTGCAAGCGTGTCAGGGAATTGTTCGACGATTCGTTGGTATTGCTTGATGGCGTTTTCCTCGCCTCGTTTGTCGGCGGCGCGCCGTCGGATAGCGTCCGCCTGCTTTAACATGCGTCCAGCTTGGACCTCCGCCGCTGCAAACTCGCGTCGAACCGAGGTGAGAAAACTGTCGTTGCCAAAGGCGGCGTCGAGTTTGTCGCTCGCTTCGCGTCTTGCTCGAGCGTCTTTGTGGACCGTGGCATCCCGCAGTTCGGCCAACAGTTGTCGGGCGATCGTCTCTCGTTTGGCTCTCGCCTGTTGGCCGACACCGACACCATCGAAATTCTCGGCAACCTTGCGAAGGTTGATCGAGGCAGCGACAACGTCGCCTGATTCATACATCTGCTCCGCTTCGGCAAGAACCTTTTCGTTGATGCGTTTTTTGATGTCGCGGGCATGGAGGTTCGCCTGCGTGTGTGGGTACATCAGGTCGAGCCGGTCGAGCGTACTGATCGCCGCGACGAGATCGTCTTTGTCAACAAAACTCTCCGCCTGTTCAAGCAACGGTTCGGCGAGCGGTTCGAGTGCGCGTTGGGTGAGTTCGCTGCGCGGAGCATTGCTTTGGAGTGCTTTGGCGAGTTTCCTGTATTCCGCATCTCGCTCTGGCGGATCGAGCCCTTCGAGAGCGGCAACATAATCGTCGAAGCAAACTCGTTGAATAGCGTCGGTAGCGTTTCCGTTTCGGTCATGATTGGTTAGTTCGATCAACGTGTCGCGGGCACCGGCCAAGTCACCGCGGCCTAGTTGCTTGCTGATGCGATCTGAAAGGAGTTGGCCAAGAGTATGGAGCGCCTTTTGCCCCGCTTCGGTTTGGTCGTGAAGTTCGACAACGTCTTTTAAAAGTTCCGTCGCGGCCTCTGTCCCGCCACGCTCGAGGATGGCCATCGCGGTATCAAGCAATTCTCCCGCTTCGGCCGCATCTTGGAATTGTGCAAAGTGATATTCACCGCCGGTCATGTCGGCGATCTTCTGCATGTTCTTGCAGCTTCGTGGGTCTTCGAATGCAATCGCGTGGATCGGCATCTTATCCTTAGCCATTTCGACAATCGAAAAGGTGTCGGTGTTGCCTCCGAGTACGTTGGGTTGTTTGCGTTTGCGACCTTGCTTTTGTTCGTCAAACTCACCATCGGAGAGAATGAAGATTGCACTCGGGTCCATTTTGATTGCAGTGCGCAGCGATGAACGCGGGTCCGTACTTCCGCCAGCATGCTTTTTGGCCAGCCAAGCCGATAGTCGTTCCTTGTTCTCTTTGGTCGCTGCGATTGGTTGAGGACGCACGGAATCGCCGTCAAACATTTGTGTCGCATTGCCGTTGAACAACAGCACGTAGAAGTTCTGTGTGTCGTCGAGTTCGCCGACCGAGCGAATCAGTTCAGAGGATGCGCGAAGAAAACGCCGTCCTTCCATGCTGCCGGACATGTCCAAGATGTAAACGAACTCATGCCCTACCGCATCGATGCCGAAAAAGGACCCACGTGCGCCACCGCCAGCGTTCTGATTCTTGTTGGCCTCTTCGCCGTTGGCTGCTCCATTGCCCGCACCTTGGACGTTCGGAACGACTGGGATTAATTGCGGATTAGGATCGGGCTTGGGGGGATCCGGTGGCTTCGCTTCTTCGTCCTCAGGTTCTTTCGTGTCGGGAGCCTGAGTTGGCGCGACTTCCTTTGCAAACTTGATCGTGTCCTCGAGCTGTGGTTGTTCCTTGTCTGCCAAAGACATGAGCAACGTAAGCGTGTTCGCTCCGCCAAGGTCGGCAGGGGCGAGAACAAAGAACAGCAGTAGGAGAAGCAGTCCGTGTACTGCGACAGAGGCACCCCAACCGGTCGATTGTTGGTGGCTGTGATGTTCGGCGTCGTGGAGATGGATTCCCAAGACATCATTCACAGCCTGCGGAGCTGCGTTTGGGGAATCAGCGATGGGAGGGGCAGTTGTATGGACCGCATCGTCTCCGTCGACGCGGTACTGCAAAGGGACCGGTGGCGGAGAGGAAGGATCGGGCGGCGGGTTTGACCGCTTCACCTTTTCCGTTGACGGAACTGGCCCGTCTTTTGGCCCGTCGGTTGGTTGAGCTGGCCCGTTCGATTGCGGACCGGTGGCGCCACGCCATCGCTGGGGTTTTTGAGAATCCGTCTTATCCACAACCACTGCCTCGTCGATCATCGTCGAGGACACGCTACGGACAAAGTAACGTGTCGCGTTGAAGTTGCAATTGGGAGGCTACCGAGCGGTTTTGGCAGGGAAAAGTAAATGAAAAGATCGCCGCACCAGCTGGGATCACTTCAAGGTCGCAAATGCGGAAACGGAAGTCAAGCGAAATGGTCTTTTTCGCTCGTTTGATGCATGTTCCGCTCGCCGCCCGGTCTCAGCAGGATGCAGGCAAGGATGCGGCGATGGCTTAGGTGCGAATTGGGCGTGACAGCGTGTCACGGCAAGCATCGTCGTCGACGTCAGCCGCGGTTGGCGATATCAACCGCGGCTGGCGCCAAGCGACTAAGGGAGGCGGGTGTGCTGAGGCTAGGCAGCAAACAGGCGACGACGGAGGGCACCGAGTGTGGCGTTTTCCGAGCGGCCATAGCGAATGTGTTTGCCGGCTTTCTCGACGGCCTGTTCAAATTGCGCGACGCCCAAGAAGACGACGGCGGGGTGTTTCAATTCGGCTTCTTCGCTGATCCGCTCGAGCAGCTTACGACCAGCAGAATTGACTCCATGGACCTTGCACAGTTCGTGCAGCATGCCTTGCGGCGTGTTCACGATCGGCGGTGGTCGGTCAACAATTTTGTAGATCACAACGCCGATGGCGACC
This sequence comes from Rubripirellula sp., assembly GCA_965216875.1. Classification (GTDB taxonomy): domain Bacteria; phylum Planctomycetota; class Planctomycetia; order Pirellulales; family Pirellulaceae; genus CBDCUW01. The sequence continues at coordinate 8,118,264 of OZ244207.1, forward strand.
AACGCGACTGGGATCAACAAATACCACAGTCCGGATGCTCCGCCGGTCGCAACATCCTCGCGGTATTGCATGCTGACTTCGGCCATGTGAGTTTCGGCCAGCAGGTTGCAAAGGTTTCCGATCATGATTTTGCTTCCAGGTTGACTTAGCTGGCCGATGAACTTTCGCGAGCTTCAAGCGCTGCGACCGCTGCATCGCGAACGGGGCTCTCAGGTAGCTCAACCATCTCACGGAGAAGTTCGAGCGTTTCGTCGCTGGTAGCGCTCGACATCGCTTCGGCTGCTCGCATGCGGGCCTCCTGATGATCTTCGCGCGAGATGTGCTTGAAGGAGTCTGAAAGCAGGTCAACGACGGCAAAGGCGTCGGCGGTTGCGATCGCAGCAAGGCGATTGTTCAGCACGGGATGACGCAACGCGTCTCGCACACGATCGATTGCGTCGGGATCTATGTTCATGACGATCCGACCCAGCTTGCGACGAGTGCGTGGCCGCAACGTATCGAACTTATGCAACATCTCTTCGGTGTGCAAAGGTCCGAGGATCTTGCGGACGCCCTTGACCACACTTGGTTCAGGGTGATCAAGTAAATCGATGAGACGCTGCAATAACCGAGCGTTGTCGTTCTCGGCGATCGCTTCCTGATTACCGTCTGCGACAGGCACCGCGGCTCGCATCCAGATTTTGACGTCGGGAACATCCGATCGCGAAAAGCAAAGGGCTGCTGTCGAATCACATCCGGGGCCACCGCATTCGACGGCAGTGCAAATGGTGTGCAGGTTATCAAGCGGCTCGGTTGCCGTGGCCGTTGAAATGTGCGCGAGAGCCGCACGGTATTCAGGAGGCAGTTCTCTCATCAGTGTCTCGCCGCCACGGCAACAAACGGGCATTCCGATGTCGCCAAGATTGCGAAGCGCTGTGCCGGTCGGCTCGTTGCCGACATTTCGCAGCAGCGAATCGCGAAACTCCTCGCCGTCGCGGTTTTGGATGATTCTTGCGATCGATTCAGGAAGGTTGCGGCGACGAACAAAGCCGGCAAGCAAGTCATTGATGCCGACGTGTTTACTTTCGCTCAGTCGCTTGCAAATCAATTCGAGTTGCGGCGATCGTTCCCCCATCAGATTGCGGAAATCGGCATCGCCCCAGGTGACGATCAACAAGAACGCATCAATGAGTTTTTCGTTGCGGTGCATCGAGAACCGACGCACTGAATCGGCAAGACGGGCCAAGACGGGTCCGCGGACCGTCTGTTGGTCGCGGTCTCGGCGCGCTTCGCGTCCAAGTGGTGTGACCATGTCGATCACGCAGTCCGACGCAAAGGACCGAGTCACTCGCGATGCGCTCGATTCGGCGAGCATAACGATTTGCGGGATGACCGCCGTCAATCCAAGCGCCTTGGCTGCCTCAATCGCACGCGAGACATCGTCGCCCCCCTTTTCCAGGGCGGCAGCGATCGCCGGTTCCATCCAATTCTTTTTCTGCTGCAAAACACGCAAGTCATCAGCCTGCAGCAGGTCCCAGTTTTCGAGGACGAGTTCGCTCGATCGCTGTTCATTGCGCGACAGCATCGCTGACAGAGCCCGGCGGCGGACCGCCGGATCATCATCCGAAAACGCGGCAAGCAACACATCAATCGCAGCTTCGTTGCGAGTGTTGGCAAGCGTTTCGTAAGTCAGTGAAAGACCGTGCATCGTGCTTTGCTGGTGCATTAGTGGATTGGGGCAGGTCACGAATCGTCGAATTGAATGGACGAAACGGACAGGCCTTCAATCAAGGATTCGTTCAGCAAACCGTAGCTTTCCCAGCGAGCACATCACGATTTGATCCAGCCATTCGACGAGGCATTTCCTGAGTCAATGGTGGCTTAATCCAACCAACCGTTACCACTGAACTACGGTTTCCCCCACCTCGCGGGGACAGAGCACCAACCTCCGCAACCATCCTCTCCATTCCACAGGGACAGAGCACTACCCGCAGAATCCGCGCGCATTCCACGGGGACAGCGCATTCCACGGGGACAGAGCACCAATCGGAGTCCATCCACGGGGACAGAGCACCAATCGAGCCACCGGAGTCCATCCACGGGGACAGAGCACCAATCGAGCCACCTGTTCGAGATTTAGTAGACCCACCATGGACAATCGACAAAAAATGGGGGCATTCCGATATGGGGACCGACTGGTGGCCTGTCCCCAAGGAGTGTGGCCCTGTCCCCAAGGAGTGTGGCTCTGTCCCCAAGGAGTTTGGCTCTGTCCCCAAGGAGTTTGGCTGACTCACCGGACTGAGCACCGGGCGAACCGCAGATTGACACTGATAGACACAGATAACAACGCGCTGAATGCGTTCGCTGGCGTTCATCTGCGGTTTCCTAGCCTCCACATAAGATTCCGGCGACACAAAAGATTTCGAGATTGCGTTTCCATAACACAGCGAGAAAACCTGGGCGAGAGGCCTGGCAAGAGGCCTAGGGACAGAGCACGAGGCCTGGCAAGAGGCCTAGGGACAGAGCACGAACGATGTTTTAGCCACGGCAAGCGTTGCAATTGAAACTGACGAATGGCTCTGGGCGTGGCTCCAAACGCATGGTCCACGTTTGCGCTCTTTTTCATGCACGTGGCGCGCATCGATAGCGGTCGGATGCAGTTAGCCGACAAGGAGAAGGTGCAGCTATGCCGCTTGTTGAGATGGCAAGAGACGCCTTGCCGATGGCGTCAATCGAAAACGGCGACCGGTTTCGTTGCCTCGCATGCAGTCGACTCGATCGCAACGGCCAGCGACGATGCGGAACGTTTTGCTGAAAGTTTGCACCAGTTCGAGCCAACTACCCGATTCGATTCCGAGCCGCTGAAGAATTGGTGGTATCGACGTTGGCGTTCTACCGGGTTTGTCTTCGACCACCTGGCGAGCGGTCCAATCGAGCAATTCGATGTAGCTTGCCAGATCGATCGCAAGGAACCCTTTGTCACTGCATCTCGAATCGGCTTGGCTTGGAACCGGGCCGGTTTCGCCCGAACGCTCGTCGAGCGTTAACGGTGCGAGGAAGTCTGCAAGCTGTTTACGTCTTGTTTCAGCGGGTAGTGTTGTCTGCTTGAGTTCCGCGTTGATCCGGCGTTGAATGGACGTGTGGTCACTTGCCTCGAGCGTTTCGGCGATCGCGGCACGAATCGGATTCAGCTCAACATACGCGGCGCAGGCGAGCAGTGACTCTTCATCGACGATGCGGATTGCTTTGAAACGATCTTGCCAAAACCGACCAGTCTCCTCTTCCTCACGATTGGCTCGCTGTGCGACACGCTGATTGAGCAGACGCATCCACCACGAGATGTCGGAAAGCCGCTTGCGAATCTCGGCGAGTTTGACCGGGCATTTACGAATCATGTTCAATTCCGATTCGCTTGGTCGAGCCGGTTTCCCGTCGACGTTTCGATGAGGACAGATCATCAGCCACCGACGGGCTACTTCGGTGTCGTCCCATGTAGCGACTGCGTCGGGTCGCGTCCTCAGGATGAGGTGATAGTGATTCGAGAGGATCGAAAAGCAAAGCAGGTCAATTCCAAAGTGTGCTGCAAAATGTTCCAGCAGTTCTTCGATCCACACTTTCCGGTGGTCAAAATTCTTGCCGCTCAGTTCATCTTGGCCAAAGAGAAAGCACCTACGAACGGTGCGATTGATGACGTGCGCGACGTTGATATCGCTGGGATCAAACACGTCACGGCGAGAAGACCTAGCCATCGAAGAGCCCCTAAGACAGACGTCGGCAACTGGAGCCGCGTCTTGAAGAGCCAGTTTGCAGAAGTCGATTCGATCGTTCTTCGATCTCGACAGGGTTTCATTTGACGCCTGAACGAATCAAGTGTCAATAACATCATATAGAATGAGTGCTCTATCCCCGTTGTATTTCTCCCGTTGTATTTTGCGCCTTGTTGAAGGACGGGAGCTTGGGGACAGAGCACCAATACGAAGGCTCGGGAAGAGATGAAGGTTTTGCTGCTGCTCACATCATTATTCTCACCTGCTCTCTCCCCGTTGATTCGTGCTTGGTCTGTCCCCAGTGACTTACAACCAGGAGACTCCCTTTGTATCGGATGTCTTGAAGCCGGAAAGTGAGGCGGATAGTCTGAAATGGACGAGGCGATGCAGGCACAACCGCATCTTCAGGGCGGGGGCAATCAGGGAAATGAAAACGATGACAGTTGTTCGTTATCTCGCGTTGGTTTTGATGATATCGTTGGGCGCATTGGGGGTTGCCGACGACTCTTCCGCTAAGCCGCAGGCTGAGGAGGACAATGCCTCCGATGCACTCCGCATTACGACGGCAGCGGCCGAGCTTTACGAGTTTGAGCTTCCTGGCGAGCCCTTGCGAAAGCTCAAGTTGCATCCTCGATCGATCCTCCGGTGGTCCAATCCGGTTGCTGGCGAAATCTATGGAAACGTGTTCGTTTGGACGCTGGACGGGCGGCCGACCGTTGTCGGTTCCATCTATCAGTGGTACTCGCCAATGACGCACGGTTCTCATGAGTTCCATTCTCTCACCACGGAAACGCTTGAAGGGGAGAGAGAAGGGGCTGTCGTTTGGTCGACAAGCGAGCCTGGAATTGAGTGGCGATCGGTTCCGGACCAGCCAATGGTGGCCGATTCTCAAGCCACCCGAACTCGACAACTCAGGGCGTTGTCTCGACGATTTCAAGTACGGAAGACTGACCGCGAGGAGGAGACGCGTGAGTTGCGGTTGCTTACTCAGCCGCTCTTCCGCTACGGCGACCCTGATTCGGAAGTCATCGACGGTTCGCTTTATGCATTTGTCCAGGGCACCGACCCAGAGGTGCTCCTGTTGGTCGAAGCCATCAAGACGGCTGAAGGCGTCGAATGGCGATACGCCCTGGCACGCATGAACAGTGTGAAGTTCGTGGCTCGCTATCAAGGGCAAGAAGTGTGGCGAAAGGAACGTAGCGTATGGAAAGACGTCAAGAGCGGTCGCCAACCATACACGTCGTTCGGCCCATTCCGAGGCAATCTGGCAAACCGTTAAGTGGGCTCGGAGCTAACGCGGGGACGAGCTAACGCGGGGACGAGCTAACGCGGGGACAGAGCACGAACGTCTCCGTCTCGATTGCCCTCTAACATGAGCGACTGCATGGGAAGAATTGACAAAAAGATGGAGGGCAAAAAGATGAGGAAAAAGAGGAATGGGCGTAGCTCGTAAACTGTCGGTGCTCTGCCCCCGGATGGCGCGCCGTCGCGGGGACGGTTGGCGTCGCGGGAAAATGTGCTCTGTCCCCGTTGCAGGGAGAGGGGGCTCTGTTCCCGGATGGCACGTTCGAACGGTCGCTGGTTCGCGTCAAGAACCAAACTTGGGGACAGGAACCAAACTTGGGGACAGAGCACTTCAACCAAACTTGGGGACAGAGCACTTCCTAAGATTTGGCGTGATAGCAATCGTGGTGCTTCGAGGATACCTCCTACTTCGGTGCGCGTCTTGGACGACAGGTTGGCCGAGAAAAACACGACAAGACGCAAAGAGCTACCGAGAGAACTCGCGAGCGTTCGTGCTCTGTCCCCGTCTCGATTGCCAAAAGATGAGGAAAAAGAGGAATGGGGATAGCTCGTCAACTGTCGGTGCTCTGTCCCCGTTGCAGGGAGATGGGTGCTCTGGCCCCGGATGGCGCGCTGAATAATTGCTGTCTATCTGCGTCTATCCGTGTTTATTGGCGGTCTATTTTGCCCGCTTCGAACTAGAGAAATCAAATATCTCGGAGTACCTACACCGCAGGTTAGCCACGGACAGTGCTCTGTCCCCGTCGCAGGGAGATGGGAGCTCTGTCCCCGAATGGCGCGGATGGTGTCAGTGATCCATGGGGACTCGTTGCCTCGTCCACTACCAAAGAGACGCCATGAAAAACACGATAGCGTCTACAATCGCTCGACGTAGACGTAGTACGCACCGCAAATTGGGGTTCCTTGATGGTCGAGGAAGGTTGCTTGGAGTTCGATGTCTTGCGGCGCTAGGGCTGCAACCGTTGAAAACGACTGCATGTCTTGGTTTGGCAAAAGCTCTATGCTCGTTTCTGCGATGGTCAGCGTTGCCGACGAGATGGGCAGCGATTTGCCTTGGACATAAACGCCGTCAGTCACTTTCGTCGCTGGAAGACTGGCGGTTAAGGTGAGTTGCGATTCACGGGGCCAACGACGTAGTTCAAATCGATAGCGTCCGGCTTGGGCGACTCGCACATGGAAGACACCAATTTTGCGCTCGCCACGACGCACTTGGAGTTGCTGGTCGACAAAAACGTCGAGCCACTCACATGCAGTCAGCAGCATTGGGTTTTCGGCATCATCGCCAATGACCACACGTTGCGGCGTCATGACGTCGGTTCTCACACCCTCCCACCAACGGTCAAGATGTGCACGCATCTTGGCAACGATTTCAGGATGCATGGTGGCGACGTCGTGGTCTTGGTGTGGGTCCGATGCGATGTTGTAAAGTCTGCGATTCTCGAGCAGTCGCCAGTTCTTCCATAACACGCCCGCACCATCTTTTTGTGGGATTGCCGGATTGCCAGCGGTGTAACTCACTTTGAACTGTGGCATTCGGCTGTAGTTGACCACGAGCATGCGATCATCAAGTGAATCGCGGTGGCCACGAAAGATGGGTGCGAGGCTTTCGCCATCCAATTGGTCGGGAACGGAGGCGATACCGCAAAGGTCCGACAACGTCGGCAGAAGGTCCTGCACGTGACTGAGTTGGGCAATCTCACGCGGCTTGCCAATAGGGCCGTTTGGCCATCGAATGAAACAGGGAACGCGATGTCCGCCTTCCCACAATTGTGTTTTCTTTCCTCGCATCCCTGCGTTGAAATAGTCTTGCCCCATGGTGCTGCCGTTGTCGGTAAGAAACACAACGATGGTGTTTTCGAACAATGCCGACTCTTTCAGAAACGCATCGAGTCGGCCCACATTGGCGTCGATGTTGGCTCCCATTGCGAGAAAACTGACCAGGGATTCGATCTTCCCTTTCGACAAGTGCTTCACGACATCGGGATGTGCTTTGATCGATTCGCGGATTGGCGCACGGTAGTGGTTGGGAACGAACCAGGGCCAGTGGGCGGCATTAAGCGCGATGTACGTAAAAAACGGTTGGTCAGCGTCTTGTCCCATCCACTTGTTGGCTTCTTCGAAAAAGACATCGGTGCAATAGCCGTCGTACCGTTGTCGAGTTCCATTGTGAATGTACGTGTCGTCGAAGTAATCGTTGTCCCAGAAGTCGGGTACGCTATTGATGTGCGAGGTAGGAAACCAAAGCGTTTCATCGAACCCGCGGTCGCTGGGCCGAAAGGGATAGTTGTCACCTAAGTGCCACTTTCCAAAAATCCCGGTCCGATACCCCGCCTCTTGGAAAACGTTGGCAAGCGTTTTCAAATCGTGTTTGAGAAGTGTGCGTCCGCTGCTGACGTTGATCGCCGCATTTCGAAACGCGTCGACGCCGGTCAGCAGTTGACCACGGGTCGGCGTGCACATCGGAGCGACATGGAAGTCGGTCAGCCGAATCGATTGGGACGCCAAGTGGTCGATGTTGGGCGTCTGTGCGATCGGATTGCCATTGCACGAGAACTCACCATAACCTTGGTCGTCGGTCATGACGACAATCACATTGGGACGCGGACCACTCGCATCCAGCTTCACTTGATGTTGAGGTAGCGGCTGTTGGGAGGGCAACTGTTGGCAAACAAACGAACTCGCGCAGAAACACACCAGCGCAATAATGTGTCGAAGGATTTGCATGACATTCGCTCCAATCAATGCGCTCACGCCAGCGTGGGATGTATACCCGCTCGGCATGCTGACGTGACGCGTGTTTTGCTAAGTACGAGGTGGTTGGCTGACGAGTGATCTTTGAGCTTCAATGACACGAATCGCTTGTTCGTCACTCATCTTCAGGTAGCGATCACGTCCATTGGAATCGGGGTGGAACTGCGTGAAGCCGTCTTCGTCGACGGTAACGGTGCCTCGTGGTGAGAGGTCGAAATACGAATCATTGGGGCGGACCGCATAGAGAACACTCGTCAAATCCCAAGTGGGGCGATCGTGGTTCGGGCCGCTGTGCAGCAGGTAGGATTCGCGGACGATGTGATGGTGGCGATATCGAAAATCGCGGGCGATGCTCTCGCGCGGATAGGGGGCTGCGATTCCAATAAGAAAGTCGCTCCAAATCACCGGCACGTCAGCAGGCCAGTTGGAGGCGAACCGTTGCATCGACCCGATGCCGTTGCGCACGTTGGCTTCAAGGTAATGGTCGTTCTCTCCAACTGGGCGAAACGCTCCCGCCATCACACTGACAAGTCGTACCTTTTGACGAACCAATTCGATTCCCGATAGCGGGCTGAGGTCGTCGGGTTCCGATGCGATCAGGCTGGCAAGGTTTGCCGCCAGTCCGACCTGAATCACCGTGATCGAACGGTCATCGGCTGACGCAAGGACGGACCGAAGCAGTCGGGTCGCCTCGGGGGCGGCACCGGTTTTCAAATCATGTGGATAACGCCATTGGTCGCCATCTTTGTGTTCGACCAGCTTGAGGTATTTGCTTTGGCGGCGCTGGGCATCTTTGGTCACACCGATTGGTATATCGGGGCGGCCGTAAAAGGTGTTGACCGCATCGACAAAGGGAGCCGCCAGCGGATTGATTTTCGACACCGTCACCGCCTCGATCACACACTCCCCGCGGTCGGCCAATGTGTGCAGCATTGCCAACGCGAGTACATCATCAACATCACCCGTGATGTCGGTGTCGAAAACGACGCGGACAGGGGACACGACTGCATCCTCGGCGACCGCAAGGTTTCCAATTAAGGCGAATGACAGTAGCAAACTGAGCCACGTCACAAATGAACGATCATGTTGATGGTCAAACATTGTCTCTTCTCCAGCGGCTTCTTAGGGCGTCGAGCAGTACGGCAACGACGATGACGGCTCCGGTGATGATTTGCTTGTTTGCATCGGAGACGCCGATCTGGGCGAGCCCGGTTTGCAGCACTGCAATGATCAGGACACCAATGAACGAACTGATCACATTGCCGCGGCCGCCCATCAGACTTGTGCCACCGATCACGCAGGCGGCGATCGCTGAGAGTTCAATTCCAATCGCGGCATTCGGATCGGCCGACGACAGTCGCGAAGTTTGGGCCAGCCCCGCCAATCCGCAAAGCAATCCGCTGATTGCGAACACCGTGATCGAGTAAGGAGCGGTTCGGATGCCCGACATGCGAACCGCTTCTGCGTTGGTGCCGATCGCGACGCAGTACCTTCCGAAGATCGTTCGCGTCAGAAGGAATTGACCAGCAAGCACGGCTGCAATGGCCAACACAAACGCTGGTGAAACCATGATGCCAGGCAGCGGCTGGCCGATCGGTTCCACTGCCGATCCTATGTACTTTGTCTGAGAATCGGTGACGAGCTTTGTCGCGCCACGCGCCATCTCGAGCATGCCGAGTGTCACGATGAACGAAGGAATCCGAAAAGCGATCGACACACAACCACTTGCGAGACCACAGAGGGCACCGGTCATCAAACAAAACGGAATCGCGAGTCCGAGCGACCAACCTCGATCGACCATCAGCGATCCAAGGACGGCCGAAGACAAGGCGAGAACTGAGCCGACTGACAAATCGATTCCGCCCACGATCAAGACCAGGGTCATGCCGACGGCGATGAAGGTGAGGTCGGGGATCTGGTTCGCGATCGAAACGAGCGTCGATTGTTGAAAGAAATTCTCGCTCTTCAAACTGAAAACAGTGACCATTCCTGCAAGCACAAGCAGCAACGCACCGTAGTCGGTCGCGAGGTTCATGAGTTTCTGGCGATTCATGCCGGCCTCCGATCAAGGTAGCCGGAAAACGCCGCTTCCATCATTCGTTTTTGCGACCAATTGTCGCGCGTAAAGGTCTCGACGATCCGACCATCGGACATGACGGCGATGCGATCGCATACCTCGAGAAGTTCATCGAGATCGCTGCTGACCAAGAGGATGCCTTGGCCCTGTTCGGCCAGCCCGTCGATGAGTTGGTAGATTCGACGTCGCGCCGCAACATCAATGCCGCGTGTTGGTTCATCCATTAGGAAGACTTGTGCGTCGCGAACCAGCCATTTCGCGATGGCGACCTTTTGCTGGTTTCCGCCACTGAGCGTTCCGATGCTTTGTTCAATGTTCTCGCAGCGGACTTCGAGCGAGTCGCATTGCTCGCGTGTTGTTTCGGACTCGGCGTTCTGGCGCGCGATTCCGAACGCAGAAAACCTCTGCCACATCGATGCGATGGTGGTGTTGAAACGAATCGGTTTTGAAAGGAGCAAGCCGTTCTGTTTGCGATCTTCGGTGACCATCGCAAGCCCAGCAGAAACAGCTTGGTTGGGATGACGAAACCTTCTTGGAGACTCATCACGTTGAAAGGAGACGCCGCCTGCGCTTGCGGCGTCAGCACCAAAGATCAAACGTAGCAACTCGGTTCGCCCGGAACCAACCAGTCCGGCGATCCCGAGTTTCTCTCCACGATGCAGATCAAAAGAAACGTCATGGACTTGGCATCCACTCGAGCGAGCGTCCCCGCAGAGCCCTTCGACGCGAAAGATGACATCGTCGCGTCGGCAATACGATGTGTGCTTGGCGTGCGTAGCGGCCGATTCACCGCTCATCAATTCGACCATGCGCTGCGTCGAACAATCACCGGGATCAAAAGTGCCAACGAGTTGTCCATCACGCAACACGGAAATCTGATCCGCAATGCGGGCCACTTCATCCAATCGGTGGCTGATATAGATGATGCCGACGCCGTCGTCTCGCAAATGATCCAACCATTGAAAGAGCGATTCCGATTCAGCTGGGCTGAGTGCAGCGGTCGGTTCATCCAGAATCAACAAACGACATTGGCGCATCAGCGCGGCGCAGATTTCGATCATCTGCTGCTGGCCAACGCCGAGTGATGCGACCTTGGACAGGGTTGAAATGTGAGTCAGCCCGAACCGGTCCAAGGCATCACGTGCTCGATCGTGAAGCCGCTTGGTGCTGAGGATGCCGGCTGTGTTGGGCAGGCTCGTCAGCAGCAAGTTCTCGGCAACCGTCAGCGTGTTGATGAGGTTTAACTCTTGCTGGACAATTTCGACGCCGACCGACTCGGCATCACGTTTGCTCGCAGGTTGATAGACCCGATCGTCGAGCAGCATGCAACCTGACGAGGGTGCAACGAGCCCGGCGATCATGCGGACAAGTGTGCTCTTCCCGGCACCGTTGGCACCCAGCAATGCATGCACTTTGCCTGGCTGAAAGCCAAGGCTGCATTGATCGACGACGGTCGCCGCGCCGTAACGTTTTGAAAGCCCCTGCAATTCAAGCAAGTTGGAACTTGTTGCGCTCACTGCTGTAGCGTCTCCGCAGTGATCAAGTCGACGGGAGTTTCTACGTCTGCAGGAGCTGAGCCCGGTTCCGCGAGCATCTTGAGTGCCGCCTCGATTCCGAACACTGCAAGTTGGTCGCCGTGTTGGTCTGCTGTCGCGAGGACTTTGCCTTCCTTGATTGCCGTTTGCACGGCTGAGATGTTGTCAAATCCGACGATCATCACGCTGTCGCTTTTTCCCGCACTCTTGACCGCTGCGACAGCCCCTAAGGCCATTGAGTCGTTGGCGGCAAGGATTGCTTTGGCTTGTGGGTGTTCGCTCAGCATCGAGGCAGCGATCGTGTTCGCTTTGCTCATCTCCCATTCGGCCGATTGGCTGTCGGCGATCGTCACTCCCGCGTCATTCATTGCGACCTCGAATCCCTCACGCCGCTGCTGGCCGTTGAACGAAGTGCGGATCCCTTCCAGCACGAGGACCGAGTCGCCTTTGTTGAGCTGGTCGGCTAAGTGATCACCAACCTTTTTTGCGCCGGCTTTGTTGTCAGGGCCGACGAAGGGAATCGAAATGCCTTCCTGACTTAGCACACTGGCATCGAGTCGATTGTCGATGTTGACTACGACGACGCCCGCATTTTGAGCCTTGCGTAGTGCTGGGACGAGTGCTTTCGAATCAGCCGGTGCAATCACAATGGCGTCGACGCCACTGGCGACCATTTCGTCGACCAACGCGACTTGGCGGCTCAAGTCGCGTTCGTCCTTGATCCCATTGATTACGAGATCGTACTCGCCTGCGTTTTCCGCTTGATGCGAACGCGCTCCTTCAGCCATGGTCGAGAAAAACTCGTTAGCCAACGACTTCATGATCAACGCAACTCGCGGCTTTGTGTCCGACGAGTCCGCGGTTTGGTTCGGCTTGTCACCGGGAGTGCTTGAGTTGCTGTTGCAGCCGACCAGGCACAGAGCAACGAACAGTAGGGATAAGTTTCGGTTCATTCTTTCTCTCGCTTAATTCGCACCTTCATTGTGCGTGCATTGGGCTATGATTTCGGAGCGTGTCGGAAGACTATGCTGGGCGCCACTGCGCGATGCGGCGATAGAACCGGCCGCGTTACCAAAGCGGATCGCCGCTGACAAATCGTTGGCCTGAGCCCAGTGGACGGCCAGTGCTCCCACGAACGCATCCCCAGCGGCCGTTGCATCGATGGCATCGACGGGGAACGGTTGGACCATTTCCAACTGGTCGCCGTCAAACAGCAATGTGCCCTCGGCCCCCAAGGTGATGGCGACTGCAGCAGCGCCGCGCGCGTGCAGCTTGCGTGCAGCCGCTTCGATTTGGCTTCGAGTTTCGACGGGCTCGCCAATCAATGCTGCGGCTTCCGTCTCATTGGGACAAATCAAGTCAACGTGCAATAGCTGTTCGGGCCATTGGGGAACCGCGGGGGCCGGATCAAGGATCACGCGCGTGTCGTTAGCTTTGGCAACCTCGATGGCGAGCAGAACGGAGTCGATGGGAACTTCCAATTGCAGCAGCAAGACATCGGCAGCGGCGATCAACGATTCGTGTTGCACGACATCGCTTGGCTTCATGCAGCCGTTGGCTCCAGGGACAACAATGATCTGATTCTCGCCATCGTCAGCGACAGTAATCATTGCGACTCCCGACGGTCCCGACGATGTCTGGATCGAATCGACACCGATGCCTTCGCGCTGTAGTCCATCGACAAGTTGACCGCCATAGAGGTCACTACCAACGCGGCCAATCATCGAAACGGTTGCGCCCGCGCGGCTGGCAGCCACCGCTTGGTTGGCCCCTTTTCCGCCAGGGATTTCCGCAAACGAGGTTGCCGTCAGTGTTTGCCCGGGTAATGGCAAAGATTGACAACAGGCAACAAGATCGATGTTGATCGAACCAAGCACTACGATGTTGACGACTTCGTCCTGGTTCTCCATCACTGCTCCGAATTGGTGGCCAGGTTGGGCGGTTGGCTCGATAATTGAACCAGCGATTCGGTCGTTCTCGGTTTTTGTTCGTCTCGAATGATCAGGTATTGATCGCGTCCTTTGTCGATGGCTTCGAATGTGGTCAAGCCGTCATCGGCAACATGAACACGGCCGGGCGAGGAGAGGTCAAAGTAGGATCGGTCGGGGCGTATTGCGTACAAGACCGATGTCAGGTCCCAGGTGGGGCGGTCGTGAGGCGGCGGGTTGTACAGCGTGTAGGCTTCGGCGAGTGGGTGATGTTCGACGTAGCGATAGTCTTTCAAAATGCTCTGGTGCGGGTAGGTCAAGTTCTTTCCGATTTCAAACCCGCTCCAAACGATCGGCGTCGGCCAGTTTGCAGTGATGTACTTTGCGGACGGAATGTCCTTGATGATGTTGTATTCCTTGTGGTCGTAGAGATGCCCCGTGTCCCCGCGGATCTGACGAAAGGCACCCGCCATGATGGAAAGGAGTCGCACCTTCTTTTTGACCAACGCCGCTCCGCTCAGGGGACTGTGATCGTCACCGCCCGACTTCAAGAGGTTTGCGAGGTTGGTTGAAAAACCAACCTGTGCAATCACCACCGCGCCGTCGTCGGCCGCAGCAAGTGTTTGTCGGAGCACGTCAACGGCGTCGGGAGCATCCTCGCCCGATTTCAAATCGTGTGGGTAGCGGAGTTCGCCTTGGTCTTGTTTGATTGCAAGTCCGTTGAATTTTCCCTCGTGCGGAGTCACCCCACTACGACACACGCCGACGGGAATGGATCCGCGTCCGTAAAACGTGTTCACCGCATCGGCAAAGGGCGCGGCATATTCGTGATCTTTGGTAATCGTCACCGCCAACAGTTCACATTCGCCTCGAGATTGCAATGCGTGAATCATGCCAAGGGCTAAGACGTCGTCACAATCATTGCCAATGTCGGTGTCGAAAATGATCGGAACCGGCGCGCCGTCTTCGGCCATGGTCGGCGGTGCATTGAAAGCCATGAGCAACAACGCGACGAGGGAAAGCCAGTGGTGCGTTTTCATCGATGGTGATCTCCTGGTGCCAGTCCAATCCGGCTAGCGTGGTGGTTTGCCAATCGAATCTCGGTGTCGTACATCGACACCGATCTCGTGAAGGCGTTTACGTGAGGCTCGGCCGCCCTGCAGCTGTTTGAGAATGAGTTCGGCGGCGCGTTGCCCGAGCGATTCGACGTCTTGGGCGACGGTCGAAATCGGAACCTGCATCAAGTCGGCGAATGGTGAATCGTCAAATGCGACAATGGATAGATCGTCGGGCACACTCCGCCCCGCTTCGGTTGCGGCTCGCAACGCGCCGAATGCGTTGGGCATGCTAAACGCAAAGAGAGCGGTCAGTTCGGGATGCTCATCAAGCAGTTGTGAGGCCGAGGCGTAGCCTGATTCAGCGGTGAAGTTGTCGCCACGAATGAAATCAGGATTCAGTGACTCGCCGACACGTTCCAGCGCATCGCGAACACCGCAGAGCCTCGCTTCGTTGGGGAGCGTTCCGGGGAGTCCCTGCAGCACACCGATCTGGCGATGCCCTTGAGCCGTCAACAATCGCATCGCTTTTTGTGCGCCTGCCTCATGCTTTGACGTCACCTGCAAGAAATCGGATGACGGAAATGTTCGATCAACCAGCACCATCGTGGCACCTGATTGTTCGGCCTGTTTGAGGTGTTCCTGTTCGACTCCGACAGGACAGATGACGATCGCTTCCACTTCGCGAGCAATCAACTCGGAAAGCAACTTTGCCTCGCGCTGCGTTTCCTCTCGACTGTCAGCCAGCAGTACTGAATAGCCCGCAGCCTCCGTCGCCAAGGTGACTTCGCGCGCGATTGCGGAAAAGAAGGGGTTCGAAACATCGGGGACAACGATCCCGATCAAACCGGTCTTCTGCAGCCGAAGTGATCGGGCCACCCGACTTGGCCGAAATCCAAGTCGCTCCGCCGCAGCCCGGACGGTGGTGGCGGTTTCCTCGCTAATTCGGTACGCCTCGGCTTGGCCATTGAGTGAACGCGAGGCGGTTGAAACGCTCACGCCGGCGGCTGTAGCGACGTCGTTTAAGGTGACTCGGGTGGCTGCGGTCATCGCTTGTTCAGTAAAAAACACGTTGCACAATCGTTTGTGCATCGTATTCGACGGAGGTTTGGCTTTCAACCCTGCTGCCGATCGCTAGGCGGCCGAGAGGACGTTTTGCTTCCTGAAATGCATTTGCGGCAACGGAAACGGCTCGCTTCGATCGTCAAGGACGTTACAAACAATCAACGCGGAAAAAACAGTGAAGGCAATCGTTGCGACGCCTCAGATCGGGTACTGAAACAGAGCCAAACAAGCTCTATAATGAACGTCTGTCGACAAGTCTCGAAGACGAATGGCCGCTCTTGGTTTTTGAGCGGGTATCTCGCCGGGTTCGAGCGCAGAAGAGCCTCCCGCCTTTAGAAACACGGCCAATGTCCACTTCCCAACGCTGTGCGAACCTGATCTTGGACGAAACCTTTTTGGAGGTGCGTGCCAAACTCTTGGAGGTTGCTGCGACACTCGATCGGATTGACCGGTCATCCGATGAGGGCCAGCCGCTCGACGATGCATCGGGCAAACGCCGCGCGAAGCTGGACGATGCGATTCGGATTCTGCTTAGTGAAGGACCCGACCGAGCGGAACGACTGCAAAAACTCTTCTCGCGAGAGTATGAGCCCGAGTGGCGAACAACGATGAACCTTTAGTCATCACCCGTCGAATTTTTAGACCACCAAACCTTGCGCCACCGATTGAGCTGTCATGGACTACATCGATCCCCACATTCACATGGTTTCTCGAATCACGGACGACTATGCGACGCTTGCTCGCATGGGGTGCGTTGCGATGAGCGAGCCAGCGTTCTGGGCAGGTTTTGATCGCGGGAGCGTTGACGGGTTTCGTGACTACTTCCACCAGTTGACTGATGTCGAACCCAAACGTGCCGCTCAGTACGGCATTCAGCACTTCACTTGGCTTTGCATCAACGCCAAGGAAGCTGAAAACGTGTCGCTGTCGCGCGAAGTGATCGCGATGATTCCTGAGTTTCTCGATAAGCCCAATGTGTTGGGTATCGGTGAGATCGGTCTGAACAAGAATACGAAGAACGAAGCGACGGTCTTTCTCGAGCACGTCGATCTTGCGGTCAAGTACGACCAATCAATCTTGATTCATACTCCGCATCTCGAAGACAAGTTCCAGGGGACGAAGATGATCCTGGACATGTTGTGTGACGACTCGCGGATCGATCGTGGCCGCGTGCTTGTCGATCACGTCGAAGAACACACGATCGCCGAAGTGCTTGATCGCGGTTTCTGGGCCGGAATGACTCTTTATCCGGTCACCAAGTGCACGCCCGAAAGAGCTGTCGACATGATCGAAGCCACCAATGGGGAGAGATTGCTCGCCAATTCGGCCGGGGATTGGGGGCCAAGCAAGCCGACAGCCGTGCCGGATTTGATTTTCGAAATGCGTCGTCGCGGCCACAGCGAATCGCTGATCCGGAAAGTGGTCTACGAGAATCCGATCGAATTCTTCTCGCAGAGCAAGAATTTTCATTTCACGCCAAGAGATGCGGGGCTGGAACCAGCAAACTAGCAAAAACTCTATGAGCCGTACGCGCTAGCGTCGGGCCTTGCACTCCTTTTCATCTCGTAGGGCCCGACGCTAGCGCGTTCGGCAAGACACAGCCTGGAAAAAAGGTGCGTGCAAGCGCACACACTACCTGTTTGCATCTCCGGGGCTTCTCTGAACTTCGACTTCGGTCGATTCGCCGCGTTTGCTAGACTGCGGGCCAATGTGGGCAGCCCAATTGGCCATGATGGCACGGATTAATGAGTCAAGACTCCGACCAAGGAAATCGCTTCGGAACCTTTGCCGGGGTCTTCACGCCATGCGTGTTGACGATCCTCGGCGTGATCATGTTCTTGAGGTTTGGGTACGTCGTCGGTCAGGCTGGCGTGATGGCAACGATCTTGATCGTGCTTGCCAGTAAGATCATCACCACGCTCACCTCATTATCACTCTCGGCGATCGCAACCAACACACGCGTCGAAGGTGGTGGTGCCTACTTTCTGATCAGCCGAAGTCTGGGGCCGGAGTTTGGCGGTGCGATTGGGTTGCTGTTCTTTGCTGCTCAAGCGTTATCGGTCGCACTTTACGTGATCGGTTTTACTGAGGCGCTTGTCCAATACTTGCCTGACGGAACATCGCCCGTTCTCGTCGCGACGCTGACCAACATTGCGGTCTTTGCATGTGTCGCCGTGGGAGCCGGTTGGACGATCAAGATTCAATTTGTCATCTTGGCAACGGTCATCGTTTCGTTGGTGTCGTTTTACCTTGGCGCAATCCAATCGTTCGACTTCAACTTGCTTGCCGTCAATATGGAGTCGGGATATCGCGAAGGTGTCGACTTCTGGATGATGTTCGCGCTCTTTTTCCCTGCGGTGACGGGCATCATGGCGGGGGCAAATATGTCAGGCGATCTCAAAGAACCGGCACGTGCGATTCCGACCGGCACGCTGATGGCCGTTTTTGTGACCGGGATCGTTTACCTCAGCCAGGCGGTGATGTTGGGTGGATCGCGGACGCGCAGCGATCTGATCGATGACTCGTTGATCATCGAAGACATCGCATTGCTCCCGGCGTTGATTGTTGCAGGTGTTTTTGCCGCGACCCTTTCATCCGCGCTCGGCAGCATGATGGGCGCTCCGCGTATTCTGCAGTCGCTAGCACGCGATCGCCTGTTCAAATCGCTCACGTTGTTTGGTGCCCAGTCGGGTCGAAACCGCGAACCGCGTCGTGCGATCCTCGCGACCTTTATGATTTCGCAAGCCGGTATCTTTCTAGCGGACCTGAACACGATCGCCCCTCTGATCACGATGGCCTTCCTGGTCACGTATGGTCTTCTCAATCTTGCGACATTCTACGAAGCGATCACAAAAAACCCGAGTTATCGGCCGCAATTCAAGTTTTGTCATTGGTCCACCTCGCTCGCCGGTGCGATCGGGTGTGGCATCGTGATGATGTTGATCGATTGGCGTTGGGCGCTGGCTGCATCAGGAATTGTCGGCGCGATGCACTGGTACCTTTCGCGGATCAAGTTGTCGGCCGGATGGGGCAATTTGCAAAGTGGCTACCTGTTCGAAAAGACACGCCGCAATCTGTTGCGGCTTGAGGACGAACTGTACCACCCCAAGAATTGGCGTCCTTTTGTTCTGGCGCTGAGCGGCACGGGATTCAGTCGTCTTTACCTGGTTGTGTTCGGAAGCTGGTTAACGTCCGACACTGGGATTCTGGCTCTGGGGCAAGTCATTCCTGGCGAACTTGATGATCGCAACGAGCGACGCGTGTCGCAGGAAAAGATTTTGCACAACATGATCAAAGAGCGATCGCTCAGTGCCTTTCCCGCGGTGGTCGTTTCGTCGGATTATGTGACGGGCGTCGAAGCGCTTGTGCAGTGTCAGGGACTGGGACGTTTGCGTCCCAATATTGTGCTGTTGGGATGCCCGCTTTCGGCCGATCGAATGCGCGTCTTTGCAAAACTGCTCCGCAACCTCGATGGGCTTGGCCGCAGTGTTGTGATCCTCCGACGCAATGACGATCCCGACGACGAGTGGTCGGCGCCAAGCGGGACGGTCGATGTTTGGTGGCGCGGTCGTGCCAACGGCGAACTCATGGTGTTGCTCGCCCATTTGGTTCTCAATCATCCGCAGTGGCAAGGGCGTCGTTTGCGACTGTTGCGCGTCGTTGACAACGAAGCCGGAATGGATGAGGTGAACGCCCACCTGCAAAACCTCTTGAAGGAAGCTCGCATCAAAGGGACGACCAAAGTGGTGGTGTCCAACGATCCAGCGACCGCGATTCAGACAACCAGTCGCGATGCTGCCTTCGTTTTTCTCGGTTACCAAACGCCGGCACCTAATCAGGAAGACGAGTTCTTTGAACGAACCGAACGTCTGATTGGAGGCCTGCCACGCGTTGCACTGGTCCGAAGCGCGGGTGGAATGCGTTTGGAATCGTAGAGGGGAGCGAGGGCGTTCAAAAGTCGCCTTTCGCTCCTACGTTAGGATTTTTGAATGTCGCCTTTCGCTCCGCGAAAGTTGCGTTTGCGTGCGCTACTTTCGCGGAGCGAAAGGCGACGATGTTGAAGCTCGGATGACGCGAAACCACAAATGCTCTATGTGAGCCGAACGCGCTTGTAGCGTCGGGCCTTGCACTCTTTTTCGCGCAAGGAGCCCGATCGCTCACGCGATCACGGCTCAGCGCAGGCGTCTGGTCTAGACCTTTAGCACACCGTTGCTGTCGCCAAATTTGTTGGTCTTGGCGCCCATCTGTTGCATCATCCAAGTGTAGAGGTTGCACAGCGGAGTGCCGTTCTTGTAGCGGATGTGGCGGCCTGTACGAATTCGCTTGCCAGCTGAACCGGCAAGGATGATCGGCAAGTTGTCGTGATTGTGCCGATCGCCATCACTGATGCCACTGCCGTAGACAATCATGCTGTTGTCCAACAGAGTGCCGTTGGCTTCAGAGACTTGTTTCAAACGCGACAAAAGGTATTCGAAACGGTCGATTTGGAAACGATTGATCTTGGCGATGTTCTCTTGCTTGTGAGGACTCTTGCCATGGTGAGATGATTCATGATGCCCTTCGCTGACGCCGATTTCGGGATAGCTGCGGTTGCTACCTGCGTTGGTGAACATGAAGGAGATGATTCGCGTGCTGTCGGTTTGCATCGCAAGCGTGATCATGTCCATCATCAATTCACTGTGCTTGGTCAGTTCACGTGGGACACCACTGGGGCGTGGATAGTCGGGGACGCCCTCTTCGGTCATCGTCAATCGATCGGCACCCGCGAGTCGCTTCTCGACGTCGCGGACAGCGTACAGGTATTCATCCAACTTGCGGCGATCGATCTCAGGCAATTCCTTGTGCAAACGTTTTGCGTCGTCGAGGACAAAATCGAGCACACTCTTGCGGTACTTTTCGCGAACGCTTTTTGCACGCCGCGTTTCTTTGACGGTTTGCCCGGCGAACAGCCGATCGAACAAGGCTCCTGGATCGGTTTCTTTTGCAACAGGATTGGTTGGTCCGCGCCACGACATGTTCGACGCGTAGGCACAGCTGTAACCGCTGTCGCAGTTGCCGGCTTGGGCGCTTGCTTCGAGACCAAGTTCAAGCGACGCGAAACGAGTCGCATCGCCGACGTACTGGGCTGTCGCCTGGTCGACGGAGATGCCGTTTTGAATGTCGGCGCCGTTCGTTTTGCGCGGATGAGCACCAGTCAAGAACGCGGCCACACTTCTCGCATGATCCCCACCGCCATCGCCATGGGCGCGAGCTCCATCGAGCGTCAAACCGGTAAGCACATTGAAGTCATCTTTGTGTTTGGCCAGGCGTTGTAGCGTTGGCGGCAGATCGAATCGCGTCCCGTCCTTTGCGGGCGTCCAATCGGGCATGTGCATCCCGTTGGGCACGTAGAAGAAGGCCATCCGTACCGGTGGACGACCCGCCGGGCCAGCAGCGGAAAGCAAGCGTGTCGGCGACATGACCTCCAACATCGGCAGTGCCATCGCTGTGCCCATTCCTCGCAACACCGTTCGGCGTGACAGACTTTTTGGCATCGTTCTAATCTCGCTGGCCCTGTTTTTGGAAAGGATCGCTGGAGACAATTCCGGCGATCAGATAGGCAAACTTGTAGTCGTGATCATTTGCGTAAGCGACAATTTCGTCGATCGCGCATTTGTCGTAGTACTCGGTCCCGCGCCCGATCGCGTAGGTCATCATCTTTTCGGTGACGCAACGAACGAATTGTTCGCCCCTTTGTTCGGCAAGCAACTTGCGTAGGTCACCAACGCCTGCGAATTGGGTTCCGTCCGGGAGTTTTCCGGAAGCGTCGACCGGTCGACCACCTTCTTTGGAACGCCAGCGACCAACCGCATCAAAGTTCTCGAGTGCAAACCCGAGTGGGTCCATCATGTTGTGGCAGGCCGCGCAGGCTGGGTTCTCGCGGTGCTGTTCCATCCGCTCACGTAGCGTTCCCACCAAGCGACTCTTTTCGAGTTCCGGAACGTTCGGTGGGGCTGGTGGCGGCGGAGTGTTGAGCAGGTTGTCCAAAATCCACTTGCCGCGTTTAACAGGACTTGTTCGCGTGGGGTTGCTTGTTACCGTCAGGACGCTGGCATGGGTCAGCAGGCCGCCTCGCTGGGTCCCTTCGAGCGAAACCGCGCGGAAGTTGTCTCCCGTGACACCTTGGATTCCGTAAAAACGTGCGAGGTCTTCGTTGAGGTAGGTGAAGTTTGCATCGATCAGCGTCGTGACCGGCATGTTTCGACGCATGACCGCGGCAAAGAAGGTCAACGTTTCTTCACGCATCAGGTCGCGAATGTTGTCGTTGTAGCCTCGGAAGATCTTTGTGTCGGGTTTGACGTTGTCGAGGTTACGAAGTTGCAGCCATTGGCCCGCAAAATTTTCGATGAACTGGTTGGCACGTCGATCTTGCATCATGCGACCGATTTTGTCCAACAGACGTTTTTGGTCCCGCAGTTGTTTGTTGTGCGCTAGTAGCAGCAGCTCGTCGTCCGGCATGCTGCTCCAAAGAAAATAAGAAATCCGAGTGGCGAGTTCGTAGTCGTTGATCGGCGGCATCTCGCCGTCCGGGCCGAGCTTGCGCGGCTGTTCGACTTTGAAGAGGAAGTGGGGCGAAACCAGGATCGCCTGCATCGCGACCTGAATGCTCTCTTCAAACGATCCGCCGTCTTGGCGCACTTGCGATGCGAGTGCAACCAAGCGTTGGGTTTCGGAAGGTGTTGCGGGGCGGCGAAACGCGCGACTCGCAAAACGACCAAGGACTTGAGCTGCTGCCTGATCAGGCGTCGTGTTTTGATCGGGCGTCTTGAAGATGATTTTCCGATGACTCAGGGGCAAGTCGTGGTCGGAAACGATCGACAACCGTTCTTGTTGACCGCGAATGTTGACGTGATGAATGTGGAGGTTGCGGTCCGCTTTTCCAGCGACATAGTAGTCGTTGATAAAGCTCATCTCGATCTTGCGTTGTCCACGGCCAAGACGAAAGCGAACTTCGTATTGTTCGGCGGTTTTCTTAGGAACGTTGATGATCCGTTTTGTCTTGCCGTACTTCACCTCCATCTTGACCGGCTCGTCACCACCTTGATCACCGCTGGCCGTGATGGTGAATGTGTACAAACCGGCAAATGGAAAATCGGTTTGTACTGCGACGGTGCCCTGGCTAGCGAGACTGGCTCGACTTCCACGAAGGAACTTTTCGACGCCAATGAAAGACGATGGCGCTTTGTCGAGTTCAAAGATCTCGGGTGGCGGCGGTGTGTAAATTGCTTTGCCCGAAATGTATTCAGCAGCGTCGAGGTACTTTTCCATCAACAAAGGTGGCAAGGAAAGAACATCGCCAATGTTATCGAAACCGTACCCGACATCATCTCCGGGAAAGCCTTTGGCAGGTTTGTAGTCGACGCCGGTCAGGTCGCGAATGGTGTTGCGATACTCGGCGCGGTTTAATCGACGCATCGCAACCTTGCCGGCGTTTGGGTTGCGAACGCAGTTGACCGAATTGGCAAGATCGTCAATCAGGTCGCCAAGCCGCTTGCGAGTTTCGGGATCGATCGCGTCGCCATCTTCAGGTGGCATCGTTCCCAGCCGAACTTGCGCAGCAGCGCGGACCCAGATCTTTCGATGCGACAGGATGGCGTCGGCTGAATCATCCTCCGAAAGCGCGATCTCCGACCCGGCGTCGTGACAGTCGTAGCAATAGGTGCGAAGCAGCGGCAGCAGTTGGTCGCGGAAAACCTGCTCGTGACCGGCATCGCCATAAGACCGACTCGCGCACACTGATAGCGAGACGACCGCTGTGATCAGCAAACCGATTCGTGTTTTGCGGGAAGTGAGGCGGGGGATGGCGGGGATTCGCATCGTGGCTAGATGTTACTGTACATAGGTCATGGATGCATGACGGCGAACAGGGATGGGCTGCTCTGTTAACTTCAGTCGCACGACCTACATTTTGACGCAATCAGACCGATTTCATCTCTCCGTTTCGCTTTGCCCGGTCGATTCCGTCCGTGTGAACGTGCGAACCTAACGATCGCAGCGAAAAACGGCTCCCCATGTGGGTGGGTTGTTTACTGTTTTTGGCGGACCGATTCGGCGTCCACGGTGTAGCCCGCACCACTTTGGGCGGTTTCGCGGTAAGCCGACTGGTCGCCAAAATCACCCGGTTGCGGCCCCATCGAACCGATCTGAACGTTGAACCGCTGAGCATAACGCGACAGAACGAGGCGTCGCATCAACTCGCGTCCTGGTGGGATCAGCAAAAGGAAGCCAAAGGCGTCGGTCAGGAGCCCCGGCGTCAGAAGAAGTGCGGCAGCAAAAACGATCATCAGCCCGTCTTGGATTTCGCGTCCGGGCATACGTCCCTCAGCCAGCGCGGCGTGAAAACGGGACCATGCATTGAGGCCTTCGCGGCGTGCCAGGGCCGAGCCGATGATGCCTGTAATGATCACGACGGCAAACGTCGTCAACGCGCTGGTCGCTTCAGCCAATTGCAGCAGTAGGTACAATTCAACCAGCGGAATAACGATGAAGGCCGCAAGAAGTCGAATCAGCATGAGTTCATCTTTGAATGTGACGGTTTCTATTGAGTATTCGATCAGGGCCAAGTGATCTTGGCCAAGCCATCTTGGCAGGTGGCTGGATCGGATGGTTTCAAAAGAGCACGATTCGTACCAAACCCCTTCTCGAGTACCCGATTCCGCCGCCTCAACCTTGGTTTAGGTCGTTTGAAGCTCCGAATGGGGCGCCACCACCCTTCCCTCCTGCCGGTTTTTCCGCTTTTCAAGAGCCCACCCCATGACGTCCAAGACGCTTTTTTCCCTCATCGCTGCACTTCTACTCCTATCGGCACCCGGGTTTGTCACATCAGCCAAAGGGCAAGAGTCGGGATCGTCGGACGCGAAATCGGGTTCCAAGATCAACGCATTGATGATCTGTGGTGGCTGTTGCCACGACTACAACAACCAAAAGCGAATCATCAGTGAAGGACTCAACCAGCGAATCGATCGGCCGATCGATTGGACGATCTTGGAGTACGGCAGCAAACGCGACGTCAAAGCGGACATCTACCAAAAGGCTGATTGGATCAAAGGCTTTGACATTGTTGTTCACAACGAGTGTTTTGGTGGCATCACCGATGGTGATTTTGTAGAAGGCATCGTCAAAGGGCATGTCGACCAAGGCGTGCCAGCAATCGTCGTTCACTGCTCGATGCATTCGTATCGCAACGCTCCGACCGCGGACACTTGGCGCGCGTTCCTTGGTGTGACCAGCAAGCGTCACGAAAAGTCAAAGCACCCGTTGGTCGTGAAGACAACCGAGGCCGGCGCCGACCATGCGATCATGAAATCGGTTGATGGCCAATGGACAACCCCCAACGGTGAACTTTACATCATCGAAAAAGTCTGGCCCGAAACGACTGTCTTGGCGAAAGTGTTTAGTGAAGAAACGGAGAAAGAGGAGCCGGTGATCTGGACGAACACGTACAAAGGCGTCAAGGTTTTTGGAATCTCATTGGGTCATCACAACGAAACGATGGAAGACCCAACTTGGCAATCCATCGTTGCCCAAGGGTGGCGATGGTCGCTCAACAAGTAGTTGACCTACCCAATCGGTTGTAAGCTCGTCAGTGTCGGTTGAATACATCTCACTTGTTTCTCGGTCAGCCGGCGAGTTGCATGCGCGATTGTGGCATGCATCGGGTGATGCACGTGGCGCCGTCGTTTTCATTCATGGGCTCGGTGACCACATCGGCAGGTACAGCGAGCTTGCCGAGCGGCTAGCAGACGCGGGCTACTATGTGCTCGCGTTTGACTTGCCCGGTCATGGCAAGTCGCCGGGCGTTCAAGGACGAATCGACAGCTATGACGACATCTTGAAAGTCATCGCGAAGGCTTCCGTGCAACTTGCTGAATGGTTTCCCGAATTGCCGCAAGTGGTTATCGGTCACAGCATGGGGGGCAACTTCGCGCTCAATTATGCGTTGCGACACCATCAATTCGATGGCGTGAAGCCGTCGGCGTTGGTGTTGGTCGGACCGATGCTCCAACCAGACAAGCCACTGCCGAGACCACAGATCTTTGCCGCATGGTTGACGGGGCGTGTCCTGCCTGGCTTACGCGTTGGCAAACCGGTTGCCATCGAGCAGTTGACGCGTGATGAAGCACTTGGGCAAGCGTCGCGTGAGGACCCGTTGACCCATTCCAAGATCTCGCTTTACCTGGCCACGCAGCTTGTCGCACAGGGGCGTTTTGCGATTGATCATGCACGCGAACTTGACGTCAAAACGATGATCACGTTTGGGGAAGAAGACGAGTTGATCGACCGCGGTGCCTGCGAAAACGTCGCTGTGCGAATTGGCGACAACGCGACGACGCGTTGTTGGCCCGCGGCAAAGCATGATCTGATTCACGAGATTAATCGCGATGAAATCATCGATTCGTTGATCGCATGGATTGACCGCGCGATTTAAAATGCCCTTCCCTGAGCCGAACGCGCTAGCGTCGGGCCTTACACTCTATTTCACGTTAGGCAAGCGTTTGTCACGCGGAGCATGGACCTACGGAGAGGACGCGGAGCGTCCGAAGACCCGTTACCACGCGGAGCGGGGTAACGAGGGCCGAACGGCCGTGAGCCGAACGCGCTAGCGTCGGGCGTTACACAATTGCCTGCCGTCGCCACGCTCGCCCGAACGCGGTGGTCCACCTTCTGGCGAAGGTAGCTACGGGGCAGAGCCAGCCCTCTCCTACTTCTTCGCTTTGCGTTTGGCTTCGAGCAAGCGTTCGGTGTAGGTCTTGCTGTCGGCTTCGCTCGAAGGTTTCTCTTCCGCCTTTGGTTTCGGCTTGGACGTTGGAGCCGAGACGTTTTCGAGATCGACAGGTTCGTCGCCTGCATCGACCGCAGTGGGTTCAAAGCGAACACTTGCGCGACGCTTTTCGAGCGACTCATCAATCGCATCTTTGTTCTTCTTCAATGCGTCCAAGCGTGCTGTGACCGCCGATTCCTTGTCATCGTTGCCACGCATGCGGTCGAGTGTGCGACCGACCCAATCGAAGTTGATCGCGACTCGACGAACGAAGACATCACCTAGGAAGAGACAGCAGCCGCCGAGGACAAACCAGGGCCAAGCGTCGCGAATGCTGCGAGCCAAAGACAGACCGCCGCGAAACGCGTTGGTTTCGATCAGTTCGGCGCTCGGCTGGTTCTCGAGCGGCACGGTCACCTGTCCCGCTTCACCATCGCGCGGGGTCACACCGGCGAGCGCTTCGATCAGGGCACGGTTGGTGTCGCGAACTCGGAATTCGTCGCTATAGGGCACCGTGACGCCAGTGGTCAGTGGTGCCGAGCCTGGTCCGGGAATGACATTCACAAAGAAACTGCCAGCGCGGTCGGCCGGGAACGAGCCCATGTAACGTCCAGGAGCGACCTGCTTCATTCGCAACGGGATCGGATTCAACTCGGGGTCGAGGGCCGAGGCGTTCATGTCCAAGAAGTTCAAGAACGCGTCGTCTTTGGTGAGCGCGTTGACGATCACTTGGACTTCGCCATCTTTGACCTGGGTGGCCATCGTGAACTTGCCCGTGTCGCCCGTCGGACGCATGAGCCAGCGAACGAGTTGACTGTGGAATTTGTCGTAACCTTCCCACTGTGTCCAATCGGCAGCCCACCGTGCACCGCCATCGGTCGTGAGCACTGCGGTGCGTCCGAGCCCATAGGTCCAAACGGCGAGGACTGTCGCATTCTCAGGCGAATAGGGCTCAGGCGTTTTGGGGGACCGAATCAAGACTTGAGCGAGCGGGCTCTCTTTGGCTTGTGTTAAGACAAACCCTGAGATGTTGGGCAGGGTGCGATCGATTCCGTCGAGCAGCGCGTGCGGGAAAATGACCTCGGGGCGTGCGCCGCCTGGTGGTTCATAGACCAGCGGTTTGGAAACACGGCGCGCTTCGCGTTGAAAGATTCGCGGCAACGCTTTGCCGTTTGCGACGGCGTAGTATTTGCCGCCAGTGGTTTGGGCGATCTGCTGCAGTCGGCGACTTTCGGTCAAACCGTGCGAGGCGACCGCCACCGTGCTGATCGTGATGTTGTTGTCTTTGAACGCCTTGAGCGTCGAAGGTGCGGGGTCACTGGGGTCACCATCACTGATGATGATGCAGTGTTTGACCGAGGCGGGCGTTCGTGCCAAGCCTGTGACCGCCATCTTCATTGCCGGGTCAAACTGGGGCATGTCGCCCGGTGTCATACGTCCGATCGCGGCCAACATCGCCTTTCGGTTCGGTCCGACTTCGAGCAGTCCATTCTTGCCGCCCCATAACCAAGCGTCGCCACGCATCGTCCAATGCAAGACGCCACCAAAGTCGGCCGGTCCAAGTTGCTCGATCGCTGCGCGTGCGATGACTTTTTGCCAATGGTTGCCGTCCGCCATCTCGCTGGCGTGCATGATGCAGGCCAACGCCCCGACGGCTTGGATCTTGGTGTTCTTGATCTTAAAGTCGACCGGCATCGCCTTTTCGATTTTCGTTCCCGTCCAACCACCGGCGCCGAATGCTTCAGGACCGCCGATCATCAGCAAACCCGCGCCGAGCTGCTGTGTGTTGCTGACGAGCATGTCGATCTGTTCGTCCGAGAAGGACGTGATCTGATCACTTGATTCGCCCGAGACGCGGGGCACGCCGGCGAGGATAACGGCGTCGTAGGCTTGCAGTTCCGCGAGCGAACTGAACAGCTGGTTGCTCGGCTGCATGACCACTTCGATATTGGCGTCACGAAGCGATTCAACAAGCAGATCGAAGTCGCCGAGACGTTTGGGATCTTCGATCAACAACACTCGGCCTTTGCCGCGAACGTACGTGTAGGCGGTGGCCGCATTGTTTTGCCTGAGGCCATCGCTCTCTTTGGTCGAAGGTATCCACTCGGCGTGATACTGATAAGGAGCTGGCTGTTCGATCTGGTGACGAAGCGGAATGACATTCTTGCCCGGATCGAGCGTGATGTCTTCCTCCAACAACAGCGAGTCTTCGCCGGCAACCGTTTGCGTCAGCCGCAGTTTGCCTTTGCTCGGCGCGGTGACTTCGCCATCGCCAAAGTTGTTGACGACGATCCGCATTTCGAAAGGTTGACCTTTGCGAATGTTCGTCGGCAGGTCGAGTTTTTCGACGAGCACTTCGTTGCTGGTATCAAGTTGGACCGGCACAACATCGATACCGATCCCCGATTCGGCCAATCGACGCGCGAGGCGGCGGGCTTGTCCTAGGTTCTCGTTTCCATCGGTCACAATCACGATGCGCCGTGATGTGTCCTCTTCCATCGAGGCTTGCGCGAGACTGAGTGCCGATTCGAGGTTGGTTGCATCCGACCTGCCGAGCGTGGACTCGAGTCGATTCAGCGGAATCGCATCATCGTACGGTGGGATTTCGATGGTCGCGTCACGCCCAAAGACAATGATGCCCGCACGGTCTTCACGCGCCTCATCGCGATGTTTCAGAACATTGTTCTTGACGTACTTGAGCATCACCTGGCGTTTGGCCAACGGAATGCTCTCGGATTGGTCAAGCAGGTACATCACCGTGACGCGGTCGTTGATCCAAACCAATTGGACGCCCGCCATTGCAAAGACAATCGCAATCCAAACCGACGAACGAAACAACAACGCAAGGGCGCGTCGGAAACGTCCCAAAGCGGCAAGCGACGAGAAACCAATCCACCACAGCAGTGGAAGCGCAGCCAGGAGCCACAAGTAAGTTGGATGATCGAAACTCAGTCGAAATGGCATCGGCCTGACCCAGTGCGACGAAAAACGTTAGACGGCTGCGCAGCCGTCTGCGGGGCGCGGTGGGTAAAAGTAGGACGCCGCCAACGTTGCCAACATCCCTGTCGAGCCGGCAAAGATCACAAACAACGAAATTGCAATGATCGGCAACGCCAACACATCGGTTTGACCTTCTGGGGCAAACACCACAGCCACCACGCTTATCACATTATTAACGAAATGGGCGAGCATTGCAGGGAAGAGGGACCCGCTGCGCCAAGCGACGACGCCTAAAAAGAGCCCGAGCGGGAAGACAGCAATGACGTGCACCAGATCCATGTGGAAAAGTGCGAAAAACAGCGAAGCGACCAAAACGCCAATCGCCGGACGAAATGCCCGTGTTAGACGCGTTTGGACGTAGCCACGGAACAGCAATTCCTCGCAAATCGCGGGGGTCGCACCGATCATCAACGCAAGCGGGATCAGGAACCCGGATTGCCCATGGTCCCGGAAAATACCGGACATCTCCTTCAGCGTTTCGCTCTCGTCCAGAAAGAGACCCACGAAAACGCCCGAAACCATTCCGACCAGGGGCGTCGCGGCCGCGGCGCCAAACCACGCCCAGATCGGCCAATTGCCACGCACCAACCCCAGTCGCTCGCGAAGCGGCACGGGGGACGCAAACGCCGCGGCGATCGGTGGAATGATCAAGCCAACCTGTGGGATCACGACCAAGATGAACAATCCGAGCCGCGACTTGGTGACTTCCTTGAATGAATCCGGGTTTCGCAATAGTTCGAGCGACACTTCGCCATGCACCACGCGAAAGGCGATCAGCGACATCACACCGCTGAGAAACAGGAACAGAGCGAGAGAGCTCCCAATGACGGCAAACGGAGACCACCAACGCGGAGGTTTTTCCACTGTGCCAGCTGTTGTGGGCTGGCTAACCAATGCGGCATCCAAAACGCCGGGATCGCCGAGCGAATCAGGGTCCAGCTCGACGGGCGATTGAAATGGGTCGGGCGTTCCGCCAGAGAGAGGGTGGTTCGGTTCCATGTAGCTCGGCAAAGTGCGTCGTATGGCGGCAGAATAGGTCCGCGGCGAAACAGTTTAAGCGGTATCGACCTTCAATACGCTCTCAAAAGGGCCGAAGTTGGGATGGGAAAGGGCGACCCTCCCCATTTTTTCCGAACTTTCCGAACCGAGCCGTGGTGGAGTGCAGGGCCCGACCGCTGACCGTTTGTCGTCCCGCCTTTAGGCGGTCTGTGAGAAGATTCCGGCTAAAGCTCGGTACTACGAACTGCGTTCCAAGCCGGTCGGCTCACAAACCGACGACGTCCTATAGACCGGTAGATTCGTCGAGTCCAAACATGACGTTCATGTTTTGGATCGCAGCGCCACTTGCCCCTTTGGCCAAATTGTCGATCGCACAAACAAGAACGATGCGGCCACCATTTTGACGCGCGGTCATTTGAACGTAATTCGTTCCACTGACATGCTTCGTTGCTGGCAGATGATCGACCACTTTGATGAATTCACATCCTTCGTAAGCCTTGCGCCATGTTTGCATGACGTCGTCGCACGACGACCCGCTGGTTGGACGCACGTAGATGGTCGACAAGATGCCTCGATCCATCGGCGTCAAATGCGGCGTGAACAGCACTTCGACGTCGGTGCCACTGATGCGTTGGACGAGGTCCGCGATTTCGGGTTGATGACGATGCTGGCCAACGGCATAGGCCGAAACCGACTCGTTCGTTTCGCAGTACAGCATCGCGACTTTCGCACCCCGGCCGCCACCACTGACGCCAGTCTTGCTGTCGACAATGATATCGCTCGGTTCGATCAGCCCCGCATCAACAAGAGGCGCGATCGGCAGAATGGCTGATGTTGGATAACAACCAGGATTAGCCACCACGTCAGCCTGGCGGATTTGCTCGGCAAAGAACTCGGGCATCCCGTATGCCGTTTTTCCGATTCGCTCTGGCCACGGGTGTTTGACGCCGTACCACGATTCGTACGTCTCAAGGCTCGAGAGGCGAAAGTCGGCGCTAAAGTCGACGACGCGAAGGTTGTATTCAACAAGTTGTTTGACCGTTTCGGCTGATGCACCGTGCGGCAAACAGCACATGGCCACATCACACTTGTCCGCAAACGTCTTGGCGTCAAACGTTTCGATGGTGACGTCGACTCGGCCAGCCAACGAGGGATGAACCTCGTGGATCGGTTTTCCGGCGTCACCACGGCTCGTTGCGGTGACAAGTTCAGCGTCCGGGTGATTGCATAGCAGTCGGGCGACTTCCAGAGCGGTGTAACCCGTTGCGCCTACGATGCCGACACGAATCGTCATGAAAGTGTTGTGTTTGTTGAGGTTGATTCGGTTGTGTTTTAAAGCATGTCTTGATCGACCGCTTCACGTTCATCGGCACTCAGTTCATACATATCACGAATCAGTTGCCGGTCGCATTCTCGTTGTTCGACCTTGCGTCGCGAGAACATGCGTTGCTGCGTATTGATCATCACGTCAGGCGGCAGCAACGAAGTCTGGCCGAAAAGCCGAGCGTAGTTGACATAGCTGGGAACGTTTGACGTCACGAAGCCGTACATCATCGTACACACGCCGATGACTTTGCCAGTGAAAATGCTTGTGTTGATTGCGGTCTTGGAGTAATCGCCGATAAAGCACCCTAAGAACTGCATTCCGGTGGCAACTTTGCGATTGCCGTACGTGATATTGATGCGTCCGTAAGTGTTTTTCAGGTCACTGTTGCAGGTGCCGGCGCCTAGATTGATCCAGCTGCCGAGATAACTGTGACCCAGAAAACCATGATGCTGTTTGTTCGTAAAAGGTTCGATCACCGACGCTTCGACTTCGCCGCCGATCTTGACGGTGTGCCCAAGTGAGACGCCATCCTTGAGGGCGGCATGTTCAATCACACGCGTTCCAGCACCGGCATAGACGGGCCCTGACAGAAAACAGAACGGGCCAACTTGGACGTTTTCGTCAAGCAGGATGGGGCCATCGCTTGTGTCGACAACGGCGTAGTCGCCAATCTCGACCCCTTCTTTGACAAAGACTCCGTCTTCGCGCTGCGTGTAGTTGTCGTTGGCCAGTCGCCATTGCAGTGACGTGTCCATCTCATTCATGTGCCACTGAACGACATCATGCGGCCAGCCGAATGCGGCCAGAGAAACGTCCGAGGTCGCGGCGTCGCCGGCGATGCGGAGCAGAGTTTCGACGAGGCTATCTTGTTCGATCGGTTTGCCCGCCAAGTCTGCGGCGCAAATTTTCGCTGCGAGGAAACTGTCATCCTCCGCATCGCGAATGACGGTCGATTGGCCGCTGTTGGCAATGGCCGCAAGCGAGTCAAAGAGCTCGACACGAGGAACAAGCCTCGCATTGACCAACATGACATCGCCATCGGGAACGGTGGGTGAAGTCAGACCGTGATCGAGTTCCTGGATCGCACGCAGGTAGGGGCGGACTGCGCCGTGAGCAGTTCCACCCACTCGGTCGGCCAGCCGCTTGACGGTATCGACTAAACGCAAACTTGCGCACGTGATCGCGTAGGCAGGGCGAGCTTGTGTGATCGGCCGAAGTTGTTCGACCTGAGCGTCCTCGAAACAAATGATCTGCATGGTGCCAAGGGTCCGTGCGAATGGCTTGAAGAGCGGCAGTAGCGTTGGGGAAAGCGTGCAGCGGTAACACGCGACGTTCCCGACGAAGACCGAAACGAGTGGGGCCAAAACGTGTATGGCCGTATTGTGTACGCCACCCACCGTTTCTTGGTAGGGAGGGCACCTGTTTGTTGTTTCATCGAATCGCCCGCGATTGGGGATCTGCGGAATATGCGGGATGTATGGCAAAGGAGGAAGGCGGCGAATCGCCGACGACCGGTTTGATTGGGCGGCCATCGTCTCGGCTGGTTAGACTCGGCAGTGCACGTGGATGGGAAATCGTCGCCTTTCGCTCCGCGAAAGTTGCGTCCTCAAACGCGTCTTTTGCCGAGCAAAAGGCGACTGTTGTTACGATCGCCGCCGCATTGCCATCTCCGATCACGCCACGTGCCCCACATCTCTTGTCCTCCACTCGTCTCGGCATTCGGCACGCGCGTTGTCGCTATGTTGCTAATGCTCGGCTGCTCGCAAATCGCCACGGGACAATCGATAGCGGCTCGGGACGATGATTCGGGTGTTCATCGGTTGGCTGGCAAGCTTGCCAGTGAGAGTTTTCGAGAACGCGAAATCGCACAACGAAAGTTGCGTCGACTTGCCTCGCAAGATCTGACGATTCGGCAACAGGTGATGACGGCTCTTCAACAGGCCGCGATTGAACCCGATCTCGAATGCCGGATCGCAGCGCAGCGGTTGCTCGAGGACATCGAACAAGACGCGTTCGACCACCAAGTTGCGTCGCTGGCAAATCTTGGCTTGAGTCCGCGGCAAATCGATTTGCCTGGCTGGGACGCCTTCATGCGACTTGCTGGCGACGACCATCATGCAAGGACGGTGTTCGCGACATTGGTGCGCCGGTTTCAAAAACTGCTTACCCATCCGGATCATCAAAGGCGAGTGGTGACGTCATTGGATCTCTATCAGATTGCGCCCGATGACAAAACGACTTGGATTCTGGTTCTTGGATCTGCGACTCAGGACGATTCACCTTTGTCGAAGGCCTTCACAGCCAAGCTCGCAAGTCTCTTGGCACACTCGACGATCGCTCCCACGGTTGCAAGCGACTCCAGTAGTGTTGTGTTGAAACGATTGATAGGGCGATGGATCGAGCGGAACAAAACCACGGTCGCTGCTCGCCAACGCTTGCGCATCGCGATGCGATACAAATGTTTTGAAACGGCACGCATG
Organism: Rubripirellula sp.; assembly: GCA_965216875.1. Lineage (GTDB taxonomy): Bacteria > Planctomycetota > Planctomycetia > Pirellulales > Pirellulaceae > CBDCUW01. The sequence continues at coordinate 8,152,333 of OZ244207.1, forward strand.
GTGTGCAACGCAGTGTTCGAAAACATGGACGCGCCGGCGTCGTCTCACGTCGCCGCGTTGCTGTGCGGTTCGGCGGTTGATTTGGATTCGATCGACACACGGCTGCAACATGCCCTGACCGATGAACGCGTGTCGCACGTTTGGCAGATGGTTGTTTCGAGAGAGACGAAGATACGTACTCAAGTCCGCGACGTCGCATTGGCATTGTTGCTACACCGCGAAGGGATTGACCCTCGAAGCGTCGGTTTCAGAGACTTGCAAGCGGATCCGATCGTCGTTTACCGCGAGCACAGTTTGGGATTTGCCCTCGATGCCGATCGCGCGGAAGCCCTTCGCAAAGCAACTGCCCTGTTAAAGGCACGAGGGATTTCGCTTTAAGGTAGTGGACGAGGCAACGAGTCCCATTGGGGCAAACTCGAGAATGCGACTTGAAGATGAGCGGAAGGACACTCGCGGATCGTCATGCACAGCATGACCTACGATTACCGCCAATCGGCGGCCAACGCCGGGTTGCTGACCGGTTCCTCTGCTTCGCATTCGGGAACGGCAATGCCGAGGTCCGCGGCAAGTTGGTCGATCGTTTCCGAATTGAATCGACGGCTGAAAAGGAATTGCTGTTCCCTGTCGTCGATGGTCGCTTTCACGCGGTGGATCACCCAGCCTTTGCAAATCGATGGATTGCAATCGGCGGGAAGCGGGTGAGATTTTGACGGCATCCACCACAGGCCTTCGTGCAGCGTCCAACCGTCACCCGTATCGTCACGGCGCAACTTCAATTTGCTCTTGGCCTTAAACGGACCAATCGCCTCGCGTGAAAACACGACCAGCTCTTTGTGCTTGGGTATTCCGTAACTACCGAACACACTCGACAAGACCGGATCGAGCACCATGGTGCGATAGAAACGAACTTGTCGGTTGATCCAGCGAAACACGATCGCCGCCATGACCAACAGACAGAGGTTGATGATCGTGGCAAGTGTTGGGCTAAACGCATAAACGGCAAGCAACGCGGCGCACAGCGTTTTGTTGCAGATCTCGAAGATCCCGTCGAGCATCGGTACGGGGGTAAGCCAAACGAGAAACTCGAAGAAGAATTTCACGCTATTGATCACGACGATGTTGATCACCATCGCCAAGGCAAGCAGCGTGTCTGCCGTGAAGCTCATGAATCCCATTTGAATCATCGCCACGTCGGTGTCTGCACTTGATGCTTCGAGCGAAGCGGTGACTTTGATTGCCAACAGGATCACGATCACCGAATAGGCTTCGAGTTGATCGACGGCTTGGGCGAAGGGTTTGCTGACTTTGGTAAATCGTGGCACGCTCGTGATCGTTGTCAGCACCGCAAACGCGATGAACAGCCATTCGTTTTTGAGCGGCCCCGTTGACCCGACAAGAGCGTTGTTGCTGAGCGATTCGGGGCCCCAAAGTGCGAGTGCGGACAAGCAAGTGACGCCAAAGAACGGAGAAATCGCGACCGGCGCAAGCGGGCCCATCCATTCCGCGACACCCGATGAGGCGAGCCAAGTGTTGGCCGCTGTGACCTTTTCAGCAGAAAAATCTTTGCCTTCCAATTCCGATTGCACCTTTTGCGCAATGTCAGAATCGGGGCTCAGGTCCAACGTGGCGGCATCGTCGGCCGCGGCCGCTTCTTCCTCGGTCGCCTGAGCAACCAGGCTCACTGCGGGTTGCGCCGTGAATTGCTCGTTCCAGCGGATGGTCGGAGCAACCGCAATCACGCAAGCGAAACAAAGAAGGAGAGGTCGCATGGTCCACCTGGAGTGTATCGGGAAGTGACTCGCACGCGTATTCTATCGTCGGCCCGCGATCTTGGTTTCACCACGCCAGGAAGCCCCAATATTCCCGACCGTGTAGGTCATGCTCCGCATGACACGTTCACCAAACGCCCGTTTGTAGTACCGAGCGTTAGCCGGAATCTTCACGTCTTCCGGCCAATGACGGTACTACGAACAAATACTGACGGCTCAACGTGTGAGCGTTTGATCCCAATCGACCTGGCTCAGACCACGCCCTTTTCCTCGGCGTACTTCCGCACGTCTCCCGTGATCTTCATCGAACAGAAGGTCGGGCCGCACATGGAACAGAAGTGAGCGGTTTTCGCGCCTTCGGCCGGTAACGTCTCGTCATGGAAATCAATCGCTCGCGCCGGATCGAGGCCGAGAGCGAATTGGTCGCGCCAACGAAACTCAAAGCGTGCCTTTGAAAGGGCGTTGTCCCGGATTTGGGCTGCCGGATGTCCCTTGGCAAGGTCCGCGGCATGAGCAGCGATCTTGTAGGTCACGACGCCTTCACGCACGTCATCTCGGTTGGGAAGACCAAGGTGTTCTTTTGGCGTGACATAACAAAGCATGGCACATCCATACCAACCAATCTGAGCCGCTCCGATTCCCGAAGTGAAATGATCGTATCCAGGTGCGATGTCGGTGGTCAGTGGCCCAAGCGTGTAGAACGGCGCTTCGTGACACCACTCAATTTGCTTCTGCATGTTCTCTTGGATCAGATGCATCGGCACGTGACCCGGTCCTTCGTTCATCACCTGGCAACCCTTGGCCCAAGCTCGCTTGGTCAATTCACCTTGAACTTCGAGTTCAGCCAATTGGGCGTAGTCATTTGCGTCGGCGATCGAACCTGGTCGCAAACCGTCGCCGATCGAAAAGCTGACGTCGTACGCCGCGCAGATGTCACAGATGTCATCCCAATGTTCGTAAAGGAAGTTTTCCTTTTCGTGGTGGATGCACCATTTCGCAAGGATCGAACCACCACGTGAAACGATACCGGTCATTCGTTTTGCGGTGTGCGGAACGAACTTCTTCAGAACACCGGCGTGAATCGTGAAGTAGTCGACGCCTTGCTCGGCCTGTTCAATCAATGTGTCGCGGAACAATTCCCAAGTCAGGTCTTCGATCTTGCCGTTGACCTTTTCGAGTGCTTGGTAGATCGGAACGGTGCCGATCGGTACGGGGCTGTTGCGAATGATCCATTCACGCGTCGCGTGGATGTTCTTTCCCGTCGAAAGGTCCATCACCGTGTCGGCGCCCCATTTGGTCGACCAACGCATCTTTTCGACCTCTTCATCAATGGTCGAAGTGACAGCCGAGTTGCCGATGTTGGCGTTGATCTTCACCAAGAAGTTGCGCCCAATGATCATGGGCTCGCACTCGGGGTGGTTGATGTTGACCGGGATGATGGCCCGTCCACGCGCGACTTCCGAACGGACGAATTCTGGCGTGATGAACGCTGGCGTCATCGCGCCCCAGGACTGTCCCGGGTGTTGGTGATCGATTCGATTGCGAGCGACTTGCTGTGCTGGATCAATTTCCGATGGCCGAGGCATCTCGTAGCCTTCGGGCGTGGTGCAAAGTTGGCGAATCCGGTCGGAAGCGTCCGGCGGCAGGTCGTCCAGGTTCGGGTAGCGATCGGCGATGGCCTCAAATTCTTCCTTGCGACCGAGGTTCTCGCGGATGGCAACGTATTCCATCTCAGGCGTGATGATGCCTTGGTCGGCGTACCATTTTTGAGTGACCGGATGCCACGGGTCTGGTTCGGCGTCGGCCTGTTGGCTGCCGCGTGCACGAAGCGGTTCGCGTTTGAGTCCGGGGTACTCTTTGAGTTTGTTCTTTGGCCGTTGGAACTCGTTGTACTTCGTTGCGTGCGATTCCGAGAGGTAGCCGTTGTCTTCAGGCTTCACTTCTCGGCCTTCGTACGATTCGACATCATCGCGATCGAGAATCCACTGAAGACGCAGCGCCGGAAGCCCTTCGGTCACGTCGCCGTCGAAAGCTGGATCGCCCCACGGGCCAGAGCAATCGTAGACGCGAACCGGCTGGTTCTTTTCAATCGTGCCGTCAGCATGCTCGGTGTCGGAGAGGCGAATCTCTCGCATGGGAACACGCAGTGAAGGATGGATCTGACCGGCAATGTAGACCCGAGACGAATTCGGGAATTGAGTGGGATCCTTCTCGATCGCTTGGATTTCATCCGAGTTATCGATGTCTTCGGTGAACTGGCCCGTGTAGTCACCACGTTGTTTGGTGTTTTCGAGCACCTGTAGAGTGGGGCCGTCTTGGTCGCGTGAAGCCATTGTTTTCCCTCAAAATGGAGACTGGGAAAGACTCGGAAAGAGAGAAAAAACGGCCACGGCACGATCGCAATCGCCTCCTCGCTCCCTTCGTCGGAATGATCCGTATCAGGTTCAAAGGGTCTTTTCGGCGGCGAGCCAAAAATCTCAGTCCAAACGGACTCCCCTGCGGACGGTTCAGGATAGCGATCACCCCGCTCAATTCAAGGGAGCAAGTCGTGGTCGCGGCGTGCGAGGATTCCCCCTCCGTGAGGTCGATCAATCATCAACACCCTCCTTTTCAAGGAGGGTCGGGCGCTAAAGCCCGGGGAGGTTTCCCTACCGCCCTCGATTCGCCACCACCGCATAAGCGGCTCACTTGCGATTGCCTCCGTGCCCCCTGTGAACTCTGTGGCAACAACCGAGGCCACGAACGCGGCAATGCAGCTAACACCAAAGCTGACGGAATCGAATAAAGGCGCGCTCCCAAAGCACCCCGGTTGAGCCTATCAGCCAACGAGGCGGACTTTTCCTTTTTTGGCAACACCGTCGGCGGCACACTCGCCGACACCCTGGCGACCCGGTCGTCGGCCCACGAATCGAGAAACCAACCAGGATGACACCACAAAGTCTGCCCGAAACTGGCGGCGAGTCCGTTCAGCCGATCAAGAACCGAATTGCGTTTCTGGACGTGCTTCGAGCGTTCGCATTGCTCGGCATCTACATCTCGATCATCCACAGCTTCAACGGCTCGGCTTTGTACGGCAACGAAGCGGTCGCCAGCAGTTTGGATCATTGGGTCGGCAGACTTGAGTCGTTGCTGATCAACAAACGTTTCATCGGCATCCTGTCGTTGCTGTTCGGCGTCGGCATTGCCATCCAACAAAAGAACTTTCAGCAGAAGAACACGCCGTTTACGGGTTACTTCCTCAAACGGATGGCGATTCTGGGCTGTTTCGGGCTCATCAACACAACGTTCTACTTCAACGGCGAGATTCTCTTGGTCTACGCGATCCTTGGTGTCGTGACATTGGCCATGTCGCGACTGGAGCCCAAGGCGATCGTGTTGTTCGCGGCATTCATCTATCTCATTCCCGCCCAGATCTTTGAGGTGACCGCGCGCGACCGTCTGATCGATTGGTTCCAGTGGTTCCCCGACGCCTACTCCGCAGAACGCGTGAAGGAGATCTACACCGGAACGGACTTCACCCAGATGGCTCGTCTTCGTTGGACGGAGTACGCCTACATCTACACTGACAACAACTTTCACTTGGCGATGTCGCTGGCCATGATCCTGTGGGGATACGTGATCGGCACCAAAGGCAATTACATGAAGTTGATCGATGAACCGATGCGGTTCGCACTGCCGTTTGCGTTCGCCTTAGTTTACACCCTCTTCTTTACGCTCTTTGGCCTGTTCACGGGGCAGACCGACATCATCTTTGCCTACAACCCGATCGGGTATGTCTTCTATGCGATCTTCATGCTGACATCGATGTTCGTGTACATCTACCTCGTCCTGCTCGCGTTTCTGTTGCTCGGAAAAGAGAACGCGGTGATGAAAGTGGCAGCCAACAACGGTCGTCTTTGTTTGACCGGCTATATGGGTGGTGCGTTGGTGTATTCGTTCATCTTTTACGGCATCGGCCTCGGCTGGTACATGAAGTACTCCACAACAACATTCGTCGGCATCGCCCTCGTCACCTACCTGCTCTTCACGATCGCAGCACAACTCTGGACCAAGAGATTCACCCAGGGCCCAATGGAATGGCTCTTCCGAAGACTTTCCTATGCGCGAATCAAGTGAAGAAAACGGGGGCAGGTGAATGGCTGAGTCCACGAGTCGAGCGGTCGTCTCCGATGCAGGTGATGCCGCCATCCGTCAGCGATCGTTTGACGCGATGACTATTTGCCAAGGTTAAGTCGAAAGAAGGTGAAGTCATCGGGTCCGATCATTCCATCGTTGTCGGCATCAAGGCCTTCGACATATCTGGGATCCATCTCGTTGCTTCCAAAGGCGTGTCGGAAGGCGGCGAAGTCATACAAGTCGACCATTCCGTTTCCGTCCTGGTCCCCATATTTTCGATAGAAACCGTCGACTGCGCCGAATAGATGATCGTCGCCAGCCACACCATCTGCGTTGCCATCCAAAGCCAGCGAAAAGGAGGAGATCTTCGAGGCATCGATCCGCAATTCGTAGTCGCCATCGAGCAACCCGCCACCAAGATTCACGCTGCCGCCCGGGAGGAAGGTGATGTCCACGACGGATATTCCACTGGAGTTGTCGATTACCGGGATCGGTACAACGCCATCGCTACTTCCGATTCGTCGGAACAGAAACGCGTCACTTCCGATGTCGACGATGCGATTGAATTCAACTCGCACGCTCTTGATTCCGGAGCGTTGTGGATCGCCATCATTGATGATCACTTGGTCAACAACCGGGGGGCCGGGGGAAATCGTGACAAGCACATCTTCGACTTCGCCACTGATCGCCATCCCGCCCACCGACAGACCACCTTCGTTGCTAATACGGACCCGGGCAAAGGTATTACCCGTCACCACTGCGTCGGTCACCGTGAAATTCAGTGTTTGCCATCCTGCGATAACGGGGACGTTATCTAGGATCTTTTCACCGATGTCATCCCAATCTCCGTCTCCATTGAAATCCAACCAAGCATCCACTTTCGCGTTGGCGGCATTTTGCAGATTGATGTTGACCGCGGCTAGCGAGTCGCTATCCGTTAGTGGGCCGAACATCACGCCATCTTCGTTGCCTACGTCCGCACCTTCAATATCGTCTTGCAGCGCATCGTTGGATGGCTGGCCATCGACTTCTGTATCACGTGAGTCGCCGAGTCGCGGTCCAATCGCACCGTGCACGGCACCGCCCTGGTCCGCAGTGACAGGATACGATGCGGGCGCGTCACCGTAGTCGGAGAATTGTTGCGCCAAGCGAACAAGGTCGCTTTGGTAAATGGTCTCATGAATGACTTGAGTCCCGACGGTGTGGCCATCAGTGACGGCGATCTCCAAGGCAATGGCGGCGTTACTGGCGTCACCGTTGGCAGGAACGACGCCAGCGCGATAGACAACGGGGTCGATTGGCGGCGAAGGTTGAATGGTGCTGTGCTCGCTTTGATCGGCATCCATCCGCAGCTCTCTGCCGAAATCGAAATCACGGATCTCGACCTGTTCCGCAGTGAACTCATCGAGTCCACTTTCGCCGAACAACCGATCGAGATCTTCGCTACCTGTGATCCGGTCGTCGCCGTCACCGCCACGCAATTCGTCGCGGTCGCTGGCAGCGTGTGAAAACCCAGCCAGCGGTGGTAGTATCTCGATCCCGAATGGACGCATTGGATCGTCGGGAGTCACTTTTATTAGGAATGTCCCGGCCGGCCAACGTCGTAGGTCGATCACCCGACTTGGCGGCGATAGTCGTTGCCCCAAATCGTCGAACAACTCGGCTGCCCCGCCGACCACCGTAATCTTATTGCCCTCCTGACCATCGCCCAAAGTTGTGAAGCGGTACCACGGCTGCGGCACGACTACGGCAGTGGGCGCGGCATGCCTGATGGTGGCATGAAACGCGTTCGGCGTCGCGTCACGCAGTTGTTCATCTTGCGGCCCATCGAAATGGTAATAAGCCGCCAGTAGCGGTTCATCGCCGGCTGGTGGCTGCCCTACAGAAGCGCGGATCTGATCCTCCGTGCGCGCCTCGTGCCAAATGCGCAGGTCGTCAAGTACGCCGCGGAGAGGGAAGAGACCTGAGCCCTGCTGTCCGACTACGACCTCATCAATCTGGAAGGTTGGGTCGGCGTTGGAAGAGGGCTGCGAAGAATGCAGTTCCGTCGCGACGCCGTCAACGTACAGCATCGGTTCGTCACTCTCGCCCCGCACGAGTGCATAGTGGTGCGGAAGACCGTCGATGACCGTGAGTGGAAGCGTCCAATCTCGTGACCCGAAACGAGGATCAAGAAGCCGCGCGTTGGGCCGATCACTGTCAGGCTGGACCACCAGCGAGAAGTTGTTGAGGGGGCCACTGGCGCCGGAGATGATCGTATGGATATCGGTGCCGGGTGCCAGCCCCAGTGAGAATTCGATCGTTAGCTCCTCACGGTTGTCCAGGACTTCGCTGGGGAGCATTAGCGAATCATCGAATCCTCCATCAGAATTGAATTGAAGGGCGAGTTTGCGATTGGATTCGCGAAACACGAACGGTTGCCCATTACCAATGTCAACCAGAAAATCGCCGCTGCCTGTCACGGTTCGATTGGTCAGGTCGGTCACCTGCGACTCTGGTGGCAGCGATATCCGCTGCGGTGCGCCATAGATGACGTAGGCGCGTCCCGCCGCTTGTTTGATGCGATCGATCCCTCCAGTGGCATTCGGCGCGTTGACAATCAAGTCATCAATGCGATCGCCGTTAAGGTCGATCCCCGGCGCGCTCGATTCGGGACCGCTTGTCGTCAGGCCGGCAACGGGAATGATCAGATCAGCCTCTGCCAAAGTCAAATGAACAACGGCGTCGGACGTCCCAACCGACCAGAACAAATGGGTTGCCATTGCGTCCCATGAAGTTAACGCCAGGTCGGTTTCCCCATCATCGTTGAAGTCGCCCGACGTCGCCGACAGCCGATCGGTCGTCGTCGAAACATGCAGGAGTGCGTTCAATTCGGTTGTAATTGTCGAGCCGCCCTGATAGACGTGCAGTCCCGTGTCATCCGTCCAGGCGATTTCCGCGTATCCGTCATTGTTGAGGTCGCCGACAACTTGGATCTGAAAATCGTCGCTCGCATCGCGTAGGGGCGTCGGAATGATCGCGCCGACTGAATGTGTCGGCAACTCGATTCGTTCAACAAACGTTTCGTCCAAGCCGAAGTCGATTGGATCGGAGACCACATTTCCGTTCGCATCTCTCATTGTGACAGTGAGTGCGTCGTCTCGATCCAAACAGCAATCGGTCCGCCCAAAGATTCTGATCTCTGACAAGATCGTCGGGTTGTCAAGCGTGATGGTTAGCGTCTCGCCAACGCCCGCTGCCCCGCTATGAAACACGGAACCGTTGACGTGATTGCCGTCGGTATTACCGTCGATCGCGCGAGAGGCTGTCGCCAGCCCAAAGGGTCCGTCCCAAACCGAAGTTGCTGAGGCACTCCCGTTTAGGGCAACGTTTGAATTGGTCCCCAATTCAAACGCTTGCACCTCTGCAATGCTCAGGTGCTTATTCTGTCGCTGGCTGATCTCAATCGTCTTTACTTGTTCGCTTGTTGTTCCGGCGAAGACTGCAAAGGCATGCCGATCCAGGTCAACGCCGCCCGAGGCCAACTGGGGAATACGAAATCCCGTGACGGAGGCACCAGTAGGTTCATCCGCGACCTGCAACGTTACCGCTGGTCCCTTGAGTGTGGTTGTTGAGAATCGCAGTTTGCCACTACTTGAAGATGCAGCTAACTCACCGCCATGTATCGTCAAGAGTTGACCTTGCACGGCAGTCAGGAAATCGAAGCGTGATTCCGATTTCACCGCGATTTGAATGTTTTGGCTTACACCGTTTAACGTAATGTTAAACGCCACGGTATCTCCAGGAACTAGCTCCATACGCTCTGTGCCCGTGACTTGGGCAATCGCAGCCTCTCCGACACCAAATACGGCGCCGATTTCGTCGAGGCCGTCGCCATTGAGGTCACCAGGTACGGAAACTGACAAGCGAGACGACAACTCGCTTTCCAATGAAAGGGTTTTGCGTTGGATTGCCGAGATGTCAGTGCTATGATCCGCTCGCCGCGGCGTCGCAGTGTCGCTGAGCAGCGAGCCAGGAACGATGTATCCAAACGTTTCCGGCTCGTATATCCAGAATCCGGGCCATCCAGATGTTTGCGTCCGCGGAACCATCAGGATGTCTTGGTCCGTCAGCATGGGAAGGCCAGGGTCGACATGTTCGGCAACCAGAGTCGCTGTTGAACCGTCAAATCGCCATACCGAGAACTCTGCGTTTTGCGAAGCGGCGGTGAAGTAAAGCTCGTCCCTAAATGCGACCAAGTTCGAAGGGTTGCCTACGAACGGGGCTTCCGAGAGCTGTTCAGAGACCGGATCAAAGCTCCACAGCGTTCGACCCTGTGTGCTGCTGACCGCAGTGAAGTACAGGACGCCATTGGCGACCGTTAGATCGCGCGGGGACGAACCGAAGTCTTCGACGGGAAAAATGTCCGCGACCAGCTGAGGGCTGGGATGGGATGGTGCGAGTCGATAGAGCTCTTTTCCAGTTTGATTGCCGTCGTCAAATCCGAAATAGACGGAACCGTCAATCGCTACTGCGTCATCGGGTACATCCGTGCTATTGGATATGAATTTCTCGACACCATTGACCCCAGCACTCGGAGTGTAGAGCCAAAACGCGGTGACGTGTTCGTTTTCAACAAGTTCCGTACCCGAGAGCAAAATGCCTTCACCAACATTCTGCATGCGAATCGCGTCCGGATTGTTGCCTAGATCGATCAGCGCCGTTGGAATGCCATCATGCTCAACATTCCCCGGGGTCAGCTGGTATTCGAGCAAGACATATGGATCGAGGCGGCCTCCATTTGCGGCGTTTCCTACAACCCGAAGGATGGTATACAGCGAATCTCCGTTCCCCGTAACGTCCAGCGGTGCACTATCAATTTGCCACGTACCGGAACCGTCCAATAGCGAATTGAGCGAAGCCTGAAGTGCATTCGCCGTCAAGCCACGAAGCGGCCTTGCGTTCGCGCTCCCTGGGTCAACCGTCCACAACGGTTGTTCAAACATCACGCCATCCACTTTTGCACCAAAATACAGCGTGCCATCGAGTGACGTGAAGCCGACAAACTTGTCCACGCCATTGTTGTCATCAGCAGACTCGATCCTGATATTCGAATGGTCGCCCAACCTGTGAACGCTGCTGTCGCTAAAGTTGAAGATCTGTTCCCCCGCCTGAGCGTAGGCGCCGAGCGGATTGGTTAAGACCGATTCTTGAAAACTCCCCAGCAGCGTTCGGTCATTCGAGGATGATGAAATCAGCAGGTCACTGTGTGGAAGACCCTCCGCACTGACATCACCGTAGTAATTGAGCACGGATACCTGCGGGTCGGACGGGTTCAACTGCACGTCGTTCAGACGCAGCGTGCGATCGATGTTTATGCCCTCCAGGAATGATTGCCCCCATTGACGCGGCCAGTTGTCGACACCCCCGAATACGACCCGAATTTCCGTCAATGGAACTTCCACTCCATCTTGTGGCGTCGACGGCTTCATGAAGACCAAGTCAGCTAGACCATCGCCATTCAAGTCTCCGAGTCGATTCGCCGGTAGTCCAAGCGCCGCGTGCTCAATCACAATGTTCGCGTGCGCGAGAATATCATCCACCCGATCCAACGAAAGCGGACCGAACAGCAAGTAGCTGTGTGACTGTCCGCGGGCGATGAAATCGTTGTGGCCATCGCCATTGAAGTCGCCAATCGATCGCATCGCGCCGAGTTGCTGATTCGTGTCTGACCCCTCGAGGGCAAAGACCTTCGATGCAAATGAATCATCCAGCTCAGCCTGCGTGATTGTCGACAGATTGATCCCCTCGCGTGATGAATCCGTTGAAGGAGCAATAAATGGTGCCGCGAGGTCGAAGGTAAATGGCAGAAGAGCGGATCTGTCGCCAGGATTCGAGATCGGCGTCTTTCGGCGAACTTCGTCTTGATCGGCCCAGGCAATTGGATTGTGAAGCGTAAGCGTGTTGCTTCGATAATCCACCGCGCTGATGATTGCGGTATGTGCGGACACCTGGATGGTGTCGCCTGCGCGAAACGGTCTAGCGTTATCGACACCTATCTCTGCGCCACTACCATCACCCTTAGCGCGAACGGCGGTTTCATTCCCTGCGAGCGTATCGCCGCCCGCCCCGCCGTACACGAGATCGTCCTCCTGGCCACCGTTGATCAGGTCGGCGTCTGGTCCGCCGTCGATCGTGTCGGCCAGCGCCCCGCCAAAAAGAACATCTCGGCCATCGCCGCCACGAATGTCCAGTGCCGCGATCAATGCTCGCTGTTGAAAATCACCCGGGTCGATGCCCCACTCGCTGCTCTGGCCGGGGAACTTGTATTCGGAGTCGCCGCGGAAGATGTCGTCCCCAGCGCGGGTGTCGATGACGGTTCGCTCAACGTCAATGGTTGTGTAGAGCAGGTATTGCTGTTCGAAGACGTTGTCGGTGCCGGTCACGGTCAGCGGCTGCGGATCGATGCCATTGCCAAACCCAAGCTGCTCGGCTGCCTCATTGGGGGAACTGAATGTCAGCGTGTGCGATGCACCTGCGGCAATTGTCTGGAAAGTCAATCGTTGGCCATCGAAACCGGCCGAGACGGTGCCTGACAATCCCGCGTTGTCTAAGGCGGCATTCATATCGGCGACCAGATCGCGAATGTCTCGGTTGTCAAACGTGCCGCCATCGCCGCCTTTATGCCGCACGGTAACGGGGACTTCATCGCCGCCATCGATACTCAGCAAAAACATTGCGTCATCGCCGAGGTTTGGATCACCAAGGTCCGCCGAAGCAACGAGTGTTGCGGGCACTGCATCATCCGCGCTGATGAATCCCTGTCCGTTGATGTCCCAGACAAGATTCGTGAATTCGTAGCGGTGCAGCAAGCGGTTGTAGCGGAGGGCAGCAAAGTCCGGCACGGGAATTCCATTGCGGTCAAAGTCGCCGCCCAGAAACAGCACGCGATCTCCTTGAATCTCGTCTTCGAATCCGCCGTCGAAGCGATCAGAGAACGAGGGGACGAAAGTCTCGTCAGGATTCTTAAGCAGCGGCAGAGCGTCGGTGATCAGTTGGAACGTGTCGTCGCCGCCTTCGCCAAACAACAGGTCGGGCGCCTGGCGGTCACGACCACCGGTAAGCACGTCGTTGTCCGGGCCGCCAAAGATCCAATCTTCACCCATTCCGCCCGAAAGAATGTCATTGCCCGCGCCTCCCAGGATGACATCGCGTCGATTCAAGTCGACTCGTTGTGCCAGGTCCACCTCCTTGGGAGCGACGCCGTCAGTCAAGTTGAATGTGATGTCGTAAATCGTGGGTATGCTGTCTGACTGGACACGCAAAAGAAAAGGACGTCCCACGTCAAGGGCCGCCAAGGCAACGTTGGTGACGCCGTCCAATTCGAAAACTTCGGCGATCAGGCCGTCATCAGGTGAGATGCTACTGGTGATCAAATTGTCCAGCGGTGTTGAAATCTCGAACTGGAACCAGTCAACATCATCAGGACTGTCCAGTGTCAGGCCGCTGAGTAGTCTGCTTTCGTTGGGATCAAGCGTCGGAAGCACAAAGGCCTGTGCGGGAGAATCGTTCCGCGAGCCGTATTCAGCCTGGTCGATCAGAATTGAATTACCCCCGGTGATCTCGACACGGTCGTCACCAGCGCCTGCGTCGATCCAAACGGTTTTCTGAACGGTCGGTCCGACGGTGATCTGGTCATTTCCATCCAGACCATCGATCAAGATAGCGAGAAAATCGTCTTCGACTGGAAGCAACCGACTCAGTTCCGGCACTGGAACAGGTCGGGGAACACCGGTCTGCCCGACTTCCAAATGCAATTCGTCGGAGGCTACCGAATTCGCGCTTGTGACTTCAAGCGTCGACGCGCCGCCGTTCCCATTTGAATCTCTAATCCGAAGCAACGAGATCGCCCCATTGTCGATCCTTGCCTCAACTTGGTCACTGATGCCCGCTGCAGTCAACGCCGCGACAAGATCGGTTAGCAGATCGTCAACGTTTGTGTTGTCCGCTGCCTCTGCAAATGGAATCGTGACTTCGGTTTCGCTGTCATCAATCCTAAGTGAGAAGATGGCGTCCTCGCTCAGTTGCCCGGTTGCCGCCACGCTCTCAAGCCCGGTAAGGCCTATTGCGAAGGCGATGTCGGCGGAATTCCAGATTGGATTGCCATCCCTATCAATGGCATCAAAGTCTAGCTGAAGCTGAGCGGCAAAGCTGAAGTTGCCGTCGTTGTTGGTCAACCGAGTGACCAAGTGGTGATTGGTCAGTAGGCCCGGTTCGGTGACAAAGTCGACCGTGATAACGTCGTCGACGTTCGTGCCGCCGACGTACCACACTTTGTCGGTCTCTCTGGCGTACTGTTTCCACTCATCGCCAGCCAAACCACCGTCGACAGATTCAAGGTCCGTGCCGTCGGCGCGGAAAAGCGTATCGTTGCCACCGCGGCCGTACAAGAAGTCCAGTCGCGTTCCGCCAAACAGCAAATCGTCTTCGTCATTGCCGAGCATTCGGTTCAGGCCGGTGTCTTCCAACTCAAGCGTGCCGTCGCTGTGATCGCTCCATTGGCCGGTTGTCGGGTCAAAGAAGACGCCGAATTGGGTTGGTGGATCGTCAGCGAGATGAGGGAGCGAAGTTGCGAAAGTCCCCTGAGGATGGAAGGACCAGGCATACAGTTCATTGCGTCCCTGGCCGCCGATCAGATCGTCGTTACCGCCGCCGGCAAACAGCACGTCCAAATCTCCTGCACTTCCCAGGCCCCGACCGCTGTCACCCCAGAGCCGGTCGTCGCCTTGCAATCCGTACAGTGTGTCGCTGCCTCGCCCTCCATCAAGACGATCCCGCCCAGCCGATCCAATCAAGGTGTCATTGCCTGGGCCACCGTCCAATACGCCGATGAAATCGTTGCTGCGATCAACAAGTTCCGAGAGATCGAGCGCCTTATCGCCGCGGACAAACTCAAGAGTGTCGTTACCAAGCAGCCCCGACACGCGAAACTGTTCAACCAACGGACCCGTAGCATCCCGCCACCTGGCTTCGATCGCGCGAGTCGGCCCGTTTGTCCCTTCGGTGCCGCTTGCCCCTTCAGCGTTGGACGAGTACTCAGCCCGCAGTAGGTCAACCGACTGGTCGCTCTTCAGCAGCCGGATGAGATCGTGATCAGTCGTACCCTCAATTAGCATGATGTCCGTGGCGTTGTCATCGGGACCTTCGTCCAATTCATCACCATGACCGTCAAACGACTCGTTGGCAGCGGGTTCGTAACTGGGATCCACATCTAACACCATGATGTCAATTCCGGCACCACCAATGAGCTGGTCGTTATGGTTTTGCCCTTCCAACCAATCCGAATCCGCGCCACCACGCAGCGTGTCATCGCCACCACCGCCGAACAGTTGGTCTTCACCGCTGCCTCCGCGTAAGTCGTCGGCACCGCCATCAAGGTTTGCGCGGGTGTTGCGCGCGTATCCCGGCCCAGCCAACCAATCACCGGCGAGGAAATCGTTGCCGCCGTTTCCAACGAGAATCTCGGCGCGAAGATTTCCGTACAGCCAGTCTCCACCGCTCCCACCGTGCAATTCGTCACCAATTTCGGCTTGTTCGTCTGCCACGTCGTTCGACGGAGCGAATGCATGCAGAAAATCGATGCCGTCACCGCCCCACAACCGCTGCCCGAGCAGACTACCGTCCGCAGCGTTCCCCGCATCGCCATACAGCATGTCACGACCAGCATCGCCATAGACTTGATCGATGCCATCGCCGCCGTGGATCTCGTCATCATTGGCTCCGCCACGAACCAAGTCATCACCAGCGCCACCATTGATGACGTCGTTCCCGACACCACCATCGACATAGTCGACTCCACTGCCGCCGTTCAATTCATCATCATCGCCGCCGCCAAACAGAAAATCGTCATCGTTGCCACCGTCCAACTTGTCTTGACCGTCACCGATCGTTCCGTCAGATGACCGACCGCCAAAGCTCGCCGGCGTATTTGGGAAGTAGCCAAACTGCGAATGGACGGCTTCGGCGAAGTTCGGCGGATCCACAAAGTTCGTGCGGTCATCCAGGTCAAGCTCGTCGACGGACAGCAACTGCATGCCGCCCCACAAGATGTCGTTACCCGCGCCGCCATACAATTCGTCGTTGCCATGGCGGCCAACAAGCAGGTTATTTGAATCATTTCCTGTTAGGACATCGTTTCCGAGACCGCCGAGCAATTGCTCAACATTTACGATGCCATGACCGTTCGATCGGATCCCGTCTTGCAGATTGACGGTGACGCCAGTCGTCCATGGCGCATAGTCGACAACGTCTCGCCCGCCGCCGTGTCCATCCAATGTCCCGGTTAGCTGCACTCCATTCTCGAATCGAAACGCGTCGTCCTTAGCGCCTCCACTCAAGCTTTCCATGTTCGTGAACGTGCTCAACAATCGAGTTGACGAAACCTGTCCAGCGTTATCGGCATCGAGAACGAACGTGAGCGATTCCCGTAAGCCAGTCAGGTCCAACGTGTCCGATCCTGACCCGCCGTCGGCCAATCCGGAAATGGCCGATCCTGGCTCAAGCATAAAATGATCCGCTTCATTGCCCCCGGTCAGATTTTCGAAGCCCTCAAACCGAAACGTCGCTGGATCGTCAACATGCCCTTGGTCATCGCCGGTGAGATACCAAACGGCATCGGCGGATTCTCCGATCAAAAGGTCATCTCCGCTCGAACCACCGATAAACTGCTCAATATTTCGATAGCGGCTAACGTTCGTTCCGGCCTTGTTATCGCGATCTACCGTCACCGGATTGTCGCTTGCGTACGCATAGTGAATCGTGTCGAAGCCGCCAAGCCCGTCAATGCTGCTTGAGACTCCGGCGTCGTTGCTCAAGACAAAGACATCGACTTGATTGCTGCCCAACAGGTTCTCAACACCACTGAATTCGAAACCGAAGTCGTCGACGCGTCCTCGATTCAGCCCGTCGACCGACCACTGATTGGTTCCGTCACCCGACTCTTTCGACACGTGCAAGGTGTCAGAGCTGATGCCGCCGACAAAGCCTTCCACATTGCCCGCTAAAACAAGATCGCCAAACGCGTCTTGCGCTGTGACACCTGCGTTCGTAACACTGGCGTTCACGGCTTGGGTTGCCGACGCGAAATTCAGCGTGTCATGTCCCCCGTCGACTCGTTCAACAATCGTGTCGATTCCCCAATCGTCGCCAAAGACATAGGTGTCGTTTCCGATACCACCTCCGAGCGTGTCCGCGCCAGGACCGCCAATCAGCGTCGCCGGAATGGAAACAGGGACGGTCGTGTCACTGGCCAGCAAGATCTTGTCATCGCCCTCACCACCATGGAAAAGGATTTGCTTGACGCCGCTATGCACTTCCTCGAACTCAAACGCGGTCACGCGGATGACGCCGTCGGCAATCTCTTCGAGTAGAAAGTCCTCGGCAATGTCTTCGGATCCGCCCGCCTGACGCTGGCCTGCGAACTGCCCAGCATGAAGTACGAGGGTTCCGTCCGCGAAACCGTCTTCGCCGTCGGTTACGTGAGCCAAACCTGCGCCGCACGTATGCGAGAAGCTAAATATTTCTTCCTCGACAATCGGAACCTCTCCATCGAAGAATGGTGTCTCGTAAACCAACCGCAAAAACGCGTCGAGTCCCCCGCTGATATCAAATACACATGCCCCTTGTGATGTCGCAGGATGGGTAGGCAGATTGAAGGTGCGTTCCAATTCGTCTAGATAGACCTTGCCGTCGCCATCAGGGTCATTCCAGTTGAATCCGATATCGCCGCGAATGCCTCCCTCGACGCCGGCCGATGCGATCAGCAGATCCAGCTCGGCACCGATAAAGGCCTCGAATCCAAATCCAAATTCATCTACATCGTCTCCCTCATCCACATCCTGGCGATCGCCGAAATAGAAACCGTCGGCAAAGTTGTCGCTGGCGATACCCGATGTGTCGAATCCGATGGACAGGTCCAAGAATGTTTGCAGATTGATCCCAAAGGTAACGAACAGTGGGACAGCTGGTACGACAGGGCCAAACTTCTGTTCGAACGGAACTTCGAGTTCGAGTCGGGGAATATCCCACTGAACCAAGTCGGCGTCGACTGCTTGGCCGGTTAACAACTTGATGATCGATTGCGGATCAGAAAGGATCGGCAACTTGATGCCCAAGCCGCCGCTGAGCGCCCCATCTTTCATCTTCTGAAGCGCAGATCGTGTCTTTGATTTCTTCTCTTTGGTTGCATCATCATCGTCGGGCTTGCTGCCTAGTTGCGCGAGCACAGCATCAAAATCGACCCTGTCCTCGCTCGTTGCCGTGACTTTGGCGTTGGCATCACTCAAGTCCTGATCTTGGCCGATTGGATAGTCACCAAATTCGATTTTCAGATTGCTGTCGCCAAGGTCTTCGATGTCGGCAGAGAATTCGGTGATCTTGATCAACAGGTCCAAGACTTTCTGCGCCCTGCGCGACTGCCTAAGTGCCTTCTGGAGTTTCGCAGGATCGGATCCCGCTGACGCCAAGATACCCAGCTGCAGGTTTGTGATTGGCGCTTCGCCAGCCAACTTCGCAATCGCTGACAAGCCAGGAACTTCTTGATTAAGAAATTCCAGGAGCGGTTTCATTGGACCGATGTATTTGTCGACGCCATCCAAGACCGGCTTGGCGACTTTGGTTAGAAACTGCCCGATGTCCAGCGTCAGATCGTTGAACGCCACGCTCGGTTTGGAGAATTCTCCGCTTTGAAGCGTTTCACCTTCATCACCCGTGTCGCCATCATTGTTGAGGTCGAGTTCGCACGTCGGATCATTCTCATCGAACGTATTACAGAATCCCCAACCAACAACGAACCGTGTGGTAAGTTCGGGAAAGCTCGGATTGACATTCGCCGTTAGGTCCAGATCGACGTTGGCTTGAGCTTCAATGCCGAAAGAAAGGAAGTCGCGAAAGCTCTTTCCATCGGCCCGGAATTCTGAAAACGTTAACTTGCCAGGGCTTTCGGTGTCCGCTTCCAAATCGGCAATATCGACGAACGCGGCGGCACGCACACCCGTGTTCTCTTTGGACAGCGTCAACGAATAGGTGTAGGTAACGTTCTCCTCAGCGGGAGGAAAAATGACGCGTTGGACTTCCGACGTCCATTGACTTTGATCGAATCCGTCGTTGTTACCTTCTTGAACAATGGTTGCTGTCGTCGTCGTCTCGGTGACAACATTGTTCGCGTCAGTACGAATAAAGGTCACCTCAAGCGGAGGAACATCGCCGAGGCGTTTGTTCAGAGTGATCAGGAACCCGTTGCCCGTTCCGTCATCAATCTCCTTTGTTGAGTCGACTGTATTGACTCCAAATGCATCGTCTTCTTGCAAAAGAGCAGCAAGTCCGCTGCCACCGGCATCGCTATCAATCGATGTGTCAATCGGATAGGGGCCGGCTTTGTCTTGATGATTGGTGGCGTTCAGTTTCAAGCCAAACAAGTCGACGGTAAGCTCGGTGCCGGGCGCAAGTCGCGCATCCACCTCCAATTGAATCTCTCGGCCATCGTCGTCGACGGCCGGATCGTCGTGCAACAACTGGAAATAGAATCCATCCTCAACCGAAACACCGAATCCCAAGAACGCTTCGACGGAAACATCAACCTCGACTCCACCACTCGTCTCGATATCAAAGACAAGTGCATCCAAGCCGACGTCAAAATCAGCGGCAAGCGAGTACGTCTTGTCGATGTGTAGAAGCGCATCCAGGGACAAGGTGTTCAAGTCCAGATTCACGGGGACATCCAAGAAGCTGAGCGACTGCTTGCCATCGACGTCCAAACTCTCCAACGGATCCAGTGAGAGAATGTTCAATCCTGCATTGCCGCTGCTGTCATGGCCGTTGCGGACGATCACTGAAGTCTCGTCGTCGTGCTGGTGCAAGAGCGGTCGCTCAAGCGATAGCGTACTTCCATCCGCAGACACGACGGTTAGCGATTCGAGTTTCTCGCCCGTGCCGATGACGATGGTCGCGCCACTTGGAATGTCGCCTTCAACGTCGATGGTTTGCACGACAGGAGTTGCTGGATCGAAAAGTAAGGTTGTGGCGAAACCATCTGTGACGGTCGAACCTTCCGCGTAGCCGCGTGCCAACGGTTCGCTCAATCGCAATTCAAAAAGCCCATTACCCAAGTCTTCGACACCCATCACCTCGAAGAACTCTGGATCCTGATTAATCGATATGATCGCGCCCGTATTGAAGACGTTGGTGCTGTCTGCATACGGACCAACCACAATCGTTTGCTCGGCCGGTACAGCCGCGCCATCAAGCTGTGTTCTGATCGCGTCAGCAATGCGAACGGTGGGCGCCGCATGGTCATTCGAAAGCCCGCCAGCTAGAGACAGCTTGTATCCCGATGGCGTTTGATCAACCTTCGTCACTCGAATCGTTTCTTCGCTTTCCCCGCCCTCATCCAGAATCAGCTCGACACCAACGGATACCTCTTGATCAACCTCCAACGAATCCGGCCGTTGCTGAATGTCGTACAGCAACTCCAACGCTGACGTACCCTCGGGATCGCTGATTGTGGGCGCAAAGAAATGATCTTTGGCGAGCGGAGCCAGCAATGTCAGCACAAAGATCCCATCCTGTTCGTCAACGCCCGTGACGATGATGGACTCCTCGGTGGGATTGCCCTCATCCAGAATCAGAGACAGTTCGCCTCCGTCGGGGATGGTTACGCTTTGATTGACCTGCAAAGCCTTCGCGCCCGCTTCGACGCTGGAATAGAGCTGCAACCGCTCATCCACCGAAGTGGAAGCGGTAAAGGCGTTTTGAATGGGCAAGCTCAACGAAAGACGAAATTGGTCACCTTCATCGTCGACACCGATGACACGAACGGTTTCAGTGTCGGCCAAACGCAACGCTGTCCCGACAGAGACGTTTTGACTGACAAGGATTTCTGTTGAGCCGGCATTGACGGCTTCGAGCAGGACCAGCGGATCTTTACGCCCCACTCGAGGATTTAGCCGATGCGATGCGACAAGCGAGTTCTCAAGCGTCAGTTCGAACCGCGCCTCACCGATTTGCCTCGCAGCGACGACCAGAACATCTTCATCGTCCAATCGCAATCGAGTTCCGACCGGGACTCTTTGATCAACCTCGATGGTTGGTCCAAGCTGGGAAACCACTTGAATTTCAGGAATCCCAGGGCCGAGATTGTTAAAAATCAGCTGCTGTATCTTTAGCTGCAATTCTTCCGTCGCTGCCGATCCGCTGGCAAGTAATCGATCCAATGGATCGACAAAGTCTCGACGGATATCGCCAACGAAGGTGCGGTCTCCGATACGGGCGTTTTTGTCGATCACGGGCAGTTGCCCGATCCCTTCTTTGCTTTCGATATGTTCTCCGATCTTATCGAGCATCGCGTTGAGTCCGTCGATCAGACTACGAAGATCGAATTTGAACAGGTCCTTGAGGTTTTCGGTGGTGAATGGATGTTCGATACGCAACGTCGACGGATGCGCGACATCAACACTGACGGTCAAGGGAGGCAGAGCGGGAATCGCTGGGATTGCCAACTCTGCCGTCGCGATGGCGTTGATATCGAGGTCAAACTTGTCGACCAGTTTGGCAACGCCGTCATACTCGACACTCACTTTCCCTGTGGGTTTTGATTCGGGGAAGGTGATTTTCCAACTTGCTTCGCCATCTTCTTCGTCATAGCGAACGAGTTCGACATCGGTGTTGCGTTCGATCCCGTCAACACGGATGGTCACACCATGATCGGCTGGAGTGGTTGTCGGGGTGTCGTCATCCGACAACCCCGCAAGCGCTGCTGGAACGTGGCTTAATTCAACTTCCTGGACGAGCGAGGAATACTCGATTTCGATTTTTCCGTTGATCTTAACGACTTGGTTGTTCGTATCCGTTTGGGTGATCTTGACACGATGTTTGCCCGCATCGGATTCGCCCTCTGGAATGATTTCAACCACGTGTTCGATTTCTTCCGCCGTTCCGTCACCATCCAAATCGTGACGAACAACAACATCGCCCTCTGGCACTCTATCGAGGATGATCGTGCTGACACGAGCTCCACGCTTTGTTTGGGTGATATTCCCCGAGGAAGTGTCAACCACAGCCTCAATCTTTGCGATCGCGGGATATGTGACCTTGATGTCACCTGCCGGTTGACTGAATGCTGGGCCAATGAACTGGATCATCCATGGTTTTTCTGACTCATCGCTTGGAGCAATAATGTCGAAGGCGACACCTTGCTCTTGTGCGATGCCATTGATTTCAACGGCGACGCTTGATTCGTCGGTCGGAATTCGCGAGAGCTCGAATTCTTGGACTTGAGTAGCAAACTTGATACTGACTTCGTCCTGACCGATCGGCTCCGCAAACGCAATGGTTGTTGGCTCGCTAGTTTCTCCAATCTCAACGACAAACCGCGTCGGTTCAAGCTTCGTGTTCCGTAGGAATCCGAGCTTGCGACGCTTCACAAAAACCTCGACCAAATCCGCATCCGCCGGTATTCCGGTGAGCGTGATCTCTTGATTCGATGCGTTCCCATCGATCGTGTGCCTTTCAGTCCTGACGCTGGACAATCGGTCTGTGATTTGAGTGACTTGCTGACGCAGCTGGTTGAAGGGAATCGCAACGCCTGCGTTCAGCGGTTCCTGGCCGATTGTGTTGTTGTCTGCCGGCGTAAGATTCCGATCAATTCCAACAGTCAGTGTGGCCGAAGCGAACGGCTCGTAAGTGACGATGACCGGATGTGCAGCAACGGGCGCCTTGTTGAACGTTATCGTTTTTCCGTTCAGCTCGTATTCCGAACGAGGTACTTGCTCGTCGTCACGCGTAACACTAACAATCTCGGAGGGCACTTCGTCAAGGAAGAACGTCACCCGTTGGCCATCGCCAAAGATTGTTTGCTCCGTTTCCGATGGCACGGCGTAGCGAACAAGAATCTCGTCCCCCGCGTTCGGGAAACTTTCAAGTTCCAAACACGCGGGCTCCGGACAATGATCCAGATCGGCAGCCTCTACCTCGCCTTCAGAAGCAACCAGAATTCGATAGTCGGACTTATTCTGTTTTGATCCGTTGACGAATACCTCGGCAAAATCGGAGTCCTCCGTTTCGAAGGTCGCGGGTATGCGAGACAACGTGTACTTTTTCTTCAGCCCATCGGCTGCGAACACGTCGACTTGCTTGGGCGAAGCCGCCAAATAGTTGACGTGGATGACGGCTTCATCAGCAGGTGCGTCACCGAAGCTGATTTTGTCACCCTCGGTAATCTTGTACGTGTTCGCGGGAACAGCCCGCCCGTCCACCGTCACGCTGACGACGCTATCAACAACAGTTGACAGGGTGAAGTCCGTGCCGCCGTTTCCGCGGAACACATCGCGTTCCGCTTGCCCAAGCCGAACGGGTCCCTGCAATGACGCGGAAATGCCCAAAATACCAGCGGTAATCTCTAGGTCACTATCGGCGCCAAGTTGCAGTTCTAGCTCGGTTGGAAACCGATCCGTTGCGAGCACATAGGGCGTGAGGTCCGAGAAATTGAACCCGAACCCAAAACTCAAATCTGCGCCCGCGATCACCGTCACGTCACCCGCTGCGCCTACCGTGAACGGGCCGAGGTCCGGTGGCGCAAAGTCAAACGGAAGGTCTTCGGAGATGACTTTTTCAAATTGAACACCGACGAGAACAGCCGGTTGGAAACCGGGGCGTTCGTCATCGGCATCGACGTAGCTGAGCTTCAAGTCAAAAGTCGGATCGTCGTCTTCGAACCCAAGGGCTGCTTTAAACAAGCAACCAAGCTTGTCACCAAGGTTTCCGCCCGACGTGATTAAACGGTCAAATGCGGAGTAGACGCTGACCATGCCGGCATAACCGGTCGGCAGTCCCGATTCCACAGCATATTCAATCTGAAGGTTACCAGTCTTTTCGGCGTTGAAAGTGACTTTGACCCCTTCGGAGTCTGCTGTGACGTTCACATCGCCCGGCTCAATCGCTTCACCGTTCTGTTTCAGCTTCAGCACGGCGGAATCCAGCGTCGGGTACTGAGCTTGAATCAAACCGGTTTGTGGATCTGTGAAGCTCACTTTCTGAGTCGCAACGAAACGATAATCGGTGAGCTTGAGTGGTTCGCCATCAAGCGTGACGGTGAAGGTGGCGTCGTCATCGGGACGCTGCTCGAGTTTGAGTTCGCTAAGTTTTTTGGCGTCGCTGGTCGTTTCGGTGTGTGGATTGCCTTCTACTTGATAGATGATTTCCAGCTGTCCGGTTTGCTTGTCAGCAAACTGAAGCGTGTACTCAGGAACATATTCGAAACCACTGGTGAGCTCCGTTCCGTCCACGAAGATTCGAACTTTCGCGGAGTCGGCCGCAACTGCGGAAAGGCTCATTTCTTGGACGTTACGCAATCGCTGAGAGTCGGTCTTTATCGGCGTACCGGAGAGAGTCACCTCAAAGGGCTCACTGACATCTTCGATTGTCGCTTCATCGGTGGTTGTCTTTTCGATCAACGGAGAGATCATGCGCCCGATCGAACCAGAGATTCCAGTGAGGATTTTTTCAGTAGATAGCCGCACCGTTTGAACGCGGTCCGATTCCTTTCGCACGATGACATCCAGTCCCGTTTCGCTCGTGCCGCTAAGTGCCTCCATCGCCGGCGCGTCGGAATCGAAAATGATCTCGAATGGGCCGCCGCGATCTCCCGTCACCGATTCAACCACTGTCCTCTCTGTCTGATCGCTGGTCGTGAAGGTGCCGAACGCTTCGTCCAAAGCGATACGTACATCGGAGACCGAGGCATTGAACGGGATCGATACGGTTTTCGAGGCTGGGATCTCGATGACGAAACTGCGTTCGGGAGATAGAGGTTCGAAAGTGAGCGTTTGAACCTCGGGCGTGCCCGTATCGTCGTCGTCATTCTCGCTGGGCGGGATTCCCTCGGTTGTGGTTGTGACAGTGACTTGCAGACGATTGGGGCTAGATGTCTTGATGGTTTCCACGTCACCAAGATTGGACTGGAATGTGACCGTAAAAGTGATCAATTCATTGGCGTTTTCACGCACCACCGATTTAATCTTCCCTGGTCCAATAGCTGCCTCCAACGCTGCTTGCACTTCTTCAGCCGTCGCGTCTTGGCTAATCACGTCCGTTTGGCCGGCGAAACCAATCGCAAAACTGTGCTTCATCGTGGTAGACGCAAGCGTGACGATTTGCACCTCTGATGTGCCCTTTGTCTTGTCGCCATGCGTTTGAGTCTTCACGGTCACTTCGACACCCTTTGAGCTGAGTCCCGACAGTGGCAACAAGTCGTCTTTTTGAGGATGAAATGTGATCGTGAATGGGCCGCCGTCGGCACCCGTTACCGACGTGACGACGTTTGCGTCACTGCCGTCGGGAAGCTTGAAAGTACCCAGCTTGCTTTGTAGCGCCGTGGTAACCTCCGCAGCGCTAGCCATGATCCCGATCGCTGAACTGGTTAGCTCTCGTGATTCACTGCCACTCTCGTCGGTGAACTTCAACCGAAAGGTCTGGTTTTCACCGGGCGTCAGATCGACACCGATCACCGATCGCAGCTCGTTCATCGTGCTGCGAAGTGTTGACTTGACATCCTCGGGCGCCTGCAGCCGATGGATTGCATCCTCCAAAAGGTCAGTCGCACGGCGCAATTCCGGTAGATCCGGCCCGGCTAGTATGTCATCAGCCACCTTCAGAATGCTGTCTGTGAAATCGAGGATCTCGTTGGGCGTCTTGTTCAAGATCGGCACGTCCGAATTCAGCCCGGTCAAATCACTGTCTTGCAATAGATCAACAAGGTTTCGCAAAACCGTCACCATGTCGGCTAGCGAAAAGTTGCCAAGGTTTTCAGTGAACTCTTTGAAAGAACTGGCGTCGAACTCGACCTTCGATCTGCTTCCCGTGTCAGACTCGGTCAGGCTGAACGCAATCACGGGCTGGGCCGTGCTGGCTGGCAATACATCCAACAGCGATGACTCGATCGGTAAGGTTCCGCTACCGCGGAAAGTGAATTCGGGAGTCACTAGCCTGCGTAGCGAACTGCGGTTCAATTCACGCAGTCTTATCTTTCCGTCGTTTTGCGCACCAACGCCGGGATCAGATAGATTGATGGCCGCGGCTACCTCAAAGTCCAATTCGCCGTCAACAAGGCCGATCTCGAAAATACTGATCGCTGCCGCCAGATCGATATCATCACTCTCAACTTTTGATTTCGCCGAAATCGCGCTCGCCCCTGGCGATGCATCGATAAAGAAGCGATCGAGTCGGGTTTCTCCGTGCAATGGTGTGCCGTCGATCCGATCAGTGCTGAGCGTGATGACTTGCACCTCCGAAACCACTCCATTGATTCCGGTTCCCCCTTCGGTCTCTGTGACGGTGGTCGCTTTGATACGACTGTTACTGAAGTTCGCCGACAGCGGTCGGACGTTGCCTAGACCGCTGGCGAATGTCACCGTGAACGGCCCTCCGACATCGCCGACAACCGATTCAATGTTGCCGGCACCCACGATCGAGTCGAGTTCGGCCCTCAAATCCATCGCGGTTGCGTTGACGCTCAGGCCTGCTGTGGTTCGCGGGATCTGAGCGACGCCAGGCTCGTAGGTCAATTTGAACGTACCATCCAATGTCGCGAGGATCCCGAGGGCTGCGGCGACCGGGGAAACATCGATTCCGTCGCCGACCGGCTCGATCTTGAAGACGCCGCTTGGCGTTGGGTCAGAGGAGTCATGGATTCGAAGTGATTTGTCTTCAACGTTGATGGTCGCTTTCAGGCCATCGATTGCGTCAAACTTGTCCATGACGTCGCGAACGGTCGTCGATCCGTCGAGGCTAATGCGGTGGTGAGTCCCATCGCGAAGTGTCACCAGCAGATCATCTCGGTCACTCTGCTGCGCATCACCAAAACCGAGGACACTGGCATTGGAGATGGAAAGAGAATTCAATCGAAAACGCCGCAACTCATATTCAATCCGCAGGTCCCCGTTGATTCCACCGCTCTGATGAAACGTAATCTTTACCTGGTTCTGTTCATTGACATCGACTTTGTAGTCCTCCCCGATTCGCAGCTGGGTTTCACCGACCTTAACGTCAATCGACTCAAGATCGACATTCGTTTGGTCCAACACATGTTCGTCCAGCCCGCTAGCAGGCTTTGCATCGACAAACTTGTTCGCGTCTCCAAGTGTTTGGCCCGCACTCAGTCGCAACCTCTCCGACGCGTATTCGAACCGCAGCTTGCCGGTAACGCCGTCGGTGTCATCAAAAACCACGGCGATCCCATCAACAACGTTGTAGTCACGCCCCAATTCGAGTCGTTGTCCGTCCAGGAAAACGACCACTGAATCTGGGTCGGCTAACGGTTCCTCGAGCGTGATCCGAACCTCACCTTGCACGTGTTTGACTTCAACTGCCGTTCGAGAAAACTCGAATGCCGGTGATTCGTTGCCGTCTTCATCCGAGATTCCGGAGGAGAATCCAGCGTCTCTTAGGGGCTGCAACAACGCTTTGTTCAAATCACGAACAAGATCGTCTAGGTCATGGTTGTCCTCGGTGTCCGCTTTTGAGAGTGCGACCTCAATGTTGCGTTCGTCATTGAGCGCTAGCGTTAGTGCCAAGTTGTCATTCAGCTTGCCGTCGGATGACGCCGGCATGCTGCCTGTCATACCGATGCGAGTCGAAACGCCGCGACCCGCATTCAAATCCGCCAGCAACGTGTCGCCGTTGAGCGTGAAGCCTGCGCCAAGTTCGCCGAGTTCGACCCCCAGTTTCAGTTCGATCCCCGCGGCGGCGCTGAAGGTGGCGTCAGCACCACCGACCACCGACAACGGCTCGTCGTCACCAATATCAAATGCCGTCCCAAAATCGAGCGAGATCTCTTTCGCAAACTCCTTGCCGAGCTTTAGATTCCAAAACAGCGTCTTCAGGTTGTCGTCATAAGAAACCTTTGCTTCAAAAGGGGAATCCGCGGACAGGACTTTGGCATGCTCGTTGACGACATCGATCAGACCCTGGAGGTTGTGCGCGCGGAACGCTGCCTTCGACTCGATTCCAGCAATGGGAATTCCAAGTGACTCGGCAGAGTTTTTGGTTTCTTGTCCGTCATCAAAACCGAGGGGCGCCGCCCCCGCAATCGTGACCGAATTGACACCCGGCGCGATCACTGAGAACTCCAACAGAGCCCCATTGGCAACGGCTAACAACTGGGCGTCCAAGCTCGCATTCGCTAACGCCTGATTCACGTCATCAACCAGCGCATCGATCGTCAAATTGTCGGCAGTAGCGGATTCGTTTAGCCGCACCTCGACAGGAGCGTCGTCATTGATTTGAACATTCAACAATAGCGTCTGCGAAAGTTGAGTTGCGGGCGGAGACTGGGCTGTGAGCGTCAGTCCGGTAACTGCCAAAGTCAACGCCTCGCCAGGCTGGGTCGTCGCAAGTACAAGATTTGCCGCGTTCGATGGACTGTTTTCAACAACGGCTGCAACCCGCCAATTCGGCGCCGAAAGTGAGATCCGCTGAGCTTCGCCCTGTTCGCTCGACCCCTCATCCAGCGTGATGATCGTCGCGTCAATGACGGGATTGTCGACCACAATTTGCAGCGTATCCATGTCGCCAAGACTCTCGTCGAACCTGACGATGAAAGGCCCGCTCGGTTCTCCTTCGACTTCGATCTTATCTTTACCTTCAGCATCTCCAACCAACCTTATCAACGCAGATTCCACTGCTTCCTGGACTTGGGACGCGGTCGCGTTGACAGAGATTGCGTCAGTCGTCGCGTTGCTCTCGTTGCGCGTCACCGTCAATCGGAAAGTCCCGGTCGCGCCGATGCCGGCGACCTCCAGCGAGGCATTCAAATCTTCTGCTAAGTCGCTCAGACTCTCGTTGGTCACATCTTGCGAGATGGAAACCCGTACCGGGTCGTCGTTCTCAAGGGTCACTACAAACGCCCCGTCCTCCTTCAATACGCCCTCGTGCACAATTTCGTTGCCTTGATTGTCGAGGGTGACCAGCTTAGGAACATCGATAGAAACTGATGCCGTTTCGTAAAGCGAGCGGGCCAGATCCGTCAGCGTGTCCGTGAAACGAATGACGTCACTTGTCTTGACATTGACGTACGGGATCCCGCCCTCGGGGTCCAGTTCCGGCGCTACATCGTGGAGCGCAGTTCCCAAGTTCACAAAAAAGGTCGCGATCGTCTCCGGAGATAGGTCAGCGAAATCGGGAACAGCCCCAAGGTTCTTGGCCTGAATCTGCATCGCTGTTGTGTCGAATAGTGCCGTGTCCGGATTACTTGGCGGGTCTTCTTCCTGGACGACATCGACGATCGACAACGCGGCGTTCGCAAGCGTCAAAATCCCGCGCGCGTCATTGAGCGGCAGTTCAGCAGAGAAAGTTCCATCACCAGAGTCTGCTGCGTAATCAACCTTCAATAACGATTCATATCCTCCCGCATCAGCGAGTTGGCTGTACGTCAAGGTTGGTCCTTGAGCGTTAACATTGCCCAGGTCGCGGCGAATGATGGCAGTCGTTTCCAATTCGGCTCGACCACCTTTGACCTCCAACCCAAAGAATCCATAGTCGACTTCGAATCCGAGCGGACCAACGGCTGTCGCCTTATCGCCAAAGCCGAAGTTGGTTGCGATGACGTTTTCTGAGGGACGGTCCGCAATTTCGATCGAGACGATTCCGGTCTCCTCGGATCGCAATCGAAGTTTGCCATCAACGATCGATGCGTCGATTGCCTGGGGAGGCAAACCATTGGATGCCAGTGCGCCGCCCAGCGCAGATCGAATATCGTCGATGAGCAGACTCGAGGAACCACGCACGACTGGAACGTCGATGAGGGCCTCGCTGTTGTCGCCACCCCCTGGTTGATTCCACGTGACTTTCAAGCCCAACAACGTAGACTTGCCAACCTCGAATAGGTCTGGGTTAAGATCCTGTTCAGCAGTCAACGCAACCTGTTGAGATAGTCTTGCCGTCGTTTGCAATCCGAATTGTTTGTCACGCAGTTCTGGATCCGCGTTTTCCGTATCGAGGTCGAATCGTATAAAGAAGTCGCTCTCGTCAACCGTTTCACCGGACAGATCAAGTCCGAAGGTGAATCGGAACTTCAAACCCAATTCAAGCGGGATCTTTCCTGCTCGCGCGTCGACTTCCAGTGGCAGCTCGTTGTGGTTCCGACTCAAGTCGATTCCGACGTCTTCGGTGCGGCTCGCTTCCACGAGCAGGCTGAATGTGATCTGCTCAGAATCAACCGATGTCGAAGGCGATTCGGTCTTGAATTGAACCTTTGCTGAACGATCCAGGCCGTCGAGCTGTGAGACGAGTTCATTGGGCGTCCGCTCCCCCGAATCCTTGTTTGCCTCGAGGAATTTGACCGTCGGCTTGGTCAGATAAGTCGAGATGATGCCACCAACATCAAGTGACGCGCCGATCGACGTATCCAGAAATGGGAGGTTTTGACTGAGCGCACCAAAATCATCCATGCTTTCTGAGTAGGTCGCGAACTGCTGAAGCCCCTCGATAAGGGCATCTCGCTGGGGCGACGTGAACGGATTGTCAGCATTGAGCAGGTTTCGTTTCTCAAGCGACTCAATCATTATCCGGCGGCGGTTCCGCCTATTTTGTCGGCGTGCTTTGCGGCCAGTCACGCGAGAAGGGGCCTGTTTGGGCATATCAAAACGCTGCAATGAGAGAGGTGCATTACGAGTGTTTCGCGGCGAAACGCCCGTCACGAAGTTACGCACGAAGCCGACAACAACAGGGAGGCGAATTTTTCAGAAAAGACGCCGCGAGACTGTCGTCTGGCTGTTTCTCAATCGACGAGCTAGGAAATGCCGAAACCAGCAATCCTCAGCTATGATTGTGCGGGGGACTCCCTTTGGCTTTGATTCGATGCACGACGACAACAACTCCGATACGACTCAAATCTTGTTAGAGCTCTGTAATCGTCAACCCGATGCCGCCGAACGGTTGATGCCAGTGGTCTACGACGAACTCAAGGGGTTGGCGGTTGCCGCGATGCGGCGCGAACGCCCCGATCACACACTTCAGCCAACCGCTCTGGTCAATGAGGCTTTTCTGAGACTGATTGATCAGGAAAGAGTCAAATGGCGCGGCCGAGCGCACTTCTGTGCCATCGCAGCCACCATGATGCGACGCATCCTGGTCAACCACGCTCGAAATCGCGTGGCCATGAAACGCGGTAACGGAATCAGCCGAATTCCGCTACACGATGAACTCGTTGCTGTCGACTCCGCCAGCGAAGTCGATGTGCTCGATTTTGATCAACTGCTAACTGAATTGGCCGAACTGAATCCGCGGCATGCCAATGTGATTGAGCTCCGGTTCTTTACCGGGCTAAGCATCGCCGAGACTGCAGAAGTGTTGGACGTTTCCGAGTGGACGATCAAGAACGACTGGCGAGTGGCCCGAGTATGGTTGTTGATGAAACTGAACTCCGAGTCAAAAGCCGAGAATTTGCATCGATGATCGCCAGATTCTCTCAATCTAGATGGGTTAGGAATCGGATTCGCTTGACACTTTCGCGACAATCAACGCGAGACACAAATTCTACCTCCCACTTTCGAACTCACTCGTGCGTTATGTGCGGTGGATAGCGTGCAACGTTCAGTCATGTCTCACAATTGCCAGCTTGCATTGACTGACGGCCGGGTAAACAAGCGAACGGGGGTGACGGATGTCAACTGCTGATGCCGAATTCTATCGACGCGCTTCTGAGATCTTTTTGAAGGCATGCGACCTTGATCCGGATCAGCGTCAAGCATTGATGAGGCACGAATGTGCCGACGACCAGATGCTGGAGTATGTGCAGTCAATGATCGAGCAAGACGCACAATTGAGCAGCATCCCGACCGAGACAGTCCCGAGTATCAAACAGGGCGACATCGCTACGGGGTGGGAAGGCGAGAATGACACGCTTGGCATCGAGCCGGCGGAGGCGTTTCACGCGAGTGCTACGTCAAGAAACGGAAGTTCGCTGGCCGACTACGACAACCTGAAGGAAATCGCCCATGGTGGGATGGGCGTCATTTACCGAGCCCATCAACGCAGCTTGAACCGGGACGTGGCGATCAAGATGATCCGCGTCCGTTCTCATCTTTCGGCGTCGGATCTGGAGCGATTTCAGCTCGAAGCCGAGGCAACCGCCAAGCTCAATCACCCAAATATCGTTCCCATCTACGAAATCGGTGGACATGAAGGGCAGCCGTTCTTTTCAATGAAGTTGATTGAGGGTGGCAACCTTTCGAATTGGCTGAAGCAAGAACACGATCTTCCATCCAAGGTATTGCTGCTGATCAAGACCGCCTTGGCGGTTCACTATGCCCATCAAAACGGTGTGCTTCATCGTGACATCAAGCCAGCAAACATTCTGATCGATTCCTCGGGTGAACCTCACATCAGTGACTTTGGATTAGCGAAACAACTGGATGGAGACGTCGAGCTTACCATCACCGGCCAAATCATGGGGACGCCGGGGTATCTCTCCCCCGAACAAGCTCGCGGACAAAACTCGACGATTACCACCGCGTCGGACATCTATAGCCTTGGCGCAGTGCTCTACGAGATTTTGATCGGCCAACCGCCGTTCAAGTCAGATTCAATGATCGAAACGATCCGCAAGATCGTTGACGAAGCACCGCAGCGACCGTCGCAATTGAACCCAAGCGTCGACCTTGACCTGGAAACCATTTGCCTACGTTGCCTGGAGAAATCACCGACGGACCGGTACGCGTCGGCGGAAGCACTCGCATCCGAGTTGCAGCGATGGATGCGAAATGAGCCGATCCTCTCGCGACCGATTACCGGCAGCGAACGCCTACTCAAATGGGCTCGCCGAAAACCCGCGCTCGCAACGCTCTCATCGGCAATGTTACTTACCTTCGTTGTTGCTGGGTTTGCCGTCATCTGGAAATGGCGCGACGCCGAGTATCAGCGTGGGGAAGTTGTCATCCAACGGCAGCAAACCCGCAAGTACCTGTACATCGCGCACATGAACATCGTCCAGCAGGCCTGGGAAAACGGGATGGTGCACGAGGTACGACGTCTGCTTGATCGACACCTTCCGGTCGAAGATGAAGAAGACATCCGCACATTCGAATGGCATTTTTACGATCGGCTAAGCCGAGATGTGCTGAACCGAGCCAGCATGGACTATGGCGACATTGTCACATTCGTGGAAGCGTCGCCAAACGGTGATGAAATCGCAGCAACGGGCAACGACCACAGAATTCAGATATGGGACAAACAGTCCGCCAAACGCAAGTACACACTGACGCCAGGACTTGGCCGAATCGAACGCCTGCACTATTCGCCCGATGGGAAAACCCTTGTCGGAGTTGGCCACCGGAGTTTTCGAGTTTGGAGAAAGTCCGGAGGCAAATTAAACGACGCGTTTACCGGTGCGACAGAGGATCGGTTTCTTACCAAGCTATCTCACGACGGCCGGTGGATTGCCGCCCCGATCAGGGGAAACAGCATTCAAATTTGGAACACTGCGGATCCCTCCGACACGCACATCGTTCCAGTCGGCGGCGGTGGCGTGATCGAGCTGCAATTCTTGCACGACAACATCCATTTCATTTCAGCGAGCCAGGACGGAGCGATCAAAATCTGGAACGTTGAATCCGCGACTGCCGTTGCCGAAATTCACGTCAGCGAGTTGCCGTCGAGTAAAGGAAATTTGAGGTCGCTTGCGATTTCAAGCAATGACAAGAGCATTGCGATTGCCGCTGATAACGCGATCAGCCTTTACCAACTCTCTCCTGATTTTGAGTGGACTTTGACCCGCGAGATTGGCCGACTCGCGAATACGATTGAGTCTCTCATACCTGTCGGCGATGGCGGGGTTTTCGCCGTGGTCGCCGGCGAAGCCACCACGCTTTGGGAATTCGAAACGGGAAAGCAATGCGGGACAATAGGCGATCCGACCCAATTTTCAGCTTGGTTCGATTCCTCGGCCAAGAGCAATCAATTTGCCACAATTGGCAGTGGCAATGCGGCGCATATCTGGGATCCCACGACGGGGAATTCGGTTGGAAAGATTCAAGGTCACAGTAACGCCGTCTACGCGATGGACTTTGTTGATGATGGATCCATCGTCACCGGAAGCCGGGACCATACGATCCGAGTCT
The DNA here is from genome assembly GCA_965216875.1 of Rubripirellula sp. Lineage (GTDB taxonomy): Bacteria > Planctomycetota > Planctomycetia > Pirellulales > Pirellulaceae > CBDCUW01. The sequence goes on from OZ244207.1 coordinate 8,186,363, forward strand.
CCAACGCGAACAGCGGAGAAATTGCTTCGACCTTCCGCGGCCATGAAGGCTGGATTTGGTCCGTCAACTATTCGATGGACGGGCAATTGATCGCATCGGGCAGCGTCGATGGAAAGGTAAAGGTTTGGGACCTGAGTTCTGGCACCGAATCATGGGAGGTAGAAGCAAGCTCTCGAAGCATTCAGTTCGTCATCTTTTCGCCTGACAATCGCACGCTCGCGGCAGCGGGGCGAGACAAGATCATTCGTTTGATTGACATCGAATCGCGAAACGTGATCGGCTCACTTGAGGATCACCATGCAGATGTCAACTCGCTTAGTTTTTCTTCCGACGGTCGCTACCTTGCCTCGGGAAGCAATGATCGATCCGTGATCGTCTGGGACGTCGCCAACCAGTCGGTCAAACATCGACTTGACGATTGTGGCGGAGACGTTTGGGCCGTCGCTTTCGCGCCGGACGATCAAAGCATCGCTTTCGGCGGTCGCAATAAGCAGATTCAAATTTGGGATCTTTCGAAAGTCGAATCGGTGCCTGATGCCGTGTCTTCGATTGCACAGTTGAATACTGACGTTACCAGTCTGATGTTTTCTCCGAATGGAAACACGCTATCGGCGACAATCGGCGGTGGTGCAATCCTATTGTTCGACTATGGATCGCGCGAACTCATGAATGAGTTGACTGGCCACTCCAGTGATGCGATGTCAACCTCCTTCTCCCCTGATAGCCGCACATTGGTTTCGGGTTGTAGCGACGGAAAGATTCGTTTCTGGAACCTCGCGACGTTGCAACGCACGATTGCAATCCAAGGACATCCGCAACACATTCATTGCGTGCGATTCTCGCCTGATGGTTCGTCAGTCGCCTCGGCAAGCTGGGATGGGACGGTCCGCCTCTGGTCGGCGGCGGATCGATAAAAGACAGTGCCTCATGTTCGATCGATCTTACGACCCAAGTGAAGTCCGCAACGCATCGCTGCCGCTGATGATGTCGATGGGCGGAAGTTTGGTTTCGTATTCGTAGGGTGGGTCGATCCAACGGAAGTCGTTGGGGTACAGGCGTGCGACCTGCGAGATGATTTCTACCGACGTTGCGTAGGGGCGAAACACGGTCGCATCGGTGACTTGCAGGGACAATCCTTCGCAAACTTGGCCGCTCCATTTGTCGAAGGTTGGTCGGAAGCGGATGGGCAGAAAGGTGACACCCTCAAGTTCAGTCGCCTGCAATGCGGCAAGCAAACGATCCGAATCAATGAACGGTGCACCGACGATTTGAAACGGAATGGTCGTGCCTCGCCCCTCGGACAGATTGGTTCCTTCAAGAAGGACCTGCCCCGGATAGACAAGGGTCGATTCAAAGGTCGGCAGGTTCGGAGAAGGAGGGATCCAAGCTCGACCCAATTCAGTCCAAAGGTCTTTGCGATTCCAGCCCGTCATCTCTGTGGTGGAGAGGTTGGCTCCGACTCCGAGTTCTTCGTTGAAGTAGGTCGCGAGCTCACCGATCGTTAGAGCATGTCGCATGGGAATCGAAGCGCCACCGACAAAACTCTCGAATCCCGGGCGCAGTGGCGGTCCCTCGACAATCTCGCCGCCGATCGGGTTGGGACGATCAAGCACATGGACAGAGACTTCATGCGCTGCGCACGCCTTCATGCATTCCAGCAACGTCCAGACAAAGGTGTAGACGCGGGTGCCGACGTCTTGAAGATCAACCACGAGGCAATCGATGTCTCGTAGCATTCGCTCAGTGGGTCGCCGCGTTTCACTGTAAAGACTGTAGATTGGGACGCCAAGTTGCTCGTGGTGATCGTGGTCCGACTCAATCATGTTCGCTTGGGCGTCACCCCAAAGGCCATGCTGTGGCGAAAAGAGCGCCGTCAGTTGGCGCGGCAACGCATCGTTGATCAAGTCGCATGCAAACCGAAGCTGGCGGTCGACCGACGCGCGGTTCATCAGCACACCGATCCTCGCATCTCGCAGCTCGGGTGGCGGTTCGGCAACGAAGTTTTCCAGGCCAAGACGCATTTTGCGGCACACTTTGATTGGTTAAGCAAGAACGGCTGGGATTAGTAGATCAAGAAGGGTTGGCGACGCTTGATAAACGCGTCGAGCCGCGGTTGGTAGCCCAACTGGATCTCTTTGAATGACTGTCCTGCCTTGATCGCTTCGAACGTTCCTTGATTGCCAAGCAAGCGATTGAGCGACTTGGTTTCCCACTGATCCGGGTAGAGTTGGCGAAGGGTGGTCGCAATCACAATCCCGGTACGAATCGGATCGAAGGATTCGCGATCGGTCACAATCATGTTGATGCCGCCACACCGTTGGCCAGCGTATTTGCTGGCGTCGGGTTCGAAATAGAGCGGCACAAAACGAATGCCGGCTAACCGATGAGCGTTCAACGCTGCGGCAAGCGTGCGACTGTCAATCCAGGGCGAGCCCAACACTTCGAAGGGCGTGTCGGTACCGCGTCCGACCGAAAGGTTCGTCGTTTCAAGCAGTCCAATTCCCGGATAAAGAAACGCTTGGGTCAGATTGCGCATGTTCGGCGAAGGGTTGATCCAAACCATGCCTGTTTCGTCGAACGCCATTTCACGTTTCCAACCTTGGCAGTGAATCACACGCAGATCGAGGTCGAGATTCATTTCGCTGCGAAACATCATCGCGATTTCGCCGATCGTCATTCCGTGACGGACCGCGATCGTGTGATAGCCAACGAACGATTCTTTGCCGGCGTCGAGAATGGGGCCACCGACAAGGGAGCCACCGATGGGGTTGGGGCGATCGAGGACGACGAACGTGATGTCATTTTTGGCCGCAGCACGCATCGCACCACCCATCGTCGAAATGTAGGTGTAAAACCGCGTGCCGATGTCTTGGATGTCAAAGACCAGCGTGTCAATTCCTTTCAGGCTCTCGTCGGTCGGGACGCGAGTCTTTCCGTACAGGCTGATGATTTTCAAGCCTGTTTCGGTGTCCTGGTCGTCGTTGACGTTGGCTTGATCAAGCAGCCCGGCAAACCCGTGCTCTGGGCTGAACAGCGTCTTTAGGTGAACGTTGGACGCATCATGAAGGAGTTTTACGGTCGAGACTCCTTTGAGATTGACGCCGGTATGGTTCGTGATCAGCCCGACGTTGCGCCCCGAAAGCTGGCTGAACTTTTCTTGCTCCAAAACGTCGATTCCGGCCAGCACCGACGGATCCGAAGCAACGGCCGGGTGACTCGCTGAGACGATGGCAAACATCGCCCAGAGAACTTGAAGCGGGAAGCGTGTCATCACGATGGTTCCTCTGGTTTTAAGATGCGCCGCGACGTGATTCGGCTAGTGAACCAGCCAACGCCAACGGTCGTTAGGCAGCCAACGACGGGGTACCACGGCCACGCGACGGACGTTTGGAATCGTAGAAAGGCGAGCGTGCCGATTGCCGTTCCGATGGCAACAACGACACCAAATGCGTTCGCCGATTTTGTTGCAGCACCTAACAAAAAGACTCCCAGCAGAATCCCGGCTGTAAAACCAGCGATCGCCAATGCGTCGCCGACCACACTCTTGGAAACGTAACTGGCGCCGATCCCGATGATGATCTGGACGACCCCGAAACAGATCGTGGCGACTCGGCTGGCTGCCAACAGTCGGCCGCTCGGTTTTTCGACATCGTCTGATTCGCTCTCACGTGCGATAAAGTCATTGACGACAGCTGCTGCGGACGAATTAAGCGAACTGGAAAGCGTTGACATGGCTGCTGCGAAAACGGCAGCGAGCGTCAAACCGACCAGTCCGATCGGCATGAAGTCGACGATGTAGCTCGCAAATACTTGATCGTTGTGCCGGAACGCTTGTGGCGAAACGATTGTGTAAAAAGCGGCAAGTGCGACACCGAGCAGCAGGAACAACGCGAACTGTACAAGGACAACAAGCCCGCTGGCGATGACGGCTTTTTTTGCGTCACGTTGACTGCGAGCGGACAGGTAACGCTGCACCATCATCTGGTCCGTTCCGTGTGTTCCCAATGTCAAAGCTGCGCCGCCAAGAAGTCCTGCCCAGAAGGTGTAGGGCTCACTCCAAAACGAAAACGATTCATTGGAAGAAACACGGAAATCGAAAACCTGGAATCGACCGGTCGATGTGCCAAACTCGATAAACTGGTCCATGCCATTTGGGAGCGATCGAATCAACAGCGTTAGCGCGATGACCCCACCGATCATGTAGATCACAAGCTGCACGCAGTCACTCCAGATCACGGCCTTCATCCCGCCAAAGAAGGTGTAGACGATTGTGGCCAGCCCGATTGCGATGATCGCGTAATGCAATTCGATCCCGACGACCTTTTCGAGCGCGATTCCGGCAAGAAACAGGCGAAGACCGTCGCCAACGTTTCGTGCGACGAGAAACATCAAAGAGGCGACCTGTTTGACCGCGCCGCCAAAACGATGCTCAAGAACTTCGTAAGCTGTAAAGATCTTGCCGCGAAAATAAAGCGGCAACAGGATCGACGCGACTAGAATTCGACCAACGATATAGCCAAAGGTAAGCTGCAGAAAACGCATGTCGCCCTCGGCGGCGAATGCGATACCAGGGACGCTAAGGAAAGTGGCTGTGCTTGTTTCCGTCGCGACGATGGAACCTAAAATGGCCCACCACGGAACGTCGCGTCCCCCAAGAAGGTAGCTCGACAGGTCTTGCTGGCCGCGCCCGATCCAGGCGCCGATCTGGACGGTCGCCAGCATGTACAACACGACGATCGTTGCGTCGATCCAATGAATCGCCAAATCAAGAAGTCCTTCAACGAGGGGATAGAATGAAGATTGTGAACAAGCGATGACACCGAAACAACCGAACCACCTTGAGTCATTGACGACCGAAGCTCGAAATCCGGCCTCCGAAGCGATCGATTCGTTCTCGGCGACGCAGATCGTACGGTTGATGAACGAACAAGACGCTGGGGTGGCCTTGGCGGTCGGCCAGGAGGCGGACGCGATCGCGTTTGCGATCGATGCCATCGCAGCGCGGATGAGGCAGGGGGGCCGACTCATCTACACCGGCGCAGGGACGTCGGGTCGGCTCGGCGTGTTGGATGCAAGCGAATGCCCGCCCACCTTTAACACGCCGCCAGAAATGGTTGTTGGCGTCATCGCGGGAGGTCAACCTGCATTGACCACGGCGATCGAAGGCGCCGAGGACATCGCTGAAGACGGACGACGCGATCTCGAAGCCGTCGATGTTTCCGAGAGGGATGCTGTCGTTGGAATCGCAACCAGTGGGCGAACGCCCTATGTCATTGGCGCACTTCAATACGCCGGTCAAGTCGGCGCGGCGACGATTGGATTCAGCTGCAACGAGACCAGCGAGCTTGCGAAGCACTGCGAAATCGCCATCTGTCCGGTCGTTGGCCCCGAAGTGATCAGTGGCTCGACTCGTATGAAAGCGGGGACGGCAACAAAAATGGTGCTGAACATGTTGACCACCGGCGCGATGATCCGGCTTGGCAAAACGTACGGGAACTTGATGGTCGATTTGCGGGCAACCAACGAAAAACTTGCGATCCGGTCGCGCCGAATCGTTTGTGAAATGACGGGGCTTGATGCAGAGGACGCGCAACGATTGTTGGATCGTTGTGATGGCGAGTTGAAAACCGCAATCGTTGCCAAGCGGCGCGACGTGGATGCCACACAGGCTCGCCGTCTGCTCGCTGATGCCGGCGGCCATTTGCGGACGGCAATCGAGGACCCAAACGTGGAACGTACCCAATGAGCGACCTGGTGCTTGGCGTCGATGGTGGTGGTAGCAAGACGATGGCCATGTTGATGAAAGAGGGTCAAGTCTTGGGACGCGGCGTTGCAGGAGCGTCAAATGTTCAAATGGAACAGGACGTCGCGTTCAAGGCGATCGATCAGGCGATTGCCGGCGCGTTTGCTGACGCTGGCACAAGCCGCCGCAAACTGCGATCGGCATGCCTTGCGCTCGCGGGAGCCGGCCGGCCTGCGGATCGCGTTCGTGTTGAGACTTGGGCTGGCTCGATTGAGATGGCAGAGCGTGTGGTCGTGACCGACGACGCGCTGCCCGTGATCTATGCGGCGCAGCCCGATGGAGTTGGCGTTGCACTGATCTCTGGCACAGGCTCGATGGCACTCGGCAGAGTCGCGGGAGGGCGCACGGAACGATGCGGCGGATGGGGACCGGTTTTGGGTGATGAAGGGAGCGGCTATCAACTTGCAGTCAGCGCTCTGCGCGCGGCCGTTCGCAGCGACGACGGACGAGCGGCTCCAACAAAACTGCTCGCCGATATCTTGACGCATTTCGGCCTTCGAAAGGCGAGCGATTTGATCGAGGACATGCGGCGTCATGATCGAGGGCGGAGCGAGATTTCGCAACTCGCGCCGCTGGTTGTCGCCGCGGCCCAAGACGGTGATCCGACGGCCGACCGGCTTGTGTCCGAGGCCGCCGAGGAGCTTGCACTCATCGTGAAGGTCGTCACTCGGCGCCTGGAGATTTCAGCCGACTACACGCTCGCGATGGCTGGAGGGCAACTCGCAAATTCAACGACAATGCGATCTCGGGTAATCGACAAACTTGATCAGTTTGATGTGTCACCGAAGCGAACGGTAGTCGTTAGCGAGCCAGCAATAGGCGCCGCATTCATTGCAGATGCCAGGCACGGTCTCGAAACCCGAACTTAATTCGTTCTCGCATAGCACTCCTCCCGTTCACGCGAGGGGCCTTGATCACTTGACGGTCTTTTTCGCGTTTGACCTTCGAGAGTTCTTCGGCCAACAGAGAAAAGGCAATGTCTCTCTCGACAGCAATGCGGGCCAGTAGGAACCTGCCCTACTTGCGTTCATTCTCCCAGAAAGCGATCTCCGTCGACACCATCAACGCCATCGCGCCGCCACGGTCGTCCGCCCCGAGTATGGCCGTGCGGTCATAGTAATTGCGGAGGTCTTTCTGTTTCCCGGTTCCGGTGCAGACGTCGACCAACCTGCCCTTCGGTCCAATCCGTGATTTGATGGCGCGCCATGCTCTTCTAGCAGCCGGCGCCCATTCCTCTTCTTTCAGCCATCCGCGTCGCATCCCTCGAACAATCGCAAACGTGATCATGCACGTCGAAGTGAATTCGCGATAGCTTTCCTTGCGGTCGATCACCTGATGCCAGGCCCCCGTCGGGTCCTGATGCTGCCGGAGCGCGTCGAGGTGCGAGCGATAAGCACTTAAAAAAAACTCAAAAGCCTCCGAGTTCTCCGGTAACGCACTCAGCGAAAGCGCCATCCCAAGCGCAGGGAATCCGTTGCCGCGCCCCCAGGCTGCCTCGTCGAGTGGAGAGTGCCTGTAAATTCCGTCGTCGCGGAGACAGAGATTCTGCATGAACTTAAAATGGCGAAGGCACTGATCGAAATATTTCTCATCGCCGGTCAAAGCGCCGACTTCGGCGAGAATCACGCACCCCATGAAAACCGAGTCGCTCATTTCGTTGTGAAATGGCATCGACTCCTTCGGCTGTCCGTTGGCGTGGAATCCGCAATCTGCCGCCTTCTTCGCCGGCGGCGTCCAGTTGTCGTCGCGAGACCGGCGGGCAAGCTCCGAGAAAATCAGATGCCCGGATAGTGTGCTGCCGTTGCCTTTTGCCGGCATGCTTTCCTTGTCGCCCCGCCGAAACGGCGCCGCCAGATGTTCGGCATCGCGGAGACGGGCTGCGTCTCCGGTTAGTTCTCCCAGTCGCATTCGGCCGATCACAGCGAGCGATGGGATGTACATGATTCGATCGAGTTTGCCTCCGTACACCTTGGCCAGTTCCTGTGCCACCTCAATCGGCGAACGTGCGATGCGGCGGTTGATTTCCTTTCGCGCATTGGAACGTGGAAGAGGATTGAAGTGACCATCCATTGCCGTGGTCAACAGAAGCAAGGGCGACTTGCCGTCGGATTGAAGTGCGGGGATCGAACCAACTTCGGAAGGTGCGCCCTGGCTCAGCGCGGCAACCAAAGTTGCCTTATCCGTCGTCTCCCTACTGGTACCTGGAATCGCCGTGCGGATTGCATCGAGCATCTCCGCCGGTTTATCCGGCCAGGTCCACGCAGAATCGTTCTCGGACCGAACGTCGATGACAAGGTCTGGAGCATGCATACCGATCCAGCGCCAGAGATAGTGCGTTTCATCGTTTTCGGCTTGGTTGTATGCGTTTCCTTCCGGCGGGAATTTGGGCTCTGGCGGATTGCTTTGACCGACGGCATCTGGCCGAGCACAGGGCACGCAGGAAACCGAGTATCGCTTCTGCAATTCGGTTTCGCCCTGGAAATCGGAAAGGGCACTCATTGCCAGTTCGACCGAACCCGCTTTACCATCAAGTCCACCGACAATGAGGATGCGAAACTTTGTTGTCCGGGGATCGAAATGGTCTTCTGCGATGAAACAGGGAATCGCGGTTCCCTGTCGTGTCACTCCGATTGCCGATCGAATCAGGCCGCCGAGCGGATAGCGGTCCAATATCTTGCTCAGCTCGGAATCATCGCCAAGACAGGTGTTACACGTGACGGCGAGGAACATGAGAAAGACGAAATGTTTCATCGAGAGGCTTCTTCTCCGTTACATCGCATTGAGAATTCGTTTTGACCCGATCTCCGGTGAAGATCATAGCTCGATGCGTGAGCGAGGACTGCCGATTGAATGCTTCGCTTTCGCCTAGGGCTCCGAAGTCGATTGCAAATTCCTCAGCTTAGACCGATCATCCCTCGACGGCGTGAAATGCGGCAGGCATCATCTCCTATTCAGCGCGCGGCTTGTCCTATGTGTTGGAGAGTGCATAAAAAAAAGGGGCCGCCGCAATCTGTTGCGTCGGTCCCTTTGGGTTGGAGTGCGGATGAGAGGATTTGAACCTCCACGCCCTTGCGGGCACTAGAACCTGAATCTAGCGCGTCTGCCAATTCCGCCACATCCGCTTTTTGTTTGGCCGTTGGGAAAGAGGTGCTCGAGCAGTTTTGGGTTCGCTCGGCTGGTTTCCCAACGTTTTGGCTGGGGCGAAGGATACGCGTTTGATCGCCATGTCGCAAGGATGGTTTGCGAGGAGACAAGCGGAGTGGCAGACTGGTGGCGGTGCGGAGATCCGCGGCTAGCGGAGAGACACCAGGAACGGTCTCTGCAGAACAACTTCTTCTGCAGCTAGGCAGTGCCCGTGAGCCGCTGGCCGTGAGGCCTCGGGCCCAGGCTAACCGCAGCTATGGCACACCACAGCTATGGCACAAGGCGGCGAAGACCCACGGCGGCTAGGATTAAGGCCCGGCCGCTTACGCGATCGCGGCTCAGTTGCTGCTCAGGCTGGGTGTGCGATGAGCAGCACGAACCCTCTCCGGGCCTGAGAGCCCGACTCTCCCAAGGGAGAGTGTTTTCTAATTACGCAGAGTGAGTTGGATTGAACGATGTTGCTTCATTGCCTGGGGACGGTTGGTTATCACCCGAATGAATCGCGGCATACTTCGTGTTATTTCTTGCCCGAGTCGGGGATCGTTCTCGATGCAGGCTCGGGGATCTTTCGGTTGCCGAAGCTGATCGAAACCAACACGCTCGATATCCTGCTGAGCCACGTGCACCTCGACCACGTCATGGGGCTAACCTTCCTCTTGGATGTCCTCTATCAGCGGCCCGTCGATCGACTGCGCATTTGGGGTGAAGCGGCGAAGCTCGAGGCAGTCAGGACGCATCTCTTTAGTGAGCTGATTTTTCCACCGCAGCTCGATGCGGAGTGGATGGAGATCGACGAACTGGGTGAGTTTCAAGTTGGTGATGTGACGGTGGCGTGGCGGCCACAGGATCATCCGGGAGGTTCGGTCGCCTATCGGCTCGATTGGAAACATCCCGAGAAGAGGCTGGTTTACGCCACCGATACGCGGGGCGACGTCACTGCGGAGCATGCGCGGTGGTCGGCTGATGCGGATCTACTGATGCACGAGTGCTATTTTCGTGATTCGGCGGCCGATTGGGCGGAAAAGACGGGGCACAGTTGGACCAGCCGCGTCTGCGAGGTCGCTGAACTTTCCCAGCCAAAGCGATTGCTGGTGACGCACATCAATCCTCTCGAGGGGGCGGCCGACCCGGTCGATTTGCCGGAGATTCGGAAGCGGGTCGGGGATGTGATGCTGGCTGAGGATGGGTTGGTTGTGGAGTTTTGAGAGCGGAAGAGGTGAACCACGGATTGCTCGGATCGCACGGATGAAGAGATAGGTGTGGGGAAGCGGGAGCCACGAATGGGGCGAATTGCACGAATGAGGGTGTGGGTAGGAAGAAGTACACCACGGATTGCTTGGATCGCGCGGATGAAGAGATAGGTGTGGGGAAGCGGTGGAAAATTGGGGGCTGAACCGGGGCGCGGGAGCGGGTGTCTTGGTAGCAGCGTCGTTTGTGATCGGCAAATCCGGGCTTGTCCCGAAAAAACCGGGCAATTCCGTCTTGTCGCAAACGGTTGGATCGCTACACTCTGCCCTTCCAAGCCTCTGAATTGGGCGGAGAGCGATATCGGCTTCTCGGCACCGGTCCGAGAGGTGACGACGTCACGCCACTGTAGCTCAATTGGCAGAGCAGCTGATTTGTAATCAGCAGGTTAAGGGTTCGATTCCCTTCGGTGGCTCTTTTGGCTCAAAACAATTCAAAATCAGCCTCACGGTAGAGAACACGACAGAACGATAAGAGACGAACCAACACGTTAAAGTTGGACAGATTTGGGGGTTTGCCCGAGTGGTTAAAGGGGGCGGACTGTAAATCCGTTGGCTACGCCTACACAGGTTCGAATCCTGTAGCCCCCATTTTTATTCGCCGCGATGGCGGTTTTTGACTGAGACCGGATCTCCAAAAGAAGAGAATGCCGGCTTCGGGCAAAGAGAACCGCGAGTGAGGCGAAAGAAAAGGCAAGGGAGACGTTTGTGAGCCCCCAGCGGCCTCGCGACGTTTCCACGAGCAGTGCGGGTGTAGCTCAATGGTAGAGCAGCAGCCTTCCAAGCTGAATACGAGGGTTCGATTCCCTTCACCCGCTTTGCCCCGCTGCTGTAGCTCAGTGGTAGAGCACATCCTTGGTAAGGATGAGGTCATGGGTTCAAGTCCCATCAGCAGCTTTTTTTCAGTGGGCCAATTGCAAACCGAATGACATTCGGCGACAACTATGGCCAGACGCGGTTAGCGGCGTGCCCGTGCGGCACCGACGCACCGCGAAAACTGAATACTTTCCAAGCGATTTTGCGGCCTGCCAAGACGTTGGCCCGCTGCGAAAAGAACCGCTTGAGACTACCAAATACAAGAGGTCCGTGTCCCACGGTGGGATGCGGATGTTTCATTTCGTTTCGATTCTTAGTTGAACGATATTGACCATTGCGGCCAGGTAATTGGCGAATCAACCGTGGGTGTGAACGCGGTCGCTGGCTATTTGGGCTGAATGAGAGCGTATCTCTGTTCAGTAGTGGCACGGTCATTTGTAGGTGAAAAAGAGAAATGGCTAAGGCAACTTTTGAACGGACCAAGCCTCACGTTAACGTCGGCACGATTGGCCACATTGACCACGGCAAAACCACAACCACCGGTGCTATCCTGGCTGTGCAAGCCGCAAAGGGATTGGCTGAGGCAAAGGGTTACTCGGACATCGCCAAGGGTGGTACGGTTCGTGACGAAACCAAGACCGTGACCATCGCCGTGGCTCACGTCGAGTACGAGTCGGATAAGCGTCACTACGCTCACATCGACTGCCCGGGCCACGCTGACTTTATTAAGAACATGATCACCGGTGCCGCCCAGATGGACGGTGCGATCCTGGTGGTTTCGGCCGCTGACGGCCCAATGCCACAAACCAAAGAGCACGTTCTGCTTGCTCGCCAGGTTGGTGTTCCTTACATCGTTGTCTTCTTGAACAAGTGTGACTTGGTCGACGACGAAGAACTGCTTGAGTTGGTCGAACTGGAAGCACGCGAGCTGCTCAGCCGCTACGACTTCCCAGGTGACGACGTTCCTGTCGTTCGCGGTTCGGCTCTACCTGCATACAACAGCCCTGCTGACCCAGACGCCAGCGCTTGCATCAGCGAGTTGATGGACGCACTGGACGCCAACATTCCTGATCCTGTTCGTGAAGACGACAAGCCGTTCTTGATGGCCATCGAAGACGTCTTCTCGATCGAAGGTCGTGGTACGGTTGCTACCGGTCGTATCGAGCGTGGTGTGATCAAGGTTGGTGAAGAAGTCGAAATCGTTGGCTTGAAAGAGTCGACCAAGACGACCTGCACCGGCGTTGAAATGTTCCGTAAAGAAATGGAACAAGGCCAAGCTGGTGACAACGTTGGTTGCTTGCTCCGTGGTGTGAAGCGTGAAGACATCGAGCGTGGTCAAGTTTTGGCCAAGCCAGCCAGCATCACTCCTCATACCAAGTTCGAAGCAGAGGTTTACTGCTTGAGCAAGGATGAGGGTGGTCGTCACACACCATTCTTCAGCGGCTACCGCCCACAGTTCTACTTCCGTACCACTGACGTGACCGGAACGGCAAACTTGGTCGACGCTGAAATGTGCATGCCTGGCGACAACGTCAAAGTGACTGTCGAGCTGCACAAGCCAATCGCTATGGACGATGGTGTCCGCTTCGCGATTCGCGAAGGCGGCCGTACCGTCGGTTCGGGTGTTGTCTCGAAAATCCTCGAGTAAGCCCAGAGCGAGTTTTCGCACGAGCCACAACCGGCGAGGCAACGGGAGCATCCCTGAGTCTCGCTGGTCCGATGGGTGGGGCTGGAGCCGGATCTGTCTTGCCAAACAAGCCAGTCTGACTTCAGCCCCACTTTTGGGTTCCAAAGGTCTCGTTGGTCATTGGCTTTTTCCGCCATTTTCGGTACCATCTCGAGATTCACCCAAGAGCGGCGTGGCCAGCACGAAGTTCTTGAAGGGATAGGAATGCCACCAGCCTCGGTATTTCCGCCAAAAGTCCCACCCAGGGGTGTAGCTCAATTGGCAGAGCACTGGTTTCCAAAACCAGCGGTTGCGGGTTCAAGTCCCTCCGCCCCTGCTTTGATGGCTTGATATTTGAATGAATTGGGTTTTGGGCCGGCTTTTTCGACGGTTTGCCTCGATTGGGGTCGATCGGAATCGCAAAAGCGTTCAAAACCACAGAAGCACCGGACACCACGGACGGTGAACCGACCCTTTTTTTGATGTACTGAACAGGAGCAGACGGGTGTCTCGAGACATTGCAGGATCCAACAGCGCCCCGCTGACGTCAGAACTGTTTCAAACTTCGGTTTACAAACCCAATCAGGGACGCATCGTTCGTCAACTGACCGCGCTGGCGATTTGGGTGATCGTTGCCCTTGGTTGTTACCGCCTGTACAGCTCGCTGCAGGGTGCAGCCGACAGTGCAACGTGGACGACGATCCTGCCGGCCGTTTTGTTGGCGGGTGGAGCCTGGTTTGGATTCCGAGTGGTTAACTGGCCTCGATTCGCCGACTTTTTGATCGCGGTCGAAGCCGAAATGAACAAAGTCACATGGCCGAGCAAGGATGAGTTGATCCGCGCTTCGATCGTTGTGATGTTCACGATCTTTTTTCTGGCCAGTTCGTTGTTCCTTTTCGACATCGTTTGGCAATTCGTTTTCAGCACGATTGGCGTGACTTCCTCCTAGTATTAAACGCCTCGACCTGTTGATCCCATCCTCACTTTGCCGAACCCGGTGTAAACGTGAACGAAGCTGACACCTCCGACGACATCAAAGAACCCAGCGAGCCAGAGGCCGAAACGGTTTCGGGCGCAACGCCTGATGACGCAGCTTCGCAGGAAGCACCGGCCGACGATGCGGCTGGACAAGACGAGGTAGCCGGCGGAAGCGAAGCGGTCGCCGAAGAGAGTGCGGCACCAGAACCTCCGCCTGCCGCTCCAGAGCCTCCGCCAGCGGCACCCGCAACCGCACCGCCGCCAGCAGCGACTGATGACGAAGCGGTGATGGATTGGTACATCCTGAAGGTTGCCTTCAACCGCGAAGATTCCATCGCCGACGCGCTTCGCAAGCGAGTCAAGATGGAAGGCATGGACGAGTTCTTTGGCGAAATCGTTGTGCCGACCGAAGATGTCGCAAGCTTTACCCGTGATGGAAAACGTCGCATCAGCAAACGCAAGCTGCTGCCGGGCTACATCATGGTCAACATGATCATCAACGATGACACGTGGTTCCTCGTCCGCGAGACCAACGGCATCAGCGACTTTACCGGCGCGGCAGGCAAGCCGATGCCAATGGAACCGTCGGACATCGAGCGGTTCGTCAAGAAACCAGACGTCGAAGACGACGAAGATACCCCCATCAAGACAACGATTCCGTTCAAGGTGGGCGATCGCGTTCGCGTCAAGGAAGGAAACTTCGAGAACCAAGAAGGCGATGTCGATGCCGTCGACGAAGCCAACGGCCGCGTGACGGTGATCATCAACATCTTCGGCCGCAGCGTGCCGATGGAACTTGATCACTGGCAGGTCGAACCGCTGTAAGAGACGACCGGCTGCCACGCCCTCGAGAAGGGCTGTGCATCAAACGCCACGTCGAATTCAGTATCCGAACAAAAATCGAAACACCCAAACATTATTCAGTAGCCCAATCATGGCAAAGCAAGTTACAGGACAAGCGAAGTTTCAAGTTCCCGGTGGACAAGCAACGCCTGCTCCTCCCGTCGGTACTTCGCTCGGTAAATTCGGTGTGAACCTTGGCCAGTTCGTCCAAGCGTTCAACGATCGCACCAAGGAATACAACGGCACGCCGATTCCAGTCATCGTCACGGTCTACAACGACCGTAGCTTCGACTTTATCACCAAGAGCCCACCTGCAGCATCGATGCTCAAGCAAGCCGCTGGCATCGCAAAAGGCAGCGGTGTGCCGAACCGCGACAAGGTCGCCAAGGTCACTCGCGCTCAATGCGAAGAGATCGCCAACAAGAAGATGGCTGACCTGAATGCTCGCAGCGTCGATCAAGCCGTTCGCATGATCGAAGGCACTGCTCGCAGCATGGGCATCGAAGTCGAAGGCTAAGCTTCGTTCCCTGAAGCCGCTTTGCGTTTGGTGATCGAGTCATGCTTGTCGATATTGAATTGCCAGACGCCGTCGATCTTCCCGCACCGGCCGACGAGTCGATGCGGTTGATTACCGAGGCGAACGAACGTGTGGATGCCTTCACGCGTTCGCACCGTCCGCGGATCGACAACTTTGTGGTGTGCGACTTTCCGTTGGTCGATTCTTGCCTGCAATGGATCGTCGCCGAGAACCTGCTCAGTGGTGACGCGTTCTGTGAATGGGGCAGCGGCTTTGGCGTCGTCACGCTGCTCGCTGCACTCCATGGCCTTGATGCAAGTGGCATTGAGGTCGAGCCCGATTTGATTGATCAAGCGGTGCTGCTTGCCGAGGACTTCGAGATCGAAGCTCAGTTCGGTTGCGGGAGCTTCATTCCGGATGACGATCAAGGGATGGTCGAAACGTTCTCAGAGATTGATCACGTCGATACCGAGAGCCGAAGCGGCTACGACGAAGTTGACAGCGACCTTGTCGACTTTGATCTCTTCTTTGCGTTTCCGTGGCCAGGAGAACATCATTTCTTTGAGAGTGTGTTCGAGCGGCACGCTGCTGACGGTGCGATGCTGTTGACCTTTCTAGGAATCGAGCAATTGCGTTTGCAACGCAAGGTGTAGGTCATGCTGTGCATGACACCACCCAGACCTGAACTGCTTTGGACGTAATACCGGCCGCTAGTTCGTAGTACCGAGCTTTAGCCGGAATCTTCTCATGAACCGCCCAAAGCCTGGACTGCAAACAACGCCGCAATCGCGTAAGCGGCCTAGCGTTCTACTCGTCTTGCGCAACTTTAGTGGGGCCCGGCGCTAGCGCGTACGGCTCACGGGGAAAGGCCGGATTATTTGAGCTGCTAGTTCGTAGTACCGAGCTTTAGCCGGAATCTTCTCGAAAACCGCCCAACGCCTAGACGGCAAACGGAGCCCTGATCGGGTAAGCAGTTCGGCCTATTACTGTTCTTGCGCAACTTTAGAAGGGCCCGACGCTAGCGCGTACGGCTCACGGGGAAAGGCCGTGATTATTTGAGCGGCTAGTTCGTAGTACCGAGCTTTAGCCGGAATCTTCTCACAAACCACGCAAGGCTGGACTAAAAATAACGCCGTGATCGCGTAAGCGGCCCAGCGTTTTACTCGTCTTGCGCAACTTTAGAAGGGCCCGACGCTAGCGCGTACGGCTCAGGCCAAGAGGCCGCGAAGCGTACGTTGCGACGCGGAGTATGAGCTAAAGCTCGATGGTGAGTGATTGGCCGTTGGTGGTTCCGAAGACAACTCGGTTCGGCTCGGTTGGATCGACATCGACTGCGTACAACCAACCTTCACTGACCTCGATCGTCTTCACCACATTGACGGTCGTCGGGTCGATCAACCGCGCCGATCCATCGCTGCATCCTGCGACCAACATTTCGCCTTGTTGAACCCACGCGATGCAAAGTGGGGTCGCGGGGAGACGTGCGAACCGAACCATCCGCCCGATCGTCGGTTGCCAAAACCGAACGCTGCGATCCTTTGATGCGGACGCGATCATTGGCAAGCCGTCCGTGGTTGGCCGGTTCGCCAATGCGGTGACATCACGTGAGTGGTGGTGAAGTGTTCGTTTCGTGTCGCCGTTGTCTGCGTCCCAGACTCGCAACGTTTGATCGCGTCCGGCCGAAACGATGGTTGAGTTGTCAGCGAGCCAGACACTCGCCGTGACGGCTCGCGAATGCTTGGTGTAACGCAGCGCCGGTTGTTTGGATTCGACCAAGAAAACGCTGCACACTTCATCGCCTCCGGCGGCGACCAGACGTTTGCCATCCGTTGTGACGCATAGGTCGTACACGACATCGCTACCGAACTCGGTTCGATGAACGACTTGACGTGTCTTGGTGTCGAGCAGCGCGACGCCTCCGAATTCGCCGGGTGTGCCGCCGGCGATTGCGATGTGATTGGATTGGCCGACGCGACTGATCGAGTGGATGTTGTCGAAATCAACGTCCTGGAGGTGAACCACGTCGCCCGACTTGGCCGACACCCATTCCAGCCCCGATTGTGAGCCACGGAAGATCGTTTCACCATCATGGCTGAACGCGACCGCGGTCACGGGAGGGTTGGTTCCCGCAGCGAAAGCCGGGCGAGAGAACGCGGTCGCGCCCATCAGGGTGATCGCCGCGCGTCGAGAGCAAGCAACACTCACGCAATCAACTCATCAATCACGGAACCGTCGCGGTTGATTTGCACGGGGCGGCCATCGCCTGTGTGCAGTTCGTGTTCACCCGAAATGCCTAGCAGGTGATAGACCGTGTGCGCCAAGTCGGATGGTGTGACGGGGCGGTCCGCCGGGCGTTCGCCATGTGCGTCCGAACTGCCGATCACTTGCCCGCCACGAACACCACCGCCAGCCAACGCGACGCTAAAGGCACGCGGCCAGTGGTCGCGCCCGCCACGGGGATTCAACTTGGGAGTCCGACCGAATTCACCCATCACCATCACGAGCGTCGATTCGAGCAATCCACGTTGATGCAGGTCTTCAATCAACGCAGAGTAAGCGACGTCAAGTTTTGGGATCTTGCCAACGCTGCCACCGGTGTATCCCTGTCGAAGTCGTAGATCAAGTTCTTCGTGGGTGTCCCAGCCTCGATCGGTTACCGTAACAAACCCGGCGCCGGCCTCGATCAATCGCCGTGCCATCAAGCAAGACTGCCCGAGTTGGTGACGCCCATAGCGGCCGCGAGTGTCTGGTGTTTCTTTCGTCAGGTCAAACGCATCGCGGGCTCGTGTGGATGCGAGTAATCGGTAAGCCTGTTCAAAGGAGTCGTTGGCCGGCAGTTCACTCGCTTCCATTCCTTTGGCCAATTGATCGACCGCGCGGCGCATCGATTGCCGACGTTGAAGTCGTTGCTTGGAGAGGATGCCTGCGGAGGAAAGGTCTTGGACTTGGAAGTCTGGTCTGGATGGATCGCCCTGCACAACAAATGGCGAGGTCGATTGATCAAGGTACCCTGGGCCAGCCATCGCATTGGGGCGCTGAAGTGCGATATTCACCGGCAGCGTTTTGTGATTGCCTCGCAACTGAGTCATGACCGAAGGCATGCCGGGATAGACGAGCGCCGGCGTCGGCTTGTATCCGGTCAACAGGTAGTGACTGGCAAAGTTGTGTTCGCCAAGGGTGGACGTCATCGAGCGAACGATCGCGATCTTGTCGAGTTGTGTTGCGGTTCGCGCCAAGTGCTCGCTGATTTGAATCCCGGCCACGCTAGTCGCAATCGGTCCGAATGGACCGCGAACTTCCGTTGGCGCGTTGGGCTTGGGGTCAAACGTTTCCAAATGACTCGGGCCACCGTCAAGCCAAATCAAAATGCACGACGTCGCTCGTGGAAGACTTGATTCCGCCCCCTGTGCCCGAAGATTGAGCCAGTCACTTAGCGTCAATCCGAAGGCAGTGAGTCCACCGACATGCAAGACGTCACGTCGAGTTACCGCGTCACAGCGACGGTTCCAATGGTTTGTACCATTCATCACAAGCTCGCACGCATTGTTTGTTCACCAACCAATTGCTGCCCGCAACGGCCCAGATAGGTTGTGCCTTGACGCAGGCACACCGATCGGACCGGTCACGTCAGTCTAACCGATGCAAATTGACGAAGGTACAAGTTATGACGGTTATCCGCGGCCTACGACATCGGTTATGGCGCTCAATTAAGGGGTATAATTCATCCTAGAGTGAGCGTTGTTTGCGGGGCTCGTCGAGCTCGTTGAACTGTTGGGGCTCTTTGGACCGTTGGGGGCTTTTTGGAAAGTTTGTTTGTTTGCCGAGGTGTGATCAATGACTAGTCGATCACCCAACAATTGGGTCGCGCCTGGACTTGCTCTGTTGCTCGCGCTGCTCGCGGTGACAACGTTCTTCACGACGGTTGTGTTCGAGGGGGTTACCGGCGCCGTCGGCGCTCTTCACGGTTGGCTCGCGGTTGCCACAGCCATCGTTGCAATCGTCAGCCTGGTCTATTCGCTAGCCAAACGCCATGAGATGAGCGGGGACCCGGCAAACGAAGACAAGCTTCGCGAAAAGATTGCTGCTCTCGAAGAAGCCAACCGTGCTTTGGTGGGAGACCGCTACCTACTTAACACGCTCGTCGAAAACGTTCCGGACGCTGTCTTTTTCAAGGACTTGCAAGGGCGGTTTGTTCGGGTCAACCGCGCGATGGCCAAAGATGCGGGCATCGACGATCCTGATGAGTTCATTGGCAAAACGGATGTCGAAATTTGGTCGGGTGATTTACCCGCTGAGGCGGGTGAGGACGAGCGTCGGATCATCGAAACGGGCGTTCCGATCCTCAACAAAGAGGAGCAGCCGATCGCGCGGGGCGGGGCACCACGTTGGGTACTTGTCACGAAAATGCCGCTGCGCGACGAATCGGGAAAGATCGTCGGTACGTTTGGTGTGGCTCGCGAAATCACCAAACAGAAACTAGCTGAACACAAGCTTCGTGACAGCGAAACTCGTTTTCGCTTGCTGGTCGAACATTCGCCTGACGCAATCGTGATGCTTGACATTGACGAGGGAGTGTTTGCCGACGCCAACGCGCAGGCCGAAGCTCTCTTCAAGATGTCTCGAGACGAAATCACGAGGTGCCACCCGGTCGACTTGAGTCCGCCGATGCAACCCGATGGTCGCCCTTCGGTTGAGATGGCAGAGGAAATGATCACGAGCGCACTGGCCGGTCAGCGGATGGTCTTTGATTGGGTCCACCGTGATGCGGACGGACGTGATATTCCATGCGAAGTGCGTTTGGTGCCCTTGCCCGGCGGCAAGCGAAAACTGCTTCAGGCGAGCATTGCAGATATCACGAAACGCAAGCAAGCAGAAAAAGATCTCACCGATGCGCGCGACGCTGCGCAAGAAGCCAATCGCGAACTCCGCCGCGCTCGCGATGCTGCGGAAGATGCGAACCGTGCCAAGAATGATTTCCTGGCAAACATGAGCCACGAGATCCGTACTCCGATGAACGCCGTCATCGGAATGACCGAACTGGTTTTGGACGGGCAATTGGAACCGACCCAGCGCGACTATCTCAACACCGTCGCCGAGTCGGCTGAATCGCTGATGTCCGTCATCAACCAGGTGCTCGATTTTGCAAAAATCGAGGCGGGCAAACTCGATCTCGAGCCGGTCGACTTCGACCTTCGCGACGAAATCGGCAAGACGCTCAAGTCCCTTGGGTTGCGGGCGCAGGCGAACGAAACAGAACTGGTATGGCGCGTTGATCCGAAGGTGCCGCATTGGCTTCACGGCGATTCGGCGCGGCTGCGTCAAATGTTGGTCAACCTGGTTGGCAACGCGATCAAGTTCACCGAGGAAGGCGAAGTCTTTGTCGACGTCACGTGTGATGACCAAGCCAGCGACAAGGTGACGCTGCGAATCACGGTACGGGACACAGGTATCGGGATTCCGCAGGAGAAAATCGACTCGATCTTTTCGGCCTTTGAGCAGGTCGATACATCCACGACGCGCGCCTACGGAGGCACTGGACTCGGGCTCGCGATCACCGCCAGGATTGCCGGTGCGATGGACGGCAATGTTTGGGTTGAGAGTACGCTCGGCGAAGGAAGCGACTTCTACTTGAAACTTCAGCTTCCAATCTCCGAGCGCGAAGACGATCTTGCGAAGTCGGAATTGGAAACCTTGCGAGCACTCGTTGTCTGTGATCGCAAACGCAACCGCATGATCCTTGGTGAACTGTTGGAGTCGCGAGGAATTGAATTTGATGCGGCGAACTCGATCGATGCTGCGCTGGCAAAAGTGAGTGAACTTGGCAGTACGCGTACCGTCGTTGTTGCTGACTTGCACGATGGATTCGAATTGGCTGAACAATTGCGACGCGATCCCGCGGCGCCTCGAGTCCCGATCGTGTTGCTGACCACCGCGGTGCAGATCAACGACGTGCGCCGTTGTCACGAACTTGATATTGATACACAGTTGATGAAGCCAGCTCGGCACCGGGAAATCATCAATGCGATTGTACGAGCCTCAGGCATCTCGCTGAGTGATACGGCTCGCCATGACGAAGATGGCCAGCGACTTGAACGCAAGTTGCGGGTGTTACTTGCCGAAGACGGCAAGACGAATCAAATGATGGCGACCGGCATGCTCGGTAAATGGGGACACAATGTCGACATCGTCGAAAATGGCTTGGACGCCGTAAGGCATTGGCAGGACCATCACTACGATGTGATTTTGATGGACATTCAGATGCCGTTGCTTGATGGGCTTGATGCGACGCGGCGGATCCGACAGATGGAATCAGGCTCGCGAATCCCGATCATTGCGTTGACCGCACATGCAATGAAGGGGGACCGCCAACGCTGCCTCGACGCGGGAATGGATGACTATGTGTCGAAGCCGGTTCGCCAAGCGGATCTCCAAGAGGCGTTGTACCGCGTGCTCACTGAGCCCGCTGATGAATCATCCGAGCAGGAAGACGCTGCGAGTGATCCCGGTCTGCCTGAAAATCTCTCGCCAGTGATCGATTGGCAGCTGGGAGTAAGCAATCTCGGAGGAGACGCTGATTTTCACCGCAAGTTGCTTGAGTCGGCCATTGTCGAGGTCAAAGAGCTTTATCCCAAGTTAGTCGCCGCACTCGAGAGCCGTGTCCGCGAGGAGTCGCAACGCCTGGCCCACACGATCAAAGGTGCTGCTCGCGCGGTGTCGGCAGTGCAGACGACGGAAGCGGCCTTCGAGATCGAAAAAGCCGCGGGCGAAGGGGACTTCGAACTTGCTGAAAGCCGGCTGCCTGCCCTGGCCGATTCGATCGAAGCGTTCGACCGCGAACTTCTCGCCCGATCGCATTGATCGGTGTGTGGTTTGTTTGCCGAGTGTTTGTAGTACCGAGCTTTAGCCGGAATCTTTCGTGTCTGCCGTCTCGTGGCGGGACGATCTAGCAGGGCGGCCCTCTGTGCCGGATCAGCGTCGCTGTCGCTCCTTGATCCGGCCTACGTGTTTGTAGTACCGAGCTTTAGCCGGAATCTTCTTGCCGGATCAGCGTCGCTGTCGCTCCTTGATCCGGCCTACCGAGCTACTCTGGCAGGTTGTTGCCAAACGCCGAGCGGAATGCTGCGAAGTCGAACAGGTTCACTGTGCCATTTCCGTCGCTGTCGAGTGCGGGCAGGAATTCAGCGTTTCCGGTCGAGCGATTGAAGGTCGAACGGAACGCGGCAAAGTCAAACAGGTTGACCGCCCGGTCGCCGGTTTCATCTCCGTAGAGTCGGAAGAAGTCGTCGTTGTTCGGCTGACCACTTGCTGTTTGACCAAAGACATAGTCGGCTGCCATGGTTGCGCCGCCTGAGCTCGCGACGACTTGCGCGGCCGCGACATCCAAACGGTAATCACCATCGGCGAGTGAGTTGGCCAATAGCCCCGGTCCCGGTCGATCGACAACCGAAGTTCCCGAGCTGAACGTCAACTCGACGCTGGTTTTGCCGTCTGCATTGACCGGGATGCCGACAACGACCGAGGTGACGACTTCCGCGGTGTCGTTGTTGGTCAACGTAAAGGCATTTGCCAATCCGGCGTGCTCGACTTCTTCGCTAAACGTGACGAGCACCGAAGTGATCTGAGAGCGTGTGGCCGAGCCATCGTTGATCTGGACCGATTCGACGGTCGGTCCTGCCACGACAGGTTGTCCTTGCAGCCGAATGTTGTCCCATCCGGCGAAGTCGCTGCCGCCATTTTGAATTCCGTCAAGCACAAGACGAACGCCAATGTCCGTGTCGGGAATCGCAGCCGTTACCGTTGTCCAGGCATCGGTGTTCTTGTTGAGGATCACGTTGTCGTGTCCAGCAAGCGCCGAGAAGTTCACACCGTCGGAGCTTGTCAAAACGGTGTAGCGGAGTTCGTCGGATGTATCGAAGCCATCTGTGAAGTAATCAAATTTCAATTCGACGTCGTTGAAGGCGGACACATCACCGTCGGCGAAAGTAAGCGTGTGGTCAAACGCGCCTCCACCATTGGGGTTATCCAAGTCCTGCATCCCCCAGAAGTTGGCTCCTTCCGAAGGCAAGGTCAGTGTGCCGCCAAGTGTGTCTTTCACCGCCCAAACGTCACCGCCTACCTCGTAGGACGCGGGGTCTGCAGTAAAGGCCCAGGTGTCGCTTGGAGCACTCTCGAAGGATTGGAACAGAATCTGTGTCGCTGGAGCACCATCGTTGTCTTCGACAAACACCACGACGTCAGGAGCCGTAAGGCCTTGGAAGTTGACGTCGGTCGATGCAACCGTGAATGAGATCAGCGACTGAAGCGTCCCATCTTCGACCGCATCGTCATTTGCAAGGACGGTTACGGTTTGAGCGGTGTTGGCCGTGGCTGGTGTGAAGGTCAGATCGATGGCGACACCAGCACCGGAGCCAAGGTCGATTTCAGTGTTATTGGGTGTGAGCGTGACGGTCACATCTTGACCGGGCGATCCGATCAGTTGGACGTCGATCGTGTCACCCGCGCCGCCTTCGACGACGCGCGTGTCGGCGCCGGTTTCGGTGACGAGCAATTCGGCTGCAGCTGCAACGGGGTTTTCCGACCCAATGTGGTCGAGAGCCGCGCCGCCCAAGCTTTGCGGAACGGTTTGTCCAAGCAACAGCGAGAAGTTGGGAGCAACACCTTCGATTCCGCCCGCTCCCCAATCAGCAGCCGTCGATCCGGTGGAATTCCCAAGCCGTCCGACCCAATTGGCTGCGTTGACACCCGTGTCAACAATCACCGCTCCTGCGGGCGAAAGGATCGTTTGGTTGGTCGTGTCCTCTGCAAAGACGATGTTGCTGTAAGCATATTCCGTTGCGTCGTCATCATCCAAGACGCTGACGGAGTCCAAGATCGTCCAGCCGTCAAACACGGTTCCGTCGGGCACGCCATTGTCGTCGCTGTCGATGTCATCATCGTTCGACGGCGCGACGCCGGTCTGCACTAAGAAGAAGGTCGCACTGGTGTTTTCTTGGTCGCCATCACCCGCGTTAACTTCCGATGCTGCTGGGTCGATGGCGAACGTGTTGGCGACGTTGGTCAGAACAAGGAACCCGTTTGAACCGAACGTCATGCCGGAGAGGTCGATGAACTCATTCACGTCACCAGGGGCAGTTGAATCGCCTTCGATGTTCACGAAGTAAGTCCCTGCTGCAACGACTGCGTTGGCAGGTCCACGAAGTTCGATGTATTCGTTTGGCTGGTCGATGCCCGGGGGATTGAAGAGCACTTCGTTGATAAACAATGGCTGCGCGGTGACGTCGTTGTCGGCGATCGAAACCGTTGCCGCAGGCACAGTGAGGGCGTTGTAGGACGCGTCCGTGCTTGATGTGGTGAAGTTGATCAGGCCAGTGTGTGGTCCTTCCGAATCCATGTCATCGACGGCCGTGACAGTGACAGTCTGAAGGACATTCCATGGCGTTGCCCCACCACTTGGCGTGAACGTAAGCGTTGGTTGGTCAACGGTCGTTTGCCCATCACTGATCGTCAACGTGACCGTGACGTCGCTGGTTGGTTCGGTCGTTAGCGAAACCTGGAACGTCGCTGTCGCTCCACCCTCTTCGGTGGCCAGCGTGCCTGTTGGAAGCGTGATGGTCACGCCAGGATCGAGGACGCCGGGATTCGCTGCGCCGATGTGATTGAGCAGTTGCCCTTCTTTGGTGGCAGGTGTGGTCGCACCCACCGCAAGGGAGAAATTGGGAGCGGTACCAGCGATCTCGGCACCCACCCAATCGCCTTGAGTCATGCCAATCGAGGTCGCGTTTCGAGCGACGTAGCCGAGCGGCGGAGTTACCGAATCGAAATAGTCGAAAACGATACTGGAATAAACCAGGTCGCTACCGTCGGTGTCTCGTACCGCGACGCTATCGAGTAGCGTCCAACTTGTCGCGAGAGCGCCGTCTGCAGTGCCATCGTTGTTCGCGTCAATGTCGTCGTTGATGTCGGGTGCGGTGTCGGAGTGGACCAGCAAAAAAGTATTGGTCGCATTCTCGATTTGGTTGGCTGCAACATCAGAGGTAAAGAAAGGCAATCCGCCAAAGTCGCCAGTCGAACTTGTGATGACGTTGGCGTCCGTATCAAAGGTGTAGCTATTACCGTCTTGGGCAAAGACCAGATAGCCGTTGCTGCCGAAGGATAAGCCAGACAAATCAAAGATATTTGAGATCTTTCCGGGACCAAATCCACTAGAGAGATCACCCTCGATGTTAAGCAAGTAAGTTCCAGGGGCGATCACACTGCTGGCGTCCCCGCGAAGTTCAACATATTCACTCGGCGTGTCGGTGCCGGCGGTGTCAAACAGGATTTCGTTGATCAAGACCAGGGATGAAAAAACGAAATCGGTCCCCGGTGTCGCACCGCCAACGTTCCACGTCGCTGAGAGGTTTTCGGAGGTCTCGTCCGATCCGCCGACGCCATTGCCACCCGTGGTGGTCTGAGCGCCCTCGGTGAAATCGATGCGCTGGTAGGAGGATCCACCGTCATGGGTGACGGCTGAAATGATCTCTTGGCTTGCGATCGGAGTGTCAGCGGCGTAGGCGGTCGTCGCCGAGTCAGCGTCGGGGCCATCGATGGCAACACCGGTTTTATCGACCGCTTCATTTGTGTCGCCCCAGAGTGCGTAGTCGACATCGGTCACGGTGTCTGCGATGCCGTTCCAGTGGTAGAGCGCGACCATCTCGCCGCCGTTGCTTAAGCCGCCTTGGTTGTTGATTGAGCCAGGCAACGCTTCACGCATGACGGATTCAGAGCCATTGATGCCGTCGTCAAACAACTCGTAGGTCGGCGAGACGCTGTAGATCGTTTCAAACGCGTCCGAGCCCCCTAGCGCAATCGTTTGGTATTGGCCCGGCGCGATCGACGCTCCGATGGGGAACCGTGCATGGAAGTCACCAGCGAGACCGCCGCCTGCATTCGATCCTGTAACGATGTGCTGATAGAACGTGCTCGAGGAGGCAAACGTTGCATCTGTGATGTAGTAGTCATCGAGGCTGATCGAGCTCGATCCAGGGTTGTAGATTTCGATGAACTCACCATCGCCCGGCGTGACGGCGATTTCGGTGAGCAGCAGTTTTTCAGGTGTGCTGACCGACGCAAGGATTTCCGCAGAGAGATCAAACGTGTAAGGGTTTTCGTTGGCGTCGTCGTTGGCGATTGAAATGGTTGCCGTCTGCAATCCGGCAGTGGTTGGGTCAACGGTAACACCGAACGTGGTGAACGTTGATGGGCTTATCGAATTACCGAAAGGCTGCGCTGTGATCGAAAAGTCGCTTGATCCGCTAATCGTGACAATTGGAGTGCCTGTCAGATTAAGCAGGTTGACGCCGTTGTTTTCAATCTCGAAGGTGAACGACTTGTTTGCGTCGCCGGCGAGGAACGTTCCAAAGTTCGTCCCGTCAGCAAGGCTGGGCGTGGTGTCGCCAGAAAGGATGTCGACACTGTTGCCGGTGATGTTGATCTCGGGGCCCGTTGGTGTGCCCGCGGTAAAGGCCGTTGCATTGAACGGCAAGACGGCTTCCCCGTCCGTTGCCTCTGTTGTCCAGTTGGCCAGCGTTGCGATCTCGGCGAGGTAGTCCGCAAACGCCGCTGCACTACCACGCGAACCAGAGTATTGACCGCCGTCATCGTTCGCGCCGTTGGTGATCGTGATCGCAGTTGAACCTGCGACAAGCCCGGATCCGGTCAAGTCGCCAAGGTTTCCAACTTCGTTCTCGAGTGCGTGAAGGAATGTTAGCGATGAACCGGTGTCTTGGTAGGCGATCAAACCATCGCCGCCAGCTGCAAGGTTCATGCTTCCGGATACCGAACTGAGCGATCCAGAACTTGCCGTTCGCGCAGAGGTGGATGTGTCGGTGAAGACAACAACGGTCCCCGCGGCAATCAATCCGGCACCGCTATCCCATTCGATGATCCCTTCGCTGTCGACCAGCCCACCGGCGCCATCGAGTTCGGTGTCGGTGAATCGAATCTGTTGGTCGACAATATCGGTCAACGCAACGATGGCAAAGTCATCGCCGCCGTCAACGTTGTAGCCGATGAACGCGATGTCGCCCGTGGCCAAGTCGGTCGCAAGCAATCGGCGGCGCTCAAGCACTTCGACTTGGTGGCGTCGCCGAAGGCGGGCGGTGTTGTGTCGGCGGCGGGGGGAAACGGACTTCAAGACAGACCGTCGGATTCGATCCAAACGCATGCGAAATCTTTCCGAAAACTCGTGGTGAAAAACATGTGCCGGTAGCGCCCCAGGGTCCAGACGTTTTAACCATAGAAGCTGGGCGGCCAATCGTAAATCATGCGGTTAACACAATCTTCAACGCAACCGGTGACGCGTTCACTTACGGACGCTTCCTGTGTGATCCGATCGACCTCGGTTGGGCGTGCGACAGTTCGACACGGTGGTCGCCTGTAGTGGTGTCAATCTCGCTCGAATTGCCAGCCGATGGGCAAGTCATCGACCATCGCCTCCAAGCTGGCATGACAATGATCCAACGAGTCGCCGATTGCAAGGAATTGTCCCTTTTGAACCAGGTCCCCCGCACCAAAATTGAAATTCAGTGGCAGGACACCTGAGGTGACCCCCGATCGATACAGGTGTGACGCCTGATTCATTTTGCCGATCAGTGCTTTTCCAGAGATCGGATCGTGTATCCGAATGTTTCGAAGGAGCCAAGCTCCGGATGGGTGAAAGTGGTTGGCAAGAATGGATGGATAAGTTGCGCCAGTCACTCGCGCGTTGATTTCGCAGACATAGACTTCGACGCGGTTATCATCCTTTTGCACGACCAAGAAATCGGTGCTCGCAGTTCCCCGATAGCCAACCGAATGGAGCCAACGACCCGCTTGGCTTGCTTGGCACAATAGTTCGTCGCGCACACTCGGCATCGAGTCCAAGTAACGCGGCGGTGATTCGTTGCCTTCGTGAATGCTCTGGCTGGAAAGGATTTGTTCGGTAAGATCGAACAGGTAGACCGACGATTCGTCGAGGAACATCTGAACGCTTGGGCTCAAGATGTTCGTGATGTTTTGGATTCCAGGCTCAAGCCAGCCTTGAACCATTGCGGCACCTTCATAGAAGTAGTGTTCGGGGATTTCAGGCAACGCGTTTTCGTCATCGATGGAAGACAACTTCATGATGCCGATACCGGAAGCTCCAATTTGCGACTTGAGCACCGCCGATCGGTAACCTTTTCCAGACAGCTCCTTCACCGCCGTGGGGACGTCCTTTGCGGCATCGGCCATCACCGTTGTGAAATGAGGAAGGCCCGCTTCGCACAAGAATTGGTGTAGAAGGTATTTGTTGTTTCCGCGGTGGCTTCCCTCCGGCGTGGTGACGGTTTGCTTGCCCAAATGTTGAGCGATCTTGTGCAACGTTTCGTCCGTGACGTAACCGTCCATTCGCGACGGTGTGCAACCGGCGACCTGTCCCAGGAAGTGGTTGGCTTGGTCAGCGTCACCTGCGCTGGCCGCGCGACCAGCGTTGACGTAGTTGGCATGAGTCAGGATCTCGATTTCTGGAAGATCGAGACCGAGGTCGTTGGCAAAGTACTCGCAGAGCGTCTCGTCTGGGCGGCGCTCAAGAATCAACAGGTTGTTTCCACCCCGAAACAGAATGTTGAGAATGGGAATGAGCCGCCCACCGTAGGAATCGATTTCGCCGACTTGCTTGGAAAGGCAATCGGTTTCATTTTCGTTTCCGAAGAAAAGGGCGAGCAGGTTGGCGACAAAGGCCACACTGTCATCCCAGAACGGCGGCAGCTCGCCGTCACAAATCCGTACGTCAATCTCACTGGGCATTGGTCGCGTCGTTGACTGCGTCGCAGGCACCAAGCGGGACATCATGATGCTTGGTTAGTGGACATAGTTTATCACAACGCCAACGGGGGTGATCGGCTGTAGCTACTGATTCAGTTGCTCCTCGATTTCTTCATTGGCTGCCGCCGTTCCCAATGCGCCCCAAAGTCCGTAGGGGCTTTCGGCCGAAGTCAGATTTGGATCGGTTGCGTCATAGGGTTGGTGCGATGAATCACCGCAATCGATGGAGTCGGAGACGAAGATGACCGCTCCACTGGTCATCAAGATGTGACAACCACCGGCATGAAAACTACCCGCGCTGTAGATTCCATCGACCGCCTCCAGGCCACCGACGGCACAGCTCGGAGAATTGGGTGGCAAGATCGTATTGACCAAGGAGTGGCCCGCTGCGCCATCGGCCCAACGGCCGCCGCGTCCAAGAACGCTCAGAGGCACCGAGTCGCTGTAGAAACTCGGGCGCTGCGGATCGACAACGTCTCGGCAGTGAATGGGTGAATCGAGTATCGCCTCGGCTTGAGTCACCGCAAACTGTCCCTTGATCGAATGGTCGACCTTGTTACCAATCTCGGTCATCGCGATCGTGTTGGCGAGTCCGTCGATGATGTCGCGAAAGCGGGTGATTTTGGCACCGGCCAAGGCACCGCGAATTTCTTTGGGGTGATGCAGATCACGTGTAACGTCACCAATCGAAAAGGCATAACTTGTCAGTCCGAAGTCTTTGGGGTTCGCCGGCGAACTTGGGCAAATCAATGTCGGGATCTGGGTCCTCCAGGGATCGAATCTGCTTTCTGCGATTGGTACCTGCAACGGACCATATCCAATACCGCCAACGTAGTTTGGCGAGTTGACCTCCGACCAAAGCGAGGTTGCCTCCATGTAGGGAACCAGCCACACCAATCCTGAGAGTCGATCTGCGATTTGCGGCGTCGTCTGAATCGACGCCATCGCGGGCGGCATCGCTTTGTAGGTGGAATGATAGTTGTGAATTGCCAAGCCAATTTGCTTGAAGTTGTTCGAGCAAGACATACGTCTGGCTGCTTCGCGCGCACCGCGGGTCGCAGGCAAGAGCAAACCTAGAAGCACTGCGATGATCGCGGTCACGACCAACAGTTCCAGGATCGTTAGTCCGGCGAATCTGTGACGTTTCATTCTCCGACTCCCTCGAGAGGAATACCCTTGGCCGATCGAATTTGCCCAGGTGCCAAACCCGACAATCGCAGCTCGTAGCACAGGATTGGAATCAGCCAGCAACCCCATACGGTTGCTTGATAGGTGATGTCGTTGTCAATTCCAGCCACGATCGTGGCCCCCGAGACGATTCGCAGTAGCAGTGGGGCCGACAACAAAATGTACGTTCGAGTTGCCCAGCGCCGGTGCTTTGCGAAACGTCGCCTCATCGCCGTGCGAACGGTTGCGACCGCGGCAAGGCCTGTGGCGATCGAATGCAACGCGAACCCGGTCGCAGCAACACCGCCGGTGTAAGCCTGTGTGGCCATCACCAAACCACTCGGCACGATCAACGCCACGAGCAGGATTTGCGAGCGGCCAGCGAGGCGATGCAGTGTGCCGAACCGGGGACGACCGCCAGTCAGCATCAACGCCGCGCCAAGCAAAATGGTCAGTGGACCGACCGCAATATGAACGTAAAACGCTGCTCGGTAGAGACCAAAGAACGTTGGCTCACGCCCAATCAGAAACGAGGAGGTGAAGTCAGCGGGAAAGTAAAAGCGATACTCGAAGACGATTTCCCAAAGGACTTCGATCATCAACAGGCCGCAGACCAGTGCAAACAGCATTCGCAATCGGTCGACCCGGTCGACTTGCGCAGCTTGAACGATCCGCTCTCGTAGCATTTCGGGATTCTCCCCGTCGGTCGAATGGGTGCGATACCTCCATCGAGTCCATCGTTATCTACGAGCGATTCCAAAAAGAGTTCACGGTTTGTGAGCCGGCTGTTCGTAGTACCGAGCCTTAGCCGGAATCTTCTCACAGGCCGCAGAACGACTGGACTACAAAGGGCGTTAGCGCGTGATTCTGATTGTCGCCTTTTGCTCCGCAAAAGTTGCGTTGGTGGACGCTGCTTTCGCGGAGGGAAAGGCGACGATCGAAGACACGGAAGCTCGGGGGCGGGACTCGTTGCCTCGTCCACTACGGGAGAACGCTAGAAGAGATCTGAATCGTCGTCGAGGTCGTGGCCGAAGCCGCCTTCGTCGAGATCATCATCCATGTCGTCGCTATCATCGATCTCGGAATCCTCGTCGACGTCCTCGCTGCCGCGATCGAGCAACTCGGCCGGCGGCGTGGTGCCATCTTGAGGCAACCAGCGAATGGTTGGGCGTGGCGGGTCGGTCAAAGAGTCGTAGCATTCCATGACCATCCAAGCGACATCGCCGGGACCGTCGGCCAGTTCGCCCTCTTGAAAATCCTCTTCGTTCCGAAGCAGGTAAAGCGACGACATGCGCAACAATCTTTCGACGTCGCGCGGTTGATATTTGTTGGTGTCGTAAATCGCTTCCATGTCGGGAAGGTCGAATTGACCGTTGCCAACCGTATCCATCAACACCCACGGTTCGTCTGCGGGAAAGATTCGCACATTGGTGTACATGTCTAACGGTGGCAGTTCGTGTCGCCAAGCGTAGTTGAGCCCCTCACGTAGTCCGGTTTCGTCTCGAAGGACTTCGCCACCTGGATTGAAGTAACAGATCGCTTCGGGGGCTTCCAACACATCGCTTACGGCGCGGGTCAGAAACTTGAGCTCATCCATCGGATCATAGTCCTCTGGAATCAGCGGCACTTCGTCGTCGCTTTCGTCCTCTTCCGGTTCGTTGGCACCCAGGACGTAACTGACCAACAGACGAACATGCGCGGTATGCGTTTCCGATTCGCTGGCACCTTCTTCCCAGCCCCATGACTGTTCACCGGCACGTTGCAAACAACCTGGAAAGGCCAAGGGTCCAAACTGTCCAAGCGACCAGGCAACGAAACGTTCGGGCGCAAGTTCGGGATCGCCCATGTCGTCGGGCCATTGAGCCGATGAAGGTGTGACCAACAGGTGGCCGTTCACTTCGGGACGATATTCAAAGACGAGTGTTTGCCGAGCGTCATCATCTTCGATCGATTCGTGCAAACCGACGTACGAAAAGGCCTTCAAGCGTTGCTTGATATCGGCTGTTGAAAGGGGACGCCGAAGCAGAACGCACATCCCTTGAGTGAACAATCCTTTTGCCATGCCGCCAGTCTCATTGTCTCCAAAACGAAGCTCGCTGATCCCTCGTCAGGTGAGAAAACCTCAATGCCGCCGTGAAGTTGTACTTCAGATCCTTCGCCGCCACGAGAGCTCTATTTTGGATCTGCCTTTTCTTGTCCTGCCTTTTCAATGACGGTCAACGTCACTCGTTTTGTTTCCCCTTCAGCCACTCGAACCGTCTTGGTCGAGCCAACAATGGTGTCGCCGTAGATCGAGACCTTTACATCGACATCCGGCACGACCTCTTGAAACACATGCAATCCCGGATGCCGACGGGGGACGGTGTGCGCGGGCTGTGGTGCGACGGTTGACCGATTCGAGGGAGAAAGGGAGGCCGGATGCTTGACGTCGACCCCAATCCTTTCGTTGGCGTATGGTTTTCCATCGGCATGAACCAGTTGGACTTCGATCCGCCCTGCTTTGCGAAGTGTGACTTTGATTCCCGAGATGTCCTTGTTCGCCTTGCCAAGGACAATCGCCTCGGCGGGCAACGGCTTTTCGTTAGCCGTCTCTTGGTAATAGGCAATCTCGTCCCAAGAATGCCGAAGTGCGATGTCACGTATGTATCGCCCTTTGGGAAACTTGAATTCATAGACGCCAGGTTTTCCCTTCACTTCCTTGGCGATGATCGCGTTGACGTAGTCACCGATGTCGCCGATGGACAGGCGTTGCCCCGTCAACGGCTTGCCTGATCCGTCGACCACATCAACGCGGATCTTGACCGTTTCGGGGGCGGTGATGGTCGCCGGTGGAAGTCCGCCACGATCGCTCAGGACGTATTCGACCGCATTGAAAGGAAAGGGCAACGATTCGAACGTCATTTTGCCATCGGTGGCGCTATGGAATGTCCGCACTGGACGAAGGAAGTATTTGCCTGGCGGGAGCGGACGAAACTCAAACGCACCTGTCTCGTCGGTTCGGGCCCAAGTCATCGGAGTCCGTGCCGCTCCATTTGCTTGAACCATGATGTCGGTCACCGGCGTGCCATCCCGTTCAACGACTCGCCCGCGAATGACGGGCGCCTCACGCAGTTGAATCACCGCTTGCTCGCCGCCCTTGCCGGTGACGGCGCGCGAGTTGTTTTCGTAGTCATCGGGCAGCCAAAAGATCCGTTGCGGAAACCACTTCTTGCTGACGATCTTGTACCGCCCTTGTTCGTCAGTTTTGGTGTAGTTGCCGTTCGTAAACCCTTCGCCCCAACCGTGTTTATCGGTGGCGGTCATGACGACAATCCCGACGGCGGGTGAACCGTCGGGCAAAACGACCTTGCCCGTCACGAGCGGAGCGTTGGGATCAACTTTGGGCTTGGCCGCGCCCGCGTTCGTTGTTTGAGCGTAGGCCGAATCGAGAACGCACGACATGCCGAACAAAGAGGCGAACAATGCGACGCATGAAACAAAGCGTTTGGGAAGCTGCGAACCGCGGCCGGACATCACGGTGCCTTTTCTTCTGAAGATTCTGTGTTGTCGGAATTCTTCGCGTCGGAATCGGGGGCTGCCTTGGCGGCTTCATCAAGTGCAGCGACAACGTGCACGTGGTTCTTTTCAACGGCGAAGTCGCGTGCGGAATCTCCATCCTTCGTATCACGCAACGTCAGGTCCGCGCCAGCCTCGAGCAACAGTTTGACCACTTCGAGCTGGCCTTCACCAGCAGCGAACATGAGCGCGGTAAACCCATCGGCTGTGGTGTCGCGTTCATTGACGACGGCGCCCGAGTCCAACAATAGCTTGACGGTATCGGCAAACGGGCCGGTTGATGCAAACATGATCGCGGTGCGCCCGCTCATGTCCTTTAGTTGGATGTCGGCGCCTGCCTTGAGCAAGCGTTTGACCACGGCGGTCTTGCCCTCGAAGGATGCCAAGTGCAAGGCCGTCCGTCCGTCGAGGTCGGCATCATTGACGTCGGCACCGGAGGCGATCACCGACTCGACAATCTCAAGTTTGCCCTGCATGGCCGCGTTGCGGAAAGCGCCCATGCTGTACGTTCGGACCGGCTTTTCTGAGGCTTTCGTTTCGTCCTCTGCAGCGGTTTGCTTGTCCGCTTCCGTGTCGGAGGACGAGTCATCGCCCGATTCGGTCGCGGATGGTTTGCTAGCCAGCGAGTCGTCGGAAGAGGAGCTGCATCCAGCGTGCGCCATGATGACGCACAGGCAAGTCAAAATAGGAAGGATGCGTAGTGGAGTTTTGCGATTCAGAGTGTTCATCCCGGTAGTTTACTTGATTCCAGGAGGGGTCGCGACGGAGCGACACTTGGCTGAGCCCCCGCTCCAGAGGTTGCTGGGCTTTTATGAGACGTCGCGACTTTGGTATTTGGTAGCCTCATGAATGTGATTGCAATCGATACGAACGAGCCACAGACGTCACCGGCTAAACCGCTGGCCGGTCTCGACGCCGTTCGCGTCTGCGCTGCCTTCGCCGTCGTGATGCTTCATGCGACCGTGCCCTATCTGCAACATCGGATGCCAGGCCTCGCGTGGTCGACTCACGATGCGCCGAGTCCCTTGGTCGACGTGATCTCATGGACCATCGAGCTTTTTGTGATGCCTTTGTTCCTCGTGATCGCTGGCATCTTGGCATGGCGTACGCTCTCTCGTCGTGGCGCATCCGCACTAGTCACGAGCCGCGCCAAACGCCTTCTGGTTCCATTCCTTTTCGGATGCGTTGTGATCCTACCGCTTGACCTTCATGTTTGGGTCTTGGGCTGGGTGCTCGACGGAGAGGTGCCATTGGTGAAGCTTCGCAGCTTCAAGTTTGATCCGAGTGTTGACAAGCACCTTTGGGGAACGAGCCACCTTTGGTTCTTGCAGTACTTGTTTCTGTATGTCGCCGCATTGGCTGGATGTGCGTTGATCGGCTGTGAACGGATTGCACGAAAAATCTCTTGGCCGGTGAGACGCCCCGTGATCGGATGGTTGATGCTGCTTGCGGCAACCGCAATCGTAACCGCTTCGGTGTCACCTGAAGTGGTTTGGGGATTTCAGCATTCCTTCTTGCCCGTTCCGAGCAAGTTCATCTATTCGGCGACCTTCTTTGCATTGGGCGTCTTGATCGCGGTAAACGACCCGGAATTGAATTGGCTGCGTGTCAACGCGCACCGGTTAACTTGGTTCGCCGTGCCAGCCACCTTCGTCGCGGTCACCGCGGGACGGGCTTACCTTGGCGGTGTGCAGTGGGCGTCCAATGAAATGGTCGGATTGGCCACCGTCACGGGCGCTGTCGCCGCCACGCTTGCGACCATCTCGCTGGCGCTTCG
The DNA here is from genome assembly GCA_965216875.1 of Rubripirellula sp. Classification (GTDB taxonomy): domain Bacteria; phylum Planctomycetota; class Planctomycetia; order Pirellulales; family Pirellulaceae; genus CBDCUW01. The sequence continues at coordinate 8,221,697 of OZ244207.1, forward strand.
GCATGTCGAGCGGCTACCGCTCACGTTTCAATACTTGGCGGCCGCTTCGTTTTGGGTCTACCTGATTCATCACCCCTTTGTCGGCCTGATCCACATCGATCTCAAGCTGCTGTTGCCTGAGACGCCACCGGAACTCAAGTTCGTGCTGACGATGCTGATTGCTTCGGTCTTTTCAGTCGCCACCTACGAAGCCTTCGTGCGCAAGAGCTGGCTCGGCCGATTTCTCGGCATGAATTGGCAATTTCCGCGGGAGTGCGAGCGGGAACCGGGCAATCAAAAAGAGCGGGAAAAAGCGTGTGAAACGGGCGAGAACGTGGCTGCGTAGCCACGCAGGCGAACTCGGACGGTTTGTCGACCCGCCAAATCGTGGGTATTTTAATAGTCCCGCCTGCATTCATTAGAGGATGCCCCATCCCTATTGGCTTACCGCGTGCACTCGCTCCACCTTGCACGTTTTTCGATTCGCCGTTTGAGCTTCCATGACCGCTTCGAAACCCGTCAACGAAGGCAACCGGAAAGGTGCCAGCCGTCGCAACTTCATCAAAGGAAGTGGCATGATGTTGGCCGGGGGCGCGATGGCAAGCAACCTCCCGGTGGCGCGAGCCGCACACGCATTCGGAAGTGATGTCATTCGCATTGGTTTGGTCGGATGCGGCCAGCGCGGAACGGCTGCCGCATCCGAAGCGTTGTCGACCGCTGGTGGTGAGGTCCACTTGGTGGCCATGGCCGACGCGTTCAACAATCAGATTCATTCGTCGTTTCGATCGCTGAAAGGCCGGCATCGCGATCGCGTTCGTGTTGATCAGAATCGGTTCGTCGGTATCGACGCCTACAAGCAGGTGATGTCGGCCGATGTTGACTTGGTGATCCTCGCAACGCCACCGGCGTTTCGCCCCATGCAATTCGAAGCTGCGGTCAACGCTGGCAAACACGTCTTCATGGAAAAGCCAGTCGCCGTTGATGCTGCTGGCGTGCAACGAGTCCTCGCTGCGGGAAAGGTGGCCCAAGAGAATTCGCTTACGGTTCAGGTCGGCCTGCAACGACGTCACCAGATTCGCTATCAGGAGTGCATCGAGCAGTTGCAAGGCGATGCGATTGGCAAGCTGATCTTTGGACGCGCCTACTGGAACGGAAGCGCGAACAAGGCACTGCCAGGACGCAAAGGTGAATCGATCTTGGCGTCCCAGCTGCGAAATTGGCATCAACACGCTTGGCTCGGTGGCGACCAGATTGATGAACGCCACATTCACAATCTTGATGTTTTCAATTGGCTGCTGCGATCACACCCGATCGAAGCGAACGGCCAGGGTGGACGCAATCCAGAGAGCCATCATTGGAAACGGACGCTCGGTCGAGTGCCGACCGCGGGCCAAGGCGAAGTGTTCGATCACCACATGGTCGAATTCACCTATCCGGGTGGCTTCAAGCTTTTTAGCCAGTGTCGTCAAATCCAAGGTTGCTGGAACCACATCGGCGAACACGTTCACGGCGCATCGGGATCATGTGACATTAGCCGAGCCACCATTACCGGGGCCGATGGCAAACGCCGTTGGAAGTCGTCAAGCCAGGAAATCAAAGGCAAGGGTTGGCAACAAGAGCAGCATGATTTGTTTGCCGCGCTCCGCAGTGGAGAGGTGGTGAACGAAGTCGAGTATGCTGCGACGAGTACGATGACCGCGATTCTAGGGCGGAATGCAACCTACAGCGGACAAGTCGTTCGTTGGGACGAGGCGGCTACCGACATGACGCCCGCAGTCGATGTGGAATCGTTGACGCTCTCGTAGGTCATGCTCTGCATGACACCTGCCATCCGCAGCTTCACTTGTGGGCCGAACGCGCTAGCGGCCGGGCCTTGCACTCTTTCGCGCATCTCGAGTGGCCCGAGGCTAGCGCCTACGGCTCACGGGCGATTCCTTGTGAGCCGAACGCGCTAGCGTCGGGCCTTGCACTCTCTTGCGCATCTCGAAAGGCCCGGCGCCATCGCGTACGGCTCATGGGCATTGAGCACCTAGAGCGTTTGGCCGCCGTCGACGCTTAGCAGTTGGCCGGTCGCCATCGTTGTGCCGAGAGCAAAGAACAAAACAGCATCGGCGATGTCAGCCGGTTCCGACGCACGTGGCAACGGGTAGTTGGCCACCATTTCGTTGATGTCCCAGTCGGGGTTTCCCTGTTTGATCCAGCGGCTGTTGATGGGGCCAGGCAATACCGCGTTGACCCGTACTTCGGGGGCGAGCACGCGGGCCAGTGATTTCGTCATCGTGTTCAAGCCCGCTTTTGAAGCGCAGTAGGCGATCGACGAACCTGACCCCGTCTCACCCGCGACTGAGCTGACGTTCACAACGCTCCCCTTTCCACCAGCAGCTCTCAAGAGGTCGGCGGCAGCGCGTGTGACAAAGAAGGCTCCCTTCAAGTTGACCGCCAACATGCGATCCCACATTTCTTCGGTCAAACCTTCCAGGTCCTGGTGTTCGACAAAGGAGGTCGTGGCAGCGTTATTGACCAAAACATCGAGCCGCCCGAAGCGATCGGCGGTCGCTGCAATCATCGATCGCGCGTCTTGGTCGGAAGAGACGTCGCATTGATAAAGCAAGACTTCTGCACCCGCTGCTTCGGCGTCCGCTACAGTCGCCTTGGCGTCTTCTTCACTGCGCGAATAGTTGACGACAACGTTGTAGCCTTGCTTTGCGAGCTGAAGCACACAGGCACGACCAACACCGGTTGCCGAACCCGTCACGAGTGCGACGGGTTTGGTAGAAGTCGATCCGTTATCCGGCATTACTTGTGAGCCTTTGTCTTGTTGGCGTTGTTTTTCTTTTTGGCATTGGGGTTGAGCGGCAAGACGTTAGCACGTTCTGCGTAGGCCTGCCACATGTCAGCAAGCTTTTTCGTCCGCTCCGGTTCGGAACCCGCCAGATCGTTTTGCTCGCTACGATCTTTGGCAATGTTGTAGAGTTCCCATTTACCTCGGGCTCCTTTGGCAACCAATTTGTAGTTGCCGGCGCGAACCGCACGGTTCCCTTCGTGTTCCCAGTAGATCGCCTCGCGGTCGATTGCCTTTCCTTCAAAGACAGGCATAAGGCTCGTGCCTTCCATTGGTTTGATCGCTTGCCCGTCATGGAAAGTCTTTGGGTATTCGGCCGAACCAACATCAACCGCTGTGGCCATCAAGTCGATAAGATGGCTTGGTGTTGATTCAAGTTCACCATGACGGGTGACTTTGTCTGGCCAATGGACGATCAGTGGCGTTGAAATACCACCTTCGTGTGTCCAGTGTTTGTATTCGCGAAACGGCGTGTTTGATACGGTCGCCCAGCCGCGGCCGTAGCCGATCGCGGTGTCAGGTCCGCCTGCCATCGATCCCTTGCCAGTTCGCATGGGATACCCATCACGCGATTGCTTGGGCGTCATGTCGGGTTGAAGGTAGTCGGCTGGTAGGGGATCAAGTGTTGGAGCGGCAGCGCGCGGCTTGCCTTCTCCGCCTCGTCCGTAACCTTCGGCACAGCCACCATTGTCTTGGAAGAAACAAATCAAAGTGTTTTCGAACTGGCCCGTGTCTTTGAGGGATTCAACGATGCGTCCAATTCCCTGGTCCATGCTGTCGACCATCGCAGCGTACACTTCCATGTTCCGCTTGTCCCATTCCCAGTGCTTGGTCTCTTTCCACTCTGGTTTGATTGGCCAATTGACCGTGGTCTTGGGATCGATCACGCCGAGTTCAACCATGCGTTTGTAGCGTGCATCGCGAATCGCATCGTAGCCGGCGTCGTATTTGCCTTCGTATTTCTTGATGTCCTTTTCCAACGCATGCATGGGCCAGTGAGCAGCGGTGAAGCTGACGTACATAAAGAACGGTTTGTCGTCTGATTCGTAGTGGTGCTCGGTGATGTAGCGAACGGCGTGATCCGCGATTGCGTCCGTGTAATAGAATTCGCCGTTGGCCATCTTCTCGGCCGGATACTCTTCGTCGGTCAATGGCGACACGTATTCGTTTTCTCGGGTCAACGTGTTGGGGTCAAAGAAGCTCCCGGCGCCGTGGATCGTTCCGTAGAAACGGTCGAAGCCCCGCTGCCGAGGCCAGTTATGTTTGTCGGCATCGCTTTGTGGCTTGATCACTTTGGTCACATGCCACTTGCCAGCCATGTACGTTCGATAGCCAGCGGTGCGCAGGACCTCGGCGATCGTGACACAGTTCCGATTGAGGTCACCGCGGTAACCGTCGTGCCCTCGGTCGTTCATCATGTGACCAATTCCCGCTTGATGCGGGTAAAGGCCTGTCAACAAACTTGCTCGCGTTGGGCAGCAGCGCGCCGTGTTGTAGAACTGAGTGAAGCGAAGTCCCGAAGCGGCGAGCAGGTCGAGATTGGGGGTTTCGATTTCGCTACCGTAACAGCCGATGTCGGAATACCCCATGTCATCCGACATGATGTAGATGATGTTGGGGCGATCTTGGGCGAAGGCGGTGCAAGCGAAACAAGCGAGCAGAAGTGTGGTGGCAATACGCATTTGCAAACGCTAGAGCGGGGTGAGGTGGAGGGGAAAGAGGGCAGTCTATCCCAAACCCCACGTGTTCGCTTCCCTTTCGCGGATGAAACGACGCGTTTGCCGCTCGCGCTCGAATGAATTCACTCCATTCACAAGCGACTTGAGATTTGCACCATCGCCTTGAGATTCTTGACGCCGATGCCCCCGATGCCGATGACCCCGACGCAAAATCCTGCTCGACATCCGGCGTCCGCGCTACTCCAGCAAGTCGGTCTCGGCCGTTTCAACAACTTCGCTCATCAAACCAGCAGAAACCTCCGTCGCTTCCACCACGTTTTCTTGCTGGTCTTGGTTCGGCAGCCAACCGTTCTTCTTGGCGATCCGTTTCATTTCTTCCGTGCGTTCCTTGGCGTACTGCGACTGGATCAGCATGCGGTCGATGTCTTCTTGGCTGGTTCGAAATGGTGCGTATTCTTCTTCGGTCGCAACGATCTCCGGCTCCGGCGGTCGTTCGCATCCAACAAAGAACAACGCCCCCATTACAAACATCCATCCAAACCGTGTCATGAAAGGTCTCACTTAGTTGTAGGCTCCGCCCCGGATACAAATCTGATCAAACGTCAGTCACATGAAAAGTGAACATATGCAAGCTAGCACCTGAACAAACGATCGCTCTACGACGACATTCTGCGAAGTCGGTGCAGTTCGCCGCGATTGGGTTTGGCAAGTCGATTGCTCTTTAAAAACAGGAGAAAGCGATAGGCATCAATGGGGTGTCGGCGATGGGTTGTTGGCCATTCGTTAGTGGCAAAATACCGGAACGTTTCTAACCCTTGGTCGCCAAGAGCGGCTGTGCTTTCTGGTGCCAATTCACACACTTCATGCCATCGTTTCACGAGCAGTGTTTCGGCTTGCTCTTCAAGTTGTGCGTGATCGATTGCAAGAAATGCCGGAATTGAATTCGTGTCGACACGCAAATGTTTGGCAACGAATTCTGGGGATTCAGCAAATTCGTCTCTTAGAGTCTGGCTTGAAAGCAGTCGTGCAAGTGCTGTCACAAAGTCGATTGGCGCCTCGGAATCATCCACGCAGATTCTCCAGGGCCTTCAAGTCTGCTTCGATTTCGTCCAACGCATCCAGTCGCAGGTCTCGTTCAAGCGTCACGGCTTCAACGCCACTGTATTGGATGACTTCAGCGACCAATTCCAGCAGGTCGTCCTGGATGCGGGCCGAATGATGATCGTGGTAGCGTCCGTTGCGAATGCTGTAACCGACGACGTGCAATTGTCTGATGCTTTTGCGGTCAACCTCGTGAAGCCATGCGATCGGATCATAGCCATGGTTCTTGGCGTTGATAAAGAGGTTGGTGACATCGAGCAACAGGCCGCAACCCGCACGATCGCACAGTCGATTGAGGTACTCGGTTTCACTGAAGTCGCCGGCCAACTCGAGCGAGGTTGTGATGTTTTCAAGAATGATCGGTTTTTCACACCGTTGGGCAACTTCCACTGCGTGGTCGACCAGAACAGAAAGTGATGATTCGTCGCGTTGCACGGGATTCAGGTGGCCCAAATCGACTTCGTGAGAGCGCGTGAACGCGACGTGTTCGCTAACCCAATCGGCATCTGCAGTCTTGGCCACGTGTGTGAACTTTTCGAGCGTTTGTTCGCAAAGCGGCCCCGGAGTTCCAAGGGAAAGACCGAGTCCGTGCACAAAGATCGGGAATTGCTGTGTCAATTCACGTAGCGTTTCGTCATGTCCGTCGAAGAAATGTTCCGCGGTCACCTCGAGGCTTCGCACCAAATCGGCGCTGTCGAGGATCCACTCGTGCAATGCTGGTCGGTAACCGACACCTAGCTGCCGCATCCGCCACAACCTCCTCCGCCGCCACATCCCCCGCCGCAACTGCTGCAGCTACTGCACCCGCTACAGCTCGAGAATCCAGATGACCCACAACTTCCGCCGGACGAGCGGGGCAGTTCGCCGGTCACCTTGTAGTACACCAAAATCCCAACAAAGAAGAATCCAAAGTAAAGCAGAGCCCCCATTTTGACAACGATTCGTCCCATGTCTTCTACGTAGAAGACGGACCAGATCGCAAGTCCGGCCAGTGAGTACAAGACGACCGCTGGGATCAACGCCATTCCTCCGAGGTCGTTTCGAAACACCTCGCCCTCGTCTGGCGTGTCGGTCTGTGTGAACACCAGTGTTGCCGTTGAAACGAGCAAACCGAACACCAGGAAGCCGACTCGGGTGTGGCCGTTTGCGAGGGAGTCGATCAACTGGGCGATTCCCGTTCCGCTAACAACAATCAAGGCGGCGTGGTTGATGATGTCGGCGTCGATCCAAAGGGCGCGCACGACGAGATTGGCGACACATGCAACGACAAAGGCGGCAAAAAAGAAATTCAAGAACGTTCGCCCGTCGACATCACGCAATGCCAGGAACGAGACCGTCGCAACGGCCGCGGCACCAACGTAGATCGCACCAGCAACCACATACTCGTTCGACAACAGACTCAGGCTCTTTCGCTCGGGGCGAGAGACATCCAGTTTTCGCCCCAGCTTTTTGTGGTAGCCACAGTGGATGCAAACAACAGCACCTTCGGCAATCTTTTTGCCGCAGGTTTCGCACGGCACTTTTTTCTCGGGGTGAGACTTGAGCGCAGGTGCCGAGGCCGCGGCCAAGAATGCGCCTGCAGTTGCCGCCGCCGATTGCGCCGGCGTGCTTTGCGAAGGATCGCGTTTGAGTCCTGTGGTTTTCTTTTCCGTCTGGGGCGTTTCGCTTTGTCCTTTGATCTTTGGAACAGAAAACGATTCACCACACCCGGGGCATTTCGCTCGCTTTCCCGAATGGTGCGCGGGAACGCGAAGTTTCTTGCCGCACTTGCATCGAAGTTTCAACATTCCGCTCATTCGTCCTCCCCGGTGACTTCGAGCAATGTGACCTCTTCGGGAATCGCGTCGATCGCTGCGGCGGCTTCGGCAACCCACTGAATCATCGTCGCATAGATCGTTCGAACGGCATCGACGTTCGCGAGATCGCTTTCGGCAACATCGCAGATCCGTTCGATTGAATCTTGTTCAAGATCGAATCGGCTTGCTGCTTCGATTAAGGTTTCACGCGCACCCTCAGGCCGTGCGACGGGATCGGACTTCAATGCCAGAGCTGCGCCCAGCGTTCGAGCCAACGCGGCGTGATCGCGTTTGAATTTAGGCATCAGGTCGCGTGCACGCTTGTGTCGAGTCAGGTACGCGCTTTGCATTCGCAGCAACAGGTTCTTTAGCTCCTGCTCACACCTTAGCCTGAGGTGGCTCGAATCGATTTGAAGACCTTCCAGTACATCCTCACCAGTAATCAGCTGGTGGCAGCGTTTCATTTCCAAAAACGTAATAGGGAAAACGTCGGTTGAGGCCCGCATCTCTTCGGGAGAGTGCACCATTGGCGTGATGCGTTCGCTCCCCTGGACGAGGTCGTAGGCAGACGCCAATTTCTCGAGCGTGCTTGAATGAACGTTGTCGATGACGATCAACACATGAATTGGAATTGATTCGTCAGCGACCACATTCTGCTGAGCATGCGGTCCGTGAAGGATGATGGAAACGAGCGAGGGGCCCATCGCTGTCGGAATCGTTTCCTTGAGCGATTGGATCACCGTGGCTTTCGATGCCGGTCGTCTACGAAAAAACATATTGCCTCTCAGTTGGAGAATCCCTCTCTACTGGACAAGGCAATGATCGTAGCGTTTCAGGGCGCGCAACACCAAAGTGCGCAAATCGCCGACGGGGACGTCCCGAAACGAGAATCAATCGGTAGCATTCGTCTCGTCAAGCACTTTGCGGTAGATCGCTTCGGCTTGGTCGTACGCAGCTTTCGCAGCTTCCTTTTCGTCATCGCGAATTTGAGCTTGCTTGGAATTCCAGCACGTCTTCACTGCATCAATGCACCACTGGGCGCTCTTGGCGTTGGCGCGAATCGGTTTGTCGCCAACATGTACGAAGATGGGATTGGTGTGAACCGAAGGCAGGACGCGCACCGCGACCCAGCTCGACTTGTTAATTTCGACTGGAATCTCGAAGTTCTTGATCGCACCATCGGCGTGCAGCTTGCGCGTTGCTGCGACTTCACCGTTGACGATGACTTCGACGTTGACATCGCGCGATTGGCCGACGCGGCACCGTTCAATGTGCCAATAGGGTTTCTCATCAAGTCTTCGGCTACGAATGAATTCGGTATGGGGCGTCGGTTCGGGCTCGAGCAATGCGGCTGCATCAAACGTGACCTGAACCGTCTTGGGTTGTTCGAGGTCAAGACGGCTTACCTCGGCGTTGGGCGACGCTTTCGTTCCCATCACGAATCCGTCGACGGCAAAATCGAGGATGTGGCTCAATCCATCGCCACAATAGCTTCGGCCGTCCTTGAGACCGGCGACCCAGTTGTCGTAGTTCAAAGTTTGGTCATCATCCAACTGCACGTAGATCCGACCAAGGCCAACGCGGTCGCCGTAGATGCATGGGAAATCCGTTTCGCCACTGATCCGAGTTGTCATGCCACAGTTGAGCGTGTGGTACCAGATGTTCAGCTCCCAGATCGCCGGAGTGTCAACGGTGGAGATGAAATCACATGCGCCATGTGCCGTCGTGACGATGTATTCATTGGCGCCGATCCCGTCAAACGGCGGCATTGCATAGTCGGGAAGCGTCGCTGCGTTCTTGCCTTGCCAGTTACCGCCGGCACCGCCCCAGGGTCGGCCAACAAAACGTCGGCTTCCATCAGGCATCACGTCCGGTAATGCCAGCCCCCATCCACTGTGGCTGTATCCCACAATGCCGCCTTGTTTCTGTCCCCATTGCAAAACGGGAAGCGTCCAGCTTGGCCATTGCTCGATCCACTCGGTGCCCGGATAGTCGTCTTCGACCAACTTAAGCAGACAGAGATGCCCGGCATGTGACGACGGGAAGCCACTCACTTCGACATCGTAGCGCATCAAATAGTTCGGACGCGATAGTTTCGAAACTTCGCCCTCGAAAAAGTTCTTTTGCGTGTACCAACAGGGGCCCCAACTAAGGACGCATCCAACATTCAAATCTTCGCCCAGCAAATGACGCATCATGTCTTCGGGACCGACGCCTTCGGTGGGACTGTCGTAGTGGGCGCACCCTGCCGCGTGAACGTGATGGTCGCCTGAGTACCATTTGCGTTTTGCGATGTGAATCCAACGCTCGAGTTGGACGTTGACTTCGTGAGTTTTGGCCTCCGGGACGGTCACGTTCAAATGGATGGGTTTGTATTCCGGTCCTCGAGTCACCGTGATGTTGTAGTTGTCAGGTGGTAGCGTGACGGTTTCTCCGTCGGCGCGGTAAACCTGGTGATGGAAAAAGAAGTCCGGGGCAAGCCGCTTGGCTGGGTTGGGAAACACATCGCCACGACCATTGCGGATCACGAACGCTGCGGTGGTTCCCTTTCCATCAACGTCTTTGACACCGAATTTGACTTCAACGCCCGGTTCGCAATCAAACAGAATCGGAACTGAGTTTCGGAAGCCAATATCCTGTGTTCCTTGACCGATGTTAAAAGCGAGTGACGCTTCGCGTTTTCCGGCATCGCGGCTTCGCAGCAGAATGATTTTGTATTCGACTTGCAGCCCCGACAGTTTCGATCGCATGGGGGCGCGGTCGTGTAGCGAAACGTCGAGCCAGCGATCGGCAACTTGATCAGGGTCGACAAGGTCTTCGTCGGTACGAGGTTTTTGTCGTGCGCCCCGACCGCGTTGGTAAACGGGTGCCGCATTTGGACTCTCAACAACCAGGTTGGGATTGATTCCCGCTTCGTTGTGGACCTTTACCAAAAAGGCTCGGTAGCCTTCTTGCAGCAAGCGTTTTTTGACCGGCCCTTCCTTTACTTTGACGCGACTTTCGGCGTTGACGTGGACTTCGGCCAGGCAAAGTGGGTCAAGAGCTTCTTGGATCGCGGTGACCGCATCGACATCTTTTTCAAGCTTTGCGGCAGCGTCGAGTTGCTGGGCGGTTTGCGCTTCAAGGGGTGAGCCGGTGAACGCCAACGCTTCTTTGAGACGCATCGCCGCAGACACGAGCGGCTGGCGATCGACGCCAGTCACAACCTCAAGTTGATCGGCGCACGCATCTGGAGACCAACTGGCGACAACAAGACATCCAACCAAGCACGTTGTGACAACTCGCGTATGCATGACATTCTTCTCGGTAGGGAAGGCTGGAGGGGGAGTGATCGAGGATCACTCAGGTAGGAGTTCTTTGCGTGACCGTTTTGAGATCGGGCCGCAGAGGACCAACAGCAAAGCAGCGAGCGCGCCGATTCCACCAACGGTTAGCAATACCGGCACGATGCCCCGGCGTCGACGCTGCGGTTGGGGTGTCTTCACTTCGGGATCACTGCGATAGGTTTTGTTGTACATCTGGTCCACGGCGGCACCCTCGGCGATCCACCGTTTTTCGTTGGTCGCCAACTCGTCATACCAAACGCTGGCATCTTTCAATTCAGCCTGCAACTTTTTCTCGACGAACAACACGCTGATGGATTTGGTCGAACCTGACTTGGCGACCTGCAGCGCAAGTGCCTTTTTGGCGTGCGACTGATAGCCTGCCTTAGCTTCGTCGTCTTCGACTTGGTAGGAAGCGATCAAAAAGCAACGGGCCGCCATGCGTTTGGCATCGACTTCGGGGTCATGGCTCGACAGCAAGAGTTGGCCCAGTACTTCTAGCAAAATCGGATGATCATGTTTCGAAAAACGCATCATGCCCGTGACACCCTTGATCGCTGCGTCGCGTTGATCATCACTGATCGCGTCCTGGTCTGATCGTGCGGCGATGAATCTTGGAAAGCTGTCCGCCGTCATGACACCGCGGGCGAGCGGCAGCTTCAGTTCACCGTCTTGCTTGAGTGTCAGGATGTATTCGACCAACATCTTTTGATACTTCTCGCGTCCGAAGTGAGCATCGGGGTTCACTTCGAGTGCCTTGTCGATGTAGACCAAGCCCTCATCGTGCTGGCCAGCGTGGATCAAGAAGGTGCCGAGATTGGCCAGCGATTCATAGCGGTTCGGCGTTCGCTCAAGCTGCTCGTTGGCAATCTCGATCGCTTCTTCGAAACGTTGCAACTTTTCATACGAGACAGCGACATCGTCCAGCAGTCGGTCGTCCGTTGGATTGGCTTTGAGTTTCTCGAGTCGGTCCTCGAGCCGCCATTGGTAATAGTCGCTCGAGTGGCGGAGGAACTTGCCCGTAATCAGCTCGAGGATGTTTGGGAACTTCTCGCGTTCTTGGGCCAGTGTTTCCGAATCCCAAAGGCAGGCAAACAGTCGACCGTTGGTGACCACCACAAACAGGCAAACGAAAAGAAGAGTGTTTCGCACGTTTGGACCGGCAATGACAGGAAGTGAATGGCCACCGGCAAACTTGGTCGCCGCCGGATGACCTCTTTCGAAGTCGAGCTCAACGTGTATTGTAACCATCCGAGGTGTCGCAGCGCCAGCTCACGTTGCTTGGTAAAAACACGCCGGTTACCCCGTTCGATTTCACCGCATTCCGCGAATTCATCATGTTTTTTATCGATGTACTGTCACGAGTCGTACACGTTGGGACTGCCATCACGTTGGTGGGCGGAAGCCTGTTCATGTTGCTCGTGCTGATGCCATCCGCAAAAGAGCTCGATGAATCACCACACAAACAGCTCGCCGCTGCTGTGGGTGGGCGTTGGAAGCGATTCGTTCACCTCGGCATCCTGTTGTTTCTCATCAGCGGGTTTTACAACTACTTTCGCGCGATGCCCAAGCACGAGGGCGATTCGCTTTACCACGCGTTGGTCGGTACCAAGATCTTGATCGCGATGGTTGTTTTCTTCTTCGCATCAGCCTTGGTTGGCCGCAGCGCCAAGTTCGAAGGAATTCGGGCCAATCGCAGCAAGTGGCTCTCGATCACGGTTGTGTTGGCAATGATCGTGGTGTGTATCTCAGGCTTCGTCAAAATCCGAGGCCTACCCTAGGTCATCTAAGCGGCAAGTGCGTTGTTGAATTTGGGATGGAGCGGTTTCTTTAACAACTCGCAGATGTCACGCAGCGTGTTGCGCCAACTTTCAGCCCCAGCCGAATCGCCCAGCTCTGAATAGAGTTTGATCAGCTCGAGAGCTCCGCAAGCCACTTCCCACGTGTAGAGTTCACGATCTCGGTCGCGTTGTTGTTCCAACAGCACGTCGATCGCCTTGTCCTTACGCCCGGAGGCCAACCAATAGTCCGAGAGAGCCTCGTAGGTTCGATCGGTCAAGGTTTCGCCCATTGGTTTTACCGCAGCTCGATAAGCGCGCTCGGCACCCGATTGATCGCCCAATCGAGCCAATGCGCTGGCTCGAATCGCATGTAAAGCGCGGTCACACTGCAGGTCTTCCGGCGCGTTTGACAATCCGAGGTCAGCAAATCGAAGCTGCAACTCATAGTTGGCGTCGAGATGTTCAATAAACGCCATCCGTGCGTATTGCCAGCAGATGTAAAAACTCGATGCCCCGCTGCAGGCTTCGGCTGCGACGAATCTGCGGTCCATGTATTCGCGGGCCAACTTGAGGTCGCCCAAATCGAGATACATTTCGCTCATCGTCGAGAGATAGATGCAGCTATGATCTGATTTTGGCTCGCAGATCCGGTCCAAGTACTCGTAGCTCGCGATGACTTCATTTTGGTATCCGTGCGGATCGCGACTTGCCATTCGCGAAGCGAGTACGTTGTTCGACATGATGCCAACAGGCATGTGAGCGTATTTGGGATCACGTGCCAAAATCGCATTCTTGACGAGCAATGTGTTCGCTTCGGCTGCGCGGCCGATGTCCTCGAGCGATTGTGCGAGGAAGTGCCTGATCCACAGTCCGAATTCGTCCTCACCCGCCAGTTGCAGCGATTGCTCGTAGTACTGGACACTCTCTCGCGCGTTGCCGTGATGGAAACCACGCGCGAAGACTGTGAACATCTGCTCGACGACGTGGGGGCAATCGGGGGCGTTTCGTCGGCGATCACAGTATTCCTCATACCAGTCCAAAACGTTCATGGTTGAATCAGTTGAGTCAATGCTTGGTTGAGCGTTTTGAGAGAGTCGACTCCTTCTTTCGTGTCGAGCTTGGCTTGGCACAGCAAACGAGTCATGTGCACGAGCAAGTTCATCGGCGCATCCTCGAGCTTGCCAGACTCGGCGAGTTCGTTGAACTGTTGGATCAATGGCGACGCCGTATTGAGATAGAAGATGCCATCGAGATCAGGAATGGTCGATTCTTTTTGGCTAACCCAGTCGGGCAATATGTCGGCGATTCCGGGCATCAACGCATCGTCCTCGATCGCTCGCTTTGCGTTTCGCAGCACTTCCGCTTCGGGCGGGTAGCTAACCACGGCACAAAGCTGCGATGGCTCGAACGAAGCGGTCACAAACCGCTCCTGCAATTCAAGCTGCCCAAATCGATCCAACAAGGCTTGGTACCGTGTACTTGGTGATCGCTTGACCAACGAATCCATCACGCTGTCACACGAAACCAATTTGGCTTGTGGATTGTGTTGAGCATATCGATGTAAAAAGGGTTGCACGCCAAACCAGCTTGCGTCGATCACTGGCGCAGGGTGGGCATTGGCAAGTAGGCGTTCGGCGGGAGAAACGATTGATTGGGAGCGGAAGTATATTTCGCTTGAGCCGCTCAGGCATTGATCGATCGTTTTTCGTCCCTGCGAGGTTTCAAGTTCAATACTGTCGACAAGCCTTTCAAACAAACTGTCGTCGCTCGACACCCAGCCCACGATCAAGTCAGTGTGTGAGCGTACGATCTCGTTCCATAGTTCGGGCTTGCTAGTCGAGAGCTCTTCAAGCGTCTTGAGTAACTGTTCTTCGACAGCTTGGGAAACGAGTTCGAAGCCTTCGTCTTCGTGAATGCTCTCGCGCGAGGCGGTCGGTTGCAGCATCGGACTGCTGACATACGCGCGGACAAATTTCGCCCAGTTCGGCAGCAACGTCCGATGATTGCTGCAAATGAACATGTTACGGATGTAGATCGATGCGTCACCGAACTCCTGCAGCGACGCGATGGAGCGTTGTGGAACGTAGAACGCCCCCGACAAAGGCACTTTGATCGAGTCTAAGTTCAACTGGATGGTCCAATCCCGAAGCGGGAGAACGCAGAGTGGTTTCTGAATCGATCGAGACTCCAAGAAATCGTTCATCTCTCGGTCAAATTCGTCGGCCTCCCAAGGTGCTTGGCCGCGATTGGCGGGAACCGATTGCCCTTCGAGATAGATCGGGTGCGGAAGCAGATCGCAGTATTCCGTGATCAGGTCACCAAGGACACGCTCGTTGAGTAGATGACGCATCGCGGGTTTGCAAAACAAGCGGATCCGCGTGCCGACGGTGTCGCGACTGCCCGGTTCCATTTCATACGAGCCGTCGCCGCGGCTGCGCCAGCGAACCGGTTTTCCATCAGGCTTGCCGCTGAGCGTTTCAAGTTCGACCGATTCGGCGACCAAGAACGCACTGAGGAACCCGAGTCCAAACTGGCCAATCAGCTGATCGAGTTCGCGGCTTTCCCCAAACGCATCCGATTCGCGAAGGTGCCGCGTGTAGCCGCTGCCAATGGTCGTGAGGTACTCGACAATCTCGTTCTCGGTGAGGCCGGAGCCGTTATCTTCGATCTCAAGCAGGTGAAGCGAGGCATCGATTCGCACATCGATTCGCGGTTCGTACACCTGGCCTTCGCTTTCGATTTGTCGCCGCGAGCAGGAGTCGTGGGCGTTTTGAAGCAGTTCACGGACGCCCACGCGGCGATCCGCGTAAAGATGCTCGGCGAGAACCTGAAGCAAACCGGGGAGGTGAAGTTTGAAATCGTTTTCCGTGCTCATAAGCCCAGAGTTAGCAAAAAGGTACGATTTGCGATTCGAAGTTCATTGGAAGTGATCAGTCAGCACAGGCAAGACAAGACCGAGACCAAACGCGTTCGGGGCTGCCAACGTAAAGGCTTGCCTCTGCGACTCGCTCCGGCATCGCGAAAGGAGCAGGCCGCCACCATCGAAGCTACAAGAATGAGTGCAAGCTACTTACGAGTGTCGATCACGATGGTGCCCGATAGCGTGTCATGCCAACCCGTTCGATTGTCGCCGAAGAGAAACGAAAACGGCTCAAAGGGGATCATCCGCGCGGCACTGCGTCCGAAAACTTGACCGAAGCTTGGTTTGCCACCTTCCGAGTTTGCCACCTTGGTGCCCGTGATGAACTTGGCGATGGTGCGGCCGCAAATGGCTTCAAAGAAAACATAGTAGAAGAGGTACATCGAAATCCCGATCAAGCCACCAACAAGATTCAGCATCGTTTCGGTTTCGGGTGTGATTTCGCCGCCACGGGCTGCGACCGACATGCCGTAGGCAATGCCGATGCCAAATGCGACCACTGTAATGAAGACACGAACGAGAATGCTGTCGATGATGAAGTTCAGAAACCTCTTGTTCTGTGATGCAACATGGAACGGGCTGGTTTGAGTCGACGCGTCGAACGTTGGCTCGGAAGGTGTATCGGGCGCTGCGTAGGGGTTGTCGATAGACATTTAATGACTCCGGGATAAGGAACGGGCGCCGCAATGCACCTGAGTGGGGGACTGCGCACCCCGTGGGGATTATGTCATATCCGACGTGCCGAAACAGCACTGCGGGGATCAAAAACGGTGCCGCAGGAAAGCCGATTCGCAAACCCGATCTACTCGTGCGCGTGGCGGTCCAGTTTCAAACGCTCGATCGAATCCAGCTCGGGGGCACCGCCACGATTCCCACTGCCTGATGCGGTGTAGAGATAGCCGTCAATCACCGCCAACCCGCTCCCGTGCCGACCTCGATTGAGTGACGGCCAGGTTGACCAGGTTTTGGCGACTGGATCGTAGGCTTCAACTTCGCTATGGGCCGTCTTGCGATTGCCGCTTTCGCCGCCCACGACAACCAGCTTTCCATCCAAGTCAATCGACATCGATCCCGCGCGCTGGGTCGGTAGCTTGGGAGACGCTTCATCGGTGAGCCAACGTTCCGTTTCAAAATCGAAAACGTCGATGTCATCGATCGTCAAACTAAAGACCTCGCCGGTCTTGTGCGACGTGCGGCGTCCGCCGGCCGCGTAAAGTTTGTTGTCGATGACAACGGCTTGAAAGTGGTCACGTGCGTTTGGTGCGTCTTCCAGAACATCCCATGCGCCTGTTTTCGGGTCGTACACATCGAACCAGTTCTGGCAACCATCCATGTGACCGTTTGTGATACCGCCGATCAAATAGATCTTTCCGTTGTGGTAGACCGCGCCGGCGCCACCGCGGCGACGTTGCTCGGGAATGGAATGAACGAACTCGAAGGTATCCGTCTTCGGATGATAAACGACAATCTTCTCAAGTGGTGTTTCGGTCGGGAAACGTCCCGTCATCGCGCCCATCAAATAGATCTTGTCACCGACCACAACGCCTTGGAAGTGATGCAGTTCAAGAGGCGTCGGGCTCTTTGATGTCCACGCATTGGTTTGTGGGTCGAAGACGTCGACTGGGTTGATGCGTCTGCCACCGAGCAGAAAGAGTTTGCCTTCGAACCCCACCAAAGCGGCCTCGTGACGTGCGGTGGGCTCGCCCTTGCACTCGACTGTTTTCCACTGCCAAGCGTTCTCGTGTGCATGCTCGTCACCGGTGGCGTCGAACGAAATAAGGCTCAGATGAGATGCGAAAAGACAGCAAGTGAGCAAGTATGTGGAGCAGCGTTTCATCGATCGATGACTTGAGAAAAGGAGGAGGAAGCTGAGCAGACGTCCCTATTTGAATCGGCGGCGCTACGTTTGAACACTCCCGACGTCAGACGAGTGAGGAAACAACGCAGGCGATCGCAGGGACCACGGATTGGACGAACCACACGGATTGGCGGATCTGCCGGTCAGCTTCATCGGGCTCACCGTTCCCGTTAGGATTTGTGCTTCACAGAATCAATCGAGCAAGTTCCGCATCGTCGTATGCATGCGGGCCTCATCGCCGCCTCTTTGAGATGTCCAAACACGCCATGTCCACGGACTCCGTCACTCTTTATCCCCAGTACTCCGAACCGTTGACGATCGAACAGATTGAGCAACTCGCCGAGGGTGCAGAAGTTCACGTGGCCGATGATGGTGCGGTCACGATTGCGTGGGATGATGTTTCCATCGAGCTCCGCTTCTTTCCGCAGGGCGATGTGCTTGTCGATGATCTGGCTGAATTTCGAAAGTTCGTCCGTGATCGCTCGGGATCAGATGATGAGGCTTCAGGATTGATCGAGGAGATCAATCGAACCGAAATGCTGGTTGATTGTGAGGTCTCGCCTGGTTTCGACCAAGACAACAAGGCAAAGAGTTTTGTCGTCTCGATGGCCGTCTCCTTCGAACGCTGTTTGCTGCTTTGCGACGGAGCGGTGTTCTCGCCCTTTGGCGAACTCTGGTTTGGGCCGCACGGCACGGAGCCTTTCGGAAATCTTGAGGACCTGCGCGTTCGGAAGCTACCGCTGGTCGATTTTCCAACAATGTCGGATGACCAAAAGGAACGCTTCGAGCGGGTTGGCAAAAAGCTTGAAACACGCGGTGTGCCGGAGTTGATGAAACGCAGCTGGGTTCCCGATGCTGGGCAGGTCGAGCTTAGGAGCCCAGAGGAAATCGCGCAGCGCGCGTTTGCATTGCATGCGGTCATCTGTATTGCACGGGGCCGACCGCGCGAGGAAGCGATGCAGGAGCTTCGAGAAGCGGGGGCCGAAACATGGCTAACCCCTTTGGAAGCCGAGTTTCTTGCGATTGAAGATCCGAGCGAAGAACAACGGGGCGGCATGATCTGGAAGCTCGAGGCTCTTTGGACCTTGATGTGGGCTCTCCATCACATCGAAGCGTTTTCATGGCCAAACGACATGTGCGATGTCGACGGGTTGCATGAACTGGTGTTTGAAAAGGCAAAGGACGCCGCTCTCTTTGTCTCGCAGGCCCAGTGCCGGACAAAAGAGTGTTTGCTCGACACGACGCAACTGGTGGTTCAGCTGCAAGCGGTCCTCCGGTCGGCGATGATCGACGAGGAGCCGATTCCATCGAACCTTGATTGGAATCATCCTGCCGAAAGCGTTTTGGTGTACGAGTGCCCCGCCCACGCCGTGGTGACGGAGCGTCACTTGGCTTTGAATTGGTTGATCCGGCATGGCGACGCGGACTGGGACGATGTGGATGTCCCGACGGTGCCGTTCGCAGTGGAGTGATCGCGATCCACGCTTGCATTCTTTGAATGTCGCCTTTCGCTCCGCGAAAGTAGCGTGCGCAACCGCAACTTTTGCGGAGCAAAAGGCGACTATGTTGAAGCTGGGCTAACATGCCGGATCTGCGTCGCTGTCGCTCCTTGATCCGGCCTACCTCTTTATTCGGATGCTCATCCTCGCTGCACGTTGGCACGGGCCCGAGGCCTCACGGCCAGCGGCTCACAGGCTACTCGCTTAGCATGCGTGGGCCTCCCCACAAACGAAGAACGGGATTCCCTGGAAGAAATTTTGGAAATCAGGGAATTCTTTAGCCGCCTCGAGTTCAAAATGGAGCTAGTCCCGCAGCGTCTTTTGGGGGCACCCAAGGGCGATTCAGGAGGAATAAGCGACCGAATTGAGGTTTCGAACCCCCATTCGGGACGGTTTGGAAGGCCGGATTACGCCGAACGAAACGATTTTCGGACCGTCGAGGGAACTTTGGAGGGCCCGAAACGTCCGAAACACTGCGTTTCGTTGACACCCTTCGGGGTGCAATTAGAATCGCAAATCGCTCCTTGTCCATTCAATTTATCTAGTTCCTATACCCCCAAAGCTGGATGGGCCGGTGCCAGCGAATTGGCGAACGAAAGCGTTTCTAATTACCGATGCTAGACATACGCCAATAGCCGCAGAGCTCCCATGACACCTAACTTCACTGTCAATCGGAATCTTCGGCGCCACTATCGGAACCAGACTACCGTAGCGACCCGCACCGGCTCGAAGAGGCACCCCGTCTCTTCGCCGTCGCCCGTTTGTTGAGACCCTCGATGTTCAAACGAAACGAATCGAAACCAGAGTCATCCCGCCGCCGCGATCGTAAAGATCGAGTGAATAAGAAACGGCGTCTGCTG
Source organism: Rubripirellula sp. (assembly GCA_965216875.1). GTDB lineage: Bacteria > Planctomycetota > Planctomycetia > Pirellulales > Pirellulaceae > CBDCUW01. Next base: position 8,241,335 of record OZ244207.1, read on the forward strand.
ATGGAGGACTTGGAAGCACGTCGTCTGTTGGCCACTCTGAATCTGCCGACCTACGACGGCCCACGCAATGTTGGCACCGTCCAAGCGACGCAATTCCTTGAGTCGGAAACGATTTTGGAAGTCGGACGCAATGACGCGTTTGCCAACGCCGATGTCGTTCCGTTGGGCACTGGCCCTGGGCAAGACAACACCATCGACGTGATTGGTACGTTGCCTTTCCAGCAAACGACCCAATTCCCACCTCGCTTCACGGTCGACCTTGATACCTATGCGGTTGATCTGCGAGCTGGTGACATTCTCGACATCTCGGCCCAGGGGGCGGCCGGCGAATACAGTGTGTTCTTCGAGGACGGAACACTTTGGTTTGGCGTCAACGACAACCAAGCGATTGGTGCCTACCCTGTTGATTCGCCGTTGCAGGATTTTGGTAACGCGGTCTTTGCTCAAACCGTTCCGCGAGATGGCCGCTACTTCATCACCGTTTCGCCGTTTGACACTTCGAACACTTACACACTTGGTTTGCGAGCCTATCGTCCGTCGATCGAATCGGCTCCGATCGGAACTCGGCAAATCATCTTTGTCGACTTTGATGGCGGAACCTATCCCCGAGCCATCTTTAACGACTTCGCTCCGACGCCAGGTATCATTCGCTTGCCTTCGTTGCGAGAGTCGCTGCCACTCCTCGGCATTCAAGCCGTTGACGACGCTTCGTTTAATCGTCTGATCGATTTGACGATGGCCGAAACGGAGCGAATGTTCAATCACCTCGGTATTAGCGGGACCAATGGTGACTTCAATTCAACGGGCAATCCGGGCGACTTTGGGGTTACGATCCTGAACAGCCGCGATCATGCGGACCCGGGTCTGAACAATCCGCTGGTCACGCGTGTGATCATCGGTGGTACCGTTGCCGATTCGGAAATCGCCACGATCGGTATCTCATCAACGCTTGACGTTGGTAACTTCAGCATGGACGACATCGTGATCGGCCTGTTGGACGGTGTGCTTGGCGTTGTTGGGGGTGTCCCATTAGCTCCGACCGCGTCGATCATTGACCAGATGGGTGACTTCCTAGCCTTCTTGGTCGCGCACGAAGCAGCCCACTCGTTTGGTATGCGGCACACGGCATCGGCCATGTCGCCTGCACCTTTCCCCGACAATGAAATCACCAACATCATTGACGAAGGTCCTGGTGCTGACTTCGGCCAAGTGATCGGTGCGGGGCCTGACGGTATCTTCGGGACGATCGACGACGTCGACGTCAACTTTGTTGAAGACCGCTTCTCGTATCGGGAAGGTTTGGTTGGGCAAAATCACACCGATGACAGCCTTTCGCAAACGCTCGCAACCGGTACTCGCGGTGGTGGGATCACAGGTTTTGTCTTTAACGACAGTAACTCCGATGGCCGCAGCGACAACGATGACGGCATTGCCGGCGTCTCGGTCTTTGCTGACATCAACGGCAACGGTGTTCGTGACAGCGACGAGCCTTTCTCGGTCACCGCAGAAGGCGGTATTTACACGCTGATCGCGACTCCTGGCGACTACAACATCGTCGTCAACGTGCCGCCAAACGTGACTCCCACGACCCCATCGATCGTGCCCGTTTCGGTTTCCGACAACCAACAATCGAGCGTTGTTGTCGACTTTGGTCTGACCTCGATCCTTGGCGGAACCACCGGTTTTGCCTTCAGCGATAACAACGGAAACGGCACTCGCGAAGCGGGTGAAGTTGGCGTTGCAGGTATCTACCACTACATCGACCTTGATCGCGACAACCGACCTGACCTTGGTGAACCAAGTGCAGTCAGTGGCGCCGACGGCAGCTACAACATCGACTTCCCAGGTGCAGGTAACTACACGGTCCGCCAAGTCGTCCCACCTGGATTCACTCAAACCTCACCCGTTTCAGGCGAACACACTTTCCAATTCGATGGTGTTTCGCTGACGCAGAACTACAACTTCGGCTTGCTCCCATCGCGAGACTTTGGTGACGCTCCCGATACCTATGGCACCACCATCGCCGCCGATGGTGCGAGCCACGGCATCACCGATGGACTCTACATCGGACTTGTTGATCCCGATCGTGACAGCGATGGTCAACCAAGCGATGACGCTCGAGGTGACGATGACAACGGACGCATCTTGCAAACAGGTGCGATCGAAGATGATGAAGACGGCGTCTTCCAGGTCGATCCACTCGGCCCAGGTGCGCGAGCTGAATTCCGCATCACCGTCACCAACACCAGCGGAAGCCCTGGCTACCTGCAAGGCTTCATGGACTTCAACGATGACGGTGACTTCGAAGATGCTGGCGAACAATTCCTGACCGACATCTTCATCCCCGTCGGAACGCAAGACCGCGTGCTCGACGCGAGTGACGGAATCTTCGTCGACGTCCCAGCCGATGCGGCAACGGGCTCGGTATACGCTCGCTTCCGATTGGCTCAAGAATCAGGATTGGGACCAAAGGGCAGCACGGACACCGGTGAAGTGGAAGATTATCGCTTTACCGTTTTGGACGAAGCCTCGATCGTTGTTGACGACAACTTCTCCGTCTCGCGTAACAGCCTCGCCAATCGCCTCGATATTCTCGGCAACGACTTCCAAACCGATGACTTCGAGCTGTTCATCAATGCAACCAGCCAACCGATCGGTGAAGTTGTCATTGCTCAAGACGAAGGCTCGATCTTCTACACCCCACCAAACGGCTTCACTGGCCGAGACGCGTTCACTTACTCGGTGAAAGATGCTTCTGGCAACGTCATCCTTGACGACAACAACCAGCCTTTGGAAGCGTTGGTCATTGTAAATGTCAACTTCCAATCGGCTGTGCCAATCGCTCTGGACGACTCGTTCGAGGTTCCAGAAAACGCCGTCAACCGTGCGTTGAACGTCTTGGACAACGACGTTCCAAGTACCTCCGGTGGCCTTTCGATCATCAGCGTGACGCCCGGCAGTGCGGGAGGCACCATCCGCATCATCGGTGGTGGCCAATCGCTTCGATACACACCACTGCCAGGCTTCAACGGTACTGAGCAATTCACCTACGCCGTTCAGGATTCGGCTGGTTTGACGAGCACGGCTCAAGTGACCGTCAACCTGTTGCCTGGCACGCGAAACGACGACGTTGTTGATTTCGACGTCTCGGTTCTCAGCCCATTGAACACCAATCAAGAATTGGACAACGTTCAAGTTGGCGACAAGTTCCTTGTTCGGATCACGGTCGACCACATCGAAGCATTCGCCAACCCACGTGGCGTTGCCTCGGCATTCCTTGACCTGCTTTACAGCGATCAACTGGTTGGTGTTTCGACCACGGGTCAAAACGTCAACTTCCCATTCGACATCGCCTTCGGTGACCAATTCTCTGGTGCTGGCACACTGCAAAGTGGTAACGCCGACATCCCAGGTTTGATCGACGAGGTCGGTGGTATCCAGTCGATCAACGCAAGCATTGGCGACAAGGCTCATGACGAACCGATCGTCTTGTTCGACCTGATGATGGAAGCACTCAGCCCGGGTGTTGCTGTCTTCTCGGCTGACCCCGCCGATAGCAACATCAGCGAAACGACCACGCTCGGATCGGACACGGCATTGCCAGTGAACGCCCTGCGACTGGGGTCGACTGAGCTGTTGATCGTGCCACGAACCGATAACTTCGCCTCAGCGATCGATGATTCCTTCGCCGACGGAAACGATTCCAACGGTAACCCATTCTCAAGTGGCGTTGCTTCGACCCTCGATGTTCTCGAAAACGACATTCTTGGTCCAACTGGCATCGTCCGCGAGTTTGGCTTGGTGACGAACCCATCGAAGGGCTCGGTAACCATCAACACCAACGGCACGACGACGCTGAACGATGACACGTTCACCTACACGCCAGGCTTGAACCAAAGCGGACTCGATTCCTTCACCTACGTGCTTGTCACGGATGATGGAATCCGCAGCACCGCGGAAGTGACCATTCCACTTGGTGGTGGTGTCGCTCAGGATGTTGAAATCAGCTACCGATTGGTTGACGAAAGTGGCAACCCGATCCCAAGCAACACCGTCAACGTTGGACAACGCTTCGGCGTCGAAGTGGTGCTGGAAGATACCCGCTTCAATCCAAGCTTTGTCTTCGCCGCCTTCCACGACTTGACCTACACCTCGAGCGTGATTTCGACCACCGACACGGTTTCAACCGATGGGTTTGACTTCGATGTCGACATTGAAAACGGGTACAGCGAAAACGCAGCGGTTGGCACCAACGCACGCGTTGGCCTGATCGACGAGTTTGGAACCCTGTTCTCGCAGGCGACGTTCCCAAGTAGCGATGTCAGCCACTTGAACCCAATCACGATGGCGACCATCTTCTTCGAAGCGACCACAACGGGTACGGCTCGCATCGTTGGTGGCCCAGCCGATACGTTCCCAGCACACGAAACGTTGCTGCTGCGTGAAGACGATCCTGTGGCAATCGAGAACATCAAGTACAACGTTCTTGAGATCAACGTCGAGGGTGCACTTGGACCACAGCAGAACCTTGCCTTGCCGCAAGACGTGAATGCTGACGGTGAAGTCACGCCACGTGACGCCTTGATCGTTATCAACGCCATGGAACGTCAATCGAACTTGTTCCAAGGCGACTCGCCAGGTGCTCCGCTTGCCAGCGAGTTCTACACGGACGTCAATGGCGACACCCGCTTGTCGGCTCTGGACGCGTTGCAAGTGATCAATTACTTGGCGATTCAGTCCAACCTGCAAACCGTTCAAGCGGAGCAGGTTGAGACGGGTACCGATCTTGGTTCGTCGTCCAACGCGGATGCAGCCTTCGCGATCCTCAACGATTCGGACCTGGTCGTCGACGCTTCGGCCCCATCGTCTGACGCGGTGGTCGAGTCGAGCACCGGCAGCGATGCTGGAGACGACGATGAAGACGATGACGTCCTCGCACTGTTGGCAAATGATGTTGCCGACGCTTGGAACTAGTCTCCCGTTCACTGAGAACCCGATTTCCCACAAAACACCGATGGCAATTGTCATCGGTGTTTTTTTGTTGGGGTGGTGACTTGGTTTGTCGACCCAAATCTCGGGCCGAAAAGTGTGAAGATTCCGGCTAAAGCTCGGTACTACAGACGTGAGTGGCAGGTGAGCGGCAAGGCGATGGCCGCCGGGGCATCGATCGCAGCGGGGTTTATCGAGCACGAGCACCGCTTTGCTGAGCACGAGAACGAGAACGAGAACGGGCACGAGCACGAGAACGAGAACGGGTTGATGCGTTAACGCTCTGTGCTCCCCGTGCCCTCTGTGGCTTTCCCCGTGAGTCTTGCAAGGCCCGGCAGTCGGACGCGGCACATTCTCCGCTAAGATGAACCGGAGGATGATCCGCTGTGTCTATCAGGAAGCTGGCTTTCGCCAATGAAGTACACCTTTGAATTCGAGATTGAAGCCCCCTGTGATTTTGTGGTCAAGCTGCACTCCGATCGCCAGACGCTCAAGGATTGGCAGCCTGAGTTGACCGAGGTCATTGCCGATGACGACGAGCGGCGTGAGGGAGGTGAGTGCACGCTGATCTACCACCTTAACGGGCGACGCGTTGAGATTCGGGAGCGAGTGGTTCGCTACGATCCGCCCCACGAGTTATCGGCGGTCTACCACACGCAAGGCATGCAGAACCATGTTGTCAATCGGTTTGCTGAGATCAATCCAGATGTCACCTACTGGCAGCACGATTGCCGCTGGGAGTTTCCGGGGTTCCTGCTGAAGATCGTCGGCTGGTTCGCACCTCAAGCTTTTCGCAATCAGTCTTGGCGCTACTGCAATCTATTCAAGGCTTACGTCGAACGGGCCTATCGCGAGCACGCGGATGATGGTGGATGAACTCGGGGCATCCGGTCGACGACCGCCAGCGGGCTCTGTGGATGGCGCTGGACGAATGCCAAGACGCCGAGCAGCGGAGCCAATGTCTTGGGATACTGGCAGACCACTACGACGATCTTGGTGACAGTCGCGCGGCCGAGTACCTGCGGTTGCGACTCTCCGGAAGCCAGGGCGGCTCAGGCTACCTCGACAATGTGCGGCTCCGTGCGCTCTTGAACGAGTTGGACAAGCGGTCCTTGCGATTGTTCGCATGCGACTGCGTGGATCAAGTCGACGCAGCCGTCGACGATGAATTGACGGCCGCGACGTTGCGGATTGTCCGGCGACATGCGTTCGGATTGGTGAGCGACCAAACGCTTCACCGTGCACAAGAATTGACCTACGAGCGTTGGGAAGGTGCCGCCAATGGTGTCGACTACGAGGCTGGCCTCTCCAAACGCGCGCGGCTTTGGGCGTTGACCCGCGCGACGGGACTGGTTTCACGCCGCCGCAGGACGTCCAATCCAGTGGCGGATGCGTTCTACACGGCAAACGGCGCCGCTGCAGGGCACCTTGTTGCCGTTCCGAATGTCAAACAGCGACGCGAGGACCAGATTGTCCTGGCACGCGAATACGTTTTGCTTGGCCGGTCGTACGATGCATGCGCCGATATCATCGAAATCAATCGCGAGCTGCTCAAGCGTTAACGCGATCACATTTGCATTTCGCAAATTTTGATCGCGTCGGCTGCGTTGTTAGCATCGAGAATGGGTGAAAGCGTTCCGTCGTCGACACACGCGGCGGCAGCATCGATTTCGGCGATGAAGGAAGCAACGGGATCACCATCCCCGCAATCTGGTTTCTCAATCGAACCGTCATTGTGAAAGATCGTGACAGGGATCAAGGAAGTCGAGCCATCGGCGTAGGCTGCAAAGTCAAACTGCACGGTCGCCTTTTCGAAGGAGACCTCGTAGCCATGGGTGAATGGTCGGGCACCAGAATCGATCACACCGCCGGCGGCCGACACGATCAGGTCAGGATCGTCGAAGCGAAAAATCGTTTCGTAGTACATCGGCACACCCTCTTTCTTGCGACTGACCGAGTCGACTGAGTTTGGCATTCCAAACAAGAGTCGAATCAGGTGGGCGTCGTGCACGTGAAGATCGATCAGTGGGCCACCAACGGTGTCGCGGTTGTAAAAGTCGGGGATCCAATCGGGCGGGCCAATCGTTCGCTTGAAACGCCCCGAGATGACCTTGCCCCACCGTCCGTCTGCGTTTGCTTGGGCAAGCAACGAGAACTCAGGCATCAGTGGCAAGATGTGGGCCACCATCAGTTGTCCCGGTTCGGCTTCGGCGGCGAGGGCGGCGGCCGTTTCGCCATCGAGCGCAAGCGGCTTTTCGCAGAGTACTTTTTTGCCGGCCGCAAAACAGGCTCGAATCGCATCGGCATGCAACGCAGGTGGCAAACAAATGTCGATCAAATCGATCGAATCGTCGGCCAGCATTTCGTCAAGGGTTTCGTAGACGTTGAGCCCGGCGACATCGATCTGTTCGCCCGGAGGTCCGAAATTTCCGCGAATTTCTCGCCAGTCACCGGCACGTTTCTTGGGATCACGGCTGCAGAACGACACCAACTCGGCTTTCTCGCTTCGCTGGTATGCGAGATAGTGAATCCAGCTCATGAAGCCAACGCCTACAATCCCGGCTCGCATTCGACCCTCCGCCCTTTTCGCTAAACGCGTGTTTTGTGTGCAACGACGTCGGGTATGATCGTCGATCGGCGGCGGGTAAGAAAGACGGCACCAAAGAAAACGTCTGCCAGCCGCGACAACGATTGGGGCCACGAACGACACACAACACTGCGATTCATCATGCTCCCTGAATACCTCGTCCGCTCGAAAGTCCCGATGGGGCTGTTCTTTTGCATTGTCGCCAGCGTGATTGCGATCCCAGCCCTTGCCGACTGGCCAAATTGGCGTGGGCCCAACGGCGACAACCACGCCAGCGATCAGACCATCGCGCCGCTACGTTGGGACCTCGATTCGGGATTGAACGTTATTTGGAAGACGCCTTTGCCGGGGCGTGGCCATTCGACCCCCGTCGTGATCGAGGACATGGTTTTCTTGACGACCAGTGACACCGAAAAGCAAACCCAGTCGCTGCTGAAGTTCAATCGAACCAATGGAAGGTTGGTCGATCAGTGGGTCCTTCATCGCGGCACCTTGCCCGAACGCATTCACTACAACAATTCACATGCTTCGCCGACTCCTGCCTACGACGGCGAAAAACTTTTCGTCGTCTTTCACACAGCGGATGCGATTTGGTTGACGGCCGTGACGACGAGCGGTCGCGAAGTGTGGAAGAAAAAGGTATGCGACTTCAAACCATCGGCGTTTCAATTCGGTTACGGCGCAAGCCCTTTGATTGAAGACGACCTTGTGATCGTTGCGGGCGAATACGACGGCGCGGCGAGTGGGCTGTACGCTCTCGACCGCAGCACCGGTAAACCGGTTTGGAACGTGCCGCGTCCCGAGAACCTTAACTTTGCTTCTCCGATCGCGGCCACGATCGCGGGGCAGCGTCAGTTGCTATTGGCGGGTGCGGACACCGTCAACGCGTATGACCCAACCACGGGGCGCAAGCTCTGGAGTGTTCGCGCTGCGACCGAAGCGATGTGTGGCACCGCGGTCTGGGATGACCGTCGCGTTTTTGTCAGTGGCGGTAATCCGGTTGCTGGTACATGGTGCGTCGCGGCCGATGGCTCGGAGCAACTCCTTTGGGAAAAGCGGGTGATGTGCTACGAGCAATCGTTGCTGGCCTTCGACGGCTTCGTCTATGCGATTGCCGATAACGGTGTCGCCTACTGCTGGCGAGGTCACGATGGTGTGGAAATGTGGAGCAAGCGTCTTTTCGGTGGTCGCGTCAGCGCGTCGCCGCTGCTGGTCGGTAAGCGGCTTTACATTGCTAGTGAATCGGGAACGGTGTTTGTGGTTGCCGCCTCGCCCGATCGGTTCGACTTGATTGCGGAAAACCCCTCGGGGGATTCGGTATTTGCGACTCCCGTTGCAGTGGATGACCGCCTTTATCTGCGTACAGGGGTGGGGAAAGGAGCACAGAGGCAGGAGTTCCTCGTATCGATCGGTCAGGTGAACGACCGTAGCGGGAACACCGATTGACTTGGGCCGGACGCTCCAAGAGATTGGGCAATTCTCCAAAGAAGAGATTTGCCTCTCGGCTGCCCCAATTGCCCTCGTCGCAGGACGGTTCATGCTCGTTCGAATTGCTTGTCTTATCTTGACGCTGTTGCTCGGTTCATCGGTTGCTCTGCGAGCAGCGGACCCGGTTCACGATCCGATTCGTGCCATGCAAAGCTTGGGGCATCAGAGCGGTAAGTCGTCTGGTGTGCACTGGGGAACGAGCAAGAAGAAATACAGCTCGTGGACCGACCATAGCAACCGATTGGTTCCGATGTACACGTTCGGAATCAATCTCGATTCACTGCGCGACGAAGGCAGTGTTTACAGCGACCCAAAGCGTCTGCAAAAGCTGTACGGGCACGTTCCCGAGGGAACGGTCAATCCGACAGCGGTCTACTACGACCAAACCGATATCTACCGCTTGCAGATGGCCGCGGTGGAGGCTGGTTATAGCAACATCATCTTGATGGTCTTTGACGGCATGGATTGGCAGACCACTCGGGCTGCAGCGCTCTACAACAAAGGCAAGAACTACCAGAGCGGTCGTGGCACCGGCCTTTCCTTTCTTGACGAACGGCGCACCTACACTGATTTCGGTTTAGTCGTGACGAGTCCGCGATCGGACACACCGAAGTTAGACGTTGATGCACAGATGGTGCTTGATCCGCCGGCTTTGACAGGAGGCTACGACTTCCTCCGTGGTGGCGAGGCTCCATGGCATGAACGTGTGGACCACAAGTATTTGATCGGCGAAGACCGCGAGCGACCGCACACCGTAACCGACTCGGCTGCGTCGGGGACAAGTTTGACCACCGGTATCAAGACTTACCGCGGCGCAATCAACGTCTCGCTTGATGGCCGCCACGTCATTCCGATTGCGCGTCAATTGCAAGACGAACAGGAGTTTCGGGTTGGCATCGTCACCAGTGTTCCAGTCAGTCACGCCACCACCGCGTCAGGTTACGCAAACAATGTCTTGCGAAAAGACTATCAAGACATTTCACGTGACATGCTGGGCTTGCCTTCGTCATCGCATCGCAGCAACCCACTTGCGGGTGTCGATGTTTTGATTGGAGGTGGCTGGGGCGAACATGCCGACAAGGATGAACTACAAGGCAACAACTTCCAGCCTGGCAACAAGTACCTGCATAAGAACGACATTGCTCGAGTCGACGCGAACACGGGCGGCGACTATGTCGTTGTGCAACGAAAGTCAGGTCGGTCGGGAAAAGAGCGTTTGCTTGCTGCAGCCCAGAAGGCAGCCGATGAAGACTACCGACTACTCGGGTTCTTTGGCGCTGACGGAGGTCATCTTCCCTATCGAACCGCGAACGGCGATTACCTGCCCGCAGAGGATGGTGCTGGGCAAGAGGGCTATACCGAAGCCGACGTGATCGAGAATCCAACACTTGCCGAAATGACCCAGGCGGCATTGTTGGTGCTCGAGCAGTCGATCGAGGGCTTTTGGTTGATGGTCGAGGCAGGAGATGTTGATTGGGCAAACCATGCCAACAACATCGACAACAGCATTGGAGCTGTGCTCAGCGGCGACGAAGCGTTTCGCGTGGTGATGGATTGGATCGACGAAAACAACGCGTGGGGATACACCGCTGTCATCGTGACGGCCGACCACGGGCACTTCTTGGTGATCGATGACGCCGACAAAATCATCGAATCGGGGGCCGCGGATCGCCGCAAATAGGTGATGCCCCTCGAAAACTCGACAAGCATTGCTGGCCAATGGTGCGACCAAACGTTACGCTAGAACGGTCGTCGCACACCGGCGGTCGGGAGTTGCTTCACCGAAGAGTAACCCATGTGCCCGATCGCCGGCGTGTGACAGGTATCTGATCAAGATTTGTCACCGCGACTCTTACCACACCAAACAACCTGGGGGACGCTATTATGCGCCGCAGGTCTGTCGTGTGATGGGTTGGTGACTTGTCGAACCATTACCCACCAACCACACCGTGAACTCTTCCGAGTTGCCTCCTCCAGGCCACGCAGACGCAACCGAAATCCGACTTGTCGACGATGTTGACGCCGGTGATCAAGCCGCCAAGCTGATTCGCTGCCAGCAGATCATCGACTACGAATTCAAAGACGATGCTCTGTTGCTTGCTGCTTTGACCCATGCCTCGGGCGCTTCGCACCGCTTGGCGAGTAACGAACGTCTCGAGTTCCTTGGCGACGCCGTGCTCGGCCTCGTCGTCTGCAAATGGCTCTACGAAGAGTATCCCGAGTACAACGAAGGTGATTTGACCAAGATCAAGTCGTCGGTTGTTAGCCGTCGCTCATGCGGCAAGGTTGCCTGCCAACTTGGGCTGGATGCCTGTCTGATCGTCGGTCGCGGAGTGACTCGCAATCGCAGCTTCCCAAGGTCGCTTGTCAGCGATGTGTTTGAGTCCGTTGTCGCGGCGATGTACCTCGACAGTGGCTCGGAGTTGGTGACCGACCGCATCAAACGCTGGCTCGCCGCCGAAGTTCGGTTGGCGGTCGAGAGTCAGGGGGCGGGCAACTACAAGTCGTCGCTGCAACAATATGCCCAACGTGAACTGGCAAATACGCCGATCTACCGACTCGTTCGCGAGCAAGGGCCGGACCATCGAAAGTCCTTTTTGATCGCGGCGGTCATTGGCGACCGTCACTTTGCGCCGGCTTGGGGCAGTAACAAGAAAGATGCCGAACAGCGGGCTGCGTCCAATGCGTTGGCCGAGCTTCATGAAGAACCGCTGCCCTATCCCGAGCAGCCCGAAACCGATCCGGACCCCGACGCAGAGTAGGGTCCGTTCACCGGACTTGGTTCAAAGGACGCCCCGCATCGTTCAAAGGACGCCCCGCATCGTTCAAAGGACGCCCCGCATCGTTCAAAGGACGCCCCGTGTCTTGGAAAGGCAGCCGGGTGAATCGTAGCTGCCTTTGCCTCGAGATGGTCTGCGAGAGTCATCGCGGTACGCCGCGTTGGTGCGGCGTCGCGACGGATTGGTTTCACGCAGTGATTGCGAATCAGCCAGCCGAATCGAGGGCTTCTTGAAGGGCCGATTTCGGGCGAACACCAACAAAGCTCTCGGTCACTTCGCCACCTTTGAACACCAACAGGGTTGGGATGCTGTTGATGCCAAAGCGTTGGGCAACGCCTGGGTTGTCGTCGATGTTGACTTTGCCAATGGTTGCGTTGGGGTTTTCACTTGCCAGCTCATCAATCATGGGAGCGATCTGGCGGCAAGGTCCGCACCAAGGTGCCCAGAAGTCAACCAAGACAGCGCCGTCGGCTTGCAGTACATCGCTGTCAAAGTTCTCGTCGTTAAACTCTTTTACGGCATCAGAAGCCATTTCGAAGGTCCTTACTATGCAAAGGTTGGGTTGTTTTTGGGCATCAAATGGGGCTGTTGCGGTGAACCTCCCCTGCACTGACGCTGGGCTGCCCCGCGTCTGACAGGACATTGCCCCCGTGCTGACACTGCGTCGGAATTGTAGAACCGACTCCCGCCGTGTCAATTTGCAGGCCACAAGGGTAACGCGATCGTGCCGTTTCCAGTACCCCACGCCTAAAATGCCCCGCCGTTGACGGTGGAATCTGTCACCCCCGACTCCCACCCTCGTTACCCCGCTCCGCGTGGTAACGCACTCCTCCGGACGCTCCGCGTCCTCTTCGTAGGTTATGCTCCGCATGACGGGCGTCCGCGGTACGCGTCGCGCCAAGAGCCCGGCCGCTTACGCGATCGCGGCTCACAGGTGAGCCGATGGCCGGCTGGCCACGGCGTGAAAGAGCGCAAGGCCTGACGCAATCGCGTGCGGCTCACGGGAATTCTCAGCCCGGCTGCTTACGCCGTTTCGGCGAGCGCCGGCGCGGCGATTTCGGCAAGTTCATCCAGGATCATCGCCGTGGCTCCCCAGATTCGATGCGACCCACATTGAATCGCACTGGCTGAAAAGGCAATTTCGTCAACAAGCTGTTCGTCTTTCCGCAACGCCTTGCGTTGTGTCATGACGTGTCGATGGCGCGGATCGCACAACGTTTCCAGTGGCAACATCACCACCTCGGCAACCTCGGTCGGGTCGGGATGCCACGGTTGGGCCGGTGCCTCGATCTCGACCACAAACGAATAAACCACGTTGTTGCTGGCGTAAACGTACTGCTTCGAAAGCTCGCCAAGTTCACGTTGGACATTTGCCACAACGCCAAGCTCTTCGTGAAATTCTCGGAGCGCTGCCTGCATCGGCGACTCGCCCGATTCAATGCGCCCGCCCGGCAATGAGATTTGCCCGCCATGATGCTGCAGCACAAATGGCCGTAGCGTCAGAGGAATCACCCATTCACCGTCTGGGTCGCGGAACATGGCGATCACAACGGCGGCATGCCTCGCATCGGACCTTTCCGGGCCTCGGTGCCGGCCATAAGAAAGCGCGGGCGATAGACGGCAAGACCGTGCCGCGTGCACCTGCGGGCGCTGGCGAGGCATTCGGTCCGCCAACCGATCAATGAACGTCATCGTGATTCACGCTCGATCACCTCCACACTTCCAGGCTTCGTCACGCTGCCACAACCGCGTGGCAGTTAGGCTCCGTGGGATCGACCCTGGTTGTAGAGCGGCATGCTAGAACAAGGTTTCAAGCAGCCGTCGCAGCTTGCGCAGTTCGACACGGTGGTCGAGCCCTTCCATCGGCGTCATGTGCACCGTCAATGCGCGGTCGTATTTGTCCCGCTCGAGCTGAGTCACAAGTTTGCCGTAGTCGACTTCACCTTGGCCAACGCTGACTTGAAACGCGTCGGGACGTGAATCGCGCAAATGACAGTTGCAAACAAACTTTAGGATCTTGTCGAGGCTTTTGCCATTGGCTTGACCGGTGATGTAAACGCTCGGGTCGAGCGTGATGCCCAGGCCGTCGACGTTGTTGCAAAGGACCATCAAGGTGTCAGGGTCCTCGCTCAAGCAACCCAGTTGGCTGCGAACGGCGACGCGAATCCCTTCCGACTCGGCGATGCTCACTAGCTGCTGGAGCCGTTCAACTTCTTCATTAAAAGGGGTGCCCTGTTCGGCCGAAGGCACCGTCAAGTTGACCACTTTGGTCGCTTTGGCGATGCGACAAATCCCTTTGAAGTCCTCGTAGTATTGGTCGCCAGTCGAACCAAGCTCGACGCTGTATCCCGAGATATCGAGACGATGCGTGTGTCGCAAGAGCTGGATGCCGCGATCTGGATCGGCCAACAAGTCACTTGGTTTGACGTGCGGTGCCGACTCGTGCATCGCAATTTCCACCGCGCGAAAATCGAGGTCCTGCAGGATCTCGATCGCCTCACGCAGTTCAGTGCCGGGAAAACATTCCGTCGAAGCGGCAACAAACACCTTGGATTCCTTTCTTTTACAACTCGCTGAAAAACCACTCGTTTACCAGGATCGCCACAGCTTACCGAGATACCGCGGTGCCGAAAATCCCGATTGATTTCATTAACCCGATTTCATCTTCCGTTCATCACTCGCGATTGCTAGCAAACGCGACGATCCTCTTGGCCACTTCCTCGATACCAAGGGTTGCGGTGTCGATCCGCAGGTCGGCGACCTCATCGTAAAACGGACGGCGCTGGCTCATCAGGCTTTCAATCTCGGACTCGAAATCAAGGTCGGTCAGTGCGGGCCGTCGCGACGCGGTCGAAGCGTCCGCGAGCAGGCGCTTGGCAACGGTGGCAGGATCGGCGTCAAGCCAAACGCAGGTACCGTGTTGCTTGATCCATTTGCGGTTTTCCTCTCTTAGGATGGCACCACCGCCGAGAGAGACGACTTGACCGGGCGGTGCCGTGGTTGCTTGAAGCACCTGGGTTTCGAGCTTTCGAAACGCTTCTTCGCCGCCATCGCGAAAGATCTGGTCAATCGAAATCCCAGCCTCGTGTTCAACCAAGTCATCCAAATCGACGAAATCGCACTCGAGCGATCTGGCAACAAAACTTGCCACAGACGTTTTTCCCGTCCCTCGGTAGCCGGTCAAGTAAATATGCTGGTTCAATTCGAGCTTCTGAGTTCGCTGGGTTACCTTGCACCATGCAAAACGAGTTTGCTGGCGACAATGCCGTCGATGCTACACGAAACGCTTCGCCAACGCGACGCTGGTCGATGCGTCTGCTGGCGATTGGCCTGAGTCTTGCTCCGCTTGTCGTGATCGAACTTTGTCTGCGTCAATTTGCGACGCTGCCGACGGTCGAGGCGGTTGATGATTCGCCGCTCGTGGACCTGCACCAGTTGCGACCTCTTTTTGTTCTCGATGAAACGGGCGAACGCTGGCAGATCCCCGAAGAACGTTTCAACTATTTCCAGCCGGCTTCTTTTTCCGCGCGCAAGCCCGCCAACGGCAAGCGGATCTTTGTCCTTGGCGGTTCGACGGTGCAAGGACGCCCCTACTCCACCGAGTCGTCCTTTTCCGCGTGGCTCAAGTTGAGGCTCGAGGCTTCCTGTCCCGCGCTCGACTATGAAGTTGTCAATTGTGGCGGTGTTTCCTATGCCAGTTACCGGGTCGCAAAGATTCTCGATGAAGTGCTCCAGTACGAGCCGGATGCGATCGTGATCTACACCGGACACAACGAATTCTTGGAAGACCGCACCTACGCCGACGTGAAAAACATGAGCACGACGCGCAAGGCGGCGACGCGACTTGGTGACCATTTGCACCTCGTTCGATGGCTCAGGCGATTGGGCAGTGATCGTTCGGCCCGGAAAGAAAGCCGTTCTGGGGCTGGTCCGCAGCAGGGCACGGTCATGGCCGAGGAAGTGGATGCGATGCTTGATCACGAAGGCGGACTCGAGCGGTACCAGCGCGATGCTTCATGGAAAAAGGACGTTGAAGACCACTTTGCCAAAACGTTTCGCTCGATGATCCTTCGTTGCAAAGAGGCAAAGGTTCCGCTGGTGGTCTGCGTACCGGTGAGCGATTTAATGGAGACGCCTCCCTTCAAGTCGGTCCTGGCGACGTCGATTGCGTCGGATGAGTCACAACGTTTTGAACGCGAATGGAAGAGGGCCATTGATTCCGAGGTTGATTCCGCTGCCCGATTGATGGCGGCCGAGGCATGCCTGCAACTCGATTCGCAACATGCGGGCGCGCACTACCTTGCTGGTCGATTGGCCTATGAACTTGGCCAAAACGAAAAAGCGCTCAAGCATTTGATCGCAGCACGTGATCATGATGTTTGTCCGCTTCGCGCCACCACAACCATCGTCAATGCCGTCGTCGACACCTCGAGCGAATTCGACGTTCCCGTCGTCGACGTGCGCGGAGAATTCGATCGTCGCAATCGGAATCAGTTGGCGATCCCCGATGGTCTCGTCGACCGCGAGATGTTTTTGGATCACGTTCACCCGACGATTGCGGGGCACCAACGAATCGCAACGCAAATCTCCAAAACCCTGATGCAGCTGTCGTGGTGCGACGCGACCGGCGACGCGGCCCAGCGCTACCGGTCGGCAGCGACCGAGCACGCGAAAACACTTGATGAAACCTATCGCCAAGAGGGGCGTCAACGGTTGCAGGGCCTCAAACAATGGGCCGCCGGCCGAGCTGGCAAGCTCGGAATCGACTGATGCAAAGTGAATCGCGCATGCGACTGGCCTTTATCCTTCACCGTAGCTACGCTCGCCAGAGCGTGGCGTGGTGGGCAGCGGCCAGCCAAAGCATCCACCTTCTGGCGAAGGTAGCTACGAATGTCAAACAGTGTGCCGGGAACCACACAAGCGGCTGGCCTTTATCCTTCACCGTAGCTACGCTCGCCAGAGCGTGGGGTGGTGGGCAGCGGTCAGCCGAAGCATCCACCTTCTGGCGAAGGTAGCTACGAATGTCAAACAGTGTGCCGGGGACCACGCAAGCGGCTGGCCCTTACCCTTACCGCAGCTACGCTCGCCAGAGCGTGGGGTGGTGGGCAGCGGTCAGCCAAAGCATCCACCTTCTGGCGAAGGTAGCTACGACTGACGCTCCATCCCGCCGGCGAAACCCATTAAATTGGCACGCTCATCCTCTGATCCAAAACATGCATCCTGAGAGTCCAATGAAGTATTCCATCGCCACCCTCTTCCTGCTTGTCGTCGTTGGCGGTTTGGCCCGGGCCGAAGAGGGGATGTATCCGATCAGCGAATTGAGTGGATTGGGATTAGCCGACAAGGGCCTCAAGCTGAGTGCCGAGGAAGTCTTCAGCGCTGATCAAACCTGTCTGGTCGATGGCATCTGCAAGGTCAACGGATGCACCGGTTCGTTTGTATCGGGCCAAGGCTTGATCATTACCAACCACCACTGTGCTTATCGCGCGATTCAAAGTTCGAGTTCCACAAGCAACGACTACTTGCGCGACGGTTTTCAAGCACAGAATCTGAGTGAAGAACTGCCGGCCCAGGGATACACGGTTCGGATCACTGAGTCGTTTGAAGATGTTTCCGATCAAGTCCTGTCGGCAATCACCGACGAAATGACCTACACCGAGCGGACCAAAGCAATTGAGCAACGCCAAAAAGAGTTGGAGAAAGCGGCCGAGCAAAAAAACGTTGGGCAGCGCGCCGAGGTTGCCGAAATGTTTGCGGGCAAGACGTACGTGCTTTTTCTTTACACCTACATCAAAGACGTGCGACTGGTCTTTGCACCACCCGCTTCGGTCGGAAACTTTGGGGGAGAAATCGACAACTGGGAGTGGCCGCGTCACACCGGCGACTTTTCCTTCATGCGAGCTTACGTGGCACCGGATGGTTCCACCGCTGAATACGCCAAAGAAAACGTGCCCTATCGCCCAAAGCGATTCATCCAGGTCGAACCCAAAGGCGTCGACGAAGGTGACTATGTGATGTTGATCGGCTACCCCGGACGCACGTCGAGGCACCGAACTGCGAGTTTTCTTGAGTACGAGCAAAAGGTTCGCTTGCCTTACGTCGTGGATCTTTACCAATGGCAGATCGAGCAGATGCGTCAAGCCGGTATAGAAGATCGAGCCATTGCACTGAAGCATTCGTCGCGCATGAAGGGACTGGCAAACGTCGAGAAACGATCACGAGGTCAACTCAAGGGATTGGTGCGAAAGAAGATCGTGGCCGCGCGAGCGGACGGCGAATCGAAACTGCAGGCCTTCATCGATTCGGACAACAAGCGACGAGAAAAATATGGCACGTTGCTGAGTGAGATCGCCGATGTTTATGCAGAGATGGAATCCAATCGACACGAATTGGATCTCCAGAATCTCCGTTCCGCGAGCCGGTTGATGTATTTCGCTTTCACGGTGTACGACTGCGCCGTCGAACGCCAGAAAGCGGATCTGCAACGAGAAACACCCTACATGGATCGGAACATTGAACTGACGCGACGTCGGCTCATGCTTGCGGTCAAGGATTACCACGCTCCGACCGATCGCCACATCCTGGCGGGGATGCTGACGCGCGTTCGATCCGCAGGTGACAAGGTAAGTGACATCGTCGAACGCTTACCGACAGAGGAACCGCTTGATGATCTCTATGCCCGCTCATCGCTTGGCAACCCCGAGTTCATTCAGGCCTGTTTCGAGAAGAGTCCTGAGCAGCTCGAGGCGATGAAGGATCCAGCGCTCGCGATCATCATTGGGCTCTACCCGAAGTACATGGAACTGCGCGAGGAATCGAAGGCACGCGAGGGCAAGCTCGATCAACTTTACGGCAACCTCGTCACGGTCAAGCAAGACTATTTGAAGCAGCGTTTTGTGCCCGATGCGAATGCGACGTTGCGATTGACCTACGGCCATATCAAGGGCTATTCGCCTGAGGACGCGGTCTACAAATCGCCCATCACCACCTTGGGCGGCGCGGTTGCCAAAGCGACTGGTGTCGAGCCCTTTGTGTTGCCTCAAGCGATCATCGACAAACATCAGCAGCGGGACTTCGGGCAGTTCATGCATCCCAAACTCAAGGATGTGCCGACGGCGATCCTGTACGACACCGACACCACCGGCGGAAATTCAGGCAGCCCGATTTTGAATGGGCAGGGTCGACTCGTTGGCGTCAATTTTGATCGTGCCTTCGAGGCCACCATCAACGACTTTGCCTGGAACGAATCGTACAGCCGGTCGATTGGAGTCGATATTCGTTACGCGTTGTGGATCACCGGCAACGTCTTTGGCGCCGGCCACTTGTTGGAGGAAATGGGCGTCGAATGATGCGGGATACGGCCTGTTGTGTTTTCGGTGGGCCGTCGTTTCCCGGCATCTACTTGCAATCGTTGCAGCGTCCTCGCAACAAGATCTCAAAGGCGTCACCAACTTTCATGCACTCGCGAAGGCTCTCTGGTGTCAGCTCGACATTGGTTAGGCACGAGACGGCGCCACAGATGGTGCAGAGAAAATGAGGGTGGGCCCCGTTCTCTTTTTCGTCGGGACGAATCTCTTCGAAACGATAGACGTGATCACCCAGCTCGGTACGCCGAAGCAATCCGGCATCAGTTAGATCGTTCAAGTTGCGAAACGCCGTCGCTCTATCGATGCCGTTGCGATCGAGTTGGTCCGCCACATCGGCATGAGTCAGCGGCGATGTCGCTTCACGAAGCAGCTTCAAGGTCGCGACGCGCGCTGGAGTTGCCCGTAGACCTGTCGTGCGAATGTCTTCGCGAATGGTAGAGATTGTCCCGGTAGGTATGCCCATATTTCT
Organism: Rubripirellula sp.; assembly: GCA_965216875.1. Lineage (GTDB taxonomy): Bacteria > Planctomycetota > Planctomycetia > Pirellulales > Pirellulaceae > CBDCUW01. Next base: position 8,261,015 of record OZ244207.1, read on the forward strand.
CTCTGGGCATGATCCAATGCCACGCCGCGATAACAAGTGGTCGCTGAAACGTTGCGGTTCAGCGGACGAAAATCCCCTCGGCGTCGATCTGGATGGTATTGACTGGCTCCAAGTAGGTGGCCAGTCCTCGAACGACCACCACGTCACCCTTGGAAACACCAAGCAACTCCCGTGCGTCGACCGCCATGACGTTTCCACCATCATCCAAGATGCGAACGATCGCTTTGGGAGCGTTCTTTAATTTGCGTTTGCAGAACGGGCAATTGTCCGCGTGGTCGGGATCGTCTTTGGCGTGCGCGTCATCCGGCAGCTGCGAAATGATGAAAGACGCCGTGCCACCTTGAAACGGTTCGTTGTCCCCAGCGTCAATGCGTCCGGCGACAGCGATCAGGGTTGGCTCGGTGATCGACTCTTTGACGTCGGTCGGTGTCTGCGGGTCAGCAGGCTCGGTTGCCAAGACGTACTTGGCTCCCGCGGCGTGCGGGCTGTCCGAATCGATCCCTGACTGCTCGGCGCTACAGCCGATGGCGACGACCCCAAGCATCGCGAGCAACCAGGCCAGCTTCTTGTTCGACATGAGACGCTATTCCTTTGAAGGTTGGGACTGTGCCGTCAGCGTGGACATTGCGGTTTCGATTTGTTCGGCAACGTCCGCGTAGTCTTTGCCCTCGTCCGCATCATGCATCTTGTCATCGACGGCTCCATAAGCTTCGAACAGCTGCTCGATCGCAGAATAGAGCTTCTTTTTGGTGGCGTCATCCATGTCCGATTCCTTCACCAGTGTTTCGGTGTTGTCGAGCAGGTGACCGACATCGTGGAGAGGGCCGTGAGCGTCATCCGGTTTGTCGTCAGCGAAGGCGTCGGCGATTGTTTTATGCATCGCGCTAAGCTCTCCGACCGCCTCGTCGTACGTCTTGGCGTGCTTGTGGTCGTCATCGTGGGCGTGTTCGTGGTGCTCCTCGCCATCGTGGTCATGCCCGTGTTCGTCGTGGTCATGCCCGTGCCCGTCGTGGTCGTGCCCGTCGTGGTCATGCCCATGTTCGCCTTCAGAGGTTTCCGATTGGGCAACCGGATCGCTACCAGCATCGTTACAGCCGGTCGTGGCGATCAAAAGAGGGGCGATCAAGAGAAGGGCGAGAGGGGCAGCAAGTGTGAGTTGAATGAACCAGCGCATTGGGACGTCGCAAATGGAAATGGAGGGTTTGGGTTTCAATTTCGATTTCTTCAGGCCGGAAAAACCTGTGAGCTCGGCTCCGGTGATGAGCCTGTTGCTCGAGTGTTCCTCGGCTGCGGAATCTTCGCAAAAGTGAAGTCTAATGCGAAACGACTGCTTTTGCAATTCCATTGCATTTGTTAGCTTGCCTGCTTGCCAACGGTGCGGCTTTCGAGTCGTCGGAACACCCCGGAGGGCAGAGAATTGCCTCAAACCGCACGATCACGTCCGAGCCCTTCTGGCTCCAATCATGCTTCGGTCCCCCAGCGCGGGTCACGCGCGGGCCAAGGTTGGTGCATGCCGCAACCCATTCTCCGGTTCGGCCGGAGGCTGATGGAGCAGCAGGTGTGGTGCTGGGGCAGGGACGTGGAATGCTCCGAGGGCAACCTGCTGATGGAGTTTGGGTTTCAGCGGCATCGTGATCGAGCGACCGTGGACCGTGCCACCTGCTATCGCTTGGACGAGGGCGAGCTTCATGTCGGTCTTTGGGGATTCGGCATGTTCTTTGGAAGTCGCCAGCTGGGCGGCCTCTATCTTGATCGATTCGACTTTCGTCCCGGGTGGGCTCCGATCGAATCGCTCTCACTCGCGATTCATTTCCCTGACGAGCTTCCCGTTTTTGCTCGGCCACGCGGTCAGTCGCAATGGCAGCGGGCTCGGAAGCTTTGGAAGATGGCTTTGAACTGGATTGCTGACTACGAGTCCTGGGTGCGGGCCAACCTTGGCGTTGTTTATCGCCGTCATTGCGTTGAATCTTGGCTGCGGCCGTTCGTGCGAGCAGAGAAGAACGCAGCCGCTTGGCGTTTCCTCGGTCGCCAGGGGTGGGAGCAACAAGGCCAGCCGCTCAAACAAACACTTGATCAGTACACCCTTTCTTAGAAGCAATGATGAAGAAACTGCCCGTCTCTGTGCTTTCGGGATTCCTCGGCGCAGGCAAAACGACCTTGCTCAACCATGTACTCAGCAATCGCCAGGGGCTTCGTGTCGCTGTGATTGTGAACGACATGAGTGAAGTGAACATTGATGCCCAGCTCGTCGCGGGCGGCGATGCCGCGCTTAGTCGAACCGACGAGAAACTTGTCGAGATGACCAACGGCTGCATTTGCTGCACGCTACGCGAAGACCTGCTACTGGAGGTGGCGAATTTGGCCAGGGAAGGCCGTTTCGATTACTTGCTCATCGAATCGACCGGTATCTCGGAACCGGCGCCGGTTGCCGACACCTTTACGTTTGCCATTGGCGATGACATTTCGCTTTCGGAAATCGCGGAACTTGACACGATGATTACGGTCGTGGATGCAGCAAATTTCCTTGAGGACCTGCGTGTTGGAAAGGACCTTCACAGCGTTGGTCAGGCGGCAGGCGAAGACGACCCGCGAACGGTTGCCGACTTGTTGACCGAGCAAGTTGAATTCGCAAATGTGATTGTTCTCAACAAAACCGATCTGGTCGACGACGAGGACTTGGGGGCGATCGAAGCGTTCATCGAACAACTCAACCCTCACGCGCTCAAGCTGCGATCGTCCTTTGGTCAGGTTGATCCCGCGAAGGTCATGGGCACGGGGCGATTCGATTTTGAGATCGCGAAGCAAAGCAAGGGATGGCAGTTGACACTTCGCGGCGATGGGGCAAGTGAAGTTGAAGAGTACGGTGTCAACAGTTTCGTGTATCGAGCGAGACGCCCGTTCCACCCGCAACGATTCTACGATCGGCTGAGTCAGGATTGGAACGGCGTGTTGCGGAGCAAGGGGTTCTTTTGGCTGGCAAGCCGCCTCGACAAAATCGGTGTTTGGTCTCAAGCCGGACGCGTCGCCCGGCTCGACTTTGGCGGATTCTGGTGGGCGGCCATTCCGAAAATGCACTGGCCCGAAGTCGATGCCTTTCGAGCCGAAATCGAGCGGCGATGGAACGATGAGGTGGGTGATTGTCGTCAGGAGCTGGTTTTCATCGGGATCGGAATGGACGAGATCGAACTCTACGACTCGCTGCAAGACTGCTTGCTGACGGACGAAGAAATGGCGTTGGGAATCGAGGCTTGGAAAGAGCTGGACGATCCTTTCCCGCAGTGGAACGTCAGCATCGAAGACGTCCTCGCAGCGCAAGTGTGAATCGATGCGTTGGGAGGGCGACGCTCCCGCGGAGCCGGATGGTCGGCTGTTGAGCAGTCGGGCATCGCCGAATGACCGATTTCGGCTCGTTGCTGGCGGCGGAGTGTCGCATCGGAGGCGTCGAAAAGTACCAGCGTGAAATGCGCGAATTCCCGATGAATGCCGTGGTTTTTCTGTTTCTTCGCCGCTGTCATTCCCAGGGGCGCGTCGGCAAAACGTACAAAAACGTGCTTGGGGCGTACAATAACTCTCGGGCCTGGTGGACGACAATCAGAAGGTGGATTCCAAGATCCTCTGATTCCCAACAC